>NZ_JAKLTS010000021.1 GCF_022012445.1 Massilia sp. TS11
AATGCCTGGCATCGCGAGACGCCAGGCACACAGGGGGAAAAACAGGAGACGATTAGAAGCGGTAGCCGACGCCCACGCCCACCAGCAGCGGGTCAACTTTCACGTTGCTGATCTTGGCGCCCGACAGGAACACGTCCGAGCGGATCTGGATTTTCTTGATGTCGACGTTGATCGACCATTTGCTGTCGATGTTGAAATCGGCGCCAGCTTGCAGGGCCAGACCGACCGAGTTGTGCTCCAGACCGCCCTTGCCACCGAGCAGATCCACGCCGTGGATCAGGGTGTAGTTGAGGCCGGCGCCGACATAGGGGTCAAAGCCGGTGTTCGGGGCGAAGTGGTATTGCAGGGTCAGGGTCGGCGGCAGGTGCTTGAAGCTACCGATTTTGCCACCGTCCAGGGCCACGTCGTGTTTCTGCGGCACGGTCAGCACCAGTTCCGCAGCGATGTTCGGCGTGAAGTAGTACGAGAAGTCGATGTCCGGGATCGTCTTCGAGCTGACCGAAATACGGTCGGCCTTGCCGGTGCCACCGACCGGGTCCGATTTGTCGGCCGGATCCAGATGCACAGCGCGCAGACGCACCTGGAAGGGCGTTGCGTCAGCAGCGGCGGCGGATTGAGCGAACAGAGCGAGGACTGCGGCAGCGAGAGCGAGACGTTTCATGATCAGGTCTTTCTTACTTGTTGGTAATGACGCCAGTCTATTGATGCAGCGCAGAAAAAAAATTGACCCATATCAAAAACGCCAAACTTCTCGCCAAACCGCAACAGGGCAGGCGCTGCACCGCTTTGGGGCATGCAACATGGCACGGTTCTTGATTCACGGACAGTGTGATTAACGGAATGTTCATCCCCTATGGCCAGCTTCTACAATGAAATGACGGCAGACGGACTGGCCCCCGGCGCCAGCCAGGCCGTCCGCGAGCACTACCTGGAATTTTGCAAATGGCTGGGCCAGCAGAGTCCCGAGACCCTGGCGCGCAAGCGGGCCGAGGCCGACCTGTCCTTCCGCCGCGTCGGCATCACCTTTGCCGTGTATGGCGACGACGCCGGCACCGAGCGCCTGATCCCGTTTGACCTGATTCCGCGGATCATTCCGGCGGCCGAATGGGCCCAGCTCAAGCGCGGCCTCAGCCAGCGCGTGCAGGCGCTCAATATGTTCATTCACGACATCTACCACGCCCAGCACATCGTCAAGGCCGGCGTGATTCCGGGCGAGCAGATTTTCCGCAACGCCCAGTACCGGCCCGAGATGCAGGGCATCGAAGTGGCCAGCAATATCTACGCCCACATCGCCGGCATCGACATCGTGCGCGCCGGCGCCGGCGAGTTCTACGTGCTGGAGGACAATCTGCGCGTGCCCTCGGGCGTGTCCTACATGCTCGAGGACCGCAAGATGATGATGCGCCTGTTCCCCGAGCTGTTCGCGCGCAACCGCATCGCCCCGGTCGACCACTATCCCGATCTGCTGCTCGACAATCTGCGCTCGGTGGCCCCGGCCGGCGTGGCCGAACCGACGATCGTGGTGATGACGCCGGGCATGTACAACTCGGCCTATTTCGAGCACGCCTTCCTCGCCCAGCAGATGGGGGTCGAGCTGGTCGAGGGCAAGGATCTTTTCGTCGACGACAACTTCGTTTGGATGCGCACGACCCAGGGCCCGAAGCGCGTCGACGTCATCTACCGCCGCCTCGACGACGACTTCCTCGACCCGCTCGCCTTCCGCCCCGATTCCTCGCTTGGCGTGCCGGGCCTGCTGTCGGTCTACCGCGCCGGCCACGTGACCCTGACCAATGCGATCGGCACCGGCGTGGCCGACGATAAATCGATCTACCCGTATGTGCCGGACATGATCCGCTTCTACCTGAGCGAGGAGCCGATTCTCAACAATGTGCCGACCTGGCAGTGCCGCAAGCCGGCCGACCTCGACTACACGCTGGCCCACCTGCCCGAGCTGGTCGTGAAGGAAGTGCATGGGGCCGGCGGCTACGGCATGCTGGTCGGCCCCGCCGCCACCCAGCAGGAAATCGCCGACTTCCGCGCGCGCCTGATCGCCCGCCCGGACGGCTATATCGCCCAGCCCACGCTGGCCCTGTCGGCCTGCCCGACCTTTGTCGACAGCGGCATCGCCCCGCGCCACATCGATCTGCGGCCCTTCGTCCTGTCGGGCAAGACCATCAGCATGGTGCCCGGCGGCCTGACGCGCGTGGCCCTGAAGGCAGGTTCGCTGGTCGTCAATTCCTCCCAGGGCGGCGGCACCAAGGACACCTGGATACTCGAAGCCTAAGGAGAACACCATGCTCAGCCGCACCGCCGACCACCTGTTCTGGATGGCGCGCTACACCGAGCGCGCCGAAAACACGGCCCGCATGCTCGACGTGCACGTGCAGACCGCCATGCTGCCCCAGACCGACCACGACGCCGACGCCAGCTGGCGCGCCCTGCTCGGCATCTCGGAACTGCAGGGCGCCTTCGACCGCAAATACCCGCAACTGGGCGCGCGCGAAATCATCGACTTCATGGTGCGCGACCCCGACAATCCGTCCTCGATCGTGGCCTGCCTGACGGCCGCGCGCGAGAATGCGCGCGCCGTGCGCGGCGCCCTCACCACCGAAGTCTGGGAAATCAAGAACCAGACCTGGCTCGACCTGCACACGCGCCTGGCCGAGGGCCGCCACCTCAGCGATCCGGGCGCTTTTTTCGACTGGGTCAAGTTCCGCTCCCATCTGTCGCGCGGGGTCACGCTCGGCACCATGCTGCGCGACGACGCCATGCATTTCATCCGCCTCGGCACCTTCCTCGAACGGGCCGACAACACGGCGCGCATTCTCGACGTGAAATTCCATGGCAAGGAGCACGGCCAGGAGGCCAATGCCGAGCGCGACTTCTACTACTGGGCCGCGCTGCTGCGCTCGGTGTCGGGCTTCGAAACCTACCGCAAGGTCTACCGCGATGTGATCACGCCCGAGCGCGTGGCCGACCTGCTGATGCTGCGCCCCGACATGCCGCGCTCGCTGCTGTGCTGCATGAGCGAAGTGCTGAGCAATCTGCGCGCCGTGCGCAATGAACTGTCGGGCGACACCGAGCGCTGCGCCGGCCGCCTGCATGCGGAGCTCCAGTTTGCGCGCATCGAGGATATTCTGGCCGAGGGTCTGCACAGCTACCTGACCCGCTTCCTCGAAAACATCTATGGGCTCGGCAACCGCATCAGCCGCGATTTCCTCGTGCCCCTTGCCGCCTGAGACTGCCATGCGCCTGCACATCCGCCACCGCACCAGCTACGATTACACGGCGCCGCTCGCCTACACGATCCAGCAGCTGCACCTGACGCCGCGCCGCGAAAGCCAGCAGCAGGTGCTGGCCTGGAGCATCCACGCGCCGGGCAAGCTGGCCGCCTTCACCGACGCCTTCGGCAATGCCTCGCACACGCTGACCGTCAACGCCCCCCATCAGGCGCTGAGCATTGTCGCCAGCGGCGAAGTCGAGACCAGCGCGCCCGAGGCCGGCCGCCTGCAGGAGGACAGCCCGCTCTCGCCCCTGGTCTACACGGTGCCGACGCGCCTGACCGCGCCCAACGGGGCGATTCTGGAACTGGCCGCCGCCTGCCTGCCCGAGGGACGCGCCCAGACGCGCGATATGCTGCGCCTGGCCGAGCACATTTTTGGTGCAGTCCGGTACCAGCATGGTGCAACCGGGGTGGCCACCACGGCCAGCGAGGCCATCACCCTGGGCCAGGGCGTCTGCCAGGACCATGCCCATCTGTTTATCGCCTGCTGCCAGGCCCAGGGCATTCCGGCGCGCTATGTATCCGGTTATGTCGACCCCGAAACGGACGACTACGCGGCCAGCCACGCCTGGGTCGACGCCTGGGTCGAGGACCGCACCCACTGCGGCTGGGTCTCGATCGACGTCACGCACGCGCGCCTGATGACGGACGCCTACTGCCGCCTCGCGGTCGGGCGCGACTACGAATCGGCCGCCCCGATCCGCGGCATGCGGCGCGGCGGCGGCACGGAATCGCTGTCGGTCGACGTCCTCGTCACCCAGCAATAGGTACAATCATGGTTTTCCTCAGGATCCAGCAATGACTTACTGTGTTGGCATGCGCCTCGATGCGGGCCTGGTCTTCCTGTCCGACTCGCGCACCAATGCCGGCGTCGACCAGGTCGGCACCTTCCGCAAGATGACGGTGTTCGAGAACCCGGGCGACCGGGTGATGGTGATGATGACGGCGGGGAATCTGTCGATCTCGCAGTCGGTGCGCGAGCTCGTGACCGAGCACGTCGACAGCGAAGGGCGCAGCCTGTGGAATGCGCCGAATATGTTCGAAGCGGCGCGCATCCTCGGCGATGCCGTGCGCAGGGTGCACGAACGCGACGCCAAGGCCCTGTCCGATTTCGGCATCGACTTCAATGTGTCGATCATGTTCGGCGGCCAGATCAAGGGCGAGCGCTGCCGCCTGTTCCAGATCTATGCGGCCGGCAACTTCATCGAGTCGCACAACGAGAACACCTATTTCCAGATCGGCGAGGCCAAGTATGGCAAGCCCATCATCGACCGTGTGGTCACGCCCGCCAGCGGCCTCGACGAGGCGGCCAAATGCGCGCTCATTTCCATGGATTCGACGCTGCGTTCGAATATTTCGGTCGGTCTGCCGCTCGACCTGCTCGTCTACGAGGCCGACAGCCTGGCCGTCACCCGCTTTGTGACGATCGACGAGAAGAACCAGTATTTCCAGATGATTCGCTCAAGCTGGGGTCGCCAGCTGAAAAGCGTGTTCGACGGGATTGCCGATCCGGTCTGGAACGCGCCGCCCGAGCAGGACGCGAATGTCCTGCATGCGAGCGGTCAACAAGGGGGACCGGTGCGCGCCAGCCTGCCCGGCCATGTGGACGCGGCGGCCGTGCCGGCCAGCCACGTGCAGACCCTGGCGCAGATCCCCTGAGCCCGATCAGTTGTTCGGGCACTCCTTACGCAGACGCATGATGGCGCCGCCGAGGTCGTTCGACACGGCGCCATAGGGCGTCGTCACGCCGAGCATGCGCTCGGCTTCGTCGTACTTCTTGGCATTGATGGCCTGGGCCACCTTGCCTGCTTCACGGTGGAACTCGGCGTGCTTCTGCACGACCGTCGTAAAGCTGGGCAGACTGCCGCAACGCACCTTGCCTTCGCCGTGCAGCCATTTGCCGAGCTCGCAGCAATTGTCCTTGCCGATCGAGATCGCATCGAGCTGCTCATGCTTGGCCATGGCCGAGCGGAATTTCACCTTCCATTCAGAATGTTTTTGAAGCGCAGAACCGAGATCCATACCAACCCTTTCCTTCTATAGTTATTTTTACTTCAACAACTTACCCATTGCATCGGACACGGACACCGTCACCGGAATGCCCTGCCCAACACTCTGGGTCACCGTACAAAACTGCTCAAACTGTTCCAGCACGCGATCGAGATGGGCCAGCTGCTCGGCCGGCACGCCCAGGCGCAGATGGGCCCGCATGGCCAGCACGCGCAGACGGCCCGCCTCGTTGCGGCCGACATCGGCCTCGACCGTGCAGCCCAGGGGTTCCGGCTGCTGCTTGAACTTGCGCAGGGCAAATAGCAGCGAGTCGGTCAGGCAGGTCCCGACCGCCGAACACAACAGATGCATGGGCGAAGGGCCGCTCCCCTGGCCGAGGGGCGCCGGCTCATCGGCCAGCAAAGACGGCACGTCTGCGCCGAAATTGATGCGGATTTGATAATCCTGCTGCTGCTCCATCACCACACTGATCACTTTGTCGATCATTTCTTGCTTCCTTTATCAGCCTTTTGATCACTATTTTAACAAACCGCTTTGAATGGTTGACCTCCATAAAACTAGAAGTACAATCTAATATTATGGATACCACTTCCGTCAACGCCCGCATTGCCGCCCAGGTCAGGCAGCTGCGCGCCGCGCTCGGGCTCTCGCTCGAGGCCCTGGCCGCCCGGAGCGGCGTCAGCCGTTCAACGATTTCCCTGATCGAGCGCGCCGCCGCCAGTCCCACGGCCAGCGTGCTCGAACGTCTGGCCGCCGGCCTCGACGTGCCGCTGGCACGCCTGTTCGATACCCCCGACAGCGCCCCGCCCCAACCGCTGGCGCGGCGCGCCGAACAGCCGCGCTGGACCGACCCGGTCAGCGGCTATATCCGCTGCAATCTGACGCCGCCCCAATGGCCGACCGCGCTGCGCCTGGTCGAAGTGATGTTTCCGCCCGGGGCCAGCGTCGCCTTCGATAATGCCGGCCTGAGCGCCCAGCATACCCAGCAGATCTGGCTGATGGAAGGCGAGATGCAGTTGAGCATCGGCGCCACCGACTACAGCTTGGCCGCCGGCGACTGCCTGGCCATGGCGCTCGACCAGCCGATCGTGTTTCGCAACCCCGGCAGCACGGCGGCGCGCTACCTGGTCGCCGTGAGCCGCGAACTGACGAGGACAGCCGCATGAACCAAGCCTACCGCATCCGTCAGGCCGGCGCCGAGCCGGCATTGCTGCCCCAACTGCGCGATGTCTTGCTCGATTGCGTGGCTGGCGGCGCCTCGGTCAGCTTCATGGCGCCGCTGAGTGCGGAACGCGCGACCGCCTTCTGGCAAGCCGTGCTGGCTGGCGTTGCCGCCGGCCAGCGCCTGCTGCTGGTGGCCGAGGATGAGCACGGCGTCGTCGTCGGCACCGTGCAGCTGATCCTCGATCTGCCCGAGAACCAGCCGCACCGGGCCGACCTGGCCAAGATGCTCGTGCACCGGCGTGCGCGCCGCAGCGGTCTGGGCGCGGCCCTGATGCGGGCGGCCGAGGCCGCCGCGCGCGCAGCCGGACGCAGCCTGCTCGTGCTCGATACGGTGACGGGTGGAGATGGTGAGCGTCTGTATGCGCGCCTGGGCTGGCAGCGCGTGGGCGAGATTCCCGGCTATGCCTTGTTTCCGGACGGCCGTCCCTGCGGGACGACGGTGTTCTACAAACAGCTCGGCTGAAGAAGGCGGCGGCGGCAGGGACCAAGGAAACAGGATTCGCGTGAGTGGGCGAGTCCCTGCCGCTTCCGGCGCCCTGCCCGTGCACGTCGGAGCGCACGCGGGCAAAGCAGCGCACGCAGTGTAAGCCAGGCCCCCTGCGCAAACTGTCGCAAAAGTGTCGCGAGTTTGCCCGCCTTTGTGTTCAGGCCAGCGGCGCCGCCCCCCGATTCTCCTCGGCGTCGAGCTCGACATCGCCATAGCTGAGTCCCACACATTCATCGAGCCAGGTCTTCACCATGGCCAGATGCTCGCGCTCGGTCTCGAGGGCGGCGGCGAACTGATCAACAAGCTCATCGAGACCCTGGGCGTCGCACAGGGCCACCAATTGCTCCCAGCCGGCATTGTCGGTCAGCTCGCCGACGAGGACCGCATGCAGGGACTGGGCCACCGTCGTGCGCGGATCGCTGATCACCTGCATCAGGCCCAAGGTCTCGACCCCGGCCACGTCGGCGCAGGGGGTCTGCGTGGTCGGATCGCCGCCCAGCGACTCGATGGCGTCCGCTACCAGCTGCATGTGGTGGTGCTCCTCGTCGCGGATATGCTCAAGCTCGGCCAGCGTCATGCTGATGTCGCTGCCCTGCAGCTTGGCGCGGCACTTGGCGATCAGGGCGTCGTACAGGCGCGTGCCGCTGCGCTCCACGGCCAGGCGTTCGCCGAGCTTATCGAGCAGCAGTTGCGGGTTCTCGCCCTTCAGTACCGTCATGCCGGTGGTCATCATGCCCTTGATCGTGCCCGGCACCGGCACCGAACCGAGCGCATCGCCCTCGGTGTAATACGGCGCGCGGGCGTCGTAGCCGGCCTGACGGCCGTCGGTGACGGCCGTCTGCGGCTCCAGTTCCTGCATGGCCTTGCTGTCGAATGGCGACATCTGAATGCCGGTGCGGTTCAGGCCCAGGTGTTCGGTTTCCATACGCCCTCCTAGTGGATGAGGCCGGCGCTGCGGCTCAGTTCCGTGCCCGGGCGCCAGACGTAACCCGAGGCCACGCGTTCCGACGGCATGCCCTCGCTATTGATATGCGTGCGGTAGGCCAGGCTGGCCTGGCTTTCCTCGTCCAGGCCGACAAAATCGGCGCCGCGCGCGCGCAGGCCCAGTTCCTGCTCCAGCGTCTGGCGGATAAAGCGGCGCTGGCTCTTGTGTTCCATCGGCGGCGGCAGATCGGCCGTGACCAGCTCGGCCGGATCGCGCCCCTCGTGCTGCTGGAACAGCGCGGCGACTGCGTGGAAGTGGCCGAGCTCGTAGTCGAGAAAGCGCTCCCAGATCGCCTTGATGGCCGGATTGGTCTCCTGCTCGACGCAGCTGTAGTAGTTGTAGACCTCGGTCGCCTCGTGCAGCAGCCACTGCGCCAGCCAGCTCTGCTGCGGGTCCAGGAGCGACTCGTACTGGGTGACATGCTGCTCCTCGATCGAGGCGATCTCGGCATACAGCTGGCGCGCCAGCGGATCGCTGAACAGCGGCCCCACATGCATGTAGTAGTCGTGCGTCTGGTATTCGGAGCCGGCCAGGGTCAGCACATGCAGCTTGCTCAGAAACTGGCTCTGCGCCGTGTCGTAGGGGCGGCGCAGATCGTCCTCGGGCGCGCGGTGCTCGACGCAGGTCGGGCGGCCGGGCAGGATGTCGGTATAGCTTTGCAGGATATTGTTCGCATCCTTGCCCTCCAGCCGGTCGAGCAGGGCCGCGTACCGGTACAGATGGTCGAAGTCCTCCAGCAGGCCGAAGCGGAAGGTCTGGGCCAGATAGGGATCGGGCTCGCGCAGCGCCATCGACGCCGTCAGCTCGATCGCCACCTGCTCATAGCCGATGGTCGTCTCCAGCGGCGAATGGTCGGCCCCCAGCAGCCAGTTGACCATCGTGGCCTGATGCTGCTCGACGCGCCGGATCTGGGCCAGCGGCAGGCGCAGCGCCGCGTTCTGGCGCGCGGCCATATGCGAGAAGCGGATCGCCTCCGTCTCGATCCCGTTCATGAGAATGACGCGCACCCGCGTGAAGGCGTCGTCATCGAGCTTGCTGATGCTTGGCTGCACCAGCTCGCGCCAGCTGAAACGCTGCTGATCGAGCGGATAGCCCGGGGTATGCAAAAGCGAAAGTGCCATAAGCCCTCCTGTCTGGATGCGCCGCTCAGGGCGGGCGCACGCCCGGTATGGCCAGCGTGGGCCGGCCGAAGGAATCGCGCAGGGCGTCCGCGCCCTGCTGCGGCAAAGCCAGAGCCTGCAGGTCCTGCCGGTTCTGGCGCGCGACGGCCGTGCTCAGGCCCAGGCGCTTGTCGCGCCCCTCGACCAGACCGGGCGCGGCCTCGCCATCGCGGTTGAACGACCAGGCCAGCACCGGCTCGCCAAAGGGCAGCGGGTCGGCCCCTTCGCCAAACACGCCGCTGTGCCAGAAATGCCAGGTTTTGCCGTAGCTATTGAGCTTCTGGCGCATCAGCGCATGTTCGGCCAGGCGCGGTATGCCGGGCGCCTGCAGCTGCCCGCTGAGAATTTCGCCATTGTGCGGATGCCAGAAGGCGCGCTCGGCCGCGGGCAGGCCGGCGAACAATTTGTCGGAAATGATGAACTCCACACCGGTGAGATTGGCCGCCGCCGTGTTCGCATCGAACAGCACGCACTGGGCGAAATCCTCATTCACCTGATGACAGTAATGGTGTGCCTCCATCTGGCGCTGCGGCGCAGCCTTTAGCGGGTGAAAGCCCGACAGATAGATGTCGAAGCCCTGCACCGGGCGCGCGCTTTGCAGCAGGTCGGCGCCGCGCTCCAGCAGGCCCGTGCGGGCCGAGGTGGGCGCGCCAGGCGGCACGATGGGCGGCGCGACCTTCTCCTGCGCCATGACCAGGGTGAGCAGGCAGAGCGACACAAGCGCAAGCACAGCAGCAACACGATGCCAGACCATGACAACCTCCGTTTCATGGCCCACTCTACGCCGCGCCTGCGCGCCGCCGCCACACGATACGGGTCGGCAAACGCGCCGCGCGCCGCCATGGCATACTGGAATTTTCACTCTCCCCGAACGCCATGCACTACGCCCTGTTCTACACCTACGCACCCGACTATATGAGCCGCCGCGAACTGTACCGCGCCGCCCACCTCGCCCTGGCCTGGGAATCGGTCGAGCGCGGCGAACTGCAGCTCGGCGGCGCGCTCGGCGAGCCGACCGACACCGGCCTGCTGATCTTCCGCTGCGACAGCCCGGCCCCGATCGAACGCTTCGTCGCCGCCGACCCGTATGTGCTGCATGGCGTCGTCACCGCCTGGCGCATCCGTCCCTGGACCACCGTGGTCGGCCCCGAGGCCAGCACGCCCATCCGTCCGTGAATTATCTGGCCCACGTACTGCTTGCCAGCCATAGCGCGCCGGCCATGGTCGGCGCCATGCTGGGCGACTTCGTCAAGGCCGACGTCAGCGCCTGGCCGCCCGAGATGGCGCGCGAAATCACCCTGCACCGCCTGATCGACAGCTACACCGACCGCCATCCCGAAGTGGCCGCTGCGCGCGCCCGCTTCGCCCCGGGCCGGCGCCGCTTTGCCGGCATCGCGCTCGACGTGTTCTACGACCATGCGCTGAGCCGCCAGTGGGACCGGCACAGCGACCAGGACCGGGCCGCCCTGATCGCCGACTTCTACCGCGCCCTCGACAGCCACGCCGCCCTGCTGCCGCCGCGTCTGGCCGCCCTCGCCCCGCGCCTGATCGCGCACGACTGGCTGAGCGCCTATGCCGACTGGGACGGCGTGCGCATCAGCCTGGAGCGCATGGCCCAGCGCCTATCGCGCAATGGCGAGCTGCTGCGCGACAGCGTGCTCGACCTCGAAACCCACTACGCCGAGTTCAGCGCCGGCTTCGAACGCTTCTTCCCCGAGCTGCAACAGTACGTGGTGACCACGCGCGCTGCGATGGTTTAGCGAAGCGGCGCCAGCAGCGCAGGCGCACCGAATTCGATCAAGTCGGCATGCGAACGACGGAAGTAGGTGTCCCAGAAACTCTTCAGTGCCGCCATCGTCTTCGGGTCACGGTAGGACTGCGGCCCCTTGTTGCTCGACTTCGTATCACCGCCGATCAAACCGGCCCCCATCACATAAATCTCGGCACCACCAAAATCGGCTGTCAGCTTTTCCTGTTCCAGCTTTTTCAGCTCAACATTTGGATCAATGCGGCGCACACCACCATTTTGGTAGAAACTGGAAATTGAGGAATTCTCCAGCATGTCCGACACCAGCAGTACTTTGCGCCGGCCCGCCTGTGCAGCCGCCACCTGCTGCGACAGTGCCGACAAACTGGATAGAATATCGGAGCGCGCCAAGGTACTGGTACTTGCTGCCAGCACCTTGCCAATCGCCTCACGCACCAGACGCTGACCGAATTCCGCTTGCCCCTTCAGGCAGGAATCAAACTGACGCAATTTGGGCACGCTGATACTGTCACGCAAACGCGCATCGATCGGGGCCTCCAAAGTGCCGCCCGCAACGCCGTCCAGATAACGCCCCTGCGAGAAGGCCGAAAAGCGGTACACAGCGACCTGTGTACCCGGCTGCAGCTGCGGCCGAACCGCATCCCACAGCGCGCGCTGCAGACTGTCGTCCAGGACCACGGTCTCATCAAGGACGATGAACAACGCCTGCACGCTAGCAGGCGCCGGCACCTCGAGCTTTCCGGCCGCGTAGCAGCTGGGTATCTGATTGTGCAGACTTGCGGCCAGTACGGGCTGACTAGCCAGACAGACCGACAGCAGCAGCATCTTCAGCAAAGTCTGTTTCACAGCAGATCCTCAACTTCCTTGGCGAGTGCTTGTTCGTGCGCCACCTTTTCCTCGGCTGCACGCGCCTCCTTGCGCGCCTTCAGCAGCGGCGCCACTTCGGCGCGCAAGGCCGGATCCAAGGCCATCAGATAGCGTTTGGCGCCCTCGCGGTCGCTGCCAAAGCCGTCGATCCGGGCAACCACGTCCTCCGGTGTCAGGCGCGCCGACGTGGCATTCGCCTGGGCCACAGCCTCGCCGGGCCGGCCCGGCCGCTCAAGCAGGAAATTCTCAAAGGTGTTCTTCAGACCCAGACCGATATTCGCGTGTTGTTCCGCCAAGCGCTGCTGTAGCGTTGTCAACTTGGCTTCTGCCTTCGCCAGAATCGGGCTGAAATAACGCAGATAGTCGTCGTAGGTCGAGAACCCAAGCGTGCCACGGTAGGCATCGATACTATTCTTTCCAGCGAAGCCCCACTTATAGCCGGCAATGATGCCGACAGCCTGCGTGACCACGAAGATGAAAGCCAACATCACAAACGCCGACATACCCTCCATGCGGTCCGAATCGCGCACGTCCTCCTGCGCCTTGGCGTCGGCCGCCTGCTGCGGCGCGGTCACCGCATCCGGCAAGGTCCCGCCATTCCCGAACGGATTGCCGGAAGCCGGCGCGCTCGCTGTACTGGCTTGAATAGTCTCGCGCGCCTGAACACTTGCCAAGTGCTTTACCCGCATCACTGTTGAAGCCACGGCGATCGTCACGATCACCGCCACGGCAATCCCCATCAAGGTGTAGGAGCCTTCGCTGCCGACGCGATTCACGCATTGCGTGTAATGTGGATAAACATCGTCGCCGTGCTGATCATCTTTCAGCGTGATGTTCTCGGTACGGAACTTGCCCTTCTGACCCTCATCACGCCATTCCTTCTGGCAGCGGCGCACCAGATTGGTCCGATACATCTGATGGCCAGCCTGGTGAGTCAAGAAGCCAAGCACCACACACAAAACAAACACGATACCGGCCATCAGCAGCAGACGCGTGTTTTCGGATCCCTCCATTGCCATCCAACTACCGAGCAAATAAGAGAAGCCCATGCCTTCCGCGATGATCAAAAGACCCAGCACCAGGAACAACCAACCCGGAGTCGGACTACGTCCGGTATCCCCAGCCTTGGCCATATAGTCGATCCGGCGATTGAATTCAGCCTCGCTGGTCAGATTGACGAACTGGCGATAGTCCGTGCACAAGGTGCGCTCGGAGTTCGTCCAGGAATTGTCCTTCGCGTAGCGCGAGGAGTCGCGCGCCAGACGCGCCAGCTTGCCGATCAAGGGCAAGCCGTACCAAAAATTCAACCACCAGAAGTCGATGCGGAATTTAAACGTGACATAGATCGCCAGCAGGACCACTAGGGCCACCAGAGACTGCAGCAGCGCGAGATGATTGGAAAAGAGTTCGCTCATAGCTTAGTTACTCGCTCAGGATTTTTTGACGATACGCGGATTGAAATCCGCAACCATGCGCTTGCCATTCGCGCTGTAATAGAGGCTGGAACCAATCGCCTGGCTGGGATCACGACGCGGAATCACGATATCCATGCAGCCAACCGGTCCATTCACGAACACGCGATACAACAGGCCCTGCTCGCCCTGATAGGTATTCACCTCCGGCTCGACCATGTAGTCGGGGCGCGACTGTGCGTTCAGGTTGTCGGCATTGCGAAACACCAGCAGGGTCGGGCGATGCGCTGGCGCCGCGCCGTCGCGCAGCACAGCCACATGGGTAAGCGCCACAAGGTGGCCGTTCACCTTATCCGTCCAAGAAGTGTCGTACAGGTTTGGCATGAACTCTGCCGTTGGGTAAGGCCGCCCGGTGGCGGCGCTGCGCACCGGGTGGGCCACACGGGCGTGGTCCTCCTGGCAGCTGCGCGCCATCGGCAGATCATCCGCCATTGCACTCGAGATGAGCTGCCAGCCCCGGCTGACCACTGGCTTGCCAATGTTTATGATCGCGGCGCCGGCGGTGACAGGGCGGCCACCAAAATCAAAGCCGGGCCCTGCGACGACCACCGGGGCCGCTGGCGCCGCCGGCGCGGGCGCGACGCGCGGCTTGGGACTGGCGGCCTTCGACGTGCGCGTTTTCGGAGCCGGTTCCGGTCCCGCCAGCACAACAGGTGCTGCTGCCGGGATGGTCGACATAGCAGCCGACTCGTGCGGCGAATCCTTGACCTGAGCCCGATAAAACTGTTGATTCGGGCGGCGGCTAGCCAAGTAGCGCTGGAAGCTCGCCTCATCGCTCAAGTCGACGATATCAACCCGACGATTACGTGCACGCCCTTCAGCGCTGCGGTTGTCAGCAATCGGCTGCGTCTCACCACTTCCCTGATAAAACACCTGCTCCGCAGGAAAGCCTGCTTCGATGAATAGTTTGGCGACAGCCTGTGCGCGCTGCTCCGACAGGTCGGCATTCAGCCGTGAATTACCGGTATCGTCAGTATGCCCAACAACCAATACACGCTTTTGGCGCAGACCGGCCACAGCATTGGCCTGCTCCTGGGTGGCTCCCGATGGCAGCGCGTCAGCGCGATACGGCGTTGCGTAGGAATTCGCGATGTCGCGGAAGGCACGCTCGGCCTGTGGATTCAGGCGGTTCGCCCCGGTGTCGAACTGACTGCTCAAGGCGGCATTACCCTCGCCTTCACCACCGACGCTATCGGTCAATTCCCGGCTACTGCCATCCGCGACCGAAACCAACAAGCCCAGCGTCTGATCCTTGGCGACTGGCGGCTCGTCCTCCAGCTGCAGCGCAGCCGCACGCACCTCAGCCATCTGCATCTGCAACTGATTGCGCTGCGCGATTTTATGGAGTTCGCACTTGCGCTTGTCGATTTCAGAACCAAGATAATTGCCTAGGGCCAAGCCACCCAGAGCCCCAACAGCCACGGCCAGCTTGTTGCCATTGCCCTTGCCGACCTGACTGCCAAGCAATCCGCCAAGCAAGGCTCCAATCACCGCGCCAGCGACCTGGCCGGTCTTTTGAGCGCAAGGGTCGTCTCCTCCGCCGCTTCTATCTGCCGCATATGCGGTGCCGGAGCTTGCGTGGGCAAAAATACTGCCCAGCACAAGCGTCAGCACGCTGCGCCGAAATACCTGCTTTTGCATAGCTCTCCCATCACAGTCCGCTATCGGATCTAGGTTTATCGCCCCGAAAAGATGACTCGAGGCAATTACGATGGTAGCTTTTGATGAAGTGCCAATGTTCACACAAAGTCACGTTTTATTTTTTATTAAACAGAGTAGCTGTCGCAACGCAACATTGATATTTTCATCAACCCGAGTAGAACGGGTTATGCTCGGCACTCCTTCCACCTGACAGGAGTTGCCGATGCGCCTAGCCCGTACGCTCGTGATTGCGAGCCTCGCCCTGCCCGCCCTCGCCCAAGCACTGCCGCTCGGCTGGCAGACCCGAAAACTCCAGCTCGGCGACGAAACCGTCAGCATCGCCAACGCCATCAATAATCTCGGCCGCATCGTCGGCACCGTGCAGGACAGCGACGGTGCACGCCACGCCGTCATCTTCGAGCAGAACACGGTGCGCGCCATCGGCACCCTGGGTGGCCTGCAAAGCGAGGCCAATGGCCTGAGCCCGCGCGGCGACATCGCCGGCTCGGCCCAGATCGACAACGGCTACTGGCACGCCTATGTGCGCGGGCTCGATGGCACGCTGCGCGACCTTGGCACCCTCGGCGGCCATAACAGCACGGCCATGGCCGTCAACAACCGGGGCCAGAGCGCCGGTTACGCCGACACCCCGGACCAGCAGTGGCACGCCTACTTCCACGACGGCACGCGCATGCGCGACATCGGCACCCTCGGTGGCCACTACAGCGCCGCCATGGGCCTGAACCTGGCGGGCCAGGTGGTCGGTCTGGCCGAAACGGCCGAGGGCCGCCGCCACGCTTTTCTCTATACGCCCGAACGCGGCCTGCAGGACCTGGGCACGCTCGGCGGCCGCCAGAGCGCGGCCTACGGCATCAATGAGCAGGGCGTGATCGTCGGCGTGGCCGAAACGGCGGACCGCGAACTGCACGCCTTCGTCTACAAGGACGGCAAGATGCACGATCTCGGCGCCGCGCTCGATAACGGCAGCAGCGCCGCCCTGGCCATCAATAATCTGAACCAGGTGCTCGGCATCCACCGCGACGGCTACCGCCGCGCCTTCGTCTACGATAATCCGCGCGACGTGCGCTACCTGAGCGGCGACAACTCGCTCTACCAGCCGCGCAGCATCAACGACCAGGGCGACATCGTCGGCGGCTTCCTGTCGCTGTCCAAGGTGCGCGCGGTAGTGCTGCGCGCGCTCACCGTGCCGCCCGTGCACATGCAGCTGGGCGTGGCCCAGTGGCTGGCCCTGGCCATGGCCCTGCTGATGGGCGCCTGGCTGCTGCAGCGCCGCCTGCTCGACTGGTGGCGTCCACGCCGCCAATGGCAGGATTGAGCGCGCCAATCGCGCTGATCGGAAAAGCCCATTGGACCGGCGCGCGCGCGACCGGCACAATGGGCTTCAGTTCAAGGAGATCACCATGTCCACCCGCATCCGTCTTGGCCTCGGCGCCCTGATCAACCTGGCCGGCGCCGCCCTGCTGCTCGGCCATCTGCTGTGAACCTCAGCGCGCGAATTCCACCTCGATCTCGCGCACGTCGCTGCGTCCCTGATCGTCGATTACACGCAGTTGGTAGCGCCCGGGCCGCGGCGGCAGCCAACTGAGGCTGCTGCCCGCACTGGCCTTGCCGAGCAAACCCCCATTCGCAAACCAGAACAGCGGCGCGCTGCTGTTGGCGGCGCTCGCGCGCAGCGCCAGCGGCACCGGCTTGGCCAGGCGCTCTGTGTAGACCTGACCGGTGTTCGGCGCCGTGATGTGCGGACCTTCGCCTTCGCCCGCGGTGGCGGCGCAATCGGGCAGCGGCGGCGCCTCGCGGCGCGGCATGCCGGCCTCGCGGAACAGGCGCTGCAGATCGCTCGGCCAGAATTCGTAAACCTCGGTGCGCACAAACGGACCGTCGGCGCAGGTCGGCTTGCCGCTGCGCGTGTCGATCCGCACCGGCCGGTGCAGCTGGCTGACGGTAATCGGCGAGGTGCCGGGAATGAACCAGGTCTCGGCCCGTTCGCGGCACCAGGCGTTCGGCAGCTCGCCGCTGGCGGCGCACACCTCCACCCGGCTCACACCGGCCGGCACGGCGCGCTCGCCTTCGCCCGGATCGAGATGCTGGGCGCGCAGGCTATCGACAATCTGGAAGAACAGCGGGGCCGCCGTCTGGATGCCGACAAAGGCCGGATTGCCGCTGCCATCGAAATTGCCGATCCAGACCAGCAGCACATAGGGACCGAACACGCCGGCCGTCCAGGCATCGCGAAAACCCCAGGAGGTGCCGGTTTTCCAGGCCACCGCGGGCGCGGCCGGCTCGCCCGTGTCCGGGCGCGGATTGGTCTTCAACATCTGCAGGGTGATGAACGCCGCCTCGGGCGACAACCAGCGCGCACCCGGCGCCGGCGCCGGGCCGCGCACATAGCGCAGCGACAGTGATTGGCCACCGTGGCCCAGCATCAGATACAGGCGGCCCAATTCCTCCATCGTCAGCTCGCCGCCGCCGAGCGCCAGCGCCAGACCGTAGTGCTGTTCCGACGCCAGCCGGCTCACACCGGCCTGCTGTAAAAACTGGTACAGGCTGGGGCGCGTCAGGCGCGAAGCCAGCCCCACGGCCGGCACATTCCGGCTGCGCACCAGCGCCTCCTGTGCGCTGATCGGACCGACAAAACGGCCATCGAAATTCTCGGGACTGAAGGGGCCAAAGGCGGTCGGCGCATCCTTCAGCACCGACAGCGGGTGAATCAGGCCCTGATCGAGCGCCAGCCCGTAGATAAAGGGCTTCAGCGTGGAGCCGGGCGAGCGCTTGGCCTCCACGCCATTGACCTGTCCGTCGATGCTGGCGTCATCATGGTCGGCCGAGCCAACCAGGGCGCGCACCTCGCCCTGCTCGCGGTCCAGCAGCAGCAGGGCCGCGTTGCGGATGCCCTGCGCCCGGCCACGTTCCAGGTACTGCGCCAGGCTGCGCTCCAGCGTCGCCTGCAGGCGCGGGTCGAGCGTGGACCAGACCTCGCCCGGCGCCGCCTCGCGCAGCACCCGCTCGCTGAAGTGCGCAGCGCCGGACGGCAACTGGGCGCGTGTGAACATCGGCGACGGCGCCAACACCTCGTGCCGATAGCGCGCTGCGTCCGGGTGGCGTTCCAGCCAGCGCTGCCACAGGCGCGCGCGTGCGGCCAGCACCTCCGGCGAACTGCTGCCCGGCGTGCGCAGGCCGCCGCGCTTGCGTGGGTTCTGCGGCATCACGGCCAGGCTCAGGCTCTCGGTCAGCGTCAACTGGCTGGGGCGCTTGTGGAAGTAGACGAGGCTGGCCGCGCCCACGCCCTCGATATTCCCGCCATACGGCGCCAGATTCAGGTAGGCCTCCAGAATCGCGCGCTTGCTGTAGCGCGCCTCCAGCCATAGGGCCGCGCCGATCTGGCGCAGCTTGCCGCCCACGCTCTGGCTGGGAATCCGGTACAGGCGGCGCGCCAGCTGCATGCTCAGCGTGGACGCGCCCTGGCGCGCGCCACCGCTGGCCGTGGCGAAGGCGGCGCGGGCCAGCGCCACCGGGTTCACGCCCGGATGCCAGAAGAACCAGCGGTCCTCATACAGCTGCACGGCCTGCGCCAGGCGCGGGTCGATCTGATCGAGCGGCACCCACAGCCGGTACTGGCCGTCGCTGGCCAGGGCCAGGCGCAGCAGGCTGCCGTCGCGCGCATACACGGCGGTGGACTGCGGTTGCGCCCCGCGCAGTGGCGCGTGCGGCCACAGACGCACGGCCAGCAGCAGCGCCGCCACACCGGCGGCGCCCATCAGACTACGGCGCAGCAGCGGCTTCACGGCTTGTCTGCTGCCTCCACCGTCAGGCGCTGGCCGGCCGCCGTGCGCGCCTGCACCTTCCGTTCGTACATCGACTCGGCATACGCAGGCGGCACCACAAAGCTGCCGCTATTGGTCGCCTTGATGCGGTAGCGGATCTCGCCCAGCTCCTGGCTCACGGCGCCGTAGAACAGCACGCGGTCTTCGCGCGCATCGGCATGGGTCAGGTTCCAGCGGTTGCTGCTGGCGCCAGCCAATCCGGCCAGCGGCACGCTAGTGGCCGCGGGCGCTGCTTCCGGCGTCGCGTTGGGCGTATCGAGCACCGGTTCAAAACCGCCGGGCAGCAGATCGACCAGGGCCACATTCGGCACGACATTGCGGCCCACGGCACGGAACTTCAGCACCACGGTCAGTTCATCGCCCACCTTGACAGTGCTGACCGGCTTGCCGTTGCGGTCGACGAATTCGCGCACCAGCTCCAGGCCGGAACGCAGTTCGGCCGTCGGCACGCTGCGCTCGAAGCCAGCCTGGGTCACCGCGTAGTAGGCCGGCACGGCGGCGCTGTTCTCCAGCCGCAGCTTGGCCGCGTCCGGCCCGAAGGACAGGCGCGCCAGCAGGCCGGCCGGCACCGCCAGCGCCTTGCGCTTGCCGGCCGCATCGACCTCGCTCACACCCAGCTTGCCCGCCACCTCAGGCCCCAGCGCGCTGGCATAGGCGTCCAGCGCCAGCACCAGATAGGCGCCGGACAGGGTGTTGTAATTGCCCTGAGCGACAGGCTGCGCCAGCCCCGCCAGCACCTCGGGCGGCAGCGCCTTCACACGCGGCACAAAGTGGCGCGCCAGCAGATACAGGGCCTGGGTTTCGTGCACCAGCGGGTCATAGCTGTAGTCGCCCACGGCATCGACGGCAGTCTTGCGCTTGACCAGCCGCTCGACCTGCTTATCGATCAGCGGCCCGGCCAGACGTTCCTGCTTCAGCAGCTGATAGGCCGCCGCCAGGTAGCCGCCCGCCAGATCGCTCTGCCACTGCTTCGGATAGCGCGCCTCCAGGCTCTCGCGGATGCTGCTCAGGAGCGGCGTGGTCACCACCATCTGGCGCGTCAGCAGATAGGCCGCATAGGCGCGCACGCGCAGGCCGGTCAACTCGCCCGAGGGGCTGGCCGCCAGACGCTGGGCGTAGTCCAGGCTCTTTTGCAGCATGTCCTGCGGGACTGCCTCGCCGCGCTCGCGCGCTTCCAGCAGCATGTGCAGCGCATACACGGAGACGAATTCCTCCGCCTGCACGCTCGCATTCCACATGCCGAAGCCACCCTCGGCGTTCTGGCGCGTGCGCAGCAGGCGCAGGCCCTCGTCGAAGCTGCGCGCGGCCGGCACGCGCGCATCGGCACGCGCGAACTCGGGCCGGTGGCCCAGCACCACCGCAGGCGCCATCTGGCTCAGCACCTGCTCGGTGCACAGATGGCGGAAGTCGGCCAGATACACCGACAGACCCTCGGCCAGCGCCAGCGGCGTCGCGCCCAGCGCCACCTCGAGCTGACGGTATTCGGGATACAGCTTGCGCTCCAGCGCCACCTCGGTACTGCCGCTGAAGCTGCCCATGCTCACCTGGGCATAGCGCGGCACCGGCGGGCGCACCGACACATCGGTCGTCAGGCGTGCCGCGCGCGCGCCCAGGGTGGCGGCAAACTGCAGGCTACCCGAGCCCAGCTGGGTGCGCGCCCCATCGACCGCCTTCACGCGGAAGCGCGCCACCGACTCGCGCATCTCGCCGATCGTCAGCACCTGGCTGGCCTTGCCCAGCACCTGCAGATGGGCGCTGGTGGCGAGGCTGACGTTCACCTGCGCATCCTTGCCCGAGCGCGCCACATTATTGGCCACGCCGACCGTCACATCGAATTCATCGCCCGGGGCCACGGCCAGCGGCACATTCGGCGACAGCACAAAGTCGCCGCGCACCGTGGTTGCGCCCTGCACCGTGCCGATGCTGGCCTCGTTCACGGCCACCGCCATCACACGCAGATTGCCATTGAAGGTATCCGGCACCTGGTAGCTGAATTCCTTCTCGCCTTTCACATCGACGATGCCGGACCAGTAAACCGCCGGTTTGTCGCGCTTGCGCTTGAACGGATTCAGGTGCTTGCCCAGCGCGCCTTCGCCATCGCCGCCCGGCGCCGCAGCCGCCATCAGCTTCTTAAACTCGGGCAGGATCGTGTCGAGGATCTGCGAGCTGCGCACCTCCAGCATGCGCTTCTGGAAGAACAGGCTCAGCGGATCGGGCAGCTTGTAGCGCGCCACCTGCAAAATCCCCTCGTCGACCGCAAACAGCACGGCGCGCGTCGGCTGGGCCGCGCTCAGTCTCATCTTCAGCACCTGGCCCGGCTTCACCAGGTCCGGCGTGCTCAGACTGAGCTTGTTGGTGCGCGCCGACAGGCTGGTGGCAAACGGCACCGCGCCATAGCTCAAGGGGCTCATGAAAATCTCGTCCGACCCCGGGTCGCGGATGAAGTGCACGCTCACATAGCCATTGCCCTCGAAATCCTTGGGCAGGCGGATGCGCTGCACCGAGGCCAGGGTGTCGGCCTTGAACCACTGGTGGGTGAACACCTTGTCACGCTCGATCGTGATCAGGCCCGCCCCGGTGTAGGGCGCGCGGATGCTGATCTCGATCTCCTCGCCCGGCTGGTAGTCCTTCTTGTTCAGCGTGAGCTGCAGTTCGGCGTCGCGTTCCAGGCTGCGCGACAGATTCGCCGCCCCGGCCACCGTGTAGTCGATGCGGTTGAACTCCACGCCCTGCGCATCGCGGATCACATACGAGAAGTTCCCCGGCGTCTCCGTGGCCAGACGCAGCGTGCTGCCGCCGGCCGCAATCGCCAGCGGCGCTTCTTTCAGCGTCACTTCCTTCTTGCGCGATTCGTACTTGTAGGTTCCGTTGTACTGGCGCGTGAGGACCGAGACATATTTGCGCTCGACCAGCACCAGATTCATACCCGCCAGCGCCATTTTTTCAGCGCGCGGATTGATGGCGATGAGGCTCACATTGCGCTGCGCGCCGCGGCTCACATAATCGAGCGCGCCATCGGCATGGAAGCCCACCAGATACGGCAGCTCCGACACCAGCGCCGCCGCTTCGCCCGCCACCGAACGCCCGCCACCGGCCTCGAACACGCGCGCCACCAAGTGCAGGCGGTAAGTCGCCTTCGCATATTTTTCCAGCCCCAGCGTGAACTCGGCCTCGCCCTTCTCGTTGGTGGTCTGGTCGCCCAGCTTGTCGGTATAGCCTTCCTTGGCGCGCTGCGGATCATAGAACTTGAAGTCCGGGTAGCGCCGGAAGGCCGGGAAGGCCGGGCTCAGATTCAGCTCGGCCGACACGCGCCGCCCTTCGGCCGGGGTGCCGAACAGGTTCTGCGCGCTGACCAGGGCCTTCAGCTCTTTCGGATGGACCCAGCCCTCGCCCGCCTCCTGCGACAGGCGCGCCGCCACCTTGATGCGGTCCGGCTGGAATTCCTGTACCTTGACGCTGGTGCTGCCGATCTGCGCGCCGGCATGGCCATCCTTCACCAGATACAGATTGATGCTGTAGCTGCCCGTGGGCGCGCTCTCCTGCGTGGTGTATTCCGTCTCGAGGAAACCGCCCGGCGTCAGCTTCACCTTCTCGCGCTTGACGGTCAGGCCGCGCGCGTCGAGCACCTCCAGCTCCAGCGGCAGCCCGGCCAGATTGGTCGACCAGGTGGCCGGTTTGACGATCATCCCGATATGGAAGGTGTCGCCCGGCCGGTAGATGCCACGGTCGCTGAACAGATAGGCCGTCAGCTGGTCCGCCACCAGCGCATTGCGCACGCCGCCCACATCGAAGCGCGACATATCGAGACTGCGGTCATAGCGGTTCAGCGGCAGGAAGCTCAGGTCCGCGCCTTTGCGCACCTGGATCATCAGCGGCGCCCGTTCGCGCGCCAGCCCCTCGATGCGGGCAAAGCGCGCGTGGCCGCTGGCGTCGGTCGGCTGGGAGAACAGCACCACGCCATTGCGCGCGATGACTTCCACCGTCGCCCCATCGACCGGCTTGCCGCTGTAGATCGACTGGACAAACACGTCCTGCGTGCCGTCGGCCGACTTTTTCAGCATGATGCCCAGGTCCGTCACCAGCACCAGGCGCTTGTCGACACGCTC
The DNA here is from genome assembly GCF_022012445.1 of Massilia sp. TS11. GTDB lineage: Bacteria > Pseudomonadota > Gammaproteobacteria > Burkholderiales > Burkholderiaceae_D > Telluria. Next base: position 22,846 of record NZ_JAKLTS010000021.1, read on the forward strand.
GCGCGGTGCGGTCCGGTCCATGCCCTGAGCGCCCTCGCCTTCGCCCTCGCCTTCTTCGGGCGCCTCGGCCGGCGCTTCGCCCGGTTGGCGTGCCTGCGCCGCCAGCTGGCGCGCCGCGCGTTCATCCTGCTTCGGATCGTAGCCGCTCACCGTCAGCAGAAACACGCCGCGCCGCTCGGCGCCATCGCCCTTCAGATATTCGCCCAGATCGAGCGGCTGATAGTGGGCGCGCCCGCGCGCCAGCTTGGGCAAGGCCAGCTTGCGCTCGAAGCGCTCGGTCAGATTGTCCGGCCCGAACTGGCCGTAGAACTCAGGATTGGCGAAATTGCCCGAAGACTGGGACACCAGATGCTGAAGCTGGGCCGGCAGCACGCGCCCGATTTCCACCTTCACGCCCGGCAGATCGCGCACCAGCAGGGCCAGCTTCTTCTCCCCGCTCAGGGCCAGCAGCGCGCCCTGGCTCATGATCTTCAGCTCGGACGGGAACGGCGGCACGCGCATCAGCCGCGCGGCGCCCTTGCCCAGCACGTAACCGCCAAAGGACTTCAGCCCCGGCGCCACCTGGGCATACAGATAGGCGCCGACGTCGGCCTGATAGCGGAAGCTGTGCGTCTCGGTCACCTCGCGTTCGGCCGGCACCAGTTCCGGCGTCAGGCGGCGGCTGGCTTTGAGCACCGCGTCGGTCACTTCGTCGGGCTGCCAGACATGCGGCTCGTCTTCCTTCACGCCCGGGGCAAAACGCGGCAGCACCCACACGCTCAGGGCCTTCTGCATATCGCGCTCGTTGACGCTGGCCGAGGTTTGCAGCACCAGCACCTGCTCCGGCTCGCCCTTGTCATTGGTGACCACCTGCGGCGCCAGCTCCGGCACGCGCAGACTGTACAGGCCCGGCACCGCCACGTTCTTGCGCAGCTCTTCCTCAAACGGCTTGCCGCCGCGCGCCGCGCTCACGCCCTTGGCCAGCACGAAGTCGAGCGTCGTATCGTCCTTGGGGATCGGCAGATTCTCGGACAGCACCGTGGCGCGCAGCTTCAGCCGGTCGTAACTGACGGTAAAGCGCGTGCTTTCACGCCCCATGCCAAGGATGCCATCGGCCTGCCCGGCCAGGCGCAGTTCGATGCGCTTTTCCAGTTCGGCCGGATTGACCGGATGGCTGAAGGCCAGCTCGAACATGGCCTTCTTCACGGTCGGATTCTGCGGGTCCTGATAGAACTGGGCGTTGGCCAGACGGCCGACAAAGGCCGGGGTGCTGAACTGGATCTCGTCTTCGGCCAGCCGCACTTCCGGCACCAGCGCCTTCTTGCGTTCGAAGCCCACGCTGTAGGTCGCGCCGATCGGCCAGTCCTCGGCCGGGGTGAAACTCAGGCTGCGGTCATTGTCCCAGTGCCAGCGGCCGGCCAGGGCCGGGCGCAGCGCGATGCCTTCGCTGACGTCCTTGCCCACCCGCGCCAGCGGCGCCACCGGGTGGTCGAACACGATCACCAGCGGCTTGGGCTTGCGCTGCTCGGCGTCCTCGGCCTCGATCTCGGTGCGCGCAAGCGGCTTGGCTGTCGCATGCACCTCGCGCGGGCGCGGCAGCGACTGCCACCACTGCCAGCCATACCAGGCGCCGCTCAGCGCCAGCACGGCCGCCAGCACCAGTCCCAGCGCCTGGCGCGGATAGCTGCGCGCCAGGGCCGCCGTGCGGCTCAGCGCGCGCGCCAGCCAACTGGCCCAGGCCGGCGCCTGCCAGTCGAGCTGGCCGAACACCTGTCGCCCCAGCCAGCCGAGGCCGGCCCACAGACGAATGACAAACGCAGCGAGGGCGGCCCGGACAGCGGAAAAAAGACGCGGCATGTGGGTTTCCACAGAAGAGATTGGCGACACACGATGATTGCCGCTTTTTAAAACAATGGCAATAGTAGCTCTGTGGCAATTTGGTGACGAATCGCTCAGCGGCCATTGTCCGACCAGTGCGGCCGGTCGGCCGCGCCGCCGCTGAACTTGATCAGGCCGTAGCTGCGCCCCACCTCGGCCAGGCGCGGATGCATGCCGTCGCGCGGGGCGCCGACCACGCGCACCGCACGCCCGCCTGCATCGCGCAGCAGCAGATCGCCGTGCCAGGCCAGGCTCATGTCGATGGCGCAGCCGGCCGTATGGCGGCTGTCGATGGCGGGGGCGGTATCGAGATCGACGATGTCGTAGCCGCGCACCATGGCGCGCGCCGCCATGAACGAGCGCGCCCACGAATAGGCGCCGGCCTCGTCATGGTGGACCCAGTCGATCGGCACGCCGGCGCGGGCCGGCACGGTGCGCGGGTCCTGGCGCAGGCGCACGATCGCATACGACCAGTGCATCAGCCAGGCCCGCTCGGGCGGGCGGTAGGTGGCGCTGACCAGCACCTGCACGCCGGCCGCCTGCAGCGCCGCCAGAAAGGCGCGCGCTGCTGCGCGAAAGCCGGGTGCCAGGTCATCGAGCGCGCTGCTGCCCGGCCAGCGCGCCACCCAGGCCTCACCACTGAGCTCGCTCGTTTCCGTCTCCATGCTTACCCCCGCCCGGCTGGACTACCAGCGGGGATTGAAGCGCAGACGGGCCCGGCAGGATTTGCGGTGGCGCAGCCGCGCCTTACCACCAGGCGGCGTAGAGGGCGACCAGCATGCCCACAATGATCAGGCTGCCCGCAAGGAAACGCGCGGACACGCGGAACATCTGCGCCTCCACCACCATGGCACGGCCGGCGCGCGCCGGTGCGGCCAGGCTGAGCGCCACCATGCCCGCCACGCAGAACAGGAACACAAAGCCCATGCGGTCGATGAAGGGCATCTCATACACGCCAGCCGCGTTCGCCTTGGCAAAACCGAGCGGCGCGAGGAAGGCCAGGTTCACCATGGCCGGCAGGAACTTCAGCAGAATCGACATCAGGAAGCCGCCAATCGTGGCGAACAGGGCGGCGCCCGCCGTCGTACGCTTCCAGAAGAAGCCGAGGATAAACATCGCAAAGATGCCAGGCGACACAAAGCCCGTGTATTCCTGGATGTACTGGAAGCCACCTTTCTTGTCGATGCCCATCATCGGCGCGATCAGCACGGCCAGGGCCATGGCGACCACCACCGACACGCGCCCGATCCAGACCAGGCGCGCCTCGCTGGCATCGCGCCGGATCGCCTTCTGATAGACGTCGAGCGTGAAGATGGTGGCAATGCTGTTGGCCTTGCCCGCCAGCGAAGCGACCACGGCCGCCGACAGGGCCGCAAAGGCCACGCCCTTGAGGCCGGCCGGCAGCAGATTCAGCAGGGTCGGATAGGCGCGGTCCGGATTCAGCTCGCCGCCCTGCAGCAGCGCGCCGCCAAACGCCCCATGCTGATGCAGCACATACGCGGCGATGCCCGGCAGCACCACGATCACCGGCATCAGCATCTTCAGGAAGGCTGCGCACAGCAGGCCGGCGCGCGCCGTCGGCAGGTCCGCGCCGAGCGCGCGCTGGGTGATGTACTGGTTGCAGCCCCAGTAATTGAGATTGACGATCCACATGCCACCGAGCAGCACGGACAGGCCCGGCAGATCCATGTAGAAGGCGTCGCTCTGCTTGAAGATCATGTTGAAATGCTCGGGCGCCTGCTGGCCCAGCACCTTCAGGCCGTGCAGCACGCCGCTGCCGCCGTCGAGGCCGGCCACCATGTCGAGCGCCAGCCAGGTCGTCACCAGGCCGCCCAGCACCAGACAGGCCACCTGGATCACATCGGTATAGCCGATCACCTTCATCCCGCCGAGGGTGATGAACACGGCCGACACCGCCAGCACCAGCATGCAGGCCAGAATCGGAAAGCCGCCGATACTGCTGATGGCCAGCGCGCCCAGGTACAGGATCGAGGTCAGGTTCACCACCACATACAGCAGCAGCCAGAACACGGCCATGATCATCGCCACGGTGCCGTTGTAGCGCTCGTGCAGAAACTGCGGCATTGTGTAGATCTTGTTGCGCAGATAGACCGGCATGAAGAACACCGCCACCAGCAGCAGCGAGGCCGCGCCCAGCCACTCATAGCTGGCCACCGCCATGCCCATCGTAAAGCCGGACCCGCTCATGCCGATGAACTGCTCGGCCGAGATATTCGAGGCGATGACCGAGGCGCCAATCGCCCACCAGGTCAGCGAGCCCTCCGCCAGGAAATAGTCATGCGAGGCGGAACTGCCGTGGCCGCGCTTGCGCTTGTACACGTACCAGCCGTAGCTGGCCACGATCACAAAATAGAAAAGGAAGACGAAGGCGTCGAGCGCGGTAAAGGTGTGCATGGTTTCTATTTTTATCAAGGAAGGCGCCGGGTCTCCACCGGCGCTCGGAAATAATCAGCGCGCTGATCAGGTCCAGCCAGCGTCGACGACGAATTCCTGGGCCGTGCACATGCGGCTGGCATCGGACGCCAGGAACAGCACCATGTCGGCCAGATCGCCGGGCAGCAGTTGGCCCGGCAGGCATTGGTTGCGGGCGATCTCGGCCTCGCCTGCGGCGTCCACATGCAGAGCCAGCTGACGTTCGGTCATCACCCAGCCCGGCGTCACCGTGTTGACGCGCACGCCGTGCTGGCCGATATCGCGCGCCATGCTGCGCGTCAGCCCATGGGCGGCGGCCTTGCACATCGCATAAAGCGGGTAGTTGCCGGCCTTGATCTTGTAACTGATCGAGCTGAAGTTGATGATCGACCCGGCTCTCTTCTGCTGCATGCCGGGCAGCACGGCCTGGGCCGCGAAGAAGTAGTGGCGCAGATTCACGTCGATGCGGCTCTGGAAGTAGGCTGGCGTCACCGCCTCGATCGCATGACGCTCGTCGTGGGCCGCGTTATTCACCAGCACATCGATGGCGCCCCAACGCGCCGCCACCGTGGCGATCGCCGCCTGCAGCGCCTCCAGGTCGCACAGGTCGCAGGCGATGAACAGCGGCGCCGGACCCTGCGCGGCCAGGCGCGCGCACAGCTGTTCGGCGCTGCGCGCATCGATGTCGACGAAGGCCACGCGGCAGCCCTGGGCGTGCAGCTTTTCCACGATGGCCGCGCCAATGCCGGTCGCGCCTCCGCTGACAAAGGCGACCTTGCCGGCCAGGCCAGGATAGATGGCAACAGGGGTGGACATGCGGCGCTTCCTTGATCGATTAACTGATCAACATTCTACGCGGCATGCAATTTCCAGAACGATAGCAATTCCCGGCAGCGCTATGCGAAATCGTGATACGTCGCCGCCGGCAGGCCCGGCACCTCGACGCGCACGGCGAACAGGCCGCCGGCCAGCGGTTCCGGCGTGGCCAGTCCCTCGGTCGCCGAGGTGATGAATAAGGTACGCAGGTCCGGTCCGCCAAAGGCCACCGAGCTGGGCTGCGACACCGGCAAGTCCACGCGCGCCCGCACCGCCCCATCCGGCCCATGGCAGAGCACGCAGCCCGCGCCCCAGTAGGCCACCCACAGCTGGCCCGCGCTGTCGACCGTCATCCCGTCGGGCGAGCCATCGTCCGGCCCGCACTGGCGCCACAGCTGAGGCGCGCCGTCGGGCAGCACAAACCGGTCGGTGCGGCCGCGCAGGCTATCGTTATGGAACATCACCCGCCCATCGGGACTGAAGGCCGGGCCATTGCAGATATGGATGTCGCGCGCATGTTCGTGCAGCTGGCCCGCGCGCAGCTGGAACAGACGGCCATCGGCACGCTGCACATCGCGGTTGTTCATCGAGCCGAACCACAGGCTGCCGTCAGGATGCACCTTGGCGTCGTTCAGGCGCACATCGGGCGCGAGCGCGAGCGGCAGATCGAGCAGCTGCCAGCGCGGCACCGCTTCCAGCCACAGGCGCGCCACGGCGCGGCGCAGGCCCAGCATCAGACCATCGCCATCACTGCGCGGCGCGACCCAGCACACATAGTCGGGGAAGTCCCAGGTCTGGTGGGCGCCATCGGCCGGCGTGTAGGCATGCAGGCGCTGGCCCTTGATATCGACGAACAGCAGGCGCTGCAACTCCGGCTGCCACAGCGGCCCCTCGCCGAGCGTCGCGCCGAGCGGCAGCACGCACTGCGCCTGCAGGCTCAGCATGCAGCCTCCCAGGCCGCCACACAGGCGGCAGCGCGGGTGCGCAGCTCGTCCAGCGCGGTTTCGGGCGTGAACAGCGCACTGCCCAGGCCAAAACCGGTGGCGCCAGCCTTGCGCCAGGCGCCCATATTGGCGGGCTCCACTCCGCCCACGGGCCACAGCAGCGTGGACGGCGGCAACACCGCCTTCATCGCCTTCAGCCCGGCCGGGCCGATCATCTCGCCGGGGAAGAGCTTGAGCGCATGCGCGCCCGCGGCCAGGGCCGCAAAGGCCTCGGTGGGCGTGGCCACACCGGGCGCGCAGAACATGCCCGCCCGCGCCGCATGCGCGATGACGCCCGGCTGCATATTCGGCGCCACGAACAGGCGCCCGCCGGCGGCGGCGACGGCATCGACATCGGCCTCGCACAGCATGGTGCCGCCGCCGATGATGGCGTCCGGCGGGGCCAGGCGCACCAGCGTGGCGATGGCCTCCAGCGCACCGGGGCGGTTGAGCGGCACTTCCAGCAGACGAAAGCCAGCCTCGAACAGCACCGCGCCAACCGCGGCCGCCCGTTCGGGTGCGAGGCCACGCAGAATGGCCACCAAGGGCAGCGCAGGCAGATCAAACGGCATAACGCACTCCTTCCAGATACAGCTGATGCAGGGCCGCCAGGTAGCAGGCCTGGGCATCGGCACTGGCCACCTGCAGACCGAAGGCTTGGGCCGCCTCGGCATAACGCGCAGTCAGGGCCGGAGAACCAAGCAGGCGCAGGGTGCCCGGCGGCAGATCGCTGTCTTCCATCGCGCAGAATTCCGCGCCGATCAGCAGGCCGCTGATCAGGTCACGCGCGCTGGCCGCCGGCAGGCTCTGGCTGACGACCGCCGCACGCACGGTGAACAGCGCATGGCTCAAAGGCTCACGCTTGCGCGCCATGGCCAGACCATCGGCAAAGCTGGCCGCATCGTCGGCGCCCGCCGCCATCAGCGCGGCCAGGGTGCCGTACTGGCCGAACAGCGAGAACCACTCGCCCGTCATGAATGTTGACCAGCGGCCCAGATAGCCGCCTTCCAGATACACCCACTTGCTGTGCGTGCCCGGCAAAATCACCCAGCCGTCGCAGGCCTCGCGCAGCTGCAGGCCCAGTAGCTGGGTCTCCTCGCCGCGCATCACGTCGATGCTGCCGGCGCGCTGACAAAAGCCAGGCACGATCCAGCGCCGCGCCTCGCCCTGGATCGGCACCAGCTGGCGCGCCAGCGCCGTCAGCGGCTGGCCCGGATCGAGGTAGGCGACCTCCTGCCAGCCCTGGGCGCTGCCCACCATGCCCGACATGATGACCGGCGTGGCCGGGTCCAGATCGAGCCGTTGCAGCAGTTCGGCCAGCGACTGCGCAAAGCGCCCGCGCTCGGCCTGCATGCCGCCGCCGTCTTCGAGCACGCGCAGACAGGTGCCGCTGGCGGACATCAGATAGGCACGCCGGTTGGTCGTGCCCCAATCGATACCAAGATAAACGTCAGACATAGCAAGAAAGAGGAAATCCAGACTGCCATCCTACGCCGCCGCTGCGCGCGCGAGGTATATCGGATTTGGCGCGCGCCATGCCAAATTGCGTCCACATGCCGCACGCGCATAGCGAAAGCGAAAAACGGCATTGGCGCGCGCCGCAGCGCCCTGCCTATACTCGCCGCATGAAGCTCCGTTCCCTGATGCTGGGCCTGTGCGCCCTGCCCCTGGCCGTGCAGGCCGAAACCCTGCTGCGCGTGGACGCCAGCCAGCCCGCACCCGCGCCGCTCGAAGGCGGCATCGCCACTGGCAGCAGCCAGGCGCCCGGCGGCCACAGTCTCGGCATCAACAGCCGCTACCTGCGCCGCGACGGCCAGCCCTGGCTGCCCGTGATGGGCGAGCTGCACTACTCGCGCGTGGCGCCGGCGCGCTGGGCGGCCGAACTGCACAAGATGAAGGCCGCTGGCGTCGACATCGTGGCCACCTACATCATCTGGAACCACCACGCGCCCCAGCCCGGGCCCCTGCACTGGGACGGCCAGAACGACCTGCGCCGCTTCGTCCGGCTGGCCCACGCGGCCGGACTGCAGGTCTTCCTGCGCGTCGGCCCCTGGGTCCACGCCGAAGTGCGCTACGGCGGCCTGCCCGACTGGATTGTCGAGCGCCTGCCGACACGGCGCGACGATCCGCGCTACCTGGCCGAAGTCGCGCACTTCTTCAACGCGATCGGCCAGCAAGTGCGCGGCCTGCTCTGGAAGGACGGCGGCCCCGTGATCGGCGTCCAGCTCGAAAACGAATACAACCTCGGCGGCGCCGGCCAGGGTGCGGGCCACATCCGTACGCTGAAAAGCCTGGTGCGCGCCGCCGGCCTCGACGTGCCCTACTACACCGTGACCGGCTGGGACCAGACCCTCTACCCGAGCGGCGAAGTGACACCCGTCTTCGGCAGCTATCCCGACGAACCCTGGGCCGCCAGCAGCAAGGCCCTCGGCCCCAAGGAGAGCTACGCCTTCCGCTTCGGCACCCGCGTCAGCGGCGACCTCGGCGCCCAGACCAAGGGCGGCCGCCAGGGCACGGCCGAAACCGACAGCGCGCGCACGCCCTTCCTCGGCGCCGAGTATGGCGCCGGCCTGCCCGCCATGTACCGCCGCCGCACCCTGCTGGCGCCCGAAGACGTGGCCGCCATGCTGCCCGTGCAGCTCGGCTCCGGCCTCAACCTGCTTGGCTACTACATGTTCCATGGCGGGCGCAATCCCATGCACGGCCTCACCAGCATGGAAGAGAGCACCCGCAGCGGCGGCTACAACGACACCCCCGCCATCAACTACGACTTCCAGGCCCCGCTCGGCCCCGACGGCCAGCAGCGCCCCGTGCTCGGCCACCTGCGGCCCCTCCATTATTTTCTGAACGACTTCGGCGACCGGCTCGCACCATTGAGCGTGGCCCGGCCCGCGCAGACCCCGAGCGACCACCGCGACCTGAGCACCCCACGCTACGCCGCCCGCAGCGACGGCCACAGCGCCTACCTGTTCTTCAACAGCCATGTGCGCCAGCATCCGCTGCCCGCGCTGCAGGGCGTGCGCTTCCAGGTCGATCTGGCCGAGGGCAGCGTGAGCCTGCCCAGCGCACCGGTCGACATCCCCGGCGGCAGCTACTTCATCTGGCCCGTGCAGATGCAGCTCGACGGCGTGCGCCTGCGCTACGCCAGCGTCCAGCCGATCGCCCGCCTCAACGAAGGCCAGCGCGGCAGCCTGTACGTGTTCAGCAGCCAGGACGGGATCGCCCCCGAATTCGCCTTCGCGCCCGAGTACAGCGCCTGCATCCACACAGCGCACGGCCAGCAGCAAAGCGACAGCACCCAGGCCCTCGTGCACGGCCTGCAGCCCAGCCTCGAGATCGCGCTCACCGTCACCTGTCCCGGCCAACGCCCGGTGCGCATCCTCTTGCTGAGCGCCGCGCAGGCGCGCCAGCTCACGATCGGCACGCTGCGGGGCCAACGCCGCCTAGTGCTGAGCGAAGCCGCCGCCTGGTTCGAGCACGGCGCGCTGCTGCTCGAAACCCACGGCCAGCCCCAGCTCAGCGCCGCCATCTACCCCGCCCTGGCGGCTGGCGCCAAGGCCAGCCTGCCGCTGACGCGCAGTGCGGACGGCATCTTCGAGCGCATCAGCGCCAGCGCGCCCGAGCGCAGCCTACCGGTCCACACCAGCGCGCTGCAGAGCGCGCAAAGCGTGCCCCCGATCGCCATCGGCGGCCCCGCCAAAGCCGCGCTGCAGCCCACGCCCGAGACCTGGAGCCGCGCCGCCGCTTGGCGCATCGAGCACGGCGCGACCGCAGGCGAAGCCCTGCTCGAGATCGATTTCGAAGGCGACATGGCACGCCTGTACGAAGACAAGCACCTGCGCGACGACTGGTACTACAACGGCCAGCGCTGGCAGATCGCGATCGCCAGCGGCCGCGCGCGCAGCTACGAGCTCAGCGTGCTACCACTGCGCGCCGACGCCCCCATCTACCTGCCCGACCGCGCCCGTCCCGACTTCGCCGGCCAGAGCCAGACCGCCCAGCTGCGCAGCGTCCGCCTGCTCCCGCGCTACCAACTGCGCATCCCCTAACGGGGTCAGGTCCGGCAATCGGACATGGGGGAACTTTCGCCGATGGCGAAAGTTCCCCCATGTCCGATTGCCGGACCTGACCCCGTTCAAGATTTGGTGTCGCGCAGGGCTTGCAGCATGGCCTGGCCGGCCGGGGCGAGGCGGTGCTGGCGGCGTGTGATGATGCCGTAGACGTCGGTCTTGATGCCAAGCTCAACCGGGAGCTCGGCCAGGCTGCCGCTGTCCAGGTAGGGGCGCACGAGATCGGGCGGCAAGGCCACCACGCGCTCGCTGCTCATCAGCAAGCCGGGGATCATCGACAGCGCCATGGTCTCGAAGACATCGCTCGGCGGCTCGACCCCGTGGCTGAGGAACAGCGCCAGCAGGCGTTCGCGCAACAGGCCCGGCGGCGGCAATATCCAGCTGGCGCGCGCCAGCTCGGCCACGCTGAGCTCGGGCCGCTGCAGCCAGGGATGGCCGCCCCGCACGATCAGGCTGTGCGGCTCGTCGGTGATCGGTTCGAATTGCAGCTCGGGCGCCACTTCGGGGTCGAGAATGCGCCCGATCACGATGTCGAGCTCGCCCGCCCGCAGCTGCTCGACCAGGGCCTTGCTGGTGTCCACCGTGGCCGTCACCTGAATCCGCGCATTGCGCTGCTTGAGCAGCTGCACCGCCGCCGGCAGCAGCCGCGCCGAGGGCGTGAGCACGGCGCCCACGCGCACGCGTCCGCCAATGCCGGCCATGCCCTGCAGGATCTCCTCGTGCGCCGCCTCCATCTCGGCCAGAGCGGCGCCGGCGCGGCGGATCATGATGCGCCCGTACTCGGTCGGCTCGACCCCGCGCGGCAGGCGCTGGAACAGCGGCACCTCGAGCACGTATTCGAGCTCGCCGAGCAGCTTGGACGCCGCCGGCTGGGTCAGCCCGGCCGCCTCGGCCGCATGGGCGATCGAGCCGTGCCGGCCGAGTTCCACCAGCAGGCTCAGGTGCCTGACCTTGAGGTGGGAACGGATGAAACGCTTGGTGGCGGGATCGGTCATCTTGGAATCCGGAAAGATTCCAGATCATAAACCAAGACGCGCTACCACTCCGCCACGCTGCCATCGGCGTGGCGCCAGACCGGATTGCGCCAGTCGGTGGCACGCGCGCTGGCGGCGATCACGGCTTCCTCGTTGACCTCGACCCCAAGGCCCGGCTTGGGCAGGGCCGCGATATGGCCGTCGACGATGCGGAAGTCTTCGCGGTTGTGCAGGTAGTCGAGCAGCTCGGCGCCCTGGTTGTAGTGGATGCCCATGCTCTGCTCCTGCAGCACGGCGTTGTAGGCGACGAAGTCCACCTGCAGGCAGGCCGCCAGCGCCACCGGTCCGAGCGGACAATGGGGCGCCAGGCCGATGTCATAGGCCTCGGCCATGGCCGCGATCTTCACGCATTCGGTGATGCCGCCCGCATGCGACAGGTCGGGCTGGACGATATTCAGGCCGCCCTCCTCGAACACGCGCTTGAATTCGAAGCGCGAGTACATGCGCTCACCGGCGGCCAGCGGAATCGAGGTCATGTCGGCCAGGCGGCGGTAGTACTCGGCCTGCTCGGCCAGCACCGGCTCCTCCACGAACAGCGGCCGATACGGCTCCAGTGCGCGCAGCAGCGGCTTGGCCATCGGCGCCGCCACCCGCCCGTGGAAGTCGATCCCGAATTCCACTCTCGTGCCAAAGGCCTCGCGAATCTCGGCCACGCGCGCCACCGCCGCATCGATCTTGGCAGCCGTGTCGAGCATGCCTAGTTCCTCGGTGCCGTTCATCTTGAAGGTGTGGATGCCGATCTCGCGCAGCGTGTGCATGCCGGCGATGACATCGGCCGGGCGGTCGCCGCCCACCCAGCTGTAGATCTTCATGCGGTCGCGCACCAGGCCGCCGAGCAGCTCATACACGGGCACGCCCAGCGCCTTGCCCTTGATGTCCCACAGGGCCTGGTCGATCCCGGCGATGGCGCTCATGAAGACGGCGCCGCCGCGGTAGAAGCCACCGCGGTACATGGTCTGCCACAGATCGTTGATGCGGCGCGGATCCTGGCCGATGATGTAGTCGGCCAGTTCGTGCACGGCCGCCTCCACCGTGCGCGCGCGCCCTTCGATCACCGGCTCGCCCCAGCCGACGATGCCCTCGTCGGTCTCGATTTTGAGGAACATCCAGCGCGGCGGCACGCGGTAGGTGCTGATTTTGGTGATTTTCATGGCAGGCAGGGGACAAACAGCGAATGGCGCCAGTCTAGCCGCCCCACCCGCGGCCGAAATATACGAATTTGCGCCGCTCGTATGCCAATTCTCAGTGTGCGCTCAGGGCCTTCTGCAGAAAAGGCAGCACCCGCAACAGGCTCAGACGGTTCTTGCTGGCCTGCGGCGTGCCGGCCAGCAGCCGGTTGTAGTGGGCGATATGGCGCTCGCGCCGGGGCAGCGTATCGAGATAGGCCATCACCTCCGGCGCCAGGCAGCTGCGCGCGATGCCGGCGCGCGGGGCGGCACGCAGAAAGCGGCTGATATGCTGGGACGGCAGATCGGTGCTGGCGTCCAGCAGCGCGTTATGCAGGATGCTGACCGTGAAGCGAAAACCGGTCAGGCTATGCAGGGCGCGCGCGGCGGCCTGCTCCACGTGGGCGTAGCTGAGGGTCGACTCGGGCGAGCCGTATTTGGGCTGCAGCGCACTGGCCATGACGGCGACGGCTTCGCGCGACAGCAGGGCCGGACCGAGCACGCGCACGCAGCACAGCAAGCCGCTGCGGAACTGGATGCGCACCATATGCACGCCGCGCTGGCGCGCCGTATCGAGCAGGATGTTGACGGCCGCGCGGCGCGCCGGACCGGCGCAAAATTCGTAGGATGCGGCGCGGCGGGCGATGGCGTGGAACGGGGTCGGCGGGACGATCTGGGTCATGGCGGTTCTCCTTGGTGTCGATGGGAGCATTTCACCAGCCCGCAGGCTCACAGGATGAGCCTGCCAATTTTTTCAATTGTGTCCGGTCCGCTTCGGGGCATAATGGGCGCCCTCCCCTTCCGGAAAGGCCCCCGCATGAACAAGCAAATCTTCATCAATCTGGCGGTCAAGGACTTGGACAAATCCAAGGCCTTCTTCCAGGCCCTGGGCTACCAGTTCAATCCCCAGTTCACCAATGAGCACGGGGCCTGCATGGTGGTCCAGGAAGGCAGCATCCACGTGATGCTGCTGACCGAGGCCTTCTTCCAGACCTTCACCAGCAAGACCATCGTCGATGCGCGCCAGAGCACCGAGGTGCTGGTCTGCTTCAGCTGCGACAGCCGGGAAGAAGTCGACACGCTGGTGGCCAAGGCCGTCGCCGCCGGCGGCCGCATTCCGCGTCCGCCGCAGGATCACGGCTTCATGTACGGCCACGCCTTCGAAGACCTGGACGGCCACGTGTGGGAGCTGGTCTACATGGCCGTGCCGTGAGCTAGCGCTGCTTCTTCAGGCGCAGCGAGACCTGATAGGCGGTGGCGCCTGTCATGGTCTGCACCGGCTGGCGCGATTCGCCGCTGACCTCCCAAGCGTGATCGAGCAGCTCGCGCAGCGTGGCGGGCTCGCGCATCAGGTCGCAGCGGAACAGCACCGTGCTGAGGGACTGCCCTGGCGCCACCAGCCAGTCGGGACTGGACTCGCACAGCATCTGCGTGCCTGGCGGTGAGCGCTCGATCACCTGCTTGCGCTCGCGATTTGCCTCCTGCTGGGCTGCTTGCCGCTGCAATGCCTCGCGCCGTTCGGCCTCCTTGCGCAAAGCCTCCTGCGCCACCCGCCGCATGGGCAGGCTGGCCTTGGCCTGCTCGAAGCGGGCCAGGGCGGGCGCCGCCTGTTCGGCACTCAGGAGGGCGATCTCGGCCGGATAGCGGACCTGCCCGTCACGCGGACGCACGCCATTACCGTTGTGGTCGAAGTTCAGGTAGACCGTCTCCTCCGTGCCCTCTTTCTCATCGATACAGGCGAGCTTGACGTAGTGCACCGGTATGCAACGGTTCAGAAATTTCTCGCTGCCCGCTTTGCACAGAAAGAGGCTCTGGAAATTATCGTCGCCCGCCACCTTGGCGCCATCGGCCAGCGTGGCCGTGTACAGGCGCACACCGCGGTTGACCTGATCGACTCCGGCCGCGCCGATCGCCTTGATGTCGGCGAACGGAATCGCCTCGTAGTCGCTGAACACCCCGGTTCGCTTTTTCCAGTAGGGCGCGAACGCCTGCGGCGCGGCCAGGTATTCCTGCTGCAGCTTGCCCGGGCGCGCGCTATCGGTGCGCCACGCAAGCGACTGGCTGATGCAGACTGCGGGAGAGTCGGTGAACTTGATGGACCAGGCTTGCGCATGGGCCGGCAAAGTGGAGACGAGACAGGCCGCGGCAAAGGCGGCTCGGCACAGAGTCGAGGACATGAGCTTCCTTCCAGATGGGATGATCATCCGGCGCAGACCGAGTGCCGATCCGGTCCGCGCCACCAACGCCGGCGGGCATGCAGATCCCGCTGACGGCGTCGTTGATCATCTTGTCACAAAATGTGCCATCAGGCAATTTTGTGTCTCGCCGGGCCTCGATTCTTTTGCAAAACCCCCGCGCAGTTTTACTTGAGCAGAGACGCTCAGCGCGGGCCGAAGCCGAGCACATGCCCGTCCGGATCGATGCCGAAGTCCCAGGTGATCCAGTCCTTGCCGTGGCGGGCCGCATACAGGCGCGTGAGATTGGGGCCGTTGGGCCGCTCCTCGATGAGCATGAATTCCTCGATCGGATCGAGCGCTTGCAGCAGCGGGAACAGGAAGTTGCGCATCGGCGGCACGAAGTTCTTGCGCGCGTCCGCCGCAAAGGCGTCCTCCTGCACTTCGCCGCGCATGCCCTTCTCGATGATCTGACGCACGCGCGCCGTCACTTCGGGCCGCGTATCGGGCAGCGCCTTGCGCTCCACCGTGGCCGGCGGCAGCAGGCGGCGTGCCACACCCTGGGCCAGATACGGGTACATCTTCTGCGCATTGGTCAGCACGATGACGCTCAGGCGCTCCTGCGGCAGATGCAAAAAGTCCGACAGCGCCGGGCCGCCCGAGTGGCCGACCGTGGGCCGGCCATCGAGCCGCGCCAGCGCCCAGCCGACGGCGAAGCTGTTGTTGCGGCCGTCGCCCAGCTGCGCGGGCGTCCACATCGCCTGCTTCAGCGCGGCCGGCAGGAAGGCATCGCCATCCAGGGCCTGCGCCATTTTGCTCAGATCGCGAATGCTGGAGAACAGACCACCAGCGGCGATGCCCGTGCGGCCGAAGGGGAAGACGAAATTCGCCTGGTCCGCGCCGTCCCACTCATACACGGTGGCGCGCCGGCGCACCTGGCGCGAGCGCAGCATGCCATCTTCCACCAGCGCGCCATCGAAGGCGCTGTCCTGCATGTCGAGCGGAGCAAGCACCCATTCGCGCAGGGCCACGGCGAAGTCCTTGCCCGTCACCTGCTCGATAATCTGGCGCAGCACCATGTAACCGCCGATGCCGTAATCGGCGCGCGCGCCCGGCGCGTGGTCCAGCCCCTTCTTCACCGCCGCTTCGGTGTAGGCCTGCACGCTCGCCGCCTGCAGATGGTCAGGCACGCCCGAGGAATGATCGGCCAGGTGGCGGATGGTGACGGCCTGCCAGGCTTCCGGCAGCTGCGGCAGGTAGCGCCGCACGCTGGCCTGCAGATCGAGCTTGCCCGCCTGGACCAGGCGCATTACCAGCAAACCGGTCAGCGGCTTGGTGGTGGACGCGAGCTGAAAGGCCGTATCGGGCGTAACCGCCTGCTGCCACTCCAGATTGGCCATGCCATAGGTCTGCAGCTTTTCAATGCGGCCCGCGCGCACCACCGCCACGGCCATGCCCGGGATATGGTTGCGCGCCATTTGCGCCTGCAGGTAGTCGTCGACCACGTCGGCGCGTGCCACCAGGCTCAGGCCCGCCAGCATGAGGGAAAGGAGGATTTTCATAGATCGCGAGCCTAGCATGCAGGCCCGCGCGCCGATGTCTGAATTTTGTAATGTCGGTATAAACGTTCAGGGCCAGCGCTTCTGCAGGAAGTCCAGCATGGCCTGGGTGGCCGGCGTGATCCAAGGCTCGAACAGCCAGAACGAATGCGGCGCATCGGCCAGGGCCAGCACCTCGCTCTCGACACCGACGGCCTGCATCTGCGTGCGCATCCCCGCCATCCCGACCGAAAAGCGCGGCTGGCCGCTGGTGATGAACAGGATCGGCGGCATGCCCGCATGGACATAGCGGATCGGCGAGGCCTCCGCCCACAGCGCCGCCTTCTCCGCATAGCGCCCGCCAAACCAGGCGCCAGCGGCCGACGGCGTCTTCTTCGGATCGTCCTCGTACTGCAGCGCGGCCGGATCGGTAAAGTCGGACAGACCGTCGATGTTGATGATCGCCTGGACCTGGCTCGACACCGGACTATGCGCAGCATCCGGATCGAAGCGCGCCGACGCGCCGCTGACCCCGGCCAGGCTGGCGATCTGCCCCCCGGCCGAACCACCGGCCAGCACAAAGCGTTGCGGGTCGAGTGCGAACTGCGCAGCGTGCGCGCGCAGCCAGCGCACGGCGGCGCGCACATCCTGCACCGCCGCCGGATAGGGCGCCTCGCCCGCGAGCCGGTAGCTCAGCGTCGCCGCCGCATAGCCGCGCTCCGCCAGACGCAGCGCCATCGGCACAAACTCCGCACGAAAGCCCGAGCGCCAGCCGCCGCCATGCACGAAGACCACGAGCGCGCGCGGCGTTTGCGCCTTGGGCAGGTAAAGGTCCAGCTGCAGGCAGCGCGTGCCCTGCTGCGCATAGGTTTGATTGGCCACTACGCGCACGCTGTCCGGCAGCGCGTCGCTGGCGGTGCGGATGAACGGATATTGGCGCACCAGCTTCTCGTAGGTGTGCGCCGCGTCGTAGGTGTTGGCGGGATCGGGCGCGGGGGCCACACACTCCGCCGCCCGGGCGCAGGCGTGGGACAGCAGGATCAGAGCAAAGAGAGAAGCGATGCGCATGCAGGCGGCCAGCAGAAACGAAGGAGCGACGAGTATGCCACCGGAACGGCGCGCACGTGCTAAGGTGATGCGTCCAGCCGATTCCACCCAGGAGCCAACGTGTCCGCCTTCCAGCTCGCCCAGCTCAACATCGCCACCATGAAGGCGCCGCTGGACTCGCCCACCATGGCCGATTTTGTCGGCAACCTCGACCGCATCAACGCGCTGGCCGAGCAGTCGCCCGGCTTCGTCTGGCGCTTGAAGGACGAAGCCGGCGACGCCACCGCCATCCGCCCCTTCGGCGACGAGGTGCTGATCAACATGTCCGTCTGGCGCGATGTGGCATCGCTGAGCGAATTCGCCTTCCGTTCCGCGCACGTGGAGATCATGCGTCGCCGCCGCGAGTGGTTCGAGCGCATGGGCGAAGCCTACGCCGTTCTCTGGTGGGTGCCCGCTGGCCATCACCCCACCGCAGCCGAAGCCGCCGAGCGCCTGGCGCTGCTGCAGGCCCAAGGACCATCGCCGCAGGCCTTCACCTTCCGCAGCGCCTTCCCGCCGCCGGACGCGCCCGCGCCCGCGGCCGCTCAGAGCCTCGACGCCTAATTCAGCGTGCAGGCACGCGGCCTCATGCCTAATAATCCAGGAGCTGACGGTTTATACGTTCCAGATCGCTTTTCGAATCTTCCTGCCAGCGGATACCCTTGCCTTTGTCGTAACGTACCAAAGACGTGAAACCAACGGGCGGCGCCTGTTTCTGCAATTCGACTCCCACGATATAAATATTTACCCAATTGGGGCCACACCCAAAATTCACTTCTCCTAGCACGGCCTCGTTGAGCAGCGCTCGACCAAGCGGCGCTGATAGCAAATCGATCTGCGTTGTCGTGGCGCCGTGCACGATCAGACGAACGCTCCTATCGTCCTTGGAAACCTGCACCTCGTAAATGGTTTCCTTGCAAGCAGCGCTGTAGGAACGCATACGCGCTTTGGGATCGAAGCCAGACTCTTTGACCTCGATGTCGATGGTTTGCTGCGCATGCACGAGCGGCGCCGGCAAGGAAAATAGCCAGATTAGAAGCAAAGACAGGTGGGTAAGTTTCATCACAAGACTTTTCTAAGGATGGCTGTGGCAGGGTATATAGTCAGAGCTTATATCCACAAGTTCGTCTTTGCGGTTGGCATCTGGGCCCCTTCCAGTGAACTCATAAGTCTTGCCGTAGCTGAGATCAAGAATACACCGCACCATCCCCGGAGCGATCCATCCATCCGGATTTGGATCAATAAGACCGTTGATGACAAGCCAGGCGAATTTTTCCTCTTCTTGGGCCAAGCCAGAATAAGGCCGAATACCTTGCTCGAAGACAACCAGCGGCAGCACCCGAAAGTTATTTGGTGCCGGGTGACGTCGGAGCCTTCGCACTTATCGGACTTTTTCTGTTTGGTGTCGCCCTTGCCGCGCACAAGGCTTGGGACGGAACGTACTCGCAATTCGACGGCAGTCACCTCATCTATTCGAATTCGCTCGATGAAAAGGCGCCTCCGACGAAAATAGACAAGCGAGTATCGTTCATGGTCCAAGGCTCGCTCGCCGAAAGCCTGTTTGACTCCATCGGGCCCGATCCGAAGGACGCATGCGGTGCATCGGCGGACCTGCGGATTCGCGAGAAAGGCGATCTGAGCTGCACACGATACCTGCCGGACAAACGAAAACCCTACACGTGCCACTTTGGCATGGACCTCAGAACCGGAAAAAGCATCGCTGGGGCGACCTGCTGACTTTGCAAGCGAAGTATTGATCGAAGTGATGAAAGCCCAGCCCGCGATACCGCTGCTTTGAGATCTGGGCCTTCATCGACTTCGCCAATAGCGCGGTTGGCCTGCGCCGGCCTCGGCTAGACCTCGCCGCGGCCCTGTGAGTCCGCAGTGCCCGTCCTTTCCTTGACGGCGTTTGCGGAAGCGTATCGAGCCCCTTCAAGCGGACGTTCTGTCTTCTCGCTCACAAAGACCGCCTGCAAAGTAAGGCTTTTATCCGGGTCTCCCTTTTCGCCAGAGGCATCCTCGCGAACCTTGTCGGCCGCTCTGATCGTCGCGGCGCCATCCCATCCAACGGCTTCCTCCGTGTCGAGGTCTTGCGACCGCTTGGCCTGGATCGCAATAAGACGGGGCGGCTTCAGACAACCGCACATGCAGAGGTCCCCTTCAAGGGCAACGGTGGCGCCATTGAAAGTTTCAGGGAGGCGAGGGCCGTCCGCCCGAATCTTCCCCGTCGCCTTGCAAGCCGGGCAAAATACGTCGTCGCCTTCGAGCGCAACTCCGACTCCGTTGATGGAAATCTTGCTTGAGGCGACGATGACCTTGCCGCCCGCTGTCGTTTTGGCTCCAAGAGTGATGGTGTGCCTGCGCATTTCTCCCTCCAAATTGAACTTCAGCGGGAAACTGCCGTGGGATAAACCTTGCAAAGGATTAGGGACCGACCGACGGCCAAACCGTCGAGGTGTCGAGGCCAGGCGGGCAAGGTCCGGGATCTGACATTTTTCCGGTCAGGTAATACGGGTCGCTCACAGTCCAATCGGCGAGTTTCAGAAGGTAGTCCCAATACCTGGCATCACCGAACGCGTAGCCTTGACCGACAGTGAGGTCATACGCGAGAACCGTTTCGACGAGATGCGCTTGCTTACCAAGCGACCCAAACGTCAGGATTTGCCCATGGTTCGTACTTGGTACCTGGCGTTTGCCAATTTTCCGGATTTCGGTGGACCGTTCGTCAGCGTTTCCGCCTCCCCCCATGTCCATTCCCACGCCACCGTTTGCGACCCGCTTCCGAATGGCACTATGCTTTAGGTAGGTTTCGAATTCGTCTTGCTGTTCAGCGTCTCCATCGCTGCCGTCAAACACGGCCGTACCCTTCTCGAAGTCTTCGCTGATCAGTGCAGGAACCGGGACGAGAGGCGCATTAATCCACACCGCCTCGGACTCCTTCGGTGTGCTCTGGACACCGAATAATCCGAGTACCTTGTCCGGGATTACCT
>NZ_JAKLTS010000022.1 GCF_022012445.1 Massilia sp. TS11
CACCTGGTCCGACTTCATGGCGGCGATGGCGGCCGTCTTCACGGCGGCCAGGTCGACCGTTTCCATGTTCGACAGGGCAAGGGTGTTCAGGTTGGCGAACTGCAGGGTGCTCAGGGCATTGGCCTGGGCGGTGTTCAGGGCCACCACCTGGTCGCTGTTGAGCACAGCCACCTGGGTCGATTTCAGACCGCTGATGGCCAGGGTCGACAGTTGCGAGAAGTCCACCGTCTCGATGACCGACACGCCGAGCGTGTTGATCACGCCGATCTGGGTGGAGCTAAGGCCGACGATCTGGGTCGAGGTCAGGTTGACGATCTGATCCGAGCTCATGGTGTTGATCACCGCAGTGCTCAGGGCGCCGATCTGAGTCGAGGTCAGCGCTTGCAGCTGATCCGAGGTGATCACGGCGCCGGAGGCGGTCGTCACTTCAGCGGCGGTCAGCGAGGCGATCACCGAGGTGCTCAGGCCGACGATGTCGTCGGTGGCCACGTTCGCCATCGCGTTCGTGTTGAGCGCCTGGAACTGCGTCGAGGTCAGACCGCTCAGTTGCAGCGAGGTCATTGCCTGCACTTGCTCGCTGTTGAGCTTGTTCATGGCCAGCGTGGTCAGGTTGTTCACCTGCAGCGTGGTCATATTGCCCATCTGGTCGGTGTTCAGACCGGCCACTTGCGAGCTGTTGAGGGCGCGGATCACACCGGTGCTCAGCGCACGCAGGGCGACCGTGTTCATACCGCTCAGGGCGGTCGAGTTGATCAGCGCAGCCTGGGTGGCGCTCAGGGCAGCGCCCTGGGCCGAGGTCATGGCCGACAGCTGGTCGCTGTTCAGCGCGCCGACCTGGGTCGTCTTCAGACCGAGGATGGCGGTGGCGGTCAGCTGGGCGAAGTCTTGCGACTCGATGCCGCTGACGCCGGCGCTGCTCATGGCGCCGAGCTGGGCGCTGGTCATCACCGAGGCTTGCTGGGTGTTCAGGGCGGCAGCCTGGTTCGAATTCAGGGCGCTGAAGCCGGCCGTGCTCATCGCCTGCAGCTGAGCGCTGTTGAACAGCGGGATCTGATCCGAGCTCAGGCCCACAGCCTGCAGAGTCTTCATCGCGCCCATGGCGGCGACCGGGATCTGGCCGACGTCATTGGTTTCGAGGCCGACGATCGCTTGCGAGCTCAGGTTCGAGAACTGCAGGGTGCTGATCGCGCCGACTTGCGAGGAGTTCAGGGCAGCGCCTTGATCCGACGTCAGGTTAGCCATGGCCAGGGTCGACAGCACACCGAACTGGGTGTTGCCCAGGGTGTTGATCTGCAGGGTCGACAGGTTGGCGGCCTGGCTGGCGTTCATCGCGGCGATGGCGGCCGTCTTCACGGCGGCCAGATCGACCGTCTCCATGTTCGACAGGGCCAGGGTGTTCAGGTTGGCGAACTGCACCGTGCTCAGGGCATTGGCCTGGGCCGTGTTCAGGGCCACCACCTGGTCGCTATTGAGGACCGCGGCCTGGGTCGATTTCAGACCGCTGATGGCGGCCGTCGACAGCTGGGCCAGGTCGTCGGTTTCCATGGCCGACATGCCCAGCGTGCTGATCGCAGCGAGCTGGCTCGAGTTCATGCCGACGATCTGGGTCGAGGTCAGGTTGACGATCTGGTCCGAGCTCATCGTGCCGACCACGGCGGTGGTCAAGGCGCCGAGCTGGGACGAGGTCAAGGCTTGCAGCTGATCCGAGGTGATCACGGCGCCGGAGCCGGTCGTGACTTCCGCGGCGGTCAGCGAGGCGATCACCGTGGTGCTCAGGCCGACGATGTCGTCGGTGGCCACGTTCGCCATGGCATTGGTGTTCAGGGCCTGGAACTGAGCCGAGCTCATCACAGCCATCTGGGCCGAGCTCAGACCCTGGACCTGGTCGCTGTTGAGCTGACGCATGGTGGCGGTCGACAGCACGCCCACCTGGGTCGTGGTCAGCTTGTTCATCTGGTCGGTGCTCAGACCGGCCACCTGGCTCGAGCGCAGGCTGTTGATGACATGCGTGCTCAGGACGCGCAGGTCATCAGTGTTCAGGCTGTTCAGGGCATTCGTATTCAGGTTGCCGACTTGGGCGGAGGTCAGCACCGAGGCTTGCTGCGTCGTCAGCACCGCCACCTGATCGCTGGTCAGCACCGCGGCCTGGTGCGACTTCAGTCCGGCCAGGGCGGCGGTCGTCAGCTTGGTGACGTCCAGCGTATTCAAGGACGACAGGGCCGTCGTACTGATGCCCTGCACTTGATAGGAGGACAGCGCCGCCGCCATCTGCGTGCTCATCTGAGCAATCGCATCGGAGGTGATCTGCGCCATATCCTGAGATTCGATGTAAGGATATTGCAGCGATGTCAGGACCGAGATCTGGTCGCTTGACAGGCCAGCGTAGTCCAAGGTTCCGAGAGCGACAATTTGCGTGCTGGTAAGCGCCGCAACCACATTAGTGGCCATGCCGTTGAATGCTGAAGTCGTCATTTTTCCTTCTCCTAGGACTTACCTGGTGCTGATCGGCGCTCCCGCCCTGGAAAACGCCGTCCGATTATTTATTGAACGTTAATTTTTTATACAGCTTGACACAGCCCGAGCGACCACAAGTGCTCCGGAGGAACCGAATCCGTACGTCAATAGCGGCTACGCCGGAGCGTAACTTTAATCCGTTTCCAAAAAGAAACAAAATTGCTTTACATGTCTCGTATCTTCCATGCCACGCCACCTTCTGCGTCTACGGGTAAACGACGGCGCGGCCAGACACTGAAGTATTGCCCATCAAAAATAGTGCTGTTTTAGCGGTTAGCAGTCACTCACCTACTACCAATAGTAGATGTCGCGAAAACAAGCCCTTTGCAGGGATCGTGTTCGATTTTGAACACCGGGTCGCGCCCCCCATCCGCGGAACAGACACGGTTTGCGCCAGCTGTTTCACAAATTGCCAGACCTTCGGCGATAATCGCGGGATGACTACCCATGACCCCGCTCTGGCCGACGTGCCGGCCATCCTGACGATCGTCTCTAATAATTACCTGCATTACGCGCGCACCCTGATGGAGAGCGTGGCGCGCCAGCACCCCGAGGCGCGGCGCTATTGCGTGATCGTCGACACCGACCCGGCCCCGGCCGCGGCGCTGGCGGCGGAGTTCGAGGCGATTGCCCTGACGGCGCTCGATCTGCCGGGCGGGCGCGGCTTCATGTTCCAGTACACGATCCTCGAGCTGAACACCGCCGTGAAGCCCTGGGCCCTGGCCCACCTGTTCGCGCGCGGCCACGACCAGGTGCTGTACATCGACCCCGATATTTATCTGTACCGCCCGCTGAGCGAGGTGTTCGACCACCTGCGCGCCGGCGCCAGCATGGTGCTGACCCCGCACCTGACCCACCCGATGACCGACCAGCTGCATCCGAACGAGCTGGCGATCCGCGTGGCCGGCACCTACAACCTCGGTTTCATCGGCCTGCGCCGGCATGAGTCGAGCCAGCGCCTGCTCGACTGGTGGCAGGGCAAGCTCGCGCACGACTGCGTGGTGGATGTGAAGAACGGCATCTTCGTGGACCAGAGCTGGATGGACCTGGTGCCCGGCCTGTACAACGATGTGGCCATCCTGCGCCACCCGGGCTACAACGTCGCCTACTGGAATATCGCCCAGCGCGAGATCGGCAAGCAGGACGAGGTGTACACGGTCAATGGCCTGCCGCTGGCCTTCTTCCATTACAGCGGGGTCAATGCGCTCAATCCGCAGCCGGTGTCCAAGCACCAGAACCGCTTCACGCTCGAGACCATCCAGCCGCTCGCGCGCGAACTAATCCTCGGCTATTGCGCGCGCGTCGTCGCGAATGGCGCCGCCGACTACCAGAAGCTGCCCTACGGCTATGCCAACTTCGACGATGGCACCCCGATCCTGCCGGCCACGCGCGCCCTGTACCGCAAGGACCCGGGCGTGCGCAAGCGCGTCGGCCAGGACCCGTTTGCGCTCGGCCCCGGCACCGGTCCGCTCGAGCCGCCGCCGGTGCAGAACGACAGCCTGGCCCTGCGCCGCCTGCATCAGGTGTATGCATATTTCCTCAACCGCGAACCGGACCAGCATGCGCTCAATACCCTGTCCACGCGCGCGGCCACCACGGCCGGCTATCTGCGCCTGGTGGCCGGGGCCGGCCGTTCGCCCGAAGCGCGCGGCCGCGCCGGCTGGCTGCGCCGCCTGGCCCTGTGGCCCCTGCTCGCCGGCGGCGGCCTGCTGCCGGACAAGCCGCAGACCCAGCCCCTGGCCCCGGCCCTGCCCGCGCCCGCGGATCAGCTGCCGGTCCAGGTCTCGCGCGACCTTGGCCTGAACCTGGTCGGCTACGTGGCGGCCGAACTCGGCGTCGGCGAAGCGGCCCGTTCACTGGCGCGCGCCTGCCGCGCGGCCGAGCTGCCGTTCTCGATTCTCGACGTCGGCTACCAGACCGACAACCGCCAGAGCGACACCGAGATCCTGAGCGCCGCGCGCGACGAGAACTATGCGGTCGACCTCGTGTATGTGAATGCCGACCAGGCCATCCGCACGCTCGACTACATGCGCGACCAGGGCGTCAACAACGCCTACAAGATCGGCTTCTGGCACTGGGAGCAGCCCGAGTTCCCCGAGCGCTTCTGGCAGGCCTTCCATCACCTGAACGAGATCTGGGTGCCCTCGCGCTTCGTGTACGACGCCATCGCCCCGATCTCGCCGCGCCCGCTGTACATCGTGCCGCACGCCCTGATCGTGCAGGCCACGCCGGGCGTGCAGCGCAGCCAGTTCGGCCTGCCCGAGGACAAGCTGGCCGTGCTGATGATGTACGACTTCCACAGCTACCAGTACCGCAAGAATCCGCAGGCCGCGATCGCCGCCTTCCGCCAGGCCATCGCCGGCCGCGACGACGCCATCCTGGTGGTGAAAACCATCAATGGCGAGCACCACCCGCAGGCCGTGCGCGAACTGCACGCTCACCTGCACGACCTGCCGGGCACGGTGATCATCGAGCGCTTCCTCTCGCGCCAGGAGGTGTGGGACCTGCAGGCCTGCTGCGACATCCTGCTGTCGCTGCACCGCGCCGAAGGCTTCGGCCTGGCCCCGGCCGAGATGATGTGCCTCGGCAAACCGGTGGTGGCCACCGGCTGGTCGGCCAATATGGATTTCATGACGCACGAGAATTCGATGCCGGTGCGCTTCACGCTCAAACCGCTCGAGCAGGACCTCGGCGCCTATCCCCCCGGCCCGCTGTGGGCCGAAGCCGACATCGACCACGCGGCCTGGTGTCTGCGCACCCTGTTCGACGACGCCGGCCTGCGCGAGCGCATGGGCGCGCGCGCGGCGCGCGATGTGCGCGCCCAGCTGGCGCCGGAGGTGGTCGGAGCGCGTGTGCGCGCGCGCCTGCAGGCGATCCGCTACTGGAATCCGCAGCTGTTCGGCGGCTGAGGGCAGCGGCCCTCAAGCAAAGCGCAGGGTCTTTTGCATCACGGTGCTGACCAGGGGCGCATCGTCCCAGGGCAGATCCGTCAGGGCCGTGCGCAGCCAGGGGCTGCGCGGATCGCGCACCCACTCGTAGGGGAACAGGGCGACCGTGTGCGCGCTGTCGGCCAGACGCGCCGCGTGCGGGGCAGCGCCACGCAAGGCCTCGGCCCAGACCCCACACAGGTCGGCCCCCACCAGATGACCGAGGTGGCTGATCGAGATCGCGCGCGGGTTCCATTCTATCAGGCGCGGCTCGCCATCCGGGCCGATGATGAAATCCCAGCCATGCATGCCGGTAAGGCCGTGCGCGCCAATGAAGTCCTGGGCCGCGCGCGCCATCGCCGCATCCGGACCGACCCGCACCACACTGCTGGGCGCCAGCGCCGAATCGCTGCGCGTCTGCACCTGAAACGCCGCCACCCCGGCCAGCATGCGGCCCTGTTCGGCCACGGCCGCGAACATCCCGAGTCGGCCCGACACCTCGGCCTGCAGCACTGACTGCTGCGGGGCCGGCAGCGGTTTGCGCGCATGCCAGTCGCGCACGGCCTGAGCATCGGCCAGACGCGTGACGCCAGCGCCGCCGGCCGAATGTTCGAGCTTCAGATACAGCGGATAGCCGTGTGCGGCGCCGAATGCCAGGGCCGCGTCGAGGTCCGGGTTGTCGCACTGGGGCGCCATCGCCAGGCCAGCCGCGCGCGCCATCGCCGCCGTGCGCTGACGTACCGGCTGGCGCGCCTGGGTGCCGCTGCCGAGCGAAGCGCGCGCCACCTCCGCCATGCGCGCCATCCAGGCTGGCGCGCCCTCGCTGCGGGTGCGCGCGAACTGCTCGATCAGCACCACGGCCGGCTCGTCGAGCGGCACGAAGCGGCTCGGCGCATGCAGCTCGAAGGCTGCGCGCAAGGCCTCGATATGCACACGCTCGCCGTCGCGCGGGATCTCGAAGCGCGCGCGCAGATGGCGCGACTGCGCGGCCAGGTGTTCGAGCGAACCCGCATACAGGACCTCGCAGCCGGCCAGCGCCAGCCGCTCGGGCAGCAGCAGGCCATTCACACCGGGGTAGACGGACACCAGAAGCACACTTGGCTGCATCATCGCTCAGACAAAATAATTAATTAAAGAGACTCGCGTCTGCTATACTCGGCAGCGGTCCACCGTCTTCTCACCCAAGGAGCCCGCATGCGCCGCCTTCTGCTTGCCACCATTATGCTGCTGTCCCTGTCGGCGCGCGCCGCCGACGCTCCGTTCATCGCGCTCTCCGTGGCCGACCTGGGACGCAGTCTCACATGGTATCGCGATCATCTCGGCTTCTCGGTGTATTCGCAAGGGGAAGTGAAGGAGCGCGGCATCCGCTTTGCGCTGTTGAAGAAGGACGCGGCCCTGCTGGAGCTGCTGCAGCTGCCGGCCGCGCAGCCGCGCACCGGCCAGGGCAACGTGGCCCAGGCCAGCCTGACGCACGGCTTCTTCAAGGCCGGCATGGTGGTCGATGATCTGGACGGGCTTTACCAGTCGCTGAAATCCCAGGGCGTGCCGATCGCGATCGAACTGGGCAAGCCGGCGGGCGGACCTTACCGCGTGTTCGGCGTCTACGACCCGGAAGGGAATCTGCTGCAGTTCTTCGGCAAATGAGCCCGCAGCTCAGGGCGCGCGCACGGCCAGCAGGGCGGCCAGCGCGGTGGCGCTGGTGAACACGGCGCGTTCGTCCGGATATGCGGGGCCGGCATCGATGTCGGCCCACGGCGCCGTCGATGCCGGTGCCGTCAGGCGCAGCCAGGCGGATGGCGTCCAGCTGCCATCGGCCCGCTGCAGCATGCGCAAGCGGCGCGCCAGGCCTTGCGCGAGGCCGGGCAGATCGAGATGGTGTGCGCACAGCGCCTGCAGCGCCAGCTCAAACGGGCCGCTGGCCGGATAGGCGCCGAGCGCGCTGCGCAGGGCCGTCCCCTCGCAGGGCGCGTGCGCGCGCAGCGCCAGCCAGGTCGGATACAGGGGCGTCAACCACCAGTAGGGCAGCCACAGGGTCTGCTGGCGTGGCGCGCCCACGATGTAGTGGCGCAGCGACGCGGCCTGCTCGGGCAGGGCGAGCGCAGCCACAGCACTGAGCTCGGTACAGGCCGCGCACCAGCTGCCGCCTGGCGTCGTCCCGGCCGGGTAGGTGGCGCAGCCGCCGTCCGGTGTCAGGCAGCCGCTCAGAAAATCCAGCGCCGCAGCGGGCACCGGGTAGCCATGCGCGCGCAGCGCCAGGATGGCGATGGCGGTCGAATCCGCATCCGGCCCGGTGCCGGCGTTGTAGCCCCAGGCGCCGGCCTGCTGGCCGATGGCGAGCAGGCGCGCGCAGCCCGCCTCGATGGCGGACCGGGTGGCGCCATCGGCAAGGCGCGGCGGCAGCCCGGCCAGCATCCACAGCACGTAGGCCGTGATCCACTGGTCGGCCACGCCGACCGGCAGCGCGTAGTCGCACCACTGGCCGCCGTCCTGCTGCTGCACCAGAAAATCGAGGCCGGCGCGCAGCGCCGCATCATCCGCGCGCGGCGGCGCATGCACAGCCGGCGCGGCCGCCTGCGGCAAGGGCGGCTCGACATACACATTCAGGTGGGTGGCGCCATCGGGTTCATGCCCAAGGCCGACGAAGCGCAGGCTGCGCGTGCAGACCGGCGACAAGGGCCGCGCCCCGATCGCATCGAGCGCGCCCTCCAGCGCCAGCGCGGGCGCGCCCAGCTGGGCCAGCATCTTGGCCACGCCGGCGCCAATCGCCGCATCGTCGCCAATCCAGCGCGTGAGGGCGAAATCGGTTTTCAGTGCGAGGCCCTGCTCGTGCAGTTCCAGGCTGAGCACAAAGGCGCGCTCCGGATAGCTGCTGCGGCCCGCGTACGGAAAAGCCTCGAGCATCGCACGCAGGGCCGCGCTGTGCTCGAGCGCGCCGCAGGCCTGATACCAGCGCTGCAGCCAGTCCGGCCCGACCGCGCCGGATTCGAAATACAGCTTGATGCGCCCGCAGCTGCCATCGGGGCGCACATCGAAGGCCAGGCCAACCGGCCACGAATCGCGCGAGACCTGGCCCGACAGCGCACACAGCTGCGCCAGCGCCGCATCGCGGCCCAGGGCCTGCAGCACGCGGCCCGCGCGCTTCCAGCGCTCCAGCGGCGTGCCGCGATTGAGGTTCACATAGGGTTTGACCAGCACGCCGTGCGCCGACGCGCCGACGCCGAACCACAGCGCACTGCGCCAGTGCGCCGGCCAGTCGGCGGGTGCGGGCAGCAGCTGCGCAAACACCGCCTCGTCCAGCCAATCCGGCAGCGGCGTATCGAGCGCCTCGAGCGCACAGGTCAGGGCCGTGCGCGCTACCCCGAGCCGATCCCGGGCCGAGGCGCCGGGCGGGCCGGGTTCGCACAGAAAGCGCAGACTCGGTGCCAGACCGGCGCCAAGGCAGAACGACCACTGAAACGGCAGGCCGTTCGCGTTGATCCGCGCTAGGCCGTCGAAGGGCGGGGTGGCGGGGCGCGCCATGGCCCCCGCCGTCAGATGGGTGAACACGGCGCGCGTGCGCTCCGCCAGCGCGGACGGCAGGCCAGCCCAATCGATCAACTGATCGAGCTGGCCACGGACGATCTGCTCGAGCGAGAGCACGGCGCCGCACCGCTCAGGGACGTTCCTGGATCACGATCTGCCCGTCGCGGCCCTTGCTGCCGCTCGGACCCGGCACGCCGTTGTTGCCCGGCGCACCGGTCGAGCCATGCGGGGCTCCGACGCCGCCGGCGCCGCCCTGGCCGCCGGGGCCGGCCGAACCGCCCACGCCGCCGGGACCGCCCTCGGCATTGCCATTCAGGGTGCCGGTGGTGATGGACTTGGCGATCACGGTGATGTTGCCGCCCTTGCCGCCATTGCCGCCGCGGCCGCCGTTCCCGCCATCGCCACCATTGCCGCCATTGCCGCCGCCCCCCGGCGGATCGCCATCATCGGCCGCCTTGCCGCCATCACCGCCCTCCTGGCCATTGGCGCCGGCGCCGCCATGGCCGCCGTGGCCGCCCGCACCGCCGCGCGTGTCGACATCGACGCCGGTGATGAAATCGGTCACTTCGA
The DNA here is from genome assembly GCF_022012445.1 of Massilia sp. TS11. GTDB lineage: Bacteria > Pseudomonadota > Gammaproteobacteria > Burkholderiales > Burkholderiaceae_D > Telluria. The sequence goes on from NZ_JAKLTS010000022.1 coordinate 9,534, forward strand.
TCACGATGTCGCTGCCGTCGCGCGCGTCCTGGCCGCTGGTGCCGTCGGAGCCGCGCGGGCCCTTCACGCCATCGTCGCCGCGCTTGGGCGGATCGTCGCCATTCCAGTGGTCGACACCGTTCTGGCCATTGGTGGCCTTGAATTGGGTAGTACCGGCAACGCCATCGGCGCCGGGCGCGCCATCATCACCGCGAGCAAGAATATTCGGCATGGTCTGTCTCCTTGGGTCGTGAATCAAGCATCGCGCGCCATGCTGACGGCCGAGGCGGCCGCAGAGGTGCTGACGCTGAGGGTGGGAATGCGGCCATTGATCGAGTTGACGCGCATCGTGGTCGGCCCCTTGCAGACAATGCGGCCCGAGCCGTGCATGCGCACATTCCCGGCAAACAGGATGTGCGCATTCTTGGCCAGGGTCAGCGTGGCGCCGTTGGCGATGTCGATGTCGCCGAACAGAAAGGCATACAGGATGGGGCGGGTCAGCGCGATGTAGCGGTCGAGCACCGGCTCGAAATACTTGAGCTCGCGCGCATCGGGGGCCTGGACATAGGCGCGCGCGGCCATCGCCGCCTGCATGCGCGCGCGGTAGCGGGTCGCCTCGTCCTTGGCGTTCAGGGCCTCGGGGTCGGGCAGATTGGCCGTCAGCTCGGACGGCAGACAACAGCTGGAACGGACCGGCGCCGTGTCAGGCATGGCGGACGGACCGAGCAGCTTGCGCACTTCGGCAATGCTTTGCGGACGATACTGTTGAACGACGGCCTTGAAGCGCGCGGAGTCGGGCGTCAAGGTGACGCACTCATCGGCTTCGACGGACAGGTTTTGTGCTTGTTGTGCCATGGTTGGTCTCCTGAGAAGGGCACACGGCTGGGCGCCCGAAGCAACAGTCTAGGAGGGGTTCCAGGCAGCTTATTGCGCTAGATAAATCTTTTTGGCTTGACTTTCAGAAATGAAAAACCCCAGCCCGCGCGAACGGGCTGGGGTTGCAATGACAGGGTGCCGCGCAATCAGAACGGAATATCGTCGTCCATGTCCGAGAAGTTGGGTGCCGGACGCGGGGCCGGGCGCGGGGCCGGGGCTGCAGCAGCCGGCGCCGGACGGGCGGCCGGGCGCGCGGCCGGGGCGTAGTCGTCGTCCATGCCGCCGCCCATGCCACCGCCCATGCCGCCGCCGTCGCCGCGGCCGCCGAGCATTTGCATGTTTTCAGCGATGATTTCAGTCGTGTAGCGCTCGACGCCGTCCTTGTCCGTGTACTTGCGCGTCTGCAGACGGCCTTCGACGTACACCGAGCTGCCTTTTTTCAGGTACTGGCCGACGATCTCGGCCAGGCGGCCGAAGAAGGCGATGCGGTGCCATTCGGTCTGCTCTTTCTGCTCGCCCGTGTTGCGGTCCTTGGCGCGGTAGGAGGTGGCCACGGCCACATTGGCAATGGCGTCGCCGCTCGGCATGTAGCGGATTTCCGGATCGCGGCCCAGATTGCCGACGATGATGACTTTGTTCACAGACGCCATGAAATACACTCCCTCATTCGGTACACTCAAACCACTATTATGCGGTCAGCGACCCGTTTCTCGCAAACCCAAAACGGCCGCGCACGCACACCCTTGAATACTGGTATTATATACAGTACCCCGCCGTCCAATACGAAAGCCAAGGTCCATGGAAGAAATCCGCATCCGCGGTGCCCGTACGCACAACCTCAAGAACATCAATCTTGACCTGCCCCGCAACCAGCTGATCGTGATCACCGGCCTGTCCGGTTCGGGCAAATCCTCGCTCGCCTTCGATACCCTGTATGCCGAGGGCCAGCGCCGCTATGTCGAGTCGCTGTCGGCCTATGCGCGCCAGTTCCTGCAGCTGATGGAAAAGCCCGATGTGGACCTGATCGAGGGCCTGTCGCCCGCCATTTCGATCGAGCAGAAAGCCACCTCGCACAACCCGCGCTCGACGGTCGGGACGGTGACGGAAATCCACGACTACCTGCGCCTGCTGTATGCGCGCGTCGGCACGCCCTACTGCCCCGACCATCCGGACAATGCGCTGGCGGCGCAATCGGTCTCGCAGATGGTGGACGCCGTGCTGGCCATGGACGAAGGCACCAAGCTGATGATCCTGGCGCCCGTGGTGGCCAACCGCAAGGGCGAGCACGTCGACCTGTTCGAGGCCATGCAGGCCCAGGGCTTCGTGCGTTTTCGCGTGCAGAGCGGCACCGGCGCGGCCAAGATCTATGAGGTCGACGAGCTGCCCAAGCTGAAGAAGACCGAGAAGCACACGATCGACGTGGTGGTCGACCGCGTGAAGGTGAATCCGGAGATCAAGCAGCGCCTGGCGGAAAGCTTTGAGACGGCCCTGCGCCTGGCCGACGGCCGCGCAATCGCGCTCGAAATGGACAGCGGCAAGGAGCATGTGTACTCCAATAAATTTGCGTGCACGGTCTGCGGCTATTCGCTGCAGGAACTGGAGCCGCGCCTGTTCTCGTTTAACAACCCGATGGGCGCCTGCCCCGAATGCGACGGTCTCGGTCATATCGAATTCTTCGACCCGAAACGCATCGTCGCGTTCCCCAATCTGTCGCTCGCCTCGGGCGCCATCAAGGGCTGGGACCGGCGCAACCAGTTCTATTTCCAGATGCTGTCGAATCTGGCCGCGTTCTACGAGTTCGACATCGACCTGCCGTTCGAGCAGCTGCCGGCCAAGGCCCAGGAAGTGGTGCTCTACGGCTCGGGCAAGCAGACGATTCCCTTCACCTATATCAACGAGCGCGGCCGCACCGTGGTGCGCGAACACACGTTCGAAGGCGTGGTCACCAATCTGCAGCGGCGCTACCGCGAGACCGATTCGATGGCCGTGAAAGAGGAACTGGCCAAGTTCATCAACGAGAAGCAATGCCCGTCCTGCGCCGGCGCGCGCCTGCGCGTGGAAGCGCGCCACGTCAAGGTCGGCAATGGCAAGCACGAACGGGCGATTTTCGAAATCGCCGAAATGCCGCTGCGCGAGAGCCTCGCCTATTTCGACGGCCTCAAGCTCAAGGGCGCCAAGAAAGACATCGCCGACCGCGTGATCAAGGAAATCGTCTCGCGCCTGCGCTTCCTGAACAACGTCGGCCTCGACTATCTCTCGCTCGACCGCAGCGCCGACACCCTGTCCGGCGGCGAGGCCCAGCGCATCCGCCTGGCCTCGCAGATCGGCTCCGGCCTCACCGGCGTCATGTATGTGCTCGACGAACCCTCGATCGGCCTGCACCAGCGCGACAACGACCGCCTGATCGCCACCCTCAAGCACCTGCGCGACATCGGCAACAGCGTGCTCGTCGTCGAGCACGACGAGGATGCGATCCGCACCGCCGACTTCATCGTCGACATGGGCCCGGGCGCCGGCGTGCACGGCGGCGAGGTGATCGCCCAGGGCCCGCTGCGCGACATCCTGAAGAACAAGAAATCGCTGACGGCCCAGTACCTGAACGGCAGCTTCAAGATCCACGTGCCGGCCAAGCGCCACCCGGCCGACCCGGCGCGCCAGCTGCGCATCAAGGGCGCCACCGGCAACAACCTGAAGAAGGTCAATCTGTCGCTGCCGGTCGGCCTGCTGACCTGCGTGACGGGCGTGTCCGGCTCGGGCAAGTCCACGCTGATCAACGACACCCTGTTCCCGGCCCTGTCGCGCCATCTGTACGGCTCCCAGACCGACCCGGCGCCGCATGAGGCGATCAGCGGCCTCGAACATTTCGACAAGGTGATCTCGGTCGACCAGGCCCCGATCGGGCGCACGCCGCGTTCCAATCCGGCCACCTATACCGGCCTGTTCACGCCGATCCGCGACCTGTTTGCCGAAGTGCCGGTGGCCAAGGAGCGCGGCTACAGCGCGGGCCGCTTCTCGTTCAACGTCAAGGGCGGGCGCTGCGAGGCCTGCCAGGGCGACGGCGTGGTCAAGGTCGAGATGCACTTCCTGCCCGACGTCTACGTGCCCTGCGATGTCTGCCACGGCAAGCGCTACAATCGCGAAACCCTGGAAGTCCACTACAAGGGCAAGAACATCACCGAAGTGCTGGAGATGACGGTCGAGGACGCACACAGCTTCTTCTCGGCCGTGCCGGTCATCGCGCGCAAGCTCAAGACCCTGCTCGACGTCGGCCTCGGCTATATCCGCCTGGGTCAGAGCGCCACCACGCTCTCGGGCGGCGAGGCACAGCGCGTCAAGCTCTCGCTCGAGCTGTCCAAGCGCGACACCGGACGCACCCTGTACATCCTGGACGAGCCGACCACCGGCCTGCACTTCCACGACATCGACCTGCTGCTGAAAGTGATCCACCGCCTGCGCGACCAGGGCAATACGGTGGTGATCATCGAGCACAATCTGGACGTGATCAAAACGGCCGACTGGATCGTCGACCTCGGTCCGGAAGGCGGGGCCGGCGGCGGCCGCATCATCGCCACCGGCACGCCCGAACAGGTGGCCGACAATCCGGACAGCATCACGGGCAAATACCTGAAACCCTTGCTCGGCGCATAACACCGGGGCCGGGCGCGTCCCGGCCCTTGTATCGACACAAAGTACAATTTCCGGCAGGAAATTGAACGGCTATGCTGAAGGCATCACCAATGGGGGATGCCATGCGCAAGAACTTGCCTGTTACACAAATCGAGTACGTCCTGGACGATGGCAAGCCCATTGTGTCGAAGACCGATCTGAAGGGAAAGATCGTCTATGTGAATCCGTATTTTGTCGAGGTCAGCGGCTTCGCGCTCGACGAGCTGCTGGGCGCGCCGCACAATCTGGTGCGCCACCCCGAGATGCCGCCGGCCGCCTTCGAGGACATGTGGCGCACGCTGAAAGCCGGCACGCCGTGGACCGGAATGGTGAAGAACCGCCGCAAGAACGGCGACTTCTACTGGGTGCTGGCGAACGTCACGCCGATCTTTGAACAGGGGCGCGCCGTCGGCTACATGTCGGTGCGCAGCAAGCCGACGCGCGCCCAGATCGAGGCCGCCGACAAGCTCTACCGCAGCATGGCCGCCACGCGCGAACCCGAGTTCATGATCGTGCGCGGCGAGATCCGCCGGCGCGGCCTGCGCGGCCAGATGGCGCGCCTGGCCAATCTGTCGGCCGGCACCCAGCTGGCGGCCAGCGGCAGCCTGCTGTTCCTGCTGTTTGCGGCACTCGGCCTGTCCGGCGCGAGCCAGCTGCACGGCGCCGCGCGCGCCTGGTGCTCGGCCCTGGCCGGCGGCGGCGCCCTGCTGTCCTGGGGCCTGTGCGCGCGCCTGTATGCCGAACTGGTGCGGCCGCTGCACGCGGCCATCGCCTCGGCCCGGACGATCGCCGGCGGCGACCTCAACACCCGCATCACTGCCGACTGCCGCGGCGACGTCGGCCAGCTGCTGCAAGCCCTGCAGCAGATGCAGGTCAATCTGATCGCCATCATCGGCGATGTGCGCGCTAATGTCGACGAAATGACGGTCGCTACCAAGTCCATCGCGGCCGGCAATTTCGACCTGTCGGCGCGCACCGAGGAACAGGCCTCGAATCTTGAAGAAACGGCCGCCAGCATGGAACAACTGGCGGCCACCGTGAAGCAGAATGCGGACAGCGCCCAGCAGGCCGATCAGATGGTCAGCCAGACGGCCGCCGTGGCCGTGCAGGGCGGCCGCTCGGTCAGCGCGGTCGGCGCGATGATGAACGACATCAGCCACTCGGCCCACCAGATCGTCGACATCATCAGCCTGATCGACGGTATCGCCTTCCAGACCAATATCCTGGCCCTCAACGCCGCGGTGGAAGCGGCGCGTGCCGGCGAGCAGGGGCGCGGCTTTGCCGTCGTCGCCAGCGAAGTGCGCAGCCTGGCGCAGCGCACGACCGTGGCGGCCAAGGAGATCAAGGGCCTGATCGACCGCTCGGTCGGCCAGATCGACGCCGGCAAGCAGATGGCCGACGCCACCGAGGCGACCATGCGCGACATCGTCCAGGCCGTGCAGGGCGTGGCCACCATCGTCGGCGAAATTGCGCTGGCCAGCCGCGAGCAGAGCCAGGGCATCGAGCAGATCAATCAGGCGATCAGCGCGATGGACCAGACCACCCAGCAGAATGCGGCCATGGTCGAACGCGCGGCCGCCGCCGCTGGCAGCCTCGACGAGCAGGCCGGCCAGCTGGCCGAGGCCGTCAGCATCTTCAAGCTGCGCGCCGGCCTCACTCAGCCCGGCGCAGCGACCCCAGCCCGCGCCGCCACCCGCCGCGCCCTCCCCGTGTTCAGCTAAACCGGAAAAATGGGGTCTGACCCCATTTTTCCGAATCCCAAAAAAAATGGCCGCGCATGCGGCCATTTTTGCTGGTGTGCCCGGAGAATCAGGCGTTCAGGCGCTGCTCGATCTTGGCCTTGGTGTCGACCAGGGCCTGCGGCAGATGGTAGGCCAGCTTCTCGAACAGCTCGGCATGGAGCTTGAGCTCGGCCGTCCAGGCTGCCTTGTCCACCGAGGTGATCTGGGCGAACTGTTCTTTCGTGAAGGCCAGGCCGTCCCAGTTGATGTCCTCGAAATTCGGCGTGGTGCCGAACACGTTCTCGCTGCCGCCCGCCTTGCCGGCGATGCGGTCGAGCATCCACTTCAGCACGCGCATATTGTCGCCAAAGCCAGGCCAGACGAACTTGCCGTCGGCATCGGTACGGAACCAGTTGACGCAGAAGATCTTCGGCTGCTGGCTCAGCTTGGCGCCCATGTTCAGCCAGTGTTGGAAGTAGTCGCTCATGTTGTAGCCCATGAAGGGCAGCATGGCGAAGGGATCGCGCCGCACCACGCCCTGCTGGCCAGCGGCCGCAGCGGTCGTTTCCGAGCCCATGGTCGCGGCCATGTAGACGCCTTCGACCCAGTCGCGCGCCTCGGTCACCAGCGGCACCGTGGTCGAACGGCGGCCGCCGAAGATGAAGGCCGAGATCGGCACGCCGGCCGGATCGTCCCAGGCCGGATCGAGCACCGGGTTCTGGGTCGCGGCCACGGTGAAGCGCGCGTTCGGATGGGCGGCCTTGGTGCCCGAGGCCGGGGTCCAGTCCTTGCCCTGCCAGTCGATCAGATGGGCCGGGGCTTCCTTGCTCAGGCCTTCCCACCAGACGTCGCCATCATCGGTCAGCGCCACATTGGTGAAGATGGTGTTGCCGTCCAGGCAGGACATGCAGTTCGAATTGGTCTTGGTGTTCGTGCCCGGGGCCACGCCGAAATAGCCGGCTTCGGGGTTGATCGCGTACAGGCGGCCGTCCTTGCCCGGCTTGATCCAGGCGATGTCGTCGCCGATCGTGGTGACCTTCCAGCCATTGAAGCTCTGGGGCGGAATCAGCATCGCGAAATTGGTCTTGCCGCAGGCCGAGGGGAAGGCCGCCGCCACATAGTGCTTTTCGCCTTGCGGGTTTTCCACGCCGAGGATCAGCATGTGCTCGGCCAGCCAGCCGGCGCCGCCGGCCTGGGCTTCCTGGTAGCCCATGTTCGAAGCGATGCGCAGGGCGAAGCATTTCTTGCCGAGCAGGGCGTTGCCGCCATAGCCCGAGCCATACGACCAGATCTCGCGCGTTTCCGGGAAATGCACGATGTACTTGGTGGCATTGCAGGGCCAGGGCACGTCCTGCTGGCCGGCCGCCAGCGGCGCACCGACCGAGTGCACGCAGGGCACGAACTCGCCGCTCTCGCCGAGCACCTCGTACACGGCCTTGCCCATGCGCGTCATGATGCGCATATTCACCGCCACATAGGGCGAATCGGACAGCTCGACGCCGATGTGGGCGATCGGCGAACCCAGCGGGCCCATCGAGAAGGGCACGACATACAGGGTGCGCCCGGCCATGCAGCCGTCGAACAGGCCGTTCAGGGTGCCGCGCATCTCGGCCGGGGCCACCCAGTTATTCGTCGGGCCGGCCTCTTCCTTGGTGGCCGAGCAGATGAAGGTGCGGTCTTCGACGCGCGCCACGTCGGTCGGGTCGGAGCAGGCCAGATAGGAATTCGGGCGCTTTTCCGGGTTCAGCTTTTTCATGGTGCCGGCGGCGACCATCTCGGCGCACAGGCGGTCGTATTCCTCCTGCGAACCGTCGCACCAGTAGATGCGCGCCGGCTTGGTGAGGGCGGCGATTTCGGCCACCCAATTGATGAGCTTGCGATGCTTGATGTAAGCTGGGACGTTCAGTGCTGCAACGCCATGCATGACGGGTTGGTTCATACTCACTCCAATGCCAATTAAGAATTCTGGCAGCCATGACTCGCGCAGCAGGCGGCGGCATCACGGCAATACAAATCCGGCACTGTCGGGCGCAGGGCGCCCCGCAACAGGGGCTCCGATTGTACGCCTTTTATCGGCCCCTACTACATTTTTGTAGCCGATTTAACCCGAGTAATGTAGTAGGCTATTTCGCATCCCGGAAAGCCCTGTACTTTCTTTACGGATTCGAGGCAAAACAAACAAGCAAGACGATGAGAATTTGCATACTCGACGATTATCAGGACGCGGTGCGCCACCTTGAGTGCATGAAACTGCTCGACGGCCACGAGGTCAAAATCTTCCCGAATACCGTGCGTGGGCTCGGCCAGCTGGCGGCCCGTCTGGCCGAGGCCGAGGTGCTGGTCCTGATCCGCGAACGCAGCCCGATCACGCGTGCGCTGCTGGCGCGCCTGCCCAAGCTGAAGCTGATCGCCCAGACCGGCCGAGTATCGGGCCACATCGACGTGGCCGCCTGCACGGAACGCGGGGTCGCCATCGCCGAAGGGGTCGGCTCGCCGTATGCCCCGGCCGAGCTGACCTGGGCCCTGATCATGGCCGCCACGCGCAAGATCGTGCCCTATGCGCGCCATCTGAAGGACGGACGCTGGCAGACGGCCTCGCTGACGCCGGAGTTCAACACGCTCGGCAGCAGCCTGCGCGGGCGCACGCTCGGCATCTGGGGCTACGGCAAGATCGGGCGCCTGGTGGCCGGCTATGGCCAGGCCTTCGGCATGCGCGTGCTGGCCTGGGGCGGCGAAACGACCCGGCGCAACGCGGCCGCCGATGGCGTCGCCCTGGCCGACAGCCGCGCCGCCCTGTTCGCCGAGTCCGATGTGCTGAGCCTGCATCTGCGCCTGGCCGAGAGCACGCGCGGCATCGTCACGGCGGCCGATCTGGCGCAGATGAAACCGACGGCCTTGTTCGTCAACACCAGCCGCGCCGAACTGGTGCAGCCGGGTGCGCTCGAAGCGGCCCTGCGCGCCGGCCGTCCGGGCGGGGCCGCGCTCGATGTGTTTGAACAGGAACCGCTGCCGGCCGACTACCCGCTGCTGAGCGCGCCGCACGTGCTGTGCACGCCGCATCTGGGCTATGTGGAACAGGACAGCTATGCCCTGTATTTCGAGGCGGCGTTCCGGAATATTCTGGCCTTTGCCGCCGGCCAGCCGACCAATATCCTGAACCCGGAAGCCCTGCAGCGTCCTCAGTAGAACACGATTTTCGGGGCCGGGGCCGCATGCTGGTGGCCCCACAGGCCGCGCCAGCCGGGTGGCCAGGCCAGGGCCGGGCCGTCGTACTCGAGCACATTGGCGCGCACCGGCACCACCGGCACGCGCGGCATGTCGCTGGCGCCGGGCCGCGGCGGCGGCATGTCGAGGCTGTACATGTAGTTGGGCAGCAGCAGATCGCAGACTTCGGCGAACCAGGCCGTGTGGTCCTCGTCGCGCCCGAGCGCCTGGGCCAGGCCGTGCGGATCGCACTTGGCCAGCGCGTGGATCAGTTCATCCGTGCTGGCGCCGGGCTTGTCGCCCCAGCCCATGACGGGATTGAAGTTGTAGTCGGCGCCCGAGCCATACCAGCCCTCGCGCCAGGGCCGCTGCAGCCAGTTGCGCTGGCCGGTGAACAGATGCCAGCGCCAGTGCAGGCCGGAAGGCTTGGGCCAGGAATACAGGTACAGCTTCTGGTAGCCGGCCTGGTGCAGGGCGCGCACCATCGCCATCAGGCGCGCATGGGGCATGCGGTCGGGCGGCGTGCGGCGAAAACGGATCGGCTCGCCATCGGCATGCTGCACTTCATCGTTCGACAGATTCAGGTCGAGCGTCCGCCCCTCGCTGCCGAAACGCGCGCTGATCCAGCCGGTCAGGAGATTGACGCTGGTGATCACCCCGTAGCCACGGTGGCGATGGAAGATGACGGTGCCGGGAGCGATCGCTTTCATCCGGCCAGTGTATCAAAAGATGAGGTGCGCACGGCGTATCGGCTATCATGACGCCCTCCACTTTTTTCTGTTCACGAACATGAGCCTGCGCATCCTCGCCACCGGCGGCACTTTCGACAAACACTACGACGAAATCCAGGGCAAGCTCGGCTTTGCAGACAGCCATCTGCCGGCCGTGCTGGCGCGCACCCGCATGACGGTGCCGGCCGCGCTCGAAGTGCTGCCCCTGCTCGACTCGCTCGATATGCTCGATGCCGACCGCGCGCGTGTGCTGGCGTCCTGCCAGGCGGCGCCGGAAAGCGCGATCGTGATCATCCACGGCACCGACACCATGCCGGAAACAGCGGCCGTGCTGGGCGCGGCGGCGCTGGCCAAGACCATCGTGCTGACCGGCGCCATGATCCCCTACGAGATCGCCAATTCGGACGCCCTGTTCAACCTCGGCTGCGCCGTCAGCGCCGCCCAGCTGCTGCCGGCCGGCGTCTACGTGGCCATGAACGGCCAGATCTTCAGCTGGAACAATGTGAAGAAGAACAAGACGGCCGGCGTGTTCCAGCCGCTCTAATCCTCAGCGCAGCAAGGCGCGTCCGGGCGCGCCGCTGGCCGCGCCCATGCCGGCGCCGAGCTGGAACACGGCCACCGAGGCCACCAGTTCGGCCGCCTGCTGGCGCAGATTGGCCGCTGCGGCCGCCATCTCCTCGACCAGGGCGGCGTTCTCCTGCGTGCCCTGCTCCATCGACACCACCGCCTCGCCGACCTGGCTGACGCCATGGCTCTGCTCGCTGCTGGCCGTGCTGATCTCGCCCATGATGGTGTTGACCCGGCTGATGCTGGCCACCACCTCGGTCATCGTGTTACCAGCCTGATCGACCAGGGTGCTGCCGTGGCGCACCCGCTCGACGCTCTCGGTGATCAGCTCCTTGATTTCCTTGGCCGCCTGGGCCGAGCGCCCGGCCAGGTTGCGCACCTCACTGGCGACCACGGCGAAACCGCGCCCCTGCTCGCCCGCGCGCGCCGCCTCGACGGCCGCGTTGAGCGCCAGGATATTGGTCTGGAAGGCGATCGCATCGATGACATTGATGATGTCATGGATCTTCTGGCTCGACTCGGTGATGCCGCGCATGGTCGACACCACCTCGCCCACCACGCGCCCGCCCTCGTCGGCGATGGCGCTGGCGCTCAGGGCCAGCTGGTTGGCCTGCTGGGCGTTCTCGGCGTTCTGCTTGACGGTCGAGCCGAGCTCCTCGGTGCTGGCCGCCGTTTCCTCCAGCGCGCTGGCCTGGCTTTCGGTGCGCGCGCTCAGTTCCTGATTGCCGTGCGCGATTTCGGCGCTGGCCGTGGCCACGAACTCGGCGCCGGTGCGCACGCGCGAGACCACCTGCACCAGCGAATCCTGCATCGCGCCCAGGCCCTGCAGCAGCTCGCCGATCTCGTCCTGCGAATGCACGACCACCGGCTGCGACAGATCGCCCTGGCCGATGCGCTGGGCCGCTTCGCTGGCCTCGGCGATGCCGCGTGCAATCCCGCGCGAGACCACCTGGCTGACCGTGACCGCCAGCAGCACCGTCACCGCCAGCAGGGCGCCGCCGACCAGATACAGCTGGCGGAACTGGGCCATGATCTCGTCCTCGGCCTCCTTCACCAGTTTCACCTCGCCGTCGACCAGCACCTGGGTGGCCTGGATGTAGGTGTTGGTCACATTCGTGAACTCGCCCATCACCAGGGCGCGCGCGCCCTCGCCGTCGCCGGCCTTCTTCAGCTCATTGACCTTGTCGCGCGTGGCCAGCCACTGCTTGCGGATCGTCACCACGGCTTCGGCGCGCTGGCGCGAGCCCGGGTCCTGCACCATGTCGAAGAACTGCTTCTGGGTGGCCGTGGTGTTGGCCGAGGTGGCCGTCATCGCTTCCTTGAAGAAGTCGAGCATGACGTTCGTCTCGGACAGGCCGACGGCCAGCGAGCGCGCCGAGTTCTGACGCACATCGCCCTGCCAGCTGCCGGCCAGGCGCAGCAGCTCCGACGACAGGTTCATGCGCGCCGTGGCTTTCGAGACCGCATCCACGCGCCAGGCAGTAAAGGCTGCCAGAAGCACAAACATGACAATCACACCACCAAAGCCGGCATTCAATTTGGCCGAGATCCGCATACTGCCCATGGCATCCTCCGAGACTGGTTTGCATCGAAAAATGGAGCTTAAGCCGCTGGGTGCTATTTGTATGCTGTACTTTGGTGCAAATCAAGAAAAATAATTAAGACCCAGTGCACGTTTGACATCCGCAACAGTGCAGGCCGCCACCGCGCGCGCTTTTTCGGTGCCTCGGCGCAGCATCGCCAGCACTTCGCCACGGTCGGCACTGTACTGTTCGCGCGCGGCGCGGATCGGCGCCAGCGTCTCCTGCAGCAGGACATCGAGACGGCGCTTGAGCACGCTGTCGCCGAGGCCGCCGCGCTGGTAGTGGGCCTTCAGTTCGGCCACCGCGGCCGGATCGGGATCGAAGGCGTCGAGGAAGGCAAACACCACATTGCCCTCGACCTGGCCGGGGTCGTCCACGCGCAGGTGGCCGGGGTCGGTGTACATGGCCTTGACGGCCTTGCTGATCTCATCCGGCGTGGCGCCCAGGGCGATGCTGTTGCCCAGCGATTTGCTCATCTTGGCGCGGCCGTCGATGCCGGGCAGGCGCGTCACGGCCGACAGCACGGCCTCGCATTCGACCAGCACCTCCTGGCCGACCGTATGGTTAAAGCGCCGCACCAGCTCATTGGTCTGTTCGATCATCGGCAGCTGGTCGTCGCCGACCGGCACGCGGGTGGCGCGAAACGCCGTGATGTCGGCCGCCTGCGCCACCGGATAGGTGAGGAAGCCGGCCGGGATATCGCGCTCGAAGCCGCGCAGCTGGATCTCCTGCTTGATGGTCGGATTGCGCTCCAGGCGCGACACCGTGACCAGATTCAGCAGATACATCGACAGCTCGCACAGCTCCGGCACCTGGGACTGGATGAAGATGGTCGACTTGGCGGGATCGATGCCGGCCGCCAGATAGTCGAGCGCGACCTCGATCACATTGTCGGTGACCTTCTGGTGGCGGCCGACATTGTCGGTCATGGCCTGGGTATCGGCCAGCAGCAGGAACTGGGTGGCGCGGTGCTGCAGCTCGACGCGCGCGCGCAGCGAGCCGACATAGTGGCCAAGGTGGAGCGGACCGGTGGTACGGTCGCCGGTGAGGATAATGGCTTGCTGCGACATCGGGAATTCTCCTTAGGCTCGATGGCGCCGGTCCCGATGGATGCCTGAAAAAAGCAATGCCGCCAAAACCGGCGGCATCACAATGACGTTAGACGTGTGTGAACAGGCCGCCCCTCAGCAGGGGCGCCACCAATGCAGACGATGCTTGCGGACGCTGTTCATGACGACAGTATAGCAGCTCAGACGCGGGCTTCGCCGCCGAGGGCCTCGACCAGGTCGGCCAGCATCTTCGACAGCTCACCGGTCATCAGCATGAAGTCGTTGTCGAACTTCTCGTTGTCGTCCACCGCGCTCGACTCGTTTTCCTTCATCACGTCGAGCGCCTTCACGCTCTTCACGGCCAGCGCTTCGGTCAGCACGAAGGAGATGCGGTCGTTCCAGGTCATGGCCAGGCGCGTGCACTGCTTGCCCGACTTGATGTGGCGGCGGATGTCTTCCGGCTCCAGCGTGTGCTTCACATAGCGCACGGCGGCGCGGCTTTCGCCGGTGGCGCGTAGTTCGGTGTCCATGTCGATCGTGAAGCCGGCCGGCGATTCGTCGTGTTCGAGCCAGGCCGTCATCACCGTCACCGGCGAGCGCTGCACGCGCAGGCTTTCGAGCGGCATGCGGTCGACCGCCTTCAGCAGGTGCTTGACGACGTCGTCGGCCTTGGCCGGGCTGGCCGCATCGACCACCAGCCAGCCATTGACCGGGTCGATCCAGGTGAACACATTCGAGCGGATCGAGAAGGCGCGCGGCAGCAGTTCATCGGCCACGCGCTCCTTCAGCTCCTTCATCGCCTTTTTACCGGGCGGGAAGCCCTGCTGTTCCTCGAGGTCCTTGGCCTTGGCCTTGGCGACCTGGTTGATGACCGAGGTCGGCAGCAGCTTCTTCTCGGTGCCGAGCATGATCAGCATCTGCTTGTGGACCACGTGGACCAGCTGCTCGTTACCGCGCGGCGAGTCCCAGCCCTGGCGCAGCATCTCATTGCTGCTGGCCGGAGCGAAGCGCTGGGTGGCGAGGGCCTGTTCGATCTCCTCGGGGGTTTTGTTCCAGGGGGCGGGCAGGCGGTAGACCTGCAGGTTCTTGAACCACATAAAACTGTCATCTCCTTCAGAAGGTCGGCTATTTTACACGCCGTCGAACAGGCTGAGTTGATCGCGCCCGCGCGCCTCGGCCAGACGCACGCCCACGCCGAGCAGGCGCACCGGCTGGCTGGCGCGCAGCCAGCCGGTCTCCATCAGGCGCGCGTACTGGGCCAGGTCGGGCGCGCGGCCCAGACATTCGACGGTAGTGTGATGGAAGTCCGCGAAACGGATTTTCACGTACAGCTTGTGCACCTGCTGCGCACAGTTGGCGCGCGCGATGCGCTTTTGCAGTTGCTCGAACAGCTCCGGCAGCAGGGCCAGACAGGCCGGCAGGTCGGGCACATCGGGCGTGTAGGTCTCCTCCACGCTGACCGATTTGCGCTCCTGCGAAGGCTGCACGGCGCGCTGGTCGATGCCGCGGCACAGGTCATGCAGGCGCGCGCCGAAGCGGCCGAAGTGGCGCTCCAGATCGAGCAGCGACCAGCTGCGCAGATCGGCGCAGGTATGGGCGCCCAGCCGATTGAGCTTGGCCGCCGTGACCTTGCCGACGCCGAACAGCTTCTTCACCGGCAGGGCGGCGACGAAGGCGTCGACTTCATCCGGCTTGACCAGGAACAGGCCATCGGGCTTGTTCCAGTCGCTGGCGATCTTGGCCACGAATTTGTTGGGCGCCACCCCGGCCGAGGCGGTGATGCCGACCGTGGCCGCGATCTTGGCGCGGATCTCCTGGGCGATCAGGGTGGCGCTGCCTTTGCAGTGCGGCGCATCGCTCACATCGAGGTAGGCTTCATCGAGCGAGAGCGGCTCGACCAGCTCCGTGTATCCGCGGTAGATGGCCATGATCTGGCGCGAGGCCGCGCGGTACTTCTCCATATTCGGCGGCAGCACCACCAGATCGGGGCACAGCTTGAGCGCCTGCGAGGTCGCCATGGCCGAGCGCACACCGAAGGCGCGCGCCACGTAGTTGCAGGTGGCGAGCACGCCGCGCTGGTCCGGCCGGCCGCCGATGGCCAGCGGCACCTCGCGCAGGGCAGGGTTATCGCGCATCTCGACCGAAGCGTAAAAGCAGTCGCAATCGCAGTGGATGATTTTTCGTACCGGAGCATTCACGCCCGACAGTATAGCTGTGTTTTTATACAGTAGGGCGGGTCGTAGGGCGGGTCTTAAGACCCGCGCGCTCCACCAAAACCACCCGCAAATCATTCACATTGGTGCGCGTCGGCCCCGTCACCACCAGATCACCGAGGGCCGCGAACACCGCGTAGGCATCGTTGTTATCGAGCGCCGCCTGGGCATCGCCATCAAAGCGCGCCAGCGAATCCGGCCCGATCCAGGCGCCCGCATTGTCCTCGCTGCCATCGATGCCATCGGTATCGATGGCCAGCGCATGCACGCCCGGCGCGCCATCGAGGGCCAGGGCCAGCGCCAGCAGATACTCGGTATTGCGCCCCCCGCGTCCCGAGCCGCGCACCGTCACCGTGGTCTCGCCGCCGGACAGGATCACCAGCCGCCCCGCCCCCTGAGCCGCCAGCGCCGCATGCACCCGCGCCACCTCGCGCGCCTCGCCTTCCAGCGCACCGCCCAGGTTCATCACCGGATAGCCGGCCGCGCGTGCGACCGCTTCAGCCGCCGCCAGCGCCGTGTCGGCGGTCGCGATGATGGCCGCGGCATGCCCGGCCAGCCGCGCATCTCCCGGCCGCGGCGCCGCCAGCGCCGGATCGCGCAGGGCCGCCACCACGGCAGGCGGCACCGCGATCTGATAGCGCGCCAGCAGCGCCAGCGCATCGTCCGCCGTACTCGCATCGGGCAAGGTCGGGCCCGAGGCCACCACGGCCGGATCATCGCCCGGCACGTCGGACAGCACCAGCGTGTGCACACGGGCCGGATGGCAGGCCAGCGCCAGCCGCCCGCCCTTGATGCCCGACAGATGGCGGCGCACCGTGTTGATCGCCCCGATCGGCGCACTCGACATCAGCAGCGCGCGCGTCAAGGCACGCTTGTCGTCCAGGCTCACGCCCGGCGGCGGCATGGCCAGCAAGGCCGAGCCGCCGCCCGACATCAGACAGATGACCAGATCGTCGGCCGTCAGTCCCTGCAGCGCCGCCAGCACACGCTGGGCCGCGGCCGCCCCGGCCGCATCCGGCACCGGGTGGGCCGCCTCCACGATCTCGATGCGCGTGCACGGCGCCCCATAGCCGTAGCGCGTGACGACCACGCCCGACAAAGGCCCCGCCCAATGCGCCTCGAGCGCCTGCGCCATGCGCGCGCTGGCCTTGCCAGCGCCGACAACGACCGTGCGCCCGCGCGGCGGCGGCGGTAGATGGGCCGGCAGCACCCGCATCGGGTCGACGGCCGCCAGCGCGGCCTGCATCATGGCGTCCAGGAGAGGCATCATGGGCGCGCCACCCGCGTGACGATGGCGGCGCCGATCAGCATGGCCGCCGCCAGCACCAGCATGCCGCCGCTGGTGCTGCCGCTGGCCTCGCGGATGGCGCCGACCAGGAA
This sequence comes from Massilia sp. TS11, assembly GCF_022012445.1. Classification (GTDB taxonomy): domain Bacteria; phylum Pseudomonadota; class Gammaproteobacteria; order Burkholderiales; family Burkholderiaceae_D; genus Telluria. The sequence continues at coordinate 26,503 of NZ_JAKLTS010000022.1, forward strand.
GGGGCTGAGGAAGCCGGCCAGATTGCCGAAGGAGTTGATCAGCGCGATGCCGGCCGCCGCCGCCGCGCCGCTCAGCATGGCGGTCGGCAGGCTCCAGAAAATCGGCAGCGTGGCGAGAATGCCGGCCGTGGCCAGGCTCAGCGCGGCCAGCGACAGCCAGGGCTGGCCCGCCGCCAGCGTCGACAGCAGCAGGCCGGCCGCGCCGGCCAGACCCGCCAGCGCCACATGGCCGCGCCGCTCACCCAGCCGGTCGGAGCGGCGCGCCAGCGCGATCATCGCCAGCGCGCCCAGACACCAGGGCACGGCCGTCATCAGGCCGATCGTCAGCACATCCTGGGCACCGGCGTTTTTCAGCAGCTGCGGCAGCCAGAAGCTCACCCCGTACAGGCCCATCACAAAACAGAAATAGACCAGGGCCAGCGCCCACACGCGGCCATCGGCAAAGGTGGCGCGCAGCGAACGCGGAGCGATGGCGCGCGCCTCGGCGGCGACGGCCTGGGTCAGCAGCTGCTGTTCGGCGGGCGTCAGCCAGCGCGCGTCGGCGATGCGGTCGTCGAGCCAGAGCAGCACGGCAACACCGAGTACGATCGAGGGCAGGCCTTCGAGCAGGAACAGCCACTGCCAGCCGGCCAGTCCGTGCAGGCCGGCGCAGCGCGCCATGATCCAGCCCGACAGCGGCCCGCCAACCACACCGGCCACCGCCACCGCGCTCATGAAGATGGCAACGATGCGGGCGCGGCGCGCGGCCGGATACCAGTAGGTCAGATACAGCACGATGCCGGGGAAGAAACCGGCCTCGGCCAGACCGAGCAGAAAGCGCAGCAGGTAGAAACTGGCCGCGTCGCGCACGAACAGATTGGCGCAGGACACCAGCCCCCAGCCGATCATGATGCGCGCGATCCAGCGGCGCGCGCCGACCTTGGCGAGAATCAGATTCGACGGCACTTCGAACAGGAAGTAGCCGATGAAGAAAATGCCGGCGCCGGTGCCATACGCGAGGTCGGACAGGCCGAGGTCGCCCATCATCTGCAGCTTGGCGAAGCCGACATTCACGCGGTCGAGGTAGGCCGCCACATAGCAGAAAAACAACAGCGGCAGCAGCCTACGGTCCAGCTTCGCATACACTTTGGCCTCAGCCAGCATTCAGGGGCTCCAGAAAATCATGAACCGCCATCTTTGCACAAAGGAGTTGAAGTGTCGCGCCTTATCCTCGGACCTCTCATGGCCGGCCTGATCGCCACCAGCGTTCACGCCGCCGACCTCCCGACCCCGCCAGTGGCCGCCAAAACGGCCTGGCAGGAAACCCGCCACGGTGAAGTCGTCACCGACGACTACCGCTGGATGCACAAAAAGACGGACCCGGCCGTCATCGCCCATCTCAATGCCGAGAACGCCTACACCGAGGCCATGACGGCCTCGTTCAAGCCGCTGACCGACACCCTGTACGCGGAGATGAAAGGGCGCATCAAGGAAACCGATCTGTCGGTGCCGACCCGCAAAGGCGACTACTTCTACTACTTCCGCAGCGAAGCGGGCAAGCAGTACCAGGTGTACGCGCGGCGTCACGCCAACGCCGCCAAGGCCTATGACGAGAAGGCGGCCGAGGAAGTCCTGCTCGACATGAACGCCATGGCCGAGGGCCACAAATTCTTCGCCGTTGGCCGCATGGCGGTCAGCCCGAACGCCAAGCTGCTGGCCTACACGACCGACACCACCGGCTTCCGCCAGTACGAACTGCACGTCAAGGACCTGGCCAGCGGCAAGGAACTGGTGGCCGCGCAGCCGCGCATCACCGGCCTGGCCTGGGCCGCCGACAATCAGACCCTGCTGCTGCTGCAGGAAGACGCCGTCACCAAGCGCAGCGACCGCCTGCTGCGCATCAAGCTCGGCGGCCAGCCGGAACAGGTGCTGACCGAAAAGGACGAGCTGTTTGCGCTGAGCCTGAGCACCACGCGCGACGAAAAATACTTCGTGCTGCAATCGCATGCGACCGACACCCACGAGGTGCGCCTGCTGCCGACGGCCACGCCGACGGCCGCTTTCCGCTCGCTCGGCCGCAACAAGGGCCACCGCTATGAAGTCGATGTGCGCGGCAAGGAGCTCTATATCCTGACCAACAAGAACGCCAAGAACTTCCGCGTCGTGAAGGCCCCGCTGGCCACGCCCGATGAGAAGCACTGGACCGAAGTGGTGCCGCACAATGCGGACGTGCTGATCACCGACATCGACATGTTCCAGAACTTTCTCGTCGTGAGCGAGCGCAGCCAGGCGCTCGACCGCCTGCGCATCTACGACTTCACCAGCAAACACTGGCAGACGGTGAAATTCGACGACGAGGTCTACACGCTGCGCCAGGGCGGCACGCCCGAGTACACGGCCAGCCAGCTGCGCCTGTCCTACCAGTCGCCGCTGACGCCGGCCACGACGCTCGATGTGGACATGAAGACCGGCAAGCAGACCGTGCTCAAGCGCCAGGAAGTGCTCGGCGGTTTCGATCCGAGCCGCTACGAAGCGCACCGTCTGTGGGCGACCGCGCGCGACGGCGTGAAAGTGCCGCTGTGGACCATCTACAAGAAGGGCACCAAGCTCGACGGCTCGGCCCCGCTGCTGCTCTACGCATATGGCTCGTATGGCATCCCGGCCACGGCTGCGTTCTCGTCCAACCGCCTGTCGCTGATCGACCGCGGCGTGATCTTCGTCCAGGCCCATATCCGTGGCGGCAACGACATGGGAGAGCACTGGCACGAAGACGGCATGCTGATGAAGAAGAAGAATACCTTCTACGACTTCATCGACAGCGCCGAATGGCTGATCGCCAACAAGTACACGAACAAGGACAAGCTGGTGATCCAGGGCGGCAGCGCCGGCGGCCTGCTGATGGGCGCCGTCACCAATATGCGCCCCGACCTGTTCCATGCCGTGCATGCGGCCGTGCCCTTCGTCGACGTGATGAACACGATGATGGACGCCAGCCTGCCGCTGACCACCGGCGAATACCTCGAATGGGGCAACCCGAACGAGAAGGCGGCCTATGACTACATGAAGTCCTACTCGCCCTACGACAATATTGAGAAGAAGGCCTACCCGTCGATGCTCGTCACCACCGGCCTGAACGACAGCCAGGTCATGTACTGGGAGCCGGCCAAATATGTCGCCAAACTGCGCACCTACAAAACCGACAGCAATCCGCTGCTGCTGAAAGTGAACATGGGGGCCGGCCACGGCGGCGCCTCGGGCCGCTACGACGCGCTCAAGGAGCAGGCCTTCATCCAGGCCTGGATGCTCGCGCAATGGGGGATCACGCAGTAAGGGCTTGCATGTCCGGAGAAGGGCGTCTATAATACGGCCTCTTTCGGACGTGCTGACACACGTCAGAGTGGTTCCAAATGGGTGCTTAGCTCAGTTGGTAGAGCGGCGCCCTTACAAGGCGTAGGTCGGGAGTTCGACCCTCTCAGCACCCACCATTGGGCACTCAACGAAGACCGATTGCGAAAGCACGGAGCGGTAGTTCAGTTGGTTAGAATACCGGCCTGTCACGCCGGGGGTCGCGGGTTCGAGCCCCGTCCGCTCCGCCAGCATCAAGAAAAAGCCACCTACGGGTGGCTTTTTTGTTTTCCACTTCCAGTTTTTCCCCTCACCACACGCACCCGCCGCAGCAGGCGGATGCGTGTGTGCGCGCTTACAGCAGCCAGACCCCGTTGCTGCCGTTTTCGGCGGCGATCACGGCGCTGTTGCTGACCCAGTTGGCGACCAGTTCGGCACGCGTGTGGTTGCCCAGATAGTCGATCCAGGACTGCTGGCCGCCGGCGGCCGTGGCGGCCAGCCCGGTGTTGGCGTACAGGGCCTGGACGAAGGCCGCGTTGTCCATCTTGCCGTACAGGTTCTGGAACTCGTTCAGGCCGGTGAAGCCCTGGGCCAGACCGGCCGTGTCGAGCGACTTGCCGAGCCAGTACTGCAGACCGCCGAAATCGGCCGCGCGATGGAACAGGGTCTGGTAGAGCATGCCCAGGGTCTGCAGCTTGGCCGCCGGGGCCTGGGTGAAGCCCAGGTCCAGCTTGCCATCGGCGAACTGGATGCGCTCCATCTCGATGAGGGTATCGACATCGCTATTGGCCTTGTCGGCCACCTTCAGCGTGCCATCCTTGCCGATCAGGATCTTGTAGCCATCCTGCTTGCCCGAGTAGACGGCCGTATCGAAGCCATCCCCACCGACCAGTACATCGCTGCCCGGACCGCCATCGAGGATGTCGTCGCCACTGCCGCTGAACCAGCCGCGCTCGGTCTGGGTCTTGACCTCGCCGACGACGATGCCATCGCTGGTCGTCATCGCCGTGCGGTGTTCACCGCTCAGGGCCAGATACAGCAGCACGTCCATGCGCGTGGCGGCCGGCTGACCGTCGCTTCCGGCCAGGCGGTTGAGCCAGAACTGCAGACCGGCAGCATCCGGCATGCGGCCGAGAATCTGCTGGTAGATGCCGTTCAGGAAGTCGGTGTTGCTGGCCTGGGCCAGGGTGTTGCCAGCCCATTCGGACGAGCGCAGCATGCCGGCCGCGATATCGGCCGCCGGCACTTCGGCGCGCGACCAGTAGGCCAGGCCGCCGAGGTCGGGCGCGCGCCCGAAGGCGCTGTACAGCAGGGCCACATCGACCAGCTTGGCGCTCTGATGGCTCAGGAAGGCCAGATCGGCATTGCTGCTGTCGAACTCCTTACCATCCACCCATTCGCTGAGGCCCTCGGCGAACACGGCGCCGTTGTGCAGGGCCTGGATGCTGCCGTCGCCTTTGACGAAGAACTTCCAGCTGCCGCTGTCGCTGCGGCCGCCTTCGAGCACGTCGTTGCCTTCACTGCCGAACAGCTTGTCGTTGCCGATGCCGCCGGCGACCAGGTCATTGCCGGCGCCGCCGTCGAGTATGTCGTCGCCACCGGCGCTGCCGATGAAGTCGTCGCCGCCGCCGCCGTTGAGGATGTCGTCGTCCGCACCCAGATAGATGGTCTGGGACGCGGAGTCGCCGATCACATAGTTGCGGCCATCGCCGCCGCGCACCGTGACCGCGCCGACGATCGCGGCGAAGTCCACGTTGTCGAGCTTGATCGTCGAATTCGCCGGCAGGGCGCTGGTATCGATCACCAGGCCGATGGCCGTGCTATTCGTGCTGCCCGTCGGCGGCGTGGTCGAGCTGCCCGAGACGATGATCGTCGGCGAGCGGCCGCCGGTGTAGGTCGCCACCGGCACCACCGTCTTCGACTCGATGCCGGTCGCGCCGATGGTATTCAAGAAGTCGGTACCCAGGCCCGTCATATGCGACTGTTCCTGCGAGCCGGTCGGGGTGCGCGATTCGATGCGCTGGATCAGGTCGATCCTGGCCTGGTCCTTGGTCAGCAGGGTCTGCGGACCTTCGACCTGGACCCCGGCGCCGACCGGCAGCGAGACGGTCAGCTTGGTCTGGTCGCCGCCATTGCCGCTCACGCCAATCGGAATATCGGCCAGGTTGGCGTTCGGCGAGTTCGGGTCGTCCGAGCGGCTCGGCGTGGTGACGGGCACCACCAGCACCTGGTCGCGCGAGCCCAGGTTCGGGTTCGGACGCGAGTCGGTCACCGTCGTCACGCCGTCGACCGTGCCCAGCACCGCGCCGGCCGAGACCACCAGCATGCTGTTCGAGGCTACGCTGCCCAGGCCGCTATTGCCTGCCAGGTTGCGCACGCCGTCGAGCGCCAGACGCACATCGAGGTTACCGGCGGCGGCCGTGGCCGGCAGCTGCAGGCTGGCCGTCCAGGTGAGGCCGCCATCGCTGCTGCTCAGCTGGCCGAGGGTGGCGCCGCTGACCTGCAGGTCCTCCAGACCGAAGCCAGTCACGGCCTCGCTGAACTGCACCTTCAAGGTCGTGGCCTTGCCCGCTTGCAGGGTGCTGTCGGCCAGGCTCAGCGTGGCGCCCGGACGCACGGTGTTGGTCGCAAAACTGCCCGAGCTGACCGTGCCCGTGCCCGCCAGGCCATCGGCGCCGCGCACGCCGGCCAGGGCCAGCGTGATCAGGTTGCCGTTGGTCTGGAGATTGTCAGCCGGGGTCAGGCGCGCTTGCCAGGTCTTGCCACCATCGCTGCTGCTGAGGCCGGACAGGCTGCCGCCGCTGACTTGCAGGTCGGACAGGTCAAAGCCGCTGACCACTTGGTTGAAGGCGATCTGCACGGTGGCGCTGTCGCCCGCCAGCAGCGTCGTCTTGTCGAGCGCAATCTGCGCGCCCAGGCCCGGCGCATGCACGGTGTAGCTGTTGGACAGCACCTGGCCCTGACCGGCATTGCCGATCACATCGCGCACGCCGCTCAGGTCCAGGCTGACCGTCTTGCCGCCGCCATCGTTGCCCGATAGCGGACGCAGCAAGGCGGTCCAGGTGCGGCCGCCGTCGCTCGAGCTCAGGTCCGACACGCTCAGGCCATCAGCGCGCAGGTCTTCCAGGCCGAAGCCACGCACGGCCTCGTTGAACTGGATATTCAGGTGGCCGGTCTCGCCCGCGTTCAGGGTCGACTCGACCACGCTGACGGTGGCGCCCGGGCCTTGGGTATCGACCTGGAAGCTGGCCGAGCTGACCTGGCCGCGGCCGACGGAGCCGGCACTGCTGCTGACACCGCCAAGATCGAGCACCAGGGTCTCGCTGCCCGTGTAGCCGGGATTCGGCGTATAGCGCATCGACCAGGCGCGGCCCGGATCGGTCATCACCAGCTGGTCGAGCTTGCCGTGCGCGGCCGTCAGGTCTTCCAGGCCAAAGCCCGACACCGCGAACGGGAAGCGCACGACGACCTCGACGCTATTGCCGCCGCCAACTTCGAGGGCGCCGACACTGATACTGGCCGTCGTCAACGGCTGGGTATCGAGCATGAACTGCAAGCTGGCATTGCTGCCCACATTGCCGGCCATGTCGATCTGATGCACCAACACATTCTTCATGCCGTCGCCGCTGAGGACCAGCTGGCTGCCGCTGCCGGCCAGCCATTGCTTGCCGCCGTCGAGGCTGTATTCCCAGACAGCGCCATTTTCCAGGCCGCTCAGACTGACGGCACCGTCATTGCTGATACTGCCGCCCTTGGGCAGTGCCAGGGCCGGCGCGTTCGGGGCCGTACGGTCGATCTGCACGTTCAGGGCGCCGGAGGCGGCGCCGATGTTACCTGCAGCGTCAGTCGCGAAGGCCGCGACCTGCAGCGCGCCTTCCGCCAGTCCACCCACCGCGATCGACCAGTTACCGCCATCGGCCACGCCGGTGCCCAACACCTTGCCATTGCCATCGGTCAGGGTCACCGTCGAACCTGCCTCGGCCGTTCCGCTGAAGCTCAGGGTCGCCGCATTGGTCAGATTGTCGGTCGACGAGGCGCCGCTGTCGCTGTCAAGCTTGGGTACCGAGGGCGCGGCCGGCGCACGCGTATCGGCGCTGATCGTCGGGCTGGCGCCGGCACCGCCATTGTTGCCAGCGGCATCCGAGTAGCTGGCCGCCGCTACGGTGATCGACACCGCGCGCGCGTCCATGTCCGCCGCCGGCGTGAACACCGCGCTGCGCGTCAGGCCGCTGCCGCTGAGCGTACCCAGGGTGCCGCCAGCGACCGTGATGTCGCCGCTGGTGAAGCTGCTGCCCGGATCTTCGCTGAAGGTGAAGGTGATCGTGGCCGTCTCGCCCGCCTTGAGATTGGCCTTGTCGCTGGTGATGCTCAGCGTCGGGGCCGTGGTATCGACGTTCAGCGTCAGATTGCCCGAGGCGATGCCGGTATTGCCGGCGGCGTCGGTGGCCTTGGCGTAGACCGTGTGGCTGCCCTGGCTCAGGGTGCTGCTGGTAATCGACCAGTTGCCGCCCGTGGCCACCGCCGTGCCGAGCACGGTGCTGCCTTCGTAGAGGGTCACGGTCGCACCGGCTTCTGCAGTGCCGCTGAAGGTCGGCGTAGTCAGCTTGGTCAGGTTGTCGGTGGCCGATGCGCCGCTGTCGCTGGCGTCGATCAGGTCCGGCGTCGCCGGCGCGTTCGGGGCCAGCGTATCGAAGCTGACGCTCGGCGTGCTGCCGGCGCCACCGCCGTTGCCAGCCGCGTCGGTGTAGCTGCTCGCAGCCACCGTGATCGAGGCCGTGCCGCCATTCGTGTTGGCGGTCGGCGTGAACACGGCCGTGCGCGTCACGCCGGTGCCACTGATGGCCGACAGGGTGCCGCCGCTGACCGTGATATCGCCGCTGCTGCCATCCCAGGTGAAGCTGCTGCCCGGATCTTCGCTGAAGGTGAAGGTGATGGTGGCGGTCTCGCCAATCTTCAGGGCCGACTTGTCGCTGGTGATGCTGAGCGTCGGCGCCAGCGTGTCGAACGTCAGGCTGGGGCTGGTTCCGGCGCCGCCGCTGTTGCCGGCGGCGTCCGTGTAGCTGGCGGCCGCGACGGTAATCGACGCAGTGCCGCCATTCGTATTCGTGGTTGGGGTGAAGACGGCCGTGCGCGTCAGGCCGCTGCCGCTGAGGCTACCCAGGGTGCCACCGCTGACCGTGATATCGCCACTGTTGAAGCTGCTGCCCGGGTCTTCGCTGAAGGTGAAGGTGACGGTGGCCGTCTCGCCGATCTTCAGGGCCGAGACATTGCTGCTGATGCTCAGCGTCGGTGCCGTCGTATCGACCTGGACCGACAGGCCGCTCGAGGCGACGCCGGTATTGCCAGCCGCATCGGTGGCCTTGGCGGTCAGCGTATGTGCGCCTTCCGCCAGCGTGCTGGTGGTAATACTCCAGTTGCCGCCCGTGGCGACGGCGCTGCCGATCGAGGTGGCGCCATCGTACAAGGTGACGATCGCGCCGGCTTCGGCCGTCCCGCTCAGGGTCGGCGTGGTGAGGTTGGTCAGGTTGTCGCTTGTCGACAGGCCGGTGTCGGAACCGACAGCCAGGGCTGGCGCCGACGGCGCCACCGGCGCGGTGGTGTCGAGGGTGACGGTCAGCGAGCCGCCGGCCGTACCCACGTTACCGGCCTGATCAGTCACACGCGCCGTGAAGACCTTGTTGCCATCGCTGCCCAGGTCGCCGCTGGTGACGCTGACATCGACATAGCCATTGCTGATGTCGGTGCTGCTCAGCACTGCCGTGACCGCATGGGCGAGCGAAGAACCGCCGAGCAGCAGCTCGGCCATGTCACCGGCGACGGCATTCGTACCGGCCAGGCTGATGCGTACAGTCGGCGCCAGCGTGCTGGTGATGTTGTCCGTGTTCGAGCTGCCGCTGTCGGAGGCGCTGGCCAGATCGACAGCCGTGCTCGGCGCCGACGGGGCCGTGGTGTCGAGCGTGAAGCTGAAGGCGCCGCCAGCCGTGCCGACGTTACCGGCCTTGTCGGTGACGCGGGCCGTCAGGGCCTTCGTGCCGTCGCTGCCGAGGTCGCCACTGGTGACGGTCAGATCGACATAGCCATTGCTGATGTCGGTGCTGCTCAGCGTTGCGGTGACGGCATGGGCCAGCGCGGAGCCGCCCAGCAACAGTTCGGCCAGATCGCCAGCGACAGCATTGGTGCCGGCCAGGCTGACGCGCACCGTCGGGACCAGGGTGCTGGTGATGTTGTCCGTGTTCGAGGAACCGCTGTCCGAAGCACTGGCCAGATCGATGGCCGTGCTCGGCGCCGACGGGGCCGTCGTATCGAGGGTGACGGTCAGCGAGCCGCCAGCCGTGCCGACGTTGCCGGCCTGGTCAGTGACGCGGGCCGTGAAGACCTTGTTGCCATCGCTGCCCAGATCGCCGCTGGTGAGGCTGACATCGACATAGCCATTACTGATGTCGGTGCTGCTGAGCGAAGCGGTGACTGCATGGGCCAGCGCGGAACCACCGAGCAGCAGCTCGGCCACATCGCCGGCCACGGCATTGGTACCGGCCAGGCTGATGCGGATCGTCGGGGCCAGGGTGCTGGTGATGTTGTCGGAATTCGACAAGCCGCTGTCGGAGGCATTGACCAGATCGACGGCTGTGCTCGGTGCGGACGGTGCCGTCGTATCCAGCTTGACGGTCAGCGAGCCGCCGGCGGTGCCGACGTTGCCAGCCTTGTCGGTCACACGCGCCGTGAAGACCTTGTTGCCATCGCTGCCCAGATCGCCGCTGGTGACACTGACGTCAATGTAGCCGTTGCTGATGTCAGTGCTGCTCAGCGTCGCCGTGACGGCATGGGCCAGCGAAGATCCGCCAAGCAGCAGCTCGGCCATGTCACCGGCGACGGCATTCGTACCGGCCAGGCTGATGCGCACGGTCGGGGCCAGCGTGCTGGTGATGTCGTCCGAGTTCGACAGACCGCTATCCGAACCGCTGGCCAGATCGACAGCCGTGCTCGGGGCAGACGGGCCCGTGGTGTCGAGCGTGAAGCTGAACGCGCCGCCAGCCGTGCCGACGTTGCCGGCCTTGTCGGTGACGCGCGCCGTCAGGGCCTTCGTGCCGTCGCTGCCGAGGTCGCCACTGGTGACGGTCAGATCGACGTAGCCATTGCTGATGTCGGTGCTGCTCAGGGTCGCCGTGACGGCATGGGCCAGCGCGGAGCCGCCCAGCAGCAATTCGGCCAGATCGCCAGCCACGGCATTGGTGCCGGCCAGGCTGACACGCACGGTCGGGGCCAGCGTGCTGGTGATGTTGTCCGTGTTCGAGGAACCACTGTCCGAGCCGCTGCTCAGATCGATGGCCGTGCTCGGTGCCGACGGGGCCGTCGTATCGAGGGTGACGGTCAGCGAGCCGCCGGCCGTGCCGACGTTT
>NZ_JAKLTS010000023.1 GCF_022012445.1 Massilia sp. TS11
CTTGCCCTGCACACGATGCCGCCGGGCTTGTATGAATTTGATGTGAATGGACCGATTCCGACTTGCGGACGTTGGAAGGAGACCATGCCGAGACAGAGGGATCCTGACGCCTATAGGTTTTACATCAAGGCGAGGGATCTGTGGCGAAGTAATTTCGAATATCTGCTTTCTAGGGATCAGCTCGCGAGCGTCCTTCGCGACGTTAGCTTAGCTGCCCAGCGCGGTGATTGGGGCGCGCGCGCGACTCTCAGCCATTTCTATATCAACGGACTCGGCCAACTTGAGATGAACAAGGTCCTTGAGCCAGACGCGTCTAAGGCTGTCGAGATTTATCGCGCCGCGGTTGCCGCTGGCCAGGCATGGGGCTTTTATGACCTGGGCGTTGCGTACGAACATGGGTACGGCGATGTGCCGGTGGACTCAAAAATAGCATGGGCCTATTACCTGAAGGCTGCGGAACTTGGGAGTCCAGAGGCGCAGATGGCGTTGGCGCAAGCCTATCGAGATGCCAAGCGTTGGAACGCGGAAGAAACGATGCAGATGTGCGCTTACAAACAAGGCCATGGTCCGGCGGCTGAGGAATTGGGCATGAATGCGCGTACTCAGAGGCGCCATGTCGCGGCTTTCAAGTTTTATCAAGACGGTGTGCGCTTCGGCAATGATCGCTCAGCAATTGCACTGGCAATTCTATTTGGCGAAATGGATTGGCGTCACCTGAAGGTTGAGGCGCAACGCGAACGAAGAGAACTTGACCTCGCCCCCGATTCTGAACGAGAGAAGCGATATTGGGAAATTGGCAAAGCGCTAGAAATTAATCCGGACCTCCGTTTGACCAGAATTGACAATGTCCTGCCAATGCCGCCAGCCGCGCTACCGACGTGGAAAGGGATCGAAAGCGCTCTTGAGTTAGAGCGTGACGGCCCCGTTTCCTACTGAAATAGCGACACAGTACTTCGATGGAAGTGGAACATGGCGATGGAGGGTGAGCTCAATGTCCTCAGTGAAGCCAAGGACGTCGCTTATGAACTGCGTCGTGTTCTCTTCCATCAGTGCACTGGCAAAGACAGTCCGCCACAGTTCGAAGACTTGGGGGAATTCTTTGCCCAATGGTGTAAAAAAATGAAGGAAAACCGGTTAAGAATGATCGGCGATGCACCTTCCGCATTCAACGGAAAAGTAGTTTCTTTCACTGTAAGAGCGGAACCCGGGTCTCCGGATATTTAGTCATGGTGCCCTTCTCGTCTCGTTGGATTGCCGTCACCATCCTCGTCTTCAGTGCGATTCTTGGCAAAGATTTTGGCCGACAACATTTGGAGTACAGTGCCATGCACACCACGCCGTCCGGATTGCCGGAGTTCGATGTGAACCGTCCGCTCCCGATCTGCGGTCGCTGGAAGGAGACAATGCCAAAGCAGCGGGATGTTAACGCTTATCACATTTACATGCGTGCCAGAAGACTGTGGCATAGCAACTTCGAATATCTTCTTTCAAAGGACTCACTCGCGAGTGTCCTTCGTGATGTGTCGACAGCGGCTCAGCTTGGCGACTGGGGGGCGCAAGCGACACTCAGCGATTTCTATATTCACGGGCTCGGGCACCTTGAAGTCAACAAAACTCTGGAACCTGACTCATTCAAGGCTGTTGAGATCTATCGTGCTGCTGTTGCAGCGGGACAAGCATGGGGTTTCTTTAACCTTGGAGTTGCTTATGAATACGGGTACGGCGATTTGACCATGGATACGAAGATTGCATGGGCCTATTACCTGAAAGCAGCAGAACTTGGGAGTCCTGAAGCGCAGATGGCTTTGGCTCAGGCTTATCTGGAAGCGAAGCGTTGGGACGCGGCGACGCTGATGCAAATGTGCGCTTACAAACAGGGCCATGGCCCAGCAGCTGAAGCATTAGGCATGCAGGCCGAGGTCCATAGGCGGTACGAGGAGGCGCTCAGGTTCTATCAAGACGGAGTTCGGTTCGGTAATAAGGACTGTGCCAACGCATTATGGATATTCTTTGACGAGGGTGCGTGGAAAGGGCTGAGTCCAGAAGTTCAATTGGAGCGCAAGGTGCTCGGGTTAATTCCCGATTCTGCTCGAAGAAAACGGTATCGAGAAATTGCGCTTGCACTAGAGGTTGATCCTGATCTTCGCTTTGCACAGATAGACAAATTCTTGCCAATGCCGCCAGCACCTCTGCCGGCATGGAGGGGAATTGACGATGCGGTGGAGCCAATGTCAGAGGCACCACCCACTTACTGAAGCGCGCGGTACTTTGGCTACTGCACATTTTGGCGATTCCTATGTCACTAACAATGATTGCAGTTGGCTATAAGGCTGACCATTAAGAGACTGTTGATTGGCGACAACTTTCTGCGGTGGTATCCGAAGTACTCTCGCTAACGGATGGTTCAGGTATCGCCGCAGATCCATCAAGGGGGCCAGCAGCGAAACTCGCCAACGCTTAATCTAGTCGTGTACTCCAATTATTCCCGCAGATTATTCTTCCTCGTCATCGCTATTGTCGCGATTGTGGGCGCACATCTTCTCCGACAACAATTGGCCGACCTTGCCCAGCACACGATGCCGCCGGGACTGTATGCATTCGATGTGAATGGACCGATTCCGACTTGCGGACGCTGGAAGGAGACCATGCCGAAACAGAGGGATCCTGACGCCTATAGCCTTTACGTCAAGGCGAGGAAGCTGTGGCGAAGTAATTTCGAATATCTGCTTTCTAGGGATCAGCTCGCGAGCGTCCTTCGCGACGTTAGCTTAGCTGCCCAGCGAGGCGATTGGGGCGCGCGCGACTCTCAGCCATTTCTATATCAACGGACTCGGCCAACTTGAGATGAACAAGGTCCTTGATCCAGACGCCTCTAAGGCTGTCGAGATTTATCGCGCCGCGGTTGCCGCTGGCCAGGCATGGGGCTTTTATGACCTGGGCGTTGCGTACGAACATGGATACGGCGATGTGCCGGTGGACTCAAAATAGCATGGGCCTATTACCTGAAGGCTGCGGAACTTGGGAGTCCTGAGGCACAGATGGCGTTGGCGCAAGCCTATCGAGATGCCAAGCGTTGGGACGCGGAAGAAACGATGCAGATGTGCGCATTCAGGCAAGGCCATGGAACGGCCGCATATAAGCTAGGCATGCACGCAGAAGCGCTTAGGCAACACATGGAGGCTTTTAAGTTCTATCAAGATGGTGTTCGATTTGGTAGCGAGGACTGCGCCAACGCATTGTGGATACTCTTTGACGAAGATGACTGGAAGAAGCAAAGGGTGGAAGTGCAAAGAGCGCGCCGTCAGCTTGATCTTGCCCCAGATTCTGAGCGAACGAGTCGCTACTTGGAAATTGCGAAAGCCTTGGGAATCAATCCTGACCTCCGTTTGACTCAAATAGACAAGGTGCTGCCGATGCCACCTGCACCGCTTCCGGCATGGCGAGGAATTCAGGACGCGCTAGAGGCTGGGTCTGACCTCCCCCCAGCATACTGAGGCCTGCACAGTCTTGCTTATTTACTGCCTCAGAGTAGCTGGAACCGTCCAGATCTCCGGAACGGTTCCGTCGCATTTACTTTGAAGCCGTCGATCGCTGGTGCAAATAGCTGATGGCAAATGGAATGAGCATCGGGTAGAGCCCCCACACTGCACGCCCGTCAACGCGCACGCACAGGGCGGCATACAGCGGGGGCAGGGCCATCAGAAGGATGAGGGACTTCAGCGGGGCGAGTACTGGCGGTGCTTTGCGCCAGCCCAGCAGCGCAAGCGGGAACACGACGCCAATAGCCGCGGCAATCGATGCCAGCGAGCGCACGTCGGCCAACGCCGCCAGCACAACGGCGAAATGCGGTACCCAGGTGTAACTCGGCAGGCCGGGAATCAAATACCAGCGGATGGAAACCAAGCACAGGCCTGCGGCCCCTAATGCGGCGATTCCTGGCAGGAGGGCGATGCGCCGCATGGCCACAAGCCAGACGAGCAGCAGGATGTTCTCTTCGCGAATGAGCGTGCCCACCAGACCGGCAATTGCCGCCAGCCATGGCTGGCCCGACAGGACGCCGAGGACAAAAAAGGCTCGCGCGCACACAGAACCGGGGTCGGTGAGCAAATAAGGTGCGTACCAAAACGTCGGGACGGAAAGAATAAGCAGGCCCCCCGCCAGTAGGGCTCGCGATTTGTCCATGCCAATGCGGGCCGCCGACAGTGCGATGGCAAAGGCTGCCGCCGACACGGCCAGCCAATTCAGAAGTGCAAAGTTGTTACGAACGTCGCCCGGGAAAAACGCCGCAAGGCTCGGCACCAAAATTCGATATGGAAATGGGGCGCGCAATTCTGTCGCCGGAATTTCACCGCGAAAGAAGCGTGCCGTATTGAAGTACGCTAAGGAATCTTCCACCGTTCCGCCCCAACGCGACCACATGACGGCCAGCGCGAGCATTGAGAATCCAATAAAAACCGTGATCCAGAATCTGGTGGGGAATTGTGCTGCTTGTGGGGCAGGCACTGCCTGACTAAACGCGGAATTGAAATAAGCCTTAAGCATCAGCGGCGAGGGATTCGTATCGTTCAAGAAGGCAATAGTATACGCCTTCCAATGTTGCAATCATTCTCCTGATTGTCGCCAGTTCACACCGCGATGTAACAATTCGAGCGCGCGCTGCCACTATCTCGTTTGGCAAGCGCTGCGTTGCGTGAATTCCACACGATCTTCCGTTGCCTCATCTGTCCGTCAATACGCGCGGAATTCCCCCTCTCACAGAGGGGAAACCCTGAAAAATTTCTACGAAGAATTCTGTAGCTATGAAAGCCGGTTATGTCTCATGATCAAATTGGAAATGTAAATTGATTATGAGCTAGAGCAGAATTGATTCAGATCAATAACTATGGGGCAGCTATGAAGAAGATTCGATCCGCGACTTTCACCATCCTCGCCTCGACCGTTCTGTCCACGGTCGACAACCCGGCCCAGGCCCAAACCACGCCGCCGCAGTCGGGCGGCGATTCTGGCGCGCAAATTCAAAACGTGACGATCACCGGCTCGCGTATTGTCGGCGCCAGGTCTCAGGAAGCATTGCCGGTGACGGTCATCGACTCGACCCAGATCTCTGCCGTGGGCAGTGTCTCCGGCGATGATCTGTTCCGTTCGCTGCCCCAGGCTGGCGATGTGAACTTCCAGGAAGCGCGTACCACGGGTAACCTCAACGATGCGCGGGGTGACAATGCGTCGATCAATCTTCGTGGCGTCGGCACCGGCAATACGCTGGTGCTCGTCAACGACCGCCGTCTGATTCTGACCCCGGGCGCGCAGACCGAGAATCTGGTGCCGGTGCAGACCGCCAACACGAACTCGCTGCCGGTGGGGGCCGTCGGCCGGATCGAGGTGCTGCGCGATGGCGCGGCCGCCCTGTATGGCTCGGATGCAGTCGCGGGCGTGGTCAACGTCATCACCGACAACAAATTCAAGGGCGTAAAACTGCAGGGCCGTTATGGCTCGGCCAAAGGCACGGAAGAGAAAACCGGGGCCATCAAGGCCGGCATGGACACCGAGGGCGGCGGCAATATCCAGATGTTTGCCAGCTACATGAACCGCTCGGCGCTGATGGCCAGCGAACGCGCGTTCTCCTCCAGCGAAAACCACATGCCGACGATGGTCGGGACCGACTGGGAAACCGACACGGGCTTCGATAACCGCTCGACCAGCTCGCCCTGGGGTTCTTTCACGGCGGTCAACGCCGCGGGCGCCACGGCGACGGTGCGTCAGGGCGCGAATACGCTGACCTCTTCGGGCGCTTTCCACATCGAGCCGACCAGCAACACGGCGGGCGGCTGCTCCAGCAGCGTCATCAATGGCAACCTGTGTCTGCGTAGCGGCGGCATCACCGGCACGGCCGACCGTCCGCTGCGCTACGATGAGAATCCGGACCGTTCGATCCGCGGCGGGCTTGACCGTTTCAATGGTTTTGCCAGCTTCCGCCAGCCGATCGGCGACAACGAAATGTTCGGCGAAGCCAATTACTACCATGCCAAACTGGACGGTCAGCGCGAACAGTCGGCGCCGATTTCGAGCGCCGTCATCACGATTCCCGCTTCTAACTACTGGAACCCGTTCGGCCCCAGCACCAGCCCGAATCGTCTGCCCAATCTGACCGGTGTGCCGGCGGAAGGCCTGCCGATCCGCATCACCAGCTACCGCCCGGTCGATACCGGCCCGCGCACCTTCACCGTGTCGGACAATATGGCGCGCGGCCTGCTCGGTATCCGCGGCGACCTCGGTAAATTCAAGTGGGAAAGCGCGGTGTCCTATGCGCGTGCCCGGACTGATGACAACACCCACAACGCCATCAGCAACACGCTGTTCCAGCGTCAGCTGGCGCTGAACACCCCGGACGCCTACAACCCCTTCAATGGCGGCACCCAGGGCGATTACTCGCTGGGCGACGGCACGCCGAATCCGGCCTCGTCGGTCAAGCCCTTCCTGGTGGAAGTGCACCGTATCAGCGAAACCAGCCTGGCAACCTGGGACGCGCGTTTCTCGACGCCCAAGCTGTTCAATCTGAAGAGCGGCGATGTGGGCCTGGCCGCCGGTGTCGAATGGCGCCGCGAAACCTATAGCGATAACCGCGATGCCCGTCTCGACGGTACCACCAAGTACACCGACTCCGTCACCGGCAAGACCTATGACACCGACGTCATGGGCGCGAGCGCATCGCCGGACGTAAGCGCGCACCGCTCGGTGATTGGCGCCTACGCCGAACTGGCCGTGCCGCTGGTCTCGCCGGAAATGGCCGTCCCCCTGATCAACTCGCTCGACCTGCAGATCGCCGGCCGTGCCGAGCATTACTCGGACTTCGGCAGCGTGACCAAGCCGAAGGTGGCCGCGCTGTGGGAAGTGATGCGCGGCGTGCGCATGCGCGCTTCGTGGTCGCAGAGCTTCCGCGCACCGAACCTGCCGCAGTTCTACAGCGACGGTACTTCGGTGTCGAATACCCGTACCGACTGGGCCGCTTGCCGTCTGAACGCGGTCACCTGCGCGGGCACGTCGACGCTCGAAGTGCGCTCGGGGAATAATCAGCTGAAACCCGAGAGCTCGGAAAACATGACGGCCGGCTTCGCGCTGCAGCCGTTCAAGTGGATGAGCGCCACCTTCGACTTCTGGCAACTGAAGTCGGATGGCGTGATCGGCATCCTGGGCGGTCAGAACCAGCTGCTGTACGACTACTACCTGCGCCTGAACGGCAGCTCGAACCCGAACGTGGTGCGTCAGGCGCCGGTCGGCACCCAGGTGATTGGCACGGTCGACCGCGTCAACGACAACTACTTCAACCTGGGCCCGCGCACCATGCGTGGCTGGGATGCGACGGCCAACTTCGACAGCGGCACCACCACGGCCGGCCGCTTCCGCTTTGGCGCCAGTGTGGCCAAGCTCGTCAAGTTCTACCAGTCGCCTTCGGACGTTCAGCAACAGCTGATGGATGCCAACAATGCCGGCAAGCTCGGTACTGGCATCGCGATCACCCAGGCGGGCGATCTGATCGGGCAGGGCGCCAATCCGCGCTGGCGCGTGTCGGGTAACCTGACCTGGAATCAGGGTCCGGTCACCGTGGGGATGAATGTCAATAGCGTCGGTTCCTACTACGACACCGGCAGCGCCCTCGTGAACGGTCAGTACTACAAAGTGCCGCGCTGGACGACGGCCAATGCCTACGCCGAACTGCGCATGGCCAAGGATGGCACCTGGCTCGGCGGTACGGACTTCCGCATCGGCGCGCGCAACCTGTTTGACAAGGCGCCGCCGATCACCTCGTCGAACTATGGCTTCAATGGCGCGCTGCATGACGCCATCGGCCGCTTCATCTACGTCGAACTGTCGCGCACGCTGTAAGCGCCGTCCAAGGGAGCTTTAGCATGCAGATCAGGAATCACAAGGGCGCCAGTGTGGCTCGTGCGCTGGCCTTCCTTGGGGCCATGGCCGGCTACGCCATCACGGCGCAGCCCGCCTTGGCCGCCGCAGCCGCCGCGGTCCGAAGCAGTTGCAGCGACGAGGTCACCACGATTTCCGGTGACTTTGAAGCGGCCGCGTATGCGCGTTGCGAGGTCGTCAAGCGCGGGCAGTTCAAGCTGACGATCGCGCCCGAAGATGGCAAGGTCACCAATTGCAGCCCGTGGTACGCGTTTGAGCTCAATAGCAGCCAGAGCCAGGCCGTATCGATCGAGCTGGACTACGCGAGCTGCGGCCACCGTTACCGTCCCAAGTTCCGCGTCGATGGCGGTGACTGGCAGGCCCTGCCGCTGCAGGATGTGAGCGTGGAAACCGCCAAGGGCAAGACCTCGGGCGGCGGCAAACCGATCCAGAACGCGACGCTGCGCCTGAATCTGCCGAAGGGCAAAGTGCAAGTGGCGGCGCAGCCCTTGTTCCTGACGAAAGACCATGCGGCCTGGCTCGACCGTGTGTCGACCCTGCCGAGCGTCAGCCGCAGCCTGCTCGGCAAGTCGCGCGAGGGCCGGCCGATCGAGCGGATCACCATCCGCGAGCCGGGCGAGTCGCCGGTGCGCCATGTGGTGCTGACCGGCCGCCAGCATCCGCCCGAAACGACCGGGGCGATTGCGATGCAGGCGTTTATCGAACGTCTGCTCGAAGATGACAGTCTGGCGCGCCGCTATCGCACGCGCTATGCCACCGATGCCGTGCCGCTGCTCAATCCCGATGGGGTGGCGCGCGGGCATTGGCGCCACAATCTGGGCGAGCTCGACCTCAATCGCGACTGGGGCGGCTTTACCCAACCCGAGACCCAGCTGATGCGTGATCTGCTGGCCAGCCTGAGCCAGCCCGATGGCCATCGCCTGCGCCTGTTCTTCGACTTCCACTCGACCCATCACGACACGATCTACACCTTGACCGACGATCAGGTGACGAGCCCGGCCGGTTTCACGGCCAAGTGGCTGTCGACTTTCCAGGCCATGATTCCGGAGAAGAAGCTGCGCATCGACCCCGGCTACAACCGTGGCTTGCCCACCTCCAAGACCTGGGTCTACGAGGCCTACAAGATGCCGACCGCGACCTATGAAGTGGGCGACGAGACCAACCCGGCCGAAATCCGCCGCGACGCCCGCGCCGGTGCCGAGGCCATGATGCTGACACTGCTGGCAATCGATGAATAAGTCCATCTTTCTTGGTGCGCTGGCAGTGATGGCTGGCTTCGCTCAGGCCGCCACGCCGCCCATGTATGACCTGCTGATCGTGAATGGCCGGGTGTTCGATGGCGACGGCCGCGCGCTTGAGGGCGCGGAAATCGCCATCCAAGGCGATCGTATCGTTGCCGTGGACAAGGGTCTGTCGCAGCGGGCAAGCGCGCGCCGCACGATCGATGCGCGCGGCATGATTGTCGCACCGGGCTTTGTCGATCCGCATACGCATGCGGCTGCGGCGCTCACCGCACCGGAGGCCGCCAAGCGCGCCAATCTGGCCTGGGCTTTCCAGGGCGTCACCACGGTCGTCGTTGGTAACGATGGCGATGGCCTGGCCGATCCTGCGCGCGCCACCGCGCCCACGGGTACCAATTACGCTTTCCTGAGCGGCTTTGGTCGCGTCCGGCGCGAGGTGATTGGCGAAGTGGACCGCGCGCCCACCGCGGCCGAGCTGACCCAAATGCAGCAGGCCGTGGCGCGCGATATGTGCGCCGGTGCGCTCGGCTTCTCCACGGGCCTGTACTACGCCCCACAAAGTTTCGCGGCAACACCGGAAGTGATCGCCTTGGCCAGCGTAGCGGCCAAGATGGGCGGCTATTACGACACCCACCTGCGGGTGGAAGGCAACACCTCAATCGGCGTGCTCGGCGCGCTGGACGAGGCGCTGGAGATCACCGAAAAGGCCGGGCTGCCGCTGCACGTGGCGCACATCAAGGCGCTTGGTCCGGCCGTCTGGGGCAAGGCCGAGGCGATGATCGAGCGCATCGAGAAGGCGCGCGCCAGTGGGCGCAATGTGACGGCGGACCAATATCCGTGGGACGCCTCGGGCACGCGCGTGTCGAGCGCCTTGCTGCCGCGCAGCGCCGTCGATGGGGGCATGGAAGCGATGCGCCGTCGCCTGGCGGATCCGGCCAAGGCTGCCGAAATCGAAGCCGCGATCAACGACAACATCGGCAATCGCGGCGGAGCTGATCGCCTGCTGGTGACTGGCATCATCGGCAATCCGGGCGTGGCCGCTGGCAAGACGCTGGCACAGCTCGCGAGCGAAGCGGGGTCGACTCCGGCCAAGGTGGCGATGGACATTCTGCGCAAGGGCGACGCCAATCTCGCGTCCTTCAACATGAGCGCAGAAAACATCAAGGCCTTTGCCTACAAGGACTGGGTGGTCACCGGTTCGGATGGCAGCACCGGCCATCCGCGCATGTATGCCTCCTTCCCCAAGGCCTGGAATGATCTTGTCCGCGAAGGCAATATGAGCATCGGCCGCTTCATCGCCCGCAGCAGTGGCGACACGGTCAAGGCCATCGGCCTGGAAGGGCGCGGCTTTTTGCGCAGCGGCCTGGCGGCCGATATCGTGATTCTCGATCCGGACCTGTTCAAGGCCGTCGCGACCTATGTCAACCCGACGGCACTGTCGGCCGGCGTGCAAACGCTGATCGTCAACGGTGTCGCCGTGATTGAGAACGGCAAGTACACGGGCGCGCTTCCCGGTAAGCAGCTGAAGAAGACCCAGACCAGCGCCCAGTGCGGCACCGTGCCCAATCCTTGAGCCCAGTCGCCCCGCAAACAAAGCCCCGCATGTCGGGGCTTTTTTGTTGTCGCGCAATTCTCGATATTTCTGGACGTCAATAATGACCTCTCCTGAGTGCCAACACCGTTCAAGCGGGGCGCATCCATGTCGAGATTTGTACGCGGTCTGTTTGACCGAATCAGCGATGACTGCCTTGACGATCGGCCTTTGAATCTGGAGGCTTCGCGGCGCTGGATTACGGCCGATCTCGAGGCGCTGCTTAACACCCGCTCGGCCTATTCTGCCGATGCCCTGGCCGACTATCCGGAAGTGGGCGCCTCTGTCATGAATTACGGCCTGATCGATTTCGCTAACAAGTGTTTGACCAGCGACACCGATCAGCGTGCCATTTGCCAGGCGGTGCGCCTGGCGATTGAGCGGCATGAGCCCAGGTTGAGAAAGGTGTCGGTCTCGCTGCAGCCGAAGAAGGGCGGCATCAATCGGATGGACTTCGTGATTACGGCGGAGTTGAAGGGCTTTCATGAGGCCGAGCGGATGCAATTCAATGCCACATTCCAGCCGTCCTTGCAGCGTTATTCGATCGAGACGTTTCGTCAGGTGTAAGGGGACGCCATGGATGCACTCTTAGGCCAGTATGAGCGGGAGCTCGCGCGCTTGCGTGTTCTGTGTAGAGAGTACGCGGAACGCTATCCGAAGATCGCCGCCAGACTGAGGATGGATGGCGATGCCTGCGATGACCCGCATGTGGAGCGGCTGATCGAGGCGGTGGCGCTGATGAGCGCACGGATATCCCAGCGACTCGATGATTCGGTTCCCGAGTTCACGGAAGCGCTACTCCATCAGCTATATCCTCATTATCTGCGGCCATTTCCGTCCTGTGCGATTGCACGTTTTGTCGGAGAGGGCGGCGCTGGGGCCACACATGCTGTTGCGCGCGGCACGCGGCTGGATACCACGCCACATCAAGGCCTGCCTTACACATTTACGACGGCGTATTCAATTGCGCCATCCCCGATCTCGATTCTCGCCGCTGAATTCCATCTTGGTATGCCCTCGGATTTGCCGATCGAGGACGATGCTGATGCCAGCATCTCTCTGCTGCTGAAAGTGTCCGAGGAGGCGCGGGCGACGCGCCTCTTTATCGACGGCGATGCTTCGTTTTCCGCCGCGCTGCGTGACGCGCTGTTTATGAATGTAGCGAAGGTCTATGCGCAAACGGAACCCGATGGCCCGTGGCGAGCGCTTTCCTCTGTGCCACTGAGGCCGGTGGGTTTTGAAGAATCGGATGCCTTAATTCCATTTGAGGCCAAATCCGAGATCGCCTATCGTCTTTTAACGGAGTACTTTGCCTATCCTGAGAAATTCAATTTCTTTGATCTCGATGTCGGCGAGGTGATTCGGACGCACGCTGCTGTAAATGGACAGCTTGGCCTGCGATTGATCTTGAAAGGCATTCGAGGCGATTCGCCGCGCGCGCGCTTGCTAAGTGGGCTGTCGTCAAGGAATCTTCTGCTCGGATGCACGCCTGTGGTAAATCTATTCAAGCGCCCGGGCGTGCCGCGTGTTGTCGACCTGCGGGCGACGGATTGCGCTCTCCTGGCCGATAACGCACGGCCGGAAGCCTATGAAATCTATTCCGTCGACCGGGTCGCGCTGATGCCGACGCACGCAAAGGGCAATGCCGTCGTCGAGTTTCTACCTTTCTATGCAAACAGCCATAGTGTCGGCAACAACGGTAAGGGGCACTATTGGCTAATGCGGCACGACGATGCGCTGCGCGTATGCAGCCCCGGTCACGAGACATCACTTTCTCTTGTCGGGCTGGAGGGCGAACCGCTTGAATTTGAAAGCCATGTTCTTTCCGTCGAGCTCAGTTGTACGAATCGTGATCTGCCCAGCGACATGCAGTGCGGCGCGCCGGAAGGGGATCTGTTCATTCCCGGAACAAAAGGCCCGGATCAGATTCGATTGATTCGCCGGCCCGCCAAGGCGGCGCGATTCGCCCATTCTGGCGATTCGCATTGGCGATTGATTTCGCATTTATCCTGCACGCACCAGACCCTGATGCAAGCCGGTGTCGAGGGATTGCGCGAGATACTGAGTTTGTATGACATCGCCCAGTCGAGCATCTCTCGCCGCATTATTGGCGGCATCCGAAGTCTGCATGCT
Source organism: Massilia sp. TS11 (assembly GCF_022012445.1). Lineage (GTDB taxonomy): Bacteria > Pseudomonadota > Gammaproteobacteria > Burkholderiales > Burkholderiaceae_D > Telluria. The sequence continues at coordinate 12,886 of NZ_JAKLTS010000023.1, forward strand.
TCGCCGAGCAGCACGTGGATGCGATTTAAGGGCAATGCGGTACTGGTTTTTGGCGTGGAGGTGCGTGTAACGGTCGATGAAGAAGCGTTTGCCGGAACCAGCATTCACCTCTTTGCGCAGGTCCTCGACTTTTTCTTTGCTCAGAAAGTGGCGCTCAATACCTTTATCGAGCTGGTCCTGCTTTCCCACCAAACAGGAAAGGAAGTCTACCGATGCCAAGCGCGCTCCGGAATGCAGAGCCTTCTCTGATCAGCCGGCTGGAATTGGCGCCGTACCGCTATCCATTCTTCCAGCTTATTAGCCTCCTTCTGCGCCATCTGGCTTTACGTGGCGTTCCTTATGAGAGGGCATTTGACGGCGTCATCCGGTTTCGAAATTCCTTATCGCTGACTTTTCCCGCGAGTGAAATTCAGAGTCTTGTTATTGAGCTCGACAATTCGGAAACCACAGGCTTTATCAAGGGGCTCCACATCACCCCCGCCTTCATCGGTTTGCTGGGCGTGATGGGTAGCTTGCCCTTGCACGATACGGAGCGCCTGCTTGGAATTGAGCGCGAGGGGAGGGGCACCGGGGAATATGAATTGGTCAATCTGGTATCCAACCGGATGATTGGTCTTTTCTACGAGGCGCAAGGGAAGTACCGCGTTGAACATAGCCTGCAGATTCAGGGAATAGATTCTTTGCTGCCGAAGCTGGCCGCATTGGCTGGTTATGATGGCGGCGGTTCGAAATCGCCTTTGTTGCCAATGCGAGTCATGGCCTTCTATGCCGCGCAGCTCAGGTCGCGTCCATTATCGAAATCAAGCATGGAACGCATCTTGAGTGAATCGCTCGGTGTCACCGTCTCAGTGGAGTCCTTTGCCGGAACCTGGGTGCCAATTCCGGAAACACAGCGGTCGGATTTCAGCGCCCGGCCGCTGCGGCTTGGATTCGGCGTCCCGCTGGGGAAAAGAATCTGGCGTTGCGATACGAATGCCGTGTTACACATTGGTCCGGTCGACGAGGGGTACATGCGCGCGTTCTTCCCCGGTGGCGATTCGTTATCGCAGCTTTCGGCATTAATGGCGCTATTTGCGGTGCCAGGAATAGCGTTCGAGGCCAAATTACACCTGCGGCCTTCGTGTATTCGTCCAATCGTTCTGAGCCGACTACAGGGAAAATCACAGCGCCTGGGTTGGAACACATTTCTGACGACGCAGCCAGGCGTCAGCCGCAAGCCAGAATTGCGACTCAATCTCGATGACCTAGGGCTCAGGGATGCGGTCGGGTTGAGTGCAATGTAAATACTTAATTGATTTGCACGTCAGGTCACGGTAAGGCGGATCGTGAACAATATGCCCGGTTCAGTTGACCGGGCTTTTTATTGCCTGCGTCCCGGGAGTGTGTCCGCCAATCCCTAGTGAAGAGCATGCCAAGGCAGTCCTGATAGCGCATGCCGGCTACATTTCCGCCAAATATAAAGAGACAAAGCAGAGAACACATGAGTCATTTAGAAATTTATCGTTCCAAACGCTGTGATCCAGAAACCGCTGTCGCGCTCGTGCGTGATGGTGATGCGATTGTCGTACCGACTGGCGCCGGCGAACCGCCAGCGCTGCTGACGGCGCTGTCGGATCGCCGAAAGAGCCTGCATGGCGTATCGATTCACCAGATTTTGGCAGTAAAGAAGTTTGGCTACTTTGATCCGGAAACCGTCGACCATATCCGACATTCGGCCTTCTTCCTTGGCGGGGCCTCGCGCACCGGCGCCCAGCAGGGCTGGTGTGACGTCATTCCCTCGCACTTTTCGGAAATCCCCAGCTTGATCCGGCGGCGCGAGGTGAAGGCGGATGTTGTCTTTGCGCTTGCCTCGCCGATGGACGAAAACGGCTATTTCGCCTTGGGTCTTGGTGCTGATTACACGATGGCCGCTGTCGAGATGGCGCGTACCATTATTTTGGAAGTCAATCCGAATGTGCCTTATACATTTGGGAAGTGCCATGTTCACGTGTCGCAGGTGAGTGCGATTGTTGAAAGTGAAGCACCCGTGCTCGAAGTCGGCATGCCGGTGATTGGGCCCGTGCAGGAGGCAATTGGCAGCTATGTGGCCGATCTGATCGAGGATGGCTCGACGCTGCAAATCGGCTATGGCGGGATTCCGGATGCCGTCGTTATGCAATTGCGTGGCAAACGCAATTTGGGCATCCACTCGGAAATGATCGGTGATGGCATTCTGTCGCTGGTGGAAGCCGGAGCCGTGGATGGCAGCCGCAAGCAGTTTGATGTGGGCCGCATTATTGGCACCTTTGCCCTCGGTTCGGCGCGGCTCTACCAGTTTATGAATCGCAATCCGAATCTGGAAATGCATCCGTCGGATTACACGAATGACCCTTACCTGGCCGGCCGCCAGCCAAAACTCGTGGCGATCAATGCCAGCCTGCAGATTGACCTGATCGGCCAGTGCGGCTCCGAAAGTCTGGCCCACGCCCCGTATTCCGGCACCGGCGGCCAGAGCGATTTTGTCCGGGCGGCCAATCGCTCCGAGGGCGGCAAGGCGTTTATCGTCCTGCCATCGACAGCGAAGAACGACACGCTATCGCGCATTGTGCCGGTGCTGAGTCCAGGCACGCATGTCAGTACCAGCAAAAACGATGTCAATTATGTGGTCACGGAATTTGGCGTCGCTCAATTGCGTGGTAAGACGCTGCGCCAGCGTGCCGCCGAGTTGATCTCCATTGCCCACCCGGATTTCCGTGCCGAGCTTCGCGCGCAGGCAAAGAGTCTGGGACTGATGTGAGGGCATTAGCGTTTTCATTCAGGGATGTGCGTAATCGTCGAGGTTAATGGCCGGCATAACGCGATTGGTCAGATCGGCGCGCTTGCGATTGGCATCATTCGGCGGGCTGATGAAAACAATGCTGGCACCATCCGGGTCGCGCAGATTGATTACAGCGGACACGCCGCCTTCCTTCACGCTACCAAGAACGCCAATCGCTGCGCCAACAAAGAATGTCGCAGCGCCGGTATTGCCGATGCGGTCCTGCATATCGATGAATTGGGAGGTCTTAGAGGTGTCGATGGCAGGGCCGCCGCTTTGCGCGTAGTCGTGCAGCAGCCGATGGAGCAGGATGCTCCCATCCTTCTTCTCGCCGGTCGCGGCAATGACACGCGCAGGACCATGCTTTCTTTCCGATTCGGGCAGGGTGAGCAAGGCTTGCTGCCAGCCTTGATTCAATAATTTGGCCCGGTCGTCTATGTGGTGGACGGCTTTTCCCTGCGCATCCTGGTATTTCACGAAAACGGGCCGATGCAGATAGCCGAGCGTGGGAAGGCGATCGAAGGCACTGAGTTGTTCGCGTGTCCAAGGAATCGGAAACCAGGGAGTTGGCTTCCAATCCTTAGGCGGCCCTGGCTTGAACAGCCCGCCGCGAGGCGCGGTCTGCGCAAACTTTGCCGCCGCTGGCAGCCATTCTTTGACCATAGGTTGGTTGCGCCCAGCCCAGGTACTTGAGATCAGCTTTGGCACTTTTTCGGCGACATCGTAATAGAACATTCGCAAACGATCATTGCAGTAATTATTCTGTGGGTCATCCCAGACATACGGGCGGACTGGATCGACTCGCTCGCGCCTTGCTAGGACAAATGCCGCCGCTGAGTCCGGCATACTTGGAATACTGTATCCTTCTTCAATAAGTCTTGGCGTTCTTGGTAGACGCGATTGATCCCGCATACTCGTACTGTCAGCGGAGGATACGATGACGTATGGTAGGTCCGGATGCGAGTCCATGAAGTCAAATACGTCCGCCAATAGTTGATCAGGTGAATCAGCTTCCCGCCATGGCCCTATCACAATCAAGTGGAAGGCCAACCCCATTTGCTCTGCGCCTGAAATTGGTCCTGCTAATGGCTCATCGTATTCATTGGCTCGAAAATCCGGGTTCGCGGGAGTGCTGCCTGCATACATTGACGGGACATTCCATAAATAAGGGGTGAATTTGACGGCGTTCTCGATGGCATCACTAATCCTGCCGCCGCTCAGACCCAGCTTATCCATCCGTGTCCAAGGGTATTTCTGCGGATCTTGTTCGCGAATGCTTGTATGCGCGCTGCCGCGTGTAAGAGCATCCCAGACTTTGTCCTGGCGATATTTTTCTATCGTCACTCCAAGACTAATTACTTCCAAAACATACTCGCGCTGCGACTCGTTTGAGTTTCTCATCGTCGGTCCTTTCGCGCCGAATTCGCTTTTTCCGGATTCCCGTTTTTCTTCAAATACGGAGATTCCAAATCCATCAACGCCCAGTGCGTGTCCGATTGCCATTAGCGCAAACACGGCTGTTGCTGAAACCCACTTTCTCGCATTGCCCATTTGAGTCTCCTATTTCGAAGGCACGAGAGCGACTCAAATGACCCGCTTTCGTTGAATTTCATACAAACACCCCTGTAAAGTGGATCGTGTCAATTAGAAGGGAGTGGAGGCGAGTTTTGTGAAAAATTACGTGCCTACGTGTCGGCAACTTGTCGGCTGGACGATTCGAGAATGACAATTTTCTGAAGCGAATTGGTTGGAAGTTGCAGATCACTCGGCAGTTCGCCAGTCGTGTAGTAGCGAACGTTAGCGTAGATCAGGGCTTTCCTCGTCGGATCCTCCGATCTAAGGAAGTCGAAATACTCGTGTTCGAAGGATTGCAGTGTTGGCATTCCTTGGCGCTGGAGTTGAATTCTTTCGGCGCTTTTCAGTCTCCAATCTGCGACAGCACAGAGATACGCATAAAACTTCGGGTCGCTCGATGCTTTGCCTTGGCCGATCGCGATGTCATAGGCAGTTACGAATCGGTGGTTATATTCACTGCCAATAATGCAGCCATGGAAGGACTTGGGCGCTGACTGGTTCTGCCACCTAAGGCGAGCTTCGTCAGCACATTCGCCAACCAATATTGACAACCCTTCCGACGATACTGAACCCTTATAAAATCTGCGGTGTTGTCCGGGCTTGTTTCCCTCTGGGTCGCGCTCTCTATTGTGTTGGTCTTCCAGTGCCTTGAGTTCGGCTGGAGAGAGGGGCTCCGATTCCCGAAAGATAACTTTTCGTTTTTTCGGGTCAGGAAATAGAAAGCGCTTGGTCTCGTATCCCAATAAGGTTGATGCAGCGATTGCCGCGTCGATTGGATCGACAGATTCTTCGGGTCCTCTTCTTCCTTTTATCTCGCCGCCCTTGAGGTCAGGAACAACTGGCCTCTTTAATGGCGGTGCATTAATTGTCCTGATCCCGCGTCTTTGAACTCCCGGCGTTGTCTCATATCGATTAATTGGCCAAGACGCTTCCTCCAAATCGGCGCGCGCAGTTCGGTTAGCTGGATGCACGTGGGCAAACTCGTCCTCACCTTTCAATTTCAGCGGGAAATCTTCAGGGCCGACTCCGACCAGCACTGGCGAAGGCGATGCTCCAGGTCTGGTGGCTCTGAGCTTCATTGTGAAGACGCGCTGATAGAATTTGTCGCCCAAATCCTTGAGTGGCGTACGCCATCTGGTGACGGAGCGCTCTATCTGTGTGGGCTCAAGTCTATTTCTACTCGGACGTGCTTCAACCAGTGTTTCGCTTTGGTAGTCGGGGACTCCCTGCCAACCAATGCCCTGTACATTTTTGAGTGCAACCGTCATGTCTTCTGGGCAGAAATACAGATAGACGCAGCCGCGGTTATCTCGGTCTGCGTCGGCTGACCAGCCGTCGCCAACCGCGCCATGATGTTTCTTCTGGTTTGTTAGAGAGGAGAATTCGGGCTCGGAATGCGCGTTCTCCCTGACCCCACGAACGATATTCACCAGCGTCTGTAACCTGGCATGAAAAGTCTGTCGTCCTGACAGCCGATCGTAAAGCTCGGCCGTCATCTGTTCATCTTCCCCTCCAGCTGACGGTGTGAAGGCGCCGGCGGCAGTCCATTCATCCACCAGGCTGTAGGGTGGATGGGTCAGGATCAGTGCGTCGGCAGGGCGCTTCTTTCTGTCCAATAGTAGCGCTTGGGCCAGGAGCGAAATCATGCAGCCCTGGCTATGGCCAATGATCGAGACCGTGTCGTCCTTGTCGTAATCGCGAATCATTTCAATGAGGGCGGCAAGCCTTTCCGCGGCAAGCACCATATACATTCGACCCGGGCCGCCCTTTAATGGACGCAAAGGGTCTTGTGCAAGATCGGCAAAGGGCGATGCACCGCGATTCCACATATCCGCAATGGAGCTAGTGGCGTTTACGAAGGGGCCACCTTCTTTCGATAAATCTTTATCCAGTCGATTACCATAGCGATCAATGTTTTGTCCATTGAAGTTTTTTGCTAACCGCTTCGTTTCGCGGAATCCCCAATAGAAGGGAATGATCGGACTGTTGGTGGTCTTGTCGATCGTCCGATGGTAGAAAACTGCATCCGGATCATCGATCACATGATTCGCATCCTCAGCGGTTGGCATCCGATAGCGCGCAGGCTGAAAGCCTCGCCGCAGGCGATCGGCCAGACCCTGCAACACGCCGCGTTCGATAGCGTTATAGCTCGTCCCCGTGTCATTGACTCCGTGGACAATGATGATGTTTCCGGGTTGATTGCGTCTGACTAGCACCTTTTTATGCGATCGCTCGCTTTCGACCATGACGGTCTCCGCGCTCCCTGCGTCTATCGGAAATTTCGGGTACGGCATCTCTGATCTCCTAGTCCTCATTCGACCGTGTGTGCGTGCACACAATCGACAGCGCGCAGTCTCTTTCGATCAGTTGGGACTGGGCCTGATCATCGGTTTCAATCTTCTCGGTGCTCCCATCGCTGAATGTCAAATAGAGCGAGCGGTTAGGCGCTGGGTTGGGACGCAGATCATCGGGTACAGCCTCGCCCGAATCATCGAAATAGGTCGCAATTCTTCGTTGCGCACGCTGACCCGTGAACGTCGGCAGTTCAGCAGCCAGCGTGGCGGCATCCGTGAAGCGAAATCCCGGTGCTTTGAATTGCAATTCGTGATTGCTACCCAGTGTGATCCCGCCGTCCCCGACCTTGATGAAGCTGCCGTCCTCGGCGATGATTTCGATGGTCTTTGCCATTGCACGCAGTCGGCCGTCTGAGGCAGTCAGGTAGAGGGACTTCGCGGAATTGATCCGCGTGTCATCTGCCTGGCTCTGGAGAATCAGCTCGCCGTGGTGGGCAATTGCCTTCAGTCCGCCGCTGTGGGCAAACATCGAAATACCCTGGCCCGCATTAAGTGCGTATTTTTGGCCGGCTGCGAATTGCAGATGATATTGGGCGACTGTGTCGATAGATCGGGCGGCATAAGAAACCAGCGATTGTTGGGACGTGATGCTGATTCCGTCGGGGGCGCTAATCGCAATCATTGGTTTGCCACCCCCTTCACCCTTGGGCGCCACATTGCTACCGTTCTCCCAGGCTTTGCAGCTGTTGTATAACTTGCGCTGGTCCTCCAATTGATTGGCGACTGCGCCATGCTCACCTGCATAGTCGCCAAGCGAGCGGAAGAGTTCGAGGCATTCTTCCATCAGGTTCAGGCACGCCTGCCGATCCATCTGCTTTCGGCTCAGGTTCTTCCACGCACTGATCAGCATTCCCTGCTTGGCGCGCAGAGCTATGCTCGCTTCGCTGCGCAGTTCCGCGCCTTCGCCGCGGGGGAGGGCTTCGCGCTCACTTCTCGGGGTGGTCAGATAGCCGAGGTTCAAGGCGCTGTCGGCATGGTCGCTGTTCAGTTGGGCACCGATTTGAGCAGGTGTGTCATCAAACAGCACATGATTGTGCCGGCCACCATGCAGTTCGCGACTGCGGATGCCAGACAGGGGCGCTGTGTGGGGCAGGGGCCAGGGCGGCAGCTTGTCGGCGTTGTACAGCGCGCCGATCACGATCGGGTGATCGATGTTCCCGTTCATGAACATGACGGCGACTTCTTCACCGACGCGGGGTAGACGGATCTGCCCAAATGCGCTGCCAGCGGCGGGGCTCATCACACGAATCCAGGGCGAGCTGTTCTGATTGTGCTGACCCAAGCGATCCCAATGGAACTGGATCTTAATGCGGCCCAATTCGTCGGTGTGGATTTGCGCGCCTTCGGGACCGACCACCACGGCCGTCTGGATGCCCATGTAAATTGCTGGTTCGCTGTTGTAGTGCAGGCCAGGGCGCCAGCGTATGTCTTTGCGGGCACAGATGAAGCTGTTGTCGTAAAGTGCACGTTCACCTGCGCCCGTCTGGTAGTTATTGCTGACCTCGTGATCGATGGCGATGATCAGGTAGTCGCGCTCTGCGATGCTCGGGCGGGCCGCTTCACCTGGCTGATAGGACCGCTGTTCGCCGCTGAAATGGCGACCGAGTTTGAAGCTGCGACCTGGCGTCAGATTACGGTGATTGCTTTGCGCCTGGAAGAATTGTCTGTCCTTCTCGAGCGCCTCCATGTCTTGCTGGGCACGGCGCCGGCCTTCGTCATGGGTTTTGAAGCCATCGGCGCCCGCATCCGCATAGACCGCGTGCTGATAGACATCGCCTTGGTCGCTCTGCGCTGCGTACTCCGCCCACTGGCTGACAGGATTCTTGTAGTCGATGCTGGCCAGTGTCACCGCGCCCGGCCCCAGGCGGCGCAAAGCTGACCATGCGCGGATGCCATCGGCCTCTGCCGCGCCGCTGGCATCGCGAAATTCGATGGTGCAGCAGTCGTCGTCCGTCTCAATGGCGTTGGATAGCAGACTTTGATCTGCCAGCATCAGCGTGTGGCCGTCGATGCGGTGTTCGTACCAGTAATACCAACCGCGCGCTTCCCAGCGGCGGTGCAAGTGGTTGTAGTCTGTCTCGTTGTACTGATTGGCACAGCTGATCCTGGCGTCCTCATCCACGAGTCGCATTTTCCAGTCGGCCTGTGCATAGTGCGCAAAGGTTTCTTCGGTGATCGTACGGACGGTCTTGCCCAGGAACGAGACATTGTCCTTGCGCAGCCGTGCGAGGGCCAGCCAGGGCTCCAGCACCATGCGATAGAAAGCGAAGCCGCCATCGGCGCGCAGGAACTGGAATTCCGTCACATAGCCATTGAAGTGGCGCAGGCTGCCGTCCTCTCGTACCAGCGATATCGTGGCCATGCGTCCCATCAAGGCTTTGAGCGGTATTCGCGCGTCGTCTGATAGCAGTTCGCATTCATAACGGAAGCAGCGCGATATTTCCTCATGCGCGCTCAGCGTCTGTGGCAGCAGCACGGCGCTGGGTCCGTCGCCTCTGGGGAAGGTCAGGCGCAGCAGACGATTGTCCTGGGCAGCCTCGGAGAAAATCGACAGCGCATGCGCCAAGGCTTCTATCGAATGTGTTCCCATCGTCGCGTCCAGGTAAAAGGGGAGGTTGTGCCGCGTACGCCAACTTACCTTTGCCGTCGCAAAACTCGTTGACTGTCGTCAACAAGCCTGCAAAGCCGAGAATTGCGGGGAAATGGCAGCTCTGTTCTGGCTTTTGTTTTTTCATCCCCCCTGCTAAGCTCGCGCGTGTGAAATCCTCAACGTGGAGTTGAACATGCAAGTGCAGCGCATCAGCGGCGTGGAAGATGGCCTGGCCGCCGCCAGTCACAAGAAAACGTCCTCGGGCGAGGGCTTTGCCGCGGCCATGCAGGAAAGTGCCGCCAAGATTGACGCAGCGAGCGAACTCGAGGCCTACGTGAAGATGACGCCGGCCCAGCGTCTTCGCTGGCAAATTCTGCAGAAGTTGGGCATTACGGAGGAGGAGCTGGCGGCCATGCCGCCGGAGAAGCGCAAGGTCTACGAGGAAAAGATCCGTGAGCTGATGGAACAGGCGATGAAGCAATCTGGCAAGAAGGACCCGCAGCAGCAGGCTGCCCCCGATGCCGCAACGGCGCCAGTGCAGGTCGCGCAAGCGCAGCCGCAGACAGTGAATCCGGCCACGGCGGATCTGTTCGATCTACTCTGCGCCAGCCGTAGCCTGCAGCCGCCGCCGGATGCGGAGCCGCACACGGCCGCTTAGCCCGCGCTAGGCGCCGAGCACTTCCTGCGTCAGCCGGTCGAGATTCTGCTCGTTCGACGGCTGCAGGATATGGGCCGCGTTCTCGGCGAACGCATCATTCTCAATCGCTTGCTCCCAATGCACGCGGGTGCCGCCCGCGCAGGGCTCTAGCGCAATCGTCAGTCGGAACACCGGTTCCGACACGTGCTGGATCACCATCCGCTCGGGCGCGCTCACTTCCAGAAACAGGCTCTCATTCGGATAGTTCTTCCCGTCCGGACCGTGCATCGTGAAGGCCCAGCGCCCGCCCGCACGCAGCTCGCACACCTCAAAGGTATTGCTGAAACCAGCCGGTCCCCACCAGCGCGCCAGGCGCTCGGGATGGCTCATGGCGGCGAAGACTTGCGCCGGTGTTGCGGATATGACACGCGTATGTGCAAAAGTTTTCATCAGTTCGGTCCTCAGCGGTTCGCCACAAGCTTGTCATTATGCCAGCGCTTGCCGGCCGCGCCGGTTTGCTTGCCAAATTGTGAAATCGGCGCAATCGCCCTTGGCGTGCGGCCTGGGCGGCATCGCCATATGTATTTTTGCCTTAAATGTAAGTGTAAGTAAGTAAATATTACCGAATCTCCGTCTCAAATAAATGCAGTATCAAGATTGCAGATATTGCGCCAATGAAAGCTTACGTAAGTTTTGGTTAGTAGATGTTTCCTACAATCATTGAGCCCAAACTGGTTTGTGCGGGTGATTGATTTAACACTATTGTGAAATTGTTTCGCACTCCGCGAGATCAAGGCGGGGGCGGTAGGGGACAAGAATGGCTGAGTCGGATATCAAAAACACGTCCACGTCGCGTCGTCGTCAGCGGCGCCGCAGCGGCAATCTGATGCTGGCGCTCGAACCACGGATCGTGTTCGACGCTGCTGCCGTGGCCGCCATCATCGATGCCGATCACCATGCTGTCAGCAAGCTGCAGGCCGACGAGGTCGCCGCGCGTGAGGCCGCCGCCAAAGCGGCGCCGCCCGCAGCCAGCCTGGAGCGCGATGCGGGTATCGACAAGCTCGCCAACCTGGGTGTCGTGCGCGATGTCAGTGGCAGCCACAGTGTCGTGTTCATCGAGAACAACCTGAGCAATGTCCAGGCCCTGATCGCCGCCGTCCCGAAGGACAGCAGTGTGGTCCTGCTTGACGCCAAGGCCGACGGCATCGCCCAGATCAGCGCCTATCTGGCCAGCCACAGCGGGATCGACACGGTCCACATCGTCTCGCACGGTCTCGACGGTCAGATTCTGCTCGGCCAGTCGACGCTGAACGCCGAGACGCTCGACAGCTACCGCGACCAGCTGGCGCAATGGAAGGCCGAACTGGCGCCGAACGCGCAGATCCTCATCTATGGTTGCGATGTCGCCAAGGACAGCAAGGGCCAGCAGTTCATCGACAGCCTGAGCCAGATCACCGGGGCCAGCATCGCGGCCTCGACCGACATCACCGGTAGCGCCGACAGCGGTGGCGACTGGGACCTGGAAGCCAGCACCGGCCAGGTCACGGCCAAGGCCCTGGACCTGAGCGCAGCCGGCTGGACCGGTGACCTGGTCTACACCTACACGTCGAGCGGTGTTCTGTACTTCAACAATAGCTTCCAGCTGTTCACCGGCACCAATACCTATTCTGGCTTCACGAGTAACACCAGCACGGCCAGCTCGACGCTGAGCGCATCCTATTTCAATACCGGCGCCTATCTGTTTGCGCCGGACCTGACCGACGGCAGCTCCTACTCGGCGGCCACTGGCTACGGCAACAACGTCAGTGGTTCGATCACCTTTACCGGCACCTATACGGACACGGCCGGCACCGTCCACACGGGCACCTTCACGCTCAAGGGCCAGATCACGGGTAAGGATTCGAGTGGCAGCACGACGATCGCCGCCTATTTCTACACGACGACGAACAGCAATGCCGCCGACAACGGCCTCGGCTTTGCGCTGGTCCTGCCGGGCCAGAGCGAAACGGCCAGCGGCGCCTTCCGCGCCAACTCCTCGGGCCTGGGTACGGCGCTCAATACGATGCAGCAGGTCGAATTCTCGGCCACCACGGCGATCACCACCGTCAATGATACGGGCAGCGTCAATGCCGGCTCCACGCTGAGCAAAACGGCCGGCACCGGCATCCTGTCGAACGATACCGACACCAGCTCGGGCGTGACCTTGACGGTGACGGGTGTGCTGGCCGGCACCAGCACCACGCCCTCGGGCAATGTCGGCACGGCCATCACCGGCACCTACGGCCACCTGACCGTGTATGCCGATGGCTCCTACAGCTATGTGGCCGATACCACGGCCGCCACGAATCTGACCACGGGCAACAGCGGCACCGACACCTTCAGCTATCAGGTGACGGACGGTATCAATGGCGCGAAGACCGGCACGCTGACGATCACCGTCAACGGCACGGCCACCCCATCGGGCGACACGACGCCGCCGGCCGCGCCCACGCTGAGCCTGAATGCAGCCTCCGACTCGGGCAGCAGCAACAGCGACCGCATCACCAATGTGACGACGCCCAATGTGCGCGTCGGTGTGAATGTCGGCAGCGGCGCCACGGCGCCGGTGGCGGGCGATGTGGTCAAGGTGTATTCGGGTGTCACCCAGGTCGGCACGGCCACCTTGAGCTCGGCCGATATCACGGCCGGCTATGTCGACGTGATCACCACCAGCCTTGGCAGCGACGGCACCAAAACCCTGACGGCCACGCTGACCGACACCTCGAACAATACGTCCTCGTCCTCGCCGACCCTGAGCTTGACGCTCGACACGACGATCGCCACGCCGACCATCAGCCTGACCACGGACAGCGGCAGCAACACCACCGACAAGCTGACCAACAGTGCCGGCATCAGCGTGAGCAGCGCCGCCGGCGACGTCACGCGCAGCTTCAAGGTCGACGGCGGCAGCGCCCTCAGCACCTATGCGACGCCGAGCAGCGACGGCGTGCACACGGTCGTCGTCACCGACGTCGACACGGCGGGTAACACCGCCACTCAGAGCTTCACCTTCACGCTCGACCGCACGATCGCCACGCCCAGCATCAGCCTGACCACGGACAGCGGCAGCAACACCACGGACAAGCTGACCAATTCGGCCAGCCTCAGCGTCAGCACGGCCGCGCTCGATGTGACGCGCACCTTCAGCGTCGACGGCGGCAGCGCGCTCAGCACCTATGCCATGCCGAGCACGGACGGCGCCCACACCGTGGTCGTCACCGATGTCGATACGGCCGGCAACACGGCCACCCAGAGCTTCACCTTCACGCTCGACCGCACGATTGCCACGCCCAGCATCAGCCTGACCACGGACAGCGGCAGCAACACCACGGACAAGCTGACCAATTCGGCCAGCCTCAGCGTCAGCACGGCCGCGCTCGATGTGACGCGCACCTTCACCGTTGACGGCGGCAGCGCCCTCAGCACCTATGCCATGCCGAGCACGGATGGCGCCCACACCGTGGTCGTCACGGATGTCGACACGGCCGGCAACACGGCCACCCAGAGCTTCACCTTCACGCTCGACCGCACGATTGCCACGCCCAGCATCAGCCTGACCACGGACAGCGGCAGCAATACCACGGACAAGCTGACCAATTCGGCCAGCCTCAGCGTCAGCACGGCCGCGCTCGATGTGACGCGCACCTTCACCGTTGACGGCGGCAGCGCGCTCAGCACCTATGCCACGCCGACGGCCGATGGTGCGCACACAGTGGTCGTCACCGACGTCGACACGGCCGGCAACACCGCCACCCAGAGCTTCACCTTCACGCTCGACCGCACGATTGCCACGCCCAGCATCAGCCTGACCACGGACAGCGGCAGCAATACCACCGCCAAGCTGACCAATAACGCCGCCATCAGCGTCAGCACGGCTGCGCTCGACGTCACGCACAGCTTCAATGTGGACGGGGCAGGGGCCCAGAGCACCTATGCCACGCCGACCAGCGATGGCGCCCACACGGTGGTCGTCACCGATGTCGACACGGCCGGCAACACGGCCACCCAGAGCTTCACCTTCACGCTCGACCGCACGATCGCCACGCCCAGCATCAGCTTGAGCAGCGACACCGGCACCAGTCCGAGCGACAAGATCACCAGCATCTCCAGCCTCAGCATCAGCAGCGCGGCGCTGGACGTGACGCGCAGCTTCACGATCAATGGCGGTACGGCCGCCAGCAGCTATGTCGCGCCGACGACGGACGGCACCTACACCGTGGTGGTGAATGACACCGACACTGCAGGCAACACCGCCTCTGCTGCGATCACGTTCTCGCTCGACAGGACGATCGCCACGCCGAGCGCGGCGCTCAGCTCCGATACTGGCAGCAGCCCGAGCGACAAGATCACCAAGAACGGTGGCCTCAGCTTCAGCACGGCCGCGGGCGACGTCACGCGCTCCTACACCGTCGACGGGGTGAGCAGCAGCAGCTACACGGCGCCGACCGGCGACGGCGTGCACACGGTCGTCATCAGCGACAGCGACACGGCCGGCAATGCCGCCAACGGCAGCATCACCTTCACGCTGGACAACACCATCGCCACGCCGACGCTGAGCCTGGTGAACGATACGGGCGCCAGCAGCACCGACCGCGTGACCGCCGATGCCTCGCTGAACTTCAGCACCACGGCCAGCGACGTCACGCGCAGCTACAGCATCGACGGCAACACGGCCAGCAGCTACACGGCGCCGAGCACGGGCGGCCTGCATACGGTCATCGTCACCGACACCGACGTGGCCGGCAACACGGCCAGCGCCACGCTGACTTTCTCGCTGACCACCGCGGTGACGGCCCCGACCGTCAGTCTGGTGACCGACAGCGGCACCAGCGGGACCGACAAGATCACCAATACCGCCGCGCTCAGCTTCAGCACGGCCGGCGCCGGTCTCACGCGCAGCTACACCGTCAACGGCAACAGTGTGGCCAGCTATACGGCCCCGAGCACCGACGGCGTCTACACGGTCGTGGTCACCGACACCGATGGCGGCGGCGGCAGCGCCAGCGCGAATATCACCTTCACGCTCGACACCTCGGTCGCGACCCCGAGCGCCAGCCTGGTCTCGGATACGGGCGCCAACACCACCGACAAGCTCAGCAAATCGGGTGCGCTCAACTTCAGCACCGCCAGCGAAACCGTCACCCGCAGCTACAGCACGAATAGCGGCAGCGCCGCCTTCAGCTACACGGCGCCGACGGCCGATGGCGTCTACACGGTGGCCATTACGGATACCGATGTGGCCGGCAACAGCAGCACCGGCAACATCACCTTCACGATCGACAACACGATCAGCACCCCGACCGTGGCGCTGACCAACGATACCGGCACCAGCACCAGCGACCGCATCACCAAGGACGGCGCGCTGAGCTTCAACACGCCGGATTCGGATGCCACGCGCCGCTATGTGGTCGACGGCGGCAGCAGCGCCGGCAGCTACACGGCGCCGAGCGCGGACGGCATGCACACGGTGGTCGTGACCGATACCGACAATGCGGGCAATACGGCCAGCGCGAGCATCACCTTCTCGCTCGACAACACCATTGCCACGCCCAGCCTCAGCCTGGTCAATGACACCGGCGCCAGCAGCACCGACCGCGTCACCACCGATGCCTCGCTGAGCTTCAGCACGGCGGCGGGCGACGTCACGCGCAGTATCGCCGTCGATGGCGGCACGGGCGCGGCCAGCTACACGGCGCCGGGCACGGTCGGCATGCACACCGTGGTCGTCACCGATACCGACGTGGCCGGCAACACGGCCACGGCCAGCTACAGCTTCTCGCTGGTGGCGGCCGGCAGCACCCCGACCATCGCCCTGAGCACCGATAGCGGCAGCAGCAACAGCGACCGCATCACCAAGGACCCGAGCCTGAGCGTCAGCACCTTGCCGGGCGGCTCTACGCGCAGCTACAGCATCAATGGCGGCGCCGGCAGCGCCAGCTACACGGCGCCGAGCACCGATGGCGTCTACACGGTGGTCGTCACCGACACCGATGCCGGCGGCACCAGCCGCTCGAGCACCCTGGTGTTCACGCTCGACACTACGATTGCCAGCCCGAGCATTGCGCTGACCACCGACAGCGGCAGCAGCCCGAGCGACCGGATCAGCAATCAGGCCGGCCTCAGCCTCAGCACGCCGGCCGCCGACGTGACGCGCAGCATCAGTGTCGATGGCGGCGCGGGCGCGGCCAGCTACACGGCCCCGACCACGGACGGCCTGCACACGGTGGTCGTCACCGATGTCGACACGGCCGGCAATACGGCCGTCACCAGCTACACCTTCTCGCTCGACACCACGATTGCCACGCCTTCGATCGCCCTGGTGCTCGACAGCGGCAGCAATACGAGCGACAAGCTCACCTCCGACGCGCGCATCAGCGTCAGCAGCCCGGCCGGCGACGTCACGCGCCGCTTCAGCGTCGATGGCGGCACGGCCGCGGCCAGCTACACGGCCCCGACCACCGATGGCGTGCACACGGTCGTCGTCACCGATGTCGACACGGCCGGCAATACGGCCACCAGCAGCTTCACCTTCACCCTCGACACCACGATCGCGACGCCGAGCATCGCGCTGACCAATGACTCCGGCAGCAACAGCAGCGACCGCCTGACGAATGACGCGCGCCTGAGCATCAGCACGGCCGCCAGCGACGTCACGCGCACCTACACGGTCGACGGCGGCACGGCCAGCAGCAGCTACACGGCCCCGACCGGGGACGGCGTGCACACGGTGGTCGTCAGCGACACCGATACGGCCGGCAATGCCGCCAGCAGCAGCTTCGTCTTCACGCTCGACCGCACGGTGGCCACGCCGAGCGCCGCCCTGATCAATGACTCGGGCAGCAGCAATAGCGACCGCCTCAGCAATGACGCGCGCCTGAGCTTCAGCACGGCGGCCGGCGACGTCACGCGCACCTACAGCGTCGATGGCGGCCTGGCCAGCAGCAGCTACACGGCGCCCAGCGGCGATGGCGTGCACACCGTGGTCATCACCGACACCGACACGGCCGGCAACGTGGCCTCGGGCAGCTATACGTTCACGCTCGACCGCACGATCGCTACCCCGGCGCTGAGCCTGAGCACCGACAGCGGCAGCAGCACCAGCGACGCGATCACCAACCAGGTGGGCCTGAGCGTCAGCACGGCCGCGCCGGACGTGACGCGCCGCTTCATCATCAATGGCGGCACCCCGGCGGCCAGCTATGTGGCGCCGGGCACGGACGGCGTCTACACGGTGGTCGTCAGCGACACCGACACGGCCGGCAACACGGCCAGCGCCAGCCTGGTCTTCACGCGCGACACCACGATCGCCACGCCGACCGTGAGCCTGGTGGTCGACAGCGGCAGCAGCAATACCGACCGCATCACCAATGACGCGCGCCTGAACATCAGCAGCGCGGCCGGCGATGTGCGCCGCACCGTCAGCGTCGACGGCGTGGCGGCGTCCAGCTATGTGGCGCCCTCGGCCAATGGCATGCACACGGTAGTCGTCAGCGATGTCGACACGGCCGGTAACTCGGTCAGCACCAGCTTCACCTTCAGCCTGGCCAGCGCCGCGGCCGGTCCCAGCCTGGCGCTGACGGTCGATTCCGGCAGCAGCCAGAGCGACCGCATCACCAACCAGGCTGGCATCACGGTCAACGCGCTGCCCAGCGGCAGCACGCGCAGCTATAGCGTCGATGGCGGCCCGGCGTCGGGCGCCTACACGGCCCCGACCGTCGATGGCGTGCACACGGTGGTCGTCACCGATACCGACCTGGCCGGCAACAGCGCCAGCGCCAGCCTGGTGTTCACGCTCGACCGCACGGTGGCCGCGCCCAACCTCGGCCTGGCCAATGACACGGGCCGCAGCGGCAGCGACAAGCTGACGCGCGATCCTTCGCTCAGCATCGGCAGCGCCGCCGAAACCGTTACCCGCAGCGTGCGCGTCGATGGCGGCACCGACAGCGCCAACTATGTGGCCCCGGGCGCCGATGGCGTGCACACGGTGGTCGTGACCGATACCGACGTGGCCGGCAACTCGGCCAGCAGCAGTCTGGTGTTCACCCTGGACCGCAGCCTGGCCACCCCGCAGATCGGCCTGGTCAATGACACCGGCAGCTCGAACAGCGACCGCGTCACCAGCGATGGCCGCCTGGCCGTCTCGAGCCAAGCCGCCGACGTCACGCGCAGCTACATCGTCGATGGCGTCAGCATGCCGCTGCTGCAGGCGCCGAGTACCGATGGCCCGCACACGGTGATCGTGATCGACGAGGATGCGGCCGGCAACCGCGCGTCGGCTACGCTCGACTACACGCTGGTGCGCACCATCGCCGGCCCGACCGTCAGCCTGGTGACCGACAGCGGCAGCAGCAACAGCGACCGCATCACCAACCAGAGCGCGTTGAATATCAGCCCGGCCGCGCCCGGCGTCACGCGCACTATCAGCATCGACGGCCTGCCTGGCAGCACGCCGCGCGCCGATGGCGTGCACACGGTGGTGGTCAGCGACACGGATGCCGCCGGCAACCTGGCCAGCACCCAGTTCGTGTATTCCTACGACACCACGATTGCCACCCCGTCCGTGGCCCTGGTGAATGACACGGGCAGCAGCAATAGCGACCGCATCACCAAGGACCCGGCCGTGGCCATCAGCGCTGCCGCTGCCGACGTGACGCGCCGCGTGCTGGTCGATGGCGTCGATGTCGGCAGCAGCTACGTGGCCCCGGCCAGCGACGGCCAGCACACGGTGGTCGTCAACGATGTCGACGTGGCCGGCAATACGGCTAGCAGCAGCTACGCCTTCGAACTGCGGCGTGGTCTGAACGCCCCAAGCGTGGTGCTGACCGTCGACAGCGGCAGCAGCAATAGCGACCGCATCACCAATAACGGCAATGTCACCGTCAGCCCGCCGGGCAATGGCGTGACGCGCCGCTACGAACTGAACGGCGACAGCAGCAACGCCTACACGGCCCCGACCAAGGACGGCGTCTACACCCTGAAGGTGGTCGATACCGATGCGGCCGGCAATGCAATGACCAGCACCCTGGTGTTCACGCTCGACACGACGATCGCCACCCCGACCGCCGTGCTGGTGAACGACACCGGCGCCAGCGCCACCGACAAGCTGACCAATGACCCGGCCGTGGCGATCAGCCCGGCGGCGCCCGATGTCACGCGCACGGTGACCGTCGATGGCGTCAAGGCAGCCGGCTATGTGGCCCCGAGCGCCGACGGCGTGCACACGGTGCTGGTGGAAGACGTCGACGCGGCTGGCAACAAGGCGAGCGCGACCCTGGTCTTCACGCTGGACAAGACCATCGCCACCCCGGCCATCGCCCTGGTGGTCGACAGCGGCAGCAGCAATAGCGACCGCATCACCAATAATCCGGCCCTGTCGATCAGTGCGCCGGCCGCCGATGTCACGCGTTCGATCATCGTCGATGGCGTGAATGTGGGCAGCAGCTACGTGCCGCCGAGCACCGACGGCGTGCACACGGTGGTCGTCAATGATGTCGATGCCGCCGGCAACAAGGCCAGCGCCAGCTACAGCTTCACGCTGCTGGCCAAGCAGGCCGCGCCGGCCGTGAATCTGAGCAATGATTCGGGCGGCAATACGGGCGACAAGGTCACCAATGACGCCAGCCTGAACGTCAGCCCGGCCCCGGCCGGCAGCACGCGCAGCTATATCGTCGATGGCGGCAGCCCGAACGCCAATTACGTGGCGCCGACCGCCGATGGCGTGCACACGGTGAAAGTGGTCGATGTGGATGCCGCCGGCAACCGCGTCGAAACGACGATCACCTTCACGCTCGACCGCACGCCGCCGCAGCTGGCCCTGACCGGCCCGGCCCCGGGCAGCACGATCGGAATCAACACCACGCTGGGCGGGACCGCCACCGACAACCTGTCGGGCATCAGCGAGCTGACCGTGACCTTGACCAATGGCACCCAGACCCTGCGCTTCGTGGTGCCTGTGGTGAATGGCGCCTGGAGCCTGGATGTGGCCAATCTGGCCGAGGGCAACTGGGCGGTCAGCCTGTCCGGCACCGACAAGGCCGGCAATAGCACGACCACGCCGGCCGGCACGCTGACGGTGTTTGTGCCGCGTCCGGTGGAACCGCCGGTCCCGGCTCCGGTGCCGGCACCCGCTCCGGTACCGGCCCCGGCACCCGCCCCGGCACCTGAGGCCCCGGCGCCGGCACCCGCGCCGGCCCCGGCGCCGGTGCTGCCGCAGATTACGAATCCGCCCGAGAACCTGGTGGTCACGCCGGTGCCGGTGGCCAGCTCGCCGCTGGTCTCGGTCAGCAGTGGCGATGCCGGTATCAGCGCTGGCGAGGCCAAGCTGCTCGTCTCGAATCCGCCGCAGAATGCCGTGGCCGAAATGGGCAAGCAGACCGAGGTGCAACTGCCGTCGGGCGTGTTCAAGAATACCGATCCGGGCGCCAAGGTCCAGGTCGAGGCCACCCAGGCCGATGGCCAGCCGCTGCCGAACTGGCTCAAGTTCGACCCGGCCACCGGCAAGTTCACCGGCACCCCGCCGGTCGGCAGCAATGGCGCGGTCGACATCAAGCTGGTCGCGCGTGACGATTCGGGCAATACCGCGGCCGCGCAGTTCCAGATCCTGCTGTCGAATACGAGCAAGGGCGAGAACAATAGCAACGGCAACGCGGCCCCGGCCCCGGCACCGGCGGCGGCCCCGGCTCCCGCCCCGGCTGCGACTCCGGTGGCGGCAGCGGCCACGGCGCCGGTCAGCGATGGCCAGGCCAGCGAACGTGCCGGCAACGCCGCCGGCCAGGGCGAGGCCGCGCGCAGCACCGGCCGCAGCAGCGCACTGGTGCAGGTGGTGCCGCCCAGCGCCGCGCCGGCTGGGGCGGTGCTGTTCGCGGCCGATCAGCCGCCGGCATCGGAAATCCAGTCGGGCAAGGAGATCCAGTACCAGCTGCCGAGCGGTGTGTTCCGTCACACCGATCCGGCGGCGCAGACCAGTACTTCCGCCATGCTCAACGATGGCCAGCCGCTGCCGAACTGGCTGCGCTTTGATCCGACCACCGGCAAGTTCAGCGGCATGGCGCCGTTGGGCGTGAGCGGCACGCTCGAGATCAAAGTCATCGCACGCGACTCGCTCGGGCGCGAAGCTTTCGTCGTCATCAAGATGCGCGTGAGCGAAGCGGCCGAGAAGGACGTCAAACCGGCCGTGGGCAAGGGTGCGCGCGCCGAGCTCGGCGTGGACAAGGACAAGCCGGCGGTGGGCAAGGCCTCGCTGTCGGCCCAGCTGGCCAAGTTTGGTCACAAGGCCGCTCAGGGGGAGAAGGCAAGCCTGCTGGGTTCGATTGAAAAACTGCCGGCCAAGCCGGCGGGGCGCAAGGCCGCCTGAGCGCCTTGTCGATGGGATGAAACGACATGCTTTTAACGGGAGATAAAATGACGCAAGCAAACAAACGCCCGGCCACGCTGGGTCTGGTACGGCCGGTTCTGGCTGCCACGATCGCGCTGGCCCTGGCGGGTTGCGCGGTCAACCCGACGCCGGTCACGATGGCCGAGCGCGGCGAGAAGATCAAGGAAGACTTCGCCCAGATGTACAAGGACCAGGAGCCGCTCCAAGGCCCGCTGAGTCTGGAAGAAGCGATGGCGCGCGCCGTCAAGTACAACCTGGAAACCCGCCTGCGTATCATGGAAGAGGCGCTCGGCATGGGCCAGGTCGAACAGGCGCGCTTTGACATGCTGCCGCGTCTGACT
>NZ_JAKLTS010000024.1 GCF_022012445.1 Massilia sp. TS11
GCCAGCCGAGGTCGGCGCGGTATAGCTGCTGGCCGTGCTGCCATCGATGCTGTAGCTGCGCGTCACATCGCCGGCCTTGGTGCTGAAGCTCAGCGAGGCGTCGCTGGTCACGCGGTCGGTGCTGCTGGCGCCGGTGTCATTGCTCAAGGCGACGGTCGGCGTGGCGATGGTGTTGTCCAGCGTGAAGGTGATGCTGGTGCTGGCGGTGTTGCCGGCCGTGTCGGTGTCAGTGACGACGACGGTGTGCGCACCATCGGCCGTCGGGGCCGTGTAGCTGCTGGCCGCTGCACCGCCATCGACGCTGTAGCTGCGCGTGACGTCGCCCGCGGCAGTGCTGAAGCTCAGGGCGCCGTCCTTGCTGATCTTGTCGGTCGGGCTGCTGCCGGTGTCGTTGCTCAGGCTGACCGTCGGCGTGGCGATGGTCTGGTCCAGCGTGAAAGTGATGCTCGCGCTGGCCGTGTTGCCTGCCGTGTCGGTATCGGTCACGACCACGGTGTAGGTACCGTCCGTACCCGGTGCGGTGTAGCTGCTGGTCGCGGCGGCGCCATTGATGCTGTAGCTGCGCGTCACATCGCTGGCCGCGCTGCTGAAGCTCAGGGCGGCGTTGTTGGTCAGCTTGTCGGTGGTATTGCTGCCGCTGTCAGTCGTCAGGCTGACCGTCGGTGTGGCAATCGTGTTGTCCAGCGTGAAGGTGATGCTGGTGCTGGCCGTGTTGCCCGCAGCATCCGTGTCGGTGACGACCACGGTATGGGCGCCATCGGCGGTCGGCGCCGTGTAGCTGCTCGCCGTGGTGCCGTCAATGCTGTAGCTGCGCGTGACGTCGCCCGCTGCGGTGCTGAAACTCAGGGCGCCGTCCTTGCTGATCTTGTCCGTCGTGCTGGCGCCGGTATCGTTGCTCAGACTGACCGTCGGGGTGGCGATGGTCTTGTCCAGGGTGAAGGTGATGCTGGCCGAGGCCGTATTGCCCGCCGTATCGGTATCGGTCACGACCACGGTGTAGGTGCCGTCCGTGCCCGGAGCGGTGTAGCTGCTGGTGGCGGCGGCGCCGTTGATGCTGAAGCTGCGCGTCACATCGCTGGCCGGCGAGCTGAACGTCAGTGCGGCGTCATTGGTCAGCTTGTCGCTGGTGTTGCTGCCGCTATCGGTGCTGAGGTTGACAGTCGGCGTGGCAATCGTGGTGTCGAGCGAGTAGGTATAGCTGGATACCGCCGTATTGCCCGCAGTATCGACATCGCTGACGACGATGGTGTGGGTGCCATCGGTGCTGGGCGCCGTGAAGCTGCTGACGGCATTGCCATCGACCGTGTAGCTGCGCGTCACATCGGCCGCAGCCGCGCTGATGCTGATACCGCCCGACTTGGTGATCTTGTCGCTGGTATTGCTGCCCGTATCGGAACTCAGGCTGATGGACGGGCTGGCGATGGTCGTGTCGAGCGTAAAGGTAATCGTGCTCGACACGGTATTGGTGCCATCGGTGTCGGTGACGACGACCGTGTAGACGCCGTCGCTGGACGGCGCGGTATAGCTGGCGGCGGCCGCTGCGCCATTGGTGCTGAAGCTGCGGGTGATGCCCACGCCCGGATTGCTGACGGTCAGCGCGG
The DNA here is from genome assembly GCF_022012445.1 of Massilia sp. TS11. GTDB lineage: Bacteria > Pseudomonadota > Gammaproteobacteria > Burkholderiales > Burkholderiaceae_D > Telluria. The sequence goes on from NZ_JAKLTS010000024.1 coordinate 1,602, forward strand.
CGTTGTTGGTGATCTTGTCGGTGTTATCGCTGCCGCTGTCGGTCGTCAGGCTGATGCTCGGCGCCGCGAAGGCGTTGAGCAGCGTGAAGGTGATCGTGGCCGATGCCGTGTTGCCTGCCGTGTCCGTGTCGGTCACGACGACGGTGTGTGCGCCATTGCTGTTCGGCGCGCTGTAGCTGCTGGAAGCAGTGCCGCCATCGACGACGAAGCTGCGCGTCACATCCGCAGCCTTGGCGCTGACGGTCAGCGCCGGGTCCGCCGTGATGAGGTCGTTGGCGACGCCAGTGTCATTGGTCAGTGCAATGGTCGGCGTCGCGATCGTGTTGTCGAGCGTGAAGGTGATGCTGGCGCTATTGCTGTTGCCCGCCACGTCGGTGTCGGTGACAACCACCGTGTAGACGCCATCCGTGCTCGGCGCCACATAGCTGGAGGCTGCCGTGCCGCCATTGATGACCACGCTGCGGGTCACCGTCTCGCTGGCCGCGCCGATGCTCAGACTCGCGTCCTTGCTGATCTTGTCGTTGTTGTGCGCGCCCGTGTCCGTGGTCAGGCTCAGCGTGGGTGCGGCCACGCTGGTATCCAGGGAGAAGGTGATTGCGGCCGAGGCGGTATTGCCCGCCGTGTCGGTGTCGGTGACGACGACCGTGTGCGTGCCATCCGTGCTCGGCGCCACATAGCTGCTGCTGGCCACACCGTCGATGGTGTAGCTGCGCGTCACATCGACGGCCGCACTGCTGAAGCTCAAGCCCGCGTTGCGGGTGATCTTGTCGGTGGTGTCGCTGCCCGTGTCGTTCGACAGGCTGATCGTCGGCGTGGCGATCGTATTGTCGAGCGTGAAGGTGATCGTCGCCGAGGCCGTATTGCCGGCCGTATCGGTATCGATGACAACGACCGTGTGCGTACCATCGGCGGTCGGCGCCGTGTAGCTGGCGGCGGCGACGCCATCGATGGTGTAGCTGCGCGTCACATCGGCGGCCGTGCTGCTGATGCTCAGGGCGCCCGATTTGCTCAGTTTGTCCGTCGTGTTGGCGCCCGTATCGCTGCTGAGGGCAACCGTCGGCGTGGCGATCGTGTTGTCGAGCGTGAAGGTGATGCTGGCCGAGGCGGTGTTGCCGGCCGTATCGGTATCGATGACGACAACCGTGTGGGCGCCATCGGCCGTCGGGGCCGTGTAGCTGGCAGCGGCTACACCATCGATGGTGTAGCTGCGCGTAACGTCAGCCGCCGTGCTGCTGATGCTGAGGCCGCCAGACTTGGTGATCTTGTCGGTGGTGTCGCTACCGGTATCGCTGCTCAGGGCGATGGTCGGTGTCGCAATCGTGTTGTCGAGCGTGAAGGTGATCGTGGCCGAGGCCGTATTGCCGGCCGTATCGGTGTCGATCACGACAATCGTGTGGGCGCCGTCGGCCGTCGGGGCCGTGTAGCTCGCGGCGGCGACGCCATCGATCGTGTAGCTGCGCGTCACATCGGCGGCCGTGCTGCTGATGCTCAGGGCGCCGGTCTTGGTGATCTTGTCGGTATTGTCGCTACCGGTATCGCTGCTCAGCGCGACGGTCGGCGTGGCGTTCGTGTTGTCGAGCGTGAAGGTGATGCTGGCGGAGGCGGTGTTGCCGGCCGTATCGGTGTCCGTGACGACGACCGTGTGGGCGCCATCGGCGGTCGGGGCCGTGTAACTGCTGCTGGTGACGCCGTCAATGCTGTAGCTGCGCGTGACATCCACGGCGGCGCTGCTGAAGCTCAGACCGCCAAGCTTGGTGATCTTGTCGCTCGGGCTGCTGCCGGTATCGCTGCTCAGGCTGATGGTCGGGGTGGCGATCGTCGCGTCCAGGCTGAACGTGATCGTTGCCGAGGCCGTGTTGCCGGCCGTGTCGGTGTCGGTAACGACGACGGTGTAGGTGCCGTCCGTGGTCGGGGACGTATAGCTGCTGGTGGCGGCGGCGCCATTGATGGCGTAGGTGCGCGTCACGTCGCTGGCGGCGCTGCTGACCGTCAGACCGGCCGTGTTGGTCAGCTTGTCGCTGGTGTTGCTGCCGCTGTCCGTGGTCAGGCTGACCGTCGGCGTGGCGATCGTATTGTCCAGCGTGAAGGTGATCGTGGCCGAGGCGGTGTTGCCTGCCGTGTCGGTGTCGGTGACGACGACGGTGTAGGTGCCGTCCGTGGTCGGGGCCGTGTAGCTGCTGGTCGCGGCCGCGCCATTGATGGCGTATGTGCGGCTGACATCGGCGGCGGCCGTGCTGACGCTCAGCGCACCGCTCTGGGTGATCTTGTCGCTCGGGCTGCTGCCGGTGTCGCTGCTCAGGCTGACGGTCGGGGTCGCGATCGTGTTATCGAGCGTGAAGGTGATGCTGGCAGAGGCCGTGTTGCCGGCCGTGTCCGTATCGGTGACGACAACCGTGTGGGCGCCATCGGCCGTCGGGGCCGTGTAACTGGCGCTGACCACGCCATCGACGCTGTAGCTGCGCGTCACATCGAGCGCGGTGCTGCTGAAGCTCAGACCGCCAAGCTTGGTGATCTTGTCGCTCGGGCTGCTGCCGGTATCGCTGCTCAGGCTGACGGTCGGGGTGGCGATCGTGCTGTCGAGCGTGAAGGTGATCGTGGCCGAGGCGGTGTTGCCGGCCGTGTCGGTGTCGGTGACGACGACCGTGTAGGTGCCGTCCGTGGTCGGGGCCGTGTAGCTGCTGTTGGCGGCCGCGCCATTGATGGCATAGGTGCGCGTCACGTCGCCTGCGGCGCTGCTGACCGTGAGGCCAGCCGTATTGGTCAGCTTGTCGGTGGTGTTGCTACCGCTGTCCGTGGTCAGGCTGACCGTCGGCGTGGCGATCGTGTTATCCAGCGTGAAGGTGATCGTGGCCGAGGCGGTGTTGCCGGCGGTGTCGGTGTCGGTGACGACGACGGTGTAGGTGCCGTCCGCCGTCGGCGCCGTGTAGCTGCTGGTGGCCGCCGCGCCATTGATGGCGTAGGTGCGGCTGACATCGGCAGCCGTTGTGCTCAGCGACAGTGCGCCGTTCTTGGTGATCTTGTCGCTCGGGCTGCTGCCGGTGTCGCTGGTCAGGCTGACGGTCGGGGTCGCAATCGTGTTGTCGAGCGTGAAGGTGATGCTGGCCGAGGCCGTGTTGCCGGCCGTGTCGGTGTCGGTGACGACGACCGTATAAGTGCCGTCCGCAGTCGGCGCCGTGTAGCTGCTGGTCGCGGCCGCGCCATTGATGGCATAGGTGCGGCTGACGTCGGCAGCCGTGCTGCTCAGGCTCAGTGCGCCAGACTTGGTGATCTTGTCAGTGGTATTGCTGCCGGTATCGCTGCTCAGGCTGACAGTCGGCGTGGCGATCGTGTTGTCCAGCGTGAAGGTGATCGTGGCCGAGGCGGTGTTGCCTGCCGTGTCGGTGTCGGTGACGACGACGGTGTAAGTGCCGTCCGTGGTCGGGGCCGTGTAGCTGCTGGTGGCGGCCGCGCCATTGATGGCGTAGGTGCGGCTGACATCGGCGGCGGCCGTGCTGACGCTCAGCGCACCGCTCTGGGTGATCTTGTCGCTCGGGCTGCTGCCGGTGTCGCTGCTCAGGCTGACGGTCGGGGTCGCGATCGTGTTGTCGAGCGTGAAGGTGAAGCTGGCCGAGGCCGTGTTGCCGGCCGTATCCGTATCGGTGACGACAACCGTGTGGGCGCCATCGGCCGTCGGGGCCGTGTAGCTGGCGCTGACCACGCCATCGACGCTGTAGCTGCGCGTCACATCGAGCGCGGTGCTGCTGAAGCTCAGGCCGCCAAGCTTGGTGATCTTGTCGCTCGGGCTGCTGCCGGTATCGCTGCTCAGGCTGACGGTCGGGGTGGCGATCGTCTTGTCGAGCGTGAAAGTGATCGTGGCGGAGGCGGTGTTGCCAGCCGTGTCGGTGTCGGTGACGACAACCGTGTAGGTGCCGTCCGTGGTCGGGGCCGTGTAGCTGCTGGTGGCGGCCGCGCCATTGATGGCGTAGGTGCGCGTCACGTCGCCTGCGGCGCTGCTGACCGTGAGACCGGCCGTGTTGGTCAGCTTGTCGGTGGTGTTGCTGCCGCTGTCCGTGGTCAGGCTGACCGTCGGCGTGGCGATCGTGTTATCCAGCGTGAAGGTGATCGTGGCCGAGGCGGTGTTGCCTGCCGTGTCGGTGTCGGTGACGACGACGGTGTAGGTACCGTCCACCGTCGGCGCCGTGTAGCTGCTGGTGGCCGCCGCGCCATTGATGGCGTAGGTGCGGCTCACATCGGCAGCCGTTGTGCTCAGCGTCAGTGCGCCGTTCTTGGTGATCTTGTCGCTCGGGCTGCTGCCGGTGTCGCTGGTCAGGCTGACGGTCGGGGTCGCAATCGTGTTGTCGAGCGTGAAGGTGATGCTGGCCGAGGCGGTGTTGCCGGCCGTATCGGTGTCGGTGACGACGACCGTATAAGTGCCGTCCGTGGTCGGGGCCGTGTAGGTGCTGGTGGCCACGCCGCCATTGATGGCGTAGGTGCGCGTGACGTCGACGGCCGTGCCGCTGACGCTCAATGCGCCATTCTTGGTGATTTTGTCGCTCGGACTGCTGCCGGTGTCGCTGCTCAGGCTGACGGTCGGCGTGGCGATCGTCTTGTCGAGCGTGAAAGTGATCGTGGCCGAGGCCGTATTGCCGGCCGTGTCGGTGTCGGTAACGACGACGGTGTAGGTGCCATCCGTGGTCGGCGCCGTGTAGCTGCTGGTGGCGGCCGCGCCATTGATGGCATAGGTGCGCGTGACGTCAGCGGCGGCCGTGCTCACGCTGAGGCCGGCCGTATTGGTCAGCTTGTCGGTGGTATTGCTGCCGCTGTCCGTGGTCAGACTGACCGTCGGCGTGGCGATCGTGTTGTCCAGCGTGAAGGTGATCGTGGCCGAGGCGGTGTTGCCCGCGGTGTCGGTGTCGGTGACGACGACGGTGTAGCTGCCGTCGGCGGTCGGGGCCGTGTAGCTGCTGGTGGCCGCGGCGCCGTTGATGGCGTAGGTGCGGCTCACATCGGCGGCCGCCGTGCTGACGCTCAGGGCGCCGGACTTGGTGATCTTGTCGCTCGGGCTGGTCCCGGTGTCGCTGCTGAGGCCGGCGGTCGGCGTGGCGATCGTGTTGTCCAGCGTGAAGGTGATGCTGGCCGAGGCCGTGTTGCCGGCCGTGTCGGTGTCGGTGACGACAACGGTGTGCGCGCCATCGGCGGTCGGGGCCGTGTAGCTGGCACTGGTGACGCCATCGATGCTGTAGCTGCGCGTCACGTCGACGGCGGCCGTGCTGAAGCTCAGACCGCCAACTTTCGTGATCTTGTCGCTCGGGCTGCTGCCGGTATCGCTGGTCAGGCTCAGGGTCGGCGTGGCGATGGTCTTGTCGAGCGAGAAGGTAATGCTCGTGCTGGCCACGTTGCCGGCCACATCGGTATCGGTCACGACGACGGTGTAGCTGCCGTCCGTGGTCGGCGCCGTGTAGCTGCTGGCGGCCACGCCGCCGTTGATGCTGTAGGTGCGCGTGACGGTTTCGCTGGCCGTCGCGACGGTGAGGCCGGCGTTATTGGTCAGCTTGTCCGTGGTGTTGCTGCCGCTGTCCGTGGTGAGGGACACGGTCGGCGCGCTGATCGTCTTGTCCAGCGTGAAGGTGTAATTCGTGACGAGCGAGCCGACGCCGTTGGAGTCGGTCACGCTGACCGTGTAGGTGCCGTCCGTGGTCGGCGCGGTGTAGCTGGCGCTGCCGGCGCCGCCGTTCAGGCTGATCGAACGGGTGACGCCGCTGGCGGCGCTGGTAATGCTGAGCGAACCGTCCTTGGTGATCTTGTCGGTGTTGCTGCTGCCGGTGTCATTGACCAGGGCGATGGTCGGCGCGATCAGGGCGGCGTAGGCCGTGGTATTGGCCGTGCGCGTCTGGTTGGCCACGCCGTTGTCGTCGAGCGCGTCGGTGTAGCTGACCGAAATCGTGTTGCCATAGGAGGCAACCAGGGTGCCACTGTTGTTGCCGTTGTCGCTCAGGGTCGAGGAACTGGCCAGGGTGCCGCTGAACACGCCGGTGTTGACGCCGGTTTCGGTCAGGGTCACGACCTCCGTCTCGCTGGTGGCGGCATTGCTGACCGTGACCGTGGCCGTCTGAAGCGAGCCTGCGTTGGTGTTCAGGTCGGCGTCGGTCACCGTCAGGGTGATGGCCGAGCCCGGCACAACGGTGCCGATCGTTACGCTGCCGGTATTGCCGGCGGTGCCGATCGTGCTGGCCGTGCGCGTCTGGTTGGTGTTGCCGCTGCCATCGAGGGCGTCGGTGTAGCTGAGGCTGACGGTATTGCCATTGGACAGATTCAGCGTGCCCGTGTTGTTGCTGCCGATCGTGGCCGACTTGACGCTGGCCAGAGTGCCGCTGAACACGCCCGTGTTGACCCCGGTCTCGGTCAGCAGCACGGTTTCGGTCTCGCCGGTGGCCGCATTGGTCACCGTCACGTTCACCGTCTGGATCGTGCTGCTGTTGGTATTGAGGTCGGCGTCGGTGACGCTCAGGCTGATGGTCTGCCCGGCGATCACGCTGGAAATGCTGGCGCTGCCGGTGGTGCCGACGATGCGCAGTTCATTGCTGGTGCTGTCGCTGGTGGTGTTGCCAGCCAAATCTTTCACGGTGGCCGTGACCGAATAGGTGCTGCCCGCCGTCAGCGGCGTCAGGCTGCCGGTGGTCGGCACCGCACTCGACAGGTCGAGCGACCAGCTGCCGGCCGAGGGCGTGACGCTGTAGGTGGCGCCGTTGACGGCCACGCTCAGGGTCTCGCCGGCGCCGAGGGTGGCGCTACCGCTCAGGGTCGGGGTCAGGCTGGTGGTGTTCAGGCTATTGACCGTGGGTGCCGTGGTCGGGGCCGTGCGGTCCACGACCACGGTCTTGGTGTCGGTGCTGAAATTGCCGGCCGTATCGGTGGCAGTTGCGCTCAGCGTGTAGGTGCCGTCGCTGAGCGTGGTGCCCGTGTAGTCATAGCTCCAGGCGCCGCCGCTGGCGTCGGCTGTCAGGGAGCCGATCGAGACGCCATTCCACTTGACCACGACGGTCGACCCGGCTTCGGCCGTGCCATTGAACTTCAGGGTGGCGTCGCTGGTCACATAGTCACCACCGACATTGGTGTCGTCGCTGATCGACGCAATCGCCACCGAGGGCGTGGTGGTATCAATGGTCACGTCCAGCTGGGTGGCCGTGCCGGTGCCGATGCGGGTAAAGAAGTTGTAGAAGCCGTCGCTCAGGGTGCTCGAGGTCAGCGTGGCCGTGGTCTGGTTCAGGGTCAGCGAGGCCGAGGCCACCACGTTGCCATAGGGGTTGCCGGTCGAGGTCTGGCCGTCGTACAGATACAGGATCTGGCCGCTGGTCACGCCGGTCGGCAGCGCGATCGTAAAGCTCGGCGTGTTATCGGCCGTGATGTTGTCGATCGTGCTCACGCCGGTGTCAGAGGCGCTCTGCAGGTCCAGGCCCAGGGTGCCATTGACCAGGTTCAGGGCCGTGGTGCCGATCGTCGTGGTGGCGCCGCCATTGTCGGTCGCCTGGATGTCGATGTAGCGCGTGCTGCCGACAGCGGCCGTGCTCGTGTTGGTAAAGGTCACGGCGCGCAGGGCGGCCTGCAGGTCGGCCGTGATCCAGCCGTTCTGGCCGGTCAGGGTCAGCGTGTAGGTGCTGCTGTTCCAGCTGGCGGCCACCTTGGTGGTGCTCGTGAAATTGAGCGTATCGCCGGTCGTGCCGCCGCTGCTGATCTTCACCGTTACCGAGCTGATGGTGCCGTCGCGGTCGGCCACGGTAGCCATCGGGTCGATGATGACGGCGGTGTCGGTGCCGTAGTCGTAGGTGGTGCTGGGCGTGATGTTGTCCAGCGTCGGCGTGTCATTGGTGGCCACCACGGTGATGCTGACCGTGGCCGCGTTGCTGCTGGTCTGGCCGTCATTCACGCTGATGGACAGGCTGCGCGTGCTCGTGTTCGGGGTGTCGCTGCTGTTGTTGTATTTCAGCGCATTGAGCAGGCTTTCATACACGCTGATGGCGGCGCTGGCGGCATTGCTGCCCGAGCGGCTGTCAAAGGTCAGCGTGGCCACGCCGCCATTGAGGGTCACGGCGTAATTGAAAGTCGTGCCATTGATGCTGATGCTGCCGGCGTTGGCGGCCGTCATGTCGATGACGGTGCTGCCATTGACGATGATCTGGTCGCCGCTATAGGTCGTGCCGCTGATGCTCAGGCTGCTGAAAGCGGTCGAATCGACGTCGGCCAGGTGGCTCAGTACGGTCGAGCTGACCAAGCCCACGTCGTTGTAGGTCTCGTCCGGACCGTTGATTTCGGTGAAGGTGACGCTGATATTCGTGCTGCCGCTGCCGCTCAGATCGACGGTCGGGGCGTCGTTCACGGCCGTCAGGCCAATGATGACGGTCGGCTGCGACAAGGACAGGCCGCCGCTGTAGCCGCTCGGGTTGCTGGCGTCGACATACTTGAAGCGGAAGCTGGCCACGCCGTCGCCATACACATTGGCGGCCGGGGTGTAGACCATGCTGTTGACCTGGGCCGTCGTGTACTGGCTGCCGACGGCGACGTCGGTGGCGCCGATCTTGAGGCTGCCGCCACCGAGGTTCAGCTCGGTGATCTGGACCAGACCCGGATTGCCGCTGGCGCCCACGTTCAGGCTGCTGGCGCTCAGGGTCAGGCTGGTGTCTTCGGTGCCCTGCACGTCGTACACGGGCGGGCCGACCAGGGTGACCGTGGCCGTGTTCGAGGTGCGGTTGGCGGTGGCTGCGCTGTCGGTCACCGTCATCGAGACGGTGCGCAGCGAACTGTCGGCGGCCGACAGACTGCTGCTGGTATTGGTGTAGCGCACCGCGCTGGCCAGGGCCGTGGTGGCGGCCGGCGTGGCGCTGCTGTTCAGCGTGATGCTGAGATCGGCCGTGCCGGCGCCGCTGATCGTGCCGATCGCCGTGCCGTTGTAGGACACGGTCGTGCCCGACACCGTGATCAGGCCGCTGTTGACGACCGTCAGGCTGTCCTGGGCGAGCGCATTGCCGCCGGCCTGGGGACGCACGCTGATGCTCAGGGCGCCGCCGCTGAAGTTGGTGTTGTCGACGTCGGTGATGCTCAGGGTCGGCGAGGCATCGATGCTGACCGCGGCATTGACCGAGCGCCATTCGACGTAGTCGCCCGACAGATTGCTGATCACCGGCGCATCATTGATGGCCGTGACATTGATCGTGTAGGTGTTCGTGCCCGCGCTGTAGGACTTGCCGTCGCTGACCTGGAAGCCGAAACTCGCATACGCCGTGCCGTTGCCATCGGCCACGGGCACATAGCGCAGCTTGCCGGCGGTGATGTCGGCGGCCGTGATTTCCTGGTTGGCCGTCACATAGGTCCAGCTGCTGCCGTTGTTGTACTGCAGGTAGCCGCTGGCGGGCAGGCTGGTGATCTTCACCTTGCTCAGGACGTCGCCGCTGTCGGCATCGGTGAAGCTGAAGTTCGCGGTCGCGAACACCAGGCTGTTGTCTTCGTTGATCGTGCTCGAGGCATTGGCCGTGGTCGGCGCGTTGTTACTGAACACGATCGGCGTGGTCAGGCCCAGGGCCGCATAGGTCTGGCTGCTGGTGCCGACGATACCGGCGACGTCGCCGTTGATGCTGTTCGACTGGGTGGCCGACAGCAACACGAAGGCGACCTGGCTGTTGATCGTGTAGCCGCTGATCTTGGTGGCGGCATAGGTGGCAAAGGCGCTGGCGCTGAACTTGAAGGTAACGAAACCGTCCGTGCCCGTGTAGTCCGGGCTGTTCAGATTGCTGTTGGAGACCGTGGTGTCGATCACGTTCACGGCCGACATATTGACCGAATAGCTCGTCGCCGCCGTCGCCGTCTTGGTGTTGAACGAGGACGTGGACGGCGAGTTGTTGGCGCCCGAACCGGCATCGTAGAACTGCACGGTCGGCGCGCCGCCGCCCGAGGGAATGTTGACGCCGATGAAGAAGCTGATCGTGCTATTGGCCGGATTGCCGATCACGCCGATCAGGTAGTAGGCGCCCGAGGGCGTCGTCACTTCCTCGCGGATACGGAAGGCCAGCTCGTCCGAGCCGGCGCTGTACTTGGTGTAGAACAGCGGCAGGGCTGAGGTGCCGACGAAGTCCAGGCCCTTGTTTTGGGCCGCCTGGACGTCGTGGTTGCTGTTGTTGTTGCCAACGTCGTAGTTGTTGCCCACTAGCAGAGGCGTCCAGCCGCTCGAGGCCGAGGTCAGGCTGATCGACGTCGCATTCGTGACCGTGGTCGTGCTCAGGCTGGCGGCGTCATTGCCGGACGTGTCCTGCACGGCCAGGGTGTCATTGGCTGCGGTCGGGTCGGTATAGGCCACGGTCACCGTGTCGCCCGCCGTGGCGGCCGTACCCAGGGTCAGCACGATGCTCGAGCCGCTCTGGGCCACGGTGCTGACGGTCACCGCGCTGCCGTTGATCTTGACGGTGAAGGCCGTCGCGGCCGGCACCGAAGCGCTCAGCTGCTCGTTGTAGTTCATCGTCAGCGTGCTGCCATTGACGCTGGCCGAGCTGAAGCTCGGGGCCGTGGTGTCGGCCGCGCCGACCACCAGGGCGTAGGTCGAGGTTGCGCTGTCCGAGCCCTTGGTTTCCACCACGTACAGGTACTTGCCCGTATCGGAGGCCGTGGTCGTGTAGGTCTGGTTGGTGGCGCCCGAGATCGCGGTGCCGCCCGTGGTCGAATTGGTGGCGTTGCGGTACCACTGGTAGTTGATCGCGCCCGAGCCATTGATCGAACCGGAAGCGCTGGCTGTGATGGCGGCGCCGGTCGGCACCGTGGCGCCCGAGGCGTAGTTGTAGGTGACGTCGGTGTAGTTCAGCAGCACGAAATCGTAGCCGCCGCCGAAATTGCTGACCGTGGTCTCGAGCTTGCCGCTCTGGTATTCGAGGTTCCAGTTGCCGCCGTCGGCCAGGGCGCCGGTGCGGTCGCTCGAGGCGGCCACATCGGCCTGGGTCAGGGCCGCCAGCTGGTCGACAAAGGCGCGACCATTGCCGTCGGCCGCCACATCGCAGCCGTACAGCAGGATGTCGGCATCGGCCGTCAGCGCGCTCTGCCATTGCTGCAGCTGGGCGGCGTGCTCGGCCAGGTTGCTCTGGTCGAGGGCGGTGTTGCCGAGCAGGATGCCACCGTCGTGGCCTTCCGTGATGAAGCTGATGCTGGTGATGCCGCTCTTGCCGGCCAGGTAGTCGCTGACCTGCTGGATGCCGTCGCGGGTCGGATCGAGCACCAGCAGCTGGGCGCCGGCCGGGGCATGGTCGACGAAATACTGGTAATCCTTGACGTGGGTATCGATGACGATCAGCTCGGTGGCGGCAGCCGCTGCGGCCGAGGCCAGGGCCTCGCCCTGCCCGTCCTTGGGCTCGAGCGCGGCGCGCGCGCCCGGCACCGGCAGCGCGTCCTTGGCCGGCTTGGCCTCGGGCGCGCGCGCCAGTTCGGTCTCGGGCTTGACGGCGGCCGGCGCCAGATCGGCGCTCTCACGCGCACGCGCGTGTAAGTCAGCCGGGCGGGCCGCGACATCGGCCTCGGGGGCATGGTCGGGACGGCCCGCGATGGCAGCGGCGGTGCCAGCCAGGGCGGCATCAAACACAATCCGCGGCTCGAGCGCCAGCATCAGCTGGCCACTGCTGCGGCGGCGACGGCGCGCCTTCGGTTTGCTGTTGAAATCGGACTCTGCCATTGCTACCCCGGAGCTGGTGCGGGCGTTTTGCGCTCGCACGAATCTGTCGAATCAAGCATGACAAAATGATAAAACGTCATGCCACATTTTCACGATTCTAGATTGTAGGCAAGTACAGCTCCGAAAGCTTACAAAAGCTTTCAAATTTTGAACGTTTACTTGGAGAGAGATTCAATCTATCTGGACTGGTGTGCACAGCTGGTAGCCGTGGTTGCGCAGGCTGCGCAGGACGTCGTCGGGCGCGCCAATCTGGCGTAGTTTGGCGCGCAACCGGGTCAGGCGGACCTCGAGCGCCCCCTTGCTGCCAGCATTGTCGCCAAGCAACTCCAGCAGCTGCCAGGCTTCGAGGCGTTGGCCGGGCGCGCGCGCCAGGGCCGACAACAGGGCCGCCTCGCCGTGGCTGAGTTTGACTTCCTTGCCCGCCGCCTGCAGCAGCAGCGTGCGCATGTGCAGATGCAGGGGCGCGCCCGGTTCCGGTGGCAGCTGGCGCCCGGCGGCGATGCGGCGCGCCAGGGCGGCCACGGCCGCGCCGAGCTCGAGCGGCTCAATCGGTTTGGTCATGTAGAGGTCGGCGCCGGCCGCATAGCCGGCCAGCTTGTCGCCCAGACTGACGCGGCCCGACACCAGCACCAGACCGCCGTGCGGATGGGCGGCCCGGTAGCGCGCAGCCAGCGAGAAACCATCCTCGCCCGGCAGGTTGATATCGAGCACCATCAAGTCGACCGGGGCCGTCCCGATTTCATCATCGACCGCTTCCGCGCTCGACAGGGCCACCACCGTATGCCCGTGCGCGGCCAGGGCCTCGCGCAGCACTTCGCGCAGCAGGTCGTGGTCTTCGACGAGCACTATATGGAGACGGTGGGCGGCGGAACTGGGCATGGTTACAAAGGTCGTGAAGCCGCATCATAGCCTGAAGCGCGGGCGCGCAGCTTATCATACCGGTTGCAGCGTTTAACAGATGTGTTACATTCTGAGCTTTCCACAGCGAAATAATCATGCGCCTGCTTGCCTCCGCCCTGCTCTGCCTGGCCACCGCGCCAGCCTTCGCCCAAACCGTCCTCGTCCAAGCCGGTCATTTGCTCGACCGTCCTGGCCAACCGATGCGCGGCCCGTCCACCCTGGTGATCCGCGATGACAAAGTGGTCGCCGTGCATGAGGGCTTCGTCGGCGCCGAGCGCTATCCGGGCGCCCGCGTGATCGACCAGCGCCAGCGCTACGTGCTGCCGGGCCTGATCGACAGCCACGTGCACCTGACGTCGGACCGCGGCGGCGCCGAGGGCCAGCTGGCCTGGGTCACGCAGAACGCGGCGGCCTGGGCCTATGAGGCGGAAATGAACGCCGGCAAAACCGTGAACGCCGGTTTCACCACCGTGCGCAATCTCGGCGACGGCAAGGAAGGTGTGACCCTGGCCCTGCGCGACGCCGTCGCACGCGGCTGGGTGCGCGGCCCGCGCATTCTCGATGCCGGCGAAGCGATTTCGACCACGTCCGGCCACATGGACGGCCGCCTCGGCTATGCCGACTGGGTCCAGCAGGGGGTGGAGACGCATAATCTGTGCGACAGCGCCGAAAGCTGCCGCCATGCGGTGCGCGTGCAGGTCGGGCGCGGCGTGGACGTGATCAAGATCGCCACCACCGGCGGCGTGAACAGCGTCGTCGGCGCCGGCCTCAAGCGTCAGATGTTCGAGGACGAGGCACGCGCCCTGATCGACACGGCCCACCTGTACGGCAAGAAGGTCGCGGTCCACGCGCACGGCGAGGACGGCGTCAATCTGGCCCTGGCTCTGGGCGCCGATTCGATCGAGCACGGCACCATGCTCGACGAGGAAAGCGTGAAGCTGTTCAAGAAATCGGGCGCCTACTACGTGCCGACCCTGTCGACCATCAATGGCTACAAGGAACGCCTGGCCGCCAACCCGAATGCCTTTGCGCCGGCCGTGCTGGCCAAGATCAAGTGGCGTCTCGACGTGACCGGCAAATCGCTCGAACTGGCGATGAAGCATGGCGTGAAGATCGCGTTCGGCACCGATGCCGGCGTGTCCAAGCACGGCCGCAATGCCGATGAATTCGAGCTCATGGTCGAGCATGGCATGACGCCGACCCAGGCGATCGAAGCGGCGACCACGAATGCGGCCGCCCTGCTCGGCATCAGCCAGCTGGCCGGCAGCCTGGAAACGGGCAAGAGCGCCGACCTGATCGCTGTCGATGGCGACCCGACGCGCGATGTGCGCGTGCTCAAATCCGTGCGCTTTGTGATGGCTGCAGGCAAAGTCGCGAAGGACATGTAGTACTGACCAGTACTATTTTGCGGCCCGCCCCAGGCCAGGGAGGGAGGATGTCAGCTGATGCCGAGGCCGGCGAAGATCCGGCCGTCACCATCGCCCGGCTGCGGGCCGAACTGCAGGAGGCGCGCAGCTGGCGCGCGCGCATCGAGCAGGGCTTTGACCGCCTGCAATCGGGCATCGTCATGTACGGGCCCGATGATGTGCTGCTGTTTTGCAACCGCGGCTTCCGCGCCATCTATCCCGAGATTGCCGACCTGCTCCAGCCAGGCACGCCCTACCACGTGATCGCGCGCGCCTTCTACCAGCGCGAATTTCACAAGCGCACCGATCTGAACGAAGACGATTATGTGCGCACGCGCGTGGCCCGCCATCTGGCGCCCGACGAGTGCGACGCCGAATACCGGCTCAACGAGCAGCAATGGGTGATGGCCTCGGACCGCCGCACCGACGACGGCGGCGTGATCGGCTTTCGGCTCGACATCACCGAACGCAAGCGCGCCGAGCAGCGCCTGGCCGAGGCCGAGCAGCGCCAGACCGAGAACCTCGAACGCATGGTGCAGGAACGCACCGAGGCCCTGCTGGCCGCCAACCGCGAACTGGAGCGCACGCTGGCCGAGCTGCGCGACACCCAGCAGCAGCTGGTCCAGAGCGAAAAACTGGCCTCGCTCGGCTTTCTGGTGGCGGGCGTCGCGCATGAAATCAACACCCCGATCGGCAATGCTCTGCTGATGGGCACCGACATGCTGGAAGAAACCACGCGCTTCGCGGCAGCCGCGCGCACCCGGCTGACCAAGAGCCTGTTCGAGCAGCATCTCGAGTACCTGCACGAGGCGGGCACGACGCTGGTATCGAATCTGCAGCGCGCGGGCCGGCTCGTGCAGGGCTTCAAGCAGCTGGCACTCGACCGCGCCACCGAGCAGCGCCGCCAGTTCGTGCTGCGCGACGTCGTCGACGAAGTGGTGCTGGCCATGGGCCCGCGCCTGCGCCAGGCGCGCCATGGGCTGCAGGTGGCGGTGCCGGATGAGATCGTCTTCGACAGCTATCCGGGGCCGCTGACCCAGGTGCTTGTGAATCTCATCAACAACGCCCTCGCCCACGCCTTTGCCGGGCGCGAAGACGGGCAGATGGCGCTGACAGTACAGGCAGCGGCGCCCGGCCAATGCCTGCTGCTGTTCCGCGACGACGGCTGCGGCATGGCGCCCGACGTGGCCGAGCACGTGTTCGATCCCTTCTTCACAACCAAGCTCGGCCAGGGCGGCAGTGGTCTGGGCATGCACATCGCCTACAACATCTGCACCCAGCTGCTGGGCGGCAGCATCCAGGTCGAGACGGCGCCCGGCGCCGGGACCTGCTGGCGCCTGCAGCTGCCCCTGCGCGCGCCCTGACGCGCTTCAGGCCGCGCCGCGGGCCAGGGCAAAGCGCTCGTCCAGCCAACCGGTGATACCGCCGATCATGATTTTGACCGGCCGACCGAGCCGCGCCAGGCGCAGGGCGGCCCGGTCGGCGCCATTGCAATGCGGACCGGCGCAGTAGACGACGAACAGGGTCGCGGGCGGATAGTCGGCAAGCTTGCTCGCCACCAGCTTGCCATGCGGGATATGGCAGGCGCCAGGCACATGGCCCGCAGCAAACAGTTCGGCGCTGCGCACATCGACGAGGACGAAATCGGCGGCGCCGGCGCTGAGGCTGGCGTGCACATCCCAGCAGTCGGTTTCCACACCGAGCTTGGCGGCAAAATGGGCTTCGGCCTGGGCCGACGGGGCGGCGGGGATGGCGCTAACGGGGCTGGACATGCGGACACTCCTTGCAGTGATGAGGTGCCCATTGTCGCGGCCCGCCGCGCCGGCCGACAGTGGCGCCGACGCCATCCTCCATCAAGATTGCGCCAAAGCGCGTGGCGGGGAACTTGCGGGCGCGCGCCGCCTCCAAGCCAGACCTCCCCCATTGCCGAGGTCTGCCATGCTGCCCCTGCTGCAACGCCTGCCCATCGCGCGCCTGATCGTGTTTCGCGCCCTGCATCTGGGCGACATGCTGTGCGCGGTGCCGGCCCTGCGCGCGCTGCGCCAGGCCCTGCCGACAGCCCATCTGAGCCTGTGCGGCCTGCCCTGGGCCGCCCAGTTCGCCGAGCGCTTCAGCGATTGCATCGACGCCTTCCTGCCCTTCCCCGGCGACCCGGCCCTGCCCGAGCAGGCCGTGCGCACCGAGGCCCTGGCCGCCTTCTACAGCCAGGTGCAGGCCCAGCGCTACGACCTGGCGCTGCAGCTGCATGGCGACGGCGCCGTCAGCAACCACATCGTCATGCGCTTCGGCGCGCGCCACGCGGCCGGCTTCTATCCGGCGGCCGGCCGCCCCACGCCGAACTGGGAGGGCCTGCTGTATCCGCAGCACGGGCGCGAACCGGAACGCCTGCTGCGCCTGGCCGCCCAGCTGGGCGCGGCAGGCAGAGACGCCAGTCTCGCCTTCCCCCTGTACGCGCGCGACCATGCCGAGCTGGCCGCCAGCGGCCTGGCAGCCGGCTTGCGCCCGGGCCACTATGTCTGTCTGCACGCCGGCGCCCGCAGCGCGGACAAATGCTGGCCACCGGCCTGCTTCGCCGCCGTCGCCGACCACGTGGCGGCCCGCTGGTCGCTTCCGATCGTGCTGACCGGCGCCGCCAACGAAACCCCGCTGGCCGAGGCCGTGGCGGCCCGCATGCGCAGCCCGGCCCAGCTGGCCACCGGGCCGCTGTCGATCGGCGCCATGGCCGCCCTGATGGCGGGCAGCCGCCTGCTGGTGGCAAACGACACCGGCGTCTCGCACATCGCGGCCGGGCTGCGCCTGCCCAGCGTCATTGTGTTCAGCAAGGCCGACATGGCGCGCTGGGCCCCGGCCGACGCCGAGCGCCATGTCTGCCTGTGGGACCCGGAAGGCGCGCGCACGGCGGCCGTGCAGGCGGCGGCCGATCAGCTGCTGGCCGCTCAGGCCAGGCTCGTGTAGAGGTCGAGGGCCAGGGTCTGCACCTCCTCCAGACGGACATCGTCCACAAAGCTCGGGTCATGCGCGCAGCGCTGGCGCAGGTTCTCCATCCCGCAGACCGGGCACTGGCTGCGCAGCGACAGGGCGGCGCGCAGGCGCTCGGGGCGCAGCGGCCCGCCCTCGATCAGATTGGTCAGCCAGAAAATGCCGACCACCGGCTTGCCCAGGGCCAGGGCCATGTGCAGGGGGCCGGTGTCGTTTGCCACCAGCATGCAGGCGCGCGCCAACAGGCCGCACAGCGCAGACAGGCTGAGCGGACCGCGCAGGCGCGCCGGCTGGCTGCGCATGGCCGCGCCCACCTCGCGCAGCAGGTCCTGCTCCTGCGGCCCGCCGGACAGCACGATGCGCGCCCCGCGCGCGGCCAGCGCATCGGCCACGACGGCAAAGCGCGCGGCCGGCCAGCGCCGGCGCGGATCACCGACGCCCGGATGGACCAGCACCAGGCGCTCGTGCGGCTCGGGCGGCAAGGCGGCCGCGGCCGCCGCCAGATCGGCCTCGGTGACGGCCAGCTCGGGGTCGGGCAGACAGGGGGGCGCGCCGGCCAGGGCCACGATGCGCAGCAGCTCCAGGCGGCGGCAGCCGAACGGGCTGTAATACAGCATGCGGTCGAGCGGGGCCGCATCGGGCGTGGCCGCGCCCACGCTCAGGCGGGCAGCAAACGCGCGCACCAGCGCATTCGAATAGCGCCCGCCGCCGTACAGCTGAATGGCCAGGTCGTAGCGCGCCGCGCGGATGCCCGCGATGAAGGCCTCGGCTGGGGCCGGGTCGACATCGGCCGCGGGCGCCAGCCCCACGCCCGGATAGGGCGGCATGCGCAGCACGCGGTCGACCGGGCCGGGGCGCGCCTGCAGGAAGTCGGCATGCCAGTCCTGGCCGATCAGGTCGATCCGGGCGGCCGGATAGGCCAGGCGCAGCGCGTGCAGGGCGGGCAGCGCAAACATGAAGTCGCCGATGGCGTTCGGGCGCAGGACCAGAATGCGCTCGGTGTCGGGCAGGCGGCCATGCGTGCTCATGCGCGCTCCCGCGGCGGCGGCCACAACAGACGCGGCGCGTCCACCGGCCGGCGCGGGATCGTGGTCGGCAGCTCCATGTGGTAGGCGCCCGAAGGCAGGATCGCACAGCCGCCATCGCGCGCCATCAGGCGCAGCTGGGCCAGCACGTCCTCGCCGCTGTGTTCGGGCGGCAGTTCGGGCCAGAAGTCGAAACCGCCGGCGGCGCGCAGTTTGGCCGTGTCGAACAGCACGCAGCCGCCGACCCAGGCCACGCGATAGCGGCGCGTGGCCCCCGGCCGGGCCTGCTGCACGTGGTAGAGATTGGCCGCATTGTGCAGGCGGTGGCGCGCCCAGGCCGGCGTATCGGGCAGCACGGTTTCCGGCCGCACCGGGCCGTCCCAGAAGCTGATCGCCTGCTCGTGCGGGCGCACATCGTCGAGATAAGACAGGCCATGCAGGGCGCTGCCGACAAAGCCGCAGCCCTCGGCCGCCAGCACCGCCTGCAGGCGCGCCAGCAGATCGGCGTCGAGCAGCACATCGTCATCCAGAAACAGGCAGGCCGGGCCCTCGGCCAGACTCAGCAGGAATGCGCGCTGCTCGGCCATGCCACGCCGCGGCAGGTGGCGCCAGACCTCGACATGGTGGCCGCAGGCCAGCAGCCAGCGCAGCACGGCCTGCACCTCGGCCACCTCGGCCACACCGGGCGGGTCCGACTGGTCGGCAATGACGATGCGCAGCGGCGGCCCCTGCTGGTGGGCCAGCGTGGCCAGGCAGGCCCCCAGCGCCGCCGCGCGGTTGCAGGTGGGGATCAGCACGTCGAGCCGCCCGCTCATGGCGCCCCCGCCACCGCGCCGCCGCGCTGGCCCGACAGATAGGGATTGAGGGTCGGGTCGTTGTACATCTTGAACTGACGATAGACCTTGAAATAGGCGCGCCCCGCGGCCAGCTCGGCCAGCAGACGCTGCAGACAGCCGGCCAGATCGCTGCGCTGCAATTTCAGGCGCAGCAGTTTGTCGTGGCAGCGCGCCACATGGCCGGGGTCGACATCGGTGCGCGCCGTCTGTTCGCACATGTGGTAGACCTTGAGCGCCAGAATCGACAGGCGGTCGATCATGGCGCCCGCCGTCTCGCTGTGCAGGCGCGCCTGCGCCCCGACCGGCAGGCCGGCCAGCAGGATGGCCTCGTCGATCGCCTCGACCGCGTCATTGCGCTGCTGGTTGGCCTGGTCGATCAGGCGTTTGCTGGCCGCGATGGCGGCCGCGCCGACATCGGTGCGGCGCGCGCGGTCTTCCTCATCCCACAGTTGGCAATTGCAGGCGTGGTTGCGGGCGATGGCCGCCCACAGCGGCCCGTCCGGCCAGTGCGCGGGCGGCGCCAGCAGGGCCTGGTCGTGCAGGCGCTGCAGGGTATCGACATCGAGCGTGTGCATGGCCGCTCCTAGCGGGGCTTGGCGGCGTCGCCGCCGGCGTCGTCGGCGGACGGACCGCTGAATGCCTGGCTGAGCTCGGCCGGCGTCTGGAATTCCTCGTCGGGCAATTGTTCGAGCGAGGCGCAGATGTTCTCGTCCGCGCCCTGAGCGCGCGCCGCGGCGAGCAGGGTGCGCTTATTGGCCGGGTAATCGACGCCGCGCAGGTATTTCTGGATCTGGATGGGGTTGGCATGGGCCATGGCGTTCTCCTTCAAGCACATGGCCAATGGACCGGCGGCGCGCCCGCGAAGTTCCGCCCCTCGCCCGCGCGCAGCAGGCTACGCAAGCGGCCTGTGCGCAGGCTGATCCGGCTCAGAAGTGCGCCATGCCGAACTGCGGAACTTGCCTGCCTGGGCAGGCGTCGAATCTACACATCCCGCACAGGAGGCCGACGATGCAAGCAATGGCAGGCGAGTCAAGCTGGTGGCGTCCCGCACCGCACGCGGTCGGGCACGAACTGGCCGAACTGCTGCGCAGCGCACGCGTGCGCATCGGTCTGGCCCTGTTCTGCCTGATCCTGGCCAAGGGCGCCACCGTGCTCGTGCCGCTGGTGCTCAAGCGCATCATCGAGGTGCTCGGCCAGCCGGCCCAGCTGGCGGCGGCCCCGTTCGCCCTGCTCGGCGGCTATGCCCTGCTGCGCTTTGCCAGCACCCTGTTCAATGAGCTGCGCGACGTCCTGTTCGCGCCCATCGCCCATCAAACGGTGGCGCGCTATGCCGAGCGCACCTTCATCCATCTGCACCGGCTGGGCGCACGCTTTCATACCCAGCGCCAGCTCGGCGGCCTGCTGCCCGATATCGACCGCGGCACCGGCGGCCTCGCCTTCCTGCTCGGCACCGGCATCTTCACTCTCGTGCCCACGCTGCTCGAAATCGGCCTCGTGCTGGCCATCATGCTCAGCCAGTTCGCGCCCGGCTACGCGGCCATCATCGCCATCACCTTCTGCGCCTACGTCGGCTTTACGCTGGCCATGGCGGCGCGGCGCACCACCTGGCAGCGCCGCGTCAACAAGCTCGACTCCACCGCCAAAACCCGCCTGACCGACAGCCTGATCAACTACGACACCGTCAAATACTTCGCCAACGAGGACCTCGAAGCCCAGCGCTTCGCCCGTCTGATGACTGGCTGGAGCGAGGCCGCCATGCGCAACCAGCGCGCCCTGTTCCTGCTGCACGTGGGCCAGAGCGCCATCATCGGCGCCGGCGTGGCCGCCATCATGCTGCTGGCCGGGCGCGCCGTCTGGGCCGGCGACATGAGCGTGGGCGACCTCATCCTTATCAATGCCTATGTATTGCAGGTCTGCCTGCCGCTCAATTCGCTCGGCTTCGTCTATCGCGAGGTGCGCGACGCCTGGGTCAATGTCGAGCGCCTGTTCTCCCTGCTGCGCGAGCCGCCCGAGCCGGCCGACGTGCTGGCCCTGCCCGACCTTCAACCCGGGCCCGGCAATGTGCTGTTCGACCAGGTCAGCTTCGCCTATGTGCCCGGGCGGCCGGTGCTGCAGGGCGTCTCCCTGCATCTGCCGGCCGGGCGCACGGTGGCCGTGGTCGGCAGCAGCGGCTCGGGCAAGTCCACCCTGGCCAGGCTGCTGCTGCGCTTTTACAGCCCCGGCCGTGGGCGCATCCTGCTCGACGGCCAGGACATCGCCGGCGTCAATGCGGCCAGCCTGCGCCGCGCCATCGGCGTGGTGCCGCAAGACACGGTGCTGTTCAACGACAGCATCGCCTACAACATCGCCTATGGCCGCCCGGGCGCCAGCCGCGCCGACGTCGTGGCCGCCGCCCGCGCCGCCCGTCTGCACGACAGCATCATGGCCCTGCCCGAAGGCTATGACACCATCGTCGGCGAGCGCGGCGTCAAGCTCTCGGGCGGCGAACGCCAGCGCCTGGCGATTGCGCGCGTGGTACTCAAGAACCCGGCCGTGCTGATTCTCGATGAAGCCACCTCGGCCCTGGACGCCGCCGCCGAGCAGGCCATCCAGCAGGCGCTCGAGGGCCTGGCCAGCCAGCGCAGCGTGCTGATCATCGCGCACCGGCTGTCGACCGTCGTCCACGCCGACGAAATCATCGTGCTCGAGCGCGGCCGTATCGAGGAACGCGGCAGCCACAGCGCCCTGCTGGCGGCCGGCGGCTTCTACGCGCGCCTGTGGCAGCTGCAGCAGCAGCTGGCCGACGAACAGCGCACGCACGATGTGTTCTGACTCCTGACAAGGCTCCCCATGCGAACCCTGCGCATCCTCACCTGGCATACCCACGGCAGCTATCTGTACTACCTGAGCCAGGTGCCGCACGAATTCTATGTGCTCAGCAAACCGGACCGGCCGCCCGGTTATGGCGGACGCTGCGGCCACTTCCCCTGGGGCGCGAATGTGCACGACCTGCCGGCCGCACAGCTGGCCGACACCCGCCTCGACTGCGTGCTCTACCAGGACGATCACCAGTATCTGCACGACCGCCTTGCACTGCTCACGCCCGAGCAGCAGCGCCTGCCCGCCATCTACCTCGAGCATGATCCGCCGCGCGACCACCCGACCGACAGCCGCCATCCGGTCGACGATCCGGCCATGCTGCTCGTGCATGTCACCCCTTTCAATGCCTTAATGTGGGACAACGGGCGCACGCCGGTGCGCGTGGTCGAGCATGGCGTGCCCGTGCCGCCGGTCCGCTATCAGGGCGAGCTGGCGCGCGGCCTGGTCGTGGTCAACCACCTGGCGCGGCGCGGGCGCCGGCTCGGCGCCGACCTGTTCGCCGACCTGCGCCAGCAGCTGCCGCTCGACCTGATCGGCATGGCGGCCGATGAGGCCGGCGGCCTGGGCGAAGTCCAGCACGACGCCCTGCCCGCCTTCATGGCGCGCTACCGCTTCTTCTTCCATCCGGTGCGCTACACGAGCCTGGGGCTGGCCCTGATCGAAGCCATGATGCTCGGCCAGCCCGTGGTCGGCCTGGCCACCACCGAACTGGCCACCGTCATCGAAAACGGCCGCTCGGGCATCCTCGATACCCGTCCCGACTATCTGGCCGCCGGCATGCGGGCCCTGCTGCTGGAGCCGGGCCTGGCGCGCGAGCTCGGCGAGCGCGGGCGCACGCTGGCGCGCGAGCGCTTCGGCATCAGCCGCTTCGTGGCCGACTGGTGCCGCGTGCTGGCCGAGGTCTGCCCATGAATATCGCCATGATCAGCGAGCATGGCTCGCCCTTGAGCCCGCCCGGCAGCATCGACAGCGGCGGCCAGAACGTGTACGTCGGCCAACTCGCCACCGAGCTGGCCGCGCGCGGCCACCGGGTCGACATCTTCACCCGGCGCGAGCACATCCGCCAGGCGCCGAGTGTGGCCTGGCGTCCCGGCGTGCGCGTGCTGCATGTGGCGGCCGGCCCGGCGCGCTATGTGCGCAAGGAAGACCTGCTGCCCCATATGCCCGACTTCGCCGAGCAGGTGCTCGGCCATGCGCGCAGCCAGGCGTATGACCTCGTGCACGCCAATTTCTTCATGTCGGGCCTGGTGGCCGAGCGTCTGCACAGTGCGCTTGGCCTGCCCTATGTGATCACCTTCCACGCGCTCGGCCTGGTGCGGCGCCAGGCCCAGGGCGCCGCCGACGCCTTTCCGGCCGTGCGCAGCGCCATCGAGGCGCGCCTGATGCAGGGCGCGGCCGGGGTCGTGGCCGAATGCCCGCAGGACTGCGAGGACATGGTGCGCCTGTACGGCGCGCCGCGCGCGCGCATCAGCATCGTGCCCTGCGGCTTCGACCCGCGCGAGCTGTGGCCGGTACGCGGCCAGGCGCGCCGCCGGCTGGGCCTGGGCACCGGCGAATTCACCATCCTCCAGCTCGGGCGCATGGTGCCGCGCAAAGGCATCGACAATGTGATCGCCGCCCTCGCCCTGCTCGGCAGCGAGCATGGCATCCACGCGCGCCTGCTGGTCGCGGGCGGCAGCCACCACGGCGGGCCGGAACAGGCCGAACTGGCGCGCCTGGCCGCGCTGGCCCGCTCCCTGGGTGTGGCCGCCCAGGTGCATTTCACCGGCCCGGTCCCGCGCAGCACGCTGCGCTACTACTACAGCGCGGCCGATGTGTTCGTCAGCACGCCCTGGTACGAGCCGTTTGGCATCACCCCGCTCGAGGCCATGGCCTGCGCCACCCCGGTGATCGGGGCGGCCGTGGGCGGCATCCGCAGCACGGTGCTGCACGGCCAGACCGGCTTTCTGGTGCCGCCGCGCGACCCGCAGGCGCTGGCCGCGCGGCTGGCCCAGCTGCAGCAGGCGCCCTGGCTGGCGCGCCGCATGGGCACGGCCGGCTGGCGCCATGTGCACCGCCACTACACCTGGACCAGCGTGGCCGAGCGCATCTGTGCGCTCTACCAGGCGGTCGCCTCTTCCCCCCCGCTTCAGGAGCGCAGCGCATGAATCCCCCCTCTTCTTCTCCCTTGCAGGGCAAAGTGGCCCTCGTGACCGGCGGCGCCAGCGGGCTTGGCGCCGCCCTCTGCCAGGAGCTGGCCGGCGCCGGCGCGCGCGTGCTGGTGGCCGATCTGCAGTTGGCGCGCGCCGCCAGCCTGGCCCAGCGCCTGCGCGAGGATGGCGCCAGTGCCGAAGCCATCAGTCTCGATGTCTGCGATCCCCAGGCCGCGCAGGGGGCCGTCCGCGCCGCCCTCGATACCTGGGGCGCCCTCGATATCCTGATCAACAACGCCGGCATCGACCTGACCCGTCCGGCCCAGGCCATCGCCCCGGCCGACTGGCAGCGCATCATCGCCACCAACCTGAGCGGGCCGTTCTACCTGAGCCGCTGCGCGCTCGCGCCGCTGCAGGAGGGCGCCGGCCACATCGTCAATATCTGCTCGACCGCCGCCAAACGCGGCTGGCCCAATGCCAGCGCCTACCATGCCAGCAAATGGGGCCTGCTCGGCCTGTCCCATGCCCTGCATGCCGAGCTGCGTGGGCGCGGCATCAAGGTCACGGCCGTGATCGCAGGCGGCATGCGCACGCCCTTCCTGCTCGAGCGCTTTCCCGAGCTCGACCCAGCCCAGTTGCAGGACCCGGCCCATGTGGCGCGCGCCGTGCGCGGGGTGCTCGAACTGCCGGCCGCCTCGGTCGTGGCCGAGCTGACCGTCCTGCCGCTGCAGGAAAGCTCCTGGCCCTGAGGCGGCGATGCGCAGCGCTGTCTTCCTCGACAAGGATGGCACCCTGGTCGAGAACCTGCCCTTCAACACCGAGCCGTCGCGGCTGGTGCTGGCGCCGGGCGCCGTGCGCGGCCTGCGCCGCCTGCGCCGGCTCGGCTACCGCCTGCTGGTGGTCAGTAATCAGTCCGGCCTCGCCCATGGGCGCTTCGACCTGCGCGCGCTGGCGCGCCTGTGGCGCCACCTGAGCCAGACCCTGGCCATCCAGGGCGCCATGCTCGACGGCTTCTATTTCTGCCCGCATGCCGTCGATGGCAAAGTCGGCGCCTTCGCCGGCAGCTGCAGCTGCCGCAAGCCGGCCCCGGGCCTGCTGCTGCAGGCGGCGGCCGACCATGACATCGACCTGGCCAGCAGCTGGATGGTTGGCGACATCCTCGACGACGTCGAGGCCGGCCACCGCGCCGGCTGCCGCAGCCTGCTGCTCGACAATGGTAACGAGACCGAATGGCGCCGCACAGCCCTGCGCCTGCCTGACCTGATCGCGCCCGATCTGCGCACCGCCATGCGGGTGATTCCGCCGCCCGGGGTGGCGCCATGAACGCGGCCTGGGCGCGGGCCGAACGCCTGCTGCTGGTCCGGCTCGACAATCTCGGCGACGTGCTGATGTGCACGCCGGCCATGCGGGCGCTGCAGGCTGCCCATCCGCGCCGGCGCCTGAGCCTGCTGGCAGCGCCGCCGGTGGCGGCCACCCTCGCGCCCCATCTGCCCGAGCTCGAGCGCGTGCTGCCCTATGCCGCGCCTTGGGTCAAGGGCAGCGGCAAGCCCGATCCCGAGATCGTGGCGCGCCTGCGCCACGCGGGCTTTGACGGCGCCATCATCTTCACCTGCTACAGCCAGAGCGCGCTGCCGGCCGCCCTGCTCTGCCACCAGGCCGGGATCCCGCTGCGCCTCGCGCATTGCCGCGAGAATCCTTACGGCCTGCTGAGCGACTGGATACCCGATCCCGAGCCCGGCCAGACCATCCGCCACGAGGTCCGGCGCCAGCTCGACCTGGTGGCCCACATCGGCGCGCGTGCGGACAGCGAACAACTGCACTTTCAGGTGCTGGCCGGCGACCGCGCGCGCCTGCTGCGCCGCCTGACCCAGGCCGGGGTCGATATCGGCCGCCCCTGGCTGCTGCTGCATCCGGGCGCCAGCGCGGCGGCGCGCCGCTATCCGGCCGAGCTGTGGCGCCGCCTGATCGATCTGCTCGGCCGCACGCTCGACATGCCGCTGGTGCTGAGCGGCAGCGCCGAGGAGCAACCGCTGCTCGACAGCATCCTGGCGGGCGTGGACACGCCTGCCATCTCACTCGGGGGGAAATGCAGTCTGGGGGAATGGGCGGCCGCGATTGCGGCGGCGCGCCTGCTGATCAGCAATAACAGTGCGCCCGTGCATCTGGCGGCGGCCCTGGGCACACCGGTCGTCGACCTGTATGCCCTGACCAATCCGCAGCACACGCCCTGGCAGGTGCCCAGCCGCGTGCTGTTCGAACCGACCGCCTGCGCCTATTGCTACCGCAGTGAATGTCCGCAGGGCCACCAGCGCTGCCTCGCCGGGGTCAGTCCCGAGCGCGTGCTGGCGGCCGTGCGCAGCCTACTGGAGGAAACGCTCAGCGCGTCTCCGCATTGCTGATGGCGTGCAGGCGGTCGCGGATCGCGGCCGTCAGGGTCGCCACATCGTGCGCCTTGACCGTGTCCGGCAGCGGGTCGGCGCCGGTCGAGGCGATGACCTGGGCATACGCCGTCTGCAGGCTGGCGTAGTTCTGGTAACGGCGATAGTCGGCCATCAGTTCGCTGGCGCCGCTGCGGATCGCATTCGTGCGGCTCTGGGCATCGTTGTTGGCGCCGGTCGTCGTCTGCTGATTGATCAGGCGGTCGATTTCAAACAGTTCCTGCGACAGGTCGAACTGGCGCTTGCGGCCGGCAAAGTCGCGCATCGCCACGTGCACCTGGGTCAGCACAGCCATATCGAGGGCCAGACGCTGGGCGCGCGCCACTTCGGTCTGCTTCTCGGCCACGGCCTGCTGCTTCTTGCCCGACAAAATGCCGAACAGATTCCAGCTCATGCGCACCCCGCTGTCGATCCATTTCTGGTTGTGCAGGTAGGAGTTGCTGTCGTAGTGG
>NZ_JAKLTS010000025.1 GCF_022012445.1 Massilia sp. TS11
TGGACCGTGTCACTCGGAAGTCAGCGACAGGCTATGCGCGATTTAGTTCCCGCATGTCCGATTGCCGGACCTGACACCGTTTGGGATTTAGGCGGCTTCTTCGACGCGGGCTTGCTGGCGCTCCCACATCTGGGCGTACAGGCCGCCGGCGGCCAGCAGGGCGGCGTGGCTGCCGCGCTCGACGATCCGGCCCTGGTCGAGCACGAGGATCTGGTGCGCGTCCGCTATCGTCGACAGGCGGTGCGCAATCACCATCGTGGTGCGCTCGCGCGCGATCTCCTTCAGCTGGGCCTGGATGGCCTGCTCGGACTTGCTGTCGAGCGCGGAGGTGGCCTCGTCGAAAATCAGAATCGCGGGATTCTTCAGCAGCGTGCGGGCAATCGCCACGCGCTGCTTCTCGCCGCCCGATAGCTTGAGCCCGCGTTCGCCCACCACGGTCTGGTAGCCATCCGGCAGGCTGACGATGAAGTCGTGGATGGCGGCGGCGCGCGCAGCCACTTCGATCTCCTCGTGGCTGGCGCCCGGTCGGCCGTAGGCGATGTTGTATTCGATCGTGTCGTTGAACAGCACGGTGTCCTGGGGCACGATGCCGATCGCGTGGCGCAGACTGCCCTGGGTCACCTGGCGCAGGTCCTGGCCGTCGATCGTGATGGCGCCGCTGTTGACGTCATAGAAGCGGTAGAGCAGGCGCGACAGCGTCGATTTGCCGGAGCCGCTGTGGCCGACGATGGCGGTGGTGGTGCCGGCCGGGATCGTGAAATCGACGTCGAACAGGATCTGGCGCTTGGCCTCGTAGCTGAAATCGACATGCTGGAAGCGCACCTCGGCGCCGCCCACCTGCAGCGGCTGGGCCGTGGGCGCGTCGGCCACTTCGCGGTGCTGGTCGAGCAGCGAGAACAGGCGCTCCATGTCGGCCAGGCTTTGCTTGATCTCGCGGTAGATCACGCCGAGGAAGTTGAGCGGCTGGTAGAGCTGCAGCATGAAGGCGTTGACCAGCACCAGGTCGCCCAGGGTCATCGTGCCCTGGGTGACGCCGACCGCGGCGCGCCACAGGATCAGGGTGACGGCGACGGCGATGATCAGCGACTGGCCGGTGTTCAGCACCGACAGCGAACTCTGGGAGCGCACGGCGGCGTTCTCGTAGTTCTGCAGGCCCTCGTCGTAGCGGCGCGCCTCGTAGTCCTCGTTGCCGAAGTATTTGACGGTCTCGTAGTTGATCAGCGAGTCGATCGCCTTGGTATTGGCCTTGGAGTCGAGCTCGTTCATCGTGCGCCGGAAGTGGGTGCGCCAGTCGGTCACCTTGACGGTAAAGGCGATGTAGCCGATCAGCGCGCCGCCGGTGATCACGCTGAACCAGATCTCGTAGTGGATCACCATGTAGCCGAGCACCAGCATGATCTCGACCAGGGTCGGCACGATGTTAAACAGGGAGAAGGAGATCAGCGAATTGACGCCGCGCGTGCCGCGCTCGATATCGCGCGTCATGCCGCCGGTCTGGCGGTTCAGATGAAAGCGCAGCGACAGCGCGTGCAGATGGCGGAACACCTGCAGCGCGATGGTGCGCACGGCGCGCTGGGTGACGCGCGCGAACAGGAATTCGCGCAGCTCGGTGAACACCGTGGTCGACACGCGCAGCAGGCCATACGCGAGCAGGGCGCCGACCGGCAGCACCAGCACGGCCAGGCTGTCGCCCGGCTTGAGGCTCATCTGGTCGACCAGGGACTTGAGCACCACCGGCACGCCGACATTGGCCAGCTTGGCGCCGAGCAGGCAGCCAAGGGCGGCCAGCACGCGCCATTTGTACACCCACAGATAGGGCAGCAGGGTCTGGAGCGTGGCCCAGTCGCTGCGCTGGCGCGCGATCTGGGGAGCGGGGGGCATGGAGGAGGCGTGTCGGCGCATGGGTGTCGGTCGGTATCAGGTTCAGGCCAGCGCGCTTTCCACCAGCGCGGCGGCGTCCAGCAGATGGCCCTCGGCGCCGGGGGCGCAGGCCAGCATCACGCTGGGTATGAGGCCGCTGGCCGGGTCGCGGTGGCGCGGGGCGGGAATGGCGATGGCGGGCAGGTCGCAGTAATTGCAGAAGGTGAGTGCGGTCATCCGTTTATTCAAGCCCGGACGCAGGGTCTGGCGGTTCATGTCGCCGTGGCGCGGGGCCAGCATGCCGAGCGTGGGCAGCACCAAGATGCCATCGGCGCCGAGCAGGGCCTGGTAGTGCTGGCGCGCTTGGCGCAGCGTGGCGGCCAGGGCCTGGCCGGCGCGCGCGCTGTGCGGCTTGGTCAACATGCCGAGCGTGGCCCCGTGCAGCAGCCAGGTGAACAGGCCTTTGTCGATACTGGGGCGGCCGGCCAGCTGGCGCAGGGCCTCGGCCCAGACGCTGAAGGGCGCGCGCTCGGACAACTGGGCCTTCCAGGCCGCCTCGCTGTCATACAGGATCATGTCGGCGGCCTTCAGGAACAGCTGCGGCACATCGGGGAAGTGCGGGGCCTCCGGATGCAGGCCGGCGCTGGCCAGGGCTTCCTGGGCGCTGTCGAGGGCGTCCTGGATGCAGGGCGCGTCGACCGCATACGGAAAATGCTGGGGCGTCAGCAGGCGCAGGCCGGCCAGCGGCTGCGGCGCCGGCGCCGGCACGCGCGCGATCACGTTGTAGGCCAGGCGCGCATCGCGCACGCTGCGCGCGAGCGGACCGATGGCCAGCCAGTTGTCGGTTTCGCCGTGCAGGGCGGGCCAGGTGCCGCTCTTGTCGACCGCCTGGGCGCTGGGCTTGAAGCCGACCACGCCGCAGAAGGCGGCCGGAATCCGGATCGAGCCGAGGATGTCGGAGCCGAAGCCGAGCAGGCTGGCGCCGCTGCCGACCAGGGCGCCTTCGCCGCCGGTGGAGCCGCCGGCCACGCGGGCCGGGTCGAGCGGATTGGCGGTGATGCCGTAGCGCGGATTGCTGGTTTCGCCAGTCATCGCAAATTCGGGCACATTGCTGCGCGCGCTGATGATGGCGCCGGCCGCGCGCAGGCGCGCCACCACGGCGGCGTCGGCGCTGCAGGCGATCGGCTGCATGCGCAGCGAGCCGGCCGTGATGCTGGCGCCGGCCAGGCCGAAGGTCTCCTTGACGCTCACCGGCAGCCCGGCCAGCGGGCCGCTGTGCGGCTCGGCCGCCTGGCGCAGGGCGTCTTCGTCGAAGATGGCGGTGCAGGCGTTCAGGCGCGCCTGGGCCGCGCGCAGGCGGTCCAGCTGCTGCGCCATCAGGGCGCTGGGGCTGAGGGCGCCGCTGCGCAGCTGCTCGAGGATGGCGCTGGCGTCAACAGGGGTGGTCATCGGTGGTCTCCGCGTCGGGCAGGGCAAGCTCCCATTGTCGCACGGCGCGGCCAGGCTGCAGAGGGGCGCGTTTTGTGATTCAATGCTTGCACCCTGTCGTTTTTGTGAAAGCATCATGAGTTCTGCCGAAGCCTGCGTCACCCTCCCCGCCAACAAGCACCCGGTTCTGCGCGTGCTGCCGATGCCCTCCGACGCCAACGTCTATGGCGACGTGTTCGGCGGCTGGATCATGGCCCAGGTGGACATCGCCGGTTCGCTGCCGGCCACCCGCCGCGCCAACGGGCGCGTGGCCACCATCGCGGTGAACTCCTTCCTGTTCAAGCAGCCCGTGTTCGTGGGCGATCTGCTGTCCTTCTATGCCGATATCGTCAAGGTGGGCAATACCTCGATCACCGTGTATGTCGAGGTCTACGCCGAACGCAACCGCCTGCAGACCGAAGTGGTGAAGGTGACCGAGGCGACGCTGACCTATGTCGCCACCGGCGACGACCGCAAGCCGCGCGCCCTGCCCCCGCTCGACAGCGTGGCCTGAGCATGCAGCGGCGCGCCTGGTTGATTGAAGCGGGCCGCCTGACGGCCCTGGCGGCCAGTGGCTGCGTGGGGGGCGCGCTGGCGCGTCCGCTCGATGGCCCCTATCCGTTCAGCCTGGGCGTAGCCTCGGGCGATCCGCTGCCGGACGGCGTGATCCTGTGGACGCGCGTGCTACACGACCCGCTCAGGGCCGAGGCCACCGCGCCGATCGCCTACCAGCTGCGCTGGGAAGTGGCGGCCGACCAGAACTTCCGCCGCGTGGTGGCCAAGGGCAGCGTCACGGCACTGCCCGAGATGGGGCACAGCGTGCACGTCGACGTGCGCGGCCTGGCGCCCGACCGCTGGTACTGGTACCGCTTCATGCTGGGCGACGCCGTCAGCCCGGTGGCGCGCACGCGCACGGCCCCGCCGCCCGAGCAGCTGAGCCCCGCCATGAAGCTGGCCGTGGCCTCGTGTCAGCACTGGGAATTCGGCTACTACACGGCGCACCGCTATCTGGCCGAAGCGGCGCCCGATCTGGTGGCCTTCGTCGGCGACTACATCTACGAGTGGGGCCCGTACCGGCTATCGCACGCGGCCAGCAAGGAGGACGGCGAGGAAAGCACCACGCTGGCCGAATACCGCGCCCGCTACGCCCAGTACAAGAGCGACCCGCTGCTGCAGGGCGCGCACCATGTGGCGCCGTGGATCGTCACCTGGGACGACCACGAAGTCGTCAACGATTACGCGAATGACCGCGACTATGTGCTCGACCCGGACTTCCTGGCGCGCCGCGCGGCTGCCTACCAGGCCTTCTACGAGCACATGCCGATCCGCCTGCAGCTGCCGGCCAATCACAACTTTGCCCACACCCGCATCGAGCGCAGCATCGACTGGGGCCAGCTGGCGCGCTTCCATATCCTGGACGACCGCCAGTACCGCTCCTGGCAGGTCTGTCCGAAGCCCGGCCATGGCGGCTCGAATTCGGCCACGCTCAAGGCCTGCCCGGCCTTTCTCGATCCGGCCCGCACCATGCTCGGGAATGTGCAGGAAGACTGGTTCGCGGCCAGCCTGGCCAGCTCGCGCGCGCGCTGGAACATCATCACCCAGCAGACCCTGATGGCGCAGTCCAACCAGCTGCCCGCCAAGGACGGCGAGGGCCGCTTCTGGACCGATGGCTGGGACGGTTATCCGGTCGCGCGCAAGCGCCTGCTGGAGACGGTGGCGCGCAGCCGCGCCAGCAATCCGCTGGTGCTGTCGGGCGATGTGCACACCTTCTACGCGACCGAGCTGCGGCCCGATTTCTTCCGCCCCGCGGGCGCCGACAATCCGGTGGTGGCGACGGAATTCGTCGGCACCTCGATCACCTCGAGCTCGCGCCCGCAGGCGCGCACCCAGCAGTATGTGGACATGAACCCGCACCTGAAATACGGGCGCAGCGACCGGCGCGGCTACATGCTGCTGACGGTGCGCCCGCAGGCCGTGGACACCCTGTTCCTCGGCCTGGACGACGTGCACAAGGCCGACAGCGCCCAGCGCACCCTGGCCAGCTTCCAGGTGCAGGACGGGCGCCCCGCGATCATCCGGACTTGAGCACGGCCTTGACGATGCGCGCCAGCGCCCGCGCGTGGCGCGCGATGTCGTTCTCGTGCACGGCGCCGTAGCCGAGCACAATCCCGCCCTGGCGCGCGCGCCCCAGATACAGGCTGGCCAGCGGCTGCGCCACCAGACCGGCGGCGCGGGCGCGCACGGCCACCTGTTCGTCCAGCCCGGCCGGCAAGGCCGCAATCAGGTGCATGCCGGTGTCGCCGCCGGACAGCGGCGCCAGCGTGCCAAGCTCCTTTTCCCACACCTGCTGCAGCAGGTCGCGGCGCTGCTGATACACGAGGCGCATGCGCCGGATATGGGCGGCGAAATGCCCTTCGCTGATGAAGTCGGCCAGCGCATGCTGGGTGACCTGGCGCCCCTCGAAGCCGAGTTGGGCGGCCGCGCGCGCAAAGCGTTCGGCCACCGGTTCGGGCAGCACCAGATAGGCCAGGCGCAGGCCGGGGAACAGGCTTTTGCTGAAGGTGCCGACGTAGATCACGCGCTGGCCGGCGTCGATGCCCTGCAGCGAAGCGAGCGGCCGGCCGCTGAAGCGGAATTCGCCGTCGTAGTCGTCCTCGATGATCCAGCAGTCGTGGCGCGCCGCCGCCTCCAGCAGGGCGCGGCGGCGGCGCAGGCTCATCACGACCCCGGTCGGAAACTGGTGCGAGGGGGTGATGTAGATCAGGCGCGGCGGCGTTTCCCAGTCGGCCGCGCGCGGGGCCATGCCTTCGCTGTCGAGCCGGATCGGCTGCACCTGCAGCTCGGAGGCATAAAACACGCGCCGCACGCCCGGATAGCCGGGGTCCTCCATCCACACGCGCTCGCCGCCATCGGCCAGCAGGCGCGCGCACAGGTCCAGGCCATGCTGGGCGCCGTTGACGATCACCACCTGCTCGGGCGTGCAGCGCACCTGGCGCGCCAGCTGCACGTGGGCGGCGATCGCGGCGCGCAGCTTGGGCAGGCCGCCCGGCCCGGCGTAGCGCAGATCGCCCGCGCGCAGCTGGCGCCAGGCGCGCGCGATCAGGCGCTGCCAGAGGGCGAAGGGAAAGGCCGTCACATCCGGCACGCAGGGCGCGAAGGCGCCGCCTTCTTCGATCGCCACTTCGTCGAGAATGGCCTGGGCGCGGCGCGACAGGCCGGGACTGGCGCTGCGGCGGCGCGCGCGCGGCGCCGGCGCCGCCTGCAGCAGCTGCTCGGGCAGGGTGGCGGCCACGAAGGAGCCGGCCCCGACCCGGCTGACCAGATAGCCTTCATCGGTCAGGCGCGCATAGGCCTCGATCACCGTATTGCGTCCGAGCCCGACCTCCAGCGCCAGCTGGCGCGAGGACGGCAGGCGCTGGCCCGGGCGCAGGCTGGCATCCAGAATGCCGGCGCGGATCGCGCCATACAGTTGGTGGGCCAGGGTCTCGGGGGCGCCGCGGTCAAGCCTGGCGGCGAGCAGTTCCTCCAGCATGGTGGTTCCTTATTTTTGCGCGAATTGGCGCTATCGATGGAACCACCCATTGTATACCATGGCGCCATTTCGACCCGAGGACTTTGCCATGCGCCCTGCCCTGTTCTGCCTTTGCCTGCTGGCCGCCAGCGCCAGCGCCACGCCCGAGGACGACGCCAAGACCGTCGCCGCCCTCGATATCGCCTATCAGGCCGCGGTCCTGCGCGGCGACGCCGACGCCATGGCGGCCATCGTCCATGACCGCTTCACCCTGGTCAACGGGCGCGGCACCGCCTACGACAAGGCGGCCCTGCTCGCGTCTACCCGCAAGGGCGAGCTGCGCTTCAGCCATCAGGAAGTGGTCGACAACAGCCGCCAGGTGCGCGTGCTGGGCGACACCGCCGTGGTCACGGCCAAGCTGTGGCTGCAGGGCAGCTACCAGAACGGCAGCGCCTTCGACCGCACGCTCTGGTACAGCGACACCTATGTGCGCACGCCCCAGGGCTGGCAGTACTTTTTCGGCCAGGCCTCGCTTGCCCTCCCCGAGCGCGGCGCCGTCACCAGCGGGCCCGAGGTGGAAGCCGTGCGCGCCCTCAATGAGGCCTATCTGCGCGCCTGGCGCCGCCACGATCTCGACTGGTTCCGCCAGCACCTGGCCGAGCAGTATGTGTGCACGGCGCCCGATGGCAGCAAACTCGACAAGGCGGCCTTCCTCGCCTATCCGGACCAGAGCGCGGCCGTCAAAGCCCACCAGCTCGAGGACCTGCAGATCACCGTGTACGGCGGGACCACGGCCGTGGTCAATGCCGTCAACGTCGTCACCTGGCAGGACGGGCGGCGCTCGGCCAGCCGCTACACGGATACCTACAGCAAGGAAGACGGGAAATGGCTGGCCGTGTCGGCCCAGCTGACCAGCGTGCCGGTCAAGTAAGGGGATCGCCGGCTCAGGTCGGCTTCATGGTGGCGATCATCTGGCGCTCGAGCTTGTGCACGAAACGCTGGATCTGGGTCTGGCGCTGCAGCGGGATATTCACGAATTCCAGGCCCGCATGCTGGACCTTGGTGCCGTTGTGGCGCGTCACTTCCCACAGGGCCTTGACCAGCACCGTCACCTCGACCTCGCCCAGCTCTTCGTGCGAGAGCTTGCAGTTCTTGAACAGCACCATTTTCTGGATGGCCGGATCGACCGGCTGCGGCACCACCACGCCAACGCCCTCGACGCAGATGTCGAACAGCGGCATCGTCACCTCGCGGGTGGCGTCGATCTGGATCTTGCACAGCACCGGATTGGTGATCGGGGTCTTGACCCGGTAGGCGCCGCGACGCTGGATGCGCTGCAGGCGGTCGGGCAGCGGGATGCGGAAGGCGCGCTGGCCTTCGTAGTCGTCCATGACGACGCTATTGCCATGCCACAGCAGCTTCACGCCGTCGTGCAGGGCGTGGTACATCACGCGCCGGCTCGCCAGCAGCTGCTGGTTGAACATGTCATTCGCGTTGATGTCGAGGTACATCTGGCCGGCGCGGCGGTCCACGTCGAGCACCACCGTCACCAGCACGTCGCTGCCGCCGTTGAAGGTGGCGTTGAGCGGCGTGGCGCGCTTGGCCAGATTCAGCAAATTCATGGCGATGACGTCTTCGTCGTAGACTGAAAATTCCTCGTCGTTGTCGGAAACGTATGCCATCGGCCGGCCTCACTGTTGGGCGCGACCTATTTTTTTTCGTCGCGCAATTCCCTCCGCAGGATCTTGCCGACATTGGTTTTCGGCAGTTCCGAACGGAATTCGATGTACTTCGGTTTTTTGTAAGCCGTCAGCTCTTCCTTGCAGAAGTCGAGCAGCGCTTCGGCCGTGAGGGACGGGTCCTTCTTCACGACGAACAGCTTGACGGCTTCTCCGGAATGCTTGTCCGGCACCCCAATGCAGGCACACTCTAGCACACCCGGGTGGGCGGCGACGACGCCTTCAATTTCGTTAGGATACACGTTAAAGCCGGAGACGAGGATCATGTCCTTCTTGCGGTCGACAATCCGGGTGTAGCCGCGCGTGTCCATGATGCCGACGTCGCCCGACTTGAAGAAGCCGTCCGGCGTGAAGACGCTGGGGTTGTCGGCCTCGCGCTTCCAGTAGCCGCGCATCACCTGCGGGCCGCGGATGGCGATCTCGCCCGGGTGGCCGGGCGGCACCGGCTGGCCGTCGTCGTCGAGAATGGCGATCTCGGTCGAGGGCAGCGGCAGGCCGATGGTGCCGGTGAATTCGCTGATGTCGAGGCGGTTGGCCGTGGCCACCGGCGAGGTCTCGCTCATGCCATAGCCTTCGACGATCGGACAGCCGGTCAGCTCGAGCCAGCGGTCGGCCACCGACTGCTGGACGGCCATGCCGCCGCCATTGCAGACCTTGTAGCTGGAGAAGTCGAGCTTGGCGAACTCGGCGTTATTGAGCAGGCCGTTGTACAGGGTGTTCACGGCCGGCAGCACGCTGACGCGGTATTTGGCCAGCTCCTTGATGAAGCCGGGGATATCGCGCGGATTCGGAATCAGCAGATTCATGCCGCCCAGGCGCGTCGCCATCAGCGCGCAGATCGTCAGCGCATAGATGTGGTAGAGCGGCAGCGCGCAAACGAACACCAGCTGTTCGTGCTGCATGGTTTCGCCCAGGGCCGGCAGCAGCCAGGCCTCGTTCTGCAGCACATTCGCGATCACGTTCCGGTGCAGCAGCACGGCGCCCTTGGACACGCCCGTGGTGCCGCCCGTGTACTGGAGGAAGGCGATGTCGTCATGGCCGAGCTTGACCGGATTGAACGGATAGCGCGCCCCTTCGGCCAGCACGCTGTTGAAGGACACGGCGCCCGGCAGCGACCAGGCCGGCACCATCTTCTTCACCTTGCGCACGACGAAATTGACGAGCAGGCCCTTGAGACCGAGCATGTCGCCCATCGACGCCACGATCACGTGCTTGACTTCGGTCTTGTCGATCACCTGCTCGACCGTGGTGGCAAAGTTTTCCAGCACCACGATGGCCTCGGCGCCGGAGTCGACCAGCTGGTGCTGGAGCTCGCGCGCCGTGTAAAGGGGATTGACGTTGACGATCGTATAGCCGCCGCGCAGCACGGCCGCCATGGCCACCGGATACTGGAGCACGTTCGGCATCATGATGGCGATGCGCGCGCCCTGCTTCAAGCCCTTCGCCTGGAACCAGGCCGCCATCCGCGCCGACAGTTTATCCAGCTCGCCGTAGGTGAGGAACTTGTCCATGCACACATAGGCATTGCGCTCGGCGTACTTCTTGAACGCCTCCTCGAGCAGGTGGGTCAGCGAGCGGTATTGGGTCGGGTCGATGTCGGAGGGCACGCCCTCCTGGTAAGACTTGAGCCAGAAACGGTCCATGGATTAGGCAGCTTTCTTTTCGTCGCGCAGCATTCGGCGCAGGATTTTGCCGACATTGGTTTTCGGCAGTTCAGTTCGGAATTCGATGTATTTCGGCTTCTTGTAGCCGGTCAGGTTTTCTTTGCAGAAGTCCATCAGCTGTTCGGCCGACAGGGTCGGATCCTTCTTCACGACGAACAGTTTGACGGCCTCGCCCGAGTACTCGTCGGGCACGCCGATGCAGGCGCACTCGAGTACGCCCGGGTGGCTGGCCACCACGCCTTCGATTTCATTCGGATAGACATTGAAGCCCGAGACCAGGATCATGTCCTTCTTGCGGTCGACGATCTTCACATAGCCGTCGGCATCCATCACGCCGACGTCGCCCGATTTGAAGAAGCCGTCCGGCGTCATCACCTTGGCGGTCTCGTCCGGACGGTTCCAGTAGCCGGCCATCACCTGCGGGCCGCGGATCGCGATCTCGCCGGCCTGCCCGATCGGCAGCGGCTGGCCATCGTCGTCGAGGATGGCGATGTCGGTGTTCGGAATCGGCAGGCCGATCGTGCCCGAGAAGGCGGTCAGGTCGGCGCGGTTGCAGGTCGCCACGGGCGCCGTTTCGGACAGGCCATAGCCCTCGATGATGTGGGTCTTGGTCAGCGCATGCCATTTGTCATTGACGGCCTGCTGCACGGCCATGCCGCCGCCGTTGGAAATCTTCAGGCCCGAGAAGTCGACACTGGCGAAGTCCGGATGGTTGAGCAGGGCGTTGTACAGGGTGTTCACGGCCGGGAACATATTGACCTTGTACTTCTTCAGTTCCTTGATGAAGCCCGGGATGTCGCGCGGATTCGGAATCAGCAGGCTCATCGCGCCCACGCGCGTGCCCCACATGGCGCAGGCCGTCAGGGCGAAGATGTGGTACAGCGGCAGCGCGCAGACGATGGTCAGCTGCTCGTCGGCCGCCATGTCCTTGAAGGCCGGCTTGGACCAGGCCTCGGTCTGCAGCACATTGGCGATCACGTTGCGGTGCAGCAGAGTGGCTCCCTTGGAGACCCCGGTGGTGCCGCCCGTGTATTGGAGGAAGGCCACATCGCTCTGGCCAATATCGGGCGCCTTGAAGGGCAGACGCGCGCCCTCGGCCAGCACGTCCTTGAATTTGAAGGCGCCCGGCAGCGACCAGGCCGGCACCAGCTTCTTCACCTTGCGCACGACGTAGTTGACGATCATGCCTTTCAGGCCGCCGAGCATCTCGCCCATATTGGCGACGACCACATGCTTGACCGGGGTGCGCGCGATGCAGTGTTCGAGTGTGCTGGCAAAGTTCTCGAGCACGATGATGGCTTCGGAACCGGAGTCATTGAGCTGGTGTTCGAGTTCGCGCGGCGTGTACAGCGGGTTGACATTCACCACCGTGTAGCCGGCGCGCAGAATCGCGGCGATGCAGATCGGATACTGGAGCACATTCGGCATCATCACGGCCACGCGCGCGCCCTTGGCCAGGCCGCGGCTCTGCAGCCAGGCGGCGAGCTGACGCGAGTACTGGTCGAGCTCGGCGTAGCGCATGAACTTGTCCATGCACACGTAGGCATTGCGCTGCGCGTATTTCTGGAACGACTCTTCCATCAACTGGACCAGCGAACGGTACTGGTCAGGATTGATGTCCGCAGGAACGCCTTCGGGGTAGGACTTCAGCCAAATTTTCTCCATCGTCTGCCTCTGATCTCGTTGTTATGTGTTGTCGACAGAGCATAAAAGTGCTCAGTTTGTCACATGATGCTATCGGGCAGAGTCGAGGGATGCAAGGGATTTTGGCGCGATTGGAGGATGCCTTCTACGGGGAAACGACATGCTGCGTCGCAGCATCCGGCGCCCTTGCGAGCAGGCTGTTCAGGTAGGCGTGGCGGGCGTCTTTGTCGCGCGTGGCCAGCTCCTGTGCAGTGCGATAAAAGGCCGCCAGATTCGGGCTGCGCGCCAGCAGCGCGCGCAGGGCCGGCACCAGATCGGCATAGGTGGCGACGGCCGCCAGATGGGCATTGCTGAGCGGCTCGGCGAACCAGCGGTCGTAGCCGGCATAGCCGCCCCAGCGCTGCTTGAGGGCCTGGTAGTTCTGCTGCAGCTGGGCGAACAGGCGCGCCTTGCCGGCGCGCTTGTCGGCATCGCTGCCCGGCGCGGCATACAAGGCGGCCAGCGCGCGCCGGCTGTCGAGCAGCAGCGCGTTCCAGTCGTGGCGGCGGGCATCGTGACGCGCATAGGCTGCGCGCAGTTCGGGCGTGCCGTGCAGGTCGAGCCAGCGCTGCACGCCGACTTCTTCGACGGCGGT
The DNA here is from genome assembly GCF_022012445.1 of Massilia sp. TS11. Taxonomy (GTDB): domain Bacteria; phylum Pseudomonadota; class Gammaproteobacteria; order Burkholderiales; family Burkholderiaceae_D; genus Telluria. The sequence continues at coordinate 12,520 of NZ_JAKLTS010000025.1, forward strand.
GGCGAAGCCTTCGTTGAACTGCGGATCGCCGGGCGCGTAGGCGACCTGATGCGCGAGCTCGTGGAACACCAGGCGCGCCAGTTCGGCCTCCGGGTAGTCGATGAAAGTCGACAGCAGCGGATCATTGAACCAGCCGAGCGTCGAGTAGGCGCTGACGCCGCCGACCTGCACGTCGAAGCCTTCGGCGCGCAGCTCCTGCGCATAGGCGTCGGCCGCCTCCTTGCTGTAGTAGCCGCGATAGCTGACACAGCCCGCGACGGGAAAGCACCACTGCAAAGGCTGCAGCGAGAGTTCGGGCGCGGCCACCACATTCCAGACGACGAAGCGGCGCGGCAGCGCGGCATAGCGGCGGTAGCTGGCATTGTCGGGCAGGGCCAGCACCTGCACCGCGAAGTCGCGGATGCGGCGCGCCTGGGCGAGCTTGTGTTTGAGCTGGGGATCGGTCTTGCTATCGGCCAGCCAGTCATCGATGGGGCGCGCCTCGGCCAGCAGGGCCATCTGGCCTTGCGCGGCCTGGGCGTAATACTGCAGGGTGCTGCAGGCCGACAGGCTGCCGACCAGCAGCCCGACGGCGACAATACGGAAGGGTTTCAGACTTTCTCCACCTGGACCAGGGTATCGTAAAAGGTCGGTGCGCGCCCCATGTCGGTCAGGCGCTGGCTGGTCACTTCGTTGGCATTCTTGCCGTCGCTGGCGAGCTTCTTCCACCACACCGACAAACCCACCACGAGGCCAGGCCGCGCCTTGTCCGTCACGCGCGCACGCGCCACGAAAGCCCCGCGGTCGTTGAAGATACGCACCATCTCGCCATCGGCCACGCCACGCGCGGCGGCGTCGTGCGGATGGATATCGAGGTGCGGCTCCCCTTCGGTCGCGCGCAGGCTCTCTACATTGACAAAGGTCGAGTTAAGAAAGTTCCTCTGCGGCGGAGAAATCATCGCCAGCGGATACTTCGCGGCCAGGGCCGGGTTGCTGGCCACCGATTCGTAATTCGGCACATGGGTTGGCAGCGGGTCGAGGCCGGCTTCGAGCATGCGCGCCGAATAGAACTCGCACTTGCCCGAGGGCGTGGGGAAATTGCCTTCGGCGAAGGGGGCGGCCGGCATCGCCAGCTTCTGCCAGCCCTTGCGCTTGAGCGCGTCCCAATCGAAGTGGATGGTGCGTTCGTGGTCCTTGCGGAAGGCCTGGGCCGCGATCTGATCGTCCGTTTCGCGGAAGCAGGGATCGTCGAAGCCCATGGCTGCGGCCAGCAGGCGGAACACTTCGGTATTCGGCTTGGCCTCGCCGAGCGGGGCGATCGCCGCGTTATTGGCCAGCATGTAGTTGTGGCCGTAGGCGCTGTGCACGTCGACATGCTCGAGCTGGGTGGTGGCCGGCAGCACGATGTCGGCATAGTCGGCCGTATCGGTCTGGAAGTGTTCAAGGACAACCGTGAACAGGTCCTCGCGCGCGAAGCCCTGGGCCACCTTGGGCGACTCGGGCGCCACCGCCACCGGATTCGCGTTGTACACGATCAGCGCCTGAATCTGCGGGCCGAAGTCGGGCGAGGCCGGACGCAGCAGATCGTCGCCGATCGTGCTCATGTTGATCGTGCGCGGGCTGTTCGGCAGCAGGTCGGCGCGCTGCAGGGCCGCCTCGTTCTTGGCGAAGCCGCCCGAGGCCGACAACTGGATGCCGCCGGCCGCATGGCGCCAGGCGCCGACCAGGGCCGGCAGACAGGCGATGGCGCGCACCGCATTGCCGCCGCCATGCACGCGCTGCACGCCATAGTTGACGCGGATGGCCACGGCCTCGCCGCGGCGCGCCGTCTGGCCGTATTCGCGCGCCAGCCCCAGCACTTCCTCGACGCTGATGCCGCAGGTGGCGGCCGTGCGCTCGGGCGTCCACTCGGCCGCGCGCGCCTTCAGCTGCGCAAAGCCGAGCGTGTGGGCGGCGATGTAGTCGTGGTCGAGCAGGTCCTCGGCGATCAGCACATGCATCATGCCGAGCGCCAGGGCGGCGTCGGTGCCGGGCAGCACGGCGATGTGCTGGTGGCATTTCTCGGCCGTCAGCGAGCGGTAGGGATCGATCGCGATCAGACGCGCGCCACGGCGCTTGGCTTCCTGCGCGCGCATCCAGAAATGCAGATTGCTGGCAATCGGATTGCCGCCCCAGATCAGGATCAGCTTGCTGTTATCGAACTGCTCGATGTCGGTGCCGATGCTGGCGCCGATCGTGTAGCGGTAGCCGGTGGCGCCGGCGGTGGCGCAGATCGTGCGGTCGAGCAGGCTGGCGCCCAGCTTGTGGAAAAAGCGCGCGGCCATCGACTCGCCCTGCACCAGGCCCATGGTGCCGGCATAGCTGTAGGGCAGAATCGCCTGGGGATCGACGGCGGCGATGGCTGTCAGGCGGGCGGCGATGGTCGAGATCGCTTCGTCCCAGCTGATGCGCTCGAACTTGCCCTCGCCCTTCTTGCCGACGCGGCGCAGCGGAAATTGCAGGCGGTCACGGTGGTAGGTGCGCTCCGTGTAGCGGGCGACCTTGGTGCACAGCACGCCTTTGGTGGTGGGGTGCTCGGGGTCGCCTTTCACCTCCCTGGCCACCCCGTCTTCGACAGTCACGAGCAGGGCGCAGGTATCGGGGCAGTCGTGTGGACATGCAGCCCGGACAATGGTGGTCGTCATGGCAGAAAGAAATGCTGGTACAGAAACCCATACTGTATACGAAACGCAGCAAACGCAGGCGCCAGCGACTACAATACTCAGATAACAAGGAGAGCCAGATGAAACTTGTCGACGAGATCATTGCGTTCCAATCGGAGATACAGCAGCTGCGGCGCGACATCCACGCCCATCCCGAGCTGTGCTACGAAGAACAGCGCACCTCGGACCTCGTGGCCGCCAAACTGAGCGAGTGGGGCATTCCCGTCATCCGCGGTCTGGGCATCACGGGCGTGGTCGGCGTCATCCGCCAGGGCGACAGCGCACGCGCCATCGGCCTGCGCGCCGACATGGACGCGCTGCCCATGCAGGAGGTGAACAGTTTTGCGCACGCCTCGCGCCACGCGGGCAAGATGCACGCCTGCGGCCACGACGGCCACACGGCGATGCTGCTGGCGGCGGCCAAGCATCTGGCCACGCGGCGCCAGTTCAATGGCACCGTCTACCTGGTGTTCCAGCCGGCCGAAGAAGGCGGTGGCGGCGCCAAGCGCATGATCGAGGATGGCCTGTTCGAACAGTGCCCAATGGATGCGATTTACGGCATGCACAACTGGCCGGGCCTGCCGGTCGGGTCCTTCGGCGTACGCCCGGGACCGATGATGGCCTCGAGTAATGAATTCCACTGCGTGATCAAGGGCAAGGGCTCGCATGCGGCCCAGCCGCACCGTGGCATCGACCCGGTAATGGTGGCCGTGCAGATCGCCCAGACCTGGCAGACCATCATCACGCGCGAAAAAAATCCGCTCGACACGGCCGTGCTGTCGATCACCCAGATCCACGCGGGCACGACCACCAATGTGGTGCCGGACGAAGCCCACATGGTCGGCACCGTGCGCACCTTCACCACCGGCGCGCTCGATCTGATCGAGCGGCGCATGGGCGAGATGGCGGCGCACACGGCGGCCGCGTTCGGCGCGCATGTCGATTTCAGCTTCCGCCGCAACTACCCGCCGCTGATCAATCACGAGCAGGAAACGGCCTTTGCGGCCGAGGCCATGCGCGCCGTGGTCGGCCACGACAATGTGGACACCAGCACCGAAGCGACCATGGGCGCCGAGGACTTTGCCTACTTCCTGCAGGCCAAGCCGGGCGCCTATGTTTTCATTGGCAATGGCGATGGGGCGCACCGTGCCGAGGGCCACGGCCTCGGCCCCTGCCAGCTGCACAATGCCAGCTATGACTTCAACGACCAGCTGCTGCCGATCGGCGCCAGCTTCTGGGTGCGGCTGGTCGAAATGGCCCTGCCCGCTTAATCGAACTTGTCCGGCGCCGCCCCCACGCGGCGGCCGGGGTTACGCGCTTCGAGTTCCAATAGCAAGGCCGCATGGTCGGCCGTCGGGTGCTGCTGCGCGAGCGCGCGGTAGCGCTCCGCCATCATCGCGCTGATGGGCAGGCTGAGGCCGGCGTCGCGCGCGGCGGCCAGCACATTGTTCTGATCCTTCAATTGGGTTTTGACCTGACCGCCGGGGACGAAGTTCCGGTCCAGCATGCGCTGGCCGTGCAGCTCCAGAATCCGGCTCTCGGCAAAGCCGCCGCGGATGGCCGCGCGCACGGCGGCCGGGTCGGCGCCCGCGGCCTGGGCCAGCAGCATGGCTTCCGCCACGATGCCGATGGTGCCGCCGACGATCAGCTGATTGCACAGCTTGGCCACCTGGCCGCTGCCGGCCGGGCCGACGCGCGTGACCCGTCCGAGTACCGCCAGCACCGGCGCGGCCTCGGCCACATCGGCCTCGCTGCCGCCGGCCATGATGGCCAGCGTGCCGGCCTGGGCACCGGCCACACCGCCCGACACCGGCGCATCGATGAAACGCAGACCGGCGGCCTGCAGGCGCGCGGCGCTGGCCAGGGCTTCATCCTGGCGCGTCGAACTCATGTCCACCCACAGACTGCCTGGCTGGCAATCAGGGAGGGTGGCCGGCATGACCTCGGCCACGGCAGCGCCATCGGACAGGATGCTGATCACCAGCGCGGCCCCCTGCACCGCCTCGGCCAGCGTGGCACAGGCGCCTACGCCCGGCACGGCGGCGGCCTTGGCCGGATTGCGGTTCCAGGCGCGGACGGTATGGCCGGCCTGGGCCAGGCGGGCGGCCATGGGCGCACCCATGAGGCCGATTCCGAGGAAAGCGATAGTGGTCGACATGGCAAACTGGGATGTGTGGTTAAATACGGCGTCGCTGCAATCTGAGAAAGCCATTATGTCTGCATTTAAAACTCTTTGGAAATCGGCCGGTCTGCTGGCCATCGCCCTGGCAAGCGCCTGCGCAGGCGCCCAGGAATTCAAACCGACCAGCGCCGCCGTCGAATTCGCGACCGGCAATGCCACCCAGATGCTGCGCGTCGGCGTGCAGTCCGACTGGAACCAGGACTGGGCCGCCTCGGGCGGCATGCACTGGAACGGCTACTGGGATGTGACCGCTGCCTACTGGCGCGGCAACCGCTACCAGAACGTCAAGGGCCGCACCCAGTCCTTCGGCGATATCGGCTTCACGCCGGTGTTCCGCTACGAAGCCCAGAACAAGAAGGGCTGGTATGCCGAGGCCGCTGTCGGCCTGCACTATCTGGGCGAGCGCTACGATAACTTCGGCCGCCAGATGTCGACCAAATTCGAGTTCGGCGACCACATCGGCGCCGGTTACGTGTTCGACAATGGCCTGGAACTGGCCATGAAGATCCAGCACTTCTCGAACGGCGGCATCAAGCATCCGAACGGCGGCGTCAACTTCGTCGAAGCCAAGGCCGCCTTCCACTTCTGATCCCCGCGGTCGCGCTTTTCGATACTGCCTGCGGTCAATATTGGCAAACTTGAGGTGATGGACAATGCTGTACACCATCACTTCAAGGAGGCCACATGCACGACCGCACCTTCCTGCTGTCCCTGGCTGCCGCCCACGCGCTCGACGCGCCCGCGCTTGAGCGCCTGCGCGCACTAGCTGGGCTGAACCACGAACCGCCAGCACTTGCGCAGCAACTGCGCCGTGGCTTGGCCCTGTGCGCCGGCGTGCTCGGCGCGCTCGGGCTGATCTTCTGGATCGCCGCCAACTGGGACCTGCTCGGCCGCTTCGGCCGCTTTGCTCTGCTGCAGGCGGCCTTCCTCGTCTGCTGTACCGGCTGCCTGCTGCGCGGTCCGGCGCGCCCGGCCTTCGGTGTGCTGGCCCTGGCCGCGATCGGCGGGCAACTGGCCTACTTCGGGCAGACCTATCAGACCGGGGCCGATCCCTGGCAACTGTTCGCCCTGTGGGCCGTGCTGGCGCTGCCCCTGTGTTGGCATGTGCGCAGCGACTGGCTGTGGCTGCCCTGGAGCGGGCTATCGGCGCTGGCCATTCAACTCTGGCTGGCCGCACACGGCAGCAGCCCGTTTGGCGGCGCCGCCAGCCTGCTCGGTCTGGACCTCGCAGCCTGGGGCCTGCATGGCGCGCTCGCGCTGTGGCTGTCGCCGCTGCTGTCTGCCCACACTGGCGCCGGGCGCTGGGCCTGGCGCAGCGCCTCGTCATTCGCCATCCTCGTGGTGTGTCTGTCGGGCGCGGTGGCGGCCTGGCAGCCGCATACGGAAGCGCGCTTCGTGTTGGCGGCGGCCGTGCTGATGCTCGGGCTTGCTGCGGCACGCGGACGCGATTTGTTCATCGTCTGCGCCTGTCTGTTCGCGCTCGATGTACTGGCGATGAGTCTGGCGAGCCGCCTGCTCCTGAATCAGGCGCACGGCGAGGTCATCGGTGCAATGTTCCTGCTGACCTCACTAGGTGCAGGCCTGCTGAGCCTGAGTGTCAGTTGGGTGATGAAGCAAGTGCGTGCGGCGGAGGGTGCATGATGAGCGAGCGTCCGTGGCTCCAAGCCGCCATTGCGGAAGGCCTGCTCCCTTCCAACGTGGCCGCCACGCTGCCCTCGCGCCGGCCTCTGCCGGTGGTAGCCCTGTCTGCCCTCGGCGCCTGGCTGGTCGCGCTGCCGATGATTGGTCTGCTGTCTGCCCTGCTTGCCAGCCTTGGCAGCCGGACGGGCATGCTGGTGCTCGGCATCATACTTCTCGGTGTGGCCCTCGCCTTGCTGCGCGGTACGCGCCTCAGCATTTTTCTTGAACAACTGGGCTTTGCCATTCTGGTGGCAGGTATGGCAGCTTTGACCGGTGGCTTGAACGCCTTGCTTGACGTGCCGGCGACGGCCTTGCTGCTGGCCTGCCTTTGTCTCAGCCTTGCCGCCGTGCTCGAGCAAGCCTGGTTGCGGGCGCTGCTTGGGGCGGCTGCCGCTGCATTCGCCTTGGCGATTGCCGATGAGGCGCGCTTGTGGCTGGCACTGCATCTGCTGCTGGGCGCGGCCCTTGTACTCGCCTGGCGCATGCGGACACTGCCGGCACGCATACAACTGCGCGTCGACGGGCCGCTCGCCGGCTGGCTTGGCACGCTGCTGATCGCCGCCATCGTCTTTGGCGTCGGCAAGCGGGCGCCCAACCTTGGCCAGGGCGCACTATCCAGCGTGTTGGCGATGGTTGGCTACGGCGCCCTGGCGCGTGCGTGGCCCAGCCTGCTGTCGCGGCGCCTACTGCCTGCGGCGATGGTGCTCGCAGCGCTCGCGTGGTGGCAGACGACCTTGGGTGTCGTGCTGATCATCGCGGCGCTGGCGGCACGTCAACGGCACTGGCCGCTGTTGATCCTTTCCGGCGTGTGTGCACTGGCGGCCATCGGCCTTAGCTACTACCAGCTCGACTGGAGCCTGGCGCAAAAGGCATGGTGGCTGGTCGCCGCAGCCCTGGCCCTCGGCCTGCTTGCCTGGCAGCCAGGCGCCGCGCAGCGGGCCGCGCCCGCATGGCAGGCCAGCGTCGCCCTTGGACTGAGTCTGGTGGCGACTCTGGCTGTCATCAATGTGGGGATCTGGCAAAAGGAAGAACTGATCCGCACCGGACGCCCGGTCTTCATCGCGCTGCAGCCCGCCGACCCACGATCCCTCATGCAGGGCGACTATATGCGGCTGAACTTCCTGCCACTGCAATCATCGCGCATCGAGCGGGACGCGCAGGCCCGTCTGTGCGGGCGCACCGATGCGCGCGGCGTGTTGGCGGACGCGGAGATCGGCCACGGCGCGTGTGCGGACCCGGCGATGACGTCGATGGCCCTGCACTGGCGCGGCCAGCGCTGGATGCTTGTCACCGATGCCTGGTATTTCAAGGAAGCGGAAGGCGTACGCTTTGCCGCGGCACGCTATGGCGAATTCCGCGTCACGCCCACAGGGGAAGCTCTGCTGGTCGGTCTGCGCGATGCGGACTTGAAGCCGCTGTAAAGCAAAAAACCCCGATAACGCGA
>NZ_JAKLTS010000026.1 GCF_022012445.1 Massilia sp. TS11
TCGACAGTCGACGGGCCTTTTAGTTCAACGGATGTCCGATTGCCGGACCTGACCCCGTTCAGTAAGTCCAGAACATTTGCTGGATGGCTTTGCTGTCGCTGGTGCGGGTCAGGGCCAGCATCAGCAGGATGCGGGCTTTTTGCGGGTTCAGGGTGTCGGAGGCGACGAAATCGAGTTCGTCGTCATTGGCCTCGCCATTGCGCGCGATGATGCCGGATCCGACGCGCGAGGAGCGCACCACCAGCACGCCGCTCTTGCGCGCCTTGAGCAGGCCGTCCTTGACCGGATTCGGCAGACTGCCGTCGCCCACGCCGGCATGCACGATGCCTTTCGCGCCGGCCGCCACCAGGGCGTTCAGGGCGGTGGCGTTCACGTTCGCATAGCTGTAGACGATGTCGACCTGGGGCAGGCTGTCGAGCTTGCTGATGTCGAACTCGGTGTCGAGCGTGTGCTTGCGCGTACTGGTCTTGTAGAAGTAGGCGCGGTTGCCCTGCATGTAGCCGAGCATGCCGAGGTCGGGATTGCGGAAGGTGTCGGCCGTCGAGGTGTTCGACTTGGTGACGTCGCGCGCGCCCGAAATCTGGTCGTTCAGGCACACGAGCACGCCCTTGCCGATCGCTTCCTGGCTGCCGGCCAGAATCACCGCGTTGTACAGGTTGATCGGGCCGTCGGCCGAAATCGCCGTCGACGGGCGCATCGAGCCGACCACCACCACCGGCTTGCGGCTCTTGACCACCAGGTTCAGGAAGTAGGCGGTCTCCTCCAGCGTGTCGGTGCCGTGCGTGATGACGATGCCGTCCACGTCGCTCTGGGCCAGCAGCGCATTCACGCGCTTGCCCAGAGTCAGCCAGTGGGCGTTGCTCATGTTCTCGCTGGCGATCTGGAACACCTGCTCGCCCGTGACCCGCGCCACCTTCTGCATTTCGGGCACGGCCTGGATCAGGCTTTGCACGCCGACCGTGGCGGCCGTGTAGCCGACCGTCGTGGTCGTGGTGGCGCCGCTGCCGGCGATGGTGCCGCCGGTGGCCAGGATCACCACATGCGGCAGCTTGCCGGGTTCGGCCGCCTGGGCCGCCATCATGACCGCCAGACCCAGCACCAGGCCCAGCGCACGCGAGAACAGAGTACGCATCATTGCTCCTTTTATTTCGGCTGGCTGTAGACGACGCCGGCCTTCATCACGAATTTCACCTGCTGCAGCAGCTTGATGTCCTTGGTCGGATCGCCTTTCACCGCAACGATGTCGGCCGCGAAGCCGGGCGCCACCTGGCCCAGACGCTCCTTCTGGTCGAGCAGCTCGGCGGCGTGCACGGTGGCCGTGCGGATCGCTTCCAGCGCCGGCATGCCGGCTTCCACCATGTACTGGAATTCCTTGGCGTTGTCGCCGTGCGGGAACACGGCGGCGTCGGTGCCGAAGGCGATCTTGACCCCGGCCTTGTAGGCGCGCGCGAAGGTGTTCTGGATCAGCGGGCCGATTGCGGCGGCCTTCGGCTGCACCAGCGGCGAGTAGTAGTCGGGCTCCTTGGCCTTGTCGGCCACGAAGCGGCCGGCCGAAATGGTCGGCACATACCAGGCGCCTTTTTCCTTGAACAGGGCGATCGCTTCGTCGTCCATGTAGGTGCCGTGTTCGATCGAATCGACCCCGGCGCGCAGCGCGCGCTTGATGCCTTCCACGCCGTGCGCATGGGCGGCCACGCGGAAGCCGTAGTCCTTGGCGGTCTGGACGATCGAGCGGATCTCTTCTTCGGTGAACTGCGGGTTCTGGCCATTGCGCGCCTGCGACAGCACGCCGCCGGTGGCGGTGATCTTGATCAGGTCGGCGCCTTCCTTGTAGCGCTGGCGCACGGCCTGGCGCGCTTCCTCGGGGCTGTTGACGACGCCGTCGACCGGGCCGGGCGTGCCGATCGCCTTGCTCAGGCGGCGCGACAGATTATTGGTCGGGTCGGCATGCCCGCCCGTGGTGGCGATCGAGGTGCCGGAGGTGAAGATGCGCGGGCCGACCACATAGCCGGCCTCGATGGCCTTCTTCAACGCGATGTTCAGATTGTCCTGGGCGCCCAGATCGCGCACCGTGGTGAAGCCCGCCTTCAGGGTCTTTTCGGCCAGCGGCACCGAGCGGTAGGCCGAATCGGCCGGGTTGCCGGCCAGGGCTTCGCGCAGGGCTTCGACCTGCTTCATGGTTTCGCCCGACAGGTGCACGTGCATGTCGATAAAGCCCGGCATGCAGCTGTAGTCCTGCAGGTTGATGTGGTCGGGGGCCGGCGCCATCGGCTTGATGGCCACCACAGTGCCCTTGTCGATCTCGACCGAGACCTTGTCGCGCCATACGCCGGCCTTGGCGTCGAGCAGGCGGCCGCAATCGACCACGGTGGCGGCGCTGGCGCCGCCCATGAAAAGAAGAGGAATCAGTGCCGCCAGCTTACGCATGTGTGTCTCCTGGTGTGGTTATCAGAGGTCGTCCGGCTGGTCCTGCGGACCATCCAGTTCGTTTTCCCACTTGGCCACGACGGCAGCGGCCACCGAGTTGCCCACCACGTTCGTGGCCGAGCGGGCCATGTCGAGGAAGTGGTCAATGGCCAGCAGCAGCAGCAGGCCGGTCTCGGGGATGTGGAATTGGTTGAGCGTGGCGGCGATCACCACCAGCGAGGCGCGCGGCACGCCGGCCATGCCTTTCGAGGTCAGCATCAGCACCAGCATCATCGACAGCTGGGTGCCGAGCGAGAGCTCGATGCCGTAGGCCTGGGCGATGAAGACGGTGGCGAAGGTGCAGTACATCATCGAGCCGTCGAGGTTGAACGAGTAGCCGATCGGCAGCACGAAGGCGGCGATGCGGTTCTTCACGCCGAATTTCTCCAGGCCTTCCAGGGTTTTCGGGAAGGCCGCTTCGGACGAGGCGGTCGAGAAGGCCAGCAGGGCCGGTTCGCGCATGCGGCGCATCAGGTCGAGCACGCGCGGGCCGAGGAAGATGAAGCCGAGCGTGATCAGGATCGCCCACAGGATGCCGATGCCCAGATAGAACTCGCCCATGAACACGCCGTAGGTGGACAGCACCCCGAGGCCGCTCTTGGCGACGATGCCCGAGACGGCGGCGAACACGGCCACCGGGGCCAGGTTCATCACGTAGTGGGTCAGCTTCAGCATGATCAGGGCCACGCCGTCGGCCGCGTCGACCACCGGCTTGGCCTTCTCGCCGATGGCGGCGGCGGCGGTGCCGAAGAACACCGAGAAGATCACGATCTGCAGGATCTCATTGCGCGCCATGCCGTCGAAGATCGAGGTCGGCACCAGGTGGGTGACGAATTCCTTCAGCGTCAGGCTGGAGGTCTTGATGTCGGCGACGGCGCCGGCCGGCGGCAGGTGGGCCGCCATGGCGTCGCCCGGACGCAGGATATTGACCAGCACCAGGCCGAGCGCCAGCGAGAAGATCGAGGCGATGATGAACCAGCCGAGGGCCTTGGCGCCGACCCGGCCGACTTCCTTGGCGTCGCCCATCTTGGCGATGCCCACCACCAGGGTCGACAGTACCAGCGGGGCGATGATCATCTTGATCAGGCGGAGGAAGAGATCGGTGATCAGCTTCATGTAGTCCGCATAATCGGCCGGCGTGGCCATATTCGTATTGACCACATAACCGACACCGATGCCCGCTACCAGGCAGAGCAGGATATAAGTCGTCAGGCGGTTCTGGCTTGGTTTCATAGGCGGCGCTTCCTGTGGTAGTGTGTGTTTCCTCGCGGATAATCCCGCGAGTATCCTAGTCGTGCCAAGGGCTGTCAAGCTGGCAAAGTGGCGGCAATTCTACAGAGTTTTCCGATGATCGAAGTTGAGCATGTAAGCAAGACCTACGGCGCCTTCCGGGTGCTGGACGACTGTTCGCTGGCCGTGGCCAAGGGCGAGGTGGTGGTCGTCTGCGGCCCCTCGGGCTCGGGCAAATCGACCCTGATCAAGACCATCAATGCGCTCGAGCCGATCGACAGCGGGCGCATCCTGGTCGATGGGGTCGACGTGCATGCGCGCGGCACCGATCTGAACCGCCTGCGCGCCCGGCTCGGCATGGTGTTCCAGAATTTCGAGCTGTTTCCCCACCTGACGATCCGCCAGAACCTGGTGCTGGCCCAGGTCAAGGTGCTCGGCCGCAGCGAGGCCGAGGCGACGGCGCGCGGCCTGCATTATCTGGACCGGGTCGGCCTGCTGGCCCAGCAGGACAAGAAGCCGGCCCAGCTCTCCGGCGGCCAGCAGCAGCGCGTGGCCATTGCGCGCGCGCTGGCGATGGATCCGGTGGCGATGCTGTTCGACGAGCCGACCTCGGCGCTGGACCCGGAAATGATCGGTGAGGTGCTCGCCGTGATGGACAGCCTGGCGGGCGAGGGCATGACGATGGTCGTGGTCACCCACGAAATGGGCTTCGCGCGCCGCGTGGCCGACCGCATCGTCTTCATGGACCAGGGCCGGATCGTCGAAAATGCCGCGGCCGAGGCCTTCTTCGCCGCCCCGGCGACGGCGCGCGCGCGCGACTTCCTGGCGCGGATTCTGCACTGAGCGCGGCCGATAAAAATGCCGCAACCGGTAAGAGCCGTGCAATAATCATAAAAGTTTATCCAATAAAAACAAAAGCGTCGGGGCGCCGCCCCGGGGAGTGTCCATGCGCGCCTGGGGTCTGCGTACCAAATCGATCCTCGCCCTGCTGTTAGCCTGCCTGATCGCCCTGGTTCCGACCGGCCTGATCGGATGGCGTGTGCTCGACGGTATTCGTGACTACTACGGTTCGGCCTATGCGCGCTCGAGCGTCAAGCTGCTGAAGGAGGAGGTGTTCGCCCGCGTCGCGCGCGAACTGGCCCTGTCGCAGCGTCTGGCGCGCTCGGAAATCACGCGTAGCTGGCTGCGCGACGAGGACAATCCGGCCAAGCGCGCCCTGTTCTTCCGCGAGGCCGAGAGCTTCCGCAGCGACTTCCACGACCATTCCTACTCGGTGGTCAGCCACCGTTATTATTATTTCAACGGTGACAATCTGCCCTTCTCGGAGTCGCCGCGCGCCCGCCTCGACCCCAAGGACCCGCAGTTCGCCTGGTTCTACAACACCATGCGCGACACCGAGCAGTTCAATCTGAACACCGACTATGACAAGGCGGTTGACCAGACCAAGGTGTGGATCAATGTGATCGTCTACGACGGCGACAAGAAGCTGGGCGTGGCCGGCACCGGCCTCGACCTGACGCGCTTCCTGCGCGACTTCGTGGCCCGCCCCGACCCCGGCCTGACGCCGATGATCCTGGACGCCAACGGCGCCATCCAGATCCACCCGGAGCGCCAGCTGATCGCCCTCAATTCCGGCACCCAGAAGGAGGGCGAGGCCGCCAGCACCATCTTCCGCCTGCTCGGCGGCCCGGCCGACGAGGCCGCGCTGCGCCAGGCCATGCGCGCCGTCTCCTCCTTCCAGGGCGAGCTGCGCATCCTGAATGTGCGCCTGAGCGGGCGCCCGCAGCTGCTGGCGCTGGCCTATATGCCGGAGCTGAAGTGGTATATGGTCTCGGCCGTCGATCTGCAGACCGTGCAGCTGATCCAGCCGGTCTGGCTGTGGGCCCTGCTGGGCATGGGCCTGGTGCTGTTCACGGCCCTGGTGCTGGGCTTTCTGTACGTGGTCGACCGCCTGCTGCTGCAGCCGATTCTGGCCCTGCGCTCGAGCGCCCAGGCCATCGCGGCCGGGAATTACACGGTGCGCGTGCCGGTCACCGGCGGCGACGAGCTGGGCGAACTGGGACGCGCCTTCGACACCATGGCGCGCACCGTGGCCAGCCACACCGAGCAGCTCGAGCAGCGCGTCAGCGAGCGCACCGCCGCCCTCGAGGAAGCGAATAAGCGCATGCTGGCCGCGCACAAGCAGATCGACGATTCGATCGATTACGCGAGCCTGATCCAGCGCGCCGTGCTGCCCGAGCGCGAACTGGCCCAGGCCCTGGGCCCGCACCACTTCGTGCTGTGGTGGCCGCGCGACGTGGTCGGCGGCGACTTCTATGTGTTCCGGCGCGACGGCGACAACTGCCTGCTGGGCGTGGTGGACTGCGCCGGCCACGGCGTGCCGGGCGCGCTGATGACCATGCTGGGCGGCGCCGCCATCGACCAGGCCATCAATGTGGCCGGACCGTCCTCGCCGGCGGCCGTGCTGGCCCAGGCCGACGTGGCCGTGCGCGCCATGCTGCGCGAGGGCGAACTGCGCAAGGCCCTGGCCACCAGCATGGACGCCGGCCTGTGCTATCTGGACCGCGGCGCGCGCCGCATGCTGTTCGCCGGCGCCAAGATTTCGCTGTACTGGAGCGACGGCGCCCAGGTCGAGGAACTCAAGGGCAGCCGGCGCGCCCTGGGCGACCGCCGCGTCGGCGACTATCAGGACCTGAGCCTGGAGCTGCAGCCCGAGCGCACCTACTACCTGGTGACCGACGGCGTGCTCGATCAGGCCGGCGGCGAGCATGGCTTCGGCTTCGGCAGCTCGCGCCTGGCCGAGATGCTGCTGCAGCACGCCCGCCTGCCGCTCGAAGAACAGGCCGCGCGCTTCTCCGACATCATTAACGCGTATCGTGGCGCGTATCCCCAGCGGGACGACATCACGATCCTGTCATTCCGTTTTGACGATACTGCCTTTACAGGACAGAACCATGATTAATCCGGACGTCTTTGCCTTGCGTGAGTCATTCAGCCAACAGGGCATCATGTTGTGCTTTAACGGCCCGATTTCGCGCAGCCTGATCGAGGAGATCGGCCACGCGCTGAAGAACTATCTGCAGGCCGAGGACGTGAAGCCCTCGGCCGCGATGGACGTCTTCGGCACCTATATCGAGCTGACCCAGAACATCCGCCACTACGCCACCCGGCGCGGCTACGGCGAGATCGAAGGCTCGGCCACGGTGGTGATCGCGCGCGACGAGGACGGCCACTATGTGGTCTCGGCCGGGAATCAGGTCGAAATGGCGGACGGGCGCGCGCTGCTGGCGCGCATCGAGGCTCTGGCCGCGCTCGACAAGGTCCAGCTCAAGGCCGCCTACAAGGAACAGCTGCGCAAGCCGCGCGAGCCGGATGCCGTCAGCGGCGCCGGTCTGGGCCTGATCGACATCGCGCGCAAAGCCAGCGCGCCCTTGACGGCCTCGTTGAAAGAACAAGCGGATGGACGCGGCTACTTCAGCCTGCGCGCCGTCATCTGAAGCATCTGCAGGAGAACACCATGAACCTTAACATCCACGGCACCACCTCCTCGCCCGAGATCGAGGCCGACTGGGAGAACGGCGTGCTGGCCATGCGCGGCGATTCCTATCCCGAGAACTCCTACGAGTTCTATGGCCGCGTGCTCGAATGGGTCGAACGCTACCTGGCCAGCAGCGGCCGCCCGCTGCAGCTCGAACTGCGCCTGATGTACCTGAATACCAGCAGCATCAAGGTGATGATGGACCTGTTCGACCGCCTCGAAGACGTGCATCAGAGCGGGCGCAGCGTGCGCGTGACCTGGTACTACGATCCGCGCAATGAGCGCGTGGCCGAACTGGCCGACGAGTTCCGCGAGGACTGCAGCTTCCCCTTCGATATCACCGCCGGCGCCGCTCTCCCCGTATGAAACCCGGCGACAAAGAACTCGACGCGCAAATCCAGGCCTTGCTGGCGCTGGACGAGCACCGCAGCCATCCGCTCTACGATGCGCTGGCCGCTCTGCACGCGCGTAACCAGGACCAGCTGACGCGCCTCGAGCGCATCACCCGCATCGCCGACGGCTACCATTCGCTGGCGCGCACGGCCGAACAGTCGATGGCCGAGCGCTTCAACCGCCAGCTGCGCCAGCTGGAAAAACTGGCGCGCATCTCCG
The DNA here is from genome assembly GCF_022012445.1 of Massilia sp. TS11. Taxonomy (GTDB): domain Bacteria; phylum Pseudomonadota; class Gammaproteobacteria; order Burkholderiales; family Burkholderiaceae_D; genus Telluria. The sequence continues at coordinate 7,847 of NZ_JAKLTS010000026.1, forward strand.
ACCGCTACCAGCAGCAGCTGCGCGAGGCCAATATCAAGCTGCAGGAGGCCGCCTCGCATGACGGTCTGACGGGCCTGATCAACCGCCGCCGCATGGACGAGTATCTGAGTTCCGAAGCCGAACGCTCGGGCCGCCATGCGCAGCCGTTTGCGCTGGCCATGCTCGACGTCGACCACTTCAAGCTGGTCAACGACCAGTTCGGGCACGACGTCGGCGACCGCGTGCTGATCTCGGTGGCCCAGACCGTGATCGACCAGCTGCGCGACTACGACCAGTGCGCGCGCTGGGGCGGCGAGGAGTTCATGCTGCTGCTGCCGCAGACCAGCCTGGCCGAGGCCATCGTCGTGCTCGAGCGCGTGCGCGAGTCGATCAGCACCCAGCTGGTGCCGGCCGGTTCGCACAATCTGTCGGTGACCGTCAGCGTCGGCCTGACCTGCTACCAGCCGGGCGAGCACGTGGAAGACACGGTGCGCCGCGCCGACCAGGCCATGCTGGAGTCGAAGCGCGCCGGCCGCAACCGCCTCAGTACGAAGTAGGGCAGGGCCGGCGAGCGGAGTAAAATACTGGCTCCCTCTGAAAGGCCAGTGACATGAATTACGCCGAGCAACCCGATTCCATCACCCTGACCCGCCCCGACGACTGGCACCTGCACCTGCGCGACGGCGCCGCCCTGGCCAGCGTGCTGCCGCACAGCGCGCGCCAGTTCGGCCGCGCCATCGTCATGCCGAACCTGAAGCCGCCGGTCACCACCACGGCCGCGGCGATCGCCTACCGCCAGCGCATCCTGGCCGCCCTGCCCGCCGGCATGGCCTTCGAGCCGCTGATGACGCTCTACCTGACCGATAACACCGACCCCGACGAAATCCGGCGCGCCGCCGACAGCGGCGTGGTGCACGCGGTCAAGCTGTATCCGGCCGGGGCCACCACCAATTCGGACGCCGGCGTGACCGACCTGGCGCGCTGCACCAAGGTGCTGGAAGCGATGCAGGAAACCGGCATGGTGTTCTGCGTGCACGGCGAAGTGACCGACGGCGAGATCGACCTGTTCGACCGCGAGGCCGTGTTCATCGAGCGCGTGCTGCGCCCCCTGCGCAAGGACTTCCCGGCCCTGAACATCGTGTTCGAGCACATCACCACCAAGGACGCGGCCCAGTACGTGGCCGAAGCCGAAGGCCCGATCGCGGCCACCATCACGGCCCACCACCTGCTGTACAACCGCAACGAGATCTTCAAGGGCGGCATCCGCCCGCACTACTACTGCCTGCCGGTGCTCAAGCGCGAAGAACACCGCCTGGCCCTGGTGACGGCCGCCACCAGCGGCGACGAGCGCTTCTTCCTCGGCACCGACTCGGCCCCGCACGCGATCGGCGCCAAAGAGACGGCCTGCGGCTGCGCCGGCTGCTACACGGCCCTGCACGCGATGGAGCTGTACGCCGAAGCCTTCGCCCGCGCCGGCGCGCTCGACAAACTCGAAGCCTTCGCCTCCTTCCACGGTCCGGCCTTCTACGGCCTGCCGCGCAACAGCGGCAGCATCACGCTCAAGCGCGAAAGCTGGACCCTGCCGGCCACGCTGCCGTTCGCCGAGTCGACCATCGTGCCGCTCGGCGGCGGCGAAACCATCGGCTGGAAGATGGTGTAAGCCCATGCTCGGCCAGATCGACTGGTCGCGCCCCTGGCTGGACGCCGTGCGTCCGGCCTGGGCCAGCCTCGACCCGGCGGCCGGGCTGCTCCCCATGCTCAATGGCGGCGCCCGCGCGCGCGGCCTGCGCAACTGGCGCGAGCAGCCGCTCTGCTTCGTGCCCCAGGCCGAGCTGCCGGCCGGCGTCGCCTACGAAGCCTACATCGGCGCCGAAGGGCGCGTGCCCACGCGCGAGAACCTGCACGATTTTTTCAATGCCCTCGTGTGGCTCAGCTTCCCCGCCATCAAACGCCAGCTCAATGCCATGCAGGCGGCCCAGATCGCGGCCAGCGGGGTCGGACCCGCGCGCGGCCCGGCGCGCGACGCCCTCACCATTTTCGACGAAAACGCCGCCATCCTCGTAGCGCGCGACGCCAGCATCGGCGCCGCGCTGCGTGCGCACGACTGGCACGGCGCCCTGGTCGCACCGCGCGCACGCTGGTGGCGCGAGGTGCAGCTATGGTCCTTCGGCCACGCGCTGATGGAAAAGCTGGTCGCCCCGCGCAAGGCCATCACCGCCCACGTGTACCTGCTGCAGGCGCCCGCCAGCTATTTCGAGGCGGACGACGCCGGCCAGCGCGCCTGGATCGATGCGACCGTGAGCGCGCGCCTGCACAGCGCCGGCATCAGCACGGCCGATTTCACCCCGCTGCCCGTGCTGGGTGTGCCCGGCTGGTGGCCCGGCCAGGACGCCGCCTTCTACGCCGACACCCAGGTGTTCCGCCCCAAACGCCAGACGGAGGCCGCATGCTAACCCCGATCCGCTGGGGGATCATCGGCACCGGCAAGATCGCGCACGCCTTTGCCAGCGCCCTGCGCGACACGCCCGACGCCGTGCTGGCCGCCGTCGGCTCGCGCCAGCAGGCCAGCGCCGCCGCCTTCTGCGCCGAATTCGGCGGCACACCATATGCGAGTTATGCCGCCCTGTGCGCGGCGCCCGAGGTCGACGTCGTCTACGTCGCCACCCCGCACAGCCTGCACGCCGAGAACGCGCTGCAGGCCATCGCCGCCGGCAAGCACGTACTGGTCGAAAAACCCTTCACGATCAACCAGCGCGAGGCGGTCCAGGTGGTGGCCGCGGCGCGCGCACGCGGCGTGTTCGCGATGGAAGCCATGTGGACCCGCTTCCTGCCCGCCAGCGAGACCGTGCGCGCCCTGATCGCCGCCGGCGAGATCGGCACGCCGCGCCAGATCAGCGCCGATTTCGGTTTCCCCTCCACGCTGCCGCCCGAGCACCGCCTGCATAATCGCGCGCTCGGCGGCGGCGCCCTGCTCGACATCGGCATCTACCCGCTGGCGCTGGCCAGCGAGATTCTCGGCCCCGTCGAGAGCGTGCAGGGCCAGAGCCGCCTGGCCGCCAACGGCAGCGACGTGATGAGCGGCTTCATTTTGCGCCACACCGGCGGCGGCATGGCCGCCTGCATCTGCAGCACCGAAGCCTGGTCGCCGATCGAGCTGACGATCGCCGGCCCCGAAGGCTATCTGCGCCTGCCGACCCCGTTCTACAAGGCGCGCCAGGTCCACGTCGTCAAGCGCGACGGCAGCCAGCGCACGATCGACACCCCGTATCGCGGCAATGGCTACGTCCATCAGGCCGAAGAGGTGATGCGCTGCCTGCGCGCCGGCGCGCTCGAAAGTCCGCGCATGCCGCTCGACGAAAGCGTGGCCCTGATGGGCGTACTCGACACCCTGCGCGCCCAGGTCGGCCTGCGCTACGAGGCCGACGCATGAAGCGCGTCGCCATCGTCAGCGGCCATAGCCGCGGCCTGGGCGCCGCCATCGCGGCCGATCTGCTGGCGCGCGGGATCATCGTGCACGGCATCGCACGCCAGCCGCATCCAACCCTGGCCGGCCGTCCCGGCTACAGCGAGAGCGCGCTCGATCTGGCCGATGCGGCGGCGCTGGCCGCATGGCTGGACAGCGACGCACTGGCCACCCTGCTGACCGGCGCAGACCAGGCGCTGTTGATCAACAACGCCGGCGTCGTCACCCCGGTCGGCCCGGCAGGCCGCCAAGGCGCGGCCGCGCTGGCGCGCGCGGTCGCCGTCAACGTCAGCGCCCCGCTGCAGCTGAGCGACGCCTTCGTGGCCGCCAGCGACGCCTGTCCCGACCGCCGCATCGCGCATGTCTCGAGCGGCGCCGGGCGCAGTCCCTATCCCGGCTGGAGCGCCTACTGCGCGACCAAGGCCGCGCTCGACATGCACGCCGCTGCCAGCGCGCTCGACGCGATCGCGCGGCTGCGCATCGCCTCGGTGGCGCCGGGCGTGATCGACACCGACATGCAGGCCCAGATCCGCGCGGCCGACCCGGCCGACTTCCCGCGCCGCGCGCGTTTCGAGGCCCTGAAGCGCGAGCAAGGCCTGAGCAGCCCAGCCGACGCCGCGCGCCGTTTCAACGACTATCTGCTGTCGCCCAGCTACGGCACCCACCCCATCACCGACCTGCGCGACTAGCCCCCCAGCAAAATCGGGGTCAGACCCCATTTATCCGGCGAGAAAAATCGGGGTCAGACCCCATTTATCTGCGCGGCAAAATTCCACGCGCCGATCAAAGACCACGGCGCGGCAGAAAAAATAGGGTCTGACCCCGATTTGTTTGCGAGGAAAATGCTTGCTGGTTGGATAAATGGGGTCTGACCCCGATTTTTCCGCGGAGTTAGACGCGCAGGAATTCTTCTTTGCCGCCGAGCCAGCGTTCGAGGTGGGCGGCAACGATCGGGTTGTCGGGTACGCTCAGCAGCGCGGCGGCCTGGTCGCGCGCGGCTTCCACCAGCCATTGGTCGGTTTCCAGATCGGCAAAGCGCAGCATCGCCTGGCCCGACTGGCGCGCGCCGAGGAACTCGCCGGGGCCGCGGATCTGCAGGTCGCGCCGCGCGATCTCGAAGCCGTCCGTGGTCTCGCGCATCGTCATCAGGCGCTGCTTGGCCACGCCGCCCAGTGGGCTCTGGTACAACAGCAGGCAGACGCTCGACGCTGTGCCGCGCCCAACCCGCCCGCGCAGCTGGTGCAGCTGTGACAGGCCGAATCGCTCGGCATGCTCGATCACCATCAGCGAGGCGTTCGGCACGTCGACCCCGACTTCGATCACGGTGGTGGCCACCAGCACCTGCATCGCGCCGCTGGCGAAGGCGTCCATCACGGCCTGCTTGTCGGCCGGTTTCATGCGCCCGTGGACGAGGCCGACGCTGAGGTCGGGCAGGGCCTCGGCCAGCATCGCGTGGGTGTCGGTCGCGGTCTGCAGCTGCAGCGCTTCGGATTCTTCGATCAGCGGGCAGACCCAGTAGATCTGGCGCCCTTCAAGCGCGGCCGCGTGCACGCGTTCGATCACTTCTTCGCGCCGGTTCTGGTCGATGGCGCGCGTGACGATCGGGCTGCGCCCGGGCGGCAGCTCGTCGATGATCGAGACTTCGAGGTCGGCGTAGTAGGTCATCGCCAGCGTGCGCGGGATCGGCGTGGCCGACATCATCAGCTGGTGCGGCACCATGTCGGCGCCGGCCTTGGCGCGCAGGGCCAGGCGCTGGCCGACGCCGAAGCGGTGCTGCTCGTCGACGATCACGAGGCCGAGCCGGGCGAAATTGACCGTATCCTGAATCAGCGCGTGGGTGCCGATCACCAGCTGCGCCTCGCCGCTTTCGGCCTGGGCGCTGGCGGCCTGCTTGTCCTTCTTTTTCAGACTGCCGGTCAGCCAGGCGACCTTCACCCCGAGCGGCTCCATCCAGGCGGCGATTTTGCGGAAGTGCTGGTCGGCCAGGATCTCGGTCGGCGCCATCAGGGCGGCCTGGTAGCCGCTGTCGATGGCCTGGGCGGCGGCCAGCGCGGCCACCACGGTCTTGCCGGCGCCGACGTCGCCCTGCAGCAGGCGCTGCATCGGGTAGGGCTGGCGCAGATCGGCGCGAATCTCCCCGAGCACGCGCGCCTGCGCCCCGGTCAGGCGGAAGGGCAGGGCGGCCAGGAAGGCGGCGCTCAGGGCGCCCGTCGAGACCAGGGCCGGGGCGCCGCGCTGGCGCCGGCTTTGCTGCGCGCGTTTCAGCGACAGCTGCTGCGCCAGCAGCTCGTCGAACTTCATGCGCACCCAGGCCGGGTGGTTGCGCGTCTCGAGCGCATAGGCGTCGATGTCGGCCGGCGGGTAGTGCAGCAGGCGCACGGCCTGCTCGAAGTCCATCAGCTGCAGCGCCGCGCGCAGCGGCGCGGGCACGGTGTCGCGCCAGTCGACGCGGCCCATGGCCTCGTGGATCGCGCGCCGCAGCATGGTCTGCGACAGGCCTTCGCCGGACGGATAGACCGGGGTCAGGGAGGTCGGCAGCGGCGCCCCTGCGTTGATCACCTTGTAGCTCGGATGGACCATCTCGGCCCCGAAGAAGCCGTGTTTGAGTTCGGCCCGGGCGCGCACGCGCACCCCTTCGCCCAGCTGCTTGACCTGGGAGCCGTAGAAGTTCATGAAGCGCAGCAGCAGTTCGCCGCTGTCGTCGGCGATGGTCACCAGCAGCTGGCGGCGCGGGCGGTAGGCGATCTCGTTTTTCACCACCACGCCTTCGACCTGGGACGTGTGCCCGCCGCGCAGGCTGGCGGCGCGGATGCTCACGACTTCGGTCTCGTCCTCATAGCGCATCGGCAGATGCAGGACCAGGTCCATGTCGCTGCGCAGGCCCAGCTTGGCCAGTTTGCTGTCGAGGGTGGCGGTTTTTGGCTTTGCTGCGGGCATCTAGCGTAAAATAGAGGGTTGCCTTGCTGTTTTTGCGATCATGTACACGCTTTCAGACTTCGATTTTAACTTGCCGCCCGAACGGATTGCGCAGTTCCCGCTGGCGGACCGCGCCGCCTCGCGTTTGCTGCAGCTCGAGGGCAGCACCATCCATGACCGGGTGTTCCGCGACATCGTCGACCTGCTGCAGCCGGGCGATCTGCTGGTGGCGAACGACACGCGCGTCATCAAGGCGCGCTTTTTCGGCGCCAAGGAATCGGGCGGCAAAGTCGAGGTGCTGGTCGAGCGCGTGCTCGATCCGCTGACGGTGCTGGCCCAGGTGCGCGCCTCCAAGACGCCGGCCGCCGGCTCGCAGCTGCATCTGGCCGACGGCGCCTTCAGCGTCACCGTGGGCGAACGCGCGGGCGAGTTCTTCACCCTGCACTTCGGGTCCGAGGTATTCCCCCTGATCGACGCCTATGGCAGCCTGCCGCTGCCGCCCTATATCGCCCACGCGGCCGACAAGGTCGATGAGGAGCGCTACCAGACCGTCTACTCGCGCGAGCCGGGCGCGGTGGCGGCGCCGACGGCCGGCCTGCACTTTACCGAGGAACTGCTGGCGGCCCTGCGCGACAAGGGCGTGCCGCAGGCCTTCGTGACCCTGCATGTCGGCGCCGGCACCTTCCAGCCGGTGCGCAGCGAGTCGCTGGCCGAGCACAAGATGCACTACGAGTGGTACACGATTCCGGCCGCGACGGCCGAGGCGGTGCGCGCCACCCGCGCGCGCGGCGGCAAGGTGGTGGCCGTCGGCACCACCAGCCTGCGCGCGCTGGAATCGGCCTCGCAGTCGGGCGAGCTGCTGGCCGGCTCGGGCGACACCAATCTGTTCATCACGCCGGGCTACCGCTTCCGCACGGTGGACCGCCTGATCACCAACTTCCACCTGCCGAAATCGACGCTGATGATGCTGGTCTCGGCCTTTGCCGGCTACGACGCGATCCGCGCCGCCTATGCCCACGCCATCGCCAGCGAATACCGCTTTTTCAGCTATGGCGACGCCATGCTGCTGACCCGGAACGACCGCCATGCTTGAATTTACCCTGCTGAAAACCGATACCCGCACCCACGCGCGCCGTGGCCGCCTGAAACTCAATCACGGCTATGTCGACACGCCGATCTTCATGCCGGTCGGGACCTATGGCTCGGTGAAGGCGATGTCGCCGGTCGAACTGCAGGAGATCGGCGCTCAGATCATCCTCGGCAACACCTTCCACCTGTGGCTGCGCCCGGGCAATGCGGTGATGAACAAATTCGGCGGCCTGCACGGTTTCATGGGCTGGGACATGCCGATCCTGACCGACTCGGGCGGCTTCCAGGTGTTCTCGCTCGGCGCCATGCGCAAGATCACCGAGGACGGTGTGACTTTCCAGTCGCCGATCGACGGCAGCAAGCTGTTCCTGTCGCCCGAGGTGTCGATGCAGATCCAGCGCAGCCTCAATTCCGACATCGTCATGCAGTTCGACGAATGCACGCCCTATGAAATCGACGGCCGTCCAGCCACCAAGGACGAAGCGGCCAAGTCGATGCGCATGTCGCTGCGCTGGGCCCAGCGCTCGATGAACGAATTCCAGGCCGGGGCCAACCCGAATGCCCTGTTTGGCATCGTCCAGGGTGGCATGTACGAGGCCCTGCGCGAGGAATCGCTGGCCGGGCTCGAGCAGATCAACTTCCATGGCGTGGCCATCGGCGGCCTGTCGGTCGGCGAGCCGAAGGAAGACATGATGCGCGTCCTGGCCCATGTGGGCCCGCGCCTGCCGGCCCACAAGCCGCACTACCTGATGGGGGTGGGCACGCCGGAAGACCTGGTGGCCGGCGTGGCCAACGGGGTCGACATGTTCGACTGCGTGATGCCGACCCGGAATGCGCGCAATGGCTGGATCTTCACGCGCTTTGGCGACATCAAGCTGAAGAACGCGCGCTACAAGGACGATACCCTGCCGCTCGACGAAACCTGCGACTGCTACACCTGCCGCAATTTCTCGCGCGCCTATCTGCACCATCTGCACCGCACCGGCGAGATTCTGGGCGCGCGCCTGAACACCATCCACAACCTGCACTACTACCTGCAGCTGATGCGCGAGATGCGCGCTGCCATCGACCAGGACCAGTTCCCCGAGTTCCAGGTCAAGTTCCATGCGGAGCGCGCACGCGGCATCTGAGACTTGTGTAAGAAAAACAACAGCCTCTTGTGCGGCAGGGCGACCGCCCCATATGCCGCCCATTGCTGTTTGAATCAGAGGGCGCGGTGCTAGAATACAGCGCTAATTTTTAACCTTGATAAGGGTACCCCCGTGTTTATTACCAATGCATACGCCCAGACCACGGCCGCCGCACCGGCTGGCGCCGGTGGCTTCCTGGAGATGACCTGGCCGCTGATCCTGATGTTCGTGATCATGTATTTCCTCATGATCCGCCCCCAGCAGAAGCGCGCCAAAGAGCACAAGACCATGATGGACGCGCTCGGCAAGGGCGACGAGGTGGTCACGGCCGGCGGCATGCTCGGTAAGGTGGTCAAGGTCAGCGAGACCTATGTCACGATCGAAGTGGCGGCCAACACCGAAGTGGTGATGCAGAAGAACTCGATCACCACCATCCTGCCGAAAGGCACGCTGAAGGCGCTGTAAGATCCGCCGGGCGGCCTGCGTGGCCGCCTTCATCATTTCTGGAAGATCATGAATCGTTATCCCGTCTGGAAGTACGTCCTGATTGGCATCGCCATGCTGTTCGGCCTGCTGTACACGGCGCCGAACTATTTCGGTGAATCGCCGGCCCTGCAGGTGACCAGTGGCAAAGCCACCGTCAAGGTCAATAGCGAGCTGAGCGGCAAGGTCGAAGAGGCCCTGAAACGCGAGAACCTCGGCTTTACCGGCCTGAGCGTCGATGGCGTGGGCGACAACACCTCGGTGCGCGTGCGCTTCGCCGACACCGACACCCAGTTCAAAGCCAAGCTGGCGCTGGAAAAAGACCTGAACCGCGACCCGGCCGACCCGACCTATATCGTCACCGTCAACCTGGCCCCGAATACGCCGGAATGGCTGCGCAAGATCCACGCCCTGCCCATGTACCTGGGTCTGGACCTGCGTGGCGGCGTGCACTTCCTGATGCAGGTCGATACCAAGGCCGTGCTGGCCAAGCGCATGCAGGGCATCCAGGCCTCGGTGCGCGCCACCCTGCGCGACAAGAACGTGCGCCATGCCGGGATCGACAAGGTGGGCGACAACATCGTGGTCAAGTTCCGCGACGGCGCCACCCTCCAGCAGGCCCAGGATGCGCTGACCGCCAGCTCGGGCGATCTGGCCTTCGCCACCCAGGCCGAGGGCGCCGACCAGCTGCTGGTCGTGAGCCTGAAGCCGGCCGCCCTGAAGGCGACCATCGAAAACGGCGTCAAGCAGAATATCTCGACCCTGTCCAAGCGCGTGAACGAACTCGGCGTGGCCGAGCCGATCATCCAGCAGCAGGGGCCGGACCGCATCGTGGTCCAGCTGCCGGGCGTGCAGGACGTGGCGCGCGCCAAGAGCATCATCGGCCGCACGGCCACGCTCGAAGTGCGCATGGTCGACGAATCGGTCACCCCGGGCACCGAGCTCAATGCCTCGATCCCCTTCAATTCCGAGCTGTTCACCCAGGGCAAGGGCGTGCCGGTCGTGCTGACGCGCGACGTGGTCGTCACCGGCGACTACATCGCCAGCGCCGACGCCACCTTCGACCAGAACCAGCGTCCGGCTGTGGGCCTGGAAATGAATGGCGACGGCGGCCGCAAGATGCGCGAAGCCACGCGCGACCGGGTCGGCAAGAAGATGGCCATCGTGCTGTTTGAGAAGGGCAAGCCGGAAGTGCTGTCGGTCGCCACCATCCAGTCGGAACTGGGCACGCGCTTCCAGATCACCGGCATCGGCGGCGCCGACCAGGCGGCCGAGCTGGCCCTGCTGCTGCGTTCGGGCGCGCTGTCGGCCCCGATGGAAGTCATCGAGGAACGCACGATCGGCCCGCAACTGGGCGTGGAAAACATCGCCAAGGGTAAATACTCGACGATGTATGGCTTCCTCGCCATCGGCATCTTCATGATCATCTACTACCAGCTGTTCGGCTTCTTCAGCGTGCTGGCGCTGGCCGTCAACCTGCTGCTGCTGATGGCCATCCTGTCGGTCATGCAGGCGACGCTGACGCTGCCTGGCATCGCGGCCATTGCGCTGGCCCTCGGTATGGCGATCGACGCCAACGTGCTGATCAATGAGCGCGTGCGCGAGGAGCTACGCCACGGGAACACGCCGCAGGCGGCCATCGCGGCCGGCTTCGACCGCGCCTGGGCCACGATTCTGGACTCCAACGTCACCACCCTGATCGTCGGTCTGGCCCTGTGGGCCTTCGGCTCCGGCCCGATCCGCGGCTTTGCGGTGGTGCACACCCTGGGCATCCTGACCTCGATGTTCTCGGCCGTGTTTGTCTCGCGCGGTGTGGTCAACCTCTGGTATGGCCGCAAGAAGAAGCTGTCCAGCATTGCCATCGGCACGGTCTGGACGCCGGGCATCACGGACAAGAAATAAGGAAGCATCATGGAATTTTTCCGCATCAAGAAAGACATTCCTTTCATGCGCCACGCGTTGATTTTCAACGTGATTTCGGCGCTGACCTTCGTCGCGGCCGTGTTCTTCCTGGCCACGCGCGGTCTGCATCTGTCGGTGGAATTCACCGGCGGTACCGTGATGGAACTGAAGTACGCCGACGCCGCCAACCTCGAGAAGATCCGCGCCACCCTGGTGCAGGTCGGCTACGAGCAGCCGGAAGCGGCCACCTTCGGCACCGCGCGCGATGTCATGCTGCGCCTGCCGACCAAGAAGGACGTCAAGGGCGGCACCGAGTCGCAGGCCGTGTTCAAGGCCCTGTGCAGCGCCGAGCAGGGCGCCGCCCGCCAGGTCGACACCGTCACCGACAAGGGCGAGCAGGTGCACCGCACCGGCTGCTTCACGCCCGACAACAAGGAAGTGGTCGAACTGCGCAAGGTGGAATTCGTCGGCCCGCAGGTGGGCGAGGAACTGGCCCAGAACGGCCTGAACGCCCTGATCATGGTGATCGTCGGCGTGATGATCTACCTGGCCGTGCGCTTCGAGTGGAAGTTCGCAGTCGCGGCCATCATCGCCAACCTGCACGACGTGGTGATCATTCTCGGCTTCTTCGCCTTCTTCCAGTGGGAATTCTCGCTGACGGTGCTGGCCGCTGTGCTGGCCGTGCTCGGTTATTCGGTGAATGAATCGGTCGTGATTTTCGACCGGATCCGCGAGAACTTCCGCTCCAAGCGCAAGGCCAGCGTGCACGAGGTGATCGACAACGCGATCACCAGCACCATCAGCCGCACCATCATCACCCACGGCTGTACCCAGATGATGGTGCTGTCGATGCTGTTCTTCGGCGGCGTGACCCTGCACTACTTCGCCGTGGCCCTGACCATCGGCATCTGCTTCGGTATCTACTCCTCGGTGTTCGTGGCCGCCGCCATCGCCATGTGGCTGGGCGTCAAGCGCGAAGACCTGATCAAGCCGATCAAGGAAAAGGACGAAACCGACGGCGCCGTCGTCTAATGTGCGCTACCGCACAGACGAGCCGCCCGGCACTGCACTAAGCTGGGAACGTCTCTTTCAGGACATCCCTAGCATTGGACTTGACCCGCTCTCGCAGCGGGTCTTTTTTTTGGG
>NZ_JAKLTS010000027.1 GCF_022012445.1 Massilia sp. TS11
CGACGCCGGTGGCAACAGCGCCAGCGGCACGATCACCTTCACGCTGGATACGACGATCGCCACGCCGACGGTCAGCCTGAGCAACGATACCGGCAGCAACACCACCGACAAGATCAGCAAAGACGGCGCGCTGAGCTTCAGCACGGCCGCCGGGGATGTCACGCGCCGCTACAGCATCGATGGCACGACGGCCAGCAGCTACACGGCCCCGACCGCCGATGGCGCGCACACCGTGGTCGTCACCGACACTGATGCCGCTGGCAACACCGCCAGCACCAGCATCACCTTCACGCTGGACAATACGATTGCCACGCCGACCGTCAGCCTGACGACCGACAGCGGCAGCAACACCACCGACAAGCTGACCAACAACGCCGCCCTGAGCTTCAGCAGTGCCGCGGGCGACGTGACGCGCAGCTACAGCATCAATGGCGCCGCCGCCACCAGCAGCTACACCGCACCGGGTGCGGACGGCACCTACACCGTGGTCGTGACCGATACCGACACGGCAGGCAACACGGCCAGCGCGAGCATCACCTTCACGCTGGACCAGACCATCACCACCCCGACGGTCAGCCTCAGCAATGACACTGGCAGCAACACCAGCGACAAGATCAGCAAAGATGGTGCGCTGAGCTTCAGCACGGCTGCTGGCGACGTCACGCGCAGCTACAGCATCGACGGCACCACGGCCAGCAGCTACACGGCTCCGACGGCCGACGGTGCGCACACGGTCGTCGTCACCGACACCGACACGGCCGGCAATACGGCCAGCACCAGCATCACCTTCACGCTGGACAACACCATCGCCACGCCGACCGTCAGCCTGAGCAATGACACCGGCAGCAGCCCGACCGACAAGATCAGCAAAGACGGCGCTCTGAGCTTCAGCACGGCCGCGGGCGACGTGACGCGCAGCTACAGCATCGACGGCACGACGGCCAGCAGCTACACGGCCCCGACGGCCGACGGCGCGCACACGGTCGTCGTCACCGACACCGACACGGCCGGCAACACCGCCAGCACGAGCATTACCTTCACGCTGGACAATACGATCGCCACGCCGACGGTCAGCCTGAGCAACGACACCGGCGCCAGCAGCACCGACCGTGTGACCAGCGATGCCTCGCTGAGCCTCAGCACCACGGCCAGCGATGTCACGCGCAGCTACAGCGTCGATGGCGGCGCCGCAACGAGCAGCTACACGGCCCCGACCGCTGGCGGCATGCACACCGTCGTGGTCACTGACACCGACGTGGCTGGCAACACCGCCAGCGCCAGCATCAGCTATTCGCTGGTCACCAGCGTGACGGCCCCGACCGTCAGCCTGGTCAGCGACACGGGCACCAGCACGACCGACAAGATCACCAGCAACGCTAGCCTGAGCTTCAGCTCGGCAGGGGCGGGCATCACCCGTACCTACACGGTCAACGGCAGCGGTGCGTCGAGCTACAGCGTGCCGTCGAGCGACGGCGTGTACACCGTGGTGGTGACTGACACGGATTCCGCCGGCAACGATGCCAGCGCCCGTATCACCTTTACGCTCGATACGACGATTGCCACGCCGAGCGCGGCCCTGTCGTCCGACACCGGCAGCAACACGACCGACAAACTGAGCAAGAGCGGCGGCCTGAGCTTCAGCACGGCCGCGAGCGATGTCACCCGCACCTATGTGGTCGATGGCGTGAGCAGCAGCAGCTACTCGGCGCCGACCTCGGACGGTGTGCACACTGTCGTCATCCAGGACAGCGATTTGGCGGGCAATGCCGCGAGCGGCAGCATCACCTTCACGTTGGACAATACGATTGCCACGCCGACGGTCAGCCTGACGACCGACAGCGGCAGCAACACCACCGACAAGCTGACCAACAACGCCGCCCTGAGCTTCAGCAGCGCGGCCGGCGACGTGACGCGCAGCTACAGCATCAATGGCGCCGCCGCCACCAGCAGCTACACCGCACCGGGTACGGACGGCACCTACACCGTGGTCGTGACCGACACCGACACGGCGGGCAACACGGCCTCGGCCAGCATCACCTTCACGCTGGATCAGACCATCGCCACGCCGACGGTCAGCCTGAGCAACGACACCGGCAGCAGCCCGACCGACAAGATCACCAAGGACGGCGCCCTGAGCTTCAGCACGGCTGCAGTCGACGTCACGCGAAGCTACAGCGTCGATGGCGGCGCAGCGGCCAGCAGCTACACGGCCCCGACGGCCGACGGTGCTCACACGGTGGTCGTCACCGACACCGATACGGCCGGCAACACCGCCAGCACCAGCATCACCTTCACGCTGGACAACACCATCGCCACGCCGACCGTCGCTTTGAGCAACGACACCGGCGCCAGCAGCACCGACCGCGTGACCAGCGACGCCTCGCTGAGCTTCAGCACCAAGGCCGGCGATGTGACGCGCAGCTACAGCATCGACGGCAGCACGGCCAGCAGCTACACCGCGCCGACCTCGGCCGGCATGCACACCGTTGTCGTCACCGACACCGACGTGGCCGGCAACACCGCCAGCACCAGCATCACGTTCTCGCTCGTCACCAGTGTGACGGCCCCGACCATCAGCCTGGTCAGCGACACCGGCAGCAACACGACGGACAAGCTGAGCAATAACGGCAACCTGAACTTCAGCTCGGCAGGGGCGGGCATCACGCGCAGCTACACGGTCAACGGTAGTTCGGTGGCCAGCTACAGCGTCCCGTCGACTGATGGCGTCTATACCGTGGTAGTGACCGATACCGACGCCGGCGGCAACAGCGCCAGCGGCACGATCACCTTCACGCTGGATACGACGATCGCCACCCCGACGATCAGCCTGAGCAACGATACCGGCAGCAACACCACCGACAAGATCAGCAAAGACGGCGCCCTGAGCTTCAGCACGGCCGCCGGGGATGTCACGCGCCGCTACAGCGTCGATGGCGGTGCCGCCGCGAGCAGCTTCAGCGCGCCGACGGCCGATGGCGCGCACACCGTGGTCGTCACCGACACGGATGCCGCAGGCAACACGGCCAGCGCCAGCATCACCTACACGCTGGACAACACGATTGCCACGCCGACCGTCAGCCTGAGCAACGACACCGGCAGCAGCCTGACCGACAAGATCAGCAAGGACGGCAGCCTGAGCTTCAGCACGGCGGCCGGCGACGTCACGCGCAGCTACAGCGTCGATGGCGGCGCCGCGGCCAGCAGCTACACGGCCCCGACCGGCGACGGCGTGCACACGGTCGTCGTCACCGATACCGACACGGCCGGCAATACCGCCAGCACGAGCATCAGCTTCACGCTGGACAATACGATCGCGACGCCGAGCATCAGCCTGGTGAACGATACCGGCGCCAGCAGCACCGACCGCGTGACCAGCGATGCTTCGCTGAGCTTCAGCACAGCCGCTAGCGACGTGACGCGCAGCTACAGCATCGATGGCAACACGGCCAGCAGCTATACGGCCCCGACCACGGGCGGCATGCACACGGTGGTCGTGACCGATACCGACGTGGCCGGCAACACGGCCAGCAGCAGCATCACCTATTCGCTGGTCACCAGCGTGACGGCCCCGACCGTCAGCCTGGTCAGCGACACCGGCACCAGCAATACCGACAAGATCACCAGCAATGGCAATCTGAGCTTCAGCTCTGCCGGAGCAGGCATCAGCCGTACCTACAGCCTCAATGGCAGCGCCGTCTCCAGCTACAGCGTGCCGGCCGCGGATGGCGTCTACACGGTCGTGGTGACCGATACCGATGCCGGCGGCAACAATGCCAGTGCGCGCATCACCTTCACGCTCGATACGACGATTGCCACGCCGAGCGCAGCCCTGTCGTCCGACACCGGCAGCAGCACCAGCGACAAGCTGAGCAAGAACGGCGGCCTGAGCTTCAGCACGGCCGCCGGCGACGTCACCCGCACCTATGTGGTCGATGGCGTCAGCACCAGCAGCTACACGGCGCCGACCGCGGACGGCGTTCACACCGTTGTCATCCAGGACAGCGATCTGGCAGGCAATGCGGCCAGCGGCAGCATCACCTTCACGCTGGACAACACCATCGCCACGCCGAGCGTCAGCCTGGTCAGCGATACGGGCAGCTCGGCCAGCGACAAGATCACCAAGGATGGCAGCCTGAGCTTCAGCAGCGTGGCCAGCGATGTCACGCGCAGCTACAGCATCGACGGCAGCGCGGCCAGCAGCTACACGGCCCCGACGGCCGACGGCGCGCACACCGTGGTGGTGACCGACACCGACACTGCCGGCAACACGGCCAGCACCAGCATCACCTTCACGCTGGACAACACCATCGCCACGCCGAGCCTGAGCCTCAGCAATGACACCGGTTCCAGTAGCACCGACCGCGTCACCAGCGATGCTTCGCTGAACTTCAGCACGACGGCGGGCGATGTCACGCGCAGCTACACGGTCGACGGCAACACGTCGAGCAGCTACACGGCCCCGAGCAGCTCGGGTACGCACACGGTGGTCGTCACCGACACGGATGTGGCCGGCAATACTGCCAGCGCCAGCCTCACGTATTCGCTGGTGACCAGTGTGACCGCACCGACCGTCAGCCTGACCAGCGACAGCGGCAGCAGCAATAGCGACCGCATCACCAATGACGGCCGCCTGAGCTTCAACACTCCGGCCAGCGGCGTTACGCGCAGCATCAGCGTGAATGGCAGCAGCAGCGCCAGCTACAGCGTGCCGGGCAGCGATGGCGTCTACACGGTGGTCGTCAGCGATACCGACGTCAGCGGCAATGTCGAATCGGCCAGCATCGTCTTCACCCTCGACACGAGCATCGCCACGCCGAGTCTGGCCCTGAGTGTGGACAGCGGCAGCAGCGCCAGCGACCGCATCAGCAATCAGGTCGGCATGAGCCTGAGCGCCGCCGCCGGCGACGTGACGCGCCGCTTCAGCCTCGATGGCGGCAGCGCTACCAGCAGTTATGTGGCGCCGGCCAGCGATGGCGTGCACACGCTGGTGGTGACCGATACCGACACGGCCGGCAACACCGCGAGCGCCAGCATCGTCTTCACGCGCGACACCACGCTGGCCACGCCGACCATCGGCCTGGTGGTCGACAGCGGCAGCGACAGCAATGACCGCATCACCAATAACGGTGCGCTCAACGTCAGCAGCCCGGCCAGCGACGTCACGCGCAGCTACCGTGTGAACGGCGGCAGCGCCAGCGCCAGCTACACGGCGCCGACCAGCGACGGCAGCTACACCGTGGTCGTGACCGACACCGACGTGGCGGGCAACACGGCCAGCGCCAGCTTCAGCTTCGCGCTCAACAGCAGCATGAACGGCCCGACCGTCGCGCTGGTGACCGACAGCGGCAGCAGCAACAGCGACCGCGTCACCAACCAGGCGGCGCTGAGCTTCAGCAGCCCGGCCACCGGCGTCACGCGCAGCATCAGCGTCGATGGCGCTGCGGGCGCGGCCAGCTACACGGCGCCGACCACGGATGGCGTGCACACCGTCGTGGTGACCGACACCGATACCGCCGGCAATACCGCCAGCACCAGCTACAGCTTCACGCTCGACCGCACGATTGCGACCCCGAGCATGGCGCTGATCAACGACACCGGCAGCAGCAACAGCGACCGCATCACCAATGACGCGGGCCTGAATATCAGCAGCGCCGCCAGCGACGTGATGACGCGCTCGGTCAGTGTGGACGGCGTGGCCGCCGCCAGCTATGTGGCGCCGACGGCAAATGGCCTGCACACGGTGGTCGTCACCGATACCGATCTGGCCGGCAACGTGGCCAGCGCCAGCTACAGCTTCAGCCTGGTGACCTCGGCCCTGAGCCCGACCGTCAGCCTGAGCACCGATTCGGGTAGCAGCAGCACCGACAAGATCACCAACTCGGCCGCTATCACGGTCAGCACCCTGGCCGCCGGCAACACGCGCACCTACCGCGTCGACGGCGGTCCGGCGCTGAGCAGCTATGCCGCCCCGACTGCGGATGGCCCGCATACCGTGGTGGTCACCGATACCGATGCCGCCGGCAATAGCGGCGGCGCGAGCCTGATCTTCACGCTGGACCGCACAATCGCCACGCCGGAAGCCTTCCTGGTCAACGACACGGGCGCCAGCGGCAGCGATCTGATCACGCGCGACGGCCGCCTGAGCTTCTCCAACATGGCGAGCGACGTCACGCGCAGCTTCAGCTTTGACGGCGGCGCGGCCACCAATAGCAGCGCCAACGCCCCGAGCAGCGATGGCCGTCATACGGTCGTCCTGACCGATACCGATGTGGCTGGCAACGTCATGACCAATACCCTGGTCTATACGATTGACACGGTGGTGGCGCGTCCGGACGTGGCGCTCGTGAATGACACGGGCATCAGCAGCACCGACAACTACACGCGTGACCCGGCGGTGCGCATTGGCGCGGCCGTCGAAACCGTGACCCGCACCGTGGTCGTGGATGGCGGGGCGCCGGCGAGCACCTACGTGGCGCCGAGTAATGATGGCGTTCACGTCGTCCGCGTCACCGATGTCGACCTGGCCGGCAATACCGCGGTCACCAACTTCAGCTTCACCTTGGCCCGTTCGATTGCCGCCCCGACCGTGGCGCTGGCCAACGACAGCGGCCGCAGCAGCAGCGACCGAATCACCAATGATCCGGCCCTGGCCATCAGCAGCGCCGGCGCCGGCGTGGTGCGTACCTACAGCATCAATGGCGGCCCGGAGAGCAGCAATTACGCGGCCCCGAGCGCCGATGGCGTCTACACCGTCGTCGTGCGCGACACCGACCCGGCCGGCAATACGGCCAGCGCCAGCCTCAGCTTCACGCTCGACCGCACGATCGCGACCCTGCGTCCGATCCTGGTCAACGACACCGGCGCCTCGTCGAGCGACCGCATCACCAGCGATGGCACGGTGGGTGTGCCGCGCGCCGCCAGCGACGTCTCGCGCAGCTACGTGATCGACGGCGCCAGCAGCAGCACGCTGCCGGTGCTGACGGCGGCCGGCGCCCATACGGTGACCGTGGTCGACGAAGACGTGGCCGGCAACAAGGCCTCGTCGAGCATCGTGTTCACCGTGGTCAACCAGGTCACGGCGCCGACGATCAGCCTGGTCACCGACAGCGGCAAGAGCGCCACCGACCGTCTGACCAATACCGATACCCTGGCGATCAGCCCGGCAGGGCAGGGCGTGACGCGCACCATCAGCTTCGACGGCGGCGGCAGCAGCGCCCCGGCCAGCGATGGCGTGCACACGGTCGTCGTGACCGACAGCGACCTGGCCGGCAACAAGGCCAGCGCCAGCCTCGTCTACACCCTCGACAAGACCATCGCCAAGCCGAGCGTGGCCTTGGTGACCGACAGCGGCAGCAGCGCGACGGACCGCATCACCAATGACCCGGCCCTGAGCATCAGCGCGGCGGCCAGCGATGTCACGCGCCGCATCACGGTCGATGGCGTCGACGTCGGCAGCAGCTACGTGGCCCCGAGCACCGAGGGCAGGCACACGGTCGTCATCAGCGATGTCGACGCGGCCGGCAACAGCGCCAGCACCAGCTACGACTTTGAACTGCGGCGCAGCATCAGCGCCCCGACGCTGGCCCTGACGCTCGACAGCGGTAGCAGCGCGAGCGACCGTATCACCAATAACGGCGCGGTGACGGTCAGCGCCCCGGCCAGCGGCGTGAGCCGCAGCTACGTGCTCAATGGCACCAGTGGCGCCAGCTATACGGCACCGGCCAAGGACGGCGTCTACACGCTGCAGGTGATCGATACCGACGCGGCCGGCAACAGCGCCACCAGCACCCTGGTGTTCACGCTCGATACCAGCATCGCCGCGCCGACGGCCGTGCTGGCCAACGATACCGGCAGCAGCGCCACCGACAAGCTCACCAGCGATGCTGGCGTGGTGCTGAGCGCGGCCGCCGCCGATGTCACGCGCACCGTTACGGTCGATGGTGTCAAGGGCGGCAGCTATGTGGCCCCGAGCGCCGATGGTGTGCATAGCGTGCTGGTGGAGGATGTGGATACGGCCGGCAACAAGGCCAGCGCTAGCCTCGTCTTTACGATCGATAAGACCATCGCCACCCCGGCCATCGCCCTGGTGGTCGACAGCGGCAGCAGTGCCAGCGACGCCATCACCAACAACCCGGCCCTGTCGATCAGCGCCGCCGCCGCCGATGTGACGCGCACTGTCACGGTCGATGGCGTCAACGTTGGCAGCAACTATGTGGTGCCGAGCACCGATGGCGTGCACAGCGTGGTCGTGAATGACGTCGACGCGGCCGGCAACAAGGCCAGCGCCAGCTTCAGCTTCACCCTGGCCACGCGCCTCGCCACCCCGACGCTGAGCCTGGTGCGCGACAGCGGCGCCAGCAGCACCGACAAGCTGACCAATGACGCCAGCCTGAATGTCTCGGCTGCTGGCAACGGCATCACGCGCAGCTTCATCGTCGACGGCGGCAGCCCGAGCGCCAGCTATGTGGCGCCGACCACGGACGGCCTGCACACGGTGAAAGTGGTCGACGTGGACACGGCCGGCAACCGCGTCGAGTCGGAAATCAGCTTCACGCTCGACCGCACGCCGCCGCAGCTGGCCCTGACCGGCCCGGCCGCTGGCAGCACGATTGGCATCAACACCACGCTGAGCGGCACCGCCAGCGACAATCTGTCGGGTATCAGCGAACTGATCGTCACGCTCAGCAATGGCAGCCAGACGCAGAGCTTCACGGTCGCGGTCGTCAACGGCAGCTGGTCGGTCGATGTGCAGAACCTGGCCGAGGGCAACTGGACGGTCAGCCTGTCCGGCACCGACAAAGCCGGCAACAGCACGAGCACGGCGGCTGGCAGCCTGACTGTGTTTGTGCCGCGTCCGGTGGTGCAGGCCCCGGCGCCTGCGCCTGCTCCGGCCCCGGCCGCCACGCCGGTGCCCGCGCCGGCCCCGGCCCCGGTGGTCGAAGCGCCGGCCCCGGCTACGGCACCTGCGCCCGCGCCGGCACCGGTGGTGGTCACGCCGCCGCCGGCCGTGGTCGAGGCCAGCAAGCCAAGCACCGATACCAGCGCGACGGCGGCCCCGGCGCCGGCCCCGGTCAGCGTCAGCAGCACGCCGCTGGTGGCCGTCAGCACCACCGACAGCGCGGCCAGCAGCGGCGGCGCCAAGCTGCTCGTCTCGAACCCGCCGCAGAATGCCGTGGCCGAGATGGGCAAGCAGACCGAAGTGCAGCTGCCGGCCGGTGTGTTCAAGAATACCGATCCGAATGCCAAGGTCCAGGTCGATGCGACCCAGGCCGACGGTCAGCCGTTGCCCAACTGGCTGAAATTCGATGCCGCCACCGGCAAGTTCACCGGCACCCCGCCGGCGGGCAGCAATGGCGCACTGGATATCAAGCTGGTGGCGCGCGACGATGCGGGCAACTCGGCCTCGGCCCAGTTCCAGATCCTGCTGGCCAATGGTTCGGCGGTCGACACCCGCACCACCAATGCGGCCCCGGCCCCGGCGCCCGCGCCAGCTGCCGCAGCCTCGGCTCCCGCGGCCGAGACCGCTGCCGCCGCGCCGGTCAATGCCCCCGCCACGGCGCCGGTGTCCGAACGCAGCCCGGCCACGGTGGTGGCCGCCGAGACCGTGCGCAGCAGCGCCGGCAGCAATGGCGTGGTGCAGGTGGTGGCGGCCAGCACGGCGCCGGCCGGTGCGGTGCTGTTCGTGGCCGACCAGCCGCCGCCGACCGAAGTCCAGTCGGGCAAGGAAATGGCTTACCAGCTGCCGACCGGTGTGTTCCGTCACACCGATCCGTCCGCTCAGACCAGTACGACAGCCACCCTGGCCGATGGCAAGCCGCTGCCGGAATGGCTGAAGTACGACGCCTCCACCGGCAAGTTCACCGGCGTGGCGCCGCAGGGCCTGAACGAGATCCTCGAGATCAAGGTCACGGCGCGCGACAACCAGGGCCGTGAAGTCTCGGTGCTGGTCAAGATGCGCGTGGCGGAAACCACGGACAAGGACGCCCGCGCCACCGAAGGCAAGGGCGGCCGCGCCGATGCCGTCATGCCGGGCAAGGACAAGCTCCCGGTCGGCAAGGCTTCGCTGTCGGCGCAGTTCGCCAAGTTCGGCCACAAGGCGGCCCAGAACGATACGGCCCGTCTGCTCGGCAGCATCGAGAAACTGCAGGCCAAACCGGTCGCCCGGAAAGCCGCTTGAGCAATCGAGCGCTTTCCACACGGAAGCTATGCGAACATAAGAGAAATTTCAGGGGAGTAGGAATGAAGGAAGTAAAACAGGGCCGCGCGCTGGCGCGGCCGCTGCTCGTCGTCAGCCTGAGCCTGGCTTTGGCGGCCTGCGCCGTCAGCCCAACGCCGGTCACGCTGGCCGAGCGCGGCGAGAAGATCAAGGAAGACTTCGCCCAGATGTACAAGGACCAGGAGCCGCTTAAAGGCCCGCTGAGTCTGGAAGAAGCGATGGCGCGCGCCGTCAAGTACAACCTGGAAACCCGCCTGCGTATCATGGAAGAGGCGCTCGGCATGGGGCAGGTCGAACAGGCGCGCTTTGACATGCTGCCGCGTCTGACC
>NZ_JAKLTS010000028.1 GCF_022012445.1 Massilia sp. TS11
ACGTCAACTCCTAATTTTCAATCGGGTGCTGGCGGATGGCCTGGACGAAGCGTCCCAATGCGTCAGACAGCGGCGGCAACAGGATCGCGCGCTCGCTGTGCAGGGCGCTGAAGGCGGGTCGTGGCGCCACGAAACGGCAGGCCGCCGCCGCGACCGGCTCGAGCCGACTGGGGTCGACCCGCCCGCGCCGCGCCGCCTGCTGTGCCAGCTCGGCCCAAGTTACCGCCACGCCATTGGTCAGATGCCAGATGCCGGCGGCGCCATCGATCAGCAGGTCGAGACAGGCATCGACCAGATCCGGCACATAGGTCGGCGACACGGTCAGATCCCGGGGCACGAACAGCGGCTCGCCGGCCGCCAGGGTACGCAGGGACTGAATCACAAAGTTATAGCGATCCCACGGCCCAAAGAAGGCGCTGCTGCGCACGATCAGCGCCTCGGGCAGATGGTCGAGCACGCGTGCCTCCGCCTCGGCCTTGCTGCGGCCGTAGATGTTGATCGGCCCCACCGAGTCCGACTCCACATAGGGCGACTGCGCGCGGCCGCTGAAGACCAGGTCACTCGAGAATGTCAGCAACTGCACGCCGCGCGCCGCACACGCCTGGGCCAGGGTCGCCGGACCCAGCGCGTTTTCGCGGAAGCAGCGTTCAGGGTCGCGCTCGGCCTCATCGACGCGCACATAACCACTTGCATTGATGAGCGCCCACGGACGCCAGGCGTCGAGGGCCGCGCGCACCGAGGCAGGATCGGCAATGTCGAGCTCCTGACGCCGCACCAGACGGTAGGCGATATTGCGGCGCTGGCAAATGCGCGCAAAGGCCTGGCCGAGCGTACCGGTAGCGCCCGTGATCAGAACCGGCTGCACGCCCGCCTCATCGGGATGCGCATTGCTGAGCGGCAGCGGCTGACCGCGGCCGCGCTGCATGAAGCGCGTGGGGCGCCGCCACCAGCCCTCCCCTTGCAGCAATGGATGGCGCGGCGCCTGCGGCCGCGCCAGCTCGCGCAGCATGGCCGCGACCGCGGTTTCGCGCGGGGGCGTCGAACGGCTGTCGAACGGGCCCGGCTCGTAGTAGCCCTTGTCCTGCGTGACCAGACTGTTCCAGTCATACGCGCCCAGCAGCGACCAGGCCGTCACCGCACGCACGGCGATACCTTCAGCGCGCGCCGCCTCGGCCGCGCGCCAGACTTCCCACAGCCAACGCAGCTGATCCTCGCGGTGACCGCCCAGATGGGCCTCGGTCACGGCCAGCGGAATACGGTAGCGGTCCCAGGCTTCGCGCAGGCGCGCCAGCAGCGAGGGCGGCGGCGCCTCCGCCACGCGCACACTCTCGACATCGGCCAGCGGCCGCCCATCAACCTGCCCGGCGTAGCGGCGCGGATAGCGGCCAACCCGATGATCGAGCCAGCGTTCGCTGGTGATGTAGTAGTTGATGCCGATGATGTCGGGCGGACAGGGATTGGCGCGGAACCACAGGATCTCGTCCTCGCTGAGACCGGAGCGCCGCAGATAGCGCCACAGCGGATGTGTGCGCCCCACTTCGCCGCACAGCAGGTCCCAGGCGAGCCAGCGGCGCGCGTCATAGAACTCGGCCAGCACGCCATGCGGCGCCGTGCCGGCATGCTTGCCGAGGTCGTCCGTCTGAATCAGTTGGGCGTCCGGAATATGGCGCCGGATGGCAGCCATCGCCAGCACCGTGGCGCGGCACTGGTTGAGCACGGCCCGCACAAACAGCGCATCGCTGCGCGCATGCGGATACCAGAGCCCATACAGGGTACTGAAGCGTGCCGTGGTCAGCGGCTCATTCACGGGCGTGAAGGCGCGCAGCCACGGGCAGCGTTCGGCCAGCGCACCGGCATAGGCGGCCAGGCCCGGCGCAAAATCCTCCGCCACCAGGCTGGTGTGGCGCGGTCCGCTACCGTGGTGCACGAGGCCGGCAATCGGCGTGATGCCAGCCTCCCGCAGCGCGGCCAGGCGCGCGCACCACGACCAGTCGGCCTGCGCCAGACCGTGCGGCGCCAGCTGTTCCCACAGCACCGGGTAGCGCAGCACGCGGATGCCGAGCGAAGCGAAGCGCGCAATATCGTCGGGGCGGACGTGATGGCCGTTGCGCACGACCTGGCTGAAGTAGCGCTCGCCCACGCGATTCATCGTACATTCCAGCCCACCCCAGAGTGCTAGTCTGTCCATGTGCCCATCCTTCCGATGATCAGGGGCCAGACTAAACAAAAATCCGCGCGTCCGACGCCGCGCTGAGCTCCGGAAATAAAAAAGCCCCGGACAAGCCGGGGCTGGGCAGAACGCGAACGGCTTAGCCGACGATGATCTGGCTCGTGCTCAGGCCGGTGAAGCCGACCAGGGTCACGTTGATCAGATTGCCGTGGAAGTCGAACACCACCAGGGTCGAGGCCTGACCTTCGTAGGTCACCTGGCTCATCGAAACGAAGTCCATGTTCGCAGAATGAGCCAGCTCGTCATTGCTGTCGAAGCCGGTGAAGATGTTGCGCTCGTTGATGTCCTGGCCACCGTGCGTGACCTGGTACTTGGTCACGGTATTCTCGGTGTTATGCGGATTGTTCTGCGGCAGCGAACCCTGCGGTTCGTTGGTGCCGGCAATCGCCACCTGGATCGTCTGCGACGCGCTGCCGTCGAGCGACTTGATGACCAGGCTGTCGGTCACGCTGTCGCCGGCGTTCAGGGCCTGCACATTGGCGGCGGCATTGCGCAGCGTGTAGGTCCAGGCGCCGCTGCTGGTGTCGAAGCTGAAGTCGCCATAGGTGCCTGCCAGGCTGGCAGGGGCGGCGAAACCGGCCTGACCGGCATCGGCGTCGCTGACGCTCAGCTTGCCCGAGGTCGTCAGATTGGCATCTTCCTTCACGCTGCCGCTGGCGTCGCCGCCGATGACAGCCACATCATTGGCGCCATTCACGGTCACGTCGATCGTCTGGCTGGCAGTGCCGTCCTTGGACGCAACGACCAGGCTGTCGTGGACGACGCTGTTGGCGCCCAGGGCCTGCACATTGGCGTCGCCGTTGCGCAGCGCGTAGGACCAGGCGCCGGTGGCGGCATCAAAGCTGAAGTCGCCGTAGCTGCCATGCAGATTGCCGATCGCGCCGAACACGGCCTCGCCGGCATCGACATCGCCAACCACCAGCACGCCACTGGCCGCGGCGACGTCATCTTCGCTCACGGTGCCGGTGGCGTTGCCGCTGATGCTGGCTGCATCGTTCACGCCGGTCACGCTGACGTCGATGGTCTGGCTGGCAGTACCGTCGACGGAACTGACGCTCAGGGTGTCATGCACGACCACGCCGGCGCCCAGGGCTTGGACGTTCGTATCGCCATTGCGCAGCGCGTAGTTCCAGGTCCCCGTGGTCTTATCAAAGCTGAAGTTGCCATAGGTGCCCTGCAAGCTGAGGTCGGCGGCGAAGCTGTTTTCGCCGGTGTCCACGTCGCTGACGCTGAGCACGCCGCTGGCGGCTGCGCTGCCGTCTTCGGTCACGCCGCCGGTGCTGGTGCCGCTGATGCTGGCCGCGTCATTGGTGCCATGCACACTCACGGTCACGGTCTGGGTAGCCGAGCCGTCCTTGGATTGAATGTCCAGCTTGTCTTCGACGATGGTGCTGCCGCCCAGAGCCTGGACATTGGCGTCGCCATTGCGCAGCGCGTAGTTCCAGGTGCCGGTGGCTTTGTCGAAAGTGAAATCACCATAGGTACCGGCCAGGCTGCCGACGGTGCCGAAGGTGGCCTCGCCGCTATCCACGTCGGCCACGCTGAGCTGACCGCTGGCGCTGCCGGTGCCGTCTTCGGTGGTGGCGCCGCTGGCCGTGCCGCTGATGGTGGCGCTGTCGTTCACGCCGGTCACGGTGACGGTGATGGTCTTGCTGGCGCTGCCGTCGACCGAGTTCACGGTGATGCTGTCGGTCACTTGCTTGCCGCCATTCAGGGCTTGCACGGCGCTGTCGGCGTTGCGTACGGTGTAGGTCCAGGCGCCGCTGGCGGCGTCGAAGCTGAAGTCGCCGTAGGTGCCGGCCAGGCCGCTGGCGGCGGCGAACAGGCTCTGGTCGTGATCGCGATCGGCCACGCTCAGGCTGCCGGTCACGGCGGCGGTGTCGTCTTCCGAGGCGGCGCCGCTGTTGGTGCCGGAGATCACGGCGATGTCATTCGCGCCGTTGAGCTTGAAGCTGAGAGTGACGGGCGCCGAGGAAGCGCCGAACTCGTCGGTGACTTTGACACTGAAGTTGGCGACTGCGAACTCACCCGCAGCCAGCGCGTCGATCTTGTCAGCGTTAGCCAGGAAGCTGTAGCTGCCGTTGGCGTTGACGGTCAAGGTGCCATAGTCGCTGCTGCCGCCGGCGAGGCTGTAGGTGAGCACGGCCCCGTGGTCGACGTCGCTACCAACGAGCGAGCCGGTGATGGCGGCCGGGGTGTCGTCGGCGGCCGTATCGTTGATGCTGGCCTGGGCCACACTGGCCAGAGTCGGCGCGTCGTTGACGCCGCCGACTTTCACCGTCACGGTGGCGGTGCTCAGGGCGCCATTGGCCATGCGGGCGGTGTAGACGAAGCTATCGTTCAGGGTTTCGTTCGCGGCCAGCGACTGCACGCTGGCAGACATCGTGCTGGCATCGTAGCTGATGGTGCCATCGGCGTTGATCGAGATGGTGGCGCCGAGCGCGGTCTTGGCCGTGGTCAGCACTTGCATCTGAGTGAAAGTGGCCGGCACGTTCTGCAGCAGCGAGTAGACGCTGGCGGAACCCGGGTCATTGGCGAGCACATTCAGCTTGCCGGTCAGGTGATCTTCGGTGATACCGGTGACATCTGCTAGCAGGATGTCATCCTTCGCGGCGCCAGTGAGGGTCGCGACTTTATTGGTGGTGCTAGCTGCCATGGAATTCTCCCAGTCGGTGTCGGTTGAAAGACCGGCGCTTTGTTATTTTTCGACCTGAGCAACCGGCTGTCTCGGGGAGACCCTTGGCTTTCCGTCCCTGCATCGCTGCAGGTTTGGCCTTTGAGGATGAGTTACAAGAATACAATAAAGATGTGGTAAAGCCAAGACTTTTTGATAATTATTGGAAATATTTGTTGTCAATTTTAAATTCCGCATGCATATATTTGGACGCGGAGAAAACTGTGGCAGGGGAATGCTGTGTAAGGTAAAAAGCAAAAAACCCCGATAGCGCGG
>NZ_JAKLTS010000029.1 GCF_022012445.1 Massilia sp. TS11
GCGTCAACAGCTATTTGCGCAGCATGCTCATATCGGCCGGTTTGAACTTCGGGCCCGGCGGCACGGTCGTGTCCGATGCGCTCCAATGGATCTTGCCGCGGGCATAGCTGCTGCCCTGCTCGCAATGCTGTTCGAAGCGCAGATCGAGCGCCGTGATATTGCCATTCGTGCGCACCAGATTGTCCACCGCGAACCAGCCGCTCAGGGTATTGCAACCGCGCCCATCGCCGCCCCAGTCGAGGCCGCCCTTGTTCGCGTTGTGGAAGGGATAGCGCTGCAAGCCCGGATAGTAGCCGATCTGCATTTCGCTGATCGAGTTCATTGCCTGGAAGTCCCCGTTCCACCACTTATCGCCATTCACACTGACCGACACACGGTTGCCCATGACATCCACGCGCAGCGTGGCATTCGCCTGCGTATAGAGATAGCTGTTGGGACCGATCACCCAATCGCCGCTGGTGCCGGTCAGATACACATAGTTGCCCGTCGTCGGCGTGGCGCCTGCGGCCGGCTGCCACAGATCCGCCGGCACCGGCACCACCGGGCCAGGCGCCGTGAGCACATCGTCCTTGCGCCAATGGATCTGCCCGCGCAATGCCGATGCGCCTTTTTCGCAATGCTGCTCGAAGCGCAGATCGATCGCGGACACATTCGTGCCCGCATAGGTGACACTATCGATCGTGAAGGAGCCGGACAGGGTATTGCAACCGCGCCCCTCGCCCGACCAGGACAGGCCGCCGGTCGCCGGATTATTGAACGGGTAGCGCGTCAGACCATCGTACAGGCCGGCGATGAACTGCGCGATTGAATTCATGCCGACGAAATCGCCGCTCCAGTTCTGATCGCCTCTGACGCTCACCGACAGGTTGCGACCGTTGCCCGACACCTGCAGCACCGCATTCAGGTCGGTATAGAGATAGCTGCGCCCGCCACCGATGTAGTCGCCATTGTCGCTTTCGAGGTAAATGTAATTGCCCTTGCTCGGCACGATGGACGGCGGCGCGCCCCAGCTCGCCGTGATCCGCACCGTTGCCGGCGCACTGCTACGGGCGCCATCCGACACGACCAGCTGCACGTCATAGGTGCCGGTGAGATCGGGGACAAACGCAGGCCGCGCCGAGCTCGACTGTACAAGGCCGGCCATGCTGCCCGCCGGTTTGGCCACCATCGTCCAGCGATAGCTGAGGCTGCGGCCAACCGCCGCCGTGCTGCCCGAGCCATCGAGCGTGACCACGCTATTGATGACCGCGCGCGTATTCGGCCCCGGCACCGCGACCGGCACATAGCCGACACCAGCCTCAAGGAAAGCAATCCCGCCTTGCAGGGACGCCTGCACGCCCAGCTGATTCTCCAGGCTCTCGCTGAAGGCCGCGAGCACGGCCGCAGGCGGCGCCTGCTTCTTATCCAGAATACTCGTCCAATAATCGAGACCGCCGGGATCGCCCGGCCGGTGCAGCACATTCTGGTACAGGCGTTTGACGAATTCCAGATTGCTCAGCTGATCGCCATAGGTCGCCTTGAATTCGGCCGAATCGATAAAGGCCTGGGCGATGTCGACCAGCGTTGCATCGGTATCGAGCCGGTCGGTCCAATAGCCGAGCCCGCCTAGATCCGGGGTATGGTTGAACGCCGCCTGATACAGCCGGTAGGCCTGACCAGCCGGACCGTCGCTATCGAGGGACAGGCTGACGTCATCGAAGCGCAGGCGCGCGGTGATCGGCAGGCTGCGCGTATTGCCCGCCTTGTCCGTGACAGTGTAGCCGTTCGCATCGAGTTTCACGCTGTAATTGCTGCGCGGCCCGCTCAAGACCACGGGCAGCGGCTTCGGCGCGCCGAGCGCCACGCGCGTCGCACTTTGCTGCGCGACAGGCGGAGCGATGTCGCCGCCGCCACAAGCCGTCAGCAACAGGACCAACAGCCCGGCAATCCATGGCAAACGCATAAGGCTCCCCGTGTAGAAATAGAAGCAAAATTATAGTTTAGAAGTAGTCGTTTTCATAATTTTTAGCTTCTAGCATCGCCACTGTCGCCTTCCTGCATCGGCTCTCAAATGGCCGTACAATGGCCGCTCAAATTTGCCAGAAGGAAGCGCCATGAACGAAGCCTTGCCGCACGCCTCACGCCGTGAATTCCTGCGCCGCAGCGCCGCCCTCGGTGGCGGACTCGTGCTCGGCGCCTGGTTCGAAGGCGGCGCCGCCGAACCCCAGATTGCCAAACCCGAGGCCGTGTTCTCCCCGAGCGCCTTCATCCGCATCGGCAGCGACGGCAGCATCACCCTCATTTCCAAGCAGCCCGAAATCGGGCAGGGCATCAAGACCTCGCTGCCGATGGTGATCGCCGAAGAACTCGACGTGAACTGGAAAGATGTGCGCGTGATCCAGGGCGATCTGAATCCGATCTACGGCAGCCAGGCGGCCGGCGGCTCGACCTCGACGCCGACCAATTACGTCGAATTCCACCGCCTTGGCGCCACCGCGCGCGCCATGCTGGTGCAGGCCGCGGCTGCCACCTGGAAGGTGCCGGCCAGCGAATGCGCCACCGGCGACAGCAAGGTGCGTCATCTGCCAAGCAAACGTGTGCTGCGCTATGCCGATCTGGCCGCCAAAGCCGCCACCCTGCCCGTCCCCGAGGCGAAGAGCGTAGTCCAGAAAGATCCGAAAGAGTTCAAACTGCTCGGCACGCGCGTCGGCGGTGTCGACAACCGCGACCTGGTACGCGGCAAGCCGATGTTTGGGATCGACGTCAAGCTGCCCGACATGCTGTACGCAAGCTATGTCAAATGCCCAGTGTTCGGCGGCAAGCCTGTGAGCGCCAATCTTGACGACCTGAAGCGCCTGCCCGGCGTGGTCGACGCCTTTCTGATCGAGGGCACGGATAATCTGAACGGCTTGATGCCCGGTGTCGCCATCGTTGCCACCTCGACCTGGGGTGCGTTCAGCGCACGCCGCCAGCTGCAGGTGAAATGGGACGAGGGCAAGGGCGCAAGCGATGACTGGACCCGCTTCACCGACGAGGCCAAACGTCTCGCCAAGCAGGCCGGCGCGCAGACCTTGCGCAAGGACGGTGACCCCGAGGGCGCCCTGGCCCGCGCGAGCAAGACTGTCGAGGCCGCCTACACCTACCCGTTTATCTCGCACGCCAGCTTCGAGCCACAAAACTGCACGGCCTGGGCCAAAGCCGATGGCACGCTCGAACTGTGGGCGCCGACCCAGAATCCGGGCGCTGGCCAGAACCTGGTCGCTTCCACTTTCAATATTCCGAAAGAAAAAATTACGCTGCACATCACGCGCAGCGGCGGGGGCTTCGGCCGCCGCCTGAGCTCGGACTTCATCGTCGAAGCTGCGGCCATTGCGCTGCGCTGCAAGGCGCCGGTCAAGCTGACCTGGACGCGCGAAGACGATCTCCAGCACGACCACTTCCGCGCTGGCGGCTTCCACTTCCTGCGCGGCGGCGTGGATGCCCAGGGCAAGCTGATCGCCTGGCACAACCACTTCATCACTTTCGCCAACCGCGTCAATCGTGACGGCAAGAGCGTGCTGCAAAACGGCAGCGGCGGCAGCTTGTCCGGTGACGAGTTCCCGGGGCGCTGGGTCGATAACTGTCTGCTGGAACAAACGGCAATCGAGTGCATGATTCCGATGGGACCGTGGCGCGCCCCGGGCAGTAATGTGTTCGCCTGGGTTTTCCACAGCTTCATCGATGAATTGGCCCATGCGGCCCAGCGCGATCCGGTCGAGTTCCGCATGGAGATCCTCGGCAACAAGGACCTCATGCCTGGGACGGGCGAGCGCGGTGTGCCCTACCATGTCGGGCGCATGAAAGGCGTGCTGCGCGAAGTTGCCGAGAAGTCCGGCTGGGGCAAGAAGAAATTTGCCAAAGGCCAGGGCGCGGGCGTGGCCTTCCACTTCAGTCACCGCGGCTACGTTGCCCAGGTGGCGGAAGTGACAGTCAGCAAGAGCGGTCAGCTGCAGGTCGACCGTGTTGTCGTGGTGGCCGATATCGGCGCCCAGATCGTCAATCTGTCGGGCGCAGAAAATCAGGCCCAGGGTTCGGTGATCGACGGCCTCAGCACGCTGCTGTATCCGGAACTCGATATCCGCGGCGGCCGCGTCGTACAAAGCAACTTCGATAACTACCCGCTGCTGCGCATCAACCAGACACCGCCGAAGATCGAATGCCACTTCCTCAAGACCGACTTTCCGGTCACGGGCTTGGGCGAGCCGGCGTTTCCGCCGGTTGCCCCGGCGATCTGCAACGCGATCTTCGCCGCCACCGGCAAGCGCGTGCGCCAGTTGCCGCTGTTGAAGAACGACCTGCGCTGGAGCTAAGCAGAGCGAGGCGCCCAGCGCCTTCGCCAGAAAGCAAAAAACCCCGATAGCGCTGAGCTAC
>NZ_JAKLTS010000003.1 GCF_022012445.1 Massilia sp. TS11
TTTTTTCCGGGCAGATAAATGGGGTCTGACCCCGATTTTTATGGGGGGATAGATTACTCGCCGTTGCCGTTCACGCGGCGCCAGCCGGTCTTCTTGGCGCCTTGTTCGCCGGGGTTGCTGACGCCGGTCGTCACCGTCGCGCCGCTGGCGGTCGTGGTGATCATCTTCAGCGCACCCGAGGGCAGGCGCACGATGATGAAGCCGACCGCCGCCGAGGTGTTCGAGAGTGTGGTGCCGATCGTGTTGTCGGGCGTGACCGGATTGCCGTTGCAGACGTTGAACTGGTAGACGTTGCTGGAGCCGCCTATCGAACAGGCTGACGCGGAACTCGGGGTGTTCGTCACCACATTCGCGGCGCCGCCGATGATCTTCGGATCGAGGTTGATGCGCTCGCCACTGTTCTGGTCGAAGTCGATGTACCAGCCGTCCTTGGTCGACAGGTCGACCGCATTGGTGCTGCCGGAGAAGGTCTGGGTATTGCTGCCGGATCCGACCAGGCTCATGTTCTGCTGCACCATCGTCGTGCCGCGCAGACTGATCGTGCTGGCGCCATCCTTCACCAGATACAGCGATTGGGTGCTGGTGTCGGCCGTGTCCGGCACGTCGAGCAGGCGGCCCGTGCCCCACAGGATGACGCGCTGGGCCACGCTGCTGGCGCCGCTGGTCATGCTGCACAAGGTGACGTCGGGACGGGTGGTGATCGGCTGGCTGCTGCCGGCGTCGCCGAGCTTGCTAACCGTGATGCCGGACGCGGCCGTAAAGTCGAAGCGCCACATCTTGCCCGTGTTGTCGCCGCCGTAGACATAGGTCAGGCCGGGGTCGAGGAAGGGGTTGTTGGTGATGGCCGTGATCTTGGCGAAGCCGGACGGGGTCGTGGTGTCGCCCACGCCGGTGCCGATCTTGCGCAGGATATTGCCGGTGGCGACGTCGACCACATACAGATAGCCCTTGCCGTCGCCGCTGGCCACGCCGTCGCTGCCGGGGATGTTGTTGTAGCCGGAGGTGAACAGCACGACCCACTGGCCATTCCATTGGCCGAACTGGGGGTTGCCGAAACTGAGGCCGAGGTCGGGGTCGCCCTTGCTGCAGATGCTGCTGTCGGCGCAGAACTCCCACAGCGCATGCGGGTTGGCCGGGTCGGTCACGTCCAGCGCGTAATAGCCGCGCCCGCCGCCGTTGAGGCCGGCCACGAGCACCGATTTCCAGACGCCGCCGATCTGCACGTCGGCGATTTCGGGCGAGCCGTCGGTGGTGAAGATGTGGTTGCTGCCATAGGTGGTGCTGGCCAGGTTGTACAGCTTGCTCATGGTGATGCGCGGCAGATAGCCCCACAGCTCGTCGCCGGTGGTGGCATTGAAGGCGTGCAGCATGCCGTCGTTGGCGGCCGTGAACACGGTGGCGGCGCGGCTGGCCGTCGCCACCTTGAAGTCGGCATAGCCGGTGGCCGAGTAGGACTTGCGCGAGTCGCGCAGGTAGGCCGGCTTGGACGAGGCGATGTCGCCGAGGATGATGGGGATGGGGCCGGACGCGCCGGCCGGGGTGTAGCTGGTCTGGGTGAAGGCGCGGAACAGGCTGTCGTCGGCATACTGCTGCTGGCCGCGCAGGTAGTCGACCAGATTGGCGCCGCTGTTGACGATGGCCTTGTCCGAGGCCGACAGCAGGGTGCACTGGCTGAGGCTGGCGCACTTGTTGTCGAACCAGGCCTTTTCCTGGGCGTTCATGGCGCTGTAGCGGAAGGACTTCAGAGCCGGGCTGGCCCCGGCCGTATCGAGCATGTACAGGGTGCGGCTGTCGCTGGCGGCGCTGACCTGGCGCCCGAGCCGGTCGGAGGTGTTCCACACGGCCGTGTTGGAGACGACGCCGGTGGCGATGTCGATTTTCTTGTCCGACAGTTCGCCGTACCAGCGCACGGTGGTGAAGGTGTCGGAGAAGATGTCATTGTCCTGCTGCGAGATATTCGGCGTTGAGGTGGCTGCTGCCGCCGCCGCGCCGATGCGCACCTGCATGGCGGCAATGGCGGCGCTCAGGCCCTGCACGACCTCGGTCGGGTCCTGGGCGCTGAAGTATTTGCCGTGGCCGTTCACGGCCGCATGCCACATGTCGTCCACGCGCTCCTGCACGGTGCTGGCCGTGTTGGTCACATCGGGATCGGGCCAGACATAGGCGCCGCCGTTATTCCACGGGCAGCCGCTGGTGG
This sequence comes from Massilia sp. TS11, assembly GCF_022012445.1. Taxonomy (GTDB): domain Bacteria; phylum Pseudomonadota; class Gammaproteobacteria; order Burkholderiales; family Burkholderiaceae_D; genus Telluria. The sequence goes on from NZ_JAKLTS010000003.1 coordinate 2,198, forward strand.
CGCCGGTGATCAGGTTGTAGAAGTCGCCGCCGACGCGCGGGGCGGTGTCGTAGTTGGGCTCGTAGCTCATCACGCCGTCCACGCCCAGGCCCAGCATGTAGGCGTTGACGTGCAGATGGGTGTTTTCGCCGGGGCCGGCCGGCACCAGGCCGGGGCGGCTCATGTCGGTCTCCAGGCTGGGGCGCAGCGAGACGGTGCTGGTGGCCGAACCGCCGTTGTACCAGTAGAGGGTGACGTCGGCCAGCGAGGGCTGGCTCTGGCTGCGGCTGTCGACGCAGCCGCGCGCGGCCGTGCAGAAGCGGCTGGCGTTCTCGGTATTGTCGTTGTTGGCAATGCTCGGGTAGCCGCCGTTCCAGTAGCCGTCGGTCACGTAGACGAGGAAGTTCTGCTGGCATGGGTACTGCACGACTTCGGCGCCGGCACCGTAGTTGTAGGGCGACTGGTTGGCGAACATCTTGCCGACCGCGTCCACAGCCAGGCGGCTCGGCGTCGAGCCGGAGGTGACGGCCCCGTACAGGGTGCTGTACCAGGTGGCGCGGTTGCCGGAGGTGAAGTCGGCCGGTTTCATCTCTACGGGACTGCCGGCGCCCATGGTCGACAGCTTGGCATAGCCGACGCGGTAGTTCTGGTTCAGGGCCGAGAAGGCGATGCCGGCCGAGGTCTTCATCATCTGGATGCGCGTCTTGTAGTAGGCGTACCAGTTGGCGAAGTTGGTCATCTCCTCGGCATAGGTGCAGACGCCGGGCGTGGTCACGCAGTCGCCGCGCCCGGCCGCCTTCGGATAGGTGGTGGTGGTCGGCACGATGTCGACCCGCTGGAAGGTGTCGGGCGGGGCAGAGCCGGCCGACAGGGCCGCCGTGGTCACCGGTATGGCGTCCGTCACGGCCGGGGTCGGGGCCACCGCAGCCGCGTAGCCGCTGCCGCCGACGGCCGAGAATGTCATGCTGCCGGCATTGGTCATGCTGCCGTAGGTTAGGTTGCCGATATTGGCGGTGGCGGCCGTATCGACCAGGCACACGACGCTGCTCGATTTGCTGGCGCAGACCGAGGTCACGCTATTGCCGCCAACATAGGCGCGGATATTGCCGGGCGCGCTGGTATTGATGGCGCTGACCAGGGTGGACACGGCATTGCTGGCAGTCTTGCCTTTGCCGATGGCGATATTCGTGGCCAGGGTGATGCCGTTCCAGCTGATGCTGGCGAGCGTCGGCGTCGGGTTGGTGTTGGGCGTGCTGCCGCTCACGCCCAGGGTGGCCGTGGTCGGCACGGCGGCCGAACCGGCCGTGGCCGGGGTCACGATGATGCTCGGCGCGGTCACGGTCATGGCCCAGCCGGCGCGCGAGTTGTCGGTCACGAAGGCGCAGTTGGCCAGGGACTTGCTGCCATTGCAGGTAATGGCGATGACGGCCACCACATTGTCGGCCCCGAGCGTGATGCCGAAGTTGGCGCAGGGCTGCACGCTCGGCTGGCCGACCGGATTGCGCACGCAGGCCCAGTACTGGGTGGTGAGGCCGGTCTTGGCGATGATGCTGGCGGCCAGGGCGCTGGCCAGGGTCTGCTGCTTGAGCAGGGTGTCGGTGCCGGTGGCGGCCGTCACGCTGCCATTGGTGATCGTGCGCGCCGTGCTCGGATCGGGAATCGTCACGCTGCTGATGCTCAGGCTGTTGGTCGTGCTGGAGGCGCCAATCGCAATCGTGCCGTAGGAGACGACGGCGCCCAGCGCGGTCGAGTAGCGCGGGTAGATGTAGACGCCGACGCGCTTGCCCTGGCAGCGCGTGAGCAGGGTGGTGTCGCACCAGCGCACCTTGGCCGGATACGGATAGCCGGCCGGTGCGGTCGCGCCCACGGCCACCGAGCGGCAGGTGGTCAGATTGGCGTCGGCGCAGTATTCGGCCACATTCACCTGGTAGTAGTAGGGATTGCCGGTGATCGACTGGGCCGTCGTGTAGGTGTTGTCGGGGTAGGTGTAGCCGCCGGTATTGCGCTGGCAGCTCGCCAGATTGGACGGATTGCACCAGCGCAGATCGGGAAAGCCGGTCAGCAGATTGATGGTCGAACTGGTACTGCCGTACAGGTCGAGCTTGCGTGCATTGAAGCCGTCGGCCGTCACCACGGTCCAGCCGCTGGTGTTGGCGCTGTTCATGTCGGCGTAGAAGCTGCCGTCGGCCTTGACCGGGGCCTGGTAGCGGATGGCCGGGTTGTAATACTGCTTGTTGAAGTCCGGGCTCATGAAGGGCGGCATGCCGACATTGCAGGCCTGGGTGCCCGATGCCAGGCTCGACTGGCGGCGGCACAGGCTGTCGTTCACATAGTCGGGCGTGTAGGACTGGTCCATCGAACCCGAGTTATCGAACAGCAGCATCAGGTTCGGCTTGACGGCGCCCGTGCCATTGATGTTCAACAGCGGCACCTGGGCAATGCCGGTCGGGCCGGCCCAGGCGGGCGCCGCGGCCAGGGCCAGGGCCAGGACAAACAGGGAACGCAGATTCATGGTGCTCAGCCTCCGATGGTGACGACGGCCTGGTTGATGACGTTGCCGCCGCGCGGACCGGAGATGCGCGCCGCGATCACATAGTGCACGCGCGGCACACCGGCCAGCTGGACGGCGTCGGAGGCGAGGCTGTCGCCGAGGGCGATGGAATTGTTCATGGTCGAGGTGTTGGCCGAGGTCAGCACACAGGTGTTGGCCGGCGGCCCCAGGCTGTCGTAGGGGCCGGCAAACGCGCACATGCGGTGGATCACGTAGTCGATGCGGTTGCCGGCCGGATCGGTAATGCTGACCGCGCCATCCCAGAAGGCGCTGCTATTGATGCCCTGGGCCGTGTTGTAGCTGGCCACATAGCCATTCGCGGCCTGATTGCTGTCGAGCAGGGCGCGGTTGCTGGTGGCCGTGCTGGTCAGCCATTCCGAAGCGCGGTGGATGCCGAGGTCGGCCGCCGCACTGAGCGCCGACTCATAGGCCAGATTGGTGGCGGCCAGGGTCGCCGAATTGGACGAGCGCAGCAGATACACGCCGGTGATCAGCAGCACCACGAGGATGATCATCATCACCGGCAGGGCGATGCCGCGCATGCGGCGCAAGGACAGGGCGTTCATGCGTTCGGCCTCCAGCTGGCGTTGCGCAGCGGGATGATGGTTTCGAAGCTGCGGTAGCGGTAGCAGTGCCAGTCGACCGGGTCGCCGCTGATGCGCACATCGAGGGTGACCGGCACGGCCGTCACGCCGTCCGGCTGGGCGCTGCTGAACACGGTGATCGCGTTCGGGGTGGCCGTGCACGGCTGGCCGGCGCCGACCCGCTGCGGCAGCGAGCCGCGCGCCACCACGGCCAGGCGCACGGCGGCGATGCGCTGCACATCATTGGCGTCGATCGCGCCATCGCCGTCGGCGTCGATCAGGGAAGCCGACCACTGGCTGATGACCATGCCGTTTTCGGGCGTGAAGGCGGCGCCGGCGCGCGTGTCGAAGCCGTACTGGGCTTTGAGGCCGACGATATTGTCGGTCACCGTCACGGCCGCCGCGGCCGCGCCCTGAACATCGGCCGCGCGCAGCTGCAGGAAGCCGCCGGCCGACACCGACCAAGTGCGAAAGCCGAGCGCATTGCCGCGCCCGAGATTGAACAGGCGCGCCTGGTTGGCCGCATAGGTGGTGCCGAGATTGCCGCTGTTGTAGCGGTAGGCGCTGCCGCTGGCGATCAGCACCTGGTTCTGGCCGGGCGCGGGCGGCGTCACCAGCGACGATACCTGGCCGATCGCGCATTGGCTGGCGCCGCGCGTTTCGGGCATCACCACGATCACGTCGCCCTCGGCGAAGCCATAGGGATTGCGGTCGACATTGATGCTGGTGCCGCCGGCATAGGCGCTGACCACGCGCAGCATGGCGGTGCCGGCCAGATTGCTGCCGGACTGGAAGCTGATGCGGTCCGGGCGCGCGCCGTTATTTACGATCAGCACCGGGGACAGGGGCGTGACCGTGGTGTTGACCCCGGCCGCGCTGCTGTAGACCACGCTCGGCAAGGCATAGCCCTGGGTGTCCGAGAACAGGGTGTCGCAGCCGACCACGAGCGGATCGTTTAATCCCCAGCCGGCCTGCTCGGCATCGCGGCTGAGCGAGAACAGGGCCAGCATGCCGTTCTGCAGCGCATCCGAGCCGCCGAGCTGGGCGTTCTTGTTGCGCTCGACATTGCCGACCAGGCCGGTGGCGAAGATCAGGGCCAGCAGGCCGATGGCGACCGCCACCAGCAGCTCGGCAATCGAAAAACCGCGGTCGATGCGTTTCATGCCGCCCCCGCCACATAGGCCGTCACGCGGTGCGTCATCAAGGCGGCGCCCTGTTTGCGGCGCCACTGGATCTGCACGTCGACGATGTTGCGGCTGGTCCCGGCCACGGCGCTGACCGTGACCTGCACGCTGGCGCCCGGCAGCATGGTCTGGGTTTCGTTGTACCAGGCGCTGAGCTTGGCGCCGGGCGTGGCGCCGGCGGCCAGCGCATAGCTGGCGACATTGGCCTGGTCGTTGCGGATCAGGCCGATTAGTTTGTCGGTGGCGATGGTCGCCTCGGCGCGCTGGGTGGCGTCGGAAAACGCACCGAAGGCACGCGCCTGCATGGTGAGCGTGCCGATCACGCCGACCGCCAGCAGCAGCACGGCGACCAGCGATTCGACCATCGCAAAGCCGAGGACAGAGCGGCGCTTCATGGCGGGCACCCGCGGCTGTCGCCGGTGGCGGCATCGGGACGGCAGCGCGTGCCGGAGCCGGCCACGGTGACCGCCACGGCCTGGGTCGGGAAGGCGCCGCTGCTGACCGGGGCCACCACCACGCGCGTGGTGCGGTTGGCCACGGCCGTATCGACCCAGCCGGTCGGCGTGAAGTAGATGGCCGAGGTGTTTTCGGGCAGCAGGCTGATGTCGAGCACATTGTCGGGCGCCAGCACATTCGCATAACCGTGCAGCGACAGGAAGCCGCTGGCGCCTTCCGGATCGCCGGGCGCGGGCGCGCTGACGGTCGACCAGCTGCCGGCCACTTCATTGCAGGGCAGATTCGGGGTCGGGAAGCACAGGTCGATCTGCCAGTCGGGCTGGCCATTGTTGGCATTGGCGGAGAACACGATGCGGCTGGCGGCATTGTGGCGCAGGGCCTGGCCGCGCGCCTGGCGCACCCCATCCAGATAGAACTCGATGGCGGCGTTGGCTTTGTTGGCTTGAATCCAGGTGGTCAGGCGGGGGATGCCGATCGCGGCGAGGACACCGAGGATGGCGAGGACGACGAGTGCTTCGATCAGGCTGAAACCGGGGACGCGGCGGCGGGCTATTGCGAACATGAGCCATCCTTCCGATCGACCCAGCAACTGCTATTGCTGGTCCAGCCGCTCGGCACGCCCGTGGTGGCACGCGCGCCCGACTGGTTAATCGTGAACACGAAGCCGGACAGCTGGCCGACGCCGGTCGCGGTCAGGGTGTAGGCGCTGGCGCTTGCTCCGCTGAGGCTGTACTGGAAATTGGCCGTGTTGGCCGGCACCTGGTCGAAGCCGACATAGGTGTGGTTGCTGGCCCAGTATTGTTCGGCATTCGGCTGGGCGGCGCCCAGGGCGGAGAAGGCTTCGACAAGTTTGCCGCGCAGGGCGTAGTTCTGGTAGCTGGGCAGGGCGATCGAGGCCAACACGGCGACGATGACGAGCGCCACCATCAGTTCGACCAAAGTCAGGCCCTGCATCGTCTCTCGACCCTGTCGCTGCTTGTCCATGATCTTTCCCCTTTATTTAGAAATTTCTTTGCTGCGCACAAAGTTTGCCTTATTTAAAATCATAACGGAAATTTTAAGCGTAAAATTAGTAAAAATATACTAAAAATTGACCGTTTGCAGCTTGGAAACTTCTTTTTGGAGTGTGCAAGAGTTGTGCCAAGAGGAAATATTGCATGGGTGAGGCCAGAAAACATGCGGCCTGCCGACGATACTGACAAAAGCTGTCAGTCCATGGTCAGGATTTGTTCAGGCGGCTGCGGTTGGTATGGGAAATCGACAAATTTTTACATATGCATAAATGAAGTGATAACACATTTTCCCGTGTGGAAAATTTGTCGGATGACCGACCTCTGCTTGCCGTTCAGGGCATAATCAGGACATGGCAAGCGTCCCCAGTTCCTCGCATGTGCGGACGGTCGCGCTCGACGGCGTCGATCTGCATTGCCGCGTCCTCGAGCACACCGGCAAGCCGACGCTTTTGCTGCTGCACGGTTATCCCGAAAACCATCGGATGTGGCACCGGCTGGTGCCGGCGCTGGCGCCGCATTTCAGTCTGGTACTGCCCGACCTGCGCGGCTATGGCCGTTCAAGCAAACCGGCTTCCTTGCCCGACGCCGCCAACCAGAGCAAGCGGGCGATGGCGGCCGACATGGCGCAGCTGATGACGGCACTTGGTTATGCGCATTTTCATGTTGCCGGGCATGATCGTGGCGCACGCGTGACGCATCGGCTCGCCCAGGACCACGCCGCGCGTGTGCTGTCGGCCTGCGTGATGGACATTGCGCCCACGCTGGACGTGTATGCGCGCATCGACCAGGTGATGGCGACCGCCTATTTCCATTGGTTCTTCCTGATCCAGCCGGCCCCGCTGCCCGAGCGGATGATCGGCGCCGATCCGCGTGCCTGGCTGCTCGGTGCGATCGAGCGCTGGAGCCAGGGCCAGCTCGGGCGGTTCGACCCGGCCGTGCTGGACGATTATGTGGCCTGCTTCAGCGACCCCGAGACGATCCGCGCCACCTGCGACGACTACCGCGCCGGGGCCGGCATCGACCTCGAACATGATCGCGCCGACCTCGGCCGCCCGTTGCCGATGCCGCTGCTGGTGCTGTGGGGCGCGCGCGGCATCGTCGGCCGCCGCTATGACTTGCGCGCGCTGTGGGACCCGCGCGCCGAACAGGCCAGCTATGCGGCCATCGATTGCGGCCATTTCCTGCCCGAAGAAGCGCCCGAGGAGACGGCCGCGGCCATGCTGGCCTTCTACCGCGCGCAGGGCGTCGTGCCGGGCTGAGACGCACGGTGCCGCTCGATTCCGCGTTTCTGGTGTCGGCCTTGGCCGCGCTCTGTGTCGGCTTGTCCAAGGGCGGTCTGGCCGTGGTCAGCGGGCTGGCCGTGCCGCTGATGGCCCTGTCGATGCCGCCGCTGCAGGCGGCCATGCTGCTGCTGCCGATTTACATCGTGTCCGATCTGGCTGGCCTGTGGATCTGGCGCCGCGCCGCCAGCCGCGCCCATCTGCGCGTGCTGTTGCCGGCCGCGCTGGCCGGAGTGGCGCTCGGCTGGGCCACGGCCTCGCTGGTGTCGGACGCCTTCGTCAAATTGCTGCTCGGTGTGAGCGGCGCTGGCTTTTGTCTGCTGCAATGGGCGGGCTGGCCGCGCCGTGAGCAGCCGCCCGGGCTGGAACCTGCCAAAGGCCGCGCCTGGGGCCTGCTGGCCGGCTTCAGCAGTTTTATCTCGCATGCGGGCGGGCCGCCGTTCCAGATGTACATGTTGCCGCAGCAGCTGCCCAAGGCCATGTTGGCCGGCACCAGCACCGTGCTGTTTGCGGTGGTCAATCTGTCCAAGCTGCTGCCTTACCACCTGCTGCGCCCCTACAGCCTGGGCAGCCTGGGCGCCACCGCCCAGCTGATTCCGTTTGCCTTGCTTGGCACCTGGCTCGGCGCGCGCCTGACCCACTGGCTGCCCGAGGTCTGGTTCTACCGGCTGGTGCGGATCGGCCTGTTCCTGCTGTCGCTGCGCCTGATCTGGGAAGCCTGCTTCATGGCTGCGTGAGGCGGAAATAGGCGACGTCGAGACTCGATGCCGCCGCGCCCGCTTGCAGGCCAATGCTGAACAGTCCGAGCTGGGCGCCGACCCAGCGCCCCTTGCTCGGCGTGAAGACCGGACCGGCCGCCGTGTACTGCTGGCCGTCGAGGCTGTAGGCAAAGCGCGCGCGGGCCCCGTCCTCCATCTGCACGCGCAGATGCAGGCTGGTGGGCGCATCGGCCAGCAGCACCTGGTTACTTTCCTTGCAGCGTAGGGCGGCCGGGGTGCAGGTCGTGTAGACCAGCTCGGTATGGCCGGCGCGCTGGCGCAGGCCGAGCCAGGCGTATTGCATGGCGTTGAGGATCAGGCCGGCGCGATCGCCTTCCTGCGGCTGATTCCACTGGATGCGCGTGTCGGCCACGAAGGCCGGGGCTGGCAGCTTCTGGCTGAGGATGCCGGGCGCGCTGCGCAGATGCTCGGCGCTGTCCGGCGCCGGCACCGTGTGCAGGCGCAGCCGGCCGGGACTCAGGCTGGCCCAGCCGGGTTGGGGATTGGCATTCCATTGCCACTGCGGGCCCAGGCGTGGGGCGCTGAAGTCATCCGAGGTGGGCGGCATGGCGGGCGCCGCGCCGGCGAGCGGCTTGCGGTAGCTGAGCACCGGTTGGCCGGTGCCAGCGCGCGGACCGGGCTCGCCGATCAGCGGCCAGCCGTCCTCCCAGCGCATCGGCTGCAGATGCACGACACGCCCATAGGCCTGCTTGTCCTGGAAATGCAGGAACCAGTCCTGGCCATCGGCCGCGCGCACCCAAGCGCCCTGGTGCGGCCCATTGACCGGTGTGCGGCCCTGGTCCATGACGGTGCGCACCGCATAGGGACCGCGCACGCTGCGCGAACGGAACACGGCCTGCCAGCCTTCCTCGACTCCGCCGGCCGGCGCGAACACGTAGTAGTAGCCATCGGCCTGGTAGAACTTGGGCCCCTCGAGCGTGCGGTAGCCGGGCAGCTGGTCGCCGTCGATCACAGTCTGGCCGGCATCGTCGAGCAGGCGGCTGGCGTCGGGCGCCATCGCGCGCAGGGTCAGGCGGTTATTGAAGCCGGCCCGGCTCTTGGCCCAGCCGTGCAGCAGATAGGCCTTGCCGTCCGCGTCCCACAGGGGCGTGGGATCGATGATGCCTTTGCCCGGCAGAAGCAGGTGCGGCGCACTCCAGGGGCCGCTGAAATCGCGCGCCGTGATCACGTAGACGCCGAAGTCGGGATCGGGATAGAAAATCCAGAACTGCCCGTCGTGGTAGCGCAGGCAGGGCGCCCACACGCCGTCGCCGTAGCGCGGCGTGGCGAAGTGGGCTTCCGGCACCAGGCGCGCCAGGGCGTGGCCGACCAGTTCCCAGTTGACCAGATCGCGCGAGACCAGCAGCGGCAGGCCGGGTACGCTGTTGAAGCTCGAGGCCGTCATGTAGTAGCGATCGCCGACGCGGATCGCGTCCGGATCGGAATAATCGGCGTGCAGCACCGGGTTCTGGTAGCGGCCGTCGCCAAGATCGGCCTGCCAGGGCGGGGCCGCCAGCGCTGGCGCCGCCGCGAGCAGCAGGCTGAGAAATACGGCGCGCAGGCCAGCGGCGCGCGCGGGCATGCTATCGTGCGCGTCTTGTGAGATTGGGATGTATGGCATGTTGAATCAGGAAGTCGAATGTATCTGGCCGCTCGGGGCCACGCTGGGTGAAGGGCCGTGCTGGCACGCGGCTGATCAGGCCCTGTATTTTGTCGATATCAAGGGCCACGCCGTGCACCGCTGCGCGGCCGATGGCAGTGCGCGGCGCAGCTGGCATCTGCTGGGCCAGGTTGGCTTTGTGCTGCCGCTGGCCAGCGGCGGCCTGGTCTGTGGTCTGCCGCACAGTCTGCTGCATCTGGACCCGCACAGCGGGGCCACGCGCGTGCTGCGCGAGGTCGAACCCGACACGCCCAACAACCGCTGCAACGACGGCTTCGCCGATGCCCAGGGCCGGCTCTGGTTCGGCACCATGGACGATGGCGAGCGCGAGCACAGCGGCGCGCTCTATCTGTGGGACGGCCAGCGCCTGCGCCAGCAGGACAGCGGCTACATCATCACCAATGGTCCCTGCATCAGCCCGGACGGGCGCAGCTTCTACCATACCGACACGCGCGCCAAGTGCATCTACGCCTACGATCTCGCGCCCGATGGCAGCCTCAGCAACCGGCGCGTGCTGATCCGTCCCGAGCCGCCCGGCCACCCGGATGGCACCTGCATCGATGCCGAGGGTGCGCTGTGGGTGGCGATGTTCCGCGGCGGCCGGGTCGACCGCTACGCGCCCGATGGCCGCCTGATCGGCAGCATCGCGCTGCCTTGTCCCAACATCACCAAGCTGGCCTTTGGCGGGCCGGATGGGCGCACGGCCTTCATCACCACGGCGCGCAAGGGCATGACGCCCGAGGAAATCAGCCAGGCGCCGCTGTCCGGGGCGCTGTTCCGCGTCCGGCTCGCGGTGCCTGGTCTGCCTCAGCATCTGCTCGCTCCCATCGCTTAGTACTTGTAGCGCAGGCCGATGTAGTAGGAGCGGCCCGTGTGCACGGCGTCCGAGGGCGCATTGCCGTCGTAGTTGCCGAAAGTGGCGTTGTTGTAGGCGTTGAAGCGGTCGTCGTACTGGTCGGTCAGGTTCAGGGCCTGCACGGTCAGGGTCAGCTTGGGCGTCAGGTTGTAGCTGATCTGGGCGTCCACATTGGTGGTCGCGTTCTTGCCCTGGAAGTCGGAGCCGCTGCCCGGCAGCAGGATGTAGGTGTACTTCGAGCGGTAGGCGCCGGTGATGCGGGCCGAGAAGTCCTTGGTCTCGTAGTACAGCGTGGCATTGGCCGACTTGGGCGACATGCCGAGCAGATCGGCCACAGTGACGGTCGGCGAGGTCGGCGACAGAATGTACTTGAGCTTGGACTCGACCTTGGTGAAGTTGAGCACGCCGCCGAAATTATTGAAGGGCGCCGGCAGGAAGTCGAAGTTCTTCTGCAGATTGACTTCGAATCCGCGGATCAGGCCGCCCGGCGTGTTGACCCAGTTGGTGATCGAAAACGGCGTGCTGGCGTCGATGCCGCTGGCCGCGCCCAGGGCCGGATCGAGACCGAGCGAGCCGAAGGTGTCGGTGTGGGCCGTGCGCTGGATATAGCTCTTCATGTTCTTGAAGAAGTAGCCGACCGAGAACAGCGAGTCCTTGTCCTTGTACCATTCGAGGTTCAGGTCATAGGTGGTGCCGCGGATCGGCTCCAGCGTCGGATTGCCGCCGCTGTAGGTGCGCTTGTCGAGGTCGATCGAACCGGCCGGGGTCAGCGCCTGCAGCGAGGGGCGCGACATCACCTTCGAGGTGCCGAAGCGCAGCAGCACGTTCTTCAGCACTTCGCCCGTGATATTCAGCGAGGGCAGGTGGTCGGTGTAGGACTGGGTCGCCGTCTGGTAGGTCGGCGGCGGCGTCACGCCGTTCTTCGCCGGCAGGCTCAGATAGGCGGTCGTGGCCTGCTCGGTCTTCACGATGCGCATGCCGGTATTGCCGCGCACCGGGATGCCGAACAGCTCATAGTTGAAGTCGAGCTGGGCGTAGTAGCCGCTGTCCTTTTCGCTCGCATCCTGGTTGTTGCCGCGCGCCGAGGACACGGTATTGCTGACCGTGAAATCGTTGCTGGTCGTCGGCAGGCCGCTGCCGGTGAGCGGCGAGACCACGCAATTGCAGCCGAAGTTCAGCGCCGATTTGATCGCATTGAAATTCGGGATCAGCCAGGTCTGGGCGCCATAGCCGGTGCCCATGGTCTGCGGCATCACGTAGTTGCTCAGATTGGCATTGAGGAAGGCCGCCGCATTGGCCGGAATGTTTTCGCTCGCCAGGCGCGCTTCGACCGTCTTGAAGCTGAAGCGCTTGATGCCGACCCCGGTCTTCAGGGTCAGGTGATCATTGAGCTCGTAGCTGAGGTCGGCAGTCTGGGTGTTGAAGCCATTGTCGGTGCGGTTCGGACGGATGCGCACGAGGCTGGGGTCGCCCTTGGCGGCCGAGGACGAAATCTGCCAGTAGCAGGCCTGGTCGACCGTGCAGCCGTTGAGCTTGCCGTAATTGAAGACGGGCTTGAGTGGATTGCTGTAGTCGTAGCTATAGCCCTGCACATCGTAGGCGTCGAGGGTCAGCGTGGTCTGCTCGGGATTACGCTGGGCCGAGTTCGATTTGCCGGCGAACAGGCGCAGCTCGGCGCGGTCGCCGAGTTTCTGATTGAGCGTCAGGTTCATCTGGTTGAAGCTCGACTCCAGCTCGTCGTGCCGGCTCTCGGAGCGGATGTCGACGTTGTTGAAGCTGGCCTTCTGGATTTCGCCCTTGCTGTTGATCATGTAGTTGTAGATGCTGGTCGACGGATTGCCGACCGCATTGCCATCGCCGCGGCTGAAGGAGATCGCCTCCAGGTATTGCTCATTGCGGTTGGCCACATAGTTCGAATGCATGAGGTCAAGCGTCAGCAGCGTGCCTTGCACGGGCTTGAACTGCACGGCGCTGGTGATGCCGAGGCGCTTGACGTCGTATTCGATGTGGCCATAGCGCGGAATGCGCGGGTGCAGGGCCTTGCTGATGTTCAGGGCCTCGCCGCTGAGGTCGGCCAGCGAGCCGGCATTGGCATTGGTCTTGGCCAGAAAGGGGATGGGGATGAAGCTCAGACCGCCATCCGTCGAGTAGCTCTTGAAGCGCATACCGGTCGACTGGGCCGAGGGCACGCCGGCCACCGTGCTCAAGGAGGCGTTCTCCCAGCGCCCGGTCGAGGGGCCTTCCTCCAGCTTGTCATTGGTCGAGTCGGCCACCGACAGCATCACGCCCCAGCGCTTGTCGTCGCTGCGGGTCGACAGCATGAAAGTTTCGCGCCGGTTGGCTTTCTTCGACAGGTCGTTGTACTGGCCGGTCACCGAGGCGGCCGCCGCAAAGCCCGGGTAGTCGAAGGGGCGCGGCGTGGTCAGGTCGATGGTGGCGCCGAGCGAGCCTTCCTCCTGCTCGGCGCTGGCGGCCTTGGAGACCTTGATCGCGCTGAACAGTTCGGCGGCGAACACATTGTAGTCAAAGCCGCGGTCGCGGTTGGCGCCGCCCGAGGAATCGCGCCCGCCGGTGGTGGCCAGGGCTTCCATGCCATTGAGCTTGGTGCGCACAAACAGGCCCGACAGGCCGCGCACGGTGATCGTGCGGCCTTCGCCGGCGTCGCGGTCGATCGCCACGCCGGGGATGCGCTGCATGGCTTCGGACAGGTTATTGTCGGGGAATTTGCCGATGTCCTCGGCCTTGATCACGTCGACGATGGTGTCCGATTCGCGCTTGGCCGCGAGCGAACTCTGGAGGCTGGCGCGGTAGCCGGTCACCACCACCGTATTGCTCTCCGGCGCGGCCGGCGGCGTTGAAGTCTGGGCATAGGCCTGGCTGATCGCCAGCGGCAGAAGGGCGAGAAGATGCTGCTTGCTGCGTTTCATATCGTTTGTCTCCGTTATGTTCCCGCCGTGGCGGCGTGGATTGTTATGGGTGATGCGATGAAAGCGGGCGGCGCGGCCACGCGCGCGGGTGGCCGGTAACTTCTGGTGAGGCGGGAATGCGGTGCGCTGCTGGCTAGTGTAATGTGGTCAGACCAATTTGGCTAGTGGCCTGTCCAAGAGGCACAAAAAGACCACCGCGTGGCCAAAAATGGCCTCGGTGGTCAGTCCGCTTGAAGGGGGAGGGCGGCGGCTGTCAACCGCGCGAGAAGGTCTGGGTGACGCGGTCGAGGTGCTGGCGCATGGCCTGGCGGGCGCCGGCCACGTCGTGGGTGGCGATGGCGGCCAGGATGGCGCGGTGGTCGAGCAGGGTCTGCTGGCGCAGTTCCTCGGTCTGGTAATGTTCTTTCAGCCGGTGCCACAGGGTGCCGCGCTGATTCCACAGGTATTCGACCACGCCGACCAGGGCGCTATTGCCCGAGGCGCGGGCGATCGCCAGGTGGAAGTTGCGGTCCGCCATTTCGTTGGAGCTGCGGTCATTGTGCTCGCGCTCCATTTCTTCGACGGCGCTCAGGATGGCGTCGATGGCGGCGTCGGTGGCATTGCGGGCGGCCATGCCGGCCACCTCGGATTCGATCATGCGGCGCGCCGACAGCACTTCGAAGGGGCCGGGGCCGAGGGCCGGGGCTTCCTTGGCCTTACCGCTGTCGACCACATACATGCCGGAGCCGCCGCGCACCTCGATGGTGCCGCCCAGTTCGAGCGCGATCAGGGCTTCGCGCAGCGAGGCGCGGCTGACGTTCAGGCGGGCCGACAGGTCGCGCTCGGACGGCAGGCGCTCGCCCGGCGCGATGTTCTCCTCGCGGATCAGCTCCTGGATGCGGTTGGCAACGACCCGGTAGAGTCGGACTTCACTGGCGGGAGTGGGGCTGGCTGCCGTGCTGTTCTTCATGGATCTGGTCTGAGGATTGGCATCTTCTAAAGGAATCTGCAAATCTTAGAGTGGTCAGACCAAGGTGTCCAGCCTTTCAGGGGGCGGGCGGCTTCAGGATGTCGTGCAAACGCGCCAGGAAAGCCGGGTCGACTTCGCCCAGCACCTGGGTGCGCGCGGCGATGCGGCCGTCGGCGTCGAGCAGGACCAGCACGGTCGTGTGGTTGAACTCGCCATTGCTGAGCTTGCGGTACTGGATGCCGAGCGCGGCGGCCAGCTTGCGCACGCCGGCCACATCGCTGGTGGCCACGGTCCATTGACGGTCGAGCTGGCGGTTGCTGGCCACGGTCTTGAGCACGGCCGGCGTGTCGCGCGCCGGATCGAAGCTGACCAGCATCAGGTCGAGCGCGCCGCGTTCGGCCGGGCTCAGCTGGTCGCTGGTCAGGCGGATCGTGTCGATCAGCATCGGACAGACGAACTCGCAGGAGTTGTAGAACATGCTGAGCACCTGGGGCTTGCCGCGCCGGCTGGCGAGGGCGAAGCGCTGGCCGTCCTGGTTGACCATCTGCAGCGGCAGGCGGTAGACCGAGTCGCCGGGGATCGACTGGCTGGTGGCGGGCGCGGCGCTGGCGGCCAGCGGCAGGCCGCCAAGCAGGGCCAGGGACAGCACAAGGGCGGAAGTGTTCATCAGGGTTCCTTGTTCAGCGCCCGCGCGCAGCGGAAGCCGAGGTTGTCGGTGGTGCTGGTGCCATTGAGCGCGGACAGCAGGGCCACGCGCATCAGCACGGCGAAGTTCTCGCGGTCCTGCAGGCTGATGGCGCCGGCGCCGCAGTATTGCAGCTTGCTCGGATCGCCCTGGTTGCGGCTGTCGGCCGAGACCAGGAGGGCATTGAAGTCATCGACCCATTCCCACACGAGGCCGTGCATGTCGCGCACCCCATAGGCATTCTTGGCGGCGCCGACCTGGGGCAGCTGGGCCGGATTGGCGCGCGCATACCAGCTGAGGATGGCGCTGCGCCAGGCCGGGTCGCTGCGCGCGTCGCGCCGTTTGGCGTCGGCTGCGGCCACGTATTCCCATTCGTACCAGGTGGGCAGACGCGCGCCCTCGGCTTCGCAGAAGGCCTGGGCGGCAAACCAGCTGACGCTGGTGACGGGGCGGCGCGCATCGGCCGCCGACAGCGGCGTGGCCGGCAGGCGGCTCAGGTAGCTGGCGTCGGCGAACACGGCTGGAATCTCGGCCTTCGTCCATTCCGGATGGGCGGCCAGAAAGGCCAGGTACTCACCATTCGTGACCGGGGTTTCGCGCAGGGCGAAGGGGGCGACGCGGACCGGCAGATTGGCGGCGCTGCCGCCCGACAGCACACTGCTGAAGCTACCGGCCGGAATCGGCACATAACGCGCCGGCTCGGCCTGCGCCTGCACGCAGCAGGCGAGGGCCAGGGCCAGCAGGCAGAGACGGACGCGCATGCGGGACCTCAGTGGGCGCTGACGGCGGTTTTGACGTTCTTGGCGCGCTCGGCTTTCACCTCGCTCGCCTTGATCTGGCCACCCTTGTTGCCCCAGCTATTGAGCACATAGGTCAGGATATTGGCCACTTCGTCGTCGTTCAGCTGGTTCATCGGCGGCATGGTCGAGTTGTACTCGGTGCCATTGACCTTGACCTTGCCGTTCAGACCGCGCAGCACCACGCCGATGGTGCGCTTCGGATCGGCATTGACATAGTCGGACTTGGCCAGCGGCGGGAAGACGCCGGGCAGGCCGGCGCCATTCGCCTGGTGGCAGACCGAGCAGGTACCAGCGAACAGGGCTTTGCCGGCCAGGACCTGGTCCTGCACGCTGAGCGCGCCGCTGGCGGCCGCCGCAGTGGCCTTGGTGACGGCGGCCATGTTCGGCGCCGCGCGGTCGCCCAGGTAGACCGAGTCGACTTCCTTGCCGCTGTAGATCGACTTATCTTCCGGACCATCGACTTTCATGATGGCCAGCGCGCCCTTGTTGAAGGCGCGGAAGATCGAGTGGTCGACCATCACATAGCTGCCCGGTACTTTGGTGTTGTACTCGACGATGGCCGCGCCGCCGGCCGGAATCAGGGTGGTCTGGACGTTCTGCTGGACCTGGGAGCCGCCCTCGAAACGCACCTTGTCGAAGATGGCGCCGATCACGTGGAAGCTCGACACCAGATTCGGGCCGCCGTTGCCGACGAACAGGCGCACCGTCTCATTGGTCTTGGCGGTCAGGGCCTTGTCGCCCGTGAGCGCACCCTCGGCGCCGTTGAACAGCACATAGGTCGGCTTCTCGTCGATGGCTTTTTCCATGTCGAAGCCCTGCAGGCCTTTCTCGCGGTATTTGCCGCTCGTGTAGAAGTCGCCCTGCATCACGTAGTACTCGTGATCGACCTTGGGCAGGCCTTCCGGCGGTTCCACCAGGATCAGGCCGTACATGCCATTGGCCACGTGCATGCCGACCGGCGCCGTCGCGCAGTGGTAGACGTAGATGCCCTCGTTCAGGGCCTTGAAGGTGAATTGCGATTCGTGGCCGGGCGCCGTAAAGCTCGAGGCGGCGCCGCCGCCGGGGCCGGTCACGCCGTGCAGGTCGATGTTGTGCGGCATCTTGCTGGACGGGTGGTTTTTCAGGTGGAACTCGACGGTGTCGCCCTGGCGCACGCGGATGAAGCTGCCGGGCACGGAGCCGCCGAAGGTCCAGAAGGTGTAGCTGACCCCTTCGGAGATCTGCATTTCCTTCTCGATCACCTCGAGTTCGACGATGACCTTGGCCGCGTAGTTGCGGTTGGTCGGGGGCGGCACCATCGGCGGACTGGTGAGGATGGCGCGCAGGGCGGCGCCCTGGGGTTCGGCAGCGGCCGCGTGGCTGCCCGAGAAAATACTGAACGCTGCCAGTCCGACGGCAAGCGCGGCATGAACGGACTTGGTGAGGGGGATCATAGGCTCTCCTGAGGAAAGGCGTGCGCTTCAGTGGAAGCTCTGTCGCCATGGCAACAGACTAAAGCTGCCGCGCTCGCGTTACTATTGGCCGTATGCATGATTGGCCACGCCATCCGAACTAGGGCAGTTGCCCCTAGCCTAGATCGTCCGGAGTATATCTGACGAGAATCAAAAGAATTTCCGGTTCTTCAATCGTGCGCGGCATTTAATGTTGCGAAAGTGCAAATGCGGTGCGAGAATCCTTGCGGTCCGATTCTTGCTTAGATGCCATGCCTCTGCTCGCCTTGCTGTGCCTGTTGTTCCTGCTGCCGCCCGCCTGGGCCGCCGCGCCCGATCCTGCACCGAACTTTGCGCGCCAGGCGGCCTTGCCGCGCTGGGCCGAGCTGGCCAGCGAGATCCCGGCCACCACGCGCACCGACCCGGTGGTGCTGCGCCTGGCCGAAATCCAGGTCGATCTCAGCGGCGAGCCGGTGGTGCTGGTCAACCGCGCCATCCAGGTCAATAGCAGCGCCGCGCTGGCCAGCATCGGCCAGATCGAAATCAACTACGTGCCCGCCTATGAAAAGCTGACCCTGCATCGGGTCAGCATTTTGCGCAATGGCCAGCGCATCGACCATCTGCAGGATGCCAGCCTGCGCCGCCTGCAGCGCGAGGCTGGCTTTGAAACCGGCGTGTACGGCGGCGCCGAATCGGTACAGCTGCTGCTCAACGATGTGCGGGTCGGCGACACGCTCTGGCTCAGCTATTCGATCAGCGGCTTCAATCCGGTGTTCGAGAAGCGCTGGCATGCCTCCTTCGGCTGGGACGGCGACGCGCCGATCGAACTGCGCCGCATCCATGTTGCCTATCCGGCCCAGCGCAAGCTGCAGTGGCAGCTGCTGGGCGAGGGCGGCCCGCAGCCACGCGAGACGGTCGATGGCAAGCTGCGCCATCTGCGCTTCGAAGAGCGCGGCCTGGCCGCCATCGCCGCCGAGCCGTATGTGCCCAGCGATGTGCTGCAGTACCGCATGCTGGTGTTGAGCGAATACGCGAACTGGGGCGAGGTCGCCGCCTGGGCCGCGCGCCTGTTCCCGCCGGCGGCGCGCCACCCGGCCGTTGAGGGCCTGGCGCGCACGCTGGCGCCGCAGGGCAGTCCGGCCGAACGGGCGGCCGCCGCCCTGCACTGGGTGCAACAGGAAGTGCGCTACTTCAGCGTCGCCCTGAGCGAGAATTCGCATCGCCCGCAGGCGCCCGAGCAGGTCCTCAAGCGCCGCTATGGCGACTGCAAGGACAAGAGCTATCTGCTGGTCTCGCTGCTGGGGGCGATGGGCATCGAGGCCGAGCCGCTGCTGGTATCGGCGCGCGCACCGGCCTTGCCGGCCAAGGTGCTGGCCACGCCGATGATCTTCGACCATGCGATCGTGCGCCTGCGCATCGACGGACAGAATCATTTCGTCGATCCGACCCTGCCGCTGCAGCCGGTCGGCCTGGCCAGTCTGCCGCGTGCGCTGCCGGGCGCGGCGGCCCTGCCGGTCAGTGCCAGCGCCTTGCTGCCGATTCCGCCCGAGACGCACAGCGCGCCGCGCATGGAGCTGATCGAGCATCTGCGCCTCACCGGCCTCGACGGCCCCGCCGAACTGGATACGGAGCGGCGTTACCGTGGCGCCTGGGCCGACAATCTGCGCCGCGTGTTCGCGGGCATGAGCGCAGTCGACCGCCGCAACTTCTTCCTCGAGCGTTATGAGAAGACCTATCCGGGCGCCCAGCTGATCGGCGAGCCCGAAGTGGTCGAGGACGGCAAGGAGGACAGCCTCGGTCTGAAAGCGCGCCTGCAGTTGCCGAGCGCCCTGGTCGCCCAGGACGGCGGCGGCTACCGGATTGCGGTCGAAACGCGGGTGCTCGAAGGCGCCATGAATTTCCCCGAGAAGCTGAGCCGCAAACATCCGGTCCAGCTGGCCGAAGCACCGTACGGCGTGCGCTATCGCCTGCAGGTCGACTATCCGGCCGCGGTGGAGATGTGGATGAACAGCGCGCGCCAGGAGATCGACAACCCGAGTTTCAGTGCCGTGCGCGAACTGGTGGCGGCCGACAATCACACGGAACTGGTGTTGGACTTCCGTCTCAAGCAGGCCCAGGCCAGCGCGCCCGCCTTGCCGGCCTTGCATGCCGATGTACAGAAGCTGGCCCGCTTGACTTCGCTGGAATTGACCCTGCCGGCCGGCGCCATCGCCACGGGCAAGGCCCAGGGTCTGCCACCGCGTCTGGTCGACGCCCTCAACACCCATACGCTGGAGCAGGAGGAGAGCAAGGCCCTGAGCGCGGCCCGCTGCAAGGACTGGCTGGCGGCCTGGGCCGCGCGCGGCCTGACGCGCGCCAGCGTCTACCCCGTGTTGAACGCGCTCGAGAAGAAGGTCGAGAGCGGCAAGGCTAATCCGATCGAGCAGCGCTGCCAGGCCCAGGTCTTGTATGCGGTCGGCGACGGCGATGCTGCGCTGCGCCTGGGCGCGCCGCTGACAGGCGTCGCCGAGGCCCTGCCGCTGGCGCGCCAGCTGGCCTGGCTGCGCCTTTATCGCGGCCAGGCGGCCGAGGCTGTGGCCGATCTGGAAAAGGCGGCCGTTGGCCAGTCCGACATGCTGCTCGACGCGGACCGCATTGCCCTTCACCAGCACGCCGGCCTGGCGCTGCCGCCGGCCTTGCTCGAACGCGCGCGCGCCATGCCCGATGGACCGTGGCCGCGCCCGCTGCTGGCAATGCAGATCGGCCTGCTGGACGAAGCGGCTGTGCTGGCCAGGATCGAAGCCATGCGCCCCGTGCTGCGCGCCTTCGCCCGCGCCCAGACCTGGTTCTATCTGGGCCAGCGCCGTTGGCAAGCCCAGGACCTGGTCGGCGCACGCCAGGCTTTCCAGCGTGCGGGCGACGGCAGCCCCGGCAGCGAGCCGCGCGCGACCGACGCCGCCATCGCCATGCGTTATCTGGACGGCGATACCGAGCTGGTGCGCAAGGCCTTCGCCACCGAGGGCAAGGGCGAGCGCAGCGCGGCCTTGAACCAGTTGCGTACTGCGGCCGAGGCCGGCTCTGTGAATGCGCAGATTTCCTATGCCCTGGGCCTGAAGGAGGGCTGGGCCGGCAAGCCCCAGCCGGCCGACGCGCTGCCCTGGCTGGAACGCGCGGCGGCGCAGGGCGAAGCCTATGCGATGTATTTGCTGGGTCTGGCAGCGGCCGATGGCCTGGGCCGCGCCAAGGATGCGCAGGTAGCGCAGCGCTGGTTCGAGCAGGCGGCCGAACTCGGCCAAGCCGACGCGCAGTACCGGCTGGGGCGACTGCTGGAGGCAAAGGCGCCGGCGCAGGCGCTGGCCCTGTACGAACGCGCCGCCGTGCTGGGTCTGGCCACGGCCCAGGCGCGCCTCGGTTATCTGTACGGCGCGGGCAAGCTGGTGCCGAAATCCGATGAGCGCGCCTTCCTGTGGGACAGTTTCGGCGCCGAGCAGGGCGATTCCCAGGCCCTGCACAACCTGGGCTGGCTGTACGAAACCGGGCGCGGCGTCGAGGCGAATCTCGAGCGCGCCTTCGAGATCTATCTGCTGGCGGCCAAGCTGGGCTATACCGATTCCCAGCTCAACGTGGGCAATATGTACCAGCGCGGGCGCGGCGTGGCGCGCAAGCCGGAGGTGGCGCTCGACTGGCTGCGCAAGGCGGCCGAGGGCGGCAGCGTCGAGGCCCTGAACTCGATCGGCTACGCCTATGACGAAGGCCTGGGCGTCAGCAAGGACCATGCGGCCGCCACGCGCTACTACCAGGAGTCGGCGGCGAAAGGCAGTGCCCAGGGCCAGTACAACCTCGGCTACAACTACCGCTACGGCGAGGGCATCCAGCAGGATTTCGCCAAGGCCCTCGAATGGCTGCGCCGCGCCGACGCCCAGAACTTCCGCGATGCGACCCATATGCTGGGCATGATGTACCGCGACGGACTTGGCGTACGCAGCGACATGGGCGCGGCGCGCCGCTATTTTGAACGCGCCGCGGAATTGGGCAATACGCTGGCGCCGAACAAGCTCGGCCTCATGTACCGCGATGGGCTTGGAGGCGAGGTCGACCGTAAGCTGGCCGAGCAGTGGTTCAGAAAAGGCATTGCGCTCGGCGACCACGATGCCAAGAGCAATCTGGCCGCCATGTTTGCGCAGCCGGAATCGAGCCGGGCCGAGAAGATGGATGCCGCACGTCTGTGGCGGGCCGTGCTGCAGGCGAGCGACGTCAGCCCGGATACGCGCGACACGGCCGAGCGTGGCCTGGGCCGCCTGCTGGTGCTGCTGACGCCGGCCGAACAGGCGATCCTGAAGAAAGAAGCTCAGTAAGCGGCGTGCAGCGCGCTCAGCTCGTCTTCGCTGAAGCCGGCCTGGCGGCGCGCGTCCAGATTGAAGGGGCCGCGTAGCTGCGGCGCCTGGTACTGCGCGGCCAGGGCCGGGTAGGCGCTCTCGGGATCGAGGCCACGCAGGCGGCACAGATGGTGGAACCAGCGGTTGCCGATCTCGACGTGGCCGATCTCGTCGCGCAGGATGATGTCGAGAATGGCGGCGGCCTCATGGTCGCCGGCCTGGGCCAGCTTGGCGCGCAGCGGCGGCGTCGCGTCGAGCCCGCGCGCCTCGAGCGTGCGCGGCACCAGGGCCATGCGGCCCAGCACATCGTCGCGCGTGCGTTCGGCCATGTCCCACAGGCCATCATGGGCCGTGAAGTCGCCATACGCATGGCCGAGCGTGGCCAGATGCGCGGCCAGCAGGGCGAAATGCTGAGCTTCCTCGGCGGCCACGCGCAGCCAGTCGTGGTAGTAGGCGGGCGGCATGTCCGGAAAGCGCCAGACAGCATCCAGACCCAGATGAATCGCATTGAATTCGATGTGCGCGAGCGCGTGGATGAGCATCGCGCGCCCGGCCGGCGTCGCCATCGAGCGCCGCCCCACGTCCTGCGGCGGCACCAGCAGCGGCGCAGCGGGCCGGCCCGGCGCGGCGGACGCAAAGCGGGCGCCGGGGTCGAGCCTGAGCGTGGGAGCGGCCGCGGCCAGGGCCGCGACGGCGGCCACTTTGGCCGCGGCCGGTTCGATCAGAAAGCAGGCGCGGGCCTGCGCGCGCAATTCGCCTGCGCTCATTCCCGGACCAGGGCCATGGCGGCCGCAAAGGCCACGAAGATGCCGCCGGTGATACGGTTAAAGGCGCGCATCACGCTGGCTTTTTTCAGATAGGCGGCGAGCTTGTAGCCACTGGCCGCGTACACGAAATACCAGCTGATCTCGACCACCGAGAAGGTGCCGAGCAGGATGGCGAACTGGGGCAGGGTGGGCGCGTCGGCATTCAGGAACTGCGGGAAGAAGGCGGCGGCAAACAGGATCGCCTTGGGATTGCTGGCGGCTACATACACGCCCTGGCGGTAGTGATGGCCGGGGGCGCGCTCGGGCGGCGGTGCGTCGCTTGCTTCTTCCTTGCTGAGAATGCTCTGGATGCCGAGCCAGGCCAGATAGGCCGCACCGAGCAGACGCATGGCCTCGAAAACACTGGGGAAGGCCTGCAGCAGCGCACCCATGCCGGCGGCCGACAGGGCCATCATCGCGATCAGTGAAGTCATGCAGCCGGCCATGGTGGCGATGGCTCCGCCCATGCCGTGGCGTGCGCCCTGGCTCATCACCAGCAGCATATTCGGGCCGGGGGTGCCGGAGATAACGAAGCTCATGGCCAGAAACAGCCACCAGGTATGGGCGCTCATGCTTGCTCACAAAAACAGGTTCAAGCCGATCAGCTTAACATGCCCGTCCGCCCCCTGCCAGGCGCGGCCAATTGCCCGGCGGCCCGATTTGCGTTACCTTGCTGTAATTACAAAATTTCCAGGGGAGGGGACGATGAAAGCGATCATCCGGAATGTGCTGGCCGTTGTGTTTGGTCTGTTGATCGGCGCAACGCTCAATGGCCTGCTGATCAAGCTGGGCCCGCACCTGATTGCGCCGCCAGCGGGCGCCGACGTCACCACGCTCGAGGGCCTGAAGGCCAGCCTGCCGCTGTTCGAGCCGCGCCACTTCCTGTTTCCGTGGCTGGCGCATGCGCTGGGCACGCTGGTGGGCGCGGCGCTGGCGACGGCCGTCGCCGTCGGCGCGCGCAAGCTGCCGCCAGCCATCGTCGGTCTGGCCTTCCTGCTGGGCGGGGCGATGAATGTGGCCATGCTGCCGGCACCGCTGTGGTTCGACTGCGCCGACCTGCTGCTGGCCTATGTGCCGATGGCCTGGCTGGGACGCGCCCTGGCGCTGCGCTTTTTGCCGGCCCCCAGGGTCTGAGGCTGGCCGATCAGGCCGCGCGCAGCGGCCGCCAACAATTTCTGAAACGTCGGACAGTCGCTGTGGCTGGGCGCCGGGCAGCGCGCCGCGTGGCGCAGGCCGCGGCTGACGGCGCTCAGGCGCGCAATCTGGGCATCGATCTCATCGGCCTTGCTGCGCAGGCGCGCGCGGTCGATCTGCTGGGCGCCGCCCGGCAGGATCAGGCTGCGGATCTCATCCAGACTGAAACCGGCCGCCTGGCCGAGCGCGATCAGGGCCAGCTGCTGCAGCACCTCGGGCCCGAAACGGCGCCGCGCGCCACTGCGGCCGAGGGAGACGATCAATCCCTTTTCCTCGTAATAGCGCAGGGTGGAGGCGGGCACACCCGTCTGTTTGGCGACGTCGGCGATGTCCATCAAATAGTCCTTGACCTCAAGTTGACTTGAACTCCTAGAATGACCTGCATCCGATTGTTCGTCAAGGAGATGCAGATGCAAACTTCAATCTGGCTCGGGCAGGCACTGCCCATAGGTATTGGCGCCACGCTGCTGATGGATGGCTGGCTGTGGCTGCTGCAACGCTGCGGTGTGAAGACCCAGAACTTCGCCATGATCGGCCGCTGGGCCGGCCATCTGGCGCAGGGACGCGTACGCCATGCGGCGATCGGCGCCGCACCGCCCGTGTCCGGCGAGCTGGCCCTGGGCTGGGCCGTCCACTACGCCGTTGGCATCGGCTTCGCGCTGCTGTTGCTGCTGTGGCAGGGACCGGCCTGGCTGGCCGCACCGCGCCCGCTGCCAGCCCTGTGCTTCGGCTGGCTCAGCGTGGCCGCGCCGCTGCTGCTGATGCAGCCGGCCATGGGGCTCGGCCTGTTCACACTGACGCCAGCGGCCGCGCTGCGCCAGGCGCTGCGCAGCCTGCTCAATCACACCGTGTTTGGCCTGGGCCTGTATCTGTCGGCCCTGGCCCTTTCCTGAAAGGATGCATCATGAAAAAGATCGCCGTGATTTACCACAGTGGCCATGGCCACACCGCCCATCTGGCCCAGCATGTCGTGCAGGGCGCCGCCAGTGTGGCCGGCAGCGCAGTCGATTTGCTGCGCGCCGAGGACCTGCGCAGCCAGCCCGAGGCCCTGAGCGCCTACGACGGCCTGATCCTCGGCTCGCCCACCTACCTGGGCGGTGTGTCGGGCACCTTCAAACATTTCATGGATGCGACCGGCGGCCTGTGGCGGCGCCAGCAGCTGGTCGGCAAGCTGGCGGCCGGTTTCACCGTGTCCTCGCTGCCGGCTGGCGATAAGCAGTCGACCCTGTTGTCGCTGTTCGTGTTCTGTATGCAGCATGGCATGATGTGGGTCGGAAATCCCTTCCTCCCGGGCCAACATCAGGGCGTGCCGTATGATGAGGCGGTGAACCGGCTCGGTTCGTGGTCGGGGCTGATGGCCCAGGCTGCGCACGGCGCGCCGGCCGAGGCCTTCAGCCCGGGCGATCTGCGCTCAGCCGAAGTGTTTGGCCGCAATTTTTCAGAACAGTTGCAACGGATGAGCGCATGATCCCGAAGAAATTTGAACCCCTGCTGTTTAGCCTGATCCTGTCCGGCATGATGTCGCTGCTGGTGTCCGGTGTGACCACCTGGCGCGTGGGCGGCCTGCATCCGGCCTTTCTGCAGCAATGGCTGCAGGCCTGGCTGACCGCCTGGACGCTGGCCTTTCCCGCCGTGACGGTGCTGGCGCCGGCCACGCGCCGCCTGGTGGCGCTACTGGTGGCTAAGGACGGTCCGGCGCGTTAAGGGCCAGCACCGTATCGCCCGGCTGCGGACGGCAGGCCGCGTCGAGCGGCTGCCAGCCATGGCGGATGACGATGTGCTCGGTCGTATGGCACAGCTCCACGCGGCGCGCCTGGGCCACCTGCTGGCGGGCGAAGGCTTCGATCGCCGTTGGCAGGCTGATGCGCAGGCGCAGGGCCTGCAGGTCCTCGACCGGATGGTCCTGCACATGCACGAGCGGCACAAACTGCGCGGCGAACGCCACCCAGTGGGCCGGGATGCGGACGGTGTCGGGCTGGTAGTCATGCGCGCGCAACCAGGCCTGGGCGCGCTCACGCAGATCGGGTCCCGCGGCAATGCCACCCCAGGCCAGGGCCATCAGCTCGATCAGCCATTGATTGCAGTTCTGGTAGCGCGTGGCAAAGGCGTAGGCATTCGCGCTGTAGTCGCTGGCCAGAGCGCTCAGGGCGCGCGCCTTGTCGCTGGCGGCCTCGGCCAGTGCGCTGCCCGCAGCGCCGGGCAGAAACACCAGGGAGATGTGGGCGCTGCCCGGCTGATCGGCGCCGAGCGCAAAGCCGGCCAGGCCCTGATCGAACAGGCGCGGGCGTGCCTCGTCGCAGGCGTAGTAGAGCTGGCGCACGGCCCAGCTGCCATCGGCCGGGTCGCGCAGCGCGATGCCCGCGTGCGAGTACAGCAGGCCGAAGCGCGACAAGTCCGTGCCCGAGCGCGCGATCAGCGCCAGGTCCGCACCCGCCTGCCTGAGTTCATCTTTAACGGCCGCGGTAAAGCGCAACACGCGGTCCTGCTCGCGCGCGCTGATGTCCTTGCTACGATCGCAGAATGGCGCCGTGCTGGCCTGAGCCCCGGCGCAGACGAGCAGGGCGGCCAGCGCCCAGCGTCTCACAGCGTGACGCGGCGCGATTGCAGTTCGCGGTACCAGTCGTCCTGCAGCGCGAGGAAGAAAGGCTGGCGCGTGTCGGTGTGGGCGAATTCATAGCCATAGGCCTGCTCGCGCACCTGCACGATTGCACCGGTCTGGAGCGGGCGGGCTGCCAGCGCCCGGTTCGGCACATCGAGGAAGAATTCCTGCGTGGCGCCCGCCGCGGCGGCGCGCAAGCTGATGCGCGTGGTATCGGCCTTGGCCGGCGCCTGGGCGATCTGGATCACCTGGTAGTCGCCAGCGGCCACCCGCTTGTTGCCGCTCGAGCTGTTGCTCGACGCGCCAATCGAATCCGACACGCTGCCCGACGAGGCCGAGGCGGCGCTGGAAGCCGACGAGGCGATACTGTCGGCCAGGGCCGGTGCGGCGCAGGCCGCCACGAAAAGCGCCAGACCCAGGTGGCGCGCGAGGGGACGGAGAGTCATATGCATCCTTCAGTCAGCAACAAATAGAGTCCTATTGTACAAGCGCTTGGACCTGCGGAATAAGTCGTCTTCCTCGCGCCATGCTGATCCTTCGATTGGGCACGCATGCCTGCCAGAGGTGCGCACAGCGGTGCAGGGGGGGGGCAGTTTGAAAACAAAAAAGCCGGGAAGTTCCCGGCTTGTTGCAAGCGATGCGCTTGTTTATTTGGAGGCGAGGGCCGGAATCGAACCGGCGTAGACGGCTTTGCAGGCCGTCGCATCACCATAAAAATCAATGACTTAGAGCGCTGCTACCCTTTCGGTCACCAATGTGAATGCCTGCTCCTCAAGCAGTATAGCCTCTTTGTGCAGCGTCATTTTAGGGTGCGTTTCAAAGGAGTCATATGTCTTGATGCAGTGGCTCTTGACTTCGCGTCTTTTTTTCATGCTCTCTGAGAATGAAATGGTGAATGAGATACAATGTTTCTCACCTCCCACGTTGACTTCAAGTTGTCATGGCGTTGGTTCAAAGCGCCTGTCACTTGACGCAATGATTGCAGCTCGAGGGAGCTCCAAGAAGATCTTCCAGATGAGGGATGGATGCCGACGCCGCAAGGCCGTATCCGAGAAGAAATTCCGTACGTTCCAAACCGTGATTCATTGTTTTCAGGTGTGGTCCGGTGAGTTTCGCTAGCACTTGTCTAATTGCCCGAAATGAATCTCAGTTGGCCGGGTTCTCTATGACGTTGGCAATGTGACGGGGAAACCAGCGAAAATCGTAAGTGGTCAAAATCAAGGTGTGTCCGAAAAATGCAATTCATAAAGAATGGACCCGACATTCCCGAAAGACTATTGCAGGCGCATGAAGACGGAAGGGTAGTGTTTTTTTGCGGTGCGGGCATATCTTTTCCTGCGGGACTCCCCGGGTTCGGCGGACTGGTGAGCAAAGTTTACTCGGGCTTAGGTGAGGATCCGAATCTAATCGAGCAAGCTGCCATTAAGGCTGGGCAATTTGATACTGCTATTGGTCAACTGGAAGAGCGGGTTATTGGCGGTCGACACGCAGTACGGGCTCAGTTGGCGGCTACCCTTACGCCAAATTTGGCTGGAGCAGGTGCTACCGCGACACAAGAAGCACTCTTAACGTTGTCCAAACAACGTGAGGGACGTTTTCGATTGATAACCACAAACTTCGATCGCCTGTTCGAAGAGGTGATTAGTTCGAAGAGGCTGTCGATAGCGACTTACGAAGCTCCACTATTACCTGTACCAAAGAATCGCTGGGATGGTTTGGTATACCTGCATGGATTGCTTCCATCAAGCATAACGCCGGGTGCGCTCGACAGACTAGTGGTTTCAAGCGGCGATTTCGGACTGGCATATTTGACCGAAAGGTGGGCGGCGAGGTTTGTGAGCGAACTCTTCAGAAACTTCACCGTGTGTTTTGTCGGTTACAGCATCAACGATCCAGTGCTTCGGTACATGATGGACGCTTTGGCTGCGGACCGCCTCTTAGGAGAGTCGTCGCCTGAAATGTTCGCGTTTGGGGGCTCAACGAAAGGGCAAGAGGAAGCTAGGGCCAATGAGTGGCGAGCTAAGAACGTCACGCCAATCTTGTATTGGGAAGCCAGGAATCACAGCATATTGCATAAGACGTTGCAAAGTTGGGCCGAAGTTTATCGAGACGGGGTGCTTGGTAAAGAACGAATTGTTATGCAATACGCTGCCACCAGGCCGGTAGCAAGTACCAAACAAGATGACTACGTTGGGCGAATGCTGTGGGCACTCTGCGACAAACGCGCTCTACCTGCAAAGCGCTTCGCCGAACATGATCCTTTGCCGTCTCTTGACTGGCTCGATCCATTAACGGAGCTTCGATTCAAGCATCGAGACCTTCCTCGTTTCGGTGTCGCGCCGGATGCAAATGAGGACAACTCCCTCGAATTCAGTGTCGTTCGGAGACCATCGCCATATGCGCGTTCGCCGTTGATGGCGCTGGTCGGGAATGGGTATCCGTCAAGCCAGTGGGATCACGTGATGCATGAGTTGGCACGATGGCTGACGCGACATGTGCATGATCCAGCGCTGATACTTTGGATCGTGAAGCAGGGCGGTCACGTTCAACATGAATTTGCTTGGATGATCTCCCGCGCAATAGTGGAGAATTCCCCGCCGAAAGTAATGAAGACTCTTTGGGGCATTCTTCTGTCGAACAAGATTAAATCGGCCCATTCCAAATACGATCTTTACGAGTGGAAGACGAGATTCCTCCGTGACGGGATGACACCAGTGATGCGCATGGAATTGCGTGACATTCTGAATCCACGTGTCTCTTTACGTGAGCCGTTTCGAATGTGGGATGAGGATGATGGTGAACGATCAACTAATGAAACTCGCATCAAAGAAATTGTTAATTGGGAGATCGTTGTTGGCGCTGACCACGTGCATTCTGCTTTGGAGCATGTGCGCCAGACGCCGCAGTGGTTTGATTCATTGCCGGATCTTTTGTTAGATGCCACGACACTGCTACGTGACGCAATGGATCTCATGCGCGAGCTAGGCGGTGCGGATGATTTGAATGATCTTTCATATATCTATCAGCCGTCAATCAGCAGTCACGCTCAAAATCGTGACTTCCATGACTGGACAGCGCTGATCGAACTGGTTCGAGACGCGTGGCTAGAAACTGTGAAGCGATCGCCAAATCGCGCGCGCGTGGCCGTAACTGGGTGGGAAGAGATTCGATATCCGGTATTTCGTCGCCTGGCTTTATTTGCCGCAGCGAACGCTCACGTGTTTGCTCCTAACGACGCCCTTGAAGTCTTGATCAGTGATCGAACTTGGTGGTTGTGGTCTATTGAAACTCAGCGAGAGGCCCTGCGTTTATTGGTTTCGCTTTCTCCAAGATTGGACCCACACGCATTCTCAAAATTGGAAAATGCAATTCTACAAGGGCCCCCGCGTGAGATGTTTAGAGAAGACGTTGAACCAGAGCGCCTACAGAAAACGTGTGATCACATGATCTGGCTCCGTCTCGCGAAAGCACAACAGGCCGGTGGGCGTTTGTCAGACCGAGCGCTTACCCGGCTTCAGGCTGTGGCGGTTCAATTTCCCGGCCTGCAGTTACAGGCAGACGAACGCGACGAGTTTTCCTCTTGGATGGACAGCGGTAACGAGTTAAGGACGTTTGTTGTCGCACCCAAGACAAGAAGGGAACTGGTTGAATGGTTGCAGATTGAGGTCACGGATCAATGGCAAGAAGATGATTGGCGCGAACGGTGTCGCGATCATTTCGGTGCGGCATCGACAGCTCTAATACGGCTGTCCCAAGATGGGAAGTGGCCGATTGACAGATGGCGGCAAGCCCTACAGGCATGGGCCGAAAGTTCCTTGTTGAGTCGCTCGTGGCGCGTTGTCGCTATGGTCTTGGAGGGTGCCCCGGATCAAGTCCTCCAATCGCTGGCGCACCCTTTGGCTTGGTGGCTTCGGTCGCAGGCAAAGTCATTTGTCGGACATGACGCCACCTTCTTGAGGTTGGTGGCCCGTCTTGTCATGAATAGCAAGGCCGATAAATATGAGCCAGACGATGACCCTGTTAATCGCGCCATAAATCATCCAATTGGACAGAGTGTCGAGGCGGTCCTGCATTGGTGGTATAGGCAAATACTTGAGGATGATCAAGGTTTATCGAGGGAGATCAAACCACTGCTTACCGATTTGTGTGATTTGCGAGTATCAGTGTTCGCGCTTGGTCGCACAATTCTTGCTGCCCACTTGGTTTCGCTTTTTCGCGTCGATCCTGACTGGGCCAAAATGGAGCTTATCCCCGTATTTGACTGGGCGAGGTCTCCAGAAGACGCCCGGTGTGTTTGGGAAGGTTTTCTCTGGTCGCCTCGGTTATACGTTCCACTCCTTGAAGCGCTTAAGGAGCCCTTGTTAGATACCGCGAACCATTACGACCAGCTTGGCAAGCACCATGGGCAATACGCTGCCTTTTTGACCTACGCGGCTCTGGAAACGGAGTCTCCATTTTCGAAAACTGAGCTGAAGAAAGCTACGCATTCATTGCCGAGTGCTGGACTGGAGGAAGCGGCGCAAGCCTTGATTCGTGCGCTCGATGGTGCGGGAGAGCAGCGGTCCGAATACTGGGAAAACCGTATCCAGCCCTACCTTAAAGCGGTTTGGCCCAAGTCCCGGGCGTCGGTCACAAAAAGCATTTCGGAAAGTTTTGCCCGCTTGGCCGTGGCCACGAATCAGATGTTCCCGGAAGCGTTCGATGCCTTGAAGCATTGGCTAGGCCCCATTGAACATCCGGATTATGTTGTCAACCTACTCAGTGAAGCCGAGATTTGCAGAAAATTTCCCGATGCCGCTCTTGAATTCCTAGCGCTGGTGATCGAGTCTACGACTCAATGGCCGCCGTCACAGTTAGCCGCTTGCTTACGTCAGATTCGTGAAGCACTGCCGGGTTCTGCAACTCACAGTCGATTCATTAGATTGGCTGAATACGTAAGGCGATTTGCGCCAGATGACATTTGATTATGTTGGCCCTTTGATTTTGGACTCGCGTAATCATCAGTTCCGGTCGGTCTTCAATTGAACCGTGAATTCGGCTGATCATAAGAAGCAGTTCAGGCACGCTTGGGGCGCTTGCGCCTTACCAATAATTGAGTAGGTGACTTGAATGACCATCGCGCGCTACAGAGAATTTCATCGGCAATTGAAAGTCACCCCTTTGAAGGGGCGATTCATGCCTTACCGTTGGAGTACGCTTGGGAATGAGTTGACGATTGTTTGGTTCCCCTACAGCGAAATGCTGCTCGACTATTCGAACGAGCTTGCCAACGCCATCAATGCAATGACCAATTACACGCATGAGCTTGCAGCATGGCGAGACGTCATAGTCGGGTTGAATGACCAACAGCTCATGGATGTAACACATAAATTTGTCGACCCAATTGCGACATTGGTGCTCAATCTTCCGTATGCCATCAGGTCGCGGTTCATATTTGCCGCTGCCCACCTCTGTCATCAAGCGAATCGTCTCAAGTACAAATCTGAATGGCGCGATGATCTGCCTCCTGACGACCTGATCTATGCTGAAATTGCGGATGCCGTCGGACGACCTTGGCCGAGCTATCGTCCGTTTAAGCGGGCATGGGAGAGATTTGGGAGCAGAAAGTTTCAAACGGCGACTGGGAACTTCAGGAATTCATTTCACCACCAGTTTCCGCCACGTTTTGAAATTGGATACACACGGAGCGTCAGTAGAAAGAAAACATCCGCTGCTGGCCAGACGATTTATGGCTTTGGCGGAATGCCGCCGCTGGCTTTGGCGCACATCGTGCCGCTGCTCGAAAAGGAATGCGATCACGCATACGTACTGTTCGAGAGGTTCCAAACACTTGTGGAGGAGCAAACTAGGCTGATCAACGCCGCTGTTGCACTCGATCCGCTCATTCGCAAGGCTGGCTAGGGAGAAGTGGTGAAAAAGTTCGAAAGCTTTAATCATGTGCCGGCCGAGACGAGGCGGGTATTACGCGAGCGATTCTCGCGAAGCCTTTTCACAAGAGGCTTCAAGCAGCACTTCCCACCAGAGCAGGTCTTCTTGAAAGACGAGGATGTTTTGAACGCATTGTTGGAGTGGGAGCAAATGCGCTTCAATACAACTCAACGTTTGCAGTGCGAAATTGACAAATTCGAGACAACCGAAGGAAAGGCCCTCTCCATTAGCGAGCTGACAGAGGCCGGCTGGATTGCGCTGGGTTGGCAAAAGGTCGGAGTACTCAGTGGGGTGCGCGAGAGAGTGCGGCGTGGCGATGTTCCACGTGAGCTTAAACCCGTCGCGAAGTGGCTGGAAAGCTATGGTCATGAGGAATTCGTCTACAGAGGTCAGGAAGATGGAAAAATTGCCGATGCAGCAGAGGACAGGCGGCGCATGCTCGCGAACCGATCACAGGCATTCTTACCAAGCGAGTCGCCGGTGTGGGTGGCGGCGCGCAGTTGGGAAAGAATGTTGGTCCAGAGCGGTGAGAATCCGCTTCAACGTTGGATCAAGGGCTACGATCTCCTAGCCTGTCCTGAGCTTGTGCCTTCTGCTCAATGGCGAGGGAAAGCCTATGACGCCTTCATTGGGGCGGCATTCGACGTCTTAGAAAACCAATGTTCCTTCGAGTCATGGCATGAGTACCGGGTCCATGCTGTCTCGCGAATGGCGCATGCGCATTCTCAGCTGACGGTCAATATCGAGAGTCAAATACCGGACATTCCGGCCTCGCGCCTCGATCGCGCTTACTGGTTTAGTAGCCCACTTATCCAACGGCTCGAAATGGACGATCACGGAACTTGGTATTTGCTCGGTCATGTCGTCAGGCTGTTATTTGACGAGATCGACCACGCAGACGATAGCCAGGCCCCACATCCTATTTTCATTCGGATGCTTCGCGCGGCCGAAGATCGCCCTGTGCTCTTTTCAAAACTGGTGAGGGCGGCAGGTAGCCGACCGCATCTCGTCGTTGAATTGCTCCTGCAACCCGAGTGCGCGCCGTTGGCCTGTTCCCTTGTGGCGGACTGGATGCTGTACACGGGTGCGTGGGAGAGAGACATGATGGAGGCCGATAACCAGGCGTCCCGACATCGATCCTTCAGTGATGCGGTCGAAATTTTGGGTTTGCACGTACGCCGGCAGCAGGTGCCGCCTGCGGAAATCGCGGCACTTCTGCACCGTCTTCGCATGCTGACAGAACGTTGGGACGGGCGACGCATGGGGGCAGTTGAAGCGATGCGACTTCTACTGGTGGATGAGATTCGCAGTTGGGAACGTGGCCTACTCAAAGACGTCTATCAGTCATTGATAGGCGGCGCATACGAATTGGGACTTGGTCTTCCGGCCTTCCTGGCTGCATTGGACGTGGTCGAGGTGGGAAAGCTGATCGA
This sequence comes from Massilia sp. TS11, assembly GCF_022012445.1. GTDB lineage: Bacteria > Pseudomonadota > Gammaproteobacteria > Burkholderiales > Burkholderiaceae_D > Telluria. The sequence goes on from NZ_JAKLTS010000003.1 coordinate 35,625, forward strand.
GGAAGTGGACGGCACTTTACTTGTCAATGCCTACATTGCCTCTGTGTCGAGTCAGAAGTTTGGACATACGGCCAACCGGCTCACGGCGCCCATGGCGAACTTGCTCTTTAAGATGGCCGAAAAAGGCGGAGAGGCTCACCTACGTATGTGCTTGGACCCGGTCGACGTGCCATCGGTCCTCGCCAAAATTGATGAGGAAAATGAATTCACGGTGCGAAACGACTTGGCCCGCGCCGTTCGTAGTCATATTCGTGCGTTGGCACGCGCAATATTGGAGCGGCGCGGCTCGGATTCAGGGCACTTGGTTGAAGCCTTGGGCAGGGCACTGTTTCGCGGCGCGATTGCAAACGCCGAGCGAGGGCGTGTGCACGCCTTTGCTCTCGACTTTGAAATTGACAGGGCTGGCACCGTTCATGAGCCCGGTATTGCTGGCGACTTGGGACGAGCTTTAGGGGTTTTGGACGATCGGACGGCGAGGCAACTATTGAGCGAAATCCTGGAATCTGATGAGCCTGGGTTCCTCGCACAGGTTAAGGCGGTGGCGCCACGGGCAATGCGTGCCAGTCTTGACGCCCGAATTCTCGCGTTGACCCCCGAACGGGCGGCGCAGGTTTACTTTCCTGCGGAACTCCAGAGGATCGAATCGCTGCTCAATGCCGGACTCAATGGTGCAGCCGCGACGTTCCTTGCTATGGAGCTCCCCACGCCAAGAAGATTGCCTTCCGAATTCTGGATCACGCACTTCCGGCAATCACTCCGTCTGGCCTTAGCCACGCAAGATTGGGATACGATTGACGAAGCCGAAGTGCCTGATGGGCTAGGGCATTTTGATGCGGAGGTCGCCCGCGATGCAATTTCATTTTATCGCGCGACGTCGCAACTGCTTCGTGAAAATGGAAACCTCGAAGTTGGCGAGCAACTGTTCGACGTCCTTTGCCGAAAACATCCCAATTCACCTGAGTATGCTTTTAATCGATTTGCATTGAAGATCCAGCGTTTGCTGAACAAAGACGTGTTTCAGATTTTGAATGAAGAGGAACGCTGGAAAGCCGATGAATTGCTCCTCGAAGCAAAAGAGATTGAAAGGACATTTAGAAACGAGCCGTCGCTTGGCGACACGTTCCAACTCAACATGGGCTTGTTACTGCTGGCTTCCGGGCATCCCTCTGAAGCTGTAGAGACTTTGCAACAAACCAAGGCTGAAGCGAGAACGGAAAAGGTTTCCGCAGTGTTGGCGGTGGCGCTTTGTCGAAGCGGGCGGGGTGTTGCAGCGGCAGGTGAACTCGATAGTGCTGAAGCAGAGTTCGGACAGACGGAGCTGCTGCAGAAGGTGCGTGGGTATTTGAATACCGGCACGGGTGTTCGAATCGGGCTAGAGATCAGTGAAACATCAGAGCCGATTCGCGATATTCGAAGCGCACTATGGAGTTTACAATCGATGGACCCCATTCGCCAGGCCGAGGCGTGGAGTTCAGTCGGATTTCTTGACTTCATTGTTGAGCATGTTCGAAACGCGGCTGCCAGCATAAACTCACTTGTTCCTGCCATGCGCGGAATAGAATTTGATACCTGCGAGGATGACCTCAATATGCTTCTGCGCGAATTGCTTGCGTCGCGATTGGCTTTCTTGAATTGGAGCGTGTCGGACCAATCAATGGGCGGCTATAGCGGTAGTGAGAATCCGGGTAGGCGGGACATCGTCCTCAAAAAGGGCACAAATGAGTTTGTCATCGGCGAAGCTTTGATCTGTTCCAGGCCCGCGTCAACGGAGTGGACGAAGAAGGATCTCGCTATGCACTTCGCGAAACTCTTTGCCTATGGTTCCTGCAAATTCATGGTGCATTTGACGTATTCCCGCCTTTCGTGGAATGGCGCGATTCTCGATGAATTGAAGAAAATCGCAAGCGAAGTCACGGTTGGCGGATGGATTCTCGAAAAGTTGGACGTTCACCCACCGATAGACTCTCGGCCGCCTGGTCTGACTGCGCACTACGGAAATGGCATCGACCAAGTTCGGGTCGTCTTCTTGGTTCTCGATATCAGGCAACAACAACAGCGTACAGCGGCAAAGGCTGCGGCACAGCGAAACCCTAGAGGCGTGAAGAAGCACAAACGAAAGGTCGGCGTCGTTGCTAGAAGCGAGAGTTAACTGATTGTTCTTCGGGCAAACCTGCAGGCGCTACGCTGCTACGTTTGGCGTGGTGGAAGGCCATACTCTTGCCGTCCTCAAAACGGAATGCGTGGAGTGGGCGCTGGCGGTGATCGGATGATCACGACTCACAGCCTCGTCACGAAATAGCGCGTCTCGTCCTCTTCTGGTGAATAGCACTCGATTTTGCCGCACTCGTGCAGCAAGGACAAGGCAGTGACAACTCGATCGGCCGTAAGCGTCGGGCTCCAGCATTCATTCTCTCCTTGCAGCAACGAACTAATGCCGGCATCGTCGATACTCAAGCGCATGCGCCCACTGTCGTCGGTCGAACGCGATGCGGCGACACCGAGATGCTGTGATACCAACCACGTTTCGATCAATCGCTGCAAGAATGTCTGCAGCGATTCGCCACCGTGTGCACGTAAGGTCGTCGCCCACCACTGCAGTGGCAAGCGCTGATAAGAAGCGTTAATCACGTACGGCGCCAAAGTCGGAGAGCGCAAGAAGTGTTCGGTGTGAACGGCGACGAGTATCAGTAGATCAAGTGCCGAAACGACGACCTCATCGTCCAGGGTCAACCCCCGGGCCGCTTTGACGAGCTCGACCGCAGCGCCCACGACATTGCATTCTGGATGGGTCCAGCCGTGTGAAAAAAGCGCTTCGGAGGTGTCGCCCATGGCCGCGAAGTACGTGAGGCGTCCGGCTAGTACGGTCTCGACATTCCAGTCAGGGCGTACTTGGCGTACTGCTTCGGTCATCCGGGAGGCGTATTGCGATGTCGTGTGCATGTCCTCTTGCCAAATGCAACGTTCCATCCAGCCGAACAAAACCTCTAAAGCCAAACGTTGTGCCTGGCGCAGTTGCAGCGCTTTCCAGCGCCATCGGGCATCTTCCACCGCACGGGGCAATGGAGGCAAGTCTCCCATTGTCATCGAAAGACGGATTTCGTGAGCCGAAAGTGGCTCGCGGCTGTGCTCCAAAACTGACAAGATCAAGTCAATCGTCGCGACGCGTGTCTGCTCACGTGAACCCGAGTCGTTGCTCGGATAGAAACGACTGAAGAATTCCATTTGCTCTTTGGACGACGGCTTTTCCAAATGCCAAGCGGACGCAAACGCGACGACCTCATCCGTCGGGAGCGTGAAATGGTCCGGCGAACGCAAGAATTCATATTGGCTCTCCGTGAGTTTCTTGCGCAGGCGTTCGTCGAAGGCCTTCGCCAACCGTTCTCCAACCTTGGTTACCAAAAAGGCTTTTGGGACTGCCGGATGGGGGTAAGCAAAATGATATCCGCCGTCACCTTTGAGACCAGGTCCGTAATTGACGGCTTCAATCAGCGTGTTTCTGCTCTGGCGCCCTAGATCTTCGAAACGCAGCGTCGTCTTCTTGCGCGTTTCGATTCGCTGCTGTGCGCCCGCGATACCCGTCAGGGGAATGCCAGCAAACCGGTGGCTGAGTACGAAAAGAGCTTCGATTTTTTCGCGAAACTTTAGGTACTGCCTGGCCTCCAAGTGTGAATTGCGCTCTTTCTGATAATCCTCGTAGGCCCATATCGTCCACGTCAACAAGGAAAACGGCCGGATGCGATTTGCCACGTTATTCAGGCCGGGTAATAGTTGATCCATCATCTGGAGATTGATGGCGCGAAGTCCGAGGTAATCGACGCCACCAGATTCATCTTTGTGTGGCGGCAGAAAGAAGGGTGATTCGATGATGGAATTCATAATCACTTTGGCAAGGCAATTTCGTTGATCAGCGGAGCCCGGCACTTGGGGCATTCGGCCACACAAAAGAGTTTCAGTTGGGCGAGCATCGTTGGGTCTGGGCGCCGGTCGTCCCGCCCTGGGGCGGTAATGCGCAAATCGCGATTGCACACTGTGCAAGACGTGACTGCGCGGACATCAACCCGTCCAAAATGCTGTCCAGGACGTCCAGGACGGACTGCGGCGTGTAGCAAACGCAGCATGCTCTCATTCAAAGGGCGCCATATAGTTGGGTCCGAATGAACAGGCCTTTCTTTTAGGTAGCGTGCCACAAGAGCGCGTGGTGTCGGCTGCGACAAGGCGACGCTGAGTGCCGTGATCGCTTTTGCTACTGCTTCGCCCACCAAGGCATGGCCCACTTGTGAATTGAGCCAATCAGTCGCAAGATCCAGCGTCAATTCAATGTCTGGCGCGCCACTGAATGCCGCTTCTAGGTACTGTGCAGATCGGCTCGCTTTGGTGGGAGCGCTGAAGTTCGCTAGTGATTCCATCAATGCGCTTGGCTTATCGGCGTTTTGCAGGGCTAAAACCGCGGCACAGCCGGCATATTCGAAAAGCATTTGCGCTTGCGCCGCACCAGAAAAAGCGGTGTCCACCGACCTGTGCAACCATTCCCCGACATGACGGACAGCGCCCGGAATATCATTTAGCGGGCCGGCGTGCGCACGCAGCATCACATGAAGCCAAGTGCGCTCCAAGTGGGCCAGGTTCAGGAGAATCTGCTCGGGTTCCTCACCCGCCGCGCGTGCGCGCTCGATTCGCCGTTGCAGTTCCTCTCTGCAGTCGCCGATGAGACTTTCAAAGTTGCCAATCGCCGCAAGCAGAATTTGTTGTGCAGCCTCCACCTTTTCCGGATCGGCATCGTCCTCATGCTCCGGGTGCACGATTGGATGCGCCGGCGGCCGCACAGTTCGTCTTGTCGCAGATGGGGACGTTGACGTTTCCGGGCCATATTCAACCTGCGATGCCGAGGGGCCGAGTAAGACGTGCGCTAGCTGTCCCCAGACTGACCATCCAGATTGTCCGCTGGCTAGCGCAGTCAGCAGTCGCTCGCGGGTTCCGCCGACAGCCGGGTGGGGACCATCGGTGATGACTTCGCGGGGAAGCGCCGTTGGTTCAGGTGCATCAGCTGCGCCCCGTTCAGAAGCGTTTTTGTGGTGTTTGCTTCCCGCCCATTGACCGATGTTGGAAGGGTTCTCGGCCGTGAAAATGCGGATCTCGTCCATTAGGATTGTCAGCAAGCCCGCAAAACCAGCTGCGCTCTCGGAACCTTGGCCCACATCCGCCAGACTGGACAAGAGGGCACGTCGCTGTGCTCCGATGTTTAGGATGTGCGGCAGCGATACCCAGCCGCGCGCGGCATGGGAACCCGCATCCATGCGTATTTGCAGCCCGCTTTCCCTGTCGGTGTCAATCTGCTTTACCAGTCTAACTTTGAATTCGCCGTCCTCGTTGACACAGACCGGCTGTGAGGCCGTCGGTGCAAGCTCGCCGCTCTGCAGGCTGAAGGTCCATTCTCGCGGCGCCGATGCGACATAGCCAACGATGCGTCCGGAAAGGGTGCCCAATGACAAAGACGCGGTTACCGGCAATTCGCCGATCCCCCCGACGCGTGGAAAGAGTTGCTTTTCGAACGGCATGGGTTCTACCTCGAACCACTCCGTCGATGGCGAAACGTCGCGCCGGAGGACGCCGCATTCGATATTGGAGCAGCTAGTCAGCGATTCTGCAGTGGCGTTAAAGCTCCCCGTGAAAATCGTCGCTCGGCCGGCAGCGCGCCACTCGTACCATTTCGCGTGAGGAAAGCGACTCTTCACCTGGCGAGCCGCGACAGCGCGAATTGAGCACTCCCAATTCGAAGCACGCTCAAAAGGGAATGGCGACGAATTTGCTTTCGCATCGACGGCCACCAGCAACGTTCTTGGTCGTGTTGCTTCGACCAGTTGCTTAACGGGGATCGCCTCTGGATGGTGGTAGGGCGACATGACAAGAAATTCGTCGAATTCTTGGCCAGCTAGTTCGCGGATCAATTGATGTGACGCTGGCTCGCCAAGACAATGGACGAATTGCACGTCTTGTGCGTTGGGATATTTTTCGGCCAAGGCCTGCGTTCGCCTTTGCAGTCCTTCCAACGGGCCGCCGGCATCGCCGATATCGATCCTATTGGTGCGCAGTTTCGCCAATTCGCCAAAGAACACTGCCGCTTGCGCGAATGCCTTCGCGTGCAAAGCTGGGCGCAAGAGTTCAAATACTTCCAGGTTACCGCCGTGGCCGGCGTAAGTTAGATTGCCGCTGCCAACCATCAGTACGTCGCCATCACCGTCCTCAGGCCATAGATAAATCAATTTGGGATGGAAAATTCCTGACCTGACATGCACCGGATGGACGACATAGTCGCGTCCGGCGTGCCGGCTGCGTTGTTCCACGAGGGAATCCCGGTAACCCAAGGCATCGACATAGAGGTCGATTGCGCTGCAACCTTGAGCGCGAAGGCGCGGCAAGACGTAGCATTCAAAATAAGTGAGGGAAAGCGTAAAACTGGTGAAGACGGCACGGCGCCAACGGCCATTCGCGATAATTTCGGCGATTGAGCTTGAATTTTCAGACATAAGAGTGACAGTCGGTAAATGCCAAAAGTATAGCTAAACGGAATCCTTGGTAATTGTTGGATTGGGTCAATTACTTCTTCTGGCTGAGTTTCAATCGCAAGGCTAGGCGGTGTTGGGTCGAGTTTTCTCTTGCGCCTTGGGGGGAAGGAAGGGTGGTTCAAAGGTGAGTAATTGCAGAAAGGGTGTGCACGGACTCCGCTAAACGTGCACGTGCTTCAGTTTGATGGCGAATTGGCTGACGTCGGTTTTCAATTCCAAGAGGTGTTGACCGGCGCAAGCGATCAAGACCCTCCCGTAACAGCACGGTAGTGCGCAGACTGGTCCGTGATAGCCGGAGGCCGCACATAAACCAGGCGTGTTTGGAGTAGGGGTTCTTGCTTGTCGAGCGTGCCACGCCGTGATGAACTCGCGATGAAGCCCCATTCACTCTCGAGCGGTATGGAAGAACAGCAGACATATTTGATAGCCGATCGCTTGATCGAGCGCTCCGACACGGCCCTACAGTCTGCCCTGGCCGCATGCCACAGGAGCGCGGCCCGTCCGCGCTGTATGTGCGTGCCAGGCGGCGTGGAAATGTATGTCGCGCGCTACCATCGCTTTGTCGTGAAGTGCATGCCGGGCACGGGCGCTCTGCACCATCCTCGTTGCATAGCGTACGAACCGGAGCCCGATGTCTCCGGCGCTGGTGCGCTCGTCGGAACCGCCATGCGGGAAGGGCCGGATGGCCTGGTCGATGTCAGCGTCCGATTCGCCTTGGCCCGCCAACCAGGGCGCTCCAGGCCTTCCGCCGCAGCCTCTGACCGGCCCGATGTGGTCGCGGGCGCGCAGCCGATGTCTCTGACGGCCTTTCTGCATCTGCTCATGGAGCGTGCAGCGCTGCAGCGCTGGCACCCCGCGATGGCTGGTAAGCGTTCCTATTCGCTCTTCCAGCGTTACTTGCTTGATGCTGCCTGCGAAATTCGCATGAAGGGAGTTCTGCTGCGCGACCTGCTCTTCGTCCCGGAACCATACTATCCTGAGCACAAGGTGGCGATTGCGGCGCGCCGCAACCGCCGGTTGAGCCGCTTGACGGTACGGGAGGATGGCCGCATCCCGATGCTACCGATCATTGGCGAATTGAAGGCCATCGAACAGGGGGCAACCAATCGCCTCGTGTGGCTAAAGCATATGCCAGACTTGCCACTCTTGATCGGCGCGCAAGTATGGGAGCGCCTCGCGCGCAAGCACCGCGAGTTGATTGACACGATGGACGCTGTCGCCCAGACTCGTGTCGTCCTAGCCGCTATCGTCTGGGCCCGCAGCGAGCGCGAACTTCATGTCGATACCATGACGCTTATGTTGACATCGAAGGTTTGGATGCCACTGGCGGGGAGCCACGAACTCGGACTACATGACGCCCTCGTGAGAGCCGGTCGGCGATTCCTCAAGCCTCTGCGTTATGACGCCAAGTCTTGGGGCGCTTTCGCCAATTTTCTTCTACTTGATGCCGGGCCTCGACCGCTTCCTCTGCATGTACTCGATCCTTGGGCGGAATTGCGGGACCAGCAGGAGAAGCAGGCGGCCATTGACAAGGACGAAGGTTGCTGGCGGTGGAGGCTAGATCACGCCATGCCGGCGCTGCCACCGGTGGCAACCATCGGTGACGACAATTGATACAAAAGGGGAGACCGCGCCTACTCGCTTTGGCGAGTAGGCGAAGGGCGGGCCGTCAGTGGGCCCGACGCGCTGCGGTCCCACCACTTGACGCGGCGCGGTTCGGCGAGACCCTAGAAGTGCGAAATGAATCGCGCTTTCTAGGAGAACGCCATGACTACGACATCAATCGCACTACGCCCACAAACGTCATTCCCATCCGTGCTGGGCCAGCGCAGCACCCGCATTCCGACCAGTGGCAAGATCCGAGCGGGGATCAAAGTCCTGACCCGTTCTGCCGAGAATCACCCCAAGGCGCGCGCCCTGTACGAGGAAGGCGTCGGCGCCGGGCGCAGTTTCGAGGAAATTGAAGCGACGATTGCGCAGACCATTAGTGAATTGCCGCACCCTTTAGTGCCGAAGAACGTCCAGTATTTCACGGCGCGCCCGGGCGATTTTCCCAACCCGAAGACGGCGCAAGAGATTCTCGACGCGTTCGGGGAAGACCGCGGCGACGGTATCAAACGCCTCTACCGCTTCCCCGTCATCTTTCCAGCCGATGTGTGGCAGGCCGTGATGCCGCATGAGCTGGTGGCCTGGGGCGCGAGCGAGCGCAAGTTTTGGAGCGAATATGCCGAAGACGGCTTGATCCGATATTGCAAGTGCTATGCGCCCGCGCCGACCGATCGTGGTGGCAAACGCGTGCTACGTCCTTTTGGCGGACGCAAGACGCAGCTTCGTGCCGAGAACGGCGGCATGTGCGACCCGGAGAATTGCCCCGAATTTCAGAGCCGGCAGTGCAACTTGTCCGGCCGCTTCCTGTTTTTCATCCCGGGCATCCGTTCTCTCGATGCGTTCGAACTGCACACGAATAGCTTTACGGCCATGAGCCGGGCCGTCGCTAAATTCCAGACCCTGTCCACCCTTTGCGGCGGACGCCTCGCCGGCTTCGTCGATGGCCGCACGCCGTTCTACCTGAGCAAAGTCAAACGCGCACTGACCCATCTCGACGAGACCGGGCGGGCCGTGCGCAGCGATCACTGGATCATCGAATTGGAAGCGCCGATCGACGTGGCGGCGTTGCTAAACATTGCCCCAGATCGCTTGGAGGGCGAGACCCGGGCAGCGCTCGACATTTTGCAGGAACCCGAAGTGTTGGAGGCTGAGGCCCTTTCGGCGCCTGTATCGCCCAGCTTTGGGCAGGGCTCAGACCGTACCGGGCCCACGGAGGAAGACGTGCGGGCGCGCGCTCTCGCCGCCGGGGTGCCGCCTGAGCGGTTCGAAGCGTTCGCCGACCAGCGTTGGGGCCGCGGCTGGAAGCGCAATCCCGGTGGGCGACGCCTTGTTCTGGCTGAGTTGACCAGAATGGCTGAGCAAGGGGGCATCGCGGCCGAAATCGAAGCCGTGCTGGGCGCGACCGCGTGAATGGAGGCGCCATCATGACCCTTCGAGTTGCGCATTTTTCCGACCTCCACTACGCGACCGGCACCTTGGCGGAAGTAGACCGTTGTTTCGCCTGGGCAGTGCAAGCTGCGGTAGGCGAGGGGTTGGACCTGGCAATCGTCTCTGGCGATGCGACGGACCACGCGCTGGGTGTCCACGCGCCGGCCGTGGACACTTTGGTGCGACGGGTGAGACAGCTGGCGGACCATTGCCCGGTGTTGATGTTGCAGGGTACGTTTTCACACGAGCCGCCAGGCACGCTCAACGTCTTTCGGCATGTGCGCGCGCGTTGGCCCGTCTATGTCGCCGAGCGGATCGAGCAAGTGGCTTTGCTCAATGGCGGTCGGTGGCTGGCCGAGCCGGACTGGGATGAAGCTGTGCCCGAGAACGCACGGGCCGTCGTGACTTGTCTCCCGACAGTCAACAAGGCGACGGTCGCCGCCCATGTTGGGGCAGGTCCCGCGGCGCGTGCCATCGGCGAGCAGCTGGCGGCCGTGTTGGCCCATTTTGGACACGCCAATGAGGCGTTTCGTGCCCTCGGCGTCCCGACCATCGGCGTCGCGCATGGGACGGTGCACGGCTGTGTGACGGAACACGGCGTCCCGATGGCCGGTTTCGACCACGAGTTCACGAGCGCAGCCCTGTTGGCCGCCGGCGCCAGCGCATTCATGCTCGGTCATATCCACAAGCATCAAGCCTGGGAGCGGGCAGGGCGCATGGTCGCCTATGCCGGTTCGATCGGCCGCCTCCATTACGGCGAGGAGGGCGAGAAAGGCTTTTTGCTGTGGAAAGTGGGCGTGCGAGGGGCGACGTGCAGCCTCGTCCCTACGCCAGCCCGACGAACGGTCGATATCGTGTTCGACGGCCCGCCGGACCTGAACCAGCTGGCCGAGCGGGCCGCGCAAGCGGATGTCGACGGCGCTTACGTGCGGGTGCGCTGGCAAGTGGCTGAGGAAGACCGGCATGCTATCGACCGGGCGGCCATCGAGCATCTGCTGGCGTCCGCTGCAGAATGCAAGCTCGAGGGCCGGATCATCGGCGTGCAACGGGCACGTGCCCCCGGCATGGCCACGGAGACGAGCGTGGAAGCGCAGTTGGCGCGCTGGGCCGGCCTGGTCGAAGCGGACCCCGAACCCTTGCGCGTGCGGCTCGTCGCATTGCGCGAAGCCGCGCCCGAGGCGATTGCCGAAACTATCCTGGCTGAGTCGCTGCCGGCCGCTTCGTTGCCACTCGCGGCTTGATGAACGACGGGAGGATCGAACATGAAGCCCATTTCTTTGACGTTGCGTGGCTTTCGCGGCATCCGCGACGGCCTGGGACGCGATGAACTGCATTTGGACCTCGCCGCACTGTCGGGCGGGGCGTCTTTAGTCGCGCTGGTCGGGTGTAATGGCCGCGGCAAGAGCACGGTTCTGGACAATCTCACTCCATTTCTGACCATGCCATCGCGCGCAGGCGGAGACGGTGGCGGCAGTTTCCACTACTACGAACACGTCTGCCTGCCCGAGAGTACGAAGGAACTGGTCTGGGAGCACGCTGGGCAACGCTACCGCAGCACGGTGCTGATCCGCACCAATGGGCGCCGCAAGACGGAAGCCTATTTGCACGAATGGCGCGACGGTTGGCGCGCCGCGCGGCTGCCCGACGGCACGCAGTCCGACGGGCGCATCGACAGCTATGAGCGCTGCGTCGAATCCTTGCTCGGTACGCCGCGTGCGTTCTTCGTCTCCGTATTCGCCGCCCAGGGCCGGCGCCATCTGGCGGCCTACGACAATGGCGAGATCAAGGCTTTGTTGGCCGACATACTCGGACTGGACGCCATCCGTGCGCTGGGTATCCAGGCCAATGAAGTCGTCAAATTGCTTCGTGGCGGGCTGACTCGCTTGCGGCAAGAGTCGGCGCAGTGTGAAGTCGATCTGGCTCGGATCGTGACGAATCATGGCGTATTTGGCGATACGGCCGCCCGCGCGGGAGAAGCACTCGCCTTGCGCACGGCGCGCGCTGCCGGCGTCTCCGCCGCCGAACGCGAATTGGCGCGCGCGGAAGCCCTCGCCACCCAGGAGGCCGATACCGATTCCAGGCGGCGCCGATTGGAAGACGAGCTGGCCCAAATCGACGGGCTGGAACTGGCGGGGCGCCAGGACCGCGCGGCGCTACGACAGCGCGAGCTCGCGCGTGACGGGCAGGCATCACGCCGCATGGTTGCACGGGCAAAGGCCGCGGCAGAGCGCCGCGTGCGAGCGCGGGCCGAGCGCAGCGAATGGGAGAACTTGCTCGCGCTGGAAGCGCGCATCGTCCGCGCCGGTCGTCGCCTTGGACTTGCCCGGCAAGTTTTGTCTGCACGGGAGGCAGCCGTCCAGGTCAATCTGGAACAGGTACTGGAATTGCAGGAACGGCAGGCGGAACGTCGGCGACTGGCAGAGGCGATCGCGGCGATCGAACGCGAGGCCGGCCAAGTGCTGCTGCGTTCGGAAGATGCGGGACGGCGCGCTTGTCTCACCGGTCAGGTGCCCTGTCGCGGGCATGCGATGCAGGCCGCTTGCCAACTGCTTGCCGATGCGCGCACTGCGGCCATGCAGAGTTCGTCTCTGCAGGCTGAGCGCAGCCGCTTGCTCCGCGAACGGGATGGATTCGCGGACAGCCTCGTACGCGTTGACGCGCAAATCGCCGTATTGGAATCCGCGCCCATGTGCTTGCGGCGGGCGCGATCCGCTCTCGAAGCTACACGTAACAGCGTAGCGGCGCGCGCGGATTGGGCGGGCAGGGCAGTTGCGCTGGGGCGGGCCCGAGCGGCACTTGCGCGCTTGGATGAGCAGCAGCGCGCGGCGGATTTGGCGGACACGAGTGGCGATGCTGAGGATGCGCGTGAGCGCGAATGCGCCACGAACGAGTTGGCGCGAATCGACGCTATCGACGCGCGCGAGGAAGAGCGGTGCTCGGCGCAACGGACTCGCGTCCGGCAGGCCATCGCCGATTTGCCCGTAAGTCAAGGGGCGGAACGTGTCGCTTCGGCCCGTGCTGCTTTGGCCCAAGCGCGGCAATCGTTGGATTGGGCGGAAAACTCCTATGTCAATGCCATGCGCGACCAACAACGTCAGGCGGATTTGACCTCGCAGCGTGCCGATGTCGGCATCCGCAGGGACCGATTGGCCGCCCGCGTCCGCCTTGTCGAAGCTGAACTCGGCTATTGGCAACTGCTGACGAAGGCCTTCAGCAACGATGGCGTAATCGCTCTGGCCATTGACGACGCCGGCCCCGCCCTCGCGGCGCTGGCCAACGACTTGCTGTTGGCTTGTTACGGCGGACGCTTCAGCTTGTCGATTCAGACGCAGGTGGCGAATGCGAACGGCCAGATGCGGGAGAGCTTTGACGTTCTCGTCTACGACGCCGATGCGGCCAGCAGCAAAAGCGTGAGCGAGATGAGCGGAGGCGAGCGCGTGTGGATCAACGAGTGTCTGACGCGCGCGATTGCGCTTTATTTGGCGCAACAAGGTGGGCGACAATACAGGACGCTCTTCTCCGACGAGGCCGACGGTGCGCTCGATAGTGACCGTAAGCGGATGTTCATGGCCATGAAGCGTGAAGTGTTGAGGATCGGCGGGTACGATCAGGAATTCTTTGTATCCCAAACGCCCGAACTGGCGGACATGGCGGACGTCTGTATCGACCTGGACAAGTATTGCGTCTCCGAGCAGGAAGGCCTCCCGAAGGACTGGCCCGACGACCATGCTGTCATCTGATCGCCCATCAGTGAAGGGCCTGGCGTGGGCCCGCTGTGCTTTAAATGTGGCGGGGGCGCGACGTTCAGCGCCGCCTCCAGTTGCCATCGAGCGCGTGGAAGACTCGATGCCGCACCTGGTGCTAGGCTCGCTCCCATGACTGATGCAACTGAATTTGCGATTGAGGGCGTCCGGGCCGCCTTGGAGCGGCATGCATGGGCCACAGCCATGGTCGTCGATGCGGCCGTTGGCCTGGCGTCAGTCATCGGAACGGCGCCGGCGGCACACTGCCTTGCCCAAGGTGGCGTACCCTTCGACGTGGCTTTGCGTGTGCTGACCAGGCCCGGGCTGCGCCGGCGGGAATTGCGACCGTTCCCGGCTGACGCCCCACCCGGTCGAAGACGCGCGCCTAAGCTCGCTGCCGACTCCGTCCCGCCGATTGTCTACCTGCTGCCATGGTGCTTCTTGCGTTGCCGGGATTCAATTACCTCGCTTGGCGCGCTGGTGAGCTTACACAGCCAAGCCCGGCATACGACAATCGTCTTTTAACGATCCGTCAGTTTTTCCGATCCGGACAGGGTGAAGCGTGCGCCTGCAGCCCATTGCAGGACAGGGTCGAATAGTTGAGCCACGCAGTCGGCGCCGAGTTGGGCCCGCGCGACTTTTGCGCGCGGTGGCCCGTAGTTTCAAGAATTTCCAACTCACCCTGGAAGCGCCGGGCTAAACGATCCAGCACCCGTGATCTGGGGAGTTCGACACCGCGATTAAACATACAGTAAAAGTAAATTTTCACATATGCTGTATTAATATGCAGTAGTTTTGAACAAAGGCCAGGGCCGAGCATTTGGTACGCGGCCAGGTCGATTCACCAGCAGCTTTGAAAATCAGAGACTTAGGACCGCCCGTTGGCCTGCATCTGTCGGTTTTTGCCGGATAGTGAGGACAGAAGTCACGCAAGAGTCACGCAGCTCAGCAAGAATTCGAAGATGCAGCGAGGCGCGCTGCCGGCATCGCATTCGATTCCGAAAAAGCGCTTTCGTTTCGTTGCACTATCCGATCGAAATTTTTGCAATGACCTTTTTGGCGCCGCTCGTAGTAGGGACGAGCGCAGATTTATTAAATCTATTTTAACATTCTTCGCATCGTTCAAAAGCGAACACTATTTATCAAAAAGTAAGGGTGACAAAAAGAAAATGTACATGTAGTATCGCGGCTTTGTTTCAAAAACTTACAAATCTGTCCAATTGCAGATTGGCTTGAGGGGCCAAAAAATCCTCTCGAGTTGAACCGGATCCTAGCCCCGATACCATGAATCGTTTCACGTCCCGCCTCGTTGATCGCATTCGCTCTTTCTTCTCCCTCCAGACCCAAAAGGAAACGCCGATAAAGGCCCGCGCCAAGGCCGCGCCGTGGCGTCTCTTGGCCAATCGGGGCTTGGGCTTGCGATTACTGGTTGGGGCGATCGGCCTATCGACGGCGAGTTCCGCCTTTGCCTACGCCAGCATCAGTGGCAGTGCCCCCGGATCGGTGGCGCCGGGGCAGTCGTTTACGGTCAGTTGGACAACATCAGGTGCGAACGACATCAGCGTCTTTTGTAACGCCAATAATGGCGGAGGCTATCCAGCATTCGGCATGAACCTGCCAACCAGCGGTTCAATGTCTGGCGTGGCGCCGAGCGGTAGTACTTCGATCACATGTTCGTTTTATGGTTTTTACACGATTAATGGCAACGTATTAGAAGCCTCCTCGG
Source organism: Massilia sp. TS11 (assembly GCF_022012445.1). Lineage (GTDB taxonomy): Bacteria > Pseudomonadota > Gammaproteobacteria > Burkholderiales > Burkholderiaceae_D > Telluria. The sequence goes on from NZ_JAKLTS010000003.1 coordinate 50,693, forward strand.
ATACGCAGACGATCACGATTGCGCAGGCATCGCCGCCACCGACCATTTCGGTCTCGCGCAGTCCGAGCCCGATGACTGCAGGGCAGTTGTACACGGTGAGCTGGAGCACGACCAATGCGACCTCGGTCTCGTCGAGCTGCGAGAGCGCGGGTTCGCCGAATGGTTCTGCCAGCGGCACGGCCAGTGCCTCCTGGGTGTCGAGCCCGCCGTCCTGTACCTGGACCGCATACGGCCCGGGAGGCAGCGCCTCGACCTCGGAGACGCTGAGCACGAATGCGGCGCCACCACCAATGGCGACGCCGACTGTCTGGGGGAGTGTGCCGGGTTCGGTTCAGGCAGGCAGCAGCTTTACGGTGAGCTGGGGAACGACTAACGCGAGCCAGGCACAGATATTCTGCCGTGCGAACTCGTCAGGCAGCTATCCCGTTGCCTACTATCCTGCTCCGACCAGTGGCAGCACATCGGGAACGGCGCCAAGCGGAACGGGAGACACGCAGATAGATTGTTCGTTCTACGGCATTCGTTCCGATGGCTATACGGTTGCGGACTACAAGTCATTCCCAATCACGCAAGCGACACCTGCGCCGACTTTGAGTTTGTCGACAAGTTCAGTCTCAGTAACGGCGGGCCAATCGTTCTCAATTGATTGGACTGGCACCAATGCCACTTCTGTCAGCTACAGCTGTTCAGCCTCCGGCAGCGGCATGAATACCAGCGGAAGCGGCGCTGGATCGAGTGGAACATTCTCGCGCACCAGTTCGTCGACGTGGGTTGGCTATCCGTCTACGTGCACGTTCACGGCAAGTGGACCCGGCGGCAGCGTATCGCGTAGCGCGACGGTAACAACAACGGCAGCGCCGGCTGCCGTATTGTCGGTGTCGTCGCCTCCCTCGTCAGTTAATGCTGGCGACACTTTAGGCTGGAGTTGGAGCAGTAGCAATGCGACGGACGTGGCCTATAGCTGCTCGGCGGCAGGTGGTTCCACCGGTTCGACGCATGTCGCGCTCAGCGGTAGCACAGGAATGGGAGTGCCCAGCAATTGGGCGGGTTATACGATGAGTTGCACCTGGGTGGCAACCGGTAACGGAAACCCAGACAGCAAGTCTTTCTCGATTACCGTGAATTCGCCGCCGCCAGCGCTTGTAAATGGCGCGTCCTTTTCGTCGCAATCGACACCGCCTGCCTCGATGATTGCTGGCCAAACGGCGAATGTCTCGGTGACGATGACTAACAACGGGACGACGACTTGGACGGCCAGCGACAACTACAAGCTCGGCTCGCAAAATCCTCAGGACAGCACCTACTGGGGCTTGTGGCGCGTCCCTGTCGGCACCGCGGTGGCGCCGGGAAGCAGCTACACGTTCAACTTCACCATTACCGCACCATCCACGCCTGGCACTTACAACTTCCAATGGAAGATGTTGAAGGAGTCTGTCGAGTGGTTTGGCGCCTCAAGTCCGAACGCGACGGTGACCGTGACGGCGGCAAATGATGCCGCGGTCGGCGAATCCTATGGGACCTACGGCTTGCCGTCGTTTGGCGTGTGGCCCAATTCGACCTCCTACGCCTATGTCAAGATGCGCAACACCGGGAACACGACATGGACGGCGAATCAATACCAATTGGTGTCGCAAAACAGTCCCTCCAATTTGTGGGGAACGACCAGCGTTACGTTGAATACGAGTGTGGCACCTGGAGCTGTCGCGGAATTTGAGGTGCCGATTAATACCGCCACCGCCGGTTATGCGACCTTGCCATTCAAGTGGTGTCTCGCCAAGGTGGGCGGCTCGTGCTTCGCCAATTCTTACGATGCATCGATCCAAATCAATGGAGCGGCCCCGACGACGGCGCTTACCAGTGCACCTTCAGTGACCCTGTACTCCGGTCCTGGCGGAGTGGCGAACTATACGATCACCGGTACTGCCACTCCCGGAAATAATGCGCGGATTTCAAGCGTTGATTTCCTCCGTAGCAGTGACCCGGTGGGTACACGAATTAGCTACAGCAGTGCGGGAACGCAGAGTTTCTCACAGGTGCTGAGCCTGCCTGTTGGGGTGCACAACATCTGGGCGCGTGCGATCGACAACTACAATGCGGCCAACATTCAGTCGAGTTCTCCTTATGTGTCTGTAACCGTGCTGGCGCCGCCGGCACCAGATACGACCCTGACGGCGCCAGACAATAACAGCACTATCGTCACCGCAGGCACGTCCTCCAATGTGACAATCACTTGGAACACGGCCTATACCACAGGCGCCAGCTTCAAGTCGGTAACGGTGTATAGCGATGGCAATCTGGCCACAACAATTAGCAGCACTAGTACGAGTGCCGTGGTAAGTCTTCCAGTACGAAGCCAGGCATATGGTTTGAGCGTCCGCATCACGGACAGCAATGATCGCTCGGCAGAATCGAATCGGATTTATGTCACTGTCCAGCAGGCGCAGCCGCCGACGACAAGCTTCACGACGCCTTCGACCAATCCGACTTTGACGGCGGATGGCAGCGGCAATGCTTCGCTGTCAGTGGTGGCATCGGCTACCGCCTATAACGGTGCCTCCGTCACGAAGGTGGAAGTGTATGAAGGGGCAACGCTGAAGGCGACGCTCAATCCGAGCAGCTTCAGTGGCACGGTTACGCTTTCTGGCACAGGCGCTCACGTCTTGACGCTGAAGATCTATGACAGTAACGGCCAAACCAATGTGGGCAGTAACAGTGTTACGGTCCAGGTGAACGCTCCTGCGCAGACCTACGGTCCGATCGCCGGATATGTTGACAGTATTACATACGATGTAAATGGCGCCGCATTCTTGAATGGTTGGGTTTGCGACAAATACTATGACGCTGCAATCCCGGCGCGTATCTATGCGATCAACGGTTCTGGCGTTAAGACACTTCTAACTTCGCAAACAACAAACCTTGGCAATGAGGCGGCGGTCGCCACGTCGTGCGGTTTGCCAAATTCGCAGGTGCCGCATCGTTGGAGTATCAGCCTTGGGAGCTTCCAAGCAGCGTACGCCGGTCAAAACTTGGAAGTTTATGGGTTCTCGACCGTTCGAAGCGTAGAAGAAAAGATTCCAGGCAATAGTTTCACAATGCCGGCACCCGCCACGGCACCCGTTCCTTCAATCACCAATCCTACGGCCTCGACTATTTCGACTGACCTACAGGTTGCGACCACAACGATTAGTGGTACCGCAGTTGCATCGAGCGGTCGCAGCATTTCAGCCGTGGAATTGGTTGTTGATGGCGGGGCAGCAAAGCCGATGACGCTTAGTGGCGGGGTCTGGAGTGTCAGCGTCGATCTGACCAACGATGCCACTCATACCTTGCTGATGCGTGCCACCGACAATACCGGCGCGCAAGGTACGGCCAGCCGCACAGTATCGATTGCCCCGATTACGCGTAAGAATGATGCCGAATTCGTGTCGCAGGATGCCGTACCTAACTTGCTCGCGGGCCAGGCGGGTACGACGAAAGTCCGTATGAAGAATACGGGCAATACGACTTGGGATGCGAGCACGTATTTCCTCGGCGCGCTAAATCCGCGCGATAACCTGAATTGGGTGAATCCGCCTCGTGTCAGCCTGCCGAACTCGGTGGCGCCAGGCCAGACCGTCGAAATCACGGTCAACTACAACGCCGCTGTGATTGCGGGATCGTATGGCTTCCAATGGCAAATGATTCAAAAGAATGTGGAATGGTTTGGCGCCATCACCGCAAACTTGCAGGTCAATGTCGCGGCACAGACCGATACCTCCATGAGCGGCCTAGTTTCGGCGACGCCGAGCAATGCCCGCGTGGGCACGGACGGCAAGCTCAATGTGACGATTACCGGCAAAGGCACGAGCACGACCAACCGCCTGATGCGCGTGGACTTGATGCGCAACTATTTCGACGGCCAGGGCTGGAGGCTGACGGGCACCTACAATACGAACGGCAGCGCCACCGGCACGCTGAACTTGAGCAGCACCATGTCGCTCGGCACGGGCTATTACGGCTTCAAGTTGCGCATGACGGACGTGAATGGCACCGTGTGGGAGTCGGTGCCGACCTATGTCAACGCCATCAACAGCAGCTTGCTGGGCCAGATCAATGGGGTGCGCACGACGGGTTCGGGCGCGAATACAGGCGCCTTGCTCACTGGCTGGGCTTGCGCCTCGGGCCAGGATGCGGCCTTGAGCTACTCGCTGTACACGAACGGTCCGGGCACGGGCGCTGGCGGAACGCTGGTCTCGACCGGCACGGCCAATACGATGACGGAAGGCGACGACGCCGCCGTGCGCACCAGCTGCGCGACACCCAATTCGAGCCACAGCTTCGTGATCGACCTGGTCGACGTGGCCTCCAAGGTTTCCGGCGGCATTCCTGCCGGTACGCCGCTGTATGTGCTGGTGCAGAACGCATCCGGCACGAGCACGGCCTTGCCCTGCGCGGACAATAACTGCGCCATGCCGGGCAGCCTGCGCGTGGCGCTGTCGACGCCGGCCGATGGCGACACCGTCGTCGCCGGTTCTCAGGTATTCCTGCGCGCGGCGATCCAGCCCGCGGCGAACGTAGCCGACGAGATCGCCTTCAGCGTCGATGGCCAATGGATCAATGGCGCGTGGGACGCCGCGGCCGGCGCTTTCTTCGCCAGCAAGGCTGACTTTACGGCCAACACCAGCGGCTACACGGTGATGGCCAAGGTGCGCCAGGGCGGCGTGACGGTGTATTCGCCGCCGGTGACCTTGTATGTCACGCCGAGCAATCTGTATGGCCTGGTAATGACGAAGCCGGCCAACGGTACGCTGACGGCGGCCGTGGCGCCGGTGGCGCTGACCGCTCGCCCGGGCGGCAATACGGCCTCAGTGACCGAAGTGCGCTTCTATGTGAACAAAGTGCAGGTCGGTACGGGCACGAACACCAGCGGCGACTGGAGCTACACCTGGACGCCGCCGCGCGCCGGCTATTACACGATCAACTCGGCCTCGTACAACGGCACGACCTTGCTGGCTGTGTCCAGTGGCGTGCGTGTCGGCGTGGGCGTGGATACTGGTCCGAGCTCAAGCGCGCCATTGGCTGTCTCCTCGAGTGCTCCGTATCTTGGAAATGCAAACGCGGGCACATTACCAGGCAGCCTGGGTGTCTCCCCAGGCGGTGCGGCGACCTATGGCATTGACATTGTCGTGCCGCCTGGCGCGGCTGGCGTGCAGCCCCACCTGTCGCTGCAATACGATAGCCAGGCAGGCAACGGTCTCGTTGGCCTCGGCTGGTCGCTCAGTGGCTTGTCGCGGATTCACCGCTGTGGCCGTACGATCGCTCAGGACAACATCAACAGCCGTATCGCTTTCAATACGACGGATCGCTTGTGTCTCGATGGCCAACGCCTGGTGGCGATCAATAAAGATGCCTCCGACGCCGGCTACTGGGCCGATGACGCCGAATATCGCACCGAACTGGATCGCTTCGCTCGCGTCCGGGCCCAGGGTACAGGCGTCGCCAACCGCAGCTTCATCGTGCAGGAAAAAGACGGCCGTATCATGAGCTACGGTTCGACCACCTCGGGCCGTATTCTGCCTGTCTTTGGCTTCGTCAATAGCAGCGACGCAACTGCCAGCGGTACTATTTTGCAACCGGATCCGACGCAAAAACTGGGTGCGATGTTCTGGGCTCTAGATCGCGTGGAAGACCGATTCGGCAACTATATGTCGGTGACTTACGAGCGCAAAGCCGACACCAGCCACAAGTACGACATGGAAGAGCCGGTGCCCAGTGTGATTCGCTATGGCGCCAAGAATAGTTCCGCGCACGCTGCGGTCGAGTTCCGGTACGAAGACCGTCCGGACCGCTGGACGCGTTACATGGATGAGGCCAGAAACGACCTGATCCGTCGCCTGCAATCGGTACGCACCTATGTCGGCACCAATCTCGACGGGGCGTTGCCGGCGACGGTGGTGCGCCAATATGACTTGGCCTATGAGGTGAGTCCGACCAGCGGTCGCAGCCTGCTGTCCTCGGTACAGGTATCGGCAACCAATCCGCAGACAGGTGCGCTGGAGAGCCTGCCGAAGACGACTCTCGCCTGGGGCAAACCTGATCCGGCCAAGAGCTATGGCTTTACGCGTTTTGGCAGCAATCAGACAGGCAACGACTGGGCCAATGCGCCACAGTTGTCGGTCGTCTTCCAGTCGGGAAGCGTGATCAATCATGAGCTGCATCCCGAGTATTTTGCCTTCATGGATTTCGAGAACCACGGACGCGCCGATGCGCTGGAGAAGAGTGTGGCGCCCGTGTTCTGGGACCATTCGACGCCTCTGAGTTCATATCCGTCAGACCGCCAGCCGGGTACGCGCAAGACCCAATATCGCTACTTCCACAACAATGGCAGTGGTGGGTTCACGCTGTACAACTACCGTTTGAGCACCAACGACGCCTTCGCGGTCGTGGACGTTGCCGACTTCAATGGCGATGGTGCACCGGATTTGCTGGTGTCCTCGAACGGCTCCTCCGACCTCTTGATTTGTCTGTCGCCGCTGGCGGCCCCGGGGGCGCTGGGCGCGGCCGGTTCCACCATCGTCTTCACTTGTGACGCTAACCTGAAGACGACTTACCTCACCAATGGCCTGGGCCAGGTGCTGACTCCGTTTATCACCGATGTACTGGGTGACGGACGTTCGGCGCTGTTCGGGCGCCAGCAGCAGGATGGCACGGCCATGCTGTGCATTCAAAATAACTGCAATCCGGTCAGCAATCCGCCGACAGCCATCATCGGCGTCGACTATGCAGCGGATGGTTCGCCAGAAATTTGGCGCCACAACTACTCGGCATTCGAGCAGATGGTCGACTTCACTGGCGTCGGGAAGACTTACGATGTGCGCTGGACCAAACCGCACTTTGAGAATGGCACACAAGAAACGCAACGCGGCTGGGTTGGTGTGACGATGATCCCAACTGTCAGCATGCTGGCGGTTGACGCGCCCAGTGCCGGTTTTGCCGTGGCGTCGATGATTCCTTATCGGTACAAGATGTACGCACCGGTGGGGCCGGTGACGCCGACCAGCGTCGACCGCCGTACGCCATATTCGTTTGATTACTACTTTGGCGGCCTGGCGTCTTCGGCCGACTTCAACGGCACCGGCTACAGTGGCCTGGCATTCGGCTTCCTGGAACACCAGTGGACAAGCACCACGCACATGGATTACAGCCGTGCCGACATGACCCTGTGCCTGTCTACCGGCCGCGCGCTCGATTGCCATGTCCGCAAGAAGTACAGCGGATCGAACTACATGGCTGTCCGCGGTGTCGGCAACTTCATTGGCGATGGACAGTCCACAATTTTGGTCGAGAAGATCGACAAGAACGCCTCGTGGATTACGCCGCAAGGCAACGGCAAGCTCGCGATGTGTCGCGTGCTGGGCGACGACGTATCCACGGCAGCCGATGGCAGCGATGACAGCAATCTGGTGTGCGACGACTGGGCCGGCCCGCCTGGCTTCAGCTACAGCGCCAATGCAGGCAATGACCGCATCCTCTTCATGGACCTGCTGGGCACGGGCCGCACGCAGATGGTGCGCTACCACGAAGACAACCAGGACACGAGCACGACGCCAAGCTATCGTTGGGAAGTGTATGTGCCGAACGATGTGGCCGTCACCGGCCAGGCACTGGATCGCATCTACAGCGTGAGCAATGGCGTGGGCGCCACCCAGCGTGTCGAATATGCCGATGGCATCGCAACCGGCCTCGTGACGCAAACTGCCTCGGCCCTGAAATCCTACCCGGGCCACTTGAGTGGCGGCCTCGGCAAATACGTGAGCAAGCTCTTCACCAGCAATGGTGTCGCTGCCGATCAAGAGTTCGACTACCAGTACGCCGATCCGGCGGTCGACGTGCAGGGCCGCGGCGCGCTGGGCTTCCGCCTGGTGCAAATCACGGACAAGCAGACCGGCTTCGTGACGACGACGGAATATTCGCAGACCTGGCCGAAGACCGGCTCGGTGCTGTCCAGTGTCGTCAAGATGGCGAATGGCTCCGTCTTGTCGAATACGACCAACACTTACCAGCAGGTGTCGACCTCTGCCGTTCTCGGCGCGCCGACGACCTGGTTCGTTGCCCCGGCCACCAGCGCGGTGCAGAAGTACGATACGAATGGCGCCGACCTGGGCCTGCTGAAAAGCTCGGGCGATGGCGCCTCGGGCGCAATCGTCTACGATGCCTATGGCAATTTGACGGATAAAGTTGACGTACTGAGCGCCACGGGCACGACCGATACGTTCAAGACGGTGGTGAGCAACAAGTACTATCCTGCGGACACTGGCAATTGGCTGGTCGGCCAGCTCAAGACGGCCAGCGTCACGAAATCGCAATCGACCCTTTCCGGGCCTTTGTCGACCACGCGCACGGTGGACTACAAATATGCCGCTGACGCGACTGGCGCCTTGACACAGGAAACGGTGCAAGACGGCGATACGAGCAAATTGATGCGCCTGGTGACGGACTATGGGCGCGATTTGCGTGGCTTGGTCACGTCCCGCACCCAAACCTGGTGGGACCCGGTGGCCGGCGCTTCCGTCAGCCGCGTTTTCAGTACTACCTACGATAACTCGGGGCGCTATCAAACATCGAGCAGTGCACCGGTGGCCGCTGGTAAATCCTTGAGCGAGACTTACGATGCCGACCCGGCGACCGGTGTACGCACGCGCCTGACAGGCCCGAATGGCTTGACCACGATCTGGCAGATCGACGGCTTCGGCCGCGTCACGCTCGAGCGCCGCGCGGACGGCAACGAGACGCGCTCCTATGTCAAAGCCGTCAGCGGCGGCGATGCCAACGGCAGCCCTGCCGGCGCGGTGCTGGCCGCGGTGACGACGCACTACCACGGCGACATCCAGATCGCCGTGCCCGCGGTGGCCTACACCGATTCGGTCGGCCACCAGCTGGGCAGTTTGAGCTACGGCTTCGACGGCACGGCGATCGTGACCGAGCAAAGCTATGACACGCGCGGCCGGCCGTCGGTGACGTATCAGCCGCGCTTCAAGGGCGCGACGGCCTTCATGGCCAAGTCGGTCGAGTATGACGACCTGAACCGGCCGGTCAAAGTGTCGGTTCCGCTCGAAAATACGAGCGCGCCGAACTCGCCCTCGTCCAGCTATGCGGTCACGACCACCAGCTACGACGGCTTCATCACGACGACCACCAATCCCTTGCTGCAGGTGAGGGTGGACCGGCGCTACCTCAATGGCCAGACCATGCAGGTCGAGGCCAAGATCAATGCGGCCGACCAGTCGCCCAAAGTGACCAAGTTCGGTTACGACCCCTTCGGTAACCTGCTGTGGACCAAGGACCCGAATGACAACCTGATCACGGTGATGTTCGATGACCTGGGCCGCAAGATCAAGCTGACGGACCCGGACCTGGGCGCGATCAGCTACGGCGTGGACGCCCTGGGCCAGCTGCGCACGCAGACCAATGCCAAGAGCCAGGTCGCGACCATGTATTACGACCTGATGGGCCGGATGACGCAGCGCCAGGAGGCGGACCTGAGCAGCCAATGGGTGTACGACGCCCAGGCCGGCGGCGATTGCAAACTGAGCTTGAGCTGCGGCCAGCTGGTGGAAGCCTACACGGGCCCCAGCAACAACAAGGACTACGACCGCCTGCAGACTTACGACATCTACGGCCGCCCGAGCACGGTCCAGCAGACCCTGTACAAGGACGTCTACACCAGCAAGACCAGCTACGACGACTGGGGCCGCGTGGTGACGCAGGAGCACCAGCGCAGCGGCGGCAGCAACAAGCGCTACGACCAGCGCTACAACGGCTTCGGCTATTTGGAGCGGGTGGAGCGCGGCAGCCTGGTGCTGTGGAAGGCGACTAAGCAGGACGCCCTGCAGCGCGTGCGCGAAGCGCAGATGGGCAATGGCTTGATCGAAAAGCTGGAATACGACGCCAACACCCAGCGCCTGTCGACATCGGATGCGCTGGCTGGCGCGGTGGACCGCGTCGCCCAGGTCTACCAGTACGACGCGATCGGCAGCGTGAAGCTGCGTTCCCTGTATTGGGACACGAGCGGCTTCAGCGAAACCTTCGACTACGACGAGGTGAACCGCATCAAATCGTCGACCGTGACGGGCGCTGCGGCCATCACCTACAAGTATGACAATGCGGGCAATCTGACCTACAAGTCGGACGTGGGCAATTACACCTACCCGACCCAGGGCGTGGGAGCGACGCGTCCGCACGCGGTGCTAAGCATCGACGGCACGACGCGCGCGGCCGGCAACTACGGCTATGACGCCAATGGCAACCAGACCAGCACGCCGACGGGGACCTACCAGTGGACCTCGTTCGACATGCCGCAATCGCTGACGAAGGGCACAGTGTCGAGCAGCTTCGCCTATGGCCCTGAGCACCAGCGCACGAAGCAAGTGCGCAGCGACGGGGTGACGGTGGTGTACGCGGGCGCATTCGAAGTTGAATGGACGGGCAACACGCCGAAGGTGAAGACCTACTGGCCTCAGGGCCTGGGCGTGGAGATCGACGATGCCACGGGCGCCAACACCAGTTTGTACTGGATGCACAAGGACAATCTGGGCAGCGTGGTGGCAATGACGAAGGCGGACGGCACGATCGGCGAGCGCATGGACTTCGATGCCTGGGGCAAGCGCCGCACGCTAAATGGTCTGCCTGATGCAAGCGGCAAGACCACGCCGGACAGCATTGACGGCCAGATCGACAACAAGGGCTATACGGGCCATGAAATGCTCGATCAGCTCGACTTGGTGCACATGAATGGGCGGGTCTATGATCCGATGGTGGCGCGCTTCCTAAGTGCCGATCCATATATTCAAGATCCAGAGAACGGACAGAGCTATAACCGGTACAGCTATGTTCTGAACAATCCTACGAACCTTGTTGACCCCACAGGTTTCTTCGCGGAGTGTGGTGACAAGGGCAGCCCAAGTTGCGGTGAGGAGAAAAAGAAACCTGAAGCAGAAGTTCCGAAAGTTGAAGTGCAGGGCGAAAAGACGAAGAATGGTCGGGACATGTCAAAGTTCCGGATCGATGTTTCGACAAGCGGCTCGCCATTCGCCGGGAATTATGTCGTCAAGGTGACTGGTCACTTTGGGGCTTCGGCCAAGAACCCATCGACTCCAAAGTTTGCACTTGGCAGTGGCGTCGCGGCATGCGGTCAGTGCCGCCGGTATAAAGGAAACCCGACTGCCGGAGAAATCGAAGGCGGTGCGTCTACCTTGCTCGATCTCATGCCTGGTATTGGTAGTGGCAAGTCAATTGCTCAGATCTATACTGGAACGGACATTATTACCGGTGAGCCCGTCAATCGAGGAGCGGAGACTGCCGGTGTCATTTTGGGCATGATACCCGGAGCAAAGATTGCCGGGAAGTTGGCTCTTAGTAAGTTCGCGGGTCGTGTGGTCGCGCCGGCGAAGCGTGCGACCGGCAAAACTGTCCTGGGTCACTATCCGAGTTATGTTGACTTGTCTGAGAGGTTGAACGCACGCCGCTTCGAGCTACCTGATTCAGTATGGAAAGGGATGAGTGAAGATGAGATATGGATTGCAAATCAAAAATTCTTAGACCGTACAATCATGCGCGGTGACGAAATAATTCTTTCGAATCCGGTGGCTAGACCTGGCACATATTATGAAAAGGAGTTGAACTACCTAATGGACAAGGGATTTACGATTAGCACTGATGCAAGTCGAATGCTGCCTCCACTCAAATGAAAAAGCTTATGACTTTAGATGATGTTAAAGAGGAGCTTTCAAATCAAGGAATTGCGCCGTTGCGTGGTTTGAAAGGTGGGGGATTCTGCAACGAGTCGGAGGAGTATGAGTTTAATAAGCTACGCATCCGATTGGGCGCAGATCGAGGGCAGGTATTCGTTGATGTCTTCTTGGCCTCGGCAGGGCAGTGGTTTGATTTGCCGTTGCTAATGCACGTAATGAACCAAGGTCAGGGAGACGACATCCCAATTAGTGATCAGGTTGAATTTCTTTTAACGCAGTGTAACGAATTAGTTGCCTTTGTCTCAGAACCATCATCACTACTGACGGTTAGTAGCGCGGGAAGGGAACGATTCATGCGTCGACGCGAAAGCCGTAGACAAGAAAAACCAGAAAGGTGATCGGGGTCGGTGATCGCGGAACGCCGAACGCCGGGGTCAGGTCTGACGGAACGTTGGGGTCAGGTCTGACTTTCGGACATTGGGCAGAAAGCTAGTAAACGCTGGGGTCAGGTCTGACATTCGGACATTCTGTTCGTTACCGAGGGCCGTTCGTTACTGCGTTACTGAAGTCAGGTCTGACTTTCGGACAGTTGGACTGGGGCGGCTGGCTTATGGTTGTTTAGCAGTTCGCATGGTTTTGAATTGATATAGGCTTTTTCGACTTCCTTTTTGAAGAAATGCTGGGGTCAGGTCTGACTTTCGGACATTGAAGGAATTTAGGGCCAGGTCTGAATTTCCAATGCCGAGGTCAGGTCTGATTTTCGGACATGGTTTTGATCACGGATGCCATGTGCAAGATTCATCGACCGGCTCAAGGTCCGGAACGACGAGGGTGAGCACTGATCCGCCCGGATTTGTCGGAGGCTTCAACTCTTGAGAGAATTCTCCTAACGGGGCGCCGGTTCGGCATGCGGTGCAAGCCACCAAGTCGGCTTGCACCGCACTTGCCAGCGTATTGTATCGGTGGCCCGTCAAGGCCAAGCCCTGCGGGCGCTACGCGGCCTGGACGGCGGAAGCGCAGGTGGCGATGCATGGAAGGCACGGCACATTTGTACCACGCCAACGCCTCGGTTTGCATTGCATGCCGTAGTTGAGTTATCTTTACCGCGCAAAGTCGATTAGCTGATATCAGCTACCGCTGGCTTGCCAGCGACTCATATACCGAAATTGCATGCGTCTTGCCCCGGCGATGTGCGCATGCCAAACGACTGCCGCTTTGCGGCACTATTGATCAAGCCCGTTCGCGGGCCGACGCAGACACTAGGTTGTTACTTGTGTTCTGAAAATAAAAAGGTGGGCCAAGGCACCGGCACGCCTCTACTTCACGACTCCACTCCTGCCTCGCAGAGTGTGCAACGACGAGCGGCCCTGAGTCGCTTTCACGAAACGCGCTTCGCGCGCGGTAATGTCTTTCGGCTGATTGGCTGATGCGCCGGTTGTTTTTCACCGGACATCGCCACTGTTCTGTCGATGTCCATTATTCCGATACGTAGTGCCAATGGCACCGCCGGCGCTTTGCGCGCCTGCTGACGACGCACGCCCGTGGCTTCCTGCCGCTGGCCTCAATTCCATTTGAAAAGACGCTACCGGGTATCGCGCCCGGCACTGGTGCAGTCGGGCGGCCGGCCAGTGGAAAGAATCCCATCGACTTTGCAATCGTGGTTTGGGCCGCCCCTTGTTGTTGCTGTTTGCAGTCTTCCATCAACTCACCAGGAGGCCCCATGCCCCGTTTTATCGCGCTTTGTTGAATTTCACCGAAAACTGACCCAGGGTTTTCATCGAATTTTGACCCACCCTGTTGCCGCATAGATTACACGGCTGTTGTGGATAAGTCTGCTGTTTTGGCCGGCTCGTCTCCTTTCCTAGTGGTTCTTCTGTTGCTGGTTTTTCTGGTCGATTCGCTGTGGCGGAAGCGCCAGGAGTCATTTCCAGTCTCGACGATATGGCAGTGGTGGGTGAGCCGATCCAGCAGCGCCGTTGTCATCTTGGCGTCGCCGAATACGGCCGGCCATTCTGCAAAGCTCAGGTTAGTCGTGATGGCGACACTGGTCCGCTCGTACAGTTTTGAAATCAGGTGGAACAACAGCGCCCCACCAGTCTGGCTAAACGGCAAATAGCCGAGCTCGTCCAAGATGACCAGATCGGTGTGCATCAGCCGATTGGCCAACTGCCCCTGCTTTCCAGCCGCCTTTTCCAGTTCCAATGCGTTGACCAGATCGACGGTTGAAAAGAAGCGCACACGCTTTCCATGCTTGCCAATGGCTTCGATGCCCAATGCTGTGGCCAGGTGCGTCTTGCCAGTTCCGGGGCCGCCAATGAAGACCAGATTGTGGGCGGCGTTTAAGAAGTTCATCGTGTAGAGCTGCCGGATCAGGGCTTCATCGACTTTTGCCTCGCTGAAGTCAAAGCCGTGCAGATCGCGATGGGCCGGGAATTTGGCAACGCCCATTTGATATGCAATTGAGCGCACTTCCCGTTCAGCGCTTTCCGAGCGCAAGAGCTGGCTCAGAAACTGCTCGGGATCGAACTCGCTCAAGCGCGCTTGACCAAGCAATTCCAGCCAGCTTTGCGCCATCCCATGCAGCTTTAAGGCTTTGAGCCGGCGCACAATGTCATGCGACATGATTCACCTCCGTCCGCAGGCGTTCATAGCGATCGACATCGGCACGCGGTTCTTCGCGTAGCTGCAAAGGCGTGATGACGGTCTCGGTCGGTGCCGCCCCATCTTTGAGACGGTTGAGGACGTTAAGGACATGCTCGGCGCTGGGACGGCCCGCCTCGATGGCGCATTCGGCCGCCACCAGAACAGCCTCCAGTCCGTGCAAGCCGATAGCAGCCAACACCTGGGCCATGACGCGATCACCGCCTTCATGACGCAACAAATGGCGCTGCAGGGTCTGCAAGACATCGGGCATTGTATGGAACGGTGCCCCGTTGCGCAGCGCGCCTGGTTTTCTGATGACTAAGGGCACATAGTGTAGCCAGTCATAATAGGTTCGGTAACGCTCGAAGCTGCGCGGGTGGCGCGCAATTTCAGTGTCGTCGGCCACGACAGCGAGCGTATCTGGATAAACGCGCAGACTGACGACGCGATGCGCATAGGCTGTGGGAACGCTGTAGCGATTGCGCTGGAAATGCACCAGGCTTGTCGCCGATACGCGCGCCGGTTGTTCGACGTAACCGTCAAACGCCTTCGGCATCGGCAGTAAGTGCAGGCGTTCGTCCTGCAAGACCTCGCCAATGGCCATGGCTGGCCATTCGGGATGGGCCATGTTCTCCCAAGCTTGACGACACTGTTCGCTGAGCCATTCATTCAGCGCCGCCAGTGAGGGCCAGCGGCGATCAGCACATTCATTCCAGATCTGCCGGCGCCGGTCCTGGACATTCTTTTCTACGACGCCTTTTTCCCAGCCAGAGGCCACGTTGCAGAATTCAGGATCGAAAAGATAGTGCCCACACATGGCCTGGAAGCGGGCATTGACGGATCGTTGTTTACCGCGCCCGACCTTGTCAATGGCCGTTTTCATGTTGTCGTAGATGCCGCGCCTTGGCACGCCGCCGAAAGCAGTGAAGGAGCGCGTGTGCGCGTCAAACAGCATCTCATGGCTCTGCGTGAAATAGGCCACTAGCCAGAATGCCCGACTGCTGGCGAGCTTGCAGTGCGCCACTTCGAGCCGACGGCATAGGCCGCCAATCCAAGCGTATTCGCAGCTCCAATCGAACTGGAATGCTTCGCCATGCGCGAAACTGAGCGGAATAAAGGCCGCGCGCTGCGGATTCTCGTTCAGTTCCTGCCGCAGCTTGCGCACGCGCTCGCTCACGCGCGTGTAACTGCCCGAATATCCCTGGCCTCTGAGCTCGGTGCACATGGCCTTGGCCGTGCGCCGATCCCGCTTGGGGCGATGACTATCGGTCTTGAGCCAGGTTCGTAAATGCTCGTCAAAAGGATCAACGACACTACTTGTCCGCCGATCCGGGTACTTCGGCTCGCTCATCTCTGGCTTGCGCAGCCAGTCCCGCACCGTATTGCGCGATAACCCTGTGCGCTTGGCAATCTCGCGAATCGACAGCTTGTCGCGGAGATGCATCCGTCTAATCTTGGCTAACATGCCCACTGTGATCACCCCTTGTCTCCCTGCTCAATCTTTGAGCAGGCAATTCAATCACGTGGGTCAGTTTTCGATGAAAATCAGGCTTCCAAGTGGGTCAATTTTCGGCAATCGTCAACAAGCTACCGTTATGAAGACGACGCCATCGACCTGAGCGGACGCCCGGCGCCTGGTTTCGCCAAAGTGACGGTGACCGACGAAAGCACGAATATTAAGACTGCCACCAGCTACGCGCAGATCTGGCCATTTGCGGGGCGTGCCGTGCGTGTCGTCAAAACCGCCAGCGACGGTACAGTCCTGTCGGATGTTGCCAATAGCTGGAAGGCGAAGGTGCTTGCAAATGAGAGCGGCAAGAGCAGCCAGTTCGTCTATCTCGCTGCTAGCAACGAGACGCGCCGCGATCTGGATAAGAGCAATTTCGGCAGTTTTGCGGTCAAGGGGGCCGCAGGTGGCGATGTGCAGTACGACGACTGGGGCAATCTGCTGAAGATGACAAAGTCGTCGACCGGCTCTCTCGTCAACGCAAACGATTCGTCCAGCGAAGACATCACCAATGAGTACGAGCCAGTCGACCTCACCAACTGGTTGCTGGCAAAGCTGAAACGCAGCACCATCGTTCGTACCGGTGGCGATGCCCTTGCCATTACACAGGCAACTAGCTTCACCTATACGGCAGATAATCGCGGCCGCATTAAGACCAAGACGATCGAGCCGGATGACGCGAGCGCCAAGTTCAAAGTGCTCACAACTTTCACCTATAACGACTTCGGCCTGATGTCGTCGGCGGAAGAGGCGTGGCGTGACACTTATTCGAGCACGGACCTTAAACGGACCACGACCTACGAATACGATACCAATGGCCGTTTCCGAACCAGGACAACGGATCCCTTGGGCCAAGTCGTCAGCGCAGGCTTTGACGGTGCCACCGGCGCGCGCACATCGCAGACCGATCCGAACGGCTTGACGGTGTCGTGGTCCGTGGATGGCCTCGGGCGTCCGACCAAGGAACTGCGCCCAGATGGTAATGAGACGCGCAGCGACTTCAAGCAATGCGCGGGCGACTGTCCAAGCGACGCGACACAATTGGAGGTGCGCCAGCAGTACCATGGTACGAAGCAGATTGCGGTGCCGGCGGTCGTCTATAAAGACAGTCTCGGCCGCGTGCTGCGCAGCACCGGCTGGACCTTTGACGGCACGAAGGTCAACGTCGACACCAAGTACAAAGCCGCGACGCGCGTCATCGAACAATATCAGCCCTACAAGGCTGCGGATGGTAGCGCGCCGGCCAGTAAGCTTGAGTGGCGCAAGACCTTCGACGTGCTGGATCGCCTGACGAGCCATGAGTGGCAGACCAGCGCGACCGGCATGGCAAGCGATACGACTGCCTACAGCGGTCTGACGACGGTGGTCAAGCGGGCAGGGGACCGCAGCTATACCTACTACCGCAATGCGGCGGGCCAGCTTGAGAAGTCGACCGACCCGAACGGCAACAGCACGCTGTTAGTGTATGGCGGCTTGGGCAATCTGGTGAAGACCACGGACCCGGACGGCAATGTGACAGCGGTGACCTACGACATCCGCGGCCGGCGCATCAAGCTCAGCGACCCAGACCTGGGAGACATCAATTACCGGCTCGATGCCCTGGGGCGCGTGCGCCAGCAAGACAACCCGGTGCTGCGTGGTATCCAGAAGCAGACGACCATGGATTACGACTTGGTCGACCGCATGCTGGCGCGCGTCGAGGACAAGCTCGAAAGCCATTGGGAATTCGGCACCGTGGCACCCGCGATCGGCAAGCTGGTCAAGGCCTACACGGTCACGGGCACCCAGCACGACTACGAGCGCAACCTGAGCTATGACGATCAGGGCCGCCTGACGGATACCACGCAAACCCTGTATGGCGCAGTCTTCAAAAGCCATACCGACTATGACGGCTGGAGCCGCGAGCTGCGCCAGACCCTGACGCGCGGCAGCGACGCGGCCAAGGTGTTCGATCTGCGCTACAACGACAAGGGCTATCTGGTGCGCCTGGAGCGCAGCGGCCTGGTGTTGTGGGAGGCGAAGAAGCAGGATGAAGCAAATCGCCTGCTGGAAGTGGCGCTCGGCAATGGCCTGAGCGTGACGCAAAGCTTCAATGCCTATTCTACGTGGCTGGAGCGAATCGCCGTGAAGCTGGGGACGGACGATCTGCGCGTGCAGGACGACTATGTGCTGAAGAGCGATGGCACGTTGACCCAGCTGACGCGCGCCTGGGACAACAAGCTGGAAATCGAGGACTACGTCTACGACAGCCTCAATCGCCTGAGTTCGTCGAAGGCAGCGGGACAGGCCGAGCAGGACTACACCTATTCGAAGTCGGGCAACCTGAAGAGCAAAACGGGTGTCGGCACTGGCGATTATGTGTATCCGAGCGCGACGGCTGGCGGCGTGACGGTGGTCCGGCATGCTGTGAGTTCGATACCGGGCTATGGCGCGTTCAGTTACGACGACAACGGCAATATGCTGACGGCGCCGGGCCGTACCTATAGCTGGACCAGTTTCGATATGCCGAGCGTGATCACCAAAGGCACGAAATCGGCGAGCTTCAATTATGGTCCGGAACACCAGCGCACGCGCCAGACACGCGAAGACGGCAGCATGACCGTCTATGCCGGCGCGCAGGAAGTGGAGATTGCGGCTGGCGGTGTAGCCACGGTGAAGACCTATTGGCCGCTGGGCGTGGGCATGGAGACCGATGTCCAAGGGCAGGTGAGCCTGAACTGGTTCCACAAGGACCGCCAGGGCAGCGTGATTGCGATCACCGATGCTGGTGGCGCATTGACGGCACGCTTGAACTACGATCCCTGGGGTAACCGGCGCCAGCCCGATGCCAGCGCGACGCCCGTGTCACTCTTGGGTGTGGTGGACAACAAGGGCTATACCGGTCACGAAATGCTCGATCCGCTGGAACTGGTGCACATGAATGGCCGCGTGTTTGATCCTCTGGTCGCGCGCTTCGTGTCGGCCGATCCCTTCGTGCAGGCGCCAGAGGATGGGCAGAGCTATAACCGCTATAGCTACGTGCTTAACAATCCGATGAATCTGACGGATCCGACTGGCTATACCAGTGAGCCGGCAGACAAGAATGATGCCACGCCTCGCATCTATGTAACTCGTTCAGCAAGTCTTGAGTCTGCAATGGCTTCGCTTCTGATTCAAGTTCGCGCCGGATGGCAGTCAGTGCGACAGACCGTGGCCAAGTTAGGGGGGCAATCGACGGTTTCGGCAAACAGTTGGGCCGCTAACCACTTACCGAGATTTTCCGACATCACTGATGGCGGATATACCGGTCTTATGATTAACGGTGTGCGATCTGTAAGCACAACATTGTCCAACCTTGGAGATATGGCATTTGGTGACCTGATTCTTGGTGACTACGAATACTCGAGCGCGGCAATCCACCGTATGACTCATGAGGATAAAGACGCGACAATTAATTCGATAATGATTGCAGCTGGTAGTGTTGCTGGCCTGCGCGTTAAAGGCGCGTTAGGAAACCCGGTTGCAGAAACTTTGTCTGCTTCTGATTTTCCTGCGGTTGGCAGTAAGATTAGTCAAAAGCAGTTGCGGCACATTGGGGGGCGAAATGAATACCGTGGTGGCGGCTATCTTGATAGTGTTGAAAGTGCCCAAAAGGTCTTGAATGCATATCACTCTGGTTCGGCGACTATTCTTGGTAAATCGCAAGCGGGCTTCCCAATTGTTCGATATGAGGGTGTGACTGGAACCAATGTGAATCTACCAAATTTCCCAAATCAACCTACCAATGTATTCATGATCAAAGGTACTTCAGCCCCAAGTGTAGTGCCAATGAACCCAAACTGGACTCCAAGATGAGCGCAGAAATTGAAAACGATATTTGGATAGTTCAAACGCTACGCCTTGCACAGGCACTGCTTGGGGCGGTGTCGCCGAATTTTAGAATGGTGGCAATCGCAAACCAAGATCAGACATGGCGGCTTATTTTTGTTCTTGCCGTTGACAGTGCTGAAGATCGTGAAGAAATTGATGATGTAGCAAGCGAATTCGAAGCATTGCAGGAATCCAGCATCTGCTACCGAGTCGAAATTCTAGTTACCGACGAGCCCATTACTTGGCCAGCCCCTTCTATACGCGTCGTGTATAGAAGGCGCGAACCTTAGTACTGTTGGATAACATTACGAAACAACGCCGACAAGCATGTGTGTCTTCTATGCTACTGCTCTGGCACATTAGATGGTAGCGCGCGGGCCAGCAAGCTTGAGTGGCTGGTAGTTAAGCGAGCAGGGGATCGCTGCCATAACTATTAATGTAGTGCGACGGGCCAGTTCGAGAAGTCGATCGATTCGAACGACGACAGCATGCTGCTGGTGTATGGTGGCTTGGGCAAACCTGTGAAAGCTAAATTTGGATTTGGTCGTGAAAAGCCGGCCGGATCACAACCGAGGCTATTCCAAATTAACCCAGTCCGAAGAAGTCCGGCAGGCCAGAGTAGTGAGACGCCATTCGATGATGAAAATACGCATTTCGACGCCTGAGACGGTACTTTTGTACGTTCACCATAGTCAAGTCGGAGGGCAGTGGATCTACGGCCGGTCTGACAGTTTGCCTATTTCTTGAGTGTTGTTGGCGAAATACTTTTCGACGACGTGCGTAAATGTTTGGAAATTATTCTGACTAATCCATGGTTTTTTGGGTAAGTTTCTCGCTGCAATCAACGGTAATTTCGCTTCTAAAAGAATCTGTTGGTGGTTGATTCAAAAGGCTCTGTTCTTCAATTTTGCGTACGCTAAAAACAGATGCGAAACCACCATGCTTGCGTTATTATCCTTAATTTTCAGGCAATTGAAGTCGGCGCTTTTTGGGCGATTCGCGCGATTGCAAATTGAATCCCTCGTATTGCTGACTTTCATATTTCTTGGATGTTTGCCCAGCTGCCTTCGCTTGTTCGATTCCGGTTTTCGCTCGCATGGTCGCGCTCGCGCTTGCCGCTGCTTGTGCTCATTGCCGCAATGTTTGCCGGCCTTGGCACGCTACTCTGGGCGTTGGACCGATCGGTCAAGCTGGACCAACTGAATGCAGAGCTTGCAAGCAATCGTGGACAGGTGAATCCGGCGACTACAGCCGTTCTTGTATCGGCCAAGCCGGTATTGCCGCAATTTGTGAATACGCAGGTCGCGCAGATCTTGCATCAGACCGCCGATGAGGTGCATCTCGGCTTGGACGAAGTGTCCTTCAGCCTGGAAGAGGGCGCTACCACGCCCTATTTGCGCTATCGGGTCACGATGTCGGTCTCGGCCAGTTATCCCCTGATTCGCCGCTTCGTCGACAAGCTGAAACTCTCGCCGGCCGAACTGTCTCTCGATTCCATCACTTGCGCCCGCGAAAACATCGCCAGCCCGGGCCTGGGATGCGAGCTGGCGTTCTCGGCTTTCTACCGGAAAGGCACAAATGGATAAGGCGGCGCGCGTCCGCTGGACTGTGCTCGGTGGTGCGCTGGTGGCGACCGTCGCGGCCATCTTCTATCCGACGGACGATGATAGCGACGGACCAGTCCGCCAGACGCGAAGCCCGGCATCGGCACCGCCCGTGCCCGTGAAATCCGCCATGGGCGGGGACGTGTCGATGGAAGTGGAAGAGGATCCGTTTGCGCCGCGCGGCTGGCAAGCACCGGCGCCGACGCCTGCTCCCACGCCGGCGCCTTCGCCCGTCGCCTTGCAGGCTGCCGCAACGCCGCCGCCACCGCCGCCGCCACCAGCTTTGCCTTTCCGTTTCCTCGGAAGGATGTCGGACGGTGGCGAGGAACAGGTGTACCTCGGCATTGGCGAACAGGTGTTCGTGGCCCGGCTGGGGGCTTTGCTCGAAGGCGGTTACAAGGTGGTGGCAATGAAGCCGCAGCAGATTGAATTTGAAAGCAGCCAGGGTGGACGCCAGAGCCTGCCCTTGCCGGAACCGGAAAGATGAGTATGGGATTTGTCTTGCGAGCGCGCCAGCGCCGTGTGTGGTGCTGTGCCCTTGTCCTTGCATTGGCCGGCTGCTCGGCCAGTGTCCATCACCGCGCGGCCGAGGATGCGCTGGAACGCGGCGCCTTTGACGAAGCGGTCAAGGAGTATCAGAAGGCCGCCGAGTTGGCGCCGCGCGATGTCGAGTACAAGCGCGATTGGTTGCGCCAGCGCGAGCTCGTTACCGGCAAACTGCTGGCCCGCGCCGAGTTGTCAGTCGCGGAAGGTAAGGTGGCGGAGGCGGAAAAACAGTACCGCACCATCCTCAGCTATGACAAGGGCAATGCGCGCGCCCTCGCGGGCCTGGAGGCCTTGAACCAGTCGGCCCTGGCCCTGGCCGATGTCGAACGCGGGCGCGATGCGCTCAAGCGGGGCGATGTGGCCGCGGCGCGTGGCTGGGCCGACCGGGCGCTGGACCGCTCGCCGCAGCTGGCCGAGGCGCGTGACTTGCTCAAGGCCGCCGACGACGGGCGCGACAAGGAATTGCCGGCGCCGCCCAGCCTCGGTGGCCAGTACAAGAAGCCCATCAATCTGGAATTCCGCGATTCGAGCATCAAGATGGTGTTCGATGCCTTGTCGCGCACCACCGGCATCAACTTCATCTTCGACCGCGATGTAAAGCCCGAGCAGCGCACCACGGTCTTCCTCAAGCAGACCACGCTGGAGGATGCCATCGACGTCATCCTTGCCACCAATCAGCTCGAGAAAAAGGTGCTCAATGCGAGCAGTGTGCTGATTTATCCGAATACGCCGGCCAAGGTCAAGGAACATCAGGATTTGCTGGTCAAGGCCTTTTACCTGACCAATATCGATGCCAAGACGGCCGGCAATCTGCTGAAGTCTGTGCTCAAACTGAAAGACGTCTACGTGGACGAGAAGTACCACCTGATCGTCTTGCGCGAGAATGCCGAGACCATCGCCCTGGCCGAAAAACTGATCGCGCTGCAGGACCTGGAAGAGCCGGAAGTGATGCTCGAAGTGGAAGTGTTGGAAGTCAACCGCAACCGCCTTCTCAACCTGGGTGTGCAGCTGACCAATCAGCTGACGGTGGCGCCGCTGTCGTCGACCACCTCGACGGGGACCAGTAGCGGATCGGCCAGCACCCAGACTTCCAAGCTCAGTGATATCCTCAACCTCAACGCGGACAAGCTCGGCATCACGACGCCGCAGGCCACGCTCAGCCTGCAGAAAACCGATGGCGACGCCAATCTGCTGGCCAATCCGCGCATGCGGGTGCGCGACCGTGAAAAGGCGCGCATCCTCATCGGCGACAAGGTGCCGGTGGTGACCACGACGACCACGCCCAACAGCTTTCTCAGCGAGAGCATCCAGTATCTGGACGTGGGCCTGAAGCTGGAAGTGGAGCCGGAAATCCACGTGCGCGACGATATTTCGATCAAGCTCAGCCTGGAAGTCAGTTCAGTTGTCGGCTCGGTCAAGACGGCGACCGGCTCGCAGGCTTACCAGATCGGCACGCGCAACTTGACCACGGCCCTGCGCTTGAAGGACGGCGAGACGCAAATCCTGGCCGGCTTGATCAGCGATGCCGACCGCTCGGACGCCAACCGCATTCCGCTGCTGGGCGATATTCCACTGTTGGGCCGCCTGTTCTCGAGCCAGAAGGATGACCGGCAGAAGACCGAGATCGTCATGTCGATCACGCCCCATCTGATCCGCAATATCCAGCGCAAGGGACCGGGCGCGGAGGCCTTCTGGTCCGGCACGGAAGCCAATCTGCGCCTGAAACCGATCCAGCTCGGCCAGGTGGCCGACCTGGTCAAGGACAAGGCCGCCGCGGCCGGCGTTGCGGCGCCGGCGTCATCGTCGATCCAGGTGCCGCCGGTGCAGACTGTCGATACCAGCGGTTTGCAGCTGCGCTGGAATGGGCCGAAGAAGGTCAAGCAAGGCCAGAGCTTTAGCGTCGAATTGATGCTCGATAGCCAGCAGGCACTGCGCGCGCTGCCGCTCCAGCTCAGCTACAACACTTCCGCGCTCGAAGTGGTGAGCGTCAGCGAGGGCGATTTCTTCAAGAAGGCCGGCGCTAGCGTATTCAATCATTCGGTGGACAAGGCGAGCGGACGGGTGTCGATCGCATCGGCCTTGAGCGATGGCGGCACAAAAGGGCAGGGGCGTTTGTTCACGGTGGAGCTGCGCGCCCTGAGCACGGTTGGCGAAGCGGAAATCGGCTTGATCGGCGTGACGCCGATCGGGCAGACGCAGGCGGTTTCCAAGCCCAATCTGCCCCTCCTGCACGCGGTGAGTGTGGAATAAGCCATGCGCAAGATGCTCGGATTTAGCCTGGTGGAGCTGCTGGTTTCTGCGGCCATTCTCGGCCTGCTGGCCAGCGTCGCCATGCCTTTGGCCGAGCTCAGCGTCAAGCGCCAGAAGGAGGCGCAGTTGCGCCAGGCCCTGCGTGAAATCCGGGCCGGGATCGACGCCTACAAGCAGGCGGCGAGCAGCCACCGCATCACCCTGGTCCAGGGCCAGAGCGGCTACCCGCCGACCCTGGTCGACCTGGTCGCCGGTGTCAAGGATGCTGGTAATCCGGACGGGCCCAAACTCTACTTCCTGCGCCGCATTCCGCGCGACCCCTTCAACGACGACGATAGCAAGCCGGCCAGCGACACTTGGGGCAAGCGCAGCTTTGCCTCGGGGCCGGACAATCCGGTCGATGGCGACGACGTGTTTGACGTCTATTCGCTGTCGGCTGGTGTCGGCATCAACGGCGTCGCCTACAAGGAGTGGTGATGCGAGCACGCGGTTTTACGATGGTCGAACTGATGGTGGCGATGGCGATCCTGGCCACCATCCTGGCGCTGGCCGTGCCCCGCTATTTTGGGAATATCGACGCGGCCAAGGAAAGCGTGCTGCGCGAAGACCTTTACCTGCTGCGCGATGCGATCGACAAGTTCTATTCGGACAATGGCAAGTATCCCAATGCACTGGAAGACCTGGTGACGAAAAAATACTTGCGCAAGATTCCCGTCGATCCGTTCACGCAGAGTCCGAACAGCTGGGTTGTCAGCCCGCCCGCCGACCCCTCGCTGGGGGCCGTGTTCGAAGTTCACTCACCGGCGCCGAACAAGGCGCGCGATGGTACTTGGTACAAGGACTGGTGATGCGCGAACGCGGTTTCAGCTATGTGGTGATGATGTTCGTGGTGGCGATCGCAGGCCTGGTCGCCGCGCGCGCCGTCGAGAACAGCCTGACGAACGAGCGGCGCGAAAAAGAAGCCGATCTGCTGTACGTAGGGCAGGCTTACCGCAACGCGATCGCCAGCTACTACGAGAACTCGCCAGGTACCTTCAAGCAGTATCCGGCCGAGCTGTCGGACCTGCTGCTCGATTCGCGCACCTCGACCATGCGGCGCCATTTGCGCAAGCTGTTTCGCGATCCCATCACTGGCGACAGCAAGTGGGGGGTGCTGCGCGATGAAGATGGCCGGGTGGTCGGCGTGTTTTCCCTGTCGGAGCGGGAACCGGTGAAGCAGGGCGGCTTTGCTCCGGAATTGGCGTCCTTCACCGGCATGAAACGCTATATGGATTGGAAGTTTGTGTATCAACCTCAGTAAGAAGGAAAGACAATGAAAACGCAACGTGGCTTTACGCTGTTGGAACTGCTGGTGGTGGTCGTCATCATCGGCCTGCTCGCGGCCTTCGTCGCGCCTAAGTATTTTTCGCAGATCGGCAAGTCCCAGGTCCAGATGGCGAAGGCTCAGATCAATGCCATCGACAAGGCGCTGGACCAGTACCGCATCGATACCGGCCACTATCCGACTCAGGAGCAGGGCTTGGCGGCGCTGATCGCGGCACCGGCGGCGGAGGCGAACTGGCGCGGCCCCTACATGAAAAAGGCGGTGACGGCCGATCCCTGGGGTAACGCCTACGTCTACAAGTTTCCGAGCACGGTGCCCGGCCGCGACTATGACCTGATAAGCTATGGCCGCGACGGCCAGGCTGGCGGCAGCGGCGAAGACGCCGACATCACCAACGGCGACTGAGCGGATGCATTTTCGCGCCAAGGTCTTGACGGCCGCGCAGGCTGTCGAACTGATCGATATCGAGGCGACCAGCCCCGAGGAAGTGCGCCGCCTGGTTAGCGCTTCCGGCGGGCGCGTTCTCGCGGTCCATGGCGCGGGTGGCATGCTGGCGCAGGGCAAGCGCGAGGCCGGCAAGGGATTCAATCTGGCTGTGTTCAACCAACAGCTGCATTCCTTGCTCGAAGCGGGGCAGACCGTGGTCGACGCGATCGATATCCTCGGCCATAACGATGCGCGAGGGCGCCATCGCCATGTCTACGATGCCTTGCTGCAGAGCCTGCGCGAGGGCAAGCAGCTCTCGGAAGCCATGTTGGGCCTGCCCTCGGTCTTTCCGCCGTTGTATGTCGCCATGGTGCGTTCAAGTGAAACCACGGGGACGGTGCGCACCTCGGTGCAGCGCTACATGCGCTATCAGCAGCAGGTGGATGAAATCCGCGGCAAGCTCAAGACGGCGGCGATCTACCCGGCCGTGTTGCTGAGTGTCGGCTTCGTCGTGGTGGCCTTTTTGATGCTGTATGTGGTGCCCAAGTTCGCGGCCGTGTTTGACGACGTGTCGGCAACCAAGACCGTGTCGGCCGGCTTCATCCAGTGGTGGGGCGGCATCGTGCGCCACCACACCCTATTGGCCTGGCTCGGCTTCTTCGTGCTGACTGCGGGCCTGGCGGCCTTGTTCGTGCATCCCGGCTTGCGCGCACGCCTACTGAAGCGGGTGCTGGCCTTGCCAATCGTGGGCGAAAAACTGTGGTTGCTGCAGCTGGCGCGCCTGTACCGGACCCTGGGCATGCTGCTGCGCAGCGGCGTCAGCGTGCTGGCCGCCATGCGCATGACGGGAGCGGCGCTGCCGGAGGCCATGCGCGCCGATATGACGCGCGCCCAGGAACTGGTGGCGGAAGGCGTGGCCATCTCCACCGTAATGCGGGAATGCCATTTGAGCACGGAAGTCTCGCAACGCTTGCTGGTGGCGGGCGAATCTTCCGGCAATCTGGATGAAATGATGGAACGCATCGCGGATTTCTACGATCAAGAGCTGGCGACCCTGGTCGATACCGTGGGGCGTCTGGTCGAGCCGGCGCTGATGATCATCATCGGCCTGGTGATCGGCGTCGTGGTGCTGATGTTGTACATGCCGATTTTTGATTTGACGAGTGCCGTATGAGAGACGAGCTACCTGATTTCGGCCTGGAGGGCTTGCACCGCCTGTGTGCACAAGGCGGGCGCGATTGGCTGTCGCTGCTGGCCGCGGAACGGGGCCTCGCACGCGAGGACGCGCTGGCCGTGGCGGCGGCACTCTGCGCCTATCCGCCGATGCCGCCTGGCCTGGACCAGGGCCTGCTGCCGGATTTTTCCGAGATCGCTTTCGCCGACATGATCGAGCGCGGCCTGGTGGTGGGGCGTTTGCAGGACGGGGCGGCGGTCGCTCTGCTCAGCCAGCCGCTGGCCAAGGACCTCGGCCCCTGGCTGGCGCGGCGCCGCCTGGGCTTGAGCGCCATCTATCTGGCCGACCCGCTGCTGGTGCATTCCTTCCTCGAACACCACGAAGCGAGCTTCAGCGCCGTTGCCCAGGCCGTGGGCGACGAGAGCGCGGTCGACATTGAAGTGCAAGCCGGCGAAGAACTGAGCCTGAGCAGCATTCAGAACGAGGCCAGTCCGGCAGTCCGCCTGATCAATTCCACGGTATTCGATGCGCTGCGCTTCGAGGCCAGCGATATCCACATCGAATCCCAGCCCCAAGGCCTGGTCGTCAAGTTTCGCATCGATGGCGTGCTCAACAAAATTGCGACCGTCAACAGCGTCACGATCGCCGAGCAGGCGATTGCCCGCATCAAGGTGCTGGCGGAACTCGATATCGCGGAAAAGCGCATTCCGCAGGATGGCCGCTTCCGTGTCACCTCCAAGGGCCGCGACATCGATATCCGGGTGTCGATCATGCCCAGCATTCACGGCGAAGATGCCGTGCTGCGTATCCTCGACAAGCAGGCGCTGATCGACTCCGTGCAGCAGCTGACCTTGAATTCCTTGGGCTTCGACGCCGAGACCATCCGCCTGATGCGGCGCCTGGCGTCCGAACCCTATGGCATGCTGCTGATTACCGGGCCGACCGGTAGCGGCAAGACCACGACCTTGTATGCCGCGCTTTCGGAAATCAACCGCGGCGAGGACAAGCTGATCACGATTGAGGATCCGGTCGAATACCAGCTGCCTGGCGTGCTGCAAATTCCGGTCAACGAAAAGAAGGGCCTGAGCTTTGCGGTGGGCTTGCGTTCCATCTTGCGCCACGACCCCGACAAGATCCTGGTCGGCGAGATCCGCGACCCGGAGACGGCCCAGATTGCGGTGCAATCGGCGCTGACGGGCCACATGGTGTTCACTTCGGTCCACGCGAACAACACCTTCGACGTGATCGGCCGCTTCATGCACATGGGCGTCGATCCGTATAACTTCGTTTCGTCCTTGACTGGCGTGGTCGCCCAGCGCCTGCTGCGCCAGAATTGCCCGCACTGCAGCGAGGCGGTCGACGTGGCGCCGGAATTGCTGGAAGAGGCGGGCATCGCGGACCCGCGGAATTATCGCTTCCGCGCTGGCAAAGGCTGCCCGCAATGCAGGCATACGGGCTACAAGGGGCGGCGCGCCATCGCGGAAGTGTTACGCCTGACCGATGAAATCCGCGAGATGATCATCGGCCGCGCCAGTATCCGCGCCATGAAGGACCAGGCACGGCGCGAAGGCACGCGCTTCCTGCGCGATATCGCGATGGAGTTGGTGAGGGAAGGACAGACGACTTTGCAGGAGGCCAATCGTGTCACCTTTGTGGCTTGATTCCGTGCAGCTTTGCCTGTTCCCGGGCGCCTGCTGGCTGCAGAAGAGCGGGCATGTCCAGCTGCGCACCGAGTCCGGCGCGGATTTGCTGGCTGGCCTGGACGCGTGGCTGGCCGTGGCCGAGGGCGCGCCCTTGCGCCGGAAGCGGGTGCAGGTGATGCTGGCGGCGTCGGCGGCAGCCCTTTGCGTGCTGCCCTGGCAGGCTGACTTGCGTGAAGAAGACGAGCTGAGCGAATACGCCTCCGCCTGCTTCGCGCGCGCCGGCATTCCGATGGACGATGACATGCTGATCCACGGCGAATATCCGCGTTTTGGCAAGAACGGCTACGGTTTTGCCTTGCCGCGCGCCTTGCTGGACGGCCTGGAACAGCGCATCACCGCGGCTGGCGGCAGCCTGCGGCGCGTGCAGCCGGTGAATGCCTTGGCCGCGCAAGCCGTGATCGCGCGACGGGGGGATACTTGCCTGCTGCTGAGCGAACCGGGACTCGATACGGCACTGGCCAGCATCGATGGCCAGCTTGCGCTGATCGACGAAGAGCTCGGACTGGGTGATGGCCTGGGCTTGCGCCGCCTGGTGGCGCGCATCGGCGAGGGCGTGGCGCCACAAGCGGCCTGGCAGGCCTGGTCTGCCGAGCAAGCCGGTGCGGAAGCCGACATGGCGCCATTCCCCCTCGGCGCGAGAGACGTCGCGCGCCTTCCGGCCGCGGTGTGGAAGGTATGAGCATGGATCCGCGCTATCGGAAAAAGTTGCGCCCGCGCTCGCTCACGGGGGCAGTGTTGTGGGGGGCGGCCGCCATCCTGCTGTGCGGCGCGCTGTTTGCCGGCGCGCGTGCCTGGCAGTCGCAGCAAGCGCTGCAGATTCAGGAAGCGCAATTGGACCTGTTGAAGCAGGCGCGCAAGAAGCAGGCGCAGCAGCGGCCCAAACCGGCCGAACTGGAAGAGCAGCGTAAATGGACGGCGATGCAGGCAGAGCGCGATTTTCCCTGGCCGGCCGTGTTCCAGGCGGTCGAACGCTCGAATCGCAAGGATATCGAGCTGCTCGAGTTCGTCCCTGAAAAAAGCACGCGCCACCTCATTTTGCGGGGAGAGGCCCAATCACGGGAAGCAATCGTCAGCTATCTTGAGGTACTGGCCGCCCAGCCCATTGTCGAGACTGCGGTGCTGACGCATGAACAGAGCAGCAAGCACGACAAACTCATGACCTATAGCTTTGAAATCAAGATCAAGCTGAAGGCTTGACGTTCCAATTTCTTAAAGGAGATACAAATGAAGAAAGGACTTTCCATCACTGTGTTGGCGATGGCTATTGCCTCCAGCGCTATTGCAGGTGCCGTGGAGCCGCCGCAGACAAAGGACGATGCAAAAGCACGCGCAGAAGCCAAGGACAAGGCAGCCAAAGACAAAGCGGCAAAAGAGGCGCACGAAGCAGCTGAAGCCATGCTGCGCTCCGTCAAAGAAAAGCGCGAGGGCAAAGGACCGAAGGCGAGCGGCGAGGTTGAAAAGAAAGAACAGCCTAAAGTGCAATAATGGCAGAGCCGGAAAATTTCCGGCTTTGCGCAAGTTCTTGCGATTTCGCCGTGACATAAATGCGCATGGTGTTGGGCCGCATTAATTTGACCTTACGCAATAAGGAATTGGGTGCGTTCCGTTGAATTTGCTTCGAAATTGGCGCGCATCATGTTATGCGCATGATGGGTGGTCTCGCATGACAATTGCAACCCAGTTGCAAGCCTAAGGACGAGACGCGGCGAGCACGAAAGCACCGTGCAAGCTATTTGCAACCCAGCTGCAACCCAAGCGACTACTGCGAACGGGAGTGGCGGAGTTGGAGAGGCACGACAGATATGTTTTGCAGTGGAGTGGGTCGGGCAAATCGGCCACACGAACTCCGTGCCGAGCCTGGAAGTGACTGTCCGCCGGAGTGAACCGATGGACAGTCAGCAGATTTGCTTCGTTACGTCTCGGCGGTCGACCGTTCCGCCTTCACTCCGCGGACGCAACCGATCACGAGCGCGGCGACCGTGACCAGCGCCGCCAGATCGAACACTAGAATTGCTGCCGTGAGAATCATGGTTCGCCTCCCATTTCCTAGTTTGCAGTCTACAGTCTTCCTCGCACGACGCAAGCCGATTCGGCGGCCGGCTTCTTCGTCCGGTATCCGCCGCTAGTTACGCATCGCTGTCATGCGCATCATCGTCGGCCGATGTGCGCGTTGGCTTAAGTTCACCATCGCGGGCGCTGGACTGATGGTCTTCGATGCCGGCGATCAGCGTCTCAGCGATCCGGCATACGAGGAACACGGCGAGCGCAGCAATTGCCGTGATTTGGGGACTTGCGCCGAACGCCCCCAGGACGGCCCCAATAAAGGACCCGGTTTCCAGCTTCTTGATGGCTGCTGCAGCGGCGGCACGGGCCTTTTTGTTGAAAGTGAACTTAACCATGATGGTCTCCATATGTCATCAAACGCAAATGGCATCCCCCTAACGGGATGCGGTGATCCCGTTGGTGGGGTGGATAAACCCAGGTCAGGCTAGAGAAACTCTTCTGGTGATGCGTATCTCCTTGAAGTGATGAAGCGGTTGTCAAAAAGAACTAGGCGGCCGGCTGGTATATCTCGTCCAACTGGGCGAGCGACGTGCTGGCGTGGCCGCGCTGCCATTCGACCAATAATTCGGCATACTCTGCGAACTCACTCGGCGGTTCCGTGAGCCCACAGCGGGCGTCGAAATTCCCTTGTGTGTAAGCGTCGATGCGAGCGCCTGCGACCAGGTTTTCCGCGCCTGGAGCTGAGGTGTACAGGCCGCGCTGATAGCGCGCCACGGTGTCGCGGATATCCGCTGTTTCGGCATCGTTGCGCATGTCATTCCCCCGTCGTAGCCAGCACTGGCGTGGCACTTTCGAACGCCGCGACACCACCGTGATCGAACAAGACGTCTTTCGCAGTGCACAGACGACCGGAATCCAAGTCGCAGAAACTTTCGCAGTACCGGTCGGTCCTAATGAACTGACGGCCGTCGCCGGCGTGGATGCGCGTGCCCGCGCACAAATGTTCAAGCTGTTCCAGCTCGGACAGGTGATCGGGCACAGTATGCGCCCGGGGATTGTCGCGTTTCATGTGAACCTCCGTGGTCGATTTGGTTTACCGGACTGGCGCACGGCGCCGGCCGGGGCACCCGCGATCGCGCCGATGAAAGGAAAGACCGATGCTCCGACTGAACCACGCGATACGCCTGACTTTTCAGGACGTCGAGCAGATCAACCGAATGACCGGATTCCAGCCGATCGACATCCACGATCTGGATGCGCTGAGACGTTTCTGCGAGCGGGCCAAGTCGCATTACGCGGGCGACTCGTACTACGCGCGGAATCGTCGGCGTGCGATCGAATCGGCGATCGCACGCTACTGCGCCGACTAAGGACGCATCAGCCGACCTTGGCTTGAACCGGGGCGGCCGCTTCGGCGGGGGCGGACGATGAAGCAGTCGTTGTCGTCGCCACGGGGGCGGCGACATTTGGTACGCGGCTGCGCTCGTGCGCGGGTGGCAGGGTATCGAGCACCACCCTGCCGATGAAGTGCAACGCTTGCCTCGCGATGTACCAAGGCCGCAGCATGACGAAGGCGGCGGCCTGGATGGCGTGTGCGACGCGTTTTGCGTTTGCGCGCCGTTCCCAGCTGCTGCGCATCGACTGCTTGGCCTTGATGTACAGGCCGGGGCGGCGATGGCGCATTTCCGGGTTGGCGTCGAAATACTGGACCAAGTCCGAAGCGATTGCTGCGTCCTCGATACTGCGATAAAACCCTACCCAGACTTTGTCCTCTTCCGCGTCGACTAGAGTGCGACGCGAGCGTGGACGGGAGTTACCGTGATCGTCCCTGCGTTGATCCGACATGATGTCCTCCTTTCTAGAAATAAAAAAAGGGGGAGCATCGGCGCACCCGCGGCGGGAACGAACGAAGTTCCCCCAAGGGCGGCGAGAGAATGCGGCCCGCAGTCCGAAGACTGGGGCCTGGCAATGCGGTTGGTATGCGGGGCATACTTACGCACAATCGTCAGCACGAACTGCAATGCGGACGAAGTCGGTTCACTTTGAAAGCTGAACCAGTGGCGGTCGCATGAGCGACAAGGCATGAAACTGCCTGTGGAAAGGGCGCGTATCGAGCGCAACGCCTGAACCATTCGGATCAGGACATCGTGGCAGGCACGATGGCGGTGAGAGCGATTCTCACGGTAAGCGAGATCATTTTGGCACCATGAGCCGCAACCATCAAGGCAGCGTGGGCAATTCGAAGCCAGAAAAGGCGGCTAACTGGAGCTTGCTTGATGAATGTCAGTTAGAGGTGCGGCCCTCAAACGATGCGAACACAGACGGACCAAGGCCAGAAGGTTCGCGGGCGCGTGCGGTACGTCAGGGAGGGGCCGGCGTTCACCGTGCGCGAAGCGTCAAACAGCGTGGAGCGAAACATAGCAACTGCTGTGCTACGCACTTTGCGTCAACAATTCCCGGGCCGCTGCGATTTGTGCCAGCTCTCCATTTGTGTCGCACATGGATGCCGAAGCCGTCGGAGGAAGGCGCAGTCTGGCTTCACGCAGGTCGAGCGCCAGTTCGCGCAAGCGGCGTGCAAGCGTGGGATCGCAGACCTTCAGGTCGGACACGCCGACCTTGAAGGTTTCCGCCAATAGGCCGCTCAGGTAAGCCACTGGCGAGACCGTCTCAGCTTGGTGAGCTTTGGCTGTGCGGCGGGCCCGCGCGGCGAGGGAGGTCAGTTTGCGGCGCAGGGTCTGGCCGCTGAGGCGTTCGGCCAGCCACTCGCGCGCTGCGTACTCACGTTCAGGAGCGGCGAGGATGCGCACCAGGTAGAGACCATCTCCTTCAGAAACGAGCATGCCAGGCACCGGATGCTTGTGCAGCAATTCGGCGACTTCGCGCATGATCGTGGTCGCTGGGTTGTAGCCCTCCTGGATCAAGGTCCACAGGCAGGGCAGGTAGAGGCGCCACCCAGGCGGAAGTGCGCTGTAAGTCGCTGCATGCTCTTCGACGAGTAACAAGTCGGGACACTGATAGCCGGCCGCGTTGGCCAAGGAAGCTGACAATTCCTGGCGCACCTGCAGGGGCACGTCGCACGCGTCCAGCTCGAGCAGGGCGGCGGGCAGCACGGTCAATGGCGCGTGGGCCGCGCGCAATATGCGCTCGGCGAGTCGGGCATCGTAGGGGATGAACATGATGGTCTCCTTTGGGTTCAAGATGGATCGTTTTGAGAAGGCTTGGCGCGAGGCGGTGCCCCGAGGTAGGCATTGCTGATCTGTGGACGGCCGTGGCCCAGCTGGCGGGCCACTTCGAGATAGGCGTGCCGAAGCGTTTCGGAATCGGTGGCTGGGTCGCCGCCGCGTACAGGCGGCTGCACAGCGGCCAGGTCGAAATACAGATCCGCCGCGAATTGATGGCGCAAGCCGTGCGGGGTCACGCCGAGCGAGCGGCGCGAGATGCCGACGCTACGTAACACGTTGCTGAAGCGGTCAAGAGATTGTTTCAACGAGAGGCCCGGGCGGCCGATATGCCCGTCTTCGTGCAGTACAAAGCGGCCGGCGAGTTCCAGGGCGTCGCGCTGAAATGACGTGCGCACGGCAACATAGCGCAGGCGGCCTCCTTTCGTTCCTCGCCGAACGCGCAAAAAGGCCAGGTAAGGGCCCGTATGCTGGTGACCGCAGGGGAGGGCGTGCGCGGGGACCTCGGCGCGGCGCGGGTTGAACATGACGGCCTCCTTGCGGCGCAGCCCGAACGCCAGCATCACATGGAGCTGCACGGCCACATGATCGTCGAGTGCAGCGACGCGGCGCACGATCGAATGGGCGTCAACGGCCTGCCCGCACCAACTGTGGTCTGACCGGGCGCTATAGCTGCGTACAACCAGGCCGGCATCAGCCACGTAGTGTCCGGCTGGCAGGACCAGCCCCGGCTTGCCGATCCATGCGCCGAAAACGCGCACGTGACTCAACTGTTGTTGAATGTAAGCGGCGCTGTAGGGTGCTGCACGTGCCGCGACTTTGGCGCCAGTCGCGGCAAGTTTCTCGGGCACCGCCGCGTCGGCTGTCCAATAGCGCATCAGCCATTCCACATGGCGCCCTCCGAGACCGGCAGGCCGAACGTGGAATCCCATCGCGTGCAATAACCGGAAACAGCGAAACAGCGCCTGGGCGCGCGCTGTGCGCGTGCGGTGCGATACGACCTTGGAGCGATGCGCATGCTGCTCGTTGTGTCGGATCAGTATGTCTTGCAATTCACGTTGCCAACCTGCTTGCTGAGTTGCCATGCCTTAGTCTCCATTGCGATTCGAAAGCCGGACTTCTACGGGTAGGCCGATTGACATGCGCGTCGGCCACGCGCGGATACGGGGTTTGCCGCTTTGGGCGGCGTGGTGTCGTAAAAATGTGCATGCGACGCGGTACCGGATTTCGCCGGAAACCGCCTCCCCGCAATCCAATGCGGGTACCCGACGGCGAACGTCATGGCAGCGGCCTGATCGCTCAGGGCCAGCATCCGCTGGCAGGCCCGAATTGCAGCTCCGCGCGGTATCCACCGCCCTACCACCAGGCGGCAAGCGCGACGGCGTGCGTAACGGATTGGCCGACACGTCGAAGGTGTCGCGGCAATCCGTCGCCACAGACAAACTGGGCGAGGGGCACGCCTGGCTGCAATGCTGTTTCGGAATAGAAGAACGCCGGACGAAGCGGCGGGTGGCGCAGGTCGAAGCTGGCCACACAGAGATGCTGCGCACTCAAATTCACGTGCGCAAACGGGCGGTACGGCAAGAGAAAACCGGACCGCTCATGCGCGCACCGGGCGCGCAATGGAGGTGAGGGGCCGCATGACAACTGGCGGCGCAATCACAAGCAGAGCTATGGAAAGGGCGGGTATCGACCGCAACGGGCACTGTGTGCCAATTCCGCATTCAGGACGCGATGTCCTCGGCAAGCGGGTCCGAACGACGAGTTGAGACTAGGTCAGCGCGATTGAAATGTCAAGGCGCCTTGCGCGCGCCAGAAATTGTGATTGAGCGTGATTTGATTTGGTTCGTCCACTGTTCGCGTGCCTGTGCCCTTGACACCACATGGCGGCGTGTTACCTCTGATTGTAAGGGTTGCGATATTCGGGGGCGCGTATGGCGATCGAACATGTCCAAGCAGATGCGCACTCGTGGCCCAGAACTGATGGAGCCGTACCGTTCAAACGTTTAGTAAGCGTGGCGCGCTTCAGTGCGGATCGAGAGCGTGCCAGCGACGTCCAGAGTTGGAGCTGGGCGTGAATGGTGGGGTGTTCGGTGGGTGGTTTCGGTTGGAACGCCCGGTCCGAGCGGTCTATCGTCGGAGACTTCTATTTGATCGGGAGCCAATTGTGGAAATGATCGTGAGGGCGGTCGACGTCGGCCGCGGGAATACCAAATTCGTCACTGGCGTGGATGGCGGGGAGATCCGCTGTGCGTCGTTTCCGTCCGAGGCGCATCCGACCGATGCGCCCTTGGACACCGACAACCTGGGCGGGCGCCGGAAGACGGTTGGCGTCCCAGTCGGGAATCTGGTCTACGAGGTTGGGCCGGACGTGCACCTAGCCGCCGATGTCTTCAACTCGAAAGTGTTGCAGCATGACCGCTACTGCGAGCTGCCCGAGTACACGGCCTTGCTGCTAGGCGCTCTCCACTATATGCGCGTCGATACCGTCGATTTGCTTGTGGTCGGTCTGCCCGTATCGACGTTCAAAGTGCGCAAGTCGGTTGCGGCGCTCGAGAAGCGGCTGACCGGAACGCACGAACTGGGACGCAGCCGCAAAGTGGAAGTGCGTCGGGTGAAGGCCGTCGCACAGCCGGCCGGGGCGCTGATGCATTTTGGCTTCCTGAACGACAAGGTCGCGACCATGCGCAAAGAGCGTCATCTGATCATCGACCCGGGGCAACGCACGTTCGACTGGCTGGTCACCCAAGGCATGCAGTTGATCGAGAAGCGCAGCCATTCCGTCAATCGGGGCATGTTCGATGTTCTGCATTCGATCACCGAGGGCATTAGCCGGGCCCTGGGCACGCAATTCCGCGATTACGAGCTGGTCGATCAGGCTCTGCGGGATGGCAAAAAGCCGGTGATCTTCCAGCGCGAGTACGACATCGCGAAGCATTTTCCGCTGGCGCGGAAGATCACGGAGCAGGCGGTGGCCGAGATGCTCCACTACGTCGGTGATGCCGGCGACATCCAGAACATCATTCTTGTCGGCGGCGGCGCGTTCTTCTTCCGAAAGGCAATCAAGGACGCTTTTCCCCGCCATCAGATCCAGGAAATGAAGGACCCGTTGTTCGCGAACGTGCGCGGCTTCCAAATTGCGGGCACCGAATTTGCCAAGGCACAGACGGTGCCGAAAGCCGAGGAGACAGCCGAAGGAGGTCGAGATGCTTGACCGTATTCGCCTGAACTTCGAATTGGATCGTCAAGACAATCCGCGTTTGTTCGATGAATTGATGCGATTCACAAAGGGACCGAAACGGGTGAATCGCCTCCGCACCCTGGCCCACGATGGCTTGCTTGCCCAGGCGTCGGCGCCCCCCGTAACGATGGCCCAGCCGCAGGCGCCTAGCGTAAGCGAACTGGGTTCGGCGGCGGTTGAAATGTTCGGGCCCTCGATATGAGCGCTCGCGACACAACGACGCCCAACGGCGGAAGACGCGTCAGCGCTTCCGAATTGGCGCAGATGGGCTACTGCGAGCGGTTGGTCCGCTTCGAATCGCTCCACGGAAAGCGGTCCACGCCGGAACAGGATGCCGCGCGCAGGCGTGGCCTCAAGGAGCACGAGCGTTTCTATAGCGAGGGCGTCGCATCTGACAATACGGGGCGTAAGCCCTGGTGCTTCGTCGCCAGCGCCGTCTTTGGCGGGGATGCGCCGGAGACTCGATTGCTTCGCGAATTTCGCGACCGTTCGCTACGTCGGAGCCGCCTCGGCCGCGCTTTTATCGTCTGGTACTACGCGCATTCGCCAGGTGTGTGCCTTTGGCTAGAACGCTTCCCAACCGTACTGCCATTAATTCGTGTGGCGCTTAGGGGCGTCGTGAAGCTTGTGCGTCATTTGGGGAGCCATGGCCGGATCGGAGGAGGGGAGTCATGAACTGGATAGTATGGGTAATTGGACTTTGGTTTGGTCTGGTGTGCGTCTCGGCACTGATCGCCAGGCTGCGCGAGCAAGTCGCCCCCGACGGCAAACCTCGTGAACTGGTCGACGCCGAATTGCTCTTCGCCGAACAGACCTTCAGGATCGACGCACCGCTGGCGCTGTCGGCGCGTGTGGACCGTGCCTACCTGCTGCGTGACCTGGTGATCCTGGTGGAACTCAAGACGAGGGCCGCACCGATTGCCTATCGGTCGGACGTAATCGAGTTGTCAGCGCAGCGCATTGCAGTCATGTATGCCACAGGAC
This sequence comes from Massilia sp. TS11, assembly GCF_022012445.1. Classification (GTDB taxonomy): domain Bacteria; phylum Pseudomonadota; class Gammaproteobacteria; order Burkholderiales; family Burkholderiaceae_D; genus Telluria. The sequence goes on from NZ_JAKLTS010000003.1 coordinate 88,856, forward strand.
AGCCCGTTGCCGATTTCGCCTACGTTGTTATCCGAAGCCCGCAAAGCGGTACGCAGGTCATGCGGCGTGTGATGCTCTTGAGTGAGGCAGACATCGTTGCACTGGCGCGGAGGCGCGAGCGAATCTTGGTTGGGGCTGCCGCGCCTTGTGTCACAGCCTCCACGGGCATCTGTCGTAAGTGTCCCTTTCGCGCCGATTGTCGCCCTGATTTATGACAGCTCACATACGGTGTGAATTCGTTGCATGGCGATCATATTGGGTTGCGTAACCAGCGGACCACTGCAAGTATTTGGGGGCAGGCGCCTTGGCCGAAGCGTCAGTCCGAACATTTCCACGGCCATTCCTTCCAAATTGAGAGAAGCCGTGAATGCTGCTGTTGAGCTTAACTTTGATTCATGGTCGACGCGGCAAGTCCTAGATCGTCGAGCGAGCCGTCATTTATTGTTTTGGACAATCGCCGCCTCCGAACAAGATTGTGGATATAGACGGTTTTGAGGCGCACTTGTTCATAGTCTTGTCAAACGATTTGTCCACCGGCGAGTCTTTGCTTTTTTCAGGAGGCCCGCCCCCGCGCTTCAAGATCTCAGAACGTTCAAGGATCATCGCGTCGAGCGACTGTCTCGCATCTTCCGCTGCCGCCCACGACTTTGCCTCAGCAAGCTTGGAAATCGTGCAACGCAATTCAAAAGCCTGCGGGTGGTCTGTTGTTCCTTTCGGCGTTTGTTTGATGTCCGCGACTTTGCACAAGCGTCGCGATGCTAGTCCTGCATACCGGTCTTCTGTCTGTTTTCCGTAGGTGGCATCGATGATCAGTAATTGCCCGTCACGACAGTGAGACGCAGTCCAGGAAACAATCATTCGGGCATAGACTTCGTGCAGGTCTTTGGTGTCCCATGGAACGAATCCTATGATTCCTAGTGCTGCGGACGTGTTGTGCCCGAAGTCACATACGGAGTCATCTGTCGGCCGATCATTCCGCAGCGCCGTCGCCCCGGCCGCCATTTGGATTTGGACTAAACTGAAGCAGGCAATCGCGTGTTTGAGATTCATATTGCGCCCGATCGATGTTAGGTGCTTGTAATACCTTCGATATTTCAGCACAGGGCTTCGGGAGCGGGCTGACCACACTCAAGAGTAGCGATTGTTGTCGTGGTCGCGTCGTGAATTTTCGCGGCGTTGGCCGGGGCGGCTCAGATTCTGCTGTGGCTCTTTGACAGCAGGGCGCCTTTCGTGACGTGATGTCGGGCCAGGAGTCGATTCTCGGCACGCTTCAAGCGCATACTGATATTCGTTGCGTGCTCGCCGTCGCTTGGCTATAAGCCAGAGGGACACAAAAGTAGCAAGAGATGCTGCGGCTAATGGCGTCAACAAGGCCACGGTGTCGGAACGGGAACTTGCCGCGTGCGCGAAAAGCCATAATGGAAAAGGTAAGAGAAAACATTTGGCAAAACTGATACCAAGATCAACGACGAGAGAGTATTGAATCGGGTAGCAGTGCGCTCCCGAAGTATGGTTCCAGTAGACGTAGGAGTCGATGACACCGCTCTGGCGCGCACCGCCGACGCTTATCATGTCTCCATTATGGACAGGAATGGATTGCACAGAGTATATGCGCACCGAATCTGAACCGATTCGCATCGTGGCGATATAGTAGCCTCCGTTTCTAGCATAGGTGACATGTGAAACGCGCCCGTTGGCAAACTCAAATTTTCCCAGCGCATTCCACTCGCCATTATTGATGTGTATGCCGTACTTTCCTTCCTTGTGCTTCGGATGATTATGAACTCTGTAGTCCATGATAGATGTTGGGCAAAGATGCTTTAGTGCCCGTCCTTTCCATGGTTAGTGATTACGTCAAGAGCACGAAGTGCTTTGGACTTGAGGTCAGAGAGTGCTCGTCCAGTGACGTCAAAAAAGGGAGAGCGTCCTGTGGTTACGCTTCCATCAGAGTGCTCTTCAATTTCGGTGTTCGTTTGGTAGCTGTTCTTTGCGTCCTGACTCAATCGATTGACTTTTTGCTTCTGCTGCTTGATAGCGGCTTCGACTTGTGTTTGCAAAGGTGAAGTGGGGGGCACGGGCGCCTCTGATGTCGATTCGTGTTTGGGCAGGGTTTGACGTGACGTCTGATTCGATGTGAACTGAGCTCCCGGGTCATGGAAATCAACTCGACTGGCCTCAGTTGCTTTCTGTTCGTGGTACTTCTGAATGGCATCGAACGAGTTTGGCACCGGTGCCCCATTCTTGAAGACTGGCGTGGGGGTTAATTGGATATTTGCCAAATGAGCACCTTCGCGCGCGAGCTCCATCGCGCTGCCAGGCGCGTCTTGCCCATGCATCTTAAGGAACATCCGGACTTGATCTGGGTTTGCAGCCAAGTCGAAAACCGCCGCCGACGATGTTTCGAAAGCTGTGTTAACCTGTTCGTAGTATTCCAGGCTCTTACCAAAGGAAGCGCCAGCCTGGCTCAGCTTCCGCCAAGTATCGACAGTCCCATCCCGCCCCTCTGTACCTGTCGCGTGGTCGCGTCCCTCGGTCATTCCATGACTGTGCTCTGTCGAGTGTCGTTGGGCATACTTGCTGAATTCGGAGATTTGTTCATCTGACAGGGCTGACAAGACCTTTTGGTCTTTGGTGGAAAGCGTGGCCGAGAACGCATTGCGCAATTCAGTTCCTGACTTAACCCACTTTCCAAGGCTCATGAACGCGCCCATAGTCATCGCAAGATTCGTGACATCGTCTTGTGAGTAGCCCGTCGACCTAGAGATGTCTTCGACCACGCGTTTCAGATTTTGAGTTTGCGAGTCTTTTTCCCAAGACTGTCCGTCGGCTGTCGTGTCCTGACCAAAGGTGCCCTCACGATTCAAGTTTCGAGATACAAAGGCGTTGGCGATGGAGTGGCCGTGATCCTTAGATTTTTGAATGACGTCGGATAGCGCTGAGGCGGCCGATTGCCGCGCAGATTCAACTTCTGTGCGCGAAACCTTACCCATGACCTGCATATGGCTGAAGCCTTTATTTTGAAGGATGCTTACCGCAGTTCGCCCCGTCGAAGTATTGCTCGTATAGGTGTCGCCTGTATCGGCATTCTGAGCGGTTCGCCACATGGGTGACGTTCTGTTTGGCGCGAGCGCGGCCTGGTCCATGGTGACATTGCCGGCGCTTAAGTTGCCTTTGGCTGCATCTGAGGTGCTGCCCGAAACAGATGACTGCAACGCGCCGATTGAACTGGCCAAGGTTGAGCCAAAATTCTCCATTCTCTTAAGGGCTGTCCAGGCAATTAATGGAATCGTGAGAGTTAGGTAGCCAACCACTGCGGTCGAAGCAATTGTGCTGGACAGGACAGGGTCCAAAGTGGCAAGGCTCATGCCATGTACACCCGTCGAGATCGTCGCGGCCGCAGCGTTATCTTTCGCGCTGTATAGTGTGGCCATATAGTTGAGGACGGCATAGAGCGGCGGCCATAGCTGTATCCAAATAATAATGGCCGCGTAGTTTTTGAACGCCCTCATCGTTTCCTCGCCGCTGGTCATCAGAAGCATCAGGATGACCAAAGGGAAAAGTGCGATGACCAAGGCTTCCAAGACGTTTCGGATGACCGGAAGGGCCTGCTCAGCTATGGCGCCGTTGTTTATCCAGGCGGCGTTTGTCTGTTGAATTGCCTGGCTGCGGCCGATTGCGAGCATGAGTTTCGCTTGATCGTTGGTCTGCATCCCTGATACAAGCGAAGTGTCATTGACCGCGTTGATCATCGCATTTTGGCGCAGGATGTCTGCGGCAGTGGCCGCCGAATCGGCCAGCGCGTTTTTCACATAGGCTTGTTGCAACTCGGGCGCGAATGCTGCCAAGGCATCTGTAGGTTTGAGCGTAGGATTTGCCCTTACCGCGAGTTGGGACAGCAATGGTGGGAGTTGCATTGGCAAAGCTTGATCAAGGTGTGTGAACGCCTGATCACAGGGCACGATCGTTGAGATGCCCGCGCTGTCTGTTTCCGGCGTGAAGCGAGCCGGATTTGGAGGATGAGACTGGATAACGCTCCAAATGTCGTTCGAACTCGCGAACTCGACGGCACTGATGTAGCCGCTCGAGAGGTCGTAGGCGACGCAATTGCCAAGGAATTCGATCAGATTTGTTCTGAAGTACGGATCAGTGAAGACAGCGCCACTGACCTGTTTGATCAGTCTGTTTCCGAAGACTAGTCCGTTTTTCGAATACGCTAGTTCTGTTGGCAGATTCGAATCTCCGGGTATGGTTTGAAAGGCGGTTTCGAACAATTCGGTGATTGAATTGCCGATGACACTGCTGATGCTTTCCATCGCCGCGACGCCGAACGGGACATTTGCGATAACCCTAACAGGTCCGCCGCCAGTCTTGTCGACGATGCCGACGGTCACTTTGGGTACCAAAAGGACGGAGTAAACCAGTACGACCGATGCCAGCCACTGCCACCCTTGCAGCTTTTGAGGGGCGAGCGCATATGCGATGCCGGCGGCGCAAAAGCCAATGAATGCGACAGCAGCCAACGCACCCACGTAACTCCCCGAACCGCAGATCGCAGCGACCGCGTTGAGCAGGCCGAACAGGCTTTCACTGTTCTGATATGCGTAAATCTCCCACATGGCGGTACTCTTTAGCGCATATAGGAGGACCTACGACCAAGTACATCGAGGATTTGTTGTGGGAGGCCAGCGCGTAGTTGCCGGTCCAATTGCTCCAACGCCAAGGCCATAGTGTTCATGGAGTTGGCCTTTGCGTACATGATTTGCTTTTCTTCTGCAATGCGCGTCAGAAGCCCTGCAGCGCGTGCGCGTACTTTTGCGGCCGTGTCGCGTTGAAATTCGTCCAATTGATAGTCTTTTTCCAAAGCCTGCATCCCGATGCGAATATTTCTGTCAAGGAAAACGTACGCGTAGTCGGTAGCAATGACGTCTTTGTACTGATTGATGAGCCCATCATGGATCTTTGCGCCTGGACGAGTGGATGCAATTGACAGCAGCTTGTAAACCGGCTCCGTTGTTTGGTTCACGAAGCCGATTTCTTTCGAGTTGTTTTGTATTGGTTGTCGATCAATGATTTTCTGGGTTATCGATGTCATTAGATCGACAACCTTTTTGGTGATGGGTGTGTGCGAGTAGCTCTTAACGGTGACGTTCATGCAATTGACATGCTCGTCGCAACGAAGTAGCGGAAGTTCGATGTTCCCCCCCGTCAGCTCGGATTGCCCGTATAGCAGTTGCTTTACTGAGTCCAAGGTTGGCGGAATGTTTATGCCATCCGTATGAGGAGTTGTGTAGACTACTGTTCCCAGCATACTCATGACGAGTTCGCGCTCTTCGTCGTCGAGCGAGTTGCCAGCGAGCTTTAGCGCTGCCCAGGTGAGATTTCCTGTAAATCCGGCGCGAGCTTTGGCTTCTGGGTTGTTCGAGTTGAGTGCTGCATTCATCACGCCATCGCGATCCGAACCGCAACGCCTCCTCGCTGCATCGCGATCGGTCTCTAGGCCGAGCGTTATTGCGACGTCAGCGCAAGCTTCTTGCGAATTGAATCCGACTCTTTCCGCTGCACTCGCTACTAAGCCCTTTGCTGTTTCACACGAGTTGATACGCGCGTTGTTCACTAGGGTGGACAGGTAGTTGAAGTCTTTGGTGACTCCGCCCAGCAGTGGTGAGACCGTGTCAAGAGCAAGCTGGAAGGCCACTCCAGGCAAGGCGGATGTGATATTGCGCAGCATGTTCTTCAATTCGTTCGACGAAATGTGGGAGAACGAGCCGCCGTATACATCGATACCACCGCAACCTGCTTTCGCCGTCGGATAGTCGATGGCCATGAGCTGATAGGTCTTGTTCTGCGAGCGCAGCATCAAGCTGCCGCCGGTGTAGGTGTTGAAGGCCTGGCCGCGAAATGCGCCTGGGGCAGTGTAATTGCCGATCGCGCCCAGGTTGTTGAACATGCTGTTGACCTCTGAATTGAGGTCGCCGGCCCGGATCGAGATCGGCATGAAGATGGCGGCCACGAGGGCGGCGAGCAGCTTCGTTTTCATGGAATGTCCTTGGGAACTGGGATGGCGGCGAATTGCGTCTTGGAGCCCACCGGCGTTGCGAGCGTAGCGATACGCTCCAACAGTTGGGATTCGGACAGGACTCCGTAGCCGATGGGCGCGATCGTGCCGCTGTACGGTTGGGCTAGAAACAGCGCTGGTACTTGGCTGACGTTGAGCGTGCGTGAAATGCCGTTGTCCATGCGGGCATTGCGGTATTCTGGCAATACGCCGCCGTCGAGCGTGACCGCCACTACGCGCAGGCCGTAGCGGCGTTCGAACGCCGCCAAAGTCGGTGCGAATGCGTGGCAATAGGGGCAATCGCCCCGGAAAAAGAAGAACAGGGCGTGGTCCTTGCCCAGAGTGGCGATGGTGCCCGCGCGTGCGCGCTGCTCCTCTTCCTGGAAGACTTCGAGCGCCTTGGCGTTGGCTGGCCGACCGTGGAGCGTGGGATCGAGGTCGGGTGTCGTCCATGCGACGCGGCGTGTGACTTCGGCGAAGGCGGACGCGAGTTCGGCGATGCGCTTCTCCGTCTCCATGTAGCGGCGGACGTTGTTGCTGGTCGGGTTCATGACCGCGATCGAGCGCAAGGTCTTGACTTCTTCCTGCAGGCGTTCGAGCGCCGCCAGTTCGGGCGGCTTAACCGGCGCGACTGGCGTCGCCGGTGCCGGCTTTTTCGGCGGCGGCGCCGGGTCTTCATAGAAGTGCCAGCCGCGGCGGCTGTCGGCCCAATAAGGGGGCGCCTCTTGTGTCGGCTCGATGGACTGCTGGGCCGCGGCTTGGCTGGCCCAGGCAAGCAGGAGCAAGGTGGCGGTGCGTTTCATGGCGTGCGGCGCTTGAGCGACTTCGGCGGGCTGCCGTCGCGGCAGTAATTGAGACCGATTTCAACGCGTTTTTTTTCGGGTGCGACGGCTCCTGGGACGAGCACACCCGCCTGTCGGAAAACGACTTTGAGACGGCTGCAATCGGGCTGGGCGTAGCGCCATTCGGTACTGACGTCGATCGTCAATGGGGCTTGCGTCGAGAAGCGTTCAGCAAACGCGGCGCCCATCTGGCCGACGAGGACGCCATGGGCCTTGCCGTCCGGGGCATCGATCGCCGCGACAAGGACAGGACGCGGATCGGTGACTTCCATGGGGGCGGACGTCACGGCCGCCGCGAGTTGAAACAGGATATAGATCATTGGCATTTCCCGTTCCCTCCGTAGCATTTGATTGCGCGGCCCTGGTTGACGGCTTGAAGGTCACCCACGTTCGGCAGCGTCGGGATGATCGACGCATAGAATTCGCTCAGGTCCATCCGGGCGAAGTCCAGACGCTGAAGTTCGGCGATGGTGAAGCCACCGCATTTCGGATGCTCGGGATCGCCCCAGTCCTTACCCAGTTGCCCGCGCCCCTGCTCGTTGACGAGGCGCGCCAGGCGCGAATTGAAGCAGCACTTGCCGATCGACTTTTCGATGCAACTGACGCACTTGCCGAGCACACGCACGCACGAAGAGCACCATTCGCCGATCGAATGGCACAGGTGGGCGCCTTCCTTCATGGCGGCCATTGCTTCAGTCTTGTTGCAGGAAGACAGGTCCGAGATCACATAGATCACGACCATGATGGCCATCGTGTAGGGATCGACGGCGACGGCGTAGCTGTCGCCCGTGGTCAGTGTCACCGAGCCGGCGGGGAGGGCAGTGCCGTTCACCGCCACCGTGACGCCGAAACTGGAGAAACTGCCGGTGAAGCCGTTGCCCTTCAGGAGGGCCATCATGCCGGCCTTGAGGAAGTCGCGGTTACCGCCATCCATCAAAATGTCGTAGACGAGGCGCGAGCCGACCGTGAAGACACGTTGGTTGCTCATGTTGGCGCCGGCCGCGTTGGTGTAGCAGCAATTCTTCAGCAGGCGGTTGCGGCAGCTGCTGCCTTCGCCGCCGAAGACTTGCTGGGTCGCCGGGTCGAGGTAAACACCGGCTTCGCGCACGGCTTCCATGTAGGTCATGGTGCGTGCGAAATCGGCGTCGTTCGTGTACTGCGTGCTGTAGCACTGGGAACCGAGGCAGAACGCGTCCGTGGGGCAGGCCCCGGCCGTGGTGCAGCCGCTGTAGTATTGCCCGAGGCCGCCGAGTGCCGTGTCGGGTGCGCGCGCCACTTGGCGTGCGGCGGCCAGCGCCGGTTCGCCGCTCAATTGCGGGCGCGGCCGCACTGCGTCGGAGGCTGCATGCACCTGGCCCTCGCAGCTCGGATCGCTTCCTGTGGCGGCACATGTGGCCAGGCGCGCCTTGGCGCCGCCTTTCAAATCCGTGTCGCGCAAGGCCGTCTCCGGGGGCGTCGCTGTATAGCCGGGCACGACCGCCCTCGCGGCCAGCTCTGTCGTCTGGCCGGCGGCGAAGGCGTTGGCGGCGTGGGCGGCCGCGAGTTCGTCCTTGGTTTGGGCTTGCCCGAACGTGCAGACGGCGAGCAAACAGATGCCGGCGATGATGGGACGCGTCATGGCCGGCCCCGCAGCGTCTGGAGGCGGCGCCTCGCCTCGGCCGCGTAGGCTGGCAGCTGGGCGAAGCGGTCGAGCGCGTAGTCGAGGCTCACGTCTCCGGCGGCCTTCGCGAAGCCCGTCGCCGGACAGGCGGCGCCGGCGCAACTGGGAACCGCAGCGGCGAGCACGAAAGCGGGCACGGCTTGTACCGCGTAGCGTTCGAACGCTTGCGGATCGATTTGCACGGCAACCTGGCGCTTGCCGACCAGGCGCTGGACATGGAGCAGGGTGGCCCGCATCGAGCCTCCTTCGAGACCGCGCAACACGAGCGTCGCTTGGGCGCGGGCCGCTTGCTCGAACAGGCGGTCGAGCGTCGGTTCGGGCAGGGTCAACGTGATGAAGACGCTCAAAGTCCCGGCCTGGGCCGCTTGCGCCTCGGCGAGTTGGGCGCGCGCAGCGCTGCCATAACCAGCGGCGACCTGGCCGAGGTCGAGCGGCTTACCGGGCGCGAGCGGGAGCGCGTCGACATTCGGGGTGGTCGGCGTGCCCGGCACCGCCGCTTGCTGGTACTTGCGCGCGACGGCCGCTACTTCGGCGTCCGTCGGCGTGCGCTGCTGGGCACGCGCGCGGGCGATATCGGCCTCACTCACGGTCTGTTGGGCCACGGCAGCGGGGACGCACGCCAGGCACAAGAGGCCGAACAGGCGACCCCGGCGCGCGATGGGATCAGTATCCGACACAGCAATTCCTTTTTCTGAACAATAGAAACGCGAAGTCTTCGCCTTTGACGGGGAATTCCTTTCCCGCGCCCCACAGGATCGTGGTGCGGCCGAAGGGCTGGCAGCAGCGCCCGCCGAGCTTGTCAGTTGCGGGCACGGGGAACAGCAATTGCGCCTTGTACGCCGTCTTGTCCATGACAGGCAGGAAGTAGGGGCCACACTGTCCCGCCTTGCCGTGCCAGCCCCACGCAAGCAGTTCGCGGTGCATCTTGGCCGTGAGGCGTTCGGTGATCAGTTCGGCCGTGCGCACGCCGCCCATATGGACCGGCACGTGTCCGTCGAACGGGTAGAGCCCGCCTTGGCAACCGGCGCACCAAAACAGCGGGGCCAGGCCGAAGCCGAGCGAGGCCGCGGCGCAGTCGGCGGCGCAGGCGGCAATGGCGACCGGATTCGCGAACAAGACCACTTCGGGATTGAGGATCAGGGACAGTTCGTTGTCGTTCCAGGTGGGATCGAGCTCGGTCAGATAAGCCAGGTCGAAGGCGCCTTTCTCCATGCAGGGAAAGTCCGTCACGGCCTGGAGCAGGGCCATCATCGTGTCGATGTAAAAGTGGGCCTGATAGAACGCGCCCGCGCCGCCGCTCGGATGCTGGAAGCGGGCCGCTTCGGCTGCCGGCAGGCCGGGATTGAGGTCGATGCCGCCAAGGGAGACGAGGCAGTAGGGCCGGCGGACGACTTCGACCTGGCGTGCCGGCTCCCAGAAGCCGACCGAGAGGCCGAAGGTGGGGTTGGTCCCGCAAGTGCACACTGGCGACGGCGGATTCGCGATGTCTTCCTGGCCGTTGGCGCCGCCCAGGCTGACCGATCCGATGCTGATGGGAAGGATGCAACTCCAGCAAATGTCCGTGATCGGATTGGGAAACTTGCCCACGCAGGCCGGCTCTGCCGTAGCCGGCCGCGCCAGACATAGGGCGAGTGCGAGGGACAGCAGTTGGACGGCTCTGCGCGCGGTCGCTTGGACGTTCATGGCGTCTCTCCCAACTCATCCACGCGCAGGCGCCGTCCCTCTTGATAGACCAGGGCGGGCACTTGGGCGATCCCGAAGCGTTTGACGAGCAGGCCGTGCTGGTCGAAATACACGGGCATCTTCCATGACTTCATCAATTGCAGGTAGGAGCCGCCGAGCAGCACCAGCTTGGTTTTGCCGGGCTGTTCCGCGACGAGTGTGGCGGCGCGGCGCAATTGGGCCGGATCGCGGGCGTCGAGGAAGAGCAAGCGGCGCGAGAAACCGACCACATCGAGCGGGTTCTTGCGCGTGCCGGCCGCGAACAGCAGATGCCCTTCCGCGTCGACGACGTTGCGGTCGAGCGTGAAACTGGGGTCGTAGTAGTGCGTGCGCCCGGTGCGCCCCGTGGTCAGTCCGGGTACGGGGCGGGGCGCAGTCACGGCGGCCGTGTTGGCTTCCGTGATGCGCTGTTGTAGTGCGCGCAGCTCGCCGCTGCGTTCCTGTGCCTGCAGGCGCGTGCGGATCTGGTCGAGAAAACTCTGTTCCGTGATCGGATACACCGGGCCGAGCGCACCCACGTCTTGAGCGGCGACAGTGCGCACCACGAGGCAGCAGAACAGGAAGATCAGGCGGTACATGGCGGCGCTCCTCACCACAGGGGCGTGACGCGCCCGATCACCTGATCGACGCGGATGAAGCCGCTCAGGGCGTAGCGCGAGTCGAAGCTGTCGTCGCTCGTGCCCTGGGCGTAGAAATAGCCGGGCGGGATGCGGGCCGGCGTGATCGGGTCGAGCGCGCGCCCATCGAAAGTGTGGGTCTTGGCCTGGCCCACATCGATGCCATTGACGTACACGCGGCGTCCGACCACGGCCACTTCGTCGCCCGCGACACCGGCCACGCGCTTGAAGAAGGGTTGTCCCGCGAGGCCAGGGTAAGCGCGCACGCCCGGGCCAGAAAACGCGAACACCACATAATCGCCGCGCGCTGGACTGTAGTTTCCGTGCCTGAGCCAGGCGACGTGGTAGGGCAGGCTGCCGCTGACGTTGAAAACGAGCGGCAGGAGCGGAGTCGGGGCGAGCAGCAGGCGCGCGCACATCAGTGCGAGGGCGCCCGACACCAAAACGTACAGGAACCAATGGCGGCGCAAGTCTTCGCGGAGCGTCGTCATGGTCACAGCCCCAATTTGGCCCGCAATTGGGCCGTAAGATCCGCCACCTCGGCCCGCTCGGCCAGCACGGCGCTGCGGTCGAGGATCGTGCAGGCGCAATCGCGCTGCAGGTCGGCCAGCGCGCCGGGCAGCTTGCGGGCGAAGTCGTTGCCGGCGGCGCTCGCAGCCTGCACGAGCGCTTGGCGGTCCTGATCGGATTGGACCCGGGTGGCGGCCTCGTTAAATTTCGCTTCCTGCGCGCGCACCAGGGCGGCCAGGTCGATGACGGCGATGCGCTGGGCGTGTCGTGCCTGGTGGACGGCCAGCAGTGCCATCGGCAAGGCTACCGCGATGGCCGTCAGGGCTTGCGAGAAGTAAGGCTTCATGCCTGCCCCCGCGCTTGCAGCACCATGTCGATGGCCTCGTCGATCGACAGACCGCGCGCGCGCAGTTCGTCGAGCACGCGGTTGTCTTCCAGCCGGTTCGAGAACAGCAGGTGCGTGGCCGGGTCCAACGCCAGGCGCGCCAGGCCTTCACCGATCGGCGACGAGATGTACATTTCGGAGAACACGCCCGGTTCCGTGCGCAGTGAATTGAGCAGGCGCTTCTTCGGTTCGTCCATCACGAGGCGCTTCTTGGCTTGCAGGGCTTCGATCGATTCCGGCTTTTGGCGCAAGAGGAAGACCCAGTCTGCGCAGTTCAGGGCCGACTCCAGCTGCGTCGAGGAGTAGTAGTCTTCCGCGTTCTGCGTTGCCGTGCCCAGGGCGCCGCCGTACTTGCGCGTGCGGCGCGCGGCCGCGTCGATCACGGCCGAGAGATAAGGGTCGTCGGTGCCACCGGTGTCGAGCTGCTGTTTGACCTCGTCGATGATGAAGACCTTCTTGCGGTTGCGAGAGAGGTACATCTCACCCGTGATCTGGTAAAGCAGGAGGCTGTTGAGGACCGGACGCAGGGCCGGCTTGCGCGACAATTCCTCGTTTTCGATCACGACCAGTTCATTGTCGAAGTTGACCGTGTTCGCGCCTTCGAAGAAGCGTTCATATTGCCCGCCCTTGGAGAAGGGCGCCAGCATGATGGCTAGGTCCTTGATGCGCTGGTCTTGTTTCAAGCCCAATTCCGGCAGCGAGCCTTCGACGAAGGCGTCGCGCATGGCCGTGATGGTCATGTCCTTGCCGTGGGCGCGCCACAGGTTCAGGATCATGACGGCGATGGCCTTGCGCTGCACGTCGCTGAGTTCGGCCTTCGGCGAACACATCAGGGCGATGGTAGGCTCCAGAATCTCGATATCGTCCTCGATCAAACCGACGCGCGGGAACGGGTTGAAGCAGATCGGCACGTCGCTGCGCACCTCGATGAACGTGCCGCGCGCATTTCGGCACAGCTTTTCCATGGAGCGACCGAAGTCGAGGATGCGCAACAGCGCGCCGGTGGACAGGTAAGACCAGGCGATCTCGTTGAGCATCACGGATTTGCCCGACCCGGAAGTGCCGATGACGGCGAAGTTGTAGTTGCCGCCGACGGCGTTGTCGTACAAATCGCATGCGACCAACTGGCCGCGCCGGCCCTGCAGCGTCAGCACGGGCGTTCCGGTGCCCTGCCATTCGGCGATCAGGGGGGCCAGGTGAATCGCGTTGGCCGTCGTCTTGCGCGTGGTGCGGCGCATCTTGCGCAAGTCGCCGAACAGCTTGGGCGTCAACGTCATCGGCAGGCTCGCCAGCAGGGCCTGGCGTTGTTGGTAGACGTCGACGCTGAGCTCGAAGCCGCGCGCGCGCCAGACCGACTTCGCCGTCTCGACCGCCGCCGTCGCCTTGTCGGGCGGCGCGAACACGGCCAGCTGGTGGTAGAGATAGACCAGACCGCCCCCGGCGTCGATGGTCTGCGCTGCCGCGCTCCAATCCTTGAGCTTCTCGGCCACGTCCGGCATGATTTGGGCCATCTTGCTCTGCGCGTTCTGGTTGGCCCGCACATGGTTGGCGACGACGGCGTTGCGAGCCGTGTTCGGGTCGAGCACATGCACGCCCATCGTGATCATGAAGGGGGCCTGGTATTGGAGGGCGGGCTGCATCAGGTCGCCCACGAGACCGCCCGCCTGCCAGAGGTGGAATTGGCGCGGGTAGGACTTGACCGACAGGAAGCGGGCCTGCATGCCGTCCCCCTGCTCTTGCTTCCATATGTGCAAATGGGTCGGATGCGGGTCCTGGATCGTGTCGAAGTCGACGATCTGGTCGCAGATTTCGCGGCCTTCGTCGTAATGCAGGGGAGCGGCAGCCCCGAACATACGGTCCGGGTTGACGAATTGGGCGCACCAGTTGATCAAGTCGGAGGCGGAGCATACGCGGTTTGGGAACGCGGCCGTCGTGAGCGTCGCCGCCATGGCGTCGCGCAGGGCCAGGACGGCGTCACTGTCCCAACCCGCCTTGGGGTCGAGCGTGACGCTCAGCAGCAGCCGATAGTGACGCACGTGGCAGGGGAAGCCCTCGGACAGCGATTCGCGCGCGCCGCGCAGCAAGTGGCCGACGCGCTGGCGCGCCAGCTTCCTGTATAGATTGTCGTTGCGTGCCGGCCGCCCGTATGGCTGGGACTTTTCGTATTGGTCCGTGTCTTCACGGCGCAAATTGGCATAGGCGCGCAAGTGGGTTTGGACGTCCGGTGAGCCGAACAAATGGAACTGCAGGCCCGTCCCGGGCGGACAGGTCGCATACAGGCTCACCAGCACTTCGACCATTTGCTCGTCGGCGCCCGATTGCGGCAGCAGCTCAAGCACATAGCCAGGACCGTCGCGGTTGATGAAGAGCTGGGTGGCCGCGTCGTAGGCCCGGTAAGGGAGCCAACTGGCGAACCGGTCCGGCGCAGGCGCGTCGTGCGCCTCCGGGCTGAACGACTTGAGGAATCCGAACACCATGGTTGGCCTCCGCGCTCACGGCTGATTTTGGGCGCTGGCAGTGGCGGCCCCGGTGGGCTGTCCCGCTGCAGTGGCGGCATCCGGAGAGGCGGGCGCAGCCGGTGACGGACCCGGCGGTGGCCTCAACAAATGCGCTACGCGCGAACGCAAGAAGGCGTCGCGGTTGCGCGTTTCGGCCGCCTCAAGGCGCCAGCGGGCGCCTTCCGTCTGCACGTAGACATAGGTCTCGTCGTTCAGGTCGTGATCGGCGTCTTCCCATGGTTTGATCCACATGCGCAGGACCCGGCCCGGTGAGCGCAGTTCCCCAGGGCCCTCGATGGCCGTCGCGACCTGCATGGCGGCCGGCGCCCTGGTGCTGAAGCCGCTACTCGGGGCCGGGGCGGGCGCGGACTGACCCGGAAGCTTGTTGTGCACGGCGTTCGCATACACGCCTGAGATGGACGTGCATGCCACGCCAGGCGGGGCCTTGCAGGCGAATTCGCTGCTGGCGCCCAAGCCGCTCATATCGACACAGGCCGACAGGCTGGCGGCGGCCAATACGGCCACCAAGGGACGAATCGTGGTCATGGGGTACTCCGGGTAGGGGGAGGCGCAGCTGCGGCGCGCTGCAGGTGGGTTTCGATGTCGGACGCCGTCATCAGGCCGTCCACACGGCTGCCGTCGGTAAATACGATGGTCGGTGTGGCGCGCACGTTGAGGCGCGCAGCCAAGGTCCGGTTGCGTTCGAGGGGCGTTGGACAGGCGACGCGTGTGTCAGCTGCGAGCCGGTCCTCGAGGGCGGCGTGCCAGGCGGCCAGCCGGTCCGGGGCGCACCACACGGCGTTGGGCAAGGCCTCGCCCTGGAAAGGCACCATGAAGTTCAAGACAGTGACATCGTCGATCCGGTCCAGCTCATGTTCCAACTGGCGGCAGTAGGTGCATTGGGGATCGGAGAAAACGACCAGGCGGCGCGTGCCAGCGCCATGCACGCTACGCAGGGCGTCATCCTGCGGCAGGGCTTCCACCTCGATGGGGCCCGATACCGAGGCGGCCAAGGGCGGCTGCCGTGCGGCCTCCGCTTGCGTAAGGTCGCGCAGCGTTTGCGTGTCGAACAGGTGACCGAAGATCAAATAGCGCGTGTTCCCGCCCGAGACATAGGCCACGTTTTCGCCCATCCACACCGCGTACAGCCCCGGCACGGGCGTGGCCGCGACGCGCGTGAACGTGGTGTGCGGATGCGCCTTGCGCAGGGCCGCCAGGAGGCGTGTTTCGGGCGTGGCGCTGATCGCAGGCGCAGCGACCACCGTCAAACCAAGCGCGTACGCGGCCAGCTTAGTCCTGTCCATTGGCGCCTCCCTGCGGCAAGGGTGCGGCGGCCGGCCCTTTGGCGTCGGTCTGCGCGAACCCCTGGCCGCCGCCGTCGATGCGCACGCCGCGTGTGATCACGACCTCCAGGTGGCGACCGGCGCCAACCTCGATCACGGGGAACGTCTGTTCCGCCAGTTTGATGTAGTAGTTGGCCAGCATGTCGAGCGCACGGCCGGTGCCCGTGCCGATCCCCCGGCGCATCTGCTCGCGCATGTCGCCGCCCATGGTGGCGACCGTGCCCAGGGCCGACGTGGTGTACGTGGTGCCCGAGTTGGCGAAGCCCTGGCCGATGCCGCCTGCAGCCCCGGCCAACAACGCGTTGGCCAGCAGCTGGCCCTGTTTCTGGACAAGGCGCCCGCGCACGCCGGCTTTGCCGTCTTCGCCGAACACGCTGCCTTGTATTTTGACTTCGATGACGGCGCCATCCTTGCGGACGCAGGACAGGGTCTCGGTGCGGATGAAGGCGCGCTCGGAACTGATGTCGCCGTAGCCGGCACCGATGACGAAGCACTCCTTGATGTCGCCCCGGAACTGGTTCGGCAGCACTGCCGTGTCGGCCAAGCGCAGCAATACAGGGTGGGGATTCGATTGGGCTTGTCCGCCCGTGGGCGCATCCAGGCCGCCCAGGAGGTCGGCCTTGACGAATCCGATCGGCAGGAAGCTGTCGATGTGCGGCAAGGACGGTTCGCGCGGCGCGCTTGGCGCACCGTTGGTGGGCGCGCCTTGGGACCGTTCCGGCAGGGCCAGAGCGACGCGCGTCATGCTGGCCGCTTCATCGACGGCTGCGTCCACGAAAGCGGGCGCGCCGGTCGGTACTTGGGCGGGAGCCGCGGCGTCGCGCCTGCCGGCGGCGGACGGCGCGGGGGGCGCGGCCGGCGACGCGGGCGGGGCATTGGGCGGCATGCCTGGAGCGGCGAGCCGCGATTCGAGTTCGCCCATGCGCTTTAGCATAGTTTCCTCGAAAGCTTGGCGATCGGCGTTCATACGGTGTTGGTTTTCCTTGTCCTGCTCGTATTGGGCAAGCTTGCGCCCCGCCGTCCCGACCCACAGGTCTTGTGCCGTCACTTGCGTGCCTGGGGTGATGACGCCGAGGTTGGTGACGGCGCTCGGCGTCGGCGGCGGCGTAGTGGGACGCGGTTTCGCGCCGCTGTCGGAAAACGAGAAAAGAACCCAGAGGGCGCCGAAGCCGGCGGCCGCCAACAAGGCCAAGTTCAAGTATTGGCGCTGCTTCGGACTCAGACGCTCGGTCATGCGGCGGTATTGGTCGGCGAATTTCATGTCAATCTCCGCGCCGAATCACATACACGTGCGAGCTGGCCCCGGGCGCCAGCTCGTGGCTGTCGAGCGCAACGGCCGCCACTTGTTCTCCTTCGCGGTCGAATTCCTGTTCCGCCAAGGGCATCGGGAGCGTGCCTGTGTTGGTGAGGAGGTAGCGCTCGCCGGTCCAGCCATTCCAGCTGATGACGCGTTCCAGGGTGAGGGCCGTCGCCGCCCACAGCCGGTGTTCGCGGTTCACTTCCTCCAGGCGCGCGTCGGCCGGCAGGCGCTCCGTCGACAAGGCGAGCAGCATGGTCTTGAGGGCCTTGATCCGCTCCGAGCTGGGCGTCAAACGTTCCTCTGCAGCGGGCCGGGCCGCTTGGCTGCGGTCCACCAGCACGATGGTGTCGGCCGGGACGTCAGAGCGGCGCAGGATCAGTGTGTAAGTCGCCTTAGGCGAGGAGACGAAGAGATTGATCGGCTTGGACGACTTGCCGACCGGTTTAATGTAGATCTCGCCCTTCGTCGCGTCGCAGTTGAGGATGAATTCGCCGTTGGGCGCGACAACGGGCGACGGCGGCGGCGCGCCAGGGACGCCCGGCGCCGCCTGCGCGGCGGCCGACTGGCAGGTGTTGGCGTAAATGTTGCCGACTACGTCGACGATGCGCGCGCCTTCGATGCGGATGCGGGTCGCTTCGCGCGTGGCGACGACCGCCTGGACGGCCACGCCGTCGCGTGCGTCGCGCCGCTGCTCAGCGTGGACAGCGCCGCTAGCGCATGCCAACAGCAGCAGGGGGAGGATTTGCTTGCTTTTCATCGGACACTTCCTCGAAGCGCTTGAGATGGATGCGTCCTCCGATCACCACGAAGGCCGCGCTATAGCTTTTTTGCGGTGCGGATGTTTCCACTCCGTTCACGCGCACATGTTCCGTGCCGACCAGCGTCACAGTCTGCGCCTTCTCGTCGGTTCGTAGCTGCCGCAGTGCAAAGGTCGAGCTGCCGTTGATCTTGCGCAGTCGGTCCGCTTCCAAATCCATCCGGGTACGGAAGGCGGCGGCCTCCTCGGGCAGCGTGTACTTGAGCAGCGTTTCCTTCTTCCAGTCGATCGACTCGGCCGATACGTCGAGGATCAGCCAAGCGAAGTAGCCTGCCATTTCTTCGAGGTAGGCTTGATCCGCATGGTCGTCCGTGACCCAGAAGGTCTTTTGGGGCGCGGCCGGCATCAGGATCGTGCGGACCGCCCCGACCATCCGTGCGCCCCAGAGCGCGACGCACACGAGCGCGATTGCCTGCAACAACACGGCGTGCGTCAGGCGGTCGGTGCGTTTGGTGAGCGCCTTGATATCTTGCTTGTATTGGTCCGCGTCCATGGACTGCTCCTGGCTATCCCACCATGCGCTGCAAATCGGACGGCGGCGTGGCGCGCATCGAGGTGAGGGGCGATGTGGGGAAGTGCCAATAGGCCCAGTGCAAGGCGAAGGCCTCATGCTTGTCGGCTTTGAGCCGGGCCAATTTGCGCGACACGGCGATGCCTACCGCGAGCCACCCAATGAATCCGAGTTTCGTGTTGGAGGCATAGCCCAACAAGAAGGCGATCAGCACCGGACTGGCCACATCCACATCCCACAGGCCGATCTTCCAGATGTCGTCCAAGCGGGTCGGAATATAGGGACTGGTTTTCATCGCGATCGCCTCGACGCCGGATTCAGATTGTCATGCCCATGATGGCGCCGCCCACCACGAGGCCGGTGGCGCCGAAGATGGCGACGCCGATATAGCGCAGGACCGGCCCGAAGTCGCGCAGGGCGGCCAAAGTGATCAGGGCCACCACAAAGGCGAGCACGCCGATCAGGGCCTTGATGCCGGGACTGAGCGCCGAGATTTGGGTCAGGGCCGAGGTCAGCGGACCCGTGATGCCGGCGAAGGTAACGAGGTCGACGGCGAAACTGGGCGCGGCGGCGGCGAGGCAGGCGAGGAACAAGAGGGCCAGTCCGACGAGGGTGGACTTCTTCGGCGGGCCGGCGAGGACGAGATGTGGTGCGTTCATGGTCATTCCTTTGCAAATTGACGGATCGGGGAAGGCCGGCATCGAAGCGGTCCGGGGCGGGGAAACCCGTCCCGCTTCGCGCGGCGCTGGGACAAATCTTGAACTCAGCAGTCGATCCGCTCCAGCAGAAACCCCATAGGGAAATGGGGGGCGTTCTTGCCTAGCGTCCGACGACACTCACTTGGAGCGCAATCGCTGCGCCGCTGGGCACCGTAATCGCCCGGCCTCGGCGAGCGCGGCTCGTGCAGACACTGCCGTCAGGGTGCATCGCATCGGGGTAGAGGAAGCAGTAGACCCGCCAGGCATAGCGTGCCCGGGCGGCCCGGCAATCGGCCCCGCGCAAAGTGGTGCAGGCGGCGTTGTAGGCGCCCACGGCTTCCCAAGTCACGCCGTAGGTTCGGAACAAATCGCTCAGCAGGCTGGCGCCGACGTCGATGTTGGTGCAGGGAAGCATGAGGTCGGCTTCGCTGATCCCGCGTTTGGACAGGCCGGGCAAATTCGAGCTATTGATGCCCATGCAGCCGATGTCGTAGGTGTGCGTGCGCGCGTAATGGCTGCGGTTGATCGCGGCGCAATTGAGATCGGATTCAGCGCGTGCGACCGCGTAGAGCAGGGCGGGCGCGACGCCGTGGCGCGCGCCGGCCGCCTCCCAGCAAGCGTGCGCGTGGCCGGCGTATGCCAGCAGCAGAAGGCCGAGGCAGCGCCACAGCTGGCGCACCAGGGCGCAGGCAACTTGCGCGTCGTGAGCGTGCGTCATGCTTAGCCTCGATGGTGGTAGTTCGCGAGCGCACCGCGCAGCAGCCAGGCGGCGAGGCAGGGGAAGGCTGGCATGAGCAGCGGTGGCAAGGGCATGGGCCAGATGCAGGCGATGATCAGGGCGCACACGGTCAGCGCCAGCGCGGCCAGCGCCGCGATGAACAGTTCGGGATGGTGCTGGCGGAATTCCTTGCTCTTGACGATGCGGCGCATGGCGCCGTCGATCAAGGTGGGCACGGCGAACACGGCGCCCAAGGGCAGCCATTGGACGAGTGCGGCCAGGCGGAACAGGGCAAGCACGCGCAGACAGTCCAGACCGCGCACATAGGCGTTGCGCGTGAGCCCCGCGACGGCTTTGTCCAGGCTTGCCACGACTGGCGTGAGGGCCGGTGCGCGCGCGGGACCCGGCGCGGCGGCGCCGCCCGGGGGCGTGGCGCTCACCGCTGGCGCTGCCGGACCGTCCTGCCAGGCGAGGGCGCGTGTGAGCACGTCCAGTGCGGGGCCGCGCCCCCACGAGGCCGCGTTGGCACCGTATTCGGCACGCATGACCGCGATCAGGTCGGCGGGCGGATAGTGGGCCGGTATCCAAAGGGCGTATGCGAGGGCGGCGACCAGGCCCGCGACGAAGATCGCTCGGATCATGGTGCGCGATCCTGTGGCAGCGACGCTTGCCCGGCGCCGGCGTCGATGAGGGTGAAACGGCCCTTGACGAGGCGCCCGCCGGAGAACGAGCCGAAATACTGGAGGTTGGGCAGTTTGCCGAGCATGGCTGGCGGGATCATTTCCTCCATCGCTTCCGTGATCTGGGTCGATTCGCTGGCGCTGAAGTCGCCCAGATGGGCGTCCACTCCCGTATTGATCCCAGCGCGGATGGAATGGATGCCGGTCTTACCGAAGGTTTCGACGATGAATTTCTGGGTCGGCTCGTCCTTCGTGCGGAAGGCGATCAGGTTGTTCAAGTTGCCGAGGGCCATGCGCGCGGCGTTCTCGCTGCCGAGGCGGTCGGCCAGGTCGGCCAAGGTCTGCATGGCGACCGTGGCGTAGATGCCGCTCTCGGCCCCTTTGTTGAGGATCTCGATCAACGGACGGTTGATCGTGTTCGAGACTTCGTCGACGAACAAGGAAATGCGCCGGTATTCGCCCAGGTTGTAGCGCATGCCCGCCCGTGCGGCCATGTCGCTCTGGGCCAGGGCCGCGATGGCCGACGCCACCGCGGCGTCGGGCAGGGCGTCGAGACACATGTACAGCACAAGGCCGGCGCGTTCGATCTTCTCGAAATTGAGGATGGGGCGGCGGTCCGCCACGTCGAAAGGATCGGGGGACAAGGTCCGGCCGAGATCGCCAGACGTCAGCATCGACAGCACCGGCAGCAGACTCGCCGTGATTTTTTGGTAGTGTTCGCGCGGATGGCGGAAGGTGCGCACTTGCGCGTCGATGACCTGGCGCCGTTGCTGGTGCGGGATGTGGTGCTCGTAGAAGTCCACATAGGCGAGCAGCTCCGGTCCCGCGGCAGGCGTTGGCGAGCGGATGCCACCGCGCGCGGCCTTGGCTAGCAGGCGCGTCAGTTCGGCATGGCCGCGCCAGCCTGGGCCGAGCAGTTCGGCGAACAGGCGGCTCAGGGAGATCTCGAGAATCGGTTCGATGCCGGCTTCGATATAGCGGGTCAGTTTGACCAGATTCGGGCGCTGCTCCTGGTCGACCAGGCCTTGGACCACGACATTGACGGCGTCCCAGCCGAAGGCGCTGAATGCGCCCGCCGTGTCCGGCGGCAGGATGGCCTGGATACGCGAGGCGATTTCGGTCGGCTTTTGCCAATTGAACGTGAAGTCGAGGCGCACGCCGTCTTCCGGGAAGGCCGGGTGGAACCACTGGAACACATGCGGGGCGCGGTAGTCCGCACAAGCCCGCTTCACAACGTCGCGCAAGCGTTTCGAGTTCTTCGGGTCGATCAGGATGACAACGTCGCCGCGTTTGACGGCTTGCGTCACGAGGTTGCCGAAACACACCCCCTTACCGGATTGCGTGGTTCCGACGATCAGGGTGCCGCCTTCGAAGTTATTCAACGGTCGGTATAGGGGCCGCTCGTCCGGCTCGACGCCGTGCAGGTAGGGTAGGCCCATCTCGCCGTCCGTCTGGACGGCCCCGCTGCGCAGCAAGGGCAGGGCCCAGCGCGGCACCGTGAATTGGCGGTAGTCGATTTTCGACAATTCATAGAGGCGCTGCGAATGGACCGGGGTCCATTCGAAGCCAAAGCCAAGGTACAGTTGGTTCGGGTCGGGCGTAAGGGCACCCAGCCGGCGCGCCGACATGATCTCCAAGGCGCGCCCGGACAGGGCGGCGCGCTGGCGCAGCAGGCGCAGTCCCTGCAGGCCGCGCACGACTGCCATCGCCGCGCAGACGCCGCCGACCATGGCGCTCAGGCGTGGCGGTGCCTGGGCCAGAGCGACGGCGGCGGCGCTGGCCGTCCAGCAAGCTGCCGCATAGGCCTCGTAGGCGCGGCGCCAGGGCATTTCGTATTTCCTAACTAGCATCGGAAGCCCCACGCGTGTCGCTCATCGTCGCCTGCAAGTGGGCGTTCAAGCCGTCGATGTGGCACGCAGCGATCACCATGCCTGTGCGGCCGTCGCCGACCGGTTCGCGCACCGGCGCGCCGGCCGCATCGAGCAGCAGCATGTCCGCTTCGCGCAGCGCGCGTAACGCGACGCCCGGATCGATGCGTGCACGCTTGAAGAGGTTTTCTGTGACCACTAGACCGCCTTCGACAAGCAGTGCGGCCCGGTGGCTGCCTTTGCGCCCGAGGGTCTCGACGACGGCGTGCAGGGCCAGCGCGACCTGGCGGTTCAGGCGCGCAGGCGCGCGCAAGGCGATCTGGAGTCGTAGCTTTTCTGGGTCGGGCGCTGGTGGGGCGGGCGGCGCCGGATTGTCCGGTCGGGACGGCATGCCCGGCAAAGCGAGTTGCACGGCAGTTGCCGGGGCGGGACTTGACGCTGCCGGGGCGCCCGGCGCTTGCGTAGACCCCGCAGTTGGCACGGCGTGCAAGGCGTCACGCAGGGCTTCGGGACGCGGCGTGACACTGGCGAGGAGTATGTCGGGAAGATTCAATTTGACGGCGTCCATCGTCTCGGTCTGTCCCGGCAGGCGGATATGCCAAAGCGTGTGACCATCGGGGCGCGCGGACAGGACGCCAGCTTGCAGCAGCAAGTCGGCCAGCGTGTCGGTCGATTTCGGGACGGCCACGAACCCGCGACGGTCGAGCATGTGGATCAGGTCGGCGCCTGCTTCAGGCCAAAGCAGGTACAGTCCGTCGCACCCCAAGTGGACGCGGGACTTCGCGCCGTTCGCTTCCCATGCGGCACTGCTGCGTGCGAGCGCCTGGGCCGCCTCGACCAGGTGGCGCGCCCAATACGTCGGCGACGGCGCACGGCCGCTGCTGGTGGCGAGCAACTGCTGTTCGTGTGCGTGAACGGCAATTGAGGCGTCACGTACCAATTCGGCCACGATATTGTGTTCGCCCCAGAGTGGGACGCCGCTAATGGCGGCCAGGCAGTGAGGCAGGATCTGGTCACCGTCTTCGGCCAAGTAGGCCAATGTGCTTGCGGGAACGACTATCGGCACGGCAAAGACGGCGGTGGCGCGCGCCTCGGCCGCAGGGTTGGACCAGTTCAGGCGGATGGTGCCAGGCTCGCGTTCCGCGAGCCATGCGCTCAGCGGAACGAGGTAGGGCGACCATGTCTTTCCGCCAGCGTCCACGACGCGCAGGCGCCGCAGCGCCCGGTGTAGTTCGGCACACAGGCCCGCGAGGAAGGTGGCAAGTCGCCACTTCTCTTCCAGCTTCTTTCGGTCACTGATCGTGGCTTGGCCGGTGAAAATCTGGCCGTCCGCGCCCTGCAGGGCGAAGAAGGCGGTGGCAAGGCTGAGACGAAACAAACCGCCTGGCTCCGAGAACTCGGCGTCTGGTGTGGCTGGCAATTGATTGACGTAGCGGGCAAGGTTGTGGAGCAGCGGCATGACGCGCTCGTCGAACAGCGCAGGTTCGATACCGAACGCGAGTCGGACGCGTGTGATCCAATCGGCGTGGCCCCCGAGAATCGCGGCGGGCTTGGCGCCGACGAACGACGGCGCGCCCGCTGACGCAGCGGCACCGTGACCCAAGACCGGCTCGACGCGTACGCACGGGTCTGCGTGCTGCGTCGGCGTGGCTGACCCGGCAAACAATTCGCGAAGGAAGCGCATGGACGGACTCCGCAATGTCATGGGGCCATCTTCGGCTCGGTGGCCGGGGTGCGTCCAGCAAGAACGGTGGGGGCGGGGCCGGGGGATTCTTGTCCAGCTCAGGCGTATGCGCGTGGGGCCGCTTGTGGCGGTCGCGTCGAATCGACGCGCCGCGTGGAAGTCTGGAAGGCCGTGCGAAGACGGCGGTCCTTGTGGTAGCGAGCCAAAAGCTCGCAGAATGGACAGTCCGGTTGGCGCGTGCCGCAACCGGCGAACGGGACCAAGTGGCGGGACGCACAGGTTTCGCACTGGGTCAGTGCAAGCCGCACTTCGCGCGAGGACCAGATCCCGCGCAGGCAGCATACAATGTCGAAGGCGCGGTCGAAGGACACGCGCGGGGTTTCGCGGCAGCGCGCCTGATAAAGCCGGTAGGCGCCGATCAAAGCCGGCCCGACGCCAACGCCCGACTCCGTCAATTCGTGGAAGATCACAGCGAACATGGCGGCTTCGACGTTGCCCGGCACTTTGGCGCGTTCGAACAGCCAGTCTTCCGATGCCGGTTGACGCCCACAGGGGGGCGTCGCGCCGTTGGAAAAGAAAATCCGGCGCAGCTCAAGCTGGCCAATACCGGAAACGCATTCGATCGTGCGCAAACGCGCGCCGAGCTCGACGCAGGCGTGGGCCAATTGCAGCGCTTCGATATGACGATGCGGTTTCATGTTTCACTCCGCCATCTCCAGCGATTGGGACTTGCGCCGTTCTGTCCGAGCAGGTTCTGCCGTAGCTGGACCGTGCTGCTGAACGGTCAAGATGGCGGGCAACAGGTCGGGCGGCAGGTCGAGCGCGCGCGCGAAGCTGGCGCGCGGCGCGAACAGGAATTCGTGGCTATTGGACGCCACCAAACTCTGCAACTGTTCCTGCGGCAT
Source organism: Massilia sp. TS11 (assembly GCF_022012445.1). Taxonomy (GTDB): domain Bacteria; phylum Pseudomonadota; class Gammaproteobacteria; order Burkholderiales; family Burkholderiaceae_D; genus Telluria. The sequence goes on from NZ_JAKLTS010000003.1 coordinate 113,669, forward strand.
CTCCGCCAACTTGCGCGCCTCCTCTGGCGTGAGATGGAACAGGTAGCCAGCCGCGATCGGATCGCGCAAGATGCTGGCGCGGATCGCGTTGAGGATCAGGTGGTTGAGAAATTGCACTTCCGTGAAGTGGATGGCGGCGTCCATGGCTTTATCCTGATTCAAAAGCAAGTCGATGCGAATCAAACTCGGCGGCCAGCTCAGAAATGCGGCCCGAAATAGTGGGGGTTTGTGGTTGACCTGACCTGAGCTCAAGCCTATACCATGGCCCACGCGCCTTCAATTAGCACTTGCTAGCTGTTCGGTCGTTTTTGACGCTTAGGTGAGAATTCTCAAGCGGGATTCAAGCGTGCAGCCTTAGACAGGACAGGGTTGACAAGAGCGAGTTGGATGGTATGAGCGCGGCTTAGCAAGTGCTGAGGGCCGCGGGCGGCCGAGGACGATGGAGGTGGTTATGGGCGAACAGTCCAATGCGCGGCGCCGGCGGGCGTTGCTCGATTTGAGGCCAGGCGTACAAGCGCGCATCATTTCCGAACTGGATCGTTGCGCGATCGCGCCGCACGCGCGTGCCCAGAACTTGGCCAACCTGTGCGGATGCGCCCTGCAGACAGCGATGCGATGGGTCGATCCCGACAAGCCGGGTCTGCCCGATGTGCCCTCCCTGGCGGCTTTGTGCGTCGCATTCGGTGTAGACGCGAATTGGTTGCTGGGATTGGTGCGCGAGCGCGGCGAGCTGCCGCCGTGTGACCTGGTCGGCGGCCGGCCGGCCTCGATGGCGCCCGACGTCGCGCTCTCCGCATGGGCGCGTGTCTTCATCGCGAGACTCAACCTGATCCAGCACGTGCCGGTGCACATCGAATTCGTGGCCGGCGACGAAATGGAACCGGAAATTCGGGCTGGTTCGCCCGTCATCGTCGATACGACGATCCGACGCATTGACCTGAACGGGGTATATGCCTTGCGCTATGCGGGGCGCGTGCTTGTGCGTCGGGCCGAGGTCCGGATCGGTGAAGGCGTAGTCTTGCACTGTGCTAACTCGAACTACCGGGACAGCTTGATTCCCGAACGTGACGTGATGGCAGGAAACGCGTTCGATGTTGTCGGAAGGGTTCGTCTCGTATTTCGTGCGGACGAGCTGTGAAAGGCTGGGTATCGCGTGCCGCGAGGGCCCGCGATACCTGCCTAAAGGGACGAGCTTACGCCGCGTCTGCGATGCCGTTCCATTCCGTTGGCGACATTTCGATTAAGCGGCCGCCCAGCATCTCGAGCTCCGTCGCCCGGTCATAGTCCTCTACATCCTTCGAAAAGTCCGTCACAGCGTTGAGCAGCCCGTAGCCCGTGAGCGAACCCCCGCTCACGAGGAAACGCAGGATGCCAGTCTGCTCCAAACCACTCAGCGCAAAGCGGTCGGCCAAGACTTCGACCGATTTGGCGGGATCGCCGCGCAAAGGGATGCCGAGAGTCTTGCGCATCTTGTCCGCTAGCAGGCTCAGCGTCGCCTCCGATACGGCTGCTTGCACCGCGTCGCGTACGGCCAGCAGTAAGGCTTCGTCTTCGGCGCGCAGCGTGTCGTCCTGGAAAACCACGAAAGTGTCTTCCGACGCTTCGAGCAGCCGTCCCAGGTGGGTCTTGGCTAAGCGTTGGTCGACCGCAATCATGCCGTTGCCGCATTTTAAGCGATACACCAAGGGTTGCACCCACAACCTGCCGCAACCCACTTCCGAGTTACTAACCACGACACCGGCCTGCACTACATCGCCGGGCACGATCTCGTGCTCGATCTTGCGCGAGACGACCTTGAGGTACATGCGCGTCTCCGTCAGTTCGACGGAAGTGAAGGTCGCGCCAGGCAGCTGATCGAGGATGGGGATCACGCGATCCGCGACTTGGAAATTGTCGATACGCCGGTAGCGCTTCGACAGTACGGCCCGGAGTCGTCGGTCAAGTGTCCGCATCAAATAGGACTCGCCGCCCGCATGGAGCCAGGTGTTGACGTTGTGATCCAAGAGCTGCGGCTCCTCGACGCGCATGCGCTCGAAATAATTGAAGGGAATTTTCAATTTCTCGGCCAATTGGCGGCGAGCGACGGGATTCACCAGATAGTCGACTGGGGCCTGCGGTTCGTTGATGGTGACTTTGCTAACGCCGAGCAGATCGGTATGGTGCGCGAACTGCGTGGCCGGGACGACGAGGTCCCGTTTGGAATTGAGCTGGCGCGTCAGTTCTTCGGCCAGGCTGGTCAGGCTACGTCCGTGTTTCATGGTCAAGCTCCTTTCATGCAAGTGAACGGCGGACAAGCCGCCCCGGCGGGGCGGCCCCACCGGGGTAAATGGCTTCAAACAAGCGACGCGGGCGGCGTCGGCTGGCAAACTATCGGCGCGCTTTGATCGCGGTATCCCACGCATCGGACCATCGTTGGCCCGGGTGCGGAGGGACGTGCACTTCGACCGTGATGTCTGCGCGCTCGTGCTTCAATCGCGTCGCCAAGGCGAAAGCGGCCGCTTGACCCTCATGCGCCCGGTCACTGTCGTTGGCCGTGAACACATCCAAGCGGCCCACGCAGGCTGGCACGACGAGTCGGCCCAGACCGTGATGGTCGAGTACCGCCCAAGCCGCCGATCCCAGGTAGGCGCCGACTGTCAATGCGCTTTCGATATCGAGCGTTACGACGAGGTCGGATGCGGGCGCTGCAAGGCGTACGACTGCCCCGTCGATCGTCCTGTGCATGCGCTTGCGTGCAAGCGCTTGTGGCACCGAAGCACGGTCAAGCAAGTACGTCCGATGCAGCGACACGAGTTCGCCTTGCTCGTTTTCGATGGCTGCCAACATGGCTGGCAGCGCTGAATGGCGGAAATGCTTTCCATCCAGACTGTTGATAAAGTCGACGGCAGGGTGGTAACGCAGCTTGCTGGAGATCTGGCCGAATCTCAGGCCAAATCGTGCGAGGTAGCGGCCGACGATATTGTCGGCCGACACCGGATGCCCTTGTTCCCAAAGTTCCAAAGCGCGGCTGGCCGCCTTGCGTCCATTTCTCTGCATTAGCGGTGGCGGAATGCCATGCCTGGCAAGAAACGCGCGCAATTGGGCGATCGCTTGTGCAGTAGGCCAACCGAACACGCCACGCAGGAGTTGAAACCCCCGACCGGAACCACAACGCCGACAACTGTAATTGCCTTCGCCTGCGTGGTCCGTATACTGAAAACAGTCGCGCCCGCCACAAAGGCGGATCGGGCACGGCTGGTTGCGTTTGTTGACGATCCTGCGGTCGATGCCGAGCGCGAGTAAGGCGTCGGTCCAGCGTCCGCGCAGATGGTCAAACAGCTCGCTCCATGCCGCCGGTTTTGCAGTGACATGGCAAGGCTCAAACGAAACGGAAGAAGTCATCGCATCCTCGCTCCTAAAAAGGACAACTTTCCCTCAGGCGAACAAGTCGGCTTGGCGCCGGCCGACCCGCATTGCTTCATTGAGGCATTGCGGGTTGCGTGCCAACCGCTCGGCAATCCAGCCAGGATTGGCTGCGATGGCTGCTTGGACCCAGACGGGGTATGCCGCAAAGGTCGCCCTGAGCCAATGGCGCACCTGTCCACGTAGCCATCCGCGCACTTCGTCCACGTCGATGGCGCCGAGGTAGGCGAGTGGCGAGAAGGGACTGCAGGCGACGACGCGCAGGCAATTGGCGAATGAAAACGGACGAGCGTCGCGTTCGGAGTCGGTGAAGACCCAGCGCAGCAGATCGATTTTTTCATCCAGGGACGCCGTCGGCTCCGCCAAAGCGTCGACTTCACAAAGCAAGCGCCAGTGCAGGTAGACGACTTCCTCTTCGGTCCAATCGACCTGGAGCTCATCGTCGGCCAACAAGACGGCCGTGACTTTGGGCAGGAATGCGACCCTGCGCGAGAAGAGGGCAGATGCCCAAGGCGGAACCGGTGTGTTATCGGACCGCGTGAAAGACAAGGAAGAACCCATATAGCCTCCGAAAAGAAAAATGCGAAGGGAGGCCGTACCGCAATGGGATGGGCGTCCCGTCGCGGGTGGGTCGAAACCGGCTGGGCCGGTATGGAAAGGGCTGGCTTGCGCGGCAGGTGCCGTTCGGTCGGATGCCAGCAACCGACACAGAATGCTATCCCGAGGGGGCGCTGTCGCACCGCCGTCGGGGCAGGGTTCTGTGCGCGGGCGCATTGCGCAGAGCGGAATTGATGCCGGCCTCGAATTCGAGACAGGCTTGGAAAGGGCTCGCCGAAACTTGCAGGGCCAGCTGCTGCTCCGGTCACGATAGGCGAGAAGGTGAACGGCGTCAAACGTCCCTGGCGATTACCTGCGTAATATCAGTTGAGCACAAATCCCCCAGTTCAGGAGGTGGGGTTTTCGATTGAGCTGAGCGCGGTGTCGCGCCATGATCGCGTGCGCTTGTGACGGTTGAGGAGAATGGCATGGACATGCAGCAATTCGTTCGGATCGATCAAGGGGAGATCAATGCCAGGCTCTTGGCCCGCATTGCATCGGAAGACCTTGCCAAAGTCGAGTCGGCTAGCCGCAAAGTCCCCGTATCCTTGTGCAGCCCGGAAGTGAAGCGTTTGTTCCTTCGAAACTACAACTCGATGCAGCGGCAAATGCACTTCATCTCGGTCGTATCGCGTTACAGCTTGCCGGGAGCGGAGGTCGATGAAGTCGAACGCAAAGTGACGATACTGCTTGAGAGGAACATCCGCCTTGCGAACGCGGCAATTGTCCGGTCAAAGGGCAAGTGCGAACGCAACGGGATAACGTCGCTCGCGTCTTATGACGCACAGCCATTGGAAGTCGAAGCCAGGGTCATTTCCCCATTTGGGCGGCGATTGCTCGATCTTTTCCTGATTCTGGATCAATTGATGCCAATGCTTGAGACGCTGGCTCTCGACGACGTCTTATCAAATGAAACGGTGTTCGCGACGAAATGCACCTGTCGTCGTTGGGTGCGGATGATCGTAGGAGAGGTGAGAGCACATGCCGGCCGCCTCACCAAGCGCCTACCTGGACCGGATGACCGTCGCAGCGGAAAGGTCTATTCAAACAAGAAGGATCCCCGCTAAGCGGTTCTTGCTCGCCCGTCGTTTAGAATTGAGGTAACAAGTGTATGTGCGAGCTGCGCGTCCACGGCGTGGCGCGAGTGAGGTCTCGCAATGATGATTTTTCTCAATTCATGGGGCTCGACGAAGTCATACGAGCCAGCAATCTTGCCCACATGGGTTTGGAGCTCCCACTTAAGACTCATCAAGACTGAGCTGCAGTGATTGCAGATCCAGGATATGTTCTGCCATGCCTCATTCTTAGTGCGCACTTGGTGTAGATGCAATGCGACGTTGCCTTTGTCCTCCACATAGACAAGTTCCTCTTTCTTGCGCCGACAAATCGGACAGATCCAATCGGCCTCCACTTTGTTCCAGTGCATAGCGCTGAACTGGTCGCTCAGTAACAGGGCCAGATAGTTCTTTGGCAGCGCTTTGCTTTTACGCTTGGGCTCGGTGCGCCACTTACTCATATTTGGCGTTGAAACTGCCGTTTTGGCGCCGAGGGCATCAGAAATTTCGTCGGTCGTAAACAACTTTAGGACGAATGGGTCGAGAAGCCCGTTCGATCCAAGCATGGGAAGACGTTCCTGCACTTTGCCATTGGGTTCGTACCAGTGCCGATCCGTTGCTGCCGCGTGCGCCACAGCGTCAACGATACGCATCCGCAGGCCATAGGCGGGTTCGGCGGCACCCCAAGCAATCTCGATCTTCTGCTGGTCGAGGCGATGCGGCAAATGATCAGCCACGGAAATGAATGTGGCGATCTGGCCGATTGAGAATGAAAATACGTCCGGAAGTTGGAACAATCGCTTGGCATTGGTGTCGGCGTTGTTACAGTCCTCGCAGACCAGAATCTCATCGTAGGCCGAGAATGCCGAGCTAATGCGCCGAATAAGTTCAAGCCCGTCTACCTGTTCAATGTCTGTTCCAGCCGCTACGAACTGCGCGTTGAAGGCTGTGCGCAGCGCTCGGTCCATGTGGTCATGATGTACGACGCTCTTGGCAAGTATTTGTCCGTGTTGGCCGACGCGCGAAATTTGTAACTTCGAACGCTTGCAGCAAGGGCAGCACCAATCTTGCGGCGAGAGAACCCAGTTGCTGTTCATCTCGAATTTTATGGCGCTATGGTGTCGCATAATTGCGCGCGAGACTGGGGAATTTGGACTATCGAGAATAGACAGTTCGCCGGACTCTACAGATTCAATCAACAGTGGCAAAGCTTGCGATCGGATCGTTTGCGCGTCGTCGCCGGCACGGCGCCGTTCATATACAAACCGCGCGTAACGGGTATCAAAGACTGAATCGTTCGCCATGTGATCTAATTGCAACTTGGATGTTGGGGCCGGACCGTTTGAACTTGGAGCGGGGCAAGGGGCGTACGCTTAGCGAAAGCGCTGTCTTTAGGTCGAGGGCGCGAGCTGGGTCTGTGGATCTTCACACACGGCCTGTCCATCGTTCTCGATCGCTTCTTCGAGATTCTTCATTTTGTGTGCGCTCAGAATGGTCCAGGCACGTGGTGTCAGTTCCGTCTTCGTGAGCACACTGGCTGCACCGCCCAGAGCGACTTTGCCGCCGCAAAGGTAGGGGTGCTTGAGGCAGTAGGCCGCTGTGCCGGCGACCTTCCCCGGGACCTTGCCCACTTTCGCACCGCTCTTCATCGCGGATTCCTGGTCGGTACTTGCCGTGACCATGCCTTCCGTTTGACCGACGATGGACCCGACCTTCTTGGTCGTGCGGAACCCATGATCGATCGAGGATAGCGTCATGTGTTTGATCCCATCCTGGAAGAAATGCGAAAACGCACGGTATTCGGGGCCGCGTAGATCGACACATACGGGTACGGCATATTGTTTGCCGATCACTTTTAGGCCGGCGATTTCTGGTTGGTTCAAGTATTCGGTGGTCAGCTGAGACACGGGATCGCCATAAGCACCAGACTTGCTTTGCCGCGTCGTCACGAAGGACACATAGTGGCGGATCGTGGAGCGCGTGTGTTCGCCGGACGCATCCTTCTGCAGCTGCGCGCTGAGCGGGGCCGGGTTAAAGGCGACGATTTGTGCGACGTTGCTGCGCAAGCCGGCGTATTGGGCGTAGCCGCCGCCAAGCGAATGACCACTGAGGATCAGCCGGTCGGCAGGTGTGCCGCCCTGAATGATCTTTTTGACCAAAGCGTCGGCGACGGAAAAAGCGGCGGGGCGTCCCGTCGATGCCGGCGAGGGATGCGCTTCGCCTGCGCTAACGCGGCTGGCGCCTGTCACCATGGCCCGGCCCGATGCGGTCTTGATGCTATTGACCAGTTCCTTGGCCAGTTCCGGGGTCATGCCAATCTGCAGGTCAGTCCACAGGTCTTGCCCGTTGTCCGTGCCACGGAACACCATGATCTGCCTGCCGTCGGTCAGGCGATAGCGCTCAAAATACACGTGGCCGGCCGAGGCCACGCGGGTCAAGGCGGCATCGACCACTGGCTCGGCGCCATACTCGCGTGCCACTTGGTCCTTGAGCGCCATTTGTGCTTGCAGTTCTTCGAGCTTGAGCACAGCAGCGTCCAGTTTGGGTTGGAGCTCCTTCAGCTCGTGCGCCTGGATCACCGGATCGCGGCCGCTGTCGTTTTGGATGCGCGCGAATTTCTCTTGAATCTGCTGTGCGGTTTTCTGTGCGACCGCAACTTTTTCTGGGTCGCTATACGCCGCATAAGCCAAGGCCGCCAAGAGCTTGTCCAGGCGCAGGGTTGGGGTATCGTCCGGCACGCCGACGATGATGGGCTGGCCATCGGCGGGGGCAGTGGCGGCGGTCGGGTTAGACGTAGACCCGGTCAGCGGCGCGGGCGCCGTGTCAGCCGTGACCGCATCGCCAGGGGCTTGTGATGCTGTTGCCGAAGCTACAGCAGGGCGTGACGACGGGGGCGGGGAATTCGGTTTGCTTTTGGCTCCGGGTCGGGCGGGCGCCCCCGGCCCAGCATTCGGGAGCGGACCAGCCACGAGGATTTGCCCGGTCGCCAGTTCCACAAGAACCAGGCCGATAACGCGTGCAGGCTGCGTTCCCGCCACCAAAGCTTGGTCAAGGAAGTTGCCGACGCGCAGAGGTGCGCCCGTCGCCAGGCGGAACGCCCCATCGCGCGCGGTTACAAAATAAAATCCTGCCTTGCCACCGACGAGCATCTGTTTGATGCGCTGCGCCTCACTTTGCTCGTCGATCGCGAGAAACTGGAAAGCGCCGCTATTTTCATTCCAATTGCTGATGCTGATGCAGGCCGTCTGCGCCATGTTCTGGAATTTATCGTAGGCACCTGCGCAGTGCAACCCGTCCGCTGATTTGGACTTGTTGACAGCAAGCGTGAGCTTGAGCGGAAAACGGTGGTGGTCGAAATCGTATTCTCCGAGCTGGAAGCGCAGGGGGACCAGATAGCCGCCTGTCTGCTTGAGCGTCGCCATTTGTTCTTCCACGAAGGGCCGATAGCGCTCAAGCAGCGCGTGCACTTTGAATTCATCGCGCGAGTACGAGACTTCGGCCAGCGCTTCCTGAGCGTCCTTGGGCATGTCCGCCCGGCCGCTGACGAGAAGGACTTTGAGGTTGTAGGGTTTGGCCGTGTAAGCGGGGTAGAGCAGGGGCGTCGTGATCTTGTTCATCGTCACATAGCCGGCTTGCTCAAGTTCCTGCAAGCTGTTCGCATCGGGCATTTGTGCGCGGCCGAGCGCGGGGAAGAGCGCCACGACCGTGATGATGAATGCGCGCAAGCGTGGCATACGTGACTCCTAAGTTTGTGGCGAATTTGGGTGGTAGCCGAATTCGTAGCCCTGCAAGACTTGTTTGCGGATGGCTTCGAAGACGGGATAGGCGAAGACTTGGGCGTGGATCACGCTGCGGGCAAGTACCATGGCTGCGCGGCCAGGGATGGTTGGGTTGTCGCCGTCGCCGCCCATCGTGCTACCTCTGGCCTCGAAATAGGCAAACAAGGGTTGGCGGGTAATCGGGGATGCCGGCACGAAATAGAAAGTGAGGAGCAAGGCGAACGCCAGGGTTGGCACTGCGATGGCCTTCACGGCGCCATAGGCAAAGCCGCGCTCGAAGGCAAGTTGCAGCGCAAACAGAATCAACTTGATGATGTGCACCAAAGCGCCGATGATCGAGAACATCAGCGCTATCGGCGGGACTGCAAGCGCGCGCATCTGTTCCCGACCAAGGGCCCCTTGCGGACGCCCGTCGGCGAAAGTCGCGACTGGAGCATCGTATTTCTTGAGTTTTTCCTGCACATGGAAGCCCAGGACCTTGTCGTAGACTTGGCGTTGGAAGAAGGCTGGTGCAGCGTTTGGTTCCGGTAAGTCCACCGGAAGCCGCACCCCCGTTCCTTCGTATCCAAGCTTCGCTTGCCATGCAGCCTGGATGGTTGGATGTCCGAAGAACGCGTCCTTGTCCAAGTTGGGCGGCAGACTCGCTTGATTGGGAAATTGCTTGCGCATCCCATCGGCGAAGCGTCGTTCGGATTCGCTGCGGATCTTGTGGGCGATCGCGTTGTAAAAGCCTGCTCGGTCGGCTGGATCCCAGTTGGCCGGCACCGGAACTCCGGCCGCAACCACGTCGCGGCGCACGCGCGCCCAGTAGGGCGGCGGCACGCGATCCGCACTCATCCGATTCTTCTGCAGTTTGCGTTCGTAGTCGGACCATGCCCGCTCCTGTTCCTGCGGCGTGCGTGCGATCGCACGATTGAAGTCCCCGCAGGCTTTCAGGTAGTCACCGTTGTAGCGTTTGATCAGTTCTTCGCGCACGGCGATGAAACGGTTGTAATTCTGGGTGACACCGCCATACATGCGGTCGATCGCGTTGCGCAAGATGAGCGGCTTCTGTTTGCCAATCTTTTGGTCGAGGTCGCGGGTCGAGTACGCGAGCATGGGGAAGATCGCGAGGAAGGTCTTGCCGTCCGGCTCGGCCATCGATTCCAGCGTCAGTGGCAAACCGTCAAGCGTCGCCCCGCGTGAGACGAGGGCGTTTTGTACGGTGACGAGATTGGTCGCGATATAACGCTGTGCGGGCGTCGACCGATCCACGACCCAATTGACCAGTTTGAGCTCCGCTTGGTACACCATGGCTCCGACACCGCTACTGACCACAGCGATCACGAGGACCGCGCTTAGCCAACTAGCGCGGACGCGCAAAGCGCGCTTGAGCAAGGCGGGCCAGAACATCAAGGCGACCGCGAATCCAGACAGAGAGCGTCCGAAGACCTCGATGGATTCGACCGCGTGCTTGTCCGGCATGCCGCCGACGACGTCGAGCAGCCTGGAATTGAAGCCGCATTCGACGAGCAGGTAGAGCGCCGTCACGACTGTCATCAAGACGACCCATCCGGCCCGTGGCTGGTGGCCGATGACGATGTTGGCCAGCTTGGGCCGCGTCCGCGCTGTCGCGATCGCCAAATTAGTTACCGTCATGCAGAGTGATCTTGACGGGCGTGATCTCGCTTTGGGCAGTGGCAGGCAGCTTTTCGTAATTGCCCGCATTGATCGGTTTCGGTCCGCTGCTGCTCGCCGACGTCGCCACAGCCGTTTTGGCCACAGTCGTTGTTGCGGTATTTCCCGCAGGGAGCGGCGCGGCACTGCGTGGCGTGGTAGGGGCGGCCGATTCGACGGCGCCGGATTCGAAGTGGGCACGCGGTCGCGCTTCGCGGGCCGGTGCAGTGGCAGTGGCGGGCGGCGTGGAAACGAACGTCGCGGTTGCAGGTCGGGTTTCCGTCGCTGGGCGTGGCGCGCCAGGGGGAGCGGCGACCGCAGCCGCAGTAGGTACCTGTTCCATGCCGCCTGTTAGCCAGCCGTTGTACCAATTCCAGCGCTGGCGCGCACCTTGGTCCTTGTCTTCGCGGGCGCTCCATCCGTCGGCATACAGTGTGAAGACCAGCGGCGTCTGGCAGCGACCGGACGCGGTGTTCATTTCCCACATGTTGACCTCGTATCCAGCCAATTGGTAGACGCGATAGGCATGTGGGCAGCTGGGCGTAGGCATGTGCACAACGAGGACGTCGTAACGCGGATAACGCTCTGCGTAGGCCACGTAGGCCGATTTGACCTGGCCCCCGAGGTCAAGGACTTTCATCCGGTCGTACAGCTTGATCTGAAGTTGACCCTGCGCGTTCAGACGAAGGACGCCTTTGCTATCCCCGAGTTGGAAGTCCTGCAGGTTCCGGCCCAAGAGCTCATTGTGGTCAATGCCGAATTGATAATTATTCCCCTGCTTGTTGACGGCGCAGCCGGCGAGAAGGGCGGCAAGCGCCAAAACAAAGGCATGAACGAGGGCAATCTTAGAGCGCATGAAATTGGCGAGCCAGTGTGTTCGATACGTACATTTTAACAAGATGTAAAATGACTGAATCGAAATGTTGTTTGTTTCTCAGAAATGAGACCAAACGCCGCGGGGAGCAAAGGCCGGTGACGGTCGAGTCGGGCCTGGCGTTGCTGGGGCGGACATGAAGGATAGCAATGCAAGCTAGCGACCTTTTCAAATCATTACATGACGGGCAAGCAGTCCGTGAGATCGAGCGTATTTATGCGGCGCAAAGTGCGGTCGAGGCGATGTGCCGTGCCGCAGGCGTGAACAATGCTGAAGAATTGTTCAGCCTTTCGGAGAGGGCGGCGGGCGCCGGGCAGTTGCATAGCCGAACCAGCGCGGTGAGTGACTTCCTTGTGGAGCGTGAAAAAATGCGCATCTCGGAGATCGAGCGCGCTCTGGGCGGACAGACGGCGCAAGCGATCTTCTCAGTACAAGCCAGCGCTGCCAGTCAGGTCGGCATTGAGAGCCTTAACCAATGGCTTGCAAGATCGTTCGTGGGCGATGTGGGCGCAAGCGCGCTGCGCGACTTGGACCGCAATTGGTCTCAACTCGTCCAGGACGACCGCTGGAATGCGATCGGCCAGGTCGCACAGACTCTAAGTTTGTCAGATGGCTACGGCACATCGGTGGCGGCGGCCTTGGCGAGGCAACAACTGGAACGGGAGCGGTTCGCGCAGAGGGTCTTAGGAGCAACCGAGTTGACAGTGATGGCACAGGGCGTCGCTCGCCTTGCCCCGTTCCTGGAAAGTGTCTCGACGCTGATGCGTGCCGAACTGGGCGACTTTTCCAGCTGGACGGATTGGTCCGTATTCGCGACGGCAGATGGCGCGGAGCGAAGCGCCATCTACTCAGAACAAGGCTTTTCCCCGGCACTATCGAGTGTGCCTGCGGATGAAGTCGCCGATGTCTTGCTCAGTGAGAAGCCTGACAGCGGATTGGTTCGCCTCGACTCACCCTTGCCGGTGGAATTATTCCTGCGTGCGAAGGATGACGACGAACGCATGGTTTTGGCAAACAAGTGCCTGAAGGCGCTGGAACTGGAACTTAGGGCATTCATCGAGCGCGAAATGCGCCGTGTGTTCGGGGCGAACTGGATGAAAACGCACCTGAGTCAAAAATTGATTCTTGGATGGAAGGAAAAGGCCGAGATCGAAGCGAAAAACCTTGGGAGGCCGCCGGCCCCACTGATGGACTATGCCGATTTCACTGAATACGAAGTGATCATCACTGGGAACGCGGCATGGGAAAAAGTGTTCAAGCGCCACTTCCGAGTGAAGGAAGATGTCAAAGCGGCCTTCTATCGCTTGAGGCCATTACGTGTCGCTACCGCACACCATCGCATCTTGTTGAACGAAGAAGTGGCGATCTTGGCCTTCGAGGGAACGCGCTTGATGCGGCAAATGCGCGCCCCTCTGATCGACATAACCGACACTTAGAGATTGCTACTGGAAAACCAGCGATCACCGCTCAGCCGGGTAGCCGAGTGCTTCCAATTTGAAGAGCCGGTCGAAGTCTCTGATCCGCCGCTGCCGAATTTCCCTTAGCACTCGTTCACGTCGATGAACTTGATCGGGTGTTCCGATAAACAAGGGCTCGCGATCGATTGAAGTCAAGACTTCGGTGTGCCGCCAGCACAAGGTTAGTTTGCGGTGTTCGCTCGAATTGATATCGGGTTCGACTTTCCAAATGCTATTTGCGAAGAAAAATGAAAACCGTTCTTTGGCGAATTCGATCGACTCTGCAAAGGGCGGATCCTCATGACAGTCGGTGATCAGACTTGGGTTATTCCATATGCGCCCGTCCAGGCAAATAATTTGGTAGGCGTCGCCGTGCATGTTGAGTTTCAAATAAGGGCGCTCGAACCATTCTTTCAATTCGGATTCGTCTCGTTCCCAATTGGGAACGCTTGCGCGTGGACCTCGGAGCAATGTCGGTTCCTCCCCGATCGACAGCCCCGCACCACGAACCGTGGCCGCGAAGACGTTGCCCTTCAGTTCCTCCCAGCCTTTCATGTAGCCCGCTTCGCGCGCAAGCAGATCGAGCGCGACTTTGTGCCGCATGCCGGAGCGTGCCAGCGTTTTCGCGGTCTTGCGAATAGTGTTTAAGAGTGTCAAGGTCGCCGGTTTGGGCGCGCGCGTGCCGCGAAGGTTCATCTCGTTCTCCAAATGAGAACCGCATCACGCAGTGGCCAGTACACCACGCAGCGGTGGTTTGGAGAGAAGAGCCGTAGCACCATCCTGCCGTAGCGGGTTTCCATGGACTGGCGTCGTGGCGCAGGTGGGCGCCGACCCTCACCTTATCACAACGACTTTTCCTTTATCAACTGGGACAGGGTGTCGCGCGCTCCGTGGGGTTCCGGCGTCGAGCGAATTACGGTTGAACTTTTGCTCGGCTTTTCCCGTTCCCTCTCGGTCGGCCCTGCTGCGCGCCGGCTAACGATGCAACATAGGGCTCGAGAGCCTCTAGCTTGCCCCTTAGAGTGGCTGCAGTCTCTCGAGCTTGGGTTAAATCCTCGCGGAGCTGCAAATCCCGTTGGGCGTTGGCCTCTTTGGCGGTCGTCTGTGCTTCTCGCAGCTGGCGGATCTCTTCAGCGGTGCTTAGTTGCAGCCTAGTGAGTTCGGCCGAAGTCTTCGCATGAGCGCCGTGGGCCCGGTCGAGTTCCGCCTTCAGATCTTCTGCGCGTCGTTCGATCTCTGCGGATTGGGCCTTCGCCGTCTCCATTGCAGCGACAGCTTCCGCGCGCGCCCGTTCGGCAATGGTCGAAGCCGATTGTGCGGCGCGTAGCTGCTCGGTCAATTCCTGAAGCTGAACGCGCTGGTGCTCCATTGCAGCGTGCGCGGACTCCAACTCGGTTGATTGCGCTTCGAAGGCATTCGCCATTTGCTCTCGGAGCGCTTCCGATTCGGCCCTTTCCAACTCCCAGCTCGCTTGAGCGGCCCGGAGTGCTTCGTTTGCGCACGACACCGCTTCCGCCCAAAGGGCGTTCAAGGAAGCTGTGTTGGCTTGTTGCAGTGTGGCCGGTACCTGAACCGTGACCGGCGCTACCAGGGCGGACTGGGATCGGCGCCACTCCTTCATCCCGGTGCTTGCGTCGTTCATGTTGACCCGTGCTGCCTTGCGAACGGCATCTACGGTTGGGAATGACCGGCGACCGCTTTCTTCGTACAGGGCATCGGCTATTCGAAAGATCCGATCTCTCTTCTCCGTGGCGAGGTCCATGGCTGCTGTCCGGTTTGATTGATGAGGGTAAGCGTAGGCGCTTGCCGCAACTCGGTATTGACCGCGGTCTTATTGGCTGGCTTCGTTTTCGGGAACTTCTTACCATACTGTCCCTATCGCTACCTTCTTATTATTCTTACCTTCTTACCTCCTTACCGAATCGCCGTATTACGTGTTGCCGCTACTTGACCTGCCTGCCGTGCTGCGCATCGCGCACGGCACGCCAGTCTCGCCCTTGTTGGGGATGCCATCCCTGGTGCCTGAGCGCGTTTGCCTCGGGGCGCTTCGCTTGATGAGCAACCGAGGCCTGCGCGTCGTACACAGCGCCCAGTCGGTCAAGAATGCCCCGTGCGCGCCCGGGCGGTTTCTGCTTTTGAAGCGGCGCGGTACGCGGATAGACTGTACCGATCGCGTGTGGCGTCGCCTTCGGATGCGCTTCAAAAGAAAACAGAACCCATGTATTCAATGTCTGACGAAAATGAGCAAGCCTTTACCGGCACTGGCGCCGTCGTCGGTGCGGGAGCGGGTGCCAGCCAGCTGCCCCGGCGCCGCGCCATGGACGGGCAGGGTATCGACGCGTTGACGGCCGAAGATGTCGCGCTCGAACTAGGCTGCGAACCGCAGCATGTCAAAGCCCTAGCCGCTTCCCACGACTTACCGGCCGTGAAATACGGGCGATCCTGGCGCTTTCCCGTCGGGGCATTGAATATTTTCCTCAACGAGCAAGCCTTGGCCCACGTGCGGGCCAAGCCGGCACCGTCCTTGCCGACGGCGGTGGGCGACCCCAAGACGGGGCGGCCGGACCTGACCCGTGTCGTCAAGGTGTCGTAGTCCAAAGGCGCTCGGCAAGGTCCGAACCGCGCAGCGAGACGTAGCGCATGAACATACGCGGATCTTTGTGCCCCGTGATTCTCATGCATTCCTCAGTCCGGAATAGCCAATGCCGTTGCGCGTCGCGCATCAGGACCCAGCGGCACGTGGCCTCGTGGCGTAAATCGTGCTCGGTCAAGTCTGGACATCCGGCGTACGCGAACGCGCGGCCGAACGCGCGGCTCAAGCGGTTCGTGATGCGGCGCAGTTCTTTTTTGTCGTCGGCGCCGCTCCACCATGGGAAAATCGGTTGGCCCTTCTTCGCCGCCTTCACGCGCCGCACGAGAATGTCGTAAGCGACGGGAAGGATCGGGATGTCGCGTGCCGCGCCCGTCTTGCTTGCCGCCACATGGATCGTGCGCTGGTCGAGACGGATGTGTTCGGGCTTCAAGCGGTAGGCCTCGCGCAAACGCATTGCTGTGTTCACGATGATCTCGTATAAGTCGAGCATGGCCGGGCCGTCGGGTAGGGTCAAAGGCCGTTGGCGGCCGTCGCGCTTCTCGCCGCGCAGGACTGCGCGGATGGCCGCTTCCTCGCCGTCGTACAAGCGCCGGTCGCGCTCCACATCGGTCTTGGCCAGTTGGCCGTTGTCGCCCATTAGGAGCATGCGCTCGTGCTCGTTGTAGGTTGAATAGTTCTTCGGCAGGAGGCGCAGCGGATTGGCCACTGGGAGGGCACCGTCTTTGGCTTGCCGCTTGAGATGCCAGTCGAGCATGCGGGCCAGCGCGCCAGTCCGTTTGCGGATCGTCCCCGGCGCCAGGTGGGCTTCTATTTTCATGCTACGCACCCATTCTTCGGCCCATTTGTACGTCAAGGCGCGATCGACGCGGGTGCTGCCGATCTTCCCGTATAACAGGTCGAGGATTTCGCAGTCGAGTGCGCTGACCGGCACGGTCGCTTGGTAGTCGCGGATGACCTTGGCGAGCGTGTCCCCATTGGGGCTCCCGCGTTGCGAAGCGAGGTCTTGCGGGAGCAGGCCTTGCGCCAGCAGGGCTTCCAGGCGCGTCCCGTAGGAACGGGCCTCGCCTTCGGAGTCGAAAGTGCTCGTATAAATCTTGTTCGGCAGCAGTCGGTGTTTGACCCGCAATTCGAACTTGTTGCCGCGTTGCCTGACCATGGCCATGTGCTTCTCCCCGAGTTGGGTAGCAAGGTGGCGGCATCTCGCGTCGACGGCCTACTCGCGTAGACGGACAAACGAGGCCGAATCAGGGTAGCAGTGCTACCCAAACGGGGTAGCAGCGACCCGTTTCGAGCCTATTTGAAAGCAAAAAAG
Organism: Massilia sp. TS11; assembly: GCF_022012445.1. Lineage (GTDB taxonomy): Bacteria > Pseudomonadota > Gammaproteobacteria > Burkholderiales > Burkholderiaceae_D > Telluria. Next base: position 130,394 of record NZ_JAKLTS010000003.1, read on the forward strand.
CCGGGGAGTTCCCGGCTTTGCGCAAGCTAAGTGCTTGATTTTGTTGGAGGCGAGGGCCGGAATCGAACCGGCGTAGACGGCTTTGCAGGCCGCTGCATAACCACTTTGCTACCCCGCCTTAGGGGACAAAAAAAGGAAGCCGTTGCTTCCCTTCCGCAATCTGGAGCGGGAGAAGGGTCTCGAACCCTCGACCTCAACCTTGGCAAGGTTGCGCTCTACCAACTGAGCTACTCCCGCATATTCGTGCTGCATAGCTCAACTGGAGCGGGAGAAGGGTCTCGAACCCTCGACCTCAACCTTGGCAAGGTTGCGCTCTACCAACTGAGCTACTCCCGCAGTGAACTGCTACAACTACATTGTCGCCGACCTCCATAAAAAAACGAAGCTTGCGCTTCGCCTCGAATTGGAGCGGGAGAAGGGTCTCGAACCCTCGACCTCAACCTTGGCAAGGTTGCGCTCTACCAACTGAGCTACTCCCGCGTCGTGACAGGTGGGTATTATAGAGGGTTGCCAAAAAATGTCAAGGAAGTGACTTGGACTTACTTGGCTTTTCGTGAGGACCAATGCAGATGGGTAATCACCCAGCGCCCGTTCTGCTTCTCGAGCACGGCGGTCTCGAGGTCGAAGCTGTGCACGGCCTTGCCTTTGTAGCTGCCGCTGGTCTCGCTCTCTTCCGTTACCACCGCCAGCTGCTCGCCCAGGCTGACGCTTTGTTGCAGGCGCTTGCGTTGGGTCTCGCGCGCAAACGCGATGTCGTCACCCAGGTGGTGGCTGGCATAGGCCTCGCGCGAACGCTCGGTGTAGCCCGACTCATAAATCAGAACCTGCGGCGCCAGCCGTGCCAGCGCCTCGTTGCGCTGCCCGCTTTGCAGGGCCGCGTGAAAGGCGTCGAGCGCGCTTTGCGGTGTCTCTTCGGCCCAGACGGGCATGCTCAACAGGGCGGTCGCGATCAGCAAGGGCAGGCGCATCGGTTTTTCCTCAGTCTGGATGGGGTGGGGTAGCGGCCAGGATACTGGCCATGACAAGCGTCGCCAGCAGCAGCAGGCTTTCGCCGCGCAAGATCAGCAGGCAGAGGCGGCGCGCACGCGGGCTGGTGTCCAGGCGCGGCAGCAGCAGAAAGCGGTTGGCGCCGCCAAGCAGGGCGGCCGCAGCCACGAGCGCCAGCTTGGCCAGCAAGAGCGTCTGGTAGGCGCCGCTCAGGCTGAAGGGCGCGAAGCCGGACACGAAGGCCCCATTCGCCAGGCCAGTCAGCACCAGCCCCGCCAGGGCCCAGGTGGCGCTGCGCGAGACGGCGGCCAGATAGCTGGCGAACGTGGGCGCGGGGGTGTCGCCGCGCAGCACGACCCAGCCGGTGAGCAGCACTTCGCCGCACCACACACTGATCAGCAGCAGATGGACGGCGGCGCTCGCGGCCTGCCAGGTCCAGTCGCCGTCGGCGCCGGCATGGCCGAACAGGCTGCGCGCGTAGGCGTACACAGCCAGTGCCGCCAACGCGGGCAGACGGGGGCGCGTGCGCAGCACCCAGGGCAGGGCGCCGAACAGCGCCAGGGTGGCCACGGTCCAGGCGCGTCCGTAGTGGGTCGTGGACAGCATCTGCTGCACGGCCGGGCCCGCCTCGGTGAAGCCAACGTCGGCCATGCTGGCCGCTTCGCTCCAGAGTCCGGCCATGGCGGCGGCCAGGCTGATGCCCCATCCGAGTGCAGCCGTGCGGCCGATGGCGCGCCGGGCGCGATCAGCCCAGCCCGGCGCGCGGGCCTGGGCCAGCCAGGCACCCGCCATCAGGGCCAGGCCCAGGTGGCCGGCGCCGCTCAGCGCCCAGTGGGCCAGTTCAACGACGGACATCTCAACGGACGCTGAAGCGGTACTCGCCCTTGACCTTGTGGCCGTCGCGGGTCATCGCGCTCCAGCGCACCGTGTAGCTGCCGGCGCCGAGTACGGGCACGGCGGTCCGCATGGTTTTGCCCTCGATGGTGGCCGGGGGCAGGGGCAGGGCCTTGGCCTGGGCGTCGCTCAGGGCGATGTTGCTGAAGGCCGGTTCCAGCACTTCATTAAAGCGCAGGCTGATCTCTTTCGGCGCCGCGTCGAGCTGGGCATTGGCGGCCGGGCTGGCGGCCTCCAGCTTGCCGTGGGCCTGGGCCGCGCCCATGCCAATCAGGAGCAGAAGGCCGGCAAACAGGGTGCGAATCATCGTGGGGTGTCCTTTGCATTTAACGAAACATTCGGGGCGATGATACCGCCCTTGGGCAAATATGCGACGATCTTTCGTGCGGATTGGCATACAGATCACATTTCTTGATGAAGTCTTGCTGGGATTCCTATATCCTTAGCGCCTTGGAGACAACGGCCCTGGCAAGCTGTCCAGGTCCGGCTTTGAATAACCACAACAACGTTTAGGAACCCACGTGAGTATTTTCCGAACCAAGAACCTGGACCACATGGTCGCGCAGAGCAAGTCCGACACGGGCTTGAAGAAAGTCCTCGGGCCGATGGACCTCGTCCTGATGGGCATCGGCGCCATCGTCGGCACCGGTATCTTTGTGCTGACCGGTACCGGCGCCGTCACGGCCGGCCCGGCACTGACCCTGTCCTTCGTGATCGCCGCCATTGCCTGTGGCTTTGCCGCCCTGTGCTATGCCGAATTCGCTTCCACGGTGCCGGTCGCTGGTTCGATCTATACCTATAGCTATGCCACCATGGGCGAACTGGTCGCCTGGATGATCGGCTGGGACCTGCTGCTCGAGTATGGTCTGGCCACCTCGGCCGTGTCGGTCGGCTGGTCGGGTTATTTCCAATCCCTCATCGCCGGCTTCGGCATGCGCCTGCCGGTGGAACTCACGGCCGCGCCCGGCGCCGTCGCCGGGGTGCACACCATCATCAACCTGCCGGCCCTGCTGATCATGCTGGTGCTGACCGCCATGCTCTCGCTCGGCGTGCGTGAATCGGCCCGCGCCAATGGCGTGATGGTGGTGATCAAGATCGCCGTCGTGCTGCTGTTCATCTTCACGGGTGCGCGCCACGTGCAGCCGGCCAACTGGCAGCCCTTCATGCCCTTCGGTATGAATGGTGTGATGAGCGCCGCCGCCCTGGTGTTCTTCGCCTTCATCGGTTTCGACGCCGTGACCTCGGCGGCCGAAGAGGTCAAGCGCCCCGAGCGCGATCTGCCGATCGGCATTATCGGTTCGCTGACCGTCTGCACCGTGCTGTATGTGCTGGTGTCGGCCATCATGACTGGCATCGTGCCCTTCCAGCAGTTCGCAGGTGTCGACCACCCGGTCTCGCTGGCCCTGCAGTACGCAAAAGAGAACTGGTTCGCCGGCTTCGTCGATCTGGGCGCGATTCTGGGCATGACCACTGTGATTCTGGTGATGAGCTATGGCCAGACTCGCATCATCTTCGCCATGTCGCGTGACGGCTTGCTGCCGCAGCGCCTGTCGAAAGTGCACCCGAAATACGGCACGCCTTTCTTCGCGACCTGGGTGGTCGGCATCGTGTTCGGCTTGATCGGTTCGATGGTGCCGCTCGATGTGCTGGCCGAGCTGATCAATATCGGCACGCTGGCCGCCTTCTGTCTGGTGTCGGTGGCCGTGGTCGTGCTGCGCAAGAAGCGCCCGGACCTGCCGCGCGCCTTCCGTTGCCCGGGCGTGCCCGTGGTGCCGGCCCTGTCGATCGTGTTCTGCTTGGCCCTGATGAGCTTCCTGAGCAAGACGACCTGGATCGCCTTCCTGATCTGGCTGGTCATCGGTCTGGTGATCTACTTCACCTACTCGCGCCACAACGCCGTGCTGCACAAGCAGCAGTAAGCCGCCCGCAGCGCCTGCTGCAAAACCCGACCCCGGCACTGCCCTGCAGTCCCGGGGTTTTGTTTTGCCCGCACGAAAAAATGGGGTCAGACCCCATTTATCGGTTCGACAGATTCTTGCCTTCCAACGAGAAGCCGGTCTGGCAGGAAAAAATGGGGTCAGACCCCATTTTTCTGGCTGGATAAATGGGGTCTGACCCCATTTTTTATGAACCATTTTTTCTGGCGGTATACCTTGTGTTGGGACGAAAAAAAACCAGCCGCTGACTGCGCGGCTGGCTAGCCCAAGGGAATGGGTAGGGTCAGAACTTGACGCTCATGCCGGCGTAGTAGCGGCGGCCCGACCAGATGTACTCGTTCACGCGCGACAGCGAGCCGGCGTCCGAGACTTGGTTCTGGTTCGACAGATTCTTGCCTTCCAGCGAGAAGGTGATCTGGTCGGAGTAGCGATACTGGATCTTGGCATCCAGATAGCCCGTGGTTTCGATGAACACCGGATTCTTCGATACATCCAGCGATCCCGTGTAGTAGCGGTCGCGGTGGTTGTAGGCGATGCGGGCGTTGATCGGACCCAGGTCATACCAAAGGCCAATGTTGTAGCTGTTCTTGGACAGACCCGGATACGGCAGGATCGAGTTGTCCAGCGGGTTCAGACGTTCCAGACCCTGCGCATAGCTGAAGTTCATGCGCGTGAAGTTGGTGTCCAGACCGAAACCGCGGGCCCAGCCCGGCAGCCAGGTCAGCGCGTGGCGCACAGCGATTTCCACACCGCGCGTGGTGGCGCCCGGGGCGTTCACCGGCAGGGTCACCTGCCACTGCTTGCCGTCGCCGAAGAAGTCCACACCGGTCAGCGTCGTCGAGATCGGGCTGCCGACGGTGATGTTCTTCTGGAAGTAGGCCAGGCTCAGGAAGGTGTCGCGGTTGACGCTGTATTCCAGGCTCAGGTCCTTGTTGGTGGCACGGAAGGGCTTCAGATCCGGGTTGCCGGTGGCGCTACACACGTCGTAGCCATTGCCGCCGAACTGGGCCAGACCGGAACCGAGCGTACAGGTGATGCCCGGCGACAGTTGCTGGATGTTCGGACGGGCCATGACCTTGCCCCAGCCCAGACGCACATTGAAGGTGTCCGGAATGATATTCACGACGGCGTTGAAGCTCGGCAGAATGTCATTGTAGGTGTTGTCGATCGAGGTGATGCCGTTGGCCGTGATGGTGTCGGTATAGGTCGACGCGCCCGGCGCCGTGGCGGTGCGCACCTGGGTACGGGTCAGGCCGATCGCCGTCTCGTAGGTCTTCACGTAACGCACGCCGACATTGCCGCGCACATCGTGGCCAAACAGCTCGGTCCCCCAGTCGCCGCGCAGATAAGCCGCACGCGTGCGCTCGGCCATCTTGTAGGCGGGGATCTGGTCATAGGTCTTGCCGTCGCTGCCCGGCGCCGTGTACAGGTAGTCGTGGTTGAACTTCGACAGGTCGAAGAACTGGCCGACATTCTGGTAACCCGGGGCGATCCAGCTGCTCGGGAAACCGCTGACGCCGCTGTAGCTGGTGTAGAAGTTGTCCGAACGTTCGGTCAGCAGGGAGCTGGCGATGTTCTGCATCGTGGCCGAGTTGACGAAGCGGTTCCAGGTCGGCAGCGAGGCGATGTTCGCCGGGTTCTGCTGGACCGGCAGGGTGCCGGTATTGTTGAACGGATCGTAGTTGATGTTCTGCGTCACGTTGGCCGTCTGCACATACACGCCCGGCGAGACCATGTAGCCGCCGCCCGCGTAGTTGGCCATCGTGCCCTTGCTGGCGCGCACACCGAACATCACGCGTTCGAGGAAGTTCCAGCCGGTGCGATAACGCAGGTCCAGCTTGACCTGGTCTTCGGTGGTCTTCTGCTCGACCGGACGGTACTGCAGCGCGGCCTGCACATAGGAACCCGGATTGCTCGGATCGTAGGCGCTCGGGAAGGTGAAGTGGGGCAGACCCTTGCTGTCGAGCGACACCTGCAGGCCCGGTGCGTTCTGGGTCATGATCAGGTTGTTGGTGTCGTTCGTGTAGAAGGCGTCGGACTTGGTGATCTGGCCTTCCGCTTCGAGGCCGCCGTTCTTGTACTCGAAACCGCCGTTGTAGTAGTTCGAGGTGATGTCCTGCTTGAAGAAGCGGGTGGCGGTCGAGAACGCGCCCTGGCCGCCCTGGTTGGCCACGTACAGGCAGTTGCCGACGGTGTAGGACGTTTCGATATGGTCGGCCGTGGTCACGCCGGCCGGGGTGACGGCAGTGCTGACCGGGGTGCAGGTGCCGGCCTTCGAGGCCAGGCCGGTCTTCGGATCATAGACCGGCGCCGTGCCGGCGTTCGACAGGCGCAGGGCCGTGGTGCCGGTGGTGCTGTTGAAGCTGTTGTCGGTACCGAAGTTACGGTCGGTCAGGGTCTGGTGCTGGGTATTGCGCTGACCGGCCACATACACGTTGAAGCCCTTGTCGATCTGGTACTGGGCCATCAGCTGGGTCGAGTTGCGGTTGTGGTCGCGCGACCACTGGCCGTAACGCGGAATCTGCGGCGCGTAGTCGTACCACTGCAGCTGGCAGTTGCGCTGGCTGGCCGTCGGCAGCGAGGCGCAGCCGGCCGGGGTGGTGATCGCGGCCAGGGTCGGGTCGGTGCTGACGTTGGTCTTGTCGGGCGAGAAGTCCCAATCGCGCAGATAGGTCCACGAGGTATTGCGGATGTAATCGTTACGCGTGAAGACCTTGTCGTACACCACATTGGCCAGCAGGCCAAGGCGGCCGTCGAGGAAGCGGTCGGTGATGAACAGGCTGCCGCGCGGCTGCACGCCGCCACGCAGCGAGGATTGCTCGGCCGAGGCATTCGCCGCCATCGTGAACTTCTTGAAGTCGAGCGGCTTGCGCGTCTTGATGATCACGGAGCCGCCGACACCGCCTTCGACCAGATCGGCCGTCGTGCCTTTGTAGACGTCGATCGACTGGATCAGTTCGGCCGGCATTTCGCGCAGTTCGGCGCCGCGCCCGCCCGGGTTGGTGCCATTGGTCGACAGCACCGAGGCGCCGTCGATCTCGACACGGTTCAGGTCCGGCTCGACGCCGCGGATGGCGACGGTCGAGCCTTCGCCGAATTCGCGCTGCAGCTGCACGCCGGTGACGCGCGAGAGCGCTTCGCCGACGTTCTTGTCCGGGAACTGGCCGATGTCTTCCGCCACGATCGAGTCCACCACGGTGGACGCCTTCATCTTGCGGTCGATCGAGGACTCAATCGATTTGCGCGTGCCGGACACGATCACCGTCGCGGTGTCGTCCTTGCTGGCGGGGGGAGTGCTCTGGGCATACGCGCTCGCGCCGGCAAAGGCCGACATGATCGCGAGATAGGTGCCGCAACGCTTGGTATTCAAGACGCGACGCGGCTGGTCGAGATTTTTCAATTTGGTCTCCTCTGGGTACCGCGCTTGGGTAGGCGGTTCTTGTTACTGCCCGATCATTCTAGGTGGAGCATCTGGCGAAAACAGCAGGGTCAAAAAAGTAATCAGGAAGTTGATTGCCAACTGTGGCGAATTCGTCAGAACGCCAGCAATGGCGGGCTTTTCCGCAATCATGCGGATGATCATTTGCGTCGTTTTCGCCGTTTTTTCGGGCGTGTGATCAGCTCGTCAGCAGCGCACGCCAACGCGCGCGGTAGACGGGCCACATCGGGTCCTGCCAGGGGGCGGCGGCCTGTTCGGCACGCGCCGCACCGGCTGCGCCAAGATGCAGCATCAAGCCGCCACTGGTGGTGCCGCTGGTGTCGTCCGACACCAGCACGGGCTGGGCCGGATGCAGGGCCGCCAGCAGCGGGGCGAAATACGGATTGGTGGTGAAACTGCCTTCGATCACGAGCGGGGCTTGCACGCCGAGGCAGTCGAGGCAGTAGTCGCTCATCAGGGCCACGTACAGCGTGGCCAGCGCATAGGCTTCGGCCGCGTTGGCCGGCGCCGGTCCGATCTGGCGGCCAGCCTGGCCGGCAAACGGCCCGCCCGCTTCGGCGAAACAGGGCAGGGCATAACTGCCGCGTGCGATCAGGCGGGCGATATCGTCGGCGCTGCAGGTCTGCGGCTGCGGCCCCGCCAGGGCGGCGAATTCGCGTCCGCCCATGAAACGCATGCAGGCCACCGGGTTGCCAAACGCGTCCACATTGGCCAGCATGTCGCGCCGCTCGTCCAGGCGCGCCAGCGGCACGTCGAAGGCCGCGACGATCACCCAGGTGCCGGTCGACAGCACCGCCGGCAGGCTGCGCTCGGGCGCCAGCAGGTGGCGCAGCAGTGAGGCATTGCTGTCATGAATGCCGCAGACCACGCCGCAGTCGGCAGGCAGGCCGGTGGCCGCCGCCACGCTCGGCAGCAGCGGGCCGAGCGTGTCGGCCGCCTTGTGCAGCGTCGGAAAGCGGCTCTGCCAGCCTTGCTTGTGCACCAGCGGCGCCAGCTGCTGCTCGAGCGGCAGCCACAGGTCAGTGTGGCAGCCGAGCGAGGTCACTTCGCTGGCGGCCACCCCGCACAGGCGCCAGGCCCAGTATTGCGGGTACATCAGAATATGGCGCGCGCGCTTGAATTCCTGCGGAAAGCGGCGTGCCAGCCAGAACAGCTGGCGGCCGAGATTGAGGCCAGCCGGCAGGCGCGGCGAGTAGGTACACTGGAAGGGATCGCAGGCGGCGCCATAGTCGGGCTCGGCCTCTTCGGGCAAGGCCGATTCGTAGTCGAGCACGGGCAGCACCAGACCCTGCTCATCGATCAGCGCGGCGGTTGCGCCATGCGTCACCGGCACGATCGCGCGCACATGCGCCTGGCTGGCAAACGCGCGCAGCACCTCCAGCATCCACTGCCACAGGCCTTCGGTATCGAGGTGCGGATAGGGACCATCGCGCAGCACGCTGTTGGCGCGGCGCGCGCTGGCGAGCGTCTGCCCGTCATGAGCGATCAGGCTGAGCTTGGCGTTGGTCTTGCCGATGTCGAGGACGATGGTCGCGTCTTGCATGCTTTACTTCTTCTGTTGGCGGCCGTTGAGCAGGCGCGGCAGGGCAATCGTCACCAGCAGCAGGCTGCCAACCACGATCGTCATCACAATGCCGGGCAGATTGGCCAGCGCCAGGCCGTAGTTGACGGCGCCCAGGGTCAGCACGGCCAGCAGTACGCCAGCGATGGTGCCGCTGCCGCCGGCAATGGCGACGCCGCCAAGGATTACCATCGTGATCGCTTCGAGCTCCCAGCCCATGGCGATGTTGGGACGCGTCGAACCGATCCGGCCCGTCAGCAGGAAGGCGGCCAGACCGGAAATCAGGCCGCTGAGGGCGAACAGAGCGAACCGGTAGCGGTCGACGCGGATGCCGGCAAAGCGGGCCGCCAGCGGGTTATTGCCGATGGCAAAAATGCGGCGACCCCAGCGCGTGCCATGCAGCAGCACGGCAAACACCACGGTCAGCAGCAGGAAGATGACGAAGGCGCGCGGCACCAGATCGAACACATAGCCCTGGCCCCAGTCGGCCAGCAGCTGCGGATAGCCGGTAAAGGCCTGGTCGCCGAGTACCACCGAGGCCAGCCCGCGGAACAGCGACACCGTGCCGATCGTCACCACAATCGAGGGCAGGCCGAACACCGTCACCAGCAGGCCATTCACACAGCCGCACAGCGTGCCGGTCGCCAGCGCCACCACGAACAGGCCGCCTGGCGGAACGCCGGCCTGGTGCGCCATGCCCATCGCCACCGAGGACAGGGCCAGAATGCCGGCCACCGAGATATCGATCTCGCGGCAGATGATCAGCAGGGCCATCGGCAGGGCGATCATGGCCTTTTCGCTGAAATTGGAGGTGCCGTCGAGCAGGTTCTGCGGGTCGAGGAAGTTCGGCAGCACGGCGCCGCCCGCGGCCAGCACGATCAGCAGCAGCACGGCCAGCAGGCTCTCCCACTGTTTCAGCCAGGCCGACAGCGGCCGCGGCGCGCGGTCCTGGATCGTATAGCGCGAGCTGCTCACGCCTTCGGACATCATGTTCAAGCTTGGCTCCTTGCGGCGTGGGTGCGGTACAGGGGCAGAATCTGGCGGCTGGCCGCGCGCTGGCTGCGCGCATTGATCAGCACGGCCGCGAGAATCACGACGCCGGTCAGGGCGCTCTGCCAGAACGGCGAGATCTTCAGCACCGGCAGCGCGTTATTGACCACCGACAGGAACAGCGCACCGAGCACGGCCGCGAGCACGCTGCCGGCGCCACCGGCGATCGAGACGCCGCCGATCACGCAGGCCGCGATCACGGTGAATTCATAGCCGTACGCGATTTCCGTGTAAGCCACCGCATAGCGCGCCACCCACAGATAACCGGCCAGGCCCGCCATGGCGCCCGACAGCGCATACACGCCAAGCAGGCGCATGCGCGCATCGATGCCGATATAGCGCGCCGAATGCGGCGCATTGCCGATGGCATACAGGTCGCGCCCGAAACGGGTGAAGCGCACCACATAGGCCATGCCGGCCACCACCGCCACGGCGATCCACACCAGATGGGTCAGGCCCAGCAGGCTGGCGAGCGGGAAGTCGACAAAATGGGCCGGCAGCTGGCGCGAGGACACCCAGGCCCCGCCCGAGAGCACGAACACGAGGCCGCGGAACACGCTCATGGTGCCCAGCGTCACCACGATCGGCGGCAGCTCGAGATAGCCGATCAGCCAGCCATTGAGCAAGCCCTGCACCAGGCCGATCAGGGTGGCCGCCAGCACGATCACCAGCAGCGGCAGCTCCGGATGGGCGGCGGCCAGCAGGGCCGCCATCATGCCCGACAGCGCCAGGTTCGAGGCCACCGACAGGTCGATCCCGCGCGTGACGATGACCAGCATCTGGGTCAGGGCCAGCATGACCAGCACGGCGGCATCGGTCAGCAGATTGCCCAGGCTTGCAGGGCTGAGGAATACGGGCGCACGCAGGCCGACCAGGCCCACCAGCAGCAGGGTGACGAGGGCCAGCACCCACTCGCGCTTTTCGATACGCAGCTTCATGCGGCGAGCTCCTCTTGTTCAGTGATGCCGGAGGCGGCCGAGACCACGGCCTCGGGCGTGGCATCGGCGCGCGCAAAAGTCGTGCGGATATGGCCCTGATGCATGACCACGATGCGGTCGGCTAGACCCAGCACCTCGGGCAGTTCGGACGAGACCAGGATCACCGACAGGCCTTCGCGCACGAGTTCGCTGATAAAGCGGTGCACGGCCGCCTTGGAGCCGATGTCGATGCCCTTGGTCGGTTCGTCGAGAATGATGATGCGCGGCTGCGTGGCCAGCCATTTGCCGAGCACGACCTTCTGCTGATTGCCGCCCGACAGTTCGGACACCTGCTGCAGAAAGTGGTGCGCCTTCAGTTCCAGCTTGCTGGCGAAATGGCGCGCCAGATCGCGCTCCTGGCGGCGCTGGCCGCGCAGGAAGAAGCCCAGCTTGTCGAGCACGGCGAGGCTGAAGTTATGCAGAATCGGCATCGTCAGGTGGGCGCCCTGGTGCTGGCGGTCCTCCGGCACATAGGCCAGGCCGAGCGCAATCGCGTCTTCGGGCGAACGGATGCTGACAGTCTGGCCGCCGATGCGCACCTCGCCGCTGACCTGGCGCGTCAGGCCGAACAGGGCCTGCATGAGTTCCGAGCGGCCGGCGCCGACCAGGCCATAAAAGCCCAGAATCTCGCCCTGGCGCAGATCGAAATCGATCCCGGCAAATTCGGTCGGGTGCGACAGGCCGCGCACCGACAGCAGGGTGTCGCCGAGCACCACCTCGGCCTTCGGATAGGCCTGTTTGACGCTGCGCCCGACCATCATGGCCACCAGGCCCTGCTCGTCGGTATCGGCCAGGCGGCCGGCGGCCACGTATTCGCCGTCGCGCAGCACGGTGTAGCAGTCGGCCACTTCAAAGATTTCGTCGAACTTGTGCGAGATGAAGATGATCGCCGTGCCCGCTTCCTTCAGCTGGCGCACGATGCGGTACAGCTCGCGGATTTCGCGCTGCGACAGCGAGGCGGTCGGTTCGTCCATGATGACCACGCGCGCCGCATGCGACAGGGCGCGCGCGATCTCGACGAAATGGCGCTGCGCCACCGACAGGTCCTTGACCTTCTCCGTCACCGGCAGATCGACTTCCAGCCGCGCGAACAGGGCGCGCGCTCCGGCCTCCATGGCGGCCCAGTCGACGCGCGCCGGCTTGTCCGTCATCGGCTGCCGGCCCACGTAGATGTTTTCGGCCACCGTCAGTTCATCGAACATCACGGTTTCCTGGTGCACGGCGGTGATGCCGGCCGCGCTCGCGTCCTGGGGGCTGCGCAGCTGCAGGGCCTGACCGTCGACCAGAATCTGGCCGCCATCGGGCTGGTAGATGCCGGTCAGGGTTTTCACCAGGGTCGACTTGCCGGCGCCGTTCTCGCCGATCAGGGCCATCACTTCGCCTGCGCGCAGGCTCAGCGAGACCCCATTGAGCGCGACCACACCGGCGAAGCGCTTGCTAATGCCCTGCAGTTCCAGGACGGGGGGAGTAGACATCATGAATCAATCAAGCAGGGGCAAGTTCAGAAGATTTTGGCGAACTTGTCCACGTTATCCTTGTTGTAGACGAAGGGCGGGGCCAGCGCGGCTTCGGTGTTGGCGTCGAGGGCGATCTTGCCCATGCGGCCCGCGTCGATCTGGGCGCCGGCCTTGGCCTGGTTGCTGCCCTTCACGAAGCCATAGGCGGCATAGGTGGCTGCGTAGCCGAGGTCGATCGGATTCCAGATCGCAAACTCCTTGACCGCGCCCGACTTCACATGGCCGGCCATTTCAGACGGCAGGCCAAGGCCGGTGACGAACACCTTGCCGACCAGTTTTTCATCGACCACGGCCTTGCCGGCCGCATTGATGCCGACCGTGGTCGGGGCGATGATGGCCTTCAGGTTCGGATGGGCGCGCAGCAAGCCGATGGCCTCGCGGTAGCTCTTGTCGGACTGATCGTCGCCATACGCGACGGTGACCAGCTTCAGGTTCGCGAACTGCGGCGTCTCGAGCTGCTTCTTCATCGTGGCGATCCACAGATTCTGGTTGGTCGCCTGGGCCGAGGCCGACAGAATCGCGATCTCGCCGCTGCCGCCGATGGCGCTGGCCGCCATCTCCAGCTGCTTGGAGGCGATCAGCTCGGCGTTCGAGGGATTCAGCTGCATCAGGCGGCCTTCGGTCGCGATGCCGGAGTCGAAGGACACCACCTTGATGCCGCGCGCCATGGCCTTCTTGGTGATCGGCACCAGGGCGTTCGGGTCGTTGGCCGAAATCACGATCGCATCGACCTTCTGGCTGATCAGGGAATTGACGATCTCGATCTGGCCTTCGGCGCTGGCCGTGGTCGGGCCGGTGAAGATGATCTCGACATTGCCGAGCTGCTTGGCGGCTTCGTTGGCGCCCTCGTGGGCGGCGTCGAAGAAGCCATTACCCAGGCTCTTGACCACCATGGCGATCTTGACCTTGTCCGTTTTCTGGGCGCAGCCGCCGAGGGCGAGCAGGGCGCCGGCGGTGATGACGGTGGCCAGGGTTTTCAGGACGTTCATTCAAGGATCTCCGTTTCCATAGAGTCGTGGTGGGCAAAGTCACGCGGGTGGTTCATGGCCTGGGGGTAGGGCATGGCTTCGGGCTCGACCGTGATCACGTTGACCCCGGATTGCTCAAGCAGCTGCACGGCATTGTCAGTGGCGCGCGTATCGGTGATCACCGTCGACACGCGGTTCAGGCCGCACAGAATCAGGCCGACCTTCTTCACGAACTTGGACGAGTCGGCCAGCACGATCAATTCCTCGGCCTGGCTGATCAGACGCTTTTCGGCCTGAATCAGCAGGGGATCGGCTTCCATCAGGCCCAGCAGGCTCATGCCATACACGCTCATGAACATCTTCGACGCATAGTGGTGCTGGGTGATGTCATTGTCGAAAGGACTGAGAATGACATTCTGCTCACGGTAGACCTTGCCGCCGGGGATGATGATCTCGTTATCGCTCGACACCAGCAGGCGCTCGGCCATGAGGAAGGAGTTGGTCAGAATCTTGAGCTGCTTATCGACCAGGAACTCGACCATCATGTAGGTGGTCGTGCCGCCATTGATGATGATGGTTTCGCCATCCACACACATGTTCGCGGCGCAGCGGGCGATTGCGCGCTTGGCCTCGGCATTGTTGTGGATGTTATTTTGGAAAGTTTCGCTCTGCAGGGCGAAGTTGCGCTTCTTTTGCTGCAGATGCTCGGCGCCGCCCCGGGTGCGGGTCAGCAGATTGCGTTGGGCCAGCCAGCCGATGTCGCGCCGCACAGTGGCGGGGGAGGCATTGAGCCATTCAACAAGCTGGGGAACAGTGGCGGACTGGTTTTCCGCCAGCAGCTTCAAGAGCCGCTTACGTCGGTTATGATTGATCACTTCGTGTCTCCTGGTGCCGCTTCGTTGATCATTGTGAGCGGCTTTGCCCTGCACCTGTGCCGGTGCCTTCGGGTTTGCTCAGAGTATGCGCCGCACGATTTAACGTCAATCAACAAATGATCAAATGACTGATTGTTTGATTATTGTGCGGTGCAAAACTTGATTGGTGATCAAGTGATTGATTATTTCTGATTCAATCGCCAGTTTGATTGCTTCCGCCTTGACGCTCATCAGCCCCTGTTTTTTACTGTCTCCAGTTGATGCAGCGCTGTTGCGACATCCCCTTACACCGAATGGAGACACGAATGACTTCTGTTAAAACCGCCCAGGAACCCATTGCATCCCGATGGGACGACGCGCTGGCCGCGACCCTGAGCGAACCCCAGTTGCTGCTGTACCGCTCAAACCTGCTCGGTTCTGATCTGCGTGTGACCAATTTCGGTGGTGGCAATACTTCGGCCAAGATCATGATGCAAGATCCGCTCACCGGCGCGCAGACCGAAGTGCTGTGGGTGAAGGGCTCGGGTGGCGACCTCGGCTCGATCAAGCTGGACGGCTTTTCGACCCTCTACATGGACAAGCTGCAGGCCCTCAAGCAGCGCTACCGCGGCCTTGAGCACGAAGACGAGATGGTCGCCTATCTGCCGCACTGCACCTTCAACCTGAACCCGCGCGCCGCCTCGATCGACACCCCGCTGCACGCCTATATCGACCGCAAGCATGTCGACCACATGCACCCGGACTCGGTGATCGCGATTGCCGCCTGCGCCAATTCCAAGGCCCTGACTGAGAAAATCTTCGAAGGCGAGCTGGGCTGGCTGCCGTGGCAGCGTCCGGGCTATGACCTGGGCCTGAAGCTGGAAGCGGCCTCGCGCGAGAATCCGCACTGGAAGGGTCTGGTGCTCGAAGGCCACGGCCTGTTCACCTGGGGCGATGACGCCAAATCCTGCTACGAAACGACGATTGCCATCATCCAGCGCGCTGAAGCCTGGCTGGCGGCGAACGCACGCCAGCCGGCCTTCGGCGGCCAGCAGTCGGCCCCGCTGGCGCGTGAACAGCGCGCCGCCCTCGCTGCGCGCCTGATGCCCGTGCTGCGCGGCAAAATCTCGAAGGACGAGTTCAAGCTCGGCGACTTCAATGACACGGATACCGTGCTCGAGTTCGTCTGCTCGAAGGACCTGAAGGCCCTGGCCGCGCTCGGCACTTCCTGCCCCGACCACTTCCTGCGCACCAAGATCCGTCCGCTGGTGATCGATTTTGATCTGGCCGACGCCGACTTCGACGCCAAGCTCGAGGCCGCCCTGGAAGCCTACCGCGCCGACTACGCCGCCTACTACAACCGCTGCAAGCGCGCCAGCAGCCCGGCCATGCGCGACCCGAATCCGGTCATCTATCTGATCCCGGGCGTGGGCATGCTGTCCTTTGCCAAGGACAAGGCCACGGCCCGCATCGCCGGCGAGTTCTACATCAACGCCATCAACGTCATGCGCGGCGCCAATGGCGTCGACAAATACGTGGGCCTGCCGGAACAGGAAGCCTTCGACATCGAATACTGGCTGCTCGAAGAAGCCAAGCTGCAGCGCATGCCCAAGCCGAAGAGCCTGGCCGGCCGCATCGCCGTGGTCACCGGCGGCGCCGGCGGCATCGGCCGCGCGGTCGCCCGTCAGCTGCTGAGCGAAGGCGCCTGCGTCATGCTGACCGATATCGACGCCGCCGCCCTCGACGACGCCAAGGCCGAACTGGTCAAGGTGGCCGGCAAGGACAATGTGGCCACCGTGGCCGGCAATGTCACCAGCGAAGAGGACGTGCTCGCCGTGTTCGACGCCACCGCCCTGCAGTTCGGCGGCTGCGACCAGCTGATCTCGAACGCCGGGATCGCGTCCTCGGCGCCCCTGCAGGACACCACGCTCGAGGTCTGGAACCGCAACCAGGACATCCTCGTCAAAGGCTACTTCCTGACCTCGCGCACGGCCTTCCAGATGATGCTCAAGCAAAAGCTCGGCGGCTCGATGGTGTTTGTCGCCTCCAAGAACGGCCTGGTCGCCTCGGCCGGCGCCGCCGCCTACTGCACCGCCAAGG
The DNA here is from genome assembly GCF_022012445.1 of Massilia sp. TS11. GTDB lineage: Bacteria > Pseudomonadota > Gammaproteobacteria > Burkholderiales > Burkholderiaceae_D > Telluria. The sequence continues at coordinate 146,678 of NZ_JAKLTS010000003.1, forward strand.
CCGCCGAAATCCACCTGGCCCGCTGCGTGGCCCTGGAAGGCGCGCCGCACGGCATCCGCGTCAATGTCGTCAATCCGGACGCCGTGATCCGCGGCTCGCGCATCTGGGACGGCAAGTGGAAGGAAGAGCGCGCCGCCTCGAACAAGATCGGCGCCGAGGACGTGGAAGAGTTCTACCGCAACCGTTCGATGCTCAAGCGCAGCGTGCTGCCGGAAGACATCGCCGAAGCCGTGTATTTCTTCGCGTCCGAGAAGGCCGGCAAGAGCACGGGTAATATCCTGAATGTGGACGCCGGCAACGCTGCCGCCTTCACCCGTTAAGCAAGAGGACGATGATGACGACAACGATAGACACCGCACGTGTGCAGGAGCACAACGCGCGGGCACAGGAGACGCTGCAGGCCGATTTCGACGCGCTGGCCGGGGTGCTGGCGCGACGCGGCCAGGATATTGAACAGCTGGTCCGCGTGGCCCAGCAGTTCGCCGTGGCCATACCGAGCTGGGGCGTGGGCACCGGCGGCACCCGCTTTGCCCGCTTCCCGGGCAAGGGTGAGCCACGCGACGTGTTCGAAAAGATGCGCGATTGTGGCGTGATCCACCAGCTGACGCGCGCCACGCCGACCGTCTCGCTGCACTTTCCGTGGGACCTGCCGCAGGACCCGCAGGCCCTGAAGGACGTGGCCGACAGCTATGGCCTCGGTTTTGACCTGGTCAACTCCAACACCTTCCAGGACCAGGCCGGCCAGGCCGAGACCTACAAGTTCGGCAGCCTGACGGCCACCGATCCGAAGGTGCGCGCCCAGGCCGTGCAGCACAATATCGACTGCATCGAAGTCGGCAAGACGCTCGGTTCCAAGGGCCTGACCGTGTGGGTCGGCGATGGCGCCAACTTCCCCGGCCAGCACAATCTGCGCGGCGCGCTCGAGCGCTATATCGAGTCGGCCAAGCAGATCTACGCGGCCCTGCCGGACGACTGGCAGATGTATATCGAGCACAAGCTGTTCGAGCCGGCCTTCTACTGCACCACGATCGCCGACTGGGGCACCAGCTTTGCCGTGGCCCAGCTGCTCGGTCCCAAGGCCAAGTGCCTGGTCGACCTCGGCCACCACGCGCCGAACACGAATATCGAAATGATCGTCGCCCGCCTGGCCCAGTTTGGCAAGCTCGGCGGCTTCCACTTCAATGACAGCAAGTACGGCGACGACGACCTCGATTCGGGCTCGATCAATCCCTTCCAGCTGTTCCTGGTGTTTAACGAGCTGGTCGACGCGGGCGAGCGCGATCCGGGCTTCCGTCCGGCCTTCATGCTCGACCAGTCGCATAACGTGACCGATCCGATCGAAAGCCTGATGCAGTCGGCCGTGGAAGTGCAGCGCGCCGCCGTCCAGGCCGCGCTGGTCGACCGCGCCGCCCTCAGCGCCTATCAGCAGAGCAATGATGCGCTGCAGGCAGCCCAGACCCTGAAGGCCGCCTTCCGTACTGATGTCAGCCCGATTCTGGCCATGGCGCGCCTGCGCAATGGCGGGGCGATCGATCCGGTGGCCTGCTACCGCGCCAGCGGCTATCGCGCCCGCTGCGCCGAGGAGCGCCCGGCCAAGGCCGGCACCTCCGGTTCCGGTATCGTCTGAGTCCGCCACGATGGGGGCCCAGCACAGCGGCGGCGCAAGCCGCCTGTCCGTGGCCGCCGCCCTGGTGGCCGCGGCCCTGTCCCTGGCTTCGACGGCCGCTTCCGCCACCCGCGTGGCAGAGGCGGCCGCTTCGCTGGCCAAGCCACCGCAGGACGCCCGCACCCTCGTGCGCTGGTGGTGGTTTGGTCCGGCCGAAGAGCAGGGCGAACTGGCGCGCGAAATCCGCGCCATGCACGCCGGTGGTTTCGGCGGTTTCGAAATTCAGCCTGTGTACCCGATGCAGCTCGACGATCCCGCGCGCGGCATCCGCAACACCGGCTATTTGTCACCCGAATTCCTAAAAAACGTCGGCTTCGCCAACGAGCAAGCCCATGCGCTCGGCCTGCGCGTCGACATCACGCTCGGCTCCGGCTGGCCGTATGGCGGCCCGCATATTCCGGTGCAGATGGCCGCTTCGCGCCTGCGCGTGGTGGCGGTCGACATTCCGCCCGGCGCCACTGGCGTGGCCGCGCCCGTGATCGGCAGCGGCGAGCGCCTGCTGGCCAGCTTTATCGGCCCGGGCAGCGCCAAGAAATACGAAGGCAGCCAGCTCCAGCTGAAGGAGCTCGGCCCTGACGCCCGCCCGGCCATTGCGCCCAGCAGCGAGGCGCGCGTGGCCGTGTTCTACCTGGCCAGCCGCACGGGCCAGCAGGTCAAGCGCCCGGCCATCAATGCCGAAGGCTTCGTGCTCGACCACCTGAGCAGCGCGGCCGTCCAGCACCATCTGCAGACCGTGGCCGAGCCGCTGCTGAAAGCCTTTGGCGACAAGCCGCCGTATGCCGTCTTCTCGGACAGCCTGGAAGTGTATGGCACCGACTGGAGCGACGACTTCCTGGCCGAGTTCCAGAAACGCCGCGGCTATGACCTGCGTCCGCTGCTGCCAAACCTGGACGCCATCCACAACGAGCAGGCCGCCGCCATCCGGCACGACTGGGTGCAGACCCAGACCGAGCTGGTGAACGAGCGCTACCTGAGCCCGATCGACGCCTTTGCCAAGGCGCATGGAACGCGTTTCCGCTCGCAGACCTATGGCGAGCCGGCGGTCACGATGTCGTCCAACCGCCTGGTGGCCCTGCCCGAAGGCGAGGGACCGCAGTTCCGCAGTTTTTCGTTCACGCGCTGGGCCACCTCGGCCGGCCACCTGTATGGCCGCAATGTGATTTCGGCCGAAACCTGGACCTGGCTGCATTCGCCCTCGTTCGCAGCGACGCCGCTCGACATGAAGGCCGAGGCCGACCGCATGTTCCTGTCGGGCGTGAACCAGTTCATCGCCCACGGCTGGCCCTACACGCCGCCCGGCACGCCCGAACCCGGTTACAGCTTCTACGCCGCCGCCGTGTTCAACGACCATCTGCCGTGGTGGAACGTGATGCCGGACGTGAACGCTTACCTGACGCGCGTCAGCCATCTGCTGCGCCAGGGCCAGCCGGCCAATGATGTGGCCGTGCTGCTGCCCGTGCACGACGCCTATGCCGAGATGCCGCTCGGTAAAGTCTCCGTCTCGGCCGAGATGCACAAATTCGTCAGCAACACGCTGATGGAGCAAGTGCTCGACGCCGGTCACAATATCGATTACGTCGATCCCGAATCGGTGGCCAGCCTCGGCATCCGCTACCCGCTGCTGGTGCTGCCGCACGTTACGCGCCTGGCGCCCGAGGTGCTGCTGAAGATCGAACAGTACGTCAAGCAGGGCGGCAAGCTGCTGATCGTCGGCAGCCAGCCGCGGCTGGCGCCCGGCTACCGCGACTATGCGCGCCGCTCGCAGGAGACGGCCGCCATCACGGCCCGTCTGATCCAGCTGCCCGGTGTGCGCGTGGTGGCCAGCGATGCCGAGGTCGGCCAGGCCGTGGCCGCGCTGAGTCAGCCCGACATGCAGCTCGACGCCAACGCCAGCGCCATCGGCTTCATCCACCGCAAGCTCGATGACGGCGATCTCTATTTCATCGCCAACACCAGCAACCGGCCGGTGCAGGCCAAGGCCCGCTTCAGCGCCAAGGGCCGCTACGCCGCCTGGTGGGACCCGCACAGCGGCGCCATCAGTCCGGCCGCGACAGCGCCCCAGCTCGATCTGGCGCCCTACGAGTCGCGCGTGCTGGTTTTCAGCGACAAGCCGACCAGCGGCAAGGCCGCCGGTCCCCAGCGCCTGCGCGTGCTGCAGGACCTCGGCCAGCAATGGCGGGTGCGCTTCCCCGGCCAGCCCGAGCAGAACCTGGCCAAGCTGGGTTCCTGGCACGAGGACCCGGCCACGCGCTATCTGTCCGGCGTGGTCAGCTACAGCAAGCGCGTGCAGCTGGCGGCGACGGGCAAGCGCGTCTGGCTCGATTTCGGCCAGGGCACCCCGCTCGACACTGTGCCCAAGGTACCGGCCGGCATGCGCGCCATGCTCGACAGCCCGGTGCGCGAAGCGGCTGTGGTGCTGGTCAATGGCCAGCGCGCCGGCAGCGTCTGGCGGCCGCCTTACCGGATCGACATCACGCCCTGGCTGAAGGCAGGCGAGAACACGATCGAGGTCCAGGTCGGTAATTCGGCGCTGAACGTGCTGGCCGGGCGCGGCTATTTCGACCACCGCCTGCTGTGGGCACGCTATGGCCAGCGCTTCGTCCCCCAGGACACCGAGCTGATCGCCCCGCAGCCGTCCGGCCTGCTGGGCCCGGTCACGCTGCAGACGGAGGCCGAATGAAAACCCTGTGGATGCTGGCCGCGCTGGCCAGCGCAAGCGCCTGGGGCGCCGACTTCCGGCCCGAGGACTTTGGCGCGCGCGCCGACGGCAGCACGCTCGACACGGCCGCGATACAGGCCGCGATCGACCGCGCGGCCGGGCAGGGCGGCACCGTCGTGCTGAGCAAAGGCACCTACCTGTCCGGCTCCGTGTTCGTGAAAAGCGGCGTCACCCTGCGCATCGACAAGGACGCCACCCTGCGCGGCTCGCAGCGCCTGCAGGACTACCCCGTCATGCCGACCCGCATCGCCGGCATCGAAACCAGCTGGCCGGCGGCCCTGGTCAACGTCTATCGCGAGCACAATGCCAGCATCACCGGCGAAGGCACGATCGACGGCGACGGCAAGGTGTTCTGGCAAAGCTTCTGGGACCTGCGCAAGGCCTACGAGCCGCGCGGCCTGCGCTGGGCCGCCGACTACGACGCCCAGCGCCCGCGCCTGGTGCAGGTGTACGATGCGCGCGACGTCAAACTCGGCGGTGGCCTGCTGCTCAAGCGCGCCGGCTTCTGGACCGTGCAGCTCGTCTACAGCGATGGCGTGACCGTCGATGGCGTGACGATCCGCAATAACGAAGACGGCAAAGGCCCCTCGACCGACGGCATCGACATCGATTCCTCGCGCAATGTGCTGGTCCAGCATGCTGATATCAGCGTCAACGACGACGCGCTCTGCCTCAAGGCCGGGCGCGACAGCGACGGTCTGCGCGTCAACCGCCCGACCGAAAACGTGGTGATCCGCGACGTGCTGGTGCGCGAAGGCGCGGCCGGCGTGACCTTCGGCAGCGAGACCTCGGGCGGCTTCCGCAATATCGAAGCCTATAACATCACCGTCGAGGGCCGGGTGCCGGTCGGCATCCTGTTCAAGTCGGCCCACACGCGGGGCGGGCTCGGCCAGGATATCCGCCTGCACGACATCAAGCTGAACAACATCCCCGTGGTGTTCCGCGTGACGATGAACTGGAACCCGTCCTACAGCTACGCGCGCATCCCCGACGGCATCGACCCGGTGCCGCCGATCTGGAAAGTGCTGGCCACGCCGGTCCCGCGTGAGCGCGGCATGGCGCGCCTGCGCGACGTCCAGGTCTGGAATATCGAAGCGCGCGGCGCCCGTACCGTGTTCGAAGTCGAAGGCTTCCCCGAAGCCCCGCTCGAACGCTTCAGCTTCAGCAAACTCGACATCCAGGCCGAGCAGGGCGGCAGCCTGCGCTACGTGCGCGACTGGAAGTTCAGCGACAACAAGATCCAGCTGACCGGCAGCCCGGTCCAGGTGGCGCCCGAGTCCAGCGTGACCGGCTTGTAAGACCAACAGGAGACCCATGAACTCGATCCGAACCGCCGTCCTCGCCTTGTGCCTGGGCCTGGCCGCCAGCGCCCAGGCCGCGCCCCAGCCGACCCCGGCCATGCAAGCCATCATCGACAAGGACACCTCACGCCATTTCGGCGACGCACCGCAGAACCCCGGCCCACGCGCCAGCGATCTCAGTGCCGCGCTCGAACCGGCCGCCGTCGATAAAGTGCTGCGCAAAGTGGCCGACTGGCAGCTAGCGCGCCACCAGCCGCATTTCGACCAGCTGTGGACGGCCGCCGTCATGTACAGCGGCTTCATGGCCGCCAGCGAGGCCACCGGCGACAGCAAATACCGCGACGCCATGCGCGAGATGGGCAAGAAATTCGACTGGAAGCTGCGCGGCACCTATCCGAACGCCGACGACATCGCCATCGCCCAGACCTATCTCGAGCTCTACTTCATCGACAAAAAGCCCGAGTACATCGCCAACGCGCGCAGCCACCTCGACACGCTGCTGCCGTTGCAGACCCTGCGTCCGGGCGACGAACGCCAGCCCTGGTGGTGGTGCGACGCCCTGTTCATGGCCCCGCCCGTGTGGGCCAAGATGGCCGCCGCCACCGGCGAGCGCAAATACCTCGACTATCTGCACCGCGAGTGGCAGCGCACCTACGACGCCCTGTACGATCCGGCCGAGCGCCTGTATGCGCGCGACGTCGCCTACCTGAGCAAGCGCGAATTCAATGGCAAGAAAGTGTTCTGGTCGCGCGGCGAAGGCTGGGTGCTGGGCGGGCTGGCGCGCACGCTCGACGTGCTGCCAGCGGACGACCCCAAGCGCGGTTTCTACGTCAAGCAGCTGCAGGACATGGCCGCCCGCGTGGCCGAGCTGCAGGACAAGGACGGCGCCTGGCACGCCGGCATGCTCGATCCCGAGACCTGGCCGGCAGCCGAGACCTCGGGCGCCAGCCTGTTCGTGTTCGGCATGGCGTACGGCATCAACCACGGCCTGCTCGACGCCAAGACCTACCGGCCCGTGATCGACAAGGCCTGGAAGAACCTGGTGGCGAACATCTACGCCGACGGCCGCCTGGGCAATATCCAGCAGACCGGAGCCGAGCCAGCCTGGTACCAGCCGAGTTCCAGTTACAACTACGGCGTCGGCGGCTTCATGCTGGCCGCGGCCGAACTGAAACGCATGGTGAGCCGCCCATGAACCAGCGTGCCTTCAAGATGCAGCTCAAGCCCGGCCACGTGGCCGAGTACAAGCGCCGCCACGACGCCATCTGGCCCGAGCTGTCGGCCCTGTTAAGCGATGCCGGCATCTACGACTACTCGATTTTCCTCGACGAGCAGACCCTGAGCCTGTTTGCCGTGATGCGCGTCGAAGCCGACAACACCCTGGCCAGCCTGCCCGAGCATCCGATCATGCGGCGCTGGTGGGACCACATGGCCGAGCTGATGGAAGTCGAGCCCAGCAACCGCCCCAAAGAGTGGCCGCTCCAGCCAATGTTTCACCTCGACTAAATCGGGGTCAGACCCCATTTATCCGAGCAGAAAAATGGGGTCAGACCCCATTTTTCGTGTAGCCAAAACCTTTCTCTCGGACTAAATCGGGGTCAGACCCCATTTATCTCGGCGGAAAAATGGGGTCTGACCCCATTTTTTCTTACTGGATCAGTTTGTGGTCGCGCAGCCATTCTTCGGCGCGGCGGGTCCAGTCGGAACTGGTGCCGAGGCCGGCTTTCATGCCCATGCCGTGGCCGCCTTTTTCGAACAGGTACATTTCGGCCGGGACGTGGTGGCGCGTCAGGGCCTGGTAGAACAGGATGCTGTTTTCAACCGGCACGGCCTGGTCGGCCTGGGTGTGGATCAGCAGCGTCGGCGGCGTCTTCTCGTTGACCTGCTTGTCGACCGACATCAGCCGGACCAGCTCGGGCGTCGGGTGGCTGCCGATCAGGCTCTTGCGCGAACCCGCGTGCACGGCCGGCGGCTCCATCGTGATGACCGGGTAGAGCAGCATCAGGAAGTCGGGACGGCCGGAGACGTTGTCGAGCGGGTGCCCGGTTTTGCCCTCGGGCAGATCGAACAGGGTGCCGGCCGTGGCCGCCAGGTGGCCGCCGGCGGAGGAGCCGATCACGCCGATACGGTCGGGCTTGATGCCATACTTGGCGGCCTCGGCCCGCACCATGCGCACGGCGCGCAGGATGTCCTGCAGCGGGGCGGGGTGGCCGAATTCTGCCTGGCGGTATTTGAGGACGAAGGCGGTGATGCCCAGGCTGCTCAGCCATTGCGCGTACTGGTTGCCTTCGCGCTCGACCGACAGGCGGGTGTAGCCGCCGCCCGGGCAGATGATGACGGCCGTGCCGCTCGGGCGGTCGACGCCGGCCGGATAGACGCTCAGCGTGGGCTCGCTGATATTCGCCACGCGCCCCTGGTCCCAGCGTTCGGGACCGAGTTCGGGCTTGGCGTTGGGTACGCCTTCCGGCCACAGCGGCAGGACGGTTTGGGATGCGAACATAAGTGCTAACAGAAAGGAATTCATATGCATCATATCGTGGCTGGGTTGTGGATGGCAGCCGGACTATTGTCCAGCTGGGACTGGGTGTCGCCAAGCCCCTCGACCCTGGCCGAAGTGGCGCAGGAGCGGGCGGACGGCGTGATCGTCGCCAGCGGCAAGCCGCTCGGCTTTCTGGCCTCGCGCGCAAGCTACCGCAACTATCGCATGCATGTCGAATGGCGCTGGACCGAGAAGCCCGGCAATAGCGGCGTACTGCTGCACATCGTCGGCGGGCCGAAGGACGGCGCCTGGCCGCTGAGCCAGCAGGTGCAGACCAAATTCGGCTTCGCCGGCGACCTGCTGTCGATGGCCGGCGCCAGCTTCAACGAGCCGCTGACCAGCGCGCCCGGCACCACGCGCATCAAGGCGCGCACGGGCGCGAATAGCGAAAAGCCGGCTGGCGAGTGGAACAGCACCGACATCGTCTGCCGCGACGGCAGCATCGAGGTCAGCGTCAACGGCGTGCCGCAGAACCGCGTGACCGGGGCCAGCCCGGACAGCGGCCGGGTCGGCATCCAGTTCGAGGGCACGCCGTTTGAACTGCGCCGCATCGAGATCACGCCGCTCGACTAGGCTCATTGCGGCACGTCGATGACGACGATGTTCATCGTGCGGCCATCGGCCGACAGCATGGCCGACTGAAACTGGATCTTGGTGCCGGCCTCGTTGAAGGTCGGGTGGATGTGGTCGGCCGCCGTGGTCTTGTGGCCGGTGGTGAGCAGGCGCATCGCGTGGGTCCGGCGGTCGATCAGATAGAGGTTGCGGTTGAAGTCATCGCCCGCCGCCCAGCGCCCATCGGCCGAGCCGTGCACGTGCCAGAAGCCGCTGCCGCTTTCGGTCTGCCCGACGATCTGCATGGCGCGCGTGCGCAGGTTGACGATGGCCAGACCGCTGGGCTTTTCGCGCGTGCCGTTGTTACCCCAGGCCGCGTCCTGGCCCGGATTGGCGCCACCGACATCGGTGGCGGCGCCGGCCACGGTCGGCTGCGCACCCGGAATCGTGCGGTGGCCCATGATGGCCAGCGCCACTTCGTCCTTGCCGATCACCGCTTCGTGCGTCACCCATTCGAAGTCCGCCTCCGGATAGAGCGGGCGCAGGCCGCTGCCATCGCCCTTCACGGTCCAGGTGCGCTGCGGCGATTTGCCGCCCGTCTCCCAGCAGAACACCACTTCGCCCGGCTGCCATAGATTGGTCTGCACATGCCCGATCTGGAAGCCGACGCTGACCACGTGTTCGACTGCGCCGGTCTTCAGATTCACCCGCGCGATGGCGCTTGGGCCGGCGCCCATATTGCGCGGACCGTAGTTGGGCGCCAGCGCGGTGCCGGGTTTGAGGTGGGCCGCGGCCCAGGCGCGGGCGGTGCGGAAGTAAAGCCATTGGTCGTCGGCGTCGAGGGCCGTGTCGCCACCGGCATCGAGTTCGGCCGGCAGGGTCGTCACCACGCGCTGGTAGTCGGCCGCGCTTTTCAGCGTGCCGGCGGCGCTGTCTGCGAGCAGGCGCGCCAGGTCGGTCTCGATGACTTCCTTGGCGGCGCCGCGCCCGCGCAGATAGACCAGCTTCATCGCCTGGCGCGACAGATTCAGCATGCCGTTGTAGCCGCCTTCGCTGATCTGCACGATGTCGCCGCTGGCCTCATTCACGGCCATGGCCTCGCCGCGCGCGAGGCCGGAGCGGAAGATCACCCATTGGCCGTCGGCTGTCCATTGCGGGTGGGTCGGATAGACCTTGCTGTCGCCGTGCGCCTGGCTGGTGAGGAAGTGCAGGGTCAGGCCGGTGACCGGGTCCTTGACCAGCTTTTTCTCGGACGGGAAGCGGGCGCCGATGCCGGCATGGGCCTGGGCGGCCAGCAGCAGGGCGGCCAGCGCCAAAGTACGTACGGTATGCTTCATGGTGTGCGCGCGTGAGTGGGGAATCGCTGCATTGTGCGCCAGTGCGCCGCGCCGAAAAGATCATTTTCCTGATTCTTTAAAACGCCGTGCGAAACCAAAATCGGCCTCGTCCTAGAATGGCTGGGTTTCTTGTTTCGGAAGCTGAATATGGCGCGTCTGCTCTCGCTCTTTGGCCTGCTGCTGTGGGCTGGCCTGGCATCGGCTCAGGTCAATACCGACCCGGCCCGTCCCAACCTGGACCCGGCCAAGGCCGTGGTGGTGCTGCCGGAACCGGCCAATCCGCGCCTGCCCAGCCTCATCCTGATTGGCGACTCCACCGTGCGCAATGGGCGCGATGACGGCCAGGGCAAGGGCACGGCCGGCCAATGGGGCTGGGGGAATCCGATTGCGGCCTTCTTCGATCCGGCCAAGGTGAATGTGGTGAACCGCGCCGTCGGCGGCCTGTCCAGCCGCACTTATCTGAGCAGCGGCCACTGGGAGCGCACGCTCGCCTTCATCAAGCGTGGCGACGTGGTGGCCATGCAGTTCGGGCATAACGACGCCAGCCCAGTCAACGACAGCAGCCGCGCGCGCGGCACCATCCGCGGGGTGGGCGAGGAGACCGAGGAGATCGACAATCAGCTGACCGGCAAGCACGAGATCGTGCATTCCTACGGCTGGTACCTGCGCTACTACGTTACCGCCATCCGCGCGCGCGGCGCGCTGCCCGTGATCGTCTCGCCGATTCCGCGCAAGGACTGGGACGAAGCCGGTAAAACGCGGCGCGACCGCTACGCCGCCTGGGCGGCCGAGGTGGCGCGCCAGACCGGCAGCGCCTTCATCGATCTGAACGAACTGGCCGCCGCCCGCTACGACGCGCTGGGCCGGGAGGCGGTGCTGGGCTTTTTCCCGCCCGAGGAAAAGGTGCACACCAACTGGGCCGGTGCGGAGCTGAATGCGCGCATCGTGGCCGCCAGCCTGAAAGCGCTGCCCGGTTTTCCGCTGCCGGTGGAGGACGAACGTCCGGTGGTCGACGCCAGCAAAGTGAAGGACGAAGCGGCCGCCAATCCGGCCCTGCCGACCGTGTTCCTGGTGGGTGACTCCACTGTGAAAAGCGGCGGCGCGGCCGGCGCCATCGGCTGGGGCGAGCGGATTGCGCCTTACTTCGACAGCAGCCGGGTCAATGTGGTCAACGCCGCCATTGGTGGGCGCAGCAGCCGCACCTTCTTCACCGAAGGCCGTTGGGACAGGCTGCTTGGCCAGATCAAGCGCGGCGACGTGGTGCTGATCCAGTTCGGGCATAACGATGTGGGCCGCATCGGCGATCCGGCCGCCAAGAACCGCGGCTCGGTGCGCGGCATCGGGCCGGAGACGGTGGAGGACACGCGCCCGGACGGCAGCAAGGAGCAGGTGCACAGCTTTGGATGGTACATGGCGCGCTATGTGGCTGACGCGCGTGCGCGCGGCGCCCAGGTGGTGCTGCTGTCGCCGATACCGCACAAGGACAAGTGGGAACAGGAGCGCGATTTTGCGGAATACGCGGCCTGGGACCGCGCCGTGGCAGAGCAGGGCGGCGCCCAGTTCATCGACCTGACGGCCCTGGTCAGCGCTGGCTACCAGCAGCTCGGCGCGGACAAAGTGGCGGCCCTGTTTTCGGATGCGCGCACCCACACCAATGCAGCCGGCGCCGAATTTAACGCGGCCCGCGTCATCGCCGGCTTGAAGCGCCTTCAGCCCAATCCCGTCGCCCCCTTCCTTGCGCCCAAAGCGGCGGACATCCAGTGAAAGCACTCCTTCTTCTTGGCGCGGCCCTGGCCGCCGCCGCCCCGGCCCTGGCCACCGATGTGAAACTCGACTGGGTCGGCCAGGCGCCGGCCGTGCGCACCGGCGTGAGCTGGGGCGTACCCTTCCCGCAGGGGACGGTGGCGCGTGACCAGCGCTTTCACCTGACCGGCCCCGATGGCAAAGCGCTGCCGCTGCAAAGCTGGCCGCTGGCCTACTGGCCGGATGGTTCGATCAAGTTTGTGGGTCTGGCCAGCGTAGCCCAGGCCAGCGGTAGCTACACCCTGTCCACCGGCGCGGGCGATACCCCGGCGGGCCTCAAGCTGAGCGAAACGCAGAACGGCGTCGCCATCGACACCGGCGTATTCCAGGCCACCGTCAGCCGCGGCGGCAGTAATCTGATCGACAGTCTGGTAGTGGCGGGGCGCGAAGTGGCGCGCGCCGGCCAGCTGGTGGCGCTGGCCGATGATGGTTTCGCGAGCGAGGAGGGCGCCCAGCCCGTGCGCACGCGCTACACCAGCCGCGTGGAGAAGCTGAGCGTGGAGCAGGCTGGCCCCGTGCGCGCCGTGCTCAAACTGGAAGGCCACCATCAGGCAGGCCAGCGCGCCTGGCTGCCATTCTCGGTGCGCCTGTATTTTTACGCCGGCGATTCGGCCGTGCACGTCGTGCACACCGTGATCTACGACGGCAAGCAGGAACGCGACGCCGTGCGCGGCCTGGGCCTGCGTTTCAGCGTGCCGCTGCGCGAAGCAAGCTGGAACCGCCATGTGCGCTTCAGCGGTCAGGAGGGCGGCCTGTTCGGCGAGCCGATTCAACCCGGCGCCGGTAATCCGGCCCAGGTGGCGGGCCAGCGCATCGACGGCGGCCGCTTCTACAGCGCCAACGACAAGGAACAGTATGCGATCTGGAGCGACTTCAAGCTGGTGCAGCCGAACGCCGATGGTTTCACCATCCAGAAGCGCACCGGCGCCAATGCGTCGTGGGTGATGGCCGATGGTGGCCGCCGCGCCTCTGGTCTGGCCTTTGTGGGCGACACCAGCGGCGGCCTCGCCCTGGCGCAGAAGGACTTCTGGCAAAGCTACCCGTCCGGTCTGGAGATTCGCCACGCGGCCGACGCCAGCGCCGAACTGACCGCCTGGCTGTGGTCCCCGGACGGCCCGGCCATGGACATGCGCCCCTACGCCACCCGCGCGCACGGCCTGGCTGCCACCTATGAAGACGTGCAGGACGGGATGGCCCAGGCCTACGGCGTGGCCAAGACCACGGAGCTGACCATCTACCCGACGGCCGGTGTACCCACGCGCGCCGACACCGTCGCCATGGCGCAGGCAGCCGGCGTGCGCCCGCTGCTGGCCGCGGCACCCGAAACGCTGCACGCGGCCAAAGTGTTCGGCGTGTGGAGCCCGGTGGACCGCTCGACGCCGGGCCGCAAGAACATCGAAGACAAACTCGATAGCATCCTGGCCTACTACCAGCAGCAGGTGGATGAGCGGCGCTGGTACGGCTTCTGGCACTTCGGCGATTTCATCCACAGTTATAACTTCGCCGGCCACACCTGGTACTACGACTACGGCGGCCACGCCTGGGATAACACCGAACTCGGTACGCCCCTGTGGCTGTGGGCCAGCTATGTGCGCAGCGGCCGCGCCGATCTGTTCCGCCTGGCCGAAGCCCTGACGCGCAACACCAGCGAGACCAATGTCTACCACCTGGGACCGATGAAGGGCCTGGGTTCGCGCCACGCCGTCACCAAATGGGGCGATGGCTCGAAGGAGGGCCGCATCAGCCAGGCCGCGCACTGGCGCCCGTTCTACTACCTGACCACCGACGAACGCACGGGCGACATCCTGCGCGAGCAGCTCGAGAGCGACAAGGCCATGGTGGCCTACGACCCGATGCGCCTGGCCCAGCCCGTGCTGCCGCAGGACCCGAAATACCCGGGCCGCATCCGTCTCGGGCCGGACTGGTTTGTCCTGGCCGGGAACTGGATGACGGAATGGGAGCGCAGCGGCGACACACGCTGGCGCGACCGCATTCTGGCCGGCGTCGATTCGATTCTGCAGATGCCTTACTGGCTGCGCTCCGGGGTGATGAATGGCCTGAACCCCGACCTGGGCGGCAACCGCATCGGTCCGCTCAAAGGACGCGGCAGCATGACAGTCGGTTACGACCCGGCGACCGGCAAGCTCTATCCGATTCCCGATCCGATCGTCGGCAAGCAGGTCCCCGTGCTGTACAACCTGGCCACGATTCAGGGGGGCGCGCAGGTGATGTTCGAACTGCTGCCGCTGCTGCAGCGGCCGGACTTCGAGCGCGCCTGGCTGCAGTACGCGCGTCTGGGTACGGCGCCGGCGGAGGTGCTGGAGCGCGACCGCAGCACCGGCAGCGAGGGGGCCAATGGCGAGTATCTGGAGCAGGCCCAGGGCGGTCCGCGCCTGGCCGCCTGGGCCTACGCCAAGACCGGCAACCCGGCCTTTGCCAAAGCCGCCGTCGAAGCCATCAACCGCTATCGGGGCGCGCCGCTCAAGGCCCTGGCCGGACCGGACACGCTCAACCCTGTGCACGAAACCCCCGGCATGTCGACCAATGAAGCGGCCCAGGGCGGCCTGACGATGATCGAAGTGCTGTCCCTGCTGGGCAAGGACTTCCCGGCCGATCTGCCGCCGCCGAACGGCCCGCAGCGCAGTTTCTGATGCTGGCCGCCGCTCTCACTGCCGCCTGCGTGTTCGGTGCGCCCGGCCGCCTGCTGGCCAGCGACGATTTCAGCGGCCCGCTCGACCAGTGGGTCAGCGAGGTGGTCCCGGCCGCGCATGCCAGCATCCGCGCCGACCAGGGCAGCATGCTGCTCGATGTCGATGCCGGAGCGACCGCCTGGCTGCGCCAGCCGCTGCAGGGCAGGGTGCTGATTCATTTCGAGCGCCAGGTGCTGCCCGAAGGCCGCCTGTCCGATCTGAATATGTTCTGGATGGCGCAGGACCCGCGCCAGGCCAATCTGTTCACCCGCAGCGGTAAGTTCGAGGACTACGACAGCGTACGCATGTACTACCTGGGCATCGGCGGGAACACCAACACCACCACCCGCCTGCGCCGCTACGACGGGGCGGGCGAAAAGCGCATCCTCGGCGAATACCTCGATCCGGCCCACCTGCTGCGCCCCGGCCACTGGTACGCGATCGACATCGCCGTGGCCGATGGCTGCACGCGCGTGCAGGTCGACGGCCAGACCTGGTTCCAATTCCGCGATCCCGAGCCGCTGCAATCCGGCTGGTTCGGCATCCGCACCACGCAGTCGCGCCAGCGTGTGCGCGCCCTGCGCGTCTATGAACTCAAACAAGGAGACACCCCATGAAACTGCGCATGATCGCCCTGGCCGCCGGCCTGCTGGCCCTGTCGGCCCAAGCGGCCGCGCCCAAGAAGGCGGAAAAAGTCAATGACGTGACCACCCCGCTGCACGCCATGAAGCCCGACTATCCGACCCCGTACGGCGCCCCCAAAACGGAGGACGTGAAGGCCGTGCTGGACCGCGTATTCACTTATCTCGACCAGGTGACCCCCGCCAAACTGGTGGACAAGACCACTAAGGCCGACATCGCCGATCTGAGCAAGGCGCACCCGAACGCCATGCTGGCCCAGGGCGACTACCGTCTCACCAGCTACGAATGGGGCGTCACCTACGCCGGCATGCTGCAGACCGGCGCCGTCACCGGCGACAAGCGCTACACCGACTACACCTTCAAGCGTCTGGACTTTCTGGCCGCGCTGACCAAGACCTGGCTGCCGCTGGTGAAGGCCAACCCCGCCACCGACACCCCGCTCAAGCGCTTCCTCGACCCGCATGCGCTGGACGACACCGGCGCCATCTGCGCCAGCGCCATCAAGGCGCGCCGCATGGGCATCAGCACCGACCTGTCGGCCTACATCGAACTGTGCTCCAATTTCGTGTCGAAGAAGGAGTACCGCCTGGCCGACGGTACCTTGGCGCGCATGCGCCCGCTGGCCAATACGATCTGGCTGGACGACCTGTTCATGGCCGTGCCGGCCCTGGCCCAGATGGGCAAACTCTCCGGCGACAAGGCGTATTACGACGACGCCGTGAAGCAGGTGCTGCAATTCTCGAAGCGGATGTTCAATCCGCAGCTGGGCATCTACATGCACGGCTGGGTGGAGGGCATGAGCATGCACCCCGAGTTCCACTGGGCGCGCGCCAACGGCTGGGCGGTGATGACGATGGTGGAGCTGCTCGACGTGCTCCCGCCAGAGCACCCCGGCTACAAGGCCGTGCAGGAGCAGCTGCGCGCCCACATCAAGGGGCTGGCCGCGTATCAGGATGGTACCGGCTTCTGGCACCAGCTGATCGACCGACCCGAAACCTACCTCGAAACCTCGGCCACCGCCATCTACACCTTCGCCATCGCGCGCGCCGTGAACCGCGGCTATGTCGACCGCCAGGCCTACGCGCCGGTGGCCATGCTGGGCTGGAATGCCGTGGCCACCAAGGTCGCCGCCAATGGCCAGGTCAATGGCACCTGCGTCGGCACCGGCATGGGCTTCGATCCCGCCTTCTACGCCTACCGCCCGGTCAATCCCTATGCGGCGCACAGCTACGGCCCCGTGCTGCTGGCTGGCTCCGAGATCATCACCATGCTCAAGTCGCACGAGTTCGAACAGAACGACAGCGCCTTCATGCTGAAGCGAGGCCTGTGATGCGCCGCCTGATGATTGGCGCCAGCCTGCTGCTGGCCACCCTCGCAGCCCACGCGCAGCAGGTGCTGGAAACGGGATCGCTCAAACCCATGCCCAAGGTCTGGATCGACAAGGACACCGGCCACCGCATCAAGCGCCTGGAAGGGCGCCAGGGTCAGATCAGCAACTGGTACTTCCACAATAATCCCTTCTTCGCCCCACTGAAGGACGAAGGCGACCGCATGCTGTTCTCCGAATCCGACGGCAAGGCGCGCCAGGTCTACACCCTGAATCTGAAGGACGACAGCATCGTGCAGCTGACCGAAGGCGAGGAGAACAAGCGCCTGCTGCCGATGACGTCGCAGAACACGCGCGAGGCGATCTACATGGCCGGCCAGAGCCTGTACGCCGTCAACGTCGACACGAAGAAGAGCCGCAAGCTGTACACCTTCCCCGACAACGTGCGCCCGAATGTCGCCACCATCAATGCCGACGCCAGCATGGTGGCCGGCTCCTTCGCCGACCCGCAGCAGGGCGAGATTCTGCGCCAGTACCCGAAGAAGGCCGACTTCTTCCCGCGCATATTCGACGCCCACCTGAAGAACAGCCTGTTCACGGTGGACCTGCGCACCGGCGAATACAAGGTGATCCACGAGGAGAATACCTGGCTCGGTCACGTGCAGTTCTCGCCGACCGACCCCGACGTCCTGATGTTCTGCCACGAAGGGCCGTGGGACAAGGTCGACCGTATCTGGAATATCAACGTCAAAAACGGCAAGGTGACCTTGATGCACAAGCGCTCGATGCCGATGGAGATCGCCGGCCACGAGTTCTTCCAGCCGGACGGCAAAGTGATCTGGTTCGACCTGCAGAAGCCACGCGCCCAGACCTTCTATCTGGCCGGGGCCGACGTGGCCAGCGGCGCCCCGGTGGCCGCCTACCAGATGACGGCCGACGATTGGTCGATCCACTTTGCAATCTCGCCAGACAAGACCATGTTCGCCGGCGACGGCGGCGACCCGACCCAGGTGGCGCGCGCCAAGGACGGCATGTGGATCTACGCCTTCCGCCCCGTGAACGAACGCTTCCAGTCCGAACGCCTAGTGAACATGAAGGCGCATGACTACCGCGGCCTTGAGCCGAATGTGCACTTCACCCCGGACGGCAAATGGATCGTCTTCGGCGGCACCTTCGAAGGCCGCCACGCGACCTACGCAGTGGAGATCGCCCCGGCCGCCAAGCCCTGAAGTGCTACACTGCGGCGCATGAGTGGAGACGACAAACCGCAAGGCGCGGCGCCGCGCCGCAGCCGTCGCAAGGGCACCGGCCTGACCCTGCGCGACGTGGCGGCGCTGGCCGGGGTAGCCCCGATCACCGCCTCGCGCGCGCTGAACACCCCGCAGGCCGTATCGCCCGAGGTGCTGGCGCGCGTGCAGGAAGCCGTGGCCCGCACCGGCTACGTGCCGAATATGCTGGCCGGCGGCCTCGCCTCACGCAAAAGCCGCCTCGTTGCCGCCGTCGTGCCGACCCTGGTCGGCCCCGTTTTCCAGGATATGATCCAGGGCCTGACCGAAGCGCTGGCCGAGCAGGGCTACCAGCTGATGCTGGGGCAGAGCGGTTACGCCGACTCGCGCGAGGACGATCTGCTGGCCACCATCATCGCGCGCCGGCCGGACGGCATTGTCCTCACCGGCATTCTGCATTCGGCCGAAGGACGGCGCCGCCTGCTGGCCAGCGGCATCCCCGTGGTCGAGACCTGGGACCTGACCCACAGCCCGATCGACATGCTGGTCGGCTTCTCGCACGAACAAATCGGCGCCGCCGTGGCGCGCTACCTGCATGCGCGCGGGCGGCGCCAGCTGGCCGCCATCCACGCCGACGACGCACGCGCCGCGCGCCGCCAGCAGGCCTTCGCCAGCGAGGCCGCGCGCCTCGGCCTGGCGCCGGTGCGCGCCATCAGCGTACCCGCCCCGACCACGCTGGGCAGCGGCCGCAGCGGCCTGGCCCAACTACTGTCCGAAGGCGCACGCCCGGACGCCATCTTCTGCAGTTCCGACATGCTGGCTCTCGGCGTGCTGACCGAAGCCCAGGTGCGCGGCGTGCGCGTCCCCACGGACCTGGCCGTGATCGGCCTGGGCGACCTCAGTTTTGCACGCGACCTGCACCCAGCCCTGAGCAGTGTGCGGATCGACGGCCAGGCCATCGGCCGCCAGGCTGCGGCCTGCATCATCGCGCGCGCCCAGGGCCAGACCCCGAGCCAGCACGTCTACGACCTCGGCTTCAGCATCATCGAACGCGCCAGCACCTAAAAAAATCGGGGTCAGCCCCCATTTATCCAGCGCTCAAGTTTTTGAGTGTGTGGGCGGGTGGCGTACCGTGCGCCGATTGCTGTTTGATAATCGGATCTGCTAAAAAATCGGGGTCAGACCCCATTTATCCAGCGCTCAAGTTTTTGAGTGTGTGGGCGGGCGGCGTACCGTGCGCCGATTGCTGTTTGATAATCGGATCTGCTTTAACTTTGTCTGATCAGCATGCGCTACCTCGTTTCCGTTCTGTGTTTGCTGGCTGCCTTGCCAGCGGCTGCCAAAGTCAGTCTGCCCGCGATTCTGTCCGATCACATGGTGCTTCAGCGCGGCGCGTCGGTGCCGGTATGGGGCAGGGCCGATCCCGGTGAGCGCATCAGCGTGCGCCTGGGCGCCCAGCATGCCGAAGTCGTGGCCGATGGCGCTGGCCGCTGGCGGGTGACGCTCGATCTGCGCAGCGCGGCCAGCGCGCCCGGCGAACTGCTGGTGGAAGCTGCGAGCGAACGCCTGCGCATTGCGGACGTATTGGTCGGTGAGGTCTGGCTCGCGTCCGGCCAGTCGAATATGGAGAAGCCGATCGGCGAGCATAAGGGCCAGAAGACAGTGCTCAACGCGCCCGCCGAAATCGCCGCAGCCGATCATCCCGAGCTGCGCCTGTTTAAGGTGGAGCGCAACAAAGCCAGCACGCCGCAGGAGGACGTCAAGGGGCAGTGGGTGCGCAGCAGCCCATCGTCCATCGAGGCGGTGAAGTTTTCAGCGGCCGCCTACTTCTTCGGACGGCGCCTGCAGGACGCGCTGCATACGCCGGTCGGCCTGATCGACAGCACCTGGGGCGGCACCCGCATTGAACTCTGGACCCCGCCCGGGCTGGCGCAGGATAGCGAGGCGGCGCGCCTGTTTAATGGCATGGTCAGCGGCCTGGCGCCCTTCGCCATGAAGGGCGTCATCTGGTACCAGGGCGAGTCGAACATCATCGACCGCGATGACGGCGCCCGCTACACCGCCAAGATGGAGGCCTTGGTGCAGGGCTGGCGCCAGCACTGGCAGCAGGATTTCGCCTTCTACTACGTGCAGGTGGCGCCGCATCTGTACCACGTGGTCCGGCACGACAAAATCACCGACCCCGAAGCCGCCCCGCGGTTGCAGGAAGCGCAGGCCGCGGCGCTGCGCATTCCGCACACCGGCATGATCGTGACCACCGATCTGGTGGACGACCTCACCGACATTCACCCGCGCGATAAAAAATCGGTCGGCGATCGTCTGGCCACGCTGGCCTTGCATGGCAGTTATGGGCGGCGCGGCTTGCATGCCTATGGCCCGGTGTTCAGCGGCTTGCGGATCGAGGGCAGCAAAGCCATCGTCAGCTTCGATCACGCCGAGGGCCTGGCCGCGCGCGACCGCAAGAGCATCAAGTGGTTCGACCTGGCCGGCGCCGATGGAAAGTACTATCCGGCCGAGGCCGAAATCGACGGGGAACAGATCGTGCTGACCAGCCGCCAGGTGGCGCAACCGCTCAAGGTGCGTTTCGGCTGGGACGAAGCGGCGCAGCCGAATCTCGTGAACGGCGCCGGTCTGCCGGCCATGCCTTTTCGCAGCGACGGCCCGGCGATTGCGCCGCTGGTCCGTGCGCGCTTGGCGGAGAGTCCATGACGCCGCAGGCCGCGCCGCCCGCCTTCGAGATCGTCATCACCGTCGACGACCTGCCCGCGCATGGACCGCTGCCGCCGGGGATGAGCCGCCTTGGCATCGCGGAGCAGACCCTCGCCGTGCTGAAGGCCCATGGCGTGCCCGAGGCCTGGGGCTTCGTCAACGCCAAGCGCCTGACGGAGGACCCGGCCACCGAGCAGGTGCTGCTGCGCTGGCGCCAGGCCGGCTACCCGCTCGGGAACCACACCCACAGCCATCTGAATATCGACCGAGCGCCGAGCCAGCGTGCGTGGGAAGCCGACGTGGAGGCCGGGGAGGGCGCGATTGCGCGCCATATGCCGGGCGATAGCTGGCGCGTCTTCCGCTATCCGAATCTGAATGTGGGCAGCGTGGCGGAACGCCGCGCCGCAGCCCAGGCCTATCTGCGGGCGAAGGGCTACCGCATCGCCGATGTCAGCGTCGCCTTCAGCGATTGGGACTACACCGATGCCTATGCGCGCTGCCTGGCGCGGGGCGACCAGGCCAGCATCGCGCAGATGACGCGTGCGTATCTGGCCAATGTGGATGCCGGCATCCTGCGCATGCGGGCGATGAGCCAGCGCGTGTATGGCCGTCAGATTCCGCAGGTCCTGCTGACCCATCTGGGCGGCTTCAGCGCCATCACGCTCGATGCTGTGCTGAGCAAGCTCGATGCGGCCGGCGCGCGCTACATCACCCTGGCACAGGCCCAGCGCGATCCCGCCTACGCCGAAGCAGGCGGCGGCAGCGTGATGAGCCGCGCCGCCCAGGCCCAGTCAAGCGACCTCAGCGGCCTTCCGACCGTCCCCGACAGCAGCGCCGCCCGGCAAATGTGCAAATAGGATAAATGGGGTCTGACCCCGATTTAGTTGTGGGGCAATTCGTAGAACTCGGCTTCAACAATTGAGAGCACGCCTTTCGGGGTGCGGTTGGCGCCGGTGTCGGCGATGGCCTGGTTGGCCACTTCGGTCAGCACGATGGCGTTCTTCTCGTCGGCCGCGCCATTCAGTTCGATCCGCACTTCGCTGCCGCGCACCGCGCGCAGCGGCAGGGTCACGTAGCCGAGGCTCTTGGGCGTCATGCCGCTGTAGACGACCTGGCCGTCGATCAGCACACGCAACGGGTAGCTGCGCTCGCGCCAGCCGGAGAGTTTGAGCACCACTTCGCTTAAGGTCACGGGCCGAGCCAGCTGGTAGCGGATCGCGGGTGCCGGGTCGCCACTGACGCTGGCCCAGACGGTGGTCTCGTCGTCGTCGATGGATTTGGCGGCATCTTCGGCGCGGCTGCTGGCGGTGGCGCTGGCCACTGGCACGGCCACGCGGCTGGCGCGATAGGAGGGGCTGGTCGGCGTGGGGCCGCGCTCCAGATGCAGGGGCAGGCCGGCGTCGGGCAGACGCATGCTCAGGCCATCCTGTACCGTCACGGCGCGTGAGGGCAATTGGAGTTCGGCCGGCGCGAGTCCGGGGGCGCTGGCTCGCACGCGGATCACGCCTGCGCTGGTCGCGCTGCGCAGCAGGGCGCGGTTGATGCCGCCTTCCACCGGCAGGTCGCGGTCGAGGATGTGGTTATGCGGCCCCTGCGCGATCCCGCCGCGCCATTCGGCCGGACCGGCGATCTCAAAATGTATGCTGTCGTTGGCCAGCGGGTGGCGCTGGCCTGTTGCGTCCACCACTTCCACCTGCAGCAGGGCGAGGTCGGCGCCGTCGGCCTGCAGGCCCTGGGGCCCGGTCTGCACACTCAGTTTGAGGGCGCTTGGCGGGCCAGCCGTGCGCAGCGTCGCTTCGCAGATGGCTTTGCCGCTGGCGTCGTAGCCAATGGCTTTCAGCTCGCCGGGCTGCCATGCCACTGCGTCAAAGGTGAACAGAAAGCGTTCGCTCTGTCGCCCGCGGCCGATCTTCTGGCCATTCAGGTAGAGGTCGACGCGCTCGGCGCTGGAGACCACGGTGATGGGTTTGACGGTGCCGGGCGCGTAGTTCCAGTGGCCGATGATGTGGGCGCGCGCGCGCTCCACGTCGACCCAGCCATCCCACATCACCTGATGCGCGTAGTAGCCGTCCTTGGGGATGCGCATGGCGTCCACTTCGCCGCTGCGCCGGTAGTTTTCGGCGCCGCGGTGGTGCGTATTACTGTCCGAGAAAATGATGTTCACGCCGCCGCTCGACACGCGCGTGCCGGTGCCGGGCCGCTCGCGCCAGTAGTCGTACCAGCGTTTGACGTTTTCGATCGCGTGCGAATCCTGATTGCGGTTGTAGGCGCTGGCATCCTGGCCTTTGTGCAGCGGGCCGTCGCCATCCTTGTGGTAGGGCGGGCTTTGCTCGTCCCAGAATTTGCGCGCGCCTTCGTCGCGCGAGTACTCCATGGCCCACATGGGAATGCGGGCGCTCTTGTTCACGTAGAGCATCTCGCCGCCGTATTCGGCCACTTGCTGCAGCGCGGTGCTGAGCATCTCGCGGCTGCCGCTGGCGCGTCCGCCGTGCGGATCGTACTGGTCGCGCAGGGCCTTCATCTCCTGCATATGCTCGGCGCTCACGCCGCGGTTTCCGCTTTCGTAGAAGATGATGCTGGGGCTATTGCGGTTGTAGATGATCGCGTCGCGCATGACGGCGATGCGCTGCTCCCAGCGGCGGCCGCTGACATCGGCCTCGGCGTCGCCGGCCGGCATGGCCTGAATCAGGCCGAGGCGGTCGAAGGATTCGACATCCTGCTTCCACGGGGTGATGTGCATCCAGCGCACCAGATTGCCATTGCTGCCAAGGATAAGGCCATTGCTGTAATCGCTCAGCCAGGGCGGGACGGACAGGCCGATGGCAGGCCACTCGTTGGAGCTGCGCTGGGCATAGCCGTGCACCTGTATCACGCGGCCGTTCAGGGCGATCATGCCGTCCTTGAAGGCGGTCTGGCGAAAGCCGGTGCGGGTGCGCACTTCGTCGATCACTTTGCCATCGGCCTTGAGCGCGGTGCGTACCTCGTACAGATAGCCGTAGCCCCAGCTCCAGAAGTGCAGGCCGCTCACGGGCGCGCTGGCCTTGAGGACTGCGCTGGCACCTGCGGCCAGGGTCTGCGGCGCACCATCGAAGCTGGCTACGCGCTTGCCCTCGGCGTCGTACAGGCTCACGCTGTAGCTGATGCGGCGTGGCTGGCTGTCCTCGTTGCGCACTTCGGATTCGGCGTGGATGGTGGCGCGCCCGCCGGTCTGCGCAAAGTCGCTGGCATACACGTAGACGCCGGTGGTGCCCAGGCTGGAATACAGGGGCAGGGTCTGATACACGCGGTCGGCCACGTGCAGGCGCACGTTCTTGGGCAGGCCGCCGTAGTTGGCGTTGAAGTTCTTGTCGGCCCACTGGTAGCGCTGCCCGCTGGCCTGTTCGCGGTAGTCCCAGCTGTTGTCGGTGCGGACGGCGACGACGTTGTCGCCATCGGTGACGGCGCTGCTGATGTCGACGCCGAATGCGGTGATGCCGTTTTCGTGCAGCGCCAGGCGCTTGCCGTTGACGTAGACCTCGGCCGCCTGGCGCGCGCCTTCAAACTCGAGGAAGATCTTGTGGCCGAATGCGCCCGCGGGCAGGCGGAAGTGCTTGCGGTACCAGGCTACGCCGGTACTGTGGTCGGCGATGTCCTTGGCGAAGGCGTCGTTTTCGTTCCAGGCGCGCGGCAGGGTCACGCGCTGCCAGCTGCTGTCATCAAAGCCCGGATCGGCCGCACGCGCCGGATCGGCCACGGCCAGCCGCCAACCGGGATTGAAGTTGTAGACGGTGCGCTCGATGGCGTGCGCGGGGGCGAAGGCGTTGGCCAGAACGAGGGCTAGCAGGGTAGGGCGCAGGGGCATGATGGGCTCGGATTTGGTAGCGATACCAGTGCGATGCTAGGACGGGGTCTGGGCAGCGTCAATCCTTGCGACTGCTTTGATCATGGGCTTGATTGAATGCGGCAAGAGCTGCGCAGCGCGGATGCAGATGTGTTACGGTAGCGCTACCATCGTCAAGGAATCCGCCATGTCTTCGTCTCCCCTCGTCACCGCCGTCCGTGTCATTCCCGTCGCCGGGCGCGACAGCATGCTGCTTAATCTGTCGGGCGCGCACGGGCCTTACTTCACGCGCAATCTGGTGCTGCTGACCGACAGTTCGGGTGCGACCGGCGTGGGCGAGGTGCCGGGCGGCGAGGCGATCCGGCGTACATTGGAGGAAGCCGCTGCGCTGGTGATCGGCCAGCCGGTTGGCGACTATCGCGCGATTCTGAATGCCGTGCGCGCCGCCTTTGCCGACCGCGATGCGGGCGGGCGTGGCCAACAGACCTTCGACCTGCGCGTGATGGTGCATGCCGTCACCGCGCTGGAGGCGGCGCTGCTCGATTT
This sequence comes from Massilia sp. TS11, assembly GCF_022012445.1. Lineage (GTDB taxonomy): Bacteria > Pseudomonadota > Gammaproteobacteria > Burkholderiales > Burkholderiaceae_D > Telluria. The sequence continues at coordinate 171,555 of NZ_JAKLTS010000003.1, forward strand.
GCTCGGCAAATTCCTTGGCCTGCCCGTGTGTGCCCTGCTCGGCGACGGGCAGCAGCGCGCGCAGGTGCCGATGCTCGGCTACCTGTTCTACATCGGCGACCGGCGCCAGACGGACCTGGACTACGACAGCGCGCCCCAAGCCGAAGACGACTGGCTGCGCCTGCGCCACGAGGCCGCCCTGGACACCGCTGGGGTGCTGCGTCTGGCCGAGGCGGCCCAGCGCCGCTATGGTTTTCAGGACTTCAAACTGAAAGGCGGCGTGCTGGCCGGCGACGCCGAGATCGAGGCGGTGACGGCCCTGCATGCGCGCTTTCCCGAGGCGCGCATCACGCTCGACCCGAACGGCGCCTGGTCGCTGGCCGAGGCCGTGCGCCTATGCCGCGGCAAGGGTGAGGTGCTGGCTTATGCCGAAGATCCGTGCGGCGCGGAGAACGGCTTTTCGGGCCGCGAGGTGATGGCCGAATTTCGCCGCGCCACCGGTCTGCCCACTGCCACCAATATGATCGCCACCGACTGGCGCGAAATGGGCCATGCGGTGATGCTGCAGTCGGTCAGCATTCCGCTGGCGGACCCGCATTTCTGGACCATGGCCGGTTCGGTGCGGGTGGCGCAGATGTGTCATGAGTGGGGCCTGACCTGGGGCTCGCACTCCAACAATCACTTCGATGTGTCGCTCGCGATGTTCACCCATGTGGCGGCAGCGGCGCCGGGCCAGATCACGGCCATCGACACGCACTGGATCTGGCAGGACGGCCAATACCTGACGCGCAATCCGCTGCAGATCCTTGATGGCCAGGTCGCCGTGCCCAGCGCGCCGGGGCTCGGCGTGGAGCTCGATATGGACGCGGTCGAGCAGGCGCACGCGCTGTACCAGGCCAAGGGCCTGGGCGCGCGCGACGATGCGATGGCGATGCAGTATCTGATCCCGGGCTGGATATTCAAGCCCAAGCGCCCCTGTCTGGTGCGCGACTGAGGAGCGTCAGCGCAGCGCCGGCAGCAGGCTCGCCGGCACGGCGATGGCGGTCCCGTGGCGCATGCGCTGCGGCGTCCCTTCGTCGGGGAAGTGCATCTTGTCGCTCACGTTCTCCCAGTGGATCAGATCGCGCGAGCGCAATGCGCGGTAGTGCTTGGCCTGGTAGGCGTCGTAGTAGACGATGACGTCCCGGCCCACCTGCAGCGCGGTCGGCCCTTCGGCCCATTCGCCGGCGGGGCTGATCGGCGCGGACGGCGCGCCCACCTGGCCCTGCAGGCCGCCGCTGACGGGAGCCAGCAGCAGGTGCTTGCGCGGCGGGTAGCGCGTTTCATCCTTGTACAGTAGATAGGTCTGGCCGTCCTTCTGCACAAAGGTGGCGTCGATCGACGAAAAGCCCGGATCGAACATCACTTTCGGCGGCGTCAGCATGTACAGGTCGCGCGTGCTGCTCGTGTAGATGCGGTGGTTGTAGCCGTTCTCGGACTGGCCATCGCTCGCGGCGAAACGGCCCGGCACGGTGGACGCCCACATGAGCAGGTATTCGCCCTTGGCCGCGTCCCAGGTGATTTCGGGCGCCCAGGCATTGCGCGCCGTGGGTTCGCTCTCCATCACGGGCAGGGCGCGCGGCGTGGTCCAGGTTTTCAGATCGGCCGAGGCGGCGTAGCCGATGATGCGGTCGTTCCAGCCCGTGGTCCAGACCAGATGGAACAGGCCATCGGGACCGCGCAGCAGGCAGGGGTCGCGCATCAGGCCCGCACCGAGGTCGGAGCGCAGGAAGGCGGCGCCGCCGCCCAGCTTCTCCCAGTGGTAGCCGTCGGTGCTGGCGGCCAGGTGCAGGCCGTCCTTGCCGTTCTCGATGAAATAGGCGAAGACATAGGCCACGGCCTCGTCGCCGAGCGGACGCGCGGCCTGCTTGCCGGGGCTGGGCGGCACGGCGAAACTGGCTTGCTCGAGGTCGGGCGCGATGAAGGGCGCGAGCGCGGGCTGCACCTGCTTTAGCTGGCTGGCGACCAGGCGCGCCAGTTCCCAGGCGCCGCGGTTGCTGTGGTGGGTGTTGTCGATGCGGTCAGGCGCGGGCTGGGCGAACAGCTGCTTCGAGCCCTCCACCCCAAAGCGCTGATACAGCGGCTTGCTCAGGGCGTTCAGGTCGATGAAGGGCGCGCCTGCGGCGGCGGCCGCGCTGCGGGCGGCATTCGCATAGTCGATCAGCGAGGGCAGTACCTCGCCCTGGGCATTGAAGCCGCGCCGCTCCATCGGCGACAGCACCACGGCCACGCCGCCGCGCGCGCGGATGGCGTCGATGTGCTGGGTCAGCTCGGCCTGATAGCTGGCCAGGCTGCCTTTGCCGCTGGCGAGCTGCTTCTGGTCGTTGTGCCCGAACTGCAGCAGCACGGTGTCGCCCGGGCGCAGGCTGGCCACCACCTTATCGAGCCGGCGGCGGCCGATCGAGTCGCGGTAGGTCTCGCCCGATTCCGCGTGGTTGGCCACGGCCACTTCGCCCGTCACAAAGCGCGGCAGCATCTGGCCCCAGCTGGCATACGGCTCGCCCGACTGGTCGGCCACGGTGGAGTCGCCCAGCAGGAAGACCGTCGGCACGCTCACCGGCTCGATGCGCACCGCCTGTACCTGCGGGTGTTTACCTTCGAAGGACAGGGTCAGGCGGCCGTCCCAGGCCCAGGCTTCGTCGATCGCTTCGCGCGGGGTTTTGAGTCTGACCTCGCCGGCGGCGATGCCCGCGAGCGCCGGAATCTTCGGCGTGCGCACATTGACGATGAATCTGCGCGTGAGGCGCTGGCCGGGCGCGGTGGCCACGGCCTCCAGCATCAGGCGGCGCAGTTCGGCCTTGATGGTGGTGTCGCCCGCGTCCTTGCCGCCGAGGGTGACGGTGACGCGGTAATTCCCCTCGGGGACATCGACGCTGAAGGCCTGCGGCTGCTGCGGCTCGCTGCCGTAGCCGCGCGCGGCGCTGTAGACCGGCTGCGGCCCGGCCGAAAAATCGAATTGCAGCGGACCGGCGGCCAGGGCCGGCCCGCCCAGCAGGGCAAGCAGCAGGGGCAGGGCCTTCATTCGGTGCTCAGGGTGAGGGTCGCGGACGGCAGATTCGGCGCGCTGGCGGTGAACACCAGCCTGCCCTTGGCGGCCGTGGCCTTCACGATGGCGAGACAGCGCCCGGCGTAGCTCGCGCATTGCGGCGCCTGATAGCTGGCGTGGCTGTTGGCATCGCCATTGTCGACGGCGGCGATGCGGCCCGCGCCGTCGAGCTTGAAGCTGATCGGCAGACTCCCCACCGGGACCAATGTGCCCTGGGCGTCGAGCACGCGCACTTCCACCAGCGCGGCATCGTCAAAGCTGGTGCCAAGCCGCTGGCGCGTAGTGGTCAGGGCGATGCTGGCCGGCGCGCCGGCTGTGCGCAGGGTTTCGCTGGCCACGGCGCGGCCGCCATTGCGGGCTTCGGCGCGCAGGGCGCCGGCGGCATAGGCCGTGGTCCAGATGCGCGGGGCGTCGTTGGCCGGCTTCTTCTTCACACCGAGCGATTTATCGTTGAGGAAGAGTTCGACTTCTTCCGCGTTCGAATACACGGCCACCTGGGCTTCGTCATAGCTGTCCGGATCGCGCGGCGTCCAGTCGGCCACCCAGTTGCCGGCGCCGGCATTGCCGTCGCGCCGCACGATGTGCACCACCGGCTGGCGGCTCCACCAGCTCTGGCGCTGCAGGCCGAAATGGGTCCAGCTGCCGATGCGGTTGAACAGGGCATTGTTCCAGGTCGTCGCCGGCCAGTCGGCCTCGCCCAGATAGGCAAAGCCGGTCCACAGGAACTGGCCCGCATAGAAGGGGTTGTCGCGCAGGGCCAGCCATTGTTCGAGCGAGTGGTCGTTCTCGGTGCCGATCACCTTGCGCGTGGGCTTGGCCTGGTGGACGGCGATCAGCTCCTTGGGCCGGTAGTTCTGACCGATGATGTCCATGGTGTCGGCAAAGCCGTTTTCGTACACCTTCGACAGGGCCGGGCGGAACAGGCCCATGGTCACGGGCCGGGTCGGGTCGAGCTGGTGGATCAGGTCCTGCTGCTGGGCGTATTTGCGGAAGCCCTCGGGCGAGTTCAGGTCGTCGTGGATTTCATTGCCCACGCTGTAGAGCACGATCGACGGGTGGTTACGGTCGCGCACCACCATGCTGCGCGTATCGGCTTCCCACCACTGGCTGAAGAAGCGGTTGTAGCCCTGTTCGCCAAACTGCTTGGCGGCCGTCCAGGTATCGAAGGTTTCGTCCATGACGAGGAAACCCATCTCATCGGCCAGGTCGAGGAACTCCGGCGCCACCGGGTTGTGCGAGGTGCGGATCGCATTCACGCCCGCTTCCTTGAGCTTGCCGAGGCGATAGCGCCAGACGTCGAGCGGCACAGCCGCGCCGACGGCGCCGCCATCGTGGTGCAGGCAGACGCCGTAGAGCTTGATGTTCTCGTCGTTGAGCCAGAAGCCGGTGTCGGCGTCAAAGCGGGCCGAGCGGATGCCGAAGCGCGTCGTCTGCTCATCGAGCAGCTTGCCGTCCTTGCGCAACTGGGTCACAGCGCGGTACAGGCGCGGGCTGGACAGGCCCCAGCGCTGCGGCGCCGGGATGTTTAGCTCAAACGTGCTCGCAGCGCCCGTGTGCCGGGCAACTTCCTTGCCGGACGGGTCGTAGATGCTGGTGCTGATGCTGGCGTCCGCCTTGCCGGCATCGGCCTGCACGCGCAGCGTGGCTGTTTCGTTCGTAACAGATTGTGTTGCGATGAAAACGGATTGCAGGAACTGCGGCGCCGTGCTGACCAGGCGCACATGGCGGTAGATGCCCGCGCCCGTGTAGTAGCGCGAGGCCGGCTGCACGCTATTATCTACCCGCACCGCCAGCACATTGGCGCCGCCGACTTTCAGATGGGGCGTCAGATCGTAGCTGTAGCTGCTGTAGCCGTAAGGCCGTTGGCCGAGGCGCTTGCCGTTGATCCAGACCTCGGCATTGGCCATGATGCCGTCGAATTCGATGCGCACGCTGCGCCCAGCTTCATCCTTGGGGACGGTGAAGCGCTTGCGGTACCAGCCAATGCCGGTGGGCAGATAGCCGCCGCCGCGACCGGCTGGCGCGGCCTGATCGTAGGGGCCTTCGATCGACCAGTCGTGCGGCACGGCCAGGCTGCGCCAGGCCTCATCGCGAAAGCCCGGCTGCTCCGCGCCCTTGGCATCGCCTTTCAGAAAACGCCAGCCGGCGTCGAAGTCCTGGGTCACGCGGCCGTCGAGCGCCCAGGCGGGCAGGGCAAAGATCAGGACCAGCAGGGCCGCCAGCCTCGTGCGGCGCATTATTGGCCCTCCGCCGACCAGCTGACCTTCAGCGGATTGCGTTCACGCGCCACCATATTGCTGACCATGGCCTGCCAGTCGGCCATGGATTTCACATCGCTCGCGCGGTTCCAGGCGGCGCCCATCAGGTAGCGCAGCGGCTGGCCCGACTTGACCTTGGCCAGCAGCAGCAGATTCTTGTCATCCGCGGCGAACTGGGCCGGGGCGCCCGGAATGACGATGGCGGTGCCGAAGTCGCCATTGGTCTTTTGCTGGAACCACTGCAGGGTGGCGCCTTCCGGTTCCATCAGTTTGAATTCGGTTCTCGGCTCCTGGCCCTTGTCGGTGGGCGCCTTGTTCACGCCGACCGCGGCCGTCAGCTCAGCCTTGCCGCCGAAGTAGAAGGTGCTTTCCACGCGGTCGAACTGCTGGCCCGCGTCGAGCGAGATGCGCTTGGTTTCGCTGACGCCGACACCGCCGCCGTCCCAGGTGTCATAAGTGACTTCGAAAGTCGTGCGCACGGGGCCGTTGGCCAGCACTTTCCAGGTGGCGTAGTTGCGGCCGACGTAGAGGCGTTTGCCATCCCAGATGCCGGTGCCGCCCAGGCCGCGCGTGGTGCCGACCGAGTACATGTCCATGCCTTCGCCTTCGTCCACGTGGTAGTGGTCGTGGCCCTTGTTGTACCAGCGGTCGACGATCGGATAGCTGACGCGCTTGAACCAGATGTCGATGCCGCTAGTGACCAGCACTTCCTTGTCCGTGCCGGCCGGGGCCGGTGCCGCCAGGGCCGGACCATACATACGGTGGGCCAGACGGTCGTTTTCCCAGGCGAAGTCGTCCAGACGCTCGGGCACATAGCGCCCAAAGGCCTTGGCCGGGAAGACCGGCGCCACGCCGTCGATTTTTTCGACCGTGAAGCTGGCCGCCTTCTCGCCCTTGGCAAAGCTGTGCTGGAACAGCAGTTCACCGTAGGCCGCGCCGACGTTTTTCGGGTCTTTGATCAGCGGCGCCACATTCGTCACCTGGTAAGCCAGCACCTGGCCTTTGGCATCCTTGACGACCAGCTGCTGCAGGCGCGCGCCCGGCAGGGCCGCGTTGACGGCCGTCCAGGGTACGGCAATGGTCTCGGACGGACGCTCCGCGTCCAGCTCGTTGGTGACCGTGATCGTCATGCGCTCGGCGGCGGTGGCGGCGAGGGGCAGGGCAAGGGAAAGCAGGGCAAGGTGGCGCATCGTGGGTTCCGTCGAAATCAAAGTGGTCTAACCAATTATGCAAATTGGTCGGGTTGCTTTTTCGGATTGTAGTCGTAAATCCCCGCGTGGAGACATGCTGTTTGTAAAGTAATGTATATCTTTCAGACACACTGGGCTTACAAACGCAGAGTAGTGTGTCACAGTGGCCTGACCACTTGGTTCCGGCCCCAACACAAGGTTTAAAATACTCAAGTTCTTGATCGCCCATACACACGACGCGATCAAGCTGATGATTGTTTAGCAAAGCCGGATCACCAGGCGGGGCCAGCACGGTTTACAGTGTCGGCGTGCCGCGCCCAACGTGACGGCACCACCGGAAAACCCCATGCGATTGCCCATCACCAGCTGTCTTCTGATTACCCTGCAAGCCGGCGCCGCCCTGGCCCAGAGCGCGCCCGCGCCGGCCGCCAAGGACCCGGCCGCGCCGGCCCAGCCCGCCAAGCCGGCGGCCAGCACCACCGCCACGCCCGAGAAGAAGACCGATCCGGCCGCCGATGCCGCTCCCATGCAACAGGTGGAGGTGGTGGCCGAGCGCCCCACCAACCGCATCGACCGCCAGGTGTATGACGTCAAATCCGATATCAGCACCAGCAATGCCTCGGCCGCCGACGCGCTGTCGAATGTGCCCTCAGTGCAGGTGGACCCGGACGGCGCGGTGCGCCTGCGCGGCAACCAGAACGTGACGATTCTGCTCGACGGCAAACCCTCGGCCATGCTGTCCGGCGAGAACCGCGGCGCGGCCCTGAATGCCATGCCGGCCGATTTCATCGAGTCGATCGAAGTGATCAACAACCCGGGCGCCGAGTTCGGCAATGAAGGCGGCGGCGGGCCGATTCTGAATTTCATCTCGCGCCGCAATCGCAAGCCGGGCGGCTTTGGCGGCATCAATGGCAACTACGGCACGGCCGGACGATACAACGGCGGCATCAACGGCAGTTACAGCGAGGGCTATGCCTCGGTCGACGCCTTCCTGAATTTTCGCCATGACGGCCGCGGCAGCAACAGTTTCACCGAGCGCGAGCGGATTGACCCGATCAGCCGCGCCATCAGCCCCAGCACCCAGGAAGGGCGCAGCAAGGGCCTGAACGACAACGTCAATTTCGCGACGAATTTCCGCTACAACGTCGGCACGGCCGACCGGATGGGCGGCTCGCTCGGCTATAACCACGGCGGGCGCGACAGCAACGGCCTGACCCACTACCTCGATTACGCGAGCGACGGCCATTTGCTCGGCGATTCGCTGCGCAGCACCAGCAATTCCGGCACCTCCACCAGCCACAGCGGCAGCGTGTTCTACGAGCACAAGATGGAGGACGATGCGACGATCAAGGCCGACCTGCGCGTCTCGTCGAGCAAGAGCCCCTCGAACGTGCATGCGCGCCGCACCTTTACCCTCAGCACTTACCCGCGCCCGGACGACATCAGCAGCCAGTACCGCGATCCGTCGACGCGCCTAAGCGACTTCACGGTCGACTACCTCGGCAAGCTGGGCGAGGATGGCTATCTGGTGGCTGGCATCAAGGTGATCGACACCACCCAGGATTTCGACACCCGCTACACCAACACCGACCCGGTGACCGGCAACGAGACGATCAATGGCATCTACACCAATGCCTTCAATGTCGATGAGCGCGTGAGCGCGGCCTATGCCAGCTACGAATACCGGCTCAACGAGCGCTGGAGCGTGAAGGGCGGCCTGCGCACCGAGCACACCAAGATCGACCTCGAACAGCTGACCTCGCACATTTCGGTCAGCAATAGCTACAACAACACGATGCCGAGCGCCTTCGTGTCCTACAAGCTGGACAAGGACACCACGCTGCGGCTCGCCTATTCGCACCGCCTGCACCGGCCCAACTCGAACGATCTGAATCCCTACATCGTCTACCAGTCGCCGACCGACCGCAGCGTGGGTAATCCCAAGCTCAAGCCGTCGCAGAGCAATTCCTACGAGCTCAGCTACGACTCCACTGTGGCCGGCGTGAAGACCGACGTGCGCCTGTTCAGCCGGGTGGAGGACGATGTCGTCACCCAACGCCAGAGCCTGGCCAAGGACGAGAACGGCCAGGACATCGTGGTGACCACGCGCGAAAACTTCGGCACGTCCAAGTCGCGCGGGGTCGAGCTGGTGTTCAGCGGCAAACCGCTGCCCGGCCTGACCGTCAACCTGAACGGCAACTGGCGGCATAGCGAGCAGACCCAGTTTGCCAGCCTGTTCGGCGGACCGGCTACACTGAGCGGCAATGCCGTGTCCTGCCGCGCGCGCCTGAATTACCAGCTCAACGAGGCCGACCAGATTCAGCTGGCGATCAACGGCCAGGGCAAGCAGCTGTACGGCCAGGGTTACCGCGATCCGAACTGGACCGCCAACCTGACCTGGTCGCACCGCTTCAGCCCGACCCTGACGATGCTGATCAACAGCACCGATATTTTCAACACCAACCGCATGGAATCGCACACCACTTCCGACTTCCTGCGCCAGACCACCACCACCCGTTACGATGGCCGCATCATCTACATCGGCTTCCGCTACACGCTCGGTGGCGTCACTGGAGACCAGCGCTTCCGCCGCGGCGACGGCACGCCCGGCATGCGTGGTCCCGGCGGCGGCATGGGTCCCGGCGGCATGGGCCCGGGCGGCGGCGGGGGCGGCGGTCCCGGCATCTAAACGATGATCATTTCTTCCGCTACTGATTTTCGCGAGGCGGCGCGGCGCAAGCTGCCACCGTTTCTGTTCCACTATCTCGATGGCGGCGCCGGGGCCGAGCAGACCCTGCGCGCCAATGTCGACGATCTGCAGCAAGTCAAGCTGCGCCAGCGCGTGCTGCAAGGGTCCGAGCAGCTCGACCTCAGCACCACGTGGTTCGGCCGCCAGCACGATCTGCCGATCGGGCTGGCCCCGGTCGGCCTGACCGGGATGTATGCGCGGCGCGGCGAAGTGCAGGCCGCGCGCGCCGCCGCCAGCCGCAATATCCCCTTCATCCAGTCCACCGTGTCGGTCTGCCCGCTGGCCGAGGTCGCGCGCCAGGTCAGCCAGCCGATCTGGTTCCAGCTGTATGTGCTGAAAGACCGCGGCTTCATGCGCGACGTGCTGCAGCGCGCCAAGGACCTCGGCGCCAGCACCCTCGTGTTCACCGTCGACATGCCCGTGCCCGGCGCGCGCTACCGCGACGCCCACAGCGGCATGAGCGGACCGAACGCCGCGCTGCGCCGGATCATGCAGGCCATGCTGCATCCGACCTGGGCGCTCGACGTCGGCGTGTTCGGCCGGCCCCACGACCTCGGCAATATCTCCGCCTACCGCGGCCATGCCACCGGGCTGGAGGACTACATCGGCTGGCTCGGCGCCAATTTCGATCCCGGCATTGGCTGGAAGGACCTCGAATGGATCCGCGAAGAATGGCAGGGGCCGATGGTCATCAAAGGCATACTCGAAGCCGATGACGCGCGCGCCGCGCAGCGCTTCGGGGCCGACGGCATCGTCGTCTCCAACCACGGTGGGCGCCAGCTCGACGGCGCGCTCAGCACGGCGCAGGCCCTGCCCGCGATTGCCGACGCCGTCAAAGGCCAGATGAGCATTTTCGCCGACAGCGGCGTACGTACCGGCACCGACGTTTTCCGCCTGCTCGCGCTCGGCGCCGATGGCGTGCTGATCGGCCGCGCCTTCGTCTATGCGCTGGCCGCGCAAGGCCAGGCCGGTGTCGAAAAGCTCCTGGCGATCATGGAAAAGGACATCCGCACGAACATGGTGCTCACCGGCGTCAAGTCGATCCGCGACATCGGCCCCCACCTGCTCGCCTAAACACGGGGTCAGGTCCGGCAATCGGACATCCGAGAACCAAATGGCCCGCAGATTGTCTCGCTCATGGCGCGACAATTTGCGGGCCGCTTAGTTTCAACATGTCCGATTGCCGGACCTGACCCCGTTCTTAATCTGATGATGGCGGGGCGGGCGTCGGGGCTGCGCCGCTTGAATTGGACTTGCTGCAGATGGCGGCCTTTCACCTGGCTCGCCTAAACACGGGGTCAGGTCCGGCAATCGGACATCCGAGAACCAAATGGCCCGCAAATTGTCTCGCTCATCGCGCGACAATTTGCGGGCCGCTTAGTTTCGACATGTCCGATTGCCGGACCTGACCCCGTTCTTAATCGGTGACGTCGTCGGTGATGATGGCGGGGCGGGCTTCGGGGCTGTGCAGCTTGAATTGGACTTGCTGCAGGCGTAGGCCTTTCACGTGGCGTGCGTACAGGCCGTACGCGGGTGTGACGCCGAACATGCTGGGCTCGGGATACATGGTCTCGTTTTCGGGGATCGGGCGCTCGGCGTCCTCGCGCTTGCCGCCGCCGGCATGCACAGTCGTGATGTTCGACAGCACGACGTCCTCGATCGGATGGCCGGGCAGGCCGGCGATGATGCTGGCGTACTCGTGGGCGGCGCTGGCAACGCTCACCTGGTGGATGCTGATGCGCCGGATCTTGCCCACCGGCGTGCCTTCGGGCGCGCGCATGCGTCGGCCCAGGCGGATGAAGATCGGAGAATTGGTCAGCTCGCGCATGGCCAGATTGCTGACCACCACGTCCTCGATCAGCGCGCCGTCCACACTCTCGATCGCCAGCCCGCGGCAGCGCTCGAACACGCAGTTGCTGATGGCGATGTTGCGAAAGCCGCCGTTCGATTCGGTGCCGAGCTTGATGCGCCCGCACACGCCTTCGAGATCGGGCGCGCGCTGGGTCGTGCGGCCAAAGCTGCCGTCGAGATAGGTGCCGAGGTCGTAGCCGGATACCTGGCAGTTGGTGATTACCACGTTCTCGGTCATGCGCGCGCTGCCCAGCGCATACGAACTCTTGAGGCAGATGGCGTCGTCGTTCGGGCTGTTCACGCCGCAATTGGCGATGCGCACGTAATGGCAGGCGTCGATGTCGAAGCCGTCGCGCTCGGTATCGACCTGGAGATTGTCGATCGTCAGATGGTCGACGCCGGTTGCCAGCACGGCGAAATGGCCGCCTTTCAGTATGCTGAAGTCGCGCAGCAGCACGTGGCGGCAGTTCTTGAGGGCGATGGCTTTGTTGCCCTTGCCCTTCATGTCGGCCGCGTATTCCTGGCCGGGCTTCTGGCGTTCGCCCATGGGGTCGGCATTGCCGAGCGAACTGGGCATGTCGCCGGGCTTGCTCTGGCGGCGTGGGCCGGGTCCCTGGCGCGTCAGCCCGCGGCCCCAGATGCGGCCCTGGCCGGTGATCGCCACATGCGTGATGCCATCGCCGACGATGAGGCTGTTGTGCCAGTGGCTGTGGCCGAAGTCCTGGTACATGTCCCAGGGATTGGGCTCGGCCAGGTCGTAGGCCTTGCCTTCCGTACCGGGCTCGGCGGCGATCAGCAGGCTGCCGTTGTCCAGGTGCAGGGTGACGTGGGATTTCAGGTGCAGGGTAAAGCTCAGATACTGGCCGGCCGGCAGCAGCACGGTGCCGCCGCCTGCCTGCGCGGCGGCGTCGATGGCGCGCTGGATGGCCTCGGTATCGAGGGCCTTGCCGTCGCCCTTGGCGCCGTAGTCGCGCACATTGTGTTGCAGGGGCTGGGCGTGGATCGTGCCGGTGAGGCCGAGCAGGGCGGTGGTGGCGAGAAACTGGCGGCGTGCGGACATGGGCGTTGCGGGTGGTCGTCAATGCTGCGAGCCTAGCATTATTCGCCCCGTGCAATCCGCTCAATCTTGCGATTAGATGCGCTGGCCCGATTGCCGCTGGCGGGCTGGCCTCGGTAGACTGGTCCGCATGAAAATCCTGTCCACATTGCTGCTGAGCTTGATGCTCGCTGCCTCGGCCCAGGCGGCCGACCGTCTCGATTTGTCGGGTAGCTGGCGCTTTGCCCTGGACCCGCAGGATCATGGACCGCCATCGACCTGGCAGGCTCAGATCCAGTTGCCCGGGATATTGAACGCCCAGGGCTTTGGCGAGCCGATCAGCACGACGACACCCTGGGTTCTGTCGTTGTACGACAAGAACTGGGCGCTGCGCGATGAGTACAAGGCCTTCACCCAGCCGGGCCAGGTGAAGGTGCCGTTTCTGGCGCAACCGCCGCGCCACTATCTGGGCGCAGCCTGGTATGCGCGCGAGGTGGAGGTGCCGGCCAGCTGGCGCGGCAAGCGCATCAGCTTGTTCATGGAACGGCCGCATTGGGGTTCGACGGTCTGGCTCGATGGCCGCAAACTGGGCGAGCGCAATAGCCTGGTGGCCGAGCATACTTACGAACTCGGCATGCTGGCGCCGGGCCGCCATCAGCTGGCGGTGCGGGTAGACAACCGCATGCTGCTGCCTTATCGGCCCGATGCGCATAGTGTGTCCGATTCGCTGGGCATGAGCTGGAATGGCATCGTCGGCAAGCTGGAACTCCGCGCCAGCACGCCGGTCTATCTGGATGATGCCCAGGTCTATCCGGACGTGGCCACGCGCACGGTTGTGCTGCGCGTGAAAATTGGCAATGCCAGTGGCCGCGCCGGTCAGGGGCAGATCACGGCCAATGGCCAGCGCCTGGCTGTGCGCTGGTCTGCCGAGGGCGGTACGGCGGAGCTGCGCCTGCGGTTTCCGGCCGCCACGCCCCTGTGGGATGAATGGCATCCGGCCCTGCAGCAGATTCAGCTGCGCCTGCAGGGCGTGGGGGCGGACGATGCGCGCACGCTGAGCTTTGGCTTTGTGGAGGTGAAGGCACGCGGCAACGATATTCTGGTCAATGGCCGGTCGGTGTTCCTGCGCGGCACCCACCACGGCGGGGACTTCCCGCTGACCGGCTATCCGCCGACCGATGTCGCCTACTGGAAGCGCATCTTCAGTATCAACAAGGAATGGGGCATCAACCATATCCGCTTCCATTCGTTCACGCCGCCCGAGGCCGCTTTCCATGCAGCGGACGAGGTCGGCATCTATCTGCAGCCGGAGCCGGGCATGTGGAATGAGGTGTCGCCCGGTACGCCGATGGAGGCCATGCTGTATGCGGAAACGGAGGCGCTGATCCGCGCCTACGGCAACCACCCGTCCTTCCTGCTGCTGAGCCCGAGCAATGAGCCGAAGGGCAAGTGGAAGGCGGCCTTCGACACCTGGATCGCCCATTACCGCGTGGCCGACCCGCGCCGCCTGTACAGCAATGGTACGGGCCACACGGAGCCGGTGGTGCCGGAACTCGATCAGGGCACGGATTTTCTCGCCGTCCAGCGCATCGGGCCCAAGCCTCTGCGCAATGTGAAGGGCTGGTTCGGGCGCGACTATGCGGAGTCGATGGCCGGCATTCAGGTGCCGGTGCTCGGTCACGAAACAGGCCAGTGGGTCGCCTATCCGGATTTCCGCGTGATCGAGAAATTCACCGGCTATCTGCAGCCGGGCAATTACGAAATCTTCCGCGCCTCGGCCCGCGCCAACGGCGTGCTGGAAAAGAATGCCGAGTTCGCTTATGCCTCGGGCCGCTTCCAGCTGGCCTGCTACAAGGAGGAAATTGAGGCCGTGCTGCGCACGCCGGGCATGGCCGGCTATCAGCTGCTGGACCTGCACGATTATCTGGGGCAGGGCACGGCCCTGGTCGGTATTCTCGACCCCTTCTGGGAGCCGAAGTCCTATGCCACGGCGGCTGAGTTCCGCCGCTACAACGCGGAGACGGTGCCGCTCGCGCGCCTGAGCCGCAACACCCTGACCACAGCCGATACCCTCGATGTACCGGTCGAGGTGGCCCATTACGGGCAAGCGGCGCTGACGGCGGTGCAGGCCAGCTGGCAGGTGCTCGACAGCCAGGGCCGCGCGCTCGCGGGCGGCCAGTTCGCGCCGCGCGACCTGGCCATCGGCCGCGGCCAGGTGCTGGGCCGCATCGTCCAGCCGCTGGCCGCATTGCCGGCCCCGGCCGCTTACCGTCTGGTGGTGCGGCTGGACGGCCGCCAGATCGAGAATGACTGGCCGTTCTGGCTGTATCCGGCAAAAGTGGAGACGGCCGTGCCGCAGGGTGTGCGCCTGACCCAGTCCTGGCCCGAGGCGCAGGCCTGGCTGGCCGAGGGCGCGCGCGTGCTCTATCAGCCGCGCAAGGCCGACATCGCCTGGGATGGCGCGCCCCTCGACACCGTGCCGGTGTTCTGGAACCGCCTGATGAACCCGGCCTGGACGCGCATGCTGGGCCTGTGGATCGACGCCCGGCATCCGGCCCTGGCGGGCTTTCCGACCGCGGGCTTCATGGAGTGGCAATGGACGGAGCTGGTGCGCGGCGCGCGCAGCCTGCCGCTGGCCGGTCTGCCTGCCGCGCTGCAGCCGATCGTCCAGCCGATCGACGACTGGAACCGCAATCACAAGCTGGGCATGCTGTTCGAGGCGCGCGTGGGGCAGGGGCGTTTGCTGGTGTCGAGCATCGATATCAGCAGCCAGCTCGACGAGCGCATCGTCGCGCGCCAGCTGCGCCGCTCGCTGCTCGACTATATGGCCAGTGATGCGTTCGCGCCGACCGCCATGCTGAGCCCGGCGCAACTGCAGACCATGCTGTTCGATACGCGCGTGATGAAAAAGCTGGGCGCCACGGCTGAGGGGGCGGGCGCAGGCGCCATCGATGGCGATCCCAATACCAATTGGCAGGTGCCGGGCCGGCCGGATCTGGTGATCCGCTTCGCCGCGCCGGTGCCCTTCAATGGCCTGCTGCTGATGCCGCGCCAGAATCACCGCGACCACGAGGGCGATGTGCGCGACTATCTGGTGTCCGTGTCCGACGACGGCCAGCAGTGGCGCGAGGTGCAGCGCGGCAGCCTCGTTTCGGGCTTTGCCTTGCAGACGATTCGCTTCGCCGACGAGGTCAAGGCCCAGTACCTGAAATTCACGCCGCTGAGCGGCTTTGGCAACGACAAATTGACTGCGCTGGCCGAGCTGGCCGTGCTCTACACCGGGCCGGCCCTGCCGGAGACCGAGGGCGAGGTCCGCTACCAGCGCGCGCGCTCGGCCGCCGCCGACGTGGACGAGGCGGGGATGGTGGAGGACAAGCGCAAGCGCTAAACTCCCGCCTGTCGAGTTTGTCGGGAGCGGGAGTGGAAGCAGTGATCAGGCAGGCGCAGGGCGCCGATCTGGACGAGTTGATGCGCCTGGAGCGGGCTGGCTTTGCGCCCGCCATTCAGGAAACGGCGGAAACCTTTGCCGGCCGCCTGGCCGCCTTTCCCGGCGGCTGCTGGGTCATCGATGGCGGCGACGGCCGTCTGTACGGCTATCTGTGCGCCGAGTTCTGGCCGTATGCGCCAGACATCGACGCGGCGCGCTTCGCCCGCGACCACGCGGCGGCCGACACTCATCGCGCCGACGGCACCGAAGTCTATGTGTCCTCGACGGTGATCGACCCGGCCCTGCGCGGCGGCGGCTGGGGCCGGCGTCTATTTGAAGGCGCATTGGCGCGCATGCAAGCGAGCGCCCCCTGGCTGTGCTCGGCCATCCTGATCGTGCATCCCGAATGGCTGGGCGCACGGCGCATTTACAGCAGCGCGGGCTTTGGCGAGATTGGCCAGATCGATGGCTACTTCCCCGGCCACCCGGCCATCATCATGCGGCGCAGCCTGCTCAGTTCAGCCAGGCGAGCTTGAACACGAAGACGGCGGCGATCACCCAGACCACAGGTTGGACCTCGCGCCCGCGCCCGCTCAGCAGCTTCAGTCCGGCATAGCTGATGAAACCAAACGCGATGCCGTGCGCAATCGAGTAGGTGAAGGGAATGCTGATCGCGGTAATCGCGCCGGGCAGGCTCTCGGTGCTGTCTTCCCAGTCGAAATGGGAAAGGTCGCGCAGCATCAGGCAGGCCACGAACAGCAGGGCCGGTGCGGTCGCATAGGCGGGCACCACCCCAGCCAGCGGGGCAATAAATAGACAGGCCAGAAACAGCAGGGCGACGACCAGGGCCGTCAGGCCGGTGCGGCCGCCAGCCTGCACGCCGGCCGCGCTTTCGATATACGCGGTGGTGGACGATGTGCCGAGCATGGCCCCGGCCACGATAGCGCCCGAATCGGCCAGCAGCGCGCGGTTCAGGCGTTTGAGCTTGCCTTCGCTGAGCAGACCGGCGCGGTTGGCCACGCCCATCAGGGTGCCGGTCGCGTCGAACAGCTCGACCAGGAAGAACACGAGCACGATATTAAGCACACCCATCGACAGCGCGCCCTGAATGTCGAGCTTGAGGAAGGTCGGCGCCAGCGAGGGCGGGGCCGATACAAAGCCGTGGAACTGGTTGCCGCCAAACACGAAGCTGAGCGCGGTGACGGCCGCAATGCCAATCAAAATCGCGGCGCGCACCTTGAACTGGTCGAGCACGACGATCAGCGCGAAGCCGGCAATGGCCATCAGCGCGGGCGGCTTGTGCAGATCGCCGGCTGTGATGAAGGTGGCCGGATGGGCGGCCACGATGCCGGCATTTTTCAGTGCAATCAGGGCCAGGAACAGGCCGAGTCCGGCCGTGATGGCAAAGCGCAGGGTGCGCGGAATGCCGTTGACGATCATCTCGCGCAGGCCCAGCAGGCTGACGGCGATGAATAGGCAACCGGAAATGAAGATCGCGCCGAGCGCCGTGGTCCAGGGCACGCCCATGCCGAGCACGACGGCATAGGCGAAATAGGCATTCAGGCCCATGCCCGGCGCCATGCCGATCGGATAGTTGGCATACAGGCCCATGATCAGGCTGCCGAGCGCCGCCGCCACGCAGGTGGCCACGAAGACGGCCTCGCGCGGCATGCCCGCCTCCCCGAGGATGGCCGGGTTGACGAACATGATGTAGGCCATCGTCAGGAAGGTAGTCGCCCCGGCAATCAGCTCGGTGCGCACATCACTGCCATGGTCTTTTAGCTGGAAAAAGGAGGCGAGCATGGGAACTCCAGAAATGGCTTTCCGCGAGTGTGCCTGCTTGTTGGGCCTTTGCCAACTGTGTTCACGACGCCGCGCCCTGCTGACGCAGGAACTCGGCGAAGGTGTCGAGCAGGGTGCGCGCCCGGAAGGGCTTGATGATCACGCGCGCCACTTCGCGCTGGCGGAAGGCCTCGGCCAGCTTGCCATCGACCTGGCTGACCATCACGGCCAGCGGCAGCGGCCGCGTGGCGGGGCGCTCGCGCAGGTGGTCGATCAGGCGGAAATCGTAGTCGTAGGCTGAGCGTTCGGCGTCAAAGGCGAGCACGGCGCCGCCGACTTCGGTGGACTTGAGGGCCTGCATGGCCTGCTCGGCATTCCCGGCCTCGACGATTTCGGCAATCGCCAGCGAGCGCGCCGTCATCACCACGGTGCGGCGCAGCAGGGCGTCGGGCTCCACCAGCAGCATCGGTTTCAGCGCCATCTGCCTATCGGGCATGGAGTTCCTCCTCCACCAGTTGGCGCAGGCTCGCCAGGATCGCCAGTTCCACCGAGTCGAGCTGGCGCGTCACGCGGTCGATCAGGCACAGCGTGCCGGGCTTGCTGCCATCGGCCAGACGCAGTTGGGCGCCCGCGTAAAAACGGATGTGCGGCGCGCCCGTCACCAGCGGATTGTCGGCGAAGCGCGGATCGGCCAGGGCGTCGGGGATGACGAGTATGGCGTCCTGCAAGATGGCATGGGCGCAGAAGGATTCGTCGCGCCCGGTCTCGCACACGTCCAGTCCGACGCGCGACTTGAACCATTGGCGCTCGGCGTCGACCAGAGAAATGGTGGCAATCGGCACCGCGAATTCCTGCGCGGCGAAGGCGGTGATGCGGTCGAAGCGCTCCTCGGGCGGGGTGTCGAGGATAAGCAGGGCGCGCAAGGCGGCCAGGCGTTCACGCTCGTTGTCTGGGAGCGGGGCGGCGAGCATAGCATGTGGGCGAATTGTCGTGAATCGCACTGTAGCGGCTTTTTCAGGCGGCGTCGACTGGCGCACGCGAATCGGGTAGATTGCTGCCCATGGATCGGACCGAACGCCTGAAAAAGATCGAACGCCTGCTGCGCGAGCGCACTGTGGTGCCCCTGCAGGATTTTTTACATGAACTGGAAGTTTCCAAAGCCACTTTCAAACGTGACCTCGAGTATCTGCGCGACCGCCTGAACGCGCCCATCGACTGGGACCGCGACGCCGGCGGCTATCGCCTGGGCGAAGCCGGCGTCGGCGAGAAATACGAGCTGCCCGGCCTGTGGTTCACCGCCACCGAGGTGCATGCCCTGCTGACCATGCAGCAGCTGCTGGGCCAGCTCGGCCCGGGCCTGCTGGCGCCCTACATCGCGCCGTTTCAGGAGCGTCTGCGCCAGCTGTTGGACAGCAAGGCGGTGCCGGTTGATGCCTTTGCCGAGCGCGTCAAGATTCTGCGCCCGCAGGCGCGCCAGGGCGAGGCGCAGTTCTTCGAGACCGTGGTCTCGGCGGTCCTGCAGCGCCGCCGCCTGCGCCTGCGCCACTACCACCGCGAGCGCGACAGCCATCAGGAGCGCGAAGTCTCGCCCCAGCGCCTGCTGTATTACCGCGATAACTGGTATCTCGACGCCTGGTGCCACCTGCGCCAGGACCTGCGCCGCTTTGCGCTCGAGACCCTGAGCGCGGTGGTGCCGGCCGAGGGCGCCGTGCACGAGGTCGCGCTGGACGAGGTGCAGCGCCGGCTCGACGGCGGCTACGGCGCCTTTGCCGGCGGGCCCCTGCATTGGGCCGAACTGGAGTTCGCGCCCGAGCGCGCGCGCTGGGTCTCGCGCGAGCACTGGCATCCGGACCAGCAGGGCGAACTGCTGGCCGACGGGCGCTACCGCCTGCGCGTGCCGTATGGCGATCCGCGCGAGCTGCTGATGGACATTCAGCGCCATCTGCCCCAGGTGAGCGTGCTGGGGCCGCCGGCCCTGCGCGCCGCCCTGGCCGATCATTGCCGGGCCGCGTTGCGCCAGCTGGAGGCAAAGCCGGTATGATAAAGCCCCGTATCCCCCCGACCCCGTGATGCCTTTTCGCCGATTCCTCCACCGCCGCGGCCTGGCCGCCTATCTGGCCGCCGCACTGGCCGGCCTGTCGGTCGTGCTCACGCTGATTCTGGTGCTGGTCATCGGTGTGGCTGCATCGCAGCCGGTCAAGGAGAACATCGGCAATGGCCTGGCCGAACTGGCCGGCCAGCTGTCGGACAAGCTCGATCGCGGCATGTTCGAGCGCTATCGTGAAGTGCGCCTGATGGCCGAACGGGCTGAGATGCGGCCCGGCCACGTGCGCCCGGCCGAGCAGCGCCGCCTGCTCGACCAGCTGCGCGACACCTATCCCTACTATGCCTGGATCGGCATCGCCACCCTCGACGGCAAGGTGCTGGCTGCCACCGGCGGACTGCTCGAAGGCGCCGATATCAGCCAGCGCCCGTGGTTCGGCAATGCGCAGAAGGGCGTGTATCTGGGCGATGTGCACGAAGCCGTCAAGCTGGCCAAGCTGCTGCCCAATGCCAGCGGCGAGCCGCTCCGCTTTGTGGACGTGGCTTTTCCTGTGCAGGACGACGAAGGCAAGGTGGTGGCCGTGTTGGGCGCCCACCTGTCCTGGCAGTGGGCGCGCGAGGTCGAACAGTCGATCATGGAGCCGGTGGCCCAGCGCCTGCAGGCCGAATCGCTAGTCGCCGGGACCGACGGCTCGGCCCTGCTGGCCAGCCCCGGCATGCCGGCCAATGTGGCCAGCCAGGCCAGTTTCGCGGCGGCCGGCAAGAAGACCGGCTACCTGGTGGAGCGCTGGCCCGATGGGCGCAGCTATGTGGTCGGCTACAGCCGCAGCCAGGGCTTCGCCAGCTACCCGGGTCTGGGCTGGGTGAGCCTGGTGCGCCAGGATATCGATGCGGCCTACGCGCCGCTGCGCGCCCTGCAATGGCGCGTGCTGCTGATCGGCCTGGCCGTGGCCCTGCTGTTCTCGGCGCTCGGCGTGTGGCTGTCGCGCGCGATTTCGCGTCCGCTGACCGCGCTGGCCGACGCCGCCAGCGCCATGCGGCGCGATCAGCCGGCGCCTTTGCCGGCGGCGGCCGACACGTATATCGAAGTCCATACCCTGCGCGCCGCGATCGACCGGCTGGTGCAGGACCTGGGCAAGGAGCAGGGCGCGCTGGCCGCGCTGAACGCCGGCCTGGAGTCGCGCGTGGCCGAACGCACGGTGGCGCTGGAGGCGGCCCTGCAGGCCGTGCGCCTGAACGAGGCGCGTGTCCAGGCGATTCTGAATGCGGCCCAGGATGCCTACCTCGCCGTCGGCCTCGATGGCTTCATCCAGGATTGGGGCGGCGCGGCGCCGGCCATGTTCGGCTGGTCGCGCGAGGAGGCAGTCGGCAAGCGCGTGACGGACCTGCTGATTCCTGCCGCTTACCGGCAGCGCTTTGACAGCGGTCTGCTCGACGCCGGCGAAGTGGCGCGCGCCGAGGGGCGCCGGCTGGAGCGCGTGGTGCAGGCGCGCGACGGGCACAGCTTCCCGGTGGAAGTCAGTTTCACCTTGGTCGCCGCCGGCGGCCAGCAGTTTTACAGCGCCTTCCTGCACGATATCTCGGAGCGCAAGCAGGTGGAGCAGCGCAAGGATGAATTCATCGGCACCGCCTCGCATGAGCTGCGTACCCCGCTGACGGCCCTGCGCGCTGCCATCGACATGCTGGTCGACGGCATGGCCGGCGCGCTGCCGCCCGACGTCGACAAGCTGCTGCGCGTCGCCCAAGGCAGCTGCGACCGCATGGTGCGCCTGGTGAACGACATGCTCGACCTTGAGAAGATGGAGTGCGGGAAGATGAGCTACCAGTTCCAGCCCCAGGCCCTGCAGCCGGTGCTGGAGCAGGCGCGTGCCGCCATGCTGCCGCTGGCCGAGGAGGCCAATGTGCGCCTGCAGCTCGAGGTGGAAGGCGCGTTGGCCGCGCGGCTCGATGCCGACCGCATGCAGCAGGTGCTGACGAATCTGCTGTCGAACGCGATCAAGTTTTCGCCGCCGGGCGGCACGGTGTACCTGAGCGCCGGCCGTCACGGCCCCTGCCTGCGGGTGCGCGTGCGCGACGAAGGACCTGGCATTCCGGCCGAGTTTCAGGCGCGCGTGTTCGAGCGCTTTGCCCAGGCCGGGAAAGGGCCAGGCGGCAGCGGCCTCGGTCTGTCGATCTGCAAGCACATCGTCGAGGCCCACGGCGGCAGCATCCACTTCCAGAGCGTGGACGGCAAGGGCGCCAGCTTCATCATCGACCTGCCGGCCTGAGGACCGCTAGGCCTGCCAGCTGCCCTTGCGCTTCATGGCGCCCCACTGGGCGTCCTGCTGGCGCGCCCAACGATACAGACCGACCAGTCGCCACCAGCTATTGAGCTGGCGGTAGCCAAAATTTTCGACGATGCAGACCAGGCCAAGCGCCAGCAACTGGCGCCCGCGCGGGTAGATGTGAAACGACATCTCCTCCAGCATCAGGCCCGACGCCGACAGCAGGATGCCCAGGCCGATGGCGACGAACAAAAAAACGCTGAAGGCCTGCCACGAGACCCAGCCCATGGCGAAGGCCGCAATCATAAACAGATAGCCGCCCAGTTCAATCAGGGGGCCGAGCCACTCGAACAGGACCATGAAGGGAAAGGCCAGCCAGCCGGGTGCGCCGCCGTTCCGGCTGAACATCAGGCCCCAGTTGGCGCTCAGGCTCTCGCCCAGGCCGCGCTGCCAGCGGATGCGCTGGTTGCGCAGCGTAGCCAAGTCCTCGGGCGCTTCAGTCCAGCAGATCGGATCGGGCACAAATTCGATGCGATAGGCCTGGCCGCGTGCGCGCAGGGTGCGGTGCAGGCGCACGACCAGCTCCATGTCCTCGCCGATCGATTTGACCTTGTAGCCGCCGGCCGCGACCACCACATCCTTGCGGAAGATGCCGAAGGCGCCCGAGATGATCAGCATGCCGTTCAGGGCCGACCAGCCGAGGCGCCCAAACAGAAAGGCACGCAGGTACTCGACCACCTGAAACAGGGCGAGCGGATTGCGCGGCAGGCCGACCTTGGTCAAAAAACCGCCGGCCACTTCGCAGCCATTGGCGATGCGCACCGTGCCGCCGGTGGCGATCACGCTCGGATCGCTGAGGAAGGGCGCGACCACCCGCTGCAGGCTGTCGCGCTGGAGGATGGAGTCGGCATCGACGCCGCAGAACAGTGGATAGCGGGCCGCATTGATGCCGGCGTTGAGCGAATCGGCCTTGCCGCCGTTTTCCTTGTCGATCACGCGCAGATTGGGGTGGCGCGTGGAGCGGTAGACGCCGCGCACGGCCTGCGTTGGCAGCTGCAGGCGGTAGGCCTCGGACAGCGGCAGCAGGCCAAAGGCTTCGGTCAGCACGCGCAGCGTGCCGTCCTTGGAGCCGTCGTTGATGACGATGATTTCGAATTCGGCATAGGTCAGCTGCAGCATCGAATGGATCGAGGCGACGATCGTCGCTTCCTCGTTGTAGGCCGGGACCAGAATGCTGATCGGCGGCTCCAGGCCCGAATAGACCTGGGGCAGATCATCGAGCACGGCCTCCTGGGCGCGCCGGCGCAGGCTGACGATGGAGACCAGGTTAAGCAGCAAGTAGCTGCAATTGAGCAGAATGAAGTACAGCAGGATGAACCAGGTGAGGGCATCCACCAGCAGGCCATGCCAGTTCATGCGAGGCCTCCTTCGGCCAGAACGTGTTCGATCATGTCGCTCGCATAGCGGTCGCCGCTGCCCGCAGCCAGGGCGCGCAGGCGCTGCGGGTCAAGAAACGGCAGGCGGCACAGGGCTTGGGCTGCGCGGTAGCGCACCCACCATTGCGAATCCATTAACAGGGTCAGCAGCAGATTCAGGTCGGCCTCCTGGCCAACCTGGCCGAGGGCCTTGGCGGCCTGCACGCGCACATGCCAGTCCGGGTGGCGCGCCAGCGCGCGGATGCGCGGCAGCAGGGGCGGCGCGGCCGGCAGGCGCAGGGCCGCGCTCACCACATCGCTGCGTGGATGCGCGAGCAGCGGCGCGTGCACGCTGGCCGGCAGCTGCACGCGCAGGCCGTCGGCGATGCGCAGGCAGCGCAGCAGTGCATCCTCCTGTTGGTTTTGCAGCTGCTCGGTGAAGACGTGGGTCGCATCCTGCCCAGCCTCCTGCAGGATGGCGACGACTTTGGCCAGCGGCCAGTCGGGCCGGCCGATGGCCAGATAGACGAGGGCGCGGGTGGCGCGCGCCGGGTCGATCTTCACCATCGCCCAGGCGGCCACCAGTGAGCCGAGGGTATTGCGCCCGCGCGCCATCTCCAGCAGCCGCGGCCAGGCCGAGGCGGCCCGCAGATAGCCAAGCACCAGGCAGGCCACCAGCACGGTCGGGCGGTTGCCGCGCGCCAGAAAGCGCAGCGCCATCTGTTCTGCCCCGAGTTCCTGGGCGACCCGGTTCAGGCCTTCGCGCGCGCTGCCGCGCAGCGAGGCCTGCAGATGGACCCACAGGCGCAGAAAGGCCAGTTCGTCGCGCCGCGCCAGCGGCGGCAAAGGCGGCAGCGCGTCCTCGCTGGCAGCAATGGCCAGCAGCGGGCGCCAGACGGCGACCAGGCGCGCTGCGCGCCGTTCGGCGCGGCGCAGAGCGATCCGCATCAGCACGATCTGTCCGGCCAGAGCCAGGGTCAGGGCGAGCGCGCCCATCCCGGTCCAGAAGGCCAGGCGCAGATAGGGATCAGAAAGCGGTCCGAAGCCCAAGGCTGATGCTGGTGCGGTTGTACAGGTCGGGCTGGCGCGTGCGCGCCAGGCCGTATTGGAGGGTCCAGTGCGCGTCCAGGCTGTGGTGGCCGGTGACGGCCAGGGTGCGCGAACTGGTCAACAGCACGCGGCTGCCAAGCTGGCTCGCCTCCTGGCCGGCCGCCAGCGACAGGCTGACGGCGTCGGTGTCGCTGTAATACCAGTTCGAGCGCCATTCCGCGCTGTGCGCCGCGCTGCCATACGCGTGCGCACTGCGCAGCAGCAGGGCGTGGCTGAAGTCACCCGTGTAGCGCTCGGCGCCGAGCGTGAACTGGTTGACGCGCACGTTGGCGTAGCCGCTGGTGCGCACCGCCGCTTGCAGCAGCCAGCCGTGGGCGGCTTCCCACAGCAGGCCGCCGCCCAGCATATCGCGCGCCAGCACGTGGTGGCTGCTGCTGTAGGCTGCTTCGCCGGTGAAGCTCAGCTCGGGCAGCACCTGCAAGCTGCCGTCGGCTGCCACGCGCTGGTCGCGCAGGCCAAAGCGCTCGGTCTGAGATAGTTCCAGACCGGCGTTCAGATGGCGCCCATTCACCCGGCGCAGGCTCAGGCTATGCTCGGTCCAGTCGCTGCCGCCATTCGACAGCTGGTCGCGCGTGCTGGACAGGGCTGCCTGCCACTGGCCCTCGGCTTGGGCGCCGCCGCACGCGGCCAGCAGCAGGAGCAGGGCGCGCGCCTTCATGCTGTGCTCCGCAGGTAGCGGCGCAGGCGCGCCAGCAGTTCGTTGGGCTGAAAGGGTTTGACCACATAGTCGTTGGCGCCGGCGTCGAGGGCGCGCACGATGTCGGCCTCCATGCTTTTCGCCGTCAGCATCAGAATCGGCGCCGACTGCCAGCCATCGCTACGGGCGCGCATCGCGCGCACCAGCGCAAAGCCATCGTGAAAAGGCAGCATGACGTCGCTGAGGATCAGGTCCGGCACCGGCGCGCCCTGAGCGATGCGGGCCATGGCGGCGCGGCCATCGGTCGCCAGTTCCACCGTATAGCCTTGGCGCTCCAGCATGAACTGGAGGACCTGGCTGATGTGCTCATCGTCTTCCACCAGGAAGATCCGGGCGGGCGTGGTGTCGGGCATGGCGTCTCGGAAAAGTGATTTGGCGCCAATCTTAACGGAATTTCTAAGCCTGTGAAGGCGGTGTTGTACGCAGGCCCCTTGTTATAATCGCGGCCATGTTGACCATTACTCTGAAGCCCGGCAAGGAAAAGAGCCTGCTGCGGCGCCACCCCTGGGTGTTCCCCACCGCGATCGAGCGTGTCGATGGCAAGCGCGATGAATTGAATAAGCCTGGCGCCACCGCCGTGGTGAAGGCCGCCGATGGCCGCTTCCTCGCGCGCGCCGCCTTCAGCCCCGCCTCGCAGATCCGCGCCCGCGTCTGGACCTTCGACGAAAACGAACCGGTCGACCACGGCATGATCAAACGCCGCGTGCAGAAGGCGCTCGCCTACCGCCAGGCCGTGGTGCGCGACAGCGACGCAATCCGCCTGATTTTTGGCGAGGCCGATGGCTTCCCCGGTCTGGTGGTGGATTGGTACGGCGGCCCGTCCGGCCAGCTGGTATGCCAGTTCCAGTCGGCCGGTGTGGAAGCCTGGAAGCAGCCGATCGTGCAGGCCCTGATCGCCGCCACCGGCTGCCCCAACGTGTATGAGCGTTCCGACGCCGCCGTGCGCGAACGCGAAGGTCTGCCCCAGGTGACGGGCGTGCTGGCCGGCGCCGAGCCGGGCGACGAGACCCTGGTCACCGAGAACGGCGTGCGCTACGCGATCAATGTGAAGACCGGCCACAAAACCGGCTTCTACGTCGACCAGCGCGACAACCGCAAGCTGGTGATGGACCACGCGGCCGGGCGCGACGTGCTCAACTGCTTCTGCTACACGGGCGGTTTTTCGCTGGCCGCGCTCAAGGGCGGCGCCGCGCATGTGACCTCGGTCGATTCGGCCGGCGAGGCGCTCGCCCTGGCCCAGCGCAACCAGGCGCTCAACGACTTTGCGCCCGAACGCGCCGAGTGGTGGGACGACGATGTCTTCAAGCTGCTGCGCCACCTGCGCGACGAAGGGCGTACTTACGACATGATCATTCTCGACCCGCCCAAATTTGCGGCCTCGCCGCAACAGGTCGAGCGCGCGGCCCGTGCGTACAAAGATATCAACCTGATCGGCTTGCAATTATTGCGGGAGAATGGTTTATTGTTCACCTACTCGTGCTCAGGGGCAATCTCGGCCGATCTGTTCCAGAAGATCATCGCCGGCGCGGCCAGTGACGCCAAGGTGGACGCGCGCATTCTCAAGCGCCTGTCGGCCGGGGCCGATCACCCGATGTGCACCAATTTCCCAGAGGGCGAGTATCTGAAAGGCCTGATGCTGATGCGCTGAGGACAAGATGTCATCCACGATGGACCAAGACGAAAGCCTGCTCGAATTCGCGCCCGAAGAAGCGGCGCCTGTCGCCGATCCGGCCGATACGGCGCCGCCGTGGCGCGTGCTGATCGTGGACGACAACGAAGACGTGCACACGGTCACCGTGATCGCCCTGCGCAATACCGTGTACCAGGGCCGCAAGATCGAATTCATCCACGCCTACAGCGCCCAGCAGGGGTCCTCGATCCTGCGCCATCAGGAAGACATTGCGCTGGTGCTGCTCGACGTGGTGATGGAAACCAGCGACGCCGGCCTGCGCCTGGCGCGCCACATCCGCGAAGACCTCGACAACCACGCCGTGCAGATCGTGCTGCGCACCGGCCAGCCGGGCGAAGCGCCCGAGCGCCACGTGATCGTCGACTACGAGATCAACGACTACAAGTCCAAGAGCGAGCTTGGCGGCACGCAGCTGTTCACCGTCGTGGTGTCGGCCTTGCGCGCCTACGACAATCTGGTCAAGCAGCAGCAGAAGCACGATGCGCTGGCGGCCTCGCTGGCCAAGATCCACGACCTCGAGACCGCCATCAACGAGCACGCGCTGGTGGCGTTCACCGATCAGTATGGCTGCGTGATCCATGTGAACGACACCTTGTGCGAGGTGACCAAGTACACGCGTAGCGAGCTGATGGGGCGCGACCTGCGCCTGCTCAGTTCGGGCCAGCATCCGGACGCGTTCTGGAAGCATCTGTGGAGCACGGTCAGCGAAGGCCAGACCTGGCAGGGCGAGATCTGCAACCGCGCCAAGGATGGCAGCCTGTACTGGAGCGCCACCACCATCACCCCGTTCAAGCGCCCCGATGGCCGGCTGTACCAGTACATCTCGATCGGCACCGACATTACCGAGCGGCGCCGCGCCGAGCAGGTGCTGCGCGAAACCGAGGAGCGCTGGAAGTTCGCGCTCGAGGCCTCGGGCGACGGCGTGTGGGACGTGAATTTCGAGACCGGGCACGTGGTGTTTTCGCGCCGCTGGAAGACCATGAACGGCTATCCCGAGGATGCGCCCGATCTGGCCCTCGAAGGCTGGAAGAATCTGATCCACCCCGAGGACCGGCCCCAGGTCGAGGCCGACATGCGCGCCTACCTGACCGGCAAGACCGCGACCTATGTGAGCGAGCACCGCACGCGCTGTGCCGACGGCAGCTGGAAATGGGTGCTCGACCGCGGCCTGATCGTGCGCCGCAACGCACTCGGCAAGCCCGAACGCATGGTCGGCACCCACACCGACATCAGCGAGCGCAAAGCGGCGCTGACGCGCATGCAGGGCGGGGCCGAGGAATTCCGCAGCATGGTCGACAGTGCGCCGTTCGCGATCTGCGTGCGCCATCTGAGCGAGACCAGCATCGTCTACGCCAACACCGCGTATGCGTATCTGGCGGCGCAGACGGCCAGCATCAGCGTCGAGCGCGGGCCGCACGACAGCGAGCCCGGCGTGACCAGTCTGGACGCCTGGTTCGCCCAGCGCAGCGGCAAGGGCCCGAGCCTGCTGCATCTGCGCGAGACCGACGGCCATCTGCGCAATGTGGTGGCGTCCACCTATCCGCTGCAATTTGACGGCGTGCCCGCGCTGGTCGCCTGGTTCGTCGACGTCGCCCCACTTTCCGCCTAAACAAATCGGGGTCAGACCCCATTTATCTGGCGGGATACTTTTTGATGGGGCGGGCGGCCGCGCGGCGCGCTGGTTGTTTCCAATGGCAGATTGCGTTGCACGGCTTTGCGGAGCGCTTCGTCGGCATTGTGCGCCTGGGAGTCGAGGAAGAGTTCGCGATAGGCACGCCGGCGCGCATACACATCGGCGCCGAGGTCCAGCATGACCGGGTGGGGCGTCAGCCAGGGCTTGCCGGCGCCGTCGGCATTCGCGTGGTAGCTCGACCAGGGGAAGTCGCCCGGGTGCGCCACCAGGCCGGCGCGCACCGGATTGCTCTCGATATAGCGGTGGCAGGCGAGGACGTAGTGATCGTGTTCAGTCACGCTGGCATGAAAGCGCCCCTCCCACAGGCTGCCCGTGCGCGTGTAGCGGCGGTTCACGTACTGGGCGTAGCGCTGGTTCAGATGCTTCATTAGCAAAGAGACGCCGCTTTCGCTGGCTTGCGTCACCAACAGATGGACGTGGTTATCCATCAGCACGTAGGCATGCACGGCGCACGCCAGCTGGCCACTGTAGCTGGCCAGGTAATCGAGATACATCCGCCGGTCCGCGTCCTGCAGAAAGCAGACCTGACGGTTATTGCCGCGCTGAACCACGTGCATGGTCAGGCCGGGGATGCAAACACGGGGGCGGCGTGGCATGGAAGGCTCCAGTGAACTCAAGCAGACGCCATGCTGCGCGCCGTCCTGCTCACACAATACGATTTTGCGCAAAGCGCGAGCCACGTTTCCATCCAAACAAATGGGGTCTGACCCCGATTTTTCCGCGCAGATAAATGGGGTCTGACCCCGATTTTTGTTGGGGGAAGTTTGATCTGGGTCAAATTGGAAACATGACAAATCGCAAACTGGGGATTAGGCTGTAGGTGTTGTGGAGGAGGGGATCATGAAGGCACCTCGCTGGTCAGCGCAGATGGAAACCGGGCAGGATGCGGTCGACGCGGGCCACCGCGCCATGCTTACTTGCCTTGCGGAATTGGAACGCGTGCCCGACAGTCTGCTCGCGCCCCAGCTTGAAAGCCTGTTGGCAGCCGCGTGTGCGACCTTCGACGCGGAGGAAGCCTTGATCGCCTCGCTGCACCTGCCTCATGCCGCTGAGCATGCGGCCCACCACGCGCGTCTGCTCGATACCCTGCGCCAGGCGATTCCGTTTGCGCGCTCGGGGGATATGGGCACGGCGCGTGAGCTGCTGGGCTTGCTGCCGGTCTGGTTCAATCACCATATGATGACCATGGACGCGGCCTTGACCATGGCGGCGCGCTGGCTGCGCGCCAAGGCGCGCTTCGGTTCGGCGCCCGATGGTTTCATGGAAATGATGCAGGGCGCCTGAAACCCTTGGCCGCGCGGCCCGCGTGCCGCTATCATGGCGCTTTGTCTTGCGCCAGGATTTTTCGTGAACACGCCTCCCATCGCCGGCCAGAGCATCGAATGGCTGCTCATGTCGGCCACCGATCCGATGCTGATCGTCGATCGCGCCGGCCATATCGAAATGGCCAATCCGGCCGTCGAACAGCTGTTTGGCTATGCCCCGGGCGGCCTGCTCGGCCAGCCGATCGAGGCCTTGATCCCGCAACGCTTCGCCCACAGCCACGTGGGCCAGCGCGATGCCTATTTTGCGCGGCCGCGGTCGCGCTCGATGGGGGCGGGGCTGGAGCTGTCGGCGCGCCATCAGGATGGACGCGAGTTCCCGGTCGAGGTCAGCCTGTCGCCGCTGCGCACGCCGGACCAGCAGGTGATGGTGATGGCCACCATCCACGACATCAGCGCGCGCAAACAGGCGGAACTGGCCCTGCAGGAGAGCGAGGCGCGCATGCGCGCGATCTTCGAGACGGCCGTCGACGCCATCCTTACCATCGATGAGCATGGCATCCTCGAAAGCCTGAATCCGGCCGCCGAAGCCCTGTTCGGCTATGCGGAGGCTGAGCTGATCGGCAAGAATGTTTCGGTGCTGATGCCGGAGCCGCACCGCAGCCGCCACGATGGCTATCTGGCCCACTATCTGGGTACGGGCGAGAAGCGCATCATCGGCATCGGGCGCGAAGTCGAGGGCCTGCGCAAGGATGGCTCGGTGTTTCCGATCGATCTGGCCGTGGCCGAAATGCAGATCGGCGGGCGGCGCATGTTCACCGGCCTGGTGCGCGACATCACGGCGCGCAAGCGCAATGAAGAGGAAATGAAGCGTCTGCTGCAGGAAATCAGCAGCGCCAATGAGGAATTGACCAACTTCGCCTACGTCGTCTCGCACGACCTGAAGGCGCCGCTGCGCGGCATCGGCTCGCTGGCGGCCTGGCTGGCGGCCGACTACGCCGACAAATTCAACGAGGAAGGCAAGGAGCACATGCGCCTGCTGATCAACCGGGTCCACCGGATGAGCGGGCTGATCGATGGCATCCTGCAGTATTCGCGCGTGGGCCGGGTCAAGGAGGCGATGGTGCCGGTCGACCTGAACAAGCTGCTGGCCGATACGGTCGACCTGCTGGCGCCGCCGCCGCACATCACGGTGTCGGTGGCGCCGGGCTTGCCGACCCTGGTGCTGGAGCCGACCCGCATCGAGCAGGTGTTCCATAACCTGATCTCGAACGCCATCAAATATATGGACAAGGACGCCGGCCGCATCGAGGTCCTGTGCGAGGACGGCGGCGCCGACTGGAAGTTCTGCGTGGCCGACAATGGCCCGGGCATCGAGGCGCGCCATTTCGAGCGCATCTTCCAGCTGTTCCAGACCCTGGCCCCGCGCGATCGGGTGGAAAGCACGGGGGTCGGCCTGGCCCTGGTGAAGAAGATCGTCGAGATGTACCGCGGCCGGGTCTGGGTGGAATCGCGCGTGGGGGAAGGCGCGCGCTTTTGGTTTACACTACCGAAGGCTGCCGCTCGCGGCGCTCGCTAAGGCAGCCTATCTTTACAGGAAGGAAGCATGCACGTTACGAATAAGCCGATTCTGCTGGTGGAGGATGATCAGGTCGATGTCATGACCATCCTGCGCGCGCTGAAGGAAATCCATGTCGTGAACCCTGTCGTCAGCAAGGAGAACGGCGAGGAGGCCCTGCTGCACCTGCGCACGCCCGGCGTGGAGCGGCCTTGCATCATCCTGCTCGACTTGAACATGCCGATCATGAACGGCATCGAGTTCCTTCAGGCCGTGAAGGCCGACGAGAATCTGCGCCGCATTCCCGTCGTGGTCCTGACGACCTCCGAAGAGCAGCAGGACAAGGTCCGCAGTTTTGATCTCGGGGTGGCCGGCTACATGGCCAAGCCGGTGGATTACCACCGCTTCGTCGAGATGATCCGCTCGATCGACATGTACTGGACGATCAGCGAAATGCCCTGAGCCATGGTGCCGATCCGGGTTCTTATCGTCGAAGATGATCTGGTTGACCGCATCGCCTGCCGGCGCGCGTTTGCCGCTGACAGCGCGCGCCAGTTCGATCTGATCGAGGCCGACAGCGGCCAGCGCGGTCTGGAGCTGTGTCTGGCCCAGGCGCCCGACTGTGTGCTGCTCGACTACCATCTGCCCGATCTGACGGGCCTGGAATTCCTGGCGCGCCTGGTGGCCCAGACGCCGGCCGGCGAACTGCCGGTGCCGGTGATGATGCTGACCGGCGCCGACAGTGCGGCCGTGGCGGCCGAGGCCATGCGCAATGGCGCGCGTGACTATCTGGTCAAGGATGTCGACGGCACCTATCTCGACTATCTGCCCGGGGCCATCGAGCGCATGCTGCGCGAGCAGCGCCTGATGCAGGATAAGCACCAGCTCGAGGCGAAGTTCCGCACTCTGGTCGAGCAGATTCAGGCCATCACTTATATCGCTACCCTGGGCGAGCCGGCCAGCCTGCAGTACATCAGCCCGCAGATCCGCAGCCTCGGCTATTCGCCCGGCGAATGGCTGGCCCATCCGGATTGGCAGCGCAGCATGATGCACCCGGACGACCGTCAGCACGCCTGGCAGGCCATCACGGCCGCGCGCATCGCCGGCACGCCGCTGCGCACCGAATACCGGCTGTTCGCCCGCAGTGGCCAGGCCCTGTGGTTCCGCGATCAGGCCGAAGTCGTGCTGGACCCGGCCGGCAAGCCGCTGTTCATGCAGGGCCTGCTGGTCGATATCACGGCCTCCAAGCACGCCGAGCAGGCGCTGCGGTCCTCGCAGGCGGAACTGCGCAAGCTGGCCGCCCACCAGGAGGCCATCAAGGAAGATGAACGCAAGCGCATCGCGCGTGAAATCCACGATGAACTCGGAGGCCTGCTGACCGGCATCCGGGCGTATATCTCGGTGGTGCTGCAGCGCGCCGAGCAGGAGGGCAAGACGGCCGATCCGCTGCTCTCCGACGCGGCCGGCCTGACCCAGACCGCCATCGAAACGGTGCGCCGCGTGATCTCCGACCTGCGCCCTTCGGTGCTCGACCAGCTTGGCGTCTGGGCTGCGCTCGAATGGTATGGCGAGCA
The DNA here is from genome assembly GCF_022012445.1 of Massilia sp. TS11. Taxonomy (GTDB): domain Bacteria; phylum Pseudomonadota; class Gammaproteobacteria; order Burkholderiales; family Burkholderiaceae_D; genus Telluria. The sequence goes on from NZ_JAKLTS010000003.1 coordinate 204,218, forward strand.
GATCCGCCAGCGCGCGGGTCTGGACTGCGAATGTGAACTGGAGCCGGAAGTCTCGGCGGTGGAGCTTGACCCGGAGCGCAGCACGATGGTGTTCCGCATCGTGCAGGAGGCGCTGACGAATGTGGTCAAGCATGCCAAGGCGACGCGGGTGCGCTGCCGCGCCGCGCTCGAGGGCGCGCAGCTGCTGCTGACGATCGAGGACAATGGGCGCGGCATCGATACCGAGCGTCTGCTCAACCGCGACTCTTTCGGCATCCTCGGCATGCACGAGCGCACGCGGCGCTTTAACGGTGAACTGAAAATCATGGGCCGGCCAGGGCAGGGTACCCTGCTGGAACTGCGCCTGCCATTGAAGGGATAGTGGGAATGGGTCAAGCGGGAATCAAGGTCTTGCTGGTCGATGATCATGCGATCGCGCGCAATGGCGTGCGGCTGATGCTGGGCACGGCTGGCGATATCACGGTCATGGGCGAGGCCAGCAATGCGCAGGAGGCGATGGAGCGCATCGCCGAGCAGGACTTCGACGTGGCCGTGGTGGACATCACCATGCCGGGCAAGAATGGGCTGGACCTGCTGAAGACCCTGCGCGCCGAACGGCCGCGCATGGCCGTGCTGATCCTGTCGACCTATTCGGAGGAAGTGTATGCGGTGCGCGCGCTCAAGCTGGGCGCGGCCGGTTATCTGACCAAGGATACGCCGACGGCGACGCTGGTCGAGGCTGTGCGCAAGGCGGCCGCGGGCGGCAAGCACGTGTCGCCGGCGCTGGTGGAAAAACTGGCTACGCTGATCGGCGGCGGCGGCGCTACCGACCATGAGGCCTTGTCGAACCGGGAATTCGAGGTCTTCAAGCTGATCGCAGCCGGCGAGTCGCTGGTGCGGATCGGCGAACTGCTGCACCTGAGTCCGAACACGGTGACGACCTACCGCACCCGGATTCTGGACAAGATGGGCATGGGCAGCAATGCCGAATTGACGCGCTACGCCCTCGAGCACGGCATCATCTGAAGCGCCTGTAGGGGAAGCCCTACAAAATCTGATGGCCTTGCCCGATTTTAAGGCAGGCTCGGCTCTTGCATACTGGCTTTATCGTTCCATTAAGGAGGTGATATGCAAGCCTTTCATCGTCTGGCCGCCGCCATCGCGCTCGCTCTGCCATTGCTGGCCAGTGCGGCCGGGCCGTCCGTCCAAACCCAGCAGGGCACGGCCTATATCAGCGGTGGTATCGGCGCTGAGGAACAGGCCGCGCTGGCGGCCGTCAAGCAGGACTTCAATCTGCATCTGCTGTTTGCCACCAAGGGCAGCGGCGAATTCCGCGCTGATGTCGCCCTGGTGATCACTGACGCCAAGGACGCGCCGGTGCTCAAGCTCACGGGCGCCGGCCCGCGCGTGTTCGTCAAGCTGGCACCGGGCAGCTACAAGGTGCAGGCCACGGCGGTCGGCAAGACGCAGCAGCAAAGCACGGCGATCAAGACCGGTGCGGCGCGCGAGCTTGTGTTCTACTGGGAAGGCGAGTAAGCCATGCTGGCGATGCAGCTCGGTGCACCGGGCCAGCCGCTGATGGCGGCCGAACTGCCGATTCCGCAGCCGGGACCGGGCCAGCTGCTGCTGCGCGTTCTGGCCTGCGGGGTCTGCCGCACCGATCTGCATATCGTCGATGGCGAACTGGCGCCGCACCGCAGCCCGCTGATTCCGGGTCATGAAATCGTCGGCGAGGTGGTCGCGCTGGGCGCCGGCGTGCAGCGCTTTGCCCTTGGCGCGCGGGTCGGCGTGGCCTGGCTGGGCGACAGCTGCGGCCACTGCCCGTTCTGCGCGGCGGCCCAGGAAAACCTGTGCGACGACGCCCGCTTCACCGGCTATGACTGCGACGGCGGCTATGCCGAATACACGCTGGCGCGGGCCGATTACTGCTTCGCGCTGCCCGCCGCCTACGACGACGCCCACGCGGCCCCACTGCTGTGTGCGGGCCTGATCGGCTACCGCGCCTACCGCATGGCGGGGCCGGCTGCGGTGCTTGGCCTGTATGGCTTTGGCGCGGCCGCCCATATCCTGGCGCAGGTGGCCCTGGCCGAGGGGCGCACCGTGTATGCGTTCACGCGGCCGGGCGATACCCAGTCGCAGGCCTTCGCGCGCCAGCTCGGCGTGCACTGGGCCGGGCCGAGCGACGCGGCGCCGCCGCAGACGCTCGATGCGGCCATTCTGTTCGCGCCCGATGGGACGCTGGTGCCGCGCGCACTGGCCCAGGTGCGCAAGGGCGGCAGCGTGATCTGCGCCGGCATCCACATGAGCGACATTCCAGCCTTTCCCTACCACCTGCTGTGGGGCGAACGGCGCCTGCAGTCAGTGGCCAATCTGACCCGTGCCGATGGCGAGGGCTTCATGCAGGTTGCGGCCAGCGTGCCCTTGCAGACCCATGTGCGCCCGTATCCGCTGCGCGCGGCCAACCAGGCCCTGGACGACGTGCGCGCCGGGCGCATCGACGGCGCGGCCGTGCTGATCCCATGAAACGACTGATCCTGCTTCCCCTGGCCGCCTTGAGCGCCTGCGCCTGGCTGCCGCAACCGACGCCGGTCCCGCCGGCCGCCGTGCAGGCCGTGCCGCCCGCCTGGACGCTGCCGGCCGGCGCCGGCGCCCAGCGCGACCTGGCCGGTTGGTGGGGCGACTTCGGCGATCCGCTGCTGGTCGAACTGGTGGAGCGCGCGCAGCGCGCCAACCCGAGTCTGGAAGCGGCCGGGGCCGCGCTGCGGCAGGCGCGCGCGCTGCGCGATGTGGCGGCGGCGGCGCTGGCGACGACGGTGTCGCTGTCGGCTTCGGCCCAGTCGAGCAAGAACGGCGACGCGGCTGCGGCGCGTACCTACAACGCCACCATCGATGCGGCCTGGGAGCCGGACTGGTTCGGCACGCGCCGCCTGTCGCTGCAGGCCAGCGAAGGCGAACTCGAGGTCGCCCGCATCACCCTGGCCGATGCCCGCGTGAGCCTGGCGGCCGAAGTGGCCCAGGCTTACATCACGCTGCGTGCGGGCCAGGAGCGTCTGGCTATCGCGCGCGACAATCTGGCCAGCCAGAGCGAGACTGAACAGATCACGGCCTGGCGCGCCCAGGCGGGTTTGCTGACTTCGCTCGAAGCCGAGCAGGCGCGTGCCGCGCGCGAACAGGCGGCGGCCCGTCTGCCTGCGCTGGAAACGGCCGTGGCCCAGGCGCGCCATGCGCTGGCCGTGCTGTGCGGCGAAGCGCCCGGCGCGCTCGACGCGCGTCTGGCCGCGCCGCGCCCGCTGCCCCTGGCCGGTGCCGATTTCGCCGTCAGCCTGCCGGCCCAGACCCTGGCCCAGCGCGCCGATGTGCGCAGCGCGCAAACCCGGGTCAGCATCGCCGAGGCGCGCTTTCGCCAGGCCGACGCGGCCCGGCTGCCGTCCCTGAAACTGGAAGGCTCGATCGGCCTGCATGGCCTGGGGATCGGCGGTGTCAGCACGACCTGGCTGACCGCCTTGCTGGGCTCGATCACCGGGCGCGCCTTCGACGGCGGCGCCGCGCGCGCCCAGATGGCGGCCGAGGCGGGCGCGCTGGCGGTGGCCCAGGCGAATTACCGCAGCACGATTCTGCAGGCCTTGCTGGAAGTCGAGGACGACCTGCAGAGCCTGGCCGCCGACAAGGCGCGCGCGGCCCGCCTGACGCAGGCGCGCGACGCGGCCGCCAACGCGGCTTTGCTGGCGCGCCAGCGCTATGCCAGCGGGCTGACCGATTTTCAAACGGTGCTGGAAACCCAGCGCAATCTGTTTTCGACCCAGGACGACCTGGCCGCCACCCGGAGCGCCCTCGCGGCCGACCAGGTGCGCCTGTACAAGGCGCTCGGCGGCGGCTGGGAAGCGCCCCCCATCGCAGGCAAGACGACACCATGAGCACGACACAAGCGGATCCCTTTCTCGACGGCGTGCGCCGTCCCTGGTGGCGCCAGCCCTGGCTGTGGGCCGCGCTGCTGGCCCTGGCCCTGGCCGGCGCCGGCATCGCCTGGTGGCAGCTGCAGCGGGCCGCGGCCGAGCAGCCGCGCTACCGCACGGTGGCGGCCGAACTGGGCGACGTGGCGCACACGGTGACGGCCAATGGCAGCCTGCAGCCGACCCGCTCGGTCAATATCGGCTCGGAGCTGTCGGGCACGGTGACGCGGGTGCTGGTCGATGTCAATGATGTGGTCAAGCGCGGCCAGGTGCTGGTCGAGCTCGACACGGCCAAGCTCAATGACCAGGTCCAGCGTTCGCGCGCGGCCCTGACGGCGGCCGAGGCGGCTGTCACCCAGGCGGTGGCCACGCGCGTCGAGGCCGAGGCCAGCCTGGCCCGCCTGGAAGAGGTGGCCCGCCTGTCGAACGGCAAGGTGCCGTCCAAGGCCGAGCTCGACACCGGACGCGCGAATGTGGCGCGCGCCAAGGCCAATGAATTGAACGCGCGCGCCGGCGTGAACAGCGCCAAGGCGGCCCTGTCGACCGATCTGACCAATCTGAGCAAGGCCGCCATCCGCGCGCCGATCGAAGGCGTGATCCTGAGCCGCAATGTCGATCCGGGCAATGCGGTGGCCGCCTCGCTGCAGGCCGTGACCCTGTTCACGATTGCCGAGGACCTCAAGCAGCTCAAGCTGCAGGTGAATATCGACGAGGCCGACGTCGGCACCGTCCAGCTCGGTCAGAAGGCGCAGTTCTCGGTCAGCAGCTATCCGAACCGGCCGTACCCGGCCCGCATCACGCGCGTGGCCTATGGCGCCACCATCACCGACAATGTGGTCACCTATCCGACCCAGCTCGAAGTCGACAACCGCGACCTCAGCCTGCGCCCCGGCATGACGGCCACGGCCACGATCCGCACGGCCGACCGCCACAATGTGCTGCTGGTGCCGAACAGCGCGCTGCGCTTCACGCCGGCCGGCACGGCCGCGGCGGCGAGCGCGGGCGGCGGCGGTCTGGTCTCGAGCCTGGTGCCGCGCATGCCGCAGCGCGCGCCGCGCAAGGCCGGCGCTGCCAATGGGGCCGAGGCGGCCGCGCGCAAGGTCTGGGTCCTGCGCGATGGTAAAGCGGTGGAGGTGGCAATCAGCACCGGCATCAGCGATGGCCGCATGACCGAAGTGGTGGGCGGCGATCTGAAACCGGGCATGCTGGTCATTACCGAGCAGCGGGCCGCTGCCAAATGAGCGAAGCGCTGATCCGCCTGCGCGGCGTCACCAAGCGTTACGGCAGCGGCGCAGCCACGGTCATGGCCCTGGCTGGCATCGATCTCGATATCGCGGCCGGCGAATTCCTCGCCATCATGGGGCCGAGCGGCTCCGGCAAATCGACGGCGATGAATATCCTCGGCTGTCTCGATACCCCCAGCAGCGGCGAATACCGGTTCATGGGGCGCGAAGTCTCGCGCCTGAGCCGCGACCAGCTGGCCCTGCTGCGGCGCAGCTACCTGGGCTTTGTGTTCCAGGGTTTTAATCTGCTGGCGCGCACCTCGGCCCAGGAAAACGTCGAGCTGCCGCTGCTGTACCGCGGCGAAACGGCGGCGCGCCGCCACGAGCTGGCGGCCCAGGCGCTGGCCGCCGTCGGCCTGCAGGGGCGCGAGCAGCATACGCCGGCCGAGCTGTCGGGCGGGCAGCAGCAGCGCGTGGCGATCGCGCGCGCCATCGTCAGCGAGCCGCGCGTGCTGCTGGCCGACGAACCGACCGGCAATCTCGACACCCAGCGCAGCCAGGAGATCATGGACCTGCTGGTGCGCCTGAACCAGGAGCGCGGCATCACGATTCTGATGGTCACGCACGAACCCGATATGGCCCATTACGCGCGCCGCATCGTGCGCTTTCGCGACGGCCGCATCGAAAGCGACGGAGGCGCCTGATGTTCTGGAATACCGTGCTGCTGGCCTTGCGCTCGATCCGGCGCAATGTGCTGCGTTCCTTCCTCACCATGCTCGGGATCGTGATCGGGGTGGCGGCGGTGATCACCATGGTCACGCTCGGCAATGGGGCGACCCAGGCCGTGCACGACCAGATTTCCAGCCTGGGCAGCAATCTGCTGATGGTGCGGCCCGGCCAGCGCCAGTTCGGCGGTGGCGGCCCCGGCGCGCCGGCCTTCAAGGAGGCCGATGTCCAGGCCATCGCGAGCCAGATCGGCGGAGTGCGCAAGGTGGCGCCCGAGGCGCGTGCCGGCATCATCGCCATCGCCAATGGGCGCAACTGGAGCACCTCGGCGATCGGCACCACCAATGACTGGTTCGAGGTCGGCAACTGGCGCCTGGCCGCCGGGCGCCTGTTCGAACCGGCCGAGCAGCGCGCCGGTGCGGCCGTCTGTGTGATCGGCGAGTCGGTGCGGCGCGCCCTGTTCGACGAGCAGATGCCGCTCGGCGAACGCCTGCGCCTGAAGCAGTTCTCGTGCGAGATCGTCGGCGTCATGGCCGGCAAAGGGCAGGGCGCGATGGGCAATGACCAGGACGATATGGTGGTGCTGCCGCTGTACACGGTGCAGCGCCGCGTGACGGGCAATCAGCGCGTCGGCACCCTGCTGGTGTCGCAGGCCGATGACGTCGACAGCGAAGCCGTGAAGGCCGCGCTGACCCAGCTGATGCGCGAGCGGCGCAAGCTGGCCGCCGGCGAAGACGATAATTTCAATGTGCTCGACACGCGCCAGCTGGCCGACACCCTGAGCGGCACCACGCGCGTGATGACCATGCTGCTGGGCGCGGTGGCGGCCGTCAGCCTGCTGGTCGGCGGCATCGGCATCATGAATATCATGCTCGTCAGCGTGACCGAGCGCACGCGCGAAATCGGCCTGCGCCTGGCCATCGGCGCGCTCGAGCGCGATGTGCTGATGCAGTTTCTGATTGAGGCGATGGTGCTGGCGGCCTTCGGTGGCCTGACCGGGGTGGTGCTGGCCACGCTGGCTTCGAGCCTGCTGGCGGCCGTGATGGGCGTGCCCTATCTGTTCAATCCGGCCATCAATGTGCTGTCCTTCGTGTTCTCGGCCGGGATCGGGGTGGTGTTCGGCTATGTGCCGGCACGCCGCGCCGCGCGCCTCGATCCGATCGAGGCGCTGCGGCACGAGTAGGGCGCCTCAGCGCTGCAGCACGTAGCTGCCGGGCGCGGCGCCCAGGCTGGCGCCCATCGGCGGCGGCGCCACGCGCTTGCCGGCATGGCGGCCCAGCCAGTCGGTCCAGGCCGGCCACCAGCTGCCTTCGGTCTGCGGGGTCTGGGTCTGCCAGGTGTCGGGATCGACATAGGCGCCGCCGCGCGCACGCGTACCCAGCTGGTAGCTGCGGCGCGGCTGGCCCGGCGGCGACACGACGCCGGCGTTGTGGCCGCCCGTGGTCAGCAGGAAGCTGATTTCCTCTTCCGCATGCAGGTGCAGCTTGTACACCGAGCGCCAGGGCGCCACGTGGTCGGTCACGGTGCCGACGGCGAAGATCGGCACGTGGATGTCTTCGAGCGCGACCGGCTTGCCGCCCGCGCGGTAGCGGCCGCTGGCCAGATCATTGCGCAGGAACAGCTGGCGCAGGTATTCCGAATGCATGCGGTAGGGCATGCGGGTGGCGTCGGCATTCCAGGCCATGAGGTCGGTCTGCACATCGGGCAGGTCGAGCAGGTATTTGCGCAGCCGGTAGGACCAGATCAGATCGTTGGAGCGCAGCAGCTGGAAGGCGCCGGCCATCTGGCGCGTGTCCAGATAGCCTTGCTGCCACATGCTGGCCTCGAGGAAGTTGACCTGGCTGTCGTCGATAAACAGCGACAGTTCGCCCGGCTCGGTGAAATCGACCTGGGCCGCCAGCATGGTCATGCTGTTCAGGCGCTGATCGCCGTCGCGCGCCATGGCGGCTGCGGCGATCGAGAGCAGGGTGCCGCCCAGGCAGTAGCCGCAGGCATTGACCTTGGGCGCGCCAATCGCGTCGAGCGCGGCCATGATGCCGAGGCGGCGGTAGTCCTCGAGCGAGAGATTGCGGTCGGCCTCGCCCGGATTTTTCCAGGAGATCATGTAGACCGTGTGGCCCTGGTCGACCAGATACTTGACCAGGGAGTTGGCCGGCGACAGGTCGAGAATGTAGTACTTCATGATCCAGGCCGGCACGAACAGCAGCGGCACGCTGTGCACGCGCGCCGTGCTCGGCGCGTATTGGATCAGCTCGATCAGTTCGTTACGGAACACGACCTCGCCCGGGGTGATGGCCAGGTTGCGCCCGACGGCGAACTCCTCGCTTGCGGGCGCCTCGCCCTGGGCGGCGGCGCGCAGGTCCTCGGCAAAGCGCAGCGCGCCATTCCAGAGATTCATGCCGCCGCGCTGCAGCGTGGTGTCGAGCACGACCGGATTGGTCAGCGGGAAATTCGAGGGCGCCAGCATGTCGAGCCACTGGCGCACGGTGAAGGTGACCACGTCTTCGTGGTGCTGGGAGACGCCGCTAACCCCGGTGGTGGCGCAATGCCACCATTGCTGCTGCAGCAGAAAAGCCTGGGACAGCAGATTGAAGGGCCAGCGGCGCCAGGCCGGATCGAGGAAGCGCTTGTCCTGCGGCAGCGGGTCGATGGCGTCGGGCGTGTGGTTGCCGCCGTTGGCCGCCAGGCGCAGCGCATACATTTGCCAGCGCCACAGCTTTTTCCAGGCCTTGAGGACGAGTTCCTCGCGCTTGGACGGCGACAGGCTCAGGTGGCTGAGCCAGTCGATATAGGCCAGGCCGATGGCGGCCGGCGAAATATTGCCCGTCACCCGGCCGAGCATGGCATTGAGAATCAGGTCCCAGCGCGCGGCGGCCAGGGCCTGTTGCGGGTCTTCTTGGTCGAGCACGCCCTGCCAGGCGCTGGCCAGCCTTTCCAGAGGGAGGCCGGGTCGGGTGGTCAGCGGTGACAGCGGCAGGTCGGTCATGCTTCCTCGCGCGAGCAGGTGTTAAAGCCAAACGGCAGATAGGCCGGGCAGAAGCGGATCACGCCGGTGGCCATGGGGATCAGGCCGAGATAGCCCCAGGCGCCCACCAGTCCAAGGGCGGCGCCTGCCACCAGGGTGAGACCAACGGCAATACGCAGAGCACGGTCAGTGGGGCCGACATTGGTTTTCATGATGTTCCTCTCTCGATGTAATAGACGAAAAACTCAGGCGCCAAGTTCCACCTGCGCTGGCTGGGCCAGCGCGACGGCCATGGCGAGGGCGCTGTCCATGGTCGCAATATGCAATTCCAGCCAGCGCGGCAGCAGTTCGAGCGCGCGCCGGGCCGGGGCCGGGTCGCCTGCGTCGAGCGCCGCCAGCGCGTGGTGCAGACCGCCGAGCACGCGCGCATGCTGCTCGCGGTGCGCCTGCAGGCCGGGAAAGTGTATCTCCTCCATCAAGGCTTCCTCCTCCTTGCAGTCGAGTTCGAGCGCGTCGAACAGGGCACGGCAATGGTGGGCAAAATCGCCCGGCGCCAAACGCGCCACGTGGGCCAGGGTGTCGAACAGGGCGCGGTGGGCTGCGTCCATATTCGGAACCCCAAGTTCCAGACTGCTCGACCAGGACGGCATGGACATGCTGGGCTCCTTGGATGGGGATGCTGGCGCCAGTGTCTTCCCGGGCCCCTGCAACTGCCTATGATCTAGATCAAATTTTACAACCATGTTTCACATTTTGCGTAGACGCGTAACAAGCCAGGTTGGCAGTGGTATGCTGTGCAGATGCGAGATACCAGTAGTCAATACGGCCTCAGCTCGGATGCCGCCGCGGCCCGGCTGGCGTCCGATGGGCCGAACGCCTTGCCGACCCAGCGCCGCCGTGCCTGGGATCTGGTGCGCGAGGCGGTGCAGGAGCCGATGTTCCTGATGCTGATCGTCGCGGCCGGGCTGTATCTGGCGCTCGGCGATGTCCACGAAGGCCTGGTGCTGCTGCTGATGGTCGGCGTCACCATCGGCCTCACACTCTTTCAGCAAGGTAAAACCGAACGCGCGCTCGACAGCCTGCGCGAGCTGGGCAGCCCGCTGGCCGCGGTCTGGCGCGATGGCGAGGTGCGCCAGGTGTCGAGCCGCGACATCGTGGTCGGCGACGTGCTCGTGCTGTCCGAGGGCGCGCGCGTGGCGGCCGATGCCCTGCTGCTGGAAGCGGTCGACCTCGAACTCGATGAATCCCTGCTGACCGGCGAGGCGCGCCCGGTCGCCAAACTGGCCGATCCCGAGGGCCCGCCGCCGGTGCCGGGCGAAGCCGTGCATGCGGTCTGGTCGGGCACCCTGGTCGTGCATGGCAGCGGGCTGGCGCGCGTATTCGCCACCGGGCCGCGCAGCGAGATCGGCAAAATCGGCGCCGCGCTGCATGGATTGGAGACGGCAGCCTCGCCGCTGCAGCAGCAGCTGGGCGGGCTGATCCGGCGGATGGCGTTTCTGGGTCTGGGCATGGCCTTGCTGGTCGCGCTGCTGCACGGCTTCTTGCAGGGCAAATGGATGGAAGCCCTGCTGGTCGGCATCGCGCTCGGCATGTCGCTGCTGCCGGAGGAATTCCCTGTCATCCTGACCGTGTTCCCGGCGATCGGCGCCTGGCGTCTGGCCCAGGCCCAGGTGATCACGCGCCGCCTGGCGGCGATCGAGACCCTGGGCGCCGTCACCGTGCTGTGCAGCGACAAGACCGGCACCCTGACCGAAAACCGCATGGCCGTGGTGGCCGTGCATACGCCGCAGGCCGCGTGGGAAGGCGGCGAGATGCCGGCCCCCTGCGCCGATCTGGTGCGGCTGGCGGCCCTGGCCAGCAAGCCGCTGCCTTTCGATCCGATGGAGAAGGCCTTCCATGCCTTGGCCGGTGAACTGAGCCTGGCCGGTGAACTGGTCCATGAATTCAGCCTGAGCGCCGAGCTGCCGGCCATGAGCCAGCTGTGGCGCCAGGACGATGGGCGCCTGCTGGTGGCCTGCAAGGGCGCACCGGAAGCGGTGGCGCGTCTGTGCGGGCGCGACCCGGCCCCGCTGCGGCCCGAGGTCGAACGCCTGGGCGCGCGCGGCTGGCGCGTGCTGGCGGTGGCGCGCGGCTGGCATACGGGCCCGCTGCCGGACGGGCAGGATGGCCTGACGCTCGAGTGGCTGGGTCTGGTGGCCCTGGCCGATCCGCTGCGCCCGGAAGTGCCGCAGGCGGTGGCAGCCTGTCACACGGCCGGTGTGCGCGTGCTGATGATCACTGGCGACCACCCGGCCACGGCGCGCGCCATCGCCCAGGCGGCGGGCCTGGCCTCGGACAGTGTGCTGCTCGGCGCCGAGATGGCCACGCTCGACGAGGCCAGTCTGCGCGCACGCCTGCAGAGCACCGGCATCTGCGCGCGCATCACGCCGGCCCAGAAGCTGCGCATCGTCCAGGCCCTGCAGGCCAATGGCGAGGTGGTGGCGATGACCGGCGACGGCGTCAATGATGCGCCAGCCCTGAAGGCGGCCCACGTCGGCATCGCAATGGGACGGCGCGGCACCGAGGTCGCGCGCGAGGCGGCTGCACTGGTGCTGCTGGACGACCATTTCGCTACCATCGTGCGCGCCATGGCCCTGGGCCGCCGCATCTTCAGCAACATGCAGAATGCGATGTCGTATGTGGTATCGATGCATGTGCCGATCGCCGGTCTGGCCCTGCTGCCCACGCTGCTCGGCACGCCGGTGCTGCTGTACCCGATGCACATCGCCTTCCTCGAACTGGTGATCGATCCGGCCAGTTCGCTCGCCTACGAAAGCGAAACGGCCGAGCAGGGCGCCATGCTGCGTCCGCCGCGTCCGGCCCGCGCCAGCCTGTTCGATCGCGGGCGTCTGCTGCGCGCCGTGGCTGGTGGTCTGGTGGCGATGACGGTGGCGGGTCTGGCCTACGTCTGGTGCATGCGCCACTTTCCGGAAGCCGAGGCGCGCGCGCTCAGTTTCGTGGCCCTGGTGGCGGCCAATCTGGGCCTGATCTGGGCCAATCTCGGGCGCCGCAGCCTGTGGGCCACGGCGCGCGAAAACCGCATGGCCCTGAGCCTGGCCGGGATCACGCTGGCGATGCTGGCCGCCGTCACCTATATCGCGCCGCTGACGCGCGCCTTTGAATTCGAACGTCCGCCGCTGGCCGCCCTGGTGCTGGCCTTTGGTTTCGGTTTTCTGACCTATTTCGGTGCGCGCCTGCTGCGTGCCGGACGCGCCTGAGGCGCACTGCAACAAGGAGTCTGCCACCCATGATCGCCATTCTTGAAGCCCACCGTGCCGGCCTGTTCCGGCGTCCGCATCTGCTGTCGAATGTCGTCTCCGGTCTGATCGTCGGGGTGGTCGCCTTGCCGCTGGCGATGGCGTTTGCGATCGCCTCGGGCGCACGGCCGGAGCAGGGCCTGTACACGGCCATCGTGGCGGGCGCGCTGGTGTCGCTGCTGGGCGGCAGCCGCGCCCAGATCGCGGGGCCGACCGGGGCCTTCATCGTGATCCTGTCCGGGATCACGGCGCGCTATGGCATCGACGGCCTGCAGATCGCGACCCTGATGGCCGGCCTGATGCTGGTGGCGATGGGCGCGGCGCGCATGGGCGGTGTGATCAAGTTCATTCCGGCGCCGGTGATCCTCGGCTTCACGGCCGGTATCGGCGTCATCATCTGGGTCGGCCAGTGGGCCGACTTTTTCGGCCTGCCGGCGCCGCATGCGAGCCACTTCCACCAGAAGCTGTGGCTGCTGCTGCAGAGCTTCCCGCAGCTGCATCCGGCCACCACCGGCCTGGCCGTCGGCAGCCTGGTGCTGACCTTGTTCTCGAACCGGCTGCCGGGCATGGCGCGTGTGCCGGGACCGCTGGTGGCTCTGGTCGCGGCCACGCTGGCCCAGGCCTACTTCCATTTCGATGGCGTGGCCACGATCGCCACGGCCTTTGGCGGCATTCCCCAGCAGCTGCCGGGCTTCTCGCTGCCCAGCCTGTCGTGGGCGCGCGTCATGGAGCTGATCGGTCCGGCCTTCACGATCGCCATGCTGGGCGCGATTGAATCGCTGCTGTCGGCCGTGGTGGCCGATGGCATGGCGGGTACGCGCCACGACTCGAATCAGGAGCTGATCGGGCAGGGCGTGGCGAATATCGTGGCGCCCCTGTTCGGCGGCTTTGCGGCCACCGGCGCCATCGCCCGCACCGCCACCAATGTGCGCAACGGCGGCACCAGCCCGCTGGCCGGGGTCGTGCACGCGGCCACGCTGCTGCTGGTGATTCTGCTGCTGGCCCCATTGGCGGCCCATGTGCCGCTGGCGGCGCTGGCGGCGATTCTGTTCGTGGTGGCCTACAACATGAGCGAGATCGGCCACGTGCTCAATCTGCTGCGCCGTGCGCCGCGCGCCGATGCCGTCATCCTGGTGATCACCTTTGCGCTGACGGTGCTGACCGATCTGGTGGTGGCGGTGAACATCGGCGTGATTCTGGCGACGCTGCAGTTCATGCGCCGCATGGCCGGTTCGGTCGAAGTCCAGCAGCAGACCGGCAGCGAACTGGGCGCCGAGCTGCCGCGCGGCGTGCTGGTGTACGCGATCGAGGGGCCGTTCTTCTTTGGCGCGGTGGAGAACTTCGAGCGCGCCCTGGCCCAGACCCACACCGATCCGCGCCTGCTGGTGCTGCGTCTGGGCGACGTGCCCTTCATCGATATGACTGGCTTATTGACGCTGGAAGAAGTGGTGGCCAAGCTGCATAAGCGCGGCGTGGCCGTGGTGGTGTGCGAGGCGAATGCCCGCGTGCGCGCCAAACTGGAACGGGCCGGCCTCGGGGCCCAGCTGCGCGTGGTCGACAGCTTGCCCGAGGCCGTGGCCCTGGCCTGAACGATCAGGCGCGCAGGGCGACGCGGTCCTGCGCCTTGTCTGCGGCGGGGAGGGCGCTGGTGCGGCGCGCCCGGCGATGAGCGTCGAGCGAGACCGGCGCGCTGTGGACGCTGGCGCGCAGCTTGAAGGCGGAGAAAGCCTCGGCCAGTTCGGCCGCCTGCTCGTGCAGGGCTTCGGCGGCCGATGCCGCCTCCTCGACCAGCGAGGCGTTCTGCTGGGTGGCGGCGTCGAGCTCCATGACGGCCTGATTGACCTGGGTGATGCCGGCCTCCTGCTCGGTGCTGGCCAGGCTGATTTCGCTGATGATGCCCGAAACGCGCTGCACGCTGCCGACGATCTCGCCCATCTGCTCACCGGCCTGATTGACCAGGGCACTGCCGCTGCTGACACGCTGCACGGAGTCGTCGATCAGGTCCTTGATTTCCTTGGCGGCGGCGGCCGAACGCTGGGCCAGGCTGCGCACTTCCTGGGCGACGACGGCGAAACCGCGCCCTTGCTCGCCGGCGCGGGCTGCCTCGACGGCGGCGTTGAGGGCCAGGATATTGGTCTGGAAGGCGATGCCGTCGATGACGCTGATGATGTCGGCCATGCGCCGTGCCGAGTCGCTGATGGCGCCCATGGTCTGCACCACTTCCTCGACCACGGCGCCGCCCTTGGTGGCCACGTCCTGGGCCGACTGGGCCAGCACATTCGCCTGGCGCGCGTTGTCGGCGTTGTGGCGCACGGTGCTGGTCAGCTCCTCCATCGAGGACGCGGTTTCCTCGAGCGTGCCGGCCTGGCGCTCGGTGCGTCCGGACAGGTCCTGATTGCCGCTGGCGATCTGCTCGGAGGCGCTGGCGATCGTCGCCACGCCCTCGTGCACCTTGCCGACGATGGTGTGCAGGCTTTCATTCATGTTCTTCAGGGCCAGCAGCAGCTGGCCGGCCTCGTCGCTGCCCTTGACGCGGATATCGCTGGTCAGGTCGCCCGAGGCCACGGTCTGGGCGATGCGCACGGCGCGCTTGAGCGGCTTGACGATCGAGCGGGTGATGGCCAGTGACATGCTGATCAGCAGACCGCCGAGCAGCAGGGTGCCGACGGCCGTCTTGGCCACGCGCTCCCAGACGGCGGCGTTGACGGTGTCGACATACACGCCCGAGCCGAGCACCCAGCCCCAGGCCTTGAAGGCTTTGACGAAGGAGATTTTTGGCATCGGCTGGTCGCTGCCGGGTTTCGGCCACTGGTAGGCGACCAGGCCGCCGTCGGCGGTGGCGGTGGCGGTGCGCGTGAATTCGCTGAAGATGGCTTTGCCGTCCGGGTCCTTGAACTGGCTCATGTCCTTGCCGTCGTTCTCGGGCTTGGTCGGGTGCATCACCATGACCGAATTGAAATCATTGACCCAGAAATATTCATTGCCGCTGTAGCGCATGGTTTTGAGCTGGGCCAGGGCGGCGGCCTTGGCCTCGGCTTCGCTCATGGCGCCGCTGGCGGCCAGCTGCTGGTGGCGCACCAGCACGCCATAGGCGGTTTCGACCGCCTGGCGCACGCTGGTTTCGCGCTCATGCAGGATCAGATTGCGTTCGGACAGCAGGAAGGCCGCCGCCAGCAGGACGATGCCGGCGCCGGTGGACAGGGTCAACACCCAGAGTTTGGTACCAATATTCAGGTCAAGCAGCTTGCGAATCACTTTTGTCTCCAGAGGGGCCCTCTGGTGACGCGCTTCGCCGATGGACAATGCTGCCGTCTCCGAGAGGGATGACCGCGGCGTCGGGGCGGTGGGTAGGATGAGAAACGGCCGCGCGGGGGAAGGGCGCGGCCGTGTAATTACATTTTAATAATGTAGCTTAGTGTGACATTATCACAGGAATGGTCATCGACGCCAGCAAAGTTCTTGTCGCGCCGCCCAAAACCAGCTCGCGCATGCGCGTGTGGCCGTAGCAGCCCATGACCAGCAGGTCGGCGCCGATATTGGCGGCCTGCGAGAGCAGCACATTGCCCACATCGGCCGTGGCCGGTTCGGCTTGGACTTCGACCTGCACGCCCTGGCGCGCCAGGTAGAGGGCGATGTCGGCGCCCGGTTCCTCGCCGTGGGCGTCGGCCCCGACTTCGGCGCCGATGATGGAGACGATCACCTTGCGCGCCTGGCGCAGCAGGGGCAGGGCGTCGGCCACGGCGCGCGCGGCCGAGCGGCTGCCGTCCCAGGCCACCAGCACGGTCTCGCCGAAGGTCTTCTGTTCAAACGCATACGGCACCAGCAGCACCGGGCGGCCGCTGTGCAGCACCACGAACTGGGGCAGGTCGTCGAGCCAGCTGTCGCTGTCGCCGTCCGGGTCGGTCTGGCCAAGCACCAGCAGGTCGGCATAGCGCGCCTGCAGGCACATGCCGCCGTGGTCGTCGTCTTCGAGCAGGCGGCTTTCGATGCTGTCGACGCCGGCGGCGCGCGCTTCCGTCTCGAAGCGGGTCAGGGCGTCACCGCTGCGCTGGCGCAGAAAGGCGATGTGGTCAGTCAGCAGGGCGCCATTCAGGTCGACCATGGTGCTGCCATAAATGAAACGCGAGATGCCGCTCATGGCCGAACCGACCAGATGGGCGCCGAAGCGGCGCGCCAGCTCGGCGGCCAGCTGCACGCGGCGCGGAACATGCTTGGAGTGATCGATATGCACCACGATGGTCTTGTAGCTCATGCGTTTTCTCCTTGGTTGGGAATAGTGGAAGACTAGAACGGGCCGGGGCGCTCGTCCAGCAGCACCTGTGTAAAGCATATGCAAAGTTTGAGCATTTTGACTTAAATCAAACTAAAAGTTACCACCCGACCCATTTTGACTTGGATCAATGATATAGGGCCTTTGCCTGCGTAGACTCGCTCCCACTGTCCAACATTCCGCAGAGAAACGTGGACGCCCTTGGAGCGAATACGATGACCCAACCCAGCACCGCCAGCGAAGCCAGCGTCCCGTGGGACGACGCCTTGATGCGCCGCTTCGCCGTCGGCCAGCCGGACTACGTGACCTATCCGGAAGTGCGCCATTTTGCCGAGGGTTTCGGCTATGCCGATTACCTGCAGGCGGTGGCGGCGCTGCGCGCCCGTCCGGGCCGCCAGCCGCTGTCGGTGGCGATCACGGTGCCGGAGCAGGCCTGCAAGCGCGGCCGCCTGGGTCTGTACCTGTCGGCCTTAAAGCGTGAAATCGACCTGCATGCGCGCCTGTTCGGCGGCCCGCACCCGGCCGCGGCCCTGCATGTGGGCGGCCCGCAGGCCGTGCAGCTGAGCGAAAAACAGATGGACGAGCTGCTGGCCCATCTGCGCCCCTGGCTGCAGTTCAGCCCCGATGGCCATGGCCGCTATGTGATCGAGGCCAGCGCCGCGCGCTTGACGCGCGATCGTATTGACAGCCTGCGCAACCAGGGTTTCGACCACATCGTGCTGCATGCCGGTCCGCTGCGCGAGAGCGAGGACACGCTCGACGAAATGCTGCTGGCGGCGCGCGCGGCGCGCTTCCAGGTGGTGGCGGTGGCGGTCGAAGTGGCCACCGGCGGCACCTGGCCGCTGGCCGGGCTGCAGGCGGTCACGGCCGCCATCTATGCGGGCGCCGACCGCGTCCTGCTGCAGCTGCCGGCCGACGTCTCGAGCCTGGAAACCTGGCGCTGCGCCGTCCAGCGCCTGGGCGACGCCGGCTATGTGAGCATCGGCGCGCGCGAATTCGTGCGTGCCAGCGACCCGCTCGCCGCCGCCCAGCGCCAGGGCCGCCTGTTCCGCGACCTGGACGGCTTTGCCTGCTCGCCCCAGGGCGACTGGATCGCCTGCGGCGCCGGCGCCATCGGCAGCATCGGTGGCGCCTATCTGCAGAACGCCGACAAGCTCGACGACTATCTGGAACGCATCGAGAACAACACGGTGCCGGTCGCGCGCGGCCTGCGCCTGTCGCTCGACGATCTGGTGCGGCGCAGCCTGATGTTCATGCTGCTGTGTAATGGCGCCGTCTCCCAGCAGGCGCTCGAACAGGCTTTCCCGCTGCCGGTGCCGGCCTATTTCCGGCGCGAGCTGGCCGCCTTGCGGCCGTTTGTCGAGGCCGGCGTGGTCGAGGTCGGGCCCGAATGGATCGCCGTCAGCGCGCGCGGCCGCCTGCTGCTGCCGGCCCTGTGTCAGGTGTTCGATAAATACCGCCAGACGGCCAGCCAGCCCGAAGCGCTGGTGATGTAGGGGAAGCCCTACAATTTCTGATCAGAAAAACCCGACAAAATCTGATCAGCATGCTTGATACCCTGCGTTGCATCAACACCCCATACTGGCGGGGTTGGAATGCCACGCAGGAGACCAGACATGATCGCACCCCTACAATTCAATCTCGCGCCCCAGGCGCCGACCTTGCGGACCTGCACCGCCGACCAGTGCTCCGCCTGTAGTCTGCACGGCGTGTGCCTGCCGACCGGTCTCTCGGACGACGAGATGCAGCGACTCGACAGCATCATCGGGCGGCGCCGCCGGGTGCCGCGCGGTGCCAGCCTGTTCCGCACGGATGAAGGCTTCACCAAGCTGTACGCGATCCGCGTCGGCCACTTCAAAACCTGCCAGCTGAACGCCTCGGGCGAAGAGCAGGTGACGGGCTTCCAGATGCCGGGCGAGCTGCTCGGCCTGTCCGCCATCGGGACCCAGCGCCATTCCTGCACGGCGGTGGCCCTGGAGGACAGCGAAGTCTGCGAGATTCCGTTCACCCAGCTGGAATCGCTGCTGCAGGAGATGCCGACCCTGCTGCGCACCTTCCATGCGCTGATGAGCCGCGAGATCACGCGCGAGCAGAGCGCCATGCTGCTGCTCGGCTCGATGCGCGCCGAACAGCGTCTGGCCGTGTTCCTGGTGAATATGGGGTCGCGCTACGCGGCGCGCGGCTACTCGCCCTACAACTTCCAGCTGCGCATGCTGCGCGACGACATCGGCAACTACCTGGGCCTGACGATCGAATCGGTCAGCCGCCTGCTTACCCGTTTTCGCAAGGAGGGCCTGCTGCGTGTCTCCAACCGCGAAATCGAAATCCTTGACCCGGACCGCCTCAAAGCCCTGGCTGCCGGTACTTCCACCACCTAAAAGACCATCATGAGCGAACACGAACACCTCGATATCCCCGCTTTCAAGGCCCGTCTGGAGGCCGAGCGCCGCAGCCTGGTCGAGCGCATCCGCGCCGCCATGCATGCCTCGGATGATCCGGACGTGCTGGCCCTGGCCCAACGGACGGCCGAGACGGTCGACGGCGGCGACGCCGCCCTCGGCGAAGCCCTGCGCGGCGCCGATCTGGCCCTGCTGCGCCAGGAACAGGAAGAACTGCGCATGATCGATCTGGCGCTCGAGCGCATCGCCCTCGGCACCTACGGCCTGTGCAGCCACTGCGGCAACCCGATCGGCCAGGCCCGCCTCGACGCGCTGCCGATGGCCAACTGGTGCCTGAGCTGCAAGTCCGAATTCGAACAGCGCCGCGGCATCGTCGGCTCGCCGGCCTGAGGTTCGCGCCGTGACGCTGCGTCTTCAATTCCTCGGAGCTGCCGGCACCGTGACCGGCTCGAAATACCTGGTGCGCGGCCAGACCGGTTCGATCCTGGTCGACTGCGGTCTGTTCCAGGGTTACAAGAACCTGCGTCTCCGCAACCGCGACCGCCTGCCGGTGCCGCCTTCGAGCGTGGAGTCGGTCGTGCTGACCCATGCCCACCTCGACCATAGCGGCTACCTGCCGCTGCTGGTCAAGGACGGCTTCAGCGGCGTGATCCACTGCAGCGAAGCGACCTATGACCTGTGCAAGATCCTGCTGCCCGACAGCGGCCGCCTGCTCGAGGAAGAGGCCAACTTCGCCAACCGCCACCATTATTCGCGCCACTCGCCGGCGCTGCCGCTGTACACCGAGGATGACGCCTTCCGCGCCCTCAAGCATTTCCGTCCTGTCCCGATGGGCAAGCAGTTCTCGCCGGCCGACGGGCTGAATGTGCGCATGCAGGGCGCCGGCCATATTCTCGGCGCGGCCAGCGTCCTGCTCGAACACGCCGGCACCACGCTGTGCTTCTCGGGCGACCTTGGGCGCCCCAACGATCCGCTGATGGCGGCGCCCGACTACATCGAGCAGGCCGACTATCTGGTGGTCGAATCGACCTATGGCGACCGGGTGCACGACAATGCCGATCCGGCCGAACTGCTGGCCCAGGTCATCAACAGCACCTGCGCGCGCGGTGGCGTCACCATCATCCCGGCGTTTGCCGTCGGCCGCGCCCAGACCATCATGTACTACCTGCAGCAGCTGAAGGCAAGCGGGCGCATTCCGGCCCTGCTGCCGGTCTGGCTGGACAGCCCGATGGCGACCGATGCCACCGCCCTGTACCGGCGCCACCGCTACGCCCACCGCCTCAACCACGACGAGTGCCAGGCCATGTGCCAGGTGGCCCAGATCGCGAATACGCCCGACCAGTCGCGCGCGCTCGATCTGCGCCAGGTCCCGATGGTGATCATTGCCGCCAGCGGCATGGCCACCGGTGGGCGCGTGCTGCACCACCTGCGCGCCTTCCTCGGCGACACCCGCAACACCGTGCTGTTTGCCGGCTTCCAGGCGGCGGGTACGCGCGGGGCGGCGATGATCGCCGGTGCGCCCTCGGTCAAGATTTTCGGCGAATATCTGCCGGTGCGCGCCCAGGTCAGCCAGATCGGCAACCTGTCGGCCCACGCCGATGCGCCCGAGATCATCGACTGGCTGCGCCACTTCAAACAGGCGCCGCGCCAGACCTATGTGACCCATGGCGAGCCGCAGGCGGCCGACGCGCTGCGCCTGCGCATCGAAGAAACCCTGCATTGGCGCGCGCGCGTGCCCGAGCATCTGGAAACCGTGAACCTGAGCTGAGAACCGTCTGTGAGTATCCGCAATCTCGACCATTTTTTCCGCGCGCGCAGTGTGGCCGTGATTGGCGCCAGCGGGCGCCCGGCCAGCGTCGGCGCCACTGTGCTGCAGAACCTGATCGACGGCGGTTTCGCCGGTGAGATCTGGCCCGTCAACCCCAAGTACAACGAACTGGCGGGGCGGCGTGTGTTCGGCAGTGTCGGCGCCTTGCCGGGCGCGCCCGAAGTGGCCGTGATTTGCACCCCGCCGGCCACCGTGCCGGGATTGATCGCGGATCTGGGCGCACGCGGCACGCGCGCGGTGATCGTGCTGACGGCCGGCCTGTCGGCCAGCGACGGCAAAGGCGGCACGCTGCGCCAGGCCATGCTGGATGCGGCGCGCCCCTACCTGATGCGGATTCTCGGACCGAACTGCGTGGGCCTGCTGGTGCCGCGCATCGGTCTGAATGCGAGCTTTGCCCACGTCGGCGCCCAGACGGGCCGGCTGGCTTTTGTGTCGCAGTCGGGCGCGCTGGTGACGGCGGTGCTGGACTGGGCCAAGGCGCACGGGATCGGCTTCTCGTGCTGCGTGTCGATCGGCGATGCGACCGATGTCGACGTCGGCGACATGCTCGACTACCTGGCCACCGATGCCAATAGCAGCGCAATCCTGCTGTATCTGGAAGATGTGAAGAGCGCGCGCAAGTTCATGTCGGCCGCGCGCGCCGCTGCGCGCGTCAAGCCGGTGCTGGTGGTGAAGGCCGGGCGTGCGCCCGAAGGCGCCAAGGCCGCCGCCTGCCACACCGGCGCCATGGCCGGCGCCGATGCCGTGTACGACGCCGCCTTCCGCCGCGCCGGCATGCTGCGCGTGCTGAGCATGGAAGAACTGTTCGCCGCCGTCGAGACCCTGGCGCTGGCGCGGGTGCCGCGCGGCGAGCGGCTGGCGATTCTGACCAATGGCGGCGGCCCCGGCGTACTGGCGGCCGATGCGCTGTCTCTGGCCGGCGGCAAGATGGCCGAACTGGCGCCCGATACCGTGGCCGCGCTCGATGCCTTCCTGCCGTCCAACTGGTCGCGCTCGAACCCGATCGACATCATCGGCGACGCCGATGGCACGCGCTATCAGAAGACCCTCGAACTGCTGGCGCGTGACCCCGGCGTGGACGCCGTGCTTCTGGTGCACGCGCCGACCGCGCTGGCGCGCAGCGAGGAAGTCGGGCGCACGCTAGCCAGCGTGGCGGCCGCCGCGCCGGTGCCGGTGCTGACCTGCTGGCTCGGCGCCACGCCGGCCGTGGAGATGGCGCGCGGCGCCTGTCTGGGCGCCGGTATTCCCACCTATGACACGCCGGAAGACGCCGTCGCCGGCTTCCTGCAGCTGGTGCAGTTCCAGCGCAACCAGGCCATGCTGCTGGAAGTGCCGCCCGCGATGGCGGCCAGCAGCGCGCCCGATCGCCATGCCGCGCGCAGCGTGATAGGCCGCGCCCTGTCCAGCGGCACGCGCATGCTGTCGGAGCCCGATGCCAAGGCCGTGCTGAGCGCCTACGGAATCCCGGTGGTGGACACGCGCGTGGCCCATTCGCCCGAGCAGGCGGCCACGCTGGCCAGTGCGATCGGTTTTCCGGTCGCGCTCAAGGTGCTGTCGCCCGAGATCAGCCACAAGACCGACGTCGGTGGCGTTGTCCTCAATCTGGACAGCGCCGCGGCCGTGAAGAACGCTGCCTGCGCCATGCAGGAGCGGGTGGCGCGCCTGCGTCCCGATGCCGTGCTCGAAGGCTTTACCGTGCAGGCCATGCTGCGCCGTCCGCAGGCGCTGGAACTGATCGCCGGTACCAGCAGCGATCCGGTATTCGGCCCGCTGGTGGTGTTCGGCCGCGGCGGCACGGCTGTCTCGCGCCACAATGACAGCGCGCTCGAACTGGCCCCGCTGAATGCGCCGCTGGCGCGCGCCCTGATCTCACGCACCCGCGTGTCGCGCCTGTTCGAAGGGGCGCGTGGTCTGCCGACCATCGACACCGACCAGGTGGCCGATGTGCTGGTGCGCCTGTCGGCCCTGATGGCCGACCATCCCGAAGTGGCCGAAATCGATATCAATCCGCTGCTGGCCGACGAGCAGGGCGTGGTCGCGCTGGATGCGCGCATGGCGCTGCGCACCGAGGTGGCCCCAGGTACCAACCGCTTCGCCATCTGCCCCTATCCGGCCCAGCAGGAAGAAACCGTGGCCTGGCAGGGCGAGCTGCTGCACCTGCGCCCCGTGCGTCCCGAAGACGCCGGCCAGCACCGCGACTTTTTCGAGGCGCTCGATCCGGCCGATGTGCGCCTGCGCTTCTTCGAGTCGCTCAAGAGCCTGGACGCGGGCCGCCTGGCGCGCCTGACCCAGATCGACTATGAGCGCGAAATGGCCTTCATCGCCGAGCGGTTGGGCGCCGATGGCCGGCGCGAGACCCTGGGCGTGGCGCGCGCCGTGGCCGACCCGGATCTGTCGAATGCGGAATTCGCGATCGTCGTGCGCTCGCGCCTGAAGGGCAAGGGCCTGGGCCGTCTGCTGCTCGACAAGCTGGTGCGCTATTGCCGCGAGCGCGGCATGGACGTGATCGAAGGCGAAACCCTGGCGCACAACCAGGGCATGCGCGAGCTGGCCCAGTCTCTCGGCTTCAGCATCACCCAGGGCGAGATGGGCTGCGTGAACATGCGTCTCGATCTGCGCGCGCAAGGCAAGGCGGCATGAACGGTGCGTTTCTGATCCCGGCCTTTCTGGCTGGCCTGCTTGGCAGCGCCCACTGCGTGGGCATGTGCGGCGGGATCATCACGGCCTTCTCGGCCGCGCGCCTGCGCCGTTTTCCGGTGCCGGTGGTGGCCACCACGGGCACGCTGTCGTATGCGCTGTCCTACAACAGCGGGCGGATCGTCAGCTACAGCCTGGCCGGAGCGATTGCCGGCGGTATCAGCGGCGGCATCAGCCGCCTGACCGCCATCGCCAGCTTCCAGCATGGCCTGTATTGGGCCGCCAATCTGATGCTGGTGGCGCTCGGCCTGTATTTCATGGACGCCTGGCGCGGCCTGGCGCGCGTGGAAGCGGCCGGCGCGCATCTGTGGAGCCATGTGAAGCCCGTTCTGAAACCGCTGGTGCCGGCCGATACGGCGCCCAAGGCCTTTGCGCTTGGTATGGCCTGGGGCTGGGTGCCGTGTGCAATGGTGTATTCGGTGCTGCTGACGGCGCTGACCAGCGGCTCGGCCTTGACCGGCGCCGCGACCATGGCCGCCTTTGGTGCCGGCACCTTGCCCGCGCTGCTGAGCGTGAGCCTGGGTGGCGCGGCACTCGCCGAGTTTGTGCGCCGCCCGCGCGTGCGTCAAATCGCCGGCCTTGTGCTGATTAGCTTCGCCGTGCTCGGCATGTACCGCGCCGTGCATGGCTTGTCGCTGGGCTGGATCGACGCCCTGTGCATCGCCCCGGGAGCCCATTCGTGAGCGAGGCCGCACTCTGCTACCACTGCGGGCAGGCGCTGCCCGGCGGGCAGGCCTTTTCCAGCGTGACGATCGACAGCGTGGCCCAGCCGATGTGCTGCGCCGGCTGCGCCGCCGTGGCCCAGGCCATCGTCGATTTCGGCCAGACCGCCTACTACCGCGAGCGCACCGCCTACGCCCAGACGGTCGATCTGGAGGCCCTCTCGCCCAAGGCCTTGGCCGTGTACGACGCCGAACCGACGCCCGAGGAGGAAGTGCGCGAAGCCAGCTTCGCCATCGACGGCATCCGCTGCGGCGCCTGCGTCTGGCTGATCGAGCAGCGCGTGGCTGCGCTGGCCGGTGTGCTGGCGGCCACCATGAATATGGCGACCGAAAAGCTGTACGTGCGCTGGGACACGCGGCGCTGCTCGACCGGCGCGATCCTGCGCGCCGTGCGCGAGATCGGCTATCTGGCCTATCCGTATGACGCCGGCCGCCACGGCGAGCAGCTGGCCAAGGCCAGCCGCACCATGCTGAAACGGGTGTTCATCGCCGGGCTGGCGATGATGCAGGTGATGATGTACGCGGCGCCCGGCTATTTTGCCCACGATGGCACGCTCGACGCCGACATGGCCTCGCTGCTGCGCTGGGCCTCGCTGGTGCTGACCGTGCCGGCCATGCTATACGCTGCCTGGCCGTTCTTCGCGGGCGCCTGGCAAAGCCTGGCCACGCGCGCGATCGGCATGGATGTGCCGGTGGCGCTTGGCATCGCGGCCGGTCTGCTGGGTTCGGTGGCGGCCACGCTGCAGGGCAGCAGCGAAGTGTATTTCGACTCGGTGTCGATGTTTGTGTTCTTCCTGCTGGGCGCGCGCTACCTGGAACTGGGTGCGCGCCGCGCCGCCGCGAATGCGCTCGAAAAGCTCCACCATGGCCTGCCGGCCGCGGCCACCCTGGTCGGCGGCACGCCCGAGCAGCCGGTGCAGACCGTGGTGCCGGCCGCCTCGCTGGTGGTCGGTGACCGGATCAGCGTCAAGCTGGGCGAAACCGTGGCCGCCGATGGCGAGATCGAGGAGGGTGCCACCACGCTCGACCTGTCGCTGCTGACCGGCGAAAGCCGCCCCGAGGCGCGCCAGCGCGGCGACAGCGTGCCCGGTGGCGCCATCAACACCGGCGCGCCCGTGACCGTGCGCGTGACGCGCGCGGCCGCCGATTCCACCCTGGCCGCGCTGGTGCGCCTGGCCGAACGGGCAGGGCAGGGCAAGCCGCGCCTGGCCGAAAAGGCCGATGCCGTGGCGCGCGTTTTCGTCGCGCTGCTGTTGCTGCTGGCGGTGGCGGCCTTCGCCTGGTGGCATGTCTACCATCCGGAGCGCGCCTGGCAGGTGGCGGTGGCGGTGCTGGTCGTGTCCTGTCCGTGCGCGCTGTCGCTCGCTACCCCGACCGCGCTGGCGGCGGCGGCCGATGCGCTGCTGCGCCGCGGTGTGCTGCTGATCCGCCCGGCTGCACTCGAGGCGCTCGAAGGCGCCAGCCATATCGTGTTCGACAAGACCGGCACGCTCACCCAGGGCAAGCCGGTGCTGGAAGAAGTGCGCGTGCTCGGCACGCGCGAACGGGCCGACTGTCTGCGCATTGCCGCGGCCATCGAGGCCGGTTCGGCCCATCCGCTCGCCCAGGCCGTGCTGCAGGCGGCCAGCGGCCTGGTGCTGCCGGCCGCGCGCATCCTCAGCGAGAGCGCCGGGCGCGGGCTCGAGGCCGAAGTCGACGGCGTGCGCTACCGTCTCGGTACGGCGGCCTTCGTGGCCGAACTGGCCGGCCATCCGGGCGTGGGGCAGCCGCACAGCGGCGTGTCGGTCGCCTGGCTCGGCTGTGAAGGCCAGATGCTGGCCCAGCTGCTATTCGCCGATCCGCTGCGGCCGGAAGCGCGCGAGATCGTGCGCGGCCTGCGCCAGGCCGGCAAGACGGTGGTGCTGTTGTCAGGCGACGACAGCGGCCTGGTCAGCGCGGTGGCCCATCTGCTCGGTATTGACGAGGCCCATGGGCGCCAGCTGCCGGAAGATAAATTGGCCCATGTGCAGCGCCTGCAGGCCGAGGGGGCCGTGGTCGTGATGATCGGCGACGGCGTCAACGATGCGGCCGTGCTGGGTGCGGCGAATGTTTCGGTGGCGATGGGCAAGGGCGCGGCCCTGGCCCAGGCCCAGGCCGATGCGGTGCTGTTCGGTCATGGGCTGAGCCCGCTTCAGGACCTGGTCCGCACGGCCGGCCAGGCCATGCGCGTGATGCGCCAGAACTTGCTGTGGGCCAGTGTGTACAACGTGTCGGCCATTCCGGCCGCCGCTTTTGGCCTGATCGGCCCGCTTGCCTCGGGCATCGGCATGGCGGCCAGTTCGGCCCTCGTGGTCATCAATTCGCTGCGTTTGCGGCAAACAAAGTTGTAGAGGGGGAGTGGGTATGGAAGCAATGTATTTATTGATTCCCTTGAGCGTCATACTGATCGTGCTGGCCGTGTGTGTATTTTTTGCCATGTCCGACTCGGGCCAGTTTGACGACCTCAAGGGCCCGGCGCTCAGAGTGTTACACGACGACGACGGTTTCTCCGAGGAAAGAAAGTTGCACTAACGCATATACTTTTCTCGGATTTTGATTTGCATCAATGTTTTTTTACATTGCACCGCACACACTGTGACATACATCAACCGCAAGCAACCACGGGAGAGACTTTGTGGAAAAAGAACTGAACTATAACTACCAGATTGTGAAGCAATTCACAATCGCGACGGTCTTCTGGGGGATCGTCGGGATGCTGGTGGGCGTGCTCATTGCCGCCCAACTGGCCTGGCCCGCCCTGAACCTCGATACGGCCTGGCTGACCTACGGCCGCCTGCGCCCCCTGCACACGAACGCCGTGATTTTCGCCTTCGGCATCAACGGTCTGTTCGCTGCCTCCTACTATGTGGTGCAACGCACCTGCCAGACCCGCCTGTTCTCGGACGGCCTGGCCCAGTTCACTTTCTGGGGCTGGCAATTCATCATCGTGCTCGCCGCCGTTACGCTGCCGCTGGGTCTGACCCGCGGTAAGGAATACGCCGAGCTCGAATGGCCGATCACCCTGATCATTGCCGTCGTCTGGATCGCCTACGCGATCGTGTTCTTCGGCACGCTCATCAAGCGCAAGGTCAAGCACATCTACGTGGCCAACTGGTTCTTCGCGTCCTACATCCTGGCCGTGACGATCCTGCACGTGGTCAACGGCATGTCGATGCCGGCCACGCTGACCAAGTCCTACTCGGTCTACACCGGTGTGCAGGACGCCATGATCCAGTGGTGGTACGGCCACAATGCGGTGGGCTTCATCCTGACCGCCGGCTACCTGGGCATGGTCTACTACTTTATTCCGAAGCAGGCCAACCGTCCGGTGTACTCGTATCGTCTGTCGATCGTGCACTTCTGGGCCCTGATCTTCACCTACATGTGGGCGGGTCCGCACCACCTGCACTACACGGCTCTGCCGGACTGGGCGCAGTCGCTCGGCATGGTGTTCTCGCTGGTGCTGCTGGCTCCGTCGTGGGGCGGCATGATCAACGGTATCATGACCCTCTCGGGCGCCTGGCACAAACTGCGTCAGGACCCGCTGCTGAAGTTCATGATCGTCTCGCTGTCCTTCTACGGTATCTCGACCTTCGAGGGCCCGATGATGTCGATCAAGACCGTCAACGCCCTGTCGCACTACACCGACTGGACCGTCGCCCACGTGCACGGCGGCGCCCTGGGCTGGGTCGGCTTCATCACCATGGGTTCGCTGTACTACATGATCCCGCGTATGGCTGGCAAAACCAGCATGCATAGCACCAAGCTGATCGACCTGCACTTCTGGGTCGCCACCATCGGCATCGTGCTGTACATCGCCGCCATGTGGATCGCCGGTGTGATGCAGGGCCTGATGTGGCGCGCTGTCAACCCGGATGGCACCCTGACCTACACCTTCGTTGAAGGCGTGAAAGCCACCTTCCCGTACTACGTGATTCGCGTGGGCGGTGGTCTGCTCTACCTGTCTGGCATGTTGATCATGGCTTACAACACCTGGAAGACCCTGAGCGGCACCAAAACGGCCGTCGCTCCCATCCCGGCCCTGGCCACGAACCACGCCTAATCGGAGACCACAATGAATTTTAAGCATGAATGGATTGAGAAAAACCCCTGGTTGCTGATCGGCCTGGTTGTGGCTGTGATCAGCGTCGGCGGCCTGGTGGAAATCACCCCGCTGTTCTTCCAGAAGTCGACCACCGAAGCCGTGGCCGGCGTGACCCGCTACTCGCCGCTGCGCCTGGCCGGCCGCGACATCTATGTGCGTGAAGGCTGCTACAACTGCCACTCGCAGATGGTGCGTCCGTTCCGCGCCGAGACCGAGCGCTATGGCCACTACTCGGTGGCCGGCGAATTCGTGTTCGACCGCCCGTTCCAGTGGGGTTCGAAGCGTACCGGTCCGGACCTGGCCCGCGTTGGCGGCCGCTACAGCGACGACTGGCACCGCGCCCACCTGAACGATCCGCGTGAAGTGGTGCCGGAATCGAATATGCCGCGTTATCCGTGGCTGGCACAGACCCCGCTGAACCCGCAGGCCATCGTGCCCCACCTGAAGGCCCTGCAGCGCCTGGGCGACGGTTACACCGACGCCGAAATCGCCGCCGCGCCGAAGGAACTCGAAGGTAAGACCGAACAGGACGCCCTGATCGCCTACCTGCAAGGCCTGGGCACCGCCATCAAGAAGAGGAACTGATCATGTTCAACATTAATTTCAGTGACGCATCGACGATCACGACCTTGATTAGTTTCATCACTTTTGTGGGCATCGTGGTCTGGACCTACAGCCACAGCAATGCCGATTTCGACCGCGCAGCCGCACTGCCGTTCGCGGACGAAGCAGCGGATAAGGAGAATGTACATGGCTGACTTTACTAGCGGTTTCTGGGACCTGTTCATCACGGTCCTGTCCATTGCCGGCGTGATCGGCTGCGCGCTGCTGCTGTACATGCAGTCGAGCGAGAAACTGGAACCGGGTCAGAAGGCCAGCGATACCGGCCACACCTGGGACGAGGACCTGAGCGAGCTGAACACGCCGATGCCGCGCTGGTGGATCTGGCTGTTCTACATCACCATCGTGTTCGGCCTTGCCTACTTCTTCCTGTACCCGGGCCTGGGTTCCTATCCGGGCAAACTGGGCTGGAAGTCGACCGGCCAGTATGACGAGGAAGTCAAGGCGGCCCACGCCAGCTACGACCCCCTGTTCGAGCGCTACAAGGCGATGGACCTGAAGGCCGTTGCGGCCGATCCGCAGGCCCGCGCCATCGGTGAACGTCTGTTCCTCACCTATTGCGCCCAGTGCCATGGTTCCGACGCCCGCGGTAACAAAGGCTTCCCGAACCTGACCGACAAGGACTGGCTGTATGGCGGTGCACCCGAGACCATCAAGCAGACCATCATGACTGGTCGCAATGGCGTGATGCCCTCGATGGCCGCAGCCGTTGGCGGCGACGAAGACGTCGCGAATGTGGCAAACTATGTGCTGAGCCTGTCGAACACCTCGCACGACCCGGTCAAGGCTGAACTCGGCAAGAGCAAGTTCGGCGCCTGTATGGCCTGCCACGGTGCGGACGGCAAGGGCAACCAAGCCATCGGCGCCCCAAACCTGACCGACAAGACCTGGCTGTATGCGGGCAATGTCGAGACGATCTCGGAAGGCATCCGCAAGGGCCGTAACAATGTGATGCCGGCCTGGGGCGACTTCCTCGGCGAAGGCAAGGTGCATGTGCTGGCCGCCTACGTCTGGAGCCTGTCGAACAACCCGGCAGAGGCGAGCGCCGCCGACGCCAAACCGGCTGAAGCCGCAGCGCCTGCTGCTGATGCCGCAGCCTCGGCAGCATCGGCAGCCCCGGCCAAGTAATTTTTAGGAGTACAGAGTGTCAGAGCAAGAGTCAGCCCAGGTTATCAAGTTCTACGCTGCCCGCGAGGCCATCCATCCTCGCGAGATCAGCGGCCGATTCACCCGCCTGCGCTGGCTCTGCCTGATACTCACGCAGATCGTCTTCTACGGTTTCCCGTGGTTGACCTGGAACGACCGCCAGGCGGTGCTGTTCGATCTGGTCAACCGCAAGTTCTACATCTTCGGCCTCGTGCTGTGGCCGCAAGACTTCATCTACCTCGCAGTTCTGCTGATTATTTGTGCCTATGGCCTGTTCCTCGTAACAGCCGTGGCCGGACGGGTGTGGTGCGGCTTTGCCTGCCCCCAGACCGTCTACACTGAAATCTTCCTCTGGATCGAACGCAAGCTCGAAGGACCGCGCTCGGCGCGTATCGCCCTCGACCGCGCGCCCTGGTCCGTCAACAAGCTGGCCCGCCGCGGCACCAAGCATCTGGTCTGGATTGCGCTCGGCCTGTGGACCGGCTTTACTTTCGTTGGTTTCTTCACCCCGATTCACACGCTCGGCGCCGAGATCTTCAATCACTCGCTGGGTCCGTGGGAAACCTGGTGGATCCTGTTCTACAGCTTCGCCACCTACGGCAATGCCGGCTGGATGCGTGAACAGGTCTGCAAATACATGTGCCCGTATGCGCGTTTCCAGTCCTCGATGTTCGATAAGGATTCGCTGCTGATCACCTATGACGTCGAACGCGGCGAACCGCGCGGCGCCATGCGCAAGGGCGAGAAAGCCAGCGGCAATGGCGATTGCATCGACTGCTCGCTGTGCGTGCAGGTCTGCCCGACCGGCATCGACATCCGCAAGGGCCTGCAGTACGAGTGCATCGGCTGCGCCTCCTGTATCGACGCCTGCAATAGCGTGATGGACAAGGTCGGTTTCCCGCGCGGCCTCGTGCGTTACGCCACCGACAACGGCATGAAGAACCGCTGGACCGACCAGCAGATGATCAAGCGCGCGCTGCGTCCGCGCGTGCTGATCTACACTGCCATCCTCGGTCTGATCATTCTGGCCTTCTTCACTTCGCTTGCGCTGCGCAAGCCGGTCAAGATGGACGTCATCCGCGACCGCGGCTCGATGGGCCGCATCGTCGAGGACGATCGC
The DNA here is from genome assembly GCF_022012445.1 of Massilia sp. TS11. GTDB lineage: Bacteria > Pseudomonadota > Gammaproteobacteria > Burkholderiales > Burkholderiaceae_D > Telluria. The sequence continues at coordinate 235,283 of NZ_JAKLTS010000003.1, forward strand.
GTCGAAAACGTCTATCGCCTGCAGATCATGAATACCTCGGAGCGCGCGCAGCGCTTCACCATCAGTGCCAGCGGCCTGCCGTCGCTGGCCCTGAACACGCCGGCCGAAGTCACGCTGGCGCCGACCGAGACGCGCGCTGTGCCGCTGCGTCTGCGTGTCGACCACGGCGTGGGCCAGCCGGGTTCCAACAAAATTATCATCACCCTCAAGTCGGACGACGCCCAACTCGACGAAAAAGCGGTGTTCTTCGTACCGCGTTAAGGAGCAGCCATGAACACGACCACCCTCAACAGTGCACGCGACGACGGTCCCTGGTACACGCACCGCTGGCCCTGGCTGCTGATGCTGGGCCCGGGCGTGGTGGTGGCCGCCGGCGGCTACATGAGCTACTTGGCCTACAAGAACCAGGATGCGCTGGTCGTGGGCGACTACTACAAACAGGGCAAGGCCATCAATCAGGACCTGCGCCGCGACAAAGAGGCCTCGCGCCTGGGTCTCGCGGTCGAGCTGGCCGTGGATGTGGCCGATGCGCGCCTGAGCGGCCGCCTGCTCAGCCATGGTCAGCCGCTGCAGGGCGCACTCCAGCTGCATCTGGCCCATGCGACCCAGCCCGAGAAAGACATCCAGCTGTTCGTCAAGACCGACGCCGATGGCCGCTTCAGCCTGAATCTGCCGCCGCTGGCCCCGAGCCGCTGGCAGGTGACGCTCAGCGACACGGCCAACCAATGGCGTCTCGAAGGTCCGTGGCAATACCCGAAGGTCGCCACCCTGCAGCTGGCGGCGGACAAGCTCTGACATGGCCGTTATCCCGATCAAGCCCCTGGTCCAGTTCGATGAGGACCTGATCCGCCGTCTCAACCAGTCCGGCCCGCGCTACACGTCCTATCCGACGGCTGACCGGATGCACAAGGAATTCAGCGAGCGCGACTATTACCAGGCCGTGCTGCGGCGCGAGCTCAAGCCGCTGTCCGTGTATGTGCACATCCCGTTCTGCGAGTCGCTGTGCTACTACTGCGGCTGCAACAAGATCATCACGCGCGACCACAGCAAGGCGCACGACTACCTCAGCTATCTGTACCGCGAGATCGCGCTGCAGGGCCCGCTGTTCGGGCGCGACCGCCGCGTCGAGCAGCTGCATTTCGGGGGCGGCACGCCGACCTATCTGAGCGACGCCCAGATGGACGAGCTGCTCGGCCAGCTGCGCCAGCATTTCGATTTCGCGCCCGACGAGGTGGGCGAGTATTCGATCGAAGTCGACCCGCGCACGACCAGCCCAGAGCGCATCCACACGCTGCGCCGCCAGGGCTTCAACCGCCTGTCGCTCGGCGTGCAGGATTTCGATCCCGATGTCCAGGCCGCCGTCAACCGCATCCAGCCCGAGGAAATGACGCTCGGCGTGATGCAGGCGGCGCGCGAGGCCGGTTTCCGCTCGATCAGTGTCGACCTCATCTATGGCCTGCCGCTGCAGAGCGCGGCCTCGATGGAGCGCACGCTCGACAAAGTGGTCAAAGCCAATCCCGACCGCATTGCCGTCTACAACTACGCGCACCTGCCGCACCTGTTCAAGTCGCAGCGCCTGATTCCGACCGAGCAGATTCCGGCCCCGGAAGCCAAGCTCGAGATGATGCGCCTGTCGATTGAGCGTCTGGTCGCGGCCGGCTATGTGTATATCGGCATGGACCATTTCGCCAAGCCCGACGACGAGCTCGCCGTGGCCCAGCGCGAAGGCAAGCTGCACCGCAATTTCCAGGGTTACTCGACGCATGCCGAGGCCGATCTGGTGGCATTGGGTGTGTCGGCCATCAGCGCCATGGCCGGTACCTACAGCCAGAACGAGAAGGTGCTGGCTGACTACTACGCCCGTCTGGACCGGCGCGAGTTGCCGATCGCGCGCGGGATCGTGCTCGACGACGACGACATCCTGCGCCGCCGCCTGATCACCGACCTGATGTGCAATTTCGAGCTGCGCTATGCGAATTACGGCGAAGTCGATTTCGCCAGTTATTTCGCGGACGAGCTGGCAGCGCTGAAACCGATGGAAGCCGACGGCCTCTTGAGTTTCGAGGCCGATGGCCTGCGCGTGAGTCAAAAGGGCCGGCTGGTCATCCGCAATCTGTGCATGGTGTTCGACCGCTACCTGAAGGCCCCGCGCGCCGAGGGTCCGGTGCAGCCGCGCTACTCGCGCACCCTGTAGCCTCCGCAAAACCAGCGTCCACCCGCGATCCCGGCCGCAACCCTTGCTGCGCCGACAAATCGGGGTCAGACCCCAATTTCCCCGGCCGGCAATATTATGCTGTGTGGATAAATTGGGGTCTGACCCCGATTTGTTTGTGAGGAAATTTTGGCCTTGGGCTTGGCGCGGTCGCGATCCTTTACTCCTACTTTCTTCGGGGCTGGCCTTGTGCAACCCGGCCAGGCCGGGCAGCCCTGCGCGGCTGGCATAATGGCGGGCATGAACGCCATTTCCACCTTGCTGCAGCAAGCGCTGGCCCTGCACCAGCGCGGTAAATTTGTCGATGCGATTGATCTCTACGCGCTGGTGCTCGCGCGCGAACCGGAGAACTTCGATGCCCTGCACCTGATGGGCGTGGCTGAGCGCCAGCGCGGCCATCCGCAGGCGGCCGTCAACTGGATCGACGCGGCGCTGGACGTGCGTGAGGAAGCCATCGCCCACTGCAACCGCGGTGTGGCCTTGCAGGATCTGGGCCGGACCGAGGAAGCCTTGGCCGCCTTCAGCCGTGCGCTCGAACTCAAGCGCGATTATGCGATGGCCTGGAGTAATCATGGCAACGCGCTGCACAAACTCGGACGTGAGCGCGAGGCGCTGGACAGCTATGCGCGCGCGGTCGCCTTGCAACCGGACTATGCCGAAGCCTGGGCAAATCAGGGCATCGTGCTGCATCAGCTCGGTGCGTTTGAGGAGGCGCTCGCTTGTTTCGGCCGCAGTCTGGCCCTCAAGCCGCAGCAGGATGGCATCTGGACGCGCCAGGGCATGAGTCTGCTGCGTCTGCAGGATCCGGCCGCCGCGCTGGCCAGTCTGGACCGGGCCTTGGACCTGCGTCCCGACGCAGCCGACGCGCTGCGGGCGCGCGGCAATGCGCTGCGTGCGCTGGGCCGGCGCGAGGAAGCCGTGGCCAGCTACCGCGCCGCGCGCGCCGCTGGCGCTGTGGCCGATGACATCGACTTTCTGCTCGCCAGTCTGGGCGAAATGGCGGCCCCGGCCGCTGCCCCGGCCTCCTATGTCAGCCAGTTGTTCGATCAATACGCGGGCCACTTCGATCAGCACCTGCAGGGCCAATTGGCGTATGCCACGCCGCAGCAGCTCGAAGCCATGCTGCAGGCGGCTGGGCAGGGCAGGGTGGCGCGCGCGGCCGATCTTGGCTGTGGCACCGGTCTGTGCGGACCCTGGCTGCGCCCGCTGGCGGACGAGCTGATCGGCGTCGACCTGTCGGCGCGCATGCTCGCCCAGGCGGACGCGCGCGGCTGCTACGACCGGCTCGATTGCGCGGAACTGGTCGACTGGCTGGGTGACCAGTCCGAGCTGGGCCTGCTGGTCGCGGCCGACGTGTTCGTCTACCTGGGGGCGCTCGATGGCCTGTTTGCCGCGTGCCGCTGGGCCTGCCTGCCCAGCGCGCGTTTCGCGTTTTCCGTGGAAAGCGGCCCGGCGCAGGGCTACCGTCTCGGTGAAAACGGCCGCTACGCGCACAGCGAGGCCTATGTGGCGGCCACGGCGGCCCAGCATGGCTGGCGCGTGCTGACCCAACAGGAGGCGGTCCTGCGTGAAGAACAGGGTGTGCCGGTAATCGGACACTTGTGGTTATTGGAAAAGGTATTGCTTTAATTCAAACAAACATGGCGCTAGAATGCATACACGATAAAAACAAGAGGAGCCTGCCATGCTAGCCCAATGGAAAACGTTCTTGAGTCTTCTGGTGATGCCGCCTTTCCTCGTGTTTTTGCTGGTGGTGGGTGCGGCCGGCGTGATGCTCGGACTCAGCCTGTTGCTGCGTTCCAAGCTCGTCTGGCGTATCGCCGGCACCCTCAATCGCTGGATCAGTTTCCGCCGTCTGCTGCGTCCGCTCGAAGTGTCGTATGACAGCTGGGCTGTTATCGAGCGCAACCGCCGTCTGCTCGCGCTCGGCATGACTGTGGCGGCGGCCTATACGCTGTATGTGCTGTGGTCGGTCGACATCAAGCTGACGGCCTATGCGATGAGCAAGCGCTGGGGTATCAATCCGGTGGGCATCGACTGGCTGCTGCGCTCCTTCCTCGTGTTTATGACGGGCGGGAACCTGATCGCGATTCTGGCCGGCTGGGTGCTGGCCCTGCAGCCGGCCTGGTTTGCGCAGTTCGACAAACGCGCGAGCCGCTGGATCTCGACGCGTAAATTGTTTCGCTCGGCCGATGCGATGAACAGTAGTTTCGACCGCATCGTGGCGGCCTGGCCGCGCGCGGCCGGCGGGCTGATTGCCTTGTTCTCGATCGTGGAAATTGTGTGCGTGGTGCGGGTGTTGCGCTAGGCTGCAGATTCCATACAAATTTCAGACACATCGCCGCAGGCTGGCCTGCTAGGGTGGCGTCTTTGTCCACCATAGAGGAATTGCCATGTCCCGTTTCGCCCTGTGTCTCGCCCTTCTTGCCCTGATCAGCGGTTGCGCCAGCAGCGGCGATGCTGCGCGCAACGCCTCGCTGATGGACGACAACGACAAGCCCGAATACCGGACTGGCTCGATCATCGCTGTCAAGAAGAAAGACGCTGCCAAGGCCGACGGCGTTAAGCAGGGTTCGGCTGAAGAACTGGAACAGGTCCGCAATAATTCCTCCATCAGTACGCGCTAGGGCTCAGGGTGGCAGGTGACGGTCGACCGTTGCCTGCACCTCGGCCACGCTGTCGCCGGTTTCCTGCAGATCGGCGGCGATCAGGGTGAAGCGCGCGCGCACGGCCAGCTCCTGCGCGCTGTGGTCGCCGGGAAGGCGCGGCCCGGGCGCCGCCTGCAGATCGGCAAACAGGGGACCGTACTGGTCGAGCCAGGCGCCGACCCGTACCCCCGCATACAGCAGCTTGGCCTCGGCCGGCGTGCAACCGCCGGCCAGGCAAGCCTGGTAGAACATGGCATCGGCCTCGCTGCGCGCCACGCGCAGATCGCAACAGGCGACGTCGTGCACGATGGACGCGCGCCGGTAGCGCCCCGTGTAGGGGCTGCCCACCGCCGACCACAACGTGCGTGGAATGCTGGCCCCGTCGATTACGCTGCCGGCCGGCGCCAGCCATTCGCCCCCGGCCGGATCGGTATAGCTGAAGGGCGCCAGCAGGCGCATTTGCGTGTCGCGCCCGTCACCGGTGATCCATTCCGTTTGCGGGTCGGAAGAAAACGTCCCGACTTCCATCGCTGCCTCCTGTGACAGAGATCAGTTCAACAGAAGCTTCGCGCGCGCGTTTGCGCTACCTCAAACCAGATTCAAGGCACCGAGCAGGGCGCCGGCGGCGAGCAGCCATAGCAGATGAATCCGGGTGCGCCAGACCAGCACCGCGCTGACAGCCGCCAGCAGCCAGCTGGGCCAGAAATGCGCTGCGTCGCGTCCGGCCACCACCAGCACCCAGGCCACCGACAGCATCAAGGCAATGACCATCGGCGTCATGCCGAGTTTGAAAGCGCGCACGGCGCGCGCCTCGCGGTTGCGCTGCAGCCAGCTGGCGGCCACATAGGTCAGATAGGTACTCGGCAGCATGATGCCCGTCATCGTCACCAGCACACCGAACAGGCCCAGGCCCGGTCCGCCCGCATTCAATCCGACCTGCCAGCCCATCAGCGCGACAAACAGGATGTTCGGCCCTGGCGCCGCCTGGGCCAGGGCGATGGCGTCGCTGAACTGGGCCTGGCTCAGCCAGTGATGCTGTTCCACCAGAAAACGGTGCATATCGGCCGTGGTGGAAATGGCGCCGCCGACCGACATCAGCGACAGCAACAGGAAGTGGGTGAACAGACTGAACCAGTCGGCCGGGCTCATCATGCGCGCAGCCTCCGGTAGGCGATCAGGCAGCCGAGCCCGCCAAGGCCGAGCAGGGCATAGCCGATCGGCAGGCGCCACAGCGCGGTGCAGATAAAACCGAGCGCGGCGATGGCGAGCGCCAGCGGGCGTGGAATCGGATTGCGGGCCAGGGTCGGCAGCAGCTTGAGACCGGCTGCCGCCACCATGCCGGCCGAGACCGCCGCCATGCCGCGCAGCGCCCCTTCGACGGCGGGCTGCCCGGCAAACTGGGCGAACACGGCGGCCAGCACCAGCACGATCAGCAGCGGCAGACTCAGCATCCCGGCCAGGGCCACGCCGGCCCCGCGCCAGCCGAAATAGCGGGCGCCGATCATCATCGACAGATTGATGACATTCGGTCCCGGCATCACTTGCGCGACGGCCCATTCCTCGACAAATTCCTCCTGCGTCAGCCAGTGTTTGCGCTCGACAAGCTCGCGCTGGACGATGGCCAGCACGCCGCCGAAGCCCTGCAGGGCCAGAAAAGTGAAGGACCAGTACAGATCGCGCAGTGAAGCGGGGCGTTGGGCGGGAGATGTCATGCAGATGTGGTGCGTTGAAGGCTGGTTATGCACAAAAGCCGGGCGCAAAAAATAATTTCGCGTCTTTTTGTGTGCATACGGGCTAGGGTTTCTAAGTACTTGATTTTACACGATTTAAATTTTGCCTGTTCTGTGGGCATTTTATTGAAAGCCGCGCCATTACTGGCTTTCAGCGTGTCAATAGGGGCTTTTCCACAAAGTTATGCACACGCTCTGGGGACATCTCAAAAAGCGCTTATAAATCCGAGGCTTACGAAAAGACTTGCGGCTTGCACTGTATAAATGTACAGTTTTATTCTATGCGAGAAGAGGTCTTCGATCTGTTAAATCCCCAGCAACGGGCGGCCGTGGAGCACGACATTGGTGCGCCGCGCACGCGCCCCTTGCTGGTCATTGCCGGGGCCGGGTCGGGCAAGACGAATACGCTCGCGCACCGGGTGGCGCGCCTGATTCTGGCCGGGGTCGATCCGAACCGGATTCTGCTGCTGACCTTTTCGCGCCGCGCCGCGCAGGAGATGACCCAGCGCGCCGCCGCCACGCTGCAGCGCGCGCTCGGCCAGCAGGGCGCCGCCGGTGCCGCGCCGAGCCTGCCCTGGGCCGGCACCTTCCATGCGATCGGCGCGCGCCTCTTGCGCGACTACGCGGCCCAGCTGGGCCTGGATCCGGGTTTCACGATCCACGACCGCGGCGACGCCGAGGACCTGATGGGCATGGTGCGCCATGAAATCGGCCTGAGCCAGACCACCAAGCGCTTTCCGCTGAAAGGCACCTGCCTGGCGATCTACTCGCGCGTGGTCAACAGCCAGGACAGTCTGGAACTCGTGCTGAAGACCTTGTTTCCGTGGTGCGCAGAGTGGGAGAGCGATCTCAAGCGCCTGTTCGGCGCCTACGTCGACGCCAAGCAGGAACAGAACGCACTCGACTATGACGACCTGCTGCTGTTCTGGTCCGAGATGATGCAGGACCCGGAACTGGCGGCCCATATCGGCGGCCTGTTCGACCATGTGCTGGTCGACGAATACCAGGACACCAACCGCCTGCAGGCCGCCATCCTGCAGGGGCTGAAGCCCGATGGGCGCGGTGTGATGGTGGTTGGCGACGATGCCCAGTCGATCTACAGTTTCCGCGGCGCGACGGTGCGCAATATCCTCGACTTCGGCAAGGACTATGGCGCGCCGCCGGAGCTCATCACGCTCGACCGCAATTACCGCTCGACCCAGCCGATTCTCGACGCCTCGAATGCCGTGATCGCCGCCAGTGTCGAGCGGCATGCCAAGACCCTGTGGACCGATAAGCCCGGTTCGGCCAAGCCGCAGCTGGTGCTGATTCCCGACGAGGCCGAGCAGGCGCGCTGGGTCTGCAACCGCATCCTGGCGCTGCGCGAGGCCGGCATTCCACTGATCCAGCAGGCCGTGCTGTTCCGCGCGGCTAGCCACAGCGCCGCGCTCGAACTCGAGCTCATGCACCGGAATATCCCCTTCGTCAAATTCGGCGGACTGAAATTCCTCGAGGCGGCCCACATCAAGGACGTGCTGGCCGTGCTGCGCTTTGCCCAGAACCCGGCCGGGCGCCTGGCCGGGTTCCGGGTCGCCCAACTGATTCCGGGCATCGGCCAGGCCACGGCCACCCGCCTGCTCGAGGCGATTGCCGCCGCGCCGGAGGCCACGGCCGCCGTGCAGGGCTTTGCGGCCCCGTCCAAGGCGGGTCAGGAATGGCAGGATTTTGTGGCGCTATACACGGCCTTGCGCCAGCCGGGCCTGCGCTGGCCGGCCGATATCGAGCTGGTCAAGCAATGGTATCTGCCGCATCTGGAGCGCCTGCACGATGATGCCTCGGTACGCCTGCTCGATATTGAACAATTGGTCCAGCTGGCGGCCGGCTATGGCACTCGCGAGAACTTCCTGGCCGAGGTGACGCTCGACCCGCCCGAGGCCACCAGCGACCGCGCCGGCCCGCCCCATCTGGACGAAGACTATGTGATCCTGTCGACCATCCATTCGGCCAAGGGGCAGGAGTGGAAGTCGGTCTCGGTGCTGAACGTGGTCGATGGCTGCATCCCGTCCGACATGAGCACCGGGAACAGCGCCGACATCGAGGAGGAGCGCCGCCTGCTCTACGTGGCGATGACGCGCGCCAAGGAGCATCTGCACCTGATCGTGCCGAACAAATTCTTCATCAAGCAGCAGGCGCAGCTTGGTGATCGCCATGTGTATGCGGCACGTTCGCGCTTCATCACGCCGGTGATGCTCAAGCATTTCGAGGAAACGACCTGGCTCAGTGCCGACAAGGCCTATGTGAAGTCGCCGATGCCGGAGAGCGTGCGCATGCTGGTGCGCGAACGCGCGCGCAATGCCTGGAAGTAGGCCTCAGTGCTCGGCGCAGACAGTCGCCACGAGGATGTACTCGTGCCCATGCACGGGGCTTTCAGGGGCGCCGTAGACGGTGGTGCGCAGGCTCAGCGTGGGACCGTCGGCGCGCAGGCGCCCGCTGAAGTCGCCCTGCCAATGGCCGCCCACACTGACGGTCTTCAGAATGTTGCCGATCATGCCGGGCGTGAAGGCATGCGGCAGCAGTTGCGGCAGGTCTTTGCCGATCATCTGTTCGCGTGCCAGGCCGGTCAGTTCGCAGGCTTTCGGATTGACCTCGATGAGCCGGCCGAAGCTGTTGATGTGCAGGACCACGGCATGCAGGTCGAGCGCGGCCTGCAGATTCAGCATGCGGTCGAGCGTGGCGCGCAGGGCGTCGCGCGTGGCGGCGGCCGCGGCCAGCGTGGCATAGGCGCGCAGGGCCGAAATCACCGTGGTGAACAGCTTGCGCGTGGTGAGGTCGGCCTTGCACCAGAAATCGTTGATGTCGTAGTCGACGATGATGCTGTGCTCGAGCGCCTGACCGGGCTGACCGGTGCGCAGCACGATGCGTACCAGTTCGTTGTCGAGTTCCGTGCGGATTTTGCGGGCCACCTGGAGGCCGGCATCGTCCGACTCCATGATGACGTCCAGCAGCACCAGCGCGACATCGGGATTTTCCTCCAGCATGAGCAGCGCTTCCTTGCCCGTGTAGGCGTGCAGGAAGCTGATGCGGCGGCCCTGGTAACTGGCATTCGACAAGGCGAACTTGGTCACCACATGCACATCGACATCGTCATCGACGATCAGCACGCGCCAAGGCGCGTCCGCCTGCGGCGCCAGGCTGGCGGGCAGGTCGTCTTCTTCGATGACAAGGTCGTTGCTGGTGCTTGAATTCATAGGGGGCCTGTTCGTTTCAACACTATGACAACATCGACCGCTTTGTCAAAAGCTTTTGGTCGGCTCAGGATATTTCTGCGGGGGCGGTGTTGTGGGCGCCAAGGCCTGCGCTAAGTGTTTGATTTATAAAGAGCAAATTTTTGCCGCGGAAATTGGCAACTTGTTGCTGAGGCCGTCATTGCAAGCGTTTTGGCTTGTCAAGAGGGCCTTGTCCACATGCTTATCCACAGCTTGTGGGGATAAGATTGAAATATGCATGAAATCAATCACTTGCGACGGTTGGCGCGGGCCGGTGGCAGGGCCAGATGCTGCAATTCTTCAAATCTTTCCATGAACAGGGTGTAGGCGCGTTCCGGGCCGACCGGGACAATGCGCTCCGGATGCGGGGGCGGCAGGTGGCCCCATTCCATCCAGGCGCGCGGCAGAAGGTCGCGCAGCTCGGTGGCCATGCAGACCAGGTCGGCCTGTTTCACGGCTTCATCGCTGTCGCCGCTAAAGCCGAAGCGTTCGCGCAGGGCCTGTTTGACGGGGGCGAGCCGGTCCTTCACATAGTCGCGCCCGAGCATGACTTTGACGGGCGAGGGCCAGTCGCCGAGGAACTCTTCGCAGTCGTGCATCAGGCCCGCCAGGGCCAGCGGCGGCGGTACCAGACGCGACACCATGATCGAATGCTCGGCCACCGAATACCAGGGCCGCGCGGCGCCGCCCCAGCGCGGTTGCGAGGCCAGGCACAGGGCGATGTCGGTGACCGGCATGCCGTGCGCATCAGGCGCCATCAGGTCGAATACAAAGCCCGAAGGCAGCAGGATGGCGGTGCGGCCATCGGGTTTATTGAACAGGTCGAGTTGCGGCAGCATAGGTCGTTTCGGCAAGGCGGCGCGGGCCGGTGGTGAGGTTTTCGCGACGCTGGCGCCATCTTACCTGCTTTGCGCGCGGCTGGCAGAAGGGCCTGTGGTAGAGTCGGCCCATGAATTCCATCACCTGTGATGTGCTGATCATTGGCGGCGGCGTGAACGGGACGGGCATTGCGCGCGATGCGGCCGGGCGCGGCCTGTCGGTGGTGCTGTGCGAGAAGGACGACCTGGCCGCCCATACCTCGTCGGCATCGAGCAAGCTGATCCACGGCGGCCTGCGCTATCTCGAGTACTACGAATTTGCGCTGGTGCGCAAAGCCCTGCGCGAACGCGAAACCTTGCTCAAAAGCGCGCCCCACATCATGTGGCCGCTGCGCTTTGTGATGCCGCACGATGCCGGGCAGCGGCCCGCTTGGCTGATGCGCGCGGGCCTGTTCCTGTATGACCATCTGGCGCCGCGCGAGTTCCTCGGCGCCTCGCAAGCGATCGATCTGCGCCGCCACCCGGCCGGTGCGCCGCTCAAGCCGGCATTCGTGCGCGCCTTTGAATATGCCGATGGCTGGGTCGACGATGCGCGCCTGGTGGTACTCAATGCGGTGGATGCGCGCGCACACGGCGCCCAGGTGTTCACCCGCACCACCTGCATCAGTGCCGAGCGCGGCCAGCAGCACTGGCTGGCCACGCTGCGCAGCGGGCAGGGCGAGCCGCTGCGGGTGCAGGCGCGCTGCCTCGTCAACGCTGGCGGCCCCTGGGCCGGGCGCCTGCAGCGAACGCTGACGGGCGCGCCCGCCCACCACCAGCTGCGCGCCATCAAGGGCAGCCATATCGTGGTGCCGCGCCTGTGCGAGCATGGCTATGCCTATCTGTTTCAGCATCCGGATGGGCGCATCGTGTTCGCGCTGCCATTTCAGCAGCAGTTCACCCTGATCGGCACCACCGACGTCGAATACAGCGGCGACCTCGATCGCGTGGCCATCACGGCGCAGGAGATCGACTACCTGTGCACGCTGGCCAGCCACTACTTCCGCCGCGCTGTCACGCCCGACATGGTGCTGTCCACCTATGCGGGCGTACGTCCGATTCTGGAGGACGAACAGGCGTCGGCCTCCGCCGCCACGCGCGACTACCGGCTCGAACACGATGTCGATGGTGCGCCGCTACTGACGGTCTGGGGCGGCAAGATCACCACTTTCCGCGTGCTGGCCGAACAGGCGGTGGACTGGATCGCGCCGCGCCTCGGCGTAACGGCTGGTCCCTGGACGGCGCAGGCCTGCCTGCCGGGCGGCGATCTGTTTGGCGAGGGACCGGTGGCGCGCAATGTGCAGGGCTTCGATACCTTTGTCGAGGCGCTGCAGGCGCGCCACGCCTGGCTGCCGCCTGCCCTGTGCCGCCGCTATGCGCGCGCCTACGGCAGCCGCTGCGCGCTGCTGCTCGAGGGCGTCAAGGATCTGGCGGGCCTGGGCGAAGAGGTGCTGCCCGGCCTGTATGCGCGCGAGATCGATTATCTGCGCCGCGAGGAGTGGGCTTGCGCGGCCGAGGACATCCTCTGGCGCCGCACCAAGCTCGGTCTGAAGCTGCCTGCGGGCGCGGCCGAGCAGCTGGCATTGTGGCTGGAAGCGAAGGTATGATGGCGCTCTCTGTCCATCGCCCGAGTGTCCGTCCATGCCAGTCACGCCCGAACAACTTGCCGCCTTCCTTGCTGTCGCCGTCCTGCTGACCATTTCGCCGGGGCCGGACAATCTGATGGTGCTCGGGGTTGGCATGTCGCGCGGGCGCCAGGCCGGCGTGGCGTTCGGCCTGGGCTGCGCACTTGGCTGCCTGAGTCACACGCTGCTGGCGGCGCTCGGCGTCAGCGCGCTGATCGCGGCCTCGCCGCTGGCCTTTGGCGCGCTCAAAATCGCCGGCGGTGCCTACCTGGTCTGGCTCGGCATTGGCGCCTTGCGCTCCAGCGGCCAGGTGCGCGTCGACGGTTCCGGGTTGGCGCAGGAATCCTATGGCCGCCTGTTTGCCAAGGGCCTGGTCGCGAACGCCATCAATCCCAAGGTGGTGCTGTTCTTCCTGTCGTTTCTGCCGCAGTTTGTGGTGGCCGGGCAGGGCGCGGCCAGTGTGCAGACAGCGATTCTCGGCATCGTGTTCACCCTGCAGGCCTGCGTGATTTTCGGCCTGCTTGGCCTGTTCTCCGGCCATGCGGGGCGTTGGATCAGCGCCTCACCGCGTGCCGCGCTCTGGCTGGACCGGGTCGCCGGCGCCGTGTTCGTGGGCCTGGGCGTGCGCCTGCTGGTCGCGCGCTAAGCGCACGCGGAAGGCCAGCTCCATCCGGTCTTCCACGCGCAGGGCGCCGCCCAGCACGGTCATCGGCGTCAGGCCAAACTCGCTTTGCAGCAGGGTGAAGCTGCCGCGCGCGCTGATGCTTGCGGCGTCTTCGGTGATCTGCGCGGGGACCACGACTGTGCGCGTGACGCCGTGCAGGGTGATGGCCAGCGCCAGGCCGCCATCCGCGCGGCGCGCGTCGATGCGCACTTCCGGGTAGCGGGCGGCGTCAAGCACTTTTTCCAGCATGTTGACGCGGGTCGCCGCGATGGCCTCGGGGCTGGGCACGGTATCGAGTCCGGCGGCCTGGCGCAGCGCCGGCTCATCGACGGTCATGGCGTCGAGGCGGAATCTGAAGCTGGCTTGCTGCTGCTGCGCGTCGTAGCGCCCATCGAGGCCGCGCACGGCGATCACGTGGTCATGTCCAAGGCGCGCCAGCGGACCGGCACGGCGTACCACGATGGTGAGCAGGCTCTGGTCCTGATCGACGCGGTGGCTGACCGCCGGCGTTGCCGGGGCGTCGAGGCGGGCGTCGGGCCCGGTCGCGCAGGCGCTTAGCAGAATCAGGATCGGCAGCAGACGGCGCATCATCGGCCTCCCACCAGACTCCAGATCATCCAGCCGCTGACCAGCGCATACGCAAGGCGCGGCATCCAGTCGGCCAGAAAGCGCGCATCGGCCGCCACGTTGTCGGATTCGTCGGCCGCAAACTTCAGCAGCATCGTGGACAGCATGCCGCTCGCTTCCCCCGTCTGGATCATGCCGACCAGGCGCGGCGTGTCGAAGTAGCGCAGCCCGGCGGCGGCGGAACTGAGGGGCAGGCCGGCTTCGACGGTCGGCTGCATGCGCTCCACGTCATCGCGCAGTAAAGGGTTGGCCAGCACGCTGGCGGCCAGCGGCAGCGCGTCGAACATCGGCACGCCGGCGTCCAGCGCCAGGCCCAGAGCGGCCGTGTAGTCACGTGCGGCGCGGCGGCGCTGCATGGCGCCCAGGACCGGCAGATCGAGCTGCCAGGCCTGCAGGTGAGCGCGCACCGGCCCATCGCCATCCTGGGCCAGCCAGTGCGGCAGCCAGAAGCCGAGCCAGACCAGCAGCACGGCCAGGACCAGGGGCCGCAGCGCCTGCCCAAGGTAGCCGGCCGCTGTCAGCTGGCCGTGCACCAGCTGCGGCAGCGGCGCGATGAACAGGGCGGCGGCAAAAACAAACAGGATCGGCAGCAGGCGGCCACGCAACTGGCGCGCCGTACGGGCGCGCAGGGCATAGTCGTCTGCCAATTGCGCGTACACGGTTTCCAGTTGGCCGCCGTCGTGGGCGGCGCGCAGGATGCGCTGCTCCACGCTGTCGAACAAGCCTGCGCGGGCGGCGGCGTGCATCGGCGGGGTGCCGCGCTTGATCAGGCGCTGCATCAGGGCGGCGCGCTGGCCCGCCTGGCCAGTCAATTGCAGCATGGCGTAGGCCTGCTGCGCTGGCAGGCCAGCCTTCTCGGCCATCGCCAGGTGGCTGAACAGCTCCGCGCGGGCTTGCCACGGCAGGGGCGAATAGGATGGCCGGTCCATGGCTCAGGGGCCGCCGTGGGTGCGCAGCCAGGCGTCCACCTCGGGCAGGCGGGCGCGCCGCATCTGGATGCGGCCCTCGATCTGGGCGACCGCGCTCTCCGTATCCTGGCGCGCCTCGGCGCTGAACTGGGCACTGGCAAACTGGCGCAGGCGGGCGATCATGGCCGGGTCGGCCGAGGTGGCGGCCAGCATCGGATAGAAACGGCTGCGCGACGAGGCATCCAGGCGCGCATCGACTTCCTGCTGGCGCGCACTGGCAAAGCTGAAAGCCAGTTCCGGGTGCAGCACGGCGACCGCGCTGATCATGCTGGCCGTCTGGGTTGGCGCCACTTCCGCGCTCAGGCTTAGATCGAGCGCGCGCCGGGCCAGGGCCGGATCGGCGCTGGTGGCCAGCAGATCGTACAGGGTTCCCTTGGCCAGGGCGGAGGTTTCGGCGCGGGCCACGGCCAGCAGCTGTTCCCAGCTGGCGGCGTCGGCGTGCAGAGCCACCACGCCCAGCACCGCCTTGCGCAGGGCGGTCGGCAGTGCGCTCGGATTCAGGCGGCTGGCCTCGAACAGCAGGCGCGCCTCGGTGACCGTGGCCGGGTCGCCCAGGCCGCCGAGGGTGTCGATCAGTTGGGCGCGCAGGGTCGTGTCGGTGTCCGGCTCGCCCGCGCGCGGGGCCCAGCCGAGGACGCGCAGACGCGGCGCCAGTCTGGCGCTGGCGTAGTGGCGCAGGCGCTCCAAGGCTGCATCCTGGCCGCGCAGCTGGACGCCGAGAGCCAGCATGGCTTCGGCCACGCGGCCCCAGACTTGGGCGTTGGCGTTGGCCGGCACGGCGTGCAGCAGGTCGAGCGCGCGCGCCATCGGCTGCTGGCCGGCCAGACCGAGCGCCCAGCTATCGGACAGCAGGCCAAGCTGGTCCAGGGGCGGCAGGCTGGCAAAGCGTTCGGCCAGCGCGCTCAGGGCGGGCGCCGGATAGGCACTGCGGTAGTAGCCGGCCTGGCCGGCGTTCAGCAGCAGCGGGCCGCAACCGGGCAGGGTGAGGGTGGCGGCGCCGCCTTCCAGCAGGGTGCGTACCGGCGCCTGGCCAAGCACGGAGACCACCACCGGCACGCGCCAGCGGCGCGCCGGACCTGGCCGCGGCTCGCGCTGAAATTCTTCCTGCAGCAGGCGGGCGCGCGTGCTGCCGTCGACGCATTCGGCGCTGGCCAGGCGCACCAGCGGCACGCCTGCCTGCAGCGTGAAGTCGTGGGCGATGGCGCGCACTGGCTTGCGCGCTGCCTGTTCGACGGCGCGCCACAGGTCGTCCGACACCGTATTGCCGTAACGGTGTTCGCGCAGGTAGATGCGGATGCCGTCGCGCCAGGTCTCCTCACCCACGTAAGCTTCCAGCATGCGGATCACCGCTTCGCCTTTGCGGTAGGTGATATTGTCGAAGGCCTGGTTGGCCTGTTCGACGGTGTTGATGCGCTGTACGACCGGGTGCGCGCCAGCCAGCGCATCGACCGCCATGGCTTCGTCGCGCAGCGCGATGGTGCCGAGCCGCGTTTCCCATTCGGGATGCAGGCGTTCGAGCATGCGGCTTTCCATCCAGCTGGCGAAGCCTTCGTTCAGCCACAGGTCGTCCCACCAGCGCATGGTGACCAGATCACCGAACCACTGGTGGGCGATTTCGTGCGCGGCCGTCGCGAAGACTTCCTGTTTGTCGGCCGCGGTGGAAATTGCCGGGTCGAGCAGCATCGCATGTTCAAACGTGAAGATCGCGCCCCAGTTTTCCATCGCCCCGAAAAACGGATTGCGACCCGGCGCGGCGACGTTATCGAGCTTGGGCAGCGGGTAGGGCAGGCCGAAGTAGTCGTTGTACTCGGTCAGCAGGCGGGTCGTGGCGTCGAGCACAAAGCGCGCCTGCTGGGCGCGGCCGCGCGTGGTGATCACCCCCACATCGGTCGGCCCCACCTGGGCGCTGACGCGTTCCAGCGGCCCGCTGGCGAAGAACAGCAGATAGGTCGACATGCGCGGCGTATCGGCAAAGCGCACTTCGGCGCGGCCGTCGGGCAGGATGGTGCGCGCGGCCACCGGCATATTCGAGACGGCCAGGTCGTCGGCCGGGACGATGGCGCGCAGTGCGAAGCTGGCCTTGAAATTCGGTTCGTCCCAGGATGGCAGCAGACGCCGTGCGTCGGAATTTTCGAACTGCGTGAACAGGGCGCGGCGGCCTTCCTCGTCGTCGAGGGCGAACAGGCCGATGGTCTGCTGGCCGATCTGGCCGCGGTAGTCCAGGTGCAGCTGGTGGCGCCCCGGCTTGAGCGGGGCTGCAAAATCCAGACGCAGGGTCTGGCGTTGCGGATTGAGCGTGATGCGCTGCGGCCGCCGGCGTCCGTCCAGACGTACGGCGCCAATCTCCAGATCGAGCGCATGCAAGGTGATGCTGCGGGTCGGCCGCTCGACCACGAGGCGGATATCGGCTTCGGCCGCAAAGCGCAGGGCCTTGGCATCGGGCTTGAGCAGCAGCGCATAGTGCTCGGGACGGACGCCGCCCGGCAGTTGGCTCGGCGTGGCCCAGACACAGGTGGCATGGGCCAGCAGCAGGCCCAGGGCCAGGCGCGGCAGAAGGGTGGCGGTGATCGGCATGGGCGCAATCTACGGCCTGAGCGGGGCGCTGTCAACGCGCGTCTTCTGTGTCATCATGGCGCGCAAACCACGAAAGGAGACACATGAAACTCTATACCGCGCCATACGCGCCCAATCCGCGCCGGGTGACGATGTTCATCGCCGAGAAAGGCCTGACCGGCATCGAGAGCGTCAATGTCGATCTGATGACGGGCGGCCACCGCGCGCCCGACTTCCTGACCAAGAATCCGTTCGGCCGGGTGCCGGCGCTGGAACTGGAGGACGGCCGGGTGCTGTGCGAGACGCGCGCCATCTGCACCTATCTGGAAGGCCTGGCGCCGGAACCGAACCTGATGGGGCAAGACGCCACCGAGCGCGCCTTCATCGAGATGGCCGACCGCCGCGTCGAATGGCATATCCACCTGCCCATCGTGAACTGGGTGCGCCACACCCATCCGGCCCTGGCCGCGATGGAGCAGCCCCAGTTCGGCGAGTACGGCGCCACCCAGGGCGAGAAACTGCGGGATGGCCTGGCCTGGCTGGAGGCCGAACTGGCGGCCCAGCCGTGGATCGCCGGCGCGCGCTTCACCATCGCCGATATCACCGCTTTCTGTGCGCTGGAGTTCGCGCGCGGGATGGTGAAATTCAAGCCGGGCGAGGCTGGTTTTTCCAACGTGCAAGCCTGGCGCGACCGCGTCGCGGCCCGTCCGAGCGTCGGCCGCCCCTGAGTCCGGAAGCTCGCGCCGCCGTCGTCCGAAGCCTGCTAGATTGCGGGACTTTGGAGGACGACATCGATGCGCGACTGGTTGCATGTGCCCGGGGCCGAAGCGGCCCCGGGACCGCGTCTGCGCCTGCTCCTGGGCCTGGCCGGACTGGCATTGGCGCTGCTGGTGGGCGGTCTTGCTTTGCACGCCAGCGCGCGCCTGCTGGAGGCGGACGCGCGTCAGCGCTTTGAGTTCGTCGCGCGCAATGCGCAATACAGCGTCAGCCAGCGCGTCAAGTCCTACACCGACGCGGTGCGCGGCCTGGTCGCGCTGTTTGGCGCCAGCGAACGCCTGCCCGACCGGGTGGCCTTTCACCGCTATGTCGCCGGTCTGGACGTGGCCACCAACTTCCCTGCCATCGAGTCGATGAATTTTTCGCGCCATGTGCGCGAAGGCGAGCGCGCCGCCTTTGTCGCAGCCGTGCGCGCCGACCGCAGCCTGAGCGCCCAGGGCTATCCGGGTTTTGATATCCGGCCCGCCGGCCGGCGCGCCGATTACGAGGTGCTCACCTTCCTCGAACCGGATGTGCATATCGCCGAAAAGCTGGGTGTGGACATCGCCGCCAGCGCGCCGGTGGCACATGCCCTGGCCCGCATGCGCGATACCGGCAAGATCAGCGCCTCGGGCCAGCCGATCGTGGTCGACGTGCCGGAGCCGCATCTGGCGATGGGCATGCGTCTGCCCGTGTACCGGCATGGCGCGCCGCACGAGGACGTGTCGACGCGCCGGGCCGCCTATGTCGGCTCGGTCGGCATTGGCTTCTCGATCCCCCGTCTGATGAGTGGCGCGCTCGAAGAAATGACGATACGGCGCGTGCATCTGGCGCTGTACGCGGCGGGGCAGGAGCGCAGCCTGCGGCTGGCCGCGGACGACCGCCTGCTGTTTCGCGATAGCCCGGCGGCGCAGCAGATTGCGCCGGACGGGCTGCAGATTGTCCTGCCGATCAATTTCAACGGGCGCCTGTGGAAGGCCCATTTCAGCGTGCGCCGCGCCGACGCGCTGGGTGCGGCCGACCCGGTGCTGCCCGCCGTGGCGGGGCTGCTGGCCGGCGGTGCCACGCTGCTTCTGTGCCTGCTGGTGAGCAGCCAGTACTGCCGCCGGCGCGAGGCGGCGGCACAGCGCGCCTACCTCGATACGGTGCTCAATAATATCCAGGCCCAGGTGCTGATGAAGGACACGGCGCGCCGCATCATCTACGTCAATGCGGCCGGTGCGCGCGCCCTCGGCCGCACGCCCGAGGAAGTCATTGGCCGTTTCGACCATGAGCTGGTCGACCCCGCCGTGATGGCCCAGATCTGGCGTCAGGACGAAGAAGTGCTGCGCAGCGGTGCGCGCCGCACGGACGAACTGGAGATGCCGCTGGCCGATGGCAAGCCGCGCGCGCTGTGGTGCGTGCGCGCGCCGGTGCGGGTGGGCGGGCGCGTGGTGGCGGTGGCGATCGTGGCGACCGACGTGACCGCATTGCGTGAGCTGCGCGAGCAGGCCGATGCCGCCAACCGCGCCAAGAGCCAGTTCCTGTCGAATATGAGCCACGAGATTCGCACGCCGATGAACAGCATTCTCGGCATGGCCCATCTGGCCCTGAAGGCGGCCGACGATCCGCGCCAGCGCGACTATCTGCGCAAGATTCGCCACGCGAGCGAACACCTGCTCGGCATCCTGAATGACATTCTCGATGTCTCCAAAATCGAGTCCGGGCGCATGGCGCTGGAACAGGCCGACTTCGGGCTCGATACCCTGCTTGGCAATGTGGTCGACCAGCTGTCGCCCGCCGCCAGCGCCAAGCGGCTGCCCCTGCGGCTTGATGTCGAGCCGGCCATGCCGCGCCAGCTGCGCGGCGATGCGCTGCGCCTGGAGCAGGTGCTGCTCAATTTTGCGGGCAATGCCATCAAATTCTCCGAACAGGGCGAGGTCTGGCTGCGCGTCCGGCCGCTGGAGCGCGAAGCCGACACGGTGCTGGCGCGCTTCACGATCGAGGACCAGGGCATCGGGCTCAGTGAAAGCCAGATCGCGCAGCTGTTCCAGCCATTTCACCAGGCCGACGCCTCCACCACGCGCCGCTACGGCGGCACCGGTCTGGGTCTGGTGATCAGCAAGCAGCTGGCGGAGCTGATGGGCGGCGAGGTCGGCGTCGAGAGCGCGCCCGGTGTCGGCAGCCGCTTCTGGTTCACGGCGCGGCTGGGGATCAGCACCGCCTTGCTGGGCCAGCCGGAAGAGGAAGCCACGCTCGGGCCGGAGCTGCAAGAGCAGCTTGCGGGCGCACGCATCCTGCTGGTTGAGGACAATCCGTTCAGCCAGCAGGTCGGGCAGGAGCTGCTGGAGGACGCCGGTTGCCAGGTGCTGCTGGCCAGCGACGGGCGCGAGGCCATCGGCCAGCTGCGCCGCCACAGTGTGGACGCGGTGCTGATGGATGTGCAGATGCCGGTGATGGACGGGCTGGAAACGACGCGCATGATCCGCGCCGACCCGCGCCTGCGCCAGAATCTGGTGATCGCCATGACGGCCAATGCCGGCCATGCGGAGCGCATGCTGTGTGAGGAAGTCGGTATGGACGCGGTGCTGACCAAGCCGGTGCCGCCGCAGGTGCTGCTGGCCAGTCTGGCCCAGCATCTGGGCGCGCGCGCCGAGCGCCTGCCGCTGCTCGACCGTAGCCGTCTGGCGGAGAGCTTCGGCGGCGACGAAAAGCGCATGGCGCGCTTTGCCCAGCTGTTTCTCGACTCGGCGGCGGCGGGTCTGGCCGAACTGGAGGACGCGGTGGCGCGGCGCGATGCGCGCCGGGTCGCCCAGCTCGGACACCGCATGAAATCGGGGGCGCGCGCGGTCGGTGCGCTGCGCTTCAGCGCCGCCTGCGCCAGCCTGGAGGCCTATCGCGATGAAAAGGCTCTTGACGGCCTGCCCGCGCTGCTGGACGATATGCGCGCGCAGCTCGACGCGCTGCGCACCCATATTAACCAGGAACTGCATACGCATACTCCGCCTTGAGCCCGCGCACCCCGCTCCAGCCCGGCCTGTTGATCCTGCATGGTAACCAGCTTGAATCGCTGCGTGACGCCGTGCTGGATTGGCTCGCCCGCCATCCGCTCGATCCGCTCGAGCAGGAGACCCTGCTGGTGCAGTCCAACGGTATCGCCGAATGGATGAAGGTGGCGCTGGCCAGCCACGGCGGCATCTGCGCCGCCACCCGCGTGGTGCTGCCGGCGCGCTTTCTGTGGGAGGCCTACCGCGAGGTGCTCGGACGCGAGCAGGTGCCGCGCCACGCGCCGTTCGACAAAGCGCCGCTGACCTGGCGCCTCATGCATCTGCTGCCCGCGCTGCTGGGGCAGCCGGTGTTCGCGCCGCTGCGCCATTTTCTGGCCGACGGCGACCCCGAGCGCCGCCTGCAGCTGGCCGCGCGCCTGGCCGACCTGTACGACCAGTACCAGGTGTATCGCGCCGACTGGCTGCGCGACTGGGAGGCCGGGCGCGATCAGCTGCGCGGCGCCAGCGGCAGCCTGCAGCCGCTGGCCGACGATCAGCGCTGGCAGGCCGCCCTGTGGCGGGGCGTGTGCGACAGCGTGCCGGCCGCGCAGCGCGGCGTCGGCCGCGTCAGCATCCACGAGAATTTTGTCCAGGCCCTGCAGGCCGGGGCGGCGCCGCAGGGCAGGGTGGTGCGCCGCGTAGTGGTGTTCGGCGTGTCGGCCCTGCCTTACCAGACCTTGCAGGCCCTGGCCGCGCTGGCGCGCGTGACCCAGGTGCTGGTCGCCGTGCCCAACCCCTGCCAGTTCTACTGGGGCGACATCATCGACGGGCGCGAACTGCTGCGCGCCCATTACAAGCGGCAGCGCCAGCGCGGGGCCGATCTGGCGCAGGTGCCGCTCGAGCAGCTGCACGCGCACAGCCATCCGCTGCTGGCGGCCTGGGGCCGGCAGGGGCGCGACTTTGTGCGCATGCTCGACGAATTCGATCCGGGGACGGCGGCGGCGCCGCTGCGCGTGGACCTGTTCAACCCGGAACCAGGCGCGCATCTGCTCGGCCAGGTGCAGGAGGCCGTGCGCGACCTGCTGCCGCTGAACGAGCACGCCTTCCCGGCCCCGCAGGCGGACGACGATTCGATCAGCTTTAGCATCGCTCACAGCGCCCAGCGCGAAGTCGAGATTCTGCATGACCGCCTGCTCGACTGGTTCGCGCGCGACCCCACGCTGCGCCCGCGCGACGTGGTGGTGATGGTGCCCGACATCGACACCTTCAGCGCCGCGATCCACGCCGTGTTCGATCAGTTCCGGCGCGGCGACGCGCGCACCATCCCCTACGAAATCGGCGATGTGCGCAAGCGCACGACCAATCCGCTGGTGGCGGCGCTGGAATGGCTGCTGCGCCTGCCCCAGCAGCGCTGCCGCCAGAGCGAGGTGCGCGACCTGCTCGACGTGCCCGCCGTGGCGCGCCGCTTTGGCCTGCGCAGCGATGATCTGCCGGTGCTGGGCCGTTGGATCGCCGGGGCCCAGGTGCGGTGGGGCCTGGACCAGGAACACCGCGCCAGCCTCGGTCTGGGCGCCGCCGGCGAACAGAACGCCTGGCTGTTTGGCCTGCGCCGCATGCTGCTCGGGTATGCCAGTGGCGCCGGCGAGGCCTTTCAGGACATCGAGCCTTATGCCGAAGTCGGCGGCCTCGATGCCGCGCTGGCCGGTGCGCTGGCACGCCTGGTCGACGCGTTGCTGACCTGGCGCGGGCGGCTGGCGCAGCAGGCGACACCCGCTGTCTGGGCCGAGCATGCGCGCGCCCTGTTGGCCGCCTTTTTCGACCCGGCCGACGAGGAGGAGCGTCTGACCCTGGCGACGCTCGAACAGGCCTTGCAGTCCTGGCTCGACACCTGCGCGCGCGCCGCCTACACCGACAGCATGCCGCTGGCCGTGCTGCGCGAGGCCTGGCTCGGCACCTTCGACGAGCCGGCCCTGAACCACCAGTTTGTGTCCGGCGGCGTCACCTTCTGTACCTTGATGCCGATGCGCGCGGTGCCATTCCGCGTGGTCTGCCTGCTTGGCATGAACGATGGCGACTTTCCACGACGCGCGCCCAAGGCCGACTTTGACCTGCTGGCCCTGCCGGGCATGCACCGCCCCGGCGACCGCTCGCGCCGCGACGACGACCGCTACCTGATGCTGGAGGCCCTGCTGGCCGCGCGCGACCGCGTCTACATCAGCTGGTGCGGGCGCAACCCGCGCGATAACAGCGAGCAGCCGCCCTCGGTGCTGGTGGCCCAGCTGCGCGATTATCTGGCAGCCGGCTGGCCGCTGGAGCTGGCGCGCCTGACCAGCGAGCATCCGCTGCAGGCCTTCAGCCGCCGCTATTTCGAGGCCGGCGGCCTGCACACCCATGCGCGCGAGTGGCGCGCCGCCCATGCGGGCGAGGTGCCGGCCCTGGCCGAACTTGGTCCCTGCCAGTTGCCCGAGGGCCGCCAGGTCAGCCTGCGCGAACTGGCGCGCCTGTTGCGCAATCCGGCGCGCGAGTTCTTCCGCCTGCGCCTGGGCGTGGTGTTCCGCGATGAGGATGACGCCGCCGAAGACGAGGAACCGTTTGCCACCGACGGCCTGCAGCGCTATCAGCTGCAGGCGGCGCTGCTGGCCGACGCCGGCCCGCCCGAGCTGCCGTCCGAGGTGGCGCGGGTGCTGGACGAGCGCAGCGCACGTCTGCTGCGCGAGGGACGTCTGCCGATCGGCGGCGCCGGCGCCGCACTGCGCCAGGAGCTGATGGCGACCATCTACCCGGCCCGCCTGGCCTGGGTCAGCCAGTGCGCCGCCTTCCCCGATGCCGCGCCCAAGCTGGCCTTGAGCCTGGACGCGCCAGAAGCCAGCCTGTTCGACTGGGTCGAGCAGATTCGCGTGGGTGCGGCCGGCCGCCTGATACTGAGCCAGAGCGCCTCCAAACTGTGTAGCGGTGAGGCCCCGCGTCCGGACAAGCTGATCGAGGCCTGGCTGCTGCAACTGGCCTGCGCGGCGATGGACGAGGCGGCGCACGGCATCCTGGTCGGGGCCGACGCGCAGCTGCTGCTGGCGCCGGCCGAGCCAGAAGCGGCGCGCGGCATTCTGCGCGCGCTGCTGGCCCTGTGGCGCGCCAACCTCGATGCGCCGCTGCCCACGGCCTGCCTGACCGGCCTGGCAGTGATCACCCAGGGCAAACCGCGTCAGGCCTATGAATCGGGCGACCAGCATACGGGTGAGGGCGAAGACCCGGCGCTGGCGCGCCTGTGGCCAGATTACGCCAGCCTGGCCGCCGAGCCGGCCCATACCAGCGTCAGCCAGGCCCTGTACGGCGCTTTCGCCGACTGGCTGGCCGAGGCTGTGCAGGTGCAGGCCTACGGGCAGGAGGAGGGCGCATGAGCCAGCCGCTGCACGCCATCGACTTTCCGCTGCATGGCTCGCGCCTGATCGAGGCCAGCGCCGGTACCGGCAAAACCTGGACCATCGCTGCCCTGTATCTGCGCCTGGTGCTTGGCCATGGCGGCCAACAGGGTTTTGCACGCGCGCTGCGGCCCGGCGAGATTCTGGTGATGACCTTTACCCGTGCCGCCACGCGCGAGTTGTCGGACCGGGTGCGTGCGCGCCTGGTGCAGGCGGCCGCCGTGTTCCGTGGCGGCGCCCCGGCCGACGATCCCTTCCTGGCCGCGCTGCTGGCCGACTACCAGGGCGAAGCCCAGCGCCTGCAGGCCGCGCACATCCTCGCCACGGCCGCCGAGGCGATGGACGATGCCGCCGTCTTCACCATCGACGCCTGGTGCCAGCGCATGCTGCGCGAGCACGCCTTTGACTCGGGCAGCCTGTTTGATGAAGAACTGGTCAGCGACGAAAGCGCCCTGTTCGACGACGCCGCCCACGACTACTGGCGCCAGCAGGTCTATCCGCTGGCCGGCCGCACGCTCGACGTGCTGCGTCGTGTGTGGCCGCATGTGGAGGCGATGAAGGACGCCGTGCGGCCGCTGTTGTCCCAGCGTGAGCTGCTTCCGGCGCAGGCGGACACGCTGGCCGATACGATTGCGCTGGCCGATGCCACCGCTCAGGCGACACTGGCGGCCTTGAAGCGGGGCTGGGACAGCCTGGCCCTCGACATGCGCGACTGGATGGATGCGCGCCGCGCCGAAAAGCTGATCGATGGCGCCAAGCTGCAGGCACGCTATGTCAATGGCTGGTGCGAGAAGCTGCAGGCCTGGGCGGCCGACCCCGAGCTGGTGGAGCCCGACTTGAGCGACACCGCCTGGAAGCGCCTGAGCGAGGACGGCCTGCGCGAATGCCTGAAGCCGGGCTTCAGCGGCAGCCTGCCGCCCTGGGTGGCTGCGGCCGAAGCGCTGCGCGCCGGGCTCGATGCGCTCAGTCCCATCGCCCACACCTTGCTGCGCCACGCGGCCGTACATATCGGCGAACGCATGGACGCGCTCAAGCAGCGTGCCGGCCAGTTTGGCTTCGCCGATATGCTGGTGCGCCTGCGCCGCGCGCTGGAAGGCCCGAACGGCGCGGCCCTGCGCCAGCGCATCGTGGACCAATACCCGGTTGCTCTGGTCGACGAATTCCAGGATACCTCGCCCGAGCAGTACCGCCTGTTCGATCTGCTGTACCGCATCGAGGACAATCTGCCCGAGCTGGGGATCTTCCTGATCGGCGATCCCAAGCAGTCGATCTACGCCTTCCGTGGCGCCGACATCCAGCTGTATCTGCGCAGCCGGCGCGCCACGCGCGGCCGCCACTACCAGCTGGGCACCAACTACCGCTCCACCAGCGGCATCGTGGAAGCGGTCAACCGCCTGTTCGGCGGCGCCGAGGAGCGCCCCGGCGAGGGCGCCTTCCGCTTCCGGCGCGGCGGCGAGAATGAACTGCCGTTCGAGCCGGTGGCCGCCGCCGGCCGCAGCGAAGTGCTGGAAACGGGCGAGGGGCCGCTGCCGCCGCTGGACGTGGCCTGCCTCGCGGTCGACGGTCTGCAGGCCGATCCCGAGCGCGACTGCCTGGCCGCCCACTGCGCCGAGCGCATCGTCGCGCTGCTCAATGACAGCCGCGCGGGCCTGCGCGACCAGGACGGCTGGCGCCCGCTGCAGGCGGCCGACATCGCCGTGCTGGTGCGCGGCCGCAAAGAGGCGGAGCTGGTGCGGCGTGCGTTGCTGGCGCGGGGCGTGAAGAGCGTCTACCTGTCCGATAAAGACTCGATCTTCAGCCAGCAGGAGGCGCAGGATATGCTGCGCTGGCTGCGTGCCGTGGCCAACCCGCTCGACAACGATCTGGCGCGCGCCGCCTTTGCCAGCGCCAGCTGCGCACTGAGTCTGGGCGAACTGGCGCAACTGGTTGACGATGAGCTGCAATGGGAGGCCCGCCTCGAACAGCTGAAGGCCCTGCACCTCGTCTGGCAGCGCCAGGGCGTGCTGGCCATGCTGCGCCGCTTTATCCATGAACTGGCATTGAGCGCACGCCTGCTGGCGCGGCCCGATGGCGAGCGCCGCCTGACCAATCTGCTGCACCTGGCCGAGATGCTGCAGCAGGCCAGTATCCAGCTCGATGGCGAGCTGGCCCTGGTGCGCTGGCTGTCGGAGCAGATCGCGGCGGCCGGGCAGGGCGGCGATGAAGCCGTGCTGCGCCTGGAAAGCGACGCTGCCCTCGTCAAGGTGGTGACGGTCCACAAATCCAAGGGTCTCGAATATCCGCTGGTCTTCCTGCCGTTCGCGCATGCCGCGCGCAAGGCCGACAAGCGGCGCACCCCGTTCGTGCTGGTGCCGGACGCGAACGGGCGGCGCCAGCTGGATCTGATGCGCGGACGCGCTGCCATGCAGCAGGCCGACGAGGACCGCCTAGCCGAAGACCTGCGCCTGATGTATGTGGCGCTGACGCGCGCCCGACACTACCTGTGGCTGGGCATGGGGCCGCGCGGCGTGGGCGACTCCGCCATGGCCTGGCTGCTGACCGGGAGCGACGCTGCCCTGAGTGGCGCCGCCCTGCTGGCCACTTGGCAGGCTTGGGGCGGCGCCCGCGTGCAGCCGCTCGATGAACAGGTCGGCCACACCTGGCTGACGCGCGGCGAGGCCCTGCCGCCGCTGACCGAGGCATCCAGCTACAACGCCCAATTCGAACGCGACTGGCAGGTCGGCAGCTTCAGTGCGCTGGTGCGCCAGCTGGTCGCGCCTCCGAGCGAAGCGCGCGCCGCCGTGCTGTTCGACGACGATACTGCCAATGGCGAAGGGCAGGGCGAGGCGCCGTGGCACCGCTTCCCGCGCGGCGCGGTACCCGGCAATTTCCTGCACGAGCAGCTCGAGTGGATGGCGCAGGAGGGCTTTGCCAGTGCCGACGATGAGGACTTCGCCACCCGACTCACCCAGCGCTGCGAGCGCGCCGGCTGGGGCAACCGGGCCGAGGATGCCTGCGCCTGGCTGAAGCGGGTCGCCAGTACGCGCCTGCCGCCGCTCGAGGCCAGCCTCGGTGACATCGGCAGTGCGCTGCCCGAGATGGAGTTCTGGTTCCCGAGCGAGCGCCTGCGCGCGGCCGAACTGGATGCCGTCTGCCGCCGCCATCTGCTCGATGGCATCGCGCGCCCGCCGCTGCCGGAGCGCCAGCTGCACGGTATGCTCAAGGGCTACGCCGACCTGGTGTTCGAGCACGATGGCCGCTACTGGGTGCTCGACTACAAATCGAATGCGCTCGGCACGCAGGACGCCCACTATCCGCGCGAGGCGCTGGCCGCCGCCATGGCCGAACACCGCTACGACGTGCAGGCTGCGATCTACATGCTGGCCCTGCACCGGCTGCTGCAAAGCCGCCTGGGCGCCAGCTACGATCCGGCGCAGCAGCTGGGCGGCGCGGTCTTCCTGTTCCTGCGCGGGATCGCGCATCCGCAGACCCACGGCTGCTACTGGATCGCGCCCGATCTGGCGCTGCTCGACGCGCTCGATGCCTTGATGGAGGGGAGGGCATGAAGCCTGAAGATCTGAATGCCTTCTGGGCGCACGCCGATGCCTGCGTCAGCGCCGGCGAGCTGCGCGCGCTCGGCCCGGCGTTCGCCCGCTTTATCGACGAACTCTCGCCCTTGAGCGGTCCGGCCCTGCTGGCGGTGCTGCTGCTGTCGGAACTGGAAGGCCAGGGGCACTCCTGCCTGGACCTGGAACAGCTGGCGCCCGACCCCGCCGCGCTGCTCGACTGGCCGCGCGAGCGCTGGCAGACGCTGGTGGCGCCGCTGGGGCCTTTGCCGCGCCAGGCCAAGGGCTGGCGCGAGCAGCTCGCCGGCGTGGCCAGCGTGTGGCGGCCCGGCGAGATGGACTTCGGCCAGCCGCTGGTGCTCGATGGCGCACGCCTCTACCTGCGCCGCTACTACCGCGACGAGACTCTGGTGGCGGCCACCGTGCGCCAGCGCGCCACCAGCGCCAGCGCGGTCGATATGCAGGCGGCCAGTACCTGGCTCGGTCGCCTGTTCGGGCAGGACCGGCGCGCCCATGCGGGGCCGGACTGGCAGAAGATCGCCTGCGCGGTGGCGCTGCGCGCGCGTCTGTCTGTCATCACGGGCGGCCCCGGTACCGGCAAAACCTATACGGTGGCACGCCTGTTGGCCCTGTTGTTCGCGCTGGCGCCGGACCCGATGCGCTTGCGCGTGGCCCTGGCCGCGCCGACCGGCAAGGCGGCCGCGCGCCTGAAGCAGTCGATCGACAAGGCCCTGCTGGACTTGAACGAACGGCTCGACACCCAGCTCGATCTGGCCGCGCTGGTAACGCGCATGGGACCAGCGCGCACCCTGCATAGCCTGCTGGGTGCGCGCCCCGACACGCGCGCCTTTGCCCACCACGCCGGCCGGCCGCTCGACGTCGACGTGCTGATCGTCGATGAAGCGTCGATGGTGCACCTGGAGATGATGGCGGCCCTGCTGGCGGCGCTGCCGCCGACGGCCAGCCTGATTCTGCTGGGTGACAAGGACCAATTGGCCTCGGTGGAAGCGGGCGCCGTGCTGGGCGACCTGTGCGCCGAGGCCCAGGCTGGCGGCTTTGATGCGCGCACCTGCGACTACGTCGCCGAGGCCAGTGGCGAGACGATTCCCGAGGCTTTCCGCGGCAGCGCCGGCCCACTGGCGCAGCAGACGGTGATGTTGCGCGAGAGCCGCCGTTTCGGCGGTCCGATTGGTCAACTGGCGCTGGCCGTGAATGCGGGCGAGCGAAGCCAGGCCGAATCGATCCTGCGCAGCAGCGCGCCCGATCTGCATTGGATCGCGCAGGCCCAGCCCAGCCAGGTGCTGCCGCTGGCCATCGGCGGACGTGAGGATGCGCCAGGCGGCTATGGCAGTTATCTGCAGCTGATTCAGGCTGGCCCGGGCGGCCAGCCGCACGAAGACTGGGTACGCGCCGTGCTGCGTGCGTTTGAAGGCTTTCGCATCCTGTGCGCGCTGCGCGAAGGCGAGTGGGGCGTCAGTGGCCTGAATGCCGCCATCGAACAGCGCCTCGAAGGCTTGGGCCTGATCAGCAAACGCGGCGAATGGTATCCGGGACGCCCGGTGATGGTCACGCGGAACGACTATGCGAGCGGCGTCTTTAACGGCGACATCGGCATCGTGCTGCCGGACCCGCAGCGGCGCAGCAGCATGCGCGTCTACTTCCTCGAAGGCGATGCGGTGCGCTCGGTGCTGGCCACGCGCCTGGCCCACGTCGAAACGGCTTACGCCATGACGGTCCACAAATCACAGGGTTCGGAATTCGCGCACACGGTGCTGGTGCTGCCGCGCGAGCGCGCGGCCATGATGGCGCGGGAACTGGTCTACACGGGGATCACGCGGGCGCGCACCCACTTCACGCTGGTCAGCGGCGCGCCCGAGGTGCTGGGCGAAGCGATCGCCCAGCGTACCCAGCGCGCTAGCGGCCTGCGCGCGCGTCTGGCCTGAATCAGGCGTTACGCGCTTTGGTCTTGTTGGCGGCCAGCGCGCGCTTGCGGGCTTTGGGCGGATTGGCCTTGGCCTTGGCGGCTACCGGGGCTTCATTCCCGGCCAGCAGACGGCGGATGTTGAGTGCATCGGCCATGCGGGCCGAGTTGGCCTTGGCGTTGAGCAGCACCACGGTCGCGTAGCGGCCGGCGGCCTTGACGCGCATGATCAGGCAGCGCCCGGCTTCTTCGGTGTAGCCGGTTTTCGACAGGCCGATGTCCCAGCCCTTGGCGCCGACCAGACGGTTGGTGTTGTGGTACTCGCGTTTGCGGCCTTTCATGGTCAGCACTTCGCGCGTGTCAGTGGTGATGCGGCGGATATCCGGATAATTGGCGGCGGCATCGGCCATCTTGGCCAGGTCCACGGCCGTCGATTTGTTCTCGGGCGAGAGGCCGGTCGGCTCGGCGATCACGGTCTGGGTCATGCCCAGGGTGCGCGCCTTGGCGCTGACGGCGCGGCGGAAGGCGTCCATGCCGCCCGGGTAGGTGCGGCCGAGCGCGTGGGCGGCGCGGTTATCGGAGGACATCAGCGCCAGCTGCAGGGCTTCGCCGCGCGTCATGGTGGCGCCCACCGGCACGTGCGAGGCGCTGTGCTTGAGCGTGTCCACGTCGTCGTTGTCGATGGTGATGGTATCGTCGAGACTCTGTTTGGCGTCGAGCACGACCATCGCCGTCATCAGCTTGGTCAGCGAGGCGATGGGCACGACGTCGGAGGCGTTCTTTTCGAGCAGGACTTTGCCGGTCCCGTCTTCGACCACCAGCACCGAGGCCGACTTCAGCGGCACGTTGGCGGCCATGGCCCCGGAGGCCAGGCTCAGACAAAGTACGGCGAGAATGCGTTTGATCATAGTGTTTAGCTGGCAAGCAATATTTCAGCCGGGACGATATCATGAAGCAACATGCGCGTCTATGCTATTGTGGCGTTGCGTATGCATGCACTAGAATGCGCAGCATTATTTGAAACCTAAAGTAGATGAATAGCCCCATCCTGGTCCGTCCCGCCGCACCACAAGACGCCGCCGCCGCCTGCCTTGTCCTGCGCCGTTCCATCCTGGAATTGTGCGTGCGCGACCACCAGCACGATCCGGCCTTGCTCGAGAACTGGCTCGGCAACAAGGAACCGGCCACGGTGGCGGCCTGGTTCAGCTCATCGGCCAATTACTGCGTGGTGGCCGAACGCGATGGCCAGGTGGTCGGCGTGTCGCTGATGACCCTGGCCGGTAAGCTCTCCCTCTGCTATGTCCTGCCCGAGGCCCTGCACAGCGGGGTGGGCAAGGCCATGCTGAGCCATCTCGAAGCCAAGGCGCGCGAACTGGGCATCGGCATCATCCGCATGCACTGCACGGCCAGCGCGCTCGACTTCTTCACGCGCCATGGCTATATCGCCGCCGGGCGCGAGAAAGCCTGCTTCGGCCTCGACACGGACTTCCTCTGGAAGAAACTGAACGCCGTCGAGGGCGACTGTAGCAAGGCCGGTCAGCGTTTCTGTCCTTGCAGTCCGCCTTAGCGCACTGTAAAGTTTAGAAATGGCATCACGACGCGATTTTCTCCATTCCACTGCAGTGACGGGCGCCCTGGCCCTGATCGGCGCGCCCCTCGTGGGTTGCGGCTCGGCTCAGGCGCGCCAGAGTAATATTCAGCGCGTGGCCGCCACGCGCGCCACCGGCAAGGCGGCCAACAGCAGCGCCGATCTGCCGCAGACGGGCGGGCCGAATGCTGCGCCCGACATCTTTGACGCCCAGGGCCTCGATCTGGAATTCTGGCTGCGTCCGCGCACCCTGAATGTCGTGCGCCCGGCCTCGGGCGAAAAGGCGCGCGTGCTGTACTGGAAGGACGGCGAGATCATTCCTTCCGCCTACGAACAGCTGTGCCACCTGATGCGCGATGTGAACGGGCGCGAAACCGTGCCGATCGATCCGAAATTGTTCGAGACCCTGTGGGGCACCCAGGCCTTCATCGCCCGCTTCGGGCTCGAGCAGCCGCTCGAAATCCTGTCGGGCTACCGCACCCCGGCCTCGAACGCCAAGTTGATCGAAGACGGCGTGCCGGCCGCGCGCAAGTCCCTGCACATGGAGGGCAGGGCGGCCGATATCCGTGTGCCGAATCTGAATCCCGAAATTCTGGGCGGCCTGATCCGCTCGTTCCGCCAGGGCGGCGTCGGTTTCTACTACCGCGCCAGCAACAATGGCGGCTGGATCCACGCCGACACCGGCCTGCAGCGCGTCTGGAAGGGTTGAGTGGACGCCCCCCGTTTCAAGCCGGTCCCGTGGACCGAACTGGCTACGCCTGCCGATGTCGAACTCTGGATCGACGCCCATAACCGCAGCCTGCAGGAGCATATCCGCCCGAACGAGAGCGGCTATGGCGTCTGCTTCATGCTGGCGCCCGGCGGCTGCCTGTACCTGCACACCACCCAGGATGGCGCGATCCTGCTCGACGTCGACGAAGAGGCCGACTGGGTCACGCCCCTGATCGCGGCCGCCACCGGTGCCACGCCGCCCAAGGGCCGGCTCTGGGTGCTGCCCGACGATAAGCTCGTGCAGCTCGTGTTTGGCCTCAATACCCTGGTCGATGCCACCATCCTCGTGGTCGGCCACGATTTCGGCAGCAAGCTGGCGCGCCATTCCCGGCCGTACTGAGCGGATATCCTGCAGTTATCGGCAGCCGAATTCCCTAGGCAGGCGCGCCGGTTTTCAGTTATAAATCGGGTTCCCTGTTGCTGAGACTTTCCACCTCCATGATCGATCGATTCCGTCGTCACGCGCTGCTGGCCCTGCTGGCGGCCGCTTGTACTCTGCCGGTTGCGGCTGCCGACCTGCTGGCCGCTGTCAAGGCGCGCGGCACCTTGCGCATTGCGATGGAGGGCACCTATCCGCCTTTCAATTTCAAGGACCCGAAGACGGGCGAGCTGACCGGCTATGACGTCGATGTGGCGCGCCTGCTGGCGCAGCGCCTCGGCCTCAAGCCCGAGTTCATCACGACCGAATGGACTGGCATCCTGGCCGGCCTGCAGGCAGGCAAGTACGATGTGATCATCAGCCAGGTGAATGTGACGCCGCAGCGCGCCCAGGCCTTCGATTTTTCTGACGCTTACATTTATTCGAGCCCGCAGCTGCTGCTGCGCCGCGACGACAAGGCCGCCTACACCTCGCTCAACGACCTGAAGGGCAAGAAGCTCGGCGTGGGCCAGGGTTCGGTCTTCGAGCAGCAGGCCAAGACGGTGGCCGGCATCAATATCAAGAGCTACCCGGCCGCGCCCGAGAACATGGCCGACCTGGCCGCCGGCCGCATCGATGCCGCCCTCAACGACAGCCTGCTCGTCGCCTATCTGGTCAAGACCTCGCCCCTGCCGATCAAGGCCGGTGCGCGCGTCGGCAAGGCCGAGAGCCTGGCCATGCCGGTCAAGAAGGGCAATCCGGAGTTTCTGGCCGCGCTCAACAAGGCCCTGGCCGAGATCCGCGCCGATGGCAGCCTGAAGAACGTCTCGCTGAAGTGGTTCGGCACCGACGTCAGCAAGCCCTGAGCGATGAATCTGCAAGAGCTGCTGCACGCCGCCGCCCCTGTGATGCTGCAGGGCGCGCTGTACACGCTGCTGTTCGCCGTGGCGGCGATGCTGGGCGGCCTGGCGATCGGCTTTCCGGTGGCCGTGATGCGCATGCTGCCGTATGCCGTGCTGCGCTGGCCGTCCGCCCTGTATGTCAGCGCAATGCGCGGCACGCCGCTGCTGGTGCAGATTTTCGTCATCTATTACGGCCTGCCCAGTATCGGCATCGAATTTGAGCCGGTCACGGCCGGCGTGCTGGCCCTGAGCCTGAATGCGGGCGCCTACCTGTCCGAAACCCTGCGCGGCGCGATCTCCAGCATTGCCCTGGGCCAGTGGCGCGCGGCCTATTCGCTCGGCCTCAATTACTGGCAGACGCTGGGCTATGTGGTGCTGCCGCAGGCCCTGCGCGTGGCGGTACCCTCGATGAGCAATACCCTGATCAGCCTGATCAAGGATACCTCGCTGGTGTCGGTGATTACGGTGACCGAGCTGATGCTCGCCACCAAGGAGGTGATCGCCGCGACCTTTCAGCCGCTGCCGCTGTACTGCGCCGCGGCCCTGGTCTACTGGGCCCTGAGCCTGCTGTTCGAAGCCCTGCAGGGCTATGCCGAGCGGCGCCTGCGCCACTAACGGCCGCTGCGGAACATCTCGATCAGTTCGTGCACGCCGCTGTGATCGGCGCGCGTGGGGCTGCGGTCGCGTCCGAGATTCATGTAGTGGCTGTAGCCGGGCGTATTGTGCAGCTCAGGATCGTCCAGATCGCGAAAGCCCATGCCCCAGCCTTCGAAAAAGCGGGTGTCCGCCGGTTCTTCGATGATCAGCATCGGGCCGGTGTGGCGCGCATCGCGCACGATCTTGCGGTACAGCGTGCGCACGGCCTCGGGTTCGCCTTCCAGCACTTGCATGAAATTGCCGCCTTTGTAGAGCAGCAGGCCGGTGATGCCAAGGCGGGCATTATTCTCGCGCGCCGCTTCCAGCAGGTCGAGCAGTTCAGATTTGGTCAGCTCCCGGGTGGCGGAACTGAGATAGACGAGGCGCAGCACAAAATTTCCTGATATGTACGAACGCGCCCATCCTAGCATTGCTCGCAAGTAATGACAATGGTAAAAAAAGAAACGCGGGACCGGCCCGCGTTTTCTTGGTTACATGTTCGGATAATTGGGTCCGCCGCCACCTTCGGGCACCACCCAGACGATGTTCTGGGTCGGGTCCTTGATGTCGCAGGTCTTGCAGTGGACGCAGTTCTGCGCATTGATCTGCAGACGGTCGCCGCCCTCATCGGTCTTCACGAACTCA
Organism: Massilia sp. TS11; assembly: GCF_022012445.1. Taxonomy (GTDB): domain Bacteria; phylum Pseudomonadota; class Gammaproteobacteria; order Burkholderiales; family Burkholderiaceae_D; genus Telluria. The sequence goes on from NZ_JAKLTS010000003.1 coordinate 269,916, forward strand.
TACACGCCGGCCGGGCAGTAGCGCGCCTCCGGCCCGGCGAACTTGGCCAGATTCACCTGCACCGGCACCGAGGCGTCTTTCAGCGTCAGGTGCACCGGCTGGTCTTCCGTATGGTTGGTGTTGGAGATGAACACCGAGGACAGGCGGTCGAAGGTGATCTTGCCATCGGGCTTGGGATAGACGATGGGCGTGAACTCCGAGGCCGGGCGCAGGCAGGCGTGGTCGGGCTGATGGTGGCGCAGGGTCCACGGCGCCTTGCCGCGGAAGACGATCTGGTCGATGCCAGTCATGATCGTGCCCAGCACCAGACCCTTGCTCATCCACGGCTTCACATTGCGCGCCACATGCAGTTCCTCGTGCAGCCAGGAGTTGGCGAAGGACTCGGCATACGCGCCCAGTTCGTCGCTCTGGCGCTCGGCGCCCAGGGCCGCAAAGGCCGCCTCGGCCGCCAGCATGCCGCTCTTGATGGCCGCGTGCGAGCCCTTAATCCGGCTCATGTTGAGGAAGCCGGCGTCGCAACCGATCAGGGCGCCGCCGGGGAAGACGAACTTGGGCAGCGACTGCAGGCCGCCGGCCGCGATTGCCCGCGCGCCGTAGGCGATGCGCTTGCCGCCTTCAAAATAGTGGCGGATGGCCGGGTGCGTTTTGTAGCGCTGGAATTCTTCGTAGGGCGACAGGTAGGGATTGGCGTAGTTGAGGCCGACGACATAGCCGACCGCGACCTGATTGTTCTCCAGGTGATACAGGAAGGAGCCGCCATAGGTGTCGTTGTCGAGCGGCCAGCCGGCCGTGTGGATCACCAGGCCAGGCTGATGCTTGGCCGGATCGATTTCCCACAGTTCCTTGATGCCGATGCCGAAAGCTTGCGGGTCCTTGCCTTCGTCGAGCTTGTATTTGGCGATCAGCTGCTTGCCCAGATGGCCGCGCGCGCCTTCCGCAAAGAAGGTGTATTTGGCGTGCAGTTCCATGCCGAGCTGGAAGGAGTCGAGCGGCTCGCCTTCGCGGCCGACGCCCATATTCCCGGTGGCCACGCCCTTGACCGAGCCATCTTCGTTGTACAGCACTTCGGCGGCCGCGAAGCCGGGGAAGATTTCCACGCCGAGCGCTTCGGCCTGCTGGCCGAGCCAGCGCACGACATTGGCCAGCGAGATGATGTAGTTGCCGTCGTTGTGCAGGCACTGCGGCAGCAGGAAGTGGGGCGTGTGGATCACGCCTTTTTCAGTCAGGAACAGGAAGCGGTCTTCGGTCACCGGCTGGTTCAGCGGCGCGCCCATTTCCTTCCAGTTCGGGAACAGTTCATCCAGTGCACGCGGGTCCATCACGGCGCCCGACAGGATGTGCGCGCCCAGTTCGCTGCCTTTTTCCAGCACGCACACGGACACTTCGCGGCCCTGTTCGTCAGCTTGTTGTTTCAGTCGAATCGCAGCCGACAGGCCGGCCGGGCCACCGCCGACGATGACGACGTCATATTCCATCGCGTCGCGCGGACCAAATTGTTCAAGTAGGGACTGGGACATTGTTCGGGTGAGTGGATTGGAAAAGCACGAGTGTGCGGGTTTTTGGGCGGGATTGCAACTTGGGGCGCCTGCGTTTAGACGCGTCCATCTAATCGCTGCGCAGTGTAAGATACTACGGACGAGAGAAATGGAGGAGCCGATCGTGGGCATTGAGGTGAATTTCGAAGGCAAAATCGCGCTGGTGACCGGCGCGTCGAGCGGGCTGGGTGCGCGTTTTGCGAAGGCCCTGGCCGGCGCCGGCGCCCAGGTGGTGCTGGCCTCGCGCCGTGTGGACCGGCTCAAGGAGCTGCGCGCCGAGATCGAGGCCGAGGGCGGCGCGGCCCATGTCGTGACCCTCGATGTGACCGATCTGGCCAGCATCAAGGCGGCCATCGCCCATGCCGAAACGGAGGCCGGGCCGATTGACATCCTGGTCAATAATTCGGGTGTATCAACCACGCAACGCCTGCTCGATGTCAGCCCCGAGGACTACGCCTACGTGATGGATACCAATCTGCGCGGGGCCTTCTTTGTCGCCCAGCAGACGGCCAAGCGCATGATCGCGCGCGCCAAGGGCGACCCGCGCAAGCAGCACCGCATCATCAATATCGCCTCGGTGGCCGGCCTGCGCGTGATGCCGCAGATCGGCATCTATTGCATGAGCAAGGCTGGCGTCGTGCAGATGACCAAGGCCATGGCCGTGGAATGGGGCAAGTACAACATCAATGTCAACGCCATCTGCCCCGGCTACATCCGCACCGAAATCAACGAGGACTATTTCGACACCGACCAGGGCATCAAACTGATGGAAATGCTGCCGCGCAAACGCACGGGCAAACCGGAAGACCTCGATGGCCTGCTGCTCTTGCTGGCGGCCGAAGAATCGCACTTCATCAACGGCGCCATCATCACGGCCGACGATGGCATGACGGCCCAGTAAGGCCCGCTCAGGCCGCCAGGCCGAAGAGCTTCTTGATGAGCTCGGAGGAATTGGCGGCGCTGAATTTGCGCATCAGGCGCGCGCGGTGCATCTCCACCGTGCGCGGGCTGAGGTCGGTGTCGCGCGCAATCTGCTTGCTGGTTTTTCCTTCCACCAGCAGGGCCGCGATCTCGCGTTCGCGCGCCGTCAGCTCGGCCGTGACGGGGCGCTTTTCGCTCACATCCTCAAAGGTCCAGACGCCAGCGCCCAGCGGGCGGGCCGGATCGAGCGCGCGGCCGCTCACATGGCACCAAAACAGCTCGCCATTGGCGCGGCGCATGATGCGCTCGTCCGAATAGCTGCCTTTCTTGTTCATGATGGGCACGATGCGCGCGCCCGTGCGCAGGAACTCGTCGGCCGTCGGGTAGAGCTGCTGGAAGGACATGCCCGCCAGTTCCGCGAGCCGGTAGCCGAACATGTCGGCCAGCGCCTGGTTGGCGGCCTGGATGATCCGCTCGTCGGAAATGCACATGCCAACCGGCGCGAACTGGAAAATCGTCTCGTAGTCGAAGGCGTAAGAAGAGGGCATCGGGCCGGTAGTTCTACGGTATTGTGATTTGAACAGGGCTATTTTAAGCTCAGTCCCCGGTTTATCTAAAACTGATCATATTGGGAGACGTATGAATAAAGTGTACCCTGACGCGGCCTCGGCGCTGGCCGGCATCGTCCAAGATGGCCAGACCATCGCGGTCGGCGGCTTCGGCCTGTGCGGCATTCCGGAGGCCCTGATTGCGGCCCTGCGCGACTCGGGTGTCAAAGACCTGACCGCCATTTCGAATAACGCAGGTGTCGATGGCTTTGGCCTGGGCATGCTGCTGACGACGCGCCAGATCAAGAAAATGATCTCGTCCTATGTCGGCGAGAACAAGGAATTCGAACGCCAGTATCTGGCCGGCGAACTCCAGCTCGAATTCACGCCCCAGGGCACGCTGGCCGAAAAGCTGCGTGCGGGCGGCGCCGGCATTCCGGCTTTCTTCACCAAGACCGGCGTCGGCACCATCGTCGCCGAGGGTAAGGAAACCCGCGAGTTCGATGGCGAAACCTATGTGATGGAACGCAGCCTCGTGGCCGACGTCTCCCTGGTCAAGGCCTGGAAGGCCGACAAGGCCGGCAATCTCGTCTACCGCAAAACGGCGCGCAACTTCAATCCGAATGTGGCCACGGCTGGCAAGATCACCGTGGTCGAAGTCGAGGAGCTGGTCGAGATCGGCGCGCTCGATCCGGATGAAGTGCACACGCCGGGCATTTTCGTGCACCGGATCGTCGTCAACGCGACCCCGGAAAAGCGCATCGAACAGCGCACCGTGCGCGCCAACTAAGCCAAGCGGAGACAGAACATGGCATGGAATCGTAATGAAATGGCTGCACGCGCGGCCAAAGAGCTGCAAGACGGCTTTTATGTGAACCTCGGCATTGGTCTGCCGACCCTGGTGGCCAACTATGTGCCGGCCGATATCGAAGTCTTCCTGCAGTCGGAAAACGGCCTGCTCGGCATCGGCCCCTTCCCGAGCGAAGCGGAAGTCGACGCCGACCTGATCAATGCGGGCAAGCAGACCGTGACGGCGCTGCCGGGCGCGGCCTTCTTCAGCTCGGCCGACTCCTTCGGCATGATCCGCGGCGGCAAAATCAACCTGGCCATCCTCGGCGCCATGCAGGTGTCGGACAAGGGCGATCTGGCCAACTGGATGATCCCCGGGAAGATGGTGAAAGGCATGGGCGGAGCGATGGACCTGGTGGCCGGGGTCAAGCGCGTCGTGGTGCTGATGGAACATGTGGCCACGGCCAAGGATGGCAGCACCTCGCACAAGATCCTGCCGGCCTGCACCTTGCCGTTGACGGGCGTGGGCGTGGTCGACCTGATCATCACCGACCTCGGTGTTATGGAAGTAACGGGTTCTGTTTTGAAAGTAACGGAGCTCGCACCGGGCGTCACCAAGGAGCAGATCCAGGCCGCCACCGGCGTGCCGCTCGACCTGTCGGCCGTATAACGCGGCAAGCGATGGCGTAAAAAAGGCCGGCAGCGATGCCGGCCTTTTTCTTTTAGCGCGGCGTAGCCGGTTAGAAAAAATGGGGTCAGACCCCATTTTTCCCCGCAGATAAATGGGGTCTGCCCCCGATTTTTCTGGGCGAAAAAAAGGGCCGCTGTTGCGGCCCCTTGGGGTTGGTGCGGGGAATTATTTGGCGGTGTCAGGCACCGACACGGGTGCGCTGTGCACCTCGGTCGTGGGATGGGCGAGTTCGCGCGCCAGCGTTGCCTGGTCGAGCTCTTTTTCCCACTTCGAGACGACGATCGTGGCCACGCCGTTGCCGACGAAATTGGTCAGCGCGCGGCATTCGCTCATGAAGCGGTCGATGCCGAGGATCAGGGCCATGCCGGCCACCGGGATCGTCGGCACCACGGCCAGCGTGGCCGCCAGGGTGATGAAGCCGGCGCCGGTGATGCCCGATGCGCCTTTCGAAGTCAGCATGGCGACGCCGAGGATGGTCAGCTGCTGGGTCAGGGTCAGGTCGGTATTGGTGGCTTGGGCCACGAACAGGGCGGCCATCGTCATGTAGATATTGGTGCCGTCAAGGTTGAACGAATAGCCGGTCGGCACGACCAGGCCAACCACCGGCTTGGAGCAGCCAAGCTTCTCGAGCTTGCGCATCAGGCCGGGCAGGGCGCTCTCCGAGGACGAGGTGCCGAGCACGATCAGCAGCTCTTCCTTGATATAGCTGATGAAACGCGTGATCGAGAAACCGGTCATGCGGGCGATGGTGCCCAGCACGACGAACACGAACAGCAGGCAGGTCAGATAGAAGGAGCCCATCAGTTTCATCAGCGGCAGCAGCGAGGCCAGGCCGAATTTGCCGATCGTGAAGGCCATGGCGCCGAACGCGCCGATCGGGGCGGCCTTCATGATGATGGCCACCACGCCGAACACGGCATGCGAAATCACGTCGATGGCCTGGGTGACCGGGCGGCCAAACTCGCCCATGCGCGAGATGGCGAAACCGAACAGGATCGCAATCAGCAGCACCTGCAGGATGTCGCCCTTGGCAAAGGCATCGACAAAGGTGCTGGGGATGATGTTGAGCACGAAGTCGACGGTCGACTGGGCCTTGGCCTTGGCCGTGAACTCGGCGATGGCCTTGGTGTCGAGCTTGGCCGGATCGGCATTGAAGCCGGCACCCGGTTGCATGTAATTAGCCACGATCAGGCCGATGATCAGGGCGATCGTCGACACCACCTCGAAATACAGCAGGGCCTTGCCGCCGACGCGGCCGACCTTCTTCATGTCTTGCATGCCGGCGATACCGGACACCACGGTGCAGAAGATCACCGGGGCAATGATCATCTTGATCAGCTTGATGAAGCCGTCGCCGAGCGGCTTCATGTCGGTGGCGAGACTGGGATACCAGACCCCGAGCAGCACGCCGCAGGCGATGGCAAACAACACCTGGACGTAGAGGATCTTGTAGAAGGGCTTTTTCATGGCGCGATGCGGCGAGGGTGGAGGATGAATCGCATCATCGCGCGCACTGCCTTGGGGCGCTATTGTGGATTACGCATAGTGGAAACTACGTAGGCCCCACCCACGCCGGTGCAGGCACGCACCTCAATCGTGCCGCACGACCTCGCCGTTCTTCATCACGAAGCGCACTTGCTGCACGGCGCCGATGTCGCGCGTGGGGTCGCCTTCGACGGCCACCAGGTCGGCCAGCAGGCCGTTCTGGATGGCGCCCAGCTCGGCACTCTTGTCGATGACCTGGGCCGCGACCACGGTGGCGCTGCGCAGGGCTTCCAGCGGGCTCATGCCAAGCTTGACCATCCAGATCAGCTCGCGCGCGCTGGTGCCGTGGGCGAACACGCCGACGTCGCTGCCGCAAGCGATCGTCACGCCGAGCTTGCGCGCCAGCTGGAAGGCGCGCGCGGCCTGCTGCATCGATGCGCTCGGCGGGCCGCCGCGCTGGTACTTCTGAAAGTATTCGCTGGTCGCTTCGGGCGCGGTCAGCGTGGGGACGTAGACGGTCTTGCGCTCGGCCATCAGGCGGAAGGTCGCCTCGCTGGCGCCATAGCCGTGTTCGATGGTATCGACCCCGGCCAGCACGGCCATGCGGATCGCGTCGTCGGTGGCGGCATGGGCGGCCACTTTGCGGCCCGACTGGTGCGCGGCCTGGACGATGGCATTCATTTCTTCCTGCGACAGGGTGGGGCGCGCCGTGCCGTTCGGGCCGAAGCGGTAGTCGGCATAGAACTTGATCCAGTCGGCGCCGTGGGCGGCCTGCTCGCGCACGGCTTTCACGGCTTCGTCCACGCCGGTGACTTCCTGCGCGCCCTGGGGGAAGGCGTGGTCGTGGCGGTAGTTGCGCGGCGCCGGGCCGTAGGTGTGGGTGGCGACGATGGCCTTGGTGGCGATCAGCAGGCGCGGGCCGGGGATGATGCCTTCGTCGATCGCGCGCTTGATCGACACGTCGGCATACTCGGCGCCCTCAGTGCCGAGGTCGCGCAGCGTGGTGAAGCCGGACTGCAGGGTGAGAGCGGCGTGGCGCACGGCCAGCATGCTGCGGTATTCGATCGGCTCTTTCAGCACCTGGTCGTCCCACAGCACTTCGTTATACGGGTGCAGCAGCACGTGCGAGTGCAGGTCCATCAGACCGGGGATCAGGGTCTTGCCGGGCAGGGCGATGCGGCGCGCGTTGGCCGGCACCCGCAGACTGGCGGCCGGTCCGACCGCCGTGATGCGCTTGCCTTCGACCAGCACGGCCCAGCCGCTGTGGGGCGCGCTATCGCCGGTCCAGACGGCCGCCGGTTCGAGCAGCACGGCGGGGTCGGCGGCCCGGGCCAGGCCGCAGATGAGGGCAAGGACGACAAGTAGATGGCGCATGTTTTCATTCCTGAAATCGTGAACGCGCCATCATAGCCCGAAACGGGCCGGGCTTACTGGGCGACCCAGCCGCCGTCCATATTCCAGGCCACGCCGCGCACCTGGTCGCCGGCCGGGCTGCAGAAGAACACGGCCAGCGCGCCCAGTTCTTCGGGCGTGACGAATTCGCCCGAGGGCTGCTTTTCCGACAGCAGGGCTTTTTTGGCGGCCTCGATGCTGGTGCCGTCCTTGGCGGCGCGCGCGTCGACCTGCTTTTGCACGAGCGGGGTCAGCACCCAGCCCGGGCAGATGGCATTGCAGGTGATGCCGGTGTGGGCATTTTCCAGGGCCGTGACCTTGGTCAGGCCGACCAGGCCGTGCTTGGCCGCCACATAGGCCGATTTTTCGGCCGAGGCCACCAGGCCGTGCACCGAGGCGATATTGATGATGCGGCCCCAGTTCTTGGCCTTCATGCCGGGCAGGGCCAGGCGCGTGGTGTGGAAGGCCGAGCTCAGATTGATGGCCAGGATGGCGTCCCATTTCTCGACCGGGAACTGGTCGATCGGCGCGACAAACTGGATGCCGGCATTGTTGACCAGGATATCGACGCCGCCGAAGGTCTGGTCGGCATAGGCGATCATGTCGGCGATTTGCTCGGGCTTGGACATGTCGGCGCCGTGGTAGGCCGTTTTCACGCCAAACTCCTGGGCCACGCCCTGGTGCAGCTGTTCGATCTCCTGCGCATCGCCGAAGCCGTTGAACAGGATGTTGGCGCCCTGGGCGGCCAGGGTGCGCGCGATGCCGAGGCCGATGCCCGATGTGGAGCCCGTCACCAGTGCAGTTTTACCGCTAAGTAGTGCTTGCGTCATACAATCCTCTGTGGAGATGGTGGAAGAAAACTGGTCAGGTAGAATTCTATTCGGAACGCCCGCTAAAATGGGCATATTAATCACATCGACGCGCGTGAAGCGCGATCTTGAAGGAGTGCACATGAGCGAGGCCCAGATCAAGACGGTGCAATGCATTTCGCTGGCCGGCTTGCATCATCTGTCCTACAAGGAGTGGGGCGCGGCCGATAACCCGAATGTGCTGGTCTGCCTGCACGGCGTGACTCGCGTCGGGGACGACTTCGACAATCTGGCGCGCGCCATGAGCGACCGCTACCGTGTGATCTGCCCCGACATCGTCGGCCGCGGCCGCTCGGGCCGGCTGCGCAACCCGCAGCTGTACGGCATTCCGCAGTATGTGGCGGACATCGTGACCCTGCTGGCGCGCGTCACGCGCGGCGACGGCAGCGACCGCGTGTCCTGCGTCGGCACCTCGATGGGCGGCCTGATCGCGATGGCCCTGGCCAGCCTGCCCGGCAATCCGGTGCAGAAGCTGGTGCTCAACGATATCGGCCCGACCCTGGACCCGGTGGCCCTGCAGCGCATCGGCGACTACATCGGCCAGGAGCTGCGTTTCCCCACATTTGAGATGGCGGCCAAGTTCGTGCGCGACGTGTCGCAGCCGTTCGGGCCGCATACGGAAGAAGAATGGCATAAGCTGGCGGCCGACGTGCTGCGCCAGGATGCCGATGGCCAGTGGGTCCGTCATTACGACATGGGCCTGGCCGTACCGTTTCGTTCGGCAACCCCGGAATCGGCCAAGGCCGATGAGGCGGCGCTGTGGGCGGCCTACGATGCCATCCGCTGCCCGACCTTGCTGGTCCGCGGTGAGCAATCCGATCTGCTCACCCGTGAGACCGCGCACATCATGACGCAACGCGGGCCCCTGGCTCGTCTGGTGGAGGTGCCGGGTGTCGGTCACGCCCCGACCTTCCTGCACGACGAGCAGATCGCGATTGTGAGACAATTCCTGGTCGGCTGACGCCGCCCGTTTTACAAGTAGAGAGTTATGGAAATCAAACGACTGCACGTAGGCAAGCGCCTGTCCGAAATCGCCATCCACAATGGCACCGTCTATCTGGCTGGCCAGATCGCGGAAAACACCGCGGCCGACATCGTCGGCCAGACGCGCGAAGTGCTCGGGCATATCGACCGTCTGCTGGCCGAGGCCAACAGCGACAAAACGCGCATCCTGATGTGCCAGATCTTCATCAAGGACATGGCCCTGTTCCCCGGCATGAATTCGGTCTGGGATGAATGGGTCGAGGCCGGTCACACCCCGCCGCGCGCCACGGTCGAAGCCAAGCTGGCCAATCCGGCCTGCCTGGTCGAAATCTGCATCACGGCCGCACAGAAGTAATCCGCGATGGTCTCGGTTGCTGCGCTCGGAAGTGCGCGGGCTCAGCTTGTTCACGGCCTGAGCCCGGGCGATAGCGCGCGTGTCGCGGCGGCGATTGATTTCGCCGCCGAGGCTTATGGCGAACGCCTGATCCACCATGGGCAGAGCGCGTTCGAGTTCGCGCTCGGGGTCGGCAGCGTGCTGTCGACCCTGCGCTCGGATGCCGAGACCCGTATCGCCGGCCTGATGTTCGAGATGGCCATGCTCGACCCAGCCTCGGTGGCCGGGCTGGAGCCGCGCTTCGGCAAGGAAGTCGTCGACATGGTCGGCGGCGTGCGCCAGCTGATGCGCCTGCGCGAAATCACCGAGGCCCAGAAAGGCGGGCGCGACAAGAAAGCCCCGTCCGATCAGGTCGAAACCCTGCGCAAGATGCTGCTGGCCATGGCCAGCGATATGCGCGTGATTCTGGTGCGCTTGTCGGCCTGCGTGGTGACGCTGCGCTATTTCGCCGAGATCAAACGCTTCGACCAGCTGACCCACGAGTACGGCAAGGAAGTGCTCGACCTGTACGCGCCGCTGGCCAACCGGCTCGGCATCTGGCAGCTGAAATGGGAGCTGGAAGACCTGGCCTTCCGCTTCATGGAGCCGGACACCTACAAGCGCATCGCCAAGATGCTGGAGGAAAAGCGCCTGCTGCGCGAGTCCTTCGTCCAGGCCTCGATCAAGCGGCTGCAGGATGAGCTGAAGGCGGCCGACATCCAGGCCGAGGTGTTCGGGCGGCCGAAACACATCTTCAGTATCTGGAACAAGATGCGCGGCAAGGAGCTCGATTTCTCCGAGCTTTACGACGTGCGCGCCTTCCGCGTGATCGTCGCCGACATCAAGACCTGCTACACGGTGCTGGGCGTGGTCCACAATATCTGGACGCCGCTGCCCAAGGAGTTCGACGACTATATTTCGCGCCCCAAGCCGAACGGCTACCAATCGCTGCACACGGTCGTCATGGCCGAAGACGGGCGTCCGCTCGAAGTCCAGATCCGCACTCAGGAAATGCACAATTTCGCCGAGTACGGGGTGGCCGCGCACTGGCGCTACAAGGAAGAGGGCGGCTCCAACTTCAAGGCCCAGAAGTACGACGAAAAGATCGCCTGGCTGCGCCAGCTGCTGGCCTGGAAGTCGGAGGTGACCGAATCGGTCGTCGGGCAGGAGGAAAAGGAGCGCGAGTGGGTCGAGAAGCTCAAGGCCACCCAGCTCGATGACCGCATCTTCGTGCTGACGCCGCAGGCGCGCGTGATCGAGCTGCCAAATGGCGCCACGCCGATCGACTTTGCCTACCACCTGCACAGTGAAGTCGGCCACCGCTGCCGCGGCGCCAAGGTCGATGGGGTGATGGTGCCGCTGAACACGCCGCTGAAAAACGGCCAGACCTGCGAAATCATCACGGCCAAGGGCGCGCCCGGCACGGCCGGACCCTCGCGCGACTGGCTGAGCCCCGGCTATACGGTCAGCCCGCGCACGCGCTCCAAGGTGCGCGCCTGGTTCCACGCCATCGAGCTGGAAGAGACGATTGCGCATGGCCGTGCGCTGGTCGAAAAATCCCTGCAACGCGAAGGCAAAACGGCTGTCAACCTCGAGGATCTGGCGCAGAAGCTGGGTTTCCCCAAGGTGGATGAACTGTTCATCGCGGTCGGCAAGGATCTGTTCAGCCTGCGCCATGTCGAGGCGGCCCTGCACGATGATGTGCCCGAGGTCGCCGCGCCCGATGCGCCCGTCGTCAACAAGAGCCGCGCCTCGAGCACGGAGCAGGGCGCCAAATCGGGCGTGCTGGTGGTCGGCACCGACGGGCTGATGACGCAGCTGGCCAAGTGCTGCAAACCGGCGCCGCCGGATGGCATCGTCGGGTTCGTCACGCGCGGCAAGGGCGTGTCGATCCACCGCATCACCTGCAAGAACTTCGCCGAGATGCGCGCCAAGGCACCTGAGCGCGTGATCGTCACCGAATGGGGGCGGGCCGGGGCAGACACCGTCTATCCGGTCGACCTGTTCATTCTGGCGGCCGACCGCCAGGGCCTGCTCCGCGATATTTCCGAGGTCTTCTCGCGCGAGAAGATCAACGTCATTGGCGTCAACACGCAAAGCGCCAAGGGCCAGGCGCGCATGGTCTTCACGGCCGAGATTTCCTCGACCGGGCAGCTGCAGAAGGCGATTGCCGCCATCAATGAAGTCAGCGGCGTGCTCGAGGCGCGCCGCCAGTAAGCGCTCAGTGGGCGTGCTCGTCCACTTCCGGCTGCAGCGTGATGTGGTCGATGCCGTGCTTTTCCAGCAGCATGGCCTTGACGGCCGCCAGCACGGCCGGCCATTGGGCCAGGTCGGCGATTTCGAGATGGCCGATCAGGGCCGGATGGCCGGGCGACATGTCCCAGACGTGCAGGTCGTGCACATTGAGCACGCCCGGCACCTGGGCCAGGTCGGCGCCGACCTGCAGATAGTCGATCGCGTGCGGCACGCCTTCCATCAGGAAGTGATAGCTCTCGCGCAGCACACCGATCGTCGATTTCAGAATCAGCAGGGAGACGAAGATCGACAGCAGCGGGTCGGCCTGGAGCCAGCCCGTGTAGTAGATGATGGCGCCGGCTGCGATCGCGCCGACCGAACCCAGCAGATCGCCGAGGACGTGCACCAGCGCGGCGCGCGTGTTCACGCTATCCTTATCACGCGACAAGATCCAGGCCACCAGAATATTGATCACCAGGCCGATGGCGGCCACCACCGTGACCATGCCGCCTTGCACGGGCTCGGGCGCACGCAGACGGCTGATGGCTTCGCTCACGATCCAGCCGACGATGGCCAGCATGGCGAGGCCATTGACGAAGGCGGCCAGGGCTTCGGCGCGCACGAAGCCGAAGGAATGGCGGGCTGAGGGCGGGCGCTTGGCGATGGCCTGGGCCATCAGCGCCAGGCCGAGGGCGGCGGCGTCGGTCACCATGTGGCCGGCGTCCGAAATCAGGGCGAGGGAGTTGGACAGGAAGCCTACGCCGACCTCGACGCCGGCGTACAGCAGGGTCAGGGCCAGGGCCCAGCCGAGCACGGACGCGGGACGCTGGTCGATCACGTGGGTGTGCTGGGCGTCGCCCGCGCGGTGGGCGTGCAGGTGGGCGGACGAGGGCAGGGGCTGGTTCGGCATGCGTGTGTACAAAGATGAGGAGCGCAAAGTGTACTTGAAAAACAAGGCGGGGGCCTGATGCAGAAACCGATCTCGGCCGGCACGGCCCTGCTGCTGACGGTGCCGCCGGTGCTGTGGGCCGGCAATGCCGTGGTGGGCCGTCTGCTGGCGCCGCTGGTGCCGCCGATGACGCTCAATCTGATGCGCTGGGTTCTGGCGCTGTTGATCCTGGCCGCGCTGGCCTGGCGCTCGCCCGCCTTTCCGTTTCGCCGCGGCGGCGCCGGCCTGGCCTACTGGCGCCGCCTGGCGCTGCTCGGTCTGCTCGGCATTGGCCTGTATAACTCGCTCCAATATCTGGCCCTGCAGACTTCGGGGCCGATCAACGTCACCCTGGTGGCGGCCAGCATGCCGGTCTGGATGCTGGTGGTGGGCGCGCTGTTCTTCCGCGTGCCGGCCAAGCGCGCGCAGTGGCTGGGGGCGCTGCTGTCGGTGCTCGGTGTGCTGATCGTGATCTGCCATGGCGACTGGCATCAGCTGCGCGGCTTGCGGCTGGTGCCGGGCGATGTGCTGATGATTGTCGCCACCATCGTCTGGTCGTTTTATAGCTGGATGCTGGTGCAGCGGCGCGAACCGGACAGCCTGCGCCAGGACTGGGCCGCCTTTCTGCTGGCCCAGGTGGCCTTCGGGGTGCTGTGGTCGAGCTTGTTTGCGGTCGGTGAATGGAGCTTGCGGCCTCAGCACATCGTGTGGGGCTGGCCGACCGTGTTGGGCCTGCTGTACGTGGCGGTGGGGCCGGCCGTGATCGCGTTTCGTTGCTGGGGTGCGGGAGTGGAGCGCGCGGGGCCGAGCATCGGCAGCTTCTTCGTGAACCTGACGCCGCTGTTTGCGGCCCTGCTGTCGGCCGCCGTGCTGGGCGAGGCGCCCCATCTTTACCATGGCCTGGCCTTCGCGCTGATCGTCGGCGGCATCCTCGTTTCACGCCGCTGAAAAACAATTCGCAAATGGCTCTTGCACATTCGAGAGAGTTTCCCTATAATTCTGGTCTCGACGGGCGGTTAGTTCAGCTGGTTAGAATACTTGGTCGACATCCAAGGGGTCGGGGATTCGAATTCCTCACCGCCCACCAGAATTTTTAGTAAGAGCGAGAAAGGCAGTTACGGTTATGACACCGCGAACTACGACGCTGGAAGGTTTCAAGCGACGCTAGTCGAGGGCTTTTCTTTACTCTTGCTTTTCAAAGAAAAAACGCGGCTAGTCCGCGTTTTTTTTCGTCTGTACATTTCGTATTCCCCCAGGAGATCAGCATGCTCAACATTACTCTGCCCGATGGTTCCCAGCGTTCCTTCGAGGGCCCGGTGACCGTGGCCCAGGTGGCCGCCAGCATCGGCACTGGCCTGGCCAAGGCTGCGCTGGCCGGCAAGGTCGATGGCAAGCTGGTCGACACTTCCTATCTGATCGAGCAGGACGCCCAGCTCGCCATCGTGACCGACAAGGATGCCGATGGTCTGGAAGTGATCCGTCACTCGACCGCCCACCTGCTGGCTTATGCCGTTAAGGAGCTGTATCCGGACGCGCAGGTGACGATTGGTCCGGTCATCGAAAACGGCTTCTACTACGACTTCTCGTACAAGCGCCCGTTCACGCCCGACGACCTGGCCGCGATCGAAAAGAAAATGACCGAGCTGGCCAAGAAGGACGAGCCGGTGACGCGCAAGGTGCTGCCGCGCGACGAGGCCGTCTCCTATTTCCACTCGATCGGCGAAAAATACAAGGCCGAGATCATCGCCTCGATTCCGGCCAATGAAGACGTGTCGCTCTACACGGAAGGCAATTTCACCGACCTGTGCCGCGGCCCGCACGTGCCCTCGACCGGCAAGCTCAAGGTCTTCAAGCTGATGAAGGTGGCCGGCGCCTACTGGCGCGGCGACGCCAAGAACGAGATGCTGACCCGCGTCTACGGTACCGCCTGGGCCAAGAAGGAAGACCAGGAACAGTACCTGCACATGCTGGAGGAAGCCGAGAAGCGCGACCACCGCAAGCTGGGCAAGCAGCTCGACCTGTTCCACTTCCAGGACGAGGCCCCGGGCCTGATCTTCTGGCACCCGAAAGGCTGGGTGATCTGGCAGCAGGTCGAGCAGTACATGCGCAAGGCCTATCAGGACAATGGCTACCAGGAAGTGAAGGCGCCGCAGATTCTCGACCGTTCGCTGTGGGAAAAGACCGGTCACTGGGAAAACTACCGCGAGAACATGTTCACGACCGAGTCGGAAAATCGCAACTACGCACTCAAGCCGATGAACTGCCCGGGCCATATCCAGATTTACAACTCGGATCTGCGCTCCTACCGCGACCTGCCGCTGCGTTACGGCGAGTTCGGCCAATGCCACCGCAACGAGCCCTCGGGCGCCCTGCATGGGGTGATGCGCGTGCGCGGCTTCACCCAGGACGACGGCCACATCTTCTGTACCGAAGAGCAGATCGAAGCCGAAGTCACGGCTTTCCACGCCCAGGCCATGCAAGTCTATAAAGACTTCGCTTTCGCCAATGTGGACGTGAAGATCGCCCTGCGTCCGGACAACCGTATCGGCGACGACGCCACCTGGGACCGCGCCGAGAACGCGCTGCGTCAGGCCCTGCGCGTGTGCGGCGTGGAATGGACCGAGCTGCCGGGCGAGGGCGCCTTCTACGGCCCGAAGATCGAATACCATCTGAAGGACAGCCTCGGCCGCCCGTGGCAGGTCGGCACGATGCAGGTCGACTTCTCGATGCCGGGCCGTCTCGGCGCCGAATACGTGGCCGTGGACAACACCCGCAAGGTGCCGGTGATGTTGCACCGTGCAACCGTGGGCTCCCTCGAACGATTTATTGGTATCCTGATTGAGAACCATGCCGGCGCCATGCCGCTGTGGCTGGCTCCGGTCCAGGTGTCCGTGCTCAACATCTCTGATGCACAGGCGGAATATGCACAAAACCTGACGGCAACGTTGCGAAAAGCAGGCTTCCGTGTCCAGGCTGATTTGCGGAACGAGAAGATTACCTATAAAATTCGCGAACATTCCGTCCAAAAAGTGCCGTATATCGTCGTCATTGGCGACAAAGAGCGGGATGCCAACACCGTGGCCGTGCGTGCCCGTGGCAATGTCGATCTGGGCGTGATGCCGATCGACGCCTTCGTGCAACGCCTGCAGCAAGAGGTTGCTGCCAAGGCCTGACCCCAAGCGTCGGGCTGTGCGGCTTTTTTCTGACTAACTGAAAAGGATTTACCATAGCTACTGATCGTTCGCATCGCATCAATGGTGAAATTACCCACGCTGAGATTCGTCTGAATGGCGTGGAGAATGAACCGCTGGGTATCGTGAGCCTGGCTGAAGCGTTCAAACTGGCCGAAGAAGCCGACGTCGACCTCGTGGAAATTGCGCCCATGGCCAATCCGCCGGTCTGCCGTCTGATGGATTACGGCAAGTTCAAGTACGCCGAGCAAAAGAAGGCGCACGAAGCCAAATTGAAGCAAAAGGTCATCTCGGTCAAGGAAGTGAAATTCCGTCCGGGCACGGATGATGGCGACTACAACATCAAGCTGCGTAACCTGATCAAGTTCCTCGAAGACGGTGACAAGACCAAGATTACGCTGCGTTTCCGTGGCCGCGAAATGGCCCACCAGGATATCGGCATGCGCATGCTCGAACGCCTCAAGGGTGATCTCGAGGCCTATGGCCAGGTGGAACAGTTCCCCAAGATGGAAGGCCGCCAGATGATCATGGTGATCGCGCCGAAGAAAAAGAAGTAAGTCGGCGCTGCACCCGCACCGGAGACCCGGCCTCGCCGCGTCTCCGGTTTTGTTTCTTGGAAACATCCACAGCCGCAAAAATCATGCTATACTTTGCGGCTCTGTTCTTTAGGGAACGGACATTTGTGAGAGCAGGCACCAAAAGCGCAGCACAGGGCTGCCACCTGCAATCCTAACCATGGAGCTGCCTGAGAAGGCAGAAAATCTATGCCTAAAATGAAAACCAAAAGCTCCGCGAAGAAGCGTTTTCGCGTGCGTCCCGGTGGCACCGTGAAATCGGGTATGGCCTTCAAACGCCACATCCTGACCAAGAAAACCACCAAAAACAAGCGTCAACTGCGCGGCACCCGTAACATCAATGCGTCGGACGTCACGAGCGTCATGCGCATGATGCCGTCTGCTTAATCTCACTATCAAGGAGCTACTATGCCTCGAGTTAAACGTGGGGTTACTGCACGTGCCCGTCACAAGAAAGTCCTGGACCTTGCCAAAGGCTACCGTGGTCGTCGTTCGCGCGTGTATCGCGTCGCCAAGCAAGCAGTCATGCGCGCTGGCCAGTACGCCTACCGCGATCGCCGCAACAAGAAGCGCGTCTTCCGCGCTTTGTGGATCACCCGTATCAACGCGGCTTCGCGTTCGCACGGCATGACCTACAGCGCCTTCATGAACGGCCTGAAAAAGGCTGGTATCGAACTGGACCGTAAAGTCCTGGCCGATATGGCAGTGACTGACAAGCCGGCCTTCGCCGCGATTGTCAACACCGTGAAGGCCAAGCTGGCCGCCTAAGGCACAGCAAGCCAAACGGCGTCTGCCAGGCAGACGCCAAGAGAGCGGGGCAGAGGGTCACACCGATGCCCCGTTTTTGATTGTGGACTGGAAAACACACCCATGACGAACCTGGATCAGCTCGTATCCGCCGCGCAGGCTGACTTTCTCGCCGCCGCGGATGCCGCCGCACTGGAAAACGCCAAGGCCAAATACCTGGGCAAGACCGGTCAGATTACCGAATTGATGAAAGGTCTGGGCAAGCTCGAACCCGAGCAGCGCAAAGCCGCCGGCGCCCAGATCAATGTGGCCAAGGAAGCCATCGAAGGCGCGCTGACGGCGCGCCGCGAGGCCCTGGCCGATGCCCAGCTGCAGACGCGCCTGAATGCCGAAGCGATCGACGTCAGCCTGCCCGGCCGCGGCCGCGCGATCGGCGGTCTGCACCCGGTGATGCGCACCTGGGAACGGGTCGAACAGATTTTCGCCTCGATCGGCTTCGATGTGGCCGACGGCCCCGAAATCGAGACCGACTGGTTCAATTTCACCGCGCTCAACAGCCCGGAAAACCACCCGGCCCGCTCGATGCAGGACACCTTCTACGTGGAAGGCAATGACAGCCAGGGCAAGCCCTTGCTGCTGCGTACCCACACCTCGCCGATGCAGGTGCGCTATGCGCGCAGCCATCAGCCGCCGATCAAGGTGATCGCCCCGGGCCGCACCTACCGCGTCGACAGCGATGCGACCCACTCGCCGATGTTCCACCAGGTCGAAGGCCTGTGGATCGACGAGAACATCAGCTTCGCCGACCTCAAGGGCGTGTACCTGAATTTCGTCAAGGCCTTCTTCGAGACCGAGGACCTGCAGGTGCGCTTCCGTCCTTCGTATTTCCCGTTCACCGAGCCGTCCGCCGAGATCGATATCGCCTTCGGTTCCGGTCCGCTCAAGGGCCGCTGGCTGGAAGTGTCGGGCTCGGGCCAGGTGCACCCGACTGTGGTGCGCAATTTCGGGCTCGACCCGGCGCGCTATATCGGCTTTGCCTTCGGTTCCGGCCTCGAGCGCCTGACGATGCTGCGCTATGGCGTCAATGACCTGCGCCTGTTCTACGAAGGCGACCTGCGCTTCCTGAAGCAATTCAACTAATTCCCAAGGCGAGAGAACATGCAATTTTCGGAAAAATGGCTCCGCACGATGGTCGATCCGAAGATGACGTCGGATGAACTGGCGCATCTGCTGACCATGTCGGGCCTGGAAGTGGAAGAGATCGAGCCGGTCGCCCCGCCGTTCTCGAACGTGGTTGTGGCCGAGGTGCTGGAAGTGTCCAAGCACCCGAATGCCGACCGCCTCAATGTGTGCACGGTCAATGTCGGCACGGGCACCCATCTGAACATCGTTTGCGGCGCGCCGAACGTGCGCGCTGGCATGAAGGCGCCGTGCGCCATGGCCGGCGCGGTGCTGCCGCCGGGCGCCGACGGCAAGCCGTTTGAAATCAAGGTCGGCAAGCTGCGCGGCGTCGAGTCGCAGGGCATGATGTGCTCGGCACGCGAGCTCAAGCTGTCGGACGAGCATGGCGGCCTGCTGGAACTGCCGGACGATGCGCCGGTCGGCCAGAACATCCGCGATTATCTGGCCCTCAATGACCTGAAGTTCACGATCAAGCTCACGCCCAACAAGGCCGACTGCCTGTCGGTGCTCGGCGTGGCGCGCGAAGTGTCGGCCCTGACCGGCACGCCGCTGCAACTGCCGGCCACGCGCAGCGTGCCGGTGACAAGCCAGGAAGTGCTGCCCGTGAAAATCTCGGCGCCCGACCTGTGCGGCCGCTTTACCGGCCGCGTGATCCGCCATCTGAACGCCAAGGCGGCCACGCCCGACTGGATCAAGCAGCGCATCGAGCGCAGCGGCCAGCGTTCGGTGTCGGCCCTGGTCGATATCTCCAACTATGTGATGCTGGAACTCGGCCGTCCCTCGCACGTGTTCGATCTGGACAAGATCCACGGCGGGCTCGATGTGCGCTGGGGTAAGCCGGGCGAGCAGCTCAAGCTCCTGAACGGCAATACTATCGCCGTCGACGACTGGGTCGGCGTGATCGCCGACGACAAGGAAATCGAGTCGCTGGCCGGCATCATGGGCGGCGACAGCACCGCTGTCTCGCTCGACACCACGCATATTTACCTGGAAGCTGCGTTCTGGTGGCCCCAGGCCATCCAGGGCCGTGCGCGCAAGTACAACTTCTCGACCGACGCGGCGCACCGCTTCGAGCGCGGGGTCGACTATGCGACCACGGTCGAGCATATCGAACGCATCACGGCCCTGATTCTCGAAGTCTGCGGAACTGCGCAGACCACGGTCGGTCCAATTGATGACCACATCGTGAATCTGCCCCAGCACCAGCCCGTGATCCTGCGCACGGCCCGTGCCCAGCAGGTGATCGGTGTGCCGATCACGGACGACATGGTGGCCGACATCTTCACGCGCCTGGGCTTGCCCTTCACGCGCGCGCCGGGGCAGTTCGCCGTCACCTCGCCGTCCTACCGTTTCGACATCGAAATTGAGGAAGACCTGATCGAGGAGGTGGCCCGCGTCTACGGTTTCGAAAACATTCCGGCCCGCCCGCCGGTCGCGCCGAACGCCATGCGCATCGCGTCGGAAAACACGCGTTCGCTGTTCGCCGTGCGTCACCAGATGGCCGACCTCGGCTACCAGGAAGTGGTCAACTACAGCTTCGTCGAAGCCAGCTGGGAGCAGGACTTCTGCGACAACAGCGCGCCGATCAAGCTGCAGAACCCGATCGCCAGCCAGATGAGCGTCATGCGTTCCTCGCTGATCGGTTCGCTTGTGGCCAATGTGCGCTACAACCTGAACCGCAAGGCCAGCCGCGTGCGCGTGTTTGAAGTCGGCGCCGCCTTCGTGCGTGACGCCAGCGTGGCCGATGGCACGCTGTCGGTGGCTGGCTACGCCCAGCCGAAGAAGGTCGCCGCGATCGCCTACGGTCCTGCCGCCGATGAGCAGTGGGGCCAGCCGACGCGCGCCGTCGACTTCTTCGACGTCAAGGCCGACCTCGAAGCCCTGTTCGCACCGGCGACGCTGCGCTTTGAAAAGGCGGCCCATCCGGCCCTGCACCCGGGCCGTTGCGCGCGCGTGCTGCTCGACGGCCGCGACATCGGCTTCATCGGCGAATTGCATCCGCGTTGGCTGCAGAAGTACGAGCTGCCGCAGGCGCCGGTGCTGTTCGAAGTGGACGCTGTGGCACTGCAGCAACGAAAGCTGCCGGAATATAAAGAAATCTCGAAATTCCCGGGGGCAACTCGTGACCTCGCCCTGGTGGTGAAACAGGCCGTGCCGGCCCAGGCCATGCTCGACTGCTTCTGGGCTGCCGCAGCTCAGCAAGCTTCTGGTAAGATCGTGCAAGCCATTGTTTTGTTTGACGAATATCGCGGCAAAGGTTTGGAAATCGACGAGAAAAGTCTTGCATTCCGCTTTGCTCTGCAAGATACTCAAAACACCTTGCAGGACGATGTCGTTGAGGCATTGATGAGCTCCATGGCCGCCGCTGCGCAGCAGCAGCATGGCGCAAGGCTACGTTCTTAAACCCCAGAGAAGGCAGGGTAAGAAAATTAACAGCAACGACGTGGATTCCGCCGTCCTCCAGTCTGCATTGGATGCCGACCTGCATCGTGCGATGCAGGTCGCCAAGACCCGACGCGAAGCGGAAAAAGCATTGCCGACCTTGACCAAGGCCGAGCTCGCTGAAATGCTGTTCGAGCATGTGGGCTTGAACAAGCGCGAGGCCAAGGACATGGTCGAGACGTTTTTTGACGAGATTCGCAATGCGCTCGAGCGCGGCGAGGCCGTCAAGCTCTCCGGTTTCGGTAACTTCCAGCTGCGCGACAAACCGCAGCGTCCGGGACGCAATCCGAAAACCGGTGAAGCCATTCCCATCACGGCGCGCCGCGTCGTGACCTTCCATGCGAGCCAGAAGCTGAAGGCCATGGTGGAAGGGACCGAACCGGCCGCGCGTGCCAGCTGAGCTTGAATCATGACCAACAAGCCCGAGTTCACGCTGCCGCCGATTCCGGCCAAACGCTACTTCACGATCGGTGAGGTGAGCGAGCTGTGCGGTGTAAAGCCGCACGTGCTGCGTTACTGGGAACAGGAATTTACCCAGCTTAAACCGGTCAAACGCCGTGGGAACCGGCGTTATTACCAGCACCACGAAGTTTTGCTGATCCGCCGGATCCGCGAACTGCTGTACGAACAGGGTTTCACCATTAGCGGCGCCCGCAACAAGCTGGACGCGCGTATCGGCGCGTCCGCAGCGCCGGCTGAAGAGTCCGAGACGAGTCTCCCCGCGGCGCCCAGCGCCCGCGCTGCGGTGGATGTGGCGGCGATCCGCCAGGAATTGCTCGGCATTCTTGATGTGTTGAAGCTCGCGATGTAGAACCCTGGGCGCCGTCGTGGGATGCCATGATTCGCGTTGCCATCTGTGATGACCACCAAATAGTCCGGGCCGGCTTCAAACAGATCTTCTCCGCCGAAGACGAGTTTGAAGTCGTGGCCGAAGCCGGCAGCGGGCGCGAAGCGCTCGACATTGCGCGCCGCGAAAGCTGCGACGTGCTGCTGCTCGACATCGCCATGCCCGACCAGAGCGGGATCGATATCCTGCGCACGATCCGCCAGGGGCAGCCGAATCTGCCCGTGCTGATCCTGTCCGGCTATCCGGCCCAGCAATATGCGCTCAATCTTTTCAAGATGGGCGCCAATGGCTATCTCAACAAGGAATGCGATGCCGACGAGCTCAAGCTTGCCGTGCGCACCGTGTTCCAGGGGCGCCGCTATGTCAGCGCCCAGGTCGGCGAACTGCTGGCCCAGAGTTTCGACCGCGATCCGCACACAGCCCCCCATACCGAACTGTCCGACCGCGAGTTTCAGGTGTTTTTGCGCCTGGCCAAGGGGGCGACCGTGTCCGACATCGGCCAGGCCCTGTCGCTGAGCATTAAAACCGTGTCGACCTACCGCACCCGCGTGATGGAAAAAATGGGCATGCAATCGAATAGCGAGCTCACTTACTACGCGATGAAAAGCAATCTGCTCGACTGAGGCAGAGTTCAGCCGTGCGCGCCCGGGGCCAGACTATAATCGGCCCAATTCCACACGGACGGACGCGCATGGATTTCTTTCACGAGTCGGCCGAAGCGCCGCGCCTTCCGCTCTACCAGACCGTGCTGTTGCTGGTCTGCGTGCTGATCCTCGTGGTCAATGCACTGAGCTTGTCGCATGATCTGCAATCCCTGAAATCGACCACGGCCCTGATGAGCCGGACGGCCGAGGTGGCCGATCGTCTGCAGTATGTGAATGTGCTGGTGATGGATGCCGAAAGCAGCGAGCGCGGCTATTTCATCTCGGGCGATGAAGCTTATCTGGGCCCGGCGCGCCAGGCGCCCGAGGCCGTGGAGCGCGAGCTGCGCCAGCTGGAAAGCCTGTTGCTTGACAACCCCTCGCAGCTGCGTAATCTGCGCCAGCTGCGCCAGCTTATCGAAAGCAAGCTGCAGCTGCTCGATGAGGGTCTCGAGGTCTACCGCAAGGGCGGCCTGTCCGACATCGTGCGGCTGGCCCGCATTGGCGAAGGGCGCTCGGCCATGGACGAGGTGCGCCTGCAGGTCGTCATCATGGTGCAGGAGCAGGACGAGTTGCTGAAGGCGCGCACGGCCCAGTTCTACAATGAATATCAAAAGGCTGTGCTGCTCGGCATTGGCATCAATGCGCTGGCGATCCTCGTGCTCGTGTTGTTCTACCGCCTGGTGCGGCGCGGCTTCTTCAAGCGCATCGCGGCCGAACGGCAGCTCAAGGAATCGAATGAAAATCTGGAGATGATGGTCTCGCGCCGGACCGAGCAGTTGTCGGTGCTGTCGCGCCATCTGATCAATGTGTCGGAGACCGAAAAAGCCAAGCTCGCGCGCGAACTGCACGACGAAATGGGGGCCAAGCTCACGGCCATCAATATGGACCTGGCCAGCGTGGCCAGCAAATTGCAGCCCGAGCAGGGCGAGCTGCTGCAGCAGCTGCAGCGCGCGCGCCAGATGGTGCAGCATACGGTGGCGCTCAAGCGCCGCATCGTCGAGGACCTGCGTCCGAGCATCCTCGACAATCTGGGCCTCAAGGCCGCGCTCGAGAGCTACACCGATGAATTTACCAAGCTCAGCGGCATCCCCTGCGATACGCTGATCGCGGGCGATGTCGACGCCGCCGGGCCAATGCACACGATCGCCATCTTCCGCATCGTGCAGGAGTCGCTCAACAACGTGCTCAAGTACGCCAAGGCCCGCCACGTAATTGTCGAGCTCGAGCGTGAGGACGGCCACTTACTGTTGCGCGTGACCGATGACGGCATCGGCATCGACACCGATGCAGTCAGTAAGCCGCGCTCGCACGGCCTGGTCGGCATGCGCGAGCGCGCCTTGCTGCTGGGCGGCAGTCTGCACGTGGGCCGTGGTATCAATGGCGTCGGCACCGTGCTGTCGGCCAGCCTGCCGCTGGCCACCACCACGCCTAGCAGCGTGCTACATCCATGAGCAGGCGGTCGTATTCGGTTTTGGCGACCTTGTAGCATTCCCCCGCATAGTGTTCGAGACCCTGCCGGTCCAGCACGGTGATGGTGCCGCGCCGGTAGTGGATCAGGCCTTCGTCCTGCAGTTTGCCCGCCGCGGCCGTGATGCTTTCGCGCCGCACGCCGAGCATGATGGAGATGAGCTCCTGCGTGACCTTGAGCACATTGCCCTGGCTGCGGTCGAGCCGGTCGAGCAGCCAGCGGCACAGCTTCTGTTCGATCGAGCTGTGGCGTCCGCCGACGGCGTTTTGCGCCATCTGCGCGAACAGTGCATTGGTGTAGCGCATCAGCAGCTGGGGCAGCATGCCGCCTTGCGCGAAGACCTCGCGCAGGGTTTGATTGCGCAGGCGGAAGCCGGCGCCCGCGCTTTGCACCACGGCGCTGCAGATGGCGCGCTCGTGCATGAAGAGCGAGACCCCGGCCACGCCTTCGTGGCCGATGACGGCGATTTCAGTGGTGGCGCCGTCCTCCATCACATACAGCAGGGCGAGGATGGCGCTGGTGGGGAAGAACACGTAGTCGAGTCGGCTGCCGTACTCGAACAGTTCTTTGCCCAAGGGCAGAGGGACCAGTTCGAGATGCGGGAACAGGGCCTCGAGCTCGGCGCGCGGCAGGGCCGCGAGCAGTTCGTTTTGCTGGGCGTGCCCAGGACTGGCCCCGGGCAGCGGTGCCAGCGCCAGTGCCTTGTCTGCCGCCTGGCCGCCGAGCAGGGCGCTGCTGGCCCGATGCAAGGTGTGGGTGGTATTCATGGATGCCTCACAATCGCAGGGTTTCATGGACGGGACGTCCTTGACACCGACTTTAAAGCGATTGGGAGGCGGCGAACATAAGATTGACAGTCGTACAAATGTAGGCTGTGTGCATGATCTTTTGTAGGTCTAGTCCTACGCTGCCCACGGGAGGCGCGCCGGCTCGGCCGCGTCCGTTTCCTGGGGCTCGGCGTCGCCCAGTTTGAACTGACTGACCGCTACCGACAGTTGCTCAGTTTCGGTGCGCAGACGCTGCGCCGCCTGATGCGCGCCGGCCACCAGATCTTCGTTCTGGCGCGTCATCGCATGCACTTCGGCCAGCGCGCCTTCGAGCTGGCCGATCTCCTTGGTCTGCAGATGGCCGGCGTCGGCGATATCGTGGATCACCTGATTGACTTCGCCGACCGCGGCGACCAGGCGGCCGATGCGGTCGCCCGCCGTGGCCACCAGCGAATTGCCGCTGTCGACGGTGCGCACCGAGCTCTGGATCAGGCCCTTGATCTCATTGGCGGCGGCGGCGGCGCGCTGGGCCAGCGTGCGCACCTCGCCGGCGACGACGGCGAAGCCGCGCCCCTGCTCGCCGGCGCGGGCCGCTTCCACTGCGGCGTTCAGGGCCAGCAGGTTGGTCTGAAAGGCGATGGCGTCGATGACGCCGATGATGTCCGCGATCTTGTGGGCGCTGGCGCGGATCGACGCCATCGTGGCCACCACGTCCTGCACGGCGGCACCGCCGTCGGCCGCCACGCTGCTGGCGGTCTGCACGATGCTCAGGCCGGCGCGTGCGCTGTCGGCATTGCGGCGCACGGTGGCGCTCAGGGCGCGCATGGTCTCCACCGCATGGCGCAGGGCGATTGCCTGGCTGTCGGTGTGCTCGGCGATGTCGCGGTGGCTGCCGCCGATGTCGTCGGTGGCGTCGCCGAGGTGGCTGGCACCCTGGCGGATACGGCTGACCAGCCCCACGAGGTCGGCTTCCATCTGGCTGAAGGCGGCCGCCAGTTCGCCGATTTCGTCCTCGGCGTCGGCCTGCAGGCCCACGCTCAGGTCGCCGGCGGCGGTGCGTTTGACGGCCGCGCGCAGCTCGCCGATGTCATGCGAGAAGGAAGCGTAGAAGCCGGCGATCAGCCAGGCCGCCAGCAGGGTCACCAGCACGATGGCGGCGCCGACGCTGTTGCGATAGATGCGGTCGCGCTGCACACGCGCCGCCAGCAGGCCTTGCAGGCTGCGCTGGCTGGCCGCACTCAGGGCGTAGAGCTGGTCGGCGCTGTCCAGGGCCGCCGCCAGAAACGCGCCGCCCGAGGTCTGGTTGTAGGAATTGCTCACTTCATTCCTGGTGCGTTCGAGGAAGGCCAGGACGCTCGCGGTTGCGGCCTGCTGGGCCGGGGCGAGCGCGCCCTTTAGTTGCGGGGCGCCGCTGAACAAGGCCGCGTACTGCTGGCCAAGACCGTCGATCTCGTAGCGCGCCACCATGGCCGCGGCGTTGACCAGCTGGTCCTCGTTGGCGGCGAACAGGCCGGTATCGATGTAGGCGCCGCCGCGCGCGCCGATGTCGACCAGCGAGGCCGCGAGCGCGGGCAGGGTGCGTGTGCTGGCGGCGGCCAACTGGTTGCCCTGGATGTCGGCGTCGATCGCCAGGCCCGAGGCTTCGGTCAGCTGGCGGCGTAGCAGGGCGAGGGCGTCGAGCACCTGTTGGTGGGCGGCCAGGCTGTCGGCGGCTTTCGCCGGTGTGCCGAGATTCTGCCAGCGCTGGTGCACGGCGCTCAGTGCGGGCGCCGTCAGCTCCAGGGTGTCGATGGCCTTGATGGCCGCGTCGGTGTCGGCGCGCAGGGCGCGCTGATCGAGGTCCGCCTTGCCGCTCAGGCGCAGGTGTTCGAGCGCGCGCAGCTGCTGTACGCGGCGGCTTGCGAGGTCGACGCGGGCGAGTACGTCCAGGGCCTGCATCTCATCGAGACTGGCACCGACCGAGCGGTTCAGACTCGACATGTAGAGACTGCTGATGATCACCAGCGGCAACAGCAGCACGGTGCAGACCAGCAGAAATTTCGGGAGGAGGCGCAAGCGGCGCATGAGTGCGACCGCCGGGGCCAGCGCGGGGTTGGGGCGTCGGCGTGTGGTTTCCATGCGTCAATTATTTCAAGCGATTGTGACTCGCTGATGAAATGACTGATAATGCCGCCCATGCATGTACTTCTTGTCGAAGACGACGCCGTGCTGGCCGATGGCCTGAGCCGTGTGCTCAGCGGCCACGGCATGCAGGTCGAGGTCGTCAACAATGGCCTGCTCGCGGATCAGGCGCTGCTGCGCAGCGAGGTGGCGGTGGTGGTGCTCGATATCGGCCTGCCCGGCATCGACGGCTATGAAATCATGCGCCGCCTGCGCGCGCGCGGCAGCACTGTGCCGGTGCTGTTTCTGACCGCGCGCGACGCCGTCGAGGACCGCGTGCGCGGCTTCGATCTGGGCGCCGACGACTATCTGATCAAACCCTTCGCCACGCCCGAACTGGTGGCCCGCATCAAGGCGCTGGCGCGGCGCGCGGCGCCCCAGCCGACCGTCCTGAGTCTGGGCGCCCTGGTGCTCGACGCGAACGCGCACCGCGTGCGCGTGGGCGAGCGCGCCATCGAGCTGTCGGTGCGCGAATGGGCCGTGCTCGAATACCTGATGCAGCATCCGGGCCGCGTGGTGTCCAAGCAGCAGATCATCGACGCCATCCTGCCCTGGGGCGAGGAAGTCACGCCGAATGCGGTGGAAGTGTATGTCTCGCGCCTGCGCCTGAAGATCGCCGATGCCGGCGTCGCGCTGCGTACGATCCGCGGCTTCGGCTACATGCTGGAAGCCGGATCGTGAGCAGTCTGCGCGGCCGCCTGTTCGCCTGGCTGATCGCGCCGCTGCTGCTGGTGAATCTGGCTGGCGCCGTGCTGGCCTACACGCTGGCCTGGCTGCCGGCGCAATCGGCCATCGACCATGGCCTTGGCAGTCTGGCCGGCGCGCTGGCGCGCCGCGTGCAGCTGCAGGATGGCCAGCTGGTGCTGGCCCTGCCGCCGGCCGCGCGCGACATCCTCGAGGCCGACCCGCAGGAGACCCTGATCTTCCATGTGCAGACCGGTGACGGCCGCTGGCTCGGCGGCGAGCGCGCGCTGGCCTGGCAGGGCGGCGGTACGCGCGATCTGCAGTGGCAGGGCGAGTCGCTGCGGCTGGTGGAACGCAGCCTGCGCGTCCAAGGCAAGGAGCTGCGCATCGCTGTCGCCAGCACGGTGCGCCAGCGCGCGCAGTGGCGCGCATCAATCGTACGCGCGCTGCTGCCGCTGGAACTGCTGTTCACGGTGGCGGCGGTGCTGATCATCGGCGTCTCGCTGCGCATCGGCCTGCGCCCGCTGGCACGCGTGCGCAGCGCCCTGCATGAGCGCGAGGCGGGCGACTTCACCCCGCTCGATCTGCCCGACCTGCCGCGCGAACTGGCGCCCGTGGTCCAGGCTTTCAATGAACTGCTGGAGAAGGCAGCCGGTGCGCGCGCCGACCAGCATGCCTTTTTGGCGAACATGGCGCACCAGCTGCGCACGCCGCTGGCCGGCATTCAGCTGCAGCTCGAAGTGCTGCGGGCGCGCCATGCCGACGATGCGGAGAGCGCGCGGGCGCTGGCCCTGATCCAGACGGCGAGCGAACGCATGATCCGTCAGGCCCGACAGCTGCTGGCCCTGGCGCGGGCGGAGCCGGACCGCTTTGACGCCAGCCAGCTACGGCCGCTCGATCTGGCCAGCCTGTTGGCCGATACGGTGCAGCTGGCCGTGGAGGAGGCAGGGCGCAAACAGATCGACATTGGTTTTCATCTGGCCAAAGCGCCGCTGCTCGGAGAAGCCTTCCTGCTGCGCGATCTGGCCGACAACCTGATCGACAATGCGATCCGCTACACGCCGCCCGGCGGCCACGTGACGGTAGTCTGCGGCGCCAATGCCGAAGGCACCTGGCTGCGGGTCGAGGACAATGGCCCTGGTATTCCTGCGGCCATGCGCCAGGCAGTGTTCAGCCGCCACGTGCGGCTGGACGACAAGAGCAGCGGCACGGGCCTGGGCCTGGCGATTGTGCGCGACATCGCACGCGCCCATGCGGCCAGCGTCAGCATCGAATCCGGAGCGGGCGGCGGCGGCAGCTCGGTGCGCGTATTCTTCCCGCCGCTGCTGCCGAACGCCGCCTGAACCTCAGTCGCCCGAAGTAGTCGTGTAGGTGCGGCGCCGTTTCGAAGTAATGCTCGGGCGTACCTTTTGTGGCGCGATCGCCACCGAGGCCCCGCCATCACGCTGAATCGCCCCGATCACCACCGAAATCGCCTTGCCATTGACCGGTACACCGGTCGCCAGCACCGGCGAAGGCGGCAGGCCGCCGCCGACGAAGGTGGACGAGCGCGTGCCGCCGCAGGTGCCGGCCGTCTGGATGCCGCCCGAGCCATTGAACAGATTGACCCAGTAGCCGCGTGCTTCGCCCAGGGCCGTGCTGCAGGTGCCGGCTGCCGCCGCCACCGGGCGGTTGGTCGAGAAGGTGACCATGCCGGCGGCGATCAGGGCGCTGGTCACGGTCTGTTCGCCGGGGCCGTTTTCATTCAGGTTCATGAACCAGCCGCTCAGGCCCGAGGACGGCGTCACAGCCGTGGTGGCGCAGCCGCCATCGGTGCTGTAATTGCTCATCGTGTCCATGTCCTTGGCCGGTGTGGCCGCGCCTGCGGTCAGGTCGTCCTTGTAGACGTAGAAGCGGTTGGTCACGCTCGAATACGGATAGTTGGACGCGAGCGGATGCTCGCGGTCGCCGCTGCCGATGGCGATGTAAGCCTTGGTGCCGACGGCCAGCACGGCCGGGGCAAACAGGAATTTGCGTCCGCCGCCATTGGTGTAGGCCACGCGGCGTGCGGTCCAGGCGGCCGAGGCCAGCGGCGTGAAGCCGCCGTTGACGAAGTCGACCCGGTAGATATTCCCGCCGGTGTCGGCGGCGTAGGCGAAGTCCGGGTAGCCGTCGTTGTCGGCGTCGACCAGGGCCACGTCGGCCGCCACCGCGCGCGAGGTGGTGAAAGATTGGATCAGCGCGCCCGTATCGGCATTGACGATGTAGATGCGGTTGCCCTTGGTGCTGCTGCAGCTTGGGCTGGCGGTGTCGCCGTCCTCGCAGCTGTCGTAGCCGCCGCCGAAGATGACCACCGGCGTGGTGGTCGAGAAGCCTTTGATGAAGGCCACGTTCGGGGTCGACCAGGTCTGGCCGATATTCGTGAAGCCGCCCGTGCAGCCGCTGTCGTCGGACAGGTTGGGGCAGCCGATCTTCCACTTGTAGGACGGGTTGGCCGGATCGGTCACGTCGAGCGCATACACGGTGCGGCCGCCGCGCCGCATCGAGGGGAAGATCCAGACCTTGGAGTCGTCTGCATTCTGGAAGACGCCCGTGGTCCCGTCGAAGAAGTAGTCCTTGCCGGTCGGTGTCGGTGAGATGCCGGCGGCCAGATTCGGATAGCTGATCAAGGGGCTGTTGTCCGACAGGCGCTGCAGGCGCGAGAAGAACTCGGGCGCCACGAAGGCCCAGCGCTCGACCCCGGTGTTGGCATCGACGGCGCGCAGGGTGCCGTCATTGGCGCCGTAGAAAACCGTGACGCCGGTGCTGCCGCCGTAGTTGACGGGCAGGGGGCGCGAGTGGATCACATCGCCGTGGATCGAGGGACGGGTATTGGTGCTGGCGCCCGTGGTCAGCTCGTTGTTCACGTCCTCGCCGCGGATGAAGCGCACCAGGCTATCGGACAGGCCGCTGCTGCCGGTGTCGAAGTTCACCAGCGAGGTGCCGGACTGGGTCAGCACGCGCCGGTTCACCGCAAAGCCGGAGGCGCTGGCGGCGGGCACATTCCCACGCCGCAGAATCTCGGCGACCGCGCCTTTTTCCACCAGCGGGCCATCGGGCGCATCGGAGTAGGCGTTGTAAGTGGTGGTGGCGCAGGTGCCGGCCGGGTCGGGATTGATGCCCAGGCCATTCCAGTAGCTGCCGCTGTCGCTGGTCCAGTAGGACGTGGCGCAGGGCGTGATGAAGCCGGTGACGGTGTTGATGGCCGCCTGGCCATCGACGTCGCCAAGGTCGCCGTTGGCGCCGATCAGCTGATAGCGCTTGAGATTGCCGAACCAGCGCGGCTTGGCGCTCGGGTCGGGGCGGAACATGCCGATGAAGACCTGGTTCTCGTTCTGCGAGCGGTTGGTCGCGTTGACCGGCAGCGAGGTCGAGGCGAAGGCCGTGTTCACCGCCTGGATCTCGACGAAGATCTGTTTGAGCGCGTCGATGATGGCCTGCTCGTTCTTGGCGGCGAAGTACTTGCCGCCGCCGACCTTGGCCATGCTCATCAGCAGCGAAGTGAAGGTCGCATTCGGCTGCTTGTTGTAGACGTCGATCGTATAGGTGGTCACGCTCGGGCGGATCGTGCTGCCCGCCATCGGAATGCCTTTGTCGTGCATGAAGCGCACCCACTCGTCGGCGTTGTAGGTGGCCGTATCCGTGGTGCTGGTGCCGTTCGGCGTGTCGACCAGGGTGATGTTCGTGCCCTGCACCGTGTACAGGCTGGTGCCGCCCGGGCAGCGTGCCAGCGTGCTCGAGGTCGGCGTGTTGTTGTAGGTGCAGCTGATATTGGTGCCGGTGCAGCTGCTGGCGTAGTCGCTGGTGCTGGCCGGCGGTGCGGCATAGCACTGGTCGGTGTAGCCGAGTACATTCACCGTTGTGTAGGCGGGCGTGGTGGTGGTCGTCACGCTGCTGGGCACGGCGGTCTGGGTGATCGTGAATTTGGCCACGCCGGTGGTCACCGTGGTGGTCGGCGTCGCCGTCAGGCTGACGTTGTACTTGCTGGTGATGGTGGTGGTCTTCACCCCGGTCTGGGTGATCGTGTACTTGTAGGTGATCGGTGTGGCCGTCTGGATCACGTTGTACTTGGTGCTGTTCGGCACGGCCGTCTGGGTCACCACGATGTGCTCGATGTTGGAGCCCGTGCCCGCGCAGCCGGCCGTGCTGCCGTCGGCGCCGCTGTAGGAGCAGGTATAGCCGCTCGGGCAGCTCAGGCCCGCGTTGTCGCCCGAGTTGACCCAGTAGGTGGTGCCGGTGCCGCCACTGACGGCGCGGTAGCAAAGGCTGGTGGTGGCCGTGCTCACCTGATTGGGCGTCACCGCGCTGCCGAGGCTGTAGGTGCAGGTGTTGTTGGCCGGGCAGCTGAGGCTGCCGTGATCGCTGTTCACATTGACGCTGGCGGCCGAGCTGTAGCTGTTGGTCGTGATGCCGGTGGTGGTGACCGGCGTGCCGGTCGAGGGCGCGCCCGTGGCGGCACCGACCGTATAGCTGCACACCGTGCTGACCGTGGTGGTGTTGCCGCCGCTGGTGCTGACGGTCGTGGCCGGGCAGCTCAGGCTGCCGTGGTCGGCATTCGGGTCGACGGCCGCGGCCGAGCTGTAGTAGTTGGTGGTGGTGCCGGTGTAGGGACCATAGCTGGCCGTGCTGGTGCCGGTGGCCGTCGCGCCCACGGCCGAGCCAACCGTGTAGTTGCAGGCATAGGTGGTGCTGGTGGTGACGCCGCCGCTGGTGCTGCTGGTGTTCGACGGGCAGCTCAGGCTGCCATGGTCGAGGTTGGCGTTCACCGAAGCTGCCGAGATGTAGTAGGACGTGGTCTGGCTGCTGGTGGTGACCGGCGCGCCGGTGGTGCTCGACACTGTGCTGCTGCTGGTGCCGGCCACGATGCCGCCCACGCTGTAGCTGCAGGTATAGGACGTGGTGGTGCTGCTGTTGCCGCTGGTGCTCGTGCTCGCGGACGGGCAACTGAGCCCGCCCGTATCGGTGCTGGTGTCGACCGCGCCGGCCGAGGCGTAGTAGCCGCTGCTGGGTGCCGAGCTCACCACGCTGGTGCCGGTGACCGGTGCACCGACCGTAGTCGTGGGCGGCGTGTAGACCGACTGCTTGACCGTGTAGCTAAGCTGCCCGGCCGGGCAGGCGATCGGCGCGCTGTTGCTGGTGGCGCCGCCGATGCTGCAGCCTTCGGTGTAGGACGAGCAGGTGGCCGCATAGTTGCTCAGCTCAGCCGACGCCGCCGTGGCGTTCGCATAGCAGGCCGAGGTGACGCCCAGTTGCGTCGATACCGTGGTGTTGGCCGTCGTCAGGCCCGGCAGGCCGATCTGCGAAGTCACGCCGCCCAGGCCCGCCAGCAGGGCCGTATTGGCCGCCGTATCGGCGCGCGGGCCGCTGCTGTTCGGATTGCCGATGAAGATCATGAAGGTCTTGCCGCACAGATTATCGGCCGTCAGCGGCGTGCTGAACGTGCTGTAGCGGCTCGTATAGCCATCGCCATCGGCCGTGCTGGATGGCACGGCAGCGGGTGAATAGCTATTGGCCCCGGAAAAATAGTTGTACACGTCATAGAGCAGATTTCCGTAGGACGTGTTCGAATTGCGCTTCTCGATCGGGTCGTTGATGTTGTTGTAGATCTGGCTCAGCTGGCCGGTGAAGGCCGTCTTGTTGGCGTCCGTCATCGGCTTGACGGCATAGCGGATGAAGCCGCCATCGTCATTGGCGCTGCCGCCGGTCACAAACTCCATCAGGCCCAGGTTGACCGAGCTGCTCAGGCTCGACAGCACGCTGGCGATCGCGCGCGCTTCCGACTGGCCCTGCTGCAGGCCGCCCGGCCACTGCTGGCTTTGGCGCGCCCAGTTCGAGGTGTTGTCCAGCACGATCAGAATGCGCGGATTGCCGGCCGTGCCGGCCGAGGCGCCGGTGAAGATGTCGATGTCTTCGGCGGCCGCCCGCATCGGCCGCCCGACCAGGCCCATGGCCAGGCTCAGGGCCAGGAATTTGACGGGGAGGGTGCGTTTCATGACGGCGGCTCCGCTTACGGGCAATTGGTGGTGATGTCGTCCTTGGCCACGCGGACCGAGACGCCCTGCACGACTTCGACGCGCGCTTCAGTGATGTTGTCGACGGCGACCGCATGCACTTCCCAGGTGCTGTCGGCGCACAGCGAGTCGCCGGTCATGCTGCCGGCCACCCCAAAGGTCTGGCCGCCGCTGACGAGGCAGCCCGCATCTTCGGCATTGGTGACGTCCAGCGCCGTGTTCTTGATCGACTGCACCTTCACGCAGCTCGGCGGCGGCGTCAGGCTGACGGTGACGTCGGCAATCCCGTCGCCGTTGGTATCGACGCAGCGCGTATTGGCCACGCTATTGCAGGGATTGGCCAGCGCATCGCTCGGATTGGTGAAGAAGCGCGTGTTGGAGATGGTTTCTTCCAGCACCTCGCGCGCGGCCGAGATGCCGGCTTCGCGCACCTGCATATTGTTCACAATTTGCAGGTTGGACTTACCAAGGTTAAAGCTGGTCAGCGCGAGCAGGGTCACGAGGACCAGCATAATCAGGGCCATCACCAGGGTGATGCCGCGCTCTTGACGGCGGATCATGGGGCTTTCCTTCCGGCGGGGTTGGGCAGGCCGATCAGGGCCTGGAAGACGTGGCGTTTGTAATGGTCGCCAGCGGCGGGAATCGTGTTGTCGCTGCCATCGGCCAGTTTGCCCAGCACATAGCTACGGCCATCGATGTACTCGGGCGATTGTTCGAGATTGCGCGCCAGTACGTGCATGCGCACGGCCACCACATTGCGCCAGTTGGTGTTGCTGCAACTGTCCGTGGTGCAGCCGCCATAGCTGGCCGGATTCGGCGTGAAGGTGTCGGCGGCGCCGTCGTTATTGGTGTCGAGCCCGTATTCGAACTGTAGGTTCTCCACGCCCTCGACCAGGGCCACGGTGCTGAACACGATGCTGCTGCCGCTCACGCCCAGTTCCGCGCGCTTGAGCGTGGGAATGCCGTCGCTGCCATTGCTGTTGTTGGCGATGAAGTAGATATTGGTTTGGTAGCGGTGGATCGGCGCCAGGCTGCCGCTGCCGGCCGTGCTGGCGCAGTCGCGCTCGTGACGGTCGAGGCCGGCGGTGCTGAGGTCCAGCCGGTAGTGTTCGCTGGTGGAGCCGGAGCCGAGCTCGCTGCTGTTATTGCACAGCGAAGCCTGGAAGAAGGGGCCGCCGGCCGAAGCCGGGTCGCAGCTGCCCACGCCAACCACACAGCCGCGCGCACGCCGCACGACCAGGATGTCGGTGCCGGCCTTCACATCGCTGAGACAGCTCGGCAGATTGCTGACGGTGGCGTCAAAGCCCTGCACATGCAGGGGCATCGAGGTGACAAGGTCGGCCACCGCCGTCGCGCAGACGTCCTGGGCCGTGGTCGGGGTCGGCAGTTCGGTCGGGTCGAACTCGCCCAGATAGCCGGCATTGCGCAGGTCCGTGCTGATCAGCTCGATGGAGAAGCGGCCGTTTTCGATCTGGCGGTTGGCCTTTTCGATCTCGCTCTGGGCTTTGTTGTTGTTGACAAAGAGGGTGATCATGCCGGCCAGGATCATGATGCCGATGGCGGCCGCCACCATCAGTTCGACCAGGGAGAAACCGGCTTGGCGTGAGACGGGACGCATGCTGACTCCTCAGTGGCAGCTGGGCAGGCCGATGGCCACGCGGGTGGCGATGGCGCGCCGGTAGGTGTCGGCCCCGTACAGGCCCTGGCCGCAGGACAGCGCGGGCGCGACCGTCTCGTGCTGGCCCTGCCAGGCGATGGTGATGCGGTAGATGCCCTGGCGGCACACGCCATCGCTGGGGTCGGGCGCCTGCAGCTCCTCGATGCAGCCGCGCGGATTCGCCATCGTGCCCAGCTTGGCGCTGTTTTTCACTTCGGCCGCGCCTTTCAGCGCACGGCTCCATTCGCACAGGTCGCGCGCGGCGCTGCCATCGGCATAGGCCGAGCAGTCGTCAGGCAGACCGTCGCCGGTGCCGTACACGGTGCTGCTCACATAGTCGCCGGCATTGGCGCTATGGCCCTCGATGCGCTGCTGCATGTCCTGCAGCAGCACCACGGCCTGGGCGCGCTGGAAAGATTCGATGGTGCCGACCTGGGCCTTGCTCTGGAAGGCGGCAATGCCGATCAAGCCGAAGGCCAGGATGACCATGGTGACCAGCACTTCGATGAGGCTGGTGCCGCGGACGGGACGGGACAGGGCAAGGGGCTTCATGGCTCAGCAGGCGGTGTTCAGTTCGTAGGCGCGGCCGGACAGATCGACCTTGACGCAGCGGCGCTTGTCGGTGCCAGCGGCGGCGATATCGAATTGGGCGGTGCCCGAGCCCTGGATGCGGCCGCTCGGGTTGAACACCACCGCGGTCGGGCCGCTGATCGTGACGTTCGGCACGGCGCCGTGGCTGTCGAGCAGCACGGCCGTATTGGCCGGGTTCGGTATCGTCCAGCCGCTGACCCAGCTGCCGCTCGCGGCCGGGCTCAAGCTAACCGGGGCATTGCGCTTGATAGCTTCGCTGCGGGCCTTGACCAGGGCCGTGTGCAGGTCGCTGGCGGTCGAGCGCACGTTCTGGCCGGCCGTCAGCGCCCGGATCGAGGGCGTGGCGATACTGGCCAGGATGGCGACGATCGCCACCACCGAGAGCATCTCGATCAGGGTGAAGCCACACTGGCGCAGGGGCGTTTGCATGGCTTACCAGTTGGCGGCCGGGGTCTTGGTCCCGGCCTGGTCGATGCTGAGGGCGCCATCATTGGCCTGGCGCGAACCGCTGACCGGCGTGGCCGTGATGGTGAAAGTCGGCGGTGGCCCATCGGACGTGGTGATCGACACCGTGTAGTTCTCGCCCAGCTTGGGCGGGGCTGTCACATGCAGGGTGGCCAGGGTGCTGGTGTAGGCGCGCGCGTCCATCAGATACTGCTGCTCGGCCTGGGCCAGGTCGATCAGATAGGCCTGGGCGGCGCGGCGGTTGTTCTTGACCAGATACTGGTTGTAGGCGGGAATGGCAATCGCCGCCAGAATGCCGACAATGGCGACGGTGACGAGAATTTCGACCAGGGTAAAGCCAGCGCTGCGCCGCATGTTTTTCTCCAGGAATGATATTTCTTGTAGGTAATAGCATTCTAGGAGGCCAGGCTGTCAATTCCCTGAAGAAACCCTGACAGTTTGCTGACAGGCGCCCGGCATTGAGGGCGGGCGAGGGCATGCGTTAAAATAGAGGGTTTTCACGTCCCAGCCCGACCATGTCCACCGAAACCGAAGACCTGACCCCCGAACCGAGCGCCAAGCCGGCCGCCGTCATTGCGCGCGAAGTGGCGCGCCGCCGTACCTTCGGCATCATTTCTCACCCGGACGCCGGTAAGACCACGCTGACCGAGAAGCTGCTGCTGTTCTCGGGCGCGATCCAGATGGCCGGGACGGTGAAGGCGCGCAAGAGCGCACGCCACGCGACTTCGGACTGGATGGAGATCGAAAAGCAGCGCGGCATTTCCGTGGCCTCGTCGGTGATGCAGTTCGAGTTCCGCGAGCACGTGATCAACCTGCTCGACACCCCGGGCCACCAAGACTTTTCGGAAGACACCTACCGCGTGCTGACGGCCGTCGATTCGGCCCTGATGGTGATCGACGCGGCCAAGGGCGTGGAGGCGCAGACGATCAAGCTGCTCGACGTCTGCCGCATGCGCAATACCCCGATCGTCACCTTCATGAACAAGCTCGACCGCGAAACCCGCGATCCGCTCGAGCTGCTCGATGAAGTGGAGTCGGTGCTGAAGATCCAGTGCGCGCCGGTGACCTGGCCGATTGGCATGGGCAAGAACTTCCGCGGCGTGTACCACCTGCTGCGCGACGAAGTCATGCTGTTCACGCCGGGCGAAGAACGCGCCGACCAGGAATTCGAAGTCATCAAGGGTATCGACAATCCGCGTCTGCAGGAAATGTTCCCGATGGAGATGGACCAGCTGCGCATGGAGGTCGAACTCGTGCATGGCGCCTCGCATCCCTTCGATCTCGAGGCCTTCCTGGCGGGCGTGCAGACGCCGGTTTTCTTTGGCTCCGCGATCAACAACTTCGGTGTGCGCGAGATTCTGTCGGCCCTGGTCGACTGGGCGCCGGCGCCGAAAGGGCGCGACGCCAGCGTGCGCGCGGTGGAGCCGACCGAGCCCAAGTTCAGCGGCTTCGTTTTCAAGATTCAAGCCAATATGGACCCGGCCCACCGCGACCGCATCGCCTTCCTGCGCGTGTGCTCGGGCCGCTTCGAGCGCGGCATGAAGATCACGCACCTGCGCCTGGGGCGCGAGGTGAAGATTTCCTCGGTGGTCACCTTCATGGCCTCGAGCCGCGAGCAGGTCGAAGAAGCCTACGCGGGCGACATCATCGGCCTGCCCAATCACGGCAATATGCAGATCGGCGACAGCTTCTCCGAAGGCGAGATGCTGACCTTCACCGGCATTCCCTTCTTCGCGCCCGAGCTGTTCCGCGTGGTGCGCATCCGCAATCCGCTGAAGATCAAGCAGCTGCACAAAGGCCTGCAGCAACTGGGCGAGGAGGGGGCCGTGCAGGTCTTCAAGCCGCTGCTCGGTTCCGACCTGATTCTGGGCGCCGTCGGCGTGCTGCAGTTCGAAGTGGTGGCCAGCCGCCTGATGAACGAATACGGCGTCGACGCCGTGTTCGAAACGGCGAGCGTCAGCTGCACGCGCTGGGTGTCGAGCGAGGACAAGAAATCGCTGGCCGATTTCGAAGCCAACCAGCCGCACAATCTGGCCCACGACGCCGCCGGCAACCTGGCCTACCTGGCGCCGAGCCAGGTCAACCTGCGCCTGACCGAAGAGCGCTGGCCGAAGCTGCAATTCCACGCCACGCGCGAGCACGCCGCCAAGCTCTGAAGCAATTCGGGGTCTGACCCCATTTTTCCCCGCAGATAAATCGGGGTCAGACCCCATTTTTCTAGGGGGCAGGACTGGCCAGGGGTTTGCCTTTGTCGACGATGTAGTTGCCGATCAGCTTGGCCATCTGGCTGCCCGGGTTGCGGGCCGCGTGGACTGTGCCGGCGGGGATGATGAAGGCTTCGCCGGCCTTGACGCGGCGCGGCGCTTCGCCGTCGATCAGGACCTCGACTTCGCCTTCCAAGACATAACTGATCTCGTCGCCCGGGTGGGTGTGGCGTCCGGCCACGGCGCCGGGGTCGATCTCGACCCGCGCCACCATGGCCTCGCGCCCGGGGACGGATACATCATGGGTGAGGATGGCGGCGCGGCGCAGGCCGCTGGTCTGGGCCAGCGCGGCGGCGCTGCACAACAGGAGTACGAGGCTGAGCTTGCTTCGCATGGCGGTCTCCGTTCAAGGGGATGGACGTCCGGTGTAGAGCGCGTCGATGATGCTCCCGACCCAGCACAATAGCAAGACGGGGCCGGCAAAGCTGAGTACGGCGGGCGGCGGCGGCTGGCTGTCGAGATAGGCCGCGATCGCGCCCAGTTCGGGCGCCAGCTTGCCGGCCAGGATCAGGTTGCTGATCTGCTCCGCCCGGCTGAGGACGTTGTCGGCCAGCGCCACCAGCGACACCAGACTCGGCAGCGAAAACGCGATCCCGCGCATCCAGTCGCGCAGATAGAACTGTCCGACACCGGGAAACACCAGTCCGCTCAGCAGAGCCGCCTTGCTCGCTCGATTCATCGTTCACTTCTTTCTCTTGATACCGCGCAAAAGTGCGCGCCACGCACAGCGTAGATTAGGTCCCTGCACTTAGGCAACCTTTCCTTGGAGCATAAGATGGGCAAATTCGCGTGGGGGCTGTGCCTGCTGTGTCTGGCGGGCCTGGTCCAGGCAGGGGAACCGAGCGCCAAGGATGCCATTGCGATGGCTGAGCGCGGCGCGCAATTCGTCAAGCAGCACGGCAAAGACGCGATGATCGAGAAGATCAAGGCGCGCGATCCGGAATTCAATCAGGGCGCGCTGTACCTGGCCATGCGCGATCTGCAGGGCATCACCGTGGCCCACCCGACGGCGGCCTTCGTCGGCAAGAACCTGCTCGAGGTGCCGGACGCCGACGGCAAGCTGTTCCGCAAGGAGATGCTGGCCGTCGCCCGCGAGAAGGGCAAGGGCTGGGTCGATTACAAGTACAAGAATCCGGACTCGGGCAAGGTCGAGGCCAAGTCCACCTACGTGCTGCGGGTTGGCGACGTCGCCCTCGAAGCCGGCATCTACAAGCGCTGAACCATGCTGGCCCGCCTGCGTATCGGTCCCAAACTGCTGCTGGCGCCCGGCGTGGTGCTGCTGCTTCTGCTGGTGCTGTCGGCCGCCGCGTATGTGGCCATGGTGCGCCAGAACGCCTCGCTCAACACCATCGTGCAGGAGCGCGCGGCGAATATCCGCATGGCCGCGGACCTGGAGATCACCAGTAACCGCGCCCACGCCGACATCTATCAGCTGCTCACCCAGATCAACGCCTCGTTTGCGGCGGCGCGCATCGAGGCGCAGGTAAAGACCCTGCGCGCGCGCCACGCCCATATCAGCGAGCTGCTTGGCCAGCTCGATGCGACCACGCTACAGGATGCAGTCGAACATGCGTTGGTGGTGCAGTCGGGCGAGGGCTTCAAGGAGTATCTGAAGGCCGTCAACGATGTGATCGAACTGGCCCAGGTCGACCAGTCGATGGGTACGAATGCGATGATCAAGGCCGAGAAGGCCTACGAGGGCATGGCCCAGCGCCTGCAGGCCCTGGCCGCGTCGGAGCGCGTGATGTCGGAACGGGCGGTGGAATCGGCGCGTGCCGACTTTGGCCGCGTGCGCACCTTCATGCCACTGCTGGTGCTGCTGTCGATTGCGCTGTCGCTGGGGATTTCGATGGCGGTGCGGCGCGCGCTGCTGCGCCAGGTGCGCGATATCGGCGAGGCGGCCGGTGAACTCGCCAAGGGTAATCTGACGGTGCGCCCGCGCAGCTATGGCGAAGACGAAATCGCCCAGACGGCGCGCGCGCTCGACACCAGCATCCGCAATCTGAACCGCACGCTGCGCGGCATTCTGGCCTCGGCCCAGTCGATCGACACGGCCTCGCGCGAGATCGCGATGGGCAATGCCGACCTGGCCAACCGCACCGAGTCGCAGGCCAGCAGCTTGCAGCAGACGGCGGCCTCAATGGAGGAACTGACCGAGACGGTGAGCCAGACCGCCAACAACGCGCAGGCGGCCAACCAGCTGGCGATCAAGGCTTCGCATCACGCGGAGCGCGGCGGGCAGGTGGTCGATCATCTGATGCTGACCATGGAGTCGATCCGCGGCAGCTCGCGGCGGGTGGTGGATATCGTCGGCGTCATCGACGGTATCGCGAATCAGACCAATATCCTGGCCCTGAATGCGGCGGTGGAGGCGGCGCGCGCCGGCGAGCACGGGCGCGGTTTTGCAGTCGTGGCGAGCGAGGTGCGTACACTGGCGCAGCGCAGCGCGATGGCGGCCAAGGAGATCAAGGAGCTGATCGCGGCGGCGGTGGCGGAGATCGATGGCGGCAGCGCCTCGGCCGTACGGGCCGGCACCAGCATGGCCGACATCGTGCAGTCGGTGCAGCAGGTCGGTGACCTGATCGCGCAGATCTCGCAGGCCAGCGCGGAGCAGGCGCAGGGCATCACCGAGATCAATCAGGCGGTGGTGACGATGGACGGCATGACGCAGCAAAATTCGGCGCTGGTGGAAGAAGCGGCCGCCGCAGCCGAGAGCCTGCATGACCAGGCCGTGAGCCTGTCGGAGGCGGTCAGCGCCTTCCAGCTGGAGGAGGGCGCGCCGGAGCGTGTGCCGCAGCGTGAGGGCGCGCCGCTGCGCCCGCATCTGTGGCTGGCTTCGACGCGGCCGTGAGTGGTGCGCGCGCGGGTCTGAAGACCCGCCCTACAGGCGGTTGGACGTGCCGCCGATCTCTGCATGACGCGTAGGGCGGGTCTTCAGACCCGCGCACCAAAAGTTGGACGTGCCGCCGATCTCCGCATGAGGCGTAGGGCGGGTCTTCAGACCCGCGCACCAAAAGTTGGACGTACCCCCGATCCCTGCACGGGGCGTAGGGCGGATCTTCAGAGCCGCGCACCAAAAGTTGAACCTGCCACCGATCCCCGCATGAGGCGTAGGGCGGGTCTTCAGACCCGCGCACCAAAAGTTGAACGTGCCACCGATCTCCGCATGACGCGTAGGGCGGGTCTTCAGACCCGCGCACCAAGGACACAAAAAAAGGCGGCCCGCAGGCCGCCTTTTTCACACCTCACGCATGGCTTACTCGTAATCGCTGATCGGCGCGCAGCCGCAGAACAGGTTACGGTCGCCGTAGACGTTGTCGGCGCGGCCGACCGGCGGCCAGTACTTCTGCTTGCGCAGCGAAGGCACCGGATAGGCCGCTTCTTCACGCGAGTACTTGTGGGCCCAGGTATCGGCCGTCAGCACCTCGGCGGTGTGCGGCGCGCCCTTGAGCGGGTTGTCCATCTTATCGAATTCGCCGCGTTCGACCTTGGCGATTTCGGCGCGGATGGTGATCATCGCGTCGATGAAGCGATCCAGCTCGGCCTTCGATTCCGACTCGGTCGGCTCGATCATCAGCGTACCCGGCACCGGGAAGCTCATGGTCGGTGCGTGGAAGCCGAAGTCCATCAGGCGCTTGGCGACGTCTTCGTTGCTGATGCCGGTGGCATCGGTCAGCGGACGCAGGTCCAGAATGCACTCGTGCGCCACCAGGCCGTCGTGGCCCGTGTACAGCACCGGATAGTGCGGCGCCAGGCGGCGCGCCACGTAGTTGGCAGCCAGGATGGCCGTCTCGGTGGCGGCCTTCAGGCCGTCGGCGCCCATCATCGCGATGTACATCCACGAGATCGGCAGAATCGAGGCCGAGCCATAGGCCGCGGCCGAAATGGTGCCGATGCCCTGTTCGCCGCGCACATAGCCGGTCGAGCGCTGGTTCGGCAGGAACGGAGCGAGGTGGGCGCCCACGCCGATCGGGCCGACACCCGGACCGCCGCCGCCGTGCGGGATGCAGAAGGTCTTGTGCAGGTTCAGGTGCGAGACGTCGCCGCCGAACCGGCCCGGTGCGGCCACGCCGACCAGTGCATTCATGTTGGCGCCGTCGATGTAGACCTGGCCGCCGTGCGCGTGGATGATCTCGCACAGCTGCTGGATGCCTTCTTCGAACACGCCGTGGGTGGACGGATAGGTGATCATCACGCAGGCCAGATTGGCGCTGTGCTGTTCGGCCTTGGCCTTGAGGTCGGCCAGATCGACATTACCGTTTTCGTCGCAGGCGGTGACCACCACCTGCATGCCGGCCATGGCAGCCGATGCCGGATTGGTGCCGTGCGCCGAGGACGGGATCAGGCAGATATTGCGGTGGCCTTCGCCGCGCGAAGCGTGGTAGGCCTGGATCGTCAAGAGGCCAGCGTACTCGCCCTGCGAACCGGCGTTCGGCTGCAGCGACACGGCCGCATAGCCGGTGGCCGCGCTCAGCATGGCTTCCAGCTGGGTGATCATCTCGCGGTAGCCGACGGTCTGATTATCCGGCACCAGCGGGTGGATATTCGAGAACTCGGGCCAGGTCACCGGAATCATCTCGCTGGTGGCGTTGAGCTTCATCGTGCACGAGCCGAGCGGGATCATGGTGCGGTCCAGCGCCAGGTCCTTGTCGGCCAGCGAACGCAGATAGCGCAGCATCTCGTGTTCGGCGTGGTAGCGGTTGAAGGTCGGGTGGCTCAGGTAGGCCGAGGTGCGCGCCAGGCTGTCCGGGAAGGCGTGCGAAACGGTCGCCTCGATCGCGTCCAGGTCGGGCATCGGCTGGCTCGACACGCCATGGGCGAACACGCGGTACAGGGTGGCGATGTCCTCGCGCGTGGTGGTCTCGTCGAGCGAGACGCCGACGTGCTGGTCGTCGATGCGGCGCAGGTTGATGCCATGTTCGACGGCGGTGGCGTGCAGTTCCTTGGCGCGCGCGGTCTGGATGGTCAGCGTGTCGAACCAGGTGCTGTTGGTCAGCGTGTAGCCGAGCTGGCCGAGCAGGGTGGCCAGCACGCCGGTCAGGCGGTGCACGCGCTGGCCGATGCGGGCCAGGCCTTGCGGGCCGTGATAGACCGCGTACATCGAGGCCATCACGCCGAGCAGCACCTGCGCCGTGCAGATGTTGGAGGTGGCTTTTTCGCGGCGGATGTGCTGTTCGCGCGTCTGCAGGGCCAGGCGGTAGGCCTGGTTGCCCTGGGCGTCGACGGTCACGCCGACCAGGCGGCCCGGCATCGAACGCTTGAAGGCGTCGCGCGTGGCCAGGTAGCCGGCGTGCGGGCCGCCGAAACCGAGCGGCACGCCGAAGCGCTGGCTGTTACCGACGACGACGTCGGCGCCCCATTCGCCCGGCGGGGTCAGCATGGTCAGGGCCAGCAGGTCGGCGGCCACGATCACCATCGCGCCGGCGGCATGCAGCTTCTCGGCGGCGGCCTTGTAGTCACGCACATCGCCGTTCACGCCCGGGTACTGCAGCAGCACGCCGAAGCAGGCTTCGTTCAGATCGGCCAGGGCGGCGGCGCTGAAGGTCTTCACTTCCACGCCGATCGGCTTGGCGCGCGTCTGCACCACTTCCAGGGTTTGCGGCAGCACGTCGTCGGCCACGTAGAACACCTTGGAGGCCGACTTGCCGACGCGCTGGATCAGGGTCATGGCTTCGGCGGCGGCCGTGCCTTCATCG
The DNA here is from genome assembly GCF_022012445.1 of Massilia sp. TS11. GTDB lineage: Bacteria > Pseudomonadota > Gammaproteobacteria > Burkholderiales > Burkholderiaceae_D > Telluria. The sequence continues at coordinate 314,075 of NZ_JAKLTS010000003.1, forward strand.
AGCATGGAGGCGTTGGCGATGTCCATGCCGGTCATGTCGGTGACCATCTGCTGGAAGTTCAGGATGGCTTCCAGGCGGCCCTGCGAAATCTCGGGCTGGTAGGGCGTGTAGGCGGTGTACCAGGCCGGGTTTTCGAAGATGTTACGCAGGATGACGCCCGGGGTGTGGGTGCCGTAGTAGCCCTGGCCGATGAAGGACTTCAGGACCTTGTTCTTGCCGGCGATGGCTTTGAGCTGGGCCAGGGCGGCCTGCTCGGTCTGGGACTCGGTGAAGGCGCCCAGGTCGATGCGGTCATGGCGGCGGATGCCGGCCGGGACGATGGCGTCGATCAGGGCCTGGCGCGAGGGATAGCCGAGGGTTTGCAGCATGGCGGCTTGTTCGGCGTCCGAGGGGCCGATGTGGCGCGAGATGAAATCGTCGCGCGCTTCGAGAGCGGTAAGGCTGGTGCGGGTCATGGTGGGTGCAGATGGCAATGCGGCCGGGGAGGTCCCGGCCGCGTGGTTCAATGGAATGCGGTGCTTAGCCCGTGGTCTTGCCGTAGGCGTCGGCGTCGAGCAGGCCGTTGACGGCGCTGGCGTCGGCCGGCTTCACCTTGAACAGCCAGGCCTCGTAGGCGCCGGCGTTGATCGATTCCGGCGCGGCGGTGACGGCCTCGTTGACGCCGACGATCTCGCCGGCCACCGGGCAGTAGATGTCCGAAGCGGCCTTCACCGATTCGACCACGGCGCAGTCGTCGCCGGCGCCGAAGCTCTTGCCGACAGCCGGCAGCTCGACGTACACGATGTCGCCCAGGGCGTCTTGCGCGTACTCGGTGATGCCCACGGTCAGGGTGCCGTCGGCTTCGACACGGACCCACTCATGGGACTCGGTGTATTTCAGGTCGGCGGGGATATTCATGTTCTTGGCTCCAGGTTGATGGTGATTCGGTTCAGGCGACGAGAATTTTACCGTTGCGGACGAAGGGCAGCTTGACCACGGTGGCGGCCAGGCGCTTGTCGCGGATTTCGACGTGGACGGTGTCGCCCACATTCACGCCCATCGGCACGCGCGCCAGGGCGATCGCCTGCTGCATGGTCGGGCTGAAAGTGCCGCTGGTGATTTCGCCGGTGGCTTCGGTGCCGGCCACGACGACCTTCTGGTGGGCGCGCAGGATGCCGCCTTTTTCACGCAGGATCAGGCCAACGAACTGGGCGTTCTGGCCCTGCGCCTGCAGGGCGGCCTTGCCGACGAAGTCGCGCTCGGAGACCAGGTCGATGGTCCAGGCCAGACCGGCGTCGAGCGGATTCACGCTTTCGTCCATGTCCTGGCCATACAGATTCATGCCGGCTTCCAGGCGCAGCGTATCGCGCGCGCCCAGGCCGGCCGGTTTGACGCCGGCGGCGGCCAGCGCATTCCACAGTGCGGCGGCCTGGCTGGCCGGGAAGGCGATTTCGAAACCGTCTTCGCCCGTGTAGCCGGTGCGCGCCACCATCACTTCGCCGAACGCGGTGTCCTTGACGATCACGGCGTTAAACGGCTTCATCTCCTTGGACGCGGCTTCGGTGGTCGGCAGCACCTGCCACACTTTGGCGCGCGCATGCGGACCCTGGACCGCGATCAGGGCCATCGCGTCGGCGCCGTCGCGGCGCTGGGTGATCGTCAGACCGGCGCCGGTGGCGGCGTTCTGGGCCTGCATCCAGGCGATGTCTTTTTCGGCGGTGCCGGCGTTGACCACCAGGCGGAACCAGGTCTCGCTGAAGAAGTAGACGATCAGATCGTCGATCACGCCGCCTTCGGGCTTGAGCATGCACGAGTACAGGGCCTTGCCCGGGACGACCAGCTTGTCGACGTTATTGGCCAGCAGGCCGCGCAGGAAGGCGCGCACATTCGCGCCCTCGAGGTCGACCACGCACATATGGGAAACGTCGAACATGCCGACATCGGTGCGCACGGCATGGTGTTCTTCGATCTGGGAGCCGTAGTTGACCGGCATGTCCCAGCCGCCGAAATCGACCATCTTGGCGCCGGCGGCGCGGTGGACTGCATTGAGCGGAGTCGCTTTGAGCGTCATGGAATCCTCAGGCAAGGTTTATCGGGTAGCACGCGTACGAGGGAAAGCCACAGCTTCGCCGCGTCGGATCGCGCCCCCTCTGTCCTTGGTACCTGAGAGATAGCGGAAGGTAATCCGCCTGCCCCTTCGGTGGGCCGTTGGCTGAGCCACGGCCGCTCTCCAGAGTTAGCCAGTCGCGCGCTGCGCTGCTGACCCCTGACCGGTCCTTTTGCCTGAGAGTTTTTGGGTGATGCCCCTTCGGCGACACAGTCGTGTCCTCTCCCGATCAAGACTTGGGAGGATATGTCAGAGGAGGGCGAAAGTCAATGTGACGCCCTGCAATATTTGCCAACACGTAATGAACGCGGCGGCCGCGCCGGCCCCGCTAGAATCGGCCTTCGGAAGCGAGGAGGGCGCCAGATGAACGAGGCCGAAGACGGGCACAAGCATGCCTATTACACGCTGTCGGGCGACGTCAACAGCGACATGGTGCAGCGCGTGTTCGAGGCGGTGGCCGCCATGACGCGCGAGCAGATCGACTGCGCCCACATCCTGCTGCAGTCGAACGGCGGCTATGTCAGCGATGGCCTGTGCCTGTACAACTATCTGAGCAACCTGCCGATTGAGTTCCACATGTACAACGGCGGCGCCGTCGCCTCGATCGCCGTCACCGTCTTCCTGGCCGGGCGGCACCGTTTTGCCAGCGAGACCGCGCGCTTCATGGTGCACAAGTCGCATGCCACGGCCACCCATGCGTCGCGTCCCGAAACGCTGCGCATCATTGTCGAGGGGCTGCGTGCCGATGACGCCCGCACCGAGCGCATTTTGCGGCGACATCTGCAACTGAGCGACGAGCATTGGGCCGTGCACGAACATGCCGACCTGCACCTGGCGGCTGAGGAGGCGCGCCAGGTGCAGCTGATTGAAGACGTGGCCGACTTTTGCCCACCCAAGGACATGGTGCTGACCAACATCTGATGACAGGCGGGCCGCAGCCCGCCCCGTGCTTAGCGGTTGGTGGAGCCGCCGCCCTGCTGTTTGGACGAACCGCTGCCGCCCGAGCTGCCGCCCGAGCCGCCACCGGATTGGCGGCTGCTGCCGCTTTCCTTCTGGTCCGTTTTGTGCTGGCCGCCGCTTTGGCCGGAACCGCCGGACTTGCTGCCGCCGCTACCGGATTGCTGATTGCTGGCCTGCTCGGCCTGGCGATTGGATTTGTCCATTTCCTGGTCCTGCTGTTGCTTGCTCATGGTGAACCTCCGCTTGGTATTGCACAGACCGGCAAGGATGAACTTGTCGGTCACGCAATGATGGCTGGGGTAGGGCGGGGCGCGTATCGGAGCCGGACCTGCGCGGACGTAGGAAATTTGCTCGCAAAGTTGAAATATTTTTAATGAGAATCAAAAAAAGACATTGTCCTTTGGTCTAAGTGCTATTGCCATGTGGAAATTTTGTGCCAGAATATCTGTATCCAATTGTATTTAGCCCCGTCCATGGCTCAGCCATCCGCCACTGCCGACGCACCGCCCGCCCTGTTTGACAGCCTCGCCGCCATCGTGGCCGAGCACGTCAAACGCGGCATGAGCGACGTCGCCCAGCGCATGGCCGCCCAGCTACTCGACATGAGTGGTGGCGCGCTCGATCCCGACACGGTGCGCGTGCGCGTGCAGGCCGGGCGCCAGTTGCAGGCCAACGGCTTCGCCTTCTTCCACCTGTGCGCGACGGGCATCGAACTGGCCGTGAAAAAGGAGTGCGAACCGCTCCTGCCCGGCGCCACCTTGCGCCGTCCGCGCAGCGCTGCCGAGCTGAGCCTCGTCAGCTACGAGGAGATGGATAGCAAGTTCCAGTATGACGCCATCGCGCGCCCCTTCAGCCAGCGCTACGGCGATGCGCTGGCCACGATGCAGGTGCGCCTGGCGTTTGCCCTGCAGCGCGGCATCCTGCAGGCGGACCAGAATCCTTTCCGGCCCGAGGTCATTCTGCGCGCGATTCACAATGCCTGGTGCGAGTTCCAGACCGAGGCGGCCGCCCAGGCACTGCTGCAGCCGTTGCTGCGGCCCGAGGTGTTGTTCGACTTCGCCCCGCTGTACGAGGCGCTGAACGAAGAGCTGCGCAAGCGCGGCGCCAGTGCGCGCGCCAGCCAGTCGATCCGCAAGACCGATTGCAGCGCCAGCGAGAAGGCCGCGCGGGCCGCCGGGAAATCAGCCGCCGCCAAGCAGCTGCGCGCCTTGTTCGGCGGCGATGAACATTCGCTCGTCAGCGCCGAATTCGATCCGCCCAGCGGCACCTGGCACACCGCCGGGGCGGCGCCGCTGTCGGCCCAGCGTATGGCGACGGCCAATGCGCCCGCGGCGGCGGTCGTCGGCCCCAGCGCGCGCGAATGGAGTCAGGGCAGTGCCGAAGCCTACCGCAGCGCGATCACGAACGAGATTGTGCAGCGTCCGCGCGCGCCCCTGCTGCAACTGCTGAATAGCCCGGTCATTGCGCCCCAGGGCGTGGTGCCGCCGGCCGGCTATCTGAGCGAGCTGAAGCAGGCCGCGCCCTCCGGCAGCCTGTCGCGCGGCGACGAGGCCACGCTCGACCTGTTGGCCAAGGTGTTCGACAAGGTCTTCGTCGATCCCCAGATTCCGGCCGAGGTGCGCGAGCTGCTGCAATTCCTCCAGGTGCCCGTGTTGAAAGCGGCGCTGCTGGACAAAGACTTCTTCTTCCAGGATGCGCATCCGGCGCGCCGTCTGGTCGAGCTGATGTCGCGCCTCGGTTGGGAGCAGCGCCGCAGCGCGGATGACCCGGTGTTCCTGGCCATGCAGCGCAGCGTCGACCGCGTCGGGCGCGATTTTCAGGACGAAATGGCGGTCTTCTCCGAGGCCGTGGCCGAACTCGAACAGTCGGTGGCCCAGGCCGAGCAGAGCGCCAGCGCCGAGATGGCCGCACCGATCGCCGATGCGCTGCAGACCGAAAAGCGCGAGGAAGCCAAGCGCCAGGCCAGCGATGTGGTGGCCGTGCGCGTCGGCGGCGGTGAACTGAGCCCGATGGTCGAAGACTTCTTGCAGGACAAATGGATCGACGTGCTGGCCCTGGCTTACACGCTTGAGGACGACAAGCCGGGCGCCGTCAAGCACGCGACCGCGACGATGGACAATCTGATCTGGAGCGTGAAACCCAAGCTCACTCAGCAGCAGCGCAAGACCCTGATCGGCCTGTTGCCGACTCTGCTGGCTTCGCTGAATAAATGGCTCGACCTGATCGGCTGGCGCGACGAGAAGCGCCTGCAGTTCTTCAGCCAGCTGGCCGAAATCCACGCCTCGATCGTGCGCGCCCCGGTGGAACTGGCGCCGGAAAAGCAACTGGCCCTGGCGGCCGAGGCCGCCAAGCAGGACGCACTCAAGGTGCAGGAAATGGAACAGCGGCGCCAGGAACGGGCCGCCACCCGAGAAGCCGAAGCCGCCGCTCGCTTCGACGGTGATGCCCATGCCGAGGTGATTGCGATGTCCGAACGGGGCCAGTGGTTCGCCTTCCAGCACGAGGATGGCGAGCGCAAGGTCAAGCTGGCCTGGGTGAGCCCGCGGCGCAGCCTGTTCATCTTCTCGAACGGGGCGCGCCAGCCTTCGTTCACAATGAATGACAAGGAACTCGGGCAGGCCCTGCGCGAGGGCCGCGCCCGCCTGATCGGCAAGGAAAGCCTGGTCGCGGCCGTCATCGAAGACAGCCTGGGCGCCGCCAGCAATGACGCGAGTCTGCACGCATCGGCCTGAGTTTCTTGCAAACCTGGAAAGCTATCCAATGCGGGCCGCTCCAGATGCCAAGTTGTATCGTGATGGCACCGAGTGGCCCGGCATCTGAGATTAAAGGCAAGGACCGTCGCTATTTGCTCCGTGCGGAAATATGAGATTCATGAAAGCGAATTTCTCCCTCGAGAGTTTGAGCGCAGCCCTCAGTGAATTGCTGACGGTATTTGTTCAACAGGGTACGTGCGTCCTGGATACGCCGGTGGGCAGCCAGGTGTCGAATCTCGACGCGAGCGACTTCAATTTGAGCGGGTTTGTTACTTGATTCTCGAATGGATTTCGAAATTTCTCCGAGCAGCTCTGTATATTGAACGTCCTTGCCCTTGTTGGAGAGAATGTCGAGCAGGAGAATCCGCGCTTGAATTGGGAGATTATTCCTGCCGGTGAAGATTCTTTGGAGTTCAGCCATGTCCCCGTGTTCTATCACCTTCCACATTCCTGCTTTCGATCCATGAAAGCGCGTACCCTCACGGATATCTGCCGAACGCAAGTTATGTAAGCAAGCTTCGATCTGATCAGCCAGGTCGCTTCCTTTTTCACGGCGGTATCGTTCCAAAAGGACAAGCGCTTGCACATCAAGTACGTAGGGACTGACCCCGGCTGCTTTCACCGCTCGTTCGATCGCACGGCTGGCGAGGTCGTAATTTCCTTCGAAGGCATAAAGATAGCCGAGCTCGCGATAGACGTGGTGGTCTGCGAGCTTGAGATCTTCAATCTTCTTGAAGCGTTCAAGGGCCTTTCGGAAGTCCCCCCGCAACCGTGCGTAAAAGCCTTCTGCAAAATTGAAGTGGGCATCGCGCCTGGGACCGGCAGGTATCTTGGGATATTCCGCTGTGAAGTAGGAAAATTCTTGTTGGTTGTCTGTACGTGCCGCGCAAAGCCCGATGAGTCGCCAGGCTTCGAGTATGCCGTTAGGGCTCATTTTTGAGCTTTGCCCATAGGCCTCGTGTGCAAGTTTCGATGCCGGGCCATATCTTTGTTGATCATAGAGCCTTCGTGCGGCTTTTAGCTGCTGAGCGGGCATCACGAGATTGGTGAGGTAGCCAGATACCGGTACGCCTGTCGTGAAATGGGAAACGATTCGGGCGTCCAAGATTTCTAAAGGCACGAAGTCAGTTGAAGCAATTCCATCGGTAGATGCGAACAGAACTTTCCGGAGCGGGGCCAAGCGCTCAAACAGAGGAGCGCTGATAATTTGTGCGTAGCGCTGAATGTAGGGGGCAAGTTGATAATAACCATCTCGATAGATCAAGAAGCCCGCCTCCACGAGTACGTTGACTTCCTCCTCGAACATGGGTTCGATCTTGCTAAGTTCGACTACTTCTCCGAATGAAATGATGTGGGCTTCAGCAAATAGTCCGACGGCTATTTCGGCTTGGGGACGGCCTTTCAGGAAGTCGCGGAGCATGCTCTCGACTTCGGCGTTAATCATAATGATCAGCGAATTGTGCGTGCGGGTTGGTTGAAAGCGCGGGTTCATTCGCAGATATCTCACGACGCTCGCAATCAATCCCGGGTGCCCGACCACACTCCCTTCAATCGAATCTCTTGCCCTCTTGTCGGGGAATTCGATGGATGCTTCTTTCAAAAGAAGTTTAAAAAGATATTTACTGTCGGACTCGTCAAGCGGGTCTATCGCAAGAGCAATGCCTTTTTCAAACTGAACCTGGGTAGCGCGACTCGACAGCACGATGAGATATGGGTAGTCGGCTGATGGCAGCTTCTGGAGCAATCTGTGTACCCAAGGGACGATGTCCCCGTTGACCTCGAATCCATGTCGACCGAGGTCGAAAATCAAGGTCTGCTTAAATTTGACAGTGACCTCGTTGATCAATACAGCAATTGCTTCAACCTTGGCATTTTCTGAAAGAGCAGTGAACTCCCGCAAGCGGTCCACCAAATCAAAGGCACGCCAATTCGCGCTAAAGCCGAGCAGTCGTCGGTAAACCAGAGTCATCTCGGTATACTCATCGAGCTCAATCAACAGTCGATTGCGTTGCACTTGTTTGAAAAGTGTCTTGTAAACCTCCCAGATGATGGTGCGACGTCCAATCCCTTGCGGGCCGGACAAGAAATAGAACGTCGGGCTCGGCTCGTAAGAGAGCGTCATTTCGATCAACCGACGGACCGTAATGTCCCTGCCATGGCAGGCGTGTTCCTCAATCTGGCGGTCAGATAATTCGTCTTTGATGCGCAGGGCGACCAGCTCTGGAGAAGGGGGGCAAGAAACAATGTACCGGTGTAGCCATTCTGGGAGGGTGGTCCACGGTGTTTCGTCGAGTTGAAATACAAGAAACTTGGTGATTTTCCACTTGGACTTAAACTCAGCCGCGAGGTCGACTTCGTTCTTCACCCACCCGGATTGAATGGCGTGTTTAGACAGAAACAGCGCATAGACGGTTGCGTCGTCGAATCCCTCTCTGATTTGGCTCACCACATCGCAGTTGCGACGAAACGTTTCCGCATCGTAAATTGCACGGGCAGAGCCGAGCTTCGCGTAAACTTCTGACACGAAGTCTTTATCGAAAGAATTGTGTGATAAGAACGCTTTTTCCACGTTGTACTCGGATTTCTGATCGGTGAACTGCATAGATATGTGACTCGGTTGATGGCTCGGATGCGACTTTTGGTAAGTTTTTCAAAGAAATTTCCAAAAGTCAATGTTGCTTAAATACCTCTCAATCAATACAAGTCACGATCATCGCGCTAAAACGAAATTGTCCTACCCAAGTTCAAGAAATAGCGGGAAACCCTCATTGGGCAACTGGTTGGTAGAGCATGGTATGATTTTCCCCTTTCACTGGCTGAAAAAGGGAAAACGTGCGTTTATCGTCCATTAAATTGTCGGGATTCAAATCCTTTGTGGATCCCACCAATTTCCAGGTGCCGGGCCAGCTCGTTGGCGTGGTCGGCCCCAATGGCTGCGGTAAATCGAACATCATCGACGCTGTGCGCTGGGTGCTGGGCGAGTCGAAAGCCTCGGAGCTGCGCGGCGAGTCGATGCAGGACGTGATCTTTAACGGCTCCACCCACCGCAAGCCGGCCGGGCGCGCCTCGGTCGAACTGGTGTTCGACAACAGCGCCGGCAAGGCCGCCGGCCAGTGGAGCCAGTACGCCGAGATCGCCGTGCGCCGCGTGCTCACGCGCGACGGTACCTCGACCTATTTCATCAATGGCCAGCCGGTGCGCCGGCGCGATATCCAGGACATCTTCCTCGGCACCGGCCTCGGCCCACGCGCCTATGCCATCATCGGCCAGGGCATGATTGCCCGCATCATCGAATCGCGCCCCGAGGAACTGCGTGTGTTTCTGGAAGAGGCGGCGGGTGTCTCGAAGTACAAGGAACGCCGGCGCGAGACGGAAAACCGCCTGCAGGACACGCGCGAGAACCTGACCCGCGTGGAAGATATTCTGCGCGAACTGAATATCAACCTGGAAAAACTGGAAGCCCAGGCCGAAGTCGCGAACCGCTACCACGCGCTGCAGGCCGATCAGGAAGAAAAGCAGAAGCTGCTGTGGCTGCTGCGGAAGACTGAAGCCGAGGCTGAGCAGAAGAAATTCTTCCGCGAGATGGAGGCCGCCCAGACCGAGCTGGAAGCCCAGACGGCCAAACTGCGCAATGTCGAGCTCGATCTGGAACGCATGCGCCAGGCGCATTTCCAGGTCGGCGACCGCCTGCACCAGGCTCAGGGCCATCTGTACCAGACCAACTCCGAGATCGGCAGCCTGGAAGCGCAGATCAAATTCGTCATCGAGTCGCGCACGCGCTTGCAGAATCAGCTGGCCGCGCTGCAGGCCCAGCGTCAGCAATGGATGACGCAAAAGGATGAGACCGCCGCCCAGATAGAGGAGGGCGAGTTCACGCTGGAAGAAATGGCGGCCCGCGTCGAGCAGGCCCAGATGGCGGCCGAAGAGCAGGGCGCGCGTCTGCCGGCGATGGACACGGCCTGGCGCGAGGCCCAGGTCAAGATTACCGAGTCGCGCACGCGCATCATGCAGGCGCAGCAGCAGCTGGAGCTGGAATCGGCCCAGCAGCGCAATGCCTCGACCAATCTGCAGAACCTGTGGGGCCGGCGCGAGCGCCTGCAGCAGGAAAAGCTGGGCCTGAGCCTGCCGGACAGCAGTCTGCTGTCGAACCTGAAGTGGCAGCTGGAGGAAAAGCAGCAGCAGCTCGAAGAAGCCCGCATGACGCTGGAGGAGACGGAAATCCAGCACGGCCAGGCCGAGGAAGAGCGCCAGTCCGCCCAGACTCAGGTCAATCAGGAAACGGCCGCCATTGCCCAGCTGGAAGCGCGCCTCAATGCCCTCAAGCAGCTGCAGGAGCGGGTCCAGACCCAGGGCAAGGTGCAACCCTGGCTGGAAAAACACGAACTGGCCCAGCTGCCGCGCCTGTGGCAAAAGCTGCAGATCGAAAGCGGCTGGGAGGCGGCACTGGAGTCCGTGCTGCGTGAGCGCATGGGTGCGCTCGAAATGTCGAACATCGAATGGGCCAAAGCCTTTTTCAATGATGCGCCGCCGGCTCGCCTGGCCCTGTACGCGCCCGCCGTGGCGCAGGCCGCTGCGCCCGAGGCTGGCCCGTTCAAGCCCTTCATCAGCCTGCTTAAAATAAATGAGCCGGGCCTGCGCGGCCTGCTGCACGATTGGCTGCACAATGTCTTCATCGCCGACGACACGGCCAGCGCCTTTGCCGACCGCGCGCGCCTGCCGCTGGGCGCCTGCTTCATCACGCGCCAGGGCCATCTGATCACCCAGTCCTCGGTACGTTTCTACGCCTCGGACTCGGAGCAGGATGGCATGCTCGGCCGCCAGCAGGAGATCGAGAACATCGGCAAGCAGCTGCGCGCCGCGCAATTGCTAGCCGACGAAGTGCGTGCCCGCTCGGTGCGCGCCGAAGCCCAGGCCAGCCATCTGGCCCGCACCCTGCAGGAGACGCGCCAGCGCATCCAGAGTCTGACCCAGGCCGTGCACGGCCTGCAGCTGGAAGTAGTCAAGCAGTCCGAAGTGGAGGCGCGCTTCAACCAGCGCAGCGGCCAGATCGAGGCCGACCTCGCCGAGATCGCCGCGCAGGAAGAAGAGCAGCGCATGATCAAGGCCGAGTCCGAAGCGCGCTTCGAGCAGCTCGACATGGATCTGGCCAATCTGCAGGGCGACCACGAAGACAATCAGCTCGCCTTCGAGCAGAAGGAGCAGGGCCTGAACGAGGCGCGCGAACGTCTGCGCGAACTCGAGCGCGCGGCCCAGGAAGCGGCCTTTGCCGAAAAGACCCAGCGCAGCAAGCTGGAGGAATTGCGGCGCAACCTGGCCACGGCCAGCCAGCAGGCCGAGCAGATCAGCGAATCAATTGCCGCGGGCCAGCTGGAACTGGAAGCCCTGGAAGCCGGATCCGCCAATGAAGGCCTGCAGGAGCTGCTGGACCGCCGCAGCAACCAGGAGCGCGCGCTGGCCGACGCCCGCCACGAGCTCGACCAGATCACCCAACAGCTGCGCCATGCCGAGGAAGCGCGCATGGCGGCTGAGCGCAGCCTGCAGCCGCAGCGCGACAAGATCACGGAGATGCAGCTGAAGGAGCAGGCCGCCCGCCTGAACCAGGAGCAGTTCGCCGAGGCCCTGCGTGCCACCGGCGCCGACGAGGCCGCGCTGGCCGAGAAGCTGCAGCCCGAGATGAAGGCCCAGTACCTGCAGGGCGAAGTCACGCGCCTGACCAATGCCATCAGCGCGCTCGGCGCGGTCAACCTGGCGGCGCTGGACGAGCTGGCCCAGGCCAAGGAGCGCAAGGGCTTCCTCGACGCCCAGTTTGCCGACCTGACCGAGGCCATTACCACGCTCGAAGACGCGATCACCAAGATCGACAAGGAAACGCGCGACCTGCTGCAAGGCACCTTCGATCAGGTCAACCAGCACTTCTCGGAGCTGTTCCCGATCCTGTTCGGCGGTGGCCAGGCCAAGCTGATCATGACCGGCGACGAGATACTGGACTCTGGCGTGCAGGTCATGGCCCAGCCGCCCGGCAAGAAGAACGCCACCATCCACCTGCTGTCGGGCGGCGAGAAGGCGCTGACGGCGACGGCCCTGGTGTTCTCGATGTTCCGCCTGAACCCGGCGCCTTTCTGTCTGCTGGACGAGGTCGACGCGCCGCTCGACGACGCCAATACCGAGCGTTTCTGCCGCATGGTGAAACGCATGAGCGACCAGACCCAGTTCCTGTTCATCTCGCACAATAAGATTGCGATGGAAATGGCCAACCAGCTGATCGGCGTGACCATGCAGGAACAGGGCGTTTCGCGCATTGTGGCGGTCGACATGGAAGCCGCCGCCGCGCTGGCCGACGCCGCCTGACCCCGAGCACATAGCCGCCGTCGTGCGATATTGGTATGATGACGGCCATGTGACGTTCTATAAGTGTGCCGCATGACCGATTTTCAAATGAGCTTGATCGCTGCCAGCGGGGTATTCGTGCTGGCGGTGCTGGTGTACAACAAGTGGCAGGAGTACCGGGCCAAGAAAACGGTGGAGCGTGCCTTCGGCGCCGACCATGACGACGTCTTGATGCGTACCGAGGGCGAGCGGGTCGAGCCCAGCTTCGATGGCGAGGCCGAGGCCGAGGAGCCGGCGCCAGCCGGTCTGCCGCCCGAGAGCAGCCCGGCCGAGATCGCCGAGAACCTGGTCGATCCGCTGATCGACTGTCTGATTCCGCTGAAGCTCGAGGCCCCGCTGCGCGGCGACAAGGCCCTGCCCATCCTGCGCAAGCTGCGCCACGTCGGTAACAAGCCGATCCACTATGTTGGCCTGGCCGTCAGCGGCGATTGGGAACCGATCGTCCACGGCGGTGTCTACACTGAATTGCAGGCCGGCGTGCAGCTGGCCAGCCGCACCACAGCCCTGAACGAGCTCGAATATTCCGAGTTGGTTACGCGCATCCGTTCGCTCGGCGACGAAATCAGCGCCGAGCCGCAGGTGCCGGACATGATCGAAGTCATGGGCGAGGCGCGCAATCTGCACCGCTTTGTGGCCGGCCACGATGCCCAGCTTGGCATCAATCTGGTCAGCCTGGGTGCGCCCTGGGCCATCAATACGCTCGTCGGCGCCCTCGAGAAGCAGGGCTTCGATGTCCGTCCGGACGGCCGCTTTGCCAAGCCCGACGGCGATGGCGGCACCCTGTTCACCTTGTCGACCAATGAAACCATGGCTGCCGACACCACCTCGCGCCTGACCCTGCTGCTGGACGTGCCCTGCGTGGCTCCGGCCCGCGATGGTTTTGGTCAGATGATTGCCTGCGCCAAGGAACTGGCCGAGCGTCTGGATGGCGCCATTGTGGACGACAGCAATCAGCCGCTGGCCGATGCCGCCCTCGAGGAAATCGCGGGTCAGGTTCAGGCCTTTTATCAAGAAATGGAACAAGCCGATATTCCGGCCGGCTCGGCCCGCGCATTGCGCCTGTTCAGCTAAGAGGTGGCTGTGGCCGATGATCTGGCACGCATGCGGTGGTTGACCGAAGAGCTCAACCGCCACATCTACAACTACCATGTGCTCGACGCGCCGACCATTCCGGACGCCGAATACGACAAGCTGTTCAAGGAATTGCAGGATCTGGAGGCGCGCCACCCGGCCGCCGCCTCGCTCGATTCGCCCACCCTGCGCGTGGGCGCCACCCCGATCGCCGAATTCCAGCAGGTGACGCACAGCGTCCCGATGCTGTCGTTGAACAATGCGTTTTCGGACGAGGACATCGACAATTTCGACCGCCGCGTGCGCGAAGGTCTTGACCGGCTCGAGGTCGAGTATGCGGCTGAACTCAAATTCGACGGACTGGCCATCAACCTGCGCTATGAAGACGGGGTGTTCGTCCAGGCCGCCACGCGCGGCGACGGCACTACCGGCGAGGATGTGACGGCGAATATCCGTACGATCCGCGCCATTCCGCTGAAATTGCACGGCAGCGAAGTGCCGGCCGTGCTCGAAGTGCGCGGCGAAGTGCTGATGTTCAAGGAAGACTTCGCGCGCCTGAACCAGCGCCAACGCGATGCCGGTCAGAAGGAATTCGCCAATCCGCGTAATGCCGCGGCCGGCAGCCTGCGCCAGCTCGATTCGCGCGTCACGGCCCAGCGCAGCCTGCGCTTTTTCGCTTACGGTATTGGCGCGCTCGACGGGCGCGAGCTGCCGCCCTCGCATGCGGCCCTGCTCGACTGGTACGAGAAGCTGGGCCTGCCCGTCTCGCGCGAACGGCGCGTGGTGCGCGGCGCCGCTGGCATGCTCGATTATTTCCGCGATATCGGCCAGCGCCGCCCCAGTCTTGCGTATGACATCGATGGCGTCGTCTACAAGGTCAACAGCCTGGCCGATCAGCGCGCGCTGGGCTTCGTATCGCGCGCACCGCGCTTTGCCATCGCCCACAAGTTCCCGGCCGAAGAGGCGCTGACGGTGGTGCAGGATATCGAAGTCCAGGTCGGCCGCACGGGCGCCATCACGCCGGTGGCGCGGCTGGTGCCGGTGTTCGTCGGCGGCGTGACGGTGACCAATGCCACGCTGCACAACGAAGACGAAGTGCGGCGCAAGGATATCCGCGTGGGCGACACAGTGATCGTGCGCCGCGCCGGGGACGTGATTCCCGAAGTCGTGTCGCATGTGCCGGAACGCCGGCCCGAGGGCACGCTTGCCTGGCAGCTGCCGCCCCAGTGCCCGGTGTGCGGCTCGCATGTCGTGCGCGAGGAGGGTGAGGCGATTGCCCGTTGTTCGGGTGGCCTGATCTGTTCCGCCCAGCGCAAGGAGGCCATTGCCCACTTCGCCGGCCGGCGCATGATGGACATCGACGGCCTGGGCGACCGCTATATCGACAATCTGGTCGAATTCGGCATCGTGCACAGCGTGGCCGACCTGTATGCGCTCGACCTCGACAAGCTGCTAGACATGAAACGCCGCGCCGATGAGCGCGACGGCAGCACGCCGGACACCGTGGCCCAAGGCAAGGTCGCGACCAAGTGGGCCGAGAATCTGCTGAGCGCCATTGCCGCCAGCAAGCAGCCGCCGCTCGAACGCCTGTTGTTTGCGCTCGGCATTCGCCATGTGGGCGAATCGACGGCCAAGACCCTGGCTGACTGGCTCGGCTCGCTGGACCTTGTGCGCCGTGCGCCGGTGGCGGTGTTGCGTGTGCTGCCCGATATCGGCGGCGTGGTGGCCGAGTCGATTGCTGACTTTTTTGCCGAGGAGCGCAACCAGCAGGCCATCGACGCGCTGCTGGCCGCCGGAGTGGCGCCCAGCGGCGAACATGCGCCATCACCCAAGCTGCGCGAGAAGCTCGACACCGTGCCGCTGCTGGCTGCGCTGAATATTCCGAAGCTGACCGAGCCGCGCGCCCGCCAGTTGGCAGAGGAAGGCGTCAGCCTGGAAGTGCTTGGCCACTTGAAAGTGTTTAACGTATTTGGTCTGCCGGCCGCTGTCGCCGAGTCGCTAGAGCAATGGATGCAGGATGCGGCACACCGCGCGCAGGTGCAGGCGCTGGAGGCCATGCGTCTTGAGCTGCTGAGCAAGATTCCGGAAGGCGCAGCCGTGCCCGAGGGCGGCCTGAGCGGCAAGACCTTCGTCCTGACCGGGACTTTGCCGAGCCTGAGCCGCGATGAGGCGGGCGCCCTGATCGAGGCGGCTGGCGGCAAGGTGTCGAGTTCCGTGTCGAAGAAGACCCATTACGTCGTTGCAGGAACTGAAGCGGGGAGCAAGCTGACTAAAGCTCAGGAGCTGGGCATCACCATCCTCGACGAGGGTGGTCTGAAGGCCCTGCTGGCTTCCTTGTCCCCCTCGTCTGGAGATGCTTGATGACTAAGATTCGCAAGGCCGTGTTCCCCGTCGCCGGGCTCGGCAGCCGTTTTCTGCCCGCGACTAAAGCCCAGCCCAAGGAGATGCTGCCGATCGTGGATAAACCACTGATCCAGTACGCGGTGGAAGAAGCCGTGGCCGCGGGCATCAATGAAATGATCTTCATCACGGGCCGCAACAAGCGCGCCATCGAAGACCATTTCGACAAGGCTTACGAGCTGGAGTCCGAGCTCGAAGCGGCGCGCAAGGACGAACTGCTGGAGCTTGTGCGCAATGTGATTCCCAAGCACATCAGCTGCATGTACATCCGCCAGTCCGAACCGTTGGGCCTCGGCCATGCGGTGTTGTGCGCCCGCCCCATCGTCGGTGATGAGCCGTTTGCTGTGTTGCTGGCCGACGACTTCATGGATACCGAAGCCGGCCAGCGCCCTGTGCTGGCGCAGATGACCGAAGTCTACGATTACGAGCAATGCAGCGTGCTGGCCGTGCAGGATGTGCCGCGCGAAAACACCAAGCAATATGGCATCGTCAGCGCCGTCGAATACCGGCCGCAGCTCGAACTGGTCAACGGCATCGTCGAGAAGCCGCATCCAGACCTGGCGCCATCGACGCTGGCCGTGGTGGGCCGCTACATTCTCAGCGGCGCCATCTTCGAACATCTGGAAAAGTTGGGCAAAGGGGCGGGCGGCGAGATTCAGCTGACCGACGGCATCGCCTCGCTGATGGGCAAGGAGCGCGTGCTCGCCTATCGTTACGAGGGACAGCGCTACGACTGCGGCTCCAAGCTCGGCTATCTGCAGGCGATGACGGCTGTCGGCCTCAAACACCCCGAAACCGCGGACGGCTTCCGCGCTTACCTTGATGCCTTGTGCAAACGATGACTGTCCGCCAAATTCTTCGCATGGGTGACCCGCGCCTGCTGCAGGTGTCGCAGCCGATCGCCCGTTTCGATGTGCCCGAGCTGCACGCCCTGATCGCTGACATGTTCGAGACGATGGAGGCGGCCAGTGGCGCCGGTCTGGCCGCGCCGCAGATCGGCGTGCCGCTGCGTCTGGTGATCTTCGGGTTCAAGCAGAACGGCCGCTATCCGGGAGCGCCCGAAGTCCCCGAGACTGTGCTCATCAATCCGATCCTGACGCCGCTGTCGGACGAGATGGAAGAGGGCTTCGAAGGCTGCCTGTCGGTGCCCGGCCTGCGCGGCAGCGTGCCGCGCTACACGCGCCTGCGCTATGAGGGCGTGGATCAATACGGCCAGCCGATCCGGCGCGACGTCGAGGGCTTTCATGCGCGGGTGGTGCAACACGAGGTCGATCACCTCGACGGGGTTCTCTATCCAGCGCGCATCAAGGACTTCACTAAGTTTGGCTTTACCGAGGAACTTTTTCCCGGCCAGACCATCGCCGACGACTGAGTCAGCAGGGTAGAATGCGGCATTCGCAGCCCTTTTCTACCGAATCCACGTGGAAGAACATCAGGCCATCCCCTATCTCGGCGAAATTCTCCTGTTCCTGGCCCTGGCCGGCATGCTGGTGCCGCTGCTGCAGCGGCTGCGTTTCAATCCAGTGCTGGGCTTCCTCGTCGCTGGCGTGGTGTTCGGTCCGCATGGCCTGGGTAGCTGGGCCGGCGATTGGCCCGTGCTGCAGTGGCTGAGCTTCTCCAATCCCGACGAAGCCGATGTGCTGGCCGAGCTCGGCATCCTCTTCCTGATGTTCATGATTGGCCTCGAACTCTCCGCCGAGCGCTTGTGGTCGCTGCGGCGCTGGGTATTCGGCGGCGGCACGGCCCAGGTGCTGCTGGGCGCGGCCGGTATCGGCGCCTGTGCCTATGCTTTCGGCAATGCGCCGGCCGGCGCGCTCGTGCTCGGGCTCGTGCTTAGTCTGTCCTCGACAGCCATGGTTATGCCGCTGATGGAAGAGGCGCGCCTGCTGGCCACGCCGATGGGTCAGGCCGTGTTCTCGGTGCTGATGCTGCAGGACCTGGCCGTGGTGCCGATCATGATCCTGATCGGCGTGCTCAGCGGCGGCGTCGGCGATGGGCTCGGCAGCCTGGTGCTCTGGACCCTGCTTAAATCGGTCGGCGCGATCGTGCTGATCTATCTGCTCGGCCGCCGTCTGATCCGCCCGACCTTCGCCTATTTCGTGCGCCAGCGCCAGCCCGATGTGTTCATGGCGCTGACGTTGCTGAGTACGCTCGGCATTGCCGCCCTGACGGCCAAGGCTGGCCTGTCGCCGGCGCTCGGCGCTTTGTTGGCCGGTCTGCTGCTGGCTGAGACGGAATTCCGGCACGAGGTGGAGATCACCATCGAGCCCTTCAAGGGCCTGCTGATGGGCCTGTTCTTCATGTCGGTGGGCATGGAGATTGACCTGCGCGCCGTGCTGGCGGCGCCGCTGCTGCTGCCGCTTTCCGTGCTTGGTCTTTTCCTGATCAAGACCCTGGCGCTGGGCAGCGTGCTGAAGCTCGGCGGCCTGTCCTGGGGACGCGCCCTGCACGGCGGCCTGCTGATGGGGCAGGGCGGGGAATTCGCCTTCGTCGTTGTGGCCGAGGCCGTCACGCGCCATCTGCTGCCCGAGCCGACTGGCAAGTTCATGCTGCTGGTGGTCGGCCTCAGCCTGCTGGTGTCGCCACTGATGGCACGCCTGGGCATGAAACTCGGCGCCAGGCTCGATGCGGGCCAACAGGCGCCGGCCGACATGCCCTCGGTGGCCGATGCGGCCGGCTGCGTGATCATCGCCGGCTTCGGCCGCGTCGGCCAGATGCTGGCCCAGCTGCTCGAACGCCAGGGCATCGCCTATATTGCGTTTGAGAGCAACCCGCAGCTGGTGGCGACGGCGCGCGCGGCCGGCCGGCCCGTGTATTTTGGCGACGCCGGCCGTGCGGCCTTGCTGCACAAGGCCCATGTCGACGGCGCCCGCGCCATCGTGCTCACCATGGACCACCCGGGCGCGGCCCTGAACGCCGTGCGCGGCATCCGGGCCAGCTATCCGCATCTGCCCGTGTTCGCCCGCTGCCGCGACGAACGCCATGCGCGCCTGCTGCACGAAGCCGGTGCGACTCTGGTGGTGCCGGAAACCCTGGAGTCCAGCCTGCAGCTGTCGGCCCATGTGCTGCGCATGCTGGGCGTACCCGATAGCAGCACGGAACACATGATCGACCTGGAACGCGAGCGCCATCTCGACCGACTGCACGGCGCCATGGAGGCACGATGAGCAAAGCGCCCTACGGCCACCGGCATGGCCATTTCCGCTTCGGTAATTCCCAGATCAAGCGCGTCGGCGGCAAGACCTGGGACTGGAACGACGTCTACCACTGGATGCTGGCCATGTCCTGGCCGCGCTTCTTTTTCGTGGTGCTGCTGCTGTATGTGAGCACCAATCTGGTGTTCGCCACCTTGTTCTGGTTGCAGCCCGGCAGTGTGGCCAATGCCCGGGCCGGCGTCTTCCTCGACCACTTCTTCTTTTCCGTCGAAACCCTGGCGACGGTCGGCTACGGCTTCATGAATCCGGCCACCTTGTACGGCCACATCGTCGCCACCTGCGAAATTCTGCTTGGGATGGCCGAAGTGGCCGTGGTGGCGGGCCTGATGTTCTCGCGTTTCGCCCGGCCGACCACGCGCATCATGTTTTCGCGCGTGGCCGTCGTGTGCAAGTTCAATGGCGTGCCGACCCTGATGGTGCGCACCGGGAACGAGCGCAATAATCTGATTCTCGAAGCCGAGGTGAAAGCCTCGATCGTGAAGCGCGAAACCACGGTCGAGGGTCAGGAGTACACGCGCGTCTACGACCTGAAGCTCGAGCGCGACCGCACCAGCGTCTTCGCCCTCAGCTGGACGGTGATGCACCAGATCGACGCAAACAGCCCCTTGTACGGCAAGGACATCGATGATCTGTTCAGGGAAGGCGTGACCCTGATGGTGTCGATTTCCGGCATCGACGACACCTTCAACGATTTCGTCCATGCCCGCCACACTTACACGCCGGAAGAGATCATGTGGGGCTACCGCTTCGTCGACATTCTGTCCGAACGCGATGGCGATGTACGCCTGATTAATTTCGACAAATTCCACGACGTCATCATCGACGTTGCGCCCCGTAGCCACGAGCATTAAAGGTTTGACGCTGGCGGGGCGCTTGCACTACCATCCTCGCCAGTTTTGCTTTCCTGTTAAGGAGCTGTCTGGATGTCCTCCACGCCACACCAACCTGTTGAAATTACCGTGCGCGGCGTCGTGCTCGGCGTCCTGATTACCCTCGTGTTCACCGCCGCCCAGGTGTATCTGGGCCTGAAAGTCGGCCTCACCTTCGCCACCTCGATCCCGGCCGCCGTGATTTCGATGGCCTTGCTGAGCGCCTTCCGCGACGCGACGATCCAGGAAAACAATATCGTCCAGACCATCGCCTCCTCGGCCGGCACCTTGTCGTCAGTGATCTTTGTGCTGCCCGGCCTGCTGATGATCGGCTGGTGGGTGCAGGTGCCGTTCTGGCCGACCTTTGGCGCCTGCGCCATTGGCGGCGTGCTCGGCGTGATGTACACGATGCCACTGCGGCGCGCGCTGGTCACCCAGTCCGACTTGCCCTATCCGGAGGGCGTGGCCGCCGCCGAAGTGCTGAAGGTCGGCACTGCCACACGCGCCGGCGCGCAGGAAGGCAAGGCCGGGCTGTGGGCCGTCATCTGGGGCGCGCTGGCCTCGGCAGGCTATGCCGCTGCCGGTGCCGCCAAGCTGATCGCGGCCGAAATGGCCACCTATGTGAAGATCGGCGCGGGCGCCACCGGCATGGGCGTGATTTCCTCGCTGGCCCTGCTGGGCGCCGGCCACCTGATGGGCATCACCGTGGGCGTGGCCATGCTGGCCGGCCTGCTGATCGCCTGGGTCTGGCTGGTGCCGATGCTGTCGAATCTGCATCCGGACGCCGCCCTGGCCGCGGCCGATCTGGCCAACAGCATCTGGAGCAAACAGGTGCGCATGATCGGCGCCGGCGTGATCGGCGCAGCGGCGATCGTGACGCTGGCGACGCTCGGCAAGCCCGTGATCGCCGGTCTGAAGTCCGCCATGAACGCTGCGCGCCACGCGCGTGAGAGCGGCGCCGAGCTCGCCCGTTCTGAGCAAGACCTGCCGATCTTCGTGGTCGGCCTCGTCACCCTGTTGTCGATGGTGCCGGCCGGCTGGCTGCTGGCCGCCTTCCTCAGCGATGGGGTGCTGGCCAGCGCCACGCCCGCGCTCGTACTGATCGGCGTTGGCTACATCCTGTTTGCCGGGATGATGGCCGCCGCCGTGTGCGGCTACATGGCCGGCCTGATCGGCGCCTCGAATTCGCCGGTGTCCGGCATCGCCATCCTGACAATTCTCGGTGCGGCCGCCAGCGTGGGCGCAGTCGGTCACGGCATGATCGGGCCGGACGTGAGCAAGGCCCTGGTCGCCTTTGCGCTGTTCGTCACCACCGTCGTGATGGCAGTGGCCGTGATCGGCAACGACAACCTGCAGGATCTGAAGACCGGCCAACTGGTCGACGCCACGCCGTGGAAGCAGCAGGTGGCGCTGGTGATTGGCGTGTTTGCCGGCGCGATGGTGATTCCGCCCGTGCTCGAGCTGCTCAACCACGCCAACGGTTTCGCCGGTGCCCCGAATCTGAATGCCATTTCGAAGGAGCCGCTGGCCGCGCCCCAGGCCGCGCTGATCTCCACCCTGGCGACCGGCGTCATCGGCGGCAAGCTGCCCTGGGATCTGGTCGGCTACGGCGCCTTGCTGGGTCTGGTGCTGGTGGTCATCGACGCCAGCCTCAAGAAATTCAGCGGCGGCAAGTATTCGCTGCCACCGCTCGGGGTTGGTCTCGCCATCTACCTGCCGTCGGGCGTGACTTCGCCGGTAGTGGTGGGCGCCGTGACCGGCTACCTGTTCGAGCGCGCCGTGAAAGGCAAGCGTTTCGGCGAAGCGGCCGTGCGCCTGTCGGTGCTGGTGATGTCGGGCTTGATCGTCGGTGAGAGCCTGTTCAACGTCGCCCTGGCGGGCCTGATCGTCGTGAGCGGCAAGGGCGAGCCCTTGGCCATCGACACCGGCCTGGGCGAAGCGACGGCGATGTGGGTCGCCCTGGCCGTTGGCGCCGCACTCGTGACCAGCCTATACCGCTGGTGCAAGACCTCCGCCAACAAAATTGACGCCTGAACAAATCGGGGTCAGACCCCATTTGTTTCGAGGGCAAGACGTAGCTGGCTGAGCTGGCGGCGCATGCTGGCGACGTCGATCACACCGTAGCCAAACGCGAGGCCGGGCGCGACGCTGCCAATCGCATTCGCCGCATGGGGCTCGACGCCCGGTGTGTGCTGCAGGGCGGCGGCGGTCACCGCGGCGGCGCTGGCCGGGT
The DNA here is from genome assembly GCF_022012445.1 of Massilia sp. TS11. Classification (GTDB taxonomy): domain Bacteria; phylum Pseudomonadota; class Gammaproteobacteria; order Burkholderiales; family Burkholderiaceae_D; genus Telluria. The sequence continues at coordinate 336,049 of NZ_JAKLTS010000003.1, forward strand.
CGCGCAGCAGGGTGGCCAGGTGCAGGCCGGCTTCGGAAGGCAGGATCGTGAAGACCTCGTCGAAGTCGCGCGCAAGAATCTCCAGCAGCACACTGCGCCGCTTGGCGTACACGGCCTGCATGCGGCGTACGTGGCGCGCCATGTGGCCGGCGCGGATGAAGTCCGCCAGCACCAGTTGGCTGTGCAGTTCGGTGTGGCCGTCGTCACTGCGCTTGACCGCGCGGAGGGCGTTCTGTGCCCACGGCGGTGCGATGATGTAGCCGAGCCGCAGCGAGGGGAACAGCGTCTTGGAAAAGGTGCCGACGTAGAACACCTGGCCGCTGCGGTCCAGGGTCTGCAGGGCGTCGAGCGGACGCTTGCCGAAGCGGAATTCACCATCGTAATCGTCTTCAATGACCACGGCGCCATGCTGGCGCGCCCAATCGAGCAGCGCATGGCGGCGCGCCATTGACAGCACCACACCCATCGGCGACTGGTGCGAGGGCGTGACGCAGATGATCCTGGCCTGCGCTGGCAGGTGCTCAATCTGCATGCCATGTGCGTCGACCGGTACCGGCCGCAGGCGCGCACCCGCCGCCAGCAGCGCCTGGCGCAAAGGGCCGTAGCCCGGATCTTCGACCGCCACCTCGGTTTCGCCCGGTTTGACCAGCATTCGCGCGAGCAGGGTAAAGGCCTGCTGCGCGCCGCAGCTGACCAGCACATCGGAAGGGCGGCAGGCAACGCCGCGCGTCTGCGCCGCATGCTGGGCGATGGCCTCGCGCAGGCTGGCGATCCCTTCAACAGGGGGATAGCTGAAGCCGGTCTTCTCCCAATGGCGTTGGGCGCGCGCGCTCAGGCGGCGCCAGACGTCATGGGGAAAATAGCGTTGCTCGGGCATGCCGAGGCGGAAGCTGCCGTTGCCGGGCGTCGCGGCCTGCACCGTTTGCTGCTGCCAGATGGGCTGGATCAGACGCGCGGCGAGCGGTGCCGCCGTCGTAGGCGCGGCCATCTGCGGCGGTCCCGAGACAATCGGCCGGGCCTTGGTGCGCGCCTGCAGATAGCCCTCCGCCAGCAGCAGATCGTAGGCGGCCACCACGGTGTTGCGCGACAGCCCGAGGCTACTTGCGGCCTGACGGCTGGCGGGCAGGGCGCTGCCATGCGGCAGGCGGCCGTCGAGAATCGCGCGCCGCAAGGCATCGCGCAGTGCCAGTTGGCGGCTGCCGGCCGGGTCCAGCACGATCTCGAAAGGGAAAACTGGCGCCATCATCTTCTCCGTAACTGGCGCTCGCAGGGTGCCAGAACGGGGCTAGAGTAACAGTTCTGCATCTACTTGTCTGGAGACACTTGCATGAGCGACCGCGCCATCGACCACTTCCTGCCCGCCTGCCTGAGCCGTTCTGCCGACCTGGACTGGGTCCCATCGCGCCGCCCCGGCACGTCCTCCAAGCTGCTGCATGTGATGGACGGCGATGCTGGTTTTGTCGAGCTGCTGCGGCTGGAGCCGGGCACCCGCATGCCGCTGCATCGCCACACTGGGGCCGTGCATGCCTACAACCTCAGCGGCTATCGCGAGCTATGCACGGGCGAGCGCATTGGCCCGGGCGACTATGTCTACGAACCGCCCGGCAATACGGATTGGTGGCGCGCAGTCGGCGATGAAGCGATGGTGGCCCTGGTGATCGTGTTCGGCAGTGTCGAATTTCTCGGTCCCGGCGGCGAAGTCCTGCGCACCGTCAGCGCGGCCGACATGCGCGCCGAGAGCGCCCCTCAGGCCCTTTAACTTGCCCGCCAAACAAATGGGGTCTGACCCCATTTTTTCCGGGCAGATAAATGGGGTCTGACCTCGATTTTGTTGGTCAGAATTGTTCGTCGGGGCGCAGGTAGCGCCATTGGCCGGTCGGCAGCTCGCCCAGCTTGACGCGGCCGATGCGCACGCGCTTGAGTCCCAGCACGCGCAGACCGACCATCTCGCACATGCGGCGGATCTGGCGCTTCTTGCCTTCCTTGAGGATGAATCGCAGCTGGTCTTCGTTCTGCCAGCTGACCTTGGCCGGCAATAGCGGTTTGCCGTCCATCCAGAGGCCGTGGCAGAGCTTGCGCAAGTCGGCTTCGGGCAGGCGCCCGGGTTTGCTGTACTGCACGCGCACCAGGTACTCTTTTTCAATCTCGGTGTCCTGGCCAATCAGCTTCTTGGCGATGCGCCCATCCTGGGTCAGCACCAGCATGCCGACCGAGTCGATGTCGAGCCGGCCGGCCGGCACCAGGCTCTTGAGCTGGGTCGGATGGAAGCGCTCGTCAGACGGGTCCTCGGGCCATTGGTTCTCGGGACGCACAAGCACAACGGCGGGCTTGTAGCCGTCCTCGGCCTGGCCGCTCACGTAGCCGACCGGCTTGTTGATGATGATGGTCACGCGCTTGGCCTGCTCGGCCTGGGCCTGGCGTTCGACCGTGATTTTCTGGTGCGGCAGGACTTTGCTGCCCAGCTCGCTGATGACTTGGCCATCGACCCGGACCCAGCCGCGCGCGATCCATTCATCGGCTTCGCGGCGCGAGCACAGGCCCAGTTCGCTCATGCGTTTCGACAGGCGGACGGGTTCACTCATACTTTCAGGACTTCGATCAGTTCGGTTTCAAACTGCAATTGGGTGCGGGGATTGTTCAGGGCGCTGCCGTCGACCAGGAACACGTCTTCGACGCGCTCGCCCAGGGTCATGACCTTGGCGGTGTGCAGGTTGATGCGGTAGCGGTTGAGTACATTGGCAACTGCGTACAGCAGGCCGGTGCGGTCGTTGGCGACGATCGACAGCAGGTAGTACTGGCCACGTTCGTCGGGGCGCAGATCGACCGTCGGCGTGATCGGGAAGGTGCGCGACAGGCGCGACAGGCGTCCGCGCGTCGGCGGCGTCAGCGGCGCCTGCGACTGCAGCACGGCACTCAGCTCATGTTCGATCAGGCTGATGATGTCGCGGTAATTCTTCGAAAAACTGGCCTCGGTCACGAGAAAGCTGTCGAGGCCGTAGCCGTGCCGCGTCGTGTGGATCTTGGCGTCGAGAATGCTGAAGTTCTTGCGGTCGAAATAGCTGCAGATGCGCGCGAACAGATCGGGCTGGTCGGGCGTGTAGACGGCTACCTGCAGGCCTTCGCCAATCGGTGCGAGCCGGCATTTGACCAGCGGCGTCGGGGTGTCGACCTGCTGGTAGAAGCAGCGCGCGTGCCAGGCGATGTCGGCGGCGTCGTGGCGCAGGAAGTAGGCGACGTCGAGCTGCTTCCACAGCGCTTCGTGGGCGTGCGCATCGAGGCCGAACAGGCGCAGCGTGGCGATCGCCTCGGCCTGGCGGTTCTTCAGCTCGCGGTCGGCCGACGGCTGCTCGCCGCCGAGCACGCGCAGAGTCATCCGGTACAGGTCTTCCAGCAGCTTGGCCTTCCAGGCGTTCCAGACCTTGGGGCTGGTGCCGCGGATATCGGCCACCGTCAGCAGGTACAGGGCCGTCAGGTGGCGCTCGTCGCGCACGGTGCGGGCGAAGGCGGCGATCACGTCGGGGTCGGACAGGTCCTGCTTCTGGGCCACGGTGGACATGGTCAGGTGCTGCTCGACCAGGAAGGTGACGAGGGCGCTGTCCTCGGTGCTCAGGCCGTGGTCGCGGCAGAACTCGGCCGCATCGACGGCGCCGAGCTTGGAGTGGTCGCCGCCGCGGCCTTTGCCGATGTCATGGAACAGGGCGGCCAGATAGAGCAGCCAGGGCTGGGCGAAATTGGCCATCAGCTGGCTGCAGAACGGGTACTCGTGCGCGTGCTCGCTCATCGTGAAGCGCCGCACGTTGCGCACCACCATCATGATGTGCTGGTCGACGGTGTATACATGAAACAAATCGTGTTGCATCTGTCCGACGATGCGCCGGAAGGCCGGGATGTAGCGGCCCAGAATCGACAGATTATTCATGCGCCGCAGCGCGTGCAGGATGCCTTGCGGCGCCTGCATGATCTGCAGGAACAGCTGCTTGTTGACGGGGTCCTCGCGGAAATCCACATCCATGTGGAAGCGCGCATGCCAGAGCGCGCGCATGGTGCGGGCCGTCATCTCCTTGATATCGGGCCGCTGGGTCATCAGCAGGAAGACTTCGAGCAGGGCCGACGGGTATTTCTCGAACACGTCTTCGCTGGCCATGTCGATGAAGCCGTTGATCTCGTTGAAACGGGCATTGATCGGCTTGGGCACGGCCGGCTGCGGGAACAGCCAGGCTTCGATGTTCTGCAGCAGGATGGTGTTGAGCTGATAGACGGTCTTGGCGGCCCAGTAGTAGCGCTGCATCAGGTATTCGCTGGCGCGCCGCATGTTCGGGCCGCTGCCGGTCGCGCTCAGGCCGAGGGTTTCGGCAATCGGCGTCTGGATGTCGAACAGCAGCCGGTCCTCGCGCCGGTTGGCCTGCAGGTGCAGGCGGATGCGGATGTCCTTGAAGGCGCGCTCTTTTTCCATCAGCTGGCGCGCCTCGGTGCGCGTGATCAGGCCGCGCGTGGCGAGGCTGGCCCAGCTGTTGCCGAGGCCGGCCGCCTTGGCCACCCATAGGATCACTTGCAGGTCGCGCAGGCCGCCCGGGCTTTCCTTGCAGTTCGGCTCGAGAGAAAACGGCGTGTCCTCGTACTTGACGTGGCGCTGGCGCATTTCCGAGGTCTTGGCGTGGAAGAAGGCCTGCGGGTTCAGGGCCGCGTGGTAGCGCTCCTGCAGCTGGGCGAACAGGGGCAGGCTGCCGGTGATCAGGCGCGCTTCCAGCAAGCTGGTCTGGACGGTGATGTCGGCCGCCGATTCGCTCAGGCATTCGTCCACCGTGCGGATGCTGTGGCCGACGTCCAGTCCCAGATCCCACAGCAGCTGGACGAAATCTTCGAGCTTGCCGGTGGTGGCCGCGTCGGGCGCTTGGCCGAGCAGTACGAGGACATCGACATCGGAAAACGGGAACAGTTCGCCGCGCCCGTAGCCGCCCACGGCCACCAGGGCCGCATTGGCGGGCAGGCCGGCCTGCTGCCAGGCCGAGGTGAGCGCCATGTCGACGCTCTGGCGCAGCCCGCGCAGCAGTTTCTCCGGCTTGCCGTCCTCGCGGAACAGGGCGAACAGATGCTGGCGGTCGGCCTTGAGCTGTTGCTTGAGCTGATCGCGCAGTGCGGGCTTGGGCGCGGGCAGCGTCATGCTCAGGCCGCCGCTTGGCTACCCGTGATGAAGGCCGGCGGCGGCGGCGAGCCGGCCGACAGGGTCAGCACTTCGTAGCCGGTCTCGGTGACCAGCACCGTGTGCTCCCATTGGGCGGACAGGCTGCGGTCCTTGGTTTTGATGGTCCAGCCGTCGTTCATTTCGCGGATCTCGCGGCGGCCGGCATTGATCATCGGCTCGATTGTGAAGATCATGCCGGGCTTGAGCACTTCGCCCGTGTTCGGCTGGCCGTAGTGCAGAATCTGCGGTTCCTCGTGGAAGACTTTGCCGATGCCGTGGCCGCAGAACTCGCGCACGACCGAGAAGCCGTGCTTGTGCGCGTGCTGCTGGATGGCCCAGCCGATATCGCCCAGGCGCTTGCCCGGCTTGACCTGGGCGATGCCCAGCCACATGCATTCGTAGGTGATGTCGGACAGGCGCTTGGCCAGCAGCGAAGGCTCGCCGATCAGGAACATGCGGCTGTTGTCGCCGTGGTAGCCATCCTTGATGACGGTAATGTCAAGATTGACGATGTCGCCATTTTTGAGCACCTTGTCGCCCGGGATGCCGTGGCAGATGACGTCGTTGACCGAGGTGCAGATGGCCTTGGGGTAGGGCGTGTAGCCAGGCGGGCAGTAGTTGAGCGGGGCGGGAATCGTGCCTTGCACCTTTTCCATGTATTCGTGGCACAGGCGGTCGAGCTCGCCGGTGGTCACGCCGGCCTTGACGAAGGGGGTGATGTAGTCCAGCACCTCGGAACCGAGGCGGCCGGCCAGGCGCATGCCTTCGATGTCGGCGGGGGTTTTGATGGAGATATCAGACATGGGGGCTCGCTGGTAGCAAATCGTTCAATAGACGGATTATAGCCGACCCAGAGGGCGTACGTGGGGCATTCCTTGCCAAAGACCGGTGGTCCATAGTAGAATCTCGGGTTGCTTGGATAGCTATCCCTGCAATGCTACTTTTTGTAAATCGCGAATCCGGTCGCATAGGGTGCCTGAATGGTGACTGACCGGATTCCAGACCCAACCCTGGAGAACAGTATGTCCGTCACGATGCGTGAAATGCTCGAAGCCGGTGTCCACTTTGGCCACCAAACCCGTTTCTGGAACCCGAAGATGGGTCCGTACATCTTTGGTCATCGCAACAAGATCCACATCATCAACCTGGAAAAAACCATGGCGATGTATCAGGATGCGATGAAAGCCATCAAGCAAGTTGCTGCTCAGCGCGGCACCATCCTGATGGTCGGCACCAAGCGTCAAGCGCGCGACATCATTGCCGCTGAAGCGCAGCGCGCCGGCGTGCCCTTCGTGGACCAGCGTTGGCTGGGCGGCATGCTGACCAACTTCAAGACCATCAAGACCTCGCTCAAGCGTCTGAAAGACATGGAAGCCGCCGTGGAAGACGGTTCGGTCTCCAAGCTGTCGAAAAAAGAAGCCCTGATGTTCACCCGTGAACTGGCCAAGCTGCAGAAATCGATCGGCGGCATCAAGGACATGGGCGGCATCCCCGACGCCATCTTCGTGGTGGACGTGGGCTACCACAAAGGCGCCGTGACCGAAGCTGGCAAACTGGGCATCCCCGTGATCGGTGTGGTCGATACCAACCACTCGCCGGAAGGTGTGCAGTACGTCATCCCGGGTAACGATGACTCGTCGAAAGCCATCACCCTGTACGCCCGCGGCGTGGCTGACGCCATCCTGGAAGGCCGTGCCAACGCCGCCAAGGAAATCGTCGAAGCCGTCAAAGCATCGGGCGACGACTTCGTGGAAGTGTCCGAGAACGCCTAATGCAGACTGGCGGGCTGCGGCCCGCCCTGCGCGAAAAGGGGTAGCAGTCGCTGTCCCTTTTTTTTAAGCCGAATACGCGAATTAACGATTTAGGAGAATACAGATGGCAGCTATTACTGCAGCAATGGTGGGCGAACTGCGCGCCAAGACCGACGCCCCGATGATGGAGTGCAAAAAAGCCCTGACCGAAGCCGACGGCGACATGGCCAAGGCCGAAGAGATCCTGCGTGTCAAGCTGGGCGGCAAGGCTGCCAAGGCTTCGGCCCGCGTGACCGCGGAAGGTGTGGTCGCCGCCGCCATCAATGGCAGCGTCGGCGCCCTGGTTGAAGTCAACTCGGAAACCGACTTCGTGGCCAAGAACGACGACTTCCTGGCCATGGCCAGCCTGGCCGCCAAGCTGGTCGCCGAGCACAACCCGGCCGACCTGGCCGCCCTCGGCGCTCTGCCGGCCGGCAATGGTCAGACCCTGGAAGAAGTGCGCGCCGCCCTGGTCGGCAAGATCGGTGAGAACATGTCCTTCCGCCGCTTCAAGCGCTTCGAAACCACCGGCAAGCTGGCTTCCTACCTGCACGGCACCAAGATCGGCGTGATCGTCGAATTCGACGGCGCCGACGAGCAAGTCGGTAAAGACGTCGCCATGCACGTGGCCGCCATGAAACCGGTGTCGCTGTCGGCTGAACAAGTGCCGGCCGACCTGATCGAAAAAGAGCGCTCGGTCGCCGCCGCCAAAGCCAAGGAAGACGCCGACAAGGCCGTCGCCGAAGGCAAGCAGCCGCAATCGGCCGAGATCGTCGCCAAACGTATCGACGGCGCCGTCGCCAAGTACCTGAAAGAAGTCTCGCTGCTGAACCAGGCTTTCGTGAAGAACGACAAGCAGACCATCGAGCAGATGCTCAAAGCCAACAACGCCGCGGTGAAATCCTTCACCCTGTACGTGGTGGGCGAGGGCATCGAGAAGAAAGTCGACGACTTTGCTGCTGAAGTGGCCGCGCAAATGGCCGCTTCGAAGCAAGCGTAAAGAAAGCGGGCCGCAAGGCCCGTTTTTTTAAGGGCGGGGCCTCCCGCCCGGTTTCACCCTTCATCCAGCCAACCAGGAGCCCATCCATGACCAAGCCTGCCTACAAACGTGTACTTCTGAAACTGTCCGGCGAAGCGCTGATGGGTGAGGATGCTTACGGCATCAACCGCGGCACGATCGAGCGCATGGTCAAGGACGTGGCCGAGGTGGCGCAGCTGGGCGTGGAAGTGGCCGTGGTCATCGGCGGCGGCAACATCTTCCGCGGTGTGGCCCCGGGCGCCCAGGGCATGGACCGCGCCACCGCCGACTACATGGGCATGCTGGCCACCGTGATGAACGCCCTCGCGCTGGCCGACGCCATGCGCCATGTGGGCGTGACGGCACGCGTGATGTCGGCCATTGCCATCGAGCAGGTGGTCGAGCCCTATGTGCGTCCCAAGGCCCTGCAGTACCTGGAAGAGGGCAAGGTCGTCATCTTCGCCGCCGGCACCGGCAATCCCTTCTTCACGACCGATACCGCAGCCGCGCTGCGCGGCTCGGAAATGAGCGCCGAAATCGTGCTCAAGGCCACCAAGGTCGACGGTGTGTATACTGCCGATCCGAAGAAGGACCCGAACGCCACCCGCTATGAGAAGATCAGCTTCGATGAAGCCATCGCCAAGCATCTGCAGGTGATGGACGCGACCGCCTTCGCGCTGTGCCGCGATCAGAAACTGCCGATCAAGGTGTTCTCCATCGTCAAACCGGGCGCCCTCAAGCGGGTCGTCATGGGCGAAGATGAAGGTACACTGGTGCACGTTTAACCCAAGAGAATTCCCAGACACAGGAGCAAGCCATGTCTCTCGCTGACGTGAAAAAGAATGCTGAGCAAAAGATGCTCAAGTCGATCGAGACCCTGAAAACCAACCTGGCCAAGGTGCGTACCGGCCGTGCCCACGTGGGCATCCTCGACCATGTGACGGTCGACTATTACGGCACCCCGACCCCGCTGTCGGGCGTGGCCAACCTGACCCTGCTGGACGCCCGCACGATCGGCGTGCAGCCGTGGGAAAAGAAAATGCTGGCCCCGATTGAGAAAGCCATCCGCGAGTCGGACCTGGGCCTGAACCCGGCCACCGTCGGCGAACTGATCCGCGTGCCGACCCCGCCGCTGACCGAAGAACGCCGCAAGGAAATGGTCAAGCTGGTCAAGAGCGAAGGCGAGGACGCCAAGGTGGCGATCCGCAATATCCGCCGCGACGCCAATGAACAGGCCAAGAAGATGGTGAAGGACAAGGCCTGCTCGGAAGACGACGAGCGCCGTTCGAACGATGACATCCAGAAGCTGACCGACAAGTTTGTCGCCGAAATCGACAAAGTCATCGCCGAAAAAGAAAAGGATGTGCTGACCGTCTGAGGCCAGCCCTTTTATGATTTTCAAGAGTTCGACTGCGGACGTGCCCGAGGTGACGCGGGTGCCGCGCCACCTCGCCATCATCATGGATGGCAATGGACGCTGGGCCACCAAGCGGCTGCTGCCGCGCGTGGCCGGCCACATGAAGGGGGTGGAGGCCGTCCGCACCATCGTCGAAGCCTGCGTGCAGCGCGGCATCGGCTACCTGACCCTGTTTGCGTTTTCGTCGGAAAACTGGCGCCGGCCCGAGGAGGAAGTCTCCCTGCTGATGCGCCTGTTTGTCACGGCCCTCGAGCGCGAGGTCGTGAAGATGCACGCCAATAACATCCGCCTCAAGGTCGTTGGCGACCTCAGCCGTTTCTCGGCCGAGCTGCAGCGCCTGATCGCCGAGGCCGAGCGCAAAACCGCGAACAATACGGGTCTGACCGTGACCGTCTGCGCCAACTACGGCGGGCGCTGGGACATCACCCAGGCCGCCAGCAAGATGGTGGCGGCCAACCCGGGCGTGCACGACTACACCGAGGACATGCTGGCGCCGCATCTGGCCATGGCCTATGCGCCCGAGCCCGATCTGTTCATCCGCACCGGAGGCGAACAGCGCATTTCCAATTACCTGCTGTGGCAGCTCGCTTACACCGAGCTCTACTTCACCGACACCTATTGGCCGGATTTCGATGGCGCCGCGCTCGACGCCGCCATCGCATCCTACCAGCAGCGCGAGCGGCGCTTCGGCCGCACCAGCGCCCAGCTTGCCGGGGACCCGAACTGATGCTGAAAACGCGTGTGATCACGGCCCTGGGCCTGCTGGCCATTCTGCTGCCTATCCTTTACCTGCACCATACGCTGGCGTTTGCCGTGGTCGTGACGGCTCTGTTCGGCGCGGCCGTGTGGGAAACCATGCGCCTGTTCCGTCCCGAGCAGGACACGCCCCTCATGGGGGTGATCAATTTCGCGCTGGCCGCGGCCTTCTTCGTCTACGTCGGCTTTCTGCATCCGAGCAATCCGCAGTTCGCGATGGGCCTGGCCGCTTTCCTTTGGCTGATGAAGTTCACGCCCTCGCTGGCGATTGGCCTGCCGGCCTTCAAGAGCTTCGCCAATACGCTGCTGAGCATCTTCTATTTCTTCGCCCTGGTCGGCTGCTTCCTCGCCATCATCGCCCTGTTCCAGCATTCCTCGCTGTACCTGTTGTCGGTGATGGTGATCGTGTGGGCGGCTGACATCGGCGCCTATTTCTCCGGCAAGGCTTTCGGCAAGCGCAAGCTGGCCCCGTCTATCTCGCCGGGCAAGTCCTGGGAAGGCGCGATCGGCGGCCTGCTGATCGTGCTGGTGCTGGCCGTCGCGACCGTGCTGTTCGGCGGCACGCTGCTGGCCGACAGTTTCGTGGTCCGCCTGCAGGCGGCCTGGGGCTGGATCGGCCTGGTTGGCGTACTCAGCCTGCTGGTGGCGTTTTCGGTCGCCGGCGACCTGTTCGAATCCCAGCTCAAGCGCCGCGCCGGCCGCAAGGACAGCAGCAGTCTGCTGCCCGGCCACGGTGGCGTGCTGGACCGTATCGATGCCCTGATTCCCGTGCTTCCTATGGCGGCCCTGATCACGACCTGGCTCTAAGCGCAGGAGCAAGACCATGCAACGCATCACCATTCTTGGCGCCACTGGCTCCATCGGCGTGTCCACGCTCGACGTCATCGCCCGCCACCCCGACCGTTTTCAAGTCTTTGCCCTGACCGCCCACGGGCGCGTGGCCGAACTGGCGGCGCAGTGCGCGCGCTTCCGGCCCCAGCACGCCGTGGTCGGCAGCGCCGACGCGGCCCTGCAGCTGACGCGCCTGCTGCGCGAGAGGGGCGTGCACACCGAAGTCAGCTACGGCGAAGCGGCCCTGTGCGCCGTCTCGGCCAGCGACCACACGGATACCGTGATGGCGGCCATCGTCGGCGCAGCCGGTCTGGCCCCGACCCTGGCCGCGGCGCGCGCCGGCAAGAAAGTGCTGCTGGCGAACAAGGAGGCACTGGTCATGTCGGGCCAGCTGTTCATGGACACGGTGGCGGCCCACGGCGCGACGCTGCTGCCGATCGACAGCGAACACAATGCCATCTTCCAGTGCCTGCCGGCCAATTACGTGCGCGAACCCCTGGCCGCCGGCGTGGCCAAGATCCTGCTGACGGCCTCGGGCGGCCCGTTCCGCACCCGCAGCCTCGACAGTCTGGAAGCCGTGACCCCGGACGAAGCTTGCAAGCATCCGAACTGGAGCATGGGGCGCAAGATTTCGGTCGACTCCGCTACGATGATGAACAAGGGCCTCGAAGTGATCGAGGCGCACTGGCTGTTCGGCGCCGGCGCGGACCAGATCGAAGTCGTGATCCACCCGCAGTCGGTGATCCACTCGATGGTGTCTTACACGGACGGCTCGGTCATTGCCGAACTCGGCAACCCCGATATGCGCACCCCGATTGCGCACGCGCTGTCCTTCCCCGAGCGCATCGCCTCCGGCGTGGCCCAGCTCGACCTGACCCAGATCGGCAGCCTGCAGTTCGAGCAGCCCGACCTGGCGCGCTTCCCCTGTCTGCGCCTGGCCTTCGAGGCCCTGCGCGCGGGCGGCACCGCCCCGGCCATCCTGAATGCCGCGAACGAAGTGGCGGTGGCCGCCTTCCTCGATCTGCGCATCGGTTTTCGCGACATCGACCGCGTGATCGAGGCCGTCATGGCGCGCCTGCCGCATGGCGAGGCCAGCAGCATCGAGGCCGTGCTGGCCCAGGATGCGCTGGCGCGTGAGGCGGCCTTGGCCCAGATCGCCGGGATCGCACGATGAATCTGCTGCTGACCGTGCTGGCCTTTGTGGCCGCACTGGGGCCGCTGATCCTGTTCCATGAACTGGGGCATTACACGGTGGCGCGCCTGTGCGGCGTGAAGGTGCTGCGTTTTTCGATTGGCATGGGCAAGGTTGTGTGGTCGCGCCGGCTGGGCAAAGACCAGACCGAATGGGTGCTGTCGGCCCTGCCGTTGGGCGGCTACGTGAAGATGCTCGACCGGCGCGAGTCGCCCGAGCTGGCCCTGGCGCCCGCCGATGAAGGGCGGGAATTCACCCAGAAAAGCGTGTGGCAGCGCATCGCCATCGTGGCGGCCGGCCCGCTCGCCAACTTCCTGCTGGCGATCGTGCTGCTGAGCGTGATTTTCATGGTCGGTGTAGCCGAGCCCGCGACCCGCATCCGCGCGATGGCCGAGAACACCCCGGCCTGGCAGGCCGGCCTGCGCGGCGGCGACCAGATTGTCTCCGTCAATGGCCATCCGGTGCGGGTCTGGTCCGAACTGCGTTTCCAGCTGGTCCAGGCGGCCCTGGAAAAGGGCGGGGCGCGCATCGAGATCGAGCGTCCCGGTAGCGGCCACTACAGCTATGCCTTCGACAGCAGCCAGCTTGCCACCGCCGACCTCGAAAGCGACATCAGCGCCAAGCTGGGCCTGGCCATCGCGCGCCCGCCGGCCGTGCTGACCAAGGTGCTGCCGGACGGGGCCGCCGCGCGCGCCGGTCTGCGCGAAGGCGACCTGATCGACAGCATCGACGGCGTGCATATGATCGACGGCCTGGCTTTCGTTGAAACGATCCGCGCCAATCCCGAGCGCGACCTGACCGTGATCGGCATCCGCCAGGGCAGCCCCTTCGCCGTCACCGTGCGGCCCGAGCGCGACCCCAAGGACAATGTCGGCCGCATCCGCACCGAAGTCTCCTTGATGCCCGAGATGCTGACCCTGCCGCAGGGCCCGTTCACGGCGCTCGGCCACGCGGCCGGCAAAACCTGGGATACGAGCGTGCTGACCGTGAAGACGATCGGCAAGATGCTGACCGGCGAAGTCTCCTGGCGCAATGTCACCGGACCGATCACAATTGCCGACTACGCGGGCCAATCCGCACGCATCGGCCTGGTGCCTTTCCTGAGCTTTATTGCCTTCGTCAGCATCAGTCTGGGAGTGATGAATTTGTTACCAATTCCCGTTCTGGATGGTGGGCTTTTACTGTATTATTCGCTGGAAGTTTTGACTGGGCGGCCGCTGCCGGAGCGGTTGATCGATCTCGCCCAGCGCGCGGGCCTGGGCCTGCTGGTAGCGCTGATGGTGCTCGCCGTGTTTAACGACGTGGTCCGATTGCTCTAGCGCCTGCGTTTTTGAATTCAATGATTTTGCCGATGAAATTACACTCTGACCGTTTTGCCCCATCTTTTCGCCGTCGCCTGCTCGCTGCTGCCGTAGCGGCCGTCTGTTCGGCGCCCGCCCTGGCCGTCAGCCCCTTTGTCGTTAAAGACATCCGGGTCGAAGGCATCCAGCGGACCGAAGCGGGCACGGTGTTCAGCTACCTGCCGGTGCGTGTCGGCGAAACCTTCAACGACGAAAAAAGTATCGCCACCATCAAGGCCCTGTACAACACGGGCTTCTTCAAGGACGTGCGCCTGGAAGTGGACAATGATGTGCTGGTCGTGCTGGTCGAGGAACGCCCGGCGATTGCCAGCGTGGACTTCACCGGCACCCACGAATTCGAGAAGGACAATCTGGTCAAAGCGCTGAAAGACATCGGCGTGGGCGAAACCAAGATCTACGACAAAGCCTCGGTCGACCGCGCCGAGCAGGAACTCAAACGCCAGTACCTGTCGCACGGCATGTACGCGGTGAAGATCACCACCACCATCACCCCGATCGAACGTAACCGCGTGAACGTGATGTTCAACGTGGACGAGGGCGATGCGGCGCGCATCAAGGCGGTCAACATCGTCGGCAACAAGGCCTTCACGGACAAGGAACTGCGCGAGGTCATGGCCCTGTCCAACAGCGGCTGGTTCACCTGGTACACCAAGGCTGACCAGTACTCGAAGCAGAAGCTGACCGGCGACATCGAAGCCATCAAATCCTTCTACCTCGACCGCGGCTACCTCGAGGTCAATGTCGACTCGACCCAGGTGTCGATCACGCCCGACAAAAAGGACATCTACCTGACCATCAACATCACCGAGGGCGAGAAGTACACGGTCTCGGACATCAAGATGGACGGCGAGATGTTCGGCCGCGAGGAAGAGCTGAAGTCGCTCGTGCTGCTGAGAAAGGGCCAGGTCTTCTCGGGCACGCTGCAGACCGAATCGAACAAGCGCATCCAGGACCGTCTGGGCAATTTCGGCTACGCCTTTGCCAACGTCAATGCCAACCCGGAAATCGACCGCGCCAACAAGACCGTGGCCTTCACCTTCCTGGTGGACCCGGGCAAGCGCGTCTACGTGCGCCGCATGAATATCGCCGGCAATACCACCACGCGTGACGAGGTGATCCGCCGCGAATTCCGCCAGTTCGAAGGCGCCTGGTACGACAACAACCGCATCAAGCTCTCGCGCGACCGCGTGGACCGCCTTGGCTACTTCAAGGAAGTGACGGTCGACACGCCCGAAGCTCAGGGCGTGAACGACCAGGTGGACGTCAACCTGACCGTGACCGAAAAGCCGACCGGTAACTTCACGATCGGCGGCGCCTTCTCGCAGGCCGAGAAGTTCGTGTTCACGATGTCGGTCCAGCAGGTCAACTTCGCCGGTTCGGGCAATACGGTGGGTATCGACTTCAACACCAGCCGCTACAGCCGCACGATCGCCCTGTCCGAGTTCAACCCGTATTTCACCGAAGACGGGATTTCGCGCGGCGTCGAACTGTTCACCCGGACGACCCGTCCGCCGCTGCTGAACATCGGCTCCTACACGATCAAGCAGAACGGCGGCCGCGTGACCTTCGGCGTGCCGTTCTCGGAACTCGACACGATCTTCTTCGGTATCGGCCTCGAACATTCGCGTATCGAAACGGACGAGACCTCGCCGGCCCTGTACCGCCAGTTCGTGCGCCAGTATGGCAATTCGCTGACCGGCGTGGGTTCGGCCACGACCGACGCCGTGCCGCTGACGGCTGCCTGGGCCCGTGACAGCCGCGACAGCGCGCTGACGCCTTCGGCCGGTAAATACACGCGGGTCAACCTGGAACTGGACACGATCGGCAACTCGAAGTACTACCGTGCCGTGCTCGAGCACCAGTACTACTGGCCGATCACCAAGAAGATCACCCTGGCGCTCAAGGGCGAGGTCGATTACGGCCACGGCCTCAAGGGCAAGGACTACCCGGTCTTCAAGCGCTTCTACGCGGGCGGTATCGGTTCCGTGCGCGGCTACCAGAGCTTCTCGCTCGGTTATCTCGACCCGAATACCTATGACGTGCTGGGCGGCGCCCAGCGTGTGATCGGTAACGCCGAACTGCAGCTGCCTTTCCCGGGTAGCGGTCAGGACCGTTCGCTGCGCTGGTTCGGCTTCGTCGACGGCGGCCAGGTCTACCAGGAAGGCCAGAAGATGCGCCTGTCCGAGCTGCGCTACTCGGCCGGTCTGGGCCTGTCGTGGATTTCGCCGGTGGGTCCGCTCAAGTTGAGTTATGCTTATCCTTTGAACGCCAAACCGAACGACCGCCTGGAGCGCTTCCAGTTCCAGATGGGTACCGGCTTCTGAGATTGCACGGAGAATTATGTTGAACACCGCATTTGCCCGCTTGAGCAAGGGCCTGATGGCGCTGGCCCTGTGTGCTTGCGCCGCGGGCCCGGCCCTGGCCCAGGGCACCAAGGTTGCCTATGTTGCAACCGAGCGCCTGATGACGGATTCGAAACTCGCGAAACTGGCCGATGCCAAGATCGAAGCCGAGTTTTCCAAGCGCGACAAGGCCATCAAGGATCAGGTCGAGTCCTACAAGAGCGCCCTGGCCGCCTTCGAAAAGAGCATGGCCGGCATGAGCGAAGCCGACCGCGGCAAGCGCACGCGTGAGCTGCGCGACATGGAACTGGACATCCAGCGTAAGCGCCGCGAGTTCGGCGAGGACCTGAACCAGCGCCGCAACGAGGAGCGCGCCATCATCGCCCAGCGCGCCTCCAAGATCATTGAGCGGATCGCGCTCGACGAGGGCATCGACATCGTGCTGCAGGACGTGGCTTTCTACAGCTCGCGCGCCGACATCACGGACAAGATCCTCAAAGAGCTCGATAAATAGGATGGCGACCCGACTCGGCGAACTGATAGATCGCCTGGGCGGGCAACTGGTCGGCGATCCCAGCCTGGAAGTGGTGGGGATCGCGCCATTGTCGGACGCGGGCGCCCAGCACATCAGCTTTCTGTCCAATTCCAAATTCCGCAGCCAGGCTCAGCAGAGCAAAGCGGCGGCCCTGATTGTCTCTCCCAAGGATGATGCCACCGTCGCCGAGCAGTACGCCGGCGCGCGCATCGTCACGCCCAATCCCTACGCCTACTTCGCCCGTGCGGCCCAGTATTTCGAGTCGCTCACGGCCCATGTGCCGGCCCCCGGCATCCACCCGAGCGCGGTGCTGGGCGAGGGCGCCGTGGTGGATCCGAGCGCACACATCGGCCCGCATGTGACGATCGAGGCCGGCGCGCGCATCGGCGCCGGCGCCATCATCGATGCCGGCTGCTTCATCGGGCGCGGCGCCGAGGTGGGCGAGGGCACGCATTTCTTCGCGAACGTGACCTTCCACGCCGGCTGTGTCATCGGCAAGCGCGGCATCGTGCATTCGGGCGCCGTGATCGGCACCGACGGCTTTGGTTTCGCCAATGAAGGCGGGGTCTACATAAAGATTCCCCAGGTCGGGCGCGTGCTGATTGGAGACGACGTCGACATCGGCGCCAATACCTGCATCGACCGCGGCGCCCTGGCCGACACCATCATTGAAGACGGCGTCAAGCTCGACAACCAGATCCAGATCGGCCACAACTGCCGGATCGGCGCCCACACGGCCATGGCCGGCTGCGTCGGCGTGGCGGGCAGCGCCATCATCGGCAAGTTCTGCACCTTCGGCGGTGCGGCCATGGTGCTGGGCCACCTGACGATTGCCGACAACGTCCACATTTCCTCCGGTTCCATGGTGTCGCGCTCGATCCACGAGCCGGGCCAGTACACCGGTTTCTACCCGCTCGCCAAGAATGCCGAGTGGGAAAAGACAGCGGCCATCGTCCGCAACCTCGATGCCATGCGCGACAAGATTCGCGCATTGGAAAAAACAATCAAGACCCTGACTGAGAATCATGACCACTGAGAACAAGACCCTGTGCATCAACGAGATCAAGAAGTTTCTGCCGCATCGCTATCCGATGCTGCTCGTTGATCGCGTCCTGACCTGGGAATCGGGCAAGACCATCACCGCCATCAAGAACGTCACCGCCAACGAAGAATTCTTCAACGGCCATTTCCCGCACAAGCCGGTGATGCCGGGCGTGCTGATGATCGAGGCCCTGGCCCAGACCGCCGCCATCCTGTCCTTCCTGACGATGAATATGAAGCCGGACGAGAATTCGGTCGTCTATTTCGTCGGCATCGACAATGCGCGCTTCAAGCGTCCGGTCGAGCCGGGCGACCAGCTCAAGATGGATGTGGAAATCCTGCGCACCTCGCGCGGCATCTGGAAGTACAAGGCCCAGGCCTCGGTCGATGGCCAGGTCGCCGTCGAAGCCGAACTGATGTGCACGATCCGCTCCACCGCCGACCCGAGCCAGCCGGCCGCTTAAGCCATGGCGCACATCCATCCGACCGCCATCGTCGACCCCAAAGCCGAGCTGGACAGCTCGGTCGAGGTCGGCGCCTACACGCTCATCGGTCCGCATGTGAAGATCGGCGCGCGCACCAAGGTGGGCCCGCATGTCGTTATCGAAGGCCACACGACGATTGGTGAGGACAACCATTTCTTCCAGTTCTCGTCGATCGGCGCCCAGCCGCAGGACAAGAAGTGGGCCGGCGAGCCGACCCGTCTGGAAGTGGGCGACCGCAATACGATCCGCGAGTTCTGCACCTTCAATACCGGCACCGTGCAGGACAAGGGCGTGACCCGCCTGGGCAATGACAACTGGATCTCGGCCTATGTCCACCTCGCGCATGACTGCGTGGTGGGCAATAACACGATCTTCTCGAACAACGCCCAGCTGGCCGGGCATGTGGAGATCGGCGACTGGTGCATTCTGTCCGGCTATGCCAACGTCCACCAGTTCTGCAAGATCGGGCCGCATGCCTTTGTCGGCATGAGCACCAGCCTGACCATGGACGTGCCGCCTTTCGTGCTGCTGAACGGGAATCCGGCCGCAGCCCACGGCGTCAACATCGAAGGCCTGAAACGGCGCGGCTTCTCGCGGGCGCGCATCGATGCGATCCGCCAGGCCTACAAGCTGCTGTACCGCTCCGGCCTGACGCTCGAAGAAGCCAAGCAGGCGCTCGACGCCCATGCCGCCAGCCTGGAAGAGGGCGCCGACGACGTGCGCGCCTTCCGCGCCTTTCTCGACACGTCCACCCGTGGCATCCTGCGCTGATCCTCTGCTTGCGGTGGTCGCTGGCGAACTGTCCGGCGACCTGCTGGCGGCGCGCCTGATGGCCGGGGTGCGCGCACAGCAGCCGCAGGCGCGCTTCACCGGGATCGGCGGGCCTGCCATGGCCGAACAGGGCCTGGTCAGCGAGGTCGCGCTCGACAAGCTGGCCGTGCGCGGCCTGTTCGAAATCATTCCCCGTTACCGCGAACTCAAAGGCATCCAGAACCGCCTGCGCGACCGCCTGCTGCGCGAGCGGCCGGCCGTCTTCATCGGCGCCGACTACCCGGGCTTCAACCTTGGCCTCGAAGAGCAGCTGCGCGCGGCCGGCATCCCGACCGTGCATTACATCAGCCCGCAGATCTGGGCCTGGCGCGGCGGGCGCATCAAGAAGATTCAGCGCGCCGTCTCGCATATGCTGGCGATCTTTCCGTTTGAAGAAGCGATCTACCAGCAGGCTGGCGTGCCGGTCACCTATGTCGGCCATCCGCTGGCCGAGATGATTCCGATGCAGCCGGACGTGGCCGAATCGCGCCGCGTGCTGGGCATTGGCGCGGATGAAAAGGTGGTCTGCATCATGCCGGGCTCGCGCATGGGCGAGCTCAAGTATCTGGTCGAGCCCTTCATCGGCGCCGCCCTGGCGCTGCGCCAGCGCGAGCCGGGGCTGCGCTTCATCGCCCCGATGGCGGGCGAACGCCAGCGCGTGTATTTCCACGAACTGGTGGCGCGCTATGGTTTGGGCGGGGTCGACATCGATCTGATCGACGGCCAGTCGCATGCGGCCATTGCGGCGGCCGACGCGGTGCTGTGCGCCTCGGGTACGGCCACGCTCGAAGTGGCGCTGCACAAGAAGCCGATGGTCATCGCCTACAAGGTCATGGAAGCCTCGTGGCAGATCATGCGCCACATGGGCTACCAGCCGTGGATTGGCCTGCCGAATATTCTGGCGCGCGAATTCCTCGTGCCCGAGCTGCTCCAGCATCAGGCCACGCCCAAGGCCCTGGCCGATGCGCTGTGGTTCCAGCTGAACGACGAGGCCAACCGGCGCATGCTGGGCGAACGCTTCGCCGCCATGCATGCCAGCCTGCTGCGCAACTCCAGCCAGGAGGCGGCTGCCGCCGTGCTCGGCGTCATCGAGCGGGGTGTGGCATGAACCTTGGCCTGTTCGACGACTGGGGCAGCCCCGAAGACATCGTCTGCGGCGTCGATGAAGCCGGGCGCGGGCCGCTGGCCGGGCCGGTGTTCGCCGCCGCCGTCATTCTCGATCCGGCGCGGCCGGTGGCGGGCCTGCGCGATTCCAAGAAGCTCAGCGAGGCGCGGCGCGACGAACTGGCGCCGCGGATCAAGGAGCAGGCACTGGCCTGGGCGATTGCCGCCTGCAGTGAAGAGGAAATTGACCGCCTGAACATTCTGCAGGCCAGCATGCTGGCCATGCGCCGTGCGGTCGAGGCGCTGGCGGTGCAGCCGACCCTGGCGCTGATCGACGGCAACCGTTGCCCGGTGATGGCGGTGCGCAGCATCCCCATCGTGGGCGGGGACGACAAGGTGGACGCGATATCGGCCGCCTCGATCCTGGCCAAAACAGCGCGCGACGCGGCCCTGCTGGTGCTGCATGAAACCTACCCGCAATATGCGTTTGACCAGCACAAGGGCTATCCGACTGCGCTGCATCTGGAACGTCTGCGCCTGCACGGCGTGTCGCCCGTGCACCGCCGTTCCTATGCGCCGGTCAAGGCTTTGCTCGATATTCAGCCATGAAGACCATCAGTTCGCGCGATAACGCGCAGTACAAAGCCCTGAAGCAGCTGGCCACCAGCAGCCAGGCGCGGCGCAAGGCCGGGCAGAGCGTGCTCGACGGCGTGCACCTGTGCCAGGCCTGGCTCGACTTGCGCGGTCAGCCGCTCGAATGCGTGGTCAGCGAGAGCTCGCTCGCCCATCCCGAAGTGGCGCCGCTGCTGGCGCGCTGCGACAAGGTGCTGATGCTGCCTGATGCGCTGTACAGTGCGCTGAGCCAGGTGGAACACGGCGTGGGCCTGCTGTTCGTGGTGCCGACGCCGCAGGGCGCCGCCCCGGCTGCGCTGAGCGAAAACGCGGTGCTGCTCGATGGTGTGCAGGATCCGGGCAATCTCGGTTCGATTCTGCGCAGCGCCGCCGCCGCCGGCATCCGCCATGTGTACTGCGGGCCTGGCACGGCGGCCGTGTGGTCGCCCAAGGTGCTGCGCGCGGCCATGGGCGCCCATTTTGTGCTGGACATCGTGGAGCAGGTCGACCTCGCCGCACTGGCCGCCCAGGCGCGCATTCCGGTCCTGGCGACCAGCGGCTACGCGGCCCAGAGCCTGTACGAGACCGATCTGCGCGGCCCCGCCGCATGGATTCTGGGCCACGAGGGGCAGGGCGTGTCCGACACCCTGCTGAACGCGGCCAGCCTGCGCATCAAGGTGCCGCATCTGGGCCAGGTGGAATCGCTGAATGTGGCCGCGTGCGCGGCGGTGTGCTTTTTCGAGCAGATGAGGCAAAATCTGCGGTAATCTGTCGCAAGCGAAGAAACGGGAACGGAATGGAAATCGCGCAATTGCATCTGCTGGTGGCCGAAGCCGACCACGCCCAGCGCCGGGCGGTGGTGGAGGCGCTCGGCCGCATGGGCGCGATCCGCATTACCGAGGCGCCCGACGGCCACACGGCCCTGCGCTGCATCGAAGACAGCTTTGCGCCGCCGGTGGACGTGGCCATCATCGACCTCGACCTGCCGGGCATGGATGGCATCGACCTGATCCGCACGCTGGCTGGCAAGCCGGACTGCAAGGCCCAGGTGATCGTCACCGGCAATCAGGGCGGCGCGCTGATGTTCTCGGTCGAGACCATGGCCCTGGCCTACGGACTGGACCTGCTGGGCACGATTTCCAAGCCGGTGGGGGCGGCCCGTCTGCAAAGCCTGCTCGAGCTGTACGTGCCGGCGGCCGACAAGCAGCGCCGTCCCGGTCCGACCTTCAGCTTTGCGGAAATCGGCGTGGCCCTGCAAGCGCGCCAGTTTGAACCTTTCTTCCAGCCCAAGATCGAACTCGAAACGGGCCAGGTCAAGGGCCTGGAGGCCTTCGCGCGCTGGAAGCATCCGGAGCATGGCGTGCTCGGCCCGGCCGCCTTTATCGACGCGCTGGAACACAACGGCCGTGTGGATTTTCTCGACTGGACCATGATCGAGCGTTCGGTCGCGTGCGCGCGCACCCTGCACGATCAGGGCATGCCGATACCGGTGTCCATCAACCTGGCGCCGCAGACCCTGGCCCATCCGGCCTTTGTGCAACAGATCACGGCTTGCACGCAGCGCCACCGCATGATGCCGGACTACATCACCTTCGAGATGCCGGAGTCCTCGGTGCTGACCAATGAAGCCAGCTTCCTCGAACGCCTGGTGCGCCTGCGCATGCTTGGCTATGGCCTGGCGATCGACGACTACGGCACTGGCCGCTCGAATCTCCAGCTGCTGGCGCGCATCCCCTTCAGCGAGTTGAAAATCGACCGCAGTTTTGTCGATGGCGCCTCGCGCAAGCGCCCGCTGCAAACGGTACTCAAGTCCTGCCTGGGCCTGGCCCGCAGCCTGGAGCGCCATTCCTGCGCCGTGGGCGTGGAAACAAAGGAGGATTGGGACTTCCTGCAGGACCTGGGCTGCACGTACGCCCAGGGTTACCACATCGCCAAGCCGATGGAAGTGGGCGAGCTGCCCGCCTGGCTCGACGATTGGCGTCATTTCTTTTAAGGCCGTTTCCCCATGATTTCGCCGTCCAGCCAATCCGCAGCGCCGCTGCCCCTGGTCGAGACGGCAGCCGAGCTGATCCACCTGTCGCACGCCCGTTCGCGCGGCTTTGGTCTCGATCCCGATGCCCGGCCCGACTTCAGCCCGATCGGGCGCCAGGACCTGAGTCTGCTCGTCGAGCAGAACCGTCTGCTGCACAACCATGCGCTGCCGGCCATGGAAACCCTGTATCAGCAGATCGTCAACACCCACAATATGGTGCTGCTGACCGATGCCCAGGGCGTGATCCTGCATGCGCTCGGCGATGCCGATTTTCTGGAAAAGGCCAGCAAGGTGGCGTTGCAGCCGGGCGCCGTCTGGTCCGAGCAGAGCAAGGGGACGAATGGCATCGGCACCGCCATTGCGGACAAGCTGCCGACGCTGATCCACGCCGACCAGCACTACCTGCGCGCCAACCATTTCCTCAGCTGCTCGGCCGCGCCGATTCTTGATCATCAGGGCAATGTGCTCGGCGTGCTCGATGTCTCGGGCGACCAGCGCAGCTATCACAAGCACACGATGGCCCTGGTGCGGATGTCGGCGCTGATGATCGAAAATCAGGTGTTTTCGGCTACGTTCGAGGACGCGATCACCTTGCATTTCCATGCGCGTCCCGAATTCATCGGCACGCTGATGGAGGGCATTGCTTCGTTCACCCCGAGCGGGCGCTTCCTCGCGGCCAACCGCAGCGCCCAGTTCCAGCTTGGCTTATCGGCGGCGGCCCTGCAGACGCATACCTTCAGCTCGCTGTTCGGCCTGCCGGTGTCGGCATTAATGGACCACTATCGCACGGCCGCGCCGGGCTTGCTCGACCTGTGCCTGCACAATGGCGTGCGCATCAAGGCGCGCGCCCAGATCCGGCTGGCCAGCGCGCGTGCGCCGATCATGCCGGCGGCGCCCGCTCCGGCCCCGTCGCGACTGTCCAGTCTGCGCTATCTGCGCACCGGCGACGCGCAGGTGGAAGCCCTGCTCGACAAGGTCGAACGTGTGCTCGGCAAAGATATCCCGATCATGATTCTGGGCGAGACGGGCACCGGCAAGGAATTGCTGGCCCGCGCCATCCACAATGATTCGCCGCGCGGGCAGGGGCCGTTTGTTGCCGTGAACTGCGCCTCGATTCCCGAAACCCTGATCGAGTCCGAGCTGTTCGGCTACGAGGACGGCGCCTTCACCGGTGCCCGCAAGAAAGGGGCGCTTGGCAAGATTCAGCAGGCCAATGGCGGCACGCTCTTCCTCGATGAAATTGGCGATATGCCGATGAGTATGCAGGCGCGCCTGCTGCGCGTGCTGCAGGAACGCACGGTTACGCCGCTGGGCGGCGACAAGGCGATTCCCGTCAACGTCGACATCATCTGCGCCACCAACCACAATCTGCGCGCCCGCATTGCCGAGGGCGCCTTCCGCGAGGACCTGTACTTCCGCCTCAATGGTCTGGTGGTCAAGCTGCCGCCGCTGCGCGAGCGCTCCGACCTCGGCGCCGTGGTGCGCAAGATCCTGGCCAGCGAGGGCAATGGCCAGCGCTATGCACTGTCCGAAGAACTGGCCAGCCTGTTTGCGCGGCACCAATGGCCGGGTAACTTCCGCCAGCTCCACAATCTGCTGCGCACGGCCCTGGCCATGGCGGGCGAGGATGGCGAGATCTGCGTGCAGCACATGCCCGATGATTTTCTGGAAGATGTGCGCAGCGCGCCGGCTGATCTGGAATCCGTCGCCCAGGATGCGATCGCACGCACCCTGGCTGCGCACGGCGGCAATATGTCGGCCGCCGCGCGCGCCCTGGGCATCTCGCGCAATACTCTCTACCGCAAACTAGCGGGCAAGGGCCGCTGATTCGGCGTCGGTGAACAGGCGCGAGCGCGTGAGAAAGCGCCGCCCTGTCCCATTATCGAGCGAGAACATGCCGCCATTCCCATCGACCACGTCGATGATCAGCTGAGTGTGCTCCCAATAGGCAAACTGCTCGCAGCCCATGTAGAAGGGCACACCGTCGAGTTCCCCCAGCAGGACATCGCTATCGCTGATGAGAAAGTCGCCCTGCGCATAGCAGAGCGGCGCGCTGCCGTCGCAACAGCCGCCCGACTGAAAGAACAGCAGGGGGCCGTAGCGCGCGCGCAGCGTGCCGAGGAAGGCCAGCGCCGCCGCCGTGGCGACGACGCGGGCCGGTTTGCCGTCCATGCTCAGAAGAAGCCGAGCGCGTTCGGGTTGTAGCTGACCAGCAGGTTCTTGGTCTGCTGATAGTGGTCGAGCATCATCTTGTGGGTTTCACGGCCGATGCCCGACTGCTTGTAGCCGCCGAAGGCCGCGTGGGCCGGGTACAGGTGGTAGCAGTTGGTCCAGACGCGGCCGGCCTGGATGCCGCGCCCCATGCGGAAGGCGCGCGAACCGTCGCGGGTCCAGACGCCGGCGCCAAGGCCGTACAGCGTATCGTTGGCAATGGCCAGGGCTTCGGCTTCATCCTTGAAGGTGGTCACCGACACCACCGGGCCGAAGATCTCTTCCTGGAAGATGCGCATCTTGTTGTGGCCGCGGAAGACGGTCGGCGTCACGTAGTAGCCGTCGGCCAGGTCGCCTTGCTGGACGTGGCGTGCGCCGCCGGCCAGCAGTTCGGCGCCTTCCTGTTTGCCGATGTCGATGTAGGAGAGGATCTTCTCGAGCTGTTCCTGCGAGGCCTGGGCGCCGATCATGGTCGACTGGTCGAGCGGGTTGCCTTGCTTGACCTTGCCCACGCGCTCGAGGGCGCGTGCGATGAAGGCGTCATAGATCGATTCCTGGATCAGCACGCGCGAGGGACAGGTGCAGACTTCGCCCTGGTTGAGCGCGAACATGGCGAAACCTTCGAGGCATTTGTCGAAGAAGGCGTCGTCCTGGTCCATGACGTCGGCGAAGAAGATATTCGGCGATTTGCCGCCGAGTTCGAGCGTGACGGGAATCAGATTCTGGGCTGCGTACTGCATGATCAGGCGGCCGGTGCCGGTTTCGCCCGTGAAGGCGACCTTGGCGATGCGCTTGTTCGAGGCCAGCGGTTTGCCCGCTTCGAGGCCAAAGCCGTTGACCACGTTCAGCACGCCCGGCGGCAGCAGGTCGGCGATCAGTTCGACCAGCACCATGATCGAGGCCGGGGTCTGCTCGGCCGGCTTGAGGACGACGCAGTTGCCGGCGGCCAGAGCCGGGGCCAGCTTCCACACGGCCATCAGGATCGGGAAGTTCCAGGGGATGATCTGGCCGACCACGCCGAGCGGCTCGTGGAAGTGATAGGCATAGGTTTCGGCGTCGATCTGGGCGACCGTGCCTTCCTGCGAACGGATGCAGCCGGCGAAATAGCGGAAGTGGTCGATGGCGAGCGGGATGTCGGCCGCCATGGTTTCGCGGATCGGCTTGCCGTTATCGATGGTCTCGGCCGTGGCCAGCAGCTGCAGGTTCTGCTCCATGCGGTCGGCGATGCGGTTCAGGATGCCCGCGCGCTCGGCCGGCGAGGTCTTACCCCAGCCTGCTTTGGCGGCGTGGGCGGCGTCCAGCGCCAGCTCGATATCTTCGGCCGTGCCGCGCGCCACTTCGCAGAAGGGCTTGCCGGTGATCGGGGTGACGTTGCTGAAGTATTCGCCCTTGACCGGGGCGACGAATTTGCCGCCGATGAAGTTGTCGTAGCGCTGTTTGAAGGGGTTGGCGACGCCGAGAGCGTTGATATCCGCGAGATTCATGTCATCCTCTATTGCAGTAGTTGGTATGGGCTCCGTCGAGGGAGTAGCCAACACTACGCAAGCTGCGTGCCAGGCGCCGTCAGTGCGGAAGCGGGGGATAAGTGTCACGATTTGGGACAGGTGTCACGCAACACCTGTCCCGGCTGCGACAGTTCAGAACCAGTAGGCGGATATGTAGGGGATGCCATTGGCCACCAGCGGCGCGGTGGCGGCCTTGGACTCGGCGCTTTCGCTGAAGCCGATCAGCACCTGGGCGAGGCTGGCCTGGTGGCTGTCCAGCAGCTGGCTCCAGTAGCTGATGCCGCCTGCGTCGCCGGCGCGGTGCAGCACATGCTGGTAGAGGCTGGCGACCAGCTCCTGGTTATTGTGCGCGCTGCCGTACACGGTCTGCCATTCGGCCGAGGTGCTGAAGGCCTGGGCCACGGCTGTCAGGCTGGCGCCGCGGTCGAGCCGGGTGATCCAATAGCCAAGCCCGACAAGATCGGGCTCGCGGTCAAAGGCAGCGTGGTAGAGCCGGTAGGCTTCCCCGCCATTGCCATCGATATCAAACGCCAGGCTCGAGGTGAAGAAATCGATCCGTTCCACGTTGCGCAGCACATCGGTGCCTTCGTAACCGACGCGGTCGTGCGTGGTGATGACGCCGTTCTGCACCACGATGTCATAGAGGTCGCGCGTATTGCCCAGGGAAACGGTGTCGAGGCCGGGGCCGCCATCGACCTGGTCGTCGCCAAAATAGGGGATCAGCAGGTCGTTGCCGGGACCGCCGATCAAGATGTCATTGCCATTGCCGGCCGCAATCGCGTTGCCCTTGCCATCGGCCGTGAACACGCCGCCGACCACTGCGCTCGCCCCGCTGAAGCCTTCGCGGTAGCCGTGCTGGTCGACATAGCTGACGCCGACCTGCACGGCGTGGCCGGCCATTGCGTGGGTCAGTTTGATCTGCAGATCGGGTGTGCTCGTGTGGATGGCGGGGCCGCCGTCGACCTGCCAGACAAAGTCCGTGCCGAGGCCATCAGCATCGCTGACATCCAGGTGGGCGCTCAGCGTCTGTCCCTCGAAGGCGGTGCCGCCGATCAGGATATTGCCCTGCGCCGCCTGATTGGCGGCCAGTGCCGTAGAGACTTGCAGATGCGTGTTCGGGGCTTCGTTGAGGTGGCCGGCGAGGTCGCTGACGACGCCGCGCGCAAGCTCGATGTCGTAATTGGTATTGGCGTGCAGCCCGCCCGCGACATTGAGGCGAATGCTGTCGCCGAGCACCTGCACCTGCTGCGGATTGGCCACGTCGAAGCTCTGGCTGCTGCCGTCGGTGCCGCGCAGCTGGATCTGGCCGCTGCCCGCGTAAATCGCTTCGGAATACTTGATGTAGAGGTAGGGGCCGAGCGGCGCGCCGTAGCTCGCGCTCTCCATGGCCGGGATCGGCGCAAACAGATCGCCATACAGGCTCTCGAGCTGCAGGCTGTCCTTGCCGTTGTCAAACACGATGCGGCCCACGTGGTCGAGCACGTAGTAGGCGTCGAGGCCAGGGCTGCCGGCGATATTCACGACCACATGGCCCTGGCCATCGGGGCTGATGGCACAGTCGCTGCGTTTGATCGCGCCGAGGTCGAGGGTGTTATTCCCTGCCAGACCCATCAGGTAGGTCGTGGTGCTGGGCTTGCCCAGCTGCCAGGTGTCGTCGCCCTTGGTGCCGGTCAGGTAGACCGGCCAGGAATAGCCTGGCGGCAGGGTCATTGCGCTCGTCATGAAAAATTGAGAAAAAATTAAACTGAGCGCTATGTTAATCCAGTTTTCCCCCGTTGGGCACGGCGGCGCGGGCTTGGACTGGCTCAGTAGACGGCGCGTTGTGGCTTGATCTCCTGCAGGATGGTGGTCGAGATCTCCTCGATCGACTTGGTGGTCGAGGACAGCCAGCGGATGCCTTCGCGCCGCATCAGGCTTTCGGCCTCGTTGACCTCGTAGCGACAGTTTTCGATCGAGGCGTAGCGGCTGCCGGCGCGCCTTTCGTTGCGGATTTCCGACAAACGCTCGGGCGAAATCGACAGGCCGAAGATCTTATTGCGGAACTGCGGCAGGGCCGAGGGCAGGCGGCCGCGCTCGAAATCGTCGGGAATCAAGGGGTAGTTGGCGGCCTTGATCCCGTATTGCATCGCCAGGTAGAGGCTGGTGGGCGTCTTGCCCGAACGCGAGACCCCGACCAGGATGACATCGGCCTCGGCCAGGTTCTTGTGCGACTGGCCATCATCGTGGGCCAGGGAAAAATTGATGGCTTCAATGCGGTTTTTGTATTCCTCGCTGTCGACCACATTGTGCGAACGGCCAATCGTGTGGGTCGATTTCACCCCCAATTCCTGCTCGAGCGGGGAGACGAAGGTCTGGATCAGGTCCATGTGCATGGCCTTGGCCGTCTGGATTACGCCCGACAGATCCGGCTTCACAAAGGTGGAGAACACGATCGGCTGGTAGCCATCGGCCTGGAAGGCGTCGTTTATTTTGCGCACCGCCTGATGGGCCTTGTCGATCGAGTCGATGAAGGGCAGGCGGATTTGCCGAAAACGCAAGTCGAACTGGGTGAGCACGGCGTGCCCGAAGGTTTCAGCGGTGATACCGGTGCCATCGGATACGAAGAAGACAGTACGGGAGGAAGCGGGCAGGGGAGTTTGGCTCATCTTGGGTCTGTTAATTTGTCCGACAGGCTGTACAATGCTTTTCAACTTTACTGGAATTGTGCTGCACGACACCAAGAATAACAAGAACACCGTCCGCGCCTCCCTGTGCCGATTTCTATCATCACTAAGGGTATTATCATGACTAACGCAGCAATGCAGCAGGCCCATGGGGGTCAGGGGGTGTATGTCGCCTCGTTCGAGCACTTGCGGATGACGGACGTCGAATCTGTCGGCGGCAAGAACGCTTCGCTCGGCGAGATGATCAGCCAGCTGGCCACGGCGGGGGTGCGGGTGCCCGGCGGTTTCGCCACCACGGCGCTCGCATTCCGCGACTTTTTGGCGCACCGCAGCGAAGGCGGCGTCTCGCTTGCCGAGCGCATCGCCAAGCGCCTCGAAGGCCTGAACATCGACGACGTGCGCGCGCTGGCCGAAGCCGGCGCCGACATCCGCAAGTGGATCGTCGACACCCCGTTCCAGCCGCGTCTGGAAGAAGAGATCCGCGCCTTCTACGACAAGCTGGTGGCCGATTCGGCTTCCGAAGTCTCGTTCGCCGTGCGCTCCTCGGCCACGGCCGAAGACCTGCCGGACGCCTCGTTTGCGGGTCAGCAGGAAACCTTCCTCAACGTGGTTGGCATCGATAATGTGCTCGAAGCGATGAAGCACGTGTTCGCCTCGCTGTACAACGACCGCGCCATTTCCTACCGCGTGCACAAAGGCTTCGCCCACAGCGAAGTGGCGCTGTCGGCCGGTGTGCAGCGCATGGTGCGCTCCGACCTCGGCGCCGCCGGCGTGATGTTCACGATCGATACGGAATCGGGCTTCAAGGACGTGGTGTTCATCACCTCCTCGTATGGCCTGGGCGAGACCGTGGTGCAGGGCGCCGTCAATCCCGACGAATTCTACGTCCACAAGCCGATGCTGGAGCAGGGCAAGTCGCCCGTCATCCGCCGCAATATCGGCTCCAAGCTGATCAAGATGGAGTTCACGACCGAGGCCAAAGCCGGGCGCTCCGTGCGTACCGTCGATGTGCCGGTCGAGCTGCGCAACCGCTACTCGCTGACCGATGCCGAAATTGTGGAACTGGCCAAATACGCCGTGATCATCGAGCGCCACTACGGCCGCCCGATGGACATCGAGTGGGGCAAGGACGGCCGCGACGGCAAGCTCTACATCCTGCAGGCGCGCCCGGAAACGGTGAAGTCGCAGCAGAAGCCGACCGATTCGCAGCAGCGTTTCACGCTCAAAGGCAGCGGCATCGTGCTGACCTCGGGCCGGGCGATCGGCCAGAAGATCGGCGCCGGTCCGGTGCGCGTGATCAAAGACCCGTCCGAGATGGAACGCGTGCAGCCGGGCGATGTGCTGGTGGCCGACATGACCGATCCCAACTGGGAACCGGTGATGAAGCGTGCCTCCGCCATCGTCACCAACCGCGGCGGCCGTACCTGCCACGCGGCCATCATCGCGCGTGAACTCGGCGTGCCGGCCGTGGTCGGTTGCGGCGACGCCACCGATACCCTCAAGGATGGCACCCTGGTGACCGTGTCCTGTGCCGAGGGCGATGAAGGCAAGATCTACGACGGCCTGCTCGAAACCGAAGTGTCCGAAGTGACGCGCGGCGAGCTGCCCAAGATCGCCACCAAGATCATGATGAACGTCGGTAATCCGCAACTGGCTTTCGACTTCCAGGCGATCCCGAACGGCGGCGTGGGTCTGGCCCGACTCGAGTTCATCATCAACAACAACATCGGCGTGCACCCGAAGGCCATCCTCGAGTATCCGAACATCGATTCGGACCTGAAGAAGGCCGTGGAATCCGTGGCGCGCGGCCATGCCTCGCCCAAAGCCTTCTACATCGACAAGCTGGCTGAAGGCGTGGCGACGATTGCCGCCGCCTTCTGGCCCAAGCCCGTCATCGTGCGCCTGTCCGACTTCAAGTCGAACGAGTACAAGAAGCTGATCGGCGGTTCGCGCTACGAGCCGGACGAAGAGAATCCGATGCTCGGGTTCCGTGGCGCCGCGCGCTACCTCGCCGAGGACTTCGCCGAGTCCTTCGAGATGGAATGCGCGGCCATGAAGCGCGTGCGCAACGACATGGGCCTGACCAATGTGGAAATCATGGTGCCCTTCGTGCGTACCCTGGGCCAGGCCGAGAAGGTGGTCAACCTGCTTGCCAAGAACGGCCTCAAGCGTGGCGAGAACGGCCTGCGTCTGATCATGATGTGCGAAGTGCCCTCGAATGCGATTCTGGCCGAACGCTTCCTCGAGTATTTCGACGGCTTCTCGATCGGATCCAACGACCTGACCCAGCTGACCCTGGGCCTGGACCGCGACTCCGGCATGCCGCTGCTGGCCGCCGATTTCGATGAGCGTGATCCGGCCGTGAAAGCCATGCTCTCGCTGGCGATCAAAGCCTGCCGCGCGCAGGGCAAGTACATCGGCATCTGCGGCCAAGGCCCGTCGGACAATCCCGACTTCGCCGCCTGGCTGGTGGCCGAGGGCATCGAGTCGATGAGTCTGAATCCGGACTCGGTGATCGACACCTGGACCAAGCTGGCCGCGCTCTAAGCCCGCCGACGCCGTCCAGAACGGGGCCAGACCGCGCAAGGTCTGGCCCCGTTTTTTCTTCCAAGATAAATGGGGTCTGACCCCGATTTGCGCTAGATCAAATCGGGGTCAGACCCCATTTTGCGTTCGGTAAATTTGAGTGGCGATCACCGGCGCTGTTTTATTGACTGGAATGCAAAAAGGCTTACACTCGTCTCACCCTGTTATGAGGAGACGCAAAATGAGTCTGTGGATGGAATGGCTGGCCTTGGCGGGCGTTCTGGTCGTGCTGGAATTGTTCTCGGGGACTTTCTATCTGTTGATGATCGCCCTGGGCCTGGCCTGCGGGGCCCTGCTTGCCTACCTGGGCGCGGGCCTGTCCTGGCAGTTTCTGGCCGCGGGCAGTGTGGCCTCGGCCGCAACGCTGGCGCTGCGCCGTTCGCGCCTGTCGCTCGGGCTGCCAAAGGCGGCCAATGATCCGAACATGAATATGGATATCGGCCAGTCGGTCGAGGTGCCGGCCTGGCAGGACGGGCGCGCGCGTGTCATGTACCGCGGCGCCATGTGGGATGTTGAACTCGACGGTGGCGCGCAGGCGGGCCCCGGCCGTTTTACGATCACGGAAGTCCGTGGTAATCGCTTGATTGTGCAATCCAAATAAAGGACAAGAACATGGAATTCGGTTTTGGTTCGGTCGCGCTGGTGGTGTTCATCATCGCCCTGGTGTTTGTCGTTAAGACGATCAATGTGGTGCCGCAGCAGCACGCCTGGGTGGTGGAGCGGCTCGGGAAGTATCACGCGACCCTGGCGCCGGGCTTGAATATCGTGGTCCCGTTTATCGACCGCGTGGCCTACAAGCATTCGCTGAAGGAGATCCCGCTCGATGTCCCGCCTCAGGTCTGTATCACCAAGGACAACACGCAGCTGAAGGTGGACGGCATCCTCTATTTCCAGATCACCGATGCGATGCGCGCCTCGTATGGTTCGTCGAACTATATCGCCGCCATCACGCAGCTGGCGCAGACGACGCTGCGCTCGGTGATCGGCCGCATGGAGCTCGATAAGACCTTCGAGGAACGCGAGCATATCAACACGGCCATCGTCAGCGCGATCGACGAGTCGGCCGCGAACTGGGGCGTGAAGGTGCTGCGCTATGAGATCAAGGATCTGACGCCGCCGGCCGAAATTCTGCATGCGATGCAGGCGCAAATTACGGCCGAACGCGAGAAGCGCGCGCTGATTGCTGCATCGGAAGGCCGCAAGCAGGAGCAGATCAACATCGCCACAGGCGAGCGCGAGGCGGCCATCGCCAAGTCGGAAGGCGACAAGCAGTCCGCCATCAACCGTGCCGAGGGTGAAGCCAAGGCCACCATCGCGCTGGCCGACGCGCATGCCGAGGCGCTGCGCAAGATCGCCGCCGCGATCGGCGCGCCCGGTGGCGAGCAGGCCATGAACCTGCGCGTCGCCGAGCAGTACGTGAGCGCCTTCGCCAACCTGGCCAAGACGAATAATTCGATCATCGTGCCGGCCAATATGGGCGATATGAGCGGCCTGATCGCCTCTGCCATGCAGATCGTGAAGGCGCAGAAATGAGTCGCGTGGTGGTCCTGACCGGCGCATCTGAGGGCATCGGCGCGGAGATGGCGCGTCAGCTGGCGGCCGGTGGCGACAAGCTGGTGCTGGCGGCGCGCAATCTGGAGGCTTTGACCGCGGTCGTGCGCGCGTGCGAGGCCAAGGGCGCCGAGGCATTGGCGGTGCGTACCGATGTCTCGGTCGAGGCCGACTGCAGGGCCCTGATCGTCGCTGCCGTGGCGCGCTTTGGTGGCGTCGATGTGCTGATCAATAACGCCGGTGTGTCGGCCCATGCGCTGTTCGAGGAGGTGAGCGAGCTGCGCTGGTGCGAGGATCTGATGCGCGTGAACCTGTGGGGCGCGGTCTGGTGCACGCACGCGGCCCTGCCTTACCTGCGCGCCAGTCAGGGCCGGATTGTGGCCGTGTCCTCGCTGGCCGGGCTGGTCGGCGTGCCGGGGCGCACGGCCTACAGTGCCAGCAAGTTCGCGATGACGGGCTTCTTTGAGGCCTTGCGCGCGGAACTGCGCCCGCATGGCGTCTGCGTGACCACCGCCTTTCCGGGCGTGGTAGCCACCCAGATCCGCTACAACGGCTTCAACGCGCGTGGCGAACGGGCCGGGGTGTCTGGCCTGAAGGAGGAGGGCGCGATGACGGCCGAGACCTGCGCGCGCCTGATTTTGACGGGGATGGAGCGGCGCCAGCGCGAGGTGGTGATGACGGCCAAGGGGCGCATCGGCCGCTATCTGAAACTCCTGGCGCCGGGGCTGGTCGAAAAGATGGCGCTGGCCGCGCTGAAAGACGACGTTCAGCCGCGTTCTTAAACTTACTTTAAGAATTGGCCTTTATAAATACGCTATCGATTATTCGGGAGACATCATGCGCAAGTGGATTCGTGAAAACAAAGGCTTCGTCGCCTTCCTCTGCCTGTTTGGCGTGTTCCGCACCGCCGTGGCGGACTGGAATCCGATCCCCTCGGCCTCCATGCATCCGAATCTGCTCGAAGGCGACGTGGTGTTCGTCAACCGCCTGGCCTTCGACCTGAAGCTGCCGCTGACCGATGTGGTGCTCGCCCATCTGGCCGAGCCCAAGCGCGGCGATGTGGTCACTTTCTCCTCGCCGGCCGACGGTTCGCGCCTGATCAAGCGCCTGGTGGCGGTGCCGGGCGACACGGTCGAAATGCGCAATGAGATGTTGATCATCAACGGCAAGCCGGCCAAGTACGATCCGGTCGGCACGGCCTTTGAAACCCTCAGCCATGCGGGGCCGACGCCGGCCGTGCACCTGTCCGAGCGCATCGGTGAGCATGCGCGCGAAATTCAGGTGCTGCCGCAAGTGAATGCCATGCGCAGTTTTGGCCCGGTGGTGGTGCCGGCCGACCAGTTCATGATGCTGGGCGATAACCGCGACAACAGCGCCGACTCGCGCTACATCGGCTTCGTGCCGCGCCACCTGCTGATCGGCCGCGCCGAGCGCGTGCTGGTGTCGGCTGACATTACTGGGAATTGGATGCCCCGTCCGGAACGCTTCGGGATGAAGCTGCAGTGATGTGACAAATTTAGGAAGATTGCGCGTGCGGAATCCGGGTATGATACTCGGCCGCACGCTCTGATCCTTCCGCATGTTGACTCTGATTCTTGCCTGCCTCGGGATGGCAGGCGCCCTGGCGATCGACGCCTTCCTGCCTTCGATTCCCGCCATTGCCCAGGCCTTCCAGGTCAGCCCGATTGCTGCCCAGCAGACGCTGAGCGTCTACCTGTTCCTGTTCGCCCTGATGATGCTGTTCTACGGCACGCTGTCAGATTCCTTTGGCCGCCGTCCGGTGCTGATGGCGGGTTTTGCGCTCTACACCTTGTCCTCGCTGGCGGCCTCGTTGGCGCCGAGCTTTGCGGTGCTGCTCGTCTGCCGCGCCATGCAGGGTTTCTCGGCCGGTTCGGGTTCGGTGATCAGCAATGCGATCGTGCAGGACCGTTTCAGCGGCCCGCAGGCGCAGAAGATGCTGGCGCAGATGATGATGGTGTTCGGCCTCGCGCCGGCCATTGCGCCCGTCATCGGCGGCTGGCTGCAGGTCTTGTTCGGCTGGCGTTCGACCTTCCTCTTCATGGCCCTGTTCGGCGCCGTGATGCTTGCAACGATCTATTTTGCTCTGCCTGAGAGCCTGCCCAAGGAGCAGCGCCACGCCTTCCATCCGGTGGTGATCGCCCGCAATTACTGGAAGGTGATGGTGCACCACCAGTTCCTGCTGCTGGTGCTGAGCCTGGGCATCACGTTTGGCGGGCTGTCGCTCTACATCGGCTCGGCCGCGCAGTTCGTAATGGGCATTTTGCACAAGCCGGAGACGGCCTTTGCCTGGATGTTCGTGCCGATGATTGGCGGGATGATCGTCGGTTCTGGCGTGGCCAGCAAGCTGGCGCACCGGATCCCGCCGGCGAAGATGAACTGGCTCGGCTACGCCATCATGGCCGTGGGCGGGTTGATCAATGTGTTGTACACGGGCCTGTGCACGCCCGAGGTGCCATGGGCCGTGCTGCCGCTGGGGATCTATACGTTCGGGCTGGCGTTCTCGATGCCGGCCACGAACTTGACCGCGCTCGAGCTGTTCCCGAATAACCGCGGCCTGGCCTCGTCGATGACCTCGTTCGTGCAGATGATGACCTTTGCCCTGGTCTCGGGTCTGGTGGCGCCGCTCCTGTTCGACAGCGCCTTCAAGCTGGCCTGTGGGCTGATGGCCGGCGTGGTGCTCGGCCTGATCTGCTGGCGCCTCAGCTACCGCATGCAGCCTTAACGGCGGTGTTGCTTCATCGCGGCAGCGACTTCGCGTTTGCTGTCGCGTTCCTTCTCGGTGGCGCGTTTGTCGTGCTGCTTCTTGCCCTTGGCGAGGCCAATCTCGCATTTCACGCGGCCACCCTTGTAGTGCAGATTCAGCGGCACCAGGGTGTAGCCGGCGCGTTCCACTTTACCGATCAGCTTGTCGACCTCGGCCCGATGCAGCAGCAGCTTGCGGGTGCGGATCGCTTCCGGGCTGCTGAACTTGCTGGCCGTGGGTAGCGGCGAGATGTGGGCGCCGAACAGGTAGATCTCGCCATTGCGAATCGTGACGTAGGCTTCCTTGATCTGCACGCGGCCGGCGCGGATCGACTTGACCTCCCAACCCTCGAGCACCATCCCCGCTTCATAGCGGTCCTCGATGAAATAGTCGTGGAAGGCTTTCTTATTATCGATAATGCTCATGTCGCGCGGGTCGGTTAAACTACGGGGTGATCCAACATCATAACAAACGGCTCAGGCATGGCAGTAGTACACAAGACAGTTTTTCTCGGCTACAGCGCAGAACAGATGTTCGAGCTCGTCGCAAAAGTCGAGGATTATCCCAAATTTCTGCCGTGGTGTGGGGGTGTGACGGTCAAGGAAAGGACCGACACCAGCCTGGTGGCGAGCCTGGCCATCCACTACAAGGGCATTAACCAGAGCTTCACCACGGCCAATACCAACACGCCGCCGACGCTGATGAAGATGACGCTGGTGGACGGACCTTTCAAGAGCCTGGACGGCACCTGGCATTTCAAACCCCTGCGCGAGGATGCTTGCAAGGTGGAGTTCGATCTGCATTACGAATTTTCGAGCAAGATGCTGGAAGGCCTGATCGGCCCGGTGTTCAGCGTGATCGCGAACAGCCTGGTCGACTCCTTCTGCAAACGGGCGGAGACCGTGTATGGCTGATATGCTGCAGATTCAGGTGGCCTATGCCACCGCCGAGCGCGAATTCTTCAAGGATCTGGCCGTCCCGGCTGGCACCACGATCGGCCAGGCCATCATTGCCAGCGGCATCGCGGCCGACGTGCCGGGGATCGACCTCGATCACAACCCGGTCGGCGTCTTCGGCAAGAAGAAGACGCTCGACACCCTGGTGCGCGCCCAGGACCGCATCGAGATTTATCGTCCACTGATCGCCGATCCGAAAGAGGCGCGCCGGCGCCGCGCCGCGCGCAAGCCCAAGGCTTAATTCTTGCAGTTGGCCAGGATGCGGCGCGTCTTGGCCAGTTCCTGCGCGCGCTGTTCATCGCTCATGAAGCTGCGCTCGCCATTCGGCGCCGTCAGGCCGATGCGTGCGCCCGATTCCAGACCAGCCAGGGCTTCGCGCGCCGCGCGGCAATTGGCTGCCTCGTCGCGCGCGCGCTGGGCTTCTTCGGCGGCTTTCTTGTCGGCTTCCGCGCTTTCCTTCTGGCGTTTTTTGAAGTCGGCATTGCGGTCGGCCAGGGTCGGCGTTTTCGGCGCGTCCTTGGGCGGCTCGGCCGGGGCGCTGGCGTCTTGCATCTGGTAGGGCGACACCTGGCCCGGTTCCTTGAGGATGTTCTTCTTCGGCGTGTTGGGCGGGGGCGGGCGGTCCGAGAACTGCTTGATGCCTTTTTCATCGACCCAAACATACTGTGCCTGGGCCAGGCTGGCGAACAGAAGCAGGCAGGTGGCCAGGACAGCTTTCATGACATCCAACTCCAAAGGGGAACCGCCCTGATTTAGCCAAATCGCCTTCAAACTGTCAACATCCGAGACGAATTGCGCGACTTTCTGTATAATCTACTTTTGCGCCTATAGGAATCACTATGCGTCTTCTCCAAAAAGCACTCACGTTCGATGACGTGCTCCTCGTGCCGGCCTATTCCAACATTCTGCCGGCTGCAACTTCCCTTCGTACCAAGCTGACCCGCAACCTGTCGCTGAATATCCCGCTGCTGTCCGCCGCGATGGATACGGTGACCGAAGCCCGTCTGGCCATCGCGATGGCGCAAGAGGGGGGCATTGGTATCATCCACAAGAACCTGTCGCCGAAGGATCAGGCGCGTGAAGTCTCGCGCGTCAAGCGTTTCGAGGCTGGCGTGCTGCGTGACCCGATCACCATCCCGCCGAGCATGAAGATCCGCGAAGTGATCGCGCTGACCGAACAGTATGGCATCAGCGGCTTCCCCGTGGTCGAAGGCAAAACCGTGGTCGGCATCATCACCAACCGCGACCTGCGCTTCGAAGAGGAGCTGGACGCCGAGGTGCGCGCCAAGATGACCCCGCGCGACAAGCTGGTCTTCGTGAAAGAGGGCGCCGATCTGGCCGAAGCCAAGCGTCTGATGAACAAGCACCGCCTCGAGCGCGTGCTGGTGGTCGACGATGCCTTCGAACTACGCGGCCTGATCACCGTGAAAGATATCCAGAAGTCGACCGAGCACCCGAATGCGGCCAAGGATTCGCAGGGCAAGCTGCTGGTCGGCGCCGCCGTCGGCGTGGGCCCGCGTGATGAAGAGCGCGTGGAACTGCTGGTCGCCGCTGGTGTCGACGTGCTGGTGGTGGACACCGCCCACGGCCACTCGCAAGGCATCCTCGACCGCGTGAAATGGATCAAGACCAAGTTCCCGCAAGTGGACGTCATCGGCGGCAATATCGCTACCGCGGCCGCCGCGCGCGCCCTGGTGGAAGCCGGCGCGGACGCCGTCAAGGTCGGCATCGGCCCTGGCTCGATCTGCACCACCCGTATCGTTGCCGGTGTCGGCGTGCCCCAGATCACCGCCATCGCCAATGTGGCGGAAGCGCTCAAGGGTACGGGCGTGCCGGCCATCGCCGACGGCGGTATCCGCTTCTCGGGCGATATCTCCAAGGCCCTGGCCGCAGGCGCCTCGACCGTGATGATGGGCTCGATGTTTGCCGGTACTGAAGAGGCACCGGGTGAAGTGATCCTGTATCAGGGCCGTTCCTATAAGTCCTACCGCGGCATGGGTTCGCTGGGCGCGATGGCCGATGGTTCGGCCGACCGCTATTTCCAGGACGCCGCCGCCAAGGCCGACAAGTTCGTGCCGGAAGGGATCGAAGGCCGCGTGGCCTACAAGGGTTCGGTGCTGGCGATTCTGTATCAGCTGGTCGGCGGCGTGCGCCAGTCGATGGGCTATTGCGGCTGCGGCACTATCGCCGAGCTGCAGGAAAAGGCGGAATTCGTGGAGATCACGGCAGCGGGCATGCGCGAGTCGCACGTGCACGATGTGCAGATCACCAAGGAAGCCCCGAACTACCGTTCGGAGTAAGCCATGCACGCCAAGATCCTGATTCTCGACTTCGGTTCGCAAGTCACGCAGCTGATCGCCCGTCGCGTGCGCGACGCCGGCGTGTTCTCGGAAGTCTTCCCTTACGACGTGTCGGACGACTTCATCCGCAATTACGGCGCGGCCGGCATCATCTTGTCGGGCTCGCACAGCTCCACGCTCGAAGGCGACGCTCCGGCAGCGCCCAAGGCCGTGTTCGAAGCCGGCGTGCCCGTGCTCGGCATTTGCTACGGCATGCAGACCATGGCGGCCCAGCTCGGCGGAAAAGTGGAAAATGGCAAGGTACGCGAGTTCGGTTACGCCGAAGTGCGCGCGCGCGGCCATACGGCACTGCTGAACGGCATCGCCGACCACATCACCGAGGAAGGTCACGGCATGCTCAAGGTGTGGATGAGCCACGGCGACAAGGTGCTGGAAATGCCGCCGGGCTTCAAGCTCATGGGCTCGACCGAATCCTGCCCGATCGCTGCCATGGCCGACGAGGAGCGCCGCTTCTACGCCGTGCAGTTCCACCCGGAAGTGACGCATACCGTGCAGGGCAAGGCCATTCTCGGCCGCTTCGTGCACGAGATCTGCGGCTGCAAGTCGGACTGGAACATGCCCGACTACATTTCCGAAGCGGTCGAAAAGATCCGCGCTCAGGTGGGTGACGAAGAAGTCATCCTGGGTCTGTCCGGCGGGGTCGATTCCTCCGTTGCGGCCGCGCTGATCCACCGCGCCATCGGCGACCAGTTGACCTGCGTGTTCGTCGACCACGGCCTGCTGCGTCTGAACGAAGGCAAGATGGTCATGGACATGTTCGCCAAGAACATGGGCGTGAAGATCGTCCACGTCGATGCCGAAGCCCAATTCATGGGCAAGCTGGCCGGTGTGAGCGATCCCGAAGCCAAGCGCAAGATCATCGGCGCCGAGTTCGTCGAAGTCTTCCAGGCCGAGGCCAAGAAGCTGAACAACGCGCGCTGGCTGGCACAGGGCACGATTTATCCGGACGTGATCGAGTCGGCCGGCAAAGGCAAGAAGGGCCAGACCATCAAGAGCCACCACAATGTGGGCGGCCTGCCGGAGACCCTGAACCTGAAGCTGCTCGAGCCGCTGCGCGAACTGTTCAAGGACGAAGTGCGCAAGCTCGGTGTCGCCCTCGGCCTGCCGCACGAGATGGTGTACCGCCATCCGTTCCCGGGCCCGGGCCTGGGCGTGCGCATCCTCGGCGAAGTGAAGAAGGAATACGCCGACCTGCTGCGCCGCGCCGACGCCATCTTCATCGAAGAGCTGCGCAATACGCCCTTCGAAGACGCCGTGGGCGAGGACGCGCCGAAGAACTGGTACGACGCGACCAGCCAGGCTTTCGCCGTGTTCCTGCCGGTGAAGTCCGTCGGCGTGATGGGCGACGGCCGCACCTACGACTACGTGGTGGCGCTGCGCGCCGTGCAGACCCAGGACTTCATGACAGCCCACTGGGCGCACCTGCCGCACGCGCTGCTCGGCAAGGTGTCGAACCGCATCATCAACGAGGTGCGTGGCCTGAACCGCGTGGTCTACGACATCTCGGGCAAGCCGCCCGCGACGATCGAGTGGGAGTGAGTCGCTCTGTAACTCCCTGATTTAATTGCGTTAAACGAATGCCATTGAAGATCTTTGCATCATCAATGGCATTTTTCATTGCATGAGGCTGCTGCCGAAGCGGGGGAGGCGGCGATGCCGTGGTCGCTGGTGTACAAACGCCATGGTATCGCCGCAAGGCGCGTCGCCACGCTTGTAGTGATACCGTTTTCTGCTACCACTGAAACATGAGGCGCAAGCACCTTCGCACGCTGGAGAGTGAAGCCATGAGTATGCAGAACACGATGGCAATTGACGGTCACAAGGCAGTCATCACGTTTGATCCGGAAATTCAGATGTTCAGGGGTGAATTCCTTGGACTGAATGGTGGCGCAGATTTTTACGCTAAGGACGTCAAGGGCCTCCTGCAAGAAGGAAAGATTTCGCTAAGAGTTTTTCTTGAAGCTTGTGCCGAAGACGGAGTGGAGCCGCGCAAGAGTTTTTCGGGCAAGTTTTCTCTGAGGGTCGATCCGGCGATCCATGAAGCCGCAGCCATCGCCGCTGCCGCGCATGGCAAGAGCCTCAATCAATGGGCTGAGGAAGTGCTGAGTAAGGCGGCTCGCACCTGAAATTTGATGATTGCCCCAGTTCCAGAGTCTGGCTGCGGCCAAGAACGGACGGTCAGCATTTGAGTGATTAGAAATAGGAACATGATGCACATACTATTCCCTGGCGCTTTACTTTCCTGCTTTGCATATGCCGTGTTTGCTTGCAAGCTTAGTGCGGAGGTGACGGACCTAACAGCGTTTCTTAAAGCCAAGAACGAGAGAGAGGTGGTTTTCCTCGGAATAGTAAAGTCGATACAGGCGTTCCAAAAACCGCCATTCGCTTTCTTTTGGGGTATATGATCGTTGATGAAAAACGTTTTGTTCATTTGTACGCAAAGTAGGCTGAGAAGCCCGACTGCTGAAAGCATCTTTTCTAGTTGGGCTGGCGTTGAAACTGAAGCGGGATGGCGAAGGAAGTAAACTAGCTTTCCTTATTGTTCTGGGGCTTGAGATGCACTACACGGCGAAGTTGCCACTCGTCAGCCGGCGGTTTTCGGCAGACTACTCCGAAATTACATTGACGCAGCTTGGAACCGATGCTCCGATGGTTTTCAGTGGACCAGGAACGGTAAGTCAGGATGAATTCGGCAATCTATCATTGAAGCTTTTTCAGCAACACAAAGTCGACCGAAAAAAGACGTTTCTATACCAGGCTGAAAAGTCGCGCGCTGGCATTGTTTCGGATAGGCGAGGCTGCCAGTTGCAAGCAATTGCAAGCGACGGCAGCGCCTGGCATTGCGAATATGTGACTACTAACGAAACACTCACCCTACATGATAATGGGTGTACGGGCGTAGTGTTCGCTGATCTGAACAATCTCGTCCAATTGTGGGGAACACCTAGCTGTTTTCAGGTTAGCCAATTTGAAGGCATCATTCCGTTCGAAATGGACTTGCCTTATAACCTCTGCGCTCAGGGAAAAAGGAACAGCTATCCGGAAAAGATGTTGAAGCTAACTTTCAATAAAGTCATAAAGGTTGAGATCCTACGTTGTGACGGTTACACCTCCATCAAGATTAGCAATGCGTTTGAACTGTTGTCTGATCGGTTCATTGCCCTGTTCACGGAAGGACTTTCGATCGCCACCGGACGTTCACTGAGCTATATATGGAGTTCGCTGAACGGGGAGACCTTCCAGCGCAGGACAATTGCTGCATACGACTTCGAAGTTGCGCGCACCAAGCTTAATCCGCCGTTAAGCACAGATTACAACAATTTGGATAATTTTCTACAAGGGTATATTAAGTTCAGCCTAAAGCAGTCGCACAATTACTTCGGATTTTGGGAGAAGTTGCACGCCAGTTGGCCGGCGGGTTTGGCGGTGGCGGCGCTTCCGCTCTCGGTTTATATCGAAGGAGTGACCAAGGAATTTTATCCTGAATTTCTGGTCGATCAGACAAAGCAAAAGGAAGTTGACTCGATGATCGCGGCGATACGCAGCTGTGCAGGGATTGATGACGATCTGAAGGAGCGTACGTGCAATCGAATTCGAGGTGCGGCGAAAGGGTCAGCGCTTGATGCTTTGCGTGCGTTAGCACAGCTGGGGTGCATTGAGAAGCAGCTGGTCGACAGCTGGCATTATGTCCGCAACCGATCTGCGCATGGTAGTGATTTCACTCTAACGCAGGTTCACTCCAAGATACAGAAAGTGGTAACGAATATTTATGCATGTCTACACTTGTTCTATCAGCTGCTATACCTGAAGATTGGATTTTCCGGCTATATCAATAATTATTCAAAAATTGGCTTTCCTAGTGAATTCCGTTTTGCAGACCAGTTCAAAATTGGACGACGCAAGGGGGCCGATAAAAGCAAGCGAAAATCGTTATCATAAGGCGATCAGCGACGAAGAGGACCTGTTGCGCTGCAGTCGGGGCGAACGTTCTAGAAGTTAGTTGCTTGACGCGCCGAACGAGCGCATTAGGGAATCTTGACTGACTGCAGTGGGGCGGAACCAGCCGGCAGTCTGACATAATCTGTTAGATTAAGGCCAAGCCATTGCCTATGTTTGAATCGCCACCATTTCTCTAGACACTCTGTAGCCTTAGAGAATGCCGCTTTTCAAACTCA
>NZ_JAKLTS010000030.1 GCF_022012445.1 Massilia sp. TS11
AGAAGTAAGTTGCTTATTTCTATAGCCGTCAAGGTTATAGGGACAAGTGAATAAGTGCACATGGCGGATGCCTTGGCGATTACAGGCGATGAAGGACGTAGTAGCTTGCGATAAGCTGCGGGGAGCTGGCAAACGAGCTTTGATCCGCAGATTTCCGAATGGGGAAACCCACCCTTTTAGGGTATCACCCACTGAATACATAGGTGTGTGAAGCGAACGTGGCGAACTGAAACATCTAAGTAGCTACAGGAAAAGAAATCAACCGAGATTCCCAAAGTAGTGGCGAGCGAAATGGGAAGAGCCTGCACGTGATAGTCAGCTTGATAGAAGAATCCACTGGAAATTGGAGCCATAGCGGGTGATAGCCCCGTATTCGAAATCAGGTTGGTGGTACTAAGCGTGCGATAAGTAGGGCGGGACACGAGAAATCCTGTCTGAAGATGGGGGGACCATCCTCCAAGGCTAAATACTCGTAATCGACCGATAGTGAACCAGTACCGTGAGGGAAAGGCGAAAAGAACCCCGGGAGGGGAGTGAAATAGAACCTGAAACCGTGTGCATACAAACAGTAGGAGCCTAGAAATGGGTGACTGCGTACCTTTTGTATAATGGGTCAGCGACTTACATTCAGTGGCAAGGTTAACCATATAGGGAAGCCGTAGAGAAATCGAGTCCGAACAGGGCGCCAGTCGCTGGGTGTAGACCCGAAACCAGATGATCTATCCATGGCCAGGTTGAAGGTGCGGTAACACGCACTGGAGGACCGAACCCACTAATGTTGAAAAATTAGGGGATGAGCTGTGGATAGGGGTGAAAGGCTAAACAAATCTGGAAATAGCTGGTTCTCTCCGAAAACTATTTAGGTAGTGCCTCAAGTATCACCACCGGGGGTAGAGCACTGTTATGGCTAGGGGGTCATCGCGACTTACCAAACCATTGCAAACTCCGAATACCGGTGAGTGCGAGCTTGGGAGACAGACA
Source organism: Massilia sp. TS11 (assembly GCF_022012445.1). Lineage (GTDB taxonomy): Bacteria > Pseudomonadota > Gammaproteobacteria > Burkholderiales > Burkholderiaceae_D > Telluria. The sequence goes on from NZ_JAKLTS010000030.1 coordinate 982, forward strand.
TCGGGTGCTAACGTCCGGTGTCAAGAGGGAAACAACCCAGACCGCCAGCTAAGGTCCCAAAGATTGGCTAAGTGGAAAACGAAGTGGGAAGGCTAAAACAGTCAGGATGTTGGCTTAGAAGCAGCCACCATTTAAAGAAAGCGTAATAGCTCACTGATCGAGTCGTCCTGCGCGGAAGATGTAACGGGGCTAAGCCAGTCACCGAAGCTGCGGATATCCGCAAGGATATGGTAGGAGAGCGTTCTGTAAGCCTGCGAAGGTGGCTTGTAAAGGCTGCTGGAGGTATCAGAAGTGCGAATGCTGACATGAGTAGCGATAATGCGGGTGAAAAGCCCGCACGCCGTAAGCCCAAGGTTTCCTGTCCAACGTTCATCGGGGCAGGGTGAGTCGGCCCCTAAGGCGAGGCAGAGATGCGTAGCTGATGGGAAGCAGGTTAATATTCCTGCACCGTCGTATGATGCGATGGGGGGACGGATCGCGGAAGGTTGTCCGACTGTTGGAATAGTCGGTTCCTGTATCAGAGAAGGCACTTAGGCAAATCCGGGTGCGTAATTCAAGGGTATGGGACGAGCGAACTTGTTCGCGAAGCAATCGGAAGTGGTTCCAAGAAAAGCCTCTAAGCTTCAGTCATACGAGACCGTACCGCAAACCGACACAGGTGGGCGAGATGAGTATTCTAAGGCGCTTGAGAGAACTCGGGAGAAGGAACTCGGCAAATTGGTACCGTAACTTCGGGATAAGGTACGCCCCGGTAGCTTGACTGGCCTGCGCCAGAAGGGTGAAAGGGTTGCAATAAACTGGTGGCTGCGACTGTTTAATAAAAACACAGCACTCTGCAAACACGAAAGTGGACGTATAGGGTGTGACGCCTGCCCGGTGCTGGAAGATTAAATGATGGGGTGCAAGCTCTTGATTGAAGTCCCAGTAAACGGCGGCCGTAACTATAACGGTCCTAAGGTAGCGAAATTCCTTGTCGGGTAAGTTCCGACCTGCACGAATGGCGTAACGATGGCCACACTGTCTCCTCCCGAGACTCAGCGAAGTTGAAATGTTTGTGATGATGCAATCTACCCGCGGCTAGACGGAAAGACCCCATGAACCTTTACTGTAGCTTTGCATTGGACTGTGAACCAATCTGTGTAGGATAGGTGGGAGGCTTTGAAACCGGGACGCCAGTTCCGGTGGAGCCGACCTTGAAATACCACCCTGGTTGGTTTGCGGTTCTAACCTTGGCCCATTATCTGGGTCGGGGACAGTGCATGGTAGGCAGTTTGACTGGGGCGGTCTCCTCCCAAAGTGTAACGGAGGAGTTCGAAGGTACGCTAGGTACGGTCGGACATCGTGCTAATAGTGCAATGGCATAAGCGTGCTTAACTGCGAGACCGACAAGTCGAGCAGGTACGAAAGTAGGACATAGTGATCCGGTGGTTCTGTATGGAAGGGCCATCGCTCAACGGATAAAAGGTACTCTGGGGATAACAGGCTGATTCCTCCCAAGAGTTCATATCGACGGGGGAGTTTGGCACCTCGATGTCGGCTCATCACATCCTGGGGCTGTAGCCGGTCCCAAGGGTATGGCTGTTCGCCATTTAAAGTGGTACGCGAGCTGGGTTTAAAACGTCGTGAGACAGTTTGGTCCCTATCTGCCGTGGGCGTTGGAAATTTGAAGGGGGCTGCTCCTAGTACGAGAGGACCGGAGTGGACGAACCTCTGGTGTACCGGTTGTCACGCCAGTGGCATCGCCGGGTAGCTATGTTCGGAAGAGATAACCGCTGAAAGCATCTAAGCGGGAAACTTGCCTTAAGATGAGATTTCCCGGAGCCTTGAGCTCCTTGAAGGGTCGTTCGAGACCAGGACGTTGATAGGTCAGGTGTGGAAGTGCAGTAATGCATTAAGCTAACTGATACTAATTGCCCGTACGGCTTGTCCCTATAACCTTGATGGTTATGGCAACTTACTCGAGTTTTGACTACCAAACCAAGAACTTCTTCCCGATTGCGGGTGCCGCGCATGAGCGCGAACCCTACAAGTCATGCCTGATGACCATAGCAAGTCGGTCCCACCCCTTCCCATCCCGAACAGGACCGTGAAACGACTTTGCGCCGATGATAGTGCTGCAACCAGTGTGAAAGTAGGTTATCGTCAGGCTGTTATTCCC
>NZ_JAKLTS010000031.1 GCF_022012445.1 Massilia sp. TS11
GCGCGCTATCGGGGTTTTTTGCTTTGGGCCGTCTGTTAAATTCTTAACAGCTTCCAAACGTGCGTCTTTTTTGCGAATAATTTTGACAAGCGAATTCGGACAGGTCTATCTTCTAATGCATACGTCGGCCACGCCGCTGGCGCCATAAAAAACATTAGGGAAAAACTTGGAGGTATGAATGGCTTTTCGCAAGACTCTGATCGCTGCTGCAATCACGCTTTTGGCCAGCCAGGCCAGCGCCGTCTCGATGATGGCATCCCCGGTGGCCTTTTCGGCCCAACAAAACGCCGCCCTCGTGGCCAAACTCAATGCTGAAAATGCCAAGAAAGGCCTGAGTAGCGATTTCGGCTTTGTCATCGCGCGCCAGCATCCGGGCGCCGGCGACTCGGCCATTACCCGCCTGAACCACACCTACAAAGGCATCCGCATTTTCGAATCGGAATCCGTGGTCGAGACCGATCGCAATGGCAATATCAAAGGCCACAGCCTGGCCGACCTGCGTGGCAACTTCGCCAGCATGAACCTGACCCCGGGCCTGAGCAAACAGGCCGCGATCACGCGCGTGGCCAACAGCATTGCCCCGAACGGCAGCCACACGGTGGCGCCGAATGCCGAGCTGATCATCTACCCGGTGATGAAAACCGTGCGCAAGGCCGCTGCCGCCAACAAGGCCGAAGCCGACCTGAACGCCTTTGACGTCGAGGACGTCGTCGACAGCTACAAGCTGGCCTACCTGGTCGAAACGCGCATGTCGAATGGCGGCGCGCCCGCCTATTACAACACGGTGGTGGACGCCAATAGCGGCGCCGTCATCGACCAGTGGAACATGATGCAGTCCGTGGCCGGCACCGGCTACAGCCAGTACAACGGCACCGTGCCGATCCAGACCACCTTCGACGGCACCCAGTACAAGATGCTCGACACCACGCGCGGCGTGGGCGGCAGCTACGGCGGCATGGCCATCACCAATGCCAACCACGCGTCGACCTCGAGCCCGACCCCGGGCCTGATGTACACGAATGCCACCAACACCTGGGGCGACGGCCAGAACTACATCTCGGGCGGCTCGACCACCAATGCGAACGGCCAGACCGCGGCCGTCAACGCCATGTGGGGTCTGATGAACACCTATGACGCGATGAACAACACCATGGGCTGGAAGTCGCTCGATGGCAACAACACCGCGACTTTCATCGCCGTCCACGTCGGCACCGCCTACGACAATGCCTACTACACCGATACCTGCAAGTGCATGTACATCGGGGACGGCTCGTCCTTCTACAGCCTGGGTTCGATCGACGTGATCGGCCACGAAATGGGTCACGGCGTCACTGCCGCCACTTCCAATCTGACCTACCGCGGCGAGTCGGGCGGCCTGAACGAGTCGGCCTCGGACATCAATGGTGAAGCCGTTGAAGCCTATGCGCGCGCCGGCGGTACGGGCGCCACGATTCCGCTGACCGGCAACGACTGGGTGATGGGCAAGGAGATCTCCAAGACCGGCACCCCGCTGCGCTGGCTGTACAAGCCGTCCAAGGATGGCAGCAGCCCGGATGCCTGGAGCACCTCGCTCAAGCGCCTCGACGTGCACTATTCGAGCGGGCCGAACAACCGTATGTTCTACTTCCTAGCCAATGGCTCGAGCGCCACGTCCACCAGCGACTACTACTCGAAATACCTGACCAAGACGCCGCTGAACATGACGGGCATCGGGACCGATAAGGCCTACCGCATCTGGTTCAAGGCGAACACGACCCTGTTCACCTCCTCGACCAATTATGCGGATGCCGCGCTGAAGATGAAGCAGGCCGCCGAGTCCCTGTATGGCGTGGGCAGCAAGGAGGCGAAAGCCGTCGTGCGCGCCTATGCGGCCATCAATGTGGGGACCGACATCGCGGAATAAGCACCTCGCCGCACCCACGAAAACCCCGGCCGCGTCAGCGGCTGGGGTTTTTCTTTTATTTGGGTGTTGACGAGTGGCCGATAGTCCTGCATAATCTCGCTTCTCTGCTGCTGACGACACAACGCTCCGAAGCGAAAATGCAGAAGCTCTTTAACAAAGAACAGTCGATAAGTGTGGGCGTTTGATGCA
>NZ_JAKLTS010000033.1 GCF_022012445.1 Massilia sp. TS11
ACCGGCCGAGGTCGGCGCGGTATAGCTGCTGGCCGTGCTGCCATCGATGCTGTAGCTGCGCGTCACATCGCCGGCCTTGGTGCTGAAGCTCAGCGAGGCATCGCTGGTCACGCGGTCGGTGCTGCTGGCGCCGGTGTCGTTGCTCAAAGCGACGGTCGGCGTGGCGATGGTGTTGTCCTGCGTGAAGGTGATGCTGGTGCTGGCGGTGTTGCCGGCCGTGTCGGTGTCAGTGACGACCACGGTGTGCGCACCATCGGCCGTCGGGGCCGTGTAGCTGCTGGCCGCTGCACCGCCATCGACGCTGTAGCTTCGCGTGACGTCGACTGCAGCCGTGCTGAAGCTCAGGGCGCCGTCCTTGCTGATCTTGTCGGTCGGGCTGCTGCCCGTGTCGTTGCTCAGGTTGACCGTCGGCGTGGCGATCGTATTGTCCAGCGTGAAGGTGATGCTGGTGCTGGCGGTGTTGCCGGCAGTGTCGGTGTCGGTGACGACCACCGTGTGCGCGCCGTCAGCCGTCGGGGCCGTGTAGCTGCTGGCCGTCGTGCCGTCGATACTGTAGCTGCGCGTCACGTCGCCAGCGGCGCTGCTGAAGCTCAGGGCGCCGTCTTTGCTGGTCTTGTCAGTGGGGCTGCTGCCGGTGTCGTTGCTCAGGCTGACGCTCGGCGTGGCGATCGTGTTGTCCAGCGTGAAGGTGATGCTGGTGCTGGCCGTGTTGCCTGCGGCATCCGTGTCGGTGACGACCACGGTATGCGCGCCATCGGCCGTCGGCGCCGTGTAGCTGCTGGCCGTGGTGCCGTCGATGCTGTAGCTGCGCGTGACGTCGCCAGCAGCCGTGCTGAAGCTCAGCGCGCCATCTTTGCTGATCTTGTCGCTGGTGTTGCTGCCAGTGTCGTTGCTCAGGCTGACCGTCGGGGTGGCAATGGTCTGGTCCAGCGTGAAGGTGATGCTCGCGCTGGCCGTGTTGCCTGCCGTGTCGGTATCGGTCACAACAACGGTGTAGGTGCCGTCCGTGCCGGGTGCGGTGTAGCTGCTGGTGGCGGCGGCGCCATTGATGCTGTAGCTGCGCGTGACGTCGCTGGCGGCGCTGCTGAAGCTCAGGGCGGCGTTGTTGGTCAGCTTGTCGGTGGTATTGCTGCCGCTGTCGGTCGTCAGGCTGACGGTCGGCGTGGCAATCGTATTGTCCAGCGTGAAGGTGATGCTGGTGCTGGCCGTATTGCCTGCAGCATCCGTGTCGGTGACAACCACGGTATGCGCGCCATCGGCGGTCGGCGCCGTGTAGCTGCTGGCCGTGGTGCCGTCGATGCTGTAGCTGCGCGTGACATCGCCAGCTGCGGTGCTGAAACTCAGGGCGCCGTCTTTGCTGATCTTGTCGGTCGTGCTGGCGCCGGTATCGTTGCTCAGGCTGACCGTCGGCGTGGCGATCGTCGTATCCAGCGTGAAGGTGATCGTGCCGCTGGCGCTGTTGCCGCCTGCATCA
>NZ_JAKLTS010000034.1 GCF_022012445.1 Massilia sp. TS11
GGGGTCTGAGGTGTACCGGGTTTAGTGGACAGTCCAAATGGGAGACAATACTCAGATGGACAATGAAGAAAAGCTTGGTAATGAGGAATGCGGCCACAGCAAGGAATTCAAGCTGGCGGCGGTATCACGATTGAATGAAGGCGAAAGTGGATCGGCTTTGGCTCGAGAACTGGGTGTGCAACGCAACCAGTTGTATAAATGGGCCCGGGAAGTCGATAAGCGTGGTGTTGAGCTTGCGTTTAGCCGTCCGCGTGGCCGCCCTCCGTTGAATGAAGAGAACGAGCTGACGCGACTGCGGCGTGAGAACGAACGGCTAAAGATGGAGAACACCATCCTAAAAAAGGCCGAAGCGTACTTTGCGCGCCGCAAGCCGTGAGGTACGCCTTCATCCATGAGAACGCTCAGCGCTTCCCGCTGGCGCTGATGTGCCGCATTTTGCAGGTCAGCCGAAGTGGCTGCTACGCTTTCCAAAATCGGCCATTAAGTCTGCGTAGCCGGGAAGATTTGGCCTTACGCGAGTGTATTGAACGCCTGCACCATGCGCATCGTCGCGCCCCTGGCATTATCAAAACATGGCGCTTGCTGCAGGCCGAAGGGCATCAGGTTGGCCGCAATCGGGTGGCACGTTTGCGCCGCTTGGCTGGCCTGAGTACGCAGCGCACCCAGCGTTTCAGGACAATGCGCACCTATCAAAAGAGCGAACCATCGGCCCCAGACCTGCTTAAACGCCACTTTGAACCTGGCGCGCCCGGCCGTGCCTGGGTTGGCGACATGACCGTGATCCACACCCGATTCCAGGGCGCCCTGCATCTGGCCGCCTTTCTTGATGTTGGCACACGTCGTGTCACAGCCTGGGCCACCGGCAGCGCCCAGACAGCAGACTTAGCCATCTCTGCTCTGCAGAAGGCACCCGCCTTGCCAACTGGCGCCATCTGCCACACCGATCAAGGCTCGCCATTCTCCAGTTCGAGCTTCCGGGCATTTCTGGCCCAACATGGAATGCGTCCAAGTATGAGCAGGAAAGGAAATTGCCACGACAATGCTGTGGCAGAGAGCTTTTTCTCCACACTAAAGAACGAGATGAGCCACCATCAGACCTTCGATGACCATGCGAGCCTCAATGCCGCTCTCAGTGATTACATCGACACGTATTACAATCAACAACGGATTCATCAATCACTCGGCTACCGCACACCCGCCAAATTCGAATCCGAACACCGGTGTGCCTAATTAGGCTGTCCATTTTTCCGGTGCATCTCAGTCTGACCCCATTTTT
>NZ_JAKLTS010000035.1 GCF_022012445.1 Massilia sp. TS11
GAAGAGTTATTGTGTTTGTGCGACCAAACCCTTTAACCAACCTACTGCTTTCATGTCAGATCATAGACTTGACCTCCCGTTCTGGGAAGGTTTTCTCGTTGCTTCGCTAGAAACGTTGGACGGCACGGCTTTGGTGCGCCTGATCGCGGACCCGGCCTGCGCGAGACGCTGTTCGCATTGCGGGAGCACGGCAACCGGCGTGCATGAAACCAGTTGGCGGATCGTACGGGATATGCCGATAGCGGGTCATTCGGTGCGCCTGGAATTGGGACTACCTCGGCTTCATTGCATCACTTGCGGCCGGCGCTGCACGCAGCGGGTCACTTGGCTGGATCGTCATGCGCGCGTGACGCGACGTTTGGCCGACTTTGTGGCGCATTGGAGCGAGAAGCTGCCCATCACCCACGTCTGTGAATTGACGGGCCTGCATTGGGGGACCGTGCGCCAAATCCATCGGCAGGATCTGGAGCGCCGCCTGGCGGCACTGCCCACGCCGGAACCCAAACGCTTGGTGATGGACGAATTTGCCCTCTTCAAGGGTCATCGCTATGCCACCGTCGTGCTCGATGCGGACACGCGTCGTGTCCTCTGGGTAGGCGAAGGGCGCAGCCGCGACGCCGTTCGCCCCTTCTTCGAATGGCTCGGCCCGCAACGCTGCCGCGCCATTCAAGCGGTGGCGATGGATATGAACACAGCCTTCGATTTGGAAGTGCAACGGCACTGCCCGCAAGCGCGCGTGGTCTACGATCTGTTTCACGTCATTGCCAAATATGGTCGTGAAGTGATCGACCGAGTGCGGGTGGATGAGGCCAATCGCCTACGCGATCAACGCGGCCTGCGCCAAATCGTCAAACGTGCGCGCTGGCTGTTGTTGCGCAACCGGGAAAATGTGCCGGCCGATCAGCAACCCAAGCTCGACGAACTCTTGGCCGCCAACCAAGGGCTGATGACGGTCTATGTGATGAAGGCCAGTCTGAAGGAACTCTGGCAAATCGAGAATGCCTGGCAGTGGCGCGCGGCATGGCGCAATTGGCTGGAAATGGCGAACGGCAGCGGGATTGAGCCGCTCAAGCGCTTCGCCCGAAGGCTGGCCAGCTACTGGCGCGGCATCCTCGCGCGCGTGCGCTGGACCATGCACACGGGCCAGCTCGAAGGCATCAACAATCGGATCAAAGTGATGAAGAGGATGGCCTACGGCTATCGCGACTCAGAATTCTTCTT
>NZ_JAKLTS010000036.1 GCF_022012445.1 Massilia sp. TS11
GTGAATCGCCACCATATCACTAGACACTCCTGAGCCATAATCTAGGCAAAGGAGTCAACATGAGTGGGAAGCGTTACACGGAAGAGTTCAAGATGGCGGCGGTCAAGCAAGTTCTTGATCGCGGGCATCCGGCGTTGGAGGTGGCCGAGCGCCTTGGGGTGAGCCAGCACAGCATTTATGCGTGGATCAAGCGCTATGGCGTTCCCGAGGCCGAGCGCCTGGCCAACGATGCGCAGGCCGAGGAAATGCGGCGCTTGAAGGCCGAACTCAAGCGAGTAACCGAGGAGCGCGACATATTGCGAAAGGCCGCGGCGTACTTTGCCAAGACGTCCGGGTAAGGTACGCCTTCATTCGCGATAACCAAGCCGCGTATTCAGTGCGTCGTTTGTGCAAGATGGTTAAGGTCCATGCAAGCGGTTTCTATGCATGGTGCAAATGCCCCGAAAGCCCGCGTTCGAAAGTGAATAAGCGGCTGCTAGGACAGATTAAGCAGTCGTGGCTGGAGAGCGGCGCAGTCTACGGCTATCGCAAGGTCTTTGACGACTTGCAGGAGCTTGGCGAGCCGTGTGGAATAAATCGGGTGCACCGGCTAATGCGCGCCGAAGGCATTCGTTCGCAGACGGGTTATTCGAAGCGCAAATACAAGCGCGGCGGCGCGCCTGCAATGATTGCGCCTAATCACCTGCAGCGCGAATTCGATGTGGTCGAGCCAAACAAAGTCTGGGTCACGGACATCACGTATCTGCGCACTTATGAAGGTTGGTTGTACCTGGCCGTCGTTCTCGATCTGTTTTCGCGCCAGGTCATTGGTTGGTCGATGAGTTCGCGTATCGATAGGGAGTTGGCGATGAACGCTTTGATCATGGCCGTTTGGCGTCGGCAGCCGACCGCAGAGGTCATGGTCCATTCCGATCAAGGGAGTCAATTCAGCAGTTACGATTGGCGCGATTTTCTGGCCGCGCATGGCCTTCTACAAAGCATGAGCCGTCGAGGAAACTGCCACGACAACGCGTGCGCAGAAAGCTTCTTTCAGCTCCTAAAGCGAGAACGGGTCAAACGGAAAATATATGCAACGCGCGAGGAGGCCAGGCAGGACGTCTTCGACTACATTGAGATGTTCTACAATCCAAAGCGCCGACACGGCTTCAATGGAAGGCTGTCACCAGT
>NZ_JAKLTS010000037.1 GCF_022012445.1 Massilia sp. TS11
AGGGCTTGCCGTTGCAGATCACCCCGTAAATCTGATGGATTAATTTGCGGCTTATGGCGCCGATCACGGCCATTTTGGCCATCCCACGGGCGCTCAGTTTGGTCGCATAAGCCCTGAGCACGGGGTTATGCGTCAAGGCGACGACCGAAGGCATGTAGAGCGCGGTTCGCAGGTCGGCGCGCCCCATGCGACTGATGACGGTGCGGCGCCGCAGGGTGCCGGACTCGCGCTGACGGGGCGTCACGCCCACAAAGGCCGCCAGGGCTTTGGCACTGCGAAAACGCCGAATGTCGCCCAGGACGCCCAGCAGTTTGGCGGCCGTCCGCGGGCCCAAGCCTGGAATGGAGGTCAACAGGTCGCTGTCACGCTTGAGGTTTGGATGGCGGTCGATGTGGTCATCGATTTCACCTTCGAGTTCGCGGATTTGTTGATCCAGCCAATCGACATGTTTCTGCGTATGCGCCAGCACCAACTCCTGACTGCCAAATTGCAGTGCTTCCATTCGATTCCACTCCTGCTGGCGCATGTCCTTTAAAGCTTGCAGGCGTTCCCCCCAAGCGCGCAGTTGGCGCACTTCAGGAGCTGGTGCTTGCCAGGGTTCCGGTCGCAGCTGGGTGCAGAAGCGCGCAATGACGGCCGCATCGACGGCGTCGTTCTTGTTGCGGATCTGCTCACTCTGGGCGTACCCCTTCACCCGGGCCGGGTTCACCAAACTGACCGTGAAGCCGCGTTCCAACAAGCCAAGTGCCACAGGCTCGCTATAAATACCTGTCGATTCCAGGCAGGCATGCACCGCCGCGGGACTGAGCTGTTGCTTTCGCAGCCAAGCCTCTAGCTCCGACAGGCCATTGCCTGAGTTTTCCACTACCTTTGATTTCAGCTTGCCCTGAATGAGCAAGGCTACGTCCAGCTTGCGTTTGCTAACGTCGATGCCGATGACGGCGAGGGATTCAGTATTCATGTCGACCATTCTCGTATGCAGGCTCGAAGCCTAAGATACCGTTCGGACTGAGATGAAATACAGGCAGAGGCACCAATCTGACCCTCGGGCTCAAACCCTAGACCCCTCCGATGTCACTCCGCCTGGCCAAACTCCAGCATCTATTTTGCCGGAGGATCAGCATCTGCAATATACGAGACCCC
>NZ_JAKLTS010000038.1 GCF_022012445.1 Massilia sp. TS11
GCATTGCTCTTTCAAAGTCCGAATCACACGCTCGACCATACCGTTCTGTTGCGGGCAATGCGGGGTGATGAATTCCTGGCGCAAGCCATAACTGCGGACCAAGGCAGTGTAGCTTCGACTGGTGAAAACGAGTCCATTGTCCGATCGCAGCAAGAATGGCGCGGTCACTTTGCCCAGCGTTCCATAGCGGGCAATGAGGGCTTGTTCTAATGCAGACTCCGCCGTCTTGGCTTTGCCGGATCGCGACAAATGCCAGCCCAACAATTCGCGGGTATGGCAATCGATCACCAGGGCCAGCACGGCCCAGCCATCGCGGCCAGCCCAAACCCGGCACATGTCGGTCGACCAGCGCTCATTCGGCGCCGAGGCCACGGAAGGCAAAGCTTGCACGCGCGGCCGAAAGCCGATGGGTCGTTTCTTCACTTGCCAGCCACGCAGTTGAAAGATGCGCTGGACCGTGTTCTTGTTGAAGCCAAGCAGGCCAGCGACGGTGCGGTAGCCGAATGACGGTTCTTCTGTAATCATCGCCTTGATCGGATCAGCGAAGCGCGGCTGCACTTTCGGCGCACCCTTCACAGGCTTGTAGTACACGGTCCGGCGCGGCATCCCGAACCACTGGCAGAGCTTATTGATCGAAACTTTAAAACCGTCTTCAGCAAGTCCCTGGCGGATCGTTTCGATCATTTCTCGTCCTCGCCCAACAGGGATGCCAGCTTTTTTCTGGCACGCAATTCAAGCATCGCTTCGCCGTACGCTTCCTGAAGCTCCTTGATTTGCCGCTCGTACTGTTCTTTGACGTCGAGCGGCTTCGCACGCAACGCGTTCTCCATGCCACGCCGGCCTTAATCGACCCATTCTTCGATTTCGGACGGCGGGATGTCGAAGGCCCGACTGGCCTCGGCAACGCTCGTTTTACCCTGAATAATTTCAGTGACCAGCGCCGCTTTACGCTTGGCTGTCCACCGCTTGAACTCTTCTTCCATAACCATGCTCATGTGACTTCCTTTCAGAATTATCACCTGAGCAGGAATTCACTGGGTCGTTACA
>NZ_JAKLTS010000039.1 GCF_022012445.1 Massilia sp. TS11
CAGCCAGGTTGGCGCGCTGAACAGCGACCAGCTGTCGGCCATGACCTCGGCCCAGGGCGCTGCCCTGAGCGCCACCCAGGCTGCGCTGATCAACTCGACGGCCCTGAGCGGCATGAACACGGTCGCGATGCGCGCCCTGACCACGGGTGTGATTCGCGCCCTGAACAGCTCGCAAGTGGCCGGTCTGAACACCGACCAGATGGGCAACCTGACCACGCTGCAGGTGAACAACCTGACCACGCTGGCCATGAACAAGCTCAATAGCGAGCAAGTCCAGGCCATGACCTCGGTCCAGCTCAGCGGTCTGACCTCGACCCAGTTCCAGGCGCTCAACACGAACGCGATGGCGAACGTGGCCACCGACGACATCGTCGGTCTGAGCACCGCCGTGATCGCCTCGCTGACCGCTGCTGAAGTGACGACCGGTTCCGGCGCCGTGATCACCTCCGACCAGCTGCAGGCACTGACCTCGCTGCAAGTCGGCGCCCTGACCACGGCTGTGGTCAACACGATGAGCTCGGATCAGATCGTCAACCTGACCTCGACCCAGATCGTCGGCCTGAATTCGCAACAGATCGGTGTGATCAACACCCTGAGCCTGTCGGCGATGGAAACGGTGGACTTCTCGCAACTGTCGACCCTGGCCATCAGCGGTCTGAAGTCGACCCAGGCTGCCGCGCTGAACAGCGACCAGGTGGTCGCCCTGAACACCCTGCAGGCCAACGCCCTGAGCACCCTGCAGTTCGCCAACCTGAACACCCTGGCCCTGTCGAACATGGAGACGGTGGACTTGGCCGCTGTGAAGACGGCCGCCATCGCCGCGATGAACGCCAGCCAGGCC
>NZ_JAKLTS010000004.1 GCF_022012445.1 Massilia sp. TS11
GCCGCTGCGGCGCGCAAAAGAAATCTGCTGTAAAGGCTTGATTCGAGGAAACATTGGAGTAAACTGCAAGCATGAACCGCTTGCACATCCTCGTTGTGGACGACAGCCTCGATACCCGGGAACTGGTGTGCGAGATGTTGCGCGCCCTCGGCCACGCGGCCACGCCCGCCAGCGATGCGGCCGCCGCGCTGACCGCCCTGGGCGCCGCGCCGCATCAGGTGATGATCACCGACGTCAGCCTGGCGGGCGAATCCGGCCTGGAACTGGCGCGCGCCGCCCTCAGCCAGCACGAGGGCCTGCGCGTGATCTTTGCCACCGGCCACGGCATCAGCCTGCTGCGCCATTCGCCGCTGGCCCATGCCTGCCTGCAGAAACCCTTCGACCTCGACCAGCTGAGCCAGGCGCTGACGCGGGTCGCGCCGCAAGCGCGCAGCGCCGGCTAAGCCAGACGCGCGCCGCACCGCGCCCGGACTGGCTAGACTGCATGATGTGGGGATGCCGCCCATGGATGAAGCTCACAATCTCGCCGCCCACCCGTTTGCTGAGGCCAGTCCCAGCCAGATCATGGCCCTGCTCGACAGCATGCCTGATGGCTTCATCACGCTCGACGCGGTCTGGCGCATCACCTATCTGAATGCCTACGCGCTCGAATACACGGGGCGCATGCAGCGCAGCAAGGCCGACCTGCTCGGCCGCTCCATCTGGGAGGCCTTTCCCGAGCTGGCCGGCACCCACGTCGAGCCGCATTTTCGCCAATCCCAGGCCAGCGGCAGTCCGGTCGCCTTCGAATTCTATTTCCCGCCGCTGGCCAGCTGGTTTGAAGTGCGTACCTATCCGGCCGCCGCCGGCCTGATCGTTTACTTCCGCGACATCACCCAGCGCAAAAATGACGAGGACCAGCTGCGCCAGTCCGAAGAAATGCTGCGCGTGCTGGCCAATTCGATCCCGCAACTGGCCTGGGTGACCGATGCCAATGGCGAGGCGATCTGGTTCAACCAGCGCTGGTACGAATTCACCGGTGCCGATCCGGCCGAAGGTGCCCGCCGGAACTGGAACGATCTGCACGATCCGGCCTATCTGCCGGGCGTGCTGGCCCACTGGCGCGACTGCCTGCGCACCGGTTCGGTGTTCGAGATGGAATTTCCGCTGCGCGGGCGCGACGGCGAATTCCGCTGGTTCCTCACGCGCATCAATCCCCTGCGCGACCGCTATGGCCTGGTCGTGCGCTGGTTCGGCACCAACACCGATGTCGACCAGGTCAAGCGCGCGCAGGAGGCGCTGCGCGAAGAGACCAAGATGCTCGAGCTACTCAACAGCACGGGCCTGGCCCTGACCGCCGAACGCGACCTGCACGCCCTGCTCCAGACGGTGACCGACGCCGCCACCCAGTTGTCGGGGGCCAGCTATGGCGCCTTCTTCTACACCAAGGCCGACGCCGGCCGTCCGGTGCAGATCAGCGTTGCCGGCCAGGGCAGCGCCTCGTTTGCCGAATGGTGCGAACCGCTGAGCCAGAGCGCACACGGCCTGCGCGTCGACGACCTCGGCGCCGAAGCCATGGGCGCGGCCCAGCGCGCCTACCCCGGTCATGCGCCGGTGCGCAGCCTGCTGGCCGTGCCCGTGCGTTCGCGCGCCGGCCAAGGCTGGGGCGTGCTGGTGTTCGGCCACCCCGAGCCCTCGGTGTTCAGCGAGCGCGCCGAGCGCATGGTGGCCGGCATCGCCGCCCAGGCCGCCGTGGCGATCGACAATGCGCGCCTCTACGAAGCGAGCCAGCAGGCCGCAGACGAGCGCCGCATCCTGCTCGAACGCGAGCGCCAGGCGCGCGCCGAGGCCGAGCACACGAGCCAGATGAAGGACGAGTTTCTGGCCACGCTCTCGCACGAATTGCGCACGCCGCTGTCGGCCATCCTCGGCTGGGCCCAGCTGCTGCGGCGCCAGCCGCGCGAAATGTCCGACTGGCAGCGCGGCCTGGAAACCATCGAGCGCAATGCGCGCGTCCAGGCTCAGCTCGTCGATGATCTGCTCGACATGAGCCGGATTACAGCAGGCAAGGTGCTGCTCGACGTGCAACTGCTGAGCGCGGACGGCTTCGTCGATGCGGCCATCGAGACCGTGCGCCCGGCCGCCGACGCCAAGCAGATCCGCATCGAGCGGGCCATCGCGCCCGATGCCGGCCTGATCGCTGGCGACCCGGCCCGGCTGCAGCAAGTCGTCTGGAATCTGCTGTCGAATGCCATCAAATTCACCCCGCGCGAAGGCCTGGTGCGGGTCGATGTGCGCGCCTTGCCCGACCATCTCGAGATCAGCGTGGCCGATTCCGGCATCGGCATCCGGCCCGAATTCCTGCCCCATGTGTTCGAGCGCTTCCGCCAGGGCGACGCCTCGATCGCGCGCCGCCACGGCGGCCTCGGCCTGGGCCTGGCCATCGTCAAGCATCTGGTCGAGCAGCATGGCGGCACCGTGCGCGCCGAAAGTGATGGCGAACATTGTGGTGCCGCCTTCAGCCTGCTGCTGCCGCTGGCCAAGCCCGGCCAGCGCCCGCTGCGCCCTGAGCGCGCCGATCCGAACGCCGCCCCGACACCGAGCGCAGGCGCCCTGGCCGATCTGTCCGGCCTGCGCGCCCTGGTGGTGGACGACGAGGCCGACGCCCGTGAACTTGTGCAGCGCCTGCTGGTCGAATGTGGCGCACGGGTGCAGACGGCGGCCAGCGCGGCCGAAGCCCTGCTGCTGCTCAAGCGGGAGCCGCCCGACCTGCTCGTCAGCGACCTCGGCATGCCCGGGGTCGACGGCTTCGCCTTGCTGGCCCAGATCCGCCACCTGGCGCCGGACCAGGGGGGCTGCGTACCGGCTCTGGCGCTGACGGCCCTGGCCCGGCCCGAGGACCGCGCGCGTGCACTGGCGACCGGCTTTGCCGCCCATGTGGCCAAGCCCGTCGACGCGGCCGACCTCGTCTCAGCCGTGCGCGAGGCCGTCGGCCACGACGGTACTATCAAGCTTCCTACGTAAGCACAAGGCGCTGTCCTACAAGAAAGTGGCGACTCCCTTGCTAGACTGAGGCAAATCATCGAGGCACCCCATGCCCAGCCGTGAAGACATTCTCAACGCCAAGATCCTGGTGGTGGATGACTCGGCCGACAACATCGCCCTCATGCAAGAAATCCTGCGGGACGAGGGCTACCGGCACGTCAGCGCCACCACGTCGCCCGAGCAAGTCTGCCCGCTCCATGCCGAGCACCACTACGACCTGATCTTGCTCGACCTGCAAATGCCGGGCCTGAACGGCTTCCAGGTCATGCGCCGCCTGAAGGAAATCGAGAAAGGCGGCTATCTGCCGGTGCTGGCCCTCACCGCCCAGCCCGGCTTCAAGATCGCTGCCCTCGAGGCCGGCGCGCGCGACTTCATCAGCAAGCCTTTCGACCTGCTCGAGGTGCACAAGCGCATCCACAACATGCTCGAAGTGCGCCTGCTCTACAAAGAGCTGGCCCAGTACAGCAAGGCCCAGACCGAACTGGCCCTGCACGACGCACTGACGGGCCTGCCCAACCGCCGCCTGCTCGAGGACCGCATCGCCACCGCCGTCCAGCACGCCAGCCGCCACCAGCAAAAGGCCGGCATCATGTACCTGGACCTCGATGGTTTCAAAGACATCAACGACACCCACGGCCATGCCTGCGGCGACGAACTCTTAAAAATGGTGGCCCAGCGCCTGGTGGCCTCGGCCCGCAAGGAAGACACGGTGGCCCGCCTGGGCGGTGATGAGTTCGTGATCGTACTGGTGGAAATTGCCAGCGTGCGCGACGTCGAATACCTGGCCCGCAAGCTGATCGACGTGATCGGCCAGCCCTACGAGGTCTGCGGCCACCAGGTGCGCGTGTCCACCAGTCTGGGCATCAGCCTGTATCCCGACGATGCGGACAAGGCCGATACCCTGCTCTGCCTGGCCGACTATGCGCTGTATGACGCCAAGCGCAATGGCAAGAACCGCTACGCCATGGCGCACGAGCAAATGGGCGAAGCGGCGGCGCGGCCGCACCAAGCCAGCGCCCCGCTGGGGCAAGCGGCACTGGCCACGCAGCGCTAGGCGCCGCCCTTGTCCGGCCCCTGCTCGGGCGCCGGCGGCGCTTCGGACGGGGTGTCGATCTGGTTGGCGTGCTGGTGGTCAGTTTGCGCGTCCACCTTTTCGGGCGGCACTTCAATGCGCGTGATGCTGGATGCCACGGCAATCGGGTCGCTGGCGGGAAAGCTCATTTCCACGGCGTCGTCCAGCAGTTCTTCCTTGGCGGCGTCGGGCGGCGAACACTCCTGGTCGGCCAGCGTGGTGATGGCTTGCGCCCAACGGACGGCGTCCAGCATGGCGAGCTCACGCACCGTGTGGATGCCGATACTGGCCAGGGCGGCGGCCTCGGGCTCGCCAAGGCCGCGCAGGGCCGAGACCGGCGCACGCGTGAGCGCATGCAGGGTTTTGCCGCGCCAGTCTTCGGCGAGGATGGCGTCGATATTCATGCGGACTCCTTGTCTGAAGCCCCAGTATCGCCAGCACGACATTGCATTGTCTGTGCGTTGCCGCACGCACGATTGGTGCGCCATCGGGCCCGCAGCGGGAGTATGATCGGGGAAACTTTGCTTGTGACCCATGCAACCCAAGGACCCCGTTCCCGACGATCCCGACCTGGCCGAACTGCTGGCCCACCTGTGTGCGGCCTGGGACCAGGAAAAGCGCGAGCTCGCCCGTCAGATGCACGACAACCTCGGCTCCACGCTGACGGCCCTGAGCATGCATCTGGGCCTGCTGCAGCGCCATTTGCCGGCCGATCCGGCCCTGCAGGAACGCGCCGCCACCATGAAGCAGCTGCTGTCCCAGGTGGTGCAGACCAACCGCGCGCTGCAGGACAGCCTGTGGAACGACAAGCTCGAATACCTGGGCCTGAAGGCCGCCCTGCAGGACCTGGCCGAGCAGTTCTACGGCCGCCACCAGCGCCGCCTTCTGCTGAGCCTGCCGGAACACGAAGTCGCCTGCCCGGCCGCCATCGGCCTGACCCTGCTGCGCTGCGCCGAGGAAGGCGCGCGCAATGCGATGCGCCACGCGCGCGCCCAGGCCATCAGCATCGTGCTCGACGACGAGGGTGAGCAGCTCTGCCTGACCGTGCGCGACGACGGCGTCGGCGTCGATGGCGCCCGCCCCGGCCTCGGCCTGCGCCTGCTGCGCCAGCGCGTACGTCAGCTCGGCGGCAGCATGGAGCTCGACAATGCGCCCGGCGGCGGCGGGGCGCTGCGCGTGCGCGTGCCGCGCCCTGCCTCAGTGTAGTTTGACCAGCGGCGTCGAGCGTTTGATCAGGAAGCGCGCCAGGGCCAGCAGACCGGTGCGCAGCGTGCCCAGAATCGCCCGGTGGTGCAGCAAATGCAGGCTGGCATACATGATGCGGGCGAAAAAGCCTTCGACAAACCAGCTGAGCCCGCGCAGCGAACCCATCAGCGTGCCAACCGAGGTCTGGGTGCCGAACGACACCAGCGAACCGTAGTCGTGGTAGACGTAGGGCGTGGTCGGCGGCTGATGACCCTTGAGCTGGTCGCGCAGCACGCGGCACAGGTAGTCGGCCTGCTGGTGGGCGGCCTGGGCGCGCGGCGGCACCAGTTTGCCGTCCTCGCCCGGGCAGGCGGCGCAATCGCCGAGAGCATAGATGCCCTCGAAGCCCGGCACGCGCAGCTGGCGGTCGACTTCGATCTGCCCGTGCTTGTGCAGCGGCAGGCCCAGATTGGCCAAGAGCGGCGGCGCCTTGATGCCGGCGGCCCACACGCACAGGTCGACCGGATAGACATTGCCCTTGCCGTCCTTCACCTGATCGGGGCCGATCTCCGTCACGCGGCAGTCGGTGACGACGTGCACGGCGCGCTGTTCGAGCAGCTTGAGGGCGGCGCTGGCCACCCGCTCCGGCAGCGGCGCGAGGATGCGCGGCGCGCCTTCAAGCAAGGTGATGCGCACGTCGCGCTGCGGCACCAGCGGGCGCAGGCCGTAGGCGGCATACACGCGGCTGGCTTCGCGCAGTTCGGCCGCCAGCTCGACGCCGGTGGCACCGCCGCCGATGATGACCACGTCCAGGCCGCGCGGGTGGTCGGCACTCTGGTTCTCGCTGACGGTCAGCAGGCGCAGCAGGGTCAGGCGGAAATGCTCGGCATCCTCGGTGGCGTTGAGGGCAATCGTGTGTTCGGCCGCGCCCGGCACGCCGAAATAATTGGCGACCGAGCCGACCGCGATGACGACATGGTCGGCGTCGAGCGTGCGTTCGGGCAGCACCGGCTGGCCGCCCTCCTGCACGGCCCCGATCGTCAGGCGGCGCGTGTGCGGATCGAGGGCCGTCAGCGGCCCGTAGACAAAGCGAAAGGCATTGTCATGCGCCAGCATCTGGTAGGACAGACCTTCCTGGTGGACATCGAGGGTGCCGGCGGCGACCTCGTGCAGAGAAGGTTTCCAGATATGGTAGAGGCGGCTATCGACCAGGGTCACACGCCCCGGCCCGAACTGGCGCCCCAGCTTACAGGCGAGCTCCAGCCCCCCTGCCCCACCACCGACGATCACGACTTCGCTATGCACAGCGTCCTCCTTGCTGATGTGGCAAACAGGACAAGTGTAGCCGTTTGTGCAATCGGCTGCCGGCCAGCTACCAGAAACGTGCCAACGGCAGCACCACGCCGCCAAACACGGACGTGCCGCCACTTGCCCCATTCAGACCGCGCGCCATGCCGATGTCGAACGTCAGGCGCTTGTGGGGGCTGTAGCTGAGCGACAGCAAGGCCTGCGCAGTCGAGTCCGTCCCCGCGCGGCGCGTCCCCGACCATTCGACACCGAGGCCCCAGCTTTCGTTCACCGGATGCGAGAACGAGGCCGAGTAGGCCGTCTGGGTGCGGCCTTCGCCGGGAGCAATGCCACCGACCCGGGTCAGGCCCAGATTGACATCGGCATGCAGGGCGCCCCAGTTCTGGCTGTAGATGCCGGTCAGCGTCGTGTCCGGCTTGTCATTGCCGAGCCCACGGCCCGAGCTCGGCACGGTGCGCCCGAGTTCCAGCCCGAAAGCCTGCTCATCGTCGAGCACGAAGGCGCGCTTGAGCACGAAGCTGGTGTCGCCCAGGCCCTGGCGCCCGTCGGCCCGCACCCAGGCTTCACCGCCGACCAACACCCCCCATGCCTCATTGAAGGCCAGCTTCAGCAGATACGGTGTGCTGCTGCGCCGGCTGGCGCCATCGCGCTGGCGCAGGCCGCCGAATTCCAGTTCGAGCTGGCCCGGCGCCGGCAGATTGGCCGGGTTCGACACCGAGGGGCGGTAAGGCGTGATCTCCGGCTCGTCGGCATGGGCGCAGCCCGCGGCCAGGGCCAGGGCGATGAACAAGACTGGGCGCATCGGCCCTCCTTCTTACATGGATCGGAACAGGGACATGAACGGCTGGCTGACCGCGAGGGTCTCGGGCCGGTTTTTCAGGCGCACGATACCACGCCCGGTCTCGTCGCGGGTGACCCCGGCCACCGCCCGCATATTCACGATGGTGGAACGGTGGATCTGCTTGAAGATGGCCGGGTCGAGCACCTCGAGCAGCTCGCGCAGCGGCTTGCGCAGCAGGGCCTCGCCCTCGGCCGTCATCACCACCGTGTACTTGGTATCGGAGCGGAAGTAGGCCACATCCTCGATCAGGATCAGGCGCGTCTCATTGCCGGCGCTGGCCGTCAGCCAGACCAGGGGCGGCGCCTTGCTCTGCTGCCCCAGGCTGCCGGACAGCTGGCGCACCAGATCGGCCAGGCCGGCCGCGCTGCCGGGCGTGGTGCGCTGGCGCAGGCGGCGGCAGGTCTCGGCCAGGCGTTCGTGCTGCACCGGTTTCAACAGGTAGTCGAGCGCGCCCTTGTTGAAGGCGTCGATCGCATACTGGTCGTAGGCGGTCACGAACACCACCTGGGTGTGCGGGCTGGCCTCGGCCATCGCGGCCGCCACTTCCATCCCGCTCAGGCCCGGCATGCGGATGTCGAGAAAGGCCACCTCGGGCTGGGCTTCGGCGATCGCCTCGAGCGCGCTGCCGCCATCCTCGCAGGCCGCCACCACCTCGAGTTCGGGCCAGACCTCGCCCAGCAGGCGGATCAGGTCTTCGCGCAGCAGGCTTTCATCTTCGGCGACGACACACTTAGTCATGCTGGCCTCCGGCGATCGGTGCGTTGGGAACGGTGATGGTGGCCGCCACCCCGCTCGGGAAGTTGGCCACGATGGCGAAGCTGGCGTCGGCCCCGTAGGCCAGGCGCAGGCGCTCGCGCACATTGCGCAGGCCGATGCCGGTGCCGCCCGTCTCGGCCGAGAAGCCGCGCCCGTCGTCGGCCACGGTCACGGCCAGCTTGTCGTCGATGGTGCGCGCGATGATCCAGACATTGCCGCCGCCCGGTTTGGGCTCGAGCCCGTGCTTGATGGCGTTCTCCACCAGGGTCTGCAGCATCATCGAGGGGAACAGCACGGCTTTCAGCGGCTCGGCCACGTCGATCTGCAGATGCAGGCGCGGGCCCATGCGGATCTTCAGGATATCGAGGTAGGCGCGCGCCCGTTCCAGCTCCTCGCCC
Organism: Massilia sp. TS11; assembly: GCF_022012445.1. Taxonomy (GTDB): domain Bacteria; phylum Pseudomonadota; class Gammaproteobacteria; order Burkholderiales; family Burkholderiaceae_D; genus Telluria. The sequence goes on from NZ_JAKLTS010000004.1 coordinate 8,585, forward strand.
AGGGTCGACAGCGAATCCTCGGTGCGCGGCAGCGAGTGGCGCAGGTACTGGATCAGATTCCCCAGCATCTGGTCGGCGCGCGCCGGGTCGCTGCGCGTCAGCAGCTGGGCATTGGCCAGGGTGTTATACAGGAAGTGCGGTTCGACCTGGGCATGCAGCAGATTGAGCTTGGCGACGGTCAGCTCCTTTTCCGTCATGGTCTGCTGGACGCTGGCCTTTTCGCCGCGCCGCGCCTCGGCCACGCGCCGCGTCAGGGCGCGCATGATGGCCTCGGCGTTCTCCAGATTGGTGCCGTCGTCCACCAGGAACAGGTCGGCCCAGGCCGAGCGCTCCGGCTCGCACAGCACGGTCACGCTGGCCGCGTCGCCATTCGGCGTGATGGTGGCATACACCTGGTTGCGGGCCGACCCAAAATACTCGAACACGCGCCACTTGAGCGACATGAAGGCCGAATACGGCTCGATGCGGCGCAGCTTGGCGCGCACCTGCAGGCTGTCGGGCGCGGCCTCGATATCGTGGGCGCCGGGCAGATCGCGGATCGCCGCTTCCACCATGCCGAAAGCGAAATTGGCGTCGAACGGAATCTCGATCTGGCGCCGGTGACGGCTGCCCAGGGCGTCCAGCGAGACGGCGCCGGCGATCAGGCGCACCCGCCGCACATGGCTGATCAGGCCACTGAGGATGATCAGATGGATGATGAAGCCGGCCAGCACGAAGTAGCCGCCATTCGGGCGGTCGTGCTGCATCGCGGTTTCCACCAGCAGCACGCTGGAGAGGATGTACACCACTGCCCACGCGAGCAGGATGCGGAAGACGAAGAAGAGGCTTGCGAACATGATGGCTTCCTGTGGTTGGGGAATGGGCGCAGGATAGCGAGATCCCGCGCCCACCCGGGCCATCGTGCGACGAAAGCCCGCAGGAGCCGACGAAACCGGGCAAAACCCGGATCAGCCCATCACGCTTTTTGGCTGGCGATCCACGACTCCACGGTGGCGGAGAGCACGTCGAGCGGCACCACCCCGGCGCGCAGGATAACATCGTGGAAGGCCTTGAGGTCGAATTTCGCCCCGAGCGCTTTCTGCGCCTTCTCGCGCAGTTCCAGGATGCGCAGCATGCCGATCATGTAGGCGCAGGCCTGGCCCGGCATGGCCACGTAGCGCTCGACTTCCTGCGCCCCGATGCCATACGCGATGCCCTGCTCGCGCGTCCAGCCCTTGGCATGGATGCCGGTGTCGACCACCAGGCGGCGGGCGCGGAACAGTTCCGAGCCGAGCGCGCCGAGCAGGCCAGGCACATCATCCTTGTACCAGCCCTGCTCCACAGCCAGGCGTTCGGCGTACAGCGCCCAGCCTTCCGAGTTGGCCGAGCCGCCCGAGAACAGGCGCGAGCTGCGGTACTTGGGCAGGCCCTTCTCCTCCTGCACGATGGCCAGCTGGAAGTGATGGCCCGGCACCGCCTCGTGGTAGGACAGGCTGCGCATGCGCGGAATATTGAAGCTCGGCCCGCGCAGCGGCACCCAGAACACGCCCGGCAGACTGCCGTCCGGCGCCGGCACCGTGTAGTGGGCAGCGGCGGTCGGCTCGGTAATGGCCGGTTCGCGGCGCACGTCGACCGGGGCCTTGGGCATCAGGTTGAACACGGCCTTGCTGCGCTCCAGCGCGTCCTTCACGTAGGCCTTGTACTTGGCCAGGATCTCGGGACGCGGATCGGGCGAGGCCGGCGGCGACAGGCGCGCGTCGAGCTGGTTCATGCGGGTTTCGACATCGCCCTCGGTCAGGCCCAGGCTGCGCAGATGCTTGTCCATCTCCGCTTCCAGGCGCGCCACTTCGCGCAGGCCGATCGCGTGAATCTGTTCGGCCGTCAGCTTGGTGCTCGTGTAGTTTTCCAGCGCGCGCGCATAGGCCTTGTCGCCGCCGGGCAGACGCGAGATGCCGGCCGTGGCCGTGGTCTTCGGATGCAGCTCGGCCAGGTAGGCGGCGATGCGCTGCCAGGCCGGCCGCACGCTGCGCTCCACGGTGGCGGTGGCGCGCGCCACGGCCAGCTGACGCTGGGCGGCGTCCAGGCCCTGCACCTTGGCGCTGCGCTCGGCCAGCGAGGACACCAGCACGTTATTGACGGCGTCCGGCTTCAGGAAGGCGTCCACCTGGGCCTGGGCGCGCTCCAGAATGAAGCGCGGCGGCAGCATGCCGCGCGCGGTGGCGCTGCGCGACCGGGCCAGGGCTTCGTCGACGCGCTCGGCCACCTGCTCGAGGCGATTCTGATAATTGGCGATGTCGTCGGCGTTGCGGATCGGGTGCTGGTTGGACAGGAAGTTCACCAGATTGACGTGCACGCCGCGGAACTGGTCGAAGGCGAAGTTGAAGTCTTCGAAGGCGGCGTTGGCGACCGCGTTTTCCAGCGTCCAGCGCATGGTCTGCTGGGAGATGCGCTGGGTGGCGTCGAGCGGCGCCTTGTCGAACTTGGCCAGGCCGGCCAGGCCCTGCTTGGCCAGGGCCACACGGGCGGCACGCGCGGCCGGGGTCTGCGGCGTCAGCTGGCCGTCCAGGGCCTGCTGCTCCTTGCCGCTGAAGTACTGGCTGATGGTCGCCATTTCCGGCACCTGGCGCGCCCAGTCGGCCGAGAAGCGCTCGGCCCACTGGTCAAACGCGGCGTAGGGCACGCTGGCGGCGGCCGGTGCTGCGGCCAGCGCCGGTGCGGCCGGGACGATGCTGCCAAACGCGGCCAGCAGGGACAGGGTGATCAGGCTGCGCTTCATTTGGCTTCATCCTTGTACACGGCGCCGCCCTTCATCACGAACTTCACCTTGGTCAGCGTGGTGACATCGGCCAGCGGGTCGGCGCCCACGGCGATGATGTCGGCGTATTTGCCGGCCTTGATCGAGCCGATGCGGTCCTTCCAGCCCAGCAGATCGGCGGCGTCGATGGTCGCTGCCTGGATCGCCTGCATCGGCGTCATGCCGAATTTGACCATGTAGAAGAACTGCTTGGCATTGTCGCCGTGCGGGTAGACGCCGGCGTCGGTGCCGAACACCATCTTGGCGCCGCCCTGGTAGGCCTTGCGGAAGTTCTCGCGCTGCAGGGCGCCGATCTGGCGCTCCTTCTCCAGCGACTCCGGCAGGAAGCCGGCCTTCTCGCCTTCGGACAGGATGTAGTCGTCGTTGTAGATGTCCATCACCAGAGCCGTGCCGTGTTCCTTGGCCAGCTTGATGCCCTCGGCGTCGATCAGGCTCGCATGCTCGACCGAGTCGACCCCGGCGCGGATCGCATCGGCGATACCGCTGGTGCCGTGCGCGTGCGCGGCCACCTTGCGGCCCAGCTTATGCGCCTCCTGCACGATCGCCTGCATCTCTTCCAGCGTGTACTGCTGCGCGCCCGGCAGGTCGCCCTTGGACAGCACACCGCCGGTGGCGCAGATCTTGATGACGTCGGCGCCGTACTTGGCCATCTCGCGCACCTTGGCGCGCGCATTCCAGGGGCCGTCGGCCACGCCTTCGCTGACATCCTTGTACTCGGGCGGCAGCAGGGTATTGTCGCAATGGCCGCCCTTGATGCCGAGCGCGTAGGCCGCCGTCACCATGCGCGGGCCGACGATGTCGCCGTCATTGATCGCGTCGCGCAGGGCCACGTCGCCGTAGCCGTCGGCGCCGACGTTGCGCACCATCGTGAAGCCGGCCTGCAGGGTTTCGCGCGCGGCGCGGGCGCCATACAGGGCATTGCGCATGGCCGAATTCTGCAGGCCCAGATAGCCGTGGATGCGCGGATTGGAAGTCAGGTGGGTGTGGGCGTCGATCAGGCCGGGCAGCACGGTGGCCTTGGACAGGTCGATCAGCTTGGCGCCGGCCGGCAACTTGGTGCTGGCGGCGGGACCAACGGCGGCGATCTTGTCGCCATCGATCACGATCACCTGGTCAGTGAGCACCTTGCCAGCTTCGGTGTCGATCAGGCGGCCCGCCTTAATCACCGTGGCCGGAGCCGCCTGCACAGCGGCGGCGAAGGCGAACATGGCGCAAGCGGCGCCCGCAGTCAAAGAAAAACGCATGGGTCGAATCCTTTTCTTTTGTGAGATGGCCAGTAATTGCCGGGTCACAATTTAGCACGGATTCCTGGCCCTGTGGCCGCGGGTTCAAACCGCTTGCGCCGTCTTTACGCGCACCATGTCGGCGAAGGCTTCGGGGCTCAGCGGCCGCGCCAGGTAGTAGCCCTGGATCTGGTCGCAGCGCTGCTCGTGCAGGTAGGCCAGCTGCTCGGCCGTCTCCACCCCTTCCGCGATCACCGCCAGGCGCAGGCTGTGCGCCAGCACGATCACGGCGCGCGCGATGGCCGCATCCTCGATGTCGGTGGTGATGTCGCGCACGAACGAGCGGTCGATCTTCAGCGCGTCGATCGGGAAGCGCTTCAGGTAGGCCAGGCTCGAATAGCCGGTGCCGAAATCGTCGACCGCCAGCGCCACGCCCATCTGCGACAGGCCTTCGAGCGCGTGGATCGCCATCTCCGGATTCTCCATGATGACGCTCTCGGTGATCTCCAGTTCCAGCGCCTGCGGCGGGCAGCCGGTCTCGCGCAGGATGTTGGCCACACTTTCCTGCAGCGCGCGCTGGCGGAACTGGCGCGCCGACAGGTTGACGGCCACCCGGCCCGGCTGCAAGCCGGCGCGGCGCCAGGCCGCCATCTGGGCGCAGGCCGTGCGCAGCACCCATTCGCCGATGCTTTCGATCAGACCGGTCTCCTCGGCGATCGGAATGAACTCAGACGGCGGAATCTCGGCCTGCCCGGCCGGGCGCCAGCGCAGCAGGGCCTCGACGCCGGTGATGCGGCCGGAGGCGATGTGCATCTGCGGCTGGTAGACCAGATACAGCTCGCCGCGCGCCAGCGCCTGGCGCAAACCGGACTCCAGGCGCAGGCGGTCGAGCGTGCGCGCATTCATCTCCTCGGTATAGAAGGCGAACTGGTTGCGGCCGTGGTCCTTGGCGCGGTACAGGGCCGCGTCGGCGTTCATTAGCAGCGTGGCGGTATCGGCGCCGTCTTTCGGATACAGGCTGATGCCCATGCTGGCCACCGGCGCCAGTTCATGGCCGAAGATGTGCATCGGATCGCGCAGGGCGTCGAGCAGGCGCTGCGCCTGCAGGGCCACTTCGTCTTCGCGCACCACGTCCGACATCAGCACGACGAATTCATCGCCGCCGGTGCGCGCCACGGTGTCGCCTTCGCGCAGATGGCGGCGCAGACGCTGGGCCGCCTCGATGATGACGGTATCGCCGGCCGCATGCCCGAGACTGTCGTTGATGTACTTGAAGCGGTCCAGATCGATGAACAGCACGCCCACATGGCGGTTGGCGCGCCCGGCAAAGGTCATCGCCTGCGACAGGCGGTCGATCATCAGCGCGCGGTTGGACAGGCCGGTCAGTTCGTCGTAGTGGTGCAGGTGGTCGAGCCGCTGCTCGACCGCCTTGCGCTGCGAGATGTCCTCGCTGACAGCCACATAGCGCTGGGTGCCGTCGCCCGCCTCCATGCGTGCGATCGTCACCCGCACCCAGACCCGGTGGCCGGCGCGGTGCAGGTAGCAGTGTTCATGCACGTCGTGCTGCTGGCCGCCGGGCTCCAGCAACTGCAAGGCATCGTGGCGCGAGCCCGGATCGTCGGGACAGGCCAACGCCAGATAGTGGCTGCCCAACAGGTCCGTCTCGGCATAACCGAGGATATCGAGCAGCTTCTGGTTCACACGCAGCCAGCGCCCGGCGCTGTCGAGCAGCGAAAGGCCAACGGCAGCCTGGCCGAATGCGGCGCGAAAGCGCGCCTCGCTGTCGGCCAGTTCGGCACGGCCTTCGCCGATATAGGTGTCGATCGCCAGCGACATGTCGAAGGCCACAATTTTCAGCAGGCTGGCATGGGTGGCGGCAAAGGCCTCGGCGTCCGGCAGCAGCGCGCGCAGCACCGGCGTGACGGCATCCAGATACTTGCGGTAGGCAGCGATATACCAGCCCGGCTCCAGCCCGATCTGGTTGTGTACCACGCCGACCTTCAGGCGCCGCTGCACATAGGCCGGGCCATAGTCGCCCAGGGTCAGGTCAGAGAAATGGCGCAGCAGGCGCGGGACGGTTTGCGCGATCTCGTCGGGCGTACCCAGCATGGCCGCCAGACGCGGCACCGCCATCAGGTGGGCGAAGAACTGGTCGACGTAGTCGCGCTGACGCGCCAGCAGACCATCATGCACGGCACGCAGGCGCGCCGCATCCTCCGGACCGAATTCAAGAAAGGCCAGCTGCTCGGCGATTGCCGCCGCGCTTGGCATCAGGGCCGCGGCGCGCGCGGCGATCAGTGCGGGGTCCAGCATCATGCCCGGCCTCGCATGGCCGATGGTCGTACTAGCTTCATGGTCATCCCTGTGGGGGCGCGCAAGGCGCAGGCGACCGGGCGCAGGGATGAGCGACCCGCAGTCACCAGTCGATTATGCCAGCCAATTTCCAAAGCGTCGCAACAAGCGGGCACGATATTTACATCCTTTTCACCGATTTCAGAACAATCTACCCCGATAGCAAAGGTTTTGCAACCGATTGCAGTCAGCCGGCAGCTACCGCCGCCTGCGCGCCGGGTGTAGACTGCGGCTTTCCATTTTTTTATCAAAACAAGGAGAGTGGGTATGCAAGCAGCTACACTGCGCGTGCTCGTCGCCGCCGCGGCCATGAGCCTGGCTGGCTGGGCGCAGGCCGCCAAACCGACGGTGGCCGATGCGGAGAAGTTCGTGAAAGACGCCGAAGCGCGCCTCGAGAAGCTGGCCATCGACGCCGGCCGCGCCGAATGGGTGGCCGAGAACTTCATCACCGACGACACCGAAGTGATCACCGCGCAGGCGGGCGAGCGCTACCTGACCCTGTCCGGCGAACTGGCCCTGAAGGCGCGCCAGTTCAACGGCCTGAAACTGCCTGAAGCGACCGCGCGCAAGCTCAAGCTGCTGCAGCTGTCGCTGATGTTCTCGAACGCCGAGGACCGCGCCGACTACACGCGCCTGCTGGCCAAGCTGACCGGCGCCTACGGCAAGGGCAAATACTGCCCGAAAGACGGCAACGCCTGCATGCCCCTGGGCGAACTGGAAAAGATCCTGGCCGAGAGCCGCGACCCGGCCCGCTTGAAGGAAGTCTGGCTCGGCTGGCACAACCAGGCCGCCTCCTACAAGGACGACTACGTGAAGTACACAGCCCTGTCGAACAAGGGCGCGCGCGAGATGGGCTTTGCCGACACCGGCGCCTTCTGGCGCTCCAACTACGACATGCCGCCGGCCCAGTTCGCGAGCGAGATGGAGCGCATCTGGCAGCAGGTCAAGCCGCTCTACGACGCGCTGCACACCTACACGCGCTACAAGCTGCGCGAGACCTATGGCCCGCAGGTGGTGCCCGCGAGCGGCCCGATTCCGGCCCACCTGTTCGGCAATATGTGGAGCCAGAGCTGGGAGAACCTGTATCCGCTGCTGAAGCCCGCCGTGGCCCAGTCCAGCTATGACCTGAGCAAGGTGCTGGAGAGCCGCAAGACCAGTGCCGTCGACATGACCAAGTACGCCGAGCGCTTCTACACCTCGCTCGGTATGGAGACCCTGCCGAAGAGCTTCTGGGAGCGTTCGCTGCTGACCAAGCCGCGCGACCGCGAAGTGGTGTGCCACGCCTCGGCCTGGGACATCGACGGCGACATGGACGTGCGCATCAAGATGTGCATCACCCCGACGGCCGAAGAATTCAGCGTGATCCACCACGAGCTCGGCCACATCTACTATGACCTCGGCTACCGCAAGCAGTCGTTCCTGTTCAAGAACGGCGCCAACGACGGCTTCCACGAAGCCATCGGCGACACCGTGGCCCTGTCGATCACGCCCGACTATCTGCAGAAGATCGGCCTGATGACCGAGACCCCGGACCCGGCCCAGGACATCGGCCCCCTGCTCCAGCGCGCGCTGGCCAAGGTGGCCTTCCTGCCGTTCGCCTACACGGTGGACAGCTGGCGTTGGCAGGTCTACGGCGGCCAGGTGAAGCCGGCCGACTACGACAAGGCCTGGTGGGCGCTGCGTGAAAAATACCAGGGCATGATGCGGCCGGAGCCGATCAGCGCGAACGGCTTCGACGCCGGCGCCAAGTTCCACGTCGCCAGCGACACCCCGTATGCGCGCTACTTCCTGGCCCACATGCTGCAGTTCCAGTTCCACCGCGCCCTGTGCCGCGAAGCCGGCTACACCGGCCCGCTGCACCGCTGCTCGATCTATGACAACAAGAAAGCCGGCGCCAAGTTCCAGGCGATGCTGCAGATGGGCGCCTCCAAGCCGTGGCCGGAAGCGCTGAAGGCCGTGACGGGCGAGGACCGCATCGACGGCGGCGCCCTGCTCGAGTACTTCGCGCCGCTGAAAGCCTGGCTGGACACCCAGAACCAGCAGCTGGCCGCGGCCGACAAGGCACGCAACAAGTCCTAACGGAAAAATGGGGTCAGACCCCATTTGTTTGTACGGAAAAAATGGGGTCTGACCCCATTTTTTCTGTGACGCAGCTTTTCTACACACCGCGAAAAAATGGGGTCAGACCCCATTTTTCTGTGGCGCAGCTTCTTCTATAGGCCGCGCGCGAGCTGGGTGCGGGTGTCGCTGGCCACCACGCGGTTGCGGCCCGCTGTTTTGGCGCGGTAAAGGGCTGCGTCGGCCGCAGCCAGCAAGGCCGCGGCACCCTGAGCGTCGACCGGCACCCAGGCCGCCACACCAACGCTGATGCTGACTGTGCCCAGACGCGAGCGTTCGTGCGGAATGGCCAGGGCGCGCACCGCCTCGCACAGGCGTTCGCCCAGCGCCAGAGAGGCATCGAGATCGGCCGCCGGCGCGATGAACACGAATTCCTCGCCGCCGTATCGCGCCACCAGATCGCCCGCGCGCTGCACGCAGCCGCCCAGCGCCGCAGCCAGACGGCGCAGGCAGTAGTCGCCAGCCGGATGGCCGTAGGCGTCGTTGTAGCGCTTGAAGTCGTCGATGTCGATCATGCCCACGGCCAGCGGCTGCTGCAGGCGCAGCGCGCGCGCCCATTCGGATTCGAGCGCCAGGTCGAACTGGCGGCGGTTGGCCAGGTCGGTCAGACTGTCCGTCACGCTGAGCGCCTCCAGCTGCACATTGGCCGCCTGCAGGGCGCTGGTGCGCTCCTCCACACGCGCTTCCAGCTCACGTTCCTTGGCCTTGAGCGACTCCACCAGCGCATGCTCGGCGCGCAGCGCGGCACGCTGGGCCTCGGCCCGCTCGCGCCGCACCGTGTTGAAGCGGTCGGCCAGCGCAAAGGCCAGCACCATCATCTCGATGGCGGAACCGATCTGGGTGCCATAGTTGGACGCCACGTTATGCGGGAACAGGCCAAGCGCCGCCAGCGAGGACGCCGAATTGCCCAAAAACGCCAGCCCGAAGGCGGCCAGGAAGAACCAGGCCGCACGCTGGCGGCGCCACGCGCCCAGCACGCACACGGCCAGCAGGAACAGCGAGGACAGGCCCCAGATCAGGGTGATCGGCCGGGCGATCAGCTGGTAGTACTGCACCACCGCCAGCGGCGTCAGCGCGCAGAACACAGCCAGGCCAAGGACGATCTTATCGAGCCGCGGCATACGCGTGCGCATTTCCAGCATCACCCGCATGAACATGGCAAAGCAGGCGCCGGCCAGCGAGAAGCCCACCGCCGCCGCATAGTTCGACCAGGCCAGGGCCTGCGGCCACAGGTACTGCTTGGCCAGGCCATTCTGCGCGGCCAGGGCAAAGGCCATGGTCACCATGGCCAGCACGTACAGCGCATACACGCGGTCACGCAGCGCCACGAACAGCACCAGATTAAACAGGGCCATGGCCAGCACCATGCCGAAGTAGGTGCCCTGCACCAGATGATCGTCTTCCTGATGGATGCGGAAGTCCTGCGGCTGCCACAGGCGCAGCGGCACCAGGGTGCTCCCGGGCGACTGCACGCGCAGGTAGAGCTGCTGCACCTCGCCGCCCGCCACCTGCAGCGGGAAAGCGAAATAGCGGTGGCGCAGCGGGCGCGTATCGAACGGCAGATAGCTGCCCGTGTGGACCTGCGCGATGCTGCCATTGGCATGCACGGTGTAGAGCGTCAGATCGCCCAGGCGGGCATTGGCCACTTCCAGAATCGCCGTCTGCGCCGTCGGGGCGCTATTGCTCAACTCAAAGCGCAGCCAGAACGCGGAATGGGTATAGCCGAAGGACAGGGCCTCGCCACTGGGCGGGGCAGGACGGAAGCGCTGGGCCAGCGCGGGCGCGCGCACTTCTTCCAGACGCAAGGTACGGGCGGGATCTTCCAGCACATCGACCTGCTCGCTAAACTGCAGCATCGGCGCGCGCGGCGCCGCGAGATCGAGGCTGGCGGCAGGGACAGGGCCGGTCAATAACAACAACAAACAGCAAAGCAAAAGGCGGGACAGCATCGGGGTCACCAGGCCAAACGGGACCCATAGTATAGCCTGCCGCGCTCGCTTTCTCTCAGCGGCGCACGAGCGCCCAGCCCAAGGGCAGGCCCAGCACGGCGCCGCCAGCCAGACCGAGGCCAACGTAGCCGAACGCGATGCCCGTGGCCAGGCCGACGGCAACGCCGACGCCCATTCCAGCCCCCAGCACGCGGCTCTGTTCCTTGCTCATGAACTTCATAGACTCCCCAGAGAGAATTGCAACTTCATAAAGTGTTGACGAAGTTATCACAGAATAGAAGACTTTGGCCGTCCGGTCAATTGTCCAAAAGGACGACGCCCCTGCTCTGGCGGCCCGACGATGCTGCTAAGATGCTGGCACCATGAAACGCCGCCAGCTCCTCGCCGCCCTCCCCTTAAGCCTGCTGTGGACGCAAGCCGGCGCCGCACCGCTGCGGCCGCGTGTGATTGTGTCGACTGATATCGGCGGCACCGATTTCGACGACTTTCAATCGCTCGTGCACCTGCTGCTGTACACCGACGTCATCGACCTGGAGGGCATGATCGCCTCGCCCTGGGGCGAAGCACGTGAGCGCAAGCGCCATCTGCTGGACCTGGTGGACGCCTATGCGCGCGACTATCCGGCCCTGCGCAGCTGGTCGGCCGCCTACCCGGCCCCGGAACAGCTGCGTGCGCGCTGCAAGCAAGGCGCCCAGGACCTGGCCGACCAGCGCGGCTGGGGCGAAGCGACCGAAGGCTCGGACTGGATCATCCAGTGTGCGCGCCAGCCCGACCCGCGCCCGCTCTGGGTGCTGCTATGGGGCGGCTACGAAGACCTGGCCCAGGCCTTGCACGATGCGCCCGACATCGCGTCCAAGCTACGCGTCTACATGATCGGCGGGCCAAACAAAAAATGGTCGACCCAGGCCTACGACTATCTGGCCACGGCCCATCCCACGCTCTGGCTGATTGAGAATAACGCCACCTATCGCGGCTGGTTCACCGGCGGCGAGCAAGGCGGGGAATGGGGCAACACCGGCTTCATCGCCCAACACGTGAAGGGCAAAGGCGCGCTGGGCGACTACTTTGCGCGCATCGCCAGCCAGATCAAAATGGGTGACACCCCTTCCCTCGCCTATCTGCTGCACGGCGACCCGGAGCACCCCGAGCACCCCAGCTGGGGCGGACAATTCGTGCGCGCCTGGGACCGGCCACGCGTGCGCTTCACGCGCCCGCCGCAGGCCGACGACGTGGTCGAGACCTTCGCGCTCGTCGAACTCGTGTACCAGCCGGCGCACCCACCGGCGGCAGCCGCGCGGGCGCAGCTGGTGGTCGACCAGCAGCGCTTCAACGGCTATCCGCATGCCGATGGCAGCTGGCGCTTTCTGTTCTCGCCCAAGGAATCGAAGACCTGGCACTACCGCGTCGAAAGCACCGACCCCGGCCTGCATGGGCAAAGCGGCGCCTTCACCTCGCGCCCGGCCACGCCGGCCCAGGCGCTGCAGCCTTCCACGCGCTACCCGCACTGGTGGACCGACAGCCCCGATCCGCAATTGGCCGAAGGCCCGCACCAGGGCGCGCGCAGCATCAGCCGCTGGCGCCAGGATTTTCTCCGTGATTTCGCCGCACGCCTGCAGCGGGCTGCGGCGCCCCGTGTTTAACCAAGACAGAAAGGAATCGCCGTGTTGAAGTCGATCGTATTTGTACTTGCCGCCGCCACCGCCATCGCCGTCCAGGCCAAACCTGCGTTCACGGGCACCGATTACAGCGGAGTCTACGACTGCAAAGGCAAGGACGATCACGAAGGCGATTACACCGGCACCGTCACACTGCAGCTGGTGCCGGCACAAAGCGTAGGCGAATACGGCGCCTACCAGTTCAAACTCGAGGTGCCCGGCTATGGCGCCTATCCGGGCCAGGCCGCCGCCCACGGCAAGCAGATGGCCATCCACTTCGCCCTGACCGACCAGAGTACCAAGGACTACGGCACCGGCATTGCGAGCTTCAGCAAACGCAAGGACGGCAAATGGAGCTTCCGCAAGTTCTACTACGAGCCCGAATTCAAGGGCGGGAACTTCGGCATGGAAGACTGTGTGCGCCGCTAACCGGAAGCCCCTGTGCGAATCAGCGACGAACATCGGCTGGCGCCGATCCTCGTGTGCGGGGCCCTGAGTGCCGGCCTGGCCACCTTGGCCGCGCTGGCATATCGGACCGAGCACGCCGCCGCACTTGCACCGCTTGCGGCGGCAACGCTGGCCTTCATCGCCAGCTTCGTCCTGGGGACACTGCTGCCCACGCGCGCGCAGGCCTGGCGCTGGCTGTGGTTACTGGTCGCCGGCCTGTCCTTCCTCGCCGCGAACCTGATCTATCAGTCGATGCTCGGCTCGCCCTCGACCCTGATCCCACAGACACGCGGCGAAAACGCCCCCGGCGTCAGCCTGTTGGTCCTGCTGGGCGAGCTGGTGTTCGGATTGGGCGGCGCGGTCCTGCTGTCGCTGTGCGGTGGCGTGGCCCTGTTGCTCGCCTGGCTGATGGGACGCAGACGACGCGCGACGATCATCCGCTGATCAGCGCGGGGCGGTGCTTAGCCACGCGAATGCCGATGACAGCTGGACCTTCGCGTCGTCCACCACAATCTGGTCGTGAGCGAGGATGACACGCCCGACCGGCAAGCGCAGCAAGGGCGCCACCGAGGCAGCCAGCGCTGCGCGGTCTTTGACTGCGAGCTTCATCGTGGCCGACATGCCCAATTTGCCGTAGATTCCAAGCAGGCGCCCCAGCGTACGCACCAGCCAGGACGGATTGGGGCCGACACAGAACAGCAGGTCCGTCAGAATCAAGCTGCCGCTCGGTGCATGAAACCACACCGTTTCGTTCAACAACGGCAGCCCTTCAATGAACTGTGGCACCAATTCCGACGCCCACGGCGTATCGTCCCTCAGCACCGGGAGATGAGCTAGGTCCGGGCGCTTTTCAGCGAGGCCCGGCGCGATCCAGCCCTGGGCATGAGGAAAGGCCGCAAGGAAGGCGGAGAAGAACAGGTGGTGGCCCTTGTTTGGCGCCACCACATAGCGCACCTCACCCAGCCGCGCCACTTCTTCACGCAGCGCATCGGACAGGCGAATCGGCGAATGCACCCACAGTCCGCCGTCGGCCAGACGTACAAGCGTCATCCGCGTAGCGAGCTGAATGGGACCAAAGGCAAGCAATTGTTCGGAGCACCAGATGCGCCCGGGGACGACTTCAGACAGCGGCATTCTCAAAGTTCACTTTTTAATCAAGCTGCAGATTTTTAAGGCGGGCGAATACGAAACACGCGGCGTGGATAATCGTGACAAACGACCTAAAGCTGGTAGCTCACCTTGGAATCGTGGAGCTGGACTTTACCCGACGCCTGCAAGGCCGCGACAATCGCCTCCACTTCAGCGGAAGCAATTCCGGGAAACAGCGTGGCGATGCTGTTGGTGAGCGTCTTCAGCGTGCGCGGTTTGGCGGCCTTGCGCGCCACCAGATTTTCCACCACTAGCTGGAACTTCGCCTCAGGACCGGGCCGCGGATTTTGCGTAGCGGCTGGCGGGCTATCGGCGCCGCGCGAGGGATTAGGACATTTGAAATCGCCGCGCTGATTCAACACGACGCGAAATTTATCCTTCAGCGACATGCTGCCCAAGAGCGCATTCACCGCCTTACAGCAAGCGACGCAATTGCCATCCGCATTCGAGCCGCCATGCGCCGACGCCAGCAAATGCTCAACGCTGGCCTCGGCCCGCTGAAGCGGCAGATCGCAGAAGAAGCAACGTCCGCCTTGGACAAACAGAAGCCGATCAAGCGGTGTGGTAGGCATGGGGTTCCGATCTCCCGCAGATTATTTCTGAATGACCTGGCCGATGCGCAGCAGGTTGCCATCCGGGTCGACCACGGCAAATTCGCGCAGGCCCCAGGGTTTATCTTCCAGCAGATCCATACGCGGGATGCCCCGCCGCGGCAACTGCGCCGCAGCAAAGTCCCGATACAGGGTTTCCACATCGCCGACGCGCAGATAGCAGCCCGCGAAGGAATGCTCCGGCACCAGGTCCTTATGCAGGAAAAAGTGCAGCTCTATGTCGCCGCGGCACAGAATGGCATACGCATCGTTAAACGAATGCGCGTCACCTTCAAAGCCGAGCCGCCGGTAAAAGGCCAGCGTCGCGCCAATCGACCGGCTGGGCAGAATGGGAATCGCTAGATCGTGGGCTTGCATGTTGTTCCTTTCGGCTTGCGTCATTTGGAGCGGCTGATAAGCAATCACTCCTACCCGTCACGTTACAGAGACAATTAGGCCGGCAACCATTTCGGCGGCGTCACTATCAAGCAAACCATCGCCGCATTATGCAGTGCATCTGCAGCGAATGCGGCAACATTCGACATTAGTTCGCAAGTGTATGGAATCAGCAGCGCCGGAGGTGTCCGCAGGAAATCCAAGTTGGACGAAAGGCATCCGCTCTCACCTTTTGTGAGGCCAAAGAGCTGACGCTGCGCCAGCGAAAGCGCCAACAAATCCGGCGCGATACCAGTCGACCTCTGACGATGCGCCGATGTAGCCGGTGTACAAAATCGTACCAAGAGCGGCGCCAAGGGCTATGAATAGACTTTGGGGCAAGCGTTTGAATTTAATCTCCATATTTAGGCCAAACGTACGGGATAAGCGGCGCGGTTTAGCGCGGCCGAATTAATTGAATGGTTGGGCAATTTTCTATACATGCTCGGCAGCTAGTGTGATCTGGGAGCGATGGGCACCCAAAACAAATGCAACAGAATCATGGCAATCCCACCGAGCATGGCTAACGCCATAGTCATCAAGAATGAACCCATGTGCGGACCTATCGCCATACTCAAAAGAAATGGAACCATGGCGATCGATGATGTCCACTTCACTGAAACAGCCCCCCCGCAACGAGCGCATGTGACAGATCGGGCGGGACCCACCATCATTTTTCTCCAGCTGGACATTGCTTGAGCCCCGCAATGCGGACAAGTTAGTTTCGGTTCCATTGAATCCTCATGGTAAAGCGCAACGTCTCAATTTAGCCGCGCCGAAGGGGCCGGCTGGAATGCATGGTTGGGCAAACACGGTGCGTCATTACTTGCCATTACCGCTCCCAAAGAGTTGCACGAGCAATCGAGTGGACTCGGCCATGCCGCGTTCAGTGAGTGCCACAGATTTCGCCTTTCCGACGGGCTCGGAAATCAACCCTTTTGCATGGAGGCGATTCATTGCATCCCAATCAAAAGTCTTCCACACTCTATCGCCGTCGTGGAGGCAGAGCTGCAACAGCGCGAGTATCGCGTCGTCGATTTTTTCGAGGTCAAGATTCACAGAACGCCTCCTCGCGCCTAATGTTCAAGCTAACCGGCACGACAAAGCGCAGCGTTGGCGTGTCCAGCGAGCAAAGCGAGCGAGGTTGAACATGTTGTTAGGCATTCCCGACATACGCCACGGCCCCGACTTCCCTGGAACAAAAACCAAGTCCCCTGGCTTCATAGAGTAGAAAGATAGCCTTAACTACCGGGCGAGCTAGTTGGAGCTCTGCACAGATTGTTTCGCCGCGCAGCCACTGTCCTTGCTTGCAGTCTTCTAGCATTTGCAAAAGCGCATCCATCTTCGCTTGGTCCTCATAGAGTGCGCACAAATACACAACGTACTTGGGGTCTTGTACGGAGATTCCGTTGACGTATTTTGCCCCAATTGCGTGTGACCCGACGATATACCCCTGCGATTCGAGGATAGCAAGCGGCTTGCCGTATTTTGAGTAAAACTCTTCGTCAAAAACGACTCTGGAAGTATCGGAATTGACCAAGGCCCGATAGATGTTTTCCGAGACTTCGCGAATTTGCGGATGAAGTGACGAAATCGGATCTTCGAGCGAACGCAGCCGCTTCTGGATGGCTGCTGAATCAATCTCAGTCTGAATTTGGATCAATGTCGGAACGAACGGAAGTGAAGATCCGACGATGCGCGCAATAGACATTAGCCATTTCATGGTGATTTCCCTCTTAAGGCCTAATGTCCACGCTAACCGGACGTCCGCTTGTGGGCGGTCCGTGTTGGGCGAGAGGTTATGCGTTTTTCAGCTTCGGTAGCCTTTGGCTCGTTTAGCTCTGGATGTTCTACGCCAAAGCACGTTGCCGATATGTAGCCACAGATGTAATCAACAACCTTGCGAAGTAGGGCAGCCTCGTCGAACTTGGCGTCGCGCTTAAAGCGTGTGAAGTTCTTTCCTAAAGGGCTGCCAATCCTTGTGATATCACCTTCAGTGATCTTCTTGTGCAACTCGTGGGCACACTGGTTCCGAAGTTTGTTGAGATTCCGAAGGGACGAAACTATGGGGTCGGAGAGGCACTCTAGAGCTTCTGCGAGAACCAACTTCTGGTGGTAGTTAAGGTTCCCATTTTCAATGACCTTGTCTCCACGTGGTAGCCGGAAGTTAATTAGACGTTCGAGTAAGTTTTCCGAAAAGAGATGGGCTCGCAGAATAAGCATTATTGGATCTTTCTCTGCCCCAATTGCCTGTTGGAATTTTTCAAATTCCTTTTTCTTTCCAAGTTCCTCTAGATTATCCATGCGGCAATTCTCCTGGGAATGAATACGCATAACGTTCAAGGTCAGGGGCCGGGCGCGGCTTTATGCGCCTGGTCCCCTGCGCCGCAGGGCTAGCCCTGCACTGCAAGGTCGAATTCTTCAATTGACTTCCAATCGTGCGCCTCGATGTCTTTGACGGTCCAACATCCCTGGGCGGAGTAGAACAAGAGGTAAGCGAAGCCGTGATACTTCTCATAGAACTGTCCAAGAGGTAGCTCGTCCTTTGGCGAAGAGCGCTTTGTGCTTGCGTGAGCCGTTCTATTTCTAATCTTTCTGAACTGTGTCCCGAACTCGGTAGGGACTTCCACTTGATAGACGGAGATGTGATTTTCCCAGGACGGCGCGTAACCACCATTGATCGTGTCAACTCTGTTCTTCAGCAGCTTCTTAACTTCACAGTTGAATATTTTGTCGAGCACTTTTCCTTGTAAATCTTCAGTGTTTCGGAGGTCACGCTTGATACAACCGACATAGAACTCATAGAGATGGTGAAGAAAACTGGCATAGGCATCGTGGCACCGTATCTTTATGGCCTTTTCGCGGCGCCCCATAATGTTCATCTTTGCCAAGGCAGCGAATCGTTCAAAGCTGTCCTTGCAGAGAACAAGCTCGTGAACGAGCGTTGTCGTAAGCGCCTGATCTGTTTCATCGCCAATTTCAAACTTCATGGTTCATGTGCAATAGCAGGGTTAGAGAGCCGATAGGTGTGGAGGGCTAACGTGTGCAATAACCGGCGGCTGGAGCGCGCAGCGCGTAAGCCGTCCGGTTGATTGAATGGTTGGACAAAATCATGGCGAATCTCCTGCGCTGAACTTGGCACTTAAAGCGATGCCCAGCAATACAATTAGCATTGAAAAGCCGAAGCCAAGAGCGCCAAGTTTAGAGAGCCTACTTTGCAAAGCTTGACGTGCCGCTAGAGCCAAGGCCCCAAAGAACAAGACATAGAAAGTAATTGTTAAGGTAGTAACCACGGGCGCCGCGTAACCAGAGCCGCATGTGAGCTCTTTCCCGCCATCATTAACCGGAGCGCAGAAAAGCGATGGCGAAAATGTCTCGAGCACGAAAAACGATCCGATAGCTGTGCCAAAGACGACTACAGGTAACCATCCGGAGAGCGTGCTTCGATTCATGCGGCAGTCCAACGTGTAATAGCTACCCGAAACGGTGCAGTTCTTTCCGACAAAAGCATGTAGCTCCTACTCGGAAATGAATTCAATTTCAGCAATATTAATATTTGATTTCAATTTATCACACCCTAAAGCCATACCGCAAACACCCCTCCTCCTCTGCTGCCAGAATTGCGGGCCGTTTCCACACAGCAGATTTGGGCATTGCCCATGTCGCCGCGTTTTTAACCTTGTAGGCAAGCCGGCTAGGCACTTGCCGCAAATCTCACGAATAACCACGGCAATAAATCCCGCAAAACCCGGTCGCCCAACTTTCTTTCCAGTTTGTATTAAAGAACCACATTTCACAACCGAAAACATTTTCGTATTTGCATTATTTCGGTTGACTGGAGAGAAACAATGTTGACGATGGATGATCTGCTCGCTTTGTTCAGTGCAACCAATGAACAGCATTGGAGCCAGATGCTCTTCAAGCTGGCGCGCAAATGTGGCTTCGACCATGCTTTGTTCGGGGTGATCCCCAATCGCAATACCCCTTTGCATGCGGCCTACCTCGCCAGCAATTACCCGAGCGAATGGCGCCAGACTTACGACCGCAAACAACTGCATTACGTCGATCCCACCGTCAGCCATTGCCTGCACAGCAGCTTGCCGATCGTCTGGAAGCCGTCGATCTTTCTCGGCGAGCGTCAGTGCGCCCTCTACGAACAGGCCGCCGGCTATGGCCTGCGGTCGGGTGTCAGCCTGCCGCTGCATGGGGCGGGCGGCCAATTTGGGGTCTTGAGCTTCGTCGGGCCCGACGCCGAACATCTGGGTCGCCAGGGCAATCTGCAGGAGTTGGCCATGCTGTGTTTGCTGCGCGACTATGCGCTCGAATCGGCCCAGCGCTTTGTCGATCCCAAACCCGATCAGGTTCAGGACGGCATCAATCTGACCGAACGCGAGCTTGAATGCCTGCGCTGGGCCATGCTGGGCAAGTCCTCGTGGGAGATTTCGCGTATCCTGCGCCGCTCCGAAGCAACGATTAATTTTCACCTGTCGAACACGAAGAAGAAGTTCGACGTTCAAACGCGCCAGCAGGCGGTTGTGAAAGCCATCAAACTCGGCCTGCTAATGCCGGCCTGAACTGTCGCCTTCCATGCTGCGGCGCTGCGCCGCGTCCAGATCGGCATCGCTGACGGCATCGGCCACATACAAGGCAATCAGGATCGCCAGCGAGGGCGCAAGCACGCCGCCTTGCTCGATACGGCTTCCGCAAGATTGGGTCACGCCAAAGCGGCGCCAGAAGTCCGCCTGGGTCTCGCAGCGCGATTTGCGCAGCGCACGTATTTGTTCCCCGTTCATGGTGACAGTCTAACGCTGTCACCTGTCGCCTCGCCGCCCAACCTAGTATTTCTGATAGTTTCGAAAATATGCGTCATGCATAAACATGGAATTCCCGCTAACGCATGTGGAGTTACCATGAGCCTGCACATCGAAATTGCCCCACGCCGTCAATTCAGCCAGCCGGACCTGTGGGCCATGCACCGGCTGCGCGCCAAAGTCTTCCGGGATCGTATGGGCTGGGACGTGCCGATCATGAGCGGCATGGAAATTGACGGCTACGACGCCATCGATCCCTACTACATGCTGATGCGCGCCGATAACCATGTCATCTGCGGCTGCTGGCGTCTGCTGCCGACCGAGGGACCGTATATGCTGAAGGACACTTTCCCGTCCTTGCTGCATGGGCAAGCGGCGCCCTGCCATCCCACAGTCTGGGAACTGAGCCGCTTCGCCATCGAGACGGGCGAGGCTCAGACGTTCGGCTTCTCCGAACTGGCCCTGCAATCGATCGGCGAGATCATCGATTATGGCTACCGCGCGGCCATCTCCCAATATGTCACCGTCACCACTACGGCCATCGAACGCATGTTGCGTCGCGCCGGTCTGGTCATCGAACGCTTTGGGCCGCCGCAGCAGATCGGTGTCGAGCGCGCGGTCGCGTTGATGGTGGACATCCCGGCCTCGCACACGGCCCTTCACTCTGGCTGGGCCTCATGAAGCGTGCACCGCGTACGCTCACGCCGGCCTTGCAGCACGGCACATCCGACAAACCAACGAAGCATGGGCCGGGCACTACGCTGGACAACAGTCCACGCCAACAGCGGCAACGGGCCCTGGCCGCGCAGATCCAGCAAGGCAAGCCGGGCGCCGCAGCGGCCAGGAAGGAACTCGCGCTGCTGAACGCCGCCCTCGCCGAGGAAGAGGAAGAACAACGCAAGCTCAAAGAAAAACAAAAATCTCGCTGATGCCGGGTGCCGCGCCGGCCACCGGACTATCGCCCCGGGCAAACGGCAGACGGATCGCCCCGCCCGCCCGCGCGCCTGGCTTGGACAGCGTGAACTGCCAATCGAGCGGACGTTCGGCCAGCTCGATCGGGATGGCCGACGTAAATTGCCAGCACGGCGGCTGGCCGCCCAGACTTGCCGCCTGGAAGACAATCGGCGGCGGCGGGTCGCTGGTGGCGGTGGCCTGGCCCTGCACCTGCCAGCCATCCAGATCGAGCCGCGTACAGCTGATCGTGTAGCGCCAGATCGTGGGCCGTGCCTGCAGCTGCCAGGTCCAGCGACCGGCAAACGGGCCGAACAGAGCGAGCGCTCCCCACAGCTTGGCCTTGGCGCCTTGATAGAGGAAGAAGTCCAGCTGGGCCGCGCCGTCCTGCAGCAGGCGGTAGGCGCCATCGGGCAAGCCGCGCAAGTCGAGCTCGACGGCGCTCTGCGCCGCGGGCCCGGTCTGCTGCTGCCACACCGTCTGGCCGCGCCGGTCCTCCACGCTCAGCAGCGCAGCCGTGAGCGGCGCCGCCGGCTGCCACAGAAATTGTGGTGGACGCAGCACACGTGCGCTGGCATCAAACGCGGGCTGCAATTCTGGGCCGGACAAGGCGTTGTCGGCGTAGAACAAGCTGTTTTCCAGGCTCAGGCCGCTGCTGCTCCCCAGGCTCAGGGCGCCCTGGTCGATGGCGCTGTAATTCAAGAACCAGGCATCGTCGCAACTGAGCAGAAACAGCAGTGGCGGTCCCTGTTCGAGCGTGGCGGCCAAGGCCGCATCGCGCGCAAACAGCGTGCAGGCGCCGGCTTGCGGCAGGCAGGCGACCCCGCAGCATGCCAGACGCGCGGCCGTCGCCGCATCGGGCCGCAGCTTCAGGGGCGCCGGCGTGCCGCTCGCAAAATACGTGTGCGAAATCGTCAGGCTGCACCAGGGCGCGGCCATCTCAGTTCTCCAGCGAGGCCGCCGGCGTCTGCACGGTCGGAATCGCGTTGATCGTCCAGGCATTCTGGACGGTGATCATGCGCAGTTTGTAGACCGCCGAAGGTAAATAGTTATTGCCCAGAACCGCCCACAAGGTGCTCAATTCAGCCAGGCTGAGACTGACGATTTCCATCGTCAGCTGAGCCATATCGGCAGGAAAGCGCGCCGAGTTCTGCGGATCGAACAACTGGCGCGCCTGAAAGAAGCCCATGCAGGCGCTCAGCATCTTGAGCGCATTGTCGTAGTTGTTCGGGTAGTTCGCCGCCACCAGCACGTACAAGTTCAGATACAGCGTCGGGTTGGTCTTGGTATAGGCGCCAGCGGCCCCCGCCACAAAGCCGGTGGAGCCGATCGCGGTCTCACGTTCGAGGTTGACCAGTGACAGCACCACCCGGTTCTCATTCGGATCGAGACCGCCAGCGGCGGGCGAGGCCACACTGCCCAGCACCGCATGCTTCTCGCCACCGCCGAAACTGGCGCTGAGATAGGTATTCAATTCCGTGAGTACGAAACCCAGCGCAGTATCGATCATCGTGTCTCCTCAGGGATGCGGAACGCCGCCGTCGGCGTTCCGCGAAGCGCAATCAGGCCGCTTCGGCCACCGTTTCGTCCTGCACCGGGGCCGGTGCCTGGCTGGCGCCGACCGGTGCCTGGGTTGGCGCCGGCGTGCCTGCACTCTGGCCACTGCCGCCCGATGCGGCCGGTGCCGGCGGCGGCGCCGCAGTCACCAGGGTCCAGCTCGCGTAGGGCGTCGAGCTCCAGGCAATCAACACGTCGCCGCTGCGCGCCGTAATGCCGTTCGCCGGATCGCCCGTCAGATCGGTAATGGTGAACGGCGGCACATTGGTGATCTTGGTCAGCGCCGCGCTGCACGAGCCAGCCGCGGCCGTGGTCCCGGCCTGATATTTCAGGCTGGTCAGCGTGAACAGCTGGTTCTCGCCATACAGCACGAAACCATTCGCGTAGTTGCCGCACAGGTTCTGCACGGCCACACGTGCCGTCGGCAGGCTGGTGCCGGCCGAGGTCACCGGCACCCACGAACAGGCACAGCCGGCGCCGCCAAAATACAGGCTGGACGGGCCGCTGCCGTTGCTCAGCGTCAGCAGCACACCGGCCGTCGGATCACCCGCCATATCAGTCACCTTGCCGGGCGCCGGCAGCTGGGCCAAGGGCACCCACTCGTTGGCGCTGGTACCGCTGAAGCACCAGGCATAGATGTTGGTGCCGTCGGTCACGACCAGACCGTTCATCAGATCACCGCACATGGCGACGATGTTGCTCATGCCGGCAGGCGCGGCCAGCTTGTTCCATACCGCGCCCGTCACGCCCACCCCGGTCAGGAAATAGATGCTCTTGGTGTCGGCCACGGCCACGCCATTGGTCAGATCGCCGACCAGATGCACGGGCGTCAGCCCTTTCGGCATCGCGCTCGAGGCGGTGCCCACCGGTGCGGCCGCCGTAAAGCTCTGCAGGGCGCCGCCGATCAGCGCGGCGACCCCATTGACGGCCGGCGGCTTGGGGCCGGCGAAGGTGCCGGTGATGGTGCTCGGCGTGACCGCGGCGCCAGCACTGGCGGGCGCCGGTGTCGGGGCGGCAGACGGCGTGCCATTCTGGTTTGGCGGATTGCCTTGCGATTTAGCTGGAATTGCCATGTTGCTCCTCCTTGGTGAGTACTACGGGGTCAGAAAAACATCGTGCTTCAAATCAGCCGTCCTTCCTTGCGCAGCTCGCGCTCCAGCCCCAGGCGCAGATCGGCCTGACACAAAGACTGGTCGCCACGGCGGAGCGCCGCCTGCAGGGCGTGGCGCAGGATATTGCCCACCATGCCGCCGCTGATTTCGTACTTGTCGGCCAACTGCACCAGGTCGACATCGGGACCGAGCCGGCTGCCGTCGCCGCAGGCCTGGCGCCACAGACGCAGCCTTTCCTCGGCCTCGGGCGCGGCGAAATAGATGGCCGCCTGAAAGCGGCGCGCAAAGGCCTCGTCCAGATTCGACTTGAGATTGGTGGCCAAAATGGCGATGCCGGGAAAGTCCTCGATCCGCTGCAGCAGATAGGCCACTTCCTGGTTGGCGTAGCGGTCATTCGCGCTCTGGGTGGCGCCGCGTTTGCCGAACAGGGCATCGGCCTCGTCAAAGAACAGAATCCAGTCCTCGTGCTCGGCCTGGGCGAACAGGCGGCCGAGATTCTTTTCCGTCTCGCCGATGTACTTGGAAACCACCTGCGACAGGTCGATCCGGTACACGGCCCGCCCGCTGCGCTTGCCCAGCAGACAGGCGGTCAGCGTCTTGCCGGTGCCCGGCGGCCCGTAGAACAGAATCCGCAGGCCGGGCCGCAGGTGCTTGCCCAGGCCCCAGGCTTCGGTCAGCGTGGCGCCCTGTTCGATCCAGGCATGCACCTCCTCGAGCGCCTCGGCCAGGCTGGGCGGGGTCACCAGATCATCCCAGCTCAGCGCGCTTTCCAGCCGCCTGGCCGGGAACTCGGCGCCAAAGACTGGAGCATACGGCGCGCCGGTGGTCAAGGCGTGCAGGCGTGCCGGCGGCACCCGCAGTATGCTGGTGAACAGGCCGCCACTGCCGGGCTCCAGCTCAAGCAAGCGTGCGCGGCTGAACCGATGATCGGGTTCGAACAGACGCGCCAGCTGCAGGCGTTCGGCCAAGCGCTCGCCGGCCAGCACGAAGGCGGCCGTTTCCAGGGTCGGCTGGAATACGCCATGCGCCCCGCCCACGCCGCCAAACTCGGTGAAACTGCGCTCGGTGTTGACGTTCTTGATCAGGAAGGGATCGAGCAGCTGCGGGCGCAGATGACCAAGCATGGCCAGCATCAGCACAAAACGCTCGGCAAATCCGAGGCCATGGGCGTGCACGGTCTCGGCGTAGCTGCCGGGCGCCGTGGCCAGGGGCGGCGGCGTCAGCGCATAGACGCTGTCGACAGCGCAGGCCTGCTCGAAGTACAGGCGGATGCCGGCATCGATCACCGAGGCGGCCCAGGCCAGCTCGGCCTCGAGCACGGCCGCGTTGTCCTGCAGTGGCGGATGCGTGTCTCTCATTTCCAGCTCACCCACACGATGTCCTTCATCCACGACAAGCGGACCGTGCCCAGCGCCCACGGTAAGGTCGTCAACAGCACGTCAAACGGGCGCTCCGGCACGCGCACATGCCAGTTGCCGTCCTTGCGGCGTAATTCACCGGCGCGTTGCAGAAAGGTCTGCTGCAGGCCCTCCGGACTGGTATTGCCGAGCCGGCCCCAGTGCGCGATGACGGCCGCCAGCATCTCCTCGCACAGCCTGCGTTCATCCTCGCTCGGCCCGTCGCACGGCAGCAGCGCAGTCTCCAGCGCCAGACCGCACAACAGCTTGGGCAAGGCCAGCTCCTCTTCGCAGCTGCTCCAGCGGCCCCAGACCAGGTAGTCGAGCAGGTGCACGGCGCGCATCTGGGCCGCCTCGTCGCGGAAGGCCGCGCCGGCGGTCAGCCCCAGGCGCGCAAACAAATGGCCGAAGAATGGCCAGAGCAGCACCATGCCGGCATTCGCCAGCTGGATCGGCACCTCCTCCGCCAGCGGCGCGGGCGGCAGGCGCGGCGCTGCTGGCGGCGGCCGCTGCTCCAAATGCGCCAGCAGGCGCTGTGCCGCCCTGCCCTCCGCCGCAGCCAGTTGCCCCGCCCGGCGCCGCCAATCGGCCAGCAGGCGCGGCCAATCGAGTAGCGCCTCCTGCCACGCGCGCCGCCCCACCGCCTGCAGCCAGGCGGCCAGTTCGGGACGGCGCCGGCCGGGCCCGAGTTGGCGCAGCAGTTCCACATCCAGCAGCTGCAGCCAGAAATCGGCGGCGACGCGCGGCGCCAGCGCGGCCAGACTACTCGCCATGGCGGCGCGCCACCACAGCAGCGGGCCAGCCCGCTGCCCCAGCAGACTGCGCAAAATCTGCGCGCGCAGCGCGGGTGGCAGCAGGTGCGCCAGGCGTTCACGCTCCAGCGGGCGGGCCAATGCCGCACGCAGCACGGCCAGGAAGACGGCCGGGTGGTCCGCCAGCGCCGCCGCCACGCGGGCCAACAGCGTGCCGGTCTCCGGCGCCTCGCGCCAACGCGCGCGCCAGGCGCTCGGGCCCAGTCGCAGCAGGCGCTCAAGCGCCTCGGCCAGTACGCGAGCCGGTGCTTGGTCCGGCCAGCGCCGCTCTTGTGCAGGGGCGCTCGGTGGTGGCGGCAGCGCGAGGCCGGCGCGGCGCAGCTGGGTCTCACACAAATCGGCCAGGGCCGCGAAACGCGGATCGGTGCACCGGGCCGCGGCGACACGCCACAGACGGCGCCAATAGGCGCTGGCCGCGCCCGCGCGACGCGCACCGAAGGCCGTCAGCACATCATGCAGCGCGGGCGCCGGGGTCCGCTGCGCGAGCACAGCCAGCATCGCGCCCCAATCGGCCGCGCCATCGCCGCCCGCCTCCAGCAAGGTGGCGAGCGCACCGGCCCAGTCGGGCGCCAGTTGGGCCAGCAGAGTTCGCAGTGATGTCAATGGCAGATAATCGGCCAGCCGCTGTGCGAGCTGGCCGTCGGCGTCGGCGCGCAGCGCAGCCAGCACGGCGGCGGGCGGCGCCAGCCTGGGTCCGTCGGCCAGCACCTGTCGCCACTGGGCGCCGCCGGGATTGCCGCTGGCCAGGAAATCCCAACCCGGCACGGCCTGCACCTGCGCCTCCTGCAGCGAGCGCAGAACGGCTGGCAGCTGGCGGTCCTGGGCGGCCAGGATCCGCCCGCTGGCAGCCGCCGCCAGGGTGCCCAGCAGATCGGCATAGGCCAGACCGTGGCGGCGCGCCAGCTGGCGCACCAGATGGTCCACGTAGCTGCGATCATTGAACCAGGAGCCGCGCTCCAGCACCAGGCTGCGGACGGCGAATTCGCGCACCGCACGCGCCATCCCGGCCGTTGGCGTGCCTGCGACAGCGCCGCCGACTGGCGCGGGCGCGGCGGCCTCGCTCCGGCTGGATCCGAGCCATTGCGCATGCAGCGACAGCAGCAAGGCGGCCAGCGCTTGTTCGGCCAGCGCCGCCTGTGCCAGGCTGCCGCCTTCGCGCGCCAGTTCGGCCAGCACCCGGTGCACATCCAGCCCCTGGCGCCGCGCCAGCCGCCGCACCAGTTCGCGCAGGGCCGCGCGTGTCGGCAGGCGTCCCGGCGCCACGCGCGCCAGCAGGCCACGCGCCATCTGCCGCTGCGCGGTCTCCTCGCGGCCATCGGCCGGCTGCTCGCGCTGCAGTTCCTCAAGCACGCGCGCAAGGCGCGGGCGCCGTCCCGCCGCATGCTGCCATTGCGGCGCGGTGCACAGCGCATCGAGCCAGTCGCGATAGCGGCGCCCGGTGGCAGCCGCAGTGCTTTCGATCAGGCGCCGCACGAAAGCGCGCGTATTGAAATGCGAGCCGCGCTCCACCAGCAGAATCTGCAGCACCAGCCCCCACAGGCGCAGGCCGAAGCGGCGTCCGTCCTCCTGCGCCAGGCGCTGTCTGTCCTGGGCGGCCTGCACGGCATCGACGGTGCCGAGCACCCACTCGTCCTGCTCCGGTTCCAGCACCCGCACCACCGCGCGCAGCCGCTGCGCGCCCGCCTGCATGGCGAGCCGCGTCCGCACGGATTCGTGCTGGCCCAGGCTGCGCAGCAGCTCGCGCAGTGCATCGGGCTGCTCGGCGATGGCGCGCTCGAGCAGATCGCCCAGGCCTAGCAGGCTGACGCCCGCCTCGGCCGGGGCCAGCACACCGTGCCAGAGCACATGCGACAAGGCTGCCAGCGGCGTGGACGGCGGCGCTGCGGTGAGCTCGGCCTCGGGCACCAGCGCGCCATACAAATCCTGCAGCAGCACCGGCAAACTCAGGCCGCGCGCCTGCGGCAGGCCGGGGCGCGCGGCGACGGCCACCAGCGCGCCCAGCAGATCACGGTAGCTGATCCGGTAGCGGCTCGCGATGCCGGCCAGGACGTGCGCCGCCAGGGCCCGCGTATTGAAGTAGGAACCGCGCTCGAGCAGCAGGTAGCTGAAGACAAATTCCCATACTGCCAGCGCGAATTCGGCACGCCCCGCTGCGACCAGTGGCCGCTGCCGGTGCGCCGCCACCACCTCCGTCACGACGGCCAGCACGGTTGCTGCCTGTTCCGGCTCCAGGCAATCCAGCACTCCCGCCAGCAGCGCTGGCGCCAGCATGGCCAGCCGGCGCCGGACCGCGAACTGGCGCCCGTGCCGGCGCAGCAGCGCGGCCGCGTCGGGCAGCGCCAGAGCGGCCCGCAACAGCGCGGCCAGCTCCTGTACCGGCGCGCCATGCAGCCAGGCCGCAAAGCGCGTCAGGGGTTCCGGTTCGGCCGCCACCAGCTGCGCAGCCTCGCGTTGCAGGCCCCGCTGACCAAGCAGGAAGCTGCGCATGGCCGCTTCAATGCGTGGCCCGAGTTCGTGCTCCATGCGGTCAAGACACACCTGGCCCAGATCGAGCACGATGCTGGAGTAGCGCTGCGCCGTCTCGGTTACGGGCTGCGCCGCAACGGCGGCATCCAGCGACTCGGCCAGCGCCGCCCGTGCGAAGCGGCTCACCGCCTCCTGGGCGGCACGCGCCAGCAGCACGTTGGGCGTGTCCAGTTCGAAGACGGTTCGACCTATGACGCTCATCGCCATGGCCTAGTCCTCCTGCGCGCGGTTGAGACCCGCGATGAAGGCGGCCAGCGCGGTATGCGCGTGCTGCCCGCCATCGGCCGGGCCGCAGCGGGCGGCAAGCCAGGCGCCGTGCAGTTGGTCGAAGGTCTGCATGCTTGTCTGGTCGAGCCAGTGCAGATCGAGCTGCAGATGAGCCGGGAAGTTCTCGGCCGCGACCTGCCAGGCAAACGCGCGAAACGCCGGGTCCTGAAAGCGCAGGGGCCAGTCCGGAAGCACCAGGCTGACCCGGTGGCGGTAGAAATGTGCGGCCTGATCCTCGCCGCGCCCCGTCTTCAGGTGCAGGTGCTCGATCGCGTGCAGGCGTTCGCCCGCGTAGGTGTGCTGGAGCGGATAAGCGCGGAAGAAGTCCTGTGCCGCCGCCTGCGCGCGTTCGGCCGCGGCCTGGTCGGGCGCCACATGCACTGTGCTGGGTGTGGCCGCGCCGGGCCAGCAGAACTGCAGCGCGTGGCCCCCATCCTGCGCCACGATGCGGTAATTGGCGGCTTCGGTCCCGTGCACGAGCAGTGCGCGCAGCACGGCCGGCTGGTCGGCCGTGAACTGCAGCCCGGCCGGCGGCGCCGCCGGCGCACTGCCATTGGCGGGATCGTGGTAGTGGTATGGAAGCGGCTGCGCCTCCTGCGTTGGAATGCCAAGCAGCAGGCAGATGCGCGACACGGGTCCCGACTGCACTGAGGACTGCTCGCCGCGGCTGCGCGCTCCGCCCAGCCAGTCGCCCAGTTCCACGTGCCGGGCCGAGGCCTCCGGCTCCTTGAATGGCGTCGCATAACGGGTCAGGAAAGTCTGCTTCCACTGCACCAGATCGCGCCCGATGGCGCGCTTGTCGTCGCCGGGACGGGGATCGAGGCGCACCAGGGCCAGGTCATCGAAACGCTCGCAGAACTGGGCCAGCAGGTGGTCCAGCACGCGGTTGCGGCGCAGCTCAAACGGGTCGTAGTCACGCACGGCGCGCGCCCAGCCCAGCGCGTAGTGGCGGATCCGCTCCGCATCCTCGCCCGCATCGGCCGCGCCACCGCCAGCCCCGTCGTCCGGCAGACGCTGGATCTGGCGCGCCTGCGCCGCTGTATCGCAGCACAGGCCCTGGATCAGCGCGCACAGGGCAGGAATCTGCTGCTCCGCTTCGGCCGCACTGGCAAAGTCCTGCGCACCGTCGGCAAACGGACGGCCATCGAGATCGGCCAACACCAGGCGCCAGCGCCGGCCCGGCAGCGCCTGCGCCCGGTAGCAGGCCCTGCGCGCGCCATAGCGCAGCAGCAGCACCACCCAGCGTTCCTGTCCGGCTGCCGTCAGCTCGCGCCCGGACAGCAGCAGCTGGCCCTGGGTATCGAGCAGGCGCACTTCGCGGTGGCCGCGCTCGGCCACGTCGAGCGCCTGGTCGGCTGCGTCCGGCGCCTGCTGCAGGCGCGCGACCAGCGCCGCCAGCGCCTGCACTCGCTCACCCGCTTCGGCCGCACTGGCATGGCGTCCGCCACCGAAAGCCAGCGGCTGTCCATGTTCGTCCTCCAGCCACAGGTGATGCTGCTGGCCGGGCAATTGGCGTACCTGATAATGGGCCGGATCGGCCCCGCGCGCCAGCATCTGGCGCCCTGCCGCTGCGGCCTCGGCGCGGGTGCCGTACTCGGAACTGCGCAGCATCGCCAGCCCGCCCTGATCGGGATCGCGCAGATGCGCCACGTAGCGCGCCGCTGCCGCCGCGGGCTGGCCGAGCGGCGCACGCGCCGGCGGCTGGGGCACGGCGCACAGGACATCGGCCATCGCTGGTGGCCCCTCAGGGCCGGCCAGCGACTGTGTGAAATAGCTGCGGTCGAGGTGGGGATCGAGCGAGAACAGGCGGCCGGCGCGGGCCAGCTGCTGCTGGGCGTCGGCCAGCCACTGCTCGAAGAACAGCAGGTAGGCTTTGAGCTGCTTGACCATCGCCAGGCGCGCCGTCTGCTCGGCGACATCATCGGCCGACGTGGTCTGCGGCAGCGCCAGGCCGGTCTCACCGAGGCCGTAAATGGCGGGGAACTGGCGCTGCACTGAAAAGTAGCGGGCGATGTCCTGCGCCTGCCCGGCAGGCGCCGGGCCATACGGCGCCAGACCAGCTTCGCTCACCGCCAGGCCGGCGGTGGGCGCGCTGCTCGCCAGGCGCTGGTCAAGCAGCTGCTGCACGCGCGCCAGATCCACGCTGACCGGTGCTCCCTGGCAGACCAGGGTGAAGGGCAGCGCCGTCAGCGGCGCAAACAGGCTGGGCGCCAGACGCGCCACCGCGCCCGCCGGAATCGCCGCGCTGCCGTTCAGCGCCTGGCCGCCGACCTGCGCCTGCAGGACCGGCAGCGACATCACGCCGCTCACGCCCAGCATGGCATTGGCCAGCTCGGACTGGGTCAGGCTGGTGCGCAAAGGCTGCAGCTGGCTGTCGGGCAGCAGTCCAAGCTGCAGCGGTGGCCCTTCGTAGATGGCTTCGGGCGGCAGACCGGCGGCCTGCGCCGCCTGCACACTGACGGCATGCAGGAAGGGCACCAGACAGCCCTGCAGCGCGAACAACAGGTCTGCCGCCAGCGCGTCGGCGTCCGCTTCGGGCGTGACCTCAACGGTCGCGTTGACGGCCACCTGACACAGGGCGAGCAGCGTGGGCGTGCCGCTCAGGTCCTCGCCCATATTCCGCTGCTCGGCATAACACTGGCGCGACTTGGAGATCAGCGCGCTGCAATCCTGGCTGGGATCGATGGCCTCGATCGCCAGCGTGTACTGCCCGTCCTGCGGCAGCACCCACAGATTGCGGAAGTTCGGCCACGACTCGCTGAGCGCGCGGTCGATGATCAGCTTGCGGTAGTCGGTGGCCGTCAGGGCATTGCAGGTGAGGATGCGCGGTCCCGGGAACAAGGTGCTGTAGCGGGCGCGCTCGGTCGGCGCCTGCTCGGCCAGGACATCGGCCACCGGGAAGTCGCAGCGGTAGCCCAGGTCGGTCAGCGCATAGCACAGGTTCTCCAGCACGGTGCGCCCCGGATCGTGTTCGTTGTAGTCGGTCCAGCTGGCGCCGGCCAGGGCCTGGACCGCGTCGATCCCCTGCTGCAGCAGCTGGGCGTAATCCATGCTGGGCAGCGGCGGCGGCGCGCGCACGATCTGCTGGTCGTCGCTGAGCAGACTCATGCTGCCTCCGCCATCGGATAGGGAATCGTCAGCGCATAAACCGGCGCAGCCGCCGTCGCCTGTGCCTGGGCCGGTGCCGCGTCGGGTGCGAGCGGCGCGGCCTGGAGCTGGCCGATCCGATGCTGGGCCGCCGGCACCAGCACCGACCATGGCGCCCGCGAGCGCGCCACTTCGCCTTCCTTGAGCAGCAGCGGATCACCAGCCGCCGCATCTTGCATGAAGGACTGCGCGACCGTCACCGGGCCCGCCTGCGCCACGTAGGCCTGGGCCCGCACCAGCGCCGCCACCCGGTCCACCGCCACCAGACCGCAGCCGATGTCGAGGCGCGCCGGATAGGGCGGCTGCGGCGCCAGGAAGCTGCAAAGCGTCGCATTCAGCTGGAGCGTGCAGGCCGCCGCATCGGCGCCCGCCACAAAGCGCACATCGACCTGCACGCACAGGCTTTCATAGGCGAGATTGCGCACGCAGACCGTATCGATGGCGGCGCTGCAGGAGCGCAGCAGCATCGCCGCGATGGCGGCCAGATCGGCCCGTTCGACCGCCGGCGCAGACTGCGGACTGGCGCTGCCATCCGGCGCCACGGCCACCATCACCTGGCCGGCCGGCACCTGGTAGGCCGCAGCAAAGGCAGCGCTGTTATTGGCGCCGATGCACTTGACCTGCCACAGGGCGCCGATCTGGTCCAACACCAGCTGCTCGTAGTCGCGCAGCTGGCTGGCGCGCTGTTTGTGGCGCAGCCGTTCGCTGACACGCGCCCGGTAACCGTCGACGGTCTCGGCGGCCGCCCCGCCCTGCCCCGGATAGGGCTGACTGACGGATTTGATCGCCGGCTGCGGCGTCAGCGGCGCCGTGATGCTGGCTGCCAGCAGCGGATGCGGCACGCCGCTCGCGCCGTCGTCCAGCTGCCGCGCGACGAACAGCGCCTGCGGCAGAATGGCCACGGTGTTCGGATAGGCCGCGGGCGCACGCGCAACGCTGGCCGCCAGCCAGAACAAGCCGCCCGGCATGGCCGTATTGGCCGTATCGGGCAGCGCCGGCAAACGCAGGCTGACCAGGCCCGAGGCGCCGAAGTCGCAGGTCTGCGAGCTCACGCTGTCGGGCGGCAGATCCTCCCAGACGTTGCCGGCCAGCCAGCGCCAGGCCACGGCCTGCTGGGCCGCCTGGTCGCGCGTCAGCGTGACAGCGGCCGTCGCAGACTCGCGCAAGGAGACATACAGGTTCAGGGTCTGCGCACCGGCGGCGCCGGCAATGCCCAGATAGAGATGGCCGTCCTCGCTCTCGGACGGGAACAGCGCCGGCGCCGCCTGGGTATTGAGCACATGGCCGAACGGGGTAAGCTGGCAAAGCTGGGCTGGCTGGCCCGGCGCGGCCACCAGCGTCAAGCTGTCGCTGGCCGTGTAATCGAGCGTGAGCGCCTTCACCATCGGAATGAAAGGTGGATTGGGCAGGGCCACGCCGGCCGGGGTGCCGCCCTTGCCAAACAATCCCTTGAGCCAGTTCCAGGCTTTGCTGAAGATGCCCGGATCATCGAACTCCTGCCTGGCGGCGGCAATCGCCTGCTGCGCAAACAGGGTCGGAAAGATCGCGCTGCCGAAACCATAGGCCGGCGCCGCCAGCTCCAGCTGCAGAGACTCGACCACCATCGGCGCGCTGCCGGCCGCCGGACTCAGATCGAGCGCATAGCTGTTGGTGCTGCTGTCAGGGCTGGCAAAAACGGGGATCGGCGTGCCGGCGGCGGGCGCGGTTGCGCCGCTGCTCAGGGGCGCCAACGGCCGCAGCGTTCCCGCGCCGCAGGCGCTGGCCGTGAACGTGAACACATCGTAGCTGAAGGCGTACGGCGTGTAGCCCGCGTAGTATTGGGTGAAGCGGTCGGCCGGCGCAGGCGTGGGCGCCGCTGCCGGTGCTGGCGCGGGTGCCGGCGCAGCCGTCACCAGCGGCAGATTCAGCCAGCTGACATGGAGCGTCGCCTGCTGCAGCGATTTGACGCCCAATTCCGGATGGCTGATCTGCAGGTACTGGCCGGGCAGCGGCACCGTGCCGAACATCGGGAACGGCTGCGCCGCCGCGATCGGTCCGGCGCCATTGGCCAAGCCAAGGCTGCGCAGGCCCGTCACCGTCACCGTGATCTGCACCGCCTGCAGCTGCGCGGGCGCGAGGAAGGAGTAGGCGTACAGCGGCGCCTGCGGATCGAGGCACAGGCGCAGCATCGGCCATGGACTGTTCAGGCCAGGCAGCAGAGCCGGATGGGCGACCACGGCTGCCTCGTTCGGCGCCAGCGTGAACTGCAGCAGCCATTGGTCGGCCACAGCGGTCGTGGCCAGCGTGAATCCGGCCGCCGGTGCGAACCAGCCCTTGCTTCCGCTCAGCGCCAGGGTGAAGGCGGCGCCCAAGGGCAAAGGATGCGCGGCGTCCGTCGCACCGGCCTGCTGGTAGGCCTGGGCCAGGGCATCGGCGCCCGGCGCCAGCGTCATCAGAACCTGCACGGTGCGGGTGCCCTCGCTCAGCATCAGGGCCGGTGCGCTCAGCACACTGCCCAGGATGGCCGCCGGTGCGGCCGGATTGCCGAAACTGGGCCAGCCCAGGCTCGGATCGGCCAGCGGTGCGCCCAGGCCGTCGGCCGAATCGGCGTACGGCGCGGCGCACACCGCGCTCACCCGTCCCTGGGAATCGCGCATCAGACACAGCGAGGCCAGCTGGCCGATACTGGCCTGATTGATGTCGGCCGCATGCGTGCTGGCGTAGACGATCGTCTTGCCATTCGCATCCTGGCCGGCCTTGAACGGCGTGCCCGCCGCCAGCCTCAGGCCAGCGCAGGTGGGCGCCAGGGACAGCACGATCAGCGCCCGATCGGGCTGCGCCGGACGCTGGGCGATGCCGAGCATCTCGCGGTAGTAGTAGTCGAGATAGCGCGCGGTGAAGCGATTCAGATCGTGGCGCGCCACTTCCAGCACACGCAGGAAAGCCAGCAGCAGGCCGGTGTGGGGAGGATGGGTGTCCTGCGTCAGGCTGTGTTCGAGCGCGCGCCGCGCCGCCGCCGCCAGATGGCGCCCGGACGCGCCGAATTGGGCCAGCGCCTGCTGCGCGCTGGGGGCCTGCTGCGGGACCGGGCTTGCCGGATCCGGATGCCAGACTTCCGCTAGCGCGCCCAGCTCCCAGCCCGTGGCCAGCTGGCCGGCGCCGCGCAGCGCCTGCAGCAGCGGCCCCAGGTGCTGACGGATCTGGTTCTGCAAGGTGGTGAACACGGCATTCGGCGCGCGCGTCAGCGCCCGCCCATTGTCGGTGTCGAGTTCACGATACCAGTTGTCGAGGCGCTCGACAAAGGCGCGCAGCGGGTCCGGGCCGGATGGCCGTTCCCCCGCTTCGAGCGCGATCTCGGCCATCAGAAAACAGGGATCGCTGGCGAGAAAAGGCGACCAGTCGCCATGCGCCTTGCCATCGAGTTCGATAAACGCCAGCAGGCGCGCGAAGCGGCGCGCCAGCGCCATCCGCTCGACCATGCCACGCTCGTCGAGGCGCACGCTCTCGGGCACCAGCGCCGGATGCAGCCGCTCGCGGCGGGTCAGCCCCCAGCCGCCGGCCGGCTTAGCCGATAGGGCGCACATTCGTGCCCTCCCCTTGCAGATAGAAGGGATACACCATGTTCGAGCGCGTGTTGGTCTGCAAGATGGTGTAGGTCAGGCCGATCTCCAGCAGGCCGTCGATCAGGGCCGAGGCGACGATCACGATATCGTCGACGGCGATGCGCGGCTCCCAGTTGAGGATGGCCTGGTTCAGGCGGGTCCTGATCTGCGCGAACAGGGTGCTGCTGGCCGCATCGAACACGAACTGCCCCAGGTCGGCGCCATATTCGGGCAGCATGACCCGCTCCTGGAGCATGGTGGTGAACAGGATCTGCAGGCTTTGCTGGATATCGGTATCGTCGCTCACCATGCGCACGCAGCCGCTGGCCCGGTCGAAGCTGGGCGGGAAGCTCCAGCCGCGGCCGAGAAAGTCGCCGGACGTCGCGCTGCGCGCCATTTAGCCCCCGATGATCACGGTAAAACAGCCGAGCAGGATCTTGCCGCCGTGCGCGGTCGTGTCGCCCATGCGCGCGGCCGGCTTCCCGCCGATCATGACGGTGCTCGATCCCTGCACGATCGTGTCCGGCGGGCCAACACAGACGAGGCTGTCGCCGAGCACGGCGGCCGGCAGCTTCCCGATCAACACCGTCGGTACGCAGGGGCCGATGGTCGGCCCGCCCACATGGGGCACGGGCCCGCTGGCCATCGGGCATTCGTGGAAATCGGTCAGGCGCGCGGCAAAGGGCATGGGAACCTCAATTGATCATGACCAGCGAGCCCTGCACGGCCGTCTCGCCGCTGGACGCGAGCTTGGCGCTGGCGTCGCCCTGCAGCGACAGGCTGGCACTGGCGCTGGCGCTCAGCATGGCGGCCTTGGCGCTCATCTGATTGGTGGCGGAGATCGCCACATTGGTGTCGGCCGTCATGCTGATCTCGGTCTTGGCGCTCATCGAGATCGCCGCACAGCTGTCGAGGCTGATGCCGGACGAGGACATCTTGATCGTGTTCTGGTTCGAATCGCTCAGGGTGATCGTGTTGTCCTGATCGCTCATCGTCATCACCTGCCCGCCCGGCGTGCGCACCACGATGACCTTGTTGACGTCGTCGAAAGTGATCTTCAGCTGGTTCTTGGTCACGATCGCCTTGTTGGTGTTCTGGGCGTCTGCGGCAAACGGCGGCGTATGGGCCTGGGCGTTGTACAGGCTGCCCAGCACAATCGGAAAGCGCGGATCGTCGTTCAAGAAACCGAGCACCACCTCATCGCCCACTTCGGGCACGAAAAAGATCCCGGCCTTGCTGGTGGCATAGGTGCTGGCCAGGCGTGCCCAGATGAAGTCGCCATTCTGGGCAATCACCGGCACCGCGACCTGGACCCGCGTTTCGCCGTCCGGGTCCTGGTCGATCTGCTTGACCACGCCCGTGACCAGCCCGGCCACGCCCGGCAGCAGGCCCGAGGCCGGCGCCGCTTCCACCGCTTCGGCCTCCTCCACGAACCAGCGCGGCGACAGGCCCATGCCGACTTCGGTACGCCAGTTGCCGCCCTCGATGCTGTGCTGGACGCTGGCGATGAAGGCATTGCCATTGAAGCGGTCGCCGCAGCCGGCGATCTCGATCAGGCCGCCTGGCTTGGGCGTCGCATTGCCGCGGAAGGACACTTTGCCGCGGATGCGCGCGAGCCGCGACTTGAGCAATTGGGCATTGGCCCAGCTGGTCAATTCCGGCGCCGGCTCCGGCACCGTGCTTTGCAGATTCACACCCGCCAGGCCGAGCGCCTTGGCCAGGTCCTGCCCGCTCAGATTGCCCTGCTCGTTGACACTCGGTTCGCTGGCGTTGACGCTGGCCAGCGCCTGGTTGGCGTAATCCCAGGCGCTGCAGCTCACTGACGGCAATTGCAGGCTGGCGTCGATCTCGGCATTGATTTCGTAGAGCGCATCGCCATAGCTGATCACCAGACCCGGCGTACCGTCCACCACCGGCGCCTGCACGGTCACGCTGCCGTCGTCCACCAGCACGATCTGGCCATTGACTTCGGCCCGCGCCACCAGGAAATCCCAGTCGGTGGCGTAGTAGCGCACGATCTCGTCGTGGGTGGCGGTGGTGGCGCTGACCTTGGGCGTCAGGCCGGCGCCGCTGATGATCTGGCTGAAGGCCTCGCTGTCGGACTTGCCGACATAGCCGCTCTTGCGCCCGATCGTGAGTTTGATCGCCTGATCGAAACAGGTCAGCACCAGATAGGACCTGCCGTCGGCCTTGACCTGGATCGCGTGGCGCACAATCACGCCGCTGAAGATGGCGCTGGTCTGGCCGTGGTAGCCGGCCGCAATCGTGATGCGCACGCCCGGCACCAGGGTCTGCGAGGACGAGATCGCAAAGGATTCGTCGGACAGGCTGCCATCATAGAGTTCGATGCGCGCACTGGCGATGCGGTTCACCTGCTTGAGCACGCGCAGCCGCGCCACCTGACAGCTGTCGGGCAAAGGCTGGCCATTGGCCTGCACCGTGAAGCTGACCTCGTCGGTCTTGCCGGCAAGCGGAGAGACGGGCGCCATCTACTTCTCCAGAGGCGGAAACAGAATGGTCGTACCAGGCCTGAGCTGGCGAAAATGGGCCAGACCGTTATAGGCCGCCACTCCCAGATAGTATTTGGTGTCGCCGTAAATCCGGGCGCACATTGCGGGCAGCGTGTCACCGGCCAGCACGGTGCGCGCGTGGGTCAGGTCCGGCGAACTTTTCTTCGCCATCTGCTCGATCTGGTTCGGCGACAGGTATTGCTCGAACTTGGCCGTCAGTTTGGCGCGGATCGGCGTACCGTCCGAGCGGAACATCTCGTAGTCGATGTCCAGGCTGGTCAGGCGGCAATAGAACTGCGCACCGCTGCCCCACACAAGTTCCAGATAATTCGGGCTGTGAATGCTGCCGTTGTAGTTGTAGGCGACGCTTTTGAAGTTTGCGATCTCGGTGGCCACGCTGCTGATGGCGGGCTGGGCGGCGCCGCTCGCATCCAGGTAGAAGGAACAGCTGAAGGTCTCCGGGTCGATCGTATAGAACTTGGTGGTCACCCCGGCCGCGTCGGTCGCATCGTTACGCGTGTACTGGGTCGCATGCTGGTGCTGGTAGCTCTCGGGATTGAGCTGCAGGGTATAGCTGCCCAGCTTCTGGGTGAAGGCATTGTCCGCATACGCGACGACCGTCAACTTCTTGAGCGACATTTAACGCTGCTCCCTTTGCGCCAGCTCGTCCATCACGCGCGCCAGGCAGGTCTGCACCAGCTCGCGTTCGAGGCGCTTCAAGGCCTCGGCCAGAGCCAGGGCCGAGACCGTTTCGCCGGGCGGCTGGCTGACGCTGGCCCGGATCACCAGTTCACGCACTTCGAGCGCCATGCGCTTCTCCTTTCAGCCGGCCGGCAGCGGCGGGACCGCGCCCGGCGCCTTGATGAAATAGGCATAGGCCAGTTCCAGCGTCTCGATCGCGATCGCGTTCTTTTCCGCGCTCATGTCCGATACCGTCCACTTGACCGGCCAGGCGTTCGTGAAATGCCAGGACATCACGGGCGAGCCGCTGGCGTTCAGCAGGGACAGGCTCAGGTCGTTGGGGACGATTGGGGCATCCAGATTCGACTCCAGGATCCCCTTGCACCAGTTGGCCAGGCCCGAGGTGGGCAGCAGGACCCCGCGCTTGAGGATCAGGTTGCCGTACTTGGCGCGCCCGGGCAGGCGATGGACGAAACTGTTCTCGCCGCCCTCCTTCAGTTCGAACACGTCGCGCTCGGCCGTCAGGCCCTGCACTTCGAGGAAGCTCGAATCGCCGTCCGTACCCAGCCCGATCAGCTGGACCGTGAAGTAGAAACTGACCGGGGGGTAGTAATCGCTCATCGCCGCCTGCCTGGCTTAGGGGTTGGCAATGGTCAGGCCTTCGTGCGCGACTTCGATCGTCTCGACCGCCACTTCGTTGCCGTCCGCCTTCAGATCGGTGCCGGTGATCTTGGTCGGCCAGGCATTGGCCAGGGTCCAGACCATGGTCGTGTTGCCGGTCTGATCGAGCAAGGCGATCGTCATCGGCGTGCGCGGCACCGTGTTCATCTTGATGGTGTCAAACCAGGCCCAGAAACGGTTGTCGTGCACGAAGATGCCCTTTTTCAGGGTCACATTGCCGAACTTGCGGATGCCCGGCATTTTGACGGTCGACCAGTTGGTCGAGTCGCCGGCCCGGTATTCGATCACCTGGGCCTCGATGTCCAGGCCGGACACCTCCTGGAACGAGACGGTCTGGCCGTTCATGGTCACCGAGAACTGGAACTTCGGTAGCGGCCAGATCTTCGGATCTTGGGTTTCACCTGCCATGCTTGATTCTCCTTAGTCGATCACGAAGTCTGCATCTGCTGCTGGAAGGTCAGCACGATGAATTCGGCCGGGCGCACCACCGCCACCTTGACCACCACATTCATCACGCCGTCGAGGATGTCCTGGCCGGTCATGGTCTGGCCCAGGCCGACCGCCACCGAATAGGCCTCGGCCGGCTTGGAGCCGACCAGGGCGCCGGCCTTCCATTGCAGGTTCAGGAAGTTGTTGATCGTCGCCGCCACGGCCACCCAGGTCACGCTGTCGTTCGCCTGGAACACGTAGGACTGCATCGCGTACTTGATCGACTGCTCGAGCATGATCATGGTGCGGCGCACGCTGATGTAGCGCCAGTCGTCGCTGTTGCCGGCCATCGTACGCGCGCCCCAGACCAGCAGGCCGTAATTGGGGAAGGTGCGGATGGCGTTCACGGCCAGGCCGTTGAGGGGCACATTCAACGCGCCCTGCTGGCTGTCGGACAGGGTCACGGCCGGCGACACGGCATTGATGATCGTCGTGTTGGCCGGCGCCTGGAACACGCCGAAGGTGTTGTCGATGCGCGTGTAGACACCGGCCATGGCGGCGGCCGGCGGCATCAGGTTCACGCTCGTCAGCAGATTATTGATCGTCTGCTGGTACAGGGGCGAGACGTTGTACACCGTCTGGTGCGTGCTCTTGACGGCGGTCGGTGTCTGTCCCGGCGCCACCCCATTCAGGATCAGGTTATAGGCCTGCAGCTTGTTCTGGTCGGTGAACAGGGTCGGGGCTTCGGCCTGCAGATCGCTCTGCAGCTGGCCGAGGCTGGCATCGGTGAACCAGGTGAAGTCGACCTGGTTCTTCGACACGACATTCGTGTTGATCCACGGGTAATAGGCGGCCCCGTACTTGTTGAAATCTTCACCCAGGCCATTGAGCGCGTAGAAGCCCGACTTGCCATCGGCGCCCTGGATCGGATCGGTGCTCGTCATATTCGGCGGGTAGTAGCCGTTCTGCACGTCGAAGATGGTGATCCGGCTCTGCATCTTATTGCAGTGCATGAGCGCTTCTTGCGAGATCTGCACCCAGTCGGCCGCGTCCAGCAGCATGGCATCGGGCATCACCAGCATGGTCGGCTCGGCGAATTGCTCCAGCACGGAAAACACCTGGGCGTAATCCTCGGCCGAGGGCGGATTGGCGATCGCGTTGGCATAGCTGCCAATCGACAGGATGTAGCAGTTGCCGCCGCCATTATTGAAGAACATCTGCATGCCATAGTACAGATTGAAGCGCGGCGAGCTGGCCGGCGCCTGGTAGGGCGGCGTCGCGGTCGACTTGCTCACATAGGTAAATTGCGGCTGCGGCGCGCCATTGGTCGATTTGCTCGGATCGGCGAAATACATCTGAAACTCCGCCATCGAGGAAATCGGCATCGGCACATTAGTCAGGTTTTGATTGCCGTTCTGTGCGTATTCCGTGTAGCCGATGAACACGGGAACCGCCGTTTGCACGGCGACGACGGAGCTGGAAAAGCCGTCAATTTCGTTGATATATACGCCCGGCGTGGTTGGTAATCCCATTATCGCTCCGCTCTCCCCTGTGAAAACATGCCGAATGACTGGCGCGGCAGGTGCCGCTTCAGTCGCCAGGACCGGCAGCGCCAGTCAAATGATGAAGGTCAATAATGCTCTCGTTTGCTGAGTCTAGGTCAGGCGATGTGCATTTTTCAATGTAGACAAAGCGAAACCTAGCAGAGTTGATAGGCGAATGGCACAAGGCGCAGCCCGCGTTTTAGCATCGCGATGCACAGACCAATCGACCATGCGCCGCACTCGCCACCCCCGCCCTCCGTCCAGCACCGATACCGAAGCAGCCAGCCACGCGCTCCCGGTACAGCTGGCCGACGGGCGCGCGCGCAGCGGGGCGCAGCAAGCCCTGCGCGCAGCCGTGCAGGATAGCCCTCGGCAGACCCGGATGCGCGCGCTGCGCAGCGTGGTCCAAGCCCAAGGCGGTTTGTCCACCGTACCGAAACAAGGGGTGGCGGCGCGCTCGAGCCTGGCGATGGATGGGCACGACCAGGCTGACAAACCGGGCGCCCTGCACACGCCAGCCCAGCCGCTGCGGACAGCCGCCGCCGGCGCCGCCGTGGTCCAATGCATCCACATCGTCAAAGACGGCAGCTACCGTCTGGCACGCAAGGACGAACTGGCGCAGGCCCAGGACACCGCAACGCTCGACGATGCAGCGCTCCAGGTCCTGCTGCTGGAGCTGCATGCAAGCGGCAAGCAGGATCTGGTCAAGCAGATCAGCCAGGAGCGCGAGGCGCTGGCCGCCAAGGACAAAAAAGGCAAAGGGCCGGCGCCGGCCGCGCCGCGCATGGACGAACTGCTCAAGCTGTCCGAGGCGATTGAAGCGCTGAAGAAGCAGCAGCCCGACCCGTCCAAGTTCAGCAAGAGCGAGCACGAAGCGGCGGCCCACATCGCCGAGTCTTTGCGCCACGTGCAAGCCTATGTCAGCGCCAATCCCAAGGCGCCCGAGGCCGGCTTGCTGCGCGATACAGCCGTGCACCTGGACCGCGAACTGCGCGCCGCCAGCGGGGGCGGCGGTGCGGCCGCCGACCAGCCCGTGTACGACCTGAACATCACAGCCCAGCACCGCACCGACTACCGCAACGAGATCCGGGCTCAGGGCACCTATGCCAGCCTGGGCGAAGGCAGCCACCTGGCCAACCGCATGAACATGCAGGTGCCGGTATTCATCATCGTCGACGGCCACTTCGTGCAGGTGGAGGTTCTGGGCCGCAACCACGCGCGTGTCGGCACCTGGGCTATCGTCCATCTTGGCAATCACTACGAGGCCGTGTCTGGCGTGAACAATGGCATGGCCGTCGGCCAGCAGACCGGCTGGGTACGCACAGCGCCCCATGGCGATTGCCTGTTCGAATCGCTGCTGGTAGTCCGCAACCGCGGCCGCCAGCCGCGCAACATGGCGACGCAGATCGAGCATATGCGCAGGCGCGTGGCTGCCGACATGAGCGACGCGGAAATCGACCACAACCTGCAAGAGATGATCTTGTTCGGCAATCTCGGACGCGCCGGCCCCAAGACCCAGAAGCTGGTCGGCGAGCGGCGCCAGGCGGCCGAGGCCAAATCCGACGAGCTGAACACCATCAAACGCGCCGATGCCGGCGCCATCGATCACGAATTCGGCATCCTCGCCAAGATGCCGGGCGGGATCGGCCAGTACAAGCTCGATGGCGTCAAGCGCGCCTACCTC
This sequence comes from Massilia sp. TS11, assembly GCF_022012445.1. Taxonomy (GTDB): domain Bacteria; phylum Pseudomonadota; class Gammaproteobacteria; order Burkholderiales; family Burkholderiaceae_D; genus Telluria. The sequence goes on from NZ_JAKLTS010000004.1 coordinate 50,987, forward strand.
GATGCGCGCGCCAAGGCCTGGGACGCCGACGAGACGATTGCCGCTTACCGAGAACTGCGTGAGGCGATGGCCATCGCGATCGAGGCCTACAACCACATCCATGGCGCCGACAGCTTTCAGCAGGCCAACAAAGGGGCCGATGTACAGAACCGCCTGACCGAAAAACACTGGGTCGACCGCTTGCAGCAAGCCAAAGGCGCCAGCGCGGTCCAGGCCATCGAGGCGCATGACTATTGGGAAAAAGGCGGCTCTGCCAAAGGGGCGCCGCGGCGGCTGGAAGATATCCTGACCGTTGTTGGCCCTGCTCTGCTGAACGATCTGAAGAAGGCCGGCAGCAAATCGAAGGAGCAGCTCAAGCTCTATCGCTCCATGAGCTACGAGGAAGCCCAGGGCATCATGGACTGGTTCAAGCACAAGAAGACCAATACCGAGGCCTTGATCGCCAAAGGGGGCGCCAAGGCCGGCGTCTTCCACGGACTAGCCGCCGACGAGAAGAATGGCATCGGCATCATGCCCGTTCGAAACCACATGGGCGACCGTGATCAGGCCGAATACTACTACCGGCCGAAGAAGAACGCGATGGTCGAATTCACCCTGAAGCCGGGCGCCCACGACATCATGTTCACCCCCGCCTATCTGGCTGTGGCGCGCGCCGGGCGGGGCGCCAATCGCGCCATGGTCGAGATGCAAGGGTCGAGTTCGAACTATCCGGCCGCCTCGATCCACGAGGGCGGCCTGGGCGGCTATATCGGCGTAAAGGCGGAAGCCCAGGGCGACTTCAGCCTCGGCGTCGGCGTCAACGACGCCTCGCGTCTGCTCTTGCAGTTGCTCGTTGAGAGCGTGAGGATCGTGGGCAATTAGTTCGGCAGCGGGAGGATACGATGAAGGCCACACTGCAGGAAAAGACGTCAGCGCACCCGGACAGCGGGCCCAGCCACCAAAGCCCGGTCCACGGCGCGCCGAGCCAGATCACCGATGGCGTCGCGGCCGACCTCAAGCACAGCCCGCGCGTCAGTCAGCTCAGCGCGCTGAACGCCGCCATCCAGGACAGCCCGCGCATGAGCGCGCAGCGCCAGGCCGTGCAAGGCGCAGGCACACGCGGCGGTGGCCTGCCGCCCGCTTTACAGGCCAGCATGGAGTCGCTGTCCGGCATGCGCCTCGATCATGTGCGCGTCCACTACAACTCATCGCGTCCGGCCCAGTTGCAGGCGCACGCCTTTGCGCAGGGGCACGACATCCATCTGGCGCCGGGACAGGAAAAGCATTTGCCGCACGAAGCCTGGCATGTGGTTCAGCAAGCGCGCGGCCGAGTGCGGGCCGATACCCGCATGCATGGCATGGCCGTGAATGTCGATCCGGGCCTCGAACGCGAGGCCGACCAGATGGGTCAGCAAGCGCTGCAGCGCAAGGTGGCGCCCGGGGCGCCCAGGCCGGCACAAGCGCCCAGCGGGCCTGGTATTGTCCAGCGCCGCACAGCTCAGCAGGCCGGCCAGCTGGGCGCCTATGCCGCCGGCGCCGACGGCGCTCTCTACAACATTCCGGGCGGTTACGGCCTGACCCACGGCATCATCTATGAGCGCCTCCTGGCGCAAGCGCCCGACCAGCTCGGTGTCTTCAATGCCTATATCGGACAAATCGCCGCCATCGCGCCCGCCTTCATCGGGGGCGCCCTGCACTTTCTCGACAAGGCCGGCGGGCTGGCCGATCCTCCGGGTGGAGCGAACTGGGCCAACAACGCACAGCGCGACGCTTACAACACGCTGCTCACCAACTGGGCGGAGCTGGATGCCGCCCACGCGTACAACTTCGATGCGGCCAATCGGCCCGCCGCCGTCAACGAACGCCTGGTGCTGCTCAATCAACGCAACACCCTGCGCAACCGCGCCGAGATCGGCCTGGTCGACCCGTTTATCGTCCGCCTCCGGATTCCACAGGCGCTGCACGGGGCACCGTGGGAGATCGACACCAATTTCTCCAATTCGGCACTCAGCTACATCACGCGGATTCAGATCGGCCCGCGCGGCGTCACCGGGCATATCACGGCCTCGCCGCTGGCCTTCGCGGGCGTCGCCGGCAACATCCCCGCCGATCCCGCGCACTATGCGTTCTCACCCGCGCACAGTGTCGATGAACATCACGATGTTGGCGCACAGATTGGCGGCATCGCGGCCGGCCAGACCAATGCCGCCAACCACGAGGGCTTTGACGCGATCGCCAAATTTGCGGCCGAAGGGGCGCGCTTCGTGCCCGTGCGCGAAATGGGCATGGCACTCAAAGTGAATTCACGCTTCTATGCGCTCGACATGCATGGACAGACCAAATCCCTGTCCTTCCGCCTGCTATACCAGAACTGGGGGACCTGGTTCAACCGCGCCTACAACATCGACAGCGCCGCCGTCCGCATTCAGGTCCTAGCGCACGGGACGAATTACAACGGTCCCATCGATCTGGCGCACGATTACGATACCGACCGCGGCCAGCCCGCATCCACCGCAGCGGGCGCCTATGAAAACGAGCTGCGACCGGTATTCAGCCAAATCAAACAGATCAAGCGGAGCAAGTTCCGCGGCAGTGCGAAAGGTAAGAAGGCGCAGCACCTGGCCAACGTCAATCGTGGCAAGAATCAGCAAATTGCCTCACTCGAGCACGACGTCCGGCATTTCCGGCGCATGTACCCTGCCCTGTACAAAAGGACCTACGACTCGGAACCCTGAAACCGTACCCCATGCATTCCGGAAGCGGCATTGGCTCCGCAGCGTGCCACTTTCAATTACGCGCCTTCTCCACAGGAAGCAGTTCGAACCCGAAAGTCGCGGGGTCAAACACCTCACCATCGCGGTACTTCAAGACGCCGCCCTGTTCGACAAACGCGTTGAGCAGCTGGATCGCATGCTTTGCGGCTAAGCAGAGTGCCTGAAGTGAGCCTTCGCCATAAATCTCGAAGGCCTGCTCCCACAAAGGGGCGACGGTGACGGTACACGACCAGGCCGACGCGATCTTTTCACTGGGTTGCGGTTTAAAGAGTGCGACTCGGACTGGAAAATCCTCACCGCCCCCTTTGTTACCCATGAGTTCGTAGTCAGCGATTTGAAAAGACATTTGATTATCCTGAAGATCACATCAATGGCATCTGCTCTGGCGAATTGGCAGGCGTGCCCGATTTCCGTCCCGGTGGCTAAAGCTGATCGGCAAATTGCCCCTGAGCAGCCGGAGCCTGCGCAATACTGCCATCGCCAAAAGCGGCTCAAGGAAAGATGCGTCCTTAATAGAGCAAGGTCTGAATTAAGCTCACCTTGAATGCTTTGTTAGGGCTCACGCGGTGAAATGCCGAATTATCCATGTGACGAGAACTAGCAGGGTCGGACACGCCCAGCCGAAGCGTACGGCAATTGATCGATTACTCTGATCTTGAGTTGCACGCGCCCAAGCAACATTCAATGTCCAGCCAATGGCAACGGAAACGGCTGCTGCAATGAAGATGTGCACTTGCGGCATGAGCAATAAGAACAGAACAATTGGGCCTGCAATTGCCGCCAGCAGAAGCGCTCTGCTTATGAAATTCTTCATGATCCCTAACGTTGAAGCTGAGCCGCGAGCAACGGCTTGCCGACGCGAGTCGGCTCGAGCGAAAGGTCAGCCCTCACGGCGCCAAGTGCAGATACAGTGGGCATCCAAGTATCATGAGCACATAAGCAGTTAGCACACAACGTACATTTTTAAACTTGGTAGCAAGTAGCGGCTCAGCCCGACGAACGTAGACGTTGAGCATCGCGACTATGAAGCACATGGCGGCAAGCAGCAGATACAGAAACGTGAACAATGCCCATCCCCCCCACGAACCAGTAGAGCGAAAACCAACAATCCCGACAACAAATAGCGTGGACACCAGCGCCCCGAGAGTCCAGAGAGTCATGTCGCCTGCGAGTCGTCGAAATACGCCACCTACTTTCCCCAAGGTGGACGCTCGACCCCATAGCTTCGGAGAGAGCTGCTCTAGATCTTTAAACATCATCGCAACAAGCCCTAAAAAGATCGCTGTTGTCCCGATGATGTTCGCCAAACGAAAGACTGAGTTCGACTGCCGCTTCAAGTAGTCATTCGCCGACTGCGCATCAATGGCGAGCGAATAGTAGGCCCCGAGTGACGCAATAACGACCCAAAACGCAGCTCTGAAAAGCAAGTCTCTCCAAAGGTTGTCCTTCAGCCAGTCGTCGAACACAGTCTTTTCAGTTGCCATGTGGTTTTGCTGCCAATGTGGGAGGTTGAGGGTTAACGTAGTTCAGTAACCGGCGCGCGTCGGCGCGTCTGGGTTGACTGGGCGGTTAGAGCCAGACACCCGCGGAAGGAGGTAAAACCATTGAAGCACGCCTGCGGCAACGAAAAATGGAGTAGCGACAAATTGGGCCTCAGCGGGAGTAGCAATACCAAAATAAATGAGCGGCCAGACAACCAGCGCGCCGATTATGCCGAGCGGGAAAGTAAGGACCGGCAAAGAGAGTGCGAATAGCACGGCCATAGGTAGGCGCGTTTCGAAGGCGTAGCCCGCCAATGCGGAGGCGGCAACCACCGCGACAACATAGGCCCAGCGTTTCAGTTTTAGCTTCGGCATCCGATTTCTAACGTGTGGTGTAACCGGACCGCCGGACCGCTACAGCGCGCAGCGATGTAGCGGTCCGGTTGACGTAATTGTTATGCGGATTTCGCAAAAGCGTCATAGACGCTCCACTTTGGATCACGCTCTGCTACACATTGAACTTCATGTGAAGTTACATCAGACACGATTTGTTTGTGGACATCGGCAATGCCCGCGGCGTTACCAACGTAGAAAACGAATTCCTTAAAAGTCCCGGTTGTAATGGCTAGGACTTGAACCGAGGGCCCCAATTTTCGGACATGGGAAAGAATCGAGTCTTCGATGAGGGAGAGCCCCTGATCTTCTTCGGGCACAGGTTGCCCATCCGGATTAGGCGCCTTAAAAGGGACGGCAAAGCCAACACGGATATCAAGTGCCGGATGCCTAGCCCATGACTTTGCCGTTTCGTTGAAACGAACAATCATCGGACCGCCGTTTCCCTTCGCTTCGACGATCGACCACTTGTGATTATCATCGTCGAGCGTTTCTATTGGGAGGTGTTTTTTGAAGGGCCACATATCCAGGTTCTTTCAGGCATAACGTTGAAGTAACCGGCGCGCTTCAGCGCGTCCGGTTGAATGAAATGTTAGACACGGCCCAAGAACTTGCCCCGAACGAGCCGCCACATCAGTGCCCGCGCGAGCGACCACACGTGCGCGTGCGAACCGCTCCGATTCAAGCTCGCCGCTGAACTTCGAATAACCACCGGCCTGAGTGCCGAGCGCAGCCAAGCTCGCCGCGTTGCCAACAGCTAGGGCGCTAAGCGAAGTGGTGGAAGAAAAAATCATTTTCAGAGCCGGGCCTAACGTGCGGGTTCAGCGGCGCCGCTAGGCGTCCGCTGGAATAGGAGGTTGGGCGATAAAGTTCTTATTGCCATTAGTAGAGTCCTGCCCTGCGATACCACCGAACACATGCTGATTCAAGAAGAAAGAAGCTAAGGATTGCAAAGAAGAAGGCCCAAGGCACAAGAATTGTCGCAGCAAACATCGGCAGAACAACAAGCCGACAGATGAGCTTATAAACGAAAGGAAGCGCTTCATAACGCTTTCCCTTTTCAGGGAATCGTTCAAATTCACGTCGATTCAGAAACACATTCACGAAAAGCACCGCGAAGTAAAAAACGCCGAAAAGGATAGCTAGGTGCAATGGAGCCAGATCGTTCATTCCTCAAGTGCCCAACGTTGAAGTAACCGGCGCGCTTCAGCGCGTCCGGTTGAATGAAATGTTAGACACGGCCCAAGAACTTGCCCCGAACGAGCCGCCACATCAGTGCCCGCGCGAGCGACCACACGTGCGCGTGCGAACCGCTCCGATTCAAGCTCGCCGCTGAACTTCGAATAACCACCGGCCTGAGTGCCGAGCGCAGCCAAGCTCGCCGCGTTGCCAACAGCTAGGGCGCTAAGCGAAGTGGTGGAAGAAAAAATCATTTTCAGAGCCGGGCCTAACGTTGAGGTAACCGGCGCGCGTCAGCGAGTCCGGGTTGATTGACAAGTTAGGACCGTTAGCCGCCATTTTGCAAAAGCTCCATGTCCGTCGCTTCGCGCACTGGGTTTGCTGGCGAAAATAATAGGCCGCGTTCTGTGTGGTATTGGGTGATGCCCAGAAGACCGCTCCTTGAGAGCAGAACTGTGATGAGAATTGAATCGGTAAGCTCTTCAGGTCCGGGCTGACGAAAGACAATCAATTTGCAGCGCTTTCCAGCCACAACAATCGTCTCTTCCTCCGAAGTCTCAGGAAATCCAATGGCTCGCTCATAGGTCAGAGTTCTTAAGGACGAAACGCGTTCCTCAAGAATACGAGATGCGTCGATGTCGAAATTCGAAGGGCCAACCATATTGAAGCCTAACGTGCTGATTAACCGGCGCGCTTCAGCGCGTCCGTGTTGAATTTGTGGTTAGAGAAAAGCTCGCTTTTTGAGCTTCACTTACAACGGCGGCAACTAAATCAGCTGGCGTTCTGTAGTCCCATTCCTCAGCGATAAAGTCGTAACCGCGTGCATGAATATTGGCGCCGCTTAGGTAGACATATACATCGGCCTCAGTATGCGGAATTCTCCCTAACAGGTACGACTCTTCTCGTCCGGATTTCTCAAACACTAGACCTGAAATTGCGACCCCGAGCGCGGCGGAGCACTCCTTCTGAAATGGTGTTGAACCATTAGCATCTAGCGCCGTCGCCGGACCCCACGTCGCCTCGTGATCAGCGCGCCAGCTATGTTCTCCAACAATCCAATTCCGAATTCGTCCGAACATGACTGGAACTCTAACGAGAAGTAGGCACCCTAACAGGTGCAATTTTTTCCGACGTTTTCATAATTGGGGCGGCCCGAGATGAAAAATAAGCCAACAATATCAAGACGATATCTCAATTTAGCACACCCTAATCCGAAACGGCAAACACACCTTGCATAAATTCAATTTTGAAGGTCCGGCAAACATCTGCGTTTGCCAAATCGTCGCGCGGCACTGCTCGCGTGGGCTGCAGGGAGGGATTGGATTGTGCGGGAGCCTGGCTCCCCTTCGATGCTACTGAGGCGCCTGCCGTTTGATGTTAGCGCAGGAAATAAAAAAGCCGCCTCAAGGGCGGCTTCTTTACTTATTTCTGGCGGAGACGGTGGGATTCGAACCCACGATACAGGTTTTGCCCGTATGCCTCCTTAGCAGGGAGGTGCCTTCGGCCACTCGGCCACGTCTCCTCGTTGCACTAGTCAACGATTCTTGTCAGCCTTCGCAAACAAGAGCCGCGATGATAGCGGCTACAGGTGTATTGGTCAAGGCGACCAAGGGAATTTTCTCGAAAAACCCTTATTCCTTGTCCAGTTCAAAGGCTTTGTGGAGGGCACGCACGGCCAGCTCCATGTATTTCTCATCGATCAGGACCGTGATCTTGATTTCCGAGGTCGAGATCATCAGGATGTTGATGCCTTCCTTGGCCAGGGTCTCGAACATCTTGGCGGCGATGCCGACATGGCTGCGCATGCCCACGCCCACCACCGACACCTTCGACACCTTGGTGTCGCCAATGATTTCTTCGGCGCCGATATTGCCCTTGATCTGCTCCAGCACGCCCATGGCCTTGTGGTAGTCATTGCGCGAGACCGTGAAGGTGAAATCGGTCTTGCCGGCCACCGACTGGTTCTGGATGATCATGTCGACTTCGATGTTGGCTTCGGCGATCGGTCCCAGGATGTGGAAGGCCACGCCCGGCTTGTCGGGCACGCCCAGCACGGTGATTTTGGCCTCATCGCGCAGGAACGCGATACCGGAGATGACTGCTTGTTCCATGTTGTCTTCCTCAAACGAAATCAGGGTGCCCGATTGGGCTTCTTCTGCGAGCGGCATCAGCGGGTCGGTCAGCGAGGACAGCACGCGGGTCGGCACGCGGTAGTTGCCGGCGAATTCGACCGAACGGCTCTGCAGCACTTTCGAACCCTGCGAGGCCAGCTCCAGCATTTCTTCAAAGGTGATGGTTTTCAGACGGCGCGCGTCCGACACCACGCGCGGGTCGGTCGTGTAGACCCCGTCCACGTCGGTGTAAATCAGGCACTCGTCGGCCTTGATGGCGGCAGCAATCGCCACGGCCGAGGTGTCCGAACCGCCGCGGCCCAGCGTGGCGATGTTGTCGTCCTCGTCCACCCCCTGGAAGCCGGTGATGATCACGATCTTGCCTTCGTTCAGGTCGGCCTTGATGCGCGAATCGTCGATCGACTGGATGCGCGCCTTGGTGAAGGCGGAGTCGGTCTTGATGCCGACCTGCCAGCCGGCGTAGGACACGGCCTTTTTACCGAGCGACATCAGACCGAGGGCCAGCAGGCCGACCGACACCTGCTCGCCAGTCGAGGCAATCATGTCCAGTTCGCGCGGATCCGGGTATTCCATCATTTCCTTGGCCAGCCCAATCAGACGATTGGTTTCGCCGGACATGGCCGAGGGGACCACCACCACTTGATGCCCAGCGTCATGCCATTTGGCGACGCGCTTGGCGACGTTCTTGATGCGTTCCGTCGAGCCCATCGACGTACCGCCGTACTTGTGGACGATTAAAGCCATACTCTGAAAAACTTCCCGCTCAAAAAATGATCAAAGGAAGACTACTCTACATGCTGCAATGCAAAATAACAAGACACAGAATGCATTAAATCATACGTTTTAGGCATATGGTCATGCCAAAAGACGGGGGTATTCTGAACAACTATTGCCAAACCAGACGCACGCGTGGCGCCCCGCCCTGCCCCAGCTGACGCGCGTCCATGCCGACGCCGGCGGCGAACAACAGCTGGCGCCCGGCCCAGACGATGGGCAGGCGGCTGCGCTGCCAGGCGGGCACGGCCAGCGCCTGATAGTGCTGCTTGAGGCTGCGCGTGGGCCGGTTGGCGGCCAGCTTCAGCGTCTCGCCGCCGCGCCGGAAGTCGATTTCCAGGGCCTGGGCGCGCAGCCAGGCGGCATCGATGCCGGCCTCGTCCGGCTCGAAGCGCAGCACGCCGCCGTAGTCGGGAAAGGCCAGTTCGGCCTCGCCCTGCCATCGGAAGGCCTGGCCCGAACGCAGCGGTTCGCCCGCTTCGCGCTCGCCGCGCAGCGGGGCCGGGTGGGCCGTGATATGCAGATGGCCGCGGTAGCGCCGGATCTCGCAATCGGGATGGCTGACGCACAGATTGGCATCGGCACGCGCCTGCAGCAATTGGCTCGTCATTTCCTGCAGCCAGCTGGTCGAGGGCATGCGGATGCCGCGCTGCGCAAACCAGTGGCGCAGCAGATTATTCGCACGGTCTTCGCTCAATTGACGGAACTTCTCCAGATCGAGCGCGTCTGATACCAAGCAGGCAGCCAAATCGGCCGCGGCCAGTTCCTGCAACATGCGCTGGGCGGCGCGCGCGTGGGTGGCGGCGCGGGCAAAGCGTGTGGCAAAGCCGGGCATGGCCGCTTCCAGGGCGGGCAGCACCTGGTGGCGCAGCGCATTGCGGGCGTAGCGCGGGTCGGCGTTGGATTCGTCGTCGATGTAGGCAATCGCGTGTTCGCGCTGCCATTGTTCGAGCGTGGCGCGCGCCACGTCCAGCAGCGGGCGGGCCAGCGTCACCGCATCGGTGCCCAGCAGGCCGGGGGCGCGGTGGTGGCTGTCCATCCCGCACAGGCCGGCTATGCCGCTGCCGCGCGCCAGCTGCAACAAAATGGTCTCGGCCTGGTCGTCCTGGTGGTGGGCGGTCAGCAGCAGGTCGGCGCCGTGGCGCACGCACAGGGCGCCCAGGGCGGCGTAGCGCGCCTTGCGGGCGGCCGCTTCCACGCCCGTGCCGTCCGGCTGCAGCTGCACGCGGCTGGACGCGAACGGCAGGCGCAGGGCCGCACACTCGGCCGCGCAATGCGTGAGCCAGGCGTCGGCGTTCGGGCTCAGACCATGGTGGACGTGCAGGGCCAGCAGGCGCAGGCCGTGCCGGGTGGCGTAGTCGCGCGCCAGGTGCAGCAGCACGCTGGAATCCAGGCCGCCGGAAAAGGCAACGGCGAGGACTTGCCCCGCCGCTGTTTCGGCGCGCACGCTGTCGAGCGCGCGCGCAAAGGCCTGCGTCAGTGAAGCCGGCTGGCTCACTCTTCGCTGGGCGTGGTTTCCTTGAACTTACCGTAGCCCATCAGCTTTTCGTGGCGGGCGGCCAGCAGGTCCTTGGTCTTCATGCCCTGAACTTGGCGCAGCGAATCGGCCAGCGCACGCTTGAGCAGGCCGGCCATCTGTTTCGGATCGCGGTGGGCGCCGCCCAGCGGTTCGCTGATGATCTTGTCGATCAGGCCCATGGCCTTCAGGCGGTGGGCGGTCAGGCCCAGGGCGTCGGCCGCGTCGGAGGCGCGCTCGGCCGTCTTCCAGAGGATCGAGGCGCAGCCTTCAGGCGAAATCACCGAATAGGTGGCGTACTGCAGCATCATCACGACGTCGCCGACGGCAATGGCCAGCGCGCCGCCCGAGCCGCCTTCACCAATGATGGTGGCGATCAGCGGCACTTTCAGCTCGGCCATCACGTACAGATTGTGGCCGATCGCTTCGGACTGGCCGCGCTCCTCGGCGTCGATGCCGGGGAATGCGCCCGGGGTGTCGACAAAGGTGAAAATGGGGATGCCGAATTTTTCAGCCAGCTTCATCAGGCGCATGGCCTTGCGATAGCCTTCGGGCTTGGGCATGCCGAAATTGCGGGCCGCGCGTTCCTTGGTGTCGCGCCCCTTCTGGTGGCCGATCACCATGCAGGCCTGGCCATTGAAGCGGGCCAGACCGCCGACGATCGACAGGTCGTCCGCATAGCTGCGGTCGCCGTGCAGTTCGTGGAAGTCGGTGAAAATTTCGCGCACGTAATCGAGCGTGTACGGACGCTGCGGGTGGCGCGCGATCTGCGACACCTGCCACGGCGTGAGCTTGGCGTAGATGTCCTTGGTCAGTTGCTGGCTCTTCTTGGCCAGGCGGTCGATCTCTTCGGAGATGTCGACAGCCGAATCGTCCTGGACGAAACGCAGTTCTTCAATTTTCGAATCCAGCTCGGCAATGGGCTGCTCGAAACTGAGGAAACTTGTTTTGCTCATGGGTTCTCCCTATCAGGTCCGGCGAAGTGCTTATTTTACAGGAACCGGGTCCAGGCTACGCCATAAATACCAGGTCGCCACGGTACGCCAGGGTTCCCAGTTGGCCGATACTTCGCGTGCATCGCTGCGCGAGACCGGTTCGCCGGAGAAATAATTGCGGCTGATCCCCTGGATCAAGCCGGCATCGTCCAAAGGCAAGACATTTGGACGGAGCAGATTAAATATCAAAAACATCTCGGCTGTCCAGCGGCCGATGCCGCGGATGGCCACCAGTTCGGCGATCACCGCCTCGTCGTCCATCTCGGCCCATTTGTCCACGTGCACCAGCTTGTCGCGGAAGTGCTGGGCCAGGTCGAGCAGATAGTCGGCCTTGCGCTTGGACAGGCCGCAGCCGATCAGCTTTTCCTGCCCGGCCTTGAGCACCTGGGCCGGTGCGACCTTGGGGCACAGCTCGAGCACGCGGCCCCAGACCGCCTCGGCCGACTGGGTCGAGATCTGCTGGCCGACGACCGAGCGCGCGAGCGTCAAGAAGGGGTCGGTATGGCCGACCAGGGACAGGTCGCCAAACTGGGGGATCAGCTTCTTCATGATGCGGTCGCGCTTCATGAGTTCGGCTTTCGCCTCTTCCCAGTAGTCGGGCACGCGGGCCACGGGCGTGCCAAGATCGGCCGGTTTGATGACCATTATGCGCGGCGCCAGTTGGTCGTGCCGTCCGGCTTGTCTTCGAGGATGATGCCGGCCGCCTGCAATTCCTTGCGGATGCGGTCGGACTCGGCCCAGTTCTTGGCCTGCTTGGCGGCCAGGCGGGCGGCGATCTGGGCCTCGATGGCGGCATCGCCCTCGCTGGCGCTGCCGCGCAGGAAGGCCTGGGGCGCCCGTCCGAGCAGGCCGAGCACGCCGGCCAGGGCCTTGAGCTGGGCGGCCAGGGCCGGGTCCTTGGACTTGTTCAGCTCGGTCGCCATATCAAACAGCACGGCCAGGGCGATCGGCGTATTGAAGTCGTCGTCCATGGCCTCGGCAAAGCGGCGCGCATAGGCCGCGTTCCAGTCGACGGCCGCGGCCGGCGCGTCCACATCGGCCAGGGCCGTGTACAGGCGCGTCAGTGCCGTCTTGGCGTCGTCCAGATGGGCGTCCGAGTAATTGAGCGGGCTGCGGTAGTGGGCGCGCATGATGAAGAAGCGCACGACTTCGGCGTCGTACTTCTTCAGCACATCGCGGATCGTGAAGAAATTGCCCAGGGACTTGGACATCTTCTCGTTATCCACGCGCACAAAACCATTGTGCACCCAGTAATTGACCATCTGGCGCCCGCTCGCCCCTTCCGACTGAGCGATCTCGTTCTCGTGATGGGGGAACTGCAGGTCCTGGCCGCCGCCGTGGATATCGAAATGCTCGCCCAGCAGCGCGCACGACATGGCCGAGCACTCGATATGCCAGCCGGGCCGCCCGCTGCCCCACTTCGAGGCCCATTTCACTTCCTCGGGCTCGCTGGCCTTGGAGGCCTTCCACAGCACGAAGTCGAGCGGATCGCGCTTGCCGGTGTTGACGTCGACGCGCTCGCCGGCGCGCAGATCGTCGAGCGACTTGCCGGACAGCTTGCCGTAGCCGTCGAAGCCGCGCACGGCGTAGTTCACATCTCCGTCCGCGCCCTGATAGGCCAGGCCCTTGGACTCGAGCGTTTCGATCAGCTGCAGCATCTGCGGCACGTATTGGGTGGCGCGCGGCACATCGGTCGGCGGCTGGATGCCGAGCTGGGCGGTGTCCTCATCCATGTACTGGGTGAAGCGCGCCGTCAGGCTGCCGATGCTCTCACCATTCTCGACGGCACGCTTGATGATCTTGTCGTCGATGTCGGTGATATTGCGGACGTATTTGACCTCGTACCCCGAGGCCTTCAGCCAGCGGTAGATGACGTCGAAAGCCATCATCATGCGTGCATGTCCGATGTGGCAGTAGTCATAGATCGTCATGCCACAGACGTACATGCCGACCTTGCCGGGCACGATGGGAACGAACGTCTGTTTCTCACGCGCGAGCGTGTTGTAGATCTTCAAATTGCTCATGGATTCTGCGGATCAGTGACAAAACAAAGGACCGGCGCGCCAGGCCCTGCAAGGGGGCGCGTCTCAGGTCCAGTGTGCCGGATCGGGGTGTCCTCGGGTTTGTTCTTCTTTGATAGAATGGAACGTCAAGCCGCGAAGTATAGCACCTGAAGCTGGCGCGGCACGAATTTCCAGGAGAGGATTACCACCATGCACGTTCGCCGATTCTGCGCTTCGCTGATCGCCCTGATGTTTGCCGCCAGCAGCTTCGCCCAGGAGGCCCCTGCCCCCGCCCCCGAGGCGCCGGCGCGCGAACTGCCGCAGGTCCTCATCAAGACGACCCAGGGCGACATCGTGGTCGAACTCGAGGACGAGAAGGCGCCGAAGACGGTCGACAATTTCCTCAAATACGTCAAGGCCGGCTACTACAAGAACACCATCTTCCACCGCGTCATCAAGGACTTCATGATCCAGACCGGCGGCTACACCAAGGACCTGAAACCCAAGCCCGGCGTGCGCAAGGCGATCCCGATCGAGGACCAGAACGGCCTGCAGAACAAGGCCTACACGCTGGCCATGGCGCGTTCGGCCAGCCCGAACTCGGCCACCTCTCAGTTCTTCATCAACACGGTCGACAATCCCGGCCTCGACTTCCCCGGCACCGACGGCCACGGCTACACGGTGTTCGGGCGCGTGGTCAAAGGCCAGGAGGTGGTCGACAAAATCAAGGCCGTGCTGGTCGACGATATCAATGCCGAATTTCGCAATGTGCCGGTGAATCCGATCACGATTACGGCGACCACCGTGCTCAAGACGGTAAAATAAGCCCTTTTTCATTCCTCAGCAGGACACAAAATGCCCAACGTTAAGATCTTCACCACCGAAGGCGACATGGTCGTCGAACTGGACGCCGACAAGGCTCCGAAAACCGTCGCCAACTTCCTCGACTACGTGGCCAAGGGCCACTACACCAACACCATCTTCCACCGCGTGATCGATGGCTTCATGATCCAGGGCGGCGGTTTCGAGCCGGGCATGAAGCAGAAGCCCACCGACCAGACCGTGGAAAACGAAGCCAAGAACGGCCTGAAGAACGAGACCTACACCCTGGCCATGGCCCGCACCAGCGCGCCGCACTCGGCCTCGGCCCAGTTCTTCATCAACGTCAAGAACAACAGCTTCCTCGACTACCCGGGCCAGGACGGCTGGGGCTATGCCGTGTTCGGTAAAGTGATCGAAGGCCAGGACGTGGTCGACAAGATCCGCGCCGTGCCGACCGGCCGCAGCGGCATGTTCCAGGACGTGCCCAAGACCGACATCGTCATCACCAAGGTCGAAGTCCTCTGATGCAGGCGGCGCGCCCCCTCGCGCTGTTTCTCTCCGACCTGCACCTGCAGCCGTCGCACCCGGCCACCTGCGCAGCCTTTCTGCGCTTTCTGGCCGGGCCGGCAGCTGCGGCCGAGGCGGTCTATCTGTTGGGGGATATCTTCGAATACTGGGCCGGCGACGATGACCTCGCCGATCCTTTTGCCGCCGGCATCGTCGCCGCCCTGCGCCGCCTGGCCGACAGCGGCACCCGCCTCTACTGGATCGCCGGCAACCGCGATTTTCTCGTCGGTCCCGCCTTTGCCGCTGCCGCCGGCCTCACGCTGCTGAGCGAGCCGCATGTGCTGGAACTGGCCGGCCTGCGCATCGCCCTCGTGCATGGCGACGCCGAATGCACCGACGACAGCAAATACATGGCCTTTCGCGCCCAGGTGCGCGATCCGGCCTGGCAGGCCCAGTTCCTGGCCCTGCCCCTGGCCCAGCGCAAGGACATCATCGCCGGTCTGCGCCAAGGCTCGAAAGCGGCCCAGTCCGGCCCCGACTACCGGCTCACCGACGTCAATCCGGACGCCATCGCCGCCCTGTTCGCCCGCACCGGCTGCGCGGTGCTGATCCACGGCCACACCCATCAGCCGGCCCTGCACACGCTCGGCGCGCTGCGCCGCTATGTGCTGCCCGACTGGGAATGCGACGCGCCCCCGCTGCGCGGCGGCTTTCTGGCGCTCACGGCCGACGGCCAGCTGCACACCCATCCCCTGCCCTGAGCACGTGCATATCCGATTCCGCTTGCCTTTGTGCGCCATGGTGTTATAGTTCACTACAACACCACTACGCTACACCACCACAGGAGGAGCGATGACCATCGGCTGGAACGACCAGACGCCCATCTACCTCCAGCTCAAGGAGCGCGTGATCGGGATGATGCTCGACGGGGTGCTGAAGGCCGGCGATGCCCTGCCTTCGGTACGCCAGGTCGCAGCGGAATACCAGTTGAACCCGATCACGGTATCGCGCGCCTACCAGGAGCTGGTCGATGAGGAATTAGTTGAAAAACGAAGGGGAATTGGCATGTATGTCAGCGAAGGTGCGAGCGAAAAACTGCTCGCCAGCGAACGCGAGCGCTTCATGCGCGAGGAATGGCCGGCCATGCTCGAGCGCATCCGCCGCCTCGGCCTGAATGTCGAGGAACTGCTGCATCAGGGAGGACGCGCATGACTGCCGTGATTTCCGCCAAAGGTCTGAGCAAGCGCTATGGCAAGCAGCTGGCCGTCGACCACATCGATTTCGAGATTCCGGCCGGCCGCATCGTCGGCCTGATCGGGCCGAACGGCTCGGGCAAGACCACCACCCTCAAGGCCGCGCTCGGCCTGATCCCCTTCGAGGGCGAACTCAAGGTGCTGGGCAAGGACCCGCGCACCGAGCGCGACGCCCTGATGCGCGATGTCTGCTTCATCGCCGACGTGGCCATCCTGCCCAAGTGGCTGAAGGTGAAAGACGCCGTCGATTTCGTGGCCGGCGTGCACCCGCGTTTCAAGCGCGACAAGGCCGAACGCTATCTGGCGCGCACCAAGCTGCATCCGGATACCAAGGTCAAGGCCATGTCCAAGGGCATGATCGTGCAGCTGCACCTGGCCCTGGTGATGGCCATCGACGCGCGCCTGCTGGTGCTCGACGAACCGACGCTGGGCCTGGACATCCTCTACCGCAAGCAGTTCTACCAGAACCTGCTGGAAGACTATTTTGACGAGGACAAGACCATCATCATCACCACCCACCAGGTGGAAGAAGTGGAACACATCCTGTCCGACCTGATGTTCATCCGCGACGGCAAGATCGTGCTGCAATCGAGCATGGAGGAAATGGGCGAGCGCTACACCGAGCTGCTCGTCAATCCGGACAAGCTGGCCGCCGCCAGCGCCCTCGGCCCGATCGACCAGCGTCCGGTGTTCGGCAAGACCGTGCTGCTGTACGAAGGCGTGCCGCGCACCCAGCTGAGCGCCCTGGGCGAGATCCGCAATCCAAGTGTGGCCGATCTGTTCGTGGCCAAGATGAAAGGAAGCTACGCATGAATACCCTGAAATGGCTGATGCAGCGCGAATTCTGGGAACACAAGGGGGCCTTCCTCTGGACCCCGGCCATCGTCGGTGGCGCCCTGGTGAGCCTGGCCGGCGGCACCCTGCTCTACAAAAGCATGAGCGGCGGCCAGCACAGCGGCGCCCTGGTCCACATGTCCGAGGGCGGCGCCCCGCCCGACAAGCTGGCTGATATCCTGAGCGTGGCCTATATGGCCCTGGCCGGTCCGGTGTTCCTGATGATGGCCCTGGCCATGTTCTTCTACGCCGCCTCCTGCCTGTATGACGAACGGCGCGACCGCAGCATCCTGTTCTGGAAATCGCTGCCGGTGTCGGATGGCATGACCGTGCTGTCCAAGGCCCTGTCGGCCCTGGTGGTGATGCCGGTGTTGAGCTTTGCCGCCGCCACCCTCAGCGCCTTCCTGATGGTGCCGATCGTGTGCACGGCGCTGGCCATGCACGGCGTGAACATCACGGGCCGCGTGTTCAGCACGCCGGCGCTCTACATCGCGCCCCTGCAGCTGCTGTCGATGCTGCCGGTGTTCATCATCTGGGCCCTGCCGACCCTGGGCTGGCTGATGCTGGTGTCGAGCTGGGCGCGCAGCAAGGCCCTGCTGTGGGCGGTCGGCCTGCCGCTGCTGGCCATCGCCACCCTGAAGATGCTGGACGCCAGCCTCGGTCTGGGCTTTGACGTCAATCTGGTGATCCGCAGCGGCATCCTGCGCGCGCTCGCAGGCTTTGTGCCGGGCATCTGGTTCTTGTACGACAACGAGACCATGCAGGGCATGGCCGAAGTCGTGCGCGACCAGGGGCCGAGCCTGGGCCTGGTCGCCCAACACGCCTGGCGCACGCTGGCCACGCCGGCGGCCTGGGGCGGCGCGCTGGCCGGCCTGGCCATGCTGGCCGGGGCCGTCCGCCTGCGCCGCTACCGCGACGACACTTAAGCGTTGGCCACCGCCAGGCGCGGCCGCGAGCCCGCCTGGGGGGCGACCGGCGCCGCCGGTTTCTGCAACAGCTGGAAGGATTCGACCAGCTCCATCAAGGTCGCAGCCTGCTGAGTCAGGCTGCGCGTCGCTGCGGCGGCCTCGTCCACCATGGCCGCATTCGACTGGGTGGCTTCATCCATGCTCGCCACTGCATCATTGACCTGTTCGATCCCGATGCTCTGCTCGCGCAGGGCCGTCGAGATATCGGTCACATGCGAGGTCACATCGGCCACGGCGTCGCAGATGCGGTGAATCGTGGCCCCGGCCTTGTCGACCTGGGCGCTGCCCTGCTGCACATGACGCGAGGACTGGGCGATCAGGCCGGTGATTTCGCGCGCGGCCGTGGCCGAACGCTGGGCCAGTGCGCGCACTTCCTGCGCGACGACGGCGAAACCGCGTCCGGCCTCGCCGGCACGGGCCGCTTCGACGGCGGCGTTCAGGGCCAGCAGATTGGTCTGGAAGGCGATGCCGTCGATCACGCCGACGATGTCGCCGATCTTGGCGGCACTGGCTTCGATCGCGGCCATGGTCTGGATCACATTGTCGATCACCGCCCCGCCCTCGCCCGCCAGGCGGGTCATCTCCTGCACCAGACGCTCGGACTCGCCCGCGTGCTCGGCAGTCGCGCGCACCGAACTGGTCATCTCTTCCATCGAGGCGGCCGTCTGCTGCAGGGCCGAGGCCTGGGCCTCGGTGCGCGCCTGCAGATCGTGGTGGCCATGGGCCAGCTGGTCGGCGCCGTCCTTGACCAGGCCCGAGACTTCCTGAATCTGGCCGATCAGCAGCTTCATATTCGTCTGCAGCACGCGCAGCGACTGGCGCAGGCTGCTGACTTCGGTATTGCCGTGGGCGTGGATTTTGCCGCTCAGGTCGCCGGCGCTCAGGCGCGTCAGATCGGCACAGGTCTCGGCCAGCGGCGCCAGCGCGCGCTGGTGCACGCACCAGGCGCTGAAGCCGGCGATGGCGATCCCGGCCAGACCCACCAGACGCAGCCCGAGATGCGGGCTCAGGGCGAGCACGGCCGTAAAGCCGGCCGCCATCGTGCCGTTCAGGATCATGCAGGTCTGGTGGATATTGAAATCGAAGCGCTTGCGCAGGCCATCCCAGGCGCTGCGCTTGACCACGGCGCCATTGTCGACGCCCAGATCGCCGTGGCCATTGCGGATCGCCGCATAGGCGCGCTCGGCCGCCTCGACGGCGGCGCGGTCCGGCTTGATGCGCACCGAGGTATAGCCGCTGATCTTGCCGTTCTTGATCAGCGGCGCGGCATTGACTTCGACCCAGTAGTGGTCGCCGTTCTTGCAACGGTTCTTGACCAGGCCATGCCAGGCGTGGCCGCGCTGCAGCGTGCTCCAGAAGTCGGCAAAGGCCGCCTTCGGCATGTCGGGGTGGCGCACGATGTTCTGCGGCGCTCCGACCAGTTCGTCTTCGCTGAAACCGCTGATCTTCATGAAATCGCGGTTGGCGTAAGTGATATTTCCCTGCAAGTCCGTTTTGGAGACCACGGTTTCATGGTCTTGCAGGACGTATTCCCGTTGTGTGACGTGATGGTTCTTGGCCATGTCTATCTCTTTGGTAGGGCAAGGGCCATTGCTCAGGTTGCGGCGATGCGAGATCGCGGAGAAAGGGCCGAGGCCTGGCGCTGTTAAGGCCAGATGGAGAAGGCTGCGGGGCTGGGCAACCGGCGTGCTCACAGAAGGGGTGCGCAGCGCACCCCATCAACGCCGGGCATAAGCATAAAGGCAAGCATTTGCACGCGGCTTTGACCTGCATCAAGGATTCAGAAATCCTTGCAGAAACGAAACTACGCTGAATCCTTTGAAAACAAAACTATCGGTTTTTAGAGATAATTAACTCGAAGTCGTTAAACAATTCCTCGGCATCCAGCATGGCCGCCGCGACGTCGTTGATCTTGCGCCGATTCGCGCGCGCATACTCGCGCAGGGCGTCGAAGGCGACGATGCGGTTGGTCTGGTAGGCGCGCATCAGCAGGCCGACCGCCATGCTGGTTTCGCGTCCGGCGTTCAGGGCGGCCGTCAGGTTTTCGCCGTTCTCGCGCAGGCGGCGCAGTTCGCCGGCCACTTCGAGCGCGGTCGCATAGGCCGGCACCACCTGGTTGACTTCGAAGGGCTTGAGCAGATAGCCAACCGCGCCATGTTCCTTGGCGCGCGCCACAATCTCCTCCTGCGCGTGGGCCGACACGAACATGAAGGCCACGCTGCGGCTTTTCAGACGCTGCGCGAGCTCGAGTCCGCTCATGCCGCCCATTTCGACGTCAATCGACACCAGATCGGGCAGGCGCTCGGCCACATAGTCGAGCGCCGCCTCGCCCGACTGGGCCTGGGCAACCTCGTAACCGGCCATGCGCAGGCAATTGCCGAGCAGGCTGAGAATCAGGGGATCGTCGTCGACGATCAGAATCAGGGGCTTGGTGTTTCGCTTCATGAATGAGCCTTCCGCCCATGCGCGCACGGGCTCACACCGGCGGGCATGCTTATCGCTGTTTTTGTTGTGGGAATTGCGGCGCGAGGATGGGGCGCGCACGGTCGCCTGGCGAGGACGGGGCGCAGGCGGAGCAAGCGGGCGTGCCGCCCGCTTGTATTGCTCCTAAAGCATAATCCTTAGCGCATTGACAAGCAAGCGCATTCTGCAAATTGTGACTTGGTTACGCCACGCCGGCCCCGGCCATGCGGGCCAGACGGGCCGGCTGGCGCCGCCCTGGCGCGCCCGCGTCGGGGACCAGGCGGAAGGAATTGACGAGGGCGATTAGGTGCTGGGCCTGCTGGCTCAGCTGATCGGTGGCGGCCGCCGATTCCTCCACGCTGGCCGCGTTCGACTGGGTCACCGCATCCATCTCGCCCAGGCTCAGGTTGACCTGTTCGATCCCGCTGCTTTGCTCGCGCAGGGTCTGGCTCATGGTCTGGATATGGCTGACCACTTCGGTGACGCCGCCCAGAATCTCCTGCATGCGTCCGCCGGCCAGATCGACCAGCTTGCCGCCGGCCTCGACCTGCCCGCCCGAGGCCTGGATCAGGCCCTTGATTTCGTGGGCGGCCGCGGCCGTGCGCTGGGCCAGGGTGCGCACTTCCTGGGCGACGACGGCAAAGCCGCGTCCCGCCTCGCCCGCGCGCGCAGCCTCGACGGCGGCGTTCAGGGCCAGGATATTCGTCTGCGAAGCGATGCCGTCGATCACGCCGATGATTTCGCCGATGCGCGCCGAACTCGTGCGGATGGCCTGCATGGTTTGGATGACGGCGTCGATCGCTTCGCCGCCGCCGCGCGCCGTGGCCGCGGTGGCGTTGACGAGGCGGTCGCAGTCCTCGGCATGTTCGGCCGTGTGGCGCAGGGCCGCATTCATCTGTTCCATCGTGGCCGCCGTTTCCTGCAGCGCGCTGGCCTGGTTCTCGGTGCGCGTGGACAGTTCGCCCTGGCCCTGGGCCATGGCGGCCGCGCCTTCGCTGACGGAACCGGAGACTTCCTTGATCTGCCCGATGAGCAGCTTGACATTGGTCTGCAGCACGCGCAGCGCCTGGCGCAAGGCGCTGACCTCGCGGTAGCCGCCGTCATCGATGCGGGCCGACAGGTCGCCGCTGGCCATGCGCCCGATGTCGGCGCACATCGCCTCCATCGGATCGAGGATATGGGCGGTGATCCAGCGGTAGCACAGGCTGGCCAGCAGCACCCCGGCCACGGCGGCCGGCAGGGCCATGCCCGGCACGGCGGCGCAGACGGCAAAGGCCGTGACCAGCAGGCCCATGCTGATGCCGAGGCGGTGGCGCAGGCTCAGGCGCTGGAGAAAGGCAAAGCGGTCGCGCCAGCTGACCGCCACCACCCGTCCGGCCTCGATGCGGATGCTGTTGTCGCCCGCGCGCAGGCGCGCATAGGCCGCTTCGGCCGCGGCCACGTCCTCGCGGCGCGGCTTGACGCGGATCGAGGTGTAGCCGTTGATGCGCCCATCCTGCACGAGCGGCGCGGCCTGGACTTCGACCCAGTAGTGGTCGCCGTTCTTGCAGCGGTTCTTGACGAAGCCATTCCAGGCGCGCCCGGCGCGGATCGTGCGCCAGAAATCGGCGAACGCGGCCGGCGGCATGTCGGGATGGCGCACGATGTTCTGCGGCGCCCCCAGCAGCTCTTCTTCGGAAAACCCGCTGATCTTGATGAAGTCGCGGTTGACGTAGGTGATATTGCCCTGCAGGTCAGTCTTGGACACGACGGTTTCCGCGTCGCCCAGCACATACTCCCTGTTCGTCACAGGTTGGTTATTGCGCATGCCCCCCCTCCCGGAATGGCCCGTATCGGGCTCTGTTGTCGAGCGCGATCGCCGGTCGCTTGGGATCGCGAAGGGAGAATATGCCGGCTAAATCCCTATTGCAAGCAGGGGATACAAATTACTTAGTTGAATTGTTGCTTAAATGTATCAAACTCGCTGCGCAGGGCGGATAGCTCCTCGCGCAGGCGGGCCACCTCCTGCTCGAGTTCGCCGACGCGGCCGCCGGCCGGGGCCACGGCCGGACCGAAGGCCGTCGCGGCCTGGGCCAGTGACTCCTCGCCGGCCAGCAGATGGCCGTAGCGCGGTTCCTTGGTGCCGGGCGCCAGCTCGAGGCGCTTGACCAGGGGCGGGTATTTGTCGATCAGGAACTGCAGCGCCGTTTCGACCTCGGCCACCGACTTGAACTCATGCAGGCGGCCGCAGCGCGTGCGGATTTCGCCGGCCGTCTGCACACCGCGCAGCATCAGGATGGTCAGCACGGCCAGCTTGTCCTGCTCGAGCGACCATTTGATGCGCATGCGGTGCTCGTACTTGACCACGCGTGCGCCCGGCTGCGCGACCGTGTTCACCAGCCGCGCCTCGCTCAGGCGCGCCAGCGTATCGGCCACCGTCTCCTCGGACAGCTGCATGACCGGATCGCGGCTCGACAGCTGGTTGCAGCCATTGGTCAGCGCGTTCAGCGAGAGCGGATAATTATCGGGCGTCAGCGCTTCTTTTTCGGCCAGCACGGCCAGCACGCGGATTTCAAACAGGTCCAGAATCAATGCGCCATCGGCGCCGTCGCTGCTCATGCGGGCTTACTCCACGAATTTGTTGATGTCATTGGTATTGAGTTTCTCGCAGGCCGGCACCTCGCTGCACGTGATGCCCTGGCGCTCGAGAATGGCCAGAATCCGCTCGATCTGCGCCTCCTGGCTGAGCGCATGGTCGAGCAGACCGCGCAAAGCCTTGGACAGCGGATCGTCGCCGTAGGGGGTGACGCCATATGCCGCGAAAATCTCGGCGCTGCGCGAATGCTGGTCCTTCTGGATCACATGGGCCGGGTTGCCGACCGCCGTGGCCTGGGCCGGCACCGGCTTGAGCAGCACCGCGTTCGAGCCGACCTTGGCGTACTCGCCGACGGTAAAGCCGCCCAGCACCTGGGCGCCGGCGCCGACGATGACGCCGCGCTCGAGCGTCGGATGGCGCTTTTTGCCCGCATGCAGGGAGGTGCCGCCCAGGGTCACGCCCTGGTAGATCGTGCAGTCGTCACCGACCTCGGCCGTTTCGCCGATGACGACGCCGAAGCCATGGTCGATGAACACGCGCCGGCCGATGCGCGCGCCCGGGTGGATTTCAATGCCGGTGATCATGCGCGCGAGGTAGCTGATGAAGCGGCCCAGCCACTTCATGCGGTGCAGCCAGCACCAGTGCGCCCAGCGGTGCATGACGATCGCGTGCAGACCCGGATAACAGGTCAGCACCTCCCAGGCGTTGCGGGCAGCCGGGTCGCGGGCAATGATGCTGTGGATGTCGTCTCGCAGGCGGGCAAACATGGGGGTCGATGCAGTGCTTATAAGATCTGCATCTTAGCCTATCCGGAAACCGTCTGCAGGCGCTGGCGCAAAGACCCTACTGGCCCTTGGCCATGCGCTGGCGGCGCGCCTCGTACAGGCAGACGCCCGAGGCCACCGACACGTTCAGGCTTTCCACCGAGCCCAGCATCGGAATCGAGACCAGCAGATCGCAGGTTTCGCGCGTCAGGCGGCGCATGCCCTCGCCTTCCGAGCCCATGACCAGGGCCACCGGGCCGCTGAAATCGGCCTCGTAGAGCGTCTTGTCGGCGTCGTCGGAAGTGCCGATCAGCCACACGCCGCGCTCCTTCAGCTCGCGCATGGTGCGCGCCAGATTCGTGACGGTGATGTAGGGCACGGTTTCGGCCGCGCCCGAGGCGACCTTGGCCGCCGTCGCATTCAGACCGACGGCGCGGTCCTTGGGCACGATGACGGCATGCGCGCCGACCCCGTCGGCCACGCGCAGGCAGGCGCCCAGATTGTGCGGATCGGTAATGCCGTCGAGGATCAGCAGCAGCGGCGGGCCTTCGACGGCGTCCAGCAGCTCATCCAGATTGCGGGCCAGCGAAAGCTGGCTGGCGAAGGCGATCACGCCCTGGTGGCGGTGCGTGCCGACGATCTTGTCGAGGCGCGCCGACTCGACCGGCATCACGCGCACGCCGGCCGCCTTGGCATGGGCGATCAGGTCCTGCATGCGGCGGTCGTTGCGGGTGGCGTCGACAAAAATTTCTTCCACCGACGCGGCCTCATGGCGCAGGCGCGAGGTCACGGCGTGGAAGCCGAAAATCATTTTGTTCTTCATGGTTTAACGCTTTTTCTTGGATTTGGTCGGGCGTGCGACCGGCTTCTTGGCGGCTTTGCTGGCGCGCACGGGCGCGGCCTCGGTCTTGCCCTTGCGCGCCTTGCTCGGGCGCGCCTTGCCGCCGTAATTGGCCGACTCGCGCTCGAATTCGTGGCGCGGGGTCTTGCTGGCCGGCTTGCGCACCTTGCTGGCCGGGGCCTCGGCCACGGCGCGCGCCTTGGCCGGACGGATCGTCGGCGTGTTGTCCAGCACCAGGGCCAGATCGATCTTGCGCGCCTCCATGTCGACCCGGCTGACCTGCACGGTCACGCGGTCGGTCAGCTGGTAGCGCTTGCCCGTGCGCTCGCCGCGCAGTTCGTGGCGCGCCTCGTCGTACTGGAAGTAGTCGGGGCCGAGTTCGGTCACATGCACGAGGCCCTCGACAAACAGGGCGTCGAGCTGGACGAAGATGCCGAAGCTGGTCACGCCGCTGATGGTGCCGGTGAATTCCTCACCCAGCTTGTCCTTGATGAAGTAGCACTTGAGCCAGGCTTCGACATCGCGCGAGGCCTCGTCCGCGCGGCGCTCGTTGGCCGAGCAGTGCACGCCGAGCGCGTCCCAGATCGTCATGTCGGCTTCGCGCTTGTGCTTGCCTTCGGCGCGGTCCTTGGCCAGCTGTTTGCGGGCGGCGTTCGACAGGGCCGTGTTGAGGGTGCTGGTATCGATGCCCTTGGGCTCGTAGCGCTTGCCCTGCAGGATGGCCTTGATCGCGCGGTGGGTCAGCAGGTCCGGATAGCGGCGGATCGGGCTGGTGAAATGGGCATAGGCCTCATACGCGAGGCCGAAGTGGCCGATGTTGTCGGGGCTGTAGACGGCCTGCTGCATCGAGCGCAGCAGCATGGTCTGCAGCATCGGCGCGTCCGGGCGCTCCTTGACCTTCTTCATCAGCTCGGCGTAGTCGGAGGCGGCCGGCGTGTCGCCGCCGCCCAGGCTCAGGCCCACCTGCTTGAGGAAGGTGCGCACCTGCATCAGCTTTTCCTTGGTCGGACCGGCGTGGATGCGGTAGGTGCCCGGATGCTTATGGCGGATCAGCAGATCGGCCGCGCAGACGTTGGCCGCCAGCATGCACTCCTCGATCAGGCGGTGCGCGTCATTGCGCGTGCGCGGAATGATCTTCTCGATCTTGCCGAAGGCATTGCAGACGATATAGGTTTCGGTCGTCTCGAAGTCGATCGCGCCGCGCGCCATGCGCGCCTTCTGCAGCGCATGGAAGACCTCGTACAGGTGGACCAGATGCGGCACCAGCGAGGCCTTGCGCGCCGCTTCCGGGCCATTCGTGTTGCCGAGGATTTCGGCCACTTCGGTATAGGTCAGGCGCGCCGCCGAGTGGATCACGGCCGGATAGAACTGATAAGCCTTGAGCTCGCCCTTGAGGGTGACGACCATGTCGCAGACCAGGGTCAGGCGGTCGACATTCGGGTTCAGCGAGCACAGGCCGTTGGACAGCTTTTCCGGCAGCATGGGAATCACGCGGCGCGGGAAGTACACCGAGGTCGAGCGCTCGAGCGCATCGACATCGAGGCCGTCGTTCGGCTTGACGTAGTGGCTGACGTCGGCAATGGCGACGATCAGGCGGTAGCACTGGGTGCGGCCGATCTTGACCGGCTCGCAATACACGGCATCGTCGAAGTCGCGCGCATCCTCGCCGTCGATGGTCACCAGGGGCACATCGCGCAGGTCGACCCGGCCTTTGAGATCGGCCGCGCGCACCACGTCGGGCAGCTTGGCGGCCTGCTTCAGGGCGGCGTCCGAGAAAATATGGGGCACGCCGAACTTGCGCACGGCGATTTCGATCTCCATGCCCGGGTCGTCGAGTTCGCCGAGGATTTCGACGATCTTGCCGGCCGGCTGACGGAAGCGCGCCGGCTGTTCGACCAGTTCGATCGACACCACCTGGCCCGCGCGCGCCTTGCCCGGCCCGCCCATGACCAGAATATCCTGGCCGATGCGCTTGTCTTCGGGCGCCACCACCCAGGTGCCGTTTTCCTGCAGCAGGCGGCCGATCACATGGGAATTGCCGCGCTCGACCACCTCGACGATGCTCGCCTCCGGGCGGCCGCGCCGGTCCAGGCCCGACATGCGCGCCAGCACGCGGTCGCCGTGCAGGACCTTCTGCATTTCGCGCTCATTGAGGAACAGGTCTTCGCTGCCATCGTCGGGGATGACAAAGCCATAGCCGTCGCGGTGGGCCGAAACGCGGCCGGCGATGAAGGCCGAATGGTCGAGCAGCACATACTGGCCGTCGCGATTCGTGCGCAACTGCCCGTCGCGCTCCATGGCGACCAGACGCCGTACCAGCACATCGAGCGCCTCGCCGCGCACACGCAGGGTACGGGCCAGGGTGTGCACATCGAGTGGGCCTTCAGCGTTGCGGAAAATGGCGAGGATGTCCTCGCGGCTCGGAATGGTGGTAGCGGTGGAATTCAAGGCTGCTTCGCTCTTCTTCTTGGTTAACATGATGCTAGTGTAAGGGATAGCGCCGGTGCACACCTAAAATTTCTTTTGCAGGCGCTTTGACATTTAGAATTCTTCCGCTATAATCTTGGTCTTCCGCAGCTAGTGAAGTTTGCAAAGCAGCGGAAAGCAGAAGTTGATGTTGCCCACGTGGCGGAATTGGTAGACGCGCATGGTTCAGGTCCATGTGCCGCGAGGTGTGGGGGTTCGAGTCCCTCCGTGGGCACCAGCAGTCTGCAACATCAGCGTTATGCAAGATCAGTGCCCACGTGGCGGAATTGGTAGACGCGCATGGTTCAGGTCCATGTGCCGCGAGGTGTGGGGGTTCGAGTCCCTCCGTGGGCACCATCTACCGCCTAACCGCAAAACGCCGTAGCCTTGTTTCAGGGATACGGCGTTTTTCTTTTCCGCACCGAAAAATGGGGTCAGACCCCATTTTTCCATTGCGCCAGGCTTCAGGCGGCGGCCAGGGTCTCGATGATCGGGCAGTCGGGGCGCTGGTCGCCGTGGCAGCACGCGGCCAGGTGTTCGAGCGTGCGCTTCATCGCCTGCAATTCCGAAATCTTCTCGTCCAGCTCGGCCAGGTGGCGCTTGGCCAGCGCGCGCACATCCTTGGACGCGCGGTTCTTGTCCTGCCAGAGCGTCAGCAGATTGCCGATCTGCTCGAGCGAAAAGCCAAGGGCGCGCGCGCGCTGGATGAACTGCAGCACGCGGATGTCGGACTCGCCGTACAGGCGGTAGCCGGCCTCGGTGCGGTTGACCGCCTGGATCAGGCCGATCGATTCGTAGTGGCGGATCATTTTGGCCGAGACGCCGGACAGCTTGGCCGCTTCTCCAATGTTATGCATGCTGTGCTCCTGATTTCCAACGCGTCAGCAGCAAGGCGTTGCTGACCACAAATACACTCGAGACGGCCATCATGGCGCCGGCAATCATCGGATTGAGCTTGCCGAAGGCGGCCAGCGGAATGCCGGCCACGTTGAAGATGAAGGCCCAGAACAGGTTCTGCAAAATCTTGCGCCAGGTGCGGCGCGAGATGTCGATGGCGCCGGCCAGCAGGCGCGGGTCGCCGCGCATCAGGGTGACGCCGGCCGTGTGCATGGCGACGTCGGTGCCCGAGCCCATGGCGATGCCGACGTCGGCCGCGGCCAGCGCGGGCGCGTCGTTGATGCCGTCGCCGACCATGGCCACGCGCACGCCCTCGCCATGCAGACGGGCCACGATGGCCGCCTTGTCGGTCGGCGACAGGCCGGCATGCACTTCGCGGATGCCGAGCGTGGCGGCCACCTTCTCGGCGCTGCCCACATTGTCGCCCGAGAGCATCAGCACGCGCAGCTGCTGGGCATGCAGTTGGGCGACGGCGGCGGCAGCTTCGGGCTTGAGGGCGTCGCCAAAGGCAAACAGGCCCAGCAGCGCAGGCGTGGGCGCCACCCGCGCCAGCCAGGCCAGGCTGTGGCCCTCGGCCTGCTCGGCCACGCCGCCCTCGGGCGTGATGCCGTGGGCCGCCAGCAGCTGGCGGTTGCCGAGCACATAGCGGGCGCCGTCAATCTCGGCCTGCACGCCCTGCCCCGGCACGGCCTGCATGTCGACCGCGGTCGGCAGCGCCTGGCCAGCCGCCGCGTCGAGCACGGCCTTGGCGAGCGGATGTTCACTGCCCTTCTGCATGGCGGCGGCCAGGCGCAGATGCTCGGCCGCCGATCCCGTGAATGTCTGCTGGCTGACGAGGCGCGGCTTGCCCTCGGTGAGGGTGCCGGTCTTGTCGAAGGCGATCGCCTGCACGCTGTGCAGCAGCTCGAGCGCCTCGACGTCGCGGATCAGAATGCCCTGGCGCGCGGCGGTGCCGGTGCCGGCCATGATGGCGGCCGGCGTGGCCAGTCCAAGCGCACACGGACAGGCGATGACGAGCACGGCCACTGCATTGATGATGGCCTGGTCGGTCCCGGCCCCGGCCAGCAGCCAGCCGGCCAGGGTGATCAGGGCGATCAGCAGAATCACCGGGACGAAAACCGCCGTCACGCGGTCGGCCATGCGCTGCACCGGCGCCTTGCCCAGCTGCGCGTTCTCGACGGCGCGGATGATCCCGGCCAGCACGGTCTCGGTGCCGACCGCCGTCACCTCGGCCAGCAGCAGACCGCTGCCATTGACGGATCCGCCGATCAGGGCGGCGCCGGCAGCCTTGTCGACCGGGCGGCTTTCGCCCGTCATCATCGATTCGTCGGTCTGGGAGCGGCCTTCGAGCACGCGCGCGTCGGCCGCAATCAGCTCGCCCGGGCGCAGCACCAGCCGGTCGCCCACGCGCAGCTGCGCGACGGGGATATCGGCCTCCTGCCCATGACGCTGCACGCGCGCCGTGGCCGGGCGCAGCGCATGCAGGGCGCGGATGGCGGCCGAAGCGCGCCGGCGCGCCCGCATCTCCAGCCATTTGCCGAGGCGGACCAGGACGATGACGGTGGCGCCGGCCTCGAAATACAGGTGGGCGTGGTGGGCCACGGTCAAGGCCTGGTAGACGCTCAGGCCATAGGCGGCGCTGGTGCCGATCGCCACCAGCACGTCCATATTGGCGCTGCGGTCCTTGAGCGCGGCCCAGGCGCCGGCATAAAAGCGCGCGCCCACCAGCAGCTGCACCGGGGTGGCCAGCAGCCACTGCCACAGGGGCGCGATCTCCAGCCCGGTCAGCATCGGCAGGTTGAGAATCAGGGTCAGGATGCCGCCGCCGACGACCAGGGCCAGCTCGCGCCAGTCGTTCGCCGGGACGGCCTCGGGCGCGGCGGCGGCCGGGTTCATTTCATGCGCCTGATAGCCGGCCTGCACGACGGCGGCGATCAGGGCGGCGGCGTCCGGGCCATCGTCCGCCACGCTCACGCGCGCCTGCTCGGTGGCCAGATTGACCTGGGCGTTCTCGACCCCGGGCAGCTTGCGCACGGCCCGCTCGATGCGGTTGACACAGGCGGCGCAGCTCATGCCTTCAATACTCAGATCGATGTCTTTACTGGTACTCATGACCGGTCCTGTTGAAATACGATGCTGGCCAGCTTAAACCTTCCCATCATGGAAAGGTCAAGCACAAAAAAACCTTGACCTTCCCATCGTAGTAAGGTTCATCATAGCGCCTATCGTCACAGGAGGACACCATGCTGAACCTGACTATTCCCGATATGAGCTGCGGCCACTGCGTGCGCACGATCACCGGCGCGATCCAGGCGCTGGACCCGCAGGCCACAGTCAACTGCGACCTGGCCAGCCACACCGTGCAGGTGGAGAGCAGCGCCGACCCCGCGACCATCCAAGCCCGGCTGGCCGACGAAGGCTACCCGGCCAGCGCGGCATGAAGCTGCTGCCGTTTGCCCTCGCCGCCGCCCTGCTGACGGGCTGCGCCAGTTTTTCGGAAGACGGCGGGCGCACCCGCATCGACCAGCTGCGCGCCGAGCGCGGCCTGCCCCAAGCCGCCGCGGCCGATCAGGTCGAGCCCCTGCTGGCCAAGCCGCTCGGTCCCGATGCGGCCGTGCGCATCGCGCTGGCGCGCCACCCGCGCCTGGGCGCCGCCTATGCGGAGCTGGGCATGGCCGAGGCGGAGCTGGTGCAGGCCGGGCGGCTGCCGAATCCCGGTTTCAGCTTCAAGCGCACCAGCAGCCACGGAGATGTGGACATCGAGCGCACGCTGATGCTGCCCCTGTACGCCCTGTTTACCATGGGGCCCGAGCGCGCCATGCAGCAGCAGCGCTTCAGCCAGGCCCAGTTGCGCACCGCCCAGGAAGCCCTGGCCGTGGCGAATGAGGCGCGGCGCGCCTTCTACGGTGCGGTGGCGGCGCAGCAGATGCTGGCCTACGCCGAGCAGGTGAAAGACGCGGCCGACGCCAGCCACGATCTGGCGCAGCGCATGGCCAAGGCGGGCAACTGGAGCGCCTTCCAGCAGGCGCGCCAGCAGGCCTTCTTCGCCGACGCCGTGGCGGCGCTGGCCAAGGCGCGCCAGCAGGCCGTGAGCGAACGCGAACGCCTGACCCGCGCCCTGGGTCTGGACGCCCCGCGCTTTACGCTGCCCGAACGCCTGCCCGATCTGCCGGCGGCGGCGCGCAGCGTGCAGGATGCCGAAGCGACGGCCCTGCGCACCCGCCTCGATATTCTGAGCGCCGAAAACGAAGTGGCGGCCGTGGCGGCCAGCCACCGTCTGATCCAGACCCAGCGCTTTGTGAATGTGCTGGAAGCGGGCCCGGTGCGCGCCAGCGGCGGCAATGGCGTCGAAATCGGGCTCGAGATCCCGCTCTTCGATTTTGGCGACGCCCGCGCCGCGCGCGCCCGCGCCGACTACGAGCGCGCCGTGCTGCAGGCACGCGCCGCGGCCCTGACGGCGCGCTCCGAAGTGCGCGCTGCCCATGCGAGCTACACGGCCAGCTACGACATCGCGCGCCACTACCGCGACGAGATCGTCCCCCTGAAAAAGCGCATCGCCGACGAACAGTTGCTGCGCTATAACGGCATGCTGACCAGCGTGTTCGAACTGCTGGCCGATGCGCGCGAGCAGATTCAGGCCGTCAGCGCCGCCATCGAGGCGCAGCGCGACTTCTGGCTGGCCGACGCGGCCCTCGACCAGGCCCTGGTGGCCGGTTCCCCTTCCAAGGATTGATTCGACCATGGTATCCCGACGCGAATTCCTCGGCGGCGCTGGTGCGGCCGCCATCATCACCTCGATGCCGGAAGCGGCCAGCATGGCGCACGCCGGCACTGTGCCGCCGCCGCTGCCGGCCAACGGCCGCCCCTTCAATCCGGTGGTGACGCTCAATGGCTGGTCCCTGCCCTGGCGCATGAACAAGGGCGTCAAGGAGTTCCACCTGGTGGCCGAGCCGGTCGTGCGCGAACTGGCGCCCGGCATGCAGGCGCGCCTGTGGGGCTACAACGGCCAGTCGCCCGGCCCCACCATCGAAGTGGTGGAAGGCGACCGCGTGCGCGTGTTCGTCACCAACCGCCTGCCCGAAGCGACCAGCGTGCACTGGCACGGCCAGCGCCTGCCGGCCGGGATGGACGGCGTGACCGGCCTGACCCAGCCGCCGATCATGCCGGGTAAAACCTTCGTCTATGAATTCACGGCGCGCCGCGCCGGCACCTTCATGTACCACCCGCATGCGGACGAGATGACCCAGATGGCGATGGGGATGATGGGTCTGTGGATCACCCACCCGAAGGACCCGAAGTTCATGGCCGTGGACCGCGACTTCTGCTTCCTGCTGGCGGCCTACGACATCGAGCCGGGCGCCGCCACGCCGAGCGTGAACACCATGCTCGACTTTAATCTGTGGACCTTCAATAGCCGCGTCTTCCCCGGCATCGACAGCCTGCCCTGCCGCCTCGGCGACAAGGTGCGCATCCGGGTCGGCAACCTGACGATGACGAACCACC
Source organism: Massilia sp. TS11 (assembly GCF_022012445.1). Classification (GTDB taxonomy): domain Bacteria; phylum Pseudomonadota; class Gammaproteobacteria; order Burkholderiales; family Burkholderiaceae_D; genus Telluria. Next base: position 83,106 of record NZ_JAKLTS010000004.1, read on the forward strand.
CGATCCACATGCACGGGCACGAATTCGTCGTCACCGGCACCGACGGCGGCTGGGTGCCGCCCACGGCCCGCTGGCCCGAGGTGACCACCGATGTCGGCGTCGGCCAGATGCGGGCGATCGAATTCACCGCCACCGAACCCGGAGACTGGTCGCTGCACTGCCATAAGTCGCACCACACGATGAATGCGATGGGCCATGCGGTGCCGACCATGATCGGGGTCGACCAGTCCGAGGCGATGGAAAAGATTGGCAATCTGGTACCGGGCTATATGGCCATGGGCCAGCACGGCATGCACGAGATGGCGACGATGAGCATGCCGCTGCCGCCCAACACGCTGCCGATGATGACGGGCGAAGGCCCGTTCGGCCCGATCGGTATGGGTGGCATGTTCACCACCATCAAAGTGCGCAAGGACCAGAAGCCGGGCGACTACCGCGATCCGGGCTGGTACCAGCCGCCGCCGGGCACCCAGGCCTATGAGTACCAGGGCGACAGCGCCGCCCTGCCCCTGCAGCGCGCGCCGGACACGGCGCCGGCCGGCGACGCCAGCCTGCCGCAGGCCACGCGCAAGCCGCACGCGCACGGCCACTAGGCCCGACTGGCCGGGGCAAGGCGCTTGCGCTACACTAGAGACGACTATCCCTGAGGAGCGTAGGTCATGGTTTACCGCTTCCCGGCACCGCCGCTGCATGCCGCAGCCGACGCCCCCCACGGCGCCGGCGCGGGCTGCGCCGTGCCTGCGCTGCGGATCGACTACCATGCGATGCTCATGGGCTCACCGGACGCGGTGCTGCTGTATGACCTCGACTGCGAGTGTCTGCTGGACGCCAATGTGCACGCCTGCGGCCTGCTCGGCTACACCTTCGAGGCGCTGCGCCAGCTGTCGCTGACCGGCTTGTGCGCGCCGCTGCAGGCCGATTCCCGCCCGGCCGACGACACGGTGCGCGCCATGCTGGCCGATGTCGCGGCCGGCCTGCGCCAGGTGGGCGAACTGCGCCTGCAGCGCCCCGACGGCAGCAGCTTCGACGCCGAGCTGCGCTTCGTGCAGCTGCCCATCAGCGAACGGCGCCTGCTACATCTGCGCATCCTCGACATCACCCACGGCAAACGCACCGAGCATCTGCGCGCGGGCGAGGCGCGCCTGCTCGAAATGGTGGCGCGCGGGGCCGACCTGCAGGCCACGCTCGACAGCCTGCTGGTCCTGATCGAAGAACTCGCGCCCGGCGTGCTGTGCTCGATTCTGATGCTGGACGAAGACGGCGTGCATGTGCGTCCCGCTTCGGGCCCGAATCTGCCCAAGGCATATATGGACGCCCTCGACGGCGTGCCGATCGGCCCGGTGGCCGGGTCCTGCGGCACCGCCATGTACCGCAATGCCACGGTCATCGTCTCCGACATCGAACACGATCCGCTGTGGGCCGACTACAAGGCTCTGGCCCTGGCTTACGGCCTGCGCGCCTGCTGGTCCACGCCGATCAGCGTCGAGCATGGCCAGGTGCTCGGCTCCTTCGCCATGTACTACCGCAGCGTGCGCAGTCCGGGGCCGGAGGAGTTCCGCCTGATCGAGGTCGCGACCCATCTGGCCGGCATCGCCATCGAGCGGATCCGGCGCGAGCGCGAGCTGGCGCGCCACCGCGAAAAGCTGCAGGAGATGGTCGATGCGCGCACCGCCGCGCTCACGCAGGCGAACGCCGAACTGGCCCAGGCCAACGAGACGCTGCGCTCGGCCCAGGCGGAACTGGTCCGGCGCGACAAGCTGGCCGCGCTCGGCACGCTGGTGGCGGGCATGTCGCACGAACTGAATACCCCGATCGGCAATAGTCTGGTGGCGGCCACCACCCTGAGCAGCCGCGCCGACACGCTGGAACAGGCGCTGGCCCAGGGCATCCGCCGCTCGACGCTGGAGGCCTACATCACCGATACGCGCATGGCGGCCGAACTGGTCACGCGCAATCTGCTGCGCGCGGCCGAACTGGTGGCCAACTTCAAGCAGCTGGCGGTGGACCAGGACAGCGCCCAGCGGCGCGAATTTTCGGCCACGCGTCTGCTGCGCGACGTGCTGCAGTCGCTCAAACCGCGCGCCGAGGAGCGCGGCATCCACGTGCACAGCCAGATCGAAGACGGCCTCGAGATGGACAGCTATCCGGGCCCGCTGCTGCAGGTGCTGTCTAACCTGTTCGACAACTGCCTCGTGCACGCCTTCCCGGCCGGCGCGGCCGGGCATATCCGCATCACGGCGGCCAGCGCGCCGCATGGCGCCATCATGCTGACGGTGGTGGACGACGGGGCCGGCATCCCGCCCGAACTCCAGCACCAGGTATTCGATCCCTTCTTCACCACGCGCATGGCCGGCGGCTCGCTTGGACTGGGCCTGCACCTGGTGTATAACATCGTCGACGGCCTGCTGGGCGGCGACATCGCCCTGTCCAGCGCCCCTGGCGAGGGCACAACGGTGCGTCTGCGCTTGCCGCGCGTGGCGCCCCAATCCAATAACGACGCAGCACCTGCATAAGGAGACCGCATGTTCACCAGTCCCGAACAGTTCGCCAACGCCACCAAGACCCTGTTTGAACTGCAGATGATGACCTTTAACGCCCTGGCGCAAAAGACCATTCAGGGTGTCGAACAAGTGGTGGCCCTGAACGTGGCCACGGCCCAGAGTGCGATGAAGGACGCGATGGAGGCCAGCAAAGAGCTGGGCCGCGCGCCGAGCGCGCAGGCGGCCCTGACCGCAATGGCCAATCTGCCGCCCGGTATGCAGAACACCAAGGAATACGCGGAGCAGCTGACCGCCATCATCCTGCAGATGAAAGACGAATTCGAGCAGGCCGCCGACGCCCACCTGAAGGAATCGAAGAACAGCCTGTCGGCCCTGATCTACGACGTGACCCAGCATGTGAAGCCGGGTTCGAAGGACGCCGTGCAGATCGTGAAGGCCGCCATCGACAATGCCTTCCGCGGCTACGAGGAAGTGACCCGGGCCACGCGCGAGGCGGTGAAAATGGTCGAAGCCCAGATCGAAGCGGCGGCGGCCAAGGTCAAGGTGTAATCATCCATCGGCGCGCGGCCCCAGGCCGAGCGTCTCCTCCAGCTGGGCCAGCGTGGCGTGGTCTTTGATCACGCTGCGCAGCCATTGCTCCAGATTCTGCTCGCCCCAGGCGGCCGCACGCTCGGCCAGCAAAGCCACGGGGCTGTGCGGTTCATTCGCGCGGAACCAGGCGGCCACACTGCGCAGCTGGGCGATGGCCTGCGCGCGCGTCTGCAGCGCGCCGCCGTTTGCGGGCGCGTCGCCGGCCGGCGCGCTGTCCGGCTGATTTTCGCAAGGCGCGGGAAAACGTTCGAGCGCCGTCATGGCCGGGCTGAAGCTCGGACCATCGGCGCCCAGGCGCAGGTCGACCGCGGCTTCCAGTTCACGCAGCGCGTTCGCCAGTTCACCCGGCTGCTGCTGCTGCGCGATCCATTGCGGCAGCTGCGCGGCCAGCCAGCACAGGTTGCCGATCCGGCGTTCCGGTCCGGCTTCGTCGGGCAGCGGATGCAGGCCCTCCCAGTAGTGCTGGCACAGACGCGCGATCAGCCGCAGGCTATCGGCCAGGGCCGCCGTGTCGCCCTGGTGCGCGTGGGCTTCGGCCAGCCAGACGGCCAGTTGCAGGTCCTTGCTGCGGCTGGACAGCAGCTCGCTGCAGCGCGCGGCCACCAGCGGCCAGTCGGCCTCCTTCAGGTCGCTGACCCAGGCGCCTTGATCGAGCGTCGGATCGTCCGCCTGGCGCGCCCGCGCAATGGCGTCCAGCTCCGCCGAAAAACTCAGGTCTTCGCCGCAGGGCGTGTTCGGGTGGATCGGGTCGAGCAGGCGTGGCAGATCGAGCATGCTGGTCTCCTCAGGCCTGGTCGACGCGCAGCTGCAGGCTGCCGTCGGCGGCGGCCGTGGCCTGCACCGACAGAATTTCGCGCCCTTCCCCGAGCGCCGTCAGCACGGTATCGGCCAGCGTCGGCAGCAGATGGCGCGCCAACAGCGCATCGACATGGCGCGCGCCCGCCTCGGGCTGGTCGCAGCGGGCGAGAATGGCGTCGACCACGGCGCCATCGTAGTGGAAGCTGGCGCGCTGTTGCTGCAGCAGGCGCTGGCCGATGCGATCGAGCTTGAGGCGGACCACGGCGGCCAGGCTTTCCTCGGCCAGCGGATAAAAAGGCAGCACGCTCATGCGCCCGAGCAGGGCCGGCTTGAAGGCCTGGGCCAGCAGCGGACGCACCAGGGCCTCCAGTTCGGCCGGACTCGGTGTGGCGGTTGCGCAGGCGGCCATAATCTGGGCGGCGCCGAGATTGCAGGTCGCGATCAGGATGGTGTTGCGAAAGTCGATGCTGCGGCCCTCGGCGTCATCGAGGCGGCCCTTGTCGAACACCTGGTAGAACAGCTCGCGCACGTCGGCATGGGCCTTTTCGAATTCGTCGAGCAGCACCACGCTGTAGGGCTGGCGGCGCACGGCCTCGGTCAGCACACCGCCTTCGCCAAAGCCGACATAGCCCGGCGGCGATCCCTTGAGGGCGGAGACGCTGTGCGCCTCCTGGAACTCGCTCATATTGATGGTGATGAGTTTGCGCTCGCCGCCATACAGCAGTTCGGCCAGAGCCAGCGCCGTTTCGGTCTTGCCGACGCCGGAGGGACCGGCAAACAGGAATACGGCCTGCGGCTTGGCCGGATCGTCGAGGCGGGCGCGCGCGCAGCGGATGCGCTGGGCGATGGCGCCGGCCACGTGCGGCTGGCCGACCACGCGCGCCGCCAGCAAGTCTCCGAGTGTGGCCAGCACGGCCAGATCGTCCTTCAGCATGCGGCCGAGCGGAATGCCGGTCCAGCCGGCGACGACGGCGGCGACGGCGGCGCCGTCCACCTGGGCGGGCACCAGCGGCGATTCGCCCTGCAGGCTGGCCAGCTGCAGCTGCAGGTCGCGCAGTTCGGCGCGGATGCGCGTGTCGCTGCTGCCCTCGGCGGCGGCGCGGATCTCCTGCACCTGGGCGCACAGGGCGCGCTCGTCCTGCCAGCGCTGCTCCAGTTCCGCCAGGCGCGCGCTGAGATCGGCGCGTTCGGCGCGCAGGCTGTCGATCTGCAGACCCTGTGGCAGGCCGGCGGCCGCGTCGCGCTCCAGCGCTGCCAGCCGCGCCGCATTCGCGGCCAGCTGGCTATGCAGGCTCTCGATGGCCGCCGGCTGGGCCGACTGGCCGAGTGCGACGCGGGCGCAGGCCGTATCGAGCACGCCGATGGCCTTATCGGGCAGCTGGCGCTCGCTCAGGTAGCGGTGCGAGAGGCGCACGGCCTGCACCACCGCTTCATCCAGAATGCGCACGCCGAAGTGGCGCTCCATCGGCGCGGCCAGCGCGCGCAGCATGGCGCAGGCGTTTTCTTCGTCCGGCTCCTCCACCTTGACGACCTGGAAGCGGCGCGCCAGCGCGGCGTCTTTCTCGAAGTAGCGCTTGTATTCGGCCCAGGTGGTGGCGGCGATGGTGCGCAGGCTGCCGCGCGCCAGCGCGGGCTTGAGCAGGTTGGCCGCGTCGTTCTGACCGGCCGCACCGCCAGCGCCGACCAGGGTATGCGCCTCGTCGATGAACAGGATGATCGGATGCGGACTGGCCTGCACTTCATCGATGACGGCCTGCAGACGGCTCTCAAATTCGCCTTTGACGCTGGCGCCGGCCTGCAGCAGGCCCAGATCGAGCACGTGGATGGCGACCTGCTTGAGCGCCGCGGGCAGATCGCCGCTGGCGATGCGCAGGGCCAGGCCTTCCACCACGGCGGTCTTGCCGACACCCGCTTCGCCGGTCAGGATCGGATTGTTCTGGCGCCGGCGCAGCAGAATGTCGATGGTCTGGCGAATCTCGGCCGATCGCCCGATCACCGGATCGAGTTCGCCGGCGCGGGCGCGCGCGGTCAGGTCGGTGGTGTAGCGCTCCAGCGCCGGCGTGGCGCGCGCCATCGGAATTGGCGCACCGGGCGCGTCATCGGGCGGGGGCGCGCTGCCTGCCTCCTGCGACCCGGCGGTGAGCTTGTCGAAATCGTGCTTGAGACGGTCGCGCGGGATGCGCGCAAATGCGCCCGACGCGCGCTGGGCCAATTGCGACAGCGCCGGATCATTCAGCAGTGCCAGCAGCAGATGGCCGCTGCGGATGCGCGCCGGCTGCAGCGGCGTGAGCGAGGCGATCAGCCAGGCCTGTTCGAACAGCTGCGGCAGATGGCGCGAAAAAACGGGGGTGCGGGTGGCCCCGCTGGCAAAGCCTTTCAGCTCGGCGCGCAGGTCGCTCTCCAGCCGCGTGAGGCTGATGTCGCAATGGCGCAGAATGCAGGCGACATCGCTGGCCGGCTGCTCGAGCAGGGCCAGGAACAGGTGCTCGACATCGACTTCGAACTGGCCCAGACCGAGACAGAGGTTGGCGGCGCGGGCGGCGGCAGTGCGCGTGGTGTCATTGAATTTGCTGACCAGGGTTTTCAGATTGAGGTCCATATCGGTATCCGGGCAAGAAAAAGCCCCGCGCAGGACGGGCTAGGACCGCGCGGGGCCAGGAGGGTGGGTGTGGCTCAGACGATGCGGTTGCTGGCCAGGTCCCAGCCGCCGGAGGTGTTGCCACCGGCGCCGCCACCGATCTTCTGCTGCGTGTACTTCCACTTCACCTTGGAGAACTTCAGGCCCAGGCTTTCCTGCAGGATGTCGCCCTCGCCTACGGTCGGGTTGACCTCACCGATCAGCACATTTTCGAGCTCGATCTCGAAGTACTTGATGCGCTCGCCCTGGCCGTCGGCGCGCATGAACTCGAGCTTGGCGCGCGGGATGGTCTTGCCGGACGAGCAGGTCTGCAGCAGGATCGGCGTGGCCAGGTCGGCCATCTTGGTGATCACGATTTCACTGTGCTCGCAGCGCTCGGCCGTGTGGCCGCCGCTGGTCGAGGCCGTGGCCGAACGCGGCTGCGACACGCTCCAGTGCACGGACTGGCATTCGATCCAGTCGCGATGCCGGTCATCGGCCGACTCGCCCTTGATGCCATCGATTTGCAGGTAGACGTCTATTGCCATTCTTAACTCCTTGTGAGGTGGAAGGATCAGGCTTTGGTCGATTGCGGCAACTCCGCGACCAAACGGAGGGACACCGACAGCTCATCGAGCTGGAAATGCGGACGCAGAAAGGACACGGCGCGGTAGACGCCCGGCTTGCCCGGCACCTCGCTGACCTGGACCGTGGCCTCGCGCAGCGGAAACTGGGCCTTCTGGTCCTGGCTGGCGTTGTCGTCCAGCAGGACGTACTTGGTCAGCCAACGGTTCAGATAGTCCTCCACGCCCGAGGCCGCCGCGAAGCTGCCGATCTTGTCGCGCATCATGGCCTTCATGTAATGGGCGATGCGCGAGACGGCGAAGATGTATTGCAACTGCGACGAGAGCGTGGCGTTGGCATTGGCCGCGTCGTTGTTGTAGCGCTTGGCGCGCTGGGCCGACTGGGCGCCGAAGAAGGCGGCGTAACTGGTGTTCTTGCAGTGCACGAGCGGAATGAAACCGAGGTCGGACAGCTCCTTCTCGCGCCGGTCGGTGATCGCCAGTTCGGTCGGGCATTTGAGGGCGATATCGCCGTCATCGGTCTTGAAGGTGTGGGTCGGCAGGTCGTCGACCAGGCCGCCGCCCTCGACGCCGCGAATCGCCGCGCACCAGCCGAAGTGGTCGAAGGCGCGCGCGAGGTTGGCGCCGAAGGCATAGGCGGCGTTGCACCACAGGTATTTCTGGTGGTCGCTACCGTCCACGTCCTCCACGAAATTGAAGCCTTCGACCGTGGTGCCATCGACCGGATTGAACGGCAGACGGCCCAGAAAACGCGGCAGGCACAGACCGACATAGCGCGCGTCCTCGGTGTCGCGAAAGGCCTTCCACTTGGCGTACTCGATGGTATCGAAGACCTTGGCCAGATCGCGCGGCTTGCCGAGGTCGCCAAAGCTGTCGAGACCGAACAGTTCGGGCGCGGCGGCCGTGAGGAAAGGTGCGTGCGCGGCGGCGGCCACATGGGCCATCTGCTCGAGGAAATACATGTCCTCGGGCTGGCGTGTGATGGCGAAGTCGCCGATCAGGGCGCCGTAGGGGGCGCCGCCGAAGGTGCCGAACTCTTCCTCGTAGATCTTCTTGAAGATCGTGCTCTGGTCGAACTCGATGGCCGACTGGAAATCCTTCACCAGTTCACGCTTGGTGACGTTGAGCAGACGGACCTGCACGCCCTTGCCCGAGGCGGCGTTGCGCACCAGATAATGCAGGCCGGTCCAGGAGCGTTCGCGCTGCTGGAACTCGGGCGCATGCATGATGGCCGAGAGCTGGGCCGAGATCACCTGGTCCAGCTCGGCGATGCGGGCGTCGATCGTGGCCGACAGATTGCTCGACATGACGACGGTGCCGGCCATGACCTGGCGCACGAGCTCGCCGATCAGATCGCGCGCACGCGCATGCTCGCTGGCCGAGGCCGCCACGCGGCTCTGGTCGACGATCTGGTCCAACAAGTCGGCCTCGTGCGCCGGGGCGCTTGGCGCAATAGCTTCCATCAATGCGGACATCAGCAGTCCTCCTCGGTCTGGGTGGCAGCCTGCAGTTGCTGCAACTGTTCGGTATTGCTGAGCACGTCGCTGAGCAGGTCTTCGAGCTTGTCGTTGCCGGCCAGCTTGTTGCGCAGGTCGGCCAGGCGCGTGCGTGCTTCGAGCAGATTGCGCAGCGGGCTCACCTGCTGGACGATCGATTCCGGGCGAAAGTCCTGCATCGCCTGAAACTGCAGCTGGACACCGAACTCGCCGCCCTGCCCGTCGATCAGATTGGGCACCTTGAAACTGGCTTCCGGCGCGACCGAGGCCAGCACCTCGTCGAAGTTGCCGCTATCCACGGCCACGAAGCTGCGCTCCTTCAGGCGCTTCTTGCTGCTGCCGCCAAAGTCGCCGACGACGCCGACGACGAAGGGCAGCTCCTTGTTCTCGATCACGTCGCCCACTTCCACGTCGTAGGTCATCTGCACACGCGGGGCGCGCACGCGCTGCAGGCGCTTTTGCACACTTTCGTTCTTAGCCATGCTCATCCTTTCACTTGAGGGCGCCAAACGGATCACTGGCGTTTTTATTGCCCAGGCCTGGCTTGCTCCTGAGCGTGGTGACCGGGCCCGGCTTGGTGCGCGCGCCTGCATTGGCCGGCACCAGCTCCGCTTCGCCCAGACTCGTACGCAAGAGCTTGGCCAGCTCCTGGGCCTCGTTGCGGACGTTGCCGGCCAGGTTGTTGCGCATCGACAGCTCGGCCAGGGCACTGCTGGCGGCGCGCAGACCGCTGACGGCGACGATGCTGTGCGCCACCTTGTTCTCGGCGTCACGCTGCAGCACCTGCTGGGCTTCGCTGATGGCCTCGCCGTACTCACCCCGGTCGAAGCTGCCTTGGGCCAGGCTCAGCCAGGCTTGCTTGTCGGCTGGGTAGGCGGCAGCGGCCTTGTGCAGCAAGGCGCGTGCCTTGTCGACCTGACCGGCGCGGCCGGCGGCATCGGCCTCGGCCAGGATGGTGTCGAGCGGGGCGGCGATGGGCGGCGCCTCGATGCTGGTCTTGGCCACCGGCGGCGCCGAACAGGCCGCCAGGAGCAGCACTCCCAGCAGGGGCAGGACATGGAACTGCTTCATGCGGGCCTCCTCTTGTCTCGTGGAAATGAAGACCATTATTGGCGTCGCGAAACTTGTTGAATTGCGCGCTGTCAAGCAATCGTGGCGGCGTGAAAGACTTGCGTCGGCGCATGATCGATTCGTGACGGAAATGTTCGAATGAGGCATCGTCATCACCGAGGAGAGCGCCATGGCCAGCCAGCAACGCCGTATCGACCGCCGTACCACGCCTGAACCGAGCACCGGCGCCCTGCCCCAGCCCAGCCTCGCCGATCTGATGGCCGATGGCTTCCAGGCGATGCTGCTGCTGCAGCGCGGCTGCGGTCCGCGTCCCGAGACCGACCTGGCCGAACAGCTCATCCGCTTCCTCGGTCAGGTCGACAGCCGCGCGCGCCAGCTGGCCATGCCGCATGAGGATGTGCAGGACGCCAAATATGCGTACTGCGCGGCGCTCGACGAGATCGTGCTCGGCTCGACTTTTTCGATTCGCCAGCAATGGGAGACACGGCCACTGCAGCTGCGCCTGTTCGGTGATCAGCTGGCGGGCGAGCATTTCTTCAACAAGCTGGAAAACTGGCGCGCGCGCGGCAGCGCCCACGTGGGCGTGCTCGAAGTCTTCCACCTGTGCCTGCTATTGGGCTTTCGCGGCAAGTACGCGCTGGATGAGGACGGCAAATTGCATGCCCTGCGTCTGCGCTTGGGCGAGGAGATCACGCGCATGCAGGGCAAGGCGCCCGCCTTCGCGCCCCATGCCGAGCGGCCCGACCGCATCGCCTACGAACTGCACAGTGAGCGTTCGCTGGTGATCGCCTGCGCCGTGATGCTGCTGGCCAGCGCGGCCGTGTTTGGCCTGCTGCGCTGGCAGTTGCACCGGCAGACGGTGGCCGTGCTCGGCAAGCCGGAAGTGCTGATCAGCATGCCCGCCCGGCCCGCCAATTTCACGGTCCACCTGCCCTGAGCTTCACAGCACGTGGAACTCGATGCGCCGGTTGCGGGCCCGGCCATCGGGCGTGGCATTGTCGGCGACCGGCCGGTCCGGCCCCTCGCCACTGACGCTGATGCTGGCCGGATCGACACCCTTGGCCACCACATAGTCACGCACGGCCATGGCCCGCGCATGGCTGAGCGCAAGATTGCCCGCGCGCGCGCCGGCATTGTCCGTATGGCCGATGATGGCGACGCGCTTGCCCTTGACCTTGAGCAGGGCCTCGGCCATCTGATCGAGCAGGCGCCGGCCCGGCTCGGTCAGGCTGGCCTTGCCCGACTCAAACTCGACGATACGCTCGGCCAGGGCCGCATCCAGCACGGCCTGCTCACCGGCTACCACACGCAACTTGTGGCTGACCGTGTAATTCGGGCTGAGCGCCGCGCTCAGTTCGCTCAGCACCTGCTGCCGCTGCGCTTCCGACGCGACCTCGCCGGCGATGCTGACGCGGTAACCCTCCACCGTCAGTGTGCCTTTGTGAACCAGCTTCAGATGGGGACCCAGCAGGCGCTGCATCTGCTGGTCCCAGCTGGCGGGCATGCTGACTTTGCCACTACTGGTGTCGTCGCGCACCTCGACAAATTGACTGCGCAGGCGTGCGACCAGCGCGGCGCGGGTGGCTTCGTCCGGCATGGTGCCGCTGATGCTGACGGCCTCGGCCGCGAATGCGATGAGCAGGCTAAGCATGGACGTCCCTCTTCAGGAAGGTGTGCAGAAACAGTTCGCGCGCCAGCCCAAGTGGCAGACGCGGCTGGGCCAGGAAAGCGGCCAGCTGGCGCGCCTCGAGTGCGCTGCCGAGGGCCGCATCCAGCCAGCCCAGCTCATGAAAGCGGACCTGGATCATGGCACCGGCCAAAGGGTCCATCGCACCGAGCAGGCTGCTGGCGGAGGCGCCGTGGAAGTCCAGCAGCAACACAGGGCGGCCGTCAAAGCGCGTGTAGAGCTGCAAGAGTTCAACATCGGTGCCGGCAATGAAGGGTTCCAGCAGGCTGAGCCAGAACCACGCCGCCTGACTCCGCTCAGGCCAGGCATCGGGCATCGGCAGGACCAGCGCCTTGCCCAGACAGGCGGGCGCATCAGGCCGGTCCGCCAGCGGCTGCAGCAGCAGACCCAGGGCCACAATCAGGCGCGGCAGGTCTGGCATGTCGAGGCTGGCCGCCAGGGCCTCCAGGGTCCAGTCCGCCGTGGGGACGGGGTGCGCAGGCGCGACACTCTGGCTGCACAGATGCTGCAGGCGGGTGGCGGGATTGGCCGCCGCGATCAGTTCGCTGACCTGTGGCGGCATGGCTTGCCAGAACGGGCTGAAATGCACGGCTGACTCGGCTACTGCCCCCGCGTCTGCCGTGCCCTCGTGCAATTGCAGAACAACGAAGGGGAAGCGGCGCCCGGCCTGATCGCGGCTGGCCTGGAAATGCCCGGCGATCGCATGCCGCCGGCGCGGGCCGACAAAGGCAAAGTCGGTCGGCGGCAAGGCGTCGTAGATGAGCTTCCAGCGCGGATTGGCTTGCAGGCTCTGCAGCGTAGCGGCAAGCCACTGGTCGATTGCCTGAACCACGCCCTGGCCGGGCGCCGCGCCGACAAAGTCCCCGCGCGAAGGGAGCTTGCCAAAGTAGGTCAGACGGGTGTCGGTAGTCATGGCGTCCCCGCGACGTTCTGCACAGCGGTGCCGGCCACAGCATCCGGCAGGCGGAGGCCAAGGAAGCCTTTGCTGTCCGACGCACTGGCCTCGCTATTGCTGATCACCTTGAGGTCGACATTGACGATCGCGCCCTGGCGCTGCCATTGCAGCCCGAACACGCCATTGTCCTTGCGCGTGCGTACCGCCGCGTCGATCATGCGTTTGAGCCCGAATTCACCCGCCTCATTCAAAATCTCCACACTGCGGCCATCGCTTGTCTGGGCCAGAATCCGCGCACCCGGCACACCTTGCGCGCCCGGATGGACCATGCTGGTCCAGGCCGCCTGGCCACCCTTGTACTGCAGTTGCTGCCCATCGATCTCGAGCGTGAAGCTGCTCACTCCCGGCGAGGGCTGGGGCAGCATCTGAAACACCGTCGTCGGCGTACTCGGCGCCGCAATGCCATGGTTGGACAGCGGCGCCAGCCAGCCAGGAAAGCCCTGCTGCGCCAGCGGCGAAAGCTGAATGCCCATCTCGGCCCAGGTGCGCGGCGAAAGCTGGTCACCCCGCCTGACGACGAGCGAGGCCATGCTGGCGCCGACGAATTTCGCAATCGCACCGTCGGGCCCGAACACCTGCCCGATCTCAGCCGAGCTCGCCTCAAGCGTGGCCTTGGGCGCGAACGGGTATTTGCTGGCCAGATTGCGCTCAAATGGCTGCAGCACCTGGGCCTGCCATATCTTGTTGAGCTCCGCTTCGCTTGGTCCGAGCAGCATGGCAAAGGTCTGCATCAGCGGCCGCACGAGCAGCGGGCGCAGACTCTGCTTTTGTCCGTCCTGCAGGCCGCTCAGCATTTGCTCATCCACGTACTTGAGCGCGTCCGCCAACTCGGAACCGCTGCCGTCGAGCGTCTGCTGCATCAGCTGACGCGCGCCAGGCCCCGGGTCGCCCTGGTTCTTCAGCTGGTTCAGGCGCGCGCGCAGCCTGGCCAGGCTATCGAGATAGCCAGACAGCAGCGAAGCCTCCTTGTCCAGCGGACTGACCAGACGCGCCACACCGGCGAACTCGCGCGCCACGCTGCCCGACTGCGCATCGGCACGCGCACCCAGCTCCATGGCGGCATCCACGCCGGTGCGCAGTTCGGGCCGCACCACCAGGTCTTTGAACCAGGCCCACAGGCTACGCTCGAGCTTCGCCTTGTCCGCTGACACGGCGGCAGGCTGATCCCAGCGTGTCTGCTCGGCCACTGCACGCAGCACACGCGCGATCGGCGAGGCCTGCGGCTCGGCCAGGCGGTTGATCGCACTGACGCTCGCCTCGAAGGTGCGCATGTCCGCCACCGAGACACCCTGAAGAAAGGCCTTCCATTCGCGGATGTAGTCGGCTTTGTAGCGCTCGCTCAGGTTTTTTTGGATTTGCTCGGGGCTGCCCTCCAGACTCAAGTCATTATGGTTCACGGTCTTGAGAACCCAATCCGTGCTCTGCAAATCTTTACCGGCCGCCTCCTTGATGGCGGCGGCCACATAGCCCTGCCACGCGGCCCGTGTGAAAGCACCGGCCACGACGGCACTGCCGGTGAGCAGCCCACGGTCCTGCTCGCCAAGCAGGCTCGCGACGCTCACCGATGGAAAGCGCGTCCCGGCGCGCGCCTTGATATCGGCATACACGCGGTCAATGGCCGGCCGCCCCTGTGCCACCCGGCGCAGGCTATCGCGCGCCTGATCGACCAGGGCCAGTTTTGCCGCCACACGCGGCCACTGCGCGTCGTCCGCATGGCTGGCCACATAGCCAACCACGCGCTCGGCGATACGTATCATCTGCTCGCGCGGCATGCTGCCGCGGTTAGCCTCGAGCCAGCCGCGCCAGAAGCGGGTGAGCTGGTCCGTCAGATGCCCAGCCTCGGCCCGCGCCGGATCGGCCAGCATCAGGTAAGCCTTGAGCGCGTTGTAGCAATCCTCGGCCGAGGCTGCGGACGCGCTTGCATAGGTTTCGTCACGCTTACGCTCCGCTGGCGCCGCGCTGCCCAGGCGCTCGGGATTGCTGCTCATTTCGGTCAGCAGCGCCTCGATCTGCGCCACCACCGGATCGAGCATGATCGTGCGAACCCCGTCGTAATAGGCGCGGCGCAAGCCCTTGTCCACCTCCTCTCCTTGATAGAGCCCGAAGCTCAGCGCCAACGGACGCGCCCGGCGGTAGTCGGCCAGCTGGTCGATACGGTCCTGCAGCAGTTCGAGAGCCTCGAGCCGGGCTTGCAGATCGCTGCGCTGCGCCTGCCATTGGCGCAGCTTGCCCAGGTCTGCGCGCACGCCAGCCAGAAAGGCGCGGTTGCCCATGTAAGACCAGCTCCAGACGCCCAGACCGGAGCCGAACCCCAGGGTGACCAAGGCCAAAACAGCCAGACGCATGCGCATGCGGGCCGGACTGCGATAGCGACGCACGAGCTCACGATCCGCGAAGATCACCTCGCGAAACAGGCGGCGCAGGAACATCCCGCCCGTTTTAGCTGTGACCGGGGCACTCGCCACAAAGTTCAATCCAAAGCGCTCGGCGACGGCGCGCTGCTGGCCGGGCTGGGCCTGGCCCTCCTGCAGCGCACTGGTCACGTAGAAGCCGCGGAAGATGGGCCTGAACTGGTAGGCATTTTCGTCGAACAGAATCGACAGGAAGCTGTGCAGCGAGGCCCGCAAGGCGGCGAATTCATCCGGAAAGCTGAACACACCCGGCGCCTGCGCCGGCCCCTTGCGCGCGCTGATATTGGCCACCCGCATGGCCTTCAGACCCTGGCACAGCAGATCGAATTCCTGATCGAAGAAAGCGAGCACATCGCCGCCGCTGCGGCGCCGGTTGTAGCGCAGGGTCGCTCCCCAAATGCGCTCGCGCTCGGCTGGCTCAAGATCCTGAAAGAAGTCCACAAAGCCGGGGATCAGGTCGGCCTTGGTGAACAGCACGTAGACCGGCGCGTGCACCGACAAGCGTTCGGTCAGCTCCTGCACGCGCGAGCGCAGGGCCTTGGCGAGGTCGGTCGCGGCCTGCGGCTGGCCCTGCCCGAGCTCGGCCAGACTGGCCGCAATCAGGATGCCGTTGATCGGCGCCTGCGGGCGCTGCTTCTTCAGCAGGTCCAGAAACGTGAACCATTCACGCCGGTCGCTGTCTGACACCGCATAACGCCCCGCTGTGTCAAGGAGGATGCCTTCGGTCGTAAAAAACCAATCGCAATTGCGTGTCCCGCCCACACCCTGCAGGGCTTTGCTGTCCGTGATCGGAAAGTGCAGGCCCGAATGCGCGATGGCACTGCTTTTGCCCGCCGCCGGATTCCCGATGATCATGAACCACGGCAGGTCATACAAGGCCGCCGCCCCGCGCGACAGGCCGAGACGCGAGGTCTTAATGGTGTCGACGGCATCGAGCACCTGTTTGCGCAGGGCCTCGTGTTCGGCCGCGCCCTTGTCCACGGTTGCGGCAGGCGCCATGGCGGCGCGCAGCCGCATGCCGCGCTGGCGTCGCCACACGTAGCGCGCACCAAACACCACCAACACCAGGATAAGGAGGACCAGCAGCGCCGCGATCCCCGTCAACAGCCAGAGTCGCCAGGTCTCGTCCGCCAGAACATAGGCGAGCACGAGTGCGGTAAGCACGATGCCGCCGAGCACGCGGCCGTCTGTGCAGAATTGCCAAAATCGACGCATGATGTGCAGGAAGTGGACGATGGGAAAGCCATCCTCGCATCCATTCCAATTGGCAAGCTTGATTGCAAGCAAGCGTCTGCTCAGCGCGTCGGCCGCCGCAGTTCGGTGTGGCCCAGGTCGGCCATTGCCCAACGTCCACCCCAGGTCAGGCCGGCCGCCTCGGCCAGTGCGCCGAACAGCTGATAGCCGCGCGCCGCCCAGGGATCACGCTCGGAAATCACCAATTTCCCATCACGAATAAACGCACTATCGCCTGCCAGGCCAAACTGGTGGTAACTCTGAAAGGCCCGCGCATTGGTGACCTGCGGCCCCAGGCTGGCCAGGCGGTTCTGGCGTTCCGCGCTGCGATAGCCCTCGATCAAGGTCATGTCATAGCCGTAGCGTTCGTGCATCCATCGGAACACCAGCAAGAGGCGCTGGCGATAGTCAGCGTCGAGCTGCGTCCAATTCCGGCTGGCCTCGCCGAGCAGCGGGCGGATGGCCTCGACCTCGCGCGTGGTAAAGATGTCGGGCGGCAGCGGTACCGGCGGCACAAGCTGCTCGCCGCGCAGCAGTTCCAGTACCAGTGGGTCGGGCGCGCCGGCCCGCTCTTCGGGTTCCGGCAGGCTGCCCTCGCCGCCCAGCCACAGCGCCAGGGCCAGCGGCAACATCAGCAAGGCGATGCCCGCCGCCAGCTGCCAGGGGTGGCGCCGAATAAAGCGTATCGGTGTTTTCAGGCGCAATTGCAGGCGCCACAGTCCCGTCTCAGCCGGAAAGGCCATGCTCCATAGCAGGGCGGCCAGGATGAAAAAGACGAGGAATGCGACGCAGATCAGCATGGCGGAGAGGGAAAGCGCTCTAATCGGGGCATGCCCATCTTAGGAATTGCAGCCGTGCAAGAGCCCGAGAAAAATCAAGCCACGCGCATAACGCCCAGTCTGCTCGATCAGGCGCCGCATCAACACGCCGACGCACCCATCCTTGCCCAGCTGGATGGACTGCCCGCGCGCCGCCCCATCCGGCGGCACTGGCGTCCGTGGGCGTGGACCGGCGCCCTGCTTCTGCTGGCGACGGGAATCCTCGCGCTCAGCCTGTTCGACCGGCCCGACCCGCCTGTCCAACAAGTCATGGCAGAGCCGCCTCCGGTTCTGCACGCGGCGCCGCTTCCGGCTCCGGTCTTGATCGAAGCACCCGATGTCGCGCCGCTGCCGCTGCCGCCGGTCACCGTCGCCGCCATACCTCAGCCCGCGCCGACCGTCCGTCCGGCGCCACCACGCCGCCCGCTCGTTCCGGTACGCAAGCCAGTCGCCAGTGATCCAGACGAGGCCTTACTTGCCGCCATTGTGCGGCGCACGCAAACACCGCCCGCCTCCACGCCCAAGCCCTGATCACGTCTGCGCAGCTTCGGTTATACTGTATAAATGCACAGCAATGAGCCGCGCATGCAAGCCACCATCGACAATCCTTTCTACTATCTGGACAATTTTCACCAAGTCCTCGATTGGATTGGCGCACGCTATGCCGACCTGCTCACGCCGGAGGAATCGGACTTCCTCGTGTGTTTTCGCGCCCTGCCCCAGCCTGCACAAGCCCTGTTTGTGCGCATGGTGATGCGCAAGGGGGAGCATTTTCGAGCCTCCAAACTCAGTTATGCGGAAATCGGCAATACCCTCGATGCAGCCCGCCCGCTGATCGGCGCGGGCTTGCTCGAGCAGGACCCGGCAATTGACTTGGACACCCTGTTTCAATTGCTAGGCAAGCCAGAGATCATCAGCATTTTTGGCCTCAATGGTCATGAGCGTCAGGCCCGCAAGGCCGATCAGCTCGAGGCACTGCGCAGCCAATATCCGGATGCCCGCCGTTTTTCTGACTGGTGCCGCGGCAGTAGCGATACCGTGCTGCGCATCTGCGTGCAGGCCCTCTGCGATCGTCTGCGTCTTATCTTTTTTGGCAATGCCTACCAAGACTGGTCCGAATTCGTGCTGTCCGACCTGGGCATTTTCAAATACGAGCGCGTCGAATTCAGCCCCGCCTCACGCGGCTTCCGCAATCGCGATGACATCGACGCCTATCTCGCCATCCAGGCACTGAAGGACCGTTTTTTCGCCGGCGAGGACCCGGCCGATCTGCTCGGACAAGTGCCGCCGCCGCATCCGGAAAACGAATGGCTGCGCAGCCGGCGCGAAAAGCTGGTATTTCAGATCGGTCAGCAACTGGAAAAGCTCCAGCAATGGCAGGCAGCCTATGCCGCCTATGCGCAGACGCGCTATCCCGGGGCGCGCGCACGTGCCGTGCGTGTGCTGGAAAAAGACGCGCAATATGGTGCGGCACACCGGCTGCTGGAATCCGCCCTGGCTGCACCGGAAAGCGAAACCGAAATTCAGCACCTGCAGCGGATTGCGCCGCGTCTGCAACGCAAGCTTGGTCTGCAAAAATCCGCCAAAGCCAATGCCAGGGACGCCGACACGCTGGAACTTTGCCTACCCCAGCCCGAGGACTTCTGGTGTGTGGAGGAGACGGTACGCTTGCATCTGCATTCCGACGAGGCGCCGGCCTTTTATGTCGAGAATGCCCTGATCAATGGCCTGTTTGGCCTGCTGTGCTGGCCCGCCATTTTCAGTGCGATTCCGGGCGCATTCTTCCACCCTTTCCACCGCGGCCCCGTCGATCTGCATAGCGGCGATTTTCATGGCCGCCGCGCGCATTTGTTTGAGGCCTGCTTTCAACAATTGGACGATGGCCGCTACCGCGATACCATCCTCGCCACCTTCCGAGACAAGCATGGCACGCAATCGCCATTTCTGATCTGGGACGCGCTGAATGAAGCCTTGATCGACATGGCACTCGACTGCATTCCGGTTGAGCATCTACGCAAATGGTTTGAACGCATGCTATTCGATCTGAAGGCCAATCGCACCGGCTTTCCCGATCTCATACAGTTCTGGCCAAGCGAAAAACGCTACCGGATGGTGGAAGTCAAAGGTCCAGGCGACCGCCTGCAGGACAACCAGCTGCGCTGGATTGCATATTGTGCAGAGCACGCGATGCCCGTCACTGTCTGTTATTTGCAATGGCAGAACCCTACCTGATTTCGGTGCGCGGCCTGTGCGAATTCGCGGCAAAACACGGCGACCTCGATACCCGCTTTACCCCGTCACCCACTGGTCAGGAAGGCATGGCGGGGCATGCCGAAGTCCAGGCACGCCGTGCACCGGGCTGCGAATGCGAGGTCAAACTGCAGGCCGCATTTGGCCCGCTGCTGGTGCGCGGCAGGGCCGATGCTTATGACCCTTCCCGCAATCTGCTGGAAGAAATCAAAACCCATCGCAGTGAATTGAGCACGCTGCCCGAGAATCAGCGCGCGCTGCACTGGGCGCAAGCGCGCGTATATGGGCATATGCTGTGCCTCGAACGCGGCTTAAAGCAAATTGAGCTCGCCATCGTGTATTTCGATATCGGCAGCCGCCAGGAAACCGCCGTGACGGAGACGCGCAGCGCCGAAGAACTGGCCGATTTTTTTACTTCGCTCTGTACGCGCTTCTTGGTGTGGGCAGAACAGGAAATGGCGCATCAACAGGCGCGCAATGCGGCCTTGAATGCGCTCGCCTTCCCATTCGCCCAATTCCGTCCCGGCCAGCGCAAATTCGCCGAGGCCGTGTATGCCAGTTGTCTGAAGCGGCAATCGCTGATGGCGCAGGCGCCGACCGGTATCGGCAAAACCTTGGCCTGCCTGTTCCCGAGCCTGAAGGCCATGGGAAAAAGTCTGATCGACCGTAGCTTCTATCTCGCTGCAAAAACCTCGGGGCGGCAATTGGCGCTCGATGCCTTACATCGCGCCTTGCCAAAGCAGCCGGTGCGCGTGCTGGAATTGGTTGCGCGCGATAAGGCCTGCGTTCATCCGGACAAAACCTGCCACGGCGAGTCCTGCCCGCTCGCCAAAGGCTTTTATGATCGCCTGCCCGCCGCACGTACCGAAGCCGCGCAGCAGAGCATGCTCGATCAGGACTGCATCGCGACCATCGCGCAGCGCCATTCGGTATGCCCCTATTACCTGTCGAGCGAAATGGCACGCTGGGCCGATGTGATCATCGGCGATTACAACTACTACTTCGACTATGGCGGCATGCTGTATGGCCTGACGCTGGAAAACCAATGGCAAGTGCAGGTATTGGTCGATGAAGCGCACAATCTGCTGCCGCGTGCACGCGCCATGTATTCTGCCGCGCTGCGCAAAGGCGCGCTGGCCGGGGCGCGCAAATTGGCGCCCGCGCCAATCAAGAAGCGTCTTTCAGCCATCAATCGCTTTTGGCGGCAGGCGCCGCAGGACGACTATGTGGTGCTGCAGGAGGTACCGAAAGACCTGATCGCCGATGTGCAGAGTCTCATTTCAAGCGTCACCGAAACGCTGGCGCAAGCCCCGCTGGCACTCGATTCCGCCATGCTCGATGTCTATTTCGATGCCATCCAATTCGCGCGTCTCGCCGAGGAATTTGGCCCCCACGCCATTTGCGATATCAGCGATGGCGAGACTATCTGCATCCGCAATATTGTCCCGGCGCCCTATCTGAAGCCACGGCTTTCGGCTGCGCGGTCGGCCGTTTTGTTTTCGGCCACGCTCAGTCCCTGGCATTTTGTCAGCGACAGTCTC
This sequence comes from Massilia sp. TS11, assembly GCF_022012445.1. GTDB lineage: Bacteria > Pseudomonadota > Gammaproteobacteria > Burkholderiales > Burkholderiaceae_D > Telluria. The sequence goes on from NZ_JAKLTS010000004.1 coordinate 103,659, forward strand.
GGTATGCCTGAAACGGCAGGCTGCATCGATATTCCGTCACCGTTCAACAGCGGCCAGCTTGAAGTGCAATTGGCTGCGCATATTTCGACCCGTTACAAGGAGCGGCAGGCCAGCGTGCCTGCCATTGTGGCGCTGATGGCCAATGGCTATCGGGCGCAGCCCGGCAATTATCTGGCCTTTTTCAGCAGCTTTGATTATCTGGAGCAGGTCTACCTGGCATTCCAGAACGCGCACCCGGACATCCCCGTCTTTCGGCAGACGCGCGCCATGCCGGAGGCGGAGCGCGCCGCCTTTGTCGGCCGCTTTCAGCCGGATGCCCGGGGGATTGGCTTTGCGGTACTCGGCGGCGCCTTCAGCGAGGGTATTGATCTACCAGGCGCGCGCCTGATTGGCGCATGGATTGCCAGTCTGGGTCTGCCGCAATTTAATCCGGTGAATGAGCAATTCCGCCAACGCATGGACGCCCTGTTTGGCGCCGGTTACGACTACACCTATCTCTATCCGGGCCTGCAAAAAGTGGTGCAAGCAGCCGGGCGCGTAATTCGCAGTGAAGGCGATCGCGGCATGGTCTGCCTGATCGATGACCGTTTCGCCCAGCCGGATGTGCGCGCCCTACTCCCCCAATGGTGGCAGCCACGCCTTATTGAATGATGGCGCGCAGCTTCTGATAACCGCTGCGGCTGATCGGCAGTTTGGCCCCATCCTTCAAAATGGCTTGATGGCTGTCTTTGGCATACTGCTCGATGCGCTCCATCGCCTCCAGATTGAGGATGTAGGAGCGATGAACGCGCACAAATCGGGCAGGATCGAGCTGGGTTTCGAGTTCCGACAAGCGCTGGTTCTTCAGATAGTCCTTGCCTTCGGAACGGATCTGCACATAATCGTCCTGCGCTTCGATATAGCTGATGCGTTCCGCCGGAATGACGTGTACCCGGCTGCCATCGCGAATCACAATGCGCTCGAGACTCTTATGCGCGTTCGCTTCTTGCGCCAGTGCCTGGACATTGACCGGCGCAATCCGCTCGCGCGCCTGTTGCAGGGCCGCCTGAAAGCGCTGTTCGCTAAATGGCTTGAGCAAATAGTCGATCGCGTGGATGTCAAAGGCCTTCAGCGCATACTGATCGTAAGCCGTGACAAAAATATAGCGCGTGCGGTTGCCGGCCAATTCTGCCACTTCAAAGCCATCGAGCTTAGGCATCTGGATATCAAGAAAAACCAGATCGGGCTCCAGTTCGGTGATCGCCTTAACGGCCTCGAAGCCATTGGCGCATTCCGCCAGAATGTCGATATCCGGCTGCTTGCGCAGGAATTCGCGCACGACCATGCGCGCCAACTCTTCGTCATCAACGATGATTACCCGCATGGGCGTCCTCTCCCTCCAAAACCGGCACAGTCAATTCGACCCGGAATACCTGATCCTGCGCGCCCCAGAATACGCTCGCTTCGGTGCCGTATTCGGTCTGCAGGCGTTGACGCACATTGGCAAGGCCAATGCCATTCCCCGGTGCGGCGCTTGCGCCATCGGGGTCGATCTCGTTTTCCACGGCCATGCGCAACAGGCTGCCCTGACGCGCGATACGAATGCGGATACAACCGCCCGCCGTCATCTGGCCAATGCCGTGTTTGACCGCGTTTTCGACCAGCGGCTGCAAAATCATCGGCGGCACCAGGCAGGCCAGCGCCGCTTCTTCCACCTCGTTCTGCACTTGCAGGCGGCTGCCAAAACGCACCTGTTCAATCGCCAGAAAATGGCCAATCAGGCGCATTTCCGTATCGATGCTCACCTTTTTATGGGCATCCAGACGCAAGCTCATACGGAAAAAATCCGATAGCTGCAAAGTCATCTCACGGGCGCGGGCGGCGTCGAACGCAGTCAGCGCGCTGATGGAATTGAGGCTATTGAAAAGGAAATGCGGATCGATCTGGGTGCGCAGCATGCGCAATTCGGCATCCTGGGCCATCAGGCGGGATTCGAATTCCCGCCTTTCGGCCTGGCGCGCCCGCTCGAATTCACGCACCAGATAATGGGCGAGGCCAGTCAGGCCATACAAGGCCATGCCCAGACCGAATACCAGCCCGCGCAGAAAAGGCGTCCATTCAAGCCCTGCCCACTCCACGCCGAAGGATTGCAGCAAAGCGTTCCAGGCGAGGCAAATGCCGCCCCAGATACTGGCGGCCACGATCGCCGCCAGCACAAATACACCGATGATCTGCCAGGCGCTGCGCTCACCGAGCGGATAGGCGCGGCACAAATAGAAAGCCGAAAACCCGGCACCGAAAGCGAAGATTTCGGTGACCGGGACGGCAAACACCAGTGCGTTCGTCCACGCGGCATTGGTTGAGGCCACGATCAGGCCCGCCAGCGACATGCCTGTCAATAGCCAGACCAGCAGATACAGCGCAGCACCGCGCCGCGAGGACATCAGCCCATTCATCAGTTGCGCACTTCCACACCACCCATGATGGCGTAACCCTGAATGACGAGGCGTTTGGATTGATTCGGCGGCGTTGCGGTCTTTTCGTCAAAGCCGCCCAGAATCGGGGTGCCATTCATCACCAGCGTCCAATCGGGCGGAATACGCAGCGAGATACCGCCGCAGACGGCAAACACATTGATCACCGCTTCGCTTTCAATCGAGGCATTGCGCAGGTCGATATCGCAGCCGCCCATAATCGCGGTCAGCTCGCCGCCTTTGAATTGCTGCGACAGAATGCGGCGCTTGAACCCACCGAGAATGGCCGTAGCTTCGACCGTGTCGCTATCGCGCTCAGGGGCCGGGGCAAGGCCATCGGCACCCTGCTCGATATTGCGGCGATTGAGCATGGCACGCGCGACCACCGAAATGCCGAGCAAAATCATCACCACCGGCCACAGCGTATGCCAGCCCAGGTAATAGAAGCCAAGACGATTGAGCGTCATGATCACGCCGATCAGCACCAGCATCCCGCCCAGGAACAAACCGCCGGGGGTGCGCGTATCGTAAATCTTCAGCAGACCAAACAGAATGAACACGGTCGGCCAGAAGGACAACACGTGACGCACATTCAGAATGTCGAGGTTATCGAGCAGGAACAGCAGGCCAAAGCCGATCGCGAAAATGCCGAGGACGACCTGGCCCGGAAGAGATTTCTGAAAATCGTGTTTCATCGCACATTACTCCTTGCCGCGTTGTTTGAGGATCGCTTCCACAATCATCACGATGCCGCCGAAAACGACCACCAGCGGCCAGCTATTGTGGAAGTTGAAATCGAACCAGCCTTCGAAATTGGCGAAGACCCAGAGGCCCATGAAAATCATCCACAGGCCGCCGATCAGGACCTTCACCTGGGTGTAGTCGAACAGGCGGTTAATGCCAAAAACGACCAGCAGCAGCGGCGAATAATGCCACAGGTCTCGCATATCGAACATGTCGAGGCGGTCGAACAAAAAGGCTGCGCCAATGGCGATCAGGATCAGACCCCAAAGCAATTGGCCGCGCCAGCTATACCCGTCTTTCATCGTTCTCTCCTTGGGTGGAAAATTGGTATGGATGAAAGATAAAGGAAGCCCTTCCACTGCAAAAGCGGAATTCGGCGGACGGCGGTTGCGGGTCGGTGAATGGCGCGAAATTCGGCCAATGGCGGCTTACCAGCCCTTGTCCACCTGCCAGGCCAGCACCAGCATCGTGCTGCCGGTCAGGGCGTCGATGCATTTCCAGGCGAGCGGACGCTGGAATAGAGGCGCGAGCTGCCGGGCGCCCAGCGCCAGCGCACTGAACCACAGTGCCGAAGCGCTCATCGCCCCGAGGGCGAAGGCCGGCCGGGCCGGCGCGGGGAAGCCACCGCCGATGGCGCCGATCAGCACCACCGTGTCCAGATAGACGTGCGGGTTCAGCAGGGACATGGCGAGCACGGTCAGCAAGGCTGCACGCGCCGTCAGCGGCCGGTCGGCCCCGGCCGCCAGACTGTGCGATTGCCATACGGCGCGCCAGCTGCGCACGCCATACCAGAACAGAAAGCCGGCCCCGCCCCAGCGCGCCCCTTGCAGCAGCAGCGGCGAGGACTGGATCAGCAGCCCCATCCCGGCAACGCCTGCCGCGATCAGCAGCATGTCGATCAGCGTGCAGGTGGCGACCGTCAGCGCAATATGCTGGCGGCTCAGCCCCATGCGGATGACATGCGCGTTCTGGGCGCCGATGGCCATGATGAGGCCGGCAGACAGGCTCAGGCCTTGCAGGTAAGCGGGTAGATAGTCCATGCGCCTACTTTGCCCGCCCACGGCCAAAAGATAAACCAAATTTACGTAATTTCAGTTAGAGTTAAATTTGCTTAATTATGGAGCATGGGCATGCTGGACTTCCGCAAAGGCGAGGCCTTCCTCGCCGTGATCGACAGTGGCAGTTTCGACCAGGCGGCGGCGCAGCTGCATCTGACGCCCTCGGCCGTTTCCCAGCGGGTCAGCCAGCTTGAGATGGAACTCGGCATGACCCTGGTCGTGCGCGGCAAGCCCTGCCGCGCCACCCAGGACGGCCAGCGTCTGCTCCAATACTTGCGACGCGCCCGATTGCTGAGCGAAGAGTTTCAGGCCGACACGCGCGAGCAGCCGCTGCGCCTGGCCCTGGCCGTCAACCACGACACGCTCGCCACCTGGCTGCTGCCCGGCCTGGCCGATTTTCTCGCACGCGAGCGACTGCTGCTCGATCTCGCCCTCGATGACCAGGACCATACCTATCAGTTGCTGGCCGAAGGCCGGGCGCTGGCCGCGATTTCAACGGCAGCGGAACCAATGCGCGGCGGCGTCGTCGAAGCATTAGGAAGGATGCGCTACCGGTTACTGGCGGCGCCAGCGTTCGCCCAGCGCTGGTTCCCCAAGGGTCTCGAGCGGGAGGCCGCACGCCGTGCGCCCTTGCTGGTGTTCGACCGGAAGGACAGCTTGCAGGCGCGTTTTCTGGAGCAGGAGCTTGGCCTGCCGCCCGGAAGCGTGCCTTGCCATTACATTCCGGCCAGCGAGCCGTTTGCGCGCGCCATCGCGCTCGGTATCGGCTACGGCATGCTGCCAGACCAGCAGGTCAGCACGCCACTGCACGACCTGGCGCCCGGGCGCTGGATCGATGTGCCTTTGTACTGGCACGCCTGGCGCGTGCAGTCGCCGGCGCTGGAACGGCTGGCGGCCCAGGTGCGCGCACTGGCGCGGGCGTCCTTATTGCCGCTCGGGGACTAGTACCGCCGGCGCGTCCACCAGCGCCAGCTTGCGCCACAGCCGCCACGAATAGATGGCGTAGCAGAAGTAGAAAGCGTACAGGGCCGCCGTCAAATGCAGGCCGCGGCTGAGGTAGAGCGGCACGGCGACGCCGTTGACGGCAATCCAGACCAGCCAGTTTTCGAGCTTACGCCGCATCATCAGCAACTGGGCGAAGATGCTGAAAACGAGCACGGCCGAATCGATGAAGGGAGCGTAGGCGTTGGTAAAGCGATGCAACATCCAGCCGTAGGCGCCGGTGGCCAGGACGCCGATCGGCATCATCCAGGCCACAGTCGGCAGGCGCACGCGCGTCACGGGCAGGGGTTTGCCTTCGGCCCCGCGCAGCCATTGCCACCAACCCAGACAATTACTCGCGATGAAGAACGCTTGCAGCGCGACGTCGGCATACAGCTGGCTGCCATAGAACAAGATCGCAAACAGCAGGCAGCCGACGATGCCGGTCCACCAGCTATGGATGTTATTGCGCCCCGCCAGAATGATGGCGATGGTCATCATCGCGTTCGCGGCCAGTTCCAGAGTGCTCATAAAAAGCTGTGAATACGAAACGCGCCAGCATAGCATGCGCGCTATCATGCAGGCATGTGTGCCCGCATCGACCAAAACGAAACCCCACGCCACTACGCCCTCGCCTTCCGTTGGACGGCGTTCACGGACGCCAGCCAGGCGCAGCCGCTGTTCAATGTGTCGCCCGGCACGGCCCGCCCAGTCCTGCATGTGGCTGATGGCGAGCAGCGCATCGACGACCTGTTCTGGGGTTACCGCCCGGCCTGGGCCATGGACAAGATTCCGGTCGCGGCCAATGCCCGGCTCGAGAAGCTCAATCAGCGCTATTGGGCTCCGCTGTTCGCACATGGCCGGGTGATCGTTCCCGCCGATGGCTGGTACGAGTGGACGGGCGGCCCGAAGGATAAGCAGCCCTGGCATATCCATCTGAAATCGCGCCAGCCGCTTTTCCTGGCGGGGATTGCCTCAGTCGGCCCGGCTGGCGAACATCCTGCCGAGTCCGGTTTCGTGATCATCACTTACGGGGCCGAGGGCAGCCTGGTCGACCTGCACAGCCGCCGGCCGCTCGTGTTCGACGCGGACAGCGCTGCCCTGTGGCTCGATCCGCATCTGTCCCACGCCCAGGCGGATACCCTCGCGCATGAAGCCTCGCTGCAGGCGGAACTGTTTGACTGGTATCCGGTCGACAAGGCCTTGGGCAATGTCCGCAATCAGGGCGCCCAGCTGGCGCGTCCGGTGAGCCAGCAATCCTCCCCAGCGCCGGTGCAGGCCGGATTCGATTTCGGCTGATCATTCCTTTCGCGTAAGCACGAGAAGTGATAAGCTCAATGCAACACATTTTGTTGCTATTGCAATTTTCTCAAAAATGCATACCCGACTGTCGATCACTCTGCTGGGCCTGTTTTTTCTGGCCGCGCCGGCACGGGCCGCGCATCTGAGTTTTTGCTCTGAGCCAGGTGAAGGTCCGCCCTGGTTTTACGTCGAAAAATCCGCGAACAGCGCGCCGGTGGCGGCCGGCTTCATGGTCGACGTGCTGACCGAATCCTTCCGCCGCATGGGTCACCAGGCCAGCTTCCGTACCGACCTTCCATGGAAGCGTTGCCTGCAACTGGTGGCCGAGGGCCAGGTCGACTTTGCTTTCGGCGCCTACTACGATCCCGAGCGGGCCAAGCGTTTTGCCTACTCCAAACCCTACAAGACGCTGACGCCCCAGATTTTCTACACGAGCGCGCGCCCGATTCAGGTCAGTCATGTGCGCGAGCTCAAGCGTTACCGCGGCTGCGGCATGCTCGGCTCCAGCTATCTGCACTATGGGCTGCGCGAAGGCGAACTCGACCAGGGCGGGCATTCCTACCGCGCCATGATCAACAAGCTGAAAGCGGGCCGCTGCGATTACTTCCCGGAAGAGCTGGAGACGATCGCCACCCTCAATCTCGGGCGCGATGCCTATCTGGACGATCCCGCCCTGCGCCATCAGAACATCGAGGGTGCGCAGGCGCCCGGCCTGCACTTGATTGCGGGCATCGAGAAACCGGCCGCCAAACTCCTGCCGGCCTTCAACACGATCATGGAAAACATGCAGCGCGCCGGCGAACTGGCGCCGCTGTGGAAGAAGCACGCGGGCAACCTGCCCTACTGATCAGTCGGCGCCGCCGCCCTTGAAGCGCAGACGCGTAAATTCCGCGCTCGTGCGCGCGGCCTCCACGGCCGACCAGATCTGCTCGGCCCGTTGCGGGCGGGCAGCGACCAAGGCATGCGAGAGCACCAGGTAATAGGGTTTGGACACCAGCGGCGGCTGCAGAATCTCAAACTGCTCGCTCAGCGGCCCCTTGGTCAGCGATTCCACATCGGAACCGAATACAGCGGCGCCGCCCAGCTGTCTGCCGAGCAGTTTTCGGATGATGTCGACAGCCGGCATGTTCAGCTCCTGGGTCGGCACCTTCTGGTCGCGCAGGAAATCGCCCACCGAATAGCCGAGCTGGTAGCCAATCGGCCCCTGCTGGTTGCTGATGTGCTGGCCATCCCAACGGAGATCGCTGCCCTTCTTGCGTACGAGGAAGTACGAGGCGATGTGCATGCGCTTGCTCTCGTCCACGCGCGCAGCGCCAGGAAAAGCGGCCATGCGGGCGCGCGCCGGGCTGTAGGAGACCGAAAAAGCGCCGTCGACCTGATTCGCCTGCAGCATGGCAAGGCAGCGCTTCCATGGCAGGGCCTGAAAATCGATCTGGAGATCAAGACGCTGCGCCACTTCGCGCAGCAGGGTGAAGTCGAGGCCGTCGCCCTCGGCTGTGCGCCAGGGGCGCGCATCCTTGTTTTCGAAACACAGACGCAGGGTTTCGGCCGCCGCGGGCAGGGTCAAGAGGCTAGAGGCAAACAGCAGCGCGACAGAAAGGCGGAAAAACCGCATGGCGTTTCCTTGCATTGTGGGTAAGCCCAAGTGTACGCAAAGAAACGCCTGTTGCCCATCGTATTTTTCCGACGGGCACTATTTTTTAACGCATATTATCAACGCGGTGGAAGTACTTGCGGGCGTAAGCCAGCAGTTGGCCGTCGCTCGGGTGATCGATGGTTTCCACGCCGACGATCTTGTCAGCCTGATCGTGGTGATGCTTGACCAGATGCTTGACCAGCTTCAGCTTTTCCTGGCCGGGGCCGACCACGAGCACTTCGACCGCCGTCTTCAGGGCCTTGGCCAGATCATCGAAATACGCGGCGCTGTCGACCGTTTTGCCGCGCACGTGTTTGTGAGCCGCATCGGACTTGATGACAGAACTTTCCGATTCGTCGCGGTTAAAACCAATCAGGTGGGCTTCTTCGTGATCGAGCCAGACGACGAGATGATTGAACGACATGTGGTTTTTCCTTATTGTGGTTGGGCAACACGCCCACACTCAATCTACGGGAATGAACATAGAAAATAATTGATTCAACTCAAATTTTCACAGTTTTTGATGTCGCAACGTTTGCCATAACGCAATACGCACCCTTGTGGCCCCATGCAAAGCTCCGTAGACTGCTGAAAACGGATTTCTAATTCGACATCATATGTTGCGGCCCATGCCTCCCCGCCCGCGCAGTCTGCGCATCCAACTTGCCGTCTGGTTTGGCGGGCTCAGCCTCGTCACCCTGCTGAGCGCAGGCATCGTTGTCGGCGGGATTGCCACCACCGGCATGGAACAGGCCGCCGGCGACGACCTGTATCGCAGCGCCAAGGCCGGGGCCGACCTGCTGGCCGTTGGCCTGCGCGAGCGCGAGCGCGAGATCCGCGTGCTGAGCCGCGCGCCGCACTTCGTCCGCGGCGACCTCGACAGCAACGATGTGCGCCAGGCCCTGGACCTGCGCAAGCAGTTGAGCAGCGAATACGCCTGGATCGGCATTGCCGACGCCGAAGGCAAGGTCATGCAGTCGACCGATGGCGTCCTGATTGGCAACGATGTGCACGAGCGGCCATGGTTCATCCAGGGTCAACAAGGCCCCTACTCGGGCGACGTGCATGAGGCCGTCCTGCTGGCCAAACACCTGCCGCGCCCGCCCGATGGCCAACCCTTGCGCCTGCTCGACTTCGCCATCCCCGTCTACGATACCGAACATCGGCTGCGCGGCGTCCTCGGTGCCCATCTGCAATGGACCTGGGCCACAAATACTGTCCAGAACGCCCTGCCGCCCGACGCGGCCGCTCAGGGCATGGAAGTCCTGATTCTGAATCGCCAGGGCAACGTGCTCTACCCGCAGCGCCGCGTCGGCGAACATTACGCGCGCCAGCAGCTCGGCGCCCATGCCAGTAGCGTCATCGGCGCCGACGGCCAACGCTATCTGAGCAGCGCCGTGACTGTGGATACGGGCATGCCCGGCAACCTCGGCTGGCAGGTCGTCGTGCGCCAACGCCTGTTCGACGCCCTTGCGCCTGCCCATGCCCTGCGCAACAGCCTGATCGCGGCCGGCATCGCTGCGGCCCTGCTGTTTTCCCTGGTCGGCTATCTGCTGGCGGCCAATCTGGCGCGCCCGGTCGAGGCCCTGGCCAAGGCCGTGCGCGACATCGGCCGCGGCGAGACCCAGCCCAGCTTCCCCCAGGGCCGCATGACACGCGAAGTCCTGCGTTTGCGCGACGCCATCCGCGACATGTCGCGCGCCCTGCTCGGCCACCAGCAGGAACTGGAAACGATGAACGCCTCGCTCGAAGCCCAGGTGGCGGAGCGGACGGAAGCGCTGAGCGCGGCCAACCGCGAGCTCGAGCGTCTGGCCACGCATGATGGCCTGACGGGCGTGTTCAATCGCCGCCGCTTCGATGAAAAACTGCATGAAATGGTGCTGGCCGCCCAGCGCAGCGGGCGCAGCTTTGCCCTCTTGATCGTCGACGCCGACCACTTCAAGCAGATTAACGATGTGCATGGCCACCAGATCGGTGACGAGGTGCTCAAGCAACTGGCGGCCCTGCTCGACGCGGGCACGCGCGCCACCGACTTCGTCGCCCGTTATGGCGGTGAGGAATTCGTGGTCCTGCTGCCCGAAACCCAGAGCATCAGCGAAGGCTTGATCGTGGCCGAAAAGATTCGCGGCATGGTCGAAGAGACCGCCTTTGAGGGTGCCGGCCAGGTCACCGTCAGCATCGGTCTGGCCGTCAGCGGCGCGGAGGCCAACACCGGCCCAGCCCTGATTGCGCGCGCCGACCAGGCCCTGTATCACGCCAAGCAAGGCGGGCGCAACCAGGTGGTGGCGCTTTAACGCAGCGGCGTCGGATAGGTGGCGACGCTGACGTTGCCATCCTTGTCGACCGCCTGCACACCGAACAAATAGTTGTCCTTGGACTTCTTGACACGGCCCTCGGTCACATTGCCAACCCACTCGCTCCCTTGCCAGAACGGCGCATTGGTTTCGCGCCAGACGATGCGGTAGCCGGCCAGGTCGGGCTCGGTATTCGGCGCCCACTGCAGCACCGTATCATTTTCCAGCTGCTTGGTACGCACCTGCACCTGACGCGGGGCGGCCGGGGCCAGGGCCAACGTGGCCAGCGCAGCGGCATTCACGCGCGCCACCTGGGCGATGTAGTTGTAGTCATTGAATTCCGGCAGGTCGCCGATCTTCACACCGTTTTCGGTCCGCACATTCTGGTGCTGGTGGTTGTAATCCTCGTTCGGCTCGGTAAAGCGCAGGGCCGCGAAACCACGGTCGAGGAAGGGGCTGTGGTCACCGCCACGCAGATAGCGGTCGCGGCGGTAGATCAGGTTGACCTTGAAGCCCTTCACATAACGCTCGCCCATTTCCTTCACATGGCGCCCCAGCTGGCGCGTGATGCCGTCGTTCTCGCCGCCCGTTTCCAGCCAGGAGCGCATGGCGTCGCTCATCGGTTCCTTCACCGGCGGCACGCCCTGGGCGAACACCCGCACCTGCTTGTCGTCGATCCGGCCATCGTCGGCGCGCGAGCTGCCGATGATGTCATTGGTGAACATGCCGGCAATGTTCAGGTTCTTGCGCTTGGCGTTTTCGGCAAAACCGGCCGCCCCGAGCAGGCCCTGTTCCTCGCCCGCCACAGTCATGAAGACCAGGGTGGCATCAAACTGGTGCTTGCTCATCACGCAGGCCAGTTCCATCACAGCCGCCGTGCCCGAGGCATCGTCATTCGCGCCCGGGGCGAAACCCTTGGCATCCATCACGTCCGAATTGCGCGAGTCGTAATGCCCGCTAACCACATACAGGCGGTCCTTGGACTCGGCCTGGCTGCCGGGCAAGGTCGCGACCACATTGACCACCTCGGCCGGGACCGGCACACGGGCCGAGGCCGGCACCGTATGGCTGTCGAAGGCCACCTGCAGGCGCCCTGCTCCACAACGCTCGAGTTCGCCCTTGATCCAGCGCCGGGCCGCACCGATGCCGGTGGTCTCCGAGCTGGTGTCGGACAGGGTGTGGCGCGTCTCGAAACTGACGAGCTTGCGGACATAGGCCTCGATCCGCGCCGGCGAAATGTCGGACAGGATCTTTTCGACCGCGGGCTGGGTGCGCGCGGTATCGGGCGCAGCGGCCTGGGCGGCGAAGGCGGACAGAAGCAGTGAGGCCAGAACAGTGGTTTTCATCATGTGCAGGAAAAGAAGGTTTGCCAAACAGAAATTCTAATCAGGTACAGGGCAAAGAGTTTGCTAAAATGCCGGCGCCCGCGCACCTATTTGCGCAATAAAACCTGCATTTTACGGAAAGGCTTGGAAAATTTTGCCTAAAGTACGTCTCGACAAGGTCGACCGCCGCATTCTGGAAGAGCTGCAGAGCGACGCCAGGCTCTCGAGTGCCGACCTGGCCGAGCGGGTTTCCCTGACCACCTCGCCGTGCTGGCGCCGCGTCAAGCGCCTCGAGGAAGAAGGCGTGATCACCGGCTACGCCGCGCGCCTCGACACCCGCAAGCTCGGCTATCAGGTCATGGCCCTGGTCAACATCTCACTCAAAAGCAAGGACACCGAGCACGTCCAGGCTTTCGAGCGGGCCGTCCAGGCCATTCCGCAAGTGCTGGCCTGCTACCGCATTTCCGGCCGCTACGACCATCAGTTGACCGTCGTCGCCGAAGACCTGGAGAGCTACGGCAGCTTCGCCGAGGCCCACATCAATGGCCTACCCAACGTGCAGGAAGTCTACACCTCCTTCGTGTTACAGGAAGTCAAAGGCATGCGCGATACGCCGGTGCCGCCAGGCAGCGAATAAGCGCGACGATCGCGCCAAAAGCGCGTCAATACAAGCATTTTAGGCACAGATCGATCCCGACTGATTCACGCGGGCATTCCCACAGCTGGGCGCCGTTCGCGTATTCTGGCCGGTGACCATGAATCATTTTAATCGCCTCGCCGCCAAGCGCATCGCCCTCGTCAGCGTTCTGCTGGCCCTGCTCGTGGGGCCATTGATCTGGCATCTGAGCAAGCGCAGCGCCGAACATGAAGTCGTTTCATTGGCGATCGAAGAATCGAACCGCTTTTTGCGCCACGTAAGCGCAGCCGACTTCAGCTCGCCCGAGCGGGCGCGCGCGGCGGCCGAGCTGCTGTCCGGCGGCCTTTTCGACATCGCCGAGCTCTACACGGCCGATGGCCAGAAGCTGGCCGAATCGCTGACCGACTTCGGCGAACGGATCGAGGACCAATTGCCCAAGCACGGCAAGCCCCAGTACGCCGAGGCCAACTACGAAAGTCTGCAACTGACCGACGCCTGGGTGCTGCGCGTGTTCGTGCCGCTGCGCCCGCCTGGCAGCCAGCAGATCAGCGCCTATTTCGAGGGGGTGCGCGTCATTCCCGAACACCAGCGCAAGGACATCCAGACCTCGGCCATCGAAGTGGCGATGATCACCTGCCTGGCCGCCCTGCTCTGCGGCGCGGCGATCTATCCGGTGATCATCCATCTATCTGCGGATAACAACCGCAAGACCCTTGAAGTGCTCGATTCGCACATCGCGATGATGGAAGCCCTGGGCCGGGCGATCGCCAAGCGCGATTCCGATACCGGCGCGCACAATTACCGCGTCGCCTGGATCGCCGCGCGCATCGGCGAAGAAATGGGTCTGGCAGGCAGCGCCATGCAGTCCCTGATCGCCGGCAGCTTCCTGCACGACGTCGGCAAGATCGGGATTCCGGACGCCATCCTGCTCAAACCTGCCCGCCTCGACGATGGCGAAATGGCGACCATGCGCACCCACGTGCAGTTGGGCGAAGACATCGTGCAGGGCATGGGCTGGCTCGATGGCGCCAGCGAAGTGGTGGCCGGCCACCACGAGAAATGGGATGGCAGCGGCTATCCGCGCCACCAGGCCGGCGCCGCCATTCCGCTGTCGGCCCGGATCTTCGCCGTGGCCGATGTGTTCGACGCCCTGTCCTCCAAGCGCCCCTACAAGGAAGCGCTGCCGTTTGACGAGGTCATGCACAAGCTGCAGGCCGACTGCGACAGCCACTTCGATCCGAATGTCATCGACGTGTTCAGGAAGATCGCGCCCGAGATCCAGGACAAGCTCAGCGATCCTTCCGAACAGAATGCCCGCACCCTGCTCGAATCGCTGATTCGCAAGCATTTCACAACTTGAAGGTGGGGATGGCCTGCCCAGCTGGGTTCGAACCAGCGACCCTCAGCTTAGAAGGCTGATGCTCTATCCAACTGAGCTATGGGCAGGTTGTCGAGGACAAAAGAAAAGCGGGCTGTTCGTGAACAACCCGCTTGGGGTGAGTGGTCGGAGTACAAGGATTCGAACCTTGGACCCCCTGGTCCCAAACCAGGTGCGCTACCGGGCTGCGCCACACTCCGTCATTGGCATGTTAGCCGCTGACACTGTTGCCGTCAATGTAAGGGCCTAGGCGGCGAGCTTATCGGCGATGCGGCGCGCCATCTGTTCGGCCACGGCGGCCTCCTTGGCTTCGACCATCACACGCACCAGCGGTTCCGTCCCCGATGCGCGGATCAGCACGCGGCCATCTTCGCCCAATTCGCGCTCGACGGCTTCTTTTTCGGCCACTGCGGCGGCATTGCTGTCCCATTTGAAACCGGGCGCGACCTTCAGATTGATCAGGGTCTGCGGGAACAGGATCAGGCCGGACGCGGCTTGCTTCAGGCTCTGGCCGCTGCGCTTGAGTGCGGTCAGCACCTGCAGAGCGGAAATGATGCCGTCGCCGGTCGAGTGCTTGTCCAGGCACAGCAGATGACCCGAACCTTCGCCGCCGTACAGCCAGCCCTTCTCCTGCATCACTTCGAGCACGTAGCGGTCGCCAACCTTGGCGCGCGCGAAACCCACGCCCATTTTCTTGAAGGCGACTTCGAGCGCCATATTCGTCATCAGGGTGCCGACGGCGCCGGCCACCGGGCCCAGCTGCATGCGGTCGGCCACGATCACATACAGCAGCTCGTCGCCGTTGTAGGTACGGCCGTCGGCATCGACCATGATCAGGCGGTCGGCGTCGCCATCGAGGGCGATGCCGAGGTCGGCCTGGTTCTCGACCACGGCGGCCGACAAGGCGGCCGGCGCGGTGGCGCCGAAGCCGGCATTGATATTGAAGCCGTCGGGCTTGGCGCCGATGGCGACCACTTCAGCGCCCAGCTCGTGGAACACGTGCGGGGCGATGTGGTAGGCGGCCCCGTGGGCGCAGTCGACCACGATCTTCAGGCCATGCAGGTCAAGGTCGTTCGGGAAGGAGCTCTTGCAAAATTCGATGTAGCGGCCGGCAGCGTCGTCGAGACGCTTGGCGCGCCCGAGCTTGTCGGCCGTGACGCATTCCAGCGGCTCGTCGATGGCCGCTTCAATCGCCAGCTCCACCTCGTCCGGCAGCTTGGTGCCCTGGGCCGAGAAGAACTTGATGCCATTGTCGGGATAGGGGTTGTGCGAGGCCGAAATCACCACGCCGGCCGACAGGCGCAGCGCGCGCGTCAGGTAGGCGATGGCCGGGGTCGGCATCGGGCCGGCCAGCATCACGTCCACGCCGGCCGAGGCCAGGCCGGACTCGAGCGCCGCTTCCAGCATATAGCCGGAGATGCGCGTGTCCTTGCCGATCAGGACCGTGGGGCGGCCGCTGACGGTGCCGCGCGACTTGGCCAACACTTTGCCTGCGGCATAGCCGAGGCGCATCACGAACTCCGGCGTGATCGGCGCCTTGCCGACCAGGCCACGCACCCCATCGGTGCCGAAATACTTACGTCCCATCTTGTCCCTTTTCATGTTGCGTCCTCCATGCGGCTTGCCAGACGCGCAGCGCGTCAACGGTCTCGGCCACATCATGGACCCGCACTATTTTACTGCCATGCGCTACCGCAGCCAAAGCGCCACCCAGGCTGCCGGCCAGGCGCTGCTCGACCGGTTTGCCGGTGATGGCGCCGATCATGCTCTTGCGCGACAGACCGGCCAGCACGGGCAGACCGGTCTCGGCTTCGATGCGGCCAATGCCGCGCAGCAGGACCAGATTGTGTTCGAGCGTCTTGCCAAAGCCAAAGCCGGGGTCGACGCACAGGCGCGCGCGCGCCACGCCGGCCGCCTCCAGCGCCGCCACGCGTTCCTGCAGGAAGGCGATCACCTCGGCCAGCACATCCTCGTAATGCGGGGCCTGCTGCATATCGGCCGGGGTCTTTTGCATGTGCATCACGCACAGCGCGCAGTCGGCCTCGCGCACGGCCTCGATCGCGCCGGGCGTGCGGAAGGCATGGATGTCGTTGATCAGGTCGGCGCCGGCGATGATGGCTTCGCGCATCACCTCGGGCTTGGTCGTGTCCACGCTCAGCGGCACGCCGTGGTCACGCAGCGCATACACGACAGGCAGCACGCGCCGCAGTTCTTCGTCGAGCGGCACAGGCGGGGCGCCGGGGCGGGTCGATTCGCCGCCGATGTCGATCAGGTCGACGCCGTCGGCCAGCATGCGCTCGGCATGGTCGATGGCCGCTTCCAGGCTGGCGTGGCGGCCGCCGTCGGAAAAGGAATCGGGGGTGGTGTTCAGAATGCCCATCACCTGGGCACGCTGGCTGAGATCCAGGCCGAAACGGCCGCATTGAAGACGTTTGCTCATGCTGAAAATGGAAAGCGGGCCCGAGGGCCCGCAGTGGTCGGTGGCGCGGGTCTGTCGACCCGCCCTGCCCGCTTTACGCCGGGGCGGTCGCGTTGGGCGACACGCCGCCGCCCGTTTCGCTCGGCGGCGCTTTCGGCGTCACGATGTGCTTGGGCGGACGCGGCTCGTGGCCGGCCATGATGTCGTTGATCTGGTCGGCATCGATGGTTTCCCACTCGAGCAGCGCCTTGGTCATCATCTCGACCTTGTCGCGGTTGTCCTCCAGCAGCTTGCGCGCCAGATTGTACTGCTCGTCGAGGATGCGGCGGATTTCGCCGTCCACCTTTTGCTGGGTGGCTTCCGAAATGGTCTTGGTGCTGCCGCCGAAGAAGCCTTCGTTCTCAGAATCCTCGTAGACCATCACGCCCAGCGTATCGCTCATGCCGAAGCGCGTGACCATCGAACGGGCCAGCTTGGTGGCACGCGAGAAGTCGTTGGCGGCGCCGGTCGACATCTGGCCGACGAAGATTTCCTCGGCCAGACGGCCGCCGAACAGGATCGAAATCTGCTCGAGCATCTTGTCCTTGTAGCCCGACAGATTGTCGTGCTCGGGCAGCTGCCAGGTCAGGCCCAGGGCGCCGCCGCGCGGCATGATCGTGACCTTGTGCACCGGGTCGGCCTTGGGCAGCAGCTTGGCCACGACGGCGTGGCCGGACTCGTGATAGGCCGTGTTGCGGCGCTCTTCCTCGCGCATGACCATCGACTTGCGCTCCGGCCCCATGTAGATCTTGTCCTTGGCGTCTTCGAAGTCCTGCATGTCGACCAGGCGCTTGCCGCGGCGCGCCGCGAACAGGGCCGCCTCGTTGACGAGGTTGGCCAGATCGGCGCCCGAGAAGCCCGGCGTGCCACGCGCCAGGATGTCGGCCTTGACGTCCTGGGCGATCGGCACTTTACGCATGTGCACATTGAGAATCTGTTCGCGGCCGCGGATGTCGGGCAGGCCGACCATCACCTGACGGTCGAAACGGCCCGGACGCAGCAGCGCCTTGTCGAGCACGTCGGCGCGGTTGGTGGCGGCCACCACGATCACGCCCGAGGTGGCCTCGAAGCCGTCCATCTCGACCAGCAGCTGGTTCAGTGTCTGTTCGCGCTCGTCGTTACCGCCGCCCATGCCGGCGCCGCGGTGGCGGCCGACGGCGTCGATCTCGTCGATGAAGATGATGCAGGGCGAGTGTTTTTTGGCCGTCTCGAACATGTCGCGCACGCGCGAGGCGCC
Organism: Massilia sp. TS11; assembly: GCF_022012445.1. Classification (GTDB taxonomy): domain Bacteria; phylum Pseudomonadota; class Gammaproteobacteria; order Burkholderiales; family Burkholderiaceae_D; genus Telluria. Next base: position 121,162 of record NZ_JAKLTS010000004.1, read on the forward strand.
GACGCCGACGAACATCTCGACGAAATCGGAACCGGAGATCGAGAAGAACGGCACCTTGGCCTCGCCCGCGATGGCGCGCGCCAGCAGGGTTTTACCGGTGCCCGGGGGGCCGACCATCAGCACGCCGCGCGGAATGCGGCCGCCCAGTTTCTGGAATTTGCTCGGGTCTTTCAGGAAGTCGACGATTTCGCCGACTTCTTCCTTGGCTTCGTCGCAGCCGGCCACGTCGGCCAGGGTGACGGTGTTGTTCGACTCGTCCATCATGCGCGCCTTCGACTTACCGAAGGAGAAGGCGCCGCCCTTGCCGCCGCCCTGCATCTGGCGCATGAAGAAAATCCACACGCCGATCAGCAGCAGCATCGGGAACCAGGAGATGAAGACCTGCTGGAGGAAGCCCGGCTCTTCGGGCGGCTTGACGTCGAAGCGCACGTTATTGTCGCGCAGGTCGCCGACCAGGCCGCGGTCCAGCAGGGTGGCCGTGGTGCGCACCTTGGTGTCGTCCAGGCGCGTGGCGGTGATATTGGCGCCCTCGATCACCACGTCCTTGATGCGCTTGGCCTTGATATCGTCCAGCAGTTCGGAGTAAGCGATCGGCTTGGCGCCGCCGAGGCTGTGTTGGGTGTCGAACTGCTTGAACAGCAAGAACAGCAGCAGGAACACCACGACCCAGATGGCCGATTTGGAAAACATGTTATTCACGCAAACTCCTTCGGTGCACGCCGGCACCCATATGATCCCTAAGGGTCGATTTTACCCGAATCGGCTGGCCACGCCATGCGGCAATCCTGCCGTGCGCCTCAAATCAAGGGCTTTTGTGGTGCAAATGTGGATGATCGCGACAAATACAAGGGGGATATGTATCGAATCAGGCGGCCGGATGCTTCAAACCGCGCCCGAGCAGGAAGATTTCGGAGCTTTTGTCGCGGCTGGCCTTGGGCTTTTTCTGCTGGACCGTTTTGAATTCGGCTTTGAATTTATCGAGAATCGGATTAAACCCGGAATCCTTGAAGCATTTGGCCAGCAGGGCCCCGCCCGGCTTCATGTGCTGCTGGGCGAATTCGATGGCCAGGTCGATCAGGTGCTCCATCCGCGCCGCATCGGCGTCGGCGATCCCGGACAGGTTGGGCGCCATGTCGGACAGCACCAGGTCGGCCTTGGCGCCCTCGAGCGCCTGCTCGAGCTCGGCCAGCACGCTCTCCTCGCGGAAGTCGCCCTGAATGAAATGCATGTCGGCGATCGGCTCCATCGGCAGGATGTCGAGGCCGATCAGGCGCCCGTGGATGCCGCCGCCATCGGCCCCGGCCAGCTTGCGCCGCACATACTGGCTCCAGGAACCCGGGGTCGAGCCGAGTTCGACGATGACCTGGCCCGGCTTGATCAGCTTGGCCTCCTCGTCGATTTCCTTGAGCTTGTAGGCCGCGCGCGCGCGGTAGCCCTCTTTCTGCGCCAGCTTCACATAGGGATCGTTGAGGTGATCGTGCAGCCAGCTTTTATTGATTTTGTTCTTTGCCATTCGCGTAGAATACCGGTTTTAGCGGAATAAAAAATATTATGACTATCAAACTCACCCCCGCCGAGCGCTCCGAACTGCGCGCCCAGGCCCATGGCCTGAACCCCGTCGTCATGGTTGGCGAGTCCGGCCTGACCCCGGCCGTGATGAAGGAAATTGCGGCCAGCCTCGACGCCCACGGCCTGATCAAGGTGCGCGTGTTCGGCGACGAACGCGAAGACCGCATTGCCATTTATGAAACGATCTGCGAGGAACTGGGCGCCGCCCCGGTCCAGCACATCGGCAAGCTGCTGGTGCTCTACCGTCCGAAGAAAGAGGCCGAGAAAGACAAGACCGCCAAGCGCAAAGGCGCCGGTCTGCGCCAGGTCACCATCGTCAAGCCCTCGGCCGACGGCACCAAGAAGCCGACCGTGCAGAAAGTCCTCGTCAAGGGGAATGAGCGCGTGACCCAGGGCGGTTCGATCAAGCGCGCCAAGGTGCGCCAGAAGAGCGCCAAGAAGTCGGCCCTCGGCACCAAATAAGCGCCGCGGGGCCGGGGCGGCGCGGGTCTAGGGACCCGCGCGCCGGCTCAAGCTTCGGCGTTCTTCACCACCAGCACCAGGGCCAGCAGGCTCTCCACCATCCACAACGCGCTCGACATACCGTGCAGCATGCGGAACTGCTCACGCGCGCCAGACGCCATCACGCCCAGAATGCCAGCCTGCTCGCGCAGGGCCTGGATCTGCGGCGTCAGCACGAACAGAATCACGGCCGTACACAGCAAAATGCCGCCCGTCAGCCCCCACAGCCACTTGCGCCGGGCCGGCGCCACCGGGGTGGCCAACAGCAGCATCAGCACGCCCATGGCGAGCGACACCCAGCCTTCGACGCGGAACATCAGGCCGGCGATATTCCCGGCCAGGACCGAATCGAAGAAATAGGCGAACGCCGTGGGCGCGACCAGATAGCCCACCGTGCACAGGCTGCCAGCCCACAGGGCCGTCAGCAGCAGGCGGGCACGGTTGAGCCAGACCATCAGATGTAGCGCACTTCGAGGATTTCGTACTCGCGCGGGCCGGACGGGGCCTGCACTTCGACCACGTCGCCGGCGTACTTGCCGATCAGGGCGCGCGCGATTGGGCTGGTGATCGAGACCTTGTTCTCTTTCAGGTCGGCCTCATCGACGCCGACGATCTGGTAGGACACCTTCTGGCCCGATTCCAGGTCTTCCAGGTCGACCGTCGAGGCGAACACCACGCGCCCTTCGGCGTCGAGGGTGGACGGGTCGATGATCTGGGCCGAGGACAGCTTGGCTTCGAGCTCGGCGATACGGCCTTCGATGAACGCCTGGCGTTCCTTGGCCGCATCGTACTCAGCGTTTTCGGACAGGTCGCCGTGCGAACGGGCCTCGGCGATGGCGTCGATCACGTTGCGGCGCTCCTGGGTTTTCAGCTGGTGCAGTTCCTTGCGCAGCTGCTCAGCGCCGAATTTGGTCAGTGGGACGGTAGTGTTCATGTCTCTTCGGTATTTTGGAAAATGAAAACCACAAAGGCCGCGCTGCATGAAGCGGCACGGCCTCTGTGGTCAGGTGTTACCGGGCGTTAGTTTAAGGAAGAATGCAGGCCTTGTAAATCGTAGACATTCAGTTCGTCCATATGCCGCATCCCGGCCACGGCCGCCTCGGCGCCGGCGATCGTGGTAATCGTGGTCACGCCGGCCGCCAGGGCCGAGGTGCGGATCGCGCGCGAATCGACGATGGCCGAGCGTTTCTCCTCCACCGTATTGATCACCAGCTGGATCTCGTGGTTCTTGATCATGTCGACCACGTGCGGACGGCCCTCGATCACCTTGTTCACCGGCGTCACCGGCAGACCGGCCGCGGCGATCACGGCGGCGGTGCCGCGCGTGGCCACCAGCTGGAAGCCGAGCGCCACCAGGTCGCGCGCCACTTCCACCGTGCGCGGTTTGTCCGAGGTTTTCACCGACAGGAAGACCTTGCCTGCGCGCGGCAGCTTCACGCCCGCGCCCAGCTGCGACTTCACATAGGCTTCGCCGAAGGTCTTGCCCACGCCCATGACTTCGCCGGTCGACTTCATCTCGGGGCCGAGAATCGTGTCCACGCCCGGGAACTTCACGAAGGGGAACACGGCTTCCTTGACCGAGTAGTAAGGCGGCACCACTTCGGTGGTCACGCCCTGGGCGGCCAGGCTGGTGCCGGCCATGCAGCGCGCGGCGATCTTGGCCAGCGGCAGGCCGGTCGCCTTCGACACATAGGGCACGGTGCGCGAGGCGCGCGGGTTCACTTCGAGCACATACACGACGTCCTTGCCGTCCTGCTTCTGGATGGCGAACTGCACGTTCATCAGACCGACCACGTTCAGGCCCTTGGCCATCAGGGCGGTCTGGCGCTTGAGTTCGGCGATGGTGTCGGCGCTCAGCGAATACGGCGGCAGCGAGCAGGCCGAGTCGCCCGAGTGCACGCCGGCCTGTTCGATGTGTTCCATCACGCCGCCGATGAAGGTGGCCTGGCCGTCCGAGATGCAGTCGACGTCGCATTCGATGGCGTCATTCAGGAAGCGGTCGAGCAGCACCGGCGAATCGTTCGACACCTTGACCGCTTCGCGCATATAGCGCTCGAGGTCGCGCTGCTCGTGCACGATTTCCATCGCGCGGCCGCCCAGCACATAGGACGGGCGCACCACCAGCGGGTAGCCGATTTCCTGGGCCAGTTCGAGCGCTTCGGCCTCGGTCCGGGCGGTGCGGTTGGGCGGCTGGCGCAGGCCGAGCTCGTGCAGCAGCTTCTGGAAGCGCTCGCGGTCTTCGGCGGCGTCGATCATGTCCGGGCTGGTGCCGATGATCGGCACGCCATTGGCTTCGAGGTCGAGCGCCAGCTTGAGCGGGGTCTGGCCGCCGTACTGGACGATCACGCCGACCGGCTTTTCCAGCGCCACGATTTCGAGCACGTCTTCCAGGGTCAGCGATTCGAAATACAGGCGGTCCGAGGTGTCATAGTCGGTCGACACGGTCTCGGGGTTGCAGTTGACCATGATGGTTTCATAGCCGTCTTCGCGCATGGCGAGGGCCGCGTGCACGCAGCAGTAGTCGAACTCGATGCCCTGGCCGATGCGGTTGGGACCGCCGCCGAGCACCATGATCTTCTTCTTGTCGGTCGGGTTCGACTCACATTCCTCGTCATAGGTCGAGTACATGTAGGCCGTGTTCGTCGCGAACTCGGCCGCGCAGGTGTCGACCCGCTTGTACACGGGGCGGATGCCGAGCGCATGGCGCTTCTCGCGCACCGCCGTGTCGCTCGTCTGCAGCAGCTTGGCCAGGCGGCGGTCCGAATAGCCCTTCTGCTTGAGCTTGTACAGCAGGTCCTTGCCGATCGCGTCCAGGCTTTGGGTTTCCAGCCACAGTTCGATGTCGACGATTTCCTTGATCTGCACGAGGAACCACGGATCGATGCGGGTCAGCTGGTGCACTTCCTCCAGCGTGAAGCCCTGGGCAAAGGCGTCGCCCACGTACCAGATGCGCTCCGGGCCCGGCTCGCCGAGTTCCTTTTCGAGCTTTTCGCGGTCCTTGGTCTTTTCGTTCAACCCGTCGACGCCGACTTCGAGGCCGCGCAGGGCCTTCTGGAAGGACTCCTGGAAGGTGCGGCCGATGGCCATCACCTCGCCCACCGATTTCATCTGGGTGGTCAGGCGGTCGTTCGCGGCCGGGAACTTCTCGAAGGCGAAGCGCGGGATCTTCGTGACCACATAGTCGATCGAAGGTTCGAACGAGGCCGGGGTGGCGCCGCCCGTGATCTCATTGCGCAGTTCGTCGAGGGTGAAGCCGACGGCCAGCTTGGCCGCCACCTTGGCGATCGGGAAGCCGGTCGCCTTCGAGGCCAGGGCCGAGGAACGCGACACGCGCGGATTCATCTCGATGACGATCATGCGCCCGTCTTTCGGGTTGATCGAGAACTGCACGTTCGAGCCGCCGGTGTCGACCCCGATCTCGCGCAGCACCGCCAGCGAGGCGTTGCGCATGATCTGGTATTCCTTGTCGGTCAGGGTCTGGGCCGGGGCCACGGTGATCGAGTCGCCCGTGTGCACGCCCATCGGGTCGAGGTTTTCGATCGAGCAGATGATGATGCAGTTGTCGGCCTTGTCGCGCACGACTTCCATCTCGTACTCTTTCCAGCCGAGCAGAGACTCTTCGATCAGCAGCTCATTGGTCGGCGAGGCTTCCAGGCCGCGCTTGCAGATGACTTCGAATTCTTCTTCGTTGTAGGCGATGCCGCCGCCGGTGCCGCCCATCGTGAACGAGGGACGGATGATGGTCGGGAAGCCGACCGTCTTCTGCACGGCCCAGGCTTCTTCCATCGAGTGGGCGATGCCGGAACGGGCCGAACCGAGGCCGATCTTGGTCATCGCTTCCTTGAACTTCTGGCGGTCCTCGGCCTTGTCGATGGCTTCCGGCGAGGCGCCGATCAGCTCCACCTTGTATTGCTCGAGCACGCCGTGGCGGTGCAGGTCGAGCGCGCAGTTGAGCGCGGTCTGGCCGCCCATGGTCGGCAGGATGGCGTCCGGACGTTCCTTGGCGATGATGCGCTCGACCACCTTCCAGGTGATCGGCTCGATATAGGTGACGTCGGCCATGTTGGGGTCGGTCATGATCGTGGCCGGATTGCTGTTGACCAGGATGACCTTGTAGCCCTCTTCGCGCAGGGCCTTGCAGGCCTGGGCGCCCGAATAGTCGAATTCACAGGCCTGGCCGATGATGATCGGGCCGGCGCCAATGATCAGAATGCTTTTGATATCACTACGTTTTGGCATTTATTTTTTCTCCGCGGCTTGCATCAGGCCGATGAAGCGATCAAACAGGTAGGCGACGTCGAGCGGGCCGGGCGAGGCTTCCGGGTGGCCCTGGAAGCAGAAGGCCGGCTTGTCGGTGCGCATGAAGCCTTGCAGCGAGCCGTCGAACAGCGAGACATGGGTCACGCGGCAGTTGGCCGGCAAGGTGGCGGCGTCGACCGCGAAGCCGTGGTTTTGCGAGGTGATCATCACGTGGCCGCTGTCCAGGTCCTGGACCGGGTGGTTGGCGCCGTGGTGGCCGAATTTCATCTTGAGCGTCTTGGCGCCCGAGGCCAGGGCCATGATCTGGTGGCCAAGGCAGATGCCGAAGGTCGGAATGCCCTTCTCGATCAGTTCGCGGGTGGCGGCGATCGCGTAGTCGCAGGGTTCCGGGTCGCCCGGGCCATTCGACAGGAAAATGCCGTCCGGGTTCAGGGCCAGGGCGTCGGCCGCCGTGCTCTGGGCCGGCAGCACCGTCACCTTGCAGCCGCGCTCGGCCAGCATGCGCAGGATATTGCGCTTGATGCCGTAGTCAAAGGCCACCACATGGTATTGCGGCGCGCTCTGCTTGCCGTAGCCGCTGCCCAGTTTCCATTCGGTCTCGTCCCAGACATAGGGCTTGGTGGTCGAGACCACCTTGGCCAGGTCCATGCCGGCCAGACCGGGGAAGGAACGGGCCAGCTCGATCGCCTCATTCGGGTTCGGCTCGACGCCGGCCTTGCCGACCACGATGGCGCCGTTCTGGGCGCCCTTTTCGCGCAGGATGCGGGTCAGCTTGCGGGTATCGATGCCGGCGATGGCCACGACGTTCTCGGCCTTCAGGTAGTCGGACAGGTTCTGGGTCGAACGGAAGTTCGAGGCCAGCAGCGGCAGATCGCGGATGATCAGGCCGGCGGCATGCACCTTGGACGCTTCCACGTCCTCGGGATTGACGCCGACATTGCCGATATGCGGGTAAGTCAGGGTGACGATCTGGCGCGAGTAGGACGGATCGGTCAGGATTTCCTGATAACCGGTGATGGCGGTGTTGAACACGACTTCACCGATCGTGTGACCGGCGGCGCCGATCGACATACCTTTGAAAATGGTGCCGTCTGCAAGGGCCAGGATGGCTGGCACGGCGGGGCCGGAAAAAAATGGCGGCAAGGGCAACTCCTGTAAAGTTACCGTAGCGTCGCCACGTCAGACCGGCCGCTGGTCCACCCCTCACCTTCGATACATCCAGGGGTTCAGCAAAGCCGAATGATGAGAGGGTGTGAGGTCAGCGCTACGGTGGAAGGCTCAGATGGATAAACCTGCAAAGTATAGCGCATTTTCGCTCTTATCGCAATGCAGCACGGTACCCGCCTAAGCGGGCTGGACAGTTGCGGCCAGTTTGCCTAGAGTGTGGTTCTTCGCTGCGGATGTGATGACAGAACATGGCAACTTTTGGACGTGACTGCCCTACCGAGCGCCCCGACATCGGCGGCCGCGGCGGGGTATTTGTGCCCAACGGCGCACTGGTCGAGGAAAAACTGGCCCTGCTGAAAAACGGCGCCGGCTGCGTCGGCTTCGGCAATATCGACGGCTCGCTGATGATCTATTTCGAGGCCAATAAGTTCGACGACTCCAGCCTGCACAAGTGGGAAGACAAGTGCTTCAAGGCCTATGAGCGCATGGTCAAGCGCGCGCCCACGGTCAACAAGATGTCGGCCGAGCCCGACCAGTTCACCCAGGTCGGCATCATCGAAGGCACCGAAATCCTCGTCAAGGACTGGGCCGCCCTGCGCGAATGGCTGGAAAGCTCACGTGTGCCCGACGCCATGCCGGAGTCCGAGCACATCGTGATGACGGCGCCCCACCTGCGCGGCTGACTCAGCCGAGCAGCGCGCGGATCCCGGCCTGGGCGATCTGCGCATCCTGGGCCGACTTCACGCCCGACACCCCGACCGCCCCCACCGTGTGGCCGTCGACCACGATATTCACCCCGCCTTCGAGCATGCCCTGCAGCGGCGCCGACAGGAAAGCGATGCGGCCGTTATTGATCACATCCTCGAACAGCTTGGTTTCGCGGCGGCCGATGGCGGCGGCCTGGGCCTTGGCCGGCGCGATCTGGGCCGTCATCGGTGCGGCCCCGTCCATGCGCAGCTGCCACAGCAGATGGCCGCCATCGTCGCAGATGGCGATGCTGACGTGCCAGCCATTGGCGCTGGCTTCGGCTTCGGCGGCGGCGCCGATGGTCTTGGCGTCCGCCAGGCTCAGGTAGGGTTTGGCTTGCATGCTGTCTCCGTCTATTGTTGTTTGGCCTTGAGTTTGGCCTTCAGTTGCGGCATGACCGCCGCGGCGGCCTGCTCGCCCGCCAGGATGGCGAGGTTGCGGCCATTGAAATCGGTGCCGCCCATGGCGCCCAGGCTGGGCGTGATGACGACGTCGGCTTCCTTCAGTTCATAGTGGTTGAGGCGCTGACCCATGATGGTAAAGGTCTGCATCAGCACATCGACCGAGCTGGCGATGGCCTGGGCGTCGGTCTGGGTCGAGATGTTGACGGCGATGATGAAATCGGCCCCCATCTGCTTGGCGAACTTGACCGGCACGGGCGCCACCAGGCCGCCGTCGACATAGGTTTTATTCCCGATTTTGACAGGCTGGAACACGCTCGGCACGGCCGAGGAAGCGCGCACGGCCTGGCCCGTATTCCCGCGCTGGAACAGGATCGGCTCGCCCGTCTTCAGATCGGTGGCCACGGCGCCGAAGGGAATCTTCAGCTTTTCCATCGGCAGATTGCCGACCGATTTATTGATGAAGCTTTGCAAGGCCTCGCCCTTGAGCACGCCGGTCGACTTGTTAAACAGGGGCAGCGCCCAGTCCGAGATCGTGGCCTCGTCCATCTCGAGCGCCATCTTCTGCAGGGCGAAGCCATTATTGCCGGCCGCGTAGAGCGCGCCGACCACCGAGCCGGCCGAGGTGCCGACCACGATATCGGGCACGATGCCCTGGGCTTCGAGCGCCTTGATCACGCCGATATGGGCAAAGCCGCGCGCGGCGCCGCCGCCCAGGGCCAGGGCGATCTTCAGCTTCTTCGGAGCGGCGGCCGGCGGCGCCACCACCGGCGTGGGCGCGGGCGGCGGTGCGCTCTGGCAGGCGGCCAGGCTCAGGACGGCAAGGGCACAGGCGAAGGAGCGGCGCGAAAACATGGCAGGACGGGTCCGGTGTGAGCGAAAAACCGTGATTGTACCGGAGCCAGGGGCGGCCCGTGGCGGCGCCGCCGAGGGGGCGTCGGACGCTCCCGGCGGGGGCCGCCTACACGACCATACTGGCCGGCAGCTTGACGATGAAGGTCGAGCCCTTGCCCACTTCGGACTGGATCTGCAGGCTGCCGCCGTGGCGCAGCAGCACGTGCTTGACGATGGCCAGGCCCAGGCCCGTGCCCTGGGTCTCGCGCGAGCGGCTCTTGTCGACCCGGTAGAAGCGCTCGGTCAGACGGGCGATGTGCTTGGCGTCGATGCCGATGCCGCTGTCCTGCACCGAGAACTGCGGACCGCCCTGCCCCATCGTCCAGCGCAGCACGATGCTGCCGCCCTCGGGCGTGTAGCGCACCGCGTTCGAGGCCAGGTTGCCCAAGGCCGAACGCAGCTCGTCGCCCGAACCCTGCACATCGGGCCCATCGATTTCGGCCGTGATGGTGTGCTTGCCGTTCGACAGGGCGCGCGCCTCGGCCAGGATCTGTTCGATCATCGCCGGCATCGGCACGCGCTCGACCTTGAGCGGGTAATCGAGCGACTCGAGGCGCGACAGGGTCAGCATGTCCTCGATCAGGTTCTGCATGCGGTGGCCCTGCTCGGCCATCAGCTTCAGGTGGGCGGCGCGCGTGGCCGGGTCGAGGTCGGGCGTGCCGAGCGCGATCTCGAGGAAGCCGACGATCACCGTCAGCGGCGTGCGCAGCTCGTGCGAGGCATTGGCAATGAAGTCGCGCCGCATTTCCTCGATGCGCTCGCTCTCGGTGACGTCATGGGTCACCAGAATCTGGCGCCGGTTCTCAAACGGAATGATCTGCACGATCAGCTTCCGCTCGCGCAGGCTCAGGGTCAGCGGCGTATCGTAGCGGCCGAGAATGATGTAGTCGATGAAGTCCGGGCTGCGCACCAGATTGGTCACGCGCATGCCCTTGTCGCGCTGGTGCTGCAGGCCCAGGTGCTGCTCGGCGGCCGGATTGCACCACTCGAGGAACAGCACATCGTCCATGATCACCACGCCATCGGGCAGCAGGTGCATGGCCTGGCGAAAGCGCGCCAGCCATTCGGTCAGTTCGGCCTGATTGCGTTCGTCGTCGCGCCGCATGCGGTACAGGCGCGCGAAGATATTGGTCCAGGCGCCCCAGCCATCGGGCAGGCGCGCACTCTGGGGATCGTCGAGCCAGGTCGAGAGCTGGTCGAGGTAGCGCAGCTGGATAAACAGCATCACCACCAAAGCCAGCGAAAGCAGCACCAGACCGGCCTCGAAGCCGAACATCGACCAGAACACGCCGGCCGCGACCAGCAGCACGGCCATGCGCAGCACGGCCGGAACCCAGAACAGGAGACGCTGATTCATTTTTCCGAGAGCATGTAACCGACGCTGCGCACCGTGCGGATCAGGTGCTCGGCCTCTTTCAGGGCCTTGCGCAGGCGCAGCACGTGGACGTCGACCGTGCGCTCCTCGATCACCACATGGTCGCCCCACACTTTGTCCAGCAGCTGGGAGCGCGAGAACACGCGTTCCGGGTGGGCCATGAAGAATTTCAGCAGCTTGTACTCGGCATGGCCGATCTCGATGCGCTGGCCATGCAGCATCACCGAGCAGCTGACCGGATCGAGCGTGACCGGGCCGGCCGTCATCGTCTGCAGGGCCTGCTCGGGGCTCTTGCGGCGCAACAGGGCGCGCGCGCGCGCCAGCAGCTCGCGCGGCGAGAAAGGCTTGGTCACATAATCGTCGGCCCCGGTGTTCAGGCCGGCGATCTTGTCTTCTTCCATGCTCTTGGCGGTCAGCATGATCACCGGGACGTCCTGAAAGTCGCGGTCCGAGCGCATGCGCGAGAGCAGGCGCAGCCCGCTCTGGTCGGGCAGCATCCAGTCGAGGAACATCAGGTGCGGCTTGCGCGACTGCAGGGCTTCCCAAGCTTCGGCCACGTTCGCCACGGCGCGTACATGCCAGCCGGCCTCGCGCAGCGAGAAACTGACAAGTTCGACAATGGCCGGTTCATCTTCAACGATCAGGACGGAGGTCTTGTCTGCGGCCATGCTTTACGGGGCTTCCTGGGGCGTGTATTGACGGGTATGGCGGATATCCTTGCCTTCCACCACGTAGATCACGTACTCGGCGATGTTCTTCGCATGGTCGCCGATGCGCTCGATGGCCTTGGCCACCCACAGGGTGTCCAGTGCGGTCGAGATCGTACGCGGGTCCTCCATCATAAACGTAATCAGGTTGCGCGTGATGGTATTGAACTCCAGATCGACCACATCGTCCTGGTCGATCAGGCGCAGGGCCTGGGCGCCGTCCAGGCGCGCGAAGGCGTCCAGGGCGTCGTGCAGCATGTCGCCGGCGGCGGTGCTGATCGAACGCAGCATGTCGTAGTTGTTCATGATCAGCGAGCCGCGCGCGTGCATGTCGCGGCCCACGCGGGCGATCTTGGCGGCTTCGTCGCCGATGCGCTCGAGGTCGGTGATGACCTTAATCGTGGCCATCACGGTGCGCAGGTCGTTGGCGGTCGGCTGGCGGCGCACGATCAGGTGGCTGCAGGCGTCGTCGAGCTGGACTTCGAGCTGGTTGACATTGCCGTCTTCGGCGATGACGCGCTCGGCGCGGTCCATATTCCCGGTGCGGAACACCGCCATCGCTTCATTGAACTGGGTTTCGACGATGCCGCCCATCAGCAGCACTTTGGAGCGGATGGTTTCCAGTTCGGTGTCGTATTGTTTGGACGAATGGTCGTTCATGGTGGTCTCCGAATCAGCCGAAGCGGCCGGTAATGTAGTCCTGGGTTTCCTTGCGCGCGGGGTTCATGAAGATCTGGTCGGTTTCACCGAACTCGACCAGCTCCCCCAGGTACATATAGGCGGTGTAATCGGAGCAGCGCGCAGCCTGCTGCATATTGTGGGTCACGATGGCGATCGTGTAATCGGTCTTCAGTTCCGAGATCAGTTCTTCGATCTTGGCGGTCGAGATCGGGTCCAGCGCCGAGGTCGGCTCGTCGAGCAGCAGCACGTCCGGTTTGACCGCCACGCCGCGCGCGATGCACAGGCGCTGCTGCTGGCCGCCCGACAGCGACAGGCCGCTCTTGCCGAGCTTGTCCTTGACTTCGGTCCACAGCGCGGCCTTCTTCAGCGCCCACTCGACGCGCTCGTCCATCTCGCCCTTGGACAGGTCTTCGTAGAGGCGCACGCCGAAGGAGATGTTGTCGTAGATCGACATGGGGAAAGGCGTCGGCTTCTGGAACACCATGCCGACCTTGGCACGCAGCATGTTCACGTCGAGGCCGGCTTCGAGGATATTCCCGCCGCGGTAGAGGATCTGGCCCTCGGCGCGCTGGCCCGGGTAGAGGTCGTACATGCGGTTCAGCGTGCGCAGCAGGGTCGACTTGCCGCAGCCCGAGGGGCCGATGAAGGCCGTGACCTTCTTCTCGTAGATCGGCAGATGGATGTTGTGCAGGCTCTGGGTCTTCCCGTAGAAGAAGTTCAGGCCCTGGATATCGATGATTTTATGCGTCATGGCTTGGGTCTCAATGGGCATTTTTCTGGCTGAAGACGGTGCGCGAGAGGATGTTCAATCCAAGCACGCTGAAGGTCACCAGCAAGGCGCCGCCCCATGCCAGGGCGCGCCAGTTATCGTAGGGGCTCATCGCGAACTGGTAGATCACGACAGGCAGATTGGCCATCGGGGCATTCATGTCGGCGCTGAAGAACTGGTTGTTCAGGGCCGTGAACAGCAGCGGCGCCGTCTCGCCCGAGATGCGCGCGACCGCCAGCAGCACGCCGGTGATCACGCCCGCCTTGACGGCGCGCAGGCGCACCAGCAGGGCCACCTTCCAGCGCGGGGCGCCGAGGGCGAAGGCCGCTTCCAGCAGGCTGTTCGGCACCAGATGCAGCATATTGTCGGTGGTGCGCACCACGACCGGAATGGCCAGCAGGGCCAGTGCGATCGAGCCGGCGTAACCGGAGAAGTGCTTGACGTTGGCCACGTACAGCGCGTAGACGAACAGGCCGATCACGATCGACGGCGCCGACAGCATGATGTCGGTGACGAAGCGGGTGAACTTGGCGAAGCGGTTCTCGCTGCCGTATTCGGCCAGGTAGATGCCGGCCAGGATGCCGATCGGCGTCGAGATCAGGGTCGACAGGCCGACCATCATCAGGCTGCCGAAGATGGCGTTCCACAGGCCGCCGGCATCGCTGCCAGGCGAAGGCGTGGTTTCGGTGAACATCGCCACGCTGATGGCCGAGAAGCCCTTGACGGCCAGCGTGGCCAGAATCCACAGCAGGGCCAGCAGGCCGAAGCTCATGGCCAGCACCGACAGGGCGATGCCGATGCGGTGGGTGCGCAGGCGCGCGCGGTAGACCTTGTTCATTTGCTGCCCTCCTTGCGCGACATATTCAGCAGCATCAGCTTGGCGGCCGAGAGCACGATCAGGGTGATCGCGAACAGGATCAGGGCCAGCGCGAACAGCGAGGACACATGCAGCTTGGACTCGGCCTCGGCGAATTCATTGGCCAGGGTCGAGGAGATCGAGTTACCGGCGCCGAACAGCGACAGCGACAGCTTGTTGGCGTTACCGATCACAAAGGTGACGGCCATGGTTTCGCCGAGCGCGCGGCCGAGGCCGAGCATGACGCCGCCGACCACGCCCGCCTTGGTGTAAGGCAGTACGATCTTGCGCACCACTTCCCAGCGCGTGCAGCCGAGGCCATAGGCCGATTCCTTGAGCACGGCCGGGACGATTTCAAACACGTCGCGCATGACCGAGGCGATGAAGGGAATGATCATCACGGCCAGGATCAGGCCGGCGGTGAGGATGCCGATGCCCATGGTCGGGCCCTGGAACAGCTGGCCGATGTAAGGAATCTGACCGAGGGTCTGCTTGAGGAAGGGCTGGACGTGGTCGCCGAACAGGGGGGCGAACACGAACAGGCCCCACATGCCGTAGATGATCGAGGGCACGCCGGCCAGCAGTTCCACGGCGGTGCCGAGCGGGCGGCGCAGCCAGACCGGGCAGATCTCGGTCAGGAACAGGGCGATGCCGAAGCTGACCGGAAACGCGATCAGCAGGGCGATGGCCGAGGTGCTGAGGGTGCCGACGATGGCGATCATCGCGCCGTACTGGTCGTTGACGGGGTCCCATTCGACCGTCGTGATGAAGCCGGGACCGAACTCGCGGAAGGCCGGCAGCGCGCCCATGACCAGGGACACGATGATGCCGCACAAAGCGAGCATGACCACGGTCGCGAAGCCCATGGTCAGTTTATGGAAGATGAAGTCCTGAATGCGCTGCGCGCGCATGACACGGTGCATGCGCGCGCTGGCGGCCGCCTCTTGCAGGCTGGCGCTGTCGGACAGGGATACAGTCGGGTTGGTGCTCATATTATGTGGTGTTTTTTAACGCGCGGGCCGCCGTGGAGCTCAACGGACCCGCGCGGTGCTGCAACTTACCAGATGGCCTTGCCGGAAGCGTCTTTCAGATTGGCCTTCCAGGCGTCTTCGATCTGCTTGACGACGGCGGCCGGCAGCGGCACGTAGTCGAGTTCAGCAGCGGCGGCGCCACCGTTCTTGTAGGCCCAGTCAAAGAATTTCAGGACTTCCTTGCCCTTGGCGCCGTCGGCTTGCGACTTGTGCATCAGGATGAAGGAGGCGCCGGTGATCGGCCAGGCGGCTTTGCCAGCCTGGTCGGTCAGCACCACGCCCATGCCCGGCACTTTGCTCCATTCGGCGCCAGCAGCGGCGGCCTTGAAGTTGTCGTCGTCCGGTTGCAGGAACACGCCGTCCTTGTTCTTCAGCTGGGTGTGCTGCATCTTGTTTTTCTTGGCATAGGCCCACTCGACGTAGCCGATCGAGCCCTTGATGCGCTGGACGTTGGCGGCGACGCCTTCGTTGCCCTTGCCGCCCACGCCGACCACCCATTTCACGGCCGTACCGGCGCCGATCTTGGTCTTGAAGTCACCCGAGACTTTCGACAGGTAGTCGGTGAACAGGAAGGAGGTGCCCGAGCCGTCAGCGCGGTGCACGACGGTGATGTCCTCGGCCGGCAGCTTGACGCCAGCGTTCAGGTCGGCGATGGCCTTGTCGTTCCACTTGGTGATCTTGCCCAGGTAGATGTCAGCCAGGACCGGGCCGGTCAGCTTCAGCTGGCCCGGGGTCACGCCGTCCAGGTTCACCACGGCGACCACGCCGCCCATGATGGCCGGGAACTGCATCAGGCCTTCCGCGTCCAGTTCCTCGCCTTTGAGCGGCATGTCGGAGGCGCCGAAGTCGACCGTCTTGGCCTTGATCTGCTTGATGCCAGCGCCGGAACCGACGGACTGGTAGTTCAGACCGACGTTCGAGGTCTTTTTGTAGGTTTCAGCCCACTTCGAATAAATCGGGTAGGGGAAGGTGGCGCCAGCGCCGGTGATATCGGCGGCCAGAGCCGAGGACATGGCCACGGCGCCGGCGATCAGGGAAATCAAAACACGCTTCATTCTTAGTCCTTTTGATAAAGGGTGGGTGGAATGCTGCGCAGTCTAAAAGTCCAATATGACCGCTTTATGACATTCGCGACGCGCTCTGAAATATTTGTTTTTCCCTCTGAAAAACAGGAATGTGCGGCATTCCTGTCACACTTGGCCGCCCTGCCCTGTCACAAACATGAAATATTTCGCCAGTACCGTCGCCATGATTACAATGACATCGAGCCCGCTCCCGGAAAGGAAACCGCGATGGACCTGATTCTGTGGCGACACGCTGAAGCCGAAGACGGCGAACCCGACATGGCACGCGCCCTCACCGCCAAGGGCCAGAAGCAGGCGCGCCGCATGGCCGAATGGCTGACGGCCCAGCTGCCCGAGAGCTGCAAAATCCTGGTCAGCCCGGCCACCCGCACGATCCAGACGGCCGAGGCCCTGCAGCGCCGCTACAAGGTGGTGCCGGAGCTGGCGCCGGGCGCCTCGCCCTTCGAGATCCTGCGCGTGGCCAATTGGCCCCAGGGCAAGGAACCGGTCCTGATCGTCGGCCACCAGCCGACCCTGGGGATGGTGGCCGCGCTGCTGCTGTCGGGCCAGCCGCAGTACTGGAATATCAAAAAAGCAAATGCCTGGTGGATATCCCAGCGCGAGCCACAGGATCCCGAGGGTCTGCATTTGCGCGCCGTGATGGCGCCCGACCTCGTCCTCAAATAAGGCCTTGTATTCAGCTTGCGCCGCCCTAGAATGAAAAAGTGTCAACGCTGAGGGAGGCTGACATGTTTGTGATGCTGATGATTGCCATGCTGGGCAGCATGGTGGGCCTGGTCCTGTACGAGCTGATCCAGGAAGCGGTGGGCAGTGGCGAAAGCCTGCACGATCACTACCACGAGTAGTGCAAGGGGCGCGTCGGCGCCCTTTCCCCACAAACAAATCGGGGTCAGACCCCATTTATCCGCGCAGAAAAATGGGGTCTGACCCCATTTTTTCCTGAGGGAACTGGCTCTATCAGGCGAGAAAATCGAACAGGGAACTGGTGCCAGTTGGGTTGGCGCCGCTGCCGTATTGCTGGGCAAGCAGCTGCGACTGCACGCTGAGGGCCTTGTTCAGCTGGTCTTTCTTGTTGCTGAGACTGGTGATCTCGCGGCTGACGCTGGCCTGCTCGCGCGCCACCACCCCGCTGCTGCCGAGGAACTGGCCGATTGCGTCGCTGAAGCGGTCGGCCACGCCATTGCCATTGTCGACAAACAGGCGGCCGACGCCAGCCGGATCGGCCGTGAGGGCGGCCTGCAACTTGGTGTTATCGACGCTGAGATTGCCATTGGCCCCGACCGTCAGGCCGATACGCGCCAGACCGGGCGAGCCGGCCAGCTGCTGCAGGCGCGTGCTGACCTGCTGCAGCGCCGGATCGGTTTTCAGGTCGGCGCTGGCAAAGCCGCGCAGCTTGCTGTTCAGGCTGTTGAAGGCCTCGACGAAATTGGCGATGTTGCTGCCGATTTGCTTGTCGTCCTGGGCCACGGTGACGGTCGACTTGCCGGTGGCCTTGAGCGCCAGGGCCACGCCCGGAATCACGCCGGTGACCACATTGCTGTCGCTCTGCACGGCCTTGCCGTCGACGGTCAGCTGGGCATTTTGCGCGGCCTTGGTCTGGCTGAAATTGAGGATGGCGCCGAAGGCCGTGTCGCCCGCGGCGCCAAGCGCCACCGTATTCGACAGGCCAGGCTTGGCCGTGACCTCGAGCGCATAGCCCTTGCCGGACTTGCTGACGGCCGCGTCCACGCCGATGGCCTGCAGGGCCTTGGCGATGCCATTGAGGGTGTTATTGCTTTCGTCGATGCGCAGACTGGTGGTCTTGCCATTGACGCTGACATTCAGAGTGCCGAGCCCAATGGCGGTGTCGGCCGAGGCCAGGGCTTTGCTGGTCTGCACCTGGGCGCTGGCCAGCTGTTTGACCTCGATATTGGCGGTGCCGGCCTTGGCATTGGCATTGGTCAGCGCGCTGAGCACATTGGTGTTCGAGCTGCTGGCGCCCGTGGTCAGGCCGCCGCCGCTGAGCGACTGGGCGACCTGCTGGAAATCGAACAGAGACGAGCTGAGCTTGCCCAGGGCCGAGAGCTTGGCCTGGTCGCTGCCGATATTGGCGCTGAGCTTTTGCAGGCTGGCGTTCTGCGCCAGCAGCGCCTTGTTGACGCGCGCATAGGGATCGGTGCCGGACAAGCCACCGGTCCCCAGGTTGCCCAACAGGGCGCTCGCAGTGTTAATCGTACTGGCCATATTGCCTATTATGCGCCTGTTTTTTGTTCACGAACGCACGAACAGACGCGGCTTTCCCCGTCAATCAGGCCGTTTCCAGGTTCAAGGGCGTGGGCAGTTTGCCGTCCAGGTCGGTAAAGCCGTATTCACGCGCCAGCGCCGCCGCCACCAGCACGCGGCCATTGTGGCGCGCCACGCCGGGGTCGCCCAGCAGGGCCAGCACGGCGCGGCCGATGAACTCGGGCGACTCCGAATTCGACAGGTCAACGTGGGCGGCCAGGGCCAGCACCTGCTCGGTGCGCACCAGGCCCGGGTAGAGCGTCAGCGAGGTCACGCCATGCGGACCCAGCTCGCAGGCCATGTCGGCGCTGAGCTTATCGGTCGCCGCCTTGGCCACGCCATACGCCACATCGCCCTTGTATTTCTGGGCAGCCCAGTAGGACAGATTGACGATCAGACCGCTGCCGCGCGCGACCATCGGCCCCGCGGCCAGGCCACTGGCCACGAAATGGGCGCGCGGACCGACGTCGAACATGGCGTCCCAACGATTTGGCTTTTGCTGCCAGAACGGCAGGCCCCAGGTGAATTCCCCATTGTCCATCATGGCCTCGGAACCGCCCCAGACGTTGTTGACCAGCAGATCGAGCGGGCCGCAGTCGGCCAGCACGGCGCGCACGGCGGCGTCATCGCGGTGGTCGCAGGCCATCGGGTGCAGGTTCGGATGCAGGCCGCCCAGGGCGGCAGGCGCGCTGCGGCCGGTGGCAAACACCTTGACGCCGGCCTGGGCCAACACCAGCGCCACGCCGCGGCCAATGCCACGGCTGGCCCCGGTGACGAGTGCGGTTTTTCCTTCGAATGCGTGCATGCTGGCCCCTTTCGCTGTAAAAAAAAGGGACGCAGTGTAGCAGTCTCCGGCGCCGGAAACTGTCTCAAATTGTCGTGCTTAGCGCAGGTACTTGCTGATCAGCGCGGAGGTGGCCAGGTCCAGTTGCTGGAAATTCAGGCCGATGCGGAATTCGCTGCCACTGAGAATACAGTGGATGACTTTGCAGTTGGCGTGGATGATGTTGCTTTTGCCGTCGTGGAACATCTCGAAGCTGAGCCGGCCTTCGAGACCCGGTTTCAAGGGGCCGCCGAGCAGGATCGAAATCCCGGCCGCATTGATATCGCAGGTGCGCCCCGGCGCGCCGGCCTGCGCTCCATTGGGCGCAAATACACAGCGGGTTTTCAGCACACGGCGGTCGGACAGTCTTTGCTCAGCTTGCATATTTAAAACTTCAACAACATAGTTCCTCGGTGGCAATTATATCGCTTTGTCACCCTACCCGCAACGCGGGCTTCAGTCGTTGATTTCACGCAAGGCCGCAAAGGCCTGTTCGATCCGCTCCACCGGCACCACGCGCATGCCTTCGATGGCCTGCTTGGGCGCATTGGCCTTGGGGATCATGGCCAGCGAAAAGCCGAGTTTGGCCGCCTCGCGCAGGCGCTCCTGCCCGCGCGGGGCCGGACGGATTTCACCAGCCAGACCGACTTCGCCGAACACCACCAGGCCGCGCGGCAGCGGCTTATTGCGCATCGAGGAATGGATGGCCAGCAGCACGGCCAGGTCGGCCGCCGGCTCGGTGATCTTGACGCCGCCGACGGCATTGATAAAGACATCCTGATCGAAACAGGCGATGCCGGCATGCCGGTGCGCGACGGCCAGCAGCATGGCCAGGCGGTTCTGCTCGAGGCCGACCGACAGCCGGCGCGCATTCGGCAAGGGGCTGTTGTCGACCAGGGCCTGGACCTCGACCAGCAGCGGGCGCGTGCCCTCCTGCGTCACCATCACGCAGGAACCGGCCACCTGATTGCCATGCTGGGACAGGAACAGGGCCGAGGGATTGGACACACCCTTGAGGCCCTTGTCGGTCATCGCGAACACGCCCAGCTCATTGACGGCGCCGAAGCGGTTCTTGAAGGCGCGCACCAGGCGGAAGCTCGACTGGGTGTCGCCTTCGAAATACAGCACCGTGTCGACGATGTGCTCGAGCACGCGCGGCCCGGCCAGCGCGCCCTCCTTCGTCACGTGGCCGACCAGGATGACGGTCACGCCATTCTGCTTGCCCATGCGGGTCAGCTGGGCCGCGCATTCGCGCACCTGGGCAACCGAACCGGGCGCCGAAGTCAGCGCGTCCGAGTACACGGTCTGAATAGAATCGACCACCACCACTTCGGGTTTCAGCTCGGCCACCGTGCCGAGGATTTTTTCGAGCTGGATTTCGGCCTGCAGCTTGAGCTCGGGCGCGTCGACGGCCAGGCGGCGCGCGCGCAGCGCCACCTGGGCGCCGGACTCCTCGCCGCTCACATACAGCACGCGCTTGATGCGCGAGAGATTGGCCAGGGCCTGCAGCAGCAGCGTCGATTTGCCGATGCCGGGGTCGCCGCCGATCAGCACCACGCCGCCGGCCACCAGACCGCCGCCGAGCACGCGGTCGAATTCATCGATGCCGGTGCCGAAGCGCGGCACATCGACCGCTTCGATCTCGGCCAGCGACAGCACCGGCGCCGTCTGCGCCAGGGCCTGATGCGGCGTCTGCGAATAGCGGTTGGCGCTGGGCGCCTCGACCACGGTCTCGACCAGGGTATTCCATTGCTGGCAGCCGCCGCACTGGCCGGTCCAGCGGCTGGCCACATGGCCGCATTCGGTACAGCTGTACTGGGTCCTGGCCTTAGCCATGCGGTGCTTCCTCCACACGCACCCGCGCGGCCAGCGCGCACATCAGCTCATAGCCGATGGTGCCGGCCGCATGGGCGACTTCGTCGATCGGCAGACCCTTGCCCCACAGCGTGACGCGGCTGCCCACCTGGGCTTGCGGCACCGGACCCAGGTCGACGGCCAGCATGTCCATCGACACCCGCCCGACGGTGCGCGTGCGCACGCCGTCGACGAGGATCGGCGTGTCGGTACCGGCGTGGCGCGGGTAGCCGTCCGCATAGCCGCAGGCCACCACGCCGACGCGCATCGGGCGCTCGACCTGGAAGCGGCTGCCATAGCCAATGTACTCCCCTGCTTCGACCTGCTGCACGGCGATCAGTTCCGACTCCAGGCTCATGGCCGGCAGCAGGCCATGGCTGGCCGCGCTTTCGTGGCCGGGCGAGCCGCCGTACAGCATGATGCCGGGACGAATCCAGTCGCTGCGCAGGCTGGCGCCGACGGCGGCCTGCTGCAGCACGGCGGCCGAATTGGACAGGCTCCAGTCGCCGTCCAGGCCCTCGGCAGCGGCGCGGAAGCGGCGGATCTGCTCGCCGATGGCGAGGCGCGGATGCGCGGGCACATCGGCATTTGCAAAGTGGGTCATCAGGGTAATTTTGCGCACGGCCGGAATGGCGCGCAGGCGTGCATACGCGGCGGCAAACCGGGCCGGGCTGAAGCCGAGCCGGTTCATCCCGGTGTTCAGTTTCAGGTGGACGTCGACCGGCCGGTCGAGCTGGGCCAACTCCAGCAGGCGCAGCTGTTCGTCGCAATGCACGGCGCTGTTCAGACCGTGGCTGGCCAGCAGGCGCGCATCGGCCGGATCGAACACACCTTCGAGCAGCAGGATCGGCTTGGTCCAGCCGAGCGCGCGCAGGTGCACGGCGTAGTCGGGCTCGATCAGGGCCAGGCCGTCGGCGCTGGCGAAGGCGCGCGTGGCCCGTTCCAGCCCATGGCCATAGGCATTGGCCTTGACCACGGCCCAGGCTTTGGCCCCCGGCACGCAGGCGCGCGCGCGCTCCAGATTGTGTTGCATGGCATCGAGATGGATGGTCGCGCGGATTGGCCTGGGCATGATCAAAAAGCTGAGCGAAACAAAGTCCGTATTCTACCCGCCCCCGCCTACCGATGGGGCAGCCCGCCCGGCCGCCCGCGCCCGCCAGTCGTCCGGCACGATGAAGCCGCGCCGCTGTTCGCGCCACTGCCCGCCGTGTTCAGCCACTTCGGCGATCAGGGCCGGCATGCCGTGGCTGGCAAAGCGTTCGGCCAGCGCGGCCTGCAATGCGCTGCGGCTGAGCGGCGCGCTGCTGCCCTGCCACGGCGCCAGCCAGGACAGGCGCGGCAGGATCTGGTAGGCCGTGTCTGGCAAGGCGGCACATTCGGCTAGCGCGCACCAGAAGCCACGGCAGTGATCGGCCGCGATGCCGGGCGGCGTCACGACAGCCCCCGGATAGAACAACCAGCCCTTGAGCACGGCGCGCGCGCGTGTCATCGGCCGTGCCAGCACGCCCAGCGCGGCCGCCTGTTCGCCCAGATGCAGCTGGTGGCTAAAGATTTTGCGCAGCTTGGCGCCCAGGGTGTCGGCCAGATTCGGCCCGAGCAGGCCGTCGAGCCCCGCACCGGGCCCGGTCTCGCTCAACAGGTAGAACTTGGTGGCCAGTTCCCAGTGTTCGAGCCCGGCGCCGTCCTCCAGCAGAAAATCGAATTCGCCCAGTGTGATCTGGCGCGCATCGCGCACCTGCAGCCCATGCGCGACCAGACGGCCGCGCTGGCCCAGATAAAAGGCCAGCAGCTGCTCGGCATACAGGCCAATGCGGGTGAACTGGCGCGCGCCGAGGAAGGCGTCGAGTGCGGCGGGGTTTTGGTCGAGCGCCTGCAGCCAGGCCGCAGCGCCATCGTCCAAGGGGGCCAGCGGCGCGACGCGGCCCTGCCAGGCGGGGTAAAGCGGATCGAGCAGATCGGGGGCATCGAGCAGCCAGGCCAGCGCGCGCACGTGCGGATGCTGGAGCGCGCCCCAGCGCGCAAAGTAAGTCTGCTGGCTGGTTTCAGGCGCTGCCATCGCGGCCACGGGCGCGGCACAGATCGGCCCAGGCTTCGGCCTTGTCGGCCGGCTGGCGCAGCAGGTCCTGCGGGCGCAGCGTGGCCACCAGTTGGGCGGCGCCGACGCGGTGGGTCTGGCCGCGCGCACTGGCCAGCGGCGTATCGAGCGGGCGTTCGAGCACGCCATTGGCGGCGGCCTGGCCCAGGGTCAGCACGGTGTCGGCCCCGCTCAGGGCCAGCTCGCGCAGCAGGTAGGGACGGCAGGCCGCGATTTCTTCGGGCGTGGGCGCGCGGTCGGCGCCCTTGCCGCTGCTCGGGCGGCATTTGACCAGCGGTGTCACATAGGTGTCGCGCTCGAGGCCATGTCCGGCCGCATGCAGCATATTCACCAGCAGCTGGCCGGCGTCGCCCGCCAGCACGCTGGCCGCGCTTTCCATCTCGCTGTTGACGGGACCGGCCACCACCAGCCAGCGCGCGCGCTCGGCGCCCTCGCCGGCCAGCGGCCGCCCGCTTTTGCACAAGCCGCAGCGCTGGCAGCCGGCGATGGCCGCGCGCAGGGCCGGCCAGTCCATGTCGTCGACCGGATCCGGCGCGGCCGGCGCGGGCGTCTCGGCAACCGGCACAAGCTCGGGCGGCAGAGCGGGCGCGGCCGCAGGGCTGCGCAGCAGCCACAGGGTCTCGATGCCCATCTCGCGCAAAAAGGCAGCGGCGCGTGGGTCGCTCATAGCGTGTACCTCATGATGATGGCGTCTTCGCGCTGGCCCGGCCCGGCCGGATAGTACTGCTTGCGCCGGCCGATCTCCTGATAGCCGTACTGCTGGTAGACCTGGAGCGCGCGCGTGTTCGAGGGCCGCACTTCGAGCAGCACCGACTCCATCATGTGGCCGCGCGCGCGCGCCGCGATCACGTCCAGCAGATGGCGGCCCAGACCCTGGCCCTGGAAAGGCGCGGCCACGGCCACGTTCAGCAGGTGGGTTTCATCGACCGCGTGCATCAGCAGAAAATAGCCGACCAGTTCACCCGCAGGCGTGCTCAGGGTCCAGCCGTCGTAGCCGCTGGCCAGCGAATCGGCGAAGTGCCCGCGCGTCCAGGGAAACGGATAGACGGCCTGCTCGACCGCCAGCACGGCGTCGATGTCGGCCTCGGTCATCGGGGCCAGCTGCAGCTGGTCGGGGTGGAGCATCATGCGGCGGCATTGATGGCCGCGCGTTCGGCGGCCGTGTAGGCGACTTTGTTGCGCAGGTAGAGCGGCTGCGCGTCCATGGCTGCCACGGCCTGGCCGGCGGCCAGGCGCGGCGCGGCCAGCACGGCCAGCTCGCGCGCATGCGGCAGGATGTCGGTCAGCGCGCCCGCCGCAAACGGCTGGCCGGCGAAGGCTTCGGGATAGGCACTCAGGCCATTGCCGCAGGCGGCCAGGCCGGCCACCGGCTGCGGGGCCACGGCCGCCGGTGCGGCCAGGGCCGGCGCACACACGGTCTGCCAGGCGCCGTCCCAGCGGTACTGGGCCCAGTACACCTCGCCCATGCGCGCATCGAGCACGGTCAGCACCTCGGTCGCGCCGCTGCGCGCGCGGCAGGCTTCGGCCATCGCTTCCAGGGTCATCATCGGCAGCACCGGCAGGCCGGCGCCATAGGCCAGGCCCTGGGTCACGCCGCAGGCGGTACGCACGCCGGTGAAGGAGCCGGGACCGGCCCCGAACGCGATGGCCGCCACGGCATGCAGGCCGATGCCGGCTTCGGCCAGCAGCTCCTGCACCAGCGGCAGCACCGCCTGGCTGTGGGTACGCACCCCGGCCGATTCGCGCACCAGCACGCGCTCGCCGTGCAGCAGCGCGCAGGAGGCCAGTTCGGACGAAGTTTCAATGGCAAGAATGGTCAGCATGGCGGCATTGTACCCTGCCCCGCGCACGCCCGGCAGGCGGACCGAGGTACAATACCGCGCATCATGCCTGCCCTGATTCTGGAACACGATAACCAC
Source organism: Massilia sp. TS11 (assembly GCF_022012445.1). Taxonomy (GTDB): domain Bacteria; phylum Pseudomonadota; class Gammaproteobacteria; order Burkholderiales; family Burkholderiaceae_D; genus Telluria. Next base: position 146,158 of record NZ_JAKLTS010000004.1, read on the forward strand.
CCGGCCATCCTGGCCGCCATGGCCGCCACACCCTGGACTGTCGCCTGCCTGTGCGCCGGCTGGTGCGGCACCTGCACGTCCTACCGCGCCAGTTTCGACGCCCTGGCCGACAAGCATCCGGACCTGACTTTCGTGTGGATCGATATCGAGGACCAGGCCGACGTCGTGGGCGATCTCGATATCGAGAACTTCCCCACCCTGCTGCTACAGCAGGGCGCCACCGTCAGCTTCCTCGGCACCGTACTGCCCGACCCGCAGGTGGCCGAACGCCTGATCCGCTCGCACACGGCCCTGAGCGCCGCCGAACTGGCGCGCATCGCCGCCGGCACGCCCGAGCAGCGCGCCTGGCAGGAACAGGCCCGCCTGGGCGACTTGATCCGCGCCGCGCGCGTATAAAACTCAGAGTTTCAGCGGCAGGCTGCGCAGGCGTTTGCCGGTCAGCTTGAAGACGGCATTGGCCACGGCCGGCGCCACCGGCGCCAGCGGCGGCTCGCCCAGACCTTCGGGCGCGCGCGTGCTCGGCATGAACACCACCTCCACTTCCGGCACTTCGTTCATGCGCAGCAGCGGATAGTCGTGGAAATTGGTCTGTTCGACGCGCCCCTTGGCGATCGTGACTTCGCCCTTCAATGCGGCCGTCAGGCCAAACACCACGGCCGATTCGACCTGCTGGGTGGCCCCGGCCGGATTGATGACCATCCCGCAATCGACGGCGCACACCACGCGGTGCACGCGGATCGCGCCCTGCTCGATCGAGACCTCGGCCACTTCGGCCACGATGCTGCCGAAGGACTGGTGCAGGGCCACGCCATGCGCGCGCCCCTCGGGCGGCACACCGGCGCGCTGCACGGCCGCGTCCAGCACGGCCAGATGGCGCGGGTGCTTGGCCAGCAGACGGCGGCGCAGCTCGACCGGGTCCTGGCCGCCGGCATGGGCCAGCTCGTCGAGGAAGCTCTCTTTGAAGAAGGCATTGTGCGAGTGACCGACCCCGCGCCAGTAACCGATCGGCACGGCGCTGTCGACGGCCAGATGGCTGATCACCTGATGCGCGATCTCGTACTGCATGTCGTACAGACCCTCGGCCGCCGCACGGTCCGGCCCCACGCCGGGCAGGCCGAGGTTGCGCGGATTGTAGTGGTGGGCGATGGCGGCGCCGGCGGCGCGGCAGTCCCAGGTGATCGGCAGGCCGCTCTTGTCCAGCCCCGCGCGCAGGCGCGCCAGCGTGGCCGGGCGGTAGACGTCGTGCGCCAGATCGTCCTCGCGCGACCAGGTCAGCTGCACCGGCCGGCCCGGACACTGCATCGCGGTCGCCACCGCCATCGCGATTTCGTCGACGTCCAGACGGCGCCCGAAGCCGCCGCCCGCGTACTGCAGTTCGAGATGGACCTTGTCCTCGCTGACGCCAGCCACGCGCGCCGCCGCGCGCACCGCGAAACTGGGCGCCTGGGTGCCGCTCCACAGCCACACCTGGCCATCCTTGACCAGAGCCTTGCAGCTGGGCGGCTCCATGGTCGCGTGGGCCAGGAAGGGGGCGTGGTATTCGGCGTCGATCACGCGCTCCGGATTGGCCTTGTCGATATCGCCGACCGAATGGTAGCCGCTGCCGCGGTTATCGCTCAGGCGCGCGCCCAGGTCGCGCAGGATGGCGGCCGAATTGAGCTCGGCATGCTTGCCCTCGTCCCACTGCACCTCGATCGACTCGGCGGCGCGGCGCGCCGTCCAATGGCGGTCGGCCACGGCCACCAGCACCGCGCTGACCGGGTATTGTTCGTGCATCGCGGACGACACATCGAACACGCCGACCACGCCGTGCATGGCGCGCGCGGCCTTGTCATCGAACTGGCGCAGGCGGGCCCCGAACACTGGCGCCATGCGCGGCACCGCGTACAACTGGCCGGTCAGCACCACATCGCCCGTGTAGCGCGCGGCGCCGCGCACCTTGGCGGCGGCATCCAGACGCGCGGTCGGCTGGCCGATCAGACGGAACTGGGCCGGCGCCTTCGGCTGCACGCGGGCCGGATCGATACTGGCGGCCAGCGCCAGCGCCTCCTTGGCCAGACTGCCATAGCTGGCGCTCTGGCCCTGCGCGTGCAGCACCTGGCCGCCTTCGGTGCGGCAGCTGGCCGGATCGACCTGCCAGCGGCGCGCGGCAGCGTCCACCAGCAGCGCGCGCGCCAGCGCGGCCGCATGGCGCAGCGGCGTCCAGGCATCCTTCACGCTAGACGAACCGCCGGTCAGAATCACACCCAGCTCGCGCCCCACCTTGCCCATCACCCAGCGCACGCCATTGGCGATGTCGCCCTCGTCGTCCGGATGCAGGGGCACGTTGTCGCGCATGGCGGCCACGTTCGCGTAGATCTTGTCCATCACCAGCGGCAGCAGCGTCACCTTGTCGGGCGCGACGTCGAGCTCCTCCGCCACCAGCATGGCCAGCGTGGTGTGGATGCCCTGCCCCATCTCGGTGCGTGGCATGACCAGGCCGATATGGCCATCGGCTTCGATCGTGATCCAGCCATTGAGGGCGACGGCGCCGTCGCGCATGGGCAGATCGCGTCCCGGCTGCAGGCGCTGGCGTTCGGGCAGCATGCCCCAGCCGAGCACCAGGGCGCCAGTCAGACCCAGGCCGCCGAGCACAAAGCGGCGCCGGCTACGGGAGGGCGAAGACATGCGTTCTCCTTACTTCCACTGGGCCAGCACCTGGTCCGGCCCCACGGGTTTGGAATACAGGAAGCCCTGGGCGCGGTTGCAGCCGTGGCGCAGCAGGAAGCCGGCCTGGTCGGCCGTCTCCACCCCTTCGGCGATGACGGACAGGTTCAGGCTCTTGCCGAGCTGGATAATCGCAATCGCGATGGCTTCGTCGTTGACGTCGGTCGAGATGTCCTTGATGAAGGAGCGGTCGATCTTCAGGGTCTGCACCGGCAGCTGCTTCAGGTAGGCGAGCGAGGAATAGCCGGTGCCGAAATCGTCGATCGCCAGACCGACGCCGATCGAATGCAGGTCGTTGATGAAGACCAGCGCGTCGCCGGTATTCATGATCACCGATTCGGTCACTTCGAGCTGCAGGCGGTGCGCTTCGAGCCCGGTTTCGCGCAGGGTGTCGGCCACCATGCCGGCGATGCTGCCGCGCTCGAACTGCTTGACCGAGAGGTTGACCGCCATCTTCGGCACATACAGGCCGGCCGTCTGCCAGGCCACCATCTGGCGGCAGGCTTCGGTCAGCACCCAGCGGCCGATCTGGTTGATGTAGCCGGTATCCTCGGCCAGCGGGATGAAGCGGTTGGGCGGCACGATGCCCAGCTCCGGATTATTCCAGCGCACCAGGGCTTCCACCCCGATCAGCTTGCCGGTATCGATTTCGATCTGCGGCTGGTAGTGCAGGAAGATCTCGCCCTTGTCGATCGAACGGCGCAGCATCGCCTCCAGACGCAGGCGCTCGACGCCCTCGCCCGTCATCGACGGCGCATAGAACTGGTAGCCATTGCGCCCGCGCGCCTTGGCCTGGTACATGGCCACGTCGGCATTCCGGATCAGCATATTCAGATCGCTGGCGTCGGCCGGGTACAGGCTGATGCCGACCGAGGCCGTGACGAACAGCTCGTAGTCGTTGACGATGAAGGGCGCCTCGAACATGGCCATCAGCTTTTCGGCCACCAGGCCGGCGCCGTACTGGCCGTCGATCTTTTCGAGCAGGACGATGAACTCGTCGCCGCCCAGGCGGGCCAGGGTGTCGCCCTCGCGCAGGCGCGAGGACAGGGCCGCGGCCACTTTTTTCAGCAGCTCGTCGCCGATGTGGTGGCCGAGCGTGTCGTTGACGTTCTTGAAGCGATCGAGGTCGATGAACAGCACGGCCAGCTGCTCGCTGTCGCGCGCAGCGCGATGCAGCGCGTGGTGCAGACGGTCGTGGAACAGCAGGCGGTTCGGCAGGGCCGTGAGCGGATCGTGGTGGGCCAGGTGGTCGAGCTTTTCCTGCGATTCCTTGACCTTGGTGATGTCGCTGAACACGCCGACATAGTGGGTGACGGTGCCGGCGTTGTCGCGCACGGCCGACAGGGTCAGGTATTCCAGATACAGCTCGCCGCTCTTGCGCAGATTCCAGATCTCGCCGCGCCAGAAGCCGCTGGCCACCAGTTCTTCCCACATCGCCTTGTAGAAGGCGTCGTCGTGGCGGCCCGAGCGCGTCAGTGTATTGTCCTGGCCAACCGCCTCGTGCTCGGTGTAGCCGGTGATCTGGGTGAAGGCCGGGTTGACGGTGACGATGCTGCCGCGCGTGTCGATCACCATCACGCCATCCGCGATGTGCTCGAGCACGGTGGCGGCCAGGCGCAGTTTTTCCTCGGCCTGTTTGCGTTCGGTGACGTCGGCATACACCCAGATCGAGCCCGCGTGCGGGTGCTGCGGATCGAGCGCGCAGCCCGACACCAGACACCAGAACAGGCTGCCGTCGCGGCGCCGGTACTGGCGCTCCTCGCTGAAGTCGCGCCCCTGCGACAGCTCGGGGTACTGGCGCGCGCCGGCCTGTTCGAACTCCTGGGCCGAGGGGAACACGATCGCGGTCGAGGCGCCCGTCATCTCACCCGGACCATAGCCGAACAATTCCTCGGCGCGGCGGTTGCAGGAGATGACCATGCGGTCGCGCACGAACATCACGCCGAACATCACGTTATCGAGAATCGCGCTTTGTTCGGCCAGCAGGGCCGCGATGCGCATCTCATTGTGCTTGCGCTCGGAGATGTCGGAGATGATGCCGTCGACCCAGGGCGCGACGCCGGCCCCGCCACCCTGCGGCTGGCCGTTCTCATTGACCCAGCGCTCGACGCCGGCGGCGTCCTTGATCCGGTATTCGATGTCGTACGGACGGCCCGAGACGATCGCCTGCAGCACCGTGCGGCGGTGGCGGCGCCGGTCTTCGTCGCAGATGATGGCTTCCCAGGACTGGATCGAGGAGCGCATGAAGCTGGCCGCCGGATAGCCCGAAATTTCCTCGATGGCGTCCGAGACGAATTCAATGGGACCATCCGGGCGGAAGCGGAACACCGCACCCGGCACTTGCTCCACGATCGTGCGGAAGCGCTCCTCGCGCTGGCCGATGTCCTCGAACAGGTGTTTGATGGCGACCCGCATCTGCTCCATCTGCAGGCCGAGGCGGCCCAGCTCGTCGTTACCGGCCAGGTCGAGTTTGGTTTCGAAGTCGCCGTGCGAGAGGCGGTCGGAAAAGCCCATGAGCTTGCGCAGCGGCGAGATCAGGCGCTTGTTCAGGAACAGCACGATCAGCAGCAGCGAGATCGAGATCTGCGCCACCAGCACGAACACATAGTTGAGCTGCTTGCGCCGCAGTTCCGACTGGCTGCGCGCGTCGTCCATCTCGACCAGAATCCGGCCGATGCGCTCGCCGCGCACGAGGATGTCGCGCTCGGCCTTGTAGACATTGCCGATCGGCCGATTCGGCGAATGCACATTCATGAACTGGGTGTCGGACTGGCCGATCACCTGAATCTGCAGCACCGAGGGGTCGCGCATGACCGACTCGACCAGCGAATGGGCCGACTCGGCATTCATATTCCACAGCGATTCCTGCATCCCCAGGGCCAGGATATCGGCATTGCGCTGCAAGGACTCGTTGAGCGCCGTCGCGGCCGAGCGCTGCTCGTGCACGCCGATCAGCAGATACGAGCCAATCCCGGCCGGAATCACCAGGCCGCCAAATACCACCAGTAGCAGCGCGCCGTAGATCGACAGGCCATACAGGCGGCGCAGGCGCATGCGCAGACTATGAAGGGAGGAACTCGCCATCCGTGGCTTTTCGAATTATGGAAAGAAATATTAACTGAGAGGAATTATGCACGACAACGCTATCGAAAGTCACGGACCGTGCGGCAAGTGTACCCTTCCCGATACGCACCAGGCTCAGCCATTGCGGCGCGGGTAGCCCTGGGCCAGAATGCGCACCCAGACTTTTTCCTTCTCATGTGCGCTCATCGACACCCAATGCGCCACTTCAATATAGGTGCGCCCGCAGCCACGGCAGATTTCATCGAAGGTGGTGGAACAGACGGCGACACAGGGCGTGTCGGGGCGCAGCGGCAGCTCGGCCGCGTCCTCAGCGCACGGGTCCGACATCGAGCTTGTCCCAGCCGGCATGGCCCAGGGCTTCCAGGGTCTCGATATTCTTCTCGAAGATCGCTTCCGCCTGCGGGAAGGCCTCGACCGCGCGCGCGATGCTGTCCTCGCGCAGGAGGTGCAGGGTCGGATAGGGCGAGCGGTTGGTGTAATTGCCGATCTCGTCCGGCTCAGTGTCGGCAAACTGGAAGTCCGGATGGAAGCTGGCCACCTGCAGTTCGCCGACCAGGCCCATGTCCTCGAGGGCGGCATCGGCCACGTCGAGGAATTCGTTAAAGTCGAGGAAGTCGGTCAGCACCTGCGGGTGGATCAGCAGGGTCGTGTCGACCTGCTCGGGGTCGCTGTCGGCCAGGTGCTGCAGCTCGTCCATGAGGGTGGCCAGCAGTTCCTCCGGCGTCTGCGCGTCCGACACCACATAGCGGATCTGGCCCTTGACGTGCACGCCCTTGGCGAAGGGGCACAAATTCAGGCCGATCACGGCCTTTTCCAGCCAGTTGCGGGTGGCATCAATGATTTGTGCGTCGCTGGGCTTACTCATCCTGCAATCCTTGTTCGAGAAACGAACGCCATTGTACCAAGAGCGCCTGCAAGCCATGTTCGAGCGGTGCGCGCAGGGCCGGCGTGGCCAGCAGCGCGGCCAGGTCGGCGCGGCTGCCCTGCAGCGGCAACGTGATGTCGCACTCGGGCAGCAGGCGCGCCGACATGGTCTGCAGCACCTCGCGCAGGGCCGCCTGGGCATGGCTGGCGCGCGGCGAGGTATTGATCAGGAGCACGGGCTTGCCGGGAAAAGTTTCCATTGCAACAAGCCAGTCGAGCGCGTTCTTCATCACGCCGGAAATACCGTGCGCGTATTCGGGCGAGGCGATCAGCAGCGCATCGGCCGCCTCCACGGCCGCCAGCAGGCGCTGGACCGGGGCCTGCGTGGCCGGGTCCAGATCGGGATTAAACAGGGGCAGCGCGCCGATGCCGGGGTAGACCTCGACCCGCATGCCAGGCGGCGCGAGCAAGGCGGCGCCCTCCAGCGCAAGGCGGTTGTAAGATAGCGCGCGCAGACTGCCAGCCAGGGCCAGAACATTCATGTTTTTCATGTTCAACATGGTATATTCATTTGAGCAATATTGCCCGCAAGCGGCTTTATTTCTTGACGCCTAAAGGGAAAGCTCCGTACACTGCTCCCTTCCTTCTTCATCCGTCCGGCTATTACTTGGACGCAACAATGGAAGTCCGATGCAAGAAAAGCGATTCCGACCCGCCCTCACGCTTTGCGCCGCCCTGCTGCTGGCGCCGGCCCTGAGCCAGGCCGTCGACACCGCCACGGCGCCCAGCGCCCTCAGCGCCGCCAGCGCGGCCCACGACGATTTCAAGGAAGCGGACCTGTGGGCCCGCATCCGTTCCGGTTATGCCATTCCCGATGTCGACAATGCCTTGGTGCGCAAGCACATCGACTGGTATGCGGCCCGGCCCGACTACATCGCGCGCACCACGGCGCGCGCCTCGCGTTACCTCTACCACGTGGTGCAGGAGCTGGAAAAACGCGGCATGCCGACCGAGCTGGCCCTGCTGCCGGTGATCGAATCGGCCTTCAATCCGAATGCCCTGTCCTCGGCCAACGCGGGCGGCATGTGGCAGTTCGTGCCCGGCACCGGCAAGGATTTCGGCCTGCAGCAGAACCTGTTCAAGGATGAACGGCGCGGCGTGCTGACCTCGACCGACGCCGCCCTCGCCTACCTGCAAAAACTGTACAACATGTTCGGCGACTGGCAGCTGGCCCTGGCCGCCTACAACTGGGGCGAAGGCAATGTCCAGAAGGCCGTGCAAAAGAACCAGGCCGCCGGCAAGCCCATCGATTTCGAGTCCCTGTCCGAGCACATGCCGGCCGAGACGCGCAACTACGTGCCCAAGCTGCAGGCGGTGAAAAATATCGTCGCCAATCCGGAGCGCTACCACGTGTCGCTGTCGGCCATTGAGAACCAGCCCTATTTCACGGCGGTCGACAAGAGCAGCGACATCGACGTCACCATCGCCGCCCAGCTGGCCGAACTGTCGGTCGACGAATTCAAGGCCCTGAACCCGCAGTTCAACCGCCCCGTGATCACCGGCGAAACCAAGATCCTGCTGCCCAAGGAAAACGCCGAGAAGTTCCAGATCAATCTGGCTTCCTGGGGCCGCGCCCTGTCCACCTGGACCACGCACAAGATCACGAACGCCAAGGAAACCATCACCGCCCTGGCCTCGAAATTCGGCACCACGCCCGAAGTGATCCGCCAGGCCAACAACATCCCCGCGCGCGCCAATGTGCGTGCCGGCTCGACCATTCTGGTGCCGAAAACGGCCGCCCAGCTGAGCGCCGACAGCGCCCAGGACATCGTCGAGAACGCCGTCATGTCGCTCGACATCGGCGGTGCCAAACGCGCTGCCGGCAAGGAGCAGAAACTCAGCGGCGCGCAGAAGTTCCGCGCCACGGTGGATGACATCAAGGCCCAGGTGGCGCGCACGGCCGTCAAATCGCTGACGGCCGAGGCCAAACCGGTGGGCAAGCGCAAACGCGCGAACTGAGGCACCGCGCCCGCGCTTGCGGGCCGGCGCCGAAGCACCCTACAATCTCGTTCTTAACTAACCAACAAAAGCACGGCGCGCCACCGGCGTGCCTCAGGAGTCACCATGGCCTTCTTGCAAGGGAAAAAAATCCTCATCACCGGTCTGCTGTCGAACCGTTCGATCGCCTACGGCATTGCCAAGGCCTGCCAGCGCGAAGGCGCCGAGCTCGCTTTCACCTATGTCGGCGAGCGCTTCAAGGACCGCATCACCGAGTTTGCCGCCGAGTTCGGCAGCAAGCTGGTGTTTGAATGCGATGTCAGCAGCGACGAGCAGATCAGCCAGTTGTTCACCGACCTCGGCCAGCACTGGCAGCATCTGGACGGCCTCGTGCACGCGATCGGTTTTGCCCCGCGCGAAGCGATTGCCGGTGAATTCCTCGACGGCCTGACGCGTGAGAACTTCCGCATCGCCCACGATATTTCGGCCTACAGCTTCCCGGCCCTGGCCAAGGCCGCGCTGCCGATGCTGCGCGAAGGCTCCTCGCTGCTGACCCTGTCCTACCTGGGCGCCGTGCGCGCCATCCCCTACTACAACACGATGGGCCTGGCCAAGGCCTCGCTCGAAGCCTCGGTGCGCTACCTGGCCGAGAACCTGGGCCAGAAGGGCATCCGCGTGACCGGCATTTCCGCCGGCCCGATCAAGACCCTGGCCGCCTCCGGCATCAAGGACTTCTCCAAGCTGCTCGGCTTCGCCTCCTCGCACGCGCCGCTGCGCCGCAATGTGACGATCGAAGAAGTCGGCAACACGGCCGCCTTCCTGCTGTCCGACCTGTCCTCGGGCATCACCGGCGACATCATCTACGTCGACGGCGGCTTCTCGCACGTGATGGGCCTGAACGCCTCCGACTACGAGTAAGCTTTCCGCCCAAACAAATCGGGGTCAGACCCTGTTTTTTCCGCGCGGAGAAACAGGGGCTGATCCCCTTGCCGTTTTTGGCGCTTGTGTTTTGGCGCCGACTGCTGTAGCATAGACCTTTGTGCGCTGCAATATGCGCCTGCCAAAAGCCCTCCCGCCCTGTGTGTCCATCTGAGACACCGTCCCGGCGCAAAGCTTTTCTTGTGCCGAAAACAATCCGTTTTGTTGACGCGAATTCGTGTCCGTCGCCGCTGGCGTACGGGCCGCCACTCTTTTTTGAAAGTTTCTACTGATGAGTTTTGAATCCCTTGGCCTGCACCCCGCGATCGTGAAAGCCGTGGCCGAAGCCGGCTACAGTGCCCCTACCCCGGTCCAGGCCCAGGCTGTGCCCGCTGCGATCGCCGGCCGCGACCTGCTGGTCTCGTCCCAGACCGGCTCGGGCAAGACGGCGGCCTTCATGCTGCCGGCCCTGCACCGTTTCGCCAGCGCCGAAGCCGCGCCGGCCGCCTACCGCACCCCGAACCAGGAAGCCCAGTCGGCCCGCTCGCGCGGCGAGCGTCCGCGCTTCCGCCCGGCCCAGCCGAAAATGCTGGTGCTGGCCCCGACCCGCGAACTGGCCATGCAGGTGACCACCGCCACCGACAAGTACAGCACCCATATGCGCCGCATCCGCTCGGTGTCCATCCTGGGCGGCATGCCCTATCCGAAGCAGCTGCAGCTGCTGTCGCGTAATCCGGAAATCCTGGTCGCGACCCCGGGCCGCCTGATCGACCACATGGAGTCGGGCAAGATCGACTTCTCCCAGCTCGAAGTGCTGGTGCTCGACGAAGCCGACCGCATGCTCGACATGGGCTTTATCGAGGACATCGAGAAAATCGTCGCCGCCACCCCGGCCACGCGCCAGACCATGCTGTTCTCGGCCACGCTCGACGGCGTGGTCGGCAATATGGCCCGCCGCATCACGCGCGACCCGCAGGTGATCCAGATCGCCAGCGCCAGTACGCGCCACGAGAACATCACCCAGAAGGTCCACTTCGTCGACGACCTGTCGCACAAGAACCGCCTGCTCGACCACCTGCTGCGCGACGTGGCCGTGGAACAGGCCGTGGTCTTCACCGCCACCAAGCGCGATGCCGACATGATCGCCGACCGCCTGAACATCGCCGGTTTCGCCGCCGCCGCCCTGCATGGCGACATGCACCAGGGCGCGCGCAACCGCACCCTCAACGGCCTGCGCAAGGGCTTCGTCAAGATCCTGGTCGCCACCGACGTGGCCGCCCGCGGCATTGACGTGCCGAACATCACCCACGTGGTCAATTACGACCTGCCCAAGTTCGCCGAAGACTATGTGCACCGCATTGGCCGCACCGGCCGCGCCGGCCGCAATGGTCTGGCCGTGTCCCTGGTCAACCACGCCGAGTCGATGAACGTGCGCCGTATCGAACGCCTGACCAAGCAGACGATTCCGGTCGAAGTGGTGCCGGGTCTGGAGCCGAAGAAGGCCGCGCCGGCCGCGCGCAGCGACAAGCGTCCGGGCTGGAAGCCGGGCGACGGCCGCAAGTTCGGCAACAACCCGAACAAGCCGGCCCAGCGCAGCTTCGCCAAGCCGGGCGAACGCAGCCGCAGCCCCCATCCGTACAAGGGCGGCGCCAGCATCCGCTCGGCCGACGGCACCCGCCGCGCATTCGGCGAGTAAGCCCCTGCCTGCTGGCGGCCCGGCGCCGCCAGCAGCGCCCCACTGGGCCGGCGCGCCCGGCCGCACTGCCGGCGCCCGCCATCGCCCCACCCGCGCGGCTATAATCGCAGGATCGCCCCAACTCCTGTGACCATGAGCACCGACATCAAACTGACTTCCTTCTCGCACGGCGGCGGCTGCGGCTGCAAAATCGCGCCCGGCGTGCTGTCCGATATTCTGAAGCATACCCAGGGCTTCCCCATGCCGAAGGAGCTGATGGTCGGCATCGAGACGTCCGACGACGCCGCCGTCTACCGCCTCAACGACGAGCAGGCCCTGATCGCCACGACCGACTTCTTCATGCCGATCGTCGACGATCCGTATGACTTCGGGCGCATCGCCGCCACCAATGCCATTTCCGACGTGTATGCCATGGGCGGCACCCCGATCATGGCCCTGGCCCTGGTCGGCATGCCGATCAATAAGCTGCCGCTCGAGGTGATCGGCCAGATTCTGAAAGGCGGCGAAAGCATCTGCGCCGAGGCTGGGATCCCGATTGCCGGCGGCCACACCATCGATTCCGTCGAGCCCATCTACGGCCTGGTCGTGCTCGGTCTCGTGCATCCGGACAAGGTCAAGCGCAATGCCGATGCCCGCCCTGGCGACGTGCTCATCCTCGGTAAACCGCTGGGCGTGGGCGTGCTCTCGGCGGCGCTGAAGAAAGGCGCGCTGAGCGAGGCCGGGTATGCGGCGATGATCGCCAATACCACCAAGCTCAACAAGCCGGGCAAGGCCCTGTCCGAACTGAGCGGCGTGCACGCGCTGACCGACGTGACCGGTTTCGGCCTGCTCGGCCACACGCTCGAGCTGGCGCGCGGCGCCGGCCTGAGCGCGCACATCGACATGCACCGCGTGCCGCTGCTGCCCGGGGTCGAACAGCTGGCCCAGGATGGCTATTTCACCGGCGCCTCCGGCCGCAACTGGCAGTCCTACGGCGCGCAGGTGCGCCTGGGCGCCCAGATCAGCCCGGCGCAACAGGCGCTGCTGACCGATCCCCAGACCTCAGGCGGCCTGCTGGTGGCCTGCGATCCGGCCAGCGTCGACGCCGTGCTGACCACGTTTGCCAAAGAAGGCTTCGGCCACGCCAGCGTGATTGGCCAGATGCAGACCGGCCCGGCCACCGTCGAGGTGCAATAACAGGAGACGCGCATGCCCAGCCACGACCCCAGGATAGACGCCTACATCGCCAAGGCGGCCCCGTTCGCGCAGCCGATCCTCACGCATCTGCGCGCGCTGGTGCACGCCAGCTGTCCCGAGGTCGAGGAGACCATCAAATGGAGCATGCCCTGCTTCGAGTACCACGGCATCCTGTGCAGCATGGCCGCGTTCAAGGCGCATTGCAGTTTCGGCTTCTGGAAGGGCAAGCTGCTGGTCGCGCCCGAGGACGATAAAGGCCAGGCAGCGATGGGCCAATTCGGCCGCCTGACCAGCCTGGCCGATCTGCCGCCGCAGCAGCTCCTGCAGGCCTACCTAAAGAAAGCCATGCAGCTCAACGAGCAAGGCGTGAGCGTACCAGCGCGCGCGCGCCCGGCCAGCCCGCGCCCGGTCGAGCTGCCCCCCGTGCTGCAGCAAGCCCTGGCCGCGACGCCCGCCGCGGCCGCCCAATTCGCCGCCTTCCCGCCGAGCGCCCAGCGCGACTACGCCGAGTGGATCAGCGAAGCCAAGACCGAGGCCACGCGCACACGCCGCCTGACGCAAGCGATCGAATGGATCGCCGAAGGCAAGCGCCGCAACTGGAAATACGAAAGCTGCTAACGGAACGGGGTCAGGTCCGGCAATCGGACATTTAAGAACTTTTCTCGCCCGCCGTGGTCCACTCCACCGCGTGACATCTCGCCCGCGAAAAAGTTCGCGTATGTCCGATTGCCGGACCTGACACCGTTCGGTATCCCCGCGTGTCCGATTGCCGGACCTGACCCCGGCTTGACAGTGGGGGCTGGGTCGGGATAAGCTGGGCTTATGTTCTCGTTTGTGAAAGCCTCTCTATTCCTATCGCTAGCGCTAGCAGCCCTGCTACGCGCCTGATTGCTCGCAACTTTGCAATCCTGATTCGGACCAGCGTCCGGCCCCTGCGAATACGGAATGTGGCTTCACAATGTCTCTCTTCAGCTCCTTCACGTCGTCCCTGCTACACCTAAGCCGCGGTTGCCAGGCCTTGCGTTCCCGTGGCCGCCTGGCAGCCCGTCCGCCACAGCCCCCCTCTGTCTGTCGCCCTTGCTTTGGAGTTGCCAAATGATGTTGAAGAACCCTGCCGCCAAATACCACCCCTTCCCCGCCGTCGACCTTGTGGATCGCCGCTGGCCCTCGCAAACCATCTCGGCCGCGCCGGTCTGGATGAGCACCGACCTGCGCGACGGTAACCAGGCCCTGATCGAACCGATGAGCGTGGAGAAGAAGCTGCGCATGTTCGAAATGCTGCTGCAGATCGGCCTGAAGGAGATCGAAGTCGGCTTCCCCTCGGCCTCGCAAACGGACTTCGACTTCGTGCGCAAGCTGATCGAGGAAAACCGCATCCCGGAGGACGTGACCATCATCGTGCTGACCCAGTCGCGCGAGGAACTGATCCGCCGCACCGTCGACGCCTGCGTCGGCGCGCGCCGCGCCATCGTCCACTTGTATAACTCGACGGCCCCGGTCTTCCGCAAGGTGGTGTTCGGCGCCTCGCGCGAGGACATCGTCGATATCGCCACCAGCGGCACGCGCCTGGTCAAGTCCCTGGTCGCCCAGCACCCGCAGACGGAATGGGGCTTCGAGTACACGCCGGAGTCCTTCTCGACCACGGAGCTGGACTTCGCCAAGCATATCTGCGACGCCGTCTCGGCCATCTGGCAACCGACCCCGCACAAGAAGATGATCATCAATCTGCCGGCGACGGTGGAAGCGGCCACGCCGAATGTCTACGCCGATCAGATCGAGTGGATGAGCCGCAAACTCGATCGGCGCGACAGCATCATCATCAGCGTCCATCCGCATAATGACCGTGGGACGGCCGTCGCCGCCGCCGAACTGGCCGTGATGGCGGGCGCGGAGCGGGTCGAGGGCTGCCTGTTCGGGAATGGCGAGCGCACCGGGAATGTCGATCTGGTGACCCTGGCCCTGAACCTCTACACCCAGGGTGTGCACCCGGGCCTGGACTTCTCGGATATCGACGCGGTGCGCCAGGTGGTCGAGGACTGCAACCAGCTGCCCGTGCATCCGCGCCATCCGTATGTGGGCGACCTGGTGTTCACGGCCTTCTCGGGCTCGCACCAGGACGCGATCAAGAAGGGCTTCGCCAAGCAGCAGCCGGGCGCGCTGTGGGAGATCCCGTATCTGCCGATCGATCCGCAGGACCTGGGCCGCAGCTACGATGCGGTGATCCGCGTGAACAGCCAGTCGGGCAAGGGCGGCATGGCCTACCTGCTCGAACAGGAATACGGCCTGCAGCTGCCGCGCCGCCTGCAGATCGAGTTCTCCCGCGCCGTGCAGCAGGTGGCCGATGCGAGCGGCCGCGAAATCTCGGCGGCCGATATCCACGCCATCTTCAGCCGCGAATACTTTGAGGCCAGCGCGCCCTATGCCTACGTCAGCCACAAGCTGGTGGAGGACTCGGACAGCGATGAGCCGGTGCAGGCCGAGATCAGCATCCTGCGCGACAAGCAGGTCGAACATCTGCAGGGTGGCGGCAATGGCCCGATCGATGCCTTCGTCAACGCGCTCGGTCTGGACATCCGTCTGATGGACTACCACGAGCATGCGATCGGCAGCGGCGCCAATGCGCGCGCGGCCTGCTACGTGGAGCTGCGTCTGGGCGACGGGCCGACCCGCTTCGGCGCCGCCATCGATGCCAATATCGTGACGGCCTCGTTCAAAGCGGTGCTGTCGGCCGTGAACCGCGAGCTGGCCCGCCAGCCGCAGCGCGCGGCGGCTTAACGGCCGCGCTGCAGCATCTGGCAGGCGATGCGGCCGAGGGCGCGCCAGAAGGCGGCCCAGTCGAAACCGCGCTGGGTGGGGATGGCGCCGGCCTTGGGATTGCAGCAGGTGTTCATGGTGTGCTCCTTCGGGAAGTGATGGGGCCATCTTAGAAAGCGCTGGCGGACGCGACAAACGAAAGCTTTTGCGCTTCAGATGAATTTCTGTCATCTGATGTAAGATGGGCGCATGAGTGAACGCCGCAATCCGCCGCTGGTGGCCGCCCGCGCTTTCGAAGCGGCCGCGCGCCATCTGAGCTTCCTGAAGGCCGCGCAGGAGCTGCACGTGACGCCGACGGCCATCAGCCACCAGGTCAAGCGCCTCGAGGAATACCTCGACACGCCGCTGTTCGTGCGTCTGAACCGCGCCGTGGCGCTGACCGAGGCGGGCACGCGCCTGGCCGCCACGCTGCAGCCGCTGTTCCAGCAGCTGGAGGATGCGCTCGATCCGAAGCGACAGCGCGATGCCGGCACCCTCACCCTCAGCGCCATGCCTTCGCTGGCGGCCAAGTGGCTGGCGCCGCGCCTGCCGGACTTCGAGGCGCGCTATCCGCAGTGGCGCATCCGCATGGAGTCGGAAGACGCGCTGGTCGATCTGAACCGCGGCGAGGTCGATATCGCGCTGCGCTACGGGATGGGCAAGTACAAGGGCCAGCACGCACGCTTCTGGATGGCGGCGCCGATTCATCCGGTCTGCAGCCCGCAGCTGCTGCGCCGCCTGCCGCTGAAAAAACCGGCCGATCTGCGCCAGCACACCCTGATCCACTACAACAGCGCCTTGAGCAATCCGCGTCCGCCGCACTGGGCGGAATGGGTGGCGGCGGCGCGCCTGCGCGGCATCGACGCCGACCGCGGTCCGCACTTTTCGGCCATCTACATGGCGCTGGAGGCGGCGCTGGCCGGGCATGGCGTGGCGCTGGCGCCGGCCCCGCTGGTCGAGCGCGATCTGGCCGAGGGGCGCCTGGTGAAACCGCTGGCGCTGGAACTCGAGAACCCGTATGCCTTCTGGATCGTGTGCGCGCGCAGCCGCCTGCACGAGGAGAAGATCAAGCTGTTCACGCGCTGGCTGCTGGAGCAGACGCGCCAGCCCTTGTGCACTGCGGCTTGACCTGCGCCGCGCGCGGCCCCGATACTGGGCTTCCGCTATTCCGTGAGTGCGCGCGCCATGAGCAAACTGTCCCTGCTGGACCTGGCTTTCTTCATCGCCGAATCGCACGCCAGCCCGAAGCACGTGGCCGGCCTGCTGATTCTCAAGCGTCCGCCGCGCGCGCGCAGCAGTTTCGCGCGCAAGCTGTATGAGGAGTACCTGACCCACACCGAGGTGCATGCGCCCTTCAACCGCGTGATCGACTTTAACGTCAGCAGCGGGATGCCGCGCTGGCGCGAAGTGGAGGTCGATCTGAACCAGCACATCTTCTACCACCGGCTTGAAAAAGGCGTGAACGGGCGCGACGAGCTGTATGCCTTTGCCGCCCGCCTGCACGAGCCGGTGCTCGAGCGCGAGCGTCCGCTGTGGGAGCTGCATGTGATCGACAATCTGTGGGACGGCCACTTCGCCATCTACCAGCGCATCCACCACGCCTACGCGGACGGCATGACGATGTCGCGCTGGACCTCGACCAGCCTGTCCGACTCGCCCGATGACCCCGAGCTGCGCCCGATCTGGAGCATCCGCCAGCACGGGACGGGCAAGGCGCGCCTGCGCAAGGTGCAGGACGAAGCCGTCGGCGCGGCGCTCGGCAAGCTCAAAGGCTGGGGCTTTCAGCTGTTCGGGGTGGCGCGCCTGACGGCCATGCTGCTGCTGGAGACGGTCAAGCTAACCAAGAACGCCATCGCCCTGCCCTTTGTCGCCAGTCCGCACACGCCGCTCACGGGCCAGGTGACGGCGGGCCGCCAGTTCACCGCCGTCGGGGTGCGCATGGAGCGGGTCAAGCGCATCCAGGCGATGACGCGCTCGACCCTCAATCATGTGGCCCTGACCTGCCTCGATGGCGCCCTGCACCGCTATCTGCAGGAACAGGGCGCCGCCCTGAACCAGCCGATCGTGATCCAGATGCCGGTGAACCTGCGGCGCGAAGGCGAGAAGACGCAGGGGAACAAGATCGGCATCATCCTCGTCGAGCTGTCGCCGCCGACCGAGGACCCTTACGTGCGCCTGCGGAATATCGGCTTCTCGCTGCGGAATGTGCGCGTGATGGTCGACGCCGTGGTGCCGGCGGCGATCGAGACCTACACCATCGTCATGGGCCTGTTCGGCCAGATCGCGGAGATGCTCAAGCTGTCCGACCAGGCGCCGCCGACCGGGAATACGCTGGTGTCGAATGTGCCGGGACCGAAGGAGCACCGCTACATCAAGGGCGCCAAGATGGTGGAGATGCACCCGATGTCGACGCTGCCGCCATCGAACCTGCTGAACATCACCCTGTTCAGCTATGCGGGCGAGCTGTATTTCGGCCTGATCGCCACCGACGTGCTGCCGAATCTGAAGTCGCTCGGCCAGTATGTGCTGGACGCCTTCGACGAACTCGAAAGCGCCATCCTGCACCCGCCGCGCAGCGCGTGAAGCGCGGGCGCGGCTTCCTAAGCCAGCGCATACCAAGTTGATAAGTCCCTTGAGACGGCGCAAGCGCGCTGCCGTTTTCGATGGCGCGCCCTGGCCGCGCAGCCTTTAATGGCAGGCGGCGCGCCAAGGCGGCTGCGCCCCCGCCCATCGATCTCAAGGAGAAGGCCATGGCCAAACCGAGCAAACCCACCACCGATTCTGCCCACCACCTGACGCGCGTCAGCGCCTCGGTCGACGAACTGCTGCAGGCCGCGCAGGAGCGCGCCGACCAGAGTTTCGAGACCGGCCGCACGATCCTCACCTGCAAGGGCGCCGCCCTCGATGACGGCGTGAAGACCCTGCGCGAGAAGGGCTTTCGCATCGCCGACGCGCGCGACTTCGAGCATCAGGCCATCGTGACCGAGGCGCTGGGCGATGCCGATGCCGTGGTGTTCCCGGAGATCGGCGCCCTGCTCGGCTGCGGCGCCAAGTGCCTGGAGCACGGCCTGACCCCGCACCACGAGATCCCGCCCGAGAGCCCGTTCGAAGCGATCGAACCCGAATACTTCGTCTTTGCCGGCGACACCGCGAACGACTATCTGCGCGGCTTCATGCGCGCCGTCGAGACCATCACGCGCGACCTGGGCGGCCAGCGCCAGGAGCAGGAGCTGCAGCCCGAGGTGCTGGGCGTGACCTGGGGCCTGGCCGCCTGCAAGGTGCCGGACAGCTGCCGCAGCGGGGTCGGCATCCGCGTCGCCATCCTCGATACCGGCCTAGATCTGAACCACCCGGACTTCGCCGGCCGCAGTATCACCGGCAAGAGCTTCGTCGGCCAGCCGGTCCAGGATGGCAATTCGCACGGCACCCACACCACCGGCACCGCCACCGGCACCAAGACGCCGCCGGGCTCCACACCGCGCTACGGCATCGCCTTCCGCTCGCAGATCTTCGCGGGCAAGGTGCTGACCAATGCCGGTTCCGGCAGCACGGCCACGGTGCTGGCCGGGATGAACTGGGCCATCGCCCAGCGCTGCGCGGTGATTTCGATGTCGCTCGGGGCGCAGTCGCCGGTGCAGGCGGCCTTCACGGCGGCCGGCCAGGCAGCGCTGGCGGCCGGCTGTCTGATGATCGCCGCGGCCGGCAATGCCAGCGCCCAGACCGGGGCCCCGGCCAACTCGCCGACCATCATGTCGATCGCCGCGCTCGACCCCAACCTGTCGCCTTCGTCCTTCTCCAATTTCGGCAAGATCGAACTGGCGGCGCCGGGGCGCGATGTGTTCTCCTCGGTGCCGCTGCCGCGCCGCTACGCGATCTACAGCGGCACCAGCATGGCGGCCCCGCATGTGGCCGGGGTGGCGGCGCTGTGGGCCGAGACCAATGCCAGCCTGCGCGGCCAGGCCCTGTGGAACAAGCTGATGGCCACGGCCAAAACCCTGCCCTTCGCCCCGGCCCGCGTGGGCAAGGGCCTGGTGCAGGCACCGTAAGGAGGACGACGATGGCGCGCTGGATTATTACCCTCGATGGCCGTCTGCCGGCTGCCCAGGTGGCGGCGGCCCTGCGCAGCGCCGGCCTGGTGGTGATCGATGTGATGGAACAGGTGGGCGTGATCATCGGCGAGGCCGATGAGGGCGCGGTGCCGCAGTTGCGCCAGGTGCCGGGCGTGGCCGACGTGGCGCCCGATCTGGCCATGGGCATCGTGCGGCCGCCGCAGCGGCCCTAGCGCGCCAGACGGATGGCGCTGCACTGCCAGCGCGCCCCGGCCGGAAAGAAGTTGCGGTAGCTGGGGCGCGCGTGGCCCGGCGGCGTGTAGCGCGAGCCGCCGCGCAGCACATACTGGTTGACCATGAATTTGCCGTTGTACTCGCCCACGGCGCCAGGCGCCGGCGCAAAGCCGGGATACGGCGCGTAGCTGCTCGACGTCCATTGCCAGCCCTGGTCGGCCAGCTGGGCCAGGCCGGGATGGCCGCTGGCGGCTTCCCATTCGGCCTCGGTGGGCAGACGCGCGCCGGCCCAGCGCGCATAGGCGTCGGCCTCGTACAGCGAGACATGCAGCAGCGGCGCCGCCGGGTCGAGCGCCTGCAGGCCGCCCAGCCCAAACACCTGCCAGCCGCCGCTCTCGGCACGCCGCCAGTACAGCGGATGCTGCCAGTCCTCGGCCTGTACGCGGTCCCAGCCCTCGGACAGCCAGAGCGCGGGATCGCGGTAGCCACCCGCCTCCACAAAGGCCAGAAACTCGCCCTGCGTGACCAGACGGCGCGCCAGCGCATACGGCGCCAGATGCACGTGGTGGCGCGGCAGCTCGTTATCGAAACAGAAGCCGGCGCCCGCGTGGCCGATCGCATGCAGGCCGCCGTCCAGTTGCAGCCAGCCGTCCGGCGGCGCGGCCGCGGGCGCCAGTGGTGCGCCATAGGCCGGCGCCAGCGGGTTTTGGCTGAACAGGTGCAGCACGTCGGTCAGTATCAGCTCCTGGTGCTGCTGCTCGTGCTGCAGGCCGAGCGTCAGCAGATCGGCGTCGGCCGCGCCACTTGCGATCAGCTCCTGCATGCGCCGGTCGACGTCGGCGCGGTAGGCCAGCACGGTGGGCAGGTCGGGCCGCGTGAGCAGGCCGCGCTGCGGGCGCGGGTGGCGCGCACCGACCCCGTGGTAGTAGGAGTTGAACAGCATGCGGAAGGCCGGATGGAAGGCCGCGCGCCCGCCCAGCACAAAGGTCTCGTAAAACCAGGTGGTGTGGGCCAGATGCCATTTCACCGGGCTGGCGTCGGGCATCGACTGGGCCGCGCAGTCCTCGGCCGACAAGGGCGCAGCCAGGGCCAGCGAATGCTGGCGCACGGCGGCATAGGCCGCGCTCAGTGCCATGCGCCCACCTGCGGCAAGGCGGCCGCATGGATCAGGGCAAACCAGCCCTCCCCATCCTGCCACACGCTTTGCACGGCGAAGCCAGCCTGTTCGAGCAGCCCGGCGGCGCGCTCGCGCGTGTACTTGTAGCTGTTTTCGGTGTGGATGCGCTGGCCCGGTTCGAAATGGCGCGCCCCGCCCGGCCAGTGCACGTCGAGCGGCGCGCGCGCCTCGAGGTGCATTTCGACGCGGCCGCTGGCGCCATCGAAAGCGGCCACATGGCGCCACTGGCGCGGGTCGAAGTCGCTGCCGAGCAGCGTGTTCACGTGGCGCAGCACATTGAGATTGAAGGCTGCCGTGATGCCGAGCGCATCGTCATAGGCCGCCTGCAGCAGCGGCGCCGGCTTGACCAGATCGACGCCGAGCAGCAGGCTGCCGTCGTCGCCGAGGGCGGCGCGCGCCTGGCGCAGCAGGGTCAGCGCCGCCTCGGGATCGAAATTGCCGATCGAGGAACCCGGATAGAACACCACGCGGCGCGCCGCCCGCACCGTGGGCGGCAGCGTCAGCGTGGCCGAGAAGTCCTGTGCCAGCGGCGTCATTTCGATATGCGGGTAGCGGCGACGCAGGCCGTTCACGGCCTCAGCGAGGAAATCGGCCGCGATATCGACCGGCACATACTGGGCCGGATGCAGCAACGGGAACAGGCTGGCCGCCTTGGCGCAGTTGCCGGCGCCCAGGTCGATCAGGGTGCAGCCGGGGTCGATGGCGGCCGCCAGCGCCGGACCATGGCGCGCCACGATGGCGGCCTCGGTCCGGGTCAGGTAGTACTCGGGCAGTTCGCAGATGGCCTCGAACAGGCGCGAGCCGAGCGCGTCGTACAGATACTTGGGGGAGATGGCAGGCGCCGCGGCCAGCAGGCCGGCCGCGAGTTCGCGCTGCGCAGAGTGGGGCAATGGCATGGTCTTCCGCTCTCCAGAAACGAGGAAAAAGGCGGCCCGCCGGCCGGACTGGCGATACAATTTTTGCTATGATATGGGTTTGCCCGGCGGGGCAGCGCCCGTTTGCTGCTCGCCGTTTGTCGACTTCACACCATCATTCCTGACACTCCATGAGCACTTCCATCCTGCGCCGCCTCGTGCTGGCCGCCGGCCTTGCACTGGCCGCCAGTTCCGCCCTCGCCCAAGTGACCCCGGGCGTCCTGAAAGTCTCCGCCATCCCCGACGAAGCGCCGACCGAACTGCAGCGCAAGTTCAAGCCCCTGGGCGAATACCTGGCCAAGGCCACCGGCCTGAAGGTCGAATTCGTGCCCGTGACCGATTACGCGGCCTCGGTCGAAGGCCTGGTCAACAAGAAGCTCGACATGGTCTGGTTCGGCGGCTTCACCTTCGTGCAGGCCAAGCTGCGCAGCCACGGCCAGGTACAGCCCCTGGTCCAGCGCGCCGAAGACGAGAGCTTCAAATCGGTCTTCATCACCACCGACAAGACCATCAACAAGCTGGACGACCTGAAGGGCCGCACCCTGTCCTTCGGTTCCGAGTCCTCGACCTCGGGCCACCTGATGCCGCGCTACTTCATGCTGCAGGCGAAGCTGAATCCGGAAAAAGACCTGAAGCGCATCGCCTTCTCGGGCGCGCATGACGCCACCGTGGCCGCGGTTGCAGGCGGCAAGGTCGATGCCGGCGCCCTGAATATCTCGGTCTGGAACAAGCTGGTCGAAGCCAAGAAGGTCGATCCGGCCGTCGTGCGCGTGTTCTTCACCACGCCCGGCTTCTACGACTACAACTGGACCGTGCGCAGCGACATGGATGCGGCCCTGAAGAAGAAGATCAGCGATGCCTTCCTCGCCCTCGACCCGAACACGGCCGAAGGCAAGGCCATCCTCGATCTGCAAAAGGCCAGCAAGTTCATCCCCACCAAGGCCGAGAACTACAAGGCCATCGAGGACGCTGCCCACAACGCCGGTCTGCTGAAGTAAGCCGATGTCCTTGTTTGCGTTGCGCCAGCTCGCCGTCCACCACCAGCGTGGCCAGGGCGCGCTGGTGCTCGATGGCCTCGACCTGGAGATCGCGCCAGGCGAGCAGCTGGCCCTGATCGGCCCCTCGGGCGCCGGCAAGACCACGCTGCTGCACGTGCTGGCCGCGGCCCACGAGCCAAGCGGCGGCAGCCTGCGCCTGTTCGGCCGGGACCCGTGGACGCTGGCCCCGGCCGCGCGCCAGGCCCTGCGCCGGCGCTTGTTCCTGGCGCCGCAAACGCCGCCGCTGCCGCCGCGCCAGCGCGTGGTGACGGCGGTGCTGGCCGCGCGTCTGCCCTACTGGTCGCTGGGGCGCGCGCTGAAAAGCCTGGTGGTCCCCGAAGATCCGCAGGCCGCCTGGGAGGCGCTGCAGCGCTTTGGCCTGGGCGACAAACTGTATGCGCGTGTCGACCGCCTGTCCGGCGGCGAACGCCAGCGCTGCGGCCTGGCGCGCCTGCTGCTGTCGCAGGCCGAGGCGATGCTGGTGGACGAGCCCCTGTCGGCGCTCGACCCGACCCTGGCCGGCCTGACCCTGAATACCCTGCAACAGGAAGCGGCCGCGCGCGGCGCCGCCCTGGTCTGCTCGCTGCACCAGGTCGATCTGGCGCGGCGCGCCTTCCCGCGCCTGGTCGGCCTGCGCGCCGGCCGCATCGTGTTCGATGCCCCCAGCGCCGCCGTCAGCGACGCCATGATCGACGCCCTCTATCAGAATGCCGCCGCCGACGCTGCCGCCACGGCCAGCGCCGCCACCCCGTCCTTCCGCATCGATGGCTGCTACTGAGTTTCCCCGTCACGATCCGGCCCTGTGGCCGCGCCTGGGCGCGACCGTGTTCGGCCTGGCCCTGCTGTGGCCGATGCTGGTGTTCAGCGAGTTCAAGCCCTGGCTGCTGTTCGACGTCCAGAGCCTGCGTGCGGCCGGCCACTTCCTGGCCGACTTCCTGCACCCGGCCCATGACGCCGAGTTCCTCGCCATGCTGGTGCGCGAGACCTGGATCACGGTGGCGATCGCCAGCGCCGGTCTGGCCCTGGCCCTGCTGGGCGCGA
Organism: Massilia sp. TS11; assembly: GCF_022012445.1. Taxonomy (GTDB): domain Bacteria; phylum Pseudomonadota; class Gammaproteobacteria; order Burkholderiales; family Burkholderiaceae_D; genus Telluria. Next base: position 169,845 of record NZ_JAKLTS010000004.1, read on the forward strand.
TTCCGGCCACGCTGCTGGCGACCGAACTGCTGTCGGTCTCGCGCCTGGGCCGCGCGCGCATGGACCGCCTGCCCGCGCTGGCGCGCCAGAGCGTGCGCTGGCTGCTGGTGCTGCTGCGCTCCGTGCCGGAGCTGGTTTGGGCGCTGCTGTTCGTGCGCCTGCTCGGGCTCGGGCCGACGGCCGGGGTGCTGGCGATCGCCCTCACCTACTGCGGCATGCTGGGCAAGGTGTATGCCGAAATCTTCGAAGCGGCCAACGCCCACGCCTGCCAGTCGCTGCTGCAGAACGGCGCCTCGCGCCTGGGCGCCCTGTTCTACGGCGCCCTGCCCGAAGCGGCCGGCGAGCTGGTGTCCTACACCGTGTATCGCTGGGAATGCGCGATCCGCGGTTCGGCCGTGATGGGCTTCGTCGGCGCCGGCGGTCTTGGTCAGCGCATGGACGAATCGACGCGCATGATGGCCGGCGGCGAAGTGGCCAGCATGCTGCTGGTGTTTATTCTGCTGGTGGCCGGGGCCGATCTGGTGTCCAAGGCCCTGCGCCGGAGACTCGGATGACGCGCCCGCCCGCGCCGCCGCGCGACCTCGGCGCCTGGCTGCTGACGGCCGGCCTGCTGCTGCTGGCCGTGGCCAGCTTCGCCAGCCTCGATCTGCAGCTGGCCGCCCTGTTTCAGCCCGACGCGCTGCGCAGCCTGAGCGAATTTTTGGCCGGCTTCGCGCCGCCCGACCACAGTCCCGCCTTCCTCGGCCAGCTGGCCGTGGGCGCGCTCGAGACCCTGGCCATGTCGGCCCTGGGCACCGGCCTGGCCGCCGTGGCCGGCCTGTTCCTGGCGCTGCCGGCGGCCGGCCGCTTCGGCGCCGTCCTGCGGCCACTGGCGCGCCTGCTGCTGAACGTGCTGCGCTCGATTCCGGAACTGGTCTGGGCCGCCCTGCTGCTGGTGGCCGCCGGCCTCGGTCCGATGGCCGGCACCCTGGCCCTGGCCTGCCACACGAGCGGGGTGCTGGGCCGCCTGTTCGCCGACGCCTTCGAAAATCTCGATCCGGCCCCGGAGCAGGCGCTGCGCATCCATGGCGCCGGCCGCCTCGCCGCCTTCTGCTACGCGCCGCTGCCGCAGGCGCTGCCGCAGATGCTGTCCTACACCCTGTACCGCTGGGAGAACAATATCCGCGCCGCCGCCGTGCTGGGCGTGGTGGGCGCCGGCGGTCTCGGGCAGATGCTCAAATATCACCTGTCGCTGTTTCAGATGCCGGCGGCGGCCAGTGTGATTCTGGCCATGCTGGTGCTGGTGGCGGCCGTCGACGGCCTCAGCGTGCTGCTGCGCCGCTGGCTCACGCGTTAAGGACTACCGATGCTGGAACTGGTCGATCTGCACAAAGCCTATCAGGGCCGCAGCGTGCTGCGCGGCCTGTCGCACCGCTTCGCGCCGGGCGAATTCGTCGCCATCATGGGCGACTCCGGGGTCGGCAAATCGACGCTGCTGAATCTGATCGCCGGGCTCGATGCGCCCGACGCCGGCCAGGTGCTGCTCGATGGCCAGGCCGTCGGCAGCCTGGATGACGCCAGCTCGACCCGGCTGCGCCGGCGCCGGCTCGGCTTCATCTTCCAGGCCTTCCATGTGCTGCCCCATCTGACGCTGGCGCAGAACGTGGCCCTGCCGCTGCTGCTCAATGGTCTGCCGCTCGGGCGCGAAACCCAGATGCTGGAGGCCGTCGGCCTCGGCACGCGCGGCCAGGACTTCCCGCGCCAGCTGTCCGGCGGCGAACTGCAGCGCGTGGCGATCGCCCGCGCCCTCGTCCATGAGCCCGGTCTGGTGCTGGCCGACGAGCCCACCGGCAACCTCGATCCCGACACCGCCTCCCACATCCTCCAACTATTGCGCGCGGAGACAAAACGTCGAAACGCCGCCGTCATCATGGTCACGCACAGCCCCGCGGCGGCCGAAATGGCCGACAAAACCCTCGTTCTGACCGGTTTGGGCCTCCAGATTGCAGAAAAATCGGCTTTTTGAGTGCAGGATTGGAGCTTTAATCAACAATGATGCTCCAAACACACATTTTCCAGTGTATCATCAAGCCAAGTTGATCTGAAGCCACAAATATTCACACATAATCACGGGAAAACAGATCGACGAAACCCGCCCCTGTGTCTGCCTTAGTATGGAGAAAGGTATGAGTGCACGACAAAAAAAGCAGGAGTTGATCGAGGCGATGAATCGAGCGCGCGCCCTCGAGCCCCCTAGCTTTATTCCGAATGTCCTTCTGGACACCATCATCAAGAAAATGCAGCTGAAAAATGACGCGGAGCTCTGCCGCCTGCTCGAGGTGCAGCCGCCGATCATCAGCAAAATCCGCCATCGCAAGTTGGCAGTTGGCGCAACGATCCTGTTGCGTATGCATGAAAAGTCCGACATCAGCATCAAAGAGCTGAAAGAGCTCACGGCGGCGGCAGCTGCCACCCCGCCGACACCGGCCCCTCGCCCTTACTAAGGCGCAAGGCGTCGGGGCCCAGACCCTGCCCCGTACTTCTTCCCCTCAGATTCCGTAATGCCGCGACACCCGCGTGTCGAGATTTGCCATTGGCATCATCACAAACAGATCGGCGCTTTCAAAATCGGGATCCCAAGCCGGCGCCCCGCCCACCCAGGCCCCCGAACGCATATAGCCCTTGAGCAAGCTCGGCACCTGCGCACGCGGCGCCGGCGCCAGCTGTTCCACCGGGAACGGCAGATGCGGCGTCACCCGATACTCATGCGGCGCCAGATGGCTGCCGCACAGCTGCTGGTAGACGGCGATCGCATTGTGGCCGCCATCGGCCAGGCTGATTGAGGCACAGCCGACCAGGAAATCGCACTGCTGGCGGCGCATGTAGTCGGCCAGGCCCGACCACAGCAGCATGATCACGCTGCCGCCGCGAAAATCCGGATGGATGCAAGCGCGGCCCGCTTCGACCAGGCGCGCGCGGATGTGATTGAGGCGGCCCAGATCGAATTCATTTTCCGAGTACAGGCGGCCGAGGCGGCGCGCGGCGGCCGGGTTGAGCAGGCGGTAGGTGCCGACCACGCGCAGCGATTCGGATTCGCGCACCAGCAGGTGGTCGCAGACGGCGTCGAATTCGTCGCGGTCCAGGCGCTCCGGGTTGGCCAGGGCCGACAGGCCCATGTCCTCAATAAAGACCTGATAGCGCAGACGCTGGACCTCGCGCACTTCGTCTTCCGTGCTGGCCAGCGAAATCGTCAGTTTCGGAGAAGCGGCGCGCAGGCCGCCGCTGGTGATCAGATGTTCCATGGTCCAAGCTCCCTGTGTTATTGGGAGCAGACTACGGACCGATTTTTTCAGGAATGTGACGCCGCGATGGCAGTCCGATGACAGTCAGGCCTTGGGCGGGCGTCCCGTCTTCAGCTGCGGCAGGGCCGCGAAGCAGCGCCGGATCTGGGTCTGGCTGGCGTTATCCAGCAAGGCGAAGGCCACGCGCAGCAGCTCCGCCTTCTTGATATCGATGCCCGACTTCAGGCAAGCCGCCTTGACGCGCGCGAGCACCGCATATTCGTCGGCCGGCATGGTGAAGCTGTCGCGCACCAGGGCCTGACGCACCGGCGCCAGCGGCTCGGCAGCGGCACGCGGCTTACGCACCGGCTTCCTGACGGCAGGCGCCGCCTTCTTCTTGGCGGCCGGCTTGGCTTTCGCGGCAGATTTCAAATCGGGTTCCAGAGACAAAAAAGGCTAAACAGTATAAACGATTAGCCCGAAAAACGGAACCGCCGCTTGCCCGCCGGATAAATGGGGTCAGACCCCATTTTTCTCGCTGGATAAATGGGGTCTGACCCCGATTTTTATTGGCGGAAGCTGTCGTAGAGGGCGGACAACATGCCGACGATGAAGGCGACGCCGAAATACGCGAGCACGCCCAGCAGCGCATAGCCGAACACACGGCCCCAGGGCTGGCGCACATAGTCGTCGCCATACACGTCCTGCACGTGGCGCACCTGGACGCGCCCATGGCTGAAGTACCAGGTCAGCAGATAGGCGAGGCCGAACAGGCGCAGGAAGGCGTCGATCGCACGGCTCTCCTCGAAGACCATGCCGAGCAGGAGGTTCATGGCCAGCACCGCCAGGCTGGCCTGGAACCAGCGGCGCGCCAGCATCGCCGCCTTCGGGTCGTTCATGGCTTCCCAGTTGCGCATATGTAGGTAGGCGCCGAAGGCCGGTGTCAGAAACAGGCTCCAGCAGGCGGCGGCGTTCGGGTTCCACAGGCGGATGGGGGCGGTGTCGCTCATGTCGGCTCCGGTCGGGTGATCGTGTACAGGCAATGGCGCTGCAGGCGGTGGCCCGGGGACAGCGCGGGGTGGTCGAAATCGCGCCCGCTGTTGCGCATGCCGATGCGTTCCATCACGGCGCGCGAGCGCTGGTTTTCCAGGGCGGTGAAGGAGACGATCTCCTGCAGCCCGAGGGTATCGAAACCGAAGGCCAGGCTGGCGCGCGCAGCTTCGCTCGCGTAGCCCTGGCCCCAGGCGGCGCGGATCAGGCGCCAGCCGACTTCCACGCAGGGCGAAAACGGTAGCGTGAAGCGCGGGATGCTGAGGCCGACGAAACCGAGAAAGGCCTGATCCTCGCGCCGCAGCACGGCCCAGTTGCCCCAGCCATGTTCGGCGAAATGGGCGCGAAAGCGGGCGATCACGGCGTCCGATTCGGCGCGCGTCAGGCAGGCCGGGAAGTGGCGCATCACCTCGGGATCGGCATTCAGCGCCGCGAACGGGGCGGCGTAGGCCTCGTCCCAGGGACGCAGCAGCAGGCGCGCGGTGTCGAGCGTGTGGATCATGGCAGCAGCATCACGTCGGGCAGATTGGCGCACACGGCCGCCACGTCGGGCTCGCGTTCGAGCACGGACGTGACCTGGGACAGCGGCTCGGCCCAGATCTCGGGCAGATCGCGCTCGTCGGGACTGAGCACCGGGAAGGCCAGCGCTTCCTGCGGCGGCGTGAAGCGGGCATCGACGCCGGGCTTGTTGCCGCGCGCGTCGACGCGGTACCAGCCGTACTGCGGCAGGTAGATGGCGTTCAGGCCGTGCAGGCAGTACGGCGGGCCGCTGGTCCCCTGCGACAGGCGCTGGTAGCACAGGCCGGCCGGGATGCCGTTCGCGCGCAGCAGGGCCGCCAGCAGATGGCTCTTGGCGTAGCAGTAGCCGGTCGCGTGGCGCAGCACGTCGGAGGCGCGCACGGTCACCGGGTTCTGACGATAGTCCCAGCTGTGGCGGATTTCGTCGCGCACGAAGTTGAAGCAGCGCGCGGCCACCTCTTCCACCGAGCTGGCCCCTGCGGCCAGGCGGGCGGCGCAGGCGGCCACGTCGGGGTCGTCGTAGTCGATGTAGTGGCTGGCCGCCAGGTAGGGGCGCAGCTCGGGGGCGGCGGCGTACATCGCTCAGCGCACGAAGTAGCCGACCACGCGCCAGGCGCCATCGGCTTCCTTCATGATGGTCAGTTGTTCGCGCGCGCTGGCGCCGCCTTCGAAGTCGAGCCGGTTGACCAGCACCAGGTAGTCGCCTTCGGGCGCGCCCGGCAGGTTCTTGGCCGGGGTGGCCGATTCGGGCACGCGCGCCTTCAGCGGCGGCATCTGGGCTTTCAGCTGCTGCAGGCCGGCGATGAAGCCGTCGCGCGAGACAGCGCTGTGCACGGGCTTGGCGCTGCTCTCCCAGGCTTCGCCGAATTTGGCGCTGTCGAGCAGGCTCAGAAAGGCGCTGGCGGCGGCGCGCGCGGGCGCGGCGGCATCGCTGTCGGCGGCGGCGCAGGGCAGCGCCAGTGCGGCCGCCAGGGCGGCGGCGATCAGTGTTCGTTTCATGGTGGTCCTCGATGACTTGGCTGGCGGCCCGCCAGCGGGGCGCTGATCTTCAGCGGATATGAATGGCGGCGATGTCGGCGTCCGAATCCTGGTACTGGCTGGCGATGCGGGCGAATTCGCCCTCCAGCTCGAGGAAGGCATCGAGCACGTCGGGGTCGAAATGGGTGGCGCGGCCCTTCTTCATGATGGCTACCGCGTCCTCGTGGCTGAAGGCGTCCTTGTACACGCGCTTGCTGATCAGTGCATCGTAGACGTCGGCCACGGCCATCAGGCGCGCGGACACGGGTATCGCGTCGCCGCTCAGGTTCTCGGGATAGCCGGAACCGTCCCACTTCTCCTGGTGCGCATAGGCGATCTCGCGCGCGAAGGTCAGGAAGTTGTTGCTGGCGCCGAGGTGGCGCTCGACCACGTTGATGGTGTCGCGCCCGTACACGGTATGCAGCTTCATGATCTCGAATTCGTCGCGGTCCAGATGGCCGGGCTTGAGCAGGATGCGGTCGGGGATGCCGACCTTGCCGATGTCGTGCAGCGGCGCCGATTTGTACAGCAGCTCGATGTTCTCGTCGGTCAGCACGGCGGCAAAGCGCGGGTGGGGCTGCAGATGGCGCGCCAGCGTGCGCACGTAGTTCTGGGTGCGGCGGATATGGTTGCCGGTCTCGTTGTCGCGCGTCTCGGCCATCGAGGCCATCGCCAGGATGGTCGCATCCTGCATTTTCTGCAGCTGGGCCGTGCGTTCGGCTACCTTCTGCTCGAGGATCTCGTTCTGCCGTTCGAGCTGCTCGCGCGCCGTCTTCAGGGTCAGCTGGGTGGCCACGCGGGCGAACAGGATCGGCGGCGAAATCGGCTTGGTCAGGTAGTCGACGGCGCCCAGGGTCAGGCCCATGGCTTCGTCCTCGACCTGGCTCTTCGCGGTCAGGAAGATCACCGGGATGTGGGCCGTCTTCGGATCGGCCTTGAGCTGGCGGCAGGTCTCGTAGCCGTCCACGCCGGGCATCATCACGTCCAGCAGGATCAGGTCGAGGTCGGGCGAATTCAGGGCGATCTGCACGGCCGTGGTGCCGCTGGTGGCGACCTTGGTGTTGTACTTCTCCTTCAACAGGCGCGACAACAGCATGATGTTGTCGGGCGTGTCATCGACGATCAGGATGGTCTGCTTCTTACTCATGGTGTCCTTCTAGGCTGCGGGGGCGCGCACTTCGGTCGCCAGCAGGCGGCGCGCCTCTTCGAATTCGTAACGCGACAGGTGGCCGGACAGGCGGTCGAGCGCACTGGTCGACATCTGCCCGGCCAGCAGCTTGCGCACGCTGTCGAAATAATCGGTGGCTTCGCCGCTGAACTCCTCCAGCAGCGCGTTCAGGCGCGCCAGGGCCTCGCCCACGTCGGCCGTGCTGTCCTCGGCGGCGGCGGCGGTGATGGCGCCGGCGGTGGTGGTGTCGAAATAGCGGTCCAGGCCCGCCACCACGGCCACCAGCTCGCGTTCCAGCGCGCGCGCCTGCTGCAGCAGCGCCTCGTGATCGGGACTGGTGGCGCGCACCTGCTCGTCCAGCAGCTGGGCGCTCTGCTGCAGGGCCTTGGCGCCGATGTTCCCGGCCAAGCCGCGCAGCGTGTGGGCGCGCTTGCCGGCTTCCAGGCGCAGGCCCTTGCTCATCAGGTCAAGAATCTCGCCACCCATCGTGCGCTGGGAATCGCGGAAGCGGTCCAGCAGCTGGATGTACAGCACCGTGTTGCCGGCCACATGGCGCAGGCCCATGCTGGTGTCGATGCCGGCGATGCTGGGCAGCGCCACCGTCTCGCGCGCCGGCAGCGGCACCCGCGCCGGCATCGCGTGGCCGAGCCAGCGCGCCAGCGTGGTGTACAGCTTTTCGGGGTCGATCGGCTTGGTGATGTAGTCCTGCATGCCCTCGCGCAGGCAGCGCTCGCGGATTTCGGCCAGCGCGTGCGCGGTCATCGCGATGATCGGCACGTGGTTGAACTGCGGGTCGCGCCGCAGCGCCAGCGTGGCCTCGTGCCCGTCCATCTGCGGCATCTCCAGGTCCATCAGCACCAGGCCATAGCCGTCGGGGCCGGCCGCGCGCAGCTTGTCGAGCGCCTGGCGGCCGTTGTTGGCCACGTCCACACTGATGCCCTGCACGGCCATCAGCTCGGTGGCGATCTGCTGGTTCACTTCATTGTCCTCGACCAGCAGCACCTTCACCGCGAACTGGCGCGGCGCCGCTTCGTCCGGGCCGCTGCTGGCGCGGCGCGCCGGCGCAAACAGCGACACCAGGGTATCGGTCAGCACCGACTGGCCGATCGGCTTGAACAGGAAGCCGGTGATGCCGGCCGCTTCGGCCTCGCGCTGGACTTCCTCGCGCCCGAAGGCCGTCACCAGCACCATCGCCGGGCGCGCCCCGAGACCGTCGTCGGCGCAGACAGCGCGCGCCAGCTCGATGCCGTCCATGCCCGGCATCTGCCAGTCGGTCAGCACCAGTTTGTAGGGGTCGCGCTTGATGTCGGCCGCGCGGATCATGGCCAAGGCATCGGGGCCGCTGATGGCCGTGTCGACCCGCAGCGGCAGCGCCTGCAGGGCTTCGACCAGGATATCGAGGGCGATCGTGCTGTCGTCGACCAGCAGCACGCGCGCCTCGTTGAGGGCGGCCGGCATGACGGTCACGCGCTCGGGCAGGCCGGATAGCGGGAACTCCAGATCGAAGTGGAAGCTCGAGCCTTCGCCGGGACGCGAGGCGACCTCGATCTTGCCGCCCATGAGCTGCACCAGCTGCTGCGAGATCGACAGCCCGAGGCCGGTGCCGCCGTATTCGCGCGTGGTGGTGGCATTGGCCTGGCTGAAGGCGCGGAACAGTTTGCCCATCTGCTCTTCGGTCATGCCGATGCCGGTGTCGCGCACGAGGAAGCGCAGCACCACCTTGCCGGCGCTGTGGTCGGGCAGGCGTGCGATGCTCAGTTCGAGCTCGCCCTTCTCGGTGAACTTGACGGCGTTGTTGACCAGGTTGATCAGCACCTGGCCCAGACGCAGCGGGTCGCCGACCAGGTGGCGCGGGATCGTGTGCGGCACATGGAACAGGTATTCGAGCTGCTTGTCGGCCGCCTTCTGGCTGGTGACGCTGGCCACATTCGACAGCACATCATCGAGGAAGAAGGGAATGCTCTCGACTTCCAGCTTGCCGGCCTCGATCTTCGAGAAGTCGAGGATATCGTTGATGATCCCCAGCAGCGACAAGGCGGCGCGGTGGATCTTGCCGACATAGTCCTGCTGCTTGGGCGTGAGCTCGGTGCGCAGGGCCAGATAGGCCATGCCGATGATGGCGCTCATCGGGGTGCGGATCTCGTGGCTCATATTCGCCAGGAACTCGCTCTTGGCCACGTTCGCCGCCTCGGCGCGCACATTGGCCGCCACCAGCGACTGCTCGCGCTCGCGCCGCTCGCTGATGTCGCGGATGAAGGAGCAGAACTCGTACTCGGCCTCGTTATCCATGCGCACGCGCGTGATCGCCAGCTCGATCGGGAATTCGGTGCCGTCGCGGCGCAGCGCGTAGATCTCGATCCGCTTGTTGAGCACCGCGCCGCTGCCGCTTTCCATATAACGCTTCATGCCGGCCGCATGGGCCTCGCGAAAGCGCGGCGGCACGATGGTTTCGCCCAGCGATTGGCCAAGCACCTCCTCGCGCGTCCAGCCGAAAATCTGCTCGGCCTGGGTATTCCAGCCGACGATGCGGCCCTTCAGGTCCATCCGCACCACGGCGTCGAGCGCGGTGTCGACGATGGTCTGCAGCTTTTTCTGGCTGTCCTGGGCGATCTTGATCGAGGAGACCAGCTCCTGGGTGCGCTCGGAGATGCGCTGCTCGAGGTCTTCGTTCAGTTCGCGCAGCTGCTGTTCGATCTGTTTGCGCTGGGTGATGTCGCGCACTGTGGCCTGCAGCACCTGGCGGCCGCCGTAGTCGAACGCGGACAGCAGCACCTCGGCCGGGAAATCGCTGCCGTCGGCCCGCCGGTGGATCCATTCGAAGCGGGCCTGGCCCAGCTGCATGGCCTGGTGGATGCGCTCATTCGAGGCCACAAAGGAATCGCGCCCGTCGGCCTGCAGCGGCGGCGACAACGTCGACGGGTGGCATTTGACGAAGGCTTCCTTGTTCGGCAGGCCGAACATCTCGAGCGTGTGGTGGTTACAGTCGAAGAAGCCTTCTTCGGTCAGCAGCATCAGCGCGTCATTGGTGCCTTCGAAGATGGCGTTGAGGCGGTCGACCATGCGGCTCTTCTCGTCCAGCAGGCCCTTGGTCACCTGCTCCGCCTGGCGCAGCCGGGTCAGGGTGTCGCGGAAGCTGCGCACGGCCAGCGACAGGCGCCCGATCTGGTCCTTGCGATTCAGGCCGGACAGCTCGATATCGGTTTCGCCATGGGCCAGCTTTTCGAGCGCGCTCTGGATATCGGCGAAGGGCTTGGTGGCGCGCCGCGCGACCAGGAAAATACAGGCCACGATGGCCAGCGTCAGCATCAGATTGGCGGCCGCCGTATGCAGGATCTGGCGCTGCAGATCGAGGTCGATCTGGTGGCGCGAAAACGCCAGCTCGAGCGAGCCGACCGGATAGGTGCGGGCCCCGTCGGTATAGCTGATCGGGCGGTTGACGAGGATGGCATTGCCGGGGTCGCGCTCGATCGAGCCGAGGCTGGCGATCACGGTGCCGTTGGGCGAGAGCACGCGCAGCATCAGCACCTCGGGGGTGGCGCCGAGCGCGTCGACGACCGAGGAGACGGCCGCGCTATTGATGTCAAACAGGGGCCGCGCGAGCGCATGCGACAGCACCTGGGCCTGGCGCTCGACCCGTTCCTGCAGGGTCTGGCCGGCCTCCTGGCGCAGCGAATACATGACATAGCTCGTGTAGACGCCGGTGGTCAGCCCGACCGCCATCACGATCCCCGCGGCGAGGCGGAACAGGATGTTACGGCGCCAGTGCTGCGCCAGCTGGCGGAGCAGTCCCCTCAATGCGTGCCTCCTTCCGTCGCTTCCTTCAGCATCTTCTTGTATTCGGCGCTGTTGCGCACGTCTTCAATCTGCTTCCAGATGCGCTGGGCCAGCTGCGGCTGGGCCGCGGCCAGGGACTTGGACAGCACCAGGTAGTAAGGCTTTTCGACCAGGGGCATCGGCAGGGCTTCGAGCTCGGGCGCCATCGGTCCGTTCAGCAGCAGCACGGCATCGCTGCCGCCGACGGCGGCCGCGCCGATGCGGCCGGCGATCAGCTTTTGCGCCAGCTCGGTGGCGCGCTGACTGCCCTCGTCGACGGGCACGCGCATCCCGCGCAAAAAGGCGCCGACCGAATAGCCGAGCTGGACGCCGACGGCGCCCTGCAACTGGCTGAAATTGTGGCCGTCCCACTGGACCGGGCTGCCCTTCTTGCGGATCAGGACGTATTTATCCGTATGCATGCGCCGGTTCGGGTCCGGCGTGGCGCCGCCCGGATAGACGCCGATGGCCGAACGTTCGACCGTATAGCTGACGGCGAAGGCGCCGCCGACTTCATTCGATTTGAGCTGTTCGAGGCAGCGCTTCCACGGCATCGACAGGAACTCGAACTGGATGTCGAGCTTGTTGCCGACGAGCTTGAGCAGCTCGAAATTGAGGCCGCTGCCATTGGCGGTGCGCCATGGCAGGACGTCGGCCCGTTCATAACACAGTGTGATGCTTTCCTTGGCCGCTACGGGGCTGGCAAGGAGGATGCAAGCCAGGGCCAAGCCCGTGCCTCTCCGCATGTCCGCGACTCCCTCACAAAAACAGGCTCTAGTGTAAGGAAATTGCCAACAAAACCCTAGTTTTTTCTTGGCGCGGGCGCAACAACCGGTTTAAGCCTCGTCCCACCACTCCTGCTCGGCCTGCAGCCAGTAGGCCACGGCCGGGTGCTCCGCGGCGTCCGGACAGAAGCGCCCGGCCAGCTTGCGCAGCAGGATGGCATTGTGCGGGCGGCCCGCCAGGCGCTGGTGCAGATCCCACAGCACGCCCATGCGCAGGCCGGCTTCGGTCTGGGTCATCTGTTCGAGCTGCAGCTCCTGCATCAGGGCCAGCGCGATGGCCAGGCCGCCGACCAAGGTCAGCAGCCGGTCGCTGCGGATGCCGGCCAGTTCCAGGCCGCCGCTGCGCACGGCGCCCAGGCTGCCCAGCGCCAGGATGCGTTCCTTCAGCGCCCACAGATTGGCGCGGCTGAGGCGGCCGTCGCCGATGCCATTGGCCGCCACCAGGCGCGCCAGCGCACGCAAGGTGCCGGAGGCGCCATAGGCGGCCACGCCGGGCGCGCCGGCGGCGCCGGCGAACTGGTTGGCGGCGGAGGCGATGGCGGCATCGAAACCGGCGCGGTCGAAGCGGCCATCGCCGAAGAAGCTCAGCGCATGGCGCACCGTGCCGACCGGGTAGGCCTCGGCGCGCTCGACGGCGCTGCCGTGGCCGACGATCAGCTCGGTGGCGCCGCCGCCGATGTCGAGCACCATGCGGCGCTCGCCCGGGCGCGCCAGAATCTGGGCCACGCCCATATAGATCAGACGGCCCTCCTCCTGCACCGGCAGGACCTCGATGCGCTGGCCGAGCGCGGCGCCGGCCTCGTCGAGGAAGCTTTCACGCGGATGCAGGGCGCGCAGGCTGGCGCCGCCGACGGCGCGCGCGCCCTGCAGCGGCCAGGCGGCCAGGGTGGTGCGAAAGCCGCCCAGGATGGCGAGGGCGGCGGCGCGCGTGTGCGGGTCGAGCAGGCCCTGGCCATCGAGGCCGGCGGCCAGGCGCAGCGGCGCGCGCTGGGTGTGGGCGATGCGCAGGGTGGCGCCGTCGAATTCGGCAATGTGCAGGCGCAGGCTATTGGCGCCCAGGTCGATGGCGGCGAACATCTGATCTCATCTCAATCTCCGGGACTGCGATGATGGCGCGCCGATGTGACGCGCTGATGACTCAGGCCGCGCCGATCGGGGCCGGTTCGCTGGCCGCCACCACGGCATTGCGGCCCGCGGCCTTGGCCGTGCGCAGGGCTTCGTCGGCGCGCTTGAACAGGCTGACGGTGGAATCGTCGGGGCGGATCGTGGTCACGCCGAGCGAAGCCGTCACCTGGATCAGGGCGCGCTCGGTCTTGACCGGCTGGGCGGCGATGGCGGCGCGCACGCGCTCGGCCACCAGCACCGCCTCGGCCAGGCCGGTGCGCGGCAGCAGAATCGCGAATTCGACGCCGGTCAGGCGGCCCAGCTGGTCGGAGTCGCGCAGCTGGCGGCGCAGCACATCGGCCATGGCGCGCAGCACGACGTCGCCAGCGGCCAGGCCGTAGCCGTCATTGATGCGTTTGAACTGGTCGAGGTCGAGCACGATCAGGGCGGTCGGCAGGCCGGGCCGGCGCGCGAGGGCCAGCCAGGGGCCCAGGGCCTGGAAGAAGCCGCGCCGGTTCGGCACCTCGGTCTGCGGATCGAGCACGGCCAGGCGGGCCAGTTCGGCCTGCAGCTGCTCCTGCGCGAGCAGCATGGCGCCCCCGCCTGACAGCAGCAGCAACAGATACAGCGCGCAGAAATAGATGCCGAGCATGGCCGGGGCGCTCAGCCAGCCGAAGCCTTCCGGCGCCAGCAGCGCCTGGGCGCCGCGCGCCAGCAGCAGCAGGCAGCACAGGCCGATGGCCACGGCCAGAAACTGGCGCAGCAGGCTGGCTTCGCGCCAGCGGCGCGCCAGCGCGGCCGCGCACAGGCCATACGCGGCGCTGAGGATCAGGGCGCTGCTGAGGGCGCGCACGGCGCTGTCGTCGGCCCAGAAGCTGGCGTAATACAGCGCGGTCGCGGCGCCGGTGGCGAGCGCCAGCGGGCGCCGCCAGCGCGTGCGGCCCGCGGCTTCCCAGTGGGCGCCGGCCTCGCAGGCCAGGCCGGCGAACAGCAGCGGATAGCCAAACACGAAGGCCAGACTGTCGCCAAGCAGGCCGCCGGCGCGCAGGGCCAGCAGCAGCCAGGCCACGGCCTGCAGCGGCTTGGCCAGCAGCCAGGCGGCGCGCAGTCCAGCCTGACGGGTCGGGGCGGGGCCGAAAAACAGCAGCGCGCACAGGGCCAGATTGCCCAGCGCGAGCGCAAACAACAGGGTTTTGATATCCATCGGGGCCGCGCGGGCTCAGACCTCGTGTTCGACGTTGGTGGTGCCGTCGCCGATCTTGCTGGCCCAGGCGCGCACAAAATACTGCTTCTCCTCGTCGGTCGGCGGCTCGTGCCAGAACACGATCAGCGTGCCTTTGTGGTCGTGCAACTGCGTGACCTTTTCGATCAGCATGATGTCGCCCGCCAGATCGGCCAGGGCCGCCACGTAGCCGTAGACGCGCAGCAGACGTTCGATGCGGTCCGGTTCGGTCAGACTATTGGTTGCAGTGATGGTCGGGTGGTCTAAAAACATGGCCTCTCCATTGGCTTGCAGGAATGCAAACCAGCTTGGTGACAATGTAACGCCATTTCAGGTGGCCGGCAATGTCTTGCGTGCTTATCCCATGCAGAAGGCATTGAGTTTGTTGCCATCGAGGTCGCGGAAATAGGCCGCGTAGAAACCGCCGCCGCGCGGGCCCGGTGCGCCCTCGTCCGTGGCGCCGAGCGCGATCGCCTTGGCATAGAAGGCGTCGACCTTGGCCGGCGAATCCATCACGAAGGCCGTCATGTCGCCATTGCCGATGGTGGCCGGTTGGCCGTCGAAGGGAATGATGACGCCGAACGAGGGCTGGGTCGGGCTGACCGTCCAGGCGACGAAGCGCTCGCTTTCGAGGAAACGCTTGGCGTTGATGGAGCCAAGCAGGGCATCGTAGAATGCCGCAGCGCGCTGGATGTCGTTGGTGCCGACGGTTACGTAGCCGATCATGGAAACCTCCTTTGTCATTTCGGAACTGAGCTTATCAGATATTTATGCTTAGCAACAAGCCAGCTTCCGGCAGCGCGCCCCAGGTGATCGACCGCGACGGCGTGCGCGTGCTCGAATTCGTGCGCGGCGGCGTGCAAAGCGCGATGGACCTGCGCGATCCGACCCGCCTGGTGCTGGCCTACACGCGCGCCATCATGCTGTTTGCCCTGTTCGTGCCGCGCCCGCGCCATCTGCTGTTCGTCGGCCTCGGCGGCGGCTCCCTGGTCAAATTCTGCTACCGCCATTTTCCGGCGGCGCGCATCACGGTGCTGGAAAAGCGCGCCGACGTGATCGCCCTGCGCGCGCGCTTTCGCATCCCGCCCGACGACGCCCGCCTGCGGGTGCTGGAAGGCGATGCGACCGCGCTCATGGCCCAGTTCGTCGACGAGGTGGATGTGCTGGTGATCGATGGCTTCGACGAGCATGGGCTGGCGCTGCCGCTGTGCCATCCGCGCTTTTACGCCAACTGCGCGCGCGCCCTGCGCCATGGCGGCCTGCTGGTCAAGAACGTGTTCAGCTACGACCGCGCCTACCCGCTGGTGCTGGCGCGCCTGCAGCTGCAGTTTCTCGGACGGGTGTGCTGGTTCCGCCAGGTGGCCGGCAATAACGTGATTCTGTTCGCGCCCAAGCAGGACCCGAAACAGGCGCTCACGCGCGCCGCGCGCCTGACGCGCTGGTTCGGCTGGCGCCAGGGGCTGGGGATCGGCTGTCTGAATCGCTGGCTGGCGCGCGCCGTGGTGGCGCGCCTGGCGCGGCGCCGCTCAGTGGAGCAGGCGCAAGGCCATCCAGACCAGACCGGCACCGGCGAGGGCGCCCAGGGCTAGCAGTGCCTGCACGCGCTTGTCACTCAGGACCGAGTGGCGGCCGAGGCGGATTTTATTGTGCAGGGAAGTGCCCATGATTGTCTCCTTGAATCTACTCTTGCGGACTGCACTTTCATTATAGGAAGGCGGCGCGGCGCGACGTGTGACGGCCAACACAAAGGCCGGCTGATGTGGCCTCGCCGCAACAGCGTTGGCGCGGTGAATCGAACGCCGGGCGGCGGCGTGCGGCGCTAGCATGGTCCGGTTCCGATCCCGCACGGGAGTGCACGATGAATCCCTTTCCCGACCCGCAGAATGCGCCCGATCTGCTGCATGAGGCCGACATCGGCAGCGGCGAAAAAACCCCGGCCGAGCGCGACACCGACGCCATGATCCGCAGCATCCCGCCCCTGCCCGAGGCCGACGGCGCGGCCGAGGGCGAAGACGCTGCTC
Organism: Massilia sp. TS11; assembly: GCF_022012445.1. GTDB lineage: Bacteria > Pseudomonadota > Gammaproteobacteria > Burkholderiales > Burkholderiaceae_D > Telluria. The sequence continues at coordinate 185,804 of NZ_JAKLTS010000004.1, forward strand.
CGCCCAGCGAACTCGACGAAGACATCGCGGCCGCCACCCACCGCCACGAGCAGGAAGACTCGCTCGCGCGCGACGACCCGGACGACCAGCTCGACGCGCTCGATCCGGTCCCGCCCGAAGCTTACTGAGCGGCGCTGGCGGCCTGGCGCGCGCGCCGCGTTTTCTTGGCCTTGGCCTTGTGGCGCGCCTTGGGCGCCGGTTCGCCCTTGGCGACGGCCGGGCCCGGGTCGGGCGCGGCCGGCGGCACCGCATAGGCATTGGCCGTAATGGCCAGCAGGGAAGTCAACACCAGGCTCGACACCTTCATTGCAGCTCTCCTCAGTCATGGCGCCGCAGCGCCGGGGTGGACCGGCGCGCCCGGATGGGCGGCACCGGCGGAACCGGTTCTTCCACCGGTGCGTGGCTGGGCGGCGGCACATCGCCGGGCAGCGGCTCGCGCGGCGGGGTCGGCGCCGGCGTCGGTGGGATCTCGGGATCGGGCGTCTGGTGGGCCCGCACAAAAATTCCTGTTTGCATGGTTTGCCTCTCGGAAAAAGCATCGTAGCGAGCGCGCGGATGCCGCCATTAAGGCATATCAAATCCGGCGCTGGCTGTGCGCAAACGCACCAATTGGCGTATCGTGGCGCCTTTCAGTTCCGAGGATGACCATGCGCCCTGCCCTGCTTCTTGCCCTCGCTCTCAGCCTGCCCGCCGGCGCCGCGCCGCTGCGCCTGGCCGACTACCTGGCCCTGAGCGGCCCCGCCCCCCAGACCACGCTGCGCTACGGCAGCGCGCCCTCCCAATTCGTGGAAGTCTTCAAGCCCGAGGGCGCCGGCCCCTTCCCCGTGCTGCTGCTCGTGCACGGCGGCTGCTGGACCGAAAAATTCGGCGGCATCGTCCAGATGCGCAATCTGGTGCCGGACCTGCTGCGCGCCGGCGTGGCCGTGTGGAATGTCGAATACCGCCGCATCGATGAGGCCGGCGGCGGCTACCCGGGCACCTATCAGGATGTCGGCGCCGCCTTCGACCTGCTGCGCCAGGCGGGACCGGGCCTGGGCCTGGACCCGCAACGGGTGGTGGCGATGGGCCATTCGGCCGGCGGTCAGCTGGTGCAATGGGCGGCCGGGCGCGCCCGGATTCCGGCCGGCAGCCCGCTGCAGGTGGCGGCGCCGCTGAGCGTGCCGACCGTCATCAGCCTGGGCGGCCTGGCCGACCTCGAACATGAAGCCGAAACCATCGCGCGCAGCTGCGGGCGCAGCACGGCGGACCTGGCCGGCACGCCCAGCGCGGCGCGGCCGAATGTGTTCGCCGATACGAATGCCGCCGCCCTGCATCCGAACGGCGCGCGCACCCTGCTGGTGACCGGGGAACTCGATACGATTTCGCCGCCGCGCCTGGCGACGGCCTATGCCGAGCGGGCGCGCGCGGCCGGCGACGTGGCCGAGGTCCACCTGCTGCCGCAGGCCAGCCACTATGACGAGGTGGCGGCGCGTTCGCCCGCCTGGGCGATCACCCTGCCCCTGATTCTGCGCGCGCTCGGACGCTAAGGCGCGGCGGCGCGGCGCGCGTGGCTGACGGCCAACTCCAGGTCGGAACAGGCGTCGGCCACGCAGGGCAGCACCCAGCCAGCGCGTTTTTCTTCGAGCGACAGGCCGGGCCAATCGATGCGGTGGCGCGCGCTGCCGCTGAGCACCTGGGCCAGACAGGTGCGGCAGGTGCCGTTGCGGCAGGAACTGGGCAGGACGATGCCGGCCGCCTCGGCCGCTTCGAGCAGGCTCTGGCCCGGTGCGGCCACGAATTCCCAGCCATATTCAGCCAGTGCGATGCGCATTTTCTTTCGTCTCAAACGACAAAAAGCCCGTGCGGAGACGGGCTTTTTGCGCGGTGCTGCGGACGCGAGATCCGCGCGACCATTACTTCTTCTTCGGATTGACAGCTGCTTTCAGCGTCGCACCAGCCGTGAATTTCGGCGTTTTCGATGCAGCGATCTTGATCGCGGCGCCGGTGGCCGGGTTACGGCCTTTACGTGCAGCGCGCTTGGCCACCGAGAAGGTGCCGAAACCGGTGATACCCACGGTGTCACCCTTCTTCAGACGCTCGGTCACGATGGCGATGAAGGTGTTCACTGCATTGTTGGCAGCCGTTGCCGACATCTCAGTACGCTTGGCAAATTCAGCGACCAGTTCCCCTTTTTTCATACCGTAATCTCCTTGGTGTTTGAGTAAAGCGCGCAAAGATTAGCACACTCAAGCGCGAAGTGTAATCGAAAAATTGCCGCCGTTACAGGCTTTCTGCAATTTTGGACGGCCCGCACCACGCTGGTGCCTGCCTCCGTTCAATTTTTCGCGTTGGAATTTCTTCCAGTTTGTCAAGCGTTTCCGTCATTAAAGAGGGGGGGCAGCTTGAGGGTCCTCAAGCGCGCGGGCGCTGGCGACGCCGACAATCGGCTCATCGATTACCGCCGCCGTGACCGCCATGCCGTCTCTCCCCTTCCCTACACTGCTGCACCGGCTGAATCTGTCCGCCCGTGCGCCGGCCCGGCGTACGCGCCGGCGTGACCCCTACAGCATTCCGCCCGAGGCCCTGCTGGGCCGTGCGCCGGTGCCGCCCGATCCGCGCCTGTTCGCGCGCTGCGTCAGTGCGCGCCAGGTGCTCGTCACCGGGGCCGGCGGCTCGATCGGCAGCGAATTGTGCCGCCAGATCGCGGCGCTCAATCCGCGCGCCCTGCACCTGCTCGACCACAGCGAACTGGCCCTGTACACGGTGCGCCAGCAGCTGGCCAGCGCCTTTCCCGATCTGACGCTGCACGCGCATCTGGGCTCGGTCTGCCAAGGCCCGCTGGTGGCGCGCATCTTTGCCGAGGCCGGCATCGACACGGTCTACCACGCGGCCGCCTACAAGCACGTGGCCCTGGTCGAGTCGAATCCGGCCGAGGGCCTGCGCAACAATGTGCTGGGCGCCCAGGTGGTGGCCAGCGCGGCCGCCCGCCACGGCGTGCGCACCTGTGTGCTGGTATCGAGCGACAAGGCGGTGCGACCCAGTTCCGTCATGGGCGCCAGCAAGCGCATCTCGGAGCTGATCTTCCTCGCTGCCGCCCACCAGAGCCAGACCACCTTCAGCATCGTGCGCTTCGGGAACGTGCTCGAATCCTCGGGCTCGGTGGTGCCGCTGTTTCGCCAGCAGCTGGCGCGCGGCGGCCCCCTGACCGTCACCGATCCCGAGGTCACGCGCTACTTCATGCTGATTCCCGAAGCGGCCCAGCTGGTGATCCAGGCCGGCGCCATGGCCGAGGGCGGCGAGGTGTTCGTGCTCGACATGGGCGAGCCGGTGCGCATCGTCGATCTGGCGCGCCGCATGATCGCCCTGTGCGGGCTGCGCGAACGCACGCCCGAGCAGCCCGATGGCGACATCGCGATCCGCTTCATCGGCCTGGCCCCGGGCGAAAAACTGTATGAGGAGCTGCTCACCGCGAACGAGGCGGTGCCCAGTTCGCACCCGCGCATCCTGCGCGCGCGTGAACCGCAGCCGGCCGTACCCGCGCTGGAGGCGGCCATCGCGCGCCTGCTGGCGGCCTGCGACAGCAATGAGGCCTGGCGCATCGCCCAGCTGATGCGCGGCCTGGTCGGCGATTTCCCCGCTTTCGCAACCCGTTCCGAGGAGGTGTCCGCATGCGTACCTATCCTGCGCCCATAAGCGACCGTCCGCTGCGCTTTGCCCTGGTGGGCTGCGGGCGCATCGCCCAGAACCACATCGCCGCCCTGCGCGAGCACGCCGCCCGCTGCCAGCTGGTGGCCGTGTGCGACATCGATGCCGCTGCGCGCGAACGGGCGGCCGCCGCCAGCGGCGCCAGCGCCTACCGCGACCTGAGCACGATGCTGGCGCGCGCCGAGGCCGACGCCGTGATCATCGCCACGCCCTCCGGCCTGCACCCGTCCCAGGTGATCGAAGTGGCCCAGGCGGGCCGCCACGTGATCACCGAAAAGCCGATGGCCACGCGCTGGGAGGACGGCAAGCGCATGGTGGCGGCCTGCGACGCGGCCGGGGTGCGCCTGTTCGTGGTCAAGCAGAACCGGCGCAATGCCACGCTCCAGCTGCTCAAGCAGGCCGTGGCGCGCAAGCGTTTCGGGCGCATCTACATGGTCAACCTGAACGTGTTCTGGAGCCGGCCGCAAAGCTATTACGACAGCGCGCCCTGGCGCGGCACCTGGGAGTTCGACGGCGGCGCCCTGATGAACCAGGCCAGCCACTACGTCGACCTGCTCGACTGGATCATCGGCCCGGTCGAAAGCCTGCATGCCTACACGGCCACGCTGGCGCGCGATATCGAGGTCGAGGACACCGGCGTGATCAGCCTGCGCTGGCGTAACGGCGCGCTCGGCACGATGAATGTGACGATGCTCGCCTATCCGCACAACCTGGAAGGCTCGATCACCGTGCTGGGCGAGAAAGGCACGGCGCGCATCGGCGGCGTGGCTGTCAACACCATCGAACGCTGGGAGTTCGCCGAGCCCGAGCCCGAGGACGCGCAGGTGGCCCAGGCCAGCTATGCCACCACGTCCGTGTACGGCTTCGGCCATCCGCTCTATTACGACAACGTGATCCGCGTGCTGCGCGGCGAGGCCGAACCCGAGACCGACGGGCGCGAAGGCCTGAAGTCGCTCGAAATCCTGATTGCCACCTACCTGTCGGCGCGCGACGGCCGGCGCGTGGCCCTGCCGCTGGAACACTGATATGCGCGACCTCATCCACCCCAGCGCCATCGTCGACGACGGCGCCGAGATCGGCACCGGCACGCGCATCTGGCACTTCAGCCATGTGTGCGCGGGCGCGCGCATCGGCGAGGCCTGTTCGCTCGGCCAGAACGTGTATGTCGGCCAGGCCGTCGTGATCGGCAACCGCGTCAAGGTGCAGAACAATGTCTCGCTGTACGACGCCGTGACGCTTGAAGACGAGGTGTTCTGCGGGCCGAGCATGGTGTTCACCAATGTGCACAACCCGCGCGCGGGCTGGGAGCGCAAGGACCAGTACCGCCCGACCCTGGTGCGCCAGGGCGCCAGTATCGGCGCCAACGCCACCATCGTGTGCGGCGTGACGATCGGCCGCTACGCCTTCATCGGCGCGGGCGCCGTGGTCACGCGCGACGTCCCCGATTTCGCCCTGATGGCGGGCGTGCCCGCGCGCCGCATCGGCTGGATCAGCCGCTATGGCGAACGTCTGAGCTTCGACCGCGAAGGCGTGGCGCGCTGCCGCCACACGGGCGAACGCTATCGCATCCAGGCTGGCCTGGTGCGCCTACTCACTGCCGGAGAAACGCATGGAATTCATTGATCTGAAAACCCAGTACCGCGCGCTGCGCACCCGTATCCACAGCCGCATCGACACGGTGCTCGAGCATGGCAAGTACATCCTGGGCCCGGAAGTGGCCGAACTCGAGGCCGCGCTGGCGGCCTACACGGGCGCGCGCCACTGCATCACGGTCGCTTCCGGCACCGAGGCCCTGATCATCAGCCTGCTGGCCCTGGGCCTGCAGCCGGGCGACGAGGTGATCACCACGCCCTTCACCTTCATCGCCACGGCCGAAGCGCTGGTGCTGCTGGGCGGGCGCCCGGTGTTCGCCGACGTGCTGCCCGATAGTGGCCTGATCGACCCGGAGCAGATCGAGGCGCGCATCACGCCGCGCACGCGCGCCATTCTGCCGGTGTCGCTGTATGGCCAGGTGGCCGATATGGACCGCATCAATGCGATCGCGGCGCGCCACGGTCTGGCCGTGATCGAGGACGGCGCACAGAGCTTCGGCGCCGAATGGCATCGGCAGAAGAGCTGCCATCTGTCGACGATCGGCTGCACCAGCTTCTTCCCCAGCAAACCTCTGGGCTGTTACGGCGACGGCGGCGCCATCTTCACCGACGACACGGCCCTGGCCACGGCGATGCAGGAACTGCGCATCCATGGCCAGGCGCGCCGCTACGTGCACACGCGCGTGGGCGTGGGCGGGCGCATGGACACGCTGCAGTGCGCGATCGTGCTGGCCAAGCTCGAAGCCTTCGACTGGGAGCTGGCGCAGCGGCGCCAGCTGGCCCAATGCTACGACCGCCTGTTTGCCAACCACGTGCGGACCGCGCGCGTGGCGCCCCATGCGAGCAGCACCTATGCGCAGTACACGGTGCTGCTGGAGGAGCGCGACCGGGTGCAGGCGACGCTGACGGCGGCCGGCATCCCGACCGCCATCCACTACCCGCTGCCGATCAACCAGCAGCCGGCTTACGCCCACTTCGACCGGCACGACTGTCCGGTGGCGGCGCGCCTGGCCGAGCAGGTGCTGAGCCTGCCGATGAGCCCCTATCTGTCGCGCGCCGACGTCAACCGTGTAGCCAATGCGGTGCTGCAGGCGGTGGCCGCGCGTCCGGCGCGCGCCGCCCAGACGGTGTGAGGTGCCGATGCCGCACTTCTGGCGCCAGGTTCTGACTGTGCTCGGCGGTTCGCTGGCCGCGCAGGCGCTGCCCCTGCTGGCCGCACCGCTGATCACGCGTCTGTGCTCGCCGCAGGCGCTGGGCGCGTTCGGCCTGTGGTTCGGCCTGGCCAGCGTGTGCGCCATCGGCGCCACGCTGCGGCTGGAAGCGGCCCTGATCCTCGACCATGAGCGCGAACAGCAGCGCATCGGCCTGTCCGTCATTCTGACCAGCGCCACCGCAGTCGCGCTGGCCGTGACCGCCGTGGCCCTGGCCGGACGGGCGCTGTTGTGGCCCGTGTTCGGCCATCTGAGCTGGCCGGCGGCGGCCAGCATCGGCCTGGCGGCCTGGATGATCGCCTGCACCCAGGGCATGATGGCTTTCGCCACCTCGCACGGCGCCTATGCGCGCGCGGCGCGCGTCAAGATCTGGACGGCCGGCGCCGTCACGGTCAGCCAGATCGTGCTGCTGGTGCTGGGCGCCGACGGCCTGGGCCTGGTGCTGGGCCAGCTGGCTGGCCTGGCGGTCGGGCTGGTGGCGGCGGCCGTGCTGCTGCACCCGCCGCTGCCCCATCCGCGCCTGTTGTTCGGCCCCGAGCAGCGCCGCTATCTGGCGCGGCACCGCAATTTCTGGCGCTATTCGCTACCGGCCGGCCTGCTCAATGCCTCGGTCGGGCCGCTGCCGCTGATGCTGATCGGGGTGCAGCACGGCGCCCAGGCCGTGGGCCTGTATGCGCTCACCCAGCGCGTCGTGTCGGCGCCGGTGTCGCTGGTGGCGGCCTCGGTGCTGGAAGTCTTCAAGCGCCAGTCGGTGCAGGAATTTCAGCGCCTCGGCCATTGCAGCAGCGCCTATCTGCATACCTTCCGTTCGCTGGTGCTGCTCGGCGCCCTGCCCGCCCTGGTGCTGTTCGTCGCCGCGCCTGAGCTGTTTGCCTGGGTGTTCGGGGCGCGCTGGCGCGAGTCCGGCACGCTGGCCAGCATCCTGGCGCCGCTGTGCTTCCTGAATTTTGTCGCCGGGCCGCTCAGCTATGTGTTCTTCGTCGCCGGCAAGCAGCGCATCGAATTGTTCTGGCAGATGAGTCTGGTCACGATGACGATCGCCGCCTACAGCGCCCCGCTCAGCCTGCATCAGAACGTGCTCGCCTATTGCGTCGGCTACTGCTGCATGTATCTGATCTACATGAGTTTGTCCTACCGCTTTTCGCTTGGCAGCGGCAAGGCGGTGACGCCATGAACAGCCTGCCCCTGTCCCTGCCCGTGGCGCGCACGGGTGCTGGCACCGGCTGGGCGGTGCTGGCCTACTTCCTGCTGTTCCCGGGCTTTTTCGCCTATCACAGCCTGCTGGGCCTGGGCCAGATCCGCGCCTTCCTGGGCGGCTATTTCGCGCCCATCGCGTTTGTGTTCGCGCCCGGCCTGCTGGCCATCTACCTGCACCGTCTGCGCCGCGGCGACGAGCGCTTCACCACGGCCGATGCCGGCTTCTGGGCCTTCCAGCTGTTCTTCAGCCTGGTGGTGTGCGTGCAGACCCTGGCTGACGCCAATCCGGGCGTGCTGGCCAACCACAGCTTTGCCCTCGTCTACCTGCTCGACACCTTCATCATCTTCAAGTGCCTGGACCTGCGCAGCGACAGTCTGCGCCGCTGGAACCTGCTGGCCGTGATGGCGATGTCGGCCACGGTATTTGCGTTTGCTGTCGATGGCGTGTTCTACCTGGGCGCGCTCGGCGCCGCCAAAGACCCGGAGGCCGTCGCCACCTATCAGGGCTTTTCGCGCTCCTATCTGGCGGCCATCACGGTGGCGATTGCGGCGGCGCGCTCCCTGCCCGAGCGCTGGCTGCTGTATGCGATCGGTCTGCCCAGTCTGTATCTGAACGCGGCGCGCAGCGAGTTCGTCGCCCTGATCGTGCTGCTGCCGCTGGTGGAACTGGCGCTGGCGCGCCATAAGCTGGCCCTGCTGGCCTGCATGAGCGCAGCCGCGCTGCTGCTGTGGTCGCAACGCGAGGATCTGCTGGCCCTGCTGCCGCAGAACCGCATGCTGGAGCTGCTCGATCTGTCCCAGTCGACCTCGGCCAATCTGCGCCACCAGCTGGCCGAACAGGCGTGGCAGACCATCCGCGCCCATCCGTGGCTGGGCGACTATGGCAGCTACCAGGTCGGCTATTACGCCCACAACATCTATTCGGCCTGGGTCGATCTCGGCCTGTTCGGCTTTGTCTTCCTGCTGCTGCTGATCGCCCTGCCCGCCCTACATGCGGGCGCCGCCCTGCATCTCGGACGGCGGCGGTCACCCTTCCTGCTGCAGGCCTGGGCCTTCCTGGCCTCGACCCTGCTCCTGCTGTTTACCAGTCACTACTTCGCCGACATGCTGATCGGCGTCAGTCTGGGCGCCTATGCGCGCGCGCTGATGGAGGATACCCATGGCTAGGATCGTGCACCTGAGTTCGGCCCATCCGCGCTTCGACAGTCGGATCTTTGGCAAGCAATGCCGCACGCTCGCGCGCGCCGGCCATGAGGTCAGCCTGGTGGTGGCCGATGGCCGCGGCGACGCCGAGCACGAGGGCGTGTGGATCCGCGATGCGGGCGCCGCCGGCGGCCGCTGGGACCGGATGCGGCGCGCCACACAGGAGGTGGCGCGGCGCGCGCTGGCGCTCGACGGCGCGCTGTATCACCTGCACGATCCGGAGCTGCTGCCGGTGGCGCTGCAACTGCGCCGCGCCGGGCGGACCGTGATTTTCGATGCCCACGAGGACCTGCCGCTGCAGTTGCTGGGCAAACCGTATCTGGGCCCGGTGACGCGGCGCGTGGGCGCACGCGCCGCCGCCGTGGCCGAACGTTATATCGCGCGCCGGCTGTCGGGCGTGGTGGCGGCCACGCCGATTATCCGCGACAAATTTCTGACCGTGCAGCCGCGCACGATCGACGTCAATAATTTCCCCGATCCCGAGGAATTCACGCGCGATACGCCGTGGCCGGACAAGCCGCCCCAGGTCTGCTACGCGGGCAGCATCAGCAGCATCCGCGGCGCGCGCGAGATGCTGCGCGCCTGCGACTACCTGCGTTCGGCCGCCACGCTGGTCTTGGCCGGCCCGCTGTCGGAAGCGCCGCTGGCGGCGCAGCTGGTGTCGCCGCGCCTGCGCACCCTGGGCGTGCTCGATCAGGCGGGCGTGGCGCGGCTGCTCGGCCAATCGCGCGCGGGCCTGGTCACCCTGCACCCGTATCAGCATTTTCAGGAAGCCCAGCCGATCAAGCTGTTCGAGTACATGGCGGCCGGCATTCCTGTCATCGCTTCGGACTTTCCGCGCTGGCGCAGCCTGGTCGAGGGCCACCAGTGCGGATTGCTGGTCGACCCGCGCGACCCGCGCGCGATTGCGGCCGCCATCGACTACCTGGTCGAGCATCCGGCCGTGGCGCGGCGCATGGGCGAGAACGGCCGCGCCGCCGTGTGCCAGCACTATGCCTGGGACGGCGAGGCGCGCAAATTGCTCGATTTTTATTCCACCCTGCTCGAGGAGGCGCCATGCTGGCACGCCTGACCCATTGGTATCACACCGCCCAGACCGTCATGCGCTTGCCGGTCGCGCAGCTGCATTTCGACAGCCGGCTCAATCCGCGCGAGGTGCCGATGACCTATCAGCGCTTCATGGCGCCGCATCCGCGCTACAAGATCATTCCACACAAGACCATCGGCGTGGCCCTGCTCGACCTGCGCGACCATGGCGACCCGGCGCGCTATCTGTCGTGGCTGAAGAAACGCTACAACAGCGTGGCGGCCGCGCGCAAGGCGCGGGGGCTGGGCTATGTCACCCAGCCGATCGACCGCAATGCCTATGTCGAGGACATCTTTGCGATCAACACTTCGCTCAACGAGCGCCAGGGGCGGCCCATGGCCGAACACTATCAGCGCAAAACCCAGCACTTCGAGGTGGAGCCGAACTTCCGCTATCTGGGCGTGCTCGATAGCGGGGGGCGCCTATCTGCCTACTGCAATATGGGCTTCTACGGCAATTTCGCCGCCTTCTCGCAGGTGATGGGCTACCGCAATAACGATGGCGCCATGCATCTGCTCATCATCGACGTGATCTGCCAGTTGCTGGAGGAAGGCCGCGTCGACTACCTGATGTACGACACCTATTTTGGCGCCCTGCCCGGCATGCAGCGCTTCAAGAGCATGTTCGGTTTCACTCCTTACCGTGTGCGTTACTCCCTATCATGAAAAGCCTCGTGCACCGGCTCTACAGCCATTACCTGATGCCCTCGCGTCTGCCGCTCTATGCCGAGCTGCTGACCCAGGCCCGCAAACACGGCTATCAACTGCTGACGGTAAAGGCGGCGGCTGCGCTGCAGCCCGATGCCCTGCCCGAGCGGATGATGGTGCTGCGGCACGACATCGATTCCGACCTGGACACGGCGCGCGCCTGGTTCCGCGAAGAGCAGCGTCAGGACGTGCGCGCGACCTATTATTTTCGTCTGTCGACGCTCGACCGCGGGCTGATGCGCGATCTGGCCGACTATGGCAGCGAAGTCGGCTATCACTACGAGGAGGTGGCCAGCTTCGCCAAGCGCGAACGGCTGCGCCGGCCGGAGCAGGTGCAGGCCAATCTGGAACGCATGGGCGCGGCGTTCGAGCAGCATCTGGGCCAGGTCGAGCATCTGGCCGGCTGCAAGGTGCATACGGTGGCCAGCCACGGCGACTTCGCCAATCGCAAGCTCGGCATCAGCAACACGGTGCTGTTGGCCGACGCCGCGCTGCGCCAGCGCTGCGGCATTGCCTGCGAGGCCTATGACGCCAGCTTCCTGGCGCGCTTCGATTGCTATATCAGCGATAAGCCGGCGCCGGTCTACTTCCATCCGCTGTCGCCCTTTGCCGCCATGGGCCGCCATGCGCGCATCTGCCTGCTCACCCATCCGGTGCAGTGGCGCGTGAACTGGGCGGAAAACCTGCGCCTGGACGTCGGGCGCGTGATGGAAGGCCTGCAGTGGTAGGCCAGGCACCATGCGTATCCTGCTCATCAATCATTACGCCGGTTCGCCGCGCCACGGCATGGAGTTCCGGCCCTACTACCTGGCGCGCGAATGGGTCGCGGCCGGGCACGAGGTGCATATCGTCGCCGCCGATCAGTCGCACCTGCGCCAGCGCGGGCCCTGCCTCGGCGGGCGCGACTGGCTCGATGAAGACATCGACGGCATCCACTACCGCTGGCTGGCGACGCCGCGCTATCAAGGCAATGGGCTGAGCCGGGCGCGCAATCTGGCGGCCTTCGTCCAGAGCCTGTGGCGGCTGGCGCCCGCATTGGCGCGCCAGTGGCGGCCGGAGGTGGTGATCGCCTCCAGCACCTACCCGGCCGATATCTGGCCGGCGCGCCGCATCGCGCGCCTGGCCGGTGCGCGCCTGGTGTTCGAGGTCCATGACCTGTGGCCGCTCAGTCCCATGGAACTGGGGCCGATGTCACGCTGGCACCCCTTCATCGTGCTGATGCAGGCGGCCGAGGACTACGCCTACCGCCATGCGGACCGGGTGGTGTCGATCCTGCCCAAGGTGGGGCCGCATATGGCGGCGCACGGGCTGGACCTGAGCAAGCTGCATATCGTGCCCAATGGCGTGGCGGTGGCCGAGTGGCGCGCCGGCGGCGCCAGTCTCAGTCCCGCTCTCGCCAGCCTGTTCGCCCAGTGGCGCGCCCAGGGCCGGCTGGTGGTCGGCTATGCGGGCAGCCACGGTCTGGCCAATGCCCTGCACATCCTGCTGCAGGCGGCCGATCTGCTGCGCGAACTGCCGCTGGTGTTCGTACTGGCCGGCCAGGGACCGGAGAAGGCGCAGCTGCGCGCGCTGGCCTCGGAACTGCAGCTGCGCCAGGTGCACTTTCTGGCGCCGCTGCCCAAGCCGCAGATGCCGGCCCTGCTGGCCCAATTCGATATCGCCTATCTGGGCTGGCGGCGCCAGTCGCTGTACCGCTTCGGCATCGCGCCCAACAAACTGGGCGACTACATGATGGCTGGATGCCCGATCGTGCATGCGGTCGATGCCGGCAACGACCCGGTGCGCGAGGCCGGCTGCGGCCTGTCGGTGCCGCCCGAAGACCCGGCCGCCCTGGCGCGCGCCCTGCGCTCGCTGGCTGCGATGGCGCCCGACGCGCGCCGCGCGCTGGGCCGGCGCGGACGCGAACACGCGCTGCGCCACCTCGACTACGCCGTACTGGCGTCCCGCTTTCTCAGTGCCTGTGTGGAGGAATCGCCATGAATCCAAGCTTTCTGCCATTCGCCCTGCCCGAGCTGGGCGAAGAAGAAGTCGATGAAGTGATTGCCTGCCTGCGCTCGGGCTGGATCACCACCGGCCCGCGCGCGCGCCGCTTCGAACAGGCCTTTGCCGATTACCTGGGCGGCGGCGTGCATGCGCTGGCCGTCAATTCCGCCACGGCGGGTCTGCATCTGGCGCTGGAGGCGCTCGGCATCGGCGCGGGCGACGAGGTGATTGTGCCGACCATGACCTTCACCGCCACGGCCGAAGTGGTGCGCTATCTGGGAGCCGATCCGGTCATCGTGGACGTCGACCCGGTCACGCTGAACCTCGATCCGCTGACGGTGGCACGCGCCGTGACACCTCGCACGCGCGCCATCATCCCCGTGCATTACGCGGGCCTGCCCTGCGCCATGGACGCGCTGTTCGAACTGGCCGAGGCGCATGGGCTGCGCGTGGTGGAGGACGCGGCGCATGCCTTCCCGACGCGCTACCGCGGACGCCTGGTGGGCACGCTGGACAGCGACGTGACGGTGTTTAGCTTCTATGCCAACAAGACCATCACCACGGGTGAAGGCGGCATGGTGGTCACGCGCGATCCGGCCATCGCCGAGCGCGTACGGGTGATGCGCCTGCACGGCATCAGCCAGGATGCATTCGAACGCTATACCGCGCAGCGGCCGTCCTGGCATTATCTGGTGGTGGCGCCCGGCTACAAATACAATCTGCCCGATCTGGCGGCGGCGGTCGGCCTGCAGCAGCTGCGCAAGATCGATCGCTTTCTCGTCCGCCGCCAAGCCCTGGCGCGCCGTTACGCCGAGGGGCTGCAATGCCTGCCGCTGCAGCTGCCGCTCGATGCGGCGGCCGACAGCCAGCATGCCTGGCATCTGTACCCGGTGCGCCTGACGCGCGAGGCGGCGATCACGCGCGATGGTCTGATCGAGAAGCTGGCCGAACGCGGCATCGGCACCAGCGTGCATTTCATTCCCCTGCATCGCCATCCGTACTGGCGCGACCACTATCAGTTGCGGCCCGAGCAATTTCCGCACGCGGAGGCGGCCTATCACCGCATGCTGAGTCTGCCACTGTACACGCGCATGAGCGATAGCGACCAGGACCGGGTGATTCAGGCCGTGCGGGAGCTGCTATGTTAGCCAAGCGCTGCTTCGACGTGGCGGCGGCCATGCTCGGTTTGCTTCTGTTGAGCCCGCTGCTGGGTCTGATTGGCTTGTCGATCCGGCTCGATTCCCCGGGGCCGGTGCTGTTTCGCCAGACGCGTATCGGCCGCCACGGCGTGCCTTTCACGATACTGAAATTTCGGACGATGCGGGCCGACGCGGCCCAGGCCTGTCAGCTGTCGGTGCGTGCCGATCCGCGCATCACACGGGCGGGCGCCCTGTTGCGCCGGACCAAGCTGGACGAGCTGCCGCAGCTGATCAATGTGCTGCGCGGCGAGATGAGCCTGGTCGGTCCGCGGCCCGAGGTGGCGCGCTATGTGGCCTGGTATCCGGAGGCCGTGCGCCAGACTGTGCTGTCGGTCACGCCCGGCATTACGGACTGGGCCGCGATCCGCTACCGCGACGAAAGCCGCCTGCTCGATGGCGCGCATGACCCCGAGCGCGTGTACCGCGACCAGATTCTGCCGGTCAAACTCGGCTATTACCTCGACTATGTGCGGACGCGCAGCTTCGGCCAGGACGTGCGGATTCTGCTGGCCACCGTGGGCGCCCTGCTGTGGCGCGAGGTGCCGGCCCTGCCCGCGCAGGCAGATTGGCGCACCAGCGTCATCGCCCTGCTGCGTGGCCTGGCGGCACTGGAAGTGGCGGCTGCCCATCTGCGCGCGGCGGTGTTTCCGGGCATGCGCTCGATTAGCGATCCGCCACTGTGGCTGCAGGCGCTGGCCTTTCTGACCGGCTTTGCGCATCAGGCCGTTGTGCTGTTTTTTGTGCTGTCCGGCTGGCTGGTGGGCGGCAGTCTGCTGGAGAAGTTCCGCCGGCCGCTGGCTTACGAGCACTATGCAATCGACCGCATCAGCCGGCTGTGGACAGTGCTGCTGCCATGTTTGCTGCTGAGCGCGGTGCTGGCCGGACAGCTGCCCGATTGGCCTGTCTTGCTCGGCAATCTGTTCGGATGGCAGACCCTGGTCGTGCCCGCATTCGGCGGCAATTTCCCGCTCTGGTCGCTCGTGAACGAAACGGCCTACTACGCGATGTTCCCGCTGCTGCTGGCGGCCGCGACGGCTACGAGCAGCGCGCGCCGCTGGCTGGCGGCGGGTCTCGTCTCGCTGTGGCTGGGCCTGGCGCCGGCCGCCCTGAGTCTGTATTTTCTGGTGTGGCTGATCGGAGCGGCCGCCTCGCGTCTGCGCTTGCCCGCCGCGGCGGGTCTGGCCGTGCCGGCCTGGCTCGGTTTTGCCGCCCTGGCCGCCTATCTGCGCCTGCGCGGCTGGAATGACGATCTCGACCTGCGCTCGATTGGGCAGGATCTGCTGTATGGCGCTATGTTTGGTCTGTGCCTGGCGTTGCTGCCGGGGGGCGCGCGGCGCGGCCTGACGCCGCGGCTGGCCGAGAGTGCGGCCGGTCTGGCCGCCTTCTCGTTCACGCTGTATGTGATGCACATGCCGCTGTTGTGGGCCTTGCAGCCGGCGCCACTCGATCCGTACGCGACGACCAGCCTGCTGCATTATCTGCAGTGGCTGGCCGCCATCGTGTTCGGATCATCGCTCTGCTACGCCGCCTTCGAGGCGCACACGGGAGCCGTGCGCGCCTGGCTCAAGCGGCGTCTGCTGCCCGAGGCTTAGCGGTACTGGTAGGCGCCGAGCCCGATCGGGGTGCGCTGGTAGCCGTCGATGTCGGTCGTCGGTGCCAGCGTGGTGCTGCCCGTGCCGATCGCGGGCGAGGTCGACTTCAGGTGGTAGTCGGCGCTGCCGGTGCGGCTGTAGGTGCTGAACTGGGGATCGGCACTGACCGTGCTCTTCGCGCTCAGACCGTTCCTCAGGCTCAGGTTGTAGCTGGCGTTCTGGTACACGAGGTTATTCGTGTAGACATTGTGGATGCCCGTCGTGCCCTGCTCCGAGATACCGTACTTGTTGTCGAAAACGATATTGTTGGTCACACGCACGTTGTCGGCGCCGCTGGTGTCGTAGTAGAAATCACCGCCGCCGACGATGATGCCGAAGGTCGAGCTGGTCACGGTGTTATTCGCGATCAGCACATCCGAGGCGTCGTGCCACAGGTGAATGGCCGCCTGGCCGACACGGTAGACCACGTTGTTCTGGATGCTGCCCGTGGTGCTCATGTAGATACCCTGAATGTAGGCGCAACCGGCGGTGCCGATATCGTGCACGGTGTTGTTGATCACGTCCGTGGCGACCCCATGGTAGTAGCTGTCGATGCCGATGGCCGAACCGCCGGCGCTCGTGCAGGCCACATTGGTGGCGATATGGTGCACGTGGTTGCCCTTGATCTTGCCGTAGGAACCACCCGTGTAGATGCCGTGCAGCCAGGGCGTGCCGCCCTGCGGGCTGGAGCCGTCGATGTCAAAGCCATTGATTTCGACATAGTTGCCGCGGTTGTCCCAGGCCGTGTCATTGCTCGAGCTGGCCGGCGGTACGATGCGCGCGCCCCACTTGGTGCTCGACACATAGTAGATGCGGGCCGTGGCGGTGCCGCTCGTGGTCGTCTTGAAACCACCGTAATAGGTGCCGGGCGCGACATGGACCGTGGTATCCGGCTTGGCCAGGGCGGCGGCGCGGGCAATGGTCTTCAGCGGCGCGCTGGCGGTGCCGGGGTTGCTGTCCGAACCCGTGGTGGCCACGTACAGGTGATAGGCGGTGACGGCGCTGAAGGCCGGTTCCGGCGGCTGGGCCGAGGCCACATACTGGTAGGCGCCGATATCGACGGTGGTGCTGGAACGGGTCACGCCGTCCAGGTCGGTGCTGGGCGCATCGGCGCTGTAGGCGCGGCCGATCGCGGCCGAGCCCGTGGCCAGATGATAGTCGCCGCCGCCGGTGCGCACATAATTGATGAAGCCGGGCGCCGCGCTGACCGTGGCGCTGGCCGTCAGACCGTTTTGGAGCTGGAAATCAAGCATCGCATTCTGGTTCATCAGGTTGTTGCGGTAGACATTGTGGGTGCCGGTGGCCCCACGCTCGACGACACCATAGCGGTTATCGACGATGATATTGTTAGACACCGTGGAGTAGTCGTTGGGTCCGCTGGTGCTGTAATAATCTCCGCTGCCGACCAGCACGCCGATATTGGCATTGAAGATCGTATTGTTGACGACCTTGGCGCGCGTGGCGTCGTGCCAGAGCTGCACGGCGGCGTCAGAGACTGCATAGATCAGGTTGTTCTTCACATCGCTGTCCGGGGTGCTGACATACATGCCGAACATCGTCTGGCAGCCAGCGACGCCAATATCGTGCACGAGGTTCGCATACACGTCGTTATTGGTGCCTTTGTAATAGCTGTCGGCGCCGATGCCGCCGCCCGACAGACAGCTGCCGCTGGCGCCGATGTGGTGCACGTGGTTATTCTTGATGACGTCGTTGCCGCCTCCCGTGTAGATGCCGGTCGACCAGGGCGTGCCGCTCTGGACGGCGCTGCCATCGACCTCGAAGCCGTCGATGTCCACATAGCTGCCGCGGTTGTCCCAGGCGGCGGCCGTGCTCGAATTGGCCGGCGGCACAATGCGCGCGCCCCACTTCTTGTCCGACACGAAGCGGATGCGGGCCGTGGCGGTGCCGCTGACCGTGGTCTGGAAGCCACCCGCATAGGTGCCTGCCGCCACGTGGATGGTGCTGCCCGGGCCGGCCAGCTGGGCGGCGCGGCTGATGGTTTTGAGCGGTGCGCTGGACGTACCGGCATTGGTGTCGGCGCCGCTCGTGCTCACATAAATGTCGGTCAGCGTGGCGCTGGTGCCGATGCTGGCGAATTGGGTCGGCGCCTGCGCGCTGCTGCCAGCTGCGCCATCGGCGCCGCCGCCACATGCACTGAGCAGGGAGCCCAGGGCGGCGGTGATCAAGAGGGACAGGGTCGAAGTGTTGCGGAGTTTCATCAGAGTACCTTGCTCTTTGGTGATTCAGAGCAAGGTTTGACTCGAGGAAACTTCCAAAGTTCAATGCTTTTGGAAAAAAAATTCCTGCAGGATTTAAGTCCTGCAGGAATTGTTTAACAGCCGGGAACGTTCAGGATTCAGGCCGCTTGCCAGGCCAGGCGCAGCGGACCGGCCGGCGGCGGCGGCGCCGGCGTGTCGTTCAGAATAATCCCATGCGGCAGCACGCCCGCCTGGTTCAGGCGCTGCACGGCAGCGCGCACCTGGCCCGGCGCGCTGTGGCCGGCCCGCGCCAGCAGGAACACGGCCGCCGCATGGCGCGCCAGCACCAGGGCATCGGCGCGCGTCATCACCGGCGGGGCCAGCACGAGCACCAGATCATAGTGGGCGTCGAGCTCACGCACGAGCTCGCCAAAGCGGGCGTCGAGCGGTCCGTCGGCCAGGCTCGGCAGCGCTGCACCGCTGGGCAGCAAGTCGAGACCTTCGCGCACCTGGCGGCAGACTGCCTGGCCCGGCGGCAGATTGCCGCCGAGGACTTCGGTCAGGCCGGGCACCGGGTCCATGCCGAACACCTGATGCAGGCGGCCGCCGCGCACATCGGCGTCGATCAGCAACACGCGCTGGCCACTGGCCGCCGCCAGACTGGCCAGATTGGCCAGCACAAAATGCAGGCCGGCGCCCGCATGCAGGCCGCTGATGCAGACCACATGGTTGCGGCAGTGGGGCATGGCGTGGCGCAAGGCCGTGCGCAGGGCGCGCAGGCTTTCCACGGCCGGATCGTCGGGCGCGGCCTGCGACAGCAGCGGCAGGCGCGGCCGGCCCTGGCGCGTGCGCCGCTGTTCAACCTGGCTGTGCGGAATGCTCGCGTACACGAGGCCGGCGCCGAGCACGGCGTCGAGCTGTTCGGGATCGTCGATGCGGACCTGCACGGCGCGCCGCAACAGGGCCAGGATGGCGCCCAGGAAGAGCCCGCTCAGGGTGGCCAGGGCCAGCACCAGCGGGCGGTTCGGGCGCACCGGTTTTTCCGCCTCGACCGGGGCGTCGACCAGGCGCACATTGCTGACCTGCCCGGCCGACAGCAGGCGCAGCTGCTGGGCCGTGTTGAGCAGCGCTGTATACAACTCCTGGCTGACCTTGACCTCGCGCGCCAGCCGGGCCTCTTCCTGTTCAAGCATCGGCAGGGCGCGGATCTGGGCCTCCTGCTGGGTGAGCTCGTTCTGGGCTTCGCGCAATTGCGCATTCACGGCGGCCAGCTGCGGGTGGGCATCGGTGAAGCGCCCGAGCAACTCGAGGCGCTTGAGCTGAAGCTCACTGCGGCGCGCCTTGGCCTGATTGGCCCGCTCCAGACTCAGGCGCACTTCCTCGCCGACATTGACGGTGCCGTGGCTGCTGCGGAACTGGTTATAGCTGGCCTCGGCCCGCTCGAGCTGGCTTTTCAGCGCCGGCAATTGCTGATCGAGAAAGGCCAGCGTATTGCCCGCGTCCTCGGTCTTGCGGGCCAGATGCTGCCGCAGGTATTCGCGCGCCACGTGGTCGAGCGTGGCGGTCACGCGTTCCGGATCATAGCCCTGCAGCTTCACCTCGATCACGCCCGATTGCTTGCCCTGCTCGCTGATGGCCAGGCCCTGCTGCAAGGCGGCGATGGCACGCGCACGGCTCTGCTTGCGCAAGTAGAAACTCGTGCCCGGGCGCGCGCGCAGACTGGCCACGCGCAATTGCAGGCCACCGCTGTCGAGCTGGGCGCGCGCCTCCTCGCCCACCCGGCCGCTGAGCAGGCGCGGCGCGCCCGGCATGCTCAGGACCCAACGGCCCTGCTCGCCGACGTGCAGCTCAAATACCTGATCCTGCAGCGCGGCCGGCACCTCGAATTCGGCCACCTTGATCTGCTCGCCGCCCCAGGCGTACTGGCCCAGCAGACCGAGGGGCGGCGCGGCCAGCGTATCGCGCGCGCTGCGCTCGCCGAGCAGGAAGCGCCCGAGCGGGAAGCTGCGCGGCTCGGCGGCGATGTGGAGACGCAAACGGTCGACTGCCGGGCCGAGCACGAGGCGCGAACGCAGCACTTCCATCTCGGCGATTGCGGCCTTCTTGGTGTCGAACAGCGAGGAGACATCGGTGACGATATTGCGCGCCGCATTCGGCCGCTCTTCTTCCACATGGATCAGCAGGTTCGACTCATACACGGGACGCGCGGCCAGACAGTAGAGACCAGCGCCGAGCGCGCAGACCAGGGCGGCACCGAGCACGAGGCGGCGCGCGCGCCAGATCCAGTCGACATACTGCTGCCAGCCGGCCTCGGCATGCGGGGATGGCGGCAGCGGCGGCGCCACCGGCGCAGCGCCTGCGGCATTGGGCAAGGCATAGGGGGCGGGATGAAATTGCATGCTGGCCTCGCTCAGGGTTTGGCGGCGCTGACGGCCGCGGACAAGGCGCCCGGGAACACCAGGCTGATGGCACGGTGCCAGTTGGCCAGCGGCGAGGCGGCCACATACACGACATCGCGGGCTTCGAGTTCGAACTGCTCGGCCAGGGCCAGGGCCTCGGCCGCGCGCGCATCGAGGCGGTAGACGCGCGCCTTGCCCCCCTCCTGGCGCACCACATACACCTGGCTGGCGTCACCGGTCTGGGGATTGATGCCGCCGACCTCGCCGAGCGCCTCGTTCAGGGTCAGGCGGCCGGCGCGCATATTGAGTGCACGCGGCGCCAGCACCTCGCCGGCCACGAACACCCGGTTGTCCTCGCGCGGCGGCACATGCAAGACGTCGTTCGGCAACAGCAGCAGACGCCCGGCCGCCGTCTGGCGCACCAGATCGAGCGGATAGCGCTGCGTGCCGCGTTCCAGACTGACGCGGCTGGCGTCGGCCTCGGGCAGCAGGCCGCCGGCGCGCTGGACGGCCTCCTGGACCGTCATCGGCACATCGTCGAGGGTTTGCAGACCGGGCTGGCGCACCTGGCCGTCCACATACACGCGCTTGCTGCGGTAGGCCTGGACCCGCACGGTGATGCGCGGCTCGCGCAGCACGCGCGACAGGCGCTGGCCGAGTTCCTGGCGCAGTTGCTCGACCGTCAGGCCAGCCGCGGGCACGCTGCCTGCATACGGAAACTGCAGCCGCCCCTCGCCATCGATGGCAAAGCCCGGCGCCGGGGTCGAGATGCCGGCCGCCTGGGCTGTCACGGGCAGGTCCTGCGAATTCGGGGGCAGCAGCTCCGGATGGTCCCAGACGGCGATGGCGAGAATATCACCGGGCCCTAATGTATACGGCGCCTGGGCCGCCGCCGTCAGATTGGGGGGCAAGGCGCCCGGATGCTGGTAGGCGGCACGCTGGCGCGCCACCAGGCTGGTATTGATGGGGACGGGTTCCTCCATGGTCTGCTGCCCGGCGCCCATGGGCAGGCGCATACTGCAGGCAGTGAGCAGGAACAGCGCGGAAACAGCAACAACGAACAGTCTGGCCATAGTCACCTCGTCAGGAAAATGGGGGGAGATTGCACGGCCGGCAACCCGGCAAGCTTAGGGCGCGCCCGCCCTGCTACGTTTGCGCTGGCGCAAATGCGCCGATCAGTGTCCCGGTTGACCTCCTTGCTTCTGCTCCCAGGCCCAGGCGTGGGCAATGATGGCGTCGATATCCGGCCAGCGCGGCGCCCAGCCGAGCGTGGCGCGCGCCAGACGCGACTCGGCCACCAGGATCGGCGGATCGCCGGGCCGGCGCGGACCGATCGTGACGGGCACCGGCCGCCCGGTCACGCGGCGCACGGCGGCCAGCACTTCGCGGTTCGAATAGCCGGCGCCATTGCCCAGATTGAAACGGGCACTGGCGCCGCCGCCTTCCAGATAGCGCAAGGCCAGCAGATGGGCCTCGCACAGGTCGCTCACATGGATGTAGTCGCGCACGCAGGTGCCGTCCGGCGTCGGATAGTCGTCACCGAACAGACTCAGGCTCGCGCGCCGGCCGCTGGCCACTTGCAGCAGCAGCGGAATCAGATGGGTTTCCGGGCTGTGGCGCTCGCCCAGCTGGCCTTCCGGATCGGCCCCGGCCGCATTGAAATAGCGCAGGCAGACGCTGCGCAGCCCGTGCGCGCTGCTGGCATCGGCCAGCACCTGCTCGACCATCCACTTGCTGCGCCCGTAGGGATTGATCGGCGCGGCCGGATGCGCCTCGTCGATCGGCGTGTACTGGGGCGCGCCGAAGATCGCCGCGGTCGAGGAAAAGATGAAAGACTGCACGCCATGGGCGAGCGCCGCTTCGAGCAGGGTGATGGTCGCGCCCAGGTTGTTCGCATAGTATTTGAGCGGCCGCTGCACCGATTCGCCGACCTGGATATCGCCGGCAAAATGCATGATGGCCGCGACCGGGCAGGCCTGGAACAGGGTGTCGAGCACGGCGCGCGAGCCGGCCGGCCCGGCCACCAGCACGCCGGCCGGCACGGCGTCGCGGTGGCCGGCGCCCAGATCATCGAGCACCACCACCTGGTAGCCGGCCTGCAGCAGGCACTTGACCATGTGCGAGCCGATATAGCCGGCGCCACCGACCACCAGCACGCGCTTGTCTGCACTCATAGCTCCACCTTGGCCGGCGTGGGCGCGGCATGCAAGGCGCTGCGCACCTGCTGGGCCGCGCGGCGCCCGGCCAGGAAGGCGTGGTCGGAGTTGTAATACTCCCATTCGCTGTAGCGCCCGGCCAGCGTGATATCGAAGTCGGCCAGCCAGCTGCGGATGGTGGCCACATTGGCCGCGCGCTGGTGGTCGTAGAGCACATAGGCATACGGCATATCGAGCTCGACACTGGCCCAGACCGGATCATCACGCCCGAACATGCCGACGCGAATGCAATCGTCGATGCACCGCTGGATCAGCTCCGCCCCTTCGCAAGGCAAGGGCTTGGTCGGCGAATACGAAATCTCGCAGGTCAGGCCGAAGCCACCCGGGGCATTGCAGTCGGGGCTGGCATTGCCCTGCAAAAAGATGCGATGGAAGATCGTGTCTTCGGGGTAGTAAATCCAGTGCTTGTCGCTCAAGTGCGGCCGTCCGATGCCGAGGTGGACGCAGCGCACCGAGATATGGCGCAGGCCCTCGGCGGCGGCGCGCACGGCCGGCGGCGCGGCGCTGCCGATGCGGCGGACCAGTTCAGGCAAGGGCATCGTACTGAGCAGCTGGCGGTAATGGATGCGGCGCCCGTCGGCCAGCACCAGGCAGTGTTCGCGCGGCAGCACGCGCGCCACTTCGGCCTTGGTCATGAGCTTGCCGCGGATATGCGGCAGGAAGCCCGACACCAGCGCCTGGAAGCCGCCGCGGCGCGGGTAGCCGAAGCGCGCATTTGGCCCCATCGGCCGCGGCACCGGCGACAGCGCGCCCTCGATGATGGCGTCCAGATCGGGCAGGGGCACACGCCCGCCGAGCCACGAGGTTTCCATCTCGGCCAGGGGCACGGTCCACAGTTTCTGGTTGTAGGGCACGGCGAAATGGCGCGCAATGCCGGCGCCCCAGACCTCGTAGATGAATTGCTCGAAATTGCTGGTCGTGCGCAGCTGGGCGCTGCTGCCCGCATTGGCGGTGTCGGCCGTCCCATCGGCGCAGCAGTCATCGACCTGGCCCGGCGCACAGGCCGGCGCGGTGCCGCGGCGCCCGTAGCGCGCCTCGATGGCGCCGACGATGCACTCCTTGATGACGCCCGGCGGCAGCCCGTACAGGGCGGCCTGGAAGGGGTAGCGCGTGTACACCTGCTTGCTGTAGACCCAGGCTTCGCGGTCCTGCCAATGCTGGTTGTCACCGAGCAGGATCTGGTAGAGCTCGAGCACATAGGGGTCGTTCGAGAACATGATGTGGCCGGCATGGTCGAAGGTGAAGCCCGCCTGCTGGACCGAACGGCACCAGCCGCCGACCTCGGCCTCGCGTTCGAGCAACAGCGTGTCCGGCCCCAGATGATAGGCGGCCGACAGTCCGGTCGGACCGGCGCCGATGATGGCGCAGGCCACCTCGCTGCCCTTGGCATGGGCCGGCCGCACGGCCGGCGCGCTGGCGGCCGCATCGGGGACAGCGCCCAGGGCCTGGATGCGCCGCCCCGGCGTCGTATGCGCCATCAGCTGGACCATGCGCGCGGCCGTCGCTTCCCAGGACGTGGCGGCCACGCGCGCGCGCATGCGCGTCACCAGTGCGGCGCGCGCCTCGGCCGGCAAGGCCAGGGCCGCACGGCAGGCGTCGATAAAGGCGGCGTGATGCGGCGCCACCGCCACCAGTTCGCCATACGGTTCGGCCACATCACGAATGGCCGTACTGACGATGGGCCGCTCGGCCGCCATGTACTCGAGCACCTTGGTCGGACTGATGAAGCGCGTCGCCTCGTTCAGCGCGAACGGCAGCAGACAGACATCCCAGCCGGCCAGGAAGGCGGGCAGATCGGCGTAGTCGCGCTGGCCCAGGTAGTGCAGATTCGGGCGGCGCGGCAGACTGGCGGGGTCGATCTTGACGACCGGACCGACCAGCACCACCTCCCAATTGGTGTCGGCATCGGCCAGGGCCGCCAGCAGAGCGAGGTCGCAGCGCTCGTCGATGACGCCGAAGAAGCCCAGGCGCGGATGCGGCAGGCCAGCCTGGTCCGGATGCTCGCGCAGGCTGAGCGCACGGCCGAAATGGGCCGCGTCGACGCTGCTGGGGAAGCAATGCGCCTGCGGGTGGCGCGCGCGCTTGGCCTCGTACAGGCTGGGGCCGCCGGCGAACACCAGATCGGCCACCTTCAGCAGCGCCGTCTCGCGCTGCAGCAGCTGCTTGGGCGCGTTCTTAAAGGCCGACAGCTCGTCCATGCAATCGTAGACGACCAGGCCCGGATCGAGGCCCGCCAGCAGCGGCAGGGCCATCGGCGTGTACAGACAGACCAGCGGATGTTCGCCGCGCGGCACCAAATCGGTCAGCAGCTGCTGCAGCACCGGGATCTGGTCATCATGGAAACCGGCAGCCTGCACCGGCGTATGCGGCTGGCACACGGTCAGGTTGGGGATCGGCGTGGCGATCTGGAGAAAGGGGGTGCCCGGACTGTAGACCGGCTCCTCGACGAACAGCACGCGATAGGTGCGGGCCAGGGCCGTCATCAGATGTTGCGGACGCTGGTAGACAAAGTCCCAGCGCAGATGGCAGAACACAACGAGAGTTTGCATGGGGTCTCCTTTTGCCCAGACGGGCGCAGACAGATCGGCAGTCGGCGGCGCCGCTGCCACGGCAGGGGTGATCGAGCATCGGGCTTAGCTGCTGTCCCCTCCTCTTTCCGGACACGCGGCCGGTGGCTGTGGCAACAGCACCGCATTGCGCGTGGCCGCATTCAATAAATCGAGTGGCACCTTGGGTTCGCGCGTGGCCGTCAACAGGCCATTCGATTCCTGGAAGGTGTCGGCGAACTGGGTGTAGCAAAAGCCGCTGAACATCTGGGTGCGGCTGACGACGGCCAGCAGCTCGCGGTAATGGGCGAGCAATTCCTCGCTCGAACGCGCGCGCGCATAGCCCCAGGTGGCGCCGTCGTCGGCCGCCTCGGGATCGAAGGCGATGCCGCCGAATTCGGTCAGCACGACCGGCTGGCCGCGGTGCGGGAAACCGTCGAGCGTCAGGATGCGTCCGCCCGGGCGGCGTTGCTCGAACAGCGTGCGCACCGGGTCGGTCACCTCGTAGCGCGCGCCCAGGCGTTCGGGGTCGTTGTCGTAGTCGTGGATGCCGAGGATGTCGGTGGCCGAGGCCTCCCAGCCATCGTTGCCGATCACGGGCCGGGTCGAGTCGAGCGTCTTGGTCAGGTGATACAGCGCCTCGACGGCATTGCGGTGCGCCTGCATCGCCGTCAGATTCGGCACGCCCCAGGACTCATTGAACGGCACCCAGACGATGACGCAGGGATGGCTGTAATCGCGCTCGATGGCTTCGGTCCACTCGCGCACCATGCGCGTGATGGCGCGCGCGCTGAAGCGGTAGGCCGAGGGCATTTCTTCCCACACCAGCAGGCCGAGGCGGTCGGCCCAGTACAGGTAGCGCGGGTCTTCGATCTTCTGGTGCTTGCGCACGCCATTGAAGCCCATCGCCTTGGCCAGCTCGACATCGCGGCGCAGGGCCGCGTCGGACGGGGCCGTCATCAGACTGTCCGGCCAGTAACCCTGGTCGAGCACCAGCCGCATCGGGTAAGGCCGGCCATTGAGCATGAAGCGGTCGCGGTTGATGGCCGTCGAGCGCAGCGCCGTGTAGGAGCGCACCGTATCGAGCACGCGCTCGCGGTGGCGCAGGGTCAGCTCGGCCTCCAGCAGCGTCGGCCGCTCCGGGCTCCACAGCAATTCATTGCGCGAGTCGTCGATGCCCGGGTCGGCCAGCGCGATCTTGCGGTTGGCCTCCTGGCCCATCAGCATGTACAAGTCGTCCGCCATCTGGGTGTCGCCATGCCAGATGCGCACCTCGACCGAGAGCTCGGTATCGATATCGCCGACCGCATGGATTTCGCAGCCGATCTCAAAACCTTCGAAGATCGGGGTCCAGCGCAGGCTGGCGATATAGGTCGAAGCGACCCGCTCGATCCAGACCGTCTGCCAGATGCCGGTCGTGCGCGGATACCAGATCGCATGCGGCTCGGGCAGCCAGTCCTGCTTGCCGCGCGGCTTGCCCAGGTCCTGCGGGTCGTCGAGCACCTGCACCACCACCACCTGCTGCGGGCGCGGTCCGAGCGCATTCGTGATATCGGCGCTGAACGGCGTATGACCACCCTCGTGCTCGGCCACCAGCCAGCCATTGACCCAGACCCGGGCCGCATAGTCGACCGCGCCAAAATGCAGCAGCACCCTGCCCTGCTCTTCCTTGACGCAATCGAATTCGCGCCGGTACCAGCAACTGCGGTGAAAGCCCTGGTCGCCGATGCCGCTGGCCGCCGACTCCGGGCAGAACGGCACCTCGATCGTGTGCGTCCAGGCGATCGGATCGGTCGGCAGGTGGTAGGCCAGGGCCTCGTCGAAGGCGAACTGCCAGGGCCCGTTCAGGCATTGCCAGTGATCGCGCACCAGTTGCGGGCGTGGGTACTCAAATTGGCTCATCGTCACCTCGCTGTGGTTCAGGAATCAGGACGCGCGCGGCGCCGCCATTGGCATTGAAGGCCGCCACCACCTGCGCGCCGGTCCGGGCCGCCTGACCGGCCGCGCACAGGGCCACGCAGGCCCCGCCAAAACCGGCCCCGGTCAGGCGCGCGCCGTACACGCCGGGCTCGGCGCGCAGCAGACTGGTCAGCGCGTCGAGGGCCGGGTGCGACACCGCGAAGTCATCGCGCAGACTGGCATGGGAGGCGTTCATCAGGGCGCCGAAGCGGGCCGCATCGACCCCGTCGGCGGCCGCAAGCACGCGCGCGTTTTCGCTGAGGACATGGCGCGCGCGGCTGCGATAGGGTTCGGGCAGCTGGTCGACCAGGCTGGCATCGGCCACATCGCGCAGGCTGTCCACGCCGAGCAGGCGGGCGGCCTGCTGGCATTCGCCGCGGCGCTGGTTGTAATGGCTGGCGGCCAGACTGCGCGCGACGCCGGAATCGATGACGATCACGCTGCTGGCCGGCGGCAGGGGAATCGGGCGCCAGGCCAGGCTGCGCGCATCGATCAGCAGCGGATGCTGGTCGTCGCCGAGGCTGGCGGCCATCTGGTCGAGGATGCCGCACTGCACGCCGGCAAAGCGGATCTCGGCCTGCTGCGCCAGCTGGGCCAGGCGCAGCGGATCGAGCGGAAACTGGCACCAGTTGCACAGGGCGCGCAGGGTGGCCACTTCCAGCGCCGCGCTGCTCGACAGGCCGGCCCCGAGCGGCACGCGCGAGCGCACATAGATCCGCAGCGGCGGCACGCTGGCGCCCGCCTCGGCCAGCACGCGCATGCAGCCATCGAGATAGCGGCCGAAGCCGGGCCCGGGCGCCGTCTGCGGACCGAACACCAGGCTGTGGTCGAGGTTGCTGGAATACGCATGGTGGCGCCCGTCCTCGCTGGGCGCCAGCGCCACCTCGGTGCGCTGGGGCGTGGCCAGCGGCAGCATGAAGCCCTCGTTGTAGTCGGTATGCTCGCCCAGCAGATTGACGCGCCCGGGCGCCGAGGCCCAGACCGCGGGGGCGCCGCCGAGAAAGGCTTCGGGGCGCATCATGCCAGCTCCAGCGTGACATCCACGGCCTGCAGTTCGGCGGCCGTGGTTTCGGGCAGGGTGTCCATCGCGAAGGCGCCGGCGCCCAGTTCGGTGCCGGCCAGGTATTTCAGGCGCTCGCGGCTGCGGTAAGGCGGATAGAACTCGGCATGCAGCTGGGATTCCGGATGGGGCGCGCCGTCGCACGGCGCCTGGTACCAGACCATCAGATAGGGGAAGGGACGCTGCCACAAGCGCTCATACTTGAGCAGCACGGTTTTGAGGGCGCGCGCCAGATCGGCGCGCTGGTCGGCGCGCAGGGCGTCGAGCGAAGGCACCGGGCTCAGCGGCGTTATCCAGACTTCATACGGATAGCGCGCCCAGGCCGGGACGAAGGCCAGCGCATGCGGCCCCGCATACAGCACGCGCGTGCCCTCGGCGCGCTCGCGCAGGGCGAGCTCATGCAACAGGTTGCCGCCACGCTCGGCATAGAACTGGCGTTCGGTCTCGAGCATGCGCGCCGGCACCGGCGGCACGAACGGATAGCCGTACAGCTGCCCATGCGGATGGTGGAGCGTGACGCCGACTTCGGCGCCGCGGTTTTCAAACGGCAGCACGTAGCGGATCTGCCCGCCCTCGGCCAGGCGGCGTGTGCGCTCGGCCCAGACGGCCAGCAGCAGCTCGATGTGCGACAGCGGCAGCTGGCACAGGGCCGACGCCGGGTCCTGGGTGAACACCACGACCTCGCATTGGCCCTGGGCCGGCGCGCTCGGCACCACGCAGGGCGGCGGGTCATGCGCGGCCAGCGAGAGCGCCGGAAAGCGGTTGTCGAACACGGCGATGTCGTAGTCGCCCTGGGGCAGCTCGGTCGGCCAGGCCGGGTCGCGCGTGACGGCCAGCGGATTGAATTCCGGCGGCGGCAGAAAGGTGCGGTCCTGGCGCGCCGGCGAATAGATGACCCACTCGGCGCGCAGCGGATGCCAGCGCAGGTGCGGATTGGCCTGCAGCGGCTGGGCAAACGGGCTGGGCGCGGGGCCCGCCGCCGTGATCGGCGCGCGGCTATACAGCGTCAGGCGCCGACCATCGGGCTTGGTCATTTCCAGGCTGTGCATAGGGCGATCCTCGGGTAAAGCGCCACGCGGCGGCGTGACCGGGAACCGATCCTAGCATGGTGATTTGACTAATTTTGCCAATTATGCATCGCAATTTTTCCTGCTGAAATCGGCGGCATCGCGCACGCCCAGCCGTCTCAGAGAGAAGCGCACGCCTGCTGTTTTCCGCCTGTTTAGAACGTAGGCGCAGACCCACACCAAGACACAAACAGCTCCTACATCCGGACCGACAAACCTGGAAGGACAAGGCCCGGGACGCGGCCTACAGTGTGAGTAACGCCGCCCCGCACTGGACCGCTATGCCGATCGATCGCCGCCATCTTCAGCAACGCCGCCTGCTGCGCGAGGTGTTCGGCATTACCCATCTGCGGCCCGGCCAGCAGCAGGTGATCGACGCCGTGCTGGCCGGCCAGGACACGCTGGCCATCATGCCCACCGGGGCCGGCAAATCCCTGTGCTACCAGCTGCCGTCGCTGCTGCTGCCCGGACTCACGGTCGTGGTCTCGCCCCTCATCGCGCTGATGAAAGACCAGGTCGACCATCTGCAGGCGCGCGGCTTGGCCGTGCTGCAGCTGCATAGCCAGCTCACGGCCGAGGAAGCGCAGTCGGCCCTGGCCGCCGTCGGCCAGCTGGCGCGCGCTATTTTGTTCTGCACGCCCGAGCGCCTGGCCTCGCCCGGCTTCGTCGCCCACTTGCGCCAGGCGCGCGTGGCCCTGGTCGTCATCGACGAAGCGCATTGCATTGCCCAATGGGGCCATGACTTCCGTCCCGCCTATCTGGAACTGGCGGCCGCCATCGACGCCCTGCACCGCCCGCCCGTGTTGGCCCTGACCGCCACCGCCACCGAGGCCGTGGTGGCCGACATCCGCCACCAGCTCGAACGTCCGGACCTGCAGCTGATCCACAGCGGCGTCTACCGCGCCCGGCTCGACTACGGCGTGCGCCAGGTCACCAGCGAGGACGACAAGCAGGCAGCCGTGCGCGCGCTGCTCGCTCAGCATCAGGGCGCCGGCATCATCTACACGGCCACGATCAAGGCCGCCGCTACGCTGCACGCGCAATTGCTGGCCGAAGGACATGATTGCGGTCTCTACCATGGCAAGCTGCGCGCGGCCGAGCGCCATGCGAGCCAGGACGCCTTCATGGCCGGCCAGCGCCGCCTGATGATCGCCACCAATGCGTTCGGCATGGGTGTGGATAAGCCCGATATCCGCTTCGTGCTGCATCTGCAGGTGCCCGCCAGTCTCGACGCCTACTATCAGGAATCGGGGCGCGCCGGGCGCGATGGCGAAGCGGCCTGTGCCACGCTGCTCTACCTGCATGCGGACAAGCGCATCCAGCAGTTCCTGCTGGCCCACCACTACCCGGCCGCCCAGGAACTGCGCGCCGTGTACGAGGCATTGCAGCAGCTAGCGCCCGATGGTCCCGTCAGTGCGCATCGCCTGCGCGGCATGCTGGATCTGGGCCAGACCAATCTGCGCGTCAGTCTGCGCCTGCTGAAAGAAGCCGGCCTGCTGCGCCAGAACCGCCACCTGGCCTATCTGCCGGCCGCCGCGCGCGCGCCGCCGGCGCATTTCGTCCAGCTGGCCCAAGCCTATGCCGACAAGCAGGAGCGCGACCGCGCCAATCTGGAGGCAATGGTCGCCTACGCCCACAGCGCGCGCTGCCGCTGGTCAGTGCTGCTCGAACACTATGAGGAACTGCCGGCGCCGGGCTGGCGTTGCGGCCATTGCGATAATTGCCGCCACCCGCCCGCCGCTTAGCTGGAGCGATACACGCCACAGCCAATCACCGTGCTCGCGTGGATGCGCACGATGAAGGAGGTTTTGTGCTCGATCTTGCCGGTGACCGGGTTCGGGATGTCGTAGTCAACCCAGCCCGAATGACCTTCGCCGATGGCAAACGCCTCGTCCACGAGCTTGGCCGCGTTCAGGCCCGGCACGTCGAACAGCGAGCGGCCGACCCGCTCCGGCTTGCCGGCAAAGGCCGTGTAGGCGCCCTGGCGGTTGAACGCGAACACATACATGTCGCGGTCGGCAAAGCGCTTGCCGGGGTCATCGGTAATGGCGCGCAAGGCGCCCTGGCCCTGCTCGCGCACCAGGGCCGCGGCCTGCTGCACAAGCTGGCGCGCCTCTTCGGCCACGCCCTGGCGCAGCTGGAAGTGTTCGACCGCTTCACTGAGCTTGTCGGCCCGATTCTCAAGTCCGCTGGCCGAGGCATGCGCGCGTTCGACCATGGCGCCGTTCTGCTGGGTCAGTTCATCGATCTGGGCCATCGCTGCGGCCACCTGGGCCAAGGCCGTGCTCTGCGATGCGGTCGCCTCCGACATGGCGCCCATGTGCTCGGCCACCGAGCCGATGCTGTTCACCACATCGTCCATCAGATGCTTGAGCTGGCCGATGTGGGCCACGCCCTGGCCGATCTGGCTGGCCGACTGGTCGATGAGGCGTTTGATATCCTGCGCCGCCCCGGCGCTGCGCTGGGCCAGCTGGCGCACCTCGCCCGCCACCACGGCAAAGCCACGTCCCTGTTCGCCCGCGCGTGCGGCCTCGACCGCAGCATTCAGCGACAGCAGATTGGTCTGGAACGCGATGCCGTCGATCAGGCTGATGATGTCTTTCACCTTGCGCGAATCGGATTCGATGCCATGCATGACATCCACGGCACCCTGCATGACCTCGGCGCTGCGCGCCACCACGGCCTTGGCCTCGCCCGCCAAACCGTCGACGCGGCGCGCCGTGGCCGCGTTGGCGTCCACCGTTTCCGACAGGTCGGCCAGGCTGGCCGTGGTCTGCTGGACGGCGGCGGCCTGTTGTTCGGTGCGGCGCGCCAGGTCGCCGGTGTCGGCCGTCAGGTTCTGCCCGGCCTGCGACACCATGCTCGCGCTATTGCGGATATCGGCGACCAGGGCCGAGATGCTGCCGCCCATTTTGTCGAGCACGCCGAGAATCTCATCCATCTCATCCTGGGTTTTGCGCGCCCCGCCCTCGCCCGGCGTCAGGTCGCCGGCGGCGAAGCGGCCCAGCTCGTGGCGCACGAGACCGAGGGCGCGCATGAAGTCGAAATAGAAGCCGGCCATCAGATACAGGCTCAGCACCATCAAGACCAGCACCAGCAGCACATACAGGCGGAAATGGCGATCAGCCGCGTCGCTGCGCGCCTCCAGCACCTGCTCCATCGCCTGCAGGGTCTCGCTCTGCAGCGTTTGCAGCTTCTTCAAGACATCGCTGCCCTGGGCGAAATAAGCGCCCGCATCACCGGCGACCATATCGGCCAGGGCCTGGCTGCGCGTGAGCGCCCCAAACTGCTGGGCTGCGGCGAGCGCGGCCGGCCAACTGGCAGGCTGCACTCCGCCTTCGCGCAACAGCGAGGCGAGCGTGGTTTCGCTGGCCCGGGCGGCGGCCGCGGCCGCATCGAGGGCGGTGCGCAGGCTGGCGCGCTGCTGCAGCGTCGCTTCGCCGGCCGCCAGCACGCCGCTGCCCACGCCACGCATCTGCGCGACCTGTTCCTGCCAGGGCAGCAGGCGCTCAACGGCGAGCACCGCCAGAAAATGGGGCATCGGTTCCGGTTCCAGCAGGATGCCCGAGCGTTCGCCGATGTGCAGACTCATGCTTTGTACGGCTTCGATCAGCCGCGTGTGCTGGGCAAAGGCGGCGCCCGCCTCGCTGACGACCTGTCCGGCCGCCAGCTGGCGCGCGGCGCCGCGCACCTCGTCCCAGCGGGTGCTCAGGTCCCAGGGCTTGCCGCCCTCCAGCACGGCCTCGGCTGCTTCGAGCGCTTGCGTCAGTTCGGCGCGCGTCCCCTGCAGTTTGGCCTCGGCCGATTTATCGCCATGCAGCAGTGCATTGGTCTGGCCGCGGTGGGTCTGCAGGCTGGCGGCCAGGGCAAATAAGGGGGGCAAAGCGCGGCTGCCGCGCAACTCCGCGTGGGCCGCATCGACCACGCGTTTTTCCTGCCACAGAGTTTGCAGCGTGAAGAAGCCGAGCGGCGCAAGGGTCAACAGGGCAAGCAAGGCAAGTTTGCCTGGCAGGCGTAGGCGATGCATCAAAAGCGAAGCCGGGCGCATCACGCGCGCCATGCTGTCTCCGAAGTGGCTCATGCCATCTCCTTATCACCGGTCGCTACTCCGGTTCAGGCCGCCCGCAAACGGACAGCAGCGTATTTGGGACCACCCACGCCGAGTCTAGCGGGAACGATAAAAATCCATCGCACCATTCCGGCCGAGTAAGCCACCTGCCCTTCCGCCTAGGATCGGGGCGAAAGGCTTTTGATGCCGAGTTTTGCTCTAATGTTGATTCTGCGCAATATAATGCTGGGGGTCAAGAAAACCCGCGTGCGCAATGCGTCTTTTAGGCAAGATCACCACAGTTCTGGTGAACTTGACATTATTCGAGCATCGTTCACACTGCCTCATTCCCCTTTTTCGGAGACTGCTATGCGCCTGCTGTCCGCCTTGCTCACCGCCAGTCTGCTGCTGTCCGCCGCGCCCACGCTGGCGCAGGACCTGCCCACCTATGACGAAGTCCTGGCGCGCCAGACCGGGGCCGACGAGCGCGGCATGCGCGGCTATGTGTTCGTGGTGCTGAAAACCGGGCCCAACAAAGTGCCGGCCGGTCCCGAGCGCGACGAGATGTTCAAAGGCCATTTCGCCAACATCAATCGCCTCGCCAAGGAAGGCAAGCTGGTCCTGGCCGGGCCCTACGACGGCGTCGATGGCTGGCGCGGCATGTTCATCTTCGCGGTGAACAGCATCGATGAAGCCAAGGCCCTGGTCAGCACCGACCCGGTCGTGATCAAGGGCGAAATGCTGCCCGAATTCCACAAATACTATGGCTCGGCCGCGCTCATGCTGGTCAATGGCCTGCACGAAAAACTGCAAAAGAAATAAAGGAAGTCCATGCGTCCCTCCATCGCCCTCGCCCTGCTCGCCCTCAGTCTGCCCGCCTTCGCCCAGCAGGAGGTGCGGATCGGCAGCGTATTCCCCGTCTCCGGTCCCAGCGCCCACCTCGGCAAGGATACGGAAAACGGCGCCCGGCTCGCCATCGAAGACTTGAACGCCAGCGGCTTCAGCGTGCGCGGCCAGAAGATCAAATGGGTGCTCTTGGCCGAGGACGATGGCGGCGAGCCCAAGCAAGGCACGGCCGCCGCGCAGAAGCTGGTGGACGCCAAGGTGGCCGGCGTCATCGGCCACCTCAATTCCGGCACCACCCTGCCCGCCTCCAAGATCTACCATGCGGCCGGGATTCCCCAGATCACGCCCTCGGCCACGGCCCCGACTTACACGCGCCAGGGTTTCAACACGAGCTTCCGGCTGGTGGTGAACGACAACAAGGTCGGCAGCATCCTCGGCCGTTACGCAGCCCAGACCATGAAGGCCAAGTGCGTCGCCATCATCGACGACCGCACTGCCTTCGGCCAGGGCCTCGCTGACGAATTTGCCAAAGGCTGGAAGGCGGCCGGCGGCGGCGAGATCGTCAGCCGCCAGTTCACCAATGACAAGGCGAGCGACTTTTCAGCGATCCTGACGCAGATCCGCGCCAAGCAGCCCGATCTGATTTTCTTCGGCGGCATGGACGCCGTCGGCGGCCCGATGATCAAGCAGATGCGTGCGCTCGGCCTGCGCCTGCCCTTCATGGGCGGCGACGGTCTGTGTTCCGAAAAACTGCCGCACCTGGCGGCTGATGGCCTGGCCGACGATCAGGTCATCTGCGCCGTGGCCGGCGGCGTCACCGGCGCCCAGGAAGATGGCATGAACCGCTTCGTGGCGCGCTACGAAAAGCGCTATGGCATTCCGCTGCAGACCTATGCGCCCTATTCCTACGATGGCGTGATGTTGCTGGCCAACGCCATGCAGAAGGCCGGCTCGACCGACCCGGCCGTCTACCTGAAGGAACTGGCGCGCATCAAATACACGGGCGTTACCGGGCAGATCAGCTTCGATGCTTATGGCGACCTCAACGATGGCGCCATGACGCTCTACACCTACCGCAAAGGGAAGCTGACCAAGCTGTCGGTCGTGCGCTGAGACTTACTGGCGCGGCGCCGCGCCCAGCACGAGTTTGAGCGGAATATCGCGTCCCTCGGTGGTGCTCAGTTCGGGCGCGCCGACCAGCACGCGCGCCGCAGCCGCGCCCGCCGCCTCGAGGGCAGCGCGCAACTGGCGCGCCCTTTCCTCGGCCAGGGCGCGCAGGGCCGCGTCGTCCACATCCTCGCGCGCCAGCAGGCGCTCGGCCAGGCGCGCATGGAAGTCGGCGCCCTGCCAGGAGGCCAGTTCCGCCGCGCTGAACTGCGGCGTCTTGGTGAACAGGCCGGCCAGGCGCGACATCATCTTGCCCGCCACGCCCTCATCCGTCTTGCCCGGATTGGCCTGGCGGTAGGCCGCCTTCAGCGTGGCCAGCTCGGCCGCGCCGAACCGCTCGGCATACAGGGCTTCAATCGCCACCTGGATCGCCGGCGTCTGCGTCGACAGCGGCCCCGGGTCTTCGTCGCCAGCCAGACTCAGGCCCGCCTTGAGCGCGATGGCGCGGCGCAGGCGGCTGTCGCGCAGGGCCGCGCGGTCGGCCTCGGCATACACGCCGTGCATGGTCAGCACCAGTCCCGGCCGCTTGTCGAGCATGCCCACGAGACGCAGCAGCTTCTCGCGCTCGGGCGGCGTCAACGCGGCTGCGCCCGGCTCGAAGGCGATCTTTTCGAACGTCTCATGCGCGCCGAACAGGGCGCCCAGGGCGCGGAATGGGGCCGTCACCAGCTTGCCGACCACATTCCGGATCGCCTTCCAGACCAGGCTGCCATAGCTGAATTCCGGATCGTCGAGGCTGCCTGAAACCGGCAGCCCAAGGTCGATCCGCCCGTCCGCATCTTCCAGCAAAGCGATCGCCAGATCGAGCGGCAGGTCCTTGGCGCTGGCACTGTCGACCCGGCTGCCGAGCACCAGCCGGTCCATCACGATCTTGTTGTCGCCTTCGAGCTGACGCTGCTTGATGCGGTATTCGAGGTCGAGCGAGAGCTTGCCGGAGTCGATCTTGCGGCCGGCAAAAGTGGCCGAGTACGGCGTCAGGCGCGTCATCTCCACATTGCGGAACACCACCTTCAGATCCATGAAGGCTGCCGGATTCATCAGATCGAGCTGGCCGACCGCGCGCGCCAGACCAAACTCATCGACCTGGCCATCGAGCTCGACCTGGCCCGGCACACCGCGCCGCGTCGACAGGCCGTTGATGCTGCCATTGAGCTTGTGAATGCGCGTACCGAAGGGCAAGGCCAGCGACAGATCGGCGAAATCCATTTCGCCATCGATCAGACGCAACCGGTCTATCGACACCGGAAACACCGGTGCCGCCGTGGCTGCGGCCGGGGCCGGGGCCGCCGTCCCCGCGTGGCGGAAAATGCGGCTCACATTGACCGAGCGGTCCTTTGCGATCACGAGCGAGGTATCGAGGCCCTCCACGCTCAGTTCGCGAATGGCCAGCGCCCGGGTCGAAGCGTCCAGGCTGCGCGTACCCAGCTTGCGGAAGGACACCACCGTATCGCCGCTGTCGGCATCCTGCAGATTCAGGTCGCGCAGCGCAAAGCCGCCGCGGAAGCTGGCCCCGCCCTGCCCCAGCTGCGCGCGTCCCTCACCCGACATGGCGCCGCCGGCAAAGCGCAGGCGCGCCACCTTGCTCAGGTAAGGCTGGGCCGGGGCCAGGGCCAGATCGCTGAGTTTCAGGTCGAGGTCGGCCAGGCCGCTGGCCGGCGCCACCGAGCCCTTGGCCTGCAACGTCCCGCCCGAGCGCACATGCACGGCCAGTTGCAGCGGCAGTGCGCGCGTTAAATCGGTGCTGAGTTTCGCCAGCGAGAAATCGATATCGTCGAGCTGGAAAGCGGCGGCCGGGCTCACCGTCTCGTCACGGAAGTCGGCCACGAAGT
This sequence comes from Massilia sp. TS11, assembly GCF_022012445.1. Lineage (GTDB taxonomy): Bacteria > Pseudomonadota > Gammaproteobacteria > Burkholderiales > Burkholderiaceae_D > Telluria. The sequence continues at coordinate 222,633 of NZ_JAKLTS010000004.1, forward strand.
CGGCCAGTTCCAGCTTGTCGAGCGCCACTTGCCAGGCCGGACCGGCACTGGCCTTGCCGCCCTTGGGCCCGGCCGTGCTGCGCAGGGCCTCGACCACGTCGACACGGCCGCGCGCATCGCGCACCCCGTGCAGCTTGCCACCGCGCAGCAGCAGCCGCCCCATGTCGACGCGCTGCTTGCCCAAGGCCAGCTGGGCATCCTCGAGCCGCGCCTCGGCCAGCTCGAGCAAATTCATCGGCGCGCCGCCGGCCTGCGGCAGATCGACCAGATTGCCGCTCAACACCAGCTGCCCGAGCTTGAGCTGCTGGCTGGCCAGGTCGTACTGTCCGCCCTTGAGCGCCAGTTCGGCGATATCGAATACCGGCATGCCGGGCCGGTCCGGTTCGATGCGCAGGCCGCGTACGCCCAGCTGCACAGCCTCGGTGCGCAGCGCGAATCCCTTGGCCCGCTGGGCGAGGTGCAGATCGCCCGCCAGATTCAGCTGCCCCTTGGCCAGCGTGACCGGCAGCAGCGGATCGAGATAGGGCCGCAGTCCCGCAAGGTTCAGATGATCGAGTTGCAGATGGCCATTCAGGCTCAGCGGTTGCAGGCCGAACTGGCCGCGCCATTGCAGGCGCGCGCCATCGCCCGTGCTGGCTGCCAGTTGGTAGCGCCCGGGGCCGCTGCTCAGGGTCGACACCTGATACAGCGCCAGGTCGAGCGGCATGATCTTCAGCGCATACTGGCTGGCCGCATCCGCAAACGCCAGCCGGCCGCCGGCGAGCACCAGGCTCTGGATCTCCAGGCGCGGCAGGGGCGTATCGGGCGCCGACGGGGGAGAGCTCAGGGCCGCGATCAGCGGCGCCCAGTTGAATTTGCCAGCGCGGTCGAGCGCCAGTTCCGCCTGCAGGCCTTCGATGCGCACGGCGTCGCAGACGAGCGCGCGCTGGTGCAGGCTGGAAGCAGACAGATCGATGCTAAGCAGCGGCACCGACAGCAGGCGCTTGCCATCCGGTTCGCTCAGCACAACATCGCGCAGATCCAGGCGCAGCGCGCCCCAGTCAATCTGCGGCCGGGCCATCCGCAGATGGTGGCCCGACTTTTCAGCGATATATTTTTCGGCTTGGGATTGTATGAATCCTGGCAAGGCCTGCCAGGCCAGGAGCAGCAGCGCACCGCTCACGCCCAGCAGCGTGAGGGCGAGCGCTTTCAGCGAGGGACGACGCAGCCGCATGCCTGGCCGTCGCCGCGCTTAGCGACGGACGATGCTGTTACCCGACAGTTTGACGCCGTTGCCAGCAGCAAAGCCCGGATCGTGGTCGAAGCTGAAATTGCGCTCTTCGCCCGCATCCATCTTCACCTTCACCACCCAGATCTTGGTGGCTTTCATGTTTTCTTCGACCTTGCGGCCAGCATAGGCGCCGCCAGCGGCACCGGCGATGGTGGCCAGGGTCTTGCCGTTGCCGCCGCCAACCTGATTGCCGAGCAGCGCACCGGCGACACCGCCGCCAATCGTGCCGAGGGCGCCGGCCTCGCCCTTCTTCTCTTCGACGTGGACCGACAGCACCTTGCCGCAATCGGCGCAGACGGCGCCGGCCGTGGCCGGGGCGGCCTTCAGCGCGGCCAGTGCGGACTCGTATTCCGCCTTGGCATCACGCAGACATTGCATGCGCGTGCTCGAGGTCTTTTCCTCGGCGCACAGCTTCTTGTCGGATTCGTAGCGCGCCGCAGCTTCCTTGCTCGATTGCGGAGCAACCGGGGTCGTGGCGGCGAAAGCTTGGCTGCCCACCAGCAGCAACATCAGGAGCGATTGACGAGTCATGGCGATGTCCTTACAAGAAAGATTTTCCAGACTCAATTATAGGCCGAACGTCACACGTACTTGAACACTATTGGTTATTCGAGAACTCGGCGACCAATTTCAAATCGTGCTCGGCCACCCCGCTCACGAACGGCCAAGCCAGCAGGCTGGACCGTCCCAAGTTGCTCCGATGCTCAGGGCGCCGCGGCGTAGGTGTTCACCAGCTGATACAGGAACTCGCGCCCCTGCAGCAGCGACTGCACGCCGATGTATTCGTTCAGGCCGTGTGCATTGGCCAGGTCGGGCCCAATGAAGAAGCCGCTGATGCCATAGGTCGGAATCCCGGCCGCATTCAGGAACTGGCCGTCGGTCGCGCCCGATTGCAGCACGGGCAGCACCGGCACGCCGGGCCAGGTCTTGGCCATCAGTGCCTGCACCGGTCCCAGAATCTTGCTGCTGAGGACAGGCGGCGGCGAGCTCTTGCCGCGGATTTCCAGGGTTTCCACCTTCACCTGCGGGTCGCCGATCAGCTTCACCAGAGTCTGGCGTACGGCCTCCTGCTCCACCCCGGGGAAGATGCGGCAATTGATGTTGGCACGGGCGCGCTGCGGCAGCGCATTGGTGGCGTGGCCGGCCTCCAGCGTCGTGGCCACGCAGGTGGTGCGCAGCATCGCGGCCCAGCTCGGGTCGCGCGCCGAGATCAGCTCCGCCGCCTTTGCATCGGCCGGATTCTTCAGCAGCGCTTCCATCGCATTCGCCACATCCGCATGCCCGGCGGCACGCTGCAGCTTGGCCATGCCTGCCAGATAGCCGCGGCTGCCGTCGGCCAGCTGCACCGGGAAGCGATAGGCTTCGATCTTCTTCAGCGCGCCCGCCAGATGGTAGATTGCATTGTCCGGCAGGGGCCGCGAGCTGTGGCCGCCGCGATTGGTCACTTCCAGACGGTAGTTCTGCGTCGTCTTTTCGCCGGCCTGCACCGTCATCGACACGCGCTTGCCGCTGGCATCGAGTTCACCCCAGGCGCCTTCGTTGATGGCGAACTCCGCGTCGATCAGCGCGCGCCGGTTTTCGGTCAGCCATTTGGCACCGTTGAAGGCGCCATTCGTTTCTTCGCCACAGGTCAGCGCCACCTTCACCGTGCGACGCGGCACGATGCCTTCGCGCTTCATGCGGATCAGACTGTCGACCCATACGGCGGCCTGGGCCTTGTCGTCGCTAGCGCCGCGCGCGTAGAAGTTGCCGTTCTCTTCCACCAGCACGAAGGGGTCGCGCGTCCAGTCTTCGCGCTTGGCCTCGACCACGTCGATATGGGCCAGCAGCAGCATCGGCCGGATCTTCGGATCACTGCCTTGCAGCACGGCGACGAGTCCACCCTCTTTCGGATGGGCCGGATCGGCAAACAGATGCAGGTCCGCTTCCGGCAGGCCGGCCGCCTTCAGGCGCGCCGCCATGCGCTCGGCGGCCAGGGTGCAGCTGCCGGCCGACAAGGTGGTATTCGTCTCGACCAGCTCTTTGTAAAGACTGCGAAATTCCGCTTCGCCCGGATAAGCGGCGCTCTGCGCCTGGGCGGAAAAACTGACTAAGAGGGAGAGCAGCAGGACAGGCAGGCGCATGAGAACTCCGGTCGGGTGAAGGAATCGGAGCAGTATGTTTCTCCTACGCAGGAGTGTCAATCGCTGTCCCGCCCTTCACTCAACGCGCCGCGCCCGAATAGCTGATGCGGTAGATGGCGCCGGCGAAGTCATCGGCCACCAGCAGCGAGCCATCGGGCAGCATCTGGACATCGGCCGGACGGCCCCACGGCGCTTCGCCCTGCAGCCAGCCGGTGGCAAACGGGGTGTAGGACACCGCCTTGCCATCGTTCAGTTTCACCAGGCTGATCCGGTAGCCGACTTTCTTCGAACGGTTCCAGGAACCATGCTCGGCGATAAAGACCTGGCCCTTGTACTCGGCCGGGAACTGGTTGCCCGTGTAAAAGCGCATCCCGAGCGCGGCCACATGTGCCCCCAGGGTCTGCACCGGCGGCACAAATTCCTTGCAGCTGCGCTTGGCGCCGAAGTCCGGGTCGGCAATCGTGCCCGCATGGCAGTAGGGATAGCCGAAATGCTGGCCCGGCTTGCTCAGGCGGTTCAGCTCGTCGGGCGGCAGATCGTCGCCCAGCATGTCGCGCCCGTTGTCGGTGAACCACAGCTCATTGTTTGCCGGGTCCCAGTCGAAGCCGACGGTATTGCGCACGCCGCGCGCCACCACTTCCGTGTTCGAGCCATCGGCCCGCATGCGCAGAATATTGGCGTACTTGTCCGGATCGGGTTCGCAGATATTGCAGGGCGCGCCGACCGGCACATACAGCAGGCCATCCGGCCCGAAGCGGATGAAGCGCCAGCCGTGGTGCTTCTCCTTGGGCAGATCGGCGCGGATCACGGTCGGCTTGGGCGGGTTCTTCAATTGCGTGTCGATGACGTCCAGGCGCAGCAGACGCTCCACCGCCGACACGTACAAATTGCCGTCGCGGTAGGCCACGCCGACCGGCATGTTCAAGCCGCTGGCCAGCACATGCAGGGTGCCCGCGCGGTACTGGGCGTCGAGCTCCAGCCCATACACCTTGCCCTCGCCCATCGATCCGATGTAGAGCACGTTATTCTTGCCCAGCGCCATAGCCCGTGCATTCGGCACGCGCGCCAGCAGTTCAATCTTGAAACCCGGCGGCAGCTGAATCTGATTGAGCGGCAAGTCAGCCGCCAAAGCGCTGGCCGCCAGCCAACAGGCGCCGACAAAGGCGATCACAGTCTTACGCATGCTTCCTCCTAACGGAACAAACGCTTCACTTTTTTGACAATGGCATTGTCGATCTTATCGAGCACCAGCGGCGCCGCCGAGGCCGCACGCGGATAAGGCAGGCGGTCTTCCTCTTCGGGACAGATCGGATCCTGATACACGAGGCCGCCATTGATCGCATACCCGAACGGCGCGCGGCGCGGCGCACGGCGGTCGGACGGATAGGCCGTCTGGCTCGAATAATGGGTCACATAGCTTTTGCGCGTCAGGGCCGGGTTGTTGACCACCGAGCCGCCATGCACGAGCGCCGCATGCCAGAAGAAGACATCGCCCTTCTTCGGATAGAACACCTCGCGCTGCAGGCCCGCGGCTGCGCATTTCTCTTCCAGGAAGCGGGCGAACTCCTGCTCATTACGCGGGCAGCCGGGCGTCATCAGAATGCCCTCGCCCCAATCGAACTTCTCCAGCCGGTGCGAGCCCGGGTAATAAAACAGCGGCCCCGCATCGGGATGCACGTCTTCCAGCGCGATCCAGGTGGCGGCCAGATGGCTGGGGATGCGCGACTGCACATAGGGGAAATCCTGATGTGTACCCTGCTCCGTGCTGTGTTTGAAACTGAGCGACTGCATGGCCACCACCGTATCCTGAAACACGTGCTGCAGGAAGCCGACGATGCGCGGATGCAGCGACAACTGCTTCCCCGCCTGCGACAGATTGTGCAGGTCCATGATGCGCAGGTGGTGCTGGGCGAAGGCCTCGGGCGGCAGATCGCAGGCCTGGCGCACACCATAGCCCTCCACCAGCATGCGCACGCGCGTGCGCTCCGGCTGAGACAGCACGCTCTCCATATCCTCCAGGTAGGCGTCGATCAGGGCGTGGTCGATCAGACCGGGCATGCGGATGAAGCCAAATTTCACCCAATGCGCAAGCAAGGCTTCCAGTGCGGGGTCGCCCTGGGCGCGCGCGTAGGCGGCGACGTCCGGGTTGGCGCGGTCCAGCCAGGGCAAGGTATCGGGCACGAAGTCGAGCGGCATACGTCCTCAGGAAAAGGGGGATCGAAAGCCGGATTATGCGATATTTTTCAGACCAAGCGCAGCCAGGGCTTCGCCCCCTTCCGCAAAGATCGACAGCACCTGCAGAAAGCTCGCATCCGGGGCCGCCTGCAGCGTCAGCATCTGCGCGCTGGCCGGGTGGCGGAAGCGGATGCCGATCGCCGCCAGCATCAGCCGCCCCTGACCAAAGCGCTCGGCGAAATAGCGGTTGTGGCGTCCGCGCCCGTGGTTGGCGTCGCCGATGATCGGATGGCTGATGTGCTTCATATGCCGGCGCAGCTGGTGCTTGCGGCCCGTCTCCGGATACAGCGCCACCAGGCTATAGCGGCTGGTCGGATGGCCCTCGATCGCTACCGGAATCTCGGTCGTCGCCAGACGACGAAAGCGCGTGCGCGCCTCGCGCAGCGGATGCTCGCCCACGCTGCGCTGGCGGTTTTCCGGTTCCTCGCGCAGCGGGTGGTCGATCAGGCCCTGCTCCGGCGCCCAGCCACGCACCATGGCCAGATAGGTCTTGCTCACCTCCCCCGCCATCAGGGCCTGGCCAAGCGTGCTGGCCGTCTGCGGATCACGCGCGAATACCAGCAGGCCCGACGTGGGCCGGTCGAGCCGGTGCATCGGATAGACATGCTCGCCCCCGTTCATCGCGCGCGCATACTGGAGCGCAAACTCAGTCTCGTGCGGGTCGATGGGGCTGCGGTGCACCAGCAAGCCGGCCGGCTTGTGCACCACCAGCAGCCAGGGGTCGCGGTAGATTTCGGTGAGTGGGTTCATTCGGCTGGGCGTGAGCCTTCGCGGCGGATGTCGACGGCCAGCCCGCCCAGCGCGGCCGACGGCGCCAGCGCCACCTGCCAGTGATGGACCGCGGCGATGCGGCGCACGATCGACCAGCCAAGGCCACTGCCCGAGGCGCTGTTGCCGAGCACCCGGAAAAAGCGCTCGCCCAGACGCGCGCGCGCCTCCTCCGGCAGGCCGGGGCCACTGTCCTGCACGCGCAGCACAAAGCCCTGGGCGGGCCGCGCTTCAACGTCGATCTGCACGCGCGCGCCTTGCGGGCTATAGCGGATGGCGTTATCGACCAGGTTACGCACCAGGATGGCCAGCAGGGTTTCATTCGCATGCACGGGACAGTGTTCGGGCGCTTCGTAGTCGAGCTGCTGGTCTTTGTGCAGCGCCACCAGGGCCAGATCGGCCAGCACGGTGCGCACCACCTCGGCCAGATCGCAATCGCTCATCGCCGGCGCGCTGTCGGCCTCCAGGCGCGACAGCGTCAGCAGCTGTTCGACCACACGGCTGGCGCGGTCGCAGCCGGCCAAGGTGTTCTGCAGGGCGCGCGTGCGCTCGGGCGCATCCTGCTCCTGCAGGGCCACCTGGGCATGGGTGCGGATAGCAGCGATCGGGGTGCGCAGCTCGTGCGCGGCATCGGCCGTGAAGCGCCGCTCCGATGCCATCAGGCTGGCGGTGCGCGCGAACAGCGCATTCAGCGCTGTCACCATCGGCAGCATTTCGACCGGCAGGCCGCTGGTATCAAGCGGCTGCAGCAGATCCGGCTGACGCGCGGCCAGACTGGCGCGCAGGCGTTCCAGTGGACGCAGGCCCCAGCCGATCGCGAACCACAGGGCCAGTGCCAGCAGCGGCAAGGCCAGCATGACGGGCCACAGCATATTGTGCAGCACGCCCCACAGAATTTCGGTGCGCGAGCCCTGGGCCTCGGCCACGTACACACGCAAGCCGCGGCGCGCATCGCTGGCGCTGAACACGCGCCAGTCGGCGTCGCCCAGGCGCACCGTGGCAAAGCCCTCGGCAACCGGCATCGGCGTGCGCGGCGCATTCGCCGAGCGCAGGATCAGGCTAGCGCCGTGGTAGACCTGGAAGGCGACCCGCGGCGCGTAGCGATGCAGCACTGGCGCGTCGCGTCCGGCCTCGTCCTCCTGGGTCTCGGCGTAGGATTGCGACAGCAACAGCGCCGCCGTCTGGGCCAGGTGGCCATCGAGCAGTTCATCGAGTTCGTGACGGGTATCGCGCCAGGCCGCCATGGCCGCCACCAGCGCGGTAACGGCCACCGCCCCCAGCACGATCAGCAGCAGGCGGCGGCGCAGCGATGCCGGCCGCGCGTTCATGCCGGCCCCGCTTCGCGCATCAGGATATAGCCGACGCCGCGCACGGTGCGGATCAGGTCCGACCCGAGCTTGCGGCGCAGATTATGGATGTGGACTTCGATCGCATTGCTGTCGACCTCCTGCCCCCAGCTGTAGAGGTTCTGTTCGAGCTGGGCGCGCGTCATCACGTGACCGGCATTCAGCATCAGCATGTGCAGCAGATCGAACTCGCGCCCGGACAGGCTGACCGCCGCTTCGCCCTTGTGCACTGAGCGTGCCGACGGATCGAGCACGATGTCCTGCACGCGCAGCTGCTCGCGCGTCTGGCCATGCGCGCGCCGGATCAGGGCGCGCAGGCGCGCCGCCAGCTCGTTCAGGTCAATCGGCTTGACCACATAGTCGTCGGCGCCGTGATCCAGGCCGCGGATGCGGTCGGGCACCTGGTCGCGCGCCGTCAGCACCAGGATCGGGGTGGCGATGCCGGCAGCGCGCACGCTTGCGAGCACCTGAAAGCCGTCCATGCGCGGCAGGCCGATGTCGAGGACCGCCGCCGCGTAGGCGCCGCTGCGCAGCTCGCGCTCGGCCAGCTCGCCCTGGCGTACCCAGTCGACCTGGAAGCCGAGCTGGCGCAGACCGGCCCGCAGGCCCTCGCCCAGCAGCGGATCATCTTCGGCCAGCAGAATCCTCATGCTCCATCCTCAATCGTCGTGATGTTTGTGCCCGCGGTCATGCGACTCGGCGCGCACACCGTCAGCCAGCGCAGCCGGCGGCGACTGCCATTGTAACCACCAGAAGCCCAGCACGGCGGCCAGCAGCAGGATACCGACCACATTCCAGCCGCTGCGGATACCCTCGCCCTCGGCGCCGGCCTTGCGGCCGTGGACCATGGCCGGCACCAGCTTCTCGCGATGCAGCAGGCTGCTGGCCAGCACACCGCCGATGTGCACGATCACCACCCCGAGCATCAGATTGGCCACCGCCTCGTGCGCATCTTCGAGCCATTCGCCGCCAAGTGCATTGAGGGTGGCGTGGCCGCTCAGGGTCACGGCCAGCGTCAGGCCAAGCAGGGCCAGAATCGCCAGCGCACCGGCCGGATTATGCCCGGTGAAGTGGCGCGCCTTGCCGCTGAAAAGATCGCGCAGGTAGCCGGCGACGGCGCGCGGACCGCGCACAAACTCGCTGAAGCGGGCGTAGCGCGTGCCGATCAGGCCCCACACGAGGCGAAAGCCAACCAGACCCGCCATCGTGTAGCCAAGCGTGACGTGGACCAGGCGCAGACCATCGCTTTCGGCCGTCAGATAGGCGCCGGCGAAGCACAGCACCATCAGCCAGTGGAACACGCGCACAGGCAGGTCCCACACCAGGATGGGACGGGTCGGGGTAGTCATGGTGAACTCCTTGATTGCAGTGGACATGGACACATGCTGCGTGTCCGTCCTTAAGGAATTCTTACCTCGCCTTTAGCCTGCTAAGAAAACCTTCAGCATCGCGGCGCAGGATGGCAGCATGTTCAAGCCAATCAAGGAGCCAGACATGAAACGCACCCTGCACAGCTTTGTCGCCCAGTTTGTCGGCGTGGTCAGCGCCACCCTGTTCTGCGTGGCCGGCGTGGCCTTCCTGAGCACCCCGCTCTACCTGGGCAAACACCCGGGCGAGATCAGCCAGCCGCGTTAAGCCGCGGCGCGCGGATACAGCCAGCCAAACAGGCGCGTGGCGCACATGGCCCCGGCCAGCTGCGCCAGCACGAAACCCGGCACGTCGCCCGGCGCGATACCGGCAAAGGTATTGCTGAAGGCGCGCGCCAGGGTCACGGCCGGATTGGCAAACGAAGTCGACGCGGTGAACCAGTAGGCCGCCGTGATGTACAGCGCCACCGCAAACGGCGTGATCGCCGGGCGGCTGCGGCTGCAGCTGATGATCGTGCCGATCAGGCCAAAGGTGGCGACAAACTCACTCCACCATTGCGGCCAGCCGCTGCGCACATGGGTCGACAGCGACAGCAGCGGCTCGCCAAACATCGCATGCGCCGCCACTACTCCGGCCAGCGCGCCCGCGCACTGCAGCAGCACAAAGGGCAGCAGTGCGGCCTTGGGCAGATTGCCCTGCCAGGCCTCGGACAGGCTGACCACCGGATTGAAATGCGCGCCCGAGAGCGGGCCAAACATCGGGATGATGACGGCCAGGCCGCAGCCGGTGGCGATTGCATTGGCCAGCAGCGCCAGCGCCACATTGCCGCCGGCGAGGCGCTCGCCCATGATGCCGGAACCGATCACGATGGCCAGCAGGAAGGCGCTGCCGAGCGCTTCGGCGCTGTAGGCGCGCGCCTTATCCACGCTGCGGCCCTTTGCCGTGCCGGCACACCAGACGCAGTGCGGCCGGGCCGACCGGTTCCTCCGCCAGCAGCGGAATCGCGGCCCAGCGCGGCGCCAGTTCCTCGGCCACGCGCCGGATCAGCGGCAGCTCGTTGGCGGCGCGCTGCGCCAGCAGCGGCGCCTGCGGATTGGCGAAGGCCACGCTGTTATTCACCACCCAGGCCCACGGATGGATGCCGGCGCGGCCCAGATCGGCCTGCAGCTGCGCCGCTTCCAGCACCGGTGTCGATTCCGGCAGCGTCGTGATCAGCACCTTGGTCTGCTGCGGGTCCTGCAGCTGCATCAGCGGCGTGCGGAAGTGCAGACCGCGCTCGCCCATCTGGCGCACCACGTCGCGATGGTAGGCGCCGGTCGCATCGAGCAGCAGCAGCGTGTGGCCGGTCGGCGCGGTGTCCATCACCACGAAGCGCTGGCCGGCTTCGCGGATCACGCGCGAGAAGGCCTGGAACACGGCGATTTCTTCGGTACAGGGCGAACGCAGGTCTTCGGCCAGCATGGCGCGCCCGGACTCATCCAGATCGCGGCCCTTGCTGTTCATGACGGCTTCGCGATAGCGCTCGGTGGCCGCCTGCGGGTCGATCCGGCTGACCTGCACATTCGCCACCTCGGCATTCAGGGTGGCCGCCACGTGGGCCGCTGGATCGGAAGTGGTCAGGTGGACGGCATGTCCGCGCTCGGCGAGGGCCAGCGCAATCGCCGCCGCCACCGTCGTTTTGCCGACCCCGCCCTTCCCCATCACCATGATCAGACCGTGGCCGTCGGCGGCGATCTGCTCGACCAGGCTGTCCAGATCCGGTCCGTGCAGGGCCGCCAGATCATGCGCGGCGTGCGATACCGGCGCCGGCGCCGCGTCATCGAAAAAGGCGCGCAGCGCCGCCAGCCCAAGCAGATTGAATGGCCGCAGAGCCAAGCGGTCGCAGCGCAGCGGCCGCAGCACCTCGGGCATGGCCGCCAGGGCCTGCTGCTCGCGTGCGACGATGGCCAGCGCCAGCGGGTCCTGCGCGGCCGCCTCCTGCGGGAAGACCCCGTTGAGCACCAGGTACTGGTGGCCCATGCCCACGGCCTGCAGTTCGGCGCAGGTGTGCACCAGCTCCTGCAGACTGCTTTTCTGGGCGCGCGCCACCAGCACCAGGCGCGTGCGCGCGGTGTCGGTCAAGGCCTGCACGGCGGCCGCGTACTGCGAGCGGTGCTGGTCCAGCCCTGCCAGCGGGCCAAGGCAGGAGGCGTCGCCTTTGCCGGTTTCGAGAAAATCACTCCAGGCCGAGGGCAGCTGCAGCAAGCGGATCGTGTGGCCGGTCGGCGCGGTGTCGAACAGGATGTGGTCGTACTGGCGCATCAGCGCCGCATCGGTCAGCAAGCGCGTGAACTCGTCGAAGGCCGCAATCTCAGTCGTGCAGGCGCCCGACAGCTGCTCCTCGACCGAGCGCACCACATCGTCCGGCAGCACGCCGCGCACCGGGCCGACGATGCGGTCGCGGTACTGCTGCGCCGCCTGCTGCGGATCGAGCTCGATCGCATCGAGCCGCGCCACATCGGCAATCGGCGTCACGCGGTTGCCGATGGCCTGACCGAACACCTGGCCCAGATTCGAGGCCGGATCGGTACTGACCAAGAGCACGCGCTTGCCCGCATCGGCCAGCTGCACCGCACTGGCGCAGGCCACCGAGGTTTTGCCCACGCCGCCTTTGCCGGTGAAGAAAAGGTGAACCGGCGCCCCTTCCAGAAATTGCAGGCCCATGTCAGCAGCACCCCGGGCCGGAGCAGCACGAGGCCGCAGCCGCCACCGGCAGCAGGCTCACGCCGGCCCAGCGCGCCAGTTCGGCGCGGCGCGGATAGCGGCCGGCCAGCGCCACATCGCCATCGACCAGCACCAGCGGCAGCGCCTCCGCACCCGAGCGCTCAAGGAACTGCTTGACCACCGGGTTGGCCACAAAGGCGAGCGGCTGCTGCGCCAGATTGAAACGCTCGATGCGGCCGCCCAGGGCCTGAATCGCCTGCACATCGGCCGCCACCGTTACCAGGGCCTGGTCGACCTCGGCGCCGCACACGCCGGTGCTGCAGCACATGGCGGGGTCATAGATCTGTATCGTCGGCATGCTCATACTCCTTTCACGCGCCAATCAGCGCAATCTTGTCCATCGCGGCTTTGAGCGCCGCCTTGTCCTGCTGGAGCTCGGCCAGCGGCAGCGCCAGGAAGGCCTCGATGCGCGCGCGCAGCGTACGGTAGGCCTGCATGAAGGCGGCGTCGATCTCGGCGTCGCTGCCGCTCGCGTGGGCCGGATCGTCCACCCCCCAATGGGTGCGCAGCACCGGGCCCAGATAGGCCGGGCAGGTCTCGCCGGCGGCGCTGCCGCAGACGGTGATCACGATATCGGGCGTGGCCGGCAGCGCCTCCCAGGATTTGCTGTGATAGCCCTCGGTGGCAATGCCCTCGCGCGCCAGCAGGGCCAGCGAACGCGGATGGACATAGCCGGTCGGCTTGCTGCCCGCGCTCATGGCCTGCCAGCCGGCGGGCGCCAGATGGTTGAAAGTCGCCTCGCCGAGGATGGAGCGGCAGGAGTTGCCAGTGCAAAGGAAAAGTACGTTCATGTTGGCGTCGTCGTGAGCCCGCAGGCGGGCGTGGCAATGGGCGAGCAGGGATTGCCGCCGCAGCAGTTTTCAGTGAGGAAGGCCATCAGGCCGTTCATGCGCGCAAAGTCGGCCGAATAGATGACGAAGCGCCCGGCCTGGCGCGATTGCAGCAGGCCAGCATGGCTGAGCTCCTTCAGATGGAAGGACAGGGACGAGGGGCTGATCGCACAGGCCTCGGCGATTTTACTGGCGGCCATGCCAGCCGGTCCGGCCTGCACCAGCAGGCGGTACACGGCCAGGCGCGACTCCTGCGCCAGGGCGGCCAGCACCTGGGCCGCTTCTTTGAGTTCGATTGCCATACACAGGCCTTATTTCAATATTTATTGAATTATCGAATAAACCGCTTGACAGGTCAACGGGCCGCAACTATTCTTCATTCGTCGATCAACGAATTCACTATGGACTGCTGCCCTGCCCCGTCACATTCGCCCGGCCAGCCGCTCGATGCGGAGGAACTGGCGCGCCTGTGCAAGGCGCTCGGCCATCCGGCGCGCGTGAAGCTGGTCAAGCATCTGGCCGATTTCGGCGGCTGCTTTTTCGGCAGCCTGGCCGAGGTTGTCGGCCTGGCGCCCTCGACCACCTCGCAGCACGTGAGCATCCTGAAAGAAGCTGGCCTGATCGAAGGTTCGAGCGACGACAAACGCGTGTGCTACTGCATCGTCCCCGAACGCCTGGCGCAGCTGCAGAGCCTGATCGGCAAGCTGTGAATTTTTTTGTCTCATTATTCGTATTTTTACGAATGACGAAGGAGGAACTATGCAAGCGCAACTTCCCATCGCCGTCCTCGGCGCCGGCCCGGTCGGTCTGGCCGCCGCGGCCCATCTGCTTCAGCGCGGGCTGACCCCGCTGGTGTTCGAAGCCGGCGCCAGTGTGGGCGCCAATCTCGCCAGCTACCGCCAGGTGCGCCTGTTCTCGCCGTGGCAGTACAACATCGACCGCGCCGCGCGCGCCCTGCTCGACGCTCACGGCTGGGAAGCCCCGGCCGAGGACCTGCTGCCGACGGCCGGCGATCTCATCGATGACTATCTGGCGCCGCTGGCCGCCTTGCCGGCGCTGGCGCCGCAGCTGCGTCTGCGCCATCGCGTGCTGGCGATTGCGCGCGCCGGTATCGACAAGGTCAAGACCAGCGGCCGCGAACTGGCGCCGTTTGTGATCCGCACGGACACGCCCGAGGGCGTGCGCGAGTTCCAGGCCGCCGCCGTGATCGACGCGACCGGCACCTGGTCCCAGCCCAATCCCATGGGCGCGAACGGCCTGCCCGCCCTGGGCGAGGACGACTGCCAGGCGCAGATCACCTACGGCATGCCCGATATCCAGGGCACGGCACGGGCCCGCTATGCCGGCAAGCGGGTGCTGGTGGTCGGCGCCGGCCACTCGGCGGCCGGCAATCTGATCGCCCTGGCCACCCTTGCCGACGAGGCGCCCGGCACGTCCATCGTCTGGGCCGTGCGCGGCGCCAGCCTGGCGCGCACCTTCGGCGGTGGCGAGGCCGACCAGCTGCCCGCGCGCGGACTGCTCGGCACCCGCCTGCAAGCCTTGCAGGCCAGCGGCAAGCTCGAGGTGCACCGCAATTTCCGCATTCAGGCCGTGCGCCCGCTGGCGGGCAAGCTGCAGGTGCAAGCCGAGGCCGGTGTCGATCCGATCACGGAGATCGACGAAATCGTCGTCGCCACCGGCGCCCGCCCCGATCTGATCATGGCCCAGGAACTGCGCCTGCGCCTCGATCCCTGGCTGGAAAGCACCGATGCGCTGGCCCCGCTGATCGACCCGAATCTGCACAGCTGCGGCAGCGTGCGCCCGCACGGCCATCGCGAGCTCGCCCACCCCGAACCGGGCTATTACGCGGTTGGCGCCAAGAGCTACGGGCGTGCCCCGAACTTTCTGATGGCAACTGGCTACGAGCAAGTGCGCTCGGTCGTCGCCGCCCTGGCGGGCGACATGGCCGCGGCCGACGACGTCCAGCTCGAACTGCCCGAGACCGGCGTCTGCGTGACGCGCCCCCTGACCGAGGATGCGCCCGCCGCGGGCGGCTGCTGCGGCAGCCCCAGTCCCGCCCCTGCCAGCTGCTGTGGCGGGCCAGCCCCGGAACCGGCCAGCGCCTGTTGCGTCAAGGACGCTGACCTGCAGGCTGCCGGCAAAGGCACTTGCGGTTCGCGCACCGGGACCTGCGCCTGAGCATTTGCGCCACCGGGAATTTGTCAAATAAAGTGCGCGCCGAACGCGGGCCGCGTTGCGGCGTGGCCCGCTTGACTTTGCCACGGTAGGAAGGTCCACATTGAAGACTCCGATCATTCACAGGAGTCTTCCATGTACGAATTGCAGGTTGAACGCATGCGTTGCGGCGGCTGCGCCGGCCAGGTCAGCAGCGCCATCAAAGCCGCCGATCCGGCTGCCCATATCGAGATCGACCTGGCCGGACAAACGCTGCACATCGAGTCCAGCCTGGCGCTGGAGAATATTGCCGAATTGGTCCAGGGAGCCGGCTATCCGGTGCGCGCCGCGCGCAATCTCTGAGCGTGCACACCGCGCCGGGCGCGTTCCAGATCGTTCACATCAAATACGCTCTGGAACGCCCTGTTACCGTGAGCGCCAGCTCCCTGCACAAGAGACTGGCGCATGTACTCCACCTTCGACACCACCCTCGGCTGGTCGCGCTGGACGGCGGCCCTGCTGGTCATGCTTTACCATCTGCGTTTCCTGCTGTTCGCCTCGTACGAACAGGTGCAGCACAAAGGCTGGCTGCTCAAGGCCTTCTACCTGCTGACGGGGCTCGGGCACGAGGGATTCGTGCTCTACATGCTGGCCAGCGGCCTCACACTGGCGCGCTTGCATCGGCCCAGCCGCGCTGAACCGGCCCAGCGTTTGCGCCAGAAGGCGATCTGGTCCTACGCCCTGCTGCTGCCGGCCTTGCTACTTGGCGCGGGCTTCGATGTGGCGGGCAGCCGCTCCGCCACGCTGCAGTCGGCTTACGCTTTTTTCAGCCAGTACTCGCCCGACCTCAGCCTGACCGCCTTGCTGGAAAACCTGCTGCCGATCCAGCGCTTTGTCGTCCCCGGCTTTGGCAGCAATGCCATGCTCTACCTGCTGGCCTACGAATGCTGGGCCTATCTCGCCTACCTTGCCTGCATGTCGGCACGCGGCGCCCGGCGCGGCGGCGTGCTGGCGGCGTGCATCGGCCTGAGCGCGAGCGCACTGGCGCCGGAATTCCTCAGCTATCTGCTGCTGTGGATGATCGGTGCCTGGGTGCGCCAACAGGCGGACAATCCGCGCGCACGCTGGCCTGCCTGGGGCGGGACCGCCGCGCTGCTGCTCGGACTAGGCCTGTCGCGCCTGGGCGCCGGTCCGGTCAGCCACTGGCCGCCCCACTGGATGCTGATCGGCCGCAGCCTGCTCGATCTGCAACTGGGTCTGGCGCTGGCCGCCTTCTTTCTCAGCCTGGACCGAAAGCCGCAGCCGCGCGCCGCATGGCGCCGCTGGCCGCGCCGCCTCAGCCTGTCCTTCCCGGCCGCCAGCAGCGTGATTCTGGCCTGCCATTTCCCCTTCATGATGCTGCTGGTTGCCTGGGTGGCCCACACGGCCCAGGTTCCGCTCGGCGGTCAGCCGCAGACCCTGAGCTTCCTGATCCTGGCCCTGGCCGCCCTCTCCATCCTGGCCTACGCGCTGCTGCTTTGCCGGCTCGGACGCCGCCTTGCCCAGCCGCTTCGCATGCTGGTGGAGCATGTCAGCACGCGATTTTGATCATTTGCGCGCGGACCGCGACCCAAGTGTAATAGTTCCAACTTGACCACCCAGACAGGGGCTGGCTGCCCTCGTCCACATGGAGAAACGCATGAGCTTGTTTCGCAAGAAGGATCTGGAGCGCACGCTCGCGCTCAGCCGCGGCCCGGGCGGCCTGAAAAAGGTGCTCGGCCCCGTCGACCTGATCCTGCTCGGCATTGGCGCCGTGATCGGCACCGGCATCTTCGTGCTGACCGGCCAGGGTGCCGTGACGGCCGGGCCCGCGCTGACCCTGTCCTTCGTGCTGGCCGCCATCTGCTGCGGCTTCGCGGCCATGTGCTATGCCGAGTTCTCCAGCACGGTGCCGGTCGCCGGATCGATCTACACCTACAGCTACCTGACGCTGGGCGAAGTGGTCGCCTGGATGATCGGCTGGGATCTGATGCTCGAATACGGCCTGGCCGTCTCGGCCGTGTCGGCCGGATGGTCGGGCTATTTCCAGTCGCTCATCGGCAGCTTCGATCTGCACATTCCCGTCGCGCTCTCGGCCGCGCCGGGCGCACGTCCCGGCGTGCCCACCCTGATCGACCTGCCGGCCCTGCTCATCGTGCTGAGCCTGACGGCCATGCTGGCCCTTGGCGTGCGCGAGTCGGCGCGTGCCAATAATTTTCTGGTGGCGATCAAGGTGGCCGTGGTGCTGCTGTTCATCGTGGTCGGCGCGCGCCACGTCGAGCCCGGCAACTGGCATCCCTACATGCCACACGGACTGGGCGGCACCATCAGCGCCGCCGCCCTGATGTTCTTTGCCTTTATCGGCTTCGACTCGATGACCTCGGCCGCCGAGGAAGTGCGCAGCCCGGAGCGCAACCTGCCGCTCGGCCTGATCGGCGCGCTGGGCATCTGCACCGTGCTGTACATGCTGGTCACGGCCATCATGACCGGCATCGTGCCCTACGCCGAGTTCAAGGGCGTTGCCCATCCCGTCTCGCTGGCCCTGCAGTACGCGCATGAGGACTGGTTCGCCAGTTTCATCGACCTGGGCGCCATCATCGGCATGACCACGGTGATGCTGGTGATGACCTTTGGCCAGACGCGCATCATCTTCGCCATGTCGCGCGATGGCTTGCTGCCGCAGCGGCTGTCGCGCTTGCATCCGCGCTTTCGCACCCCGTTTCTGACCACCTGGCTGGTCGGCATCACCTTTGCCCTGCTGGGCGCGCTGGTGCCGCTCGAGGTTCTGGGCGAGCTGGTGAACATCGGCACCCTGGCCGCGTTCTGCCTGGTCTCCGTGGCCGTGATCGTACTGCGCCGCACCCGACCCGATCTGCCGCGCGCCTTCCGCTGTCCAGCCGTGCCCTGGGTGCCGCTGCTGTCGATCGCCTTCTGCGGCACGCTGATGGCCTTTCTGAAGCCGCTGACCTGGATCGCGTTTCTGGTCTGGCTGGCGCTCGGCCTGATCGTCTACTTCGGCTATGCGCGCCGCCGTTCATTGCTGCACACGGCGCCCCAATAACAGACCGCCGCACAAGGAGTCTCCATGCATGACAAAGTTCATATCCCCTCGGCGCTGGCTGCGCTGACGGAATTCTGGTCCCAGCAGACCGTCGCCGAGGCCAACGGGCAGCTGTTCAAGGTCGCCAAGGGAGAAGGCTCGACCCGCTGGCACCAGCACGACGATCAGGACGAGCTGTTCATCCTCTACGGCGGCCGCCTGCTGATCCAGCTGGCGGACCGGCCGTCCGTCGACCTGAGGCCCGGCGATATTTTTGTGGTGCCACGCGGAACCCAGCATTGCCCGCTCGCGCAGCCGATGGCGGAATTCCTGATCGTGGGCCTGAACATCACGTCCAATGCGGCCGGCGGCAAGCCGAATCTCAGCCCTTGAAGGAGCCACGCATGACAGACACGCGCCCCATTGCCGCGCTCGATATCGAACCCGTGCTGGGCTCGGTGTACCCGGAGCCTTTTGCCGCGCGCATGCGCGGGCGGGCCAAACGCCGCCTTGGCAATGTCTTCGGGCTGAGTAACTTTGGCGTCAACCTGACCGTGCTGGCCCCGGGCGCCTGCTCGGCCATGCGCCATGCCCACTCGCGCCAGGATGAATTCGTCTATATCCTGCAGGGGCAGCCGGCGCTGGAAACCGATGGCGGCAGGCACAGACTGGCACCCGGGATGTGCGCCGGTTTCAAGGCCGGCACTGGCAATGCGCACCGGCTGGTCAATGATACGGAGGCCGAGGTCGTCTATCTCGAGGTCGGCGACCGCAGCGCCGGTGACGAAGCCAGCTACCCGGACGACGACCTCAAGGCCGTCCTCGTCGATGGCGCCTGGCAGTTCTTCCACAAAGACGGAACACCCTACGCATGATGATTTCCCACATTGTTCTCGGTATTCGCGATTTCGAGCGCGCGCTGCACTTCTACACCCCTTTGATGGCCGCGCTGCAGCACAAGCTGCGGATCACGGACGCCAGCGTGCCCTGGGCGGCCTGGTCCGGGCGCGACGGCCAGCGCCCCTTCTTCATCATCCGCACGCCCTGGGACGGCCAGGCCGCGCACCCGGGCAACGGGCCGATGACCGCCCTGCTCGCCCCCGACCGCGAGACGGTCAACCGCTGCTACCAGATCGCCCTCGCCCATGGCGGCACGGACGAAGGCGCGCCCGGCCTGCGGCCCGAATACCACGCCAATTACTGGGGCGCCTACTTCCGCGACCCGGACGGCAACAAGCTGTGCGTGGTCTGCCACAGTTGAAAGGAACACGGCATGAATGACCTGCTCGCGACCGCCCTCGACGCGCACGGCGGTCTGGCTGCCTGGACCAGGCTCGGCCACATCCATGCCCATGCCGCGATTGGCGGCGGGCTTTGGGCGCTGAAGGGACACAGCGGCGCGCTGGACAATGTGCGCGTCTGGGTGGACACCCGCGCCCAGGCCACCCGCTACGCCCCCGCTGGCCCGCAGGGGCAGGTGGTGCACTTCCGGCCCGACCTGGTCTGGATCAGCGCGGCCGACGGCAGCATGCTCAGCAGCCGCGCAGCGCCCCGCCGCCATTTCGACGGGCACCGGTTCGACACGCCCTGGGACGCCCTGCATCTCGCCTACTTCGCCGGCTACGCCCTGTGGAATTATCTGAGCCTGCCGTTTTCGCTGACCCTGCCCGGCGTGCGCAGCGAAGAAGTCGCCCCCTGGGTGGAAGACGGCGAAGAATGGCGCCGCCTGCGCGTGCTCTACCCGGCGGAGTTGGCGACGCACAGCCGCGAACAGACCTTCTACTTTGGCCCCGATGGCCTGCTGCGCCGTCACGACTACGAGGCCGAGCTGATCGGCGCACAGCCCGTTGCCCAGTACACCTCGGCACTTGAGGCCGTTGGCGGCATCCTGCTGCCGACCCAGCGGCGTGCCTACGCGCGCCGCGCCGACAACACGGCCGACCGTGAACGGCTGGCGGTGAGCCTGTCGTTCAGCGCATTAGAGGCCAGCGCTTGACCGCTAAGACCTCAGAGACCGCCACTGCAACGCAGCACCGCTCCGGTGACATAGGAGGCCGCGTCGGACATCATCCACAGCACCGCCTCGGCGATTTCATCCGGCTCGGCCAGACGCTTCATCGGCACCAGCGGCGCGATGCGCAGCGGACGGTCCGGCTCGCCCGCCCGCGCGTGGATGCCGGTCAGCGTTGAGCCCGGCGCAACGGCGCAGACGCGAATCCCCTCCGCCGCCAGCTCGCGCGCCAGGCCCAGCGTGAAGCTGTCGACCGCGGCCTTGCTGGCCGCATAATGCACGTATTCACCGGGACTGCCGGTGGTGGCCGCAGTCGACGACACATTGACGATCACACCGCCGCGCCCCGCGCTCTGAAAGGCCCGCACCGCCGCCCGGCAACAGTGCATGGTGCCAAGGACATTGGTGCGGAACACCTGCTCGATGACATTCGGATCGGCCTGCACGAACTTGCCAATCGGCCCGGTGATCGCGGCATTATTGACCAGCACCTGCAGCGGACCGAGCGCCGCCTGCGCCTCGGCCAGCATGCGCTCGGCCTGCGCCATGTCGCCCACATCACCCTGCACGACGCAGGCTGTGCCACCTTCGGCTTCGATGCTGCGCAGGACTTCCAGCGACCCCGCATGATCGTGGTGGTAGCCGATGGCGACCGCATAGCCGCGCTGCGCGGCCAGGCGCGCGATGGATGCACCGATGCCCTTGCTGGCGCCGGTGATGAAAACGTGGGGTGGCATGGCTGGCTCCTTCATACTTGGTCTTGCCCGGGAGGCGCCGGGTCGAGCGCGCGGATGACCGCCGCCATATCCTGCCCACCCAGGCCCATCTGATCGGCACGACTATACAGGGCCAGACACTGGTCGAGTAGCGGCGAAGCGGAAGCGGCCGCGCGGGCCGCGTCGTGAATCAGGCGCACATTCATCAACACATCGGCCAGCGCCGCCTGCACCGAGAAGTCCTGCGTGATCATCTTTTCCAGCTTGCCGGAAGAAACCCGGCTGGCCATCGGGCCCGCATCGAGAATGGCGCGGAACACCTGCAGGTCCACACCGCTGCGCTCGGCCAGGTGGGCCGCCTCGGCCAGGCTGGCGACCAGCGTGACCAGATACAGATTGACGGCCAGCTTGGTCCGCAGCGCCTGCGGCACAGCGCCACAGCGAAACACCTGGCTGCACATCGGCGCCAGCAAGGCCGAGGCCGCTTCCACGTCGGCCGGGTCGCCGGCCAGCATGCCGACCAGCTGGCCCAGCTCGGCCGGCACGCGCGAGCCCGACACCGGCGCCTCGACATACCGCGCGCCCGCGGCCACGAGATCGCGCTGCAGACCGAGCGAAAATTCCGGCGAGGTCGTACCCATATGGATGAGCGTACGCCCACGGACCAGGGACGCGAAGCGCGCGCTGCCCCGCTCCAGCACGGCGTCGATGGCGGCGCTGTTGGCGAGCATCAGGATCACCACCGGCGCCTGCGCGAACACCTCGGCCACCGAGTCAGCCACGGCGACGCCTGGCGCGTCCGCCAGCAAAGCGTCGATGCTATCCCGGCTGCGGTTCCACACAATCAAGTCCGTGCCCGCGCGCGCCAGATTGCGCGCCATCGGCCACCCCATATGGCCCAGTCCGATAAAGCCTGTTTTCATGGAATCCTCACACGTCGCCAGCCATTATCATCCAAGCGCGGCTGGCGCGGATACCTGCTGCGCATACGCGAGCGCGTCCTCGAGCCGGTCGTTCCCCCAGAACATTTCCTCACCCACCAGGAACATCGGCGCGCCGAAGATGCCGAGCGCCGCCGCCTCCTCGGTGCGCGCGCGCAGGCTGGCCTTGGCGCTGTCCGACTTGGCCTCAGCAATCGTGCGTGCGCTGTCGACGCCCAGGTCTGCCAGAATCGCACCGATCACCGCTTCGTCGCTGATGTCGAGGTCGTCGGCAAAATTGGCCAGCATGACCCGCTCATAGAAGGCCGGCAGCCACGGCGCCGCCTCAGCCTGCAAGGCAATGCGCGCGGCCAGCAGCCCATTGCGCGGAAACTGCGACGGCTGCTGCCAGCGCAGGCCGAACTTGGCGCACTGGCGCCGCATGTCGTTCCACACATAGCGCCCCTTCAGGGGCTGCAGCACAAAGGGCGAACTGTCCCAGCCAAAGGATTTGAAGATGGGGCCGAGCATGAACGGCTTGAGCTGAACCTGCACGCCAGCGGCAGCGGCCAGCGGCGCGATGCGCAGCATGCTCAGGTAGCTGTAGTTGCTGCCAAAGTCGAACCAGAATTGAATCGTCATCATCACCTCGTCTCAATCAAAAATCAGCAGACAGCGGATTTCGATGCTCTCGCGCGGCGGCGTGCCGGGCGGCGTGGCCGGATGTGCAAAGGCGGCATGCGGCGTAAAACTGGCCCGCGTGGCATCGGAATCGAATTGTTTAAACACCAGCACTTCCTCGAACTGCATCTCGCTGAAATAAGTCCAGACGTGGTTTGGATTGTGCAGCAGCTCGAAGATTTCGCCGGTGCGGGTGGGATACACGATATCGGCCGCGACCAGCTCATCGGGCCGCACCGAGCGCGCGTCGCACACGGCCAGCGGCGCATCGCGCACGGGCCGCCCGGTCGAGCGCCACAGGTTGAGGATGGCATAGCGGCCCACTTCGCCCAGGCCGTGCGCCTCCGTCTCCAGCCGCAGACGGCGCAGCGCCGAGGCGGGCGTAAAGTCGCAATGGACGCGTGTCGCCGCGCTGGGCCGCTCGCCGGGGCGCGCACCAAACGGTGACAGATGGCCGGGCGCGCGCCGCCGCACCAGATGGTCGAACACGATCGCACGCCTGGCGCCGCTGACGGCGAGCGCCAGCGCTTCCATTTCCGGATAGTAGAGGCGCTCGATGGCCTCACGATCATTGAAGTCGCGCATTTTGCTGGGCCAGCTGCGCAGTTCGAAACCCTCCGTATCGACGGACAGCGAAGGCGCGCGGGCGCGCCCATCCAGAATGGCGACCGGCATGGCCGCGTAGTCAGCCGTCGGCCAGGTATGGCCGCCCGGCGGCGCGAGCATATACGTGACGGGCTTGGGGTTGCCGCTGCACAGGTATTCCAGCGTGCTGATCACAGGTTCAGGCGGATTCAAGGGCATGAGAGTCTCGTCGGCGTCGTTCATCTGACCGTATTTAACGCGCGCCCGGGATTCGCCTCAAACGATTAGAATGCCGGCTTGACATGCCCATTTGGCATGCGAACCGCACTACCCTCCTTCTGCGAGAGGAAAACTCAGATGACGAACAGGCTTGTTGACTTGCCACCGCTGGACCTGCTGCGCACCTTCGTGGCAGTGGGCCGGCGCATGAGCATCACGCTGGGCGCACAGGACCTGTGCATCGTGCAATCGGCCGTCAGCCGTCAGATTCAGGCGCTGGAATCGGTCCTTGAATGCCGCCTGTTCGTGCGCGCCTACCGTAGCCTGGAATTCACGCCCGAGGGGCGCAATCTGTTCCGCTCGATCGACCCGATGTTCGAGCAGCTGGGCAGCGTGATCGCCTCACTGCGCCCGGCCGCCACCCGGCCCTGCATCACGATCACAGCCAGCATCGGCATCACATCCCTGTGGCTGTTGCCGAAGCTCGGCGCCTTCCAACGGCGCGCGCCCGATATCGACGTGCGCGTGGCCGCCACCAACCGCGTCATCAATCTGGAACGCGACGGCATGGATTTGGCGCTGCGCTACAGCCCCGACGCCAGCGCACCGGAAGGCGCGATCCGCATGTTCAGCGAGCTGCTAATTCCCGTGGCCCATCCCTCGCTGGGCATCGAGGCCATCGAGGAGCCTGAACAATGGCGGCGCCAGGTGCTGATCGACTACGACGACACCTCGCGCCCCTGGATGCAATGGCAATCCTGGCTGCGCGGCACCGGCTACAAGCCAAGCGCGGCGCACGGCGGCCGCCTGCTGTTCAACCAGTACGACCAGGTGGTGCAAGCCGCTCTCGCCGGCCAAGGCGTGGCCCTGGGCCGCCTGGCCCTGGTCGCCCCGTTGCTGGCCGACGGCCAGCTGGTGGTCGCCACCCGGCGCCCGCCCGCCGCCACCGACCACGGCTACTGGCTGATCCAGCGCAGCGGCGCGGACAATCCCGCCCTGGCTGAAGTGCGCAACTGGATTCTGGCCGAGGCAGCGGCGACCAGCGCCCTGCTTTAAGGCGCAGGCGCTATTTCGATTGGTAGATGCGGTCGAACTCGCCGCCGTCATCGAAGAAGCGGCTTTGCGCCAGCTTCCATGATCCAAATACTTCCTCGACGGTGAACAGCCGAATTGCAGGAAAATTGGCGGCGTACTTTCGCGCGACTGATTCACTGCGCGGCCGTAAGAAATGCTTCGCGATGATCTCCTGCCCCGCCTCCGAATACAGGAAATTCAAATAGCCGACTGCGGGTTTGCGCAGGTCCAGCCGGTCCACCACTTTGTCGACAACAGCGACCGGCGATTCAGCCAGGATGGAGATCGGCGGATAAACGACGTCAAAGTTATCGCCGAATTCACGTCGCACCAGCTGCACTTCGTTTTCGAAGGTGACCAGCACATCGCCTATGCCGCGCTGCGTAAAAGTGGTCGTGGCGCCGCGCCCGCCGGCATCGAGCACGGGCACGTTCTTGAATATCTTCGTGACCGTCTCGCGGGCCTGCGCATCACCGCCGCCGGCTCTGATCGTTGCGCCCCAGGCCGCCAGGAAGGTATAGCGGCCGTTGCCCGAAGTCTTGGGGTGCGGGACGATCACCTTGATACCGGGCCGCGCCAGATCACTCCAATTTGCCAGCTGCTTCGGATTGCCCTTGCGGACGAGGAAAACCATGGTCGAATAAAACGGCGAGGCATGGTGCGGAAAGCGCTGGCGCCAATCCTGCGTGACGAGCCCGCGCTCGACCAGAATATCGATATCGGGCGCCTGATTCATGGTCACGACCGAGGCATCCAACCCATCGGCCACCGAGCGCGCCTGTTTGCTCGATCCGCCATGGGACTGATTGACCGTGACAGTGTCACCGGTACTGGCCTTCCAGCTCGCGGAAAAGGCGGGATTGATGTCTTTGAAAAGCTCGCGCGTGACGTCATACGAGGCGTTGAGCAGGACCTTATCAGCAGCCTGTGCAGGCAAATGCAGAAACAGGCCGATCAGAATTAGCGGTAGAAAGCGATACATCGGTCATTCCCTATGTCGAAGCGTGTTTAGTCGTCGAGCTTGGCGATGGCCACGTCGGTCGACTTAATCAGGGCAATGACTTCATTGCCGACTTGCAGCCCCAGATCCTCCACCGACCGGGTAGTGATCACCGATGTGACGATGCCGCTGGGCGTTTCGATATCGACTTCGGAGACGACCGGACCGAGAATGATCTCTTTGACCCGGCCACGGAACTGATTGCGTACATTGATGGTTGTCGTTTTCATGGAAATTTTATGAGCTGATAAGAAGTGAGGCGGGCTGCCTGAAGGTCGAGGGATCGCGCAGGCGCCCGCCATGAAACAGCAGCAGCTCGGCGGATGGCAATGGCAGCCAGGATTCGTCGTCGGTCAGGGCCTCGGTGGCGATCACCGACATGCGGTCGTCCAGGTGATTGACATGGCCGAGCATGACGACCGAGCCCGTATCGCGCGAACATGCACTTTGAAATGGATAGGCGCGCTCCACGCAATACAGTCGCGTAGTCGCATGGGCGAACATGACCAGGCCATCGGACAGCAGGAAATTGAAAGAGCCGTGGCGCGCGATTACCGCCACCTGTTCCGACAGAGCGGCATGCAAGGCTTGCACATCGGGCGGCTGCACTCCCCAGCGCGCGTGCAAGTGGTTCAACAGATAGCAGAAGGCGCGCTCGCTATCGGTATTGCCGAATGGCGCAAATGGGCCGCGCATCACCGGCACAAATCCCTTCAGATCGCCATTGTGCGCAAACGACCAGGACCGGCCCCAAAGACGACGCACGAAGGGATGACAGTTTTCGCGGGCGACTGCACCCTGCGTCGCTTTGCGGACATGTGCCACGATGTTCCGCGCGCGGATCGGCGCCTCGCGCAAGGCCGCGGCGATCGGTGATGCGGCCGCGGCCCGCTCCTCGACAAATAAGCGGCAGCCTTCGGCCGTATGAAACGCGATACCCCAGCCATCGGCGTGATGGCCGGTGCGCCCGCCGCGCTCACAAAAGCCGCTGAAGCTGAAGTTCAGCGCCGCCGGTTTCAGGCTATTCATTCCCAGCAATTGACACATATGCCCCTCGGATTTGCTACCGGGGCTTATCGTGCCAGCCAAAGCGCGGGCACGAAACGAATCTTTTTGCGCTTGCTTATGCCAGAAAATTCGTTCTATCGCCGGCCAGCGGCGGCTTAATCTGCGGGGGATTTATTCATTGGGCGAGGTTATGAAGCACCCCATTTTGCAGGCCTATCTGGAAAGACTGGCTAATGCGGCAGGCACGAACTCCAGCCTCTGGCGCGCACCTGATGGCGTCACGCAGGGCCGCTTTTTCAAGGCGACACTCACGAGCGCATTTCAGCCGATCCGCAGTTTCGATGGCGGTAAGCTGCTGGGATTTGACGCCCTCGTGCGCAGCGGGCCAGACGGCGCGGCCGGTCTGTCGCCGTTCAAATTATTGGACGGCGCCGCCAGCGAAGAGGAATCGATTCACCTCGACCGCCTGTGCCGGACCCTCCATGCCATCAATTTCTTCCGCCAGGCCGATGAGCAATCGGGCGAGCTCTATCTGCGCGTGCATGACCGCTTGCTGGCGGCCGTGGACAGCAATCACGGTTACGCATTCCTGCGCATTTTGCAGGCGCTGGAATTGCCGATACATCGCATCGTCCTGGCATTGCCGGCCACCAGCCCCACGCAGGCCTGGCTGCTCAATTACGTGGCGGATAACTATCGGCGAAATGGCTTCCGTCTGGCCGTGCAGGCAGCGTCGATCGCCGGTGCCGCCGACGCGGTGGAGCGCATCCGGCCCGCCGCCATCAAGCTGGACGCCAGTATCGTGAGCGACCCGCTGGCGCTGCGGGATCTGATCTTGGCTTGCCGCAGCAATGCGGCCAGATTGATTGTAAAACGGGTGGAATCGCTGGCCACGCTCGATCAATTGGCGCTGGCCGCAGAAGGGGCGGAGACGAGTGTGGCAGTGCAAGGCTTTGCAATTGGCGCGGCCAATGCCGAGTTGCTTGGCGCCGCCCCGCTACCGGCAGCGGCCTGATCGCCAAAGCCGCCCGCGCTATTCGTTGGGATTATTGCGGCACATGAATTTGCACATCTTTTCATGTTCCTCTTTGTGCATTTCAAGCTCATCCTGCTCTTCTTTTTGAATGAGCTTCAGTTTGTCCGGGTCAGACTCTTTGCTCAGGCGATCGCGGATATTCTTCAAGCGTTCGTCCGACTTTGCCTTTTTCGGATTGGCAGGATCGACACTCAAGCAGCGACGGGTGCATTCCTGCTTCGTTGTCGGAATTGGGTCCGCCCAGACGGGAAGAACGAATGAAAGGAGTGCAATTAAGCTAGCGTGCTTTAGCATGTAGAAAGTAAGTTCATTAGCAATGATGACCGTGGGACGCCAGTTTAGGGACGGCCCTCCGCGACGCAGGTCGAAGACTGAAATGAAATTACTTTATTGGCAAGCTTGTATATTTATTCAACGCGGACAGTATGAAATGAGAGATGAATTAAGAAAAAAATTCATTGCGGTTTGTGACCAAAAAATCGCGAAGAAGGGAGCTGATGTCGGCCTATCTTTTTACGCGTTTTTCAGCAACAAGAATGACAACCCCGAATTACTGATGGAAGCCGCTGAATGGTGGATCCGCGAACACAAACTGGACCATTTTGAAAAGGCCACAAAAATTAAGCGAATGCTTCAAGGGTAAGAACCTTGGGGAACGCCTGAACTCGAATTCGATCTGACAGTGAAGGTAGACAAAGCGGGCACGGTCAGATCGCAACTCCTTCGAACAACGCGCGCGTTCCAGAAACGAAAAACCCAGCAAGCTCTTTCGATCTTGCTGGGTTTTGTATTTTGGCGGAGAGGGTGGGAGTCCCATCCCCTAGTAAATCAGCCTTTCCGTCGTTAGGAGGCCCCCAAAAAGGCCCCCAACATCATAGGCTTGATCTGCTTCTTCCCAGACATTCACAACAAGAAATTCCGCCAACTTCCGCGTTTTCGACCTGCTCCCCAATCCTACCATTACCCGACGGTCGCAGGTACTTGCAGCCCGTTTACACGCCTGACCGCGATCTTTACGCCTTCTTTATGCGTGTTTCCCTAAGCTGGCGCCATTGTCCTCACACTGCAATGGAAATCCAGTATGTCATTCCTGCTCTCAGCCGCCCTGCTCGCAGCCTTTGTCGCCGAGCCCGAACCCAACGCAAACGAAACCGAATTGAGTCTCAACCTCAGCCTGGTGAGTGAATACCGCTATCGCGGCATTTCCCAATCGCGTCTGAAACCGGCAATTCAAGGCGGCGCTGACTTCACGAACAAAGCGAATGGTCTTTACGCCGGAGCGTGGTCATCGACCATTCGCTGGACCAAAGATGCCGGCGGCGGCGGCAATTCAGAACTCGACCTATACGGCGGCAAGCGCGGCAACCTGAGCGCGGGTCTCACCTACGACGTCGGTGCGCTCAGCTATGTTTATGCTGGAAATGGCTTGGCCAAGGTAGCAGGTTCGGCAAATGCAAATACGACCGAAGTCTACGGCCAGCTCGGCTATGGCACGGTCGCCCTCAAGTATTCGCAAGCCGTCACCAACCTGTTCGGTTTCGCCGACAGCCGCGGCAGCTCTTATCTTGACCTATCCGCCAATCCCGAACTCGGATCGGGCTGGAGCCTCAACCTGCACGCGGGCCATCAACGTGTCGCGCATAACGGCGCCGCCAGCTACGCCGACTGGAAAGTGGGCGTCACCAAGGATCTCAGCGGCCCCACGCTAAGCCTCGCCTGGATAGACACCAACGCGTCCCGGGCCGCCTATACCTCGGTGGCTGGAGGCAAATTCCTGGGCGACGGCCGTCTCGTCCTGAATCTAACCAAGACTTTCTGAGCCCGCGTTTACGCCGCGTTTACACGCAAGGCATCACTGTTTACGGCTTTTATCACCGGGACTCATTAGCCTGAAGGTATCGCCCCATCGGAGAACCACATGGATCTGATCTACCTCGCCGCCATCGGCGCCTGCCTCGCGCTGACCTGGGCCATGGCAGCGGCCTGCGCCAAATTAGGAGGCAAACAATGAACCTCATCTATCTCGCCAGCGGCATCGCGGCAAGCGGCTTACTGCTCTACCTCTTGTATGCCCTGATCTACGCGGAGGAGCTGTGATGTCGACCGAGGCACTTTCACTGCTGACCGCTTTCCTGGCTGTGCTGCTGCTTCTGGCCTGGCCGCTCAGCATCCTTCTGACGCGGGTGGCCGAAGGCGGCGCCATCCCGGGTCTGCGCTGGCTGGCACCCGTCGAACGCCTGCTCTACCGCCTCGCCGGTGTACAGGCCGAGCAAGGCATGGGCTGGAAGACGTATGCGCTCGCCCTGCTGGTCTTCAACGCGATTGGCGCCGTTTTCGTCTACGCCATTCAACGCCTGCAGCACCTGCTGCCTTTGAATCCGCAGGGCATGCCCGCCATCAGCCCCGACTCGGCCTTTAACACGGCGATTTCCTTCGTCAGCAATACGAACTGGCAAGGCTACGCCGGCGAACAAGCCATGAGCTACTTGAGCCAAATGCTCGCATTGACCGGCCAGAACTTCTTCTCAGCAGCGACCGGCATTGCCGTGGCCTTCGCGCTGATTCGCGGCCTGGCATCGCGCTCGGCCCAACACATCGGCAACTTCTGGACCGATCTCACGCGCATCACGCTGTATGTGTTGACGCCTTTGTCCTTGGTATTGGCCGTGTTCTTTGTGAGCCAAGGCGTGATCCAGAATTTCTCGCCCTACAAAGACGTCCAGCTGATCGACCCGGTCACGTACACCCAGCCCAAGCTTGGCTCCGATGGCAAGCCGCTCAAGGATGCGCAAGGACAGCCCGTCACGGAAACGCTAACCGCACGCACCCAGGCTTTGGCCATGGGGCCGGTCGCCTCGCAAGAAGCGATCAAAATGATCGGCACCAATGGCGGTGGCTTCTTCAATGCCAACTCGGCCCACCCGTTTGAGAATCCGACGGCGCTAAGCAATTTCGTCCAGATGCTGGCCATCTTTTCGATCCCGGCGGCACTGTGTTTTTGCTTCGGCCGCCTGGTCGGCGACCAGCGCCAAGGCTGGGCCGTGCTGGGCGCGATGACCCTGATCTTCGTCCTCATGACCAGCGTCGTGATGATCGCCGAACAGCAGGCCCATCCCGCCCTGAGCGCGCTGGGCATCGATCAAGCACCCGGGGCATGGCAATCGGGCGGCAATATGGAAGGCAAGGAAGCCCGATTCGGCATCCATGCCTCGGCCCTGTTCGCCGCCATCACGACGGCAGCATCTTGCGGCGCCGTCAACGCCATGCACGATAGCTTCCTGCCCCTCGGCGGCGCTGTTCCTCTGGTCCTGATTCAATTTGGCGAAGTGATCTTTGGCGGGGTGGGCTCGGGCCTGTACGGCATGCTGATTTTCGCCATCCTCGCCGTATTCATCGCCGGCCTGATGATCGGCCGCACGCCTGAATACCTCGGCAAGAAGATCCAGGCTTACGAAATGAAGATGAGCTCGATCGCCATCCTCGTCACGCCCATCCTGGTCCTGACCGGAACGGCAATCGCCGTCCTCTGCGATGCGGGCAAGGCGGGCGTGGCCAATCCGGGCGCACACGGATTCAGCGAAATCCTGTACGCCTTGAGTTCGGCCGCCAACAACAACGGGAGCGCCTTCGCCGGCTTGTCGGTCAACACCCCGTTCTACAACGTCCTGCTGGCCCTGGCGATGTGGTTCGGCCGCTTCGCGATGATCGTGCCCATCCTGGCCGTGGCCGGATCGCTGGCCGCCAAACCGCGTCTTGTCACCACCAGCGGCACCATGCCGACCCACGGCGGCATCTTCATTGGCCTGCTGGTCGGCGTGGTCGTGCTGGTCGGCGTCCTCAACTACGTTCCTGCGCTCGCGCTCGGCCCGATCGTCGAGCACCTGCAGCTGTTCGCCCGCTAATGGAGCCTGTCATGTCCTCATCTTCCCAAGGTTTGCGCCTGTTCGATCCGGCCCTGATCGGTCCGGCAATCGGCGAATCTTTCAACAAACTGCACCCAGCAGTCCAGCTGCGCAGCCCAGTGATGTTTGTCGTCTATGTCGGCAGCATCATCAGTACCCTGCTCGCCATTCAGGCGGCCAACGGCCATGGCGAAGCGCCCTTCGGCTTCATCTTGACGGTCGCGCTCTGGCTCTGGTTCACGGTCCTGTTCGCCAACTTTGCCGAAGCCCTGGCGGAGGGCCGCAGCAAAGCCCAGGCCGCATCGCTGCGCGGCTTGAAGAAGGCAGCACTGGTCAAGAAACTGCACGAGCCGAAACACGGCACCACCTGGCTGCCCACGACCGGCAACGAGCTGCGTGTCGGCATGCATTTCCTGGTCGTGGCCGGCGACATCATCCCCATCGACGGTGAAGTGGTCGAAGGCGTCGCCTCTGTCGACGAGAGCGCGATTACCGGCGAATCGGCGCCCGTGATCCGCGAATCCGGCGGCGACTTTTCCTCCGTCACCGGCGGCACGCGCGTGCTGTCGGACTGGCTGGTTGTCCGCGTGACCGTCAACCCGGGCGAGACCTTCCTCGACCGCATGATCGCCATGGTGGAAGGCGCCAAACGCCAAAAAACGCCCAACGAAATTGCATTGAGCATCTTGCTCGTTGCGCTGAGCATCGTCTTCCTGATCGTCACCCTGACGCTGCTGCCCTTCTCGCAATATGCGGTGGAAGTGAGCCAGGCGGGCAAGCCGATCACGGTCACGGCCTTGATTGCCCTGCTGGTCTGCCTGATTCCGACCACCATCGGCGGCCTGTTGTCAGCCATTGGCGTCGCCGGCATGAGCCGCATGATGCAAGCGAATGTCATCGCGACGTCCGGCCGCGCGGTGGAAGCGGCAGGTGACGTTGATGTGCTCTTGCTCGACAAGACGGGCACGATCACGCTTGGCAATCGCCAGGCGGCCGCCTTCCTGCCGGCCCCCGGCGTCAGCGAACAAGAATTGGCTGACGCGGCGCAGCTGGCTTCGCTGGCGGACGACACGCCCGAAGGCCGTTCAATCGCCGTGCTGGCCAAGCAGCGCTTCAATATCCGGGAACGCGAGCTGGCCGGCATCGACCATGTGTTCGTTCCGTTCTCTGCCCATACCCGCATGAGCGGCATCGATCTGGGCCAGCGGCGCGTACGCAAAGGCGCCATCGACGCGATGCGCCGCCACGCCGAACAAATGGGCCAAGCCTGGCCGGATGAAGTGGGCCGGGCGGCGGACGACGTGGCCCGGCGCGGTTCGACGCCACTCATCGTGTCGGACAATGGCCGCATCCTCGGCGTGGTGGAGCTCAAGGATATCGTCAAAGGCGGCATCAAGGAGCGTTTCGCCGAATTGCGCCGCATGGGCATCAAGACCGTCATGATCACCGGTGACAACAAGCTGACGGCAGCGGCCATTGCGGCCGAAGCGGGCGTCGATGACTTCCTCGCCGAAGCCACGCCAGAAGACAAGCTGAAGCTGATCCGCGGCTATCAGGCCGAGGGACGCTTGGTGGCGATGACGGGCGACGGCACCAACGACGCGCCGGCGCTGGCTCAAGCGGATGTGGCCGTCGCCATGAATTCCGGCACCCAGGCGGCGAAAGAAGCGGGGAACATGGTCGACCTCGACTCGAATCCGACGAAGCTGCTTGAAGTGGTCGAAATCGGCAAGCAAATGCTGATGACGCGCGGCGCATTGACGACCTTCTCCATCGCCAACGATGTCGCCAAATATTTCGCCATCATCCCCGCCGCCTTTGTCGCCACCTACCCCAGCCTGCGCGCGCTGGATGTCATGCACCTGGCTAGCCCGTCCTCGGCAATCCTGTCGGCGGTGATCTTCAATGCCTTGATCATCGTGGTCTTGATTCCGCTGGCCCTGAAAGGCGTGCGCTATCGCGCGATCGGCGCCGCCGCCCTGCTGCGCCGGAATATCTGGATCTATGGCGTCGGCGGTCTGCTGCTGCCTTTCGCTGGCATCAAATTGATCGACCTGGCCCTGTCCACCCTGGGGCTCGTCTGAAAGGAAACACCATGCCCACCCTCCTCCGTCCCGCCCTGACGCTGTTCGCAACCTTGAGCATGCTGGTTGGCCTCGCCTATCCGCTGGCCGTGACCGGCATCGCGCATGCGGCCTTCCCGGACCAAGCCGGTGGCAGCCTGATCCAACGCAATGGCCAGCCCATTGGATCGCGCCTGATCGGCCAGGCTTTCACCTCGCCGCGCTATATCTGGGGCCGCCCGTCGGCGACCACACCAATGCCGAACAATGGGGCGGGCTCGGGCGGTTCCAACCTCGGGCCCCTCAATCCGGCCCAATTGGACGCTGTCCGCGCCCGCTTGGCTGCGCTGCACGAAGCCGATTCGGACAATCGCGCAACAGTGCCGGTCGACCTTGTGACAGCCTCGGCCAGCGGTCTCGATCCCGACATCAGTGTCGCCGGCGCCCGCTACCAGGCGGGCCGGGTCGCACGCGCGCGCGGCCTGCGTGAAGCGGATGTGCTGGCCCTGATCGAGCAGCAGCGCAGCACACGCGTGGCCGGGGTCTTTGGCGAGCCGCACGTGAATGTGCTCGAATTGAACCTCGCCCTCGACGCCCTCAAGCCCTAAGCCATGGCTGACCCGACCCGCCCCGATCCGGATGCCTTGCTCGCGCAAGTCCAGGCCGCCGAACAGCGTGCTGCACGCGGCGCCTTGCGCATCTATTTCGGCGCATCGGCCGGGGTGGGCAAGACTTATGCAATGCTCAGCGCCGCCCGCAAGCTCAAGGCAGATGGCACGGATGTGCTGGTCGGCGTCATCGAAACCCATGGCCGCACCGAGACCGCCGCCTTGCTCGATGGCCTGCCGATTCTGCCCTTACGCGAGATTCCTTACCGCGACAAGGTCTTGAAGGAATTCGATCTCGATGCTGTTCTGGAACGCCGTCCGCGCCTGGTCTTGGTCGATGAGCTCGCGCACAGTAACGTGGCGGGTTCGCGCCATCCTAAACGCTGGCAAGACGTCGAAGAGTTACTCAACGCCGGCATTGACGTATTCACGACGGTCAACGTTCAGCACCTGGAGAGCCTGAACGATGTCGTCGGCGGCATCACCGGTGTTCGCGTCGCCGAAACCGTACCCGACAGCATTTTCGACGCGGCCGAAGAAGTCATCGTCGTCGACCTTCCCGCCGACGAGCTGCTGGCACGCTTGAAGAGCGGGCGCGTCTACCAGGCGCCACAGGCCGAAAGGGCCGCGCAGAATTTCTTCCGCAAGGGCAATTTGATCGCGCTGCGCGAACTGGCTTTGCGCCGCACGGCCGACCGCATCGAAGACGACGTGCGCGCCTACCGCGTCGAGCAGTCGATCGACACGATCTGGAAAACTGGCGCCGCCTTGCTCGCCTGCATCGGCCCCGGACCCGAAGGCGAGCACGTCGTACGCAGTGCTGCCCGCTTGGCCGGGCAACTGGGCATGGACTGGCATGCCATTTACGTGGAGACGCCGCGTTTGGCTCAACTTCCGCGCGGCCGCCGAGAGGCCCTCCTGCAGCAGCTGAAGCTGGCCGAATCCTTGGGCGCAAAGACGGCCGTCTTGAGCGGCGCCGATGTCGCCGCCGCTGCCGTCCGCTATGCGCGTGGCCACAACCTGTCAAAGATCACATTGGGACGGAGCCGTCAGCGCTGGCGCAGCGAGGGATTGAACCGGCGCCTGGCACGCATCGCGCCAGAACTGGACCTGATCGAAGTCGGCGCCAGCCTGGCCAGGCCGGTGCCGCCCGAGCCGGCCGAGGATGAAGGCGCACCGCCAGCGCGCTGGAGCGCCTATCTGATCGCCGCCTTGGCTGCCTTGGGCACGGCTTTGGTCGCGACGCCCATGCTGGCGGTGCTGGACCTGGCCAATATCGCCATGCTGTTCCTGCTGGTCGTGGTGCTGGTCGCTGTACGTTTGGGGCGGGGACCGTCCGTGCTCGCCACCTGCGTCAGTGTCGCCTGCTTCGACTTTTTCTTCGTGCCGCCGCGCTTTACGTTCGCGATCTCCGACCTGCAATACCTGGTGACCTTCGGCGTCATGCTGATCGTCGGCCTTATCACCGGACATCTGACGGCGGGCCTGCGCTTTCAGGCCCAGGTTGCCGCCAGCCGCGAAGCCCGCTGGCGTGCCCTATACGAATTTGCGCGCGAATTGTCCGGTGTACTGCAATCCGAGCAGGTGTTCGAAATCACCCAGCGCTTCATCGGTCAGGCTTTCGGCGCCCAAGCCGTCTTGCTGCTACCCGACGACGCGGGGCGCTTGCAGCCGCCGCCGCCCGGCACACTGCCCGCACCAGACGCAGGCATCGCACAATGGGCCTTTGATCGCGCCGAAGCAGCAGGCTTCGGCACTGACACTCTGCCTGCCAGCCCCTTGTTCTACCTGCCTCTGGTCGCCCCGATGCGCACCCGTGGCGTGCTAGCGGTGGCGCCCGGCGCCCAGCGCTGGCTGCTGATCCCGGAACAACGGCAACAGCTGGACACCTTCGCCACCCTGGCCGCGATCGCGCTGGAACGAGTCCACTACGTCGAGGTCGCGCAAGGCGCCCTGGTGAGTATGGAATCCGAGCGTCTCCGCAATTCACTGCTGGCCGCCCTGTCACATGACCTGCGCACGCCGCTGACGGCGCTCGTCGGTCTGGCTGAATCACTGGCGCGCACGCCAAACAGTCTCAACGCAGAACAGCAGCGCTCGGCTGTCGCCGTCCATCAGGAAGCGCAACGGCTCGCGGCCATGGTCGCCAATTTGCTCGACATGGCGCGTTTGCAAAGCGGCGAGATCAAACTGAATCTGCAGTGGCAGGCCCTGGAAGAACTGGTGGGCTGCGCCCTGCATCAAGAAGCGGCACTGCTGGCCAAGCACCACGTGGTGACCGACATGCCACCGGATCTGCCGCTGGTGCACGCCGACGCCGTCCTGATCGAGCGGGTGTTATGCAATTTGCTGGAGAACGCCGCCAAATACACGCCAGCGGGCGCCACGGTCGGCATCGGCGCTGGCGTCCGAGGCAAATGGATCGAACTGCGCGTATGGGATAACGGCCCCGGCCTGCCAGCTGGACAGGAACAAGCCATCTTTGAAAAATTCACGCGCGGCGAACGCGAATCGGCCAAACCGGGCGTTGGACTGGGCTTGTCGATTTGCCGCGCCATCATTGAGGCCCATGATGGACAGATCCATGCCCAAGCGCGCCCCGAGGGCGGCGCCCTCTTCGTCATCTGCTTACCGGCCGGCACGGCGCCCGATCTCCCTACTCAGGAAATAGAACATGATTGATAGCGCGCCCACCGCCTTGCTGGTGGAAGACGAACCGCAGATCCGCCGCTTTGTGCGCATTGCACTTGAAGCGGAAGGCTGGCAGGTGCACGAATCCGAGGGCGGCAAACGCGGCCTGATCGACGCCGGCACACGCCAGCCCGACCTCATGATTGTCGATCTGGGCCTGCCGGACATGGATGGCGTGGACTTGATCCAAGAGGTGCGCAATTGGTCGCCTGTGCCCATCATCGTGTTATCGGCCCGCGCCGGAGAAACGGACAAAGTGAGAGCGCTCGACGCCGGAGCCGACGACTACCTCACCAAGCCCTTCGGGGTCGCGGAATTGTTGGCGCGGGTACGCGCAAGCCAGCGCCGACAGCGTCAGCCAGCTGCCGATGCCGGCGGGATCGTGCGCTTCGGAAAAGTCTGCATAGACACGCGCGCACGCCTGGTCACCCGCAGTAGCGAGCGCGTGCATTTGACGCCGACCGAATACCGCCTTCTGTCGGTCTTGGTAGGAAACGCGGGTCGCGTCATGACGACAAGCCAATTGCTACGCGCCGTCTGGGGACCAGGTCAGTCGGACCACAGCCATTACTTACGCATTTACATGGCTCATCTGCGCCACAAACTGGAGGACGATCCCGCCCAACCACGCCATTTGCTAACGGAAATCGCAGTCGGATACCGTTTGATGATCGACTAGGAATCGGCCACAAGGGGGCGAATGCGGTTCAACCAGAGCCAGCCAATTATCCCTGCGGCCAATGACGCCGCAAGAATCATCAACTTCGAGGCATTGATCACATCCGGCGCAGCGGCAAACGCAAGATTGGCGATGAAGATCGACATGGTGAATCCAATCCCGCCGAGCATGCCGGCGCCAAGAACATGGCGCCAGCTCACGCCGGACGGCAAAGCGCAAAAGCCAGCCGCAACAGCCAGAAAG
This sequence comes from Massilia sp. TS11, assembly GCF_022012445.1. GTDB lineage: Bacteria > Pseudomonadota > Gammaproteobacteria > Burkholderiales > Burkholderiaceae_D > Telluria. The sequence goes on from NZ_JAKLTS010000004.1 coordinate 259,984, forward strand.
CTGGCCAGCGCGATTCCGATCGGTTTGCCCAAAACCAGTCCGGCGAGAATGCCCAGGCTGTTAGGCGTCAACAAGCCAGATTGCCAATCATCCGCCAGCGTTATGCCTGTATTGGCCAATGCGAAAATAGGCAAGACAAAAAATGCCACAGGCTTATGCAAAATATGCTCAAGGCGGTGCGAGGGCGAGGCTTCGTCTTCGGCGCGCGATGAGAACGGTATGGCAAACGCCAACAACACGCCGGCTATGGTCGCGTGCACGCCGGACTGCAACATGCAATACCACATCGCCACGCCGCCGAGGAGATAAGGCCACAAGGCTATTACACGCCCCAGCCGGTTCAAGCTAATCAGCACCATGAACAAAGCCAAGGCGAAAGACAGCCAGATGGCTTGCACCCCGTGCGCGTAGAACACGGCAATAACGATGATGGCGCCAAGATCGTCCATTACAGCGAGCGCCGCAAGAAACACTTTGAGTGCAGGTGGAATCCGGGAACCCAGCATGGCCAACGCACCCATGGCGAAAGCAATATCAGTGGCCATCGGAATGCCAGCACCACCTTGCGTCGGACTACCATGGTTTAAGGCGAAATGGAAAGCAGCGGGCACCAGCATGCCGCCAAGGGCCGCAACGATGGGCAGCATCGCTTGCCGAACTTTGGAGAGCTCACCCACGTACAGTTCACGCTCGAGTTCCAAGCCAACCAGCAGAAAGAACACGGCCATCAAGCCGTCATTAATCCATTGCTCAAGCGCCATACCGGCGATCCGAGCATGCCAAAGACCCAAGTACGTGGGCGCGACGGCCGAATTGGCGAGGACAAGCGACAAGGCCGTGCAAAAGATCAGTACCACGCCGCCAGCGCGTTCAGACTCAAAAAAACGGACAAAGCTGTTAGTGAGCATCAATTCACCTTGGAGTCTAGACAAGGCGCAATTGTAAAGTACACATTTCGTGGTCATGAATCATGGCCGGGATTCCTATTTCGGGGCTTCGGGCCACCAATGCCGATATGAGGCCCCCAAGAAGGCCCCCAAAATGCGTCGCTTGGATACTCCGCAGAGTGAGCGCATCAGTGGAAAAGACGGTTTCGGGATTCGAATCGGAGCTCGACAGTCGAGCTTGCAAGGCAAGCTAAGTCATTGAACCACAAAGGAAAAACCCAGCAAGCTCTTGCGAACTTGCTGGGTTTAAATGTTTCCTGGCGGAGAGGGTGGGATTCGAACCCACGGTAGGGGGACACCCTACGCCTGATTTCGAGTCAGGTACATTCGACCACTCTGCCACCTCTCCAGGTACTGCAGCAACGGTGGTCACCGTCGGAAGACCAAGATTATAGCAGGCTTGTCCGAAAATGGAAGGGGCAAATCTGCGAATCTTGAATTTTTTTATGTCGCCGGGCTCAGGCGCTCCAAGCCGCCCATGTAGGGGCGCAGTGCCTCGGGGATGATCACGCTGCCGTCGGCCTGCTGGTAGTTCTCGAGCACGGCCACCAGCGTACGGCCCACGGCCAGGCCGGAACCGTTCAGGGTGTGCAGCAGCTCGGGCTTGCCGGCGGCGTTGCGGAAGCGCGCCTGCATGCGGCGTGCCTGGAAAGCCTCGCAGTTCGACAGCGAGGAAATCTCGCGGTAGGTGTTCTGCGCCGGCAGCCAGACTTCCAGGTCATAGGTCTTGGCAGCGCCAAAGCCCATGTCGCCCGTGCACAGTGCCATCACGCGGTACGGCAGGCCGAGCTTCTGCAGAATGGTCTCAGCGTGGCCGACCATCTCTTCCAGCGCCGCGTACGAGGTCTCGGGCTGCACGATCTGCACCATCTCGACCTTGTCGAACTGGTGCTGGCGAATCATGCCGCGCGTGTCGCGGCCATAGCTGCCGGCCTCCGAACGGAAGCACGGCGTGTGGGCCGTCAGTTTCAGCGGCAGGGCGTCGGCCGGCACGATTTCATCGCGCACGAAATTGGTCAGCGATACTTCCGACGTCGGGATCAGATACAGGGCCTCGCCCTCGCCTTCCTGGCCGCCCTTCTTGGCGGCGAACAGATCGGCTTCGAACTTGGGCAGCTGGCCCGTGCCCTTGAGCGAATCGGCGTTCACGATGTAGGGGGTGTAGCACTCGGTATAGCCATGCTGGCCCGTGTGGGTGTCGAGCATGAACTGGGCGATGGCGCGGTGCAAGCGGGCGATGCCGCCCTTCATCACGGCAAAGCGCGAACCGGTCAGCTTGGCGGCGGTGTCGAAGTCCAGGCCCAGCGCAGCGCCGACATCGACATGGTCTTTCACTTCAAAATCAAAGCGCGGCGGCGTGCCGAATTTGCGCACTTCCACATTGCCGGTTTCGTCGGCCCCCACGGGCACCGATTCGTGCGGCAGATTGGGGATGGTGGCCATGAAATCGGCCAGCTTGGCTTGCACAGCCGACAGGGCCTGCTCGTTTTCCTTGAGCGCGTCGCCGATGCCGGCCACTTCCGCCATCACGGCCGAGGTGTCTTCGCCCTTGCCCTTCAACATGCCGATCTGCTTGGACAGCGAATTGCGCTTGCTCTGCAGCTCTTCAGTACGGGTCTGAATGGCCTTGCGCTCAGCTTCCAGAGTGTTGAAGCCGGCTACGTCGAGCTGAAACTTGCGGGTCGCCAGACGGGCGGCGACGGTATCGATGTCTTTGCGGAGAAGTTGAATGTCAATCATGGCCAATGCCAGCTGGAGTGTGTCAAAACCAGCATTGTACCAAGCCGGCCCCGCTCTGGGACCATTTTAGGGCAGCAGTTCGGGCAGGCGTTTGAGGAACAGATCGCGCGCGCGCAGGCCGGCCGGCCCGGGAATATCGGCCGTCTCGATCACCTGGCGCACGAAGACGATGCTGCGGCCGTCCTTGTGCGCCCAGCCGACATACCAGCCGACACTGCCCTGGGCAAAGTCGCCGCTGCCAGTCTTGCCATGCAGCTCCCATCCATTGGGCCGCGCCTCGGCCAGGGTGATGGCCGCGGTCATGGCGTAGGCGTGGGCGCTGACGGGCAGATCCCGTGCCAGCAGGCGCATCAGGAAGGCGCTCTGCTCGCGCGCCGAAATCTGCAGCGTGGTCGACAGCCAGCTCTTTTCCAGCGCATCGGCGCGCGAAGCGTCCTGATTGCCGTAGTCGAAGTCTTTAATGTACTGGCGAAAGCGCGCCAGACCGAGTCGGGCCGTGGTCTGCTGCGAATACCAGACCACGGACAGCTTCATCCACGCGGCCGGGTCGGTGTCCTGCTTCCATTCGGGCCGCCAGGCGACGTACCCGGCCTGGAAGGGCCAGCGTGGGGTGTGTTCCGTTTGCAGAACGCCAGCGTCGTAGCCCATGAGGCTGATGGCGATCTTGAAGGTGGACATGGGCGGCGTGCGCAGATCGCACTGCCCTTCTTCCAGCAGGACGCGGCCAGTGCGCGCGTCCGTCAATAAAGTGCAGTCGGCATAAGCGGCCGGTGCGGCCAGCACTGCCAGCAGGAGTAGAAGTCGCCTCATGGACGGCGATTCTACGCGCCTGCTCTTAGTTCAGGGCGGCTTTCTCGGCGGCGGTCAGGCGTTTGTGGCTGACGACCACGGTCGGCAGTTTGGTATCGGCCACGACAGCGACGCGCTTGGCGGCGTTGAAGCTCGGCGTTTTGGCGGTGGCGAAGGTGGTGACCATGGCGATCAGGGCGGCGGCGACGAAGATCGATTCGGCATTTTTACGGATGTTCATGTTGGGCTCCTTGGTGAAGTGTCATTCGATGATGAAACTTTACCCAAGCGGCCCGCACTTTGCCCTCGGATTGCGATGAACTGCAAAAAACGCGGCGTAGAACGCTTTTTCGCCGGAGTTAGCGCTTGGCCTCGTCGTCCAGGCTGCGCAGCCAGGCCAGCTTTTCGGCGATTTTGCCCTCCAGGCCACGCGGCACCGGCTGATACCAGTGCGGTTCGGCCATGCCTTCGGGCAGATAGGTTTCGCCGGCCGCGTAGGCGTTCGGCTCATCATGGGCATAGCGGTAGGCGTGGCCGTAGCCGAGCTCTTTCATGAGCTTGGTCGGCGCATTACGCAGATGCACGGGCACCTCGCGCGACTTATCCTTCTTCACGAAGGCCATGGCATTGTTATAGGCCATATAGCCGGCATTGCTCTTGGCCGCGCAGGCCAGATAAATGACGGCCTGGGCCAGCGCCAGCTCGCCTTCGGGCGAACCCAGGCGCTCGAAGGTGGCCGCGGCCTCATTCGCGATTTGCACGGCGCGCGGATCGGCCAGGCCGATGTCTTCCCAGGCCATGCGCACGATCCGGCGCAGCAGATACTGCGGATCGGCGCCGCCGTCGAGCATGCGGCACAGCCAGTACAGGGCCGCGTCCGGATGCGAGCCGCGCACCGACTTGTGCAGGGCTGAAATCTGGTCGTAGAAATTATCGCCGCCCTTGTCGAACCGCCGCGCGTTCAGGGTCAGCGCGTTTTCGACAAAGCTGCCGGTGATGTGCTGCGTGCCCGCGGCCTGCGCGCTCGTGTGGGTCTGCTCCAGCAGATTGAGGAAGCGGCGCGCATCGCCGTCCGCATAGCCAATCAGGGTATCGACGGCGGCTTCGTCGAATTCCAGCCCGCGCAGCACGCGTTCGCGCGCGCGCGCCAGCAGCTGGCGCATTTCCTCGTCGGTCAGGGCCTTGAGCACATATACCTGGGCGCGCGAGAGCAAGGCCGAATTGACCTCGAACGAAGGGTTCTCGGTGGTGGCGCCGATCAGCGTGACCAGGCCAGACTCGACAAACGGCAGCAAGGCGTCCTGCTGCGACTTGTTGAAGCGGTGGATTTCATCGATGAACAGGATTGTGCTCTTGCCGGCCGCGAGGAAATGCTCGGCCTGCTCGATGGCGGCGCGGATCTCCTTCACGCCCGACAGCACGGCCGAGACGGCAATGAACTCGCAATCGAAGGCACGCGCCGTCAGCCGCGCCAGCGTGGTTTTGCCCACGCCCGGCGGACCCCACAGAATCATCGAATGCGGACGGCCCGAGCGGAACACCAGATTCAGCGGCTTGCCCTCGCCCAGCAGATGGCTCTGGCCGATCACCTCGGCGATGGTGGCCGGCCGCAGGGCCTCGGCCAGCGGCGGCGTGGGTTCGGTTTTGAACAGGTCGTCCATGGTGGTTCAGATCACAGCCCGGCAGCGAAGGTTCCGCTTACTGGGCGATGACGTCGGCCCCTTTCGGCGGGCTGAACTTGAACTGCACGCCGCCCAGGTTCGGATTCTTTTCGACATTGCGGAAGGCCAGCACCGAGGTCTGGCCGAACGCGTCCTTGAGCTCCATCGCGGCCGGCATGCCGTCCTTCAGACCGATGCGGATGCTGTCGAAGCTCGTGTCCTTGGCCTTGGGCACGGCCAGCAGCCATTCCAGGCCATCCTTGGCGCCCGCGTCGGACAGGGTGAAGTTCTTGTCGAGGTCGTTACTGCCGAACAGGATCGCGGCCGGCGAGGAGCCGAGCGCATTGCCGAGCTTCTTCACCGTGACCTGGTTCAGGTCCTTGTCGTAGATGTAGAGCTGCTCGCCATCGGCCTGCAGCAGCTGTTCATACGGCTTCTGGTAAGTCCAGATGAACTTGCCCGGACGGGCAAACAGAAAACTGCCCTGCGACACCTGGCCGGGCTTGGCGTTCGGGTCCTTTTTCACGATCTTTTGCGTGAACTCGCCCTTGGCCGCCTTGGTCGAGGTGACAAAGCTCTTGAATTGGTCGAGGGCCGAGGCCGCCGCGAGCTGCGTCAGCAAGAGCAGGCTTGCGCCGGCCAGGGCCTTGATACGGGAAACCATCATCTGCATCCTTTATTCAGCGTTAGCCGCCGGCACCAGAATATCGCGATTGCCGTTCGACTGCATGGCCGAGACCACGCCGCTATGTTCCATCTGTTCGAGCAGGCGGGCCGCGCGGTTGTAGCCGATGCGCAGGTGGCGCTGCACCAGCGAGATCGAGGCGCGCCGGTGCTTGAGCACCACGGCCACGGCCTGATCGTACATCGGGTCGGCTTCGGTGCCTTCGCCGCCGCCAGCGCCGCCCAGCTCACCGCCGGCGCCGCCCTCTTCCGCCACGCCGCCTTCGAGGATGCCCTCGATGTAATTCGGCTCGCCCTGCGCCTGCAGGTGTTTGACCACGCGGTGGACTTCATCGTCGGACACAAAGGCGCCGTGCACGCGCATCGGCAGGCCGGTACCGGGCGGCATGTAGAGCATATCGCCCATGCCGAGCAGGGTCTCGGCGCCCATCTGGTCCAGAATCGTGCGCGAGTCGATTTTCGACGACACCTGGAAGGCGATGCGGGTCGGGATATTCGCCTTGATCAGGCCGGTAATCACGTCGACCGAGGGGCGCTGGGTGGCCAGAATCAGGTGGATGCCGGCCGCGCGCGCCTTCTGGGCGATCCGGGCGATCAGCTCTTCGATCTTCTTACCGACGACCATCATCAGGTCGGCCAGTTCGTCGATGATGATGACGATGGTCGGCAGTTTTTCGAGCGGTTCGGGCGCGTCCGGGGTCAGCGAGAACGGGTTCGGAATATGCTCTTCGCGCTTGGCCGCCTCGGCGATCTTGGCGTTGTAGCCGGCCAGGTTACGCACGCCCAGCTTGGACATCAGCTTGTAGCGGCGCTCCATTTCGTTGACGGCCCAGTTAAGCGCGTGGCCGGCCTGGCGCATATCGGTCACCACCGGCGCCAGCAGATGCGGAATGCCCTCGTAGACCGACATCTCGAGCATCTTCGGATCGATCAGGATCAGGCGCACATCGGCCGGATCGGCCTTGTACAACAGCGACAGAATCGTCGCATTGATGCCGACCGACTTACCGGAACCGGTGGTGCCGGCTACCAGCAGGTGGGGCATCTTGGCCAGATCGGCCGTGACCGGCTTGCCGGCGATGTCCTTGCCGAGCGCAATTGTCAGGCTCGAGTTCGAATCGTTGTACACCTTGGAGCCGAGGATCTCGGTCAGGCGCACGATCTGGCGCTTGGGATTGGGCAGCTCGAGCGCCATGTAGTTCTTGCCGGGGATGGTCTCGACCACGCGGATCGAGGTCAGCGACAGCGAGCGCGCCAGGTCGCGCGCCAGGTTCACGATCTGGCTGCCCTTCACGCCGGTCGCCGGTTCGATCTCGTAGCGGGTGACGACCGGGCCCGGATAGGCGGCCACGACCTTGGCTTCGACGCCGAAGTCGGACAGCTTCTTCTCGATCAGGCGGCTGGTGAATTCCATGGTCTCGACCGACACCACTTCCTGCTCGGGCGGCGGCTCATCGAGCAGGGAGATCGGCGGCAGCTTGGAGTCGCCCGGCAGGTCCTGGAACAGCGGCGCCTGCTTTTCCTTCTCGACGCGCTCGGACTTGGGCACGGCCACGACCTGCGGTTCGATCTTGATGGTCGGCGCGGCCACGTGTTTCTCGACCTGCTTGGCGCGCTCATGGACGACCACTTCCTCGCGCTTGACCGAGGCCGCTTCGCCCTGGCGGCGGTCTTCGTGGGTCTGGTAGCGCAGCTGGAACCATTCGATCGTCTGCTCGATCCAGCCGCCGATGCGCTCGGCCACATTCATCCACGACACATGGAAGAACAGGGAGAAGCCGAGGGCAAACAGCATCAGCAGCAGCATGGTGCCGCCGGTAAAACCGAAAGCCACATGGGCCGACTCGCCGATCAGCTGGCCGAGCACGCCGCCCGGCGCGCGCGGCAATTCGGCGCGCAGCGTGTACATGCGCAGAAATTCGATCCCCATGCTGCCCACCATCAGCAGCGCAAAGCCAACCCAGCGGGCGATCACTTCGCCCATGTGCTCGGGTTCGAGCTCGGACTCGTACAGGTATTTGTGGGACAGGGTTTTATAGCCGCGCCAGATCAGGCGCAGGAAGCAGACGCACCACCACCAGGCCGAGAAGCCGAACACATACAGCATGAAGTCGGCCGTTTTGGCGCCGTATTTGCCGCCGAGGTTGGCGAATTTGGTGACGCTGACATCGTGCGACCAGCCCGGATCGCCACGGCTGTAGCTGGCCAGGACCATCACGAAATACAGGAACAGCACAGCCAGCGCCAGCCACTTGGTTTCCGACAGCAGGCGGACCAGACGATTGGGCAGAGGCTGACGTTCGCTCTGGTTGCGGGAATTGGCAGTATTCTGGGCGGGACTCGATTTGGCCATTGGGCGGCAAAATGGTACTTACTACAATCCGGCCATTCTACGGCATAAACCCCGATCGTCTATAATTCTGCCACGCGAAAACTCATCCGAACCCGATCATGACTACTCCGAAACACGCCCGCGTCCTCATTCTTGGTTCCGGCCCGGCCGGTTACAGCGCCGCCATCTACGCGGCGCGCGCCAATCTGAACCCGGTCCTGATCACCGGCGTCGAACAAGGCGGTCAGCTGATGACCACCACCGACGTCGAAAACTGGCCGGCCGATCCGATGGGCGTCCAGGGTCCGGAGCTGATGCAGCGTTTCCTCCAGCACGCCGAGCGCTTCAATACCGAGATGGTGTTCGACCACATCCACACCACCAAGCTCAGCGAAAAACCGATCCGCCTGATCGGCGACAGCGGCGAGTACACGTGCGACGCCCTGATCATCGCCACCGGCGCTTCGGCCCAATACCTCGGCCTGCCCTCGGAAGAAGCCTTCATGGGGCGCGGCGTGTCGGCCTGCGCCACCTGCGACGGTTTCTTCTACCGTAACAAGCCGGTCGCCGTGGTCGGCGGCGGCAACACGGCCGTCGAAGAAGCGCTCTACCTGTCGAACATCGCCTCCAAGGTCACCGTGATCCACCGCCGCGACAAGTTCCGCGCCGAGCCGATCCTGATCGACCGTCTGCTGGCCAAGCAGGCCGAAGGCAAGGTCGAGATCCTGTGGAACCACGTGCTCGACGAAGTCTGCGGCGACGATTCCGGCGTCACCCACCTCCAGGCCAAGGCCACGGAGAGCGGCGCCCTGACCCGGATCGACGTGCACGGCCTGTTCATCGCGATCGGCCACAAGCCGAACACCGGCATCTTCGAAGGCCAGCTCGACATGCACAACGGCTATATCAAGACCCGTTCCGGCACCGAGGGCTTCGCCACCGCCACCAATATTCCGGGCGTGTTCGCCGCCGGCGACGTGCAGGACCACGTCTACCGCCAGGCCATCACCAGCGCCGGCACCGGCTGCATGGCCGCGCTCGACGCCCAGCGCTATCTGGAGAGTCTGGAAGGCTGAGCCCATGGCGGGACTGAAGGACTTCGCCGACCTCAAATCCTTGCGTGAACAGCTCAAGGAACAGGAACGCGTGCGCCTCCAGCAGGAGGCCGAGCGCAAGCGCCGCGAGGAACAGGAACGCCAGGAGGCCAACCTGTTCCGCAGCGCGATCGGCGGCGTCAAGAAGCTGCCCGACAGCGGCAAGCTCGATCCGCATCTGGTCCAGCGCGCCCAGCCGCTGCCGGCCCGGCCGCTGAGCCAGGAAGAGCAGGCCGAGGATGACGCGGCCGTGCTGCGCGCCTCGCTGTCCGACCAGTTCGATGTCGAAGGCCTGCTGGACGACGATCCGACCCTGAATTTCTCGCGCGAGGGCGTGGCCAAGAGCACCATGAAGCGCCTGCGCCAGGGCTACTGGCCGGTGCAGGACGAGCTCGATCTGCACGGCATGCGGCGCGACGCCGCGCGCGAGGCGGTGTCCGATTTCGTCGGCCGCAGCACGCGCCGCAATCTGCGCTGCGTGCGCATCATCTACGGCAAAGGCTACGGCTCGGCCGGCGGCGAGCCGGTGCTGCGCTCGATGGTCCACTCCTGGCTCGTCCAGAAAGACGACGTGGTCGCCTTCTGCGTGCCGGGGCGCGAAGCGGGCGGCCACGGCGCCCTGATTGTTCTGCTCAAAGCTGCCTTCCGCGACTGAGCGCCCATGTCACTGATCAAGATTATCGAGATCATGGCAATTCTGGTGGGCGCCTTCTCGGGCTTCATCGAGGCGCGCCGCAAGCGCATGGATCTGGTGGGCGTGTTCACGGTGGCCTTCATCACGGCTTTCGGCGGCGGCACCATGCGCGACCTGCTGCTCGACAAGCGGCCCCTGTTCTGGGTCACGCATCAGGAATACGCGATCCTGATTTTCTTCCTCGCGCTGATGGCAGCGCCGCTGATCCGCACGCTGCGCCAGGTGGTATCCGAACGCATGATCGTGATTGCCGACGCCATTGGCCTCGGCCTGTTCTCGATTGCCGGCGTGGCCTCGGCCCTGGACGCCCACATGCCGATCTTCATCGCCTCGATGATGGGGGTGATCACCGGGATCTTCGGCGGCGTGCTGCGCGACATCGTCTGCAATGAAGTGCCGATGGTTTTCCGCGACGGCAAACCGTATGCGATATGCGCCTTCATTGGCAGCTGGATGTTCCTGCTGCTCAAAAAATACGGCGCCTCACCCGACTTCGCCTTGTGGTCGAGCGCGATGGCGATCACCGTGATGCGCCTGGCCTCCTGGGCCCTCGACCTGCGCATCATGCGCTAAAGAAAAATCGGGGTCAGACCCCAATTTCCCCAGCCGGAAAGAAGTTGCGCCCCAAACAAATCGGGGTCAGACCCCATTTTTTCTGGCCGAAAAAAAATTGCGCCCAAAACAAATGGGGTCTGACCCCGATTTGTTTTGGGCGCAAGTTTTTGGGGGGGATTAGACGGCGTCGGGGCCGGTCTCGCCCGTGCGGATGCGGATGACTTGCTCGACATTGCGCACGAAGATCTTGCCGTCGCCGATCTTGCCCGTGCGCGCGGCCTTGATGATCGCGTCCACCACGCTGTCCGCCATGTCGTCCGACACCACGACTTCGACCTTTACCTTGGGCAGGAAGTCGACCACGTATTCGGCGCCGCGGTACAGCTCGGTATGGCCTTTCTGACGGCCGAAACCTTTGACTTCGGTGACGGTCAAACCCGTGACATTCAACTCGGCCAGGGCCTCGCGAACCTCGTCCAATTTAAACGGCTTGATGATGCAGGTAATTTCTTTCATGGGAACTCCTTAGTCGTAGAATCGCGAGGTGATCGGGTAGCGCCAGTCACGCCCGAAACCGCGGTGGGTCACGCGGATGCCAACCGGGGCCTGGCGGCGCTTGTACTCGTTAATCTTAATCAGCTTGGTCACGCGCGTCACGTCGGCCGGACTGTAACCGGCCTGGATGATGTCGGCAATCGCGTGGTTTTCTTCCATGTACATGCGCATGATACCGTCCAGTACCTCGTAGGGCGGCAGAGAATCTTGATCCAGCTGGTTCTCGCGCAATTCGGCCGAGGGGCCGCGCGTCAGTATGCGCTCGGGGATGACCTCGCTCAGGCTGTTGCGGTAGTGGCACAGGCGGTAGACCAGGGTCTTGGCGATATCCTTGATGACGGCGAAACCGCCGGCCATGTCGCCGTACAGGGTGCAGTAGCCGACCGCCATCTCGCTCTTGTTGCCCGTCGTGAGCACGATGCTGCCGTATTTGTTGGACAGGGCCATCAGCAGGGTGCCGCGGATGCGCGCCTGGATGTTTTCCTCGGTCGTGTCCTCCTTCAGGCCCTGGAACTCACTCGCCAGCGTGGCCTTGAAGGCATCGAAACAGGGGGTGATCGGGATTTCGTCGTAGCGCACGCCCAGACGTTTGACCATCTCGCGCGAGTCCAGCCAGGAAATATCGGCCGTGTATTTGGACGGCATCATCACGGCGCGTACTTTGTCGGCGCCGAGCGCATCCACGGCCACGGCCAGCACCAGGGCCGAATCGACACCACCCGACAGGCCGAGCAAGGCGCCCGGGAAGCCGTTCTTGCCGATGTAGTCGCGCACGCCCAGCACCAGGGCCTGGTAGACCTGGGCCTCGAGCGACAGCGGCGCCGGCAGCGGCTGGGCCACCGGGGTCGCGCCTTCGAATTCGACGATGCCGAAGTCTTCTTCAAAATGCTTGAGCTGGGTGGTGATCTGGCCGGCCTGGTCCATCACGAAGCTGTGGCCGTCGAAGATCAGCTCGTCCTGCCCGCCGACCAGATTGGCATACACGAGCGACAAGCCCTGGGCCGCCACGTTCTCGCGCATGACGTCCGCGCGCAGGGCCTGCTTGTTCATGTGGTAGGGCGAGCCATTCGGCACCAGCAGCACCTCGGCCCCGGCCTGGCGCGCACGCCGCGGCGCGCTCGGGAACCAGGTGTCCTCGCAGATATTGACGCCGAAGCGCGTGCCCTTGACGTCGAACACCAGGGTGTCGCTGGCCGACACGAAATAGCGCTTTTCGTCGAACACGGTGTCGTTCGGCAGGTCGTGCTTGCGGTAGACGCCAACCACCTGGCCGTCGCGCAGCAGGCTGGCGGCGTTGTAGCGCAGCCCGCCGTCCTGCAGCGGATGGCCGACGATCACGTGCAGGCCGGGAAAGGCGGCCAGGTCCTGCGCGAGGCCGCCGAGGGCTTCGCGCGTTTTTGCGTAGAATGCGTTACGCAGCAGCAGGTCTTCGGGCGGGTAGCCGACCAGGGCCAGTTCGGGCGTCAGCACGATGTCGGCGCCGGCGGCGGCGGCGCGGCTGGCGGCCGCGAAGATCCGGGCGCGGTTGCCGGCGATGTCGCCGACCGTGCTGTTCATCTGAACGATTGCAACTTTAACTGTCATTGGAAGCGTCTACGAACTTGGAAGTCTCGCATTATCGCATGCGCGCCGTTTCCTCTCTGGCCGAGGTGGGCCAGGCGGCCTGGGACGCGCTGCTGGCCTGCCAGGCCGAGTCCAACCCGTTTCTGTCCTATGCCTTCCTGCACGCCCTGCATGCCTCGGGCAGCGCCTGCGCCGACACCGGCTGGACCCCGCACTACCTGACCCTGTGGGACGGCGACACCCTGGCCGCCGCCCTGCCCGCCTATCTGAAAATGCACAGCTATGGCGAGTATGTGTTCGACTGGGCCTGGGCCGAGGCCTATCAGCGTCACGGCCTGCCCTACTACCCCAAGCTGCTGTGCGCCGTGCCCTTCACCCCGGTGAGCGGACCGCGCCTGCTGGCGCGCGACGCGGCCGCCCGCAGCGCCCTGCTGCAGGCCCTGCTGGCCGAGCAGCAAAAGCTGGGCGTGTCCTCGACCCATGTGCTGTTTCCGCCCGAGGCCCAGGCGGCCCAGCTGGAGGCGGCGGGCTTCATGCTGCGCCATGGCGTGCAATTTCATTGGGAGAACGCCGGCTACGCCGACTTCGAGGCCTTTCTGGCCGCGCTCGAGCACAAAAAACGCAAGAACATCCGCGCCGAGCGGCGCAAGGTGGCCGCGGCCGGGGTCAGTCTGCGCCGCCTGCGCGGCAGCGAGGCGGGGCCGGACGACTGGGCCTTCTTCAACCGCTGTTATCAAAACACCTATGCGGCCCACTACTCGACGCCCTATCTGAACCTGGACTTCTTCCTGCGCATCGGCGCCACCCTGCCCGACAATCTGCTGCTCGTCATCGCCGAGCGCGCCGGCCGGCCGATCGCCGCTTCCCTGCTCGTCTACACGGCCGACACCCTGTTCGGCCGCTACTGGGGCGAGGTCGAGCATGTGCCCTGCCTGCATTTCGAGGCCGCCTATTATCAGCCGCTCGAGTTCTGCATCGAACAGGGCATCTCCCGCTTCGAAGGCGGCGCCCAGGGTGAACACAAGATGGCTCGTGGTTTTTTACCAACACGGACCTGTTCGGCCCACTGGCTGGCCCACCCGGCCTTTGCCGACGCCGTCGAGCGCTTCCTGCAGCGCGAACGGGCCGGCGTCGAGAGCTATCTCGATGAATTGGGCGAACGCCTGCCCTTTGTGCGTGCATACCCCTAGCCTTGCCTGAATTTGTGCAATTTTGCACACAGGCCTTGCGTGCGCTTGGCTTTCGCTCCGAATTCAATCGGCGCACACTCCATCGCGATTGCGTAGAACACGCAACTACATAACAACCACAAGGAGACACAGATGCGCTTGTCGAACCGCTCGAAGGCCATTTTCATGGCCCTGCCCCTCGTTTCGGCCATCCAGGCCGCCTACGCCCAGACCCCTGCGCCGGCCGACGGTCCGCAAGCGGTCGAAAACAAGGTGATCGTGACGGCGCGCCGCCGTGAAGAACTGATCCAGGACGTGCCCGGCGCCGTGACCGCGCTGTCGGCCAGCGAACTGGAAAAGATGGCCGTGCCCGACCTGACCGGCGTGGCCGACGTCACCCCGAGCACCACCCTGAAAACCTCGCGCGGCACCAACACCACGCTGACCGCCTTCATCCGCGGCATCGGCCAGCAGGATCCGGTGGCCGGCTATGAACAGGGCGTCGGCATCTATATCGACGACGTCTACCTGGCCCGCCCGCAAGGCGCGCTGACCGACATCTATGACCTCGAGCGCATCGAAGTGCTGCGTGGTCCGCAGGGCACCCTGTACGGCCGCAACACCATCGGTGGCGCCGTCAAATACGTGACCCGCCGCCTGTCCAACAAGCCGATGGGCGAAGTCAAACTGACCGCCGGTAACTACGGCGAGAAAGACCTGCTGGTCAAGGGCAGCGTCCCGATCAGCGACACCTTCCGCATCGGCGGCACCGTGGCCAGCTTCAACCGCAATGGTTTCGGCCACAATGTCATCAACGGCAAGGACAACTACAACAAGGATGTCGTGGCCGGCCGCATCACGGCCGAATGGACGCCGAACGCCGACCTGTTCGTGCGCTTCTCGGCCGACAAGACCGTCGACGACTCGCTGCCGCGCGCCGGCTACCGCCTGACCGCCGGCCCGGCCCCGGCCAACCTGCCGCCGCTGGCCGGCGACTACGACACCCGCGCCAATCTGTACACGGTGCTCGGCCACGACCAGAAGGTCACGACCGAAGGCCAGTCGCTGGTGGTCGAGTATGAAATCGACAAGGGCCTGCAGTTCAAGTCGGTCACGGCCCACCGCAAGTCCTTCTCGTATGCGCCGATCGACTTCGACTCGCTCAACACCCCGCTGTTCGAAGCCCCGGCCATCTACACCGACAAGCAGAACAGCCAGGAATTCCAGCTGACCTTCACCGGCGCCAAATGGCAGGGTGTGGCAGGCCTGTTCTACATGAAGGGCAATGCCTTCAACGAATTCGACGTGCTGTACAACGCTTCGGGCGGTCTGTCGCTGTACACGCTGGACGACATCGACTCCAAAGCCTGGGCCGCCTTCGCCGACGCCAACTACAGCGTATCGGACACCTTCAATGTCACCCTCGGTGGCCGCTACACCAATGACGACCGGCGCGCGCGCATCTACAAGCGCACCTATCTCGGTCTGAGCGGTTCGCCGACGCTGGGCAATCCGGCCGCCGTCGGCCTGGCTGCCAACACCGACATGGGCAAGAACGATCTGCACCGCACCGACACCAAGTTCACGCCGAAGATCGGCTTTGGCTGGAAGTTCGCGCCGGAGCACAATCTGTACACGACCTACTCGGAAGGCTTCAAGGGCGGCATGTTCGATCCGCGCATGGACCTGGCCGCCACCGGCGGTCCGACCACCCCGGCCTCGCTGGCCAAGCGCCAGGGCGTCGAGCCGGAAGTGGCCAAGACCCTGGAACTGGGCGTCAAGTCCTCGTTCGACAAGGGCCGTGTCCAGACCAATGCCGCGATCTTCTACACCGACTACAAGAACGTGCAGATCCCGGGCTCGATTCCGACCTATAACGCGGCTGGCGCCGTCACCGGTTTCGCCGGCACCCTGACCAATGCCGGCAAGGCCAAGATCAGCGGCCTGGAACTGGAAGGTATCGCCCACCTGACCGACGCCTTCACCGTCAGCGGCATGTACAGCCACATCGAGGCCAAGTACAAGGAATGGATGGTCGCCAATGGCAGCAGCCTGACCAACATCGCCAGCTCGGCCGAGTTCCAGAATACGCCCAAGGATTCGGGCAATATCTCGGCCAGCTACACCTGGGCGCAAGACCTGATGGGCCGCAACGGTACTCTGTCGCTGAACAACAGCTACTCGTACAAGTCGAAGACCTATATGGCTGAGATCGTGCGCACCAGCGGTGTGGCCGCCCAGGATGCCCTGGTCGCCCAGAACCAGATGCTGGCCCAGGACGGCTACGGCCTGTGGGATGCGAGCCTGGTCTGGACCAGCCGCGACCGCAAGATCACGGCCGGCCTGCACGCCCGTAACATCCTCGACAAGCGCTACAAGGTGGCCGGCTATGCCTTCGGTGGCTTCTTCAACACCGTCACCACCTTCTACGGCGACCCGCGCACCGTGAAAGCCACCCTGGACTTCAAGTTCTAAGGCAGGCGGAACAGCTCAGGCTGCGTGTCCGGCAGGGCACGCAGCAAGTTCCACACGGCGCGCACGCGCGGCAGGCGGTACAGGTCCACCGGGGCCACCATGTAATAGGCCCGTTCGGCGAACAGTTCATCCTGCAGCAAAGGCACCAGGCGTCCGTCCTTCGGAATCACGTAGGGCGGCGCCATCATCAGCCCCATCCCGGCGGCTGCGGCTTCGGCTTGCCCTGACATCCCGGTACAGCAGAAGCGACGGCGCGGGGTAAAACCCAGTTCATCGAGAAAATGCAGTTCGTTACTTGCCAGGCGGTCCTGCACGTAGTCGACGAAGTCATGGCCGACCAGATCGGCGCGGCTGCGGATCGGCGGGTGGCGCGCCAGGTAGGACGGCGCACCGTACAGGTAAAGACGGAACGGCGCCAGCCGCGTGACCATGTAGCGGCCGGTGTTGGGCGCGTCCAGCGTGATCGACAGGTCGGCCTCGCGGCTGGCCAGGTTGACGAAGCGCGGCTGCACCAGCAGGTCGATCGACAGATCGGGGTGGGATTCGAGAAAGCGCGCCAGCATCGGCGCAATCACCATCACGCCCAGCACTTCGGGCGTACCGAGGCGCACCACGCCTTTCACGCTGACCTGGTTGCTCGAGACTTCGTCCTGGGCGGCCAGGGCGGCGCCCTCCATCGCTTCGGCATGGGGCAGCAGGGCCTGGCCCATCTCGGTCAGCTCGTAGCCTTCGCGCGAGCGGTCGAACAGGGTGGCGCCCAGCTGGGCTTCGAGGCGGTCGATACGGCGCGCCACGGTCGTGTGCTCCACCTCCAGCCGGCGCGAGGCGCCGGACAAGGTGCCGGCGCGCGCCAGCTCAAGAAAATAGCGGAGATCGGTCCATTCGGGCAGGGTCTTCATCCGGAACATTGTGCATCAGCGCACACACCACTGGCAATGTTTTGAGGGAGAGGCGGCTTGGATAGTCTGCACATCGGCGCCCTGGTGGCGCACCACGCGCGCTACCGGCCGGGCGCGCGCGCCCTGTGGGCCAGCGGCGCCTGGCACGACTGGGCCGGCCTCAATGCGCGCACGGCGCGCCTGGCCCTGGCGCTGGAACGCGCCGGTGTCGGTCATGGCGCGCGCGTGGTCACCGTATTGACCAACTGCGTCGAACTGGTCGACGTCTACTGGGCCTGCGCGCGCCTGGGCGCGGTGGCGGTGCCGCTGTCGCCGCTGCTAACGGCCAGCGGCCTGCGCACCCTGCTGGCGGACGCCGCCCCGCGCGTGGTGTTCTACAACGCGGCCAGCCAGGCCGCCGTGCAGGAAGCCTGCGCCGGCAGCGCGGCCGTGCTGGTCGGTGTGGAAGACGACTACGCCGCCTTCGTGGCCGGCTGCGCAGACCAGCAGGTCCCGGCCGCGCTGGCGCCCGACGATGTCTTCAACATCATGTACACCAGCGGCACCACCGGTCTGCCCAAGGGCATCGTCTTGACCCACCGCATCCGCGCCCACTACTGCACGCTGCTGGCCAATGCCTGGCGCATGGACGCCCAGTCGGTCGCCCTGCACACGGGCGCGCTGGTATTCAACGGCGCCTTCGTCACCCTGCTGCCGGCCCTGATGTGCGGCGCCGCCTTCATCCTGCATTCGGCCTTTGATCCGGCCGCCTTTATCGACACGGTCGAACGCGAAGGCGTGACCCACACGATGCTGGTGCCCTCGCAGATCGCGGCGATTCTCGAACAGCCGGGCTTCGATCCGACCCGTCTGGCCTCGCTGCGCGTGCTGGTCTCGCTCGGCGCGCCGCTGCCGCTGGCGCACAAGGAGAAGCTGCAGCAGGTGCTGCCCGATCGCCTGCACGAACTGTATGGACTGACCGAGGGCTTCGTCACCATCCTCGACAAGGTCGACGCCGTGCGCAAGCGCGGCTCGGTCGGCCTGCCGCCGCCCTTCTTCGAACTGCGCATCGTCGACGAGGCGGGCCAGCCGGTGGCGGCCGGCACGGTCGGCGAGATCGCCGGACGCGGCCCGTTTCTGATGGCCGGCTACTACGGCAAGCCGGAGCTGACCGCCCAGACCCTGCGCGACGGCTGGCTGATGACGGGCGACCTTGGCTATGTCGACCAGGACGGCTTCCTGTATCTGGTCGACCGCAAGAAGGACATGATCGACTCGGGCGGCGTAAAGGTCTACCCGCGCGACATCGAGGAAGTGATCGCGCACCATCCGGCCGTGCTGGAGGCCGTGGTCTTCGGCATCCCCGATGAGAAATGGGGCGAGACGCCGATGGCCGCCGTCCAGCTCAAGCCGGGCGCCAGCGCCGACGCCGAAGAACTGCGCGCCTGGGTCAATGCGCGCGTCGGCGCACGCTACCAGCGCCTGGCGCGGCTGGCCATCCATGCGCAGCTGCCGCGCAGCGCGGCCGGCAAGATCCTCAAGCGCGAACTGCGCGAAGCATTTTGGGCGGGCCATGGGCGCGCCATCTGAATCTGTGCATCCGTGCACATTGGGCGGGCATGGCCTGGTCTTCCGGGCCCTGTCCAAATCGCGCACACTGCGCGCCAACACACACCTGTAAGGGCCGATGATCGTGACCGACTTCTACGAACTGCGCTATACCAGCCGTGATGGCCTGCGCCTGTATGCCCGCGACTATCCGGGCCACGGCGGCGAGGCGAAACTGCCCGTGATCTGCATCCACGGCCTGACCCGCAATTCGGCCGACTTCGAAGACGTGGCGCCGTGGATTGCGGCCCAGGGCCGGCGCGTGATCGCGGTCGACGTGCGCGGGCGCGGCTTCTCCGACTACGATCCCGATCCGGCCCACTACGTGCCGCCCGTGTACGCCGACGACGTGGCCAAGCTGGCCCACGACCTGGGCATCGAACGCGCCGTCTTTATCGGCACCTCGATGGGCGGCCTGATCACGATGACGGTCGCGCTCAAGCACTCGAAGCTGATCGCCGCGGCCGTGCTGAACGACGTCGGCCCGGCCATCTCGGTGCGCGGCCTGACCCGCATCGCCGGTTACGCCGGGCGCGGCGAGGCCTTCACCAGCTGGGAGGAAGCGGCCCAGTACACGGCCAATATCAACAGCTACGCCTTCCCCAACAACAGCATGGACGAATGGATGCGCTGGACCCGGCGCGCCTTCGTCCAGAAGGAAAACGGCGAGCTGGCCATGCGCTACGACCCGAACATCGCCCTGCCGGTGCGCACCGGGAAGCTCAAGCCGACCTCCTTCATCGCGCGCTACGCCTTCAAGCGCCTGGCCAATAAACGCCCGACCATGCTGGTGCGCGGTCTGCTGTCGGACTTGATCGAAGCGCCGCAAGTCGCCATGATGCGCAAGTTGGCGCCCACGCTGGAAGTGGTGGACGTGCCCGAGGTGGGCCACGCGCCGATGCTGAATGAACCGGAAGTGCAGGCCGCGCTGGCCGCCTTCCTCGCCAAAGTCGATTAAGTGTAAGGACAAGCATGAACCTCGCAGGGAAAACCATCGTCGTCACCGGCGCCGCCCAGGGCATCGGTCTGGCCATCGCCAGCCGCTGCGCCGAGAACGGGGCCAAGGTCGCGCTCTGGGACTATCAGGCCGACGGCCTGGCCAATGCCATCGAACGCCTGGCCGCCGTCGCGCCGCGCGCCGAAACCTCGTCCTTCGTGGTCGACGTGTCGGACCTGGCGGCCGTGCAGGCCGCGGCCAAGGCCACGCTGGAGCGCTTCGGCAGCATCGATGGCCTGGTCAATAACGCCGGCGTGGTGGCCGATGCCCAGCTGACCAAGATGAGCGAGGCCCAGTGGGACCGCGTCATCGACATCAACCTCAAGGGCGTGTTCAACTGCACGCGCGCCTGCGTCGACGCACTGATCGACAGCCACGGCGCGATCGTCAATATCTCGTCGATCGTCGGCCTGTCCGGCAATTTCGGCCAGACCAATTACGCCGCCGCCAAGGCCGGTGTGCTCGGCATGAACAAGACCTGGGCGCGTGAACTGGGCCGCAAGGGCGTGCGCAGCAATGCGATCTGCCCGGGCTTTGTCGAAACCCCGATCCTCGCCTCGATGCCGCCCAAGGTGATCGATGCGATGCTGGCCCAGGTGCCGCAAAAACGCCTCGGCCAACCGCGCGAAATCGCCGCGGCCGTGGTCTTCCTGCTTTCTTCCGAAGCCAGCTACATTAATGGCGCCACGCTCGAAGTCACGGGCGGCCTGTCGATCTAACGGAGACACTCATGAAAAAACTGCTGCCCCTGCTGCTCGCGCTCGGCCCTGTGCTGGCCAGCGCCCAGGACTACAAGATCGCCCTCATCACCGGCAAGACCGGCGCGCTGGAACCGTATGCGCGCGAGACCGAAACCGGCTTCATGCTCGGTCTGGAATACCTGACCAAGGGGACCATGACAGTCAATGGCCACAAGCTGAAAGTCATCGTCAAGGACGACCAGTCCAAGCCCGACCTGGGCCGCACCCTGCTGGCCGAAGCCTATGGCGACGACAAGGTCGACATCGCAGTCGGCACCTCCTCGTCCGGCTCGGCGCTGGCGATGCTGCCGGTGGCCGCCGAACACAAGAAAGTGCTGATCGTGGAGCCGGCCGTGGCCGACGCCATCACGGCCGAAAAATGGAACCGCTATATCTTCCGCACGGCGCGCAGCTCGATGCAGGACGGCCTGGCCGCCGCCTCCACCTTCAAGAGCGGCAGCGTGGGCTTTCTGACCCAGGATAACGCCTTCGGCAAAGACGGCGTGAAGGCCGCCAAGGAGGCCCTGGCCGCCACCGGCAGCAAGGCCAAGGTCGTGCACGAAGAGTACGCCGCGCCGGCCGCCACCGACTTCACCGCCTCGGCCCAGCGCCTGTTCGACGCCCTCAAGGACAAGCCGCAGCCGCGCGTGCTGGCGATCGCCTGGGCCGGCCCGAACCCGATGAACAAGATCGCCGATATGCGCCCCGAGCGCTATGGCATCACGCTCGCCCCGGGCGGCAATATCCTGCCGGTGCTGAAAACCTGGAAGGCCTATGCCGGCACCGAAGGCACGATCACTTACTACTACGGCTTCCCCAAGAACCCGATGAACGACTGGTTCGTGGCCGAGCACACCAAGCGCTTCAAGGCCCCGCCCGACATGTTCACGGCCGGTGGCTTCGCCGCCGCCAGTGCCGTCGTCACGGCCCTGAGCAAGGCCGGCAGCGCCGACACCGAAAAGCTGATCGCCACGCTGGAAGGCATGGAGTACGACACGCCCAAGGGCAAGGCCAAGTTCCGCAAGGAAGACCACCAATCGCTGCAGCCGATGTACCACTTCCGCATCAAGAAGGACCAGAAGAACGAATGGGACCTGCTGGAACTGGTGCGTGAGATTCCCGCCGCCGAACTGCCGCTGCCGATCAAGAACAAACGATGAGCCATCCCTCGCTCGCCACCCACGACCTGACGATCCGCTTTGGCGGCCATGTGGCCGTCAACGGCGTGAGCGCCGCGTTCCGGCCCGGCGAACTGACCGTGATCGTCGGCCCGAACGGGGCCGGCAAGACCACCTTCTTCAACCTGATCTCGGGCCAGCTGCCGGCCAGCGCCGGCCAGGTCCAGCTGTTCGGCGAAGACATCACGGCGCTGTCGGCGGCCGGACGCGCCCGGCGCGGCATCGGGCGCGCCTTCCAGCTCACCAATCTGTTCCCGCATCTGTCGGTAATGGAGAACGTGCGCCTGGCCGTGCAGGCGCGCGCCGGTCTCGGTCTGAACATGTGGTCGATCTGGTTCCAGCACCGCGAACTGATCGAGAAGGCCGAATACTATCTGGAGCGCGTGGCCCTGATCGGCCGGCGCGACCAGGCCGTGGCCGCCCTGCCCCATGGCGACAAGCGCAAGCTCGAAGTGGCGATCCTGCTCGCGCTCGAACCGGCGGTGCTGATGTTCGACGAGCCGACCGCCGGCATGAGCGTCGATGAAGTGCCGGTCGTGCTCGACCTGATCCACCAGGTCAAGGCCGACAGCTCGAAAACCGTGCTCCTGGTCGAGCACAAGATGGATGTGGTGCGCGCCCTGGCCGACCGCATCATCGTCCTGCACCACGGCAGCCTGGTGGCCGACGGCGCCCCGGCCGACGTGATGGCCATGCCGATCGTGCAGGAAGCCTATCTTGGAGTCGCCGCCGATGTCTGACGCCCTGCTTTCGCTGACCGGTGTGCACACCCACATCGGCGATTACCACATCCTGCAAGGGGTGGACCTGGAGGTGCCGCGCGGCGGCATCACCGTGCTGCTGGGCCGTAACGGCGCCGGCAAGACCACCACCCTGCGCACCATCATGGGCCTGTGGCGCGCCAGCGCCGGCGAACTGCGCTTCGACGGCCGTTCGCTGCGCGGCCTGGACACGCCGGCCATCGCCCAGGCGGGCATCGCCTACGTGCCCGAGTCGATGGCCGTATTCGGCCAGCTGACCGTGCGCGAGAACCTGGTGCTGGCCGCGCGTGCCGGCGCCATCGACAGCGCGCGCCTGGACTGGATCTTCAGCTTCTTCCCGGCCCTGAAGACCTTCTGGCATGCGCAGGCCGGCAATCTGTCGGGCGGCCAGAAGCAGATGGTCGCGATCGCGCGCGCCATCATCGAGCCGCGCGCCCTGCTGCTGGTGGACGAACCGACCAAGGGCCTGTCCCCGGCCATCGTGCTCAAGCTGCTCGAGGCCTTCCGCCAGCTGAAGGAGCAGACCACGATCCTGCTGGTCGAACAGAACTTCAATTTCGTGCGCCAGCTCGGCGACACCGTCGCCGTGATGGACGATGGCCGCATCGTCCACCGCGGCACGATGGCCGCACTGGCGGCCGACCGCGCGCTGCAGGAGCAG
Organism: Massilia sp. TS11; assembly: GCF_022012445.1. GTDB lineage: Bacteria > Pseudomonadota > Gammaproteobacteria > Burkholderiales > Burkholderiaceae_D > Telluria. The sequence goes on from NZ_JAKLTS010000004.1 coordinate 283,065, forward strand.
CTGCTCGGCCTGGCCCTGGACGCCCACCAATAGGATGCAAACATGACGGACCAAGCCCTGCCCGCCGCCCCGCGCGATCTGGCCCCGCTGCTGCTGGCGCCCGCGCTGATGCTGGCCATGCTGCCCCTGGTCGGCAGCCTGCCGACCTGGATCACGCTCACCGTCGCCGGTCTGGCGATGGGGATGATGATCTTCATTATGGCCAGCGGCCTGACCCTGGTGTTCGGCCTGATGGACGTGCTCAATTTCGGCCACGGCGCCTTCGTCGCGGTCGGCGCCTTCACCGCCACCCTGGTGCTGGCGCCGCTGCATGGCTGGATGGAGGCCGAATCCCTGGGCGCCAATCTGGCCGCCCTGGGCCTGGCCGTGGGCGGCGCCATGGCCGCCACCGCCCTGCTCGGCTGGGCCTTCGAACGGGTGCTGGTGCGCCCCGTGTATGGCCAGCACCTGCGCCAGATCCTGATTACCATGGGTGGCATGATCGTCGCCGAGCAGCTGATCCTGGTCGTGTTCGGCCCCGAGCAGCTGCCGCTGCCGCTGCCGCCGACCCTGCGCGGCGCCTTCATCGTGGGCGAAGCGGCGATCGAAAAATACCGGCTGCTGGCGATCGTGGTCGGCGTGCTGGTCTTCCTCGGCATGACCCTGACCCTGAACCGCACCCGCCTTGGCCTCTTGATACGCGCCGGTGTCGAAAACGGCGAGATGGTCGAAGCCCTCGGCTACCGCATCCGCCGCCTGTTCGTGGCCGTGTTCGCGGCCGGTTCGGCCCTGGCCGGCCTCGGTGGCGTGATGTGGGGCCTGTACAAGGAGACCCTGTCGGCCGGCATGGGCGGCGAAGTGATGGTGATGGTGTTCATTGCCGTGATCATCGGCGGCCTCGGTTCGATCGGCGGCTGCTTCATCGGCGCCCTGCTGATGGCCCTGACCGCCAACTACGCCGGCTTCCTGGCGCCGAAACTGGCCCTGCTGTCGAACGTGATCCTGATGATCGCCGTGCTGCTCTGGCGCCCGGCTGGCCTGATGAGGAAATAAGATGCTGACCACCCTGCTCTCCGGCGACCTGCCGAAAAGCCGTACCCTGAGCGCCCTGCTGCTGATCGTGCTGTTCGGCCTGGCCGCCACGCCCTGGCTGGTCAGCGGCGCGCGCCCGCTGAATACGGCCGCCACCATCTGCATCTACATCGTGCTGGTGGCCTCCTACGATCTGCTGCTCGGCTATACGGGCATCGTCTCCTTCGCCCACACGATGTTCTTCGGGATCGGCGCCTACGGGGTCGGCCTGGCCCTGTCCGACGAGGGCGCCGGCTGGACCGAGGCGGCGCTCGGCCTGGTCGCGGCCCTGGTCCTGAGCCTGCTGCTGGCCCTGGTCATCGGCCTGTTCGCGCTGCGCGTGCGCGCCATCTTCTACGCCATGATCACGCTGGCCGTGGCCTCCACCTTCGCGGTGCTGGCCTCGCAGCTGTCGGACCTGACCGGCGGCGAGGATGGCAAGACCTTCAGCGTGCCGGCCCCGCTCGGCGACAGCAAGCTGCTCACCTACTACCTGGTGTTCGGCGCCGCCTTGCTGATCTTCCTGGCCCTGCTGCGCCTGGTCAATTCGCCGTTCGGCCGGGTGCTGCAGGCGATCCGCGAAAACGAATTCCGCGCCGAGGCGCTCGGCTACCGCACCGTGGTCTACCGCGTCTGGGCGAATATCATCGGCGCCCTGGCGGCCTGCCTGGCCGGCGCCCTGATGGCCCTGTGGCTGCGCTATGTGGGGCCGAAGACCACGCTCGGCTTCGAGATCATGACCGACATCCTGCTGATCGTCGTCATCGGCGGCATGGGCACGATGTACGGGGCCGTGATCGGCGCCGCCCTGTTCATCCTGGCCCAGAACTATCTGAAGGAACTGATGGGCCATGCGGCCGAAGCCGCCTCGAGCCTGCCGCTGCTGGCCAATGCCCTGCAGCCGGACCGCTGGCTGCTCTGGCTGGGTCTGCTGTTCATCGTCGCCGTCTACTTCTTCCCGGCCGGAATCGTCGGCCGCCTGCGTGCGCGCTAGCCTCCCGCACCCCTGACAATTCGCAAACGGACGTTGTCATTCTCGCCATAACGTAAAGGCGAGAATGGCCGTCGCGCGGCCAGCGCACGGGTTCCCCATCCCACTGGCATTGACGAAAGTTTGCGCTATGAAATTCCTCTCTCCCGTCCTGCTCGCCTTGCTCGCCGCCCAGGCGTCGGCCCAGCAAGTGATCATGGTGCGCGACCCCGACACGGGCCAGACGCGCGCTGCCACCGCGGCTGAAATGGCCGAACTGCAAGCCCAGTCCACGTCCAAGGCCTCCATGCTGGCCAGCAAACCCCAGCCGCCGCGCGCCGAGCTGCGCCGCGACGGCAGCCAGCGCGTCCCGCTCGGGCGCAGCCGCTTCTCGTATTCGGTGGTCCAGCGCGATGGCGCCGGCCAGCTGCACGAGCACTGTGTGCAGGGCGAGGGTGCCGCCACCCAGTCCGTGCACCAGCAGCCGGAGGCCCGCCATGAAGACCGCTAAAGTCCTGCTCGCTCTGGGCGCCGCCCTGAGCTTTGCCAGCGCCAGCGCCGCCACCATCCAGGTGATCAATACCAATGCGCCCGGCATCGGCTTCAACGACCCGACCCCGGCGGCCCCGGTCGGCGGCAACGCCGGCACCACGCTCGGCCAGCAGCGCCTGATCGCCTTCCAGCATGCGGCCAATGTCTGGGGCGCCGAGCTGCAGAGCGAGGTGCCGATCCGCGTGGCCGCCAGTTTCGAGCCGCTTGCCTGCACGGCCAATAGCGCCGTGCTGGGCGCGGCCGGGGCGACCATGGTCTACGCCAATTTCGCCCACGCGCCGAAAGCCGATACCTGGTACCCGGTGGCCCTGGCCGACAAGCTGGCCGGCCAGGACCTGAACGACAGCGACACCCCGCATATCGAGGCAGTGTTCAATGCCAACCTCGGCCTGCGGCCCGACTGCATGCCGGGCAATGGCTTCTACCTGGGGCTGGACAACCAGCACGGCAATCAGGTCGATCTGGTGAGCGTGCTGCTGCACGAACTCGGCCACGGCCTCGGCTTTCAGGATTTCACGGACGGCGAGGACGGCAGTTTCCTGGCCGGCATGCCCTCGGTCTGGGATCACTTCCTGATGGATAACAACTGCGGCAAGCTGTGGGTGAACATGACGGCGCAGGAGCGCGTCGCCTCGGCCGTCAGCAATGGGCGTCTGGTCTGGACCGGCCAGCAGGTCTACCAGGCGGCGCCCGAAGTGCTGCTGCCCAGTCCGCGGCTGACGATCTCCGGCCTGGTCGACCGCGATCTGGCCGGCGACTACGAAGTCGGCGACGCCAGCTTCGGCCCGCCCCTGTCGGCCAAGGGGGTCAAGGGCCAGCTCAAGCGCGTGATCGACCAGACCGACGGGCGCGGCCTGGCCTGCACCCGGCTCGACTACGTGAACGCGATCGCCGTGCGCGGCGGCATCGCCGTGGTCGACCGCGGCACCTGTCCGTTCACCACCAAGGCCCTGAATGTGCAGGCGGCCGGGGCGCTCGGCATGATCGTCGTCGACAACCAGCCGGGGCCGGCGGTCGGCATGTCGGGCAGCGACCCGGCCATCACCATCCCCTCGGTGCGCATGGCGCGCGACGACGGCCTGCGCCTCGAAGCCCTGCTGGCCAAGCGTCCGCGCTTCTTCACCCTGGTGACCGGCAATCTGAACGTCAACCCGCAGCGCCTGGCCGGGGCCGACCGCGCCGGACGCGTGCAGATGTACACCCCGCCCTACTTCGCCCAGGGCTCGTCGGTGTCGCACTACACGGACGCGGCGCGCCGCAATCTGCTGATGGAGCCCTTCATCAACGACGACCTGCGGCACGCGGTCAAGCGCCCGTATGACCTGACCAAGGAGCTGTTGAAGGACATCGGCTGGTAGGCCGGAAAAACAAAACGGGCTGCCCAGGCAGCCCGTTTTTTTAGGTGCACGACAGCAGCGCTCAGGCTTGCTCGGCCTTGTTGAAGTTGGCCACACCGGCCAGGATCTCGGCCTTGGCGTCGTCCGGGCCGCCCCAGCCTTCCACCTTGACCCACTTGCCTTTTTCCAGGTCCTTGTAGTGCTCGAAGAAGTGCTGGATCTGCTTGAGGCGCAGTTCGTTCATGTCTTCCGGCTTCTGCCAGTGGCTGTAGATCGGCAGGATCTTATCGACCGGCACGGCCAGCACCTTGGCGTCGCCGCCGGCTTCGTCCGTCATCTTCAGCACGCCGATGGCGCGGCAGCGCACCACCACACCCGGGATCAGCGGGAACGGGGTGATCACCAGCACGTCGACCGGGTCACCATCATCGGCGATGGTGTTCGGCACATAGCCGTAGTTGCACGGATAGTGCATGGCGGTGCCCATGAAGCGGTCGACGAAGATGGCGCCCGATTCCTTGTCCACTTCGTACTTGATCGGGTCGGCGTTCATCGGGATTTCGATGATCACGTTGAAATCGTTCGGCACGTCGCGGCCGGAAGAAACTTTATTGAGGCTCATGATTTCCTTGAATGTAGCTGACGGTTTTTCAATGCCGACTATTATAGCCGGAAGCGCCCGTCTTTTGTGCGTTGCAACAGATCAGATCAGCTGGGCGAGCGCGCTCTGGCGGTAATGCTGGGCCGCTTCGTCCGGGTGGTTGAGGGCCTCATGCAGCTGGGCCAGCTTGAGATGGGTGTCGCGCACCATGTCGGCCGAACTCGCGTCCGACAGGGCCTGCTCCAGATACTGCTGGGCCTTGCCCCAGAGTTTCTGGCGCAGACAGAGCGCGCCGATGGTCAGCGCCAGTTCGGCGTCGGTCGGGCGCTCCTTGATCCACTGCTCGCATTTCTCGATCTGGGCCAGCAGGCTCGGCGAACCGGCCGGGGCCGCGCATTCGCGGTAGGCGCTGACGACGCGCTCGTCCCACTCGGCGGCCAGGGCTTCCTCGGCGGCCAGACGGGCTTCATCGAACAGGCCGCGCGCGGCCAGGGCCTGCACGGCGCGCGCCGCCACATAGGGCTTGACGCGGTCGGCCGTCGGAATCGTCGACCAGACCCGGGCGATGGCCTGGGCGTCGTGGCTGGCGTCGTCCAGCAGCGACTGGTAGGACAGCTCGCGCAGACGCGCCGACAGGGCCGGATGCAGGGCCTTGTGCTTGTCGAGCATGCGCACCAGGCGCAGCACTTCGGGCCAGTTCTTGGTCTGCTGGTGGGCCTTCATCGACAGCTGCAGCGCGTGGATGTGGCGCGTGCCGGAGGCGTTCAGTTCGGCCACGGCGGCCAGCGCCTGCTCGGGCTGGTGCTCGTCGATCAGCAGCTCGGTCGTGGTCATCAGGCGCGCCGTGCTCAGGGCCTTGTCGTGCGCGACCGAGGCCAGCCAGCCATCGCGGCGCGCGTGCTGGCGCATGCGGTGCGCGGCACGGGCGCCGATCAGGGCGGCCACGCCGGCGTTTTCGGGCAGCTCGGCGGCGCGGGCGGCGGCCTTTTCGGCATGTCCGAAGCGGCCTTCGAACAGGGCCTTGAGGGCGTCGCGCAGGCCCTTGTTGCTGTCACGCTCGCGCTTGGCCTGGCGGTAGGCGGCCACGCGCGCCGGCATCTTCATCGTATTGCGGATCGCGCGGATCAGGATGTACAGGGCCAGGAAGCCGGCCGCCTCCAGCATCACGAACAGATTGAGCGACATGTCGACCCGGTTGCCCTGGTAGACAAAGATGACATTGCCCGGGTTCGAGTACATGGTCACGGCCACGCCCACGGCGAGGCCCATCAGCAGAACACACCAAAGGAAGAGGCGCATGGTTCAGGGCTTCGCTTTGTAGTTGCGCACGGCGTTCAGGCTCTCGGCCAGGGTCGGCATCTCGATCGACAGATTATTGCCCTGCAGCTGCTTGAGCATGGCTTGCGCCGTCTGCGTGGCCTTGGCCTTGGTGTCGAAGAACTTGTTGAGCGTGTCCTGGGCGGCGGCCAGGTCGGCGCGGAAGGCTTCCTCGTTGCGCGACAGCAGGCCCAGGCGCGCGTTCAACAGGCGCAGCTTGAGGTTTTCACGCACGAAATAGGCCTGCGCGGGCGCCACCAGCAGCGCGTCCGGCGTGTTCACCGAACGCACGCGGATCAGCTCGCGCACATCGGCCCAGGTCTCGCTCGACCACTGGGTCCACATCGTGCGGGCCTTGTCGCTCCAGCTCGGCTCGGGCGGGGCCGGCGGCGGCGTGCCCGGCTTGCCCTTGGCGGCGGGCTTGAGCGGCGCTGCCGCCAGATTCTGCGGGGCCGGCACCGGCAGCTTGTCGTCGGCCAGCATGGGCAGGCTGTCGATCTGGCCGATCACATTGTCGATGCGCACGGCCAGACCATTGAGGTCGACCGCCGGCAGGGCCTTCAGACGGTCCATGTCCTTGGCGATGGCGCGCCGGATCGTGATGAACTGCGGCCGGTCCGAGCGCGACAGCGAACGGTCGGCGTTCTGCAGCGCGATCAGCGCGCCCTGCACATTGCCGGCCAGTTGCAGCTGCTGGCTGGCGGTCGAGAGCACCTGCTCGATTTCGGCCAGCGCCCATTCGTCACGGTTCTTCGACAGATCCTGATACAGCTGCTCGAGCGCCAGCTGCTGGCTCTGGGCTTCGGTCTGGCGGCTGTCGAGCACATTCACCTTGGCCTGCACTTCCTTCAGCTGCTCGCTGACCTGGTTGGCCAGTGTGCGCGTACTGCCGGACGTGGCTTCATTCTGCTTGAGGCTCTTGGCCATGTCTTCGCGCAGGCCGCTGATGCGGCTGTGGCTGTTCCAGGCCTGCAGGGCCAGCAGCACGAACAGCACCCCGACGGCGATCGTCATCGGCCGCTGCAGCCAGTCCTTGTCGGCCTCGTCCGGCAGCGCAGGGGTGGCGGGCGCGGGCGGCGCAGCCTCGGTGGGGGGCACGGCAGCCGCCGGCGGCGGCGTGGGTTCGGTCGTTTGGGAGGGCAATTCGTTCATGGTCGTGATTGTAACGCGGCAAGTATGCGTTCGTCGCCTGAGCCGCACAGCTGAACTTGGCGCAAACCCAATGCCTGCGCGGTTTCTGCGATTCTGGCATGCGGCACGATGAAGTGCTGGCGTTGCAGATTTGCCACATCTTCCGCGCCGAGGGCGGCGGCCAGGCCAGCCAGACCGCGCACGGCCTCGCTGCTCGTCAATACCCAGTCGTGTTCGCCCGCGAGCAGGGCTTGCAATTGCTGTCCGAGGGCCGCGCTCATGGCGGGCACGGCGCGCCGGTAGGCGGCCACGGTGTCGACCTGCAGACCGGCCGCGCGCAGGCTGTCGGCCAGCAGTTCGCGCCCGCCGTCGCCGCGCACGATCAGCGCGCGCTGGCCACGCAGGGCCGCCAGGTCGAGCGCCTGGAGCAGGTGTTCGGAATCGGAATGGGCCGGATCGGCCGGGCTGACGATGCGCGCGTTCGCGTCCGTCTTGCCGTGCGCGGCCAGGGCGCGCCGGCTGCCCTCGCCCACCACGGCCAGCAGCAGGCTGGCCGGCCAGTCGGGCTGGACGGCAAAAGCGGCCTCGATCGCGTTCGGCGACACGAAGGCCACGAGCGCGTAGTCGTCCAGGCGCGCCAGGGCCGCGCGCAGGGCGCTGTCGTCGGGCAGGGGCGTGATCTCGAGCAGCGGGAAGACAAGCGCCGTGCGGCCGGCCTGGGTCAGCAGCTCAACCAGTGCCCCGGCCTGGGCGCGCGGGCGGGTCACCACCACCGCGCGCAGGCCGCTATCAGCCATGCTCGGCGGCGGTCTGGCTGTGGCAGACCGCCAGAATCGCCTCGGCATCCTGGGCGCGCAGCTGGGCCGACACCTGCTGGCCGAGGGCCTCGGGGGCGTCCGCCGAACCGCTGATCTCGGCACTGGCGACGCGCTGGCCATCGGGCGTGGCGACCATGGCGCGCAGGCGCATCTGGCCGGCCTCGACGGTGGCGAAGGCGGCCAGCGGAATCTGGCAGCTGCCGCCGAACACGCGCGACACGGTGCGCTCGGCCGTGACGGCCGCCGCGGTGGGGCCGTCATTGAGCGGCGCCAGCCAGTCGAGCAGTTCGGGACGCCCGCTCGGCACCTCGATCGCCATCGCCCCCTGGCCGGCGGCCGGCAGGCTCCGTTCGGGCGCTAAAACCGATTTGATGCGGTGCGGCAAACCGAGCCGTTTGAGGCCGGCCGCGGCCAGGATGATGGCCGCGTAATCGCCACGGTCGAGCTTGCCCAGGCGGGTGTCCAGATTGCCGCGCAGCGGCTGAATGACCAGGTGCGGATAGCGTGCGCTGATCAATGCCTGACGGCGCAGGCTCGAGGTGCCGACCACGGCCCCCGGCGGCAGGTCGTCGAGGCTGGAAAAGTCATTAGAAACAAAGGCATCGCGCGGATCTTCGCGCTCCAGCACGGCGGCCAGCGTGAAGCCTTCGGGCAATTCCATCGGCACATCCTTGAGCGAATGCACGGCCAGGTCGGCGCGCCCTTCGGCCATCGCCACTTCCAGTTCCTTGACAAACAGGCCCTTACCACCGACCTTGGAAAGGGCGCGGTCGAGGATCTGATCGCCGCGCGTGGTCATTCCAAGTATCTCAATGCTGCACTGCGGATATAATTGCACCAATTTCGCGCGAACATGCTCGGCCTGCCACATGGCCAAGCGGCTCTCCCGCGAAGCAATCACTAATCGAGTTGGCTGTTTCAAAACGAGTTCTTTCACTGTCGCAAGCCCTAACCGGCGAATGTCAGTTAACCGGGCCGTGGATAAGACCATCCATTTTATCACGCGACCCTCTTTGCAGACCGTGGCCACAAGCCATTGCACCAATCCTTAAAACATTTGGTTCAACATGGTAAATCTCGCTGCTGTGCCGCCCGGCGCCGATAAGGACGCGCCGCTCAAAGAAGACATCCGCCTGCTCGGCCGCCTGCTCGGCGACGTGCTGCGCGCCCAGGAAGGGGAACTGGTCTTCCAACTCGTCGAAACGATCCGCCAGACCGCCGTGCGCTTTCGCCGCGGCGGCGACGCCAAGGCGGGCGAAGAACTCAATGCCATGCTGGCGACGCTGACGCGCCAGCAGACCATCAGCGTGGTGCGCGCCTTCTCCTACTTCTCGCATCTGGCCAATATCGCCGAAGACCAGCACCATGTGCGGCGCCGCCGCGCCCACCTGCTGGCCGGGTCCGGCGTGCAGCGCGGCTCGGTCGCGTATGCGCTCGACCACCTGAAACAGGCCGGCGTCGATGGCGCCACGGTCGGCCGCTTCTTCGAGGAAGCCCTGATTTCGCCGGTGCTGACGGCCCACCCGACCGAGGTGCAGCGCAAGTCGATTCTCGACGCCGAGCACGATATCGCGCGCCTGCTGGCCGAACGCGACCTGCCGCTGACGCCCAAGGAACTGCGCCGCAATACCGAACTGCTGCTGGCCCGCATCACCACGCTGTGGCAGACGCGCATGCTGCGCTACTCCAAGCTGACCGTGGCCGACGAGATCGAAAACGCCCTGTCCTACTACCGCATCACCTTCCTGCGCGAGCTGCCGGCCCTGTACCAGGACATCGAAGAAGAGCTGAGCGAACACTACGGCGACAGCGTGGCGCGCCCCGCCGGCAATGCCTACATGCAGATGGGCAGCTGGATCGGCGGCGACCGTGACGGCAACCCGAACGTCAACGCCGGCACCATGCAGCACGCGTTGGTGCGCCAGTCGAGCACGATCTTCGATTTCTACCTCGACGAAGTGCACGCGCTCGGCGCCGAGCTATCGGTCTCGACCCTGATGGTCGCCTGCAGCCCGGCCCTGCAGGCCCTGGCCGAGCAGTCGCCCGACCAGTCGCCGCACCGCGCCGACGAGCCCTACCGGCGCGCCCTGATCGGCATCTACGCGCGTCTGGCCGCCACCGCGCGCAGCCTGGGCGCGACCAATATTCTGCGCAAGGAAGTCGGCCATGCCGAGCCCTACGCCGACCCGGCCGGCTTCGGCGCCGATCTCGACACTGTGATCGCCTCGCTGGCCAGCCACCATGGCGCCGTGCTGGTGGCGCCGCGCCTGGCCACGCTGCGGCGCGCGGTCGGCATCTTCGGCTTCCACCTGGCCTCGCTCGACATGCGCCAGACCTCGGACGTGCATGCGCGCGTGCTGGGGGAACTGCTGGCCAAGGCCGGGGTCGAAGCCGATTATGAGCAATTGAGCGAGGAGGCCAAGACCGCCCTGCTGGTGCGCGAGCTCAATCAGCCGCGCCTGCTGGTGTCGCCGTATGTCGCCTATTCGGCCGAAACCGAAAGCGAACTGAGCATCCTGCGCATGGCGCGCGAAGTGCGCCAGCGCTACGGCGCGCGCGCGATCCGCAACTACATCATCTCGCACACCGAAGAAGTGTCCGACCTGCTCGAAGTGCTGCTGCTGCAGCGCGAGACCGGTCTGCTGCGCGGCGAACAGCTCGACCTGATGGTGATCCCCCTGTTCGAGACCATCCCCGACCTGCAGCGCGCGGCCGCCATCATGGAAGCCTTCATGGCCCTGCCGCTCGTGCAGCGCCTGCTCGCCCAGCAGGGGCTGCTGCAGGAAGTCATGCTCGGCTATTCGGACTCGAACAAGGACGGCGGCTTCCTGACCTCGAACTGGGAGCTGTACAAGGCCGAGATCAACCTGGTGCAGCTGTTCGAGCGCACCGGCATCAAGCTGCGCCTGTTCCATGGCCGCGGCGGCACCGTCGGCCGTGGCGGCGGCCCCTCGTTCGACGCCATCCTGGCCCAGCCCAAGGGCACGGTCAATGGCCAGATCCGCCTGACCGAGCAGGGTGAAATCATCGCCTCCAAGTTCTCCAATCCCGAGATCGGGCGCCGCAATCTCGAGCTGCTGGTGGCCGCCACGCTCGAAGCGAGCCTGATGCCGCATGCGCGCGAAGGCGATGCCGCGGCCCGCCTGGCCCAGTTCGAAAGCGTGATGGCCGAGCTGTCGCAGCGCGCCTACCGCGCCTACCGCGACCTGGTCTACGAGACCCCGGGCTTCACCGACTACTTCTTTGCCGCCACCCCGATCGCCGAGATCGCCGAGCTGAACCTCGGTTCGCGCCCGGCCTCGCGCAAGTCGACGCGCCGCATCGAAGACCTGCGCGCGATTCCCTGGGGCTTCTCGTGGGGCCAGTGCCGCCTGCTGCTGCCGGGCTGGTACGGTTTCGGCTCGGCCGTGTCGTCCTGGCTCGCCGATGGCGGCGCGCTGGCCACGCTGCAGGCCATGGCGCGCGAATGGCCGTTCTTCGCCACCCTGCTGTCGAACATGGACATGGTGCTGGCCAAGACCGACCTGGCGATCGCCTCGCGCTATGCCGAACTGGTGGCCGACGCCGCCCTGCGCGAGCGCATCTTCGCGCGCATCGCGGCCGAGCATGGCACGACCATCGCCTGCCTCGAACAGGTGACCGGCAACACCGAGCGCCTGGCCGCCAACCCGCTGCTGGCGCGTTCGATCCAGAACCGCTTCGCCTACCTCGACCCGCTGAACCACCTGCAGGTCGAGCTGATTCACCGGCACCGGGCGGCGGCGGCCAATCAGGAGGCCCAGGACGAGCGCGTGCACCGCGGCATCCACCTGTCGATCAACGGCGTGGCCGCCGGCCTGCGCAATACCGGCTAAATAAGTAGGGGAAAGAGAGATTTGGAGAGAAAATCGCCCAAATTTCTCACTAGAATGAACCTATCGCCCCAAGTTATACCGGGTGCGACCGGTCTGAACATCGGGCAGGGAATTGCAGCCCCCTGTCAGGTGCAACCCAACCCTACTTCGCGCATCCAGTTCGCTGGATGCGTTTTTTTTGGCCCAAAGAAAAAATGGGGTCAGACCCCATTTTTCTCCAGCGCACGTTGCAGGTCGTCGAGGTAGGTGCGCAGGGTCTTCTCGTGCGAGAACACGAAGCGCGACAGAAATCGGAACACCGGATTCGGCACGGCGCCCTGCTCGGTGATGCGCAGGCGCGTCTGGGCGCCGACGCTGTCCAGCACATAGGTCCAGCTGCCCGAGAACGGCAGGCTCGGATCGTCGATGGTGGCGCACAGCTGCCGGCCCGGGACCCGCTCCTGCAGGCGATAAGCGATCTGGCCGTGTCTCGAATCCTCGACAAAGCGCAGGCCATCGACCGTGACCGCCTTCACCCCGCTGCGCCAGCGCGGATAGGCGTCGACCGCACGGATCAGCGCCCACACGCGCTCGGGCGGCGCGGCCAGCAGGCGTTCCTGGGTCGTCGTGTGCGCGCACGGCAGGAGCGCGCCGACCACGATCACCAGCCCCGCCAGCAGCAGCGCGAGGCCGCCGGCTATCCACAGCAGCATCATGGCGTCTCCTTGGTTTGTTGCGTCAGGCGCCAGCCGGCGTCGGCCAGCAGTTCCAGTCCGCGCACGGCCAGCGCCCGTTCTTCCGCCGACAGCGCGCCCAGCAGTTGGGCGAGCGGCGCTGCCTCCAGCACCGAATGTGCGCCCATCGCCGCCCGCCCCTGCGCCGTCAGCACGAGCAGATGCGCGCGCGCCTGCTCCTGCTGCGCGACAAAGCCGGCCGCGACCAGGTGGCGCAGCGCCTCCGACATGGTGGATTTGGCGATGCCCAGATGGCGCGCCAGATCGGCCTGGGCCACGGGCCGGGCCGTGTCCAGATGGGCCAGGATGGCAGCGTCGCGCTGGGTCAGCGTCTGGGCCGGGGCTTGGGAATGGTGCTGGCCGCGGTGGCACCAGTGGTAGATGCGCGGATAGGCGGCCTGAATGCGCAGCATGTCGTCGAGAAGGTCCATGCGCCCAGTCTAGGAAGCGACGGTCGCGTTCGTCAACACGAACGGTCCAAAAAGAAAAACCGGGGTCTGCCCCCGGTTCTCCTCAAACTTGCGCCCCGGATAAATCGGGGTCTGACCCCGATTTATCTGCGCGGCAAGGAATGGCTTAGAACTTGAAGTTCAGGCCGATGGCCAGCAGCTTGACGTCGCTCGACGGACGCTGCAGCTCGATGCGGCCGTCGACATTCGGGGCGAACTGGTAGGCCATGCCGACACCGAACACGGCTTTGTTCTCGCTGTCGCCCGCCGAGAAGCCCATGTAGCGGCCATCGACGTGCAGGCGGTTGTAGCCGAGACGGCCGTAGGCGCTCAGGCCATTGCCCAGCGGGGCCTTGCCCAGCACCGAGACGATGGTCTGGTCGGCGTCGATGTCCACGCCCGACACCTTGAACGAGGCCAGACGGCCGTAGCCGAGTTCCACCGCCACGTTGTCGTTGAAGTCATAGCCGACCAGGCCGCCGAACGCGGACTTGTGGCCGGAGATGCCGTCCAGCTTGCTGGTGCCGACTTGGGCGCCGACGTAGAAGCCGGTGGTCTCGGCGGCATAGGTGCTCGATGCGATCACGGCCAGCGCGGCGGCCACGGCGATTTTCTTGAACATTATTTTTCCTTTGATTAAAACAGATGAAGGCGGAAACCCTTGGCTTCGACCGGGCCGCATATTCTAATGCAATATGGCTGTTTTATCAATATGTATGCATATGCAACAATTTGTAAATAAAAACGGCCCCGTCGGGGCCGTCTTATCTGCAATTAGTTGTTGTGCAGGAAGGTTTTGAGCTTGTCGGCGCGCGAGGGCTGGCGCAGCTTGCTCATGGCCTTGGCCTCGATCTGGCGGATGCGTTCGCGGGTGACGTCGAACTGCTTGCCGACCTCTTCCAGCGTGTGGTCGTTCGACATCTCGACGCCGTAGCGCATGCGCAGCACCTTGGCTTCGCGCGGGGTCAGCGAGTCCAGCACTTCCTTGATCACATTGCGCATCGAGGCATGCAGGGCCGCGTCGAGCGGGGCCAGGGTGGCATTGTCTTCGATGAAGTCGCCCAGCATCGAATCGCCGTCCTCGCCCATCGGGGTTTCCATCGAGATCGGCTCTTTGGCGATCTTCATGATCTCGCGCACCTTCGATTCCGGCATTTCCATCTTCACGGCCAGGGTCGCCATGTCGGGCTCGGCGCCGGTTTCCTGCATGATCTGGCGCGAAATGCGGTTCATCTTGTTGATGGTTTCGATCATGTGCACCGGCACGCGGATCGTGCGCGCCATGTCGGCGATCGACCGCGTGATGGCCTGGCGGATCCACCAGGTCGCATAGGTCGAGAACTTATAGCCGCGCCGGTACTCGAACTTGTCGACGGCCTTGAGCAGACCGATATTGCCTTCCTGGATCAGGTCGAGGAATTGCAGGCCGCGGTTGATGTATTTCTTGGCGATCGAAATCACCAGGCGCAGGTTGGCCACGGTCATTTCGCGCTTGGCTTCGCGCGCGCGCTTTTCGCCGGCCGCCATCTGCTTGTTAATCTTGCGCAGGTCGGCCAGGGGCATCGCCACGCGCGCCTGCAGGTCGATCAGCTTGCGCTGCAGCTCGTGGATGGCGGGCACGTTGCGGCCCAGCACGGCACTGTAGGGCAGATGGGCGGCGACTTCGCCTTCGACCCAGTCCAGATTGGTTTCATTGCCCGGGAAGACCTTGATGAAGTGGGCGCGCGGCATGCCGCAGCGGTCCACGCACAGGGCCAGCACGGCCTTTTCGATCTGGCGCACTTCGTCCATCTGGCCGCGCAGGGTGTCGCACAGCTTTTCGACGACCTTGGCCGTGAAGCGGATGCCGAGCAGCTCGTTCGAAATCACTTCCTGGGCCTTGACATAGGCCTTGGAGCCGTAGCCGTCCTTCTCGAAGGCGCGGCGCATCTTGTCGAATTCCTTTTCGATCAGATGGAACTTGGCCATCGCGCCGTCTTTCAGCGCGGCCAGCTGTTCGGCCGTGAAGCCGGCGGCGCCGCCGGCGGCATCGCCCTCTTCCTCGTCGTCCTCGTCGTCCTCGTCGTCGTCGGCGTGGACCACGGCCTGCGCCACGACCTCGTCCTCATCGACCAGGCCGTCGACGACGTCGTCGATCTTCATTTCGTCTTTTTCGATCTTGCGCGCCAGGATCAGGATTTCATTGATCGTGGTCGGGCAGGCCGAAATCGCCTGGACCATGTCTTTCAGGCCGTCTTCGATGCGCTTGGCGATTTCAATCTCGCCTTCGCGCGTCAGCAGGGCCACGGCGCCCATCTCGCGCATATACATGCGCACCGGGTCGGTGGTGCGGCCGAAGTCGGAATCGACGGTCGAGAGCGCGGTCGCGGCGGCAGCCTCGACTTCATCGTCGCTGGTGGCGGTCGGCACATTGTCCGACAGCAGCAGGATTTCGGCGTCCGGGGCGCGCTCGTAGACGGCGATGCCCATGTCATTGAAGGTCGCGATGATGCCTTCGATGGCTT
Source organism: Massilia sp. TS11 (assembly GCF_022012445.1). GTDB lineage: Bacteria > Pseudomonadota > Gammaproteobacteria > Burkholderiales > Burkholderiaceae_D > Telluria. The sequence continues at coordinate 298,361 of NZ_JAKLTS010000004.1, forward strand.
CCGGATCGATGATGTTTTCCGGCAGATGGTCGTTGATCTGGGTGTAGGTCAGGTAGCCGCGCTCCTTGCCCAGATTGATCAGGTTCTTGATCTGCTGGCGGCGGCGCTCAAGGTCGGCTTCGGACACATTGGTGTCGCCCAGCATGCCATCGAGGCCCTTGGCCTTGCGCTCGCGCGCCTTGGAGGCGGCCTTCAGTTCGGCCCGTTCGACGGCGTTCAGGGCCGCCACTTCATCATTCTCGGGCACGAATTCGCTCGGCTTGCGGCCGCGCCGGCCCGGCACCTTCACGCCCGGCAGCACATAGCCCGAGGTGTCGATCGCGGCCAGCACGGCGGCGTCGGTGGTGGCGCTGACCGGGGCCGGGGCGCCGACCGGGGCGGCCGTGGGCTCGTCGGCCTTGGCCTTGACGCTGCGCGTACGGGCCGGCTTGGCCGGGGCCGCTTCTTCCGCGGCCGGCGCGGCCACCACCAGGCGCGAACGCTTGCGCACCACGGTGGCGCTGACCGTCACGGCCTCGCCCTCGGTACCGCCGACGGCCACGGCCACGGCAACCGGCTGCACCTCGACCGCCTTGGCGGCCGTCAGACGGGCGCGCGACTTGGTCACGGGCACGGCCGACTCGTCCAATTTCACAGTGGTGGCCGTGGTCGGCACAACCAGGGACGCGCTTTTGCGCGGTTTCTTGGCGGAGAGGGTCAGGGTCTTGGGAGTGTTCTTCATCGAAGGCAAATAAAAGGGCGTGCCCAGTCAGGGCATCTTTATTTTTTTGGTCAGAACGAAAAAAAGCCCGTTGACTGGGACGGGCTTGAGAGACAGGCCGGTATACTGCCATAACGCGAGATATCGCGATAATCAATATCCTTGATAACCGATATCATTCGCGACTATGTCGCTCAGAGATTTTGCAAGCAAAGCCCAAGATGATACACGAAAAGCGCCGCTCCCGCCACATGGGGGTAGGTATCTGCACGGCCGGCATGCTATGCTTCCGGCTCCCCGTTTGACCCATGTTTGCAATGACCAACACCAGCCCGGCCCCGCAGCACGCCACGCCCGCCCTGTCGGCGCGCGCCCTGCTCAAGCAACTCCAAGAACAATTCCCCGCATTTCAAGACTGCCTGCCGCTGGCCATCGGCATTGACAAACAATTACTCGACAAGCTGCCGGACCTGAACCGCAAGCTGATGCGCGCCGCCCTGGGTATCCACACCAGCTCGATGCGTTATCTGCGCGCGATGGAGAAAGCCACCCACCGCTTCAATCTGGATGGCAGCCAGGCGGCCGAAGTGCCGGCCGAGCACCGCCAGCACGCGGCCGAGCAGCTGAAGGAGCGCTTCAAGGCCGACGCCGAGCGCCGCAAGGCCGAGAAGGCGGCCGCCGCCGAAGCGGAAGCGGCGCAGAAGCGCCAGGAAAAACTGGAGCAGCTGGCGACCAAGTTCTCGCGCAAGCGCTGAGCATGATCGATATCGATTTCGATAGCCTGCCCGACTACCAGGGCCTGGACCTGGCGCACTGCCACCTGATCAAGACGCCGGCCCAGGCCGCCGCCGCCCTGGCCGAGCTCGGCGCGCGCGACGCGATCGGCTTTGACACCGAGTCGAAACCGACCTTCACCAAGGGCGAGGCCTCGACCGGCCCGCATCTGGTGCAGCTGGCCACGGACGAAGCCTGCTACCTGTTCCAGGTCGGCAGCGGCCCCAGCCCCGACTGGCTGCGCCAGCTGCTCGAGTCGCCCGACATCGTGAAAGTCGGCTTTGGCCTGGACGACGACATCAAACGCCTGCGCAGCAAGCTCGGCATCGAATGCCAGAACGTGACCGACCTGGCCGTCAAGCTGCGCCCCGACAAGCGCAGCCTGCTCGGCGCCAAGGTTGCCGTGGCGCGCTTTTTCGGCCAGCACATGCAGAAGTCGAAGAAGATCACCACCACCAACTGGGCGCTGCCGGTGCTGAGCGACAAGCAGATCCTGTACGCCGCCGACGACGCCCACGTCGCCCTGCGCGTGTACCGCCACTGGCAGGCCACGCGCAGCTGAAGCCGCTCACACCATCGCGTCAAAACCGAGCCGGTCGGTGGTGGCGGCGCGCGCCGCCTCCAGCGTGATCTTGTGTTCGGCCAGCAGATGCTCGAGCGTGCTGTTCATCGTGTGGCAGCCATGGTCGCGCTGCAGATTCAGGTGGCCACGCAGGGCCGCGAAATTGGCCGACTCGATCATGCGCTGGGCCGCCGGGCTCGGCGTCAGGCATTCGGTGGCCAGGAAATAGCGGTTGCCCTCGGCGGCCGGAATCAGGGCCTGGCACAGCAGGCCGCGCAGCGCATGCGCCAGGGCCTGCATCTGCGGCTCGCTGTTGCCAAGCAGGCGCATCATCTTCTGCAGGCCCAGTTCGGTCGAGCGCGCATGCAGGGTGGCCAGCACCAGCGGGCCGGACTCGGCCAGGGCCAGGGCCTCCATCGCCGTCTGGCTGTCGCGGATCTCACCGATCATGATCACGTCCGGCCGCTCGCGCAGGGCGTCGAGCGCGCCCAGGTAATAGCTTTCGACGTCGGCATCCTCGCCCACTTCGCGCTGGGTGATGATGCAGCGGCGCTGAGGAATCAGGGTCTCGACCGGGTCTTCGATCGTGATGATGTGGCCCGAGCGCTGGCGGTTGATGGCGTCGAGAATCGCCGCCATCGTGGTCGACTTGCCCTGGCAGGTGTCGCCGATGATCAGGACCAGGCCGCTGGTCAGCTCGGCAAAGGCCAGCTCGTCCTTGTGCAGGCCGAGCGTGTCCAGCGCCAGCGGCTCCTTGGGAAAGCGGCGGATCACGCAACCGAGGCGCTTCTTGCCCTGGAAGGAAAAGCAGTTGGCGCGGATGCGCGCCGTGTGCAGGTCGATCGCCCGGTCGAAGGCGCGCTCGGCAATGCGCTCCTGCCAGTTCGGCTCGATGACTTCGAAAAATTCCTCGAGTTCCTCGCGCGTGATCGGCGAATCGGTCACGGCCACCAGGCCGCGCGGCTGGCGCAGCATCAGCGGGCTGTTCTGGTGGATCAGGATGTCGCTGAACACCAGGCGCGAATTGAGCAGGTGCAGAATCTGTTCGACCAGGGTGCCAAACACCGGATGGTCTTCATTCTCTTCGAAAGTCAGGGTCGGGATCAGGGACGACTCTTGCGGTTCCATCGGCACACTCCGGTTGCGGGACGGACCGATTATACGCAAGCGTGTCAGTAGCGGCGAAGTAGCGCGGCCACGCTGCCATCGCGCTGCATGGCCTGCAAGGCGCCATTGAGTTCGGCCAGGCCGAGCGCGCTCTTCTTCGACAGCGCACAGGCGGTGACGGTATTGGCCACGACCAGCGGCGGGTGGAAGTCGATGCCGAGGCCGCCGCCCTGGCGCTGGCGCCAGCGGAACCACAGCTCGCTGGTCAGGGCGTAGTCGATGCGGCCGGCGGCCAGCTTGCTGATGTTGATCTCGGTGCTCGGTCCGTCCGAGCGCTTGAAGCCGACGCCGAGCGCCAATTCCATTTCCGGGTAGTGGTAGCCGTGCACGGTGCCGACGAATTTGCCGGCCACATCGGAAATCGAACGCGGACGCGCTGCGCGCTTGACCGTCAACAGCACTTCGGCCTGGGGGAAGAAGGCCTGGCTCCAGTGGAAGTCACCCGGCATCCATTCGGGCAGATACAGACACAGCAGGTCGCCGCTGCCCTCCTCCAGCGCCAGCGCCATGCGCTTGCGCGGCAGGGCCTGCAAACGCAGCGGACGCCCCAGGTGGCGCGCCAGCGCCTGCGCCAGATCGGCGTGGATGCCGCCCGTCACGCGGCCGCCCTCGATACGCGCCAGCGGCATGTCGGTGCCGGTGTCGACCAGCATCACCAGCTCGGCCGCGCGAGCGCTCAGCAATGGCAGACACAGCAGGACGAGGGCAAGCAGGCGTCTCATACACGGTCCAAACGAATCGACGCGTCGATTATACAAGTCAGGCTAGAGGCTCCCCTCTAAATTTCTTGCCACTAGACCGACCAGTCTATAGACTTCCCCACATGGACCCTGTCGATACCAAAACCCGCCTGATCCGCGCCATGCTGAGCCTGCTCCAACGCAAGGGTCTGCATGGGGCCGGGCTGAACGAACTGCTGGCCGAGGCCGGGGCGCCCAAGGGCGTGCTCTACCACCACTTTCCCGGCGGCAAGACGGCGCTGGCCGTGGCCGCCATCGAAATGGCCGCCGCGGGCATGGCCGAACAGCTCGAACAGCAGCTGGCCGGCGGCGATCCGGCCGCGGTGCTGCGCGCCTGGCTGGACCAGGCCGAGCAGCGCCTGGCCGCCAGCGACTATGCAAGCGGCTGCCCGCTGGCCACGGTGGCGCTGGAATCGACGCCGGCCGACAGCGCCCTGCGCGCCGCCCTGAGCGCCGCCTTTGCCACGCTGCGCACACGCATTGCCGCCGGCCTGACGCGCGCCGGCGTGGCGCCCGCCCAGGCCGATGGTCTGGCCGCCCTGCTGATTGCCGCCTACGAAGGCGGCCTGCTGCAGGCGCGCGTGGCCCAGAATCCGGAACCGATGCGGCTGATCAGCGCCAGCCTCAGCACCCTCCTGCCCCCGACGCGCTGACACAAGGACCCGCATGCCGCACGCCCCCCAACACCTGCACCTGCACGCCGCCGACGGCTACCGCCTGAGCGCCACCCGCTACCCGGCCCACGGCGCCGTGCGCGGCAAGATCGTGATTGCCGGCGCCACCGGTGTGCCGCAAGGCTTCTATCGGCGCTTTGCCGAATTTGCCGCCAGCCAGGGCTACGAGGTGATGAGCCTCGACTACCGCGGCATTGGCCGCTCGCGCCCGGCGCGCCTGCGCGGCTTTCGCATGAATTATCTCGACTGGGCACGGCTCGACCTGGCCGCCGCCGTCGACGCCATGCATACTCCGACGCTGCCGCTCTACCTGATCGGCCATTCGTACGGCGGCCACGCGTTCGGTCTGCTGCCCAACCACGCCAAGGTGACAGCCGCCTGCGTGTTCGCCACCGGCGCCGGCTGGCACGGCTGGATGCCGGCGCCCGAGCGCTGGCGCGTACGCTTCATGTGGACCGTGGTGGCGCCGCTGCTGGTGCGCCTCAAAGGCTACCTGGCCTGGAGCTGGCTCGGCATGGGCGAAGACCTGCCGCTCGACGTCTACCGCCAGTGGAAGCACTGGTGCAGCTATCCGCGCTATTTCTTTGAGGACCCCGCCATGCAGACCGAAACGGCACGCTTTGCCGAGGTGCGCCGCCCCATCCTCGCCTGCAATGCCCTGGACGACCTGTGGGCGCGCCCGAACTCGCGCGACGCCTTCATGGCCGGCTACCGCAACAGCCCGGTACAGACGCTCGACATCGATCCCAAGGCCTTTGGACGCGGGCCGATCGGCCACATGGGCTACTTCCGCGCGGCCTGCCAGCCGCTGTGGGAACAGGCCTTGGCCTGGTTCAGCCAGCACGGCGCGCGCCACGCCTGATCCGGCGAGACTGCATTCCAGGCCGCTGCGGCTGCAGTTTGTCGCAAACGCGGCCAGCGGCGGCGCGGGCGGCGCTAGCATGCTTTCCAGGATTCGCTCACAGGAGACCAGCATGCATATCCGTATTCATCTCAGCGCCCTCGCCTTCAGCGCCGCCGCCCTCGCCCTGCTCGTGCCCGCCAGCCCCGCGCTGGCCAGCGGCAGCAGCTGGTCCTGGGGCGGCGAGCGCGTTCAGGGCAATGGCAATATCAAAACCCAGAAGCGCGACACGCCCCACTTCACCGGCGTGGCCAGCGCCCTGAGCGGCAATGTCGATGTGCGCATCGGCGCCAGCGAAAGCATCCAGATCGAAACCGACGAGAACCTGCTGCCCCTGATCGAAACCGTGGTCGAGAACGGCGTGCTCAAGATCCGCCCGACCAAGAAGAACCTGAATCTGGAGACGCGCTCGATGAAGATCGTCGTCAATGCCAAGGAAGTCGAGCGCCTGTCGCTGGGCGGCGCCGGCAATCTGGACGCCGATGCCGTGCGCGGCACGCGCGTCAAGGTCGACCTGGGCGGCTCGGGCGCGATTCATCTGCGCGCGGCCGAGGCCGAGGACCTGGCCGTCGTGATCGGCGGCAGCGGCAATGTGAAAATTGACGGCGGCACGGCCAGCAAGCTGTCGGTGACGATCGGCGGCTCCGGCGATCTGAATGCCGGCAACCTCAAGGCACGCGACGTCAGCATCAATATCGGCGGGTCCGGCCAGGCGACCGTGTGGGCCAGCGACAGCCTGAACCTGACGGTGGCCGGCTCCGGCGACGTCAACTACTACGGCGACCCGCGCGTGAGCAAGAGCGTGCTCGGTTCCGGCGGCGCCAAGCGCCTCGGCCCCGCCCCGCGTTAATCACCAGAAAAATCGGGGTCAGACCCCATTTCTCCGCGCGGCAAGCATGCTTGCCCGGTGGAGAAATGGGGTCTGACCCCGATTTGTTTTTGCGGAAAGATTAGTGGTGGGTCAGGGCCTTGGCGGGCACGCTGATCGTCTGCTTCTCGCGCTTCTTGGCCTTGTCTTCGAGGATCAGGGTCAGCGGCACGCTGTCGCCTTCCTTCACCTGCTGCTTCAGCTGCATCAGCATGATGTGGTAGCCGCCCGGCGCCAGCTTGACGTCCTTGCCGGCCGGGAGGTCGAGGCCGGCCATCGCACGCATCTGCATGACATTGCCGTCCATTTTCATTTCGTGGACTTCGGCCACGCCGGCCAGCGGGGTCTCGACGCCGACCAGGCGCAGGTCCTTGTCGGCTTTCAGCACCATGAAGGCGCCCGTGGCTTTTTGAACGGGTACGGTCGCGCGCACCCAGGCGTCGCTGACACTGACCTCGGCCAGCGCGGGCGCGGCCAGGAATGCCAGACTGATCAGGTAGTTTCGAATGTTCATGCCGCTATTTTAGCGCATCGTGGCGGCAAGTTTTCGCAGCCGCTGCAGGCGCTGCTGGGGCGAACGATGCTCGGCATCGCCGTGCTGCAGCGCCCCGCTGGCCTCGGCCAGCTTGCGGAAATAGCCGAGCGCGGCACGCGCATCGTAGCCGGCCGCCGCCACCAACTGCAGTCCGGCAGCGTCGGCCTCGTCCTCCTGCGCGCGGTTGCTCGGGGCCAGCGCGGCCATCAGCGCGCTGTCGTGGTCGATCGCCCATTCGAGCTCGGCATACGGGCGCGTGGTCCAGCGCGGATCGAGGCGCGTGGCCTGCTCGGCCTCCTGCCAGTGGTGGAGCAGATAGGCATGCGCCATTTCGTGGGCCAGCAGCAGCGCCAGTTCGGCGTCCTGCAGATCGAGCGTCTGGACGTGCTCGGCGCTGAGCAACAGCCGTCCGCCGGCCATGGCGAAGGCGGCCTCGCGCGCGGGCCCGCCGACATGCACTTCCCAGTCGAGCGCGCGCGGCGCCACCGCGGCCAGCCGCGCGACGATGGCGCGCACCCGGGCCAGCAGCGCCGTATCCCGATCGAGGTCGCCGGCCGCGCGCAGGCTGGCCAGGCGGGCGCCGTACAGCCGCGCGGCGCCGTCGGCCACCTGGGCCGGGGTGGCGGCCCAGACAGGCAGGCCCAGCAGCATCAGCAGCAGGGCGCGCCGCATCGCTCAGCCCAGCCAGGTCTCGCGTTCGACCTGCACGGTTTCGCTGCCGTCGGTCAGCCAGATCTGGCCGTCCTGGATCGTGCACTGCAGCTGCATGGTGCGCGCCGCCATCTTGGACAGGGCCAGGCTGGTCTCGGCCGGGATGTTGTAGATCTCCAGGCCGCGTGCGCGCTCGAGCCGGCTGCCGAGCTGCTTGAACCAGATGTGGCTGGCCGCGCTGTAGCTGTAGACGACCACGCGCTCGGCCCGGCCGCAGGCCTTGAGCAGGCGCTTGTCGTCCGGCTGGCCGGCCTCGATCCAGAGCGCGATGGCGCCGGTCAGGTCCTTCTGCCACAGGTCGGGCTCGTCCACGTCGGACAGGCCCTTGGCGAACTGCAGGGCCTCGTCGGCGTGGATGGCAAAGGCCAGCAGGCGGATCATCAGGCGCTCGTCGGTTTCGGACGGATGGCGCGCCATGGTCAGCTGGTGGGTCTGGTAGTAGTGGCGGTCCATGTCTGCGATCTGCAGCTCCGCCTTGTAGATCGTCGATTTCAGCGCCATTATTTGAACACCACAGTCTTGTCACCGTTTTGCAGGATGCGGTGCTCGACGAACCATTTCACGGCCCGCGCCAGCACCACGCATTCGACATCGCGCCCGATCGCGCTCAGCGCATCCACGTCCATCGCGTGGTCGACCCGTTCGACGTCCTGTTCGATGATCGGGCCTTCGTCCAGATCGCCGGTGACGAAATGGGCGGTCGCGCCGATCAGCTTGACGCCGCGCTGGTGCGCCTGGGCATACGGCTTGGCGCCCTTGAAACTGGGCAGGAAGGAATGGTGGATATTGATCGCCCGCCCCTTGAGCGCGGCGCACAGGCGCGGCGACAGAATCTGCATGTAGCGCGCCAGCACCACCAGGTCGACCGCATTGGCGTCGATCAGCTCGAGCAGGCGCGCCTCCTGGGCGGCCTTGGCCTCCTCGCTGGCGCCGGCCGCCAAGGGCAGGTGGTGGAACGGAATATTGTAGCTGGCGGCCAGCTGGTAAAAGTCCATGTGGTTCGAGACGATGGCCGGAATCTCGACCGGCAGCAGGCCGCTCTTGTAGCGGAACAGCAGGTCGTTCAGGCAGTGGCCGATCTTCGAGACCATCAGCAGCACGCGCGGCTTGCGGCCGGCGTCGTGCAGCTGGGCGTCCCATTGGGCCTGCTGGCACAGGGCGGCAAAATCGGCGCGCAGGGCGCTATCGCTGAGGCCGGCGTCTTCGAGCGCGAAGTGCACGCGCATGAAAAAGCGCCGGGCCGCGCTGTCGCCGAACTGGGCCGAGTCGAGGATATTGCAGCCATGCTCGGCCAGGAAGCCGGACACGCGCTGCACGATGCCGCGCTGGTCCGGACAGGACAGGGTCAGAATGTATTCGGGATGGACGGGAGTCATAGCCGTCTATTCTCGCACGGCGCGCCCCTTTCCTAAAATAGCACGCTCGTTTCATTTTTCTGCTAGAGTGCCTGCATTCCACACAAGGAGACCCGCATGGAGCTGATGAACGAACAATTCCGCCTGGCCGCCCGTCCGGTCGGCCTGCCCAAGGACAGTGACTGGCAGCGCACCGAAGAGCCGCTGCGCGCGCCCGAGGACGGCGAGATCGTGGTCCAGACCCTGATGCTGTCGCTCGATCCGGCCATGCGCGGCTGGATGAACGACGCGCCCTCCTACATCAAGCCGGTCGGCCTGGGCGAAGTGATGCGCGCAGGCGGGGTCGGCAAGGTGATCGCCTCGCGTTCGCCGCGCTTTGCCGTCGGCGACATCGTCAGCGGCGCGCCCGGCGTGCAGCGCTACTGGGTCGGCCCGGCCGGCGACAAGTACGGCGGCTGGCAGAAGATCGACCTGCGCCTGGCGCCGCTGTCGGCCTGGCTGAATGTGCTCGGCATGCCGGGCATGACGGCCTACTTCGGCCTGACCGAGGTCGGCCAGCCCAAGGCCGGCGAGACGGTGCTGGTGTCGGGCGCGGCCGGGGCGGTCGGGATGACGGTCGGCCAGGTGGCGCGCCAGCGCGGCTGTCGCGTGGTCGGCATCGCCGGCGGCCCGGAGAAATGCGATTTCGTCGTGCGCGAACTGGGCTTTGACGCCTGCATCGACTACAAGGCCGGCCAGCTGCGCGAGGGCCTCAAGCAGCATTGTCCGAACGGGGTCGACGTCTACTTCGACAATGTCGGCGGCGACATCCTCGACACCGTCCTCACGCGCATCAACATGAAGGCGCGCATCGTGATCTGCGGCGCCATCTCGCAGTACAACACGACCACTGGCGTGAAGGGACCGGCCAATTACCTGGCCCTGCTGGTCAAGCGCGCGCGCATGGAAGGCATGGTCGTGTTCGACTACGCGGAGCGCTACCACGAGGCCATCGCCACCATGGGCGCCTGGCTGCAGGCCGGCCAGATGCGCAGCAAGGAAGACATCGTCGACGGGCTCGACAACTTCCCGGCGGCCCTGAACATGCTGTTCGAGGGTAAGAACTTCGGCAAGCTCTGCCTGCAAGTGGCCCCGCTCTGACCCCCCTTCCGGCGGGCCGTCCGGCCCGCCCCTCCCTTTTTTTGCCGCTGTCGCGGAACTCGCGGGCGCGCGCAGCCGTCTACCTCATGCTTTTTTGATCATTCGCTGCTTCGGCGGCGTCCATCAACCCAAGACATGAGGAAACCTATGCTGTCACTTGCCGCAACCCCTGCCATGAAGTCGCACATGGAAACCCAGTTCAACTTCATGACAGAAATGTCCAATAAGCTCTGCGATTCGGCCTGTCGCCTGAGCGAAATGAATGTCCACCTCGGCCAGCAGATGTTCGAGGAATCGCTCAATGCCGGGCGCCATATGCTCAACGCCAACGATCCGGTGGAAATCACCTCGATCGCGCTGTCGCAGATGCAGCCGCTGGCCGAGCGCATGCGCAGCTACCACCAGCAAATGCTGAACGTGATGGCGGGCACCCAGGCCGAGCTCACGCGCACGGCCGAATCCCATATCCCCGAGGCCAGCCGCACCGCGGCCGCCATGGCCGATGAAATGGTCAAGCGCGCCAACGAGGAAACCGAACGTGCGGCCCAGCGTCAGCGCTCGGCAATGGAACGCATGCAAAGCCAGGCGACGGCCAACCCGGCCGGCGCTTCGGCCCAGCATGCCGACAGCGCCGGCCAGCCGGGCCAGGCCCAGGCCAACGGCCACCACGCACCGGGCGCCGGCGGCGCCGCCGCCAGCAGTACCCGCAGCAGCAGCAGCACGGCCAGCGGCCGCGCGCCCAGCTGACTTGAGTCCGGCCGGGCGCCGCCAGCCTGGCGCGCCCGGCCCTGTCTTACGGAGGACGCTATGCCTACCCCATCCGACGCGCTGGAGATGCTGCACGCCGACCACGAGCGCGTGCTGGCCCTGTTCCGCGAATTCACCAGCCTGAAAACCAGCGACGACGCCGACCCGCGCCGGGCCGAACTCGCCGACGAAATCTGCTACGTCCTGCAGCTGCACACCCAGCTCGAGGAAGAACTGTTTTACCCCGCCGTGCGCGCGGCCAGCGAGCAGGACGAACTGCTCGACGAAGCCGAAGTCGAACATGCGGGCGCAAAAGACCTGATCAGCCAGCTCGAGGTCATGTACCCGGGCGACGACCACTACGAGGCCACGGTCGCCGTGCTGAGCGAGGAAGTTGAACGCCATATCGAGACCGAGGAACTGAACATCTTCCCGGCAGCGCGCCAGGCGCGGCTCGACCTGAACGAACTCGGCGCCCGCATGGCCCAGCGCCGCGCCGAGCTCGAAGACGATTTTCCGGCCCCGCCCCCCAGTGTCACCCGCGAGGACACGCGCGGCGGCCGGCATCCCTAGGCAACCCGATGCACGCTAAGGAGACCATCATGGCAAGCACCAAGGACCACGGCAGTAGCCAGAAGGACGACAAGTCCAGCAAAAGCGGCGGCACCAGCAAACGCGGTTTCGCCGCCATGGACCAGAACCTGCAGCGCGAAATCGCCAGCAAGGGCGGCCAGGCCGCCCACCAGAAAGGCACGGCCCATGAGTTCGATTCCGAAGAAGCGCGCCGCGCCGGCCAGAAAGGCGGCGAGGCCGTGAGCCGCGACCGCGAACACATGGCCGAAATCGGCCGCAAAGGGGGCGAAAGCCGCCAGGCCGCCAACCGTCAGGGCGAATCGAGCAGCAGCCGCAGCAAGGGCAGCAAGCAACACAGCCAGGACGAGGACAGCTGAGCGCGTCGATCGGGCGGGCCCGCCGGGCTCATCCGATGGCAGCGCGCGGCAAGCGATTGAGCCACATGGCGGGCTCGGCTACAATCGGCCGATTCCATCCACCGAGCCCGCCATGATCGCCCTCCTCCTTGCCGCCACCCTCGCCAGCAGTGCCATTCAATGCAGTATGTGCGAGGGCTGGAATGCGCCGCAAAAGCCCTTCCGCGTGTATGGCAACACCTGGTATGTTGGCCCCAAGGGCCTGAGCAGCCTCTTGATCACCTCGAACCAGGGCCATATCCTGGTCGATGGCGCCCTGCCCCAGAGTGCGGCCGTAATCGCCGCCAACATCAAGACGCTCGGCTTTCGCATCGAGGACGTCAAACTGATCGTCAATTCCCATGCCCACTTCGACCATGCGGGCGGCATCGCCGAACTGCAGCGCCTGAGCGGCGCCCAGGTGGCGGCCCCGGCCTGGGGCGCGCGCGCCATGCAGCAGGGCGACGTGGCCAGCGACGACCCCCAGTATGGCGACAACATGGCCTACCCGGCCGTGCGCCAGGTGCGCGTGGTCAAAGACGGCGAGACCCTGCATGTGGGGCCCTTATCGGTCACGATGCACGAGACCATCGGCCACACGCCGGGCGGCGCCAGCTGGACCTGGAACAGCTGCCACGACGGCGACTGCAAGCACATTGTGTATGCCGAGAGCCTGACGGCCGTCTCGCATGACAGCTACAAGTTCAGCGCCCACCCCGAGATGATCAAAGGCTTCGAGCGCAGTTTCGCCGCGCTCGACAAGCAGCCCTGCGACATCCTCGTCTCGACCCATCCCGATTTTTCGAACGTATTCGAGCACCTGGCCGAGCGCGAGGCCGGCAAGGCCAATGCCTTCATCGACCCCACCGCCTGCAAGAGCTACGTCGCCCAGGCCCGCAAACGCCTGAGCCAACGCCTGAGCAAAGAAAACTGAACGGTGTCAGGTCCGGCAATCGGACATGGGGGAACTTTTGGCCTTGCCAAAAGTTCCCCCATGTCCGATTGCCGGACCTGACACCGTTCAGTTTCTGAATTGGGCGAGCAGGCGCTGCGGGTCGGTGTCGACCTTCAGCAGTGCGCGGTGGGCGGGCTTGATGAAGCCTTCGCGCTCGCCATGCTCGAGAAAGTTCAGCAGGCTGTTGTAGTAGCCGGCCACATTCAACAGGCCGATCGGCTTGCTATGGATGCCCAGCTGCGACCAGGTCAGCATCTCGAACAATTCTTCCAGCGTGCCCATCCCCCCCGGCATGGCGATGAAGGCGTCGGCATGGGCGGCCATCATGGCTTTGCGCTCGTGCATGTCCTTGACGATGAACTGGCGCGTCAGCCCCGTATGCCCGACCTCGCGCTCGACCAGGGTGGTCGGAATCACGCCGGTCACTTCGCCGCCCAGGCGCAGGACTTCGTCGGCGATCACGCCCATCAGACCCACATTGCCGCCGCCGTAGACGAGGGCCAGATCGTTCTTCACCAGCGCCTGCCCGAGCTGGCGCGCTTGTTCCGCATACACGGGGGCGGCGCCGGCATTGGCGCCGCAGTACACTGCGACTGCTTTCATTCGTCCTCGAGTTCTTCCTTGGCCAGGGCCACGTCCAGACATTCCATGGCGTCGGCCGGTTCCAGCGCCGCCGCCTCTTCATACAGGGCGACGGCTTCCTTCATTTTCTTTTCGCCGTCGAGCATCACCAGCGCGTTCGCATACTCGATGCGCGCAATCGCCGAGTCGGGATTGAGTTCGAGCGCCTTCTTGAAGGCCTTGTAGCCTTCGTCCTTCTTCACGCCATAGGTCAGGCCGCCGATCATGGCGCCGACTTTGTCGATGATCTCGCTGTGGAAGGCGCCGAGCGCGATGTGGGCGTCGGCATGCTTGGGCGCGAGCTTGATCGTCGTGTCCAGGCTCGCGCGCACCTTGGGCGCCATGCCCTGGGCCAGGGCCTTGACCACCGAAATCCCCTGCGAATAGCGGCCCAGCGCATATGCGTGCCAGTAGTAGCCGGCTGCGTTCTTCGGCTGCTCGGCTTGCTGGCGCTCGCAGCGCTCGGCCACTTCCTCGAACATGGCGATTTTCTTCTTCTCGCTTTTCTCGAGATAGGTGGCGTAGATGCAGGTGGCCTTGTGCGCGACGCTGTAGCCGTCCACGCCGATGTCGAGACCGAGCTTGGCCGCCTTTTCGAACTCGCCCGCATGGAAGGCGATCCAGGCCTCAACCAGGGCGGCGTCCTTGGGGAAGGCTTCGGCATCGCCCGCATGCAGGCGCGCCCAGGCCTTCTTCAGGCTGGCGGCGGTGTGGACGAAGGCGGCATTCGGATGCGGGAATTTGGTCCAGGCCATGTGCGTCTCCTTATTGTTTCAGTGTTTTCAAATACTCTTCCGACAGTTTTTCGAACAACAGGCGGGTGTCACCGCGCAGATACGGCCCCAGCTGGGACAGCACCTGGTAGCAGCCGCGCGCCAGCGCCTCGCTCATGGCCTGCTGCTCGGTGTACTTGCGCGGATTGCGCACGTATTCGTAGGACAGCCAGTAGGTGGCGACCACGACCATGTTGGTGGCCATCGCGTCGATCTCGGCGTCATTGGCCGCCAGCGACTCTTCGCTGCGCATGTCCTGGCACAGCTGGCGCGCCACCTTGATCTTGTGCGCGAGGATCTGCTTGAAGTGCAGTTCGAGCTTGCGGTTGCGCGACAGCAGATCATTGAGGTCGCGGTAAAAAAACCGGTAACGCCAGATCAGCTCGAACATCAGGTGCAGATACAGCCAGACGTCCTCGATATTCGAGCGCCGCCCTTTCGGCACCGTCAGGATGCGCTCGATCTCCTGCTCGAACTGGGCAAAGATCGAATTGACGATGTCGTCCTTGTTGCGGAAGTGGTAGTACAGATTGCCGGGGGAGATGTTCATCTCCTCGGCGATGACGGTGGTCGTGATATTCGGTTCGCCGAATTCGTTGAACAGGCGCAGAGACAGTTCCAGGATGCGTTCGCGCGTGCGGCGCGGGGCTTTTTGTTGCATGGCAGACCGTTCTTATAAGTTCTCCGCCAAGCATAACATCGCGCGTTCAGGAATGGGCAACTTTGAGGTAGCGGTCGAGGTCGTCGAGCGTGGCCACCAGACGGTCGAGCGGACCGCCGGCCGACGGATGCTTCACCAAGGTCAGGCTGGTGTCGCGCAGCACCGACTCCTTCAGCGCGAGGCCGTGGCGCGCCAGCTTGGCGCCGATCTCGGCCCGGCGCTGCAGCAGCATCATGCGGGTGTTCTGGTAGGCCTGCTCGCACATGCGGCGCCGCGTGGCATAGCTGAAAATATTGGTGAAGAACAGCTCGGCGTCGTCCATGCTCGGCTGCAGCAGGATGATATCGCGCTCGGGATAGGTCTTGCGGTAATTGTGCATGCCGATCTCGACGCGCGAATGCAGGATCGAGCGCAGGGTCTGGGACAGCACGCCGAGCAGGCCGGCACGCGCGAGCGCCCCGGGCGCATGGTGCTTGAGCGCGTTATACGGCACGATCGGATTGACGCACAGCACCAAATCGGCGCCCGCTTCGAGCGCGATCGAGGCATGCAGCGTCTTGCGCAGCGCACCATCGACGTAGTAATGCCCGCCGATCTCGACCGGCGGGAACAGGCCCGGCACGGCGGCGCTGGCCTGCACCGCGCGTGAGATGGGCGTGTCGTCGCGACCCTTGGCGCCGAAGCACACGGCCTCGCCGGTATCGAGGTCGGTCGCGACGATCACGAGCTTTTTCCGCAAGGCGCGGAAATCATTGGTCCGGCCGGGCTGGGAGAACGCGGCCGACAGGTATTTGTGGATGCCTTCGCCGGACACGACCCCGGCCGGCAGCGCCTGCTTGAGGCGCTCGAAGGCCGCCATCACGCTGCCGCGCTGGCGCGCATACTCGAACAGGCCGGTGGCCAGCAGCATCGGCACGCTGGCCATGCGCGCGCAGATTTCGCCCGTGGCCGGGCGCATCATCAGTTCGGGGCGGAACAGGTCGGGATCGCTTTCGGCGCCCGCATCGCTTTCGATGAACAGGCGGCACATCTGGTGCGGCGTGATGCCATTGGCCAGGCCCGAGGCCACCAGGCCGCCGGCACTGATGCCGATGTAGATGTCGGCCCCGTTCAGGTCGAGGCCGGGAATGGCTTCCTGAATCGCGGCCAGCGCACCGATCTCGTAGACCGCCGCCAGTGGCCCGCCCCCGGCCAGCGCCAAACCAATCTTGGGGCGTTTCTTGCGTGGGGTGGCGGACGGCTGGCGGTCGCTCATCGGTGTGGATGCTCCGTGTGCTTAGCGGGCCCGTGCAGGCACAGGCCCGTGCGGATTTCCCCCAGACCCGGCGCCCGCAGGCGCCGGGCTGAAGACTGGGGGAAAGGGCTTAGGCGGTGGTGACGGCGGCGCTGTCAGCGGCCGGGGCGGCTTTCTTGGCGGCCGGCTTCTTGGCGGCGGCCGGTTTGGCGGCTTTCACGGCGGCCGGCTTGGCAGCGGGCTTGGCGGCGGCTTTGGCAGCCGGTTTCGCGGCCGGTTTCGCAGCCGGTTTGGCCGCAGCTTTCTTCACGGCCGGTTTGGCGGCCGGCTTCTTGGCCACGGCGGCCTTGGCGGCAGCGGGCTTCTTGGCGGCGGCCGGCACTTTCTTGCCGGTCAGCTCGGCGACGGCCTTGGTCAGGGCGTCCACGCGCTTGGTCAGGGTCTGGATGTCCTTCTGGGTCGGCACGCCGATGGTCGACAGGGCGCGCGCGACGCGCTCTTCGAACACGTGCTCGAGCTTGTCCCAGGAACCGGCGGCCTGCTTGGACACGCCATCGGCCACCTTGCTCACGGTGCCCGTCACTTCCGAGACTTTGTCTTCGGCCAGCTTCTGGGTGCGCTTCTGCAGGTCGGTGCCTTCTTTCACCAGCTTGGCGAACACGCGGCCGCCTTCTTCCTGAGCCTTGGCGAAAGCGCCGAGGCCAGCTTGCCAGATCTGCTGGGCCGAGGTACGCACGGCAGCGGCCAGTTGGTTGTCATCGGTGGCTTTCGCCAGGGTTTTCAGTTTCTTGACCATCGTGGGACTCCTGTTCGGATTTTGTTAATGAAGCCATTGTAGGTAGCAAAACTAGAAACCGGCCTCTAATGGGGTAGAGCGCCGCATCTAAAATCTACAACAATTCCGGCCCGAATGTCTTGCCATAATCGCTTCGATCAGTATGATGAACTGGTCCGACAACAGCCAACACAATAAGGAGACACTATGCGCTATTTCGTCACGGGGGCCACGGGCTTCATTGGCAAACGGCTGGTCAAGAAGCTACTCGCGCGCAAAGGCAGCGTGGTCTACTTCCTGATCCGCGAAGGCAGCAAGGACAAGGTGCCGGGCCTGCTCGAGTACTGGGGCACGACCAAGACGCGCGCGATTCCTGTGTTTGGCGACCTGCGCCAGGCCAAGCTGGGTGTCAGCAAGGAAGACACCAAGGCGCTCAGCAAGCAGATCGATCACTTCTTCCACCTGGCGGCCGTGTATGACCTGAGCGCCGATGCCGAGAGCCAGATTGCGGTCAACACCGAAGGCACGCGCAATACCGTGGATTTTGCCAACGCCATTCAGGCCGGCTGCTTCCAGCACGTGAGCTCGATTGCGGCCGCCGGCCTGTTCGAAGGCATCTGGCGCGAAGACATGTTCGAGGAAGCGGAAAACCTCGACCACCCCTACTTCGCCACCAAGCACGATTCGGAAAAAATCGTGCGCGAACACTGCAAGATGCCCTGGCGCGTCTACCGCCCCGGCCTGGTCGTGGGCGACTCGCGCACGGGCGAAATGGACAAGATCGACGGCCCCTACTATTTCTTCAAGCTCATCCAGCGCATCCGCCAGCTGCTGCCGCCGTGGATGCCGACCATCGGCCTCGAAGGCGGGCGCATCAACATCGTCCCGGTCGACTTCGTGGTCAATGCGATGGACCACATCGCCCACAAGCCCAATCTCGACAACAAGGCCTTCCACCTGACCGACCCCGAGCCGATGCGCGTGGGCGAGGTGCTCAATGTGTTCTGCCGCGCCGCCCATGCGCCGACCATGAGCATCCGCATCAACGCCGCCCTGCTCGGCTTCATTCCGAAGTCGGTCAAGAAAGGCATCATGGCCCTGTCGCCCGTGCGGCGCGTGCGCGACGCGGTGATGAAGGACCTGGGCCTGCCGCCCGACATGATGCAGTTCATTAATTACCCGACGCGCTTCGACTGCCGCGACACCCTGGCCGCCCTCAAGGGCAGCGGCATCGCCTGCCCGCCGCTGGACAGCTATGCGGCGCCGATCTGGGACTACTGGGAGCGCAATCTCGACCCCGACCTGTTCATCGACCGCACCCTGGCCGGCCAGGTGCGCGGCAAGGTGGTGCTGGTGACGGGCGGCTCTTCGGGCATCGGCCTGGCCACGGCCCACAAGCTGGCCGAGGCCGGCGCCACGACGATCATCTGCGGGCGCGACGCCGACAAGCTGGCCGAAGCGCGCGACGCCGTGCGCGCGCGCGGCTACGAGCTGATCACCTATCCGGTCGACCTGTCCGACATGGCCGACGTCGACCGCTTCGTCAAAGTCCTGATCGACAACCACGACGGCGTCGACATCCTGGTCAACAATGCGGGCCGCTCGATCCGGCGCGCGATCGAATCGAGCTTCGACCGCTTCCACGATTTCGAGCGCACCATGCAGCTCAATTATTTCGGCTGCCTGCGCGTGACCATGGGCCTGCTGCCGAAAATGATCGAACGCCACCGCGGCCAGGTGATCAACATCTCCTCGATCGGCGTGCTGACCAATGCACCGCGCTTCTCGGCCTATGTGTCCTCCAAGGCGGCGCTCGACGCCTGGACGCGCTGCGCCGCTTCCGAGCTGCAGGACGTCGGCATCAAGTTCACCACCATCAATATGCCGCTGGTGCGCACGCCGATGATCGCCCCGACCAAGCTCTACCAGAACGTGCCGACCCTCACGCCCGAGGAAGCGGCCGACATGGTGGCCACGGCCATCGTCTACAAACCGGTGCGCATTGCCACCCGCGTCGGCGTGTTCGGCCAGGTGCTGCATGCGCTGCTGCCGCGCGTTGCCCAGATCGTGCTGAACACCACCTTCCGCATGTTCCCCGATTCGGATGCGGCCAAGGGCGCGGACGGCAAGAAGATCCCGCAGATGTCATCCGAGCAGATCGCCATGCAGCAGCTGCTGCGCGGCGTGCACTTCTAAGCCTGGCGCAGGCGCGCGCGCACGTAGTCGACGAGCGCGCGCATCGCCGGGCTCACGCCCAGCCTGTGCGGATAGACGACATGCAGGCTGGCATCCTCGCCCGTCAGCTCAGGCAAGAGCTGCACCAGCCGTCCCGCCTGCAGATCGGCGCGCACGTCGAGCGCGGATTTGTAGGCGATGCCGGCCCCGGCTACCGCCCACTCCCGCATCAGACCGCCGTCGTCGGTCATCCTGTCCCCGCTGACTTCGATCTCCACGGCCTTGCGTCCCTGGCGCAGGCGCCAGATATTGCGCCAGCCCTTGCCCGTGTTGTAGAGCACGCAGTTGTGGGCCGCCAGTTCGTCCAGGCTGCGCGGGCTGCCATGCGCGCGCAGGTAGGACGGCGCCGCCACCAGCAGGCGGCGGCTCGGCGCGATCAGCTGGGCCACCAGGCTTGAGGCGCTCAGCTTGCCGTTGCGGAAAGCCAGATCGAAGCCCTCGTGATACAGATCGCTCATGCGGTCCTGGCACTGCACGAGCAGGCGCAGCTGCGGATGGGCGGCCTGGAAGTCGTGAAAAATCGGCACCAGCAGCTGGCGGCCGCAATCGGCCGGGGTGGTCACACGCAGGCTGCCCGCGATCTGGCCGCGCCCGGCGGCCAACAATTCCACGCCCTCATCGAGCAGGGCCAGCGCGCGCCGGCAGCTATCGAGAAACTGTTCGCCCTCCCCGGTCAGGCGCATGGCCCGCGTCGAGCGTTCAAACAGGCGGCAACCGAGCTGGGCCTCCAGGCGTTTGAGCGCCGCGCTGGCCGCGGCCGGTTGCAGATCGAGCGTACGCGCGGCGCGCGAGAGATTCCCGGTGTGGGCCGTGTGAACGAACAGGCGGAGATCGGCGGTCGCAAACATTATCAAATATTTTTTGAAAGTCTTTGCATTATTCTCCTGTTTTTCAACAGCATCAAGACGCGCAGAATGGGCCCACTTTTCATCCAGGAGCCCGCCATGCACGCCATCACCCACGACTATCTTCAGCCCGCCCATCTGCGCGACCTTGACCTGCCCGTGCCCACGCCGGGGCCGTACGACCTGCTGGTCGCCGTCAAGGCCGTGTCCGTCAACCCGGTCGACAACCGCGCACGCCGGCCCCGTCCCAATCCGCCGGCCACGCCGCGCGTGCTCGGCTGGGATGCGGCCGGCGTCGTCACGGCCGTCGGCGCGGCCGTGCGCGGCTTTCGTCCGGGCGAACGGGTGTTTTATGCTGGCGACATCACGCGTCCCGGTTCCTTCGCCGAATACCAGCTGGTCGACGCCCGCCTGGCCGGCCACATGGGCGCGCGCGCCAGCTTCGAGCAGGCCGCCGCCCTGCCCCTGGCCAGCCTGACGGCCTGGGAAGCCCTGTTCGAGCGCATGCGCGTGCGGCCCGGACCGGGGCGGCGCATCCTGATCGTCGGCGCCGCCGGCGGGGTCGGTTCGATGGCCGTGCAGCTGGCGGCCAAAGTGGCGCAGCTGGAGGTGATCGCCACCGCCTCGCGCCCGGCCTCGGCCGCCTGGGTGCGCCAGCTCGGCGCGCGCCATGTGATCGACCACCGCGCCGATATCCCGGCCCAGCTGGCGGCACTTGGCATGCCCGAGGTCGACTACGTGCTGCTGGCCGCGCCGACCGATGATTATTTGGAGACGATGGCCCAGGTGATCGCGCCGCAAGGTACAATCGGCACCCTCGTCGAGGCGACCCGGCCCGTGGACTGGGCGCGCTTCTGGGACAAGAGCGTGAGCCTGGCCTGGACCATGGTGTTCACGCGCAGCGCCTGCGCCACGGCCGACCTGGCCGAACAGGGACGGATTCTGAACGAGGTCGCGCGCCTGCTGGACGACGGCACCCTGCTGCCGGTGACGACCGAAGTGAGCTCACCGATCAGCGCGGCCACACTGGAGCAAGCCCTCGACAAGCTGGCCCAGGGCACCACAATCGGCAAATCGGTCCTGACGGGATTCTAAACAGCGCACATACGCGGCGGGTCGCATGACCCGCCCGGCAGAAAGCGGCGAGCCACATGCGGTGCCTCTCGGTTTCTGACGGGCGGGTCATGCGACCCGCTGCGCCTCAGCCGCCGCGTCTGCCGTAGAGCTGCTCATGCAAGCGGAAGCCCTCGCGGATGTTCTCGCGCAGCACCGCCCCTTTCCAGGGCTTCGTGTAGAAGCGGTCGACGGCGCCGTGGTTGATGGCGGCCATGATCGGGGTCAGGTCGGCGTAGGCGCTCAGCATGATGCGGAAGGTGTCGGGCGCCAGATTCTTGACCCGCTCCATGAACTCGGTGCCGCTCATCATCGGCATCACCTGGTCGCACAGGATCACCTGGACGCGGTTACGCGCGAGCAGGTCGAAGCCCTCGGCCGCCGTCTCGGCCGTCAGGATCCGATAGCCGTCCTGGGCCAGGAAATCCGACAGGCTCTGCAGCATGAAGGGGTCGTCGTCGACGATCAGCAGGGTCTGCTGGGGCGCCAGTTCAGCCTCGTCCTGCGGCGCTTCCAGGCGGCGGCCCTCGCACAGCATCTGCTCGAACACTTCGGCCGGCACCGGGCGGCTGAAATAGAAGCCCTGCATCTCGTCACACTGGTGGCGCCGCAGATAGGCAAGCTGGGCATCTTTCTCCACCCCTTCGGCCACGACATTGAGTTTCAGGCTGTGCGCCATATTGATGATGGCCAGCACGATGGCGGCATCCTCGGGATTGCTGGTCACCTCGCGCACGAAGGCAATGTCGATCTTCAGCTTGTCGATCGGGAAGCGCTTCAGATAGGCCAGGCTCGAATAACCGGTGCCGAAATCATCGACCGAGATGCCGACGCCGAGGGCCTTCAGATTATTCAGCACCGAGATCGTCTCCTCGGCATTTGACATCAGCGAGGATTCGGTCAGTTCGAGCTCGAGCAGTTCGGGCGCAATCGCGTGGGTCTGCAGCGCGCGCCGCACTTCCTGCTCGAGGCCGCCGACGAAGAACTGCACGCCCGACACATTCACCGACAGATTGACGTCCCCGACCGGGCCCTGGCCCCATTCGGCGATCTTGCGGCAGGCCTGGTGCAGCACCCAGGTGCCGACTTTCACGATCAGGCCCGTTTCTTCGAGGATCGGGATGAACAGGGCCGGCGAGACCATGCCATGCCCGGGCCGCTGCCAACGCAGCAGCACCTCGGCGCCGCTGATGCGGCCCGTGCCGATGTGGACCTTGGGCTGGTAATACAGCACGAATTCCTCGTGCTCGATGGCGCGGCGCAGCGCGTTTTCCATGTCGAGCCGGGCCAGCGACTGGGCGTTCATCTCGGCCGTGAAGAAGCGGAAGGCGTCGCGCCCGGCTTCCTTGGCGCGGTACATGGCCGTGTCGGCGTACTGGATCAGGGTGTCGGCGTCGTGCGCATCGTCGGGGAAGACGGTGACGCCGATGCTGACCGTGACGTTCAGCTCATGCCCCTTGAGCACGAAGGGCGCGCGCATCGTCTCGCGGATCTTGTCGATCACGGCGATGGCGTTCTGGGCGCCGTCGGGCAGCATCAGGATGGCGGCGAACTCGTCGCCGCCGAAGCGGCCGATGGTGTCGCGCAGACGCAGGCAGTCGACCAGGCGGTTGGAGAACTCGCGCAGCAGCTCGTCGCCGACAGCATGGCCGAGCGTATCGTTGACGGTCTTGAAGCGGTCCATGTCGAGGAACAGCACGGCCAGCGCCCAGCCGTGTTCGCGCGCCTGCTCGATCGCGCGGTTCAGGGCCTCGTAGAACTGGCTGCGGTTGGGCAGGCCGGTCAGCGTATCGAAATGGGCCAGCTTCAGCAGGCGCTGCTCGGCTTCCTTGCGCTCGGTGATGTCGCGCGCCACGGCCACCAGTATCCAGCCCTGGCCCGAGCGCAGCGAGCGCCGCTGCACCTCGACGGCGAGGCTGCCGCCATCGGCGCGCGTGAGCATGAGTTCGGTGACGGCGCCGTTCGGGTCGCCGGTCAGCAGCTTGCGCATCAGGTCGTCCAGCGGCGCGGCCAGCGGCACACTGTGGAAGGCGGCACGCTCAAAGCCGAGCATGGCGCTGGCGGCCTGGTTGACGTCGATGAAGCGCTGCTGGCCGAAGTCGATCAGGAAGATCGCGTCGGCGGTCGCGTCCATGGCCGTGCGAAAGCGCAGCAGGTCTTCGTCGAGGCGGATGCGGGCCGCCATGTCGGCCGTCAGCTGTTCGTGGTTCTGGCGGATTTCATCGAGCAGCAGCAGGTTTTCGTAAGCCACGGCGAGCTGGGCGGCGACGGTGACGGCGATGCGCTCATCGACTTCCGAGAACTCGGCCGCGCCGACCTTGTCCACCAGGTAGAGCCAGCCATGGCGCTTGTCGTGCGAGCCGACCGGCACACCCAGGAAGGAATGGATCGGCGGGTGTTCGGCGTCGAAGCCGAGGCCGCGTGGGTCGCCGTCCAGGCCGCTGGCGCGCACGGGCTGGCCGTCGCGCAGGATATTTTGCAGCACGCCCGCGTGGGGCGCGTCGCGCACGCCTTGCACGCGGCCGCGCTCGCCGCGCGAGGACAGATGCTCGATCGTGCTGCCATCGGCCGAAAACACGCCGACCACGGCCAGCCGCGCCACGCACACGTCCTGCGCCACCTTGCAGCCGATGTCGAGCAGCCCGGCGACTTCGCGCGCGCTGCCCAGCTGAATGCCCAGTTCGATCAGGGCGGTCAGGCGCAGGCTGACGGCCTGCAGGCTGGACAGGGATTCAGCCAGCTGCTCGGTCATCATGTCGGCCTCGGGCAGCGGCGCCTCGTGCACGGCCTGGCTGAGCAGCTCGCGCGTGCTGCGCGCCGCACCCAGATAGCCAGCCACGGTGCTGTCGATGGCCTTGCGCACGGCGCTGTCGGTGTCGCCCGGCGCCTCCTCCACGGCCGGGCTGAGGTCCGGATCGCGCATGCCGAGCGCCTCGTGCACCGTATGCAGCAGCAGTTCCGGCTCGGACGGCTTGGGCAGCACCCAGCGCACGCCGCAGGCATCGGCCAGCAGCTTGGCCTCGCGCTCGCGGTAGGTGGCCGTGTAGAAGATGATCGGCACGTTCGCCAGGCGCGCATCGAGGCGCAGGTGCATGACGAATTCGTAGCCGTCCATCTTCGGCATCAGAATGTCGGAGATGATCAGGTCGGGCAGCTCGTCCTGCAGCAGGGCCAGGGCTGCTTCGCCGTCGACGGCTTCGAGGATGCGGTGGCCGCTGTAACTGAGCAGGGTGCGCAGGAAGTCGCGGTTGAGCACATGGTCGTCCACGATCAGGATGGTGGCGCTGTGGTGCTCGCTGGGCGGTGCGGCCGGCGCCGCGGCCGGATCGGCGGCCGCGACCGGCGGTGCGGCCACCAGTTCGGGCAAGTAGGCGGCCAGCTGGCTGATGAAACTGTCGGGCTCGATCGGCTTGCTGATATAGCCGTCGAAGCCGGCGTCGAGCAGGCGCTCGCGGTCGCCGACCATGGCCAGCGCGGTCACGGCCAGAATCGGAATCTCGCGCAGGGCCGGATCGTCCTTGCAGGCGCGCGCCACGCCAAAGCCGTCGAGCTTGGGCAGGTGCACATCGCAGATGATCAGCTGCGGCTGGTAGGCGCGCGCGGCGGCCAGGCCAGCCTCGCCATCGGCGGCCGGAATTGCTGTATGGCCAAAGGCGGTCAGCAGGTATTCCATCAACTCCATATTGGTGGAGTTGTCTTCAATGATCAAAATCCTTGCAGACACGCGTTAACCTCCGAGCTTCCCGGGATCACCTTACCGCAATTGAGCAGGGAAAGGCTCACGCTTTTCCACTTGCATTGGAGAATTGTTATTTCCTTAGTCTAGGACAGATCAGACAAGTTTGCCCACCCGATTGATTTCGGCGAGCACGGCCGCGAGCACCGCGGGATCGCTGCCCAGGGCCACATGGCCGATGCCGGCAAAGGCCTGGTGGTCGGCGCCGGCCAGCACACTTGAAGTCTGGGGAGCAATTATGTTGTCGTGGAAGGAATACATCGAGAGGATCAGCGCGCGCGTGGCAGCGTCCTCGCTGGCCGCCAGTTCGCGCAGCCAGGCGCTGCCGACCTGCATCTGGCGGGCGTTGATGCCGATGCCGAAGCGGGCCAGCGCGGTGCCACCGTGCGGGGTGCCCAGCGTGATCAGGCGCGCCACCCGGGCGCGGCCATAGCGGCGCAGGTAGGCGCGCATGGCCAGGCCGCCCATGCTGTGGGCCACCACGATGGCCGGGCCGGGACCGAGCGCGGCCAGGGCCGCGGCGATGGCGGGGGCATAATCGTCGATGCTGGCGCCGGGCGGCTCCAGGTCGATGGTCGCATGGGCAATCGCGCGCGCATCGAGAGCGCGCGTCAGCGCCTGCCAGTAGCCGCTATTGCAGGCGTAACCGTGCACGAGCAGCACCGGCAGATGCGCGCCCGGATGCGGGCGGTGGCGCTGGCGCGCCTGGGGCATCGTCCAGGACGAATGGAACATCGTGGCGCAAAACTCACGCGCCACCATGCAAATAGCCTCCCACACACCAATTCGATGCGAATCCGGCGTCGGACTGCCCAACCAGCGGCTGAGCACGAAATTATTCGTCGTGATCGCCAGGCGCACCAGCAGCGCAAACGCCAGCGCGGCCAGCAGCGCCAGCCAGACCGAGGCCACCACGCCGCTGAGCACCAGTCCGGCCGCCACCAGCGCGACGGCGGCCAGCTGCACCAGCAGCAGCCAGCGCAGAAGGCGTGCAATCATCGTCAGGCCGGGAGCGGCGCCGCTTTGGCGCCGAGACTGGCGGCCAGCTGGGTCGCCAGGCGCGCCGTGATGCCGTAGATCGACAACTGCGGGTTGGCGCCGATCGATGTCGGGAACAGCGACCCGTCGTGCACCGACAGATTGCGCACGCCATGGTAGCGGCCGTTGGCGGCCACCACGCCGAGGCGCTCGTCGTCGGACAGCGCGCAGCCGCCCATGACGTGGGCCGACACCACACGGCACAGCCCGGTTTCATAGGGCAAGGCGGCGATGCCGGCCTTGGCCTGGGCCCAGCTCGTGTAGGCTGGCGCCGTCTCATGGGTCGGCTGGACCGTGCGGGCGCCCGAGGCGAACTGGATTTCGGCCATGGTCAGCAGCGCGCGCTTGACGCCGTCCCAGATGGCGGGCGTGATCGGATAGTCGAGCACGGGCGAGCCGTCGGCGCGCAGACTGACGCTGCCGCCCGGGGAATCCGGATGGAAGCCGTCGCGCAGCAGGGCCAGCAGCGCGTGCGCGTGCGGGAACTGGCGCATGACCTCGGCGTGGCCCTGGCCGAAGCCCTGCATCGTGGTCGACAGCAGCACCGGGTGCAAGGGCGGCGCCTCGAGCTTGTAGCCGACCGGGCCGTCGATGGCCTGGGTGCCGAGGAAGTGGTCGGAGTACAGGGTCTGCGGCGCGCCCTGGTAGCCTTTGACTTCCTGCTCGTACAGGCCGGCCGAAATCACGGTCGGATGCAGGAAGGTGCGCGTGCCCAGCAGGCCGTGCGGATTCGGCGCGTTCGAGCGCAGCAGCAGCGCCGGGGTGTTGATCGCCCCGCCGGCGAGCACATAGTGGCGCGCGCGCACGCTCAGACGGCGTCCGCTCGGCGCCTGGCCAGCCGCATCCAGGGCCGTGACTTGCAGATGGTCGACGGCGTCGCCGCGGAACACCAGCTGCTCGGCGCGGGCGCGCGTCAACAGCGTGGCGCCGAGATCGAGGGCGGCGGGAATCGTGGTCACCAGCATCGACTGCTTGGCATTGGTCGGGCAGCCCATGCCGCAGTAGCCGAGGTTCCAGCAGCCGCGCACATTGCGCCGGATCGCCGCGACCGGGATGCCGAGCTTGTCGGCCCCGGTCTTGAGCAGGGCATTGTTTTCGTTCGGCGCCGCCATCCAGGTCGAGACGTTCAGGCGCTGCTCCATCAGCTCGAACCAGGGCGCCAGCGCGGCCGAGCTGTAGTCCTTCAGCCCATACTGCTTCTGCCAGAAGGCGAGCGTGGTCTCGGGCGTGCGAAAGCTCGAGGTCCAGTTGACCGTGGTCGAGCCGCCGACCGTGCGGCCCTGGAGGATATTGATGCCCTTGTCCTTGGTCTTGCGCGCGGCCGACTCCTGGTACAGGCTCGGATAGGCCTCGGCCTCGCGCATCTTGAAGTCGCGCGAGGATTTCAGCATGCCCTCCTCGATGATCAGAACCTTGAGTCCGGCCTGGGCCAGGATCTCGGCGGTGACGCCGCCGCCGGCGCCGCTGCCGACGATGGCGACATCGGCCTCATAGCTGGCGTCGTGCTCGAGCCGGCTGGCGTCGACCACTTGCCAGCCGCGCTGCAGGCCAGCCTGGATCGGATCGGGAATGACGGTCGGCGTCGGCGCCACCGCCTCGCTCATGCGGATGGAGATGTTGTCGCTCATGGTTCAGCTCAGTTCCTTGATCGGGCCCGGATAGCCGATGGCGGCCCAGCTGGCCGGATTGCCGTACCAGGCGCCGATGATCAGGTCGTGCAGGGCCGCGTAGGCCGGGCGCAGGGCCGCGATGCGGTGCGTGCGCCAGCTTTGCAGAAAGGCGCTGACCTGGGCCGGCGTGGCCTCGGGCCAGCTGGCCGGCACCCCGGCCAGGAAGCGCCGCACGGGGCCCAGCGCCAGCAGGCCGAACAGGTCGCGCACTTCCTGCTGGGCGTCGCGGGTCAGGCCGAGGATGGCGCGCTGGACTCCAGCGCGCGTGCTGGCCAGGGCCGCGGCACGGCCGGCATCGGTCGGCAAGGCGCCGGCCAGTACGGCTGGAATGATGGCGTCGAGAATGCTCACGGCCTCGGCATCGAGCACGAAGGGAGCGGCCGGGGTGGCCGGGCGGCTCAGGCGATAGACGCCGCCGCCGATGGCCAGCACGGCCGCGCCTGCCAGGCCCAGCTTGAGGAAGGATCTGCGAGAAGTGCCCATGTCTCCGGATTCTGGAATGTTTTGGGGCACAGTCTACGCGCTCCACCCGGGGCGCCGTCAAACTAAAATAGAGGGAATCGTCTACTGCTTTCTGATACAAGCTGCTGCATGAAGAAGCAAGAACTGCTGGCCACCCTCGCCCGCGAGCTGCAGGCCGTCAAGGCCGAACGCCTGGCCGCGCGCCAGGCCCCGGCCCTGCTGGCTGCGCGCACCGCCCTCAAGGATTACCAGGCGGCGCGCCTGGCGCGCACCCATGCCGACCTGCTGGCCGATCCCGACACCCAGGGCGCCGCCCTGTTCTTTCTCGAAGAACTGTATGGCTCGCACGACCTGTGCCAGCGCGACGCCGACCTCGAACGCGTGATTCCGACCATGCAGCGCCTGCTGCCGACCGAAGCCCTGGCCGCCATCACCGACGCCATCGTGCTCGACGCCCTGTCCGAGAAGCTCGACACGGCGATGGCGCGCGCGCTCGGGCCGCGCTTCGTCGAGGCCGACTACATCGCCGCCTACCGCAAGGTGTGCACGCCGGCCGAGCGCGCGCGCCAGCTCGCCCTGGTGGCCGCCCTGGGCGAGGCCCTGTGCCAGCTGGTGCGGATCCCCCTGCTGTCCGGCACCTTGAAACTGATGCGCAAACCGGCCGAACTGGCCGGCTTGGGCCAGCTCCAGCAGTTTCTCGAGCGCGGCTTCAGCAGCTTTCGGGCCATGCGCCGCCCGGCCGACTTCGTCCAGACCGTGGTGCAGCGCGAGCGCGCGCTGATGGACGCCTATTTCAGCGGCAGCGTTTCTGCATCTGGGCCGCCACCCCACGCAGGATATTGACTTCCTCGACCTCGAGCTGGGTACGGGCGAACAGGCGGCGCAGGCGCGGCATCAGCTTCTTCGGGTTATTGGCATCGAGAAAGCCGATCTCGACCAGGGCCTGTTCCAGGTGCTGGTACATGCCCTCGATCTGGGCCACGCTGGCCGCCTCGCCGCTAAAACCGATGAGCGGGTCGCCGACCGCGCCGTCGGTGGCGGCCATCCGGCATTCGTAGGCGCAGACCTGGGCCGCCTGGGCCAGATTCAAGGACGAATAGGCGGGATTGGCCGGAATATTGACCAGCACATTGGCCTGGGCCACGACCTCGTTCGGCAGGCCGAAGCGCTCGTTGCCGAAGATCAGGGCCGCATGCAGGGCCGGCTGGCTGTGCAGTTGGGTGGCCAGCTGGCGCGGACTGAGCACCGGCGGCGAGAACTCGCGCAGGCGCGCCGAGACGGCGGCGGCAAAATTGCAGCCGGCCAGGGCCGCTTCCATGCTGTCGACCACGCGCGCGCCTTCGAGCACGTCGAGCGCGCCGCTGGCAAAGGCCAGCGCTTCCTCATCGCGCAGGGCGTCGGCGTGGCGCGGCCGCACCAGCACAAGATCGCTGAAGCCCATGGTTTTCATGGCGCGCGCCACGCTGCCGATATTTCCGGCCCGGCTGGTTTCGACCAGCACAAAACGCAGGCGCGCAAACAGGGAAGTGTCGGAAACGGTCGGCTTCATTTACAATAGCGGGATCGCGCAGTGGAAAAACCGCATTGTACGGCCCCTGCCCCGCTCTTTGTCATTCTTGTTCTGTGCCGTCCCGGTCCTGCGCCACGCTGCGCGGCCGGCGGTCGCGTTTTCTTTTTAGGTAGCCAACATGCATCCGATGCTCAATACGGCTGTGAAAGCCGCTCGCCGCGGCGCCGCCGTGATCAACCGTGCGTCCTTCGACCTGGACCGCGTTAATGTCTCTGAGAAACAACCCAACGATTTCGTGACCGACGTCGACCAGGCGGCCGAGCAGGCCATCATCGAAGTCCTGCTCAAGGCCTACCCCGACCACGCCATCCTCGGCGAAGAATCGGGCGCCTCGCAGAACCTGCATGACGAGAGCGAAAACGTGTGGATCATCGACCCGATCGACGGCACCACCAACTTCGTGCACGGCTACCCGAACTACTGCGTCTCGATCGCGCTCAAACAAAAAGGCGTGGTCACCCAGGCCGTCGTCTACGATCCGGTGCGCAATGACCTGTTCACGGCCACCAAGGGCGGCGGCGCCTTCCTCAACGAAAAACGCATCCGCGTGACGCGCACCGACCGTCTCGCCAATGCCCTGCTGGCCTCGGGCACGAGCGCTGCCGGCCTCGAGCTTTTCCTCAAGATGTATGGCGTGGTCGCGCCCAAGTGCCGCGCCGTGCGCAATGACGGCTCGGCCGCGCTGGACCTGGCGAATGTCGCCGCCGGCCGCCTCGACGCCTTCTACGAGAAGGGCCTGAAGGTCTGGGACGTGGCCGCAGGCGCCCTGCTCGTCGCCGAAGCCGGCGGCATCGTCGGCAACTTCACGGGCGAGTCGGAATTCATGGACAAGGGCCAGGTCATCGCCGCCAGCCCGAAGGTCTATGCCCAGCTGATCCCCCTGCTGAGCCCGTTCGCGTAAATACTCATCGAAATGATTCGTCGTGGCAACAAATAGTGCCACGACGACAACGCTATTGCTTTACCTCAAGATTCAAACCGGGTACAATTGCGGCATTTGGGATGCGAAATTCATCCCGCCGCACCACCAACCCGAAGAATCTCACAATGCAGTTTTCCGAACTCGGCCTGGCCGAACCCATCGTCCGCGCCGTTGCTGAAGCGGGCTATTCGCAGCCCACGCCGATCCAGGCCCAGGCCATTCCCGCCATCCTGCAAGGGGGCGATCTGCTGGCCGGCGCCCAGACCGGCACCGGCAAGACCGCCGGTTTCACCCTCCCCATGCTGCACCGCCTGTCGACCGACGCCACCGGCTTGGCTTTGAGCAACAAGCAGACCAAACGCCGCATCCGCGCCCTGGTGCTGACGCCCACGCGCGAACTGGCGGCCCAGGTCGAAGACAGCGTGCGCACCTATGGCAAGTACACCAAGCTCAACTCGGCCGTGATCTTCGGCGGGGTCGGCATCAATCCCCAGATCAAGCAGCTCGAACACGGTGTCGACATCCTGGTGGCCACGCCGGGCCGCCTGCTCGACCACATGGGCCAGGGCACGGTCGACCTGCGCCATATCGAAATTCTGGTGCTCGACGAAGCCGACCGCATGCTCGACATGGGCTTCATCCGCGACATCCGCAAAGTCCTCGACGCCCTGCCGCCCAAGCGCCAGAACCTGCTGTTCTCGGCCACCTTCTCGGACGAAATCAAGGCCCTGGCCGACAGCCTGCTGAATAATCCGGCCTCGATCGAAGTGGCGCGCCGCAATTCCACGGTGGAAGTGATTCAGCAGAAGATTCACCCGGTCGACCGCGACCGCAAGCATCCGCTGCTGGCGCACCTGATCAAATCGCGCAACTGGCGCCAGGTGCTGGTGTTCACGCGCACCAAGCACGGCGCCAACCGCCTGGTCGAGCAGCTCGGCAAGGAAGGCATCGGCGCCCTCGCCATCCACGGCAACAAGAGCCAGGCGGCGCGCACGCGCGCCCTCAACGAATTCAAGGACGGCGAACTGCAGGTGCTGGTGGCGACCGACATCGCCGCACGCGGGATCGACATCGACCAGCTGCCGCACGTGGTCAATTACGACCTGCCGAATGTGCCGGAAGACTATGTGCACCGGATCGGCCGCACCGGCCGCGCTGGTGCCGCCGGCGAGGCCGTGTCCCTGGTCTGCGTCGATGAACACATCATGCTGCGCGACATCGAACGTCTGATCAAACAGACGCTTCCGCGCGAAGTGATCGATGGCTTCGAGCCCGATCCGAACGCGCGCCCGCAGCCGATCCAGCTGCGCAGCGGCGAGCGCGGCCACCGCAACCCGCGTCCGGGCCAGCGCCCGAGCGGGCATGGCGGCGGCGCCGGCGGCCATGGCGGCGGCGGTGGCGGCCGGGCACAAGGCGGCGGTAAGCCGGGCGGCTTCAGCGGCCATCTGGGCAGCGGGGCCCGCACGGGTGGCCCGCGCCGCAGCCGCAGCGCCGACCGCGATCGCGACTAATTAGCTGAGGCGGCTTCGGCCGCTTTCGTCGCCTGTCGCTTGACAGGCGATTTTTTTTGACAGATACTTGCATCATCAAACATCATTCAATGAGATAACAATGAGTATGCAAGCCCTGGATGTCTGTCTTCAGCTCGCGCGCACCGAGGCCATCCTCGTGCGCCGCTTCGATGCCACGCTCGGCAGCGTGCACGGCATCAGCTTTGGCGACTACCATCTGCTCCAGCATCTGGGACGCGCGCCCGGCCTGCGCCTGCGCCGCATCGACCTGGCCGAGCGCCTCGCCCTGACTGCCTCGGGCGTCACGCGCTCGCTGCTGAGCCTGGAAAAAATCGGCCTGGTCGAACGCCAGAGCGACCCGCGCGATGCGCGCGTCGGCTACGCGGCCCTGACCGCGGCCGGCCAGACCCTGCTGCGCGACGCCGAAAGCACGGCCAGCCAGCTGGCCAATGACTTGCTCAAATCGCTTGGGCCCGAGGACCTGCGTTTGCTGGCCGGCCTCCTCGGACAGATGGCCGGCACCCACCTTGTCATGTCCTGAGGTCCCATGTCGACTGATCATAAAGCCGCCGTTCTGGCGTCCCCGAATTTCCGCTGGCTCATGAGCGGCGGTCTGATTTCCATGCTGGGCGACCAGTTCAGCATGGTGGCCCTGCCCTGGCTCGTGCTCAAACTGACGGGCAATGCGCTGACCATGGCCTCCGTGATTGCCCTGATGAGTCTGCCGCGCGCCGTGTTCATCCTGATCGGCGGCGCCGTGGTCGACCGCTACTCGCCCAAGACCGTGCTGATGCTGACCAAGCATGTGAACACGGTGCTGCTCGGTCTGCTGGCGGTGATGGTCTACACCAATCTGCTGAGCATGCCCATGCTCTACACGCTGGCCCTGGCGATCGGCCTGGCCTCGGCCTTCAGCATTCCCTCGGGCAGTTCGATGCTGCCGCGCACCGTGCCGCCCGAACAGCTGCAGGCCGCGAATGGCCTGATGATGGCGATGCGCCAGATGACCACGCTGGCCGGTCCGCTGCTGGCCGGCCTGCTGATCGCGCTGGCCGGCGACAGCGCGCACACGGGCGCCGTCAGCGACGCGCGCGGTCTGGCCCTGGCCTTCGCCTTCGATGCGTTCAGCTTCGCCATATCGGCCTGGACCCTGGCCCAGGTCAAGCCGCGCGACTTGCCCCAGAGCCCAGAGGCGCAGGGCATTCTGCGCAGCGTCGGCGCCGGTCTGATGATGGTCTGGAACGACCGCCCGCTGCGCGCCTGCTGCCTGTACTGGGGCCTGATGGCCTGCACCGTCGGCGGCACCTTCCAGGTCGCGCTGCCGGTGCTGGCCGATACCCGCCTGCATGGCGCCTCGGCCTTCGGCATCCTGATGGCCTCGCATGGCATCGGCACCCTGGTCGGCATGGCCCTGTCGGGCATGCTGGGCCGCCTTCGTATCGGCAATCTCGGCACCACCCTGCTGGTGATCGACATGGTCGGCGGCCTGTTCATTCTGCCCATGGGCCTGGTGCAGCAAACCTGGCAGGGCGTGCTGATCCTGCTGATCATGGGCACGATGGGCGGCTTCATGCAGGTGGCCGTGTTCACCTGGATCCAGCGCCGCGTGCCGCCCGAGATGCTGGGCCGGATGATGAGCATTTTCATGTTCATCTTCATGGGCCTGGCGCCGCTGGCCTCGGTGCTGACCGGCGCCCTGCTGCAGGCCAGCTCGCTGTCCTTCCTGTTCCTGGTGGCCGGCGGCCTGCTGTTCGGGCTGGCACTGATGGCCTTCGCTTTCACCCCGATCCGCCAGTTGGCCGATCCCGAGATGCCCTGAGCCATGCCACGCTTTGCCGCCAATCTGACCATGCTGTTCAATGAGCAGCCCTTTCTCGAGCGCTTCGGCGCGGCGCGCGCCCAGGGCTTCGACGGTGTCGAATTCCTGTTCCCCTACGCCTACCCGGCGGCCGAGATCGGCGCGCGTCTGGCCGCGCAGCAGCTCGAGCTGGTGCTATTCAATCTGCCCTGCGGCGACTGGGCGGCCGGCGACCGCGGCCTGGCGGTCGACCCCGCCCGGCGCGGCGCCTTCCAGGACAGCGTCGGCCTGGCGCTCGACTATGCGCGTGCGCTCGGCGCCACCCGCCTGCACTGCATGGCCGGCATCGTGCCGCCCGGCCTGCACCCGGACGCGGCCGCGGCCTGCTACATCGACAACCTCGGCTTTGCCGCGCGCGCCTGCGCGGCCCACGGCATCAGCCTGCTGATCGAACCGATCAACCGCTTCAACATGCCCGGCTATTTCCTGCAGTCGAGCGCCCAGGCCATGGCCATCCTGGCCGCCGTCGGCGCCCCCAATCTGCGCCTGCAGTACGACATCTACCACGCCCAGCGCAGCGAAGGCGAACTGGCCAATACGATCGCCGCCCTGCTGCCCCACATCGGCCACATGCAGCTGGCCGACACGCCCGGGCGGCATGAGCCGGGCACGGGCGAGATCGCCTACCGCTTCCTGTTCCAGCACATCGACGCGCTCGGCTACACGGGCTGGATCGGCTGTGAATACCGGCCACGCGCCGATACTGTGTCCGGTCTGCGTTGGCGCTTTGATCTAACGCAATAGCCGAGCGCGCCCACACGGCAAGATAGCCCCAGCCGCGATTGACCCGCGGCAAGAAAGGGGTGTCCATGCTTGTCCGCCGCCTGTGCCTGCTGCTGTGCAGTCTGCTGCTGGTCGCCTGCGCCAGCCAGCCCCTCAGTCTGCAGGAGGTGCGCGACTTTTCCGTCCAGTCCGTCAAGCTGACCGGCTATGCCGAGCTGTCGACCCGCTTTCGCGACACCTACCAGCGCGAGCACCCGTATCTGCCGCCGACGGCCGACAAACAGGCCAGGGAAAACGACAGCAAGCGGCGCGCGCTGTATGGCGAATTCATCAGCGTGCAAAAGACCCTGGTGCTGTACATGCAGACCCTGGGCGTGCTGGCCGGCGACGCCCGCTTCGACCTATCGGCCCAGGTCGACGACCTGGGCGCCAGCCTGCATGCCAATGCCGAGGTCGGCCTCGACCAGCGTCATGTGGACGCCTATTCCTCCCTGACCCGCCTGCTGACCCACGTGATCGCCTCGGGCTACCAGAGCCGCTCGGTCGAGACCATGGTGCGCGACGGCGACACCGACGTCCAGCTGCTGCTGGAGGCGATGATCAATCTGACGCGCTACTACGCCAAGACCCATGCGAACGAAAAGCGCACGGTGCTCGGCCTGTTCGAGGTGGAGCTGCCATTTACCAAGCCGCAAGACCGTCTGCTGGCCACGCTGGCGCGCGTCCATTACCTGAACAAGGTCACCGAATACCAGCTCGTGGAAAAGCGCTTCGACCTGGCGGCCCAGGGCCTGAGCAAGGTGGCCCTCGGGCATCAGCGCCTGCGCGAGCACCTGCATGATGTGCATGGCGAGGAACTGCGCGCGCAACTGCGCCAGATCGGCGCCGACCTGCGCCGCATTTACAACAGCCTGGAACGCGACACCATCTGACCATGCAAGCACCCGCTCCCGCCCCCGGCCTGTCCAGCGCCGCAGAAGTGGAACAACTGGCCGACCAGCTCTCGCAATGCGCGAACGCCCTGCACGACCGCATCGTGCAGGACATCCATGCAGGCAAGCTGGGCCTGGACCCGGCCCGGACCCTGTTTGACGACGAAGTGCTGCTGCGCCAGCGCGCCAACGCCCTGTACGCCGAGGCCGCCAAGCTGGCCGTCAGCCAGCTGGCCACGAGCCAGCAGCATCTGATGGATTTGACCCGCGCCGCCGAAGAAAAGATCCGCACCGTCGATCGGATTGCTGCCGTCGCCGGCCTCGCCAGCAGCGTGCTCGGCCTGGCCGGCGCGGCCCTGAGCGGCAAGCCGCAGACCATCATCAAGGCCCTCGAAGGCGTCTACCACGCGACCCAGGCGGTCGAAAAATCCGGATAGAAAGCGCGCTGGCGCACAGACGGCGCCCGCTGCCTCGACTACGCTCAGGTTTTCCGTGCAAGGATAGGACCATGGACGGCCTGACCACCGTGCAGTTGGCGCAGCTGCGCGCCGCTTTGCTTGCCCAGCTTGCCACGCTCGAGGGGCAGAGCAGCCTGCAGGTGTCGCAGCAGGGCCATCAGTTGGCGGTCGAGGAAGTCGAGACCGCCCCGGCCGACAAGGCCACGGTGCGCCTGCTGAACGACCTCGCCATCGAGGCCGCCGGCCTGCACACGGCCCAGATCCGCAGCCTGCGTCAGGCCCTGCAGCGCATCGATGAAGGCGAGTACGGTGATTGTGAACAATGTGGGCAGGCGATCGGCTTTTCGCGCCTGGCGGCGCGTCCCGATGCGCGCCTGTGCATCCGCTGCCAGACCCTGGCCGAGCAGCGCCGCTAGGGCGGCACCTCAGGCATTTTGCCAGGCCAGATCGCGGATCTTGGCCACCTGGCGCTGGGCCAGCAGGCGCCAGATCTTCATCGCGTCGGTGCGCCCGGCCTGCATGGTGCGCGGATCGGCCAGCGCAATTTCGCAATCGCGGTCCGACCATTCTTCAAAGCGGACGTGGCCGCCCGCGCTGATTTCGGCCACATACATGAGGCCATCGTCATAGCCAAAACGCAGGGCCGCGGATGCCGGTTCCCCATCGGCCCCCTGGGCCTTGCCGGAATAGATCTCATCGAGGACGGCGGCCATCTGTTTCTCGGTGGGCGCGGCAATATCGCGCCCAGCCGGATTAGTTAACACCAACCACGCTTGTGTCATCGACGCGTCCCCCACACAAAAGATGTTCTGGACCGACTTTGTCTTGGCTAAGTGCAGCCTATCATAACCAAAAATTTGCGGATGACACGCAATTTTCATGTGCTGCGTCTACACCACATAATCAGGGGGGATGTTCGGGTTGAAATCTTTCCAATCGCCGTGCTCGATGCGGCCCTGGGCGCGCTCGATCTGGCTGGCACCGAGCTGCTGCAGCAGCGCGACCAGCGGGGCTTCGTCCTCGTCGTCGCGGATGGCCACGGCCACCATCATGCCGGCCTTGCGCGGCTCGGCCTCATTGCCGGGTTCGGGTTCCGGCTCGCCCTTGTCCTTCAGCCGGCTGAAGCTGTACAGCGAGCCCACATGGGCGCCGAGCAGTGCGCCGAGCAAGGGACCGAGCGGCCCGCTGACGGCCGCGGTCGCCGCCCCGATCACGGCGCCGGCCATGCCGCCGGCCGTCATGCCTTCGGCCACGCCAGTTGGCGTTTGCTTGGCGCCCGGCGAAACGATGTGGTCGCCGCCGATCGGCGACAGATTATGCTGGCCCGGCTGGTTCAGATAGAACCCGCAGATGTGCTCCGACGGAATGTCGGCCTCCTCCATCAGCGCGCGCCTGGCGGCTTCGATTTCCTGGGCGAGTTCAAAATGCCCGGCGATGATTTTGGCCATGCTGCCTCCCGCGCAAAAAGGTCAGCTTGGCCCAGGAGACGCGGCCGGCTCTGTGCGCGCACGCACACAAGGACCTCAGCGCGGGCCGTACCAGACCGGCGAGAAATGCAGGACCGGTCCCGGCTCCGGCTGCGGCGCCTCGCTCCAGGCGCGCGGATCGACGCGGTAGTACTGCTGGAATTCGGCGAACAGGTCGGGATAGTCCTCGGCCAGCGCCCACGGATGCTGGAAGAAAGCCTCGGTCACGACGGCAAAGAATTCGGCCGGGCTGCTCGCGCCATAATGGTCGAGCACCCCCTGGGCGCCATGCATGGCTTCGATGCGCAGGTGCGCATAGGCGCGCGAGAGCACCTCGGCCCAGCGCCGGTAGGAATCGGGGTGACCCAGGTAGGGGGCGCCATTATTGCTGCCCGATTCGCTGTCGAGCTGGTGCGCGAATTCGTGCAGCACCACGCTGTGGCTGCCCTGCCAGTCGCGCGCGGCCTCGCAGACATGGTCCCAGCTGAGCACGACGCGGCCATCGCTCCAGCTTTCGCCGAGCAGAGTCTGCTTGTGCTGGCTGACGACGCCGGCCGCATCGACCTCGCGCCGCGGCACCAGAAAGGCCGTCGGATAGACGAGGATGCTGCGCAGCTCGGGGAAGACGCGGCTCGGGCGGTTGAGCACGAGCAGGCAGGCCTGGCCGGCAATGGCCACGCGCATCGTGTCGTCGACCTCGAGGCCGGCGCAACCGACGAATTCTTTCTCGTACAAGAACTGCTGCACACGCTGCTGCAACTGCTGCTGCAAGGCGGCGTCCATGCGCGCATACGGCGGCACGTAGCGGCGCAGCGTCTCGATCTGGGCCGCCGTGAGCGGACGCGCCAGCGCGCGCCGCAGGCGCCAGGCCGGCCAGCGCCAGACCGCCCAGGCCAGGCCAAGTGGGATGGCCAGCCAGGCCAGGGCAGCGAGCAGTTGTGGTAGGTCCTCGGTCATGGTGTCTCCATTCTAGCGTCCCCCCCACATGGGAACGCTGACCGGGATTTCAAGCTTGCCGCGAGATCAAGCCGCTTCGGCCTTGTGCGCCGGGCCGTCGCCAAACAGGGCCGCCACCAGCGGGTCGCGCATGACCGGCGTGCGGTTGACCCGGATCGCATAGTGGGTGTCGTCGGCCAGGATATGGAAATGGCGGCCGCTGCCGGCCATGTTCTGCTCGCGCAGACTGGGCCGCTCGCGGCGCGCGGCCGGCGCCTCGCGCTTGGGCTGGACGATGGCCGCGAGGAAGGCCTTGACGCGCTCGGGGTCGGGCGTGATCTGGTAGACGGCCTTGCCCAGATAGGTGGCCGTGCCCTCGACATAGCGCGCCAGTTCGATCACGCCGGCTTCGCGCAGATCGCGGATGTATTTGCGCGCCCCCGAGGGGGAGAACTTCAGGAACCAGGCGATCTCGTCGGCCAGCATTTCGTGATTGGCCAGCTCTTTGATCAGCTTCTGCATGTTCTCGATGCGGCGCTGGGTCGCCGAGGTTGAGCGGATGCGCTCGATCGGGGCCAGGGACATGGGCGGACGCTCGGCCGGCTGCGGCACCGGGCGTTCAACC
The DNA here is from genome assembly GCF_022012445.1 of Massilia sp. TS11. GTDB lineage: Bacteria > Pseudomonadota > Gammaproteobacteria > Burkholderiales > Burkholderiaceae_D > Telluria. The sequence goes on from NZ_JAKLTS010000004.1 coordinate 337,322, forward strand.
AGGCCAGGGGCGGCGGGATCGGGGCGCGCGGGGCCATGCAGGTCGGGGCGTTGGAATCGGGAAATGTGCATAGTCTTGCTCCAAAAAACGATGTCATCAGAGGGCAACGAGACCGTTTGACCGGCCAGCCTGCCCACAGTTCCATGCTTTCTGCTTCCCACTTTGCCGTCTTGGCCATGCTCAGTCTGTGCGCTAGCGAACATAAGCATCAGTTAAACTTGCAGTTTTTCAGCTTGCCCAAGCCTATGCGCCGTCTCGCCGCTCTCACCGCCCTTGCCCTGCCGCTCAGCGCCCAGGCCGGATCCGAAGTCCTGATCGACTTTCTCGCCATCCAGAACAGCGCCGGCCTGGGCGGCATCCTGCGCAGCGAATTTCCCGCCTACAAAGGCACGACCCTGTCGCACGACCTGGTGCCGCTCTACATGTACGAGGGCCAGCGCGTGTTCCTGCACGCCACCCGCGTGGGCGTCAAGCTGACCGAGGCCCCGCGCGAGGGCATGGACGTGTTCCTCGACTACCGTTTCGAAGGCCATCCGATCAACAACACCCCGTCGGCCCTGCGCGGCATGCAGCGGCGCGAACCCGGCATGGACGCCGGCGCCGCCCTGCACTACCGGCCGCGCTGGGGCGCGCTCGACCTCGAGGTGCTGCGCGACGCCTCCAACAAGAGCCGCGGCGTCGAATGGCGGCTCGGCTACAACCTCGATCTGCAGAGCGGACGCTGGCATTTCCGCCCGAGCGTGGTGGCGGCGCGCCGCAGCGCCGCCCTGAACGACTATTACTATGGGGTGCGGCCGAACGAGGCCCTCGCCGGACGTCCGGCCTACGCGGCCGGGGCCGGCACGAATATCAGCTACAGCCTGTACGCTTACTACGAGCTGACCCAGCGCTGGCGCCTGCTGGCCGGGCTCACGGTCGATGATCTGTCCGACAGCATCCGCCACAGCCCGATCGTGGCCGACAAGGCCCAGCTCAGCGGCCTGCTGGGCCTGGCCTATGATTTCGGCAACCACAAGGCATATACCGACCCGTATCTGCCGCTGCATCTGAAAGTGTTTGCGGGCAAGGCCACCGAGTGCAATTTTCTGCCCGTCGTGACGCTGCGCTGCGGCTCGCTGCGCAGTCAGGACGACACCCGCATCGCCGGCTTTGCCGTTGGCCGCCCCCTGATCGAAGGCGTGAACGGCTGGCCCCTGGACTTTGTCGCCTATGTCGGCCTGACCGGCCACGACGAGCGCGGCATCCAGGCCAACGGTCTGCAGCTCGACGCCCACATCAAAGCCTATTACTACGGCCTGCCCTGGAACAGCCGCGTGCGCACCCGGATCGGCATGGGCGCCGGCTTCTCGCTGGCCCAGCGCGTGCCGTTGACCGAAGTGCGCGACCAGGGCCGGCGCGGACGCGATACCGCGCGCTTCCTGAACTACCTCGATCCTTCGCTCGACATCAGCGTCGGCGATCTGCTCGGCCGCCCCAACATGCGCGAGACCTATCTGGGGGTGGGCGTGTCGCACCGCTCGGGCATCTTTGGCACCTCCACCCTGCTTGGGAATATCAACGGCGGCTCGAACTATCTGGTCGCTTACATCGAAGCGAAGCTGTGAACGCCGATTCGTTGCGCCGATCTGACAGCCTCCGGCGCTGCGTGCGGTAACGCACGGACGGCGCCGGTGCGCGCCTCGTAATCTCGCCCCACGCAACGCCCAGCCGCGTTGCGTCCCATTGGCGACAACTATGAGGCGACCATGAACACAAACAAGACTTTCGCCCTCGCGGCAGCTCTGGCCAGTCTGGCAGGCGCCGCTCCGGCCCAGGACCTCAACCCCTCCTGGTATATCCAGCCCAGCGTGCTCGGCATCAAGCCGGACCGCAACTTCGGCACTGACAAGCGCGACTGGGGCGGCGGCCTGCGCTTCGGCAAACCCATCGATCCCCTGTGGGACATCCAGATGGGCGCCACCTATGCGCGCGCCAAGGACAACGGCGCCAACTACGACCAGACCACGCTCGGCATCGATGCGCTGCTGATGATGTCGCGCAAAACCGTGCGCCCCTTCCTGCTGCTCGGGGTCGGCGCCGAGCGCGACAAGGTCGACAATGCGCTGCGCCACGTGAGCAAGAGCTCGCCCTACCTGGCCGGCGGCATCGGCCTGCAAGTGGTGATGAGTCCGCAATGGTCGTTCCAGGCCGATTTGCGCACCGTGCGCGGCCGCCTGCGCGACGAGGCCGCGTATGGCTTCAATCGCAGCAATAACAAATATCTGAGCCTGGCCTTCAACTACAGCTTCGACCGCCCGGCCCCGCCGCCGCCGCCGCCGCGGCCGGCCCCGCCCGAAGTCCAGGCGCCGCCGCCCCCGCCGCCGCCGCCACCGCCGGCCCCGCCGCCGGCCCCGCCAGCCCCGCGCTTCGAGCGCGTGACCCTGTCCGCCACCGAAATGTTCGACTTCGACAGCGCCACGCTCAAAGGCGCCCAGCCCAAGCTCGACGATATCGCCAGCGCGCTGATGGCCGACACCACGATCAGCAATATCACGATCACTGGCTATACCGACCGCATCGGCAGCAAGCGCTACAACCAGCGTCTGTCCGAGCGGCGCGCCAATGCCGTGCGCGACTATCTGGTCAACAAGGGCGTGGCCGGCAACCGGCTGACGGCCATCGGCAAGGGCTCCGACAACCCTGTCGTCACCTGCAACGAGAAAAAGCGGGCCGACCTGATCAAATGTCTGGAACCCAACCGCCGCGTGGAAGTCGAGCAGATCACGGTCGAACGGCGCCTGCCTTGATGGCCTGATGCCATGAGGCCCTGGCTGCGCCGGCTACGGCGCGCACCGCTGGTCGATGTGCTGGTGTGCGCCGTGCGCGAGTGGCTGGCCCACCGCGCCGCGAGCAAGGGGGCCGCCCTCGCCTACTACACCTTGTTCTCGATGGCGCCGGTGCTGGTGCTGGTGATCGCCATCGCCGGCCTGTTCTATGGCAAGCAGGCGGCCCAAGGCGAGTTGCTGCATCAGCTGACCACCTTGCTGGGGCCGCAGGCGGCCCAGACCATCCAGCTGGTGCTGGCCGGCGCGCGCGACGAGGCCAGCGGCCGCCTGGCGACGCTGATCGCCAGCGGCCTGCTGATCTTCGGCGCGACCACCGTGTTTGCCGAACTGAAGGATAGCCTGGACGAGATCTGGGAGCTCCCGCGCGCGGCCGACAGCGGGCTGCTGGCCGCCATCCTGACCCGTCTGCAGGCATTCAGCATCGTGCTGGCGCTCGGTTTTCTGCTGCTGGTGTCGCTCGTCATCAGCGCCGGCCTGGCCGTGCTCGAGCGCGTGCTGACCGGGGTCTGGCAAGAAGCCGCCGTCTTGCTCGGCTGGGTGGCCTCGGGCTCGAGCTTCCTCGTCATCGCGGCCCTGTTTGCCGTCATCTACAAAACCCTGCCACGCGCCCATCTGTCCTGGCGCGACGTCACCATTGGCGCCTTCGGCACGGCGGCCCTGTTCGTGCTCGGCAAATTTGCGATCGGCCTTTACGTGGGCAATAGCGGTGTGGCCAATAGCTTTGGCGCGGCCGGCTCACTGATCGCCCTGCTGCTGTGGGTGTATTACTCGGCGCAGATCTTCTTTCTGGGGGCGGAATTCACGCGCCAGTTTGCCCTGCGTATGGGCAGCCTGCGCACGCCGAACCGGCCGCCGGCCGGCCCGGCGCCGCCGCCTACTTGATGCGCATATCGTTGCGGACCGACTTGACCCCTTTGACGCCGCGTGCGATGGCCACCGCACGGCTGGCCGACTCCTCATTGCTGACGAAGCCGGACAGCTGCACATCGCCCTTGAAGGTTTCGACGTTGATTTCGGTGGACTTCAATGCGGGCTCGTTGAAGATCGAGGCCTTGACCTTGGCGGTGATGAGGCTGTCGTCCACATACTCGCCCGTGCCTTCGCTCGTGCGGGTGGGGGCGCAGGCACTCAGGGCCAGGGCCAGACTGAGAATAATCGGAGACAGGCGTTGCATACGATTCATGATGGGCTCCTCCAGGATGGGTCACGAGACCTTGTTGTACCGCGAAGCCTGCCATCTCATCTGTGCGCTCACGAACATTAAGCAAGGTGCGCCAGCGAACCGACACGCCCGGCGCACAGGTCTAGGCTGAGGCTTCAGCTTGCAGAAGGAGGTTCTATGCGTCTCATCCCCCTCAGCGCGGCCAGCGTGGCCGCCTTGTCGCTGGCGGCCTGCGCCGGCAGCAGCGTCGGCCTCGGGGCCGGCAGTTATGGCGGTGGTGGCTATGCCGGCGCCGGTGTCAGTGTCAGCGGCAGCCCGGCCCAGGCGGCCGACAGCGGCCGTATCGAGCGCATCGATGTCGTCCAGGCCGAGGCCGGCACCAGCGGGGCCGGCGCCGTGGTCGGCGGGGTGCTCGGGGCCCTGGTCGGCAATCAGGTCGGCGGCGGCAGCGGGCGCACGGCCGCCACCGTGGCCGGCGCGGCCGGTGGCGCCGTGGTCGGCAATCAGGTCGAGGCGCGCCGCAATGCGCGCGCCCAGTACCAGATCGGCATCCGGCTCGATCAGGGCGGCTACCGCACGGTCCTGCAGGACGATGCGGGCGGCCTGCGCATTGGCGACCGCGTGCGCATTCTCGACGGGCGCGCCGTGCGCGAATAATCAGTCAGTCTGGCGCCGCCGCGCGGGCGGCGGCAATTCGTGCACGAGCACGCCATGCGCCTCGGCCACCGGGTCGAGCCAGGCGCGCCGCTCCAGCGTGCGCCTGCATTCCGTATAGCCCTGGTCCCAGCGCCAGTCGAGCGAGCCCTTGGAGAAGTTCACATCCTTCAGGGCCATATGCCAGTCGTGCGCACGGTAGGGCACGTGAACGACATGCAGGGTGCTGTCGCAGCCGAGCGTGTCGAGCACCTTGCGGTCGGCCTCGGTCTGGGCCTGCGCCGGCAGGCGCTGGTAGAGCTCGCGCAGCTTGCGCTGCAGCTGATAGGTGCGCACATAGTCGGCGATATGGCGCCGCGAACGCGAGGCATACAGCACGTCCTTCTGGCGCGTCTGGACCTCGTCGAGCGTGTGCGGCTCCGTCCCGCGCGCATTCCACAGGTCGACCATGAAGCACAGCGTGTCCTGGCCGTGCAGGTCGGCCAGCACCGATTCGAGCGGCGTATTCGAGTACAGGCCGCCGTCCCAGTACAACTCGCCATCGATGCGCACGGCCGGAAAGGCCGGCGGCAAGGCGCCGCTGGCGCGCACATGGGCCACCGTCAGCGGCATCACGGCGCTGTCGAAATGGGCCAGTTCACCCGTGGTGACGCGCACCGCATTGATGGTCAGGCGCACCGGACGCTGCTGATTGAGCACGTCGAAGTCGACCAGTTCCGCGAGGCTGGCCACAAGCGGGCTGGTGTCGTAGAACGAGGCCTCCTCGGGCCGCACCGCCAGGCCAAACGGAAAGCCGCTGAAGGCGCGCGGCTCGAAAAAGCCGGGCACGCCGCGCAGCATGGCGTCGAAGGTGCTGAGGCCAACGCTGGCGCGGCGCTCCCAGTCGGGCATGACGGCCTGGCCCAGGCTGTCTGGCTGGGCGATCCGGGTCCAGAAACTGCGCAGGCGCTCGAGGCTGCGCGCCGGCGTATTGCCAGCAATGAGGGCGCCATTGATGGCGCCGATCGAGGTGCCGACCACCCAGTCCGGCGCCAGGCCATGCTCGAACATGGCATGGAACACGCCGGCCTGGAAGGCGCCGAGCGCACCGCCACCCTGCAGCACCAGCACCACGCGGTAGCCGTGCGGATTCAGCGCCGAACTCATCGGCGACGCAAGAGCAGGCCCAGCGCCAGACCGAGGGCCGCCGCGGCAAGCACGGTGCGCCAGGGTTTATCTTGCACGTAAGCGTCGGCCGAGGCGGCCATGTCGCGGCCGCGCGCCGCCGCATAGCCGCGCGCCTGCTGCATGCGCGCCAGCGCCGTGTCGAGCAGGCCCAGGCCGCGCGCACGCAAGCTGTCCGCCTTTTCGCCAGTGACGGCGGCGGCGGCGCGCAGCAGGGATTGGGCATCACGCACAAGGGCGCCGACGTCGCCCTGGCTGGGGGTGGGGATGGGCTGGTTTTCCATAGTAAGCTCCGTGTCCGACGTGTGCTGCCAGACTACCCGCTGCGGCGCGCGCCATCGGTACGCCAGCGCACACATCGCGCAGGCGCTTCGGTGTACCCTTACGCACATGCGATTCCCGACAACGATGCCGCGCGCGCTGCGCTGGCTCCTGATTTCCGTGGGCGGCCTGGTGGCCGTGCTGGTGCTCGCCCTGCTGGTGCTGCTCAATCTCGACTGGAACCGCGCCCGCCCCTGGCTCGGCGCGCGTGCCAGCGCGGCGCTCGGCCGCCCGGTCGAACTGGCCGGCCCGCTCAGCCTGCAGTGGGCGCGCGGCGTGCCCGTGCCCCAGACCTGGAGCGACTACCTGCCCTGGCCGCAGCTGACGGCACGCCAGGTGCGGATCGGCAATCCGCCCGAGCTCGGCCAGTCGGGCAATACGGCCGTGTTCGGCAGCATCGGCTTCTCGCTCCAGCCACTGGCCCTGCTGCGGCGCGAGCTGGTGCTGCCCGAGCTGCGCCTCGACAGTCCGCACATCGATCTGCTGCGCCTGGCCGATGGCCGCCACAACTGGCGCTTCACCCCCACGCCCAGCGCCTCGCCGTGGCAGCTGCGGCTCGAGCGTGTGCTGATCAGCAAAGGCGAGCTGCACCTGAACGACGCCCAGAACGCCCTGCGCCTCGATGTCCAGCTCGACACGCGCGCCGCCGATGCCCGGTATGGCATTCAGTGGAGCGCGCGCGGCCAGTTCGGCAAGGCCGCCATCAGCGGCGACGGCAAGACCGGGGCCCTGCTGGCCCTGCGCGATGCCACCCTGCCGTTCCCGGTCGCGGCCGACGTGCGCATCGGTTCGACCCATGTGGTGGCCGAGGGCAGCCTGACCCGTCCGGCCGAACTGGCCGCGCTCGACCTGCGCCTGGCCGTGGCCGGCGCCAGCATGGCGCGTCTGTACGAGCTGATCCACGTGGTGCTGCCCGAAACCCCGCCCTTCTCCACCAGCGGGCGCCTGCGCGCACGCTTCGAGCCGGCCGGGCCGGTGTTTCAGTACGAGCAGTTCAAAGGCAAGGTCGGCGCCAGCGATATCGCCGGCAACCTCAGCTACCGCAGCGCCACCCCGCGCGGCCAGCTCAGCGGGACCGTCAGCGCCCAGCTGCTGCGCCTGAGCGACCTGGCGCCGCTGATCGGCGCCGACGACAATGCCCGCAAGGCCGAGCGCGAAACCGATGCGCGCCAGCCGGCCGGCAAGCTGCTGCCGGTCGAGCCCTTCCGCGTCGAGCGCTGGACCAGTGTCGACGCCGACGTCCAGTTCAGCGCCGAACGCATCCTGCGCGAACAGGGCACCCCGATCACGCGCCTGAACACCCATGTGCTGCTGAAGGATGGGGTGCTGCAACTCGATCCGCTCCAGCTCGGCCTGGCCGGCGGCACGCTCCAGGCCAGCGTCAAGCTCGACAGCAATCAGGCCAGCGGCCTGCGCGCCGAGGCGCGCCTGGCCGCGCGCCATGTGCGCCTGCGCCAGCTGTTTCCCAAGCTCGAGGCGCCGGTCGGCGAAATCAATGCCGACGCGCATCTGCGCGGCCAGGGCAGCTCGGTCGCCGGCCTGCTCGGCACTGCCAGCGGCGAATGGCAGGCGGTGGTCGGCCAGGGCCAGATCAGCCAGCTGCTGCTCGAAGAAATGGGCCTGAACATCGGCAATGTGGTGTTGACCAAGCTGTTTGGCGACAAGCCCGTGCAGATCCATTGCGCCGTGGCCGACGTCCAGGTCAGCAATGGCCTGATGCAGACGCGCCGGGTTGGGGTCGACACCGAGACGGCCCTGATCGATGTCAGCGGCAAGGCCAACCTGGCCACCGAACAACTCGATCTCGTGATCCGTCCGCAAAGCAAGGGCCTGCGCGTGTTCTCGCTGCGCAGTCCGCTGTATGCGCGCGGCAGCTTCACCAAGCCCGACGTCGGCCTCGACAAGGGCATGCTGGCCCTGCGCGCCGGCAGCGCCCTGGCCCTGACCGCCGTGGCCCCGGTGGCCGCCCTGCTGCCCCTGGTCGCCACCGGGCCCGACCAGCGCAGCAGCTGCGCCGCCCTGATGCAGGAAGCGCAGCGGCGCTAATGTGCGCCACCGCACAGACGTTCCGAATTGCAAGGGTCTAAGCTGGTCGTATTCACCGCAGCCAACGAGGTGCGACATGCCTGCTTTCAAACCTGGCCTGGCCCTGACCGAAGCCCTGCTGGTGCTCGGTCTGTGCGCCGCCACCATGGCGGCCATTGCGGGCTGGCTGACCGAAGACCTGGCCCCGCTGGCCGAACTCCTGGGTCTGCACTAGACGCCTGTGTGCGTCAGCGTACCGACAGCGCGGGCGCCGGCGCTGAGAATGGGCTATCCATTTTCACGGGAGGCGCCATGCTCTATACCATCGCCGTCATCCTGCTCGTACTTTGGCTGCTGGGCCTTGTCAGCGCCTATACCATGGGCGGGTTCATCCACATCCTGCTGGTCGTGGCCATCGTCATCGTGCTCGTACGTCTGATCTCGGGGCGCAGTCCTTAAAGCCAGCCGGCCTCGCGCGCCAGGCGGTAGGCCTCGACCCGGTTGCTGGCATTGAGCTTGCTGATGGCCTCAGACAGGTAGTTGCGCACGGTGCCTTCGGACAGGTGGACCGTGGCCGCAATATCGGCACTGCTCTTGCCTTCGCCGGCCAGGCGCAGCACCTGGCGTTCGCGCTCATTGAGCGGGTCCTGGGCGCCATGCCAGCTTTCCAGGGCCAGCTCGGGCGCGATGGCGCGGCCGCCGCCGTGCACGGTGCGGATCGCCGCGGCCAGGGTATCGGCCGGGGCATCCTTGAGCAGATAGCCGCGCACGCCGGCGCCCAGCGCCCGCCGCAAATAGCCGCTGCGGGCAAAGGTCGTCACGATCACCACCCGCACGGCGCTTTTGCGCTCGGCCAGCACGGTGGCCAGTTCCAGGCCCGTCATCAGCGGCATCTCGATATCGGTCATCAGGATATCGGGCTGCAGCGTCTCGCACAGGCTCAGGGCTTCGCGCCCGTCGCGCGCCTGGCCGACGACATCGATATCGCCCTCCAGCTTCAACAGGGCCGCCAGCGCGCCCAGCACGAGATTCTGGTCTTCAGCCAGCACAACGCGGATCATGCCACCACTCCCAAAGGCAGACGCAACTCCAGGGCCAGGCCCTGTTCGGCACGGACGGCCAGGTGCCCGCCGATGGCCGCCACGCGCTCGCGCATGCCGCGCAGGCCGTTACCATCGCTCAGTTCTCCCTGGGCCGCGCCATTGTCGCGGATACGAAAAACAATCAAGGAGCCCTCCACCTGCAGGGCCAGTTCGCAGCGCGTGGCGCCCGCGTGGCGGACGATATTCGTCACCGCCTCGCGCAGGGCCAGCGACATCACATTCTCGACCGCCGGCGGCAGAGCCAGCTGCGCTATCTCGGGCACAAATTCGATGCGGGCCGCGGCCAGGGCGGCGGCCGCATTGGCCAGCTCCTGCGCGAAGCCCGCCTGGCGAAAGCCGGTCACGGCCGCCCGCACCTCGGCCAGCGCACGGCGCGCCGTCGCCTCGATGTCCTGGATCTCGCGCTGGCTGGCGGCCGGATCGCGTGCCAGCAGCTTGCCGGCCAGTTCGGCCTTGATGCTGATGAGCGAGAGCGTATGCCCGAGCAGATCGTGCAGATCGCGCGAGATCCGTTCGCGCTCGGCGATCCGCGCCATATGCTCGACTTCCTCCTGCTTGCGCAGCAGGCTTTCGCGCGAGCGCCGCAGGCTCGACTCCAGAATCGCCGTCACACCGACCGAGATGCCGACCACCCACACGGGAATCAGCAGCGACAGCGGCACCGGCGCACTGCTCAGCGAGGCCAGGGTCGCGACCACGATCACCGCCCCCACCACCACGTAGGCGCGCGGTGCCGCCAGCCCCGCGCACATGGCGCAGGCGAAGATATACAAGCTCGACGCGCCCATATTGTGCGGCGTCCACAACACAGCCAGCAGCGTCGTCAGCAGCACACACAGCAGCGAGCGCGCGCCGCGCACCCAGTGGCTGTAGAAATACAGCGGCATGAAGAGGATCAGCGAGGCAGCCAGCGCCAGCAGTTCCAGCGCGGTCGGCCGCACGTAGGCATACTTCCAGAAGAAGAAGCACAGCGACACCAGCCACAGATACGGCGACTTGCCCATCGAGGCCGGCAGCCAGGGCCGGCGCCACCATGCGCGCATTCTCACTCCTCTCAATCGGCCAGCAGGCGCACGTCGGCCAACTGGAACGCATACTTGCCCGCAGCCGGGCCCGCCTGGAACCCTAGCATAGTGATCAGGCGCGTGTCCACGCCGCTAAAGCTCGCCAGCGGCAGACTGACTTCCTGCCACTCCGGCCCGGCCGTGAAGTTCAGGATGATCGGACTGGTGCGGCCCTGGCTCATCACCGACACCTGATAGCTCTTGCCATCCCCCTTGACGCGGAACACCAGGCGCTTGGCGGCCGACAGATCTGCCGGCCCCATCATCTGGCTGCCCGGCATGAAGGCGATCCCGGCCCAGGGGAAGGGATAACCGGCCGCCACTTCGGCCTCGACCAGCACCGGCACCTGGCCGTTCTCGAGCGGCGCCTGGGCCTGCAGATGCACCTGCGACTTACCGCCCATGAAGCGGTCGCTGCTGGCGATCCAGCCCTGGCCAAACGGAGCGCCGAGCTTCTCGGGCGAGAACAGGCTGATGCGGCCGTCGGCCGGCAGGCGCGGCGCCGCATCGGCCGGCTCGCGATTCTGGGCCGCCACTTTGGCCAGCTGAGCAGCGCGCAGCGGCGCCACCGCTTCGCCATCCTTCCACACGGCGACGATACGGCGCGTGGCATGGATGTCCACACTCGGATCGCCGTCGACCAGCAGCAGATCGGCCTTGCAGCCGGCCGCCACGCAGCCGCGCTGGCCGAGCCCAAAGGCCTTGGCGACGGCGCTGCTGCCAGCCTGCAGAGCCTGCACCGGCGTCATGCCGGCCGCCACCAGGGCCGCCAGCTCATGATGCTGGCTGGCGCCATACAGGGTGCCCGGGTTGCCCGCATCGGTGCCGGCCAACACCGGCACACCGGCGGCGCTCAGGGCCGCCACCAGGGCGCGCGGCGCGGCCATGCGCTGCGGCATCGGACGCGGATTGAACGTCGCCTTCAAGGTCTGCAATTGCTCGCGCGTCAGCAGGGCCGTGAAGCTGGGGTCGCCCAGAATATCCTCGGGCGCAAAGCCGGCGATACTCTCCAGCACGCTCAAGGTCGGAATGACGAAGGCGCCGCGCTGCTTGACCAGGGCGACGAAGGACTGCAGCTCGGCGCTGCTGAGCGGGCCGCCGTTAAACAGGTGCACCAGGCCATCGGCCCCGGCTTCGAGCGCCGTGCGCGCGTCCTCGAGCCGGCTGATGTGGACGACGGCCAGCTTGCCGCGCGCATGCGCGGCCTGGATCAGGGCTGCCACCGTGGCTGCATCCAGGCTCGGCATCGGATGGCCTTCGAAACCGTTCTCCATCACGATCTTGATGAAGCGCGAGCCCTCGGCCAGGCGGGCATCGACGAAGGCCTGGGCCTCCTCGGGCTTGCTCAGGGTCGGAATTTTCATCCCGTACTCGGTGCCATGCCCGCCCGCCACCGTGGCCAGAATACCCGCCGAGAACAGGTCGGCGCGGTCGGTATTGCGGCCGGCGGCCATGCGGCGGCCATAGTCCTGGACCACGGCCGGCACCGAGAACATATCGACTTCGCTGGTCACGCCGAACAGCAGCGGCAGTTCGTGGTGCTGAAAGGCGTGCACATGGGCGTCGATCAGGCCCGGCAGCAGGGTCTTGCCCTTGCCGTCGATCTCGCGCGCAGCGGCCGGGGCGGCGCCATGGAAATCGGTCGTGGCCACGCGCCCATCCTGCACGAGCACATCGCGCGCGCTCAGCATGCGCTCGCCATCGAACACCTTCACCTGGCGCAGCACCAGGGTTTCGGCCGCGGCCGGCAGGCTGCACAGACCAGCGAGGAACAGGGCAAAAGGCAGCAAAGATTTTTTCATGATGAGGTCCTTGAGAAGAGATGGCGCCAGTGTGCCGCCACCCTGCCCGCGCGCCCAGAAGCAATTGCCACCGGATGCAGTGACATTTGTCATCCCCCCCGCCATCCTTGCCCGCCAAACAAATCGGGGTCAGACCCCATTTTTTCTGGATGAAAAAAAAGGGCAGCCCGCAGGCTGCCCATGATTGCCGTCGCCGCCGCTTACTTGGCCGGCGCGTCCTTGGCGGCCTTGGCGAAGTCACCCGCCATGATCACCGACACCTGCTCCGGCTTCAGATACTTGGCCAGGGCTTCCTTCACCTGCTCCTTGCTCAGGCCGGCGATCTTGGCGTCCAGATCCTTGTCATAGGCCATCGTGCGGCCGATGTTCAGGTAGGACGACAGGGTACGGGCCAGCTGGCTGTCTTCGGTGCGGTTCACCTCGGCAGCCTTGAGCCAGCCGCTCTTGCCGTCTTTCAGCTCGTCATCGGTGAAGCCGTCCTTGATGGCCTTGGCCAGCTCGTCGCGCAGGGCCGCTTCCACCTTGGCGGCGTTCTGCGGGGCGCTGATGGCATACGCCATCCACATCGCGTCCGGATCGATGTCCGAAGCCTGCAGACGCGAACCGACGCCGTAGGACAGGCCTTCCTTCTGACGAATGCGGTCGGCCAGGCGCGAACGCAGGGCGCCGCCGCCGAGCAGGTGGTTGGCCATTTCCAGCGCGGCGTAGTCGGGCGCATCGTCGCGCAGCGGCAGCGAAATGGCGGCGTACAGCACGCTATTGGCCTTGTCCGGGGTCTCCAGCACCTGCTTGCTCGCGGCGACAGGCTTGCGCGTGTCATGGATGCGGGCGTAGGGCTGGCTGCCCTTCCAGTCGCCGAACAGCTTGCCCATCTGAGCCTTGAGGGCGGCGGCGTCGAAGTCGCCGACCACGGCGAAGGTCGCACCGTGGGCGCCGTAGAAGGCCTTGTGGAAGGCCTTCACGTCGTCCAGTTTGACGTCCTTGTTGGCCTGGACCAGCTCGGTCAGCGTGCGTGCATGGCGCACGTGGCCGGCCGGGGTGCTGTCGAACATGCGGCTCAGGGCGTTCCCCGCCTGGGCGCCCGGCTCCGGCAGCGCCTGTTCGGCGCGCGCCACGGCTTCACGCTTGAGCTCGTCGAACTCCTTCTCGGCGAAGGCCGGCTTGCGCAGCACTTCGGCCACCAGATCGAGCACGGCCGGCAGATTGGCGCGCGTGGTGGTGATCGAGGCGCTCACCCCTTCGGCGCTGCCGCCGATGTTGACCTGGGCCTTGAGCTTGTCGAAGCTGTCCTTGATCTCCTGGCGCGACTTGGTTTCGGTGCCACGCATCAGCAGGCTGGCGGCGTAGGAACCGATGGTGGCTTTGTTCATCAGGCTCGCTTCGCTACCCAGACGCAGGGTCACGATGGCGCTGACCTGCTCGCCCTTGGTTTTCTTCGGCAGCAGCGCGCCCTTCATGCCGCTGGGCAGGCTGATGCGCTCGACGCGCTTCTCGATATTCGCCGGGGTCGGGTCGAACACTTCGCCCTGGGCGACCACGGCGCGGCCTTTGTAGTCCTTGACCATGGCGGCCACGTCCGGTGCGCCCGGAATCTCGGCGCGCTCGGCCTTGTCGGTCGGGATGAAGCGGCCGACAGTGCGGTTGGCCGGCTTCAGGTATTTCTCGGCGGCGGCCTGGACGGCCTTGGCGTCAACCTTGTCGAGCAGATCGCGGCCGATGAAGAACAGGCGCCAGTCGCCCACGGCCATGGCATCGGTCAGGGCGATCGACAGCTGGGCCGTGTCATTCATGGCCAGGTCGATGCTCTTCTGGATGGCGGTCTTGGCGCGCTTGACTTCTTCTTCCGTGATCGGCTGCGATTTCAGGTCTTCCAGCACCTTCAGCATGGCGTCGGTGGTGGCGTCCAGATTGCCGTCCTTGGCGACCATGGCGCCAAAGATGTGGTAGCCGCGCTCCTGGAAATTCGGGCCGTAGTCAAACACGCGCGTGGCCAGCTTGGCTTCGACCAGGGCCTTGTGCAGACGGCCGCTCGGCGCGTCCGACAGGATGTGGCCGAGCACGCTCAGGGCGGCGTCGTCGACATGGCTCGACGGCGGCGTGTGGTAGCCGACACCGACGAACTGGATGCCGCCGCTGCGGCGCACCGTCACCGCGCGTTCGCCGTCCTGGGTCGGCTCTTCGGTGTAGGTCTTGGCCAGCACGCGCGTCGGCTTCGGAATCTTGCCGAAGATCTCGTTGATCTTGGCCAGGGTCTTGGCCTCGTCCATGCGGCCGGCCACGATCAGCACCGCATTGTCGGGCTGGTAGTAGCGCTGGTAGAAGGCGCGCAGGCGTTCGATGTTGACCTGTTCGATATCGGAGCGGGCGCCGATGGTCGACTTGCCGTAGTTGTGCCAGTCGAAGGCGACGGCTTCGATGCGCTGGATCGTCACGCGCAGGGGATCGCTCTCGCCGCGCTCGAACTCGTTGCGCACGACCGTCATTTCGCCTTTCTTCTCGGCCTCGTTCCACAGGTCCTTCTGGGCGATGCGGGCATTGACCATGCGGTCGGCCTCCATCGCCAGCATGGCATTCAGATTCTCTTCGCTGGCCGGGAAGGTGGCGAAGTAATTGGTGCGGTCGAACCAGGTGGTGCCGTTGAACTCGGCGCCGATCTTGTTCATCAGCTCAACCGGGGTCTTGCTGCCCGGCTTGTCGCCAAAATTCTTCGAGGGCTTGAACAGCAGGTGTTCGAGCAGGTGGGCCATGCCCGTCTCGCCGTAGTTTTCGTGGCGCGAGCCGACCTGGTAGACGACGTTGGTGGTCAGGGTCGGCTTGCTGGCGTCCGGAAACAGCAGCACGCGCAGGCCATTGGCCAGACGGTATTCGGTAATGCCTTCGACCGAAGTCACTTTCACCGGCGCGCCGGCCTTCTGGGTCACGGCGGGTTTGTCGGCGACGGGAACAGCCATCACGGAGGCGCTGGTGAGCAAGCCGACGGACAGCAGCAGAGCGGTAAGGTGTTTCACTGGTAGGAGCCCTATAGAAAATTAAAGCTTAAAAATTATGCCACATATAAATATCTTTTTGGCATGTTAAATTCTTAACACCGTCACTGTTGCGCGGTCCAGGCGAAATACAGATCGCGCGCCAGGGTCGCCACCGGGCCGACGGCCAGTTGGCGCTGCTCATAGCGGATGCAGGGCGTTACTTTGCCATGATTGCCGGTGTTAAAAATCTCGATGGCGGTCTCGAGCTCTTCCGGTTTGACCACCCGTTCCTCGACCGGGGTGCCGGCGTCGCGCAAAAGCTGCATGACCCGGGCCCGCGTGATGCCAGCGAGAAAAGTACCGTTGGCCACGGGCGTCACCACCTTGCCTTCGGGCGTGACCAGGAAGATGTTCGAGGCCGCGAATTCAGCCACATTGCCGATGCTGTCGCACAGCACCGCATTGTCGAAGCCGCGCGCCTTGGCTTCGCGGAAGGCGCGTGTCGAATTGGCATACAGGGCCGAGGCCTTGGCGTCGGTCGGCGCCATGCTCGGGTCGGGACGGCGCAGGCTCGACAGGCAGGCCGAGAAGCCGCTGAAGGACGGCAGGGGCGCGTCGAAGATGGTCAGCGCAAACGCGGCCTTGTCGGCCTCGGGCAGCAGAAAGCCCTCGGTGGCAAACACCATCGGGCGGATGTAGAGTTCGGCATCAGGAGCGAAGCGCTGCACGCCTTCGCGTACCAGGGCTTCGATCTCGTCCACGTTGAGCGGGCACACCAGCCCCACGGCCTGGGCCGAGCGCTGCAGACGCGCCAGGTGCAGGCGCAGGTCGCCCATGCGGCCGCCGATCGCGCGCGCGCCATCAAACACCGAGGACGCGAGCCAGACACTGTGGTCCATGGCGCCAAACAGGGGGGTATTGCCTTCGGCCCATTGGCCGTTGAAGTAAGTCAGGTACACGCAGCCTCCGCTATGCATATGTGCCGCGCCGGGTCGCAGCAAAAAAAAGGGTCTACAGTGTAACGCCTCGTGTAAGCAAGTGTTTCTTCTCGTGCAAAATACGACACAGAAATCTAGATTAAGCGCCCATGACTGCCCTGAGCCTGCCCCCACCTTCGCGCCTGCCCGCCATCGGCCTGACCCTGGCCGTGCACTTGCTGGCCGTGCTGGTGTGGATGACGGCACGCCCGCCGCATCCGCCGGCGCCGGCGGCGCTGCCGAGCAGCACGGTCTGGCTGCTGAGTCCGCCGCCAGTGCGCAAGCCGCTCCCGCCGCCGCCCGTGCCGACAGCGGCCCCGGCGCGGCCGCCGCGCGCCGCCCTGGTCCTGCCCGCTGCGTCAGTTGCCGCCACAGCGCCGGCCGCGCCGGCCGCCGCGCCGGCGCCGGCGCCCAGCCTGGATCAGCCGGCCGCCGCCAGCAGTCTGCGCGCCCAGGCGCTGCAGGCGGCCGGCAAGGCCGACGCGGCCGAACGCGGCGGCACGCTCGCACCCGGCAAGCTCAGCGCGGCGAATGCGCGCCTCGCGGCCGCCATCGAAGCGGCCACGCGCCAGCGCTTCGGCAAGGGCACGGAAATTACCGAAATCAGCGATGGCAGCGGCTTCGGTGCCTACGGCGACCGGGTCTACAAGGTCAAGGGACCGTTCGGCACCGTCTGCGCTCGCGTCGAAAGCAATGCCCAGCACCGCGGCAACGATCCATTCCGCAGCACGCCGCCGCCGATCTGGATCACCAACTGCTGATGCAAGGTTAAGCAGCGCACAGACAGCACGCGGTGCGCGCTCTAGAGTTGGGCGCATGCGCCTGTCTTCCCTGCTGCCGGCCTGGCTGCTGCTGCTCAGCCTGTGCGCCTGTGCAGCCCTGCCCGAGGTCGGCGCCCTGTCTCCCGCGGCCACGCCCACGGTGGCCGGTGCGCGCGGCCCGCTCGCGCCCGCACAGGCGCGCGCCTTGCTTGAGCGGCGCTGGCGCCAGGCCGCGCCCGGTCTCAGCCAGCGCGCCGCACTCGAAGAGGCCGCCACTGGCGCGCCCCTGATCGCCGGCAATCAGGCCACCCTGCTGTTCGACGGTCCGCAGACCATGCGCGCCATGCTGGCCGCCGCGCGCGCCGCCACCGACAGCATCAATCTGGAAAGCTACATCTTCGACGACGACCCGATCGGGCGCCAGTTCGCCGACGTGCTGATCGAACGCCAGCGCGCCGGCGTGGCCGTGCATGTGCTGGTCGATGCGGTCGGCACGCTCGGTACGCCGGCCAGCTTCTTCGAGCGCCTGCGCGCGGCCGGGGTCGCGGTGCTGGTCTTCAATCCGCTCAACCCGGCCAGCCGCAGCGGCGACTGGGAACTCAATCACCGCGACCACCGCAAGCTGATGGTGGTCGATGGCCGCATCGGCTTCACCGGCGGCATCAACATCAGCAAGACCTACGCCAACAGTTCGCTGTTCCGTTCACGCCAGCGCGCCCCGCAGGGCAGCCTCGGCTGGCGCGACACCCACATCCAGCTCAGCGGCCCGGCGGTCGCCGCCCTGCAATGGAGTTTTATCGACAACTGGCTACGCCAGGAAGGCGGCGAGCTGGCCGGGCGCGACTACTTTCCCGCGCTGACGCCGGCCGGAACCCAGCTCGTGCGTGTGCTCGCCACCGGGCCCGACAGCGGCCACGAAATTTACAAGGCCTTCCTGCTGGCCATTGGCGCGGCGCGCCGCAGCATCCACATCACGAGCGCCTATTTCGTGCCGGACGCGCGCATCCTGGCCGCCCTGGCCGCGGCCGCCCAGCGCGGGGTCGATGTACGCCTGATCCTGCCCGGCGTCAGCGACCACAGCCTCGTCTACCATGCGGGGCGCGCCAGTTATGCGGGCCTGCTGGCGGCCGGCGTCCACATCGCCGAACTGAAAGCCACCGTGCTGCATGCCAAAACCGCCGTCATCGATGGCAGCTGGTCCACCGTCGGCTCGGCCAATCTGGACCGGCGCAGCTTCCAGCACAACTATGAACTGAACGTGATCATCACCGACCCCGGCTTCGGCGCCCAGATGGAAGCGGCCTTCCGCGAGGACGCCCAGCTGGCCGTCGCGATCACCGCGGCCGACTGGGCCGCGCGTCCCTGGCTCGACCGTCTGAAGGAGTGGTGGGCCAGCCGCTTCGACTACTGGCTGTGAGGCTGGGCCCAGGCGCGCATTTGGCAAAAAAGCGACACGAACTGTTTTTTTGAACAGTACTGTGGATTTATCCAGTACTTGTGCTATGCTGTCTCCACTGTCCAAGCAAATGCATAGGAGTCTTCCATGAGCACGCTGAACACCCTGTACGGCCCCCGTTTCGGTCAACAATATGCGCCCACGCCCTTCATGCTGCGTCTGGGCCGCCGCGAGCTGAGCATCACGCGCGATTTCCGCAAACGCTTCTACCCGGTCAACCCCATTCTCGAATGCGATACCGGGGTCGATGCCGGCCATCTCGAAGTCCTGCTGTTCGGCCGCTGGCTGCTGGTGCTGAGCAAGGCCCGCTGATTTCCGCGCCAAAGGCCATGGGCTTGTGGCACACTGTTGCGCTTCATCGCCTGCATCAGGAGCCCGCCCATGTCCCGTCTCACCGCCGCCGACTTCGACCCCGCCGTCCTCAAGCTGTTTGACCAGTACGTGCATGGCCAGCTGAGCCGGCGCGACTTCCTCAGCAATGCAGGCAAATATGCGGTCGGCGGCGCCACCGGGGCCAGTCTGCTGGCCGCCCTCAATCCCAGCTTCGCCGCGCCGCTCGTGGTCGCCAGCGATCCGCGCATCCAGGCCAGCCGCGTCGAGCTGCCCTCGCCCCAGGGCTATGGCACGGTCAAAGGCTATCTGGTGATGCCGGCCCGGCCCGCGGGCAAGCTCCCGGCCGTGCTCGTCATCCACGAAAACCGCGGCCTCAATCCGCATATCGAAGACATCGCGCGCCGTCTCGCGCTCGACGGCTTTCTGGCCTTCGCGCCCGATGCCCTGGCCCCGCTGGGCGGCTATCCGGGCGAGGAAGACGCAGCGCGCGCCCTGTTCGCCAAGCTCGACCAGACCCAAACGCGCGCCGACTTCCTGGCCGCGGCGGCCTGGCTGCGCGCCCATCCGCAAAGTAATGGCAAGCTCGGCGCCATCGGCTTCTGCTATGGCGGCGGCATCGTCAATTACCTGGCCACCCAGCTGCCCGACCTGAATGCCGGCGTGCCCTTCTACGGCAGCCAGCCGCCGGCCAGCGAGGTCGCCCGCATCAAGGCCCCCCTGCTGATTCACGACGCCGACAAGGACGAACGCATCCTGGCCGGCTGGCCCGCCTACGAGGCCGCACTCAAGGCGGCCGGCGTGTCCTATCAGCACTTCACCTACCCAAACACCCAGCACGGCTTCAATAACGACACCACCCCGCGCTACGACGAAGCAGCCGCCCGTCTGGCTTGGGAGCGCAGCATCGCCTTCCTGAAAAATCACCTGAAGGCATGACCACATTGCAAAAATTCATAGTCCGACAATCTGGACAGCTTGTGAATTTCGGATAGAATTTTGACATCAGAAACCGAAAACTTGTTCACCTGACACCCAAGGACGCACTGCCGCCGGCCACCCGCCGGCCGACCGCTCAAAGCCTGCGGTAAGGCATTCACTCCTTGTTTCGACTCCCGGCCCATCCGGCCCTCCGAATCGTTACAAGAAGGAATTCGATGCGCGCTCTTCCCGTTGTCATTGCCCCGATTGCCAAGCAGCTCAACCGTTTCCCGCTGTCGGCCAAACTGTCCCTGCTCGCGGCCGTCACCATCCTGCCCCTGCTCTACCTGGCCGCGCATTCGCTGTCGGTCGACAAATCTCTGCACGACACCACCGTGGCCGAACTCGATGGCGACGCCGTCATCCAGCCGCTCGTGCGTACCGTCGAACACCTGCACCAGCACCGCACCCTCGTGCGTCCGGGCGCCCATGCCGACACGAATCTGACGGCCCTGCGCCAGCAACTGAGCAAGGACATGGCCGAGGTCGATGCAGCCCTGCGCCTGCACCCCGATCTGAAAGCCGAGCAAAGCTGGCAAGCCGCGGCCGGCAGCCTCAAGACCCTGCTCGCCGGCGGCGCCGATATGGCCGCCCATGCCCGCGTCGTCAGCGAACTGCACGCCTACATCACGCGCGTGGCCGAGCAGTCGGGCCTGCTGCTCGACCCCGATGCCGCGCCCTACTTCCTGATGATTCTGTCGACCGAGCGCGTGTTCACCCTGCTCGACGCCGTCTCGGCCCTGCAGGCCGAGGCCTTGAGCGCCCTCGACGCTGGCCAGCTGAGCCCGGCCGGCCACGATGCGCTGGTGCTGCAGCTACGCGCCGCCGAGACCAGCCTGCGCAGCATCGAAGCGGGCCTGCAGGCCTTTGAACGCGCGGGCGGCAGCCGCCCTTCGGCCTGGAAGACGGCCGAGACCGCCACGGCCGCCCTGCTCGCGGCCACCCGCAGCCACCTGCTGGGCAGCGCACTGCAAGGCGACGCCGCCAGCTACGGCGCGACCGGCGAACGCGCCAGCAAGGCCGTGCTCGGCCTGCAGAGCGCCCTCGCCGACGATCTGCGCGAGCGTCTGCGCGAGCGCGCGGCCAAGCTGCAGCACGACTTCTGGCGTTCGCTGATTCTGACGGTCGCCGCCAGCGCCGCCACCCTGTATTTCATGCTGGCCTTCTACACGGTGTTCATGCGCAACGTGAATGACATCCGCACGCGGGTGACGCGCATTGCCAGCGGCGACCTGGGCGCCGCCGACACCCCGCCCGAGGGCAAGGACGAGTTGGCCGCCACGGCGCGCGCGCTGGAAACCATGACCGACGCCCTGTCGACGATGGTGGCGAATATCCGCAACAGCGCCGTGCTGGTAGCCGAGTCGGGCAGCGCGCTGACGGCTGGCACCGGCGACCTGGCCGTGCGGACCGAACAGCAGGCCGCCAGCCTCGAACAAACCGCCTCGAGCGTGACCCAGCTGGTCAGCACCGTGCGCAACAATGCCGAGACTGCCAAATCGGTCGACAGCCTGGCCGACCGCGCGCGTCAGATCGCCGAGTCCGGCAATGCGGCGATGGAAGCGGCCGTGCGTTCGATGCAGGCCATCCAGGCCGATGCGCGCAAGGTGCAGGAAATCGTCACCTTGATCGATGGCATCGCCTTCCAGACCAATATCCTGGCCCTGAATGCCGCGGTCGAGGCCGCGCGCGCCGGTGAACAGGGGCGCGGTTTCGGCGTCGTCGCGGCCGAAGTGCGCCACCTGGCCCAGCGCTCGGGCGAGGCCGCCAA
The DNA here is from genome assembly GCF_022012445.1 of Massilia sp. TS11. Classification (GTDB taxonomy): domain Bacteria; phylum Pseudomonadota; class Gammaproteobacteria; order Burkholderiales; family Burkholderiaceae_D; genus Telluria. Next base: position 358,687 of record NZ_JAKLTS010000004.1, read on the forward strand.
GGACATCCGCAAACTGCTCGACCAGAGCGCGCGCCAGATCGGCGACGGTGTCGAACACATCGGCGGCGTCAACCAGACCCTGGGCGGCATCGTCGGCAGCGTGCGCGACGTGGCCGAAAACATGCGCGTGATCGCTCACGCAACGAATGAACAGAGCAGCGGTCTGGCCGAGATTTCGGACGCCCTGCACCACCTCGACCAGATCACCCAGAGCAATGGCCAGATGGTCGAAGACGCGCGCGACGCCTCGGGCGAACTGGAGAAGCGCGCCGAAGATCTGGCCGCCGCCGTCGCCAGTTTCCGTCTGCGCCAGGGCGTGGCCGAGGAAGCCAAGGAAATGGTGATCAAGGCCATGCGCCTGCTGCGCGACCACGGCGCCGCCGCCCTCAACCGCATCACGGCCGATGCCGACCGCGCCTTCGCCGACCGCGACATGTATGTGTTCGCATATGACCGCCAGGGCGTTTACCGTGCCGTGGCCGGCCGCCCGGACCGGGTCGGTTCGAGCATCCACCAGCTGCCGGGCCTGAACGCGGCCAAGCTGCTGGCCGACACCTTCGAGCGCGGCGAACAGGGCCCGCGCTGGGTCGATTACGAGCTGATCAATCCGGTCAATGGCAAGGTGGAATGGAAGTCCTCCTACATGGAGAACCTGGGGCCGGATCTGGTGATCGGCTGCGGCATCTACAAATCCGTCAGCCAGCGGCCCCAGCGCCTGCTGCTGAACCAGGCACGCGCCTGATTCAGAAGCCGGCTTCGCGCCAGAGCACGCGCAGCAGCTGGCGCACCCCGCTCAGCAGGCCGCTCTGGCCGTCGGCGCGCAGATGCACGACCCCGCGCACGCGCAGGCGCGGGGCCAGCGCCGGCGCGCACTGGTCCATGCGCACGCGGTAAATGCTGTTCACTGGCACCAGCGCGCCGCGCGCATCGTGGCGCACCGCCACCCGCCCGCCGTACACCGAGGCCAGGGCCGGCTCATCGAGTTCCGTCACCGTGAAGCTGTCGATGCGGCTGATCGTGCAGTTGTAGCGGCCGAATTCGGGCGCGTCGGGCACGAAACGGGCCGACGCCCCCACATGCAGGCGCGGCAGATCGTCTTCGCCGACGAAGGCTTCGACGGCCGTGCTGCGCCGGTCGCCGATATCAAACAGCATCTCGCGCGGGGCCACCCAGACGCCGGGCGCCAGATCCTGGTTGGCGGCCAGCAGCACCCCGTCGAACGGGGCCTTGACCTGCAAGCGCGTCTGTTCTTCGAGCAGGCCATCGAGATTGGCCTTGGCTTCCTGCCAGTGGTTCTGCAGGGCCGAGCCCTGCCCCAGCAGATCGGCCGAAAAATTCTGCTGCTGCACGCGCAGGCGCAGGTCGAGCTCGGCAACGCGGGCCTGGGCGATGCGGTAATCGAGGTCGGGCGAATCGAGCACCGCCAGCACCTCGCCGGCTTTCACCGAGGCCGCGCGCGGCGCCACCGATTCCACCCGGGCGGCGGCCGGAGCAAACAGGGTCTGTTCGCGCTCGGGCGCAATCACGGCCGGGGCCGTCAATTCGAACTGCCAGGGCAAAATGATGCCCAGCACCAGAATCGCGGCCAGCACGGCGCTGCGCTTGCTCGCGCGGTTCCAGTGCATCTGCTGGCGCAGCTGCCACCAGGCCTGGAATTCCTTGGCAAACGGCAGCACGATGAAATAGCCGAGTTCAACCAGCAGCAGCACAATCCCCAGCAGCTTGAAAAAGGCGTGGTAGACGAGGAAGGCAATCGACAGGAACACCACCAGCCGGTAGACCCAGGTGGCCAGCGCAAAGCCGATCAGCACCCGCACCCGGCTCGGCGGCGCCACTTCGGGCGGCGGCAGGCCCAGATCGAACAGCTTTTCGCGCAGCCACCAGCGGCCAAACGCAAACGCGCGCGTGTGCAGATTCGGCATGCCGAGAAAATCGGCCAGCAGGAAATAGCCGTCAAAGCGCATGAAGGGGCTGATATTCAGGGCCAGCGTCATCACCCAGCTGCTGGTGGCCAGGAAGAACACGCTGGCGCGCAGTCCGCCCTCGGGCAGCATCACCCACAGGAAGGTGGCGAACACGGCCAGCATCAGCTCGGACGCGATGCCGGCGATGCCGATCTGCAGGCGCGCCGTCTTCGAGGGCAGCTTCCAGACCTCGTTGGTGTCCGTGTACAGCACCGGCCACATCACGAGAAAGGCGACCCCGATACTGGGCACCTTGCAGCCATGGTGGCGCGCGGCAAACGCATGGCCGAGCTCGTGCACGACCTTGGCCAGCGACAGCGCCACGCCGAACGACAGCAGCATCTCCCAGCCCTGATAGCCGGAAAAACTGTGGATGAAGGCATCCCACTGGCGCGCCACCAGATACAGCGAGAACAGGGCGAACGCGCCCAGGCCCATCCAGAAGCGGCGGTTCCAGAAAATATCGGTCAGGTGCAGGAAGCGGTCGAGAAAGGCCATCGGCCGCACCAGGGGCACGCGGAAGAACAGGTAGTTTTTCACCAGCCAGGTGGCCCAGTGCATCTTGCGCGCCTGCACCACCGCATTGAGCTGGGCGCTGTCGGCCGCCGTGCGCGCTTCCAGCAGATTGTGCTGGCGCAGGAACAGCAGCACCTGCTCGACTTCCTCGCTTTCGATGTCGAGCGTGGTGTCGCGGTTGACCGCCGCCACGATGGCCGAGGCCCGCCCCAGCTCCCAGCGCGTGAGGATTTCAAACGCGGCCCAGCCGAGCTGGTAGAACTTGTTGGCCGCCGGATCGCCCAGATGCCAGGCCGGGCTGCCATCGATGGCGGGCGCGGCCGGATACAGGCTCAGGTCCTCGCGCAGGCGCGGCAGGACCGGCTCCTCGTCGGCCATCTGGATGCTCGGAATTGTCAGTGCCATCGGCTTTCCTTACCAGCCCAGCCACTGGCGCGCCGCGGCCAGCGGTCGGCGCAGCACCCAGTAAATCGTCGGCACCCAGGCGCCGTGCAGCTTGGCCGTCCCGGTCAGGCCCAGGCGCGGGGCCTCGGTGCCGGGCGCAAAATCGGCCTTCAGGCGATACGCGACGATGCCGTCCGGCCCCGCTTCGGCGCGGTAGGACGCATAGCTGAGCTGGCCCTTGTACGAATACTGGGGCGCGGTCGCCAGATACAGGGTGACGTCGGCATGCTCATCGAGTTCGATGGCGTCGGCCACCGGCAGCCGGATGGCGATCTCGACGCGCTTGGGATCGGCGATCTGCATCACGCGCTCGCCCACGGCCACGCCGCGCCCGACCCAGTCATTGACATCGCTGAACACCAGCGTACCGGGGCGGCTGGCCTTGACCTGCACGCGCGCCAGCATCTGTTCCGAATACTGGAGTTCGGCCGCCTTCTCTTCCATCCGGCCCTTGCGCAGGGTCATTTCCAGACGGCCCTTTTCGTCATCGGTCACCGCCATCTGGGCGGCCTGACGGTATTCCTCGGCCGCCGCCTCGTAGGCCTTGCTGGCCACCCCCAGGCGCGTGCGCACGCCGGTGGTGTCCAGATCGAACAGCGGATCGCCGGCCTTCACGGCCTGGTTCGGTTTCACATGCACGCGGTCGACCACGCCTTCGAGCGGGGCGCGCACCAGGAAGGCATCCTTGGGCACGACCTCGGCCGGCGTCAGCACGGTCAGGCGCACGGGGAACAGGATCACGGCGGCGCTGATGCCGCCGATCCAGCGCAGGCGTTTCTTGTCGGCCTTCAGCTTGCGCAGCTGGGCCTTCCAGCCCGGACGCGGCAGAAAGGCGCGGTAGGCATGGCCATAGGTCGCGGCAAGTTCGCGCAGCACGTCGATCTCGCCTTCATGCCAGGCTTCATCGCGCGCCAGCAGCCAGATGCCCTGCTCGTCCGAGCCGGGCCGCTGCAGCGACAGCAACAGCGCATGCAGCGGCAGCCAGTCGTCCCAGTCCTGGGCCACGGCGCCGCTCAGGGCGCTGGCGTCGATGGTGCGCGCCTCGCCCACGGCCAGCGGGCCGGTGGCGGCAAACAATTGCTCGAGCCACTGGCCATAGGGCGTGTTCGCCTCCGGCTCGGGCAGACCGGAGACGGCCATGAGGCCGCGCTCGCGCATCCATACGACCGACTGGCGGTAGTCGATCAGCTGGCGGGTTTCATTGACGACGACAAAGCCCAGCTCGGCACGCGAAGCGGCGTCGCGCGCGCGCTTGCCGAGCTGGATCAGCCCGGCCAGGACATCCGTATGCGGGGTGGACATCAGCGTTTCGGGAAGTTGGCCCAGCCGCTCATGCCGGGCAGCAGATCGCCGCCATTGCCTTCGATCTCGGCCGCCACCGACACCGTCTGGCTGACCGGGTCGATGCGGGCGCCCATGCGCGTGACGCGGGCCGGGAATTCACGCCCCAGCTCGTCGACCTGGACCGTAAACTTGCTGCCCTTTTGCAGCCAGGCCATCCACTTGGACGGCACGATCAGGCGCAGCTCGAGGCGGCCATTGTCGACCAGGTCGAGAATCGGCTTGCCCTGCTGGACGTACTGGAAAGGATCGGCATACACCTTGGCCACGCGGCCCGAGAACGGGGCCGTGATCGTGCACTTCGACACCACCACCTTATTGGCCGAGGCCTCGGCCTGCAATTCCTTGACCTTGGCTTCGGCCTGTTCGACTTCGAGCTTGGAAATCGAATTGAGCTCGGCCAGGCGCTGATTGACTTTCAGGGTCTGGCGCGCGGCGTCGAGCTGGGCTTCGGCCTTGGCCAGCTGGCTCTGGAACAGCGAACAGTCGAAGGCCACCAGCACCTGGCCGGCGCCGAAGCGGTCGCCCTCCTTCACCGTCAGACGCGCGATCTTGGCCGCCACTTCGGCCGACAACACGGTCTGCTGGGCCGGCAGGAATTGCACGCGCACGCGCCCGTCCTTGTCGATCGAGGCATTGGCCGGGTCGGCGGGCGCCGGGGTCGGCTTGGCGACGGCCGCCGCGGGCGCCGGCACCGGAGGCGCCGCCAGGCTGGCGCCCGCGAACATCAGGCTGGCCAGACAGGCAAAAGTGCGCAAGATCATCAAGGTTTCTCCTCATTGCTAATCGCGTGCAGACGCTCGCGGATGGCCGCGGTCAGGGTTGCCACATCGTGCGCCTTGACCGAGTCCGGCAGCGGGTCGGCGCCGGTCGAGGCGATGACCTGGGCATACGCCGTCTGCAGGCTGGCGTAATTCTGGTAACGGCGATAGTCAGCCATCAGTTCGCTGGCGCCGCTGCGGATCGCATTCGTGCGGCTTTGGGCATCGTTGTTGGCACCGGTCGTCGTCTGCTGGTTAATCAAACGGTCAATCTCAAACAGTTCCTGCGACAGGTCGAACTGGCGCTTGCGGCCGGCAAAATCGCGCATCGCCACATGCACCTGCGTCAATACGGCCATATCGAGAGCCAGCCGCTGGGCGCGTGCGACGTCCGTCTGCTTCTCGGCCACCGCCTGCTGTTTCTTACCGGATAGGATACCAAAAAGGTTCCAGCTCATGCGAACCCCGCTGTCGATCCATTTCTGGTTGTGCAGGTAGGAGTTGCTGTCGTAGTGA
>NZ_JAKLTS010000040.1 GCF_022012445.1 Massilia sp. TS11
CTCGAACCAGGCTGCGGCCCTGAACACCCTGCAGGCTTCGGTGATGACCAGCGCCCAGCTCGGCGCCATGAGCAGCGCCGGCGTCAGCGGCATCGAGTCGCAAGACTTCGCTCAGCTGACCGCCACCGCCATCCTCGGTCTGAAGACCAGCCAGGTTGGCGCGCTGAACAGCGACCAGCTGTCGGCCATGACCTCGGCCCAGGGCGCTGCCCTGAGCGCGACCCAGGCTGCGCTGATCAACTCGACGGCTCTGAGCGGCATGAACACGGTCGCCCTGCGCGCCCTGACCACGGGTGTGATCCGCGCCCTGAACAGCTCGCAAGTGGCCGGTCTGAACACCGACCAGATGGGCAATATGACCACGCTGCAGGTGAACAACCTGACCACGCTGGCCATGAACAAGCTCAACAGCGAGCAAGTCCAGGCGATGACCTCGGTCCAGCTCAGCGGTCTGAGCTCGGCCCAGTTCCAGGCACTCAACACGAACGCGATGGCGAACGTGGCCACCGACGACATCGTCGGTCTGAGCACCGCCGTGATCGCCTCGCTGACCGCTGCTGAAGTGACGACCGCCTCCGGCGCCGTGATCACCTCCGACCAGCTGCAAGCCCTGACCTCGCTGCAAGTCGGCGCCCTGACGACCGCCGTGATCAACACGATGAGCTCGGATCAGATCGTCAACCTGACCTCGACCCAGATCGTCGGCCTGAACTCGCTGCAGATCGGTGTGATCAACACCCTGAGCCTGGCGGCGATGGAAACGGTGGACTTCTCGCAACTGTCGACCCTGGCCATCAGCGGTCTGAAGTCGACCCAGGCTGCCGCG
>NZ_JAKLTS010000041.1 GCF_022012445.1 Massilia sp. TS11
GGACCGACATTGAATTCGATGCCCGGGAACATGCGCGCGATCGACTTGCGCACTTCCAGCACGCTGATGCGTTCCTGCAGGTCGGTCTCGTACAGCTCAGGGCGCTGCAGCAGCGCGCGCTCTTCCAGCTGCTCGACGCTCGCCTTCACTTCCGGCATGTCGAGCTTGGCCGGCACGGCCACTTCGAACTTGGTGTTCATCGGCAGATTGATCATGCCGGCCAGGCGCGGCTTGGCCTGGGCCAGTTCGTCGCGGATCGCTTCGAGCTGGCGCACCAGATCCAGCAGGCTCTTGCGGTAGTTCAGCAGTTCCAGCGGCGGACGCAGCTTTTCCTTCTCGGCCGTCTTGGCGTCGGCCAGGGCCTGGTTCACCTGCTTGAGCAAAGGTTCGACCTGGCGTTCGAGCGCCTGCGCGCCCACCGCCTGCCAATAGGCCTGACGCACCTGCTGCATCAGATTGTGCACGGTCTTGCGGCGGCGTTCGCGCAGCAGCAGCGCGCGGTCGGCCTGCTGCTTGGCCTGGTAGTAGCTGACGCCGAAGTCGAGCAGGTTCCAGGTGAAGCCCAGGTCCATGGTGTCGCGGATGCGGTCCTGCGAGGTCGAGTTCGACAGGTTGACCTTGCCGGTGGAAACGTCGATCGAGTCCGACACCAGCTCGTTGTTGCGCCAGTTGTAGCCGGCCTGCAG
>NZ_JAKLTS010000042.1 GCF_022012445.1 Massilia sp. TS11
GACCCAGGTCGGCGCGCTGAACAGCGACCAGCTGTCGGCCATGACCGCTGCCCAGGGCGCTGCCCTGAGCGCGACCCAGGCTGCGCTGATCAACTCGACGGCCCTGAGCGGCATGAACACGGTCGCCCTGCGTGCCCTGACGACGGGTGTGATCCGCGCCCTGAACAGCTCGCAAGTGGCTGGTCTGAACACCGAGCAGATGGGCAATATGACCACGCTGCAGGTGAACAACCTGACCACGCTGGCCATGAACAAGCTCAATAGCGAGCAAGTCCAGGCCATGACCTCGCTGCAACTGAGCGGACTGACCTCGACGCAGTTCCAGGCGCTCAACACGAACGCCATGGCGAACGTGGCCACCGACGACATCGTCGGCCTGAGCACCGCCGTGATCGCCTCGCTGACGGCCGCCGAAGTGACGACCGGCTCCGGTGCGGTGATCACCTCCGACCAGCTGCAGGCCCTGACCTCGCTGCAAGTTGGCGCGCTGACGACGGCGGTGGTGAGCACGATGAGCTCGGATCAGATCGTCAACCTGACCTCGACCCAGATCGTCGGCCTGAACTCGCAACAGATCGGTGTGATCAACACCCTGAGCCTGGCGGCGATGGAAACGGTGGACTTCTCGCAACTGTCGACCCTGGCCATCAGTGGTCTGAAGTCGACCCAGGCTGCCGCC
>NZ_JAKLTS010000043.1 GCF_022012445.1 Massilia sp. TS11
AGCGGTCTGTCGAACTCGGACAACATCACCAGCACGCTGGCCCCGACGGTGCGCATCAGCCTGGCTGGCACCGGCGCCGTCGCCGGTGACATGGCCGAGCTGCTGCTCGGCGGATCTTCGCTGGCCCATGCCGTCACGGCGACGCTGAGCAGCACTGACATCAGCAACGGCTACATTGACGTCAGTGTCACCAGCGGCGATCTGGGCAGCGATGGCAGCAAAGTCCTCACGGCCCGCGTGACCGATCAGGCGGGCAACGTGGGCACGGCCGGCGGCTCGTTGACCGTCACGCTCGACACGACCGCTCCGTCGGCACCGAGCACGGCCCTTGCTTTGAGCAGCGCTTCCGACAGCGGCCTGTCGAACTCGGACAACATCACCAGCACGCTGGCCCCGACAGTCCGTATCAGCCTTGCTGGCACCAGCGCAGTCGCAGGCGATGTGGCCGAGCTGCTGCTCGGTGGTTCCGCGCTGGCCCATGCCGTTACGGCGACGCTGAGCAGCACCGACATCAGCAATGGCTATGTCGATGTCAGCGTCACCAGCGGCGACCTCGGTAGCGATGGCAACAAAGTCTTCACGGCGCGCGTCACCGACCAGGCCGG
>NZ_JAKLTS010000044.1 GCF_022012445.1 Massilia sp. TS11
ATCCGACCCGCTGGCCAGATCGACAGCCGTGCTCGGGGCCGACGGGCCGGTGGTGTCGAGCGTGAAGCTGAAGGCGCCGCCAGCCGTGCCGACGTTGCCGGCCTTGTCGGTGACGCGCGCCGTCAGGGCCTTCGTACCATCGCTGCCGAGGTCGCCACTGGTGACGGTCAGATCGACGTAGCCATTGCTGATGTCGGTGCTGCTCAGCGTTGCGGTGACGGCATGGGCCAGCGCGGAGCCGCCCAGCAACAGTTCGGCCAGATCGCCAGCGACAGCATTGGTGCCGGCCAGGCTGACACGCACGGTCGGGGCCAGCGCGCTGGTGATGTTGTCCGTGTTCGAGGAACCGCTGTCCGAGGCGCTGGCCAGATCGATGGCCGTGCTGGGAGCCGACGGGGCCGTCGTATCGAGGGTGACGGTCAGCGAGCCGCCGGCCGTGCCAACGTTG
>NZ_JAKLTS010000045.1 GCF_022012445.1 Massilia sp. TS11
GCCAACCTGTCGACCCTGCAGATCAACACCCTGGGCAACACCCAGTTCGGCGTGCTGTCGACCCTGGCCATGGCCAACCTGACTTCGGATCAAGGCGCTGCCCTGAACTCCTCGCAAGTCGGCGCGATCAGCACCCTGCAGTTCTCGAACCTGAGCTCGCAAGCGATCGTCGGCCTCGAAACCAATGACGTCGGCCAGATCTCGGTCGCCGCCATGGGCGCGATGAAGACCCTGCAAGCTGTGGGTCTGAGCTCGGATCAGATCCCGCTGTTCAACAGCGCTCAGCTGCAAGCCATGAGCACGGCCGGCTTCAGCGCCCTGAA
>NZ_JAKLTS010000046.1 GCF_022012445.1 Massilia sp. TS11
CGCAGCCTGGTTCGAGTTCAGGGCGCTGAAGCCGGCCGTGCTCATGGCCTGCAGCTGGGCGCTGGTGAACAGCGGGATCTGGTCGCTGCTCAGACCCACAGCCTGCAGGGTCTTCATCGCGCCCATCGCAGCGTTGCTGATCTGGGTGACGTCATTCGTCTCCAGACCCACGATCGCTTGCGAGCTCAGGTTCGAGAACTGCAGGGTGCTGATGGCGCCGACTTGCGAGGAGTTCAGGGCCGCGCCTTGATCCGAGCTCAGGTTAGCCATGGCCAGGGTCGACAGCACACCGAACTGGGTGTTGCCCAGA
>NZ_JAKLTS010000047.1 GCF_022012445.1 Massilia sp. TS11
GTATCGGTCACCACCACGGTGTAGACGCCATCAGTCGACGGCACGCTGTAGCTGGCCACCGAACTGCCGTTGACCGTGTAGCTGCGCGCGATGCCCGCCCCTGCCGAGCTGAAGTTCAGGTTGCCGTTATTGCTCAGATTGTCCGTCGTGTTGCTGCCGGTGTCGCTGACCAGGCTGATGGTCGGGGCCGTCACACTGGTGACGAGCGAGAAGGTAATGCTGGTGCTGGCGGTGTTGCCGGCCACGTCGGTGTCGGTGACGACGACGGTGTGCAT
>NZ_JAKLTS010000005.1 GCF_022012445.1 Massilia sp. TS11
AAAAAAAGGCCCACTCCGGGGAGTGGGCCGAATCTATTTCCTGTTGAGGAGAATAGAGGAGACAGGTTCATAATGCTGCATCGCAAAATGCTTTTCCAATTGTATTTCGTGATAACAGTCATAGCTAGAACTTATTTCTCTGAGGTAAAAATAACCTAATGGAATGATCGCATCGCAAGCGCTTATGGCGATGAACTTTGGGCGTGCGGTGGCGGTCCAAGTCGATAAAAAGACAGGTTCGCCGTGGCTCATCGTGTCGTCATCATCTCTGCCCACCCTGCAGACGTGCAGGCGCTGGAACACGCGCTCGGTCAGGCCCGTGATGGCCCCTTCGAGTGTGTGCCGGCCGCCTCATTGGCCGAAGGGCTTGCCGCAGTGGCCAGGCTGCAGCCGGACGCCATCCTGATCGACCTCGACCTGCCCGACAGCCAGGGCCTGGCTGGCTTCTATCGCCTTTATGCGGCGGCGCGTCATACGCCGATTCTGACGCTGTGCGCCCTCGACAATGAGGATGATGCCACCGCCGCCGTGCAGCACGGCGCCCAGGGCTTCCTCTCCAAGGGCTATTTCGACAGCTACCTGGTGCCCCAGGCGCTGCGCAACATCATTCAGCGCAAGGCGTTTGAAGAGCGGCTCTATCTGGCCCAGGTGCGTGCCGAAATCACGCTCAACTCGATCGGCGACGGCGTCATCTCGACCGACATGCATGGCCGTGTCGACTATCTGAATATCGCCGCCGAGCAGTTGTCTGGCTGGACGCGCGAGGCCGCGCGCGGGCGCCTGATCAGCGAGGTCCTGCAGCTGGTTGACGCCGACAGCGGCGAAGCGATCAGCAATCCGGTTGCGCATGTGCTGTCGCACGACACCGGGATTGCCTTGCGTGCCGACACCGTTCTCATCAGCCGCACCGGCGCCTGCGCGCCGATCGAGGATTCGGCCGCGCCCATCCACGACCGCGACGGCCAGATCGTCGGGGCGGTGCTGGTGTTTCGCGACATTTCGCGCACCCTGGCCCTGACGCGCGGGATGCGCCACCTGGCCCAGCATGACTATCTGACCAATCTGCCCAATCGTCTGCTGCTGAACGACCGCATCGAGCAGGCGATCGCCATGGCGCGGCGCCACGACGCCCATCTGGCCGTCCTCTTTCTCGACCTCGACAAGTTCAAGCACATCAATGACTCGCTCGGCCATGCGGTTGGCGATAAATTGCTGCGCTCGGTTTCGCAGCGCTTGCTCGCCTGCGTGCGCACCTCGGACACGGTCAGCCGCCAGGGCGGCGATGAATTCGTGATTCTGCTGGCCGAGGACCGGCGCGTCGAGGACGCGGCGCTGACTGCGGAAAAGATTCTGGCCGCGCTCAACCGCCCCCATTGGATTGGCGGCAATGAATTGAGCGCTTCCACCAGCATCGGCATCAGCGTCTTCCCGGCCGATGGCGAAGATGCCGGCACCCTGATCAAAAACGCCGACACCGCCATGTACCACGCCAAGGAGCGCGGCCGCAATAACTACCAGTTCTTCCGCGAGGAAATGAATACCCGGGCGGTCGAGCGCCAGCGCATCGAAGCCGACTTGCGGGGCGCCATCGCGCGCGCCGAGCTGCAGGTGTTTTATCAGCCCAAGGTCGACTTGCTGACCCGACGCATCACCGGCGTCGAGGCTTTGCTGCGCTGGCAACATCCGCAGTGGGGCCTGCTGCTGCCCGAGCGCTTTGTGGCCGTGGCCGAGGACTGCGGGCTGATCCTGCCGATCGGCCGCTGGGTGCTGGAGCAGGCCTGCCTGCAGGCGGTACGCTGGCGCGCGGACGGCTTGCATCCGATCTCAGTGGCCGTCAATGTCTCGGCCCTTGAGTTCCGCAACAAGGACTTCTACGAGCATGTGTGCGACACCATCCGCACGACCGGCGTCGATCCGCATTGCCTGCAGCTGGAGCTGACCGAAAGCGTGCTGATGCGCGATGTCGACGCCAGCGCCGCCGTGCTGAGCAAGTTCAAGGCTTGCGGCGTGCAGATTGCCGTGGACGACTTCGGCACCGGCTATTCAAGCCTCAGCTATTTGAACCAGTTCCCGATCGACGTGCTGAAAATCGACCAGTCGTTTGTGCATGCGATCAATGCCGGGGCGGAGCGCAATGGCGCCATCGTCAGTGCCGTCATTGGCATGGGCAATAATCTGCACCAGCGCGTTATCGCCGAGGGGGTGGAAGATCTGGCTCAGCTGGCCTTTTTGCGTGCGCGCCAGTGTCCGGAGGGGCAGGGCTATCTGTTCAGCCGCCCGGTCGATGCGGCTGCCATGCAGGGCATGCTGCGCACGGGCGTGTGTGCGTGAGGGGAGGTAAAAAGACAAAGGGCCTAGGATTTCTCCTAAGCCCTTCATCCTACTACTGAATTTGGCGCGGCTGGCAGGAATCGAACCCACGACCCCTTGGTTCGTAGCCAAGTACTCTATCCAGCTGAGCTACAGCCGCTTAAGCAACATTATAGCATCTTTATTTCATTTTCGGAAGAGCGATTTAAAAAATCTTTTTTCGCTCACCAAAAGCGCGATGCTTTTGATCAGGCAAACACGATGTTCTGTCTTTGCTTGTCTTCGTCGATGTGCAGCAACGAAGAAGCAAGATTATAGGGGTGCTGTCAGATTTTGTCTAGTGCTTTCCAAAAGTTTTTGCTGGGTTCGGTGAAAGGCCCCTGTAAGGGATTTCCGGTGGTAAATTTGTCGCACGACTATCCACCTCTACATAATGCGCTGGCTTCGCTCCCTGTGCGTGCTGTGTTTTGTCTTGCTTGGCTGCTGGAGCCAGGCCGCGACGCCGCCGTCGCGCAGTCTGCGCTTCGAGCGCATGGGCGTGGAGCAGGGCCTTGCGCAGGAGTCGGTGCTGACGGTGCTGCAGGACCGTCAGGGCTTCATGTGGTTCGGTACCCAGGCTGGTTTGACCATGGCCGATGGCTACCAGACGACGATCTTCAAGAACGATCCTTCCGATCCGGCCAGCCTGGTCGACAATTATGTGCTCGCCTCCTATGAAGATGGGCAGGGGCGCCTGTGGTTCGGCACCAAGGGCGGTCTGGTGGTCTATCTGCCGGCGACGCGCAAATTTCAGCGTTTTCTGCCCGACGCCGACGCCGCCGGCGTGCGTCCCAACCGGACCGTCAGCGCGATCACCGGCGATGGCGCCGGCGGTCTGTGGCTGGCCAGCGGCGATGGACTCAAACACCTGGACCCGGCCAGCGGCAAGTTCACCAGCCTGCGTCACGAGTCGGCGGATGCGCAGAGTCTCAGCGATGACCGGGTGAATGCGCTGCTGCGCACGGCCGAGGGCGATCTGTGGGTGGGCACGGCCAGCGGGCTCGATTGGCTGCCCAAGGGCGCACAGCGCTTCCGCCATATCGACATCGAACAGGCGGCAACCGGCGGCAAGCAGACGGCCGTGCAGTCGCTGGCCCTGCTGGGCGGTGCAGCGCCGGTGCTGTGGGTCGGCACCAGCGCCGGACTGCAGGCGTTCGCCCTCAAGCCGCACGGTCCCCAGCGCCAGGGCGCCACCCAGCTGCCCGGCCAGCGCATTCTGAGTCTGCTGCACGACCGCGAGCAGCGCCTCTGGATCGGCACCGACAATCAGGGCCTGTTCTGGCGCCATCCCGAGAGCGGGGCCCTGATCAACTACCGCAATCAGCCGCTCGACCTGCATGCTCTGTCGGACAATCAGATCAGCGCCATCTATCAGGACCGCACCGGCACGCTCTGGGTCGGCACCTGGTATGCGGGCGTGAACCGGGTCGATCTGGCCAGCGGCGGCTTTGAGCGCGTGAGCTTCCGCGCCGGCGAGAGCGGCGGCCTCAGTAACAGCAAGGTCAAAGCCGTGGCCGACGCGGGCGCGGGCAAGCTGTGGCTGGCCACCTCGGGCGGCGGCTTGAATCGCTACGATCCGGCCAGCGGCACATCCGAGGTCTGGCGCGCAGCGCCGGGCAAGGCCGGGGCGCTGCAGGACGATCTTCTGACGACAGTGGAGCCGGGCGCGCACGGCAGCCTGTGGGTCGGTTCCCAGACCGGGCTGGCGCGCTTTGATCCGGCGCGCGCCAGCTTTACGATGGTGCCGCTGTCTTCCGACCCCAACGCCAACTATATACAGCGGGTCTATCACGACCGCGCCGGCTACGTGTGGGTGGTCACGCGCGGCGGCCTGCACCAGCTGGACGCGGACGGGCACATGGTGAAGACCTGGCGCCACGATCCGCGCGACCCCTCCAGCCTGGGCGACAACTGGGGCTTCTTCGCGCTCGAAGACCGCGAGGGCAATTTCTGGATCGGCACCGACAATGGCCTGGACCGCATGGACCGCGCCGGCGGCCGCTTCCGCCATTACCGCCACGACCCGGCCAATCCGGCCTCGCTCAGTCATAGCCGCGTGCACTGGATGCTGCAGGCGCGCGATGGCACGCTGTGGGCCGGTACGGCCGGTGGCCTGAACCGGGTCAGTATCGACGCCCAGGGGGAGGTGCGCTTTCAGCACTACTCGCTCAGTAACGGCAGCATGTCGGACCCGATCGGCGCGGTGCTCGAGGATTCGTCGGGCCAGCTGTGGATCTCGACCACCGCGGGCCTCGTGCGCTTCGATCCGCGCAGCGGGCGCTTCAAGCAGTACACCTCGCGCGATGGCCTGATCGATGGCTCCTTCTTTGTCGGCTCTGGCTTCGCGGGTAATGACGGCAGCCTGTATTTTGGCGGGTTGAATGGCCTGCTGATGTTCCGGCCTGGCGCCATCCACGATAATCCGCATCCGCCGGCGGTGGCGATCACCGATTTTCTGGTGTCGAACCATTCGATCCGCAATGTGCCGCCGCTGGGCGGCGAGCTGCTGTCCACGCCGATCGCGGAGACGCGCGAGATCGCGCTGTCGTATCTGAACTCGGTGTTCTCGTTCGAGTTCGCCGCCCTGCATTTCGCCGACCCGGCGCGCAATCGCTACGCCTATCAGCTCGAAGGCTTTGACCGCGAATGGGTCACCACCGACGCCAGCAAGCGCTTCGCCACCTACACCAATCTTGACCCGGGCCGCTACGTGTTCCGCGTGCGCGCCGCCAACAAGGACGGGGTCTGGAATGAAACCGGGGCGCGCCTGGAGGTGGTGATCCTGCCGCCGTTCTGGCGCACCTGGTGGTTCCGCCTGATGCTGGTGGCGCTGGTGCTGGGCAGCGCCTACGTGATCTACCGGCTGCGCGTGCGTGCGCTGCTGGCGCAGCAGCACCGGCTGGAGGAGGAAGTCGGCGCCCGCACCGAGGAGCTGGTACGCCAGAACGCCAGCGTGGAGCGGCAAAAGGCCCATATCGAGCAGGCGCACCGCAATATCTCGCTGCTGTCCGAGATCGGCCGCACGCTGACGGCCAAACTCGATTACGAGCAGATCATGCTGATCCTGTACGACCGCGTGAACGCGCTGATGGACGCGCATGTCTTCGGGATCGGCTTCTACCGCCCCGAGCTGGAACTGATCGAATACCCGTTTGCCATCGAGATGGGCAAGCGCTATGCGCCCTACACGCGTTCGATGCGCGAGCCGAACCAGCTCGGCGTGTGGTGCATCACGCATAACCGCGAAGTCTTCATCAATAACCTCGATGCCGACTACAAGCAGTACATCGACCACCTTGACTACACCTCCAGCCCGGAGGACATGGGCACGCTCGACGACGGCACGCTGCCGACGGTGCCGCATTCGATGCTGTATGTGCCGATCGTGGTGGGCGAGCGGGTGCTGGGCGTGATCTCGGTGCACAGCTACCGCGAGAATGCCTACCAGGGCGTGCACCTGGATATGCTGCGCACGCTCGCCTCGTATGTCGGCGTCGCCTTTGATAACGCCGACGCCTACCGCCAGCTGAAGGACACCCAGCAGCAGCTGGTGGCGCAGGAGAAGATGGCGGCCCTCGGCTCGCTGGTGGCTGGCGTCGCGCACGAACTGAATACGCCGATCGGCAATAGCCTGCTGATGGCCAGCACCCTGCAGGAGCGCACCACCAGCGTGGGACGCCTGATGGAGGCCGGCACGATCAAGCGCTCGGACCTGAGCGGCTTTATCGCCGCGGCGCAGGAGGCGACGACCCTGATCATGCGCAGTCTGCGCAGTGCGGCTGATCTGGTCAACAGCTTCAAACAGGTGGCCGTCGACCAGGCCAGCGCCCAGCGCCGCAAATTCAATCTGGCCCAGACCTGCGGCGAGATCGCGGCCACCATGGCCAATGCGGTGCGCAAGGCGGGCCACAGCCTGACGCTCGACATCCCGGAACGCATCGAGATGGAGAGCTATCCGGGGCCGCTCGGCCAGGTCATCATCAACCTGATTAACAACGCCCTGCTGCACGCCTTCGATGAGCGCAAGGGCGGGCATATCCAGCTGAGCGCCAGCCAGCCGAGTCCCGAGCGGGTACTGATCGTATTCAGCGATGACGGCTGCGGCATCCCGCGCCAGCATCTGGCACGCATCTTCGATCCCTTCTTCACCACCAAGATGGGGCAGGGCGGCAGCGGCCTGGGTTTGAACATCACCTATAACATCGTCACCGGTCTGCTGGGCGGCTCGATCCGGGTCGAGAGTGCGGTCGGCAGCGGCACCAGCTTCTTCCTCGATATCGCGCTGCAGGCGCCGGTCCAGAGCGCACCGGAGGCCTGATCGCGCAGGCCGCAAACGCGCTACAATCGCGGCTTCAACGCGATTGACCATGTCCGCTCAACTGCCCATCTCACTGCGTACCGAATGTCCGCCAGGCGCCTGCACCTGCGAGCGCGCGCGCCTGTTCGACGATCCGCAGGCCGACACGCGCGTGCTGCGTCTGACCCAGGCGGAGGAGAAGAAGCTGGTGGCGCGCATCGAAACTATCGGCACGCTCGAGGATCTGCGCCGCATCACGGAGCGCATGGACAGCCTGCTCGGCATCCGCCTGCACATCCTGCCGTCGGTGCGCGGGGTGCGCACGGTGCTGGGCTTTCGCATCTATCTCGACAAGCGCCCCGGCCTGTGCCGCAAGACCCACAAGGCGATTCCGGCGGCCGTGCGGCGCTGCCTGCGGCGGCACCCGCAAATCGTCTATGACCTGCTCAACTCCCTCGACCTGCTACAGTCGATTGAGGGGACGCCCGGCGGCGAAGGCTTCTATGTTCTCGATGAGGATGTCGGCGAGCCGCTGCATGGACCCGGCGCTGGCCCAGGCGTTGTGGGGCGTGAGGATGAAGTTCGGCTGATCGATTGAGAGCAGCGGCTGGCTGTCCGTGGGCGGCTCCTGGCTCAGCACATCGAAGCCGGCGCCGCCGATGCGCCCGGCCCGCAGGGCCTCGGCCAGGGCCTGCTCGTCCACCAGGCCGCCGCGCGCGGTATTAATCAGCAGGGAGTCCGGCTTCATCCAGCCCAATTCGCGCGCGCCGATCAGGTGGCGCGTGGCTGCCGACAGCGGCAGGTGCAGGCTCACCACGTCGGCGCTGCGCAGCAGGCTCTCCAGATCCAGATTGGTTTCATCCGGCACCGGGCGGCGGCTGTGCACGACCACTTCCATCCCAAACGCGCGCGCCAGCCGCGCGACCGACTGACCAAGCACGCCGTAGCCGATGATGCCCAGGCGGCTGCCGGCCAGGTCGCGCAGCGGGCGGTCGAACAGGCAGAAGGCGGGCGCCTGCTGCCAGCGCCCGGCGCGTACATCCGCGTGGTAGGCCAGCAGCTGGCGGCGCAGGGCCAGCATCAGCATGAATACGTGTTCGGGCACGGCCGCCTGCGAGTAATTGCGCACGTTGGCCACGGCGATGCCGCGCGCGCGGCAGGCATCGAGGTCGATGATGTCGGTGCCGGTGGCCGCCACCGCGATCATGCGCAGCTGCGGCAGCTGGTCGAGCTGGGCCGCGTTCAGGCGCACCTTATTAGTGACGGCGATGCTGGCGCCGGCCAGCCGTTCGACTACCTGATCGGGCGTACTGTAGTCGTAATCGGTCCAGCGGTGGGCGAAGCCGGGGGCGCGCAGCTGGGCGATCAGGGTGGCGCGGTCAAGAAAAACGATGTCGTGCATGCGGTGCTCCATCAGGTCGGACGCAGATCGGGGTGGGCGGCAAACAGGTCGGCCACCCATTCGACAAACACGCGCACCTTGACCGACAGGTGGCGGTTCTGCGGGTAGACCACCTGCACCGGACGGGCGCCGACCTCCCATTCCGGCAGCAGGCGTTCGAGCTGGCCGGCGCGGATCAGGGGCAGGGCGGAGAAACTGGCCAGGCGCACCACGCCCAGGCCTTCCAGCCCGGCGCGCAGGTAGGCCACCGAGTCGTTCACGGCCAGATTCCAGGGCGTGTTCAGGGCGATGCGCTGGTCGCCGCGCGCGAACTCCCAATCATAGACCTTGCCGGTGCGGTGGGAAAAATAGTGGATGCAGCGGTGTGCGGCCAGATCCTGCGGTTGGGCCGGGCGGCCGTGCCGGGCGAGATAGGCCGGCGCGGCGGCGACCACAAACTGCAGCACCCCGATGCGGCGCGCAATCAGGCTGGAGTCGGCCAGCTCGCCGGCGCGCAGCGCGCAGTCGACGTTTTCCTCGATCAGATCGACCGGCCGGTCGCTGCAGCCCAATTCGAGCGTGATATCGGGATAGCGTGCGAAGAAGTCGGGCAGGGCCGGGATCAACAGGTGGTTGCCGATGCCGGTCGAAACGTCGACGCGCAGCCGGCCGCTCGGGCTGGCGCGGGTGCGCGACAAGGATTCCTCGGCGTCGCGCACATCGGACAGGATGCGCACGCAGCGTTCGTAATAGGCGGCGCCATCGGCGGTCAGGCTCAGGCGTCTTGTGGTGCGGTGCAGCAGCCTGACCCGCAAGCCTTGCTCCAGCTGTTGCAGCAGACTCGATACCGTCGCCTTGGGCAACTGCAGCTGGTCGGCCGCGCGCGAAAAGCTGCCGGCATCGACGACCTGGACAAACACTTCCATTGCCTGCAGTTTATTCATGGTAGCCTGTATTATCCAAAAATCTGAACAATGATTTCCAAATTATGCGCTTTATCTTTGATTTCATCAATATTACAGTGTGAACCATCGATTAAGGAGGCAATCATGCGTACGAAACACATCACGCTTGCGCTGGCCACCCTGGCCCTGAGCCTGGTGGCATTCGCGGGCATGGCCAATACCGACCAATTCGCTCGCGCTGCCGTGGCGGAAGCCGCTGGCCGCGATGCCCTGGTGCTGCAGGTGTTCGGTGGTGCCGATGCTGCATCGCAGCAGCTGTGCCAGGTCGAGCAGTAATGATGCTGGACGCGCCGCTGCAGATCCGCGCGCTCGACGTCCAGGGACAAGAGGATGCGCTGGCCGCCCGCCTGTACACGGCGGGGGCATGCGCAGCCAAGTCCGATACTTTGCTGGTGTTCTTCCATGGCGGCGGTTTCGTCGGCGGGGATCTCGATCAGGCCGACCCGCTGCTGCGCCAGCTGGCCAGCGAGGGCGTCAGCGTACTGGCCAGCACCTACACGCTGGCCGGCGTGCGGCCCTTTCCCGCCGCAGTCGAAGATGCGCATGCCGTGCTGGCCTGGGCGCGCAAGCACAAAACCGCTCTGAAATGGAGCGGCAAGCGCCTGGTCGTCGCCGGGATTGAAGCCGGCGCCAATCTGGCGGCCGCCTGTACCCTGATGGCGCGCGACCGCGGCGGCCCGGCGCTGGCCGGGCAGGTGCTGATCATGCCGATGCTGGACCCGGGCATGAGCAGCGGCTCGATGCGCGCGATGCGCTGCCCGAATACCGTCAAGCTGGCCGACAGCTGCGCCGCCAGCTACCGTGGCTATCTGCCGCATGCGGCCGACCGCATGCATCCCTACGCGGCGCCGCTGCATGCCAGCCGCCTCAAGCAGCTGCCGCCGGCCCTGATTCTGGCGGCCGAGGCCGACCCCCTGTGCGACGAGGCCGAGCAATATGCGCGCAAGCTCGACGCCTGCGCCGTGCCGGTGACGGTCCGGCGCATCGATCCGGTGCCGCTGCAGGACCCGCAGGCGCGCATGGCTTGCGCCTGCCGCCACGCGGCGCTCGACGAAATCCAGCACTTCCTGGCCGCGCTGGCCTGATTGCCAGCGGCGGCGGGCCTGCCTACAATGGGCCGCCATGGACCCCGCCGATTCGGACGAGACCCTGCTCGATGCCTTGAGCGACGGCGATCTCGACGCCTTCCAGACCCTCTATCAAGGCCATGCCGCCGAGATGGCGCGTCTGGCCGCCGTGCGCGTGGCCGATCCGGCCTGGGTGGAGGCGGCGCTGCGTGCGGCCTGGGCCCAGCTTCAGCATGGCCGCTCGCGCGTCCAGGCGGGTGTGGCGCTGCGCCTGCAGCTGCTGCGCTGGGTGCGCGACCAGCTATTCGAACAACTGCGCCAGCAGCAGCATCTGCTCGATTGCGAGGCGGACCCGCACGGCCAGCGCCGCCTGGCCGATCTGATGCTCGACAGCGTCGGCGCGCCCAGCGCCCGCGATGGCGAGACCGACCCGTGGCGCAGACGCTTGCGCAGCCTGCCCGGCGAACAGCGCGAAGTGCTGCTGCTGGCCGCGCACGGCCTGAGCGCGGCGGATATCGCTTATGTTGTTGACAGTACGCCGAGCGCCGCCCACGCCATGCTGGAGACGGCAGCCCACGCCTGGGGCCTGGACGACGCCGCCATGCTGGCCGATGGGGAGCATGCCGCGGCGCGTGCCTTGCGTGGCCTGCCGGCGGACGCCGCGCCGGCACTGGCGGCCAGCATTGGGCGCGCCATGCGCTTCGCACTGCGGCCCACAATCACCACGCCGCGTGTGCCCGCACCGCGCCCATCGCGCGCGTGGCTGTGGCAGCTGCCGCTGGCCGTGGGCAGCCTCGTCCTGATCGGCGCACTGCTTTCGCTGTGGCTGACACCGGACCGCGAGAATGCCGGGAGCGCGGGTGTGACCGCGATGGCCGGGGCCGGACTGGCCGGACCGGGCGCTCGGAATGCGGCGGCGACCGCGGTCGGTAACGGCGCACGGGGCGCTGAAGTCAGCCGCCAGTCAACGATGCTGGGCGGCGCCAGCGGCGATGGCGCGGGCAGCGGCCAGATTGTGCGTGAGGCGGATGTGGTGGAGCAGGGCGCGGCGGCGGGCAAGACCGCGGGCGGGGGCAGCCGCGCCGGCACCGAAGCCAGTGTGCAGGTCGGCGCACTGCCGAGCGAAGCAGCCTGGCTTGATTTGATCGATGCCTTGCTCCAGGCCGGAGAGCGGCGCGAAGCCCTGGCGGAATGGGCGCGTTTTCGCGCGGCCTACCCGAAAGCGAAGCTGCCACCTGCGCTGGCCAAGCGTCTGGCCGCCGCGGCACAGCCCTGAAATGGCGCTGGCGCCGCCACCTTGCGGTGGACGGCGCCAGCGTCAGAAGCTCAGCGAGATGTGATTACTTCTTGGCTTCAGCCGAAGCAGCCGGGGCGCTGGCCGAGGCGCTGGCCGAGGCTTTGTGATGCTTGGCTTTGTGGTGCTCAGCCTTGGCCGAGGCCGAAGCCGGAGCCGAGGCAGCGGCCGAAGCCGAAGCCGGGGCGGAAGCGGCCGGAGCCGAAGCTTTAGCGGAAGCCGAAGCGGCCGGAGCCTGGGCGAAAGCAGCGGTAGCGAACAGGCCGGCGATCAGGGTAGCGAACAGTTTGGTCATTTTGTAACTCCTTAGCGATGTTGAGGTTTGGGGAACGATTCCCGCGTTCCTTGAGCCAGAAACGGGTCAGGCTTTCCTGGGGTTGACCCTTTTTACATCCAGTAACAAAGTGCGTTCGCGTACAGACAGCTTCGACCCGCGCGGACCAGACTGCGGGCATGGCCGATCCGCTCGCCCGCTACAAAGCCAAGCGCAACTTCAGCCGCACGCCGGAGCCCGCGGCAGGCGGCAGCGCGGCCGGTATCTTCGTCGTGCAGGAGCATCACGCGCGCCGCCTGCACTACGATTTCCGGCTCGAGCTCGACGGCACACTCAAAAGCTGGGCCATACCCAAAGGCCCGAGCCTGGATCCGGCCGTCAAGCGCATGGCCGTGCAGGTGGAGGATCACCCGGTGGCTTACGCCCAGTTCGAGGGGCGCATTCCCGCGCCCGAATACGGCGCCGGCGAGGTGCTGGTGTGGGATCAGGGCCTGTGGACGCCCGTGGGCGACGCGCGCGCGGGGCTGGCTAAAGGCGAGCTCAGGTTCACGCTGGACGGGCGCAAGCTCGGTGGCGCCTGGGTGCTCGTGCGCCTGAAGGATGGCAAGAACTGGTTGCTGATCAAAGAGAAGGATGCCTACGCGCGGGCCGGCAGCGACTTCGACGTGGCGCGCGACCGGCCCGGGAGTGTACTGACGCCAGTCCTGCCAAGGCACTTGGCTCCGCAGTTGGCCACGCTGGTCACCCAGCCGCCCCGGGACAGCGAAGACTGGCTGTTTGAGGTGAAGTTTGACGGCTATCGCCTGCTGGCCCGGCTCGCCGCGGGCGAGGTCCGGCTGTTCACGCGCCAGGGCCTGGACTGGACCGCGCGCCTGCCGCGGCTGGCGGACGAGCTGCGCCAGCAAAAGCTGCCCGATGCCTGGCTTGACGGCGAAATCGTCCTGCCCGGTGCCGACGGGCGGCCCGATTTTGCCGGTCTGCAGCAGGCGATCGAGGGCGACACGGCGGACCTCGTCTACTACCTGTTCGACCTGCCATTTGCCCACGGCCAGGACCTCCGCCACCTGCCGCTGGCGCGCCGCCGCGCCTTGCTCAGCGAACTGCTGGCGGACCGTGCATCGCCGCATCTGCGCCTGTCCGAGGCGATTGCCGCCCCGGCCGCGGAGATTGTGGCGGCGGCCTGTGCGCTGGGACTTGAGGGCGTGGTCGGCAAGCGTCGCGACGCCCCCTATGTGGCCGGACGCTCGCCCCACTGGATCAAGCTGAAGTGCGGGCAGCGCCAGGAGTTTTTGATCGTCGGCTACACGGCCGCAAGCGCACAGCCTGACGGTCTGTCGGCCCTGATGCTGGGCTACCACGCGGACGATGGCCAGCTGCGTTTCGCGGGCCATGTGGGCACGGGCTTTGACCAGGCGGCCCGGCGCGATCTGCTGGAGCGCCTGCGTCCGCTCGAACAGGCCGGTCCGGCTGTGCCGCTGCCGACGGCGCGTGCGAGACGCCGGCGCGGCGTCACGCTACACTGGGTGCGTCCGCAACTGGTCTGTGAAGTCAGCTTTGCCAACTGGACTGCGGGCGGCGCCTTGCGCCATGCCAGTTTTCGCGGTCTGCGCACTGATAAGCCTGCCAGCGCCATCGGGCGCGAGCGGGCGCAGCCGGTGGAGGAAGCCATGCACCTGACCCATGGAGAACGCGTGATCGATGCCCGCAGCGGCTGCACCAAGCAGCAGTTGGCGGCGTATGTCGATGCGGCAGCCGATCGCATGCTGCCCTGGCTGCAGGACCGGCCGGTGGCCCTGCTGCGCGCGCCCGGCGGTATCGGTGCTGAACGCTTTTTTCAGAAGCACGCCGAGCCCGGCAGTCTGGACGGCGCGCGCTTGCTGCCGACGGCGCTCGATCCTGGTCATCCGCCGATGCTGGTGCTCGACACGCGCGCGGCGCTGCTGGCCGCCGTGCAATGGAATGTCGTCGAAATTCACGCGCAAAATGCCTGCGGCGCGCGCTATGCCCAGCCGGACCGCATGGTGTTCGATCTCGATCCCGGCGAGGGTGTGGCCTGGCCCCAGATGCAGGAAGCGGCGCGCGTCGTGCACGGTTTTCTTGATGAACTTGGCCTCACGGCCTTTCTCAAGACCAGTGGCGGCAAGGGCCTGCACCTGGTCGTGCCGCTGGTGCCACGCTGGGGCTGGGACGCCGTCAAGGCCACCTCCCAGGCTGTGGTTCAGCAGCTGGCCAAGGTGCTGCCCCAGCATTTTGCCGCCAAGAGCGGGCCGCGCAACCGCGTCGGGCGCATCTTTGTCGACTATCTGCGCAATGGGCGCGGCGCGACCACGGTCACGGCCTGGTCGCCGCGCGCCCGGCCCGGCATGGGTATTTCTGTGCCGCTGGCTTGGGATGAACTGGACGCGGTGGGCGCCGGCGACCATTGGCATATTCTGAACGTGTTCGCCAGACTGGAAGTCGGCAATACCCCATGGGATGGCTATGCCGATGCCGCGGGCCGGCTCGACAAGGCGCGCCGGCGCCTCGGTCTGGATTAGCGCTCAGGCCTTGCGCTTGCGCGGCGGCGGCTTGGGCTTGGTGTCGGTTCGCTCGCCCAGGCTTTGCTTGAGCAGGGCGACCAGGTCGACCACATTGCCGGTTTCGGGCGTTGGCGCCGCTTCGGGCGTCAGTACAGCGTGGGTCTGCTGGGCGGCGACCTTTTTCTCGACCAAGGCCAGCACGTCCTCGCGGTAGGTATCGCGGTAGGCCTCGGGCTGCCAGGGCGCATTCATGCTGTCGACCAGGGACAGCGCCATGGCCACTTCCTTGTCGCTGATGGCTGTGGCCTCGGCGGGAATCTTCAGCTCGCCAGCTTCGCGGATCTCGTCCGCATAGCGCATCGTCATCAGGACAATGGCATCGCCCTCGCAGACCAGCGCCGCCAGATGCTGCTTGATGCGGATGACGACCTTGGCCACGCCCAGCTTGCCCGCCCGGCGCAGGGTTTCGCGCAGCAGCGCATACACCTTGGCGCCGCCTTTGTCCGGTGCCAGATAGTAGGGCGTGTCGAAATACAGCATGGAGACCTCGGCCGCATCGACAAAGGCAAGGATGTCGATCGTCTGCGTGGCCGCCGGATTGGCGCTGCGTAATTCCTCGTCGCTCAATAGCACGTAGTCGCCGTGCGCGACCTGATAGGCCTTGACGATGTCCTCCTTGTCGACATCGTCCCCCGTGCTTTTGTTATAGCGCTTGAAGCCGATCGGCGCAAAGTCGCGCCGGTCGACCAGGTCCAGGTCGAGCGCATTGTCGCGCGTGGCCGGGTACATCTCGACCGGAATGTGCACGAGGCCGAAGCTGATGGCGCCTTTCCATATGCTGCGTGGCAAAGCCTGCACCTCCTTACATGTCGCTGATGCTGCCGGTAACGGGCAGCACAATGCCGGTGATATAGCTGGCGCAGCAGGGCGCGGCCAGGAACACATAGGCCGGGGACAGCTCCTCGGGCTCGGCCGGGCGGCCCATGTCGGCGTCTTTGCCGAACTGTGCCAGCTGCTCGGGCGGCTGGTCGGCCGGATTCAGCGGCGTCCAGACCGGGCCTGGCGCCACCGCATTGACGCGGATGCCGCGCGCCAGCAGATTGTGCGCGAGCGATTTGGTAAAGGCGTGAATCGCGCCCTTGGTGGTGGCGTAGTCGAGCAGGTGGCCGGAGCCGCGCAGCCCGACCACCGAGCCCGTGTTGATGATGGCCGCGCCCGCGCCCAGGTGGGGCAGGGCAGCGCGTGCCATATACAGATAGCCGAGGATATTGGTGCGGAAGGTGCGTTCGAGCTGATCGTCGGGGATGTCTTCGAG
The DNA here is from genome assembly GCF_022012445.1 of Massilia sp. TS11. Taxonomy (GTDB): domain Bacteria; phylum Pseudomonadota; class Gammaproteobacteria; order Burkholderiales; family Burkholderiaceae_D; genus Telluria. The sequence goes on from NZ_JAKLTS010000005.1 coordinate 15,462, forward strand.
CTGGGCCGCCTGCTGCTGGAAGGCGGCGTTGTTGACCAGGATATCGAGCCGGCCCAGGCCCTGCAGCACCTGCTGGACGGCCTGACGGCAGAAGTCCGGGTCCTGCACGTCGCCGGCGATGGCGATGCAGCGGCGGCCCTCGGCCTCCACATATTGGGTGGTGATGGCAGCGTCGTCATGCTCGGACAGGTAGACAATGGCGACGTCGGCCCCTTCGCGTGCGAACAGCACGGCGACGGCCCGGCCGATGCCGGAATCGCCGCCGGTGATCAGGGCGACTTTGCCCTCGAGCTTGCCGCTGCCGCGGTAGCCATGGGCGAGAAATTGCGGTTTGCGCTCGAGCTCGGTTTCATGCCCGGGCTTGGGAATGGTGGTAGTCATGCTGGCCTCCTGACTGCCAGTGTCCCGGCGCCGCCAATCCGGCGTCCGTACGCACGCGCACATTCGGCAGGGAAAAGACCTTGATATATGACGGTCATCACATATAATGAGGGTCAGGTCTGGAGGAAGGCATCATGAAAGTCAGCAAGGAACAAGCGAAGGAAAACCGCGAGCGCGTGATCGATACGGCGGCACGCCTGTTTCGCGAGCGCGGCTACAACGGCGTCGGCGTGGCCGACCTGATGCAGAACGCCGGCCTGACCCACGGCGCTTTCTACGGCCAGTTCAAATCCAAGGACGACCTGCTGGCCGAGGCCTGCCAGCATGCGATCGAAGGCGCCACGCGCACCTGGGCCAAGGTGGGCGCGGCCCATCCCGAGGACCCGCTGGCGGCCATCGCCGGCGCCTATCTGTCGCCCCTGCACCGCGACCATCCGGGCCAGGGCTGCGCGCTGGCGGCGCTCGGCCCCGAGCTGGCGCGCCAGTCCCTCACCGTGCGCGACGCCGTCACGACGGCGATGAAAAAGCAGGTCGGCCGCCTGGCGCCGCTGATGCACGGCGAGACCGAAGCCGAGCGCGAGCAGGGGGCGCTGGTGACCATCGCCTCGATGGTCGGGGCGCTGCTGTTGTCGCGCATCGTCACCGATCCGGCGCTGTCCGAGGGTTTTCTCGACGCCGTCCACGACGCCATCACCGGGCACGAGACTTCCGACTGAAGCGTGGCCATGGTAGGCTGGCGCCTTTCCCATCCAAGGCGCGCATGAGGCACTGGCTTTTTCATTACCGGCGGGAGCACCTGGCGGGCGATCTGATCGCCGGCGCCGTGGTCGCCATGATGATGATCCCGCAGGGGATGGCCTATGCGCTGCTGGTCGGCCTGCCGCCGGCCACCGGCCTGTACGCCAGCCTGGTGCCGTGCGCCGTGTATGCGCTGATCGGCACCAGTTCCACCCAGTCGGTCGGGCCGATGGCGGTGATTTCGCTGATGACCGGGGCTGCGCTGGCGCCGCTGGCGGCGCCCGGCTCCGGCCTGTATCTGGTCCTGTCGGCCCAACTGGCCCTGCTGGTGGGCGTCTGCCTGCTGGTGTGCGGCCTGCTGCGCCTGGGTTTCCTCTCGCAGTTTTTCTCGCGCCCGGTGATGAGCGGCTTTACCAATGGCGCGGTGCTGCTGATTATCTGGGGCCAGCTGCAGGTGGCCTGCGGCGGCGCCGTATTCGCTCCCCATCTTCCGAGTCTGCTGCTGGCCGCCTGCGCCGTGGCCCTGCTGCTGGCCGCGCGCCGCTGGGGCGCCGCAGGCCTGCGCGCGCTGGGTCTGGGCGCCAAAGCGGCCGATATCGGTGCGCGCCTTGCGCCGATGCTGGTGCTGCTGCTGTCGATCGCGGCCGACCTGGCCGGCGTGTTCGCGGGGCGCGGCGTGGCCCTGGCGGGCGAAGTGCCGCGCGGTCTGCCGGCCTTGAATCTGGCGACCTCGCCCGCGCATTGGCATGCGCTGCTGCAGCCGGCCGCCCTGATTGCCTTCATCGTGTTTGTGGTGTCGATGTCCTCGGCCCAGGCGCTGGCGATACGCCGCCGCGAGACCCTGCTGCCGGACCGCGAGCTGCTTGGCCTGGGCGCGGCCAATATCGGCAGTGCGCTGGCGGGCGGCTTTCCGGTCACCGGCGGCTTGTCGCGTTCGGCCGTGAATGCGGCTGCCGGCGCCCACTCGCAGCTGGCGTCGCTGGTGGCGGTGCTGCTGCTCGGCCTGGCCCTGTACGCGCCGACCGGCTGGCTGGCCCTGATGCCCTTGCCGGTGCTGGCCGCCACGATTCTGGTGGCGGTTGCCAATATGCTGGAGTGGGGCACCCTGGCCGCCGCCTGGCGCTACGACCGCGCCGATGCCCTGGCCCTGCTGGCCACCTTCGGCGGTGTGCTGCTGCTGGGCGTGCAAAGCGGGGTGCTGATCGGCGTGGCCCTGTCCATGGCCACCCTGATCTGGCGCGAGAGCCGCCCGCACATCGCCGTGCTGGGGCGCGTCGCCGGCACCGAGCACTTCCGCAATGTCCAGCGCTTCGCCGTCGAGACCCAGCCCGGCGTGCTGCTGCTGCGGGTCGATGCCGATCTGTTCTTCGCCAATACCGGCGCCGTCACCAACCGCATCGAGCAGGAGCTCGAGCGGCATCCGGCCACGCGGCACCTGGTGCTGGTGCTGTCGGCCGTGAACGGAATCGACACCTCGGCCCTGTTCGCGCTGGAGGAACTGAATGCCGCCCTCAAGGCGCGCGGCATCGGCCTGCACTTCGCCGAGGTCAAGGGACCGGTGATGGACCGGCTGCGCGGCAGCCGTCTGCTGGCCCAGCTGCACGGGCGGATTTTCCTCTCCACGGCCATGGCCAGCACGGAACTGGGCGCCCTCGCCAATGCGCATTGACGCTGTCCGGCAGCGTCGCTAGCATCAGTTTCGTCACCAACAAAACAAGAAGCGGGAGACCCCATGGGGAACTGGCGTGACGCCGGCTGGCTCGGCCTGTGTCTGCTGTCGCCGCTGGCGCGCGCGGACGTCGACGTGGACTTCAGCGGCCGGTTTGCGCTGGGGGCGGTGTACCGGATGCAGGCGCGCGCGCCGCAGCTGCTACAGACGGTCAATGCGGCTGCGCTCGGCCTCCCCGGCAGCGCCGGCAGCGGCCAGAACATGGACGATGGCCAGCTCAATTTCGGCCCTCACGATGCGCTCTCGGGCGCGCTCCACGGCTACCTCGATGCAGGTCTGCGCGGACGCGGCTGGCATGCCCTGGTGCGCGTGCTGGCCTGGTACGACGACACGCTGCGGCACGCCGCGCGGCCGTGGGGGAATAGCCCGAACGGCTATCAGCCAGGCTTGCCGCTGTCGGATGTCGGGTTTGCGCCACTATCGCGTTTTTCCGGCCTGCTGCTGGGGGACGCCTGGGTCGCTGTGCCGCTGGGCGGCGGCGAACTGCGTCTCGGCCAGCAGAGCCTGGGCTGGGGCGAAGGCGCCGCTTTTCCCGGCGGTCTGGCCGTACTGGACGCGGCCGATTTGCCGGCCCTGCACCGTGCCGGCAGTAGCGCGCCACAGTGGCGCGTGCCTGCGCCGCAGTTGGTGCTGCACCTGCCGCTGGCGGCAGGACGGCTCGAAGCCTTTGTCCAGACCCGCTTTCGCGCCAATGCGGCCGACGGCTGCGGCACCTTCTTCGCCATCAATGACTTCAGCGCCGAGGGCTGCAACCGGGTCGTGGTCGGCCAGCCGAACGGGCCGGATGCGCAGCGTCTGGGCGCGGGCGCCTACCTGAAACGCATCGCCTCGCCGTATCGCCCCGGCGCGGGCGAATTCGGCCTCGCCTGGCGCCAGCGCCTGGAAGGCGAGGGCGAGTGGGGCCTGTATGGCGCCCAGTTCACCGCGCGCCACGCCCACCCGGGCCTGAAGAAGAGTACCCGCGCCGGCCTGCCGTTCATCAGCGCTGACCCGGACGGGCGCAACGTCAGCTACTTTGTGGAATACCCGGACGCGGTGCGCATGCTGGCCCTGCGCTGGCAGCAGCCGATCGACGGGGTGCGCTGGAGCGCCGAACTGGCCTGGCGTCCCAATCAGCCGCTTCAGCAAACGGCGACCGACCTGCTGACGCCCTTCGTCAATGCCAGCGCGGCGGCCCTGCTGCGGCGCGAGGTGGATGCACTGCCGCCCGGTGGCCTGTACCACGGCTACGACCGCAAGCCGGTCAGCCAGCTGCAGGCCGGCGCGCAGTGGCAGTGGCAGGGGGTGGGCCTGCGCTGGGGGACGGCATTCGACGCGGTCTGGAAGCACGTGCACCATCTGCCGCCGGCGGCGCTGCGCCGCTATGGCCGCGCAGACGTATTCAACCCCGGGCCGGTGAATGGTAGCTGCAGCGTCAGCAGCGCGCTGCCAGCACTGCAGTGCAGTCTCGATGGGTTTGTCAGCGCCGATGCGCTTGGCATGCGGGTGCGCGTGGATACGCGCGTGAGCGGCCTGGCGGCGGGCCTTGTGCTGCAACCGAGTGTCACTTACGCGCGCGATCTGCACGGCTGGTCTTACGATAATCAACTCAACGCCGGCCGCCAGAGCGCCCAGCTGGCGCTGCGGGCGCAGTGGCATGGCCGCTACACGGGCGAGCTGGTACTGGCGCCCATCTGGGGTGGACATTACAATGCCTTGGTCGACCGCGACTGGCTGGCCTGGTCGCTCGGCGTCAAATTCTAAGCCGGGACCACCCGGCCACAACGGGAGAGGATCGACGTGCGCACGGATTGGCCAGACCTGGAAGCGCAGGGAGAAGTCTTGGTGGTCGAAGACACACCGTCTTCGCTGAAGCTGTTGGCGGGCCTGCTCGCCACGGCCGGCCACCGCGTGCGTCAGGCGCCGAACGGCGAACTGGCGCTGTGGACCGCGGGCGCGCATCCGCCCGATCTGGTCCTGCTCGACATCCGCATGCCGGGCATGGATGGTTTCGAAGTCTGCCGCCGCCTGAAGGCCATTCCCGGCCTGGGGGAGGTGCCGGTCATCTTCCTGTCGGCCTCCACCGACACCGACGACAAGGTCAAGGGCTTCGAAGCGGGCGGGGTCGATTACATCTCCAAGCCCTACCAGTTTGAAGAGGTCAATGCGCGCGTCAAGACGCATCTGAAGATCCGCCGCCTGCAGCAGCGCCTGGCCTACCAGAACGAGAATCTGGCCCAGCTGGTCGAAGCCAAGGCCAGCGAACTGGCCCAGACCAAGGTGTCGCTGATGGCCGAACGCGAGCTGCGCGATATCGCCGAGCGCGAATCGGCCCAGCGTCTGGCCGAAATCGCCCACATGAACCGCAATGCCAGCGCCTCGGTGTATTCGGCGGCCCTGATCCACGAATTGAACCAGCCGCTGGCGGCCATCCTGTCGAATGCCGAAGCGGCCGAACTGCTGCTGCGCCAGGCCCCGCCGGCCCTGGGCGAAGTCGCCGAGATTCTGGCCGACATCCGGCGCGACGACTTGCGCGCGCGCGACCTGATCCTGCGTATGCGCGAGCTGCTGCGCAAGTCCGACCCGCGGACCGAGGCGATCGACCTGAACGCGCTGCTCGACACCGTGGCCACCCTGCTGGGCAGCGAGGCGCGCATGCGTCAGGTGCGCCTTGAAACCCGCCCGTCGGCCGCGCCGCTGCTGGTGGCCGGCGACCGCATCCAGCTGCAGCAGGTGCTGGTTAATCTGGTGCTGAATGCGATCGAGGCGCTGGGCGCGGCCGGCAGCGGTGCGCGTCTGGTCAGTCTCGAGTGCCTGCCCGGTCCGGCCGGCGAAGCCGAAGTGCGGGTGCGTGACAGCGGCCCCGGCTTCCCCGACCTGGGCCGTGTATTCGAATCGTTTTTCACCACCAAACCCCAGGGCATGGGCCTGGGTTTGCCGATCTGCGCCTCGATCATCGCCGCCCACGGCGGCCGGATCTGGGCCGAGAATCCCGGCAGTGGGGCCCTGGTGGCCTTCCGCCTGCCCCTGTATGAAGAGGAGACCGTGTGAGCGCTGCCCAGATCCATATCGTCGACGATGACCAAGCCCTGCGTACCGCCCTGACGCGCCTGTTGAGCGCGCACGGCTACCAGGTGGTGGCGTATGAATCGGCCAGCGCTTTCCTCGAGCGCGTGCCGGACGACGCGGCCGGCTGCATCCTGCTGGACGTGGACATGCCGGGCCTGACTGGCCTGCAGCTGCAGGAGCATCTGGCGCGCACCGGCTCCATCCTGCCCATCGTTTTCCTGACCGGGAACGGCAATATCGCCATGAGCGTCAAGGCGATCAAGGCCGGCGCCGAGGATTTTCTGGCCAAGCCGGTCGCCTCCGAAGACCTGCTGGCCGCGCTCGAACGGGCGCTGGCGCGCTACCGCGAGGCCGCCGCCAGCAACCACCATCTGCTGGAGCTGCAGCGCCGCTTCGGCACCCTGTCCGGGCGCGAGCGCGAGGTGTTCGAACTGGTGATCCAGGGCCTGCTGAACAAGCAGATCGCGTTCGAACTCGGGAACACCGAGCGCACCGTCAAGGCCCAGCGCCAGGCGGTGATGGAGAAGCTGGGCGCGCGCTCGGTGGCGGAACTGGTGCAGATGGGGATGCAGCTCGGGGTGCTGAAAAAGGCCGCCTGAACGTCTGTATTGCACCAAAGGACAAGTGCCAGCGCTCGCGCCAGGACCTAGAGTGCTGTTGAGGGGACGGAGGGTAAAAGCATGCTAAAAGACTTGTCGATCAAAGGACGCCTGATCGGGGCCATGAGCGTACTGGCGGCGCTGCTGCTGGCCACTGGTAGCGGCGGCCTGTATAGCCTGAGCCGGGCGAACGACGCGTTCAAAACTGTGTACGAAGACCGCCTGGTGGCGCTCGGCCAGCTGGCCGATGTCAATGTGGCGATGCTGAATGTGCAGGTCGCCCTGGGCAAGGCGGTGGACCAGGAAGGCAGCGCGCGCGAGGCGGAAATCCAGGCCGCCGACCAGGCCCTGGCCCGCGCCGACAAGCGCTGGGGCGAGTACATGGCGACCTTCCTCACCGCCGACGAACAGAAGCTGGCCAAGGAATACGACGCGGCGCGGCGCCTGGCGCGCGAGCAGGGCATGCAGCCGCTGCTGGCCGCGCTCAAAGGCAGCGATGGGGCCAGCGCCCAGGCCGTGCTGCACGAGCGCTTCGACCCGGCCGTGACGGCCTCGCTGGCGGTGATGGAGCGTCTGAGCCGCCTGCAGCTGGAGGTCGGCAAAGCCGAATACGAGCGCGCCGAGCAGACCTATGAACGCTTCCGCCTGATCGCCGTGCTGGCCATCGTGGCGGGGCTGCTGGTGGCCGCCGGCATGGCGGTCTGGCTGCTGCGCGCGATCATGCTGCCGCTGCAGCACGCGGTGCAGTTGGCCGAAGCAGTGGCCGCCGGCGACCTCACGCAGCAGATCGAGGTCGATTCGCGTGACGAGATGGGCCAGCTGGTGCAGGCCCTGAAAACGATGACGGAGAGCCTGGCCCGGATCGTGGCCCAGGTACGCAGCGGCACCGACACCATCAGCGTGGCCTCGCAGCAGATCGCCAGCGGCAATGCCGACCTGTCGGCGCGCACGGAGACCCAGGCCTCCACGCTGGAAGAAACGGCCAGCTCGATGGAGGAACTGACCGGCACCGTGCAGGCCAATACCGAGAATGCGCGCCAGGCCAATACCCTGGCCACGGCCGCCAGCGACGTCGCCACCAAGGGCGGCGCGGTGGTGATGCAGGTGGTCGATACGATGGGCAGCATCAGCGCCGCCTCGACCAAGATCGTCGATATCATCGGCGTGATCGACGGGATCGCCTTCCAGACCAATATTCTGGCCCTGAACGCCGCCGTGGAAGCGGCGCGCGCGGGCGAGCAGGGGCGCGGTTTCGCCGTGGTGGCAAGCGAAGTGCGCAATCTGGCCCAGCGCAGCGCCGCCGCCGCCAAGGAGATCAAGACCCTGATCAACGACTCGGTGGCCCAGGTCAATGCGGGCAGCCGGCTGGTGAACGAGGCCGGCGTCACCATCCAGGAGGTGGTGGGCAGCGTCAAGCGCGTCACCGACATCATGGCCGAAATCATGCATGCCTCGGTCGAGCAGTCGGCCGGGATCGAACAGATCAACCACGCCGTCACCGAGATGGACACGGTCACCCAGCAGAATGCCGCCCTGGTCGAGGAGGCCGCCGCGGCGGCCATGGCCATGCAGGAGCAGGCCGCGCGCCTGGCCGAGGCGGTGTCCGTATTCCGCGTCGACCAGCGCACTGCCCTGAGCGGCGCGCCAGCGGCTCCCCGCCTGACCAGCGCCGCGCCGCGTCTGCGCAGGAGCCTGGCCTGAGCGATTGAGGCGACACCCCGATGCTTAAGCGCCTGCTCCAGCGCACCAGCCAACTGTCGATCGCCCTGATCGCCAGCGCTGCGCTCACCACCGTGGTCACTCTGATCCTGCTGGTGTTTGCGTTCATGTCGTATAGCGGCGAGCGCAGCCAGCGCGAGGAGGCTTTGCATCACGACCTGGTGGCGGCGGCCGACCAGATGGCCTTGTCGCTGGCCCTGCCGACCTGGAATTTCGACGACAGCCAGGTGCTGGCCGTGATGCGCTCCAGCCTGAACGACCCTGATCTGGAAGCCGCCGTGGTGGCCGCCACCGCCAACCGCCGCACCTTCGCCGTGACCCGCGCGGCCGACGGCAGCCTGCAGGTGGTCGATCATGGCCCGAACGATCCCGAGCTGCTGGTGGCGGTGCGGCCGATCAAGATCGCCGAGCAGACCATCGGCACCGTCAGTGTGTATGCGACCCACCGCCTGCTCGAAGAAGACCTGCGCCAGCGCCGCTTTGCGCTGGGCGGCGTGATTCTGCTGCTGGACGCGGCCCTGGTGGCGGCCCTGTATGGCCTGATCTGGCTGCTGATTCTGCGTCCGCTGAAGGACCTGGGCCACTACGCGGCCGCCGTGAAGGATGGCGGTGAAGTCGGCCACATGGCCGGCCAGGACACCTATTTCGCCGGCGAGCTGCTGGTGCTGCGCGATGCCGTGACCGAGATGGTGGGCCTGCTCGACCAGCGCTACCTGGCCCTGCGCACCAGCGAGGAGCGGCTGTCGATCGCGACGCGCGCCGCCAATATCGGCATCTGGGACTGGAATGTGCTGACCAATGTGCTGGTCTGGGATGGCGAGATGTACCGCCAATACCAGCTGACGCCCGCCCAGTTCGACGGCCAGTTCGAAAGCTGGACCCGCTGCATCCTGCCCGAGGACCTGAGCGCCACCAACGAAGCGGTGCTGGCGGCCCTGCGTGGCGAGCGCGAGTTCCAGGCCGAATTCCGCATCCTGTGGCCGAACGGCGCGATCCGCCATCTGAAGGCCGACGCCATGACCGTGCGCGATCCGGGCGGCCGGCCGCTGCGCATGATCGGCGTCAGCTACGACGTGACCGACACCAAGCTCGCCCAGCAGGAGCTGATGCGCCACCGTAACCACCTGGAAGAACTGGTCGCGGAGCGCACGGCGGCGCTGTCGGTGGCCGTGGCCGAGGCCAAGGCCGCGAATCACGCCAAGAGCGTGTTCCTGGCCACCATGAGCCACGAGCTGCGCACGCCGCTGAACTCCGTGATCGGCTTCTCGCGCCTGATGGCCAATTCGGCCACCATGTCGGACGAGGAGAAGCGCAATCTGAGCATCATCCACCGCTCTGGCCAGCATCTGCTCACCCTGATCAATGACATTCTCGAGTTGTCGAAGATCGAGGCCGGCCGCGTCACGCTGCAGGAAGAGGCGATCGACCTCAAAGGCCTGCTGCGCGAAGTGATGGACATGAACAGCGCCCGCGCGCGCCAGGGCCAGCTGCGCCTCGAACTCGATACGCGCGACCTGCCGCCGGCCGTGCGCCTCGATGGCGCCAAGCTGCGCCAGGTGCTGCTCAACCTGATGAGCAATGCGGTGAAATTCGTCGACCAGGGCAGCGTCACCCTGCGCGCCTGGGCCAGCCCGGCCGGGCCGGAGCGCGTGCGTCTGGCCTTCGCCGTCAAGGACACCGGCATCGGCATCAGCCCGGCCGACCAGGCGCGCGTCTTCGAGCCCTTCATCCAGGGCGAGAACAACAGCAAGCGCGATGGCACCGGCCTGGGGCTGACCATCTCGCGTGAATTCGTGCGCCTGATGGGCGGGAATCTGGAAGTCGAGTCCGAGCTTGGCAAAGGCTCCGAATTCCGCTTCAGCGTGGAGGCCGCGATTGCGGAGGCCCTGCCGGTGCAGGCGCCGAATGAAGCGGTGTCGCTGCCGGCCGAGCAGCGCGGCAAGCATATCCTGATCGTCGACGACAACGCCGACGGCCGCGCACTGCTGGCCGGGCTGCTGCAGCCGCTGGGCTTCGTGGTCGATGAAGTCGGCGACGGCGTGGCCGCGCTGGCCGCGCTCGAACGGCATGTGCCCGATCTGGTGATCATGGACTGGCGCATGCCCGGCATGGACGGCCTGACCGTCACGCGCCGCCTGCGCGCGCGCCAGCTGCCACGCCAGCCCAAGGTGGTGGTGCTGACGGCTTCCGCCTTCGAAGACGAACGCACCCAGGCGCTGGCCGCCGGCGCTGACGACTTCCTGCGCAAGCCGATCGAATACGACAAATTGTGCCGCGTGCTCGAACAGCAGCTTGGCCTGCAGTTCGAACGGCGCGCGCGGCGCGAAGAGCCGGTGCCGCCGCCGGCGCCGCCGCGCGAGCCGACCGAAGCCGAACTGGCCGCGCTGGCGCCGGAACTGCGGCGCGGTCTGCGCGCGGCGCTGCAGGACCTGGACATGGAAGAAGTCGAGCGGCTGCAGGCGAGCGTGGCCGCGGCCAATCCGGCGCTGGCCGAGGCCATCGCCCAGATGCTGGGCCGGCACCAGTATCCGCGCCTGTGCGCGCTGATCGACGCCTGCGAGGTGAGCGCATGAAGCAGGATGTGCAGAACAGCGGCGAAGTGCTGGTGGTGGAGGACACGCCGGCCTCGCTCAAGCTGCTGACCGATCTGCTCAAGGCCGAGGGCTATGCGGTGCGCCAGGCGCCCGACGGCGAGCTGGCCCTGTGGTCGGCCCAGTCGCGTCCGCCCGAGCTGATCCTGCTCGATATCCGCATGCCCGGCATCGACGGCTATGAAGTCTGCCGCCGCCTGAAGACCAATCCGCGGCTGGCGCCGATTCCGGTGATCTTCCTCTCGGCCCAGCACGACACCGACGACAAGGTGCGCGGCTTTGCCGCCGGCGCGGTCGATTTCATCGGCAAGCCCTACCAGGCGGAAGAAGTGCTGGCGCGCGCCCACGTGCACATCACACTGGCGCGCACCCAGGCCGCGCTGGCGCGCACCAACGGCGAACTCAGTGCCACGCTGGACAAGCTGCGCACCGCGCGCGACGAAGTGCTGCGTGCCGAGCGCCTGGCCGCGCTGGGCGCCCTGGTCAACGGCGTGGCGCATGAACTGAATACCCCGATCGGCAATTGCGTGCTGACCGCCTCCACGCTGGCCGGGCACGCGCGCAGCTTTGGCGAGCGGATCGAGCAAGGCGTGCGCAAGTCGGAGCTGGCGCAGTTCGTGGCCGAGACCAGCGTCGCCGCCGATCTGCTGATGCGCAATCTGGACAAGAGCGCCGCGATTGTCACCAGTTTCAAGCAGGTGGCGGCCGATCAGGCCAGCGCCGAGCGGCGCCGCTTCGACCTGGGCCAGCTGGCGCGCGACATGAGCATCACGATCGCGCCGCTGCTGCGCGAGCGCAGCGTGCGGCTGGAGCTCGATATCCCCGATGGTCTGATGCTCGATAACTATCCGGGGCCGCTCTGCCAGGTGTATAACCAGATCGTCAGCAACGCGCTCCAGCATGGCTACGGCCCGCACGACGCGGGCTGCATCCGTGTCTCCGCCTCGCTCGAGGGCGAGCAGGTACGCATGCGCTTTTGCGATGACGGGCGCGGCATCGCGCCCGAGCACGTCGAGAAGGTGTTCGATCCCTTCTTCACCACCCGCATGGGCCAGGGCTCGGGCGGCCTTGGCCTGCACATCGTCCACAACCTCGTGAACAATGTGATGGGCGGGCATATCGGCGTGTTCAGCGCGCCCGGCGCCACCTGCTTCGAGCTGTGGCTGCCGCTGACGGTGCCGCAGATCGGTCCCGCTCAGCTGTCCTTGAACTGAATCGGCGCCGCCAGTTCCGGGTGCAGGCCCGGACGGTCCGCGTACACGGCGGCGATCGCGGCCAGGTCGCGCTGCGGGTCGCCACTGAGCTCCAGGCAGTCGACCACGCCGAGTTCCTTGCGCTTGTAATCGAGGTAGACCACCAGCAGCGGCACCTTGGCCGCCACCGCGATGTGATAGAAGCCGCTGCGCAGATAAGGCTTATAGGAGCGCGTGCCCTCCGGCGCCAGCGCCAGCCAGCACCAGGGTTCGGCCTTGATCTGGGCGGCCAGGCGTTCGATCGCCCCGGTCGAGGCATGGCGCTCGACCGGCATGCCGCCCCAGGCGCGCATGAAGGGGCCGAGCAGGCTGCCGATCGGCCCTTTGAACAGGCTGTCCTTGCCGAGCCAGCGGAAGGGCAGGCCGAGCGCCCACTTGCCGAGCAGGCCGACGAAGAAGTCCCAGTTCGACGTGTGTGGATAGACGATGGCCACACCGTGCGGGCCGGGCAGGGGTTTGAAACGCATATTCCAGCCAAAGGCATTCAGAATACGCAGGGCGGCGCGCTGTCCCCAGCGGGGCAGTTGTTCCGGTTGCAGCCGGGTGTCGGTCATACCATCTCCTCTCGCGCCCGGCGTTGCATAGCCGCCGGGTCTGTCGTCTGTACGCATTTTATCGGCGCCGGCGAGACCCCACAAGCGCGGCGCCAAGCTGCTATCCTTCGATTTTTTGTCCGAGGCGAGCATGAAGGCCACCATCTACCACAACAACCGCTGCTCCAATTCGCGCGGCGCGCTCGAACGGCTGCGCGCGGCCGGCATCGAACCCGAGATCATCGACTACCTGGCCAATCCGCCGTCGCGCGCCCAGATCGCGGCCCTGATCGGGGCGGCCGGCCTGAGCGTGCGCGAGGCGATGCGCAGCAAGGAAGCCGTGTACAGCGAGCTCGGTCTGGCCGACGCCAGCGACGCCCAGCTGCTCGATGCGATCGCCGCCCATCCGGTGCTGCTGAACCGCCCCTTCGTCGTCACGCCCAAGGGCACGCGCCTGTGCCGCCCGCCCGAGCTGGTCGACCAGCTGCTGTAAGGACTGGCAGCGCGCGCGCCTTGGCATACAATGCAGTGGCCGCGCGCGACCCGCTCGGCTCCACCACCAACAACCAACAAGATCGCCATGCATACACTGATCAAACCCCTGGCCGCGAGTCTGCTCGCCGCCAGTTTGGCACTGGCCTATCCGGCCGGCGCCGCCCCCGTCGGCCCGCAGGTACAGGAAGCTCCGCTGCGCGCCCATCTCGCCTTCCTCGCCAGCGATCTGCTGGAAGGGCGCGGTACCGGCCAGCGTGGGGCCGACCTGACCGTCGCCTACCTCGAGGCGCAGGCACGCGCGCTCGGCCTCAAGCCCGGTAACGGCAGCAGCTATCTGCAGCCGGTGAATATCGCCGGCGTGGTCGCCCGTCCGGCCGACAGCAGCCTGGCCCTGAGCGCGAACGGCGCCGCCCTCAAACTCCAGTTCGGCAAGGACTGGGTGTGGGCTCCGGGCGACGCCGTGGCCGAACACAGTTTCGATGCGCCGCTGGTATTCGCCGGCTATGGCATCAGCGCGCCCGAGGAGGGCTGGAACGACTTCAAGGACCTCGACGTCAAGGGCAAGATCCTGGTGGTGATGGTGAATGACCCGCAGCCGACCGAGGCCGAGCCGAATCGCTTCGGCGGCAAGTCGCTGACCTACTACGGCCGCTGGACCTACAAGTTCGAAGAAGCGGCGCGCCAGGGCGCGCTCGGCGTCCTGCTGATTCACACCACGCCGAGCGCCTCGTATGCGTGGTCGGTGGTGCAGAACAGCTGGGACAATGTGGAGCGCTTCCAGCTCGCCGACGGCGAGCGCGGTACCGCCCTGCAGGGCTGGATGACCGAAGACAGCGCGCGTCAGCTGTTTGCCGCCGCCGGTGCCGACCTCGATCAGCTGCGCGCCGCGGCCGAGAAGAAGGGCTTCAAGGCGGTGCCGCTGAACGCCCGTCTGCAGGGCAGCGCCAAGGCCAGTGTGCGCAAGATCGAGCAGTTCAACGTGGCCGCCGTGGTGCCCGGCACCGATGCGCGCCTGAAGGACGAAGTGGTGATCTATTCGGCCCACTGGGACCATCTGGGCAAACAGGGGACGGGCAAGGACACCATCTTCAATGGCGCCGTCGATAACGCCTCCGGCACCGCCGGCCTGCTGGCGATGGCCGCCGAAGCGCGCCTGAAACCGGCCAAGCGCAGCCAGATGTTCCTGTGGGTGGCGGCCGAAGAGCAGGGCCTGCTGGGTTCCGCCGCGTATGCGAGCAAGCCCCTGTGGCCGCTGGCGAAAACGGCCGCCAACCTCAATCTGGACAGCCTGAATTTCGTCGGCAAGGCCAAGGACATCGGCGTGCAGGGCAGCGAACGCACCGAGCTGGTGAAGTTCGCGCGCCAGGCCGCCACGGCGCTCGGCCTGCAGATCGCGCCGGCCAAGCCCGACCTGGGCGGCGGCTACTTCCGCAGCGACCATTTCAGCTTCGCCAAAGTGGGCGTGCCGGCCTTCTCGATCGAGGGCGGGCGCGACTACGTGGGTGACCAGGAAGCGGCCAAAGCCAAGGCCAAGGCCTACGGCGCCCGTTACCACCAGGTGACCGACGAGTACGACCCGAGCTGGGACCTGACGGGCATGGTGCAGCAGGCCCAGTTCACGCTGACGCTGGGCCTGCTGGTCGCGAATGCGCCGGCCATGCCGGCCTGGAACAAAGGCGACCCCTTCGGCGCCGCCCGCGCCAGCAAGTAAGATCCGAGCAGTCCCCCGGGCTTGCTCAGCGCATCCCGGGGTCAAACTTGCTCCGCAAACAAATCGGGGTCAGACCCCATTTATCCAGAGAGAAAAAAGGGGTCTGACCCCATTTTTCTTCGAAGATAAATGGGGTCTGACCCCGATTTTTCTTTGCGGCAGCGGTGCCGTGCGGGCTTAGGCGGGCAGGGCGGGATAGTCGGTGTAGCCTTCCGCCGTGTCGTGGTAGAAGAACTCGGCGCGCGCGGGGTTCAGGGCCGCGCCTTGCGCCAGGCGCTTGGGCAGGTCCGGATTGGCGATGAACCACTTGCCGAAGGCGATGGCGTCGGCGTCGCCCTTGGCCAGCAAGGCGTTGCCGCTCTCGGTGTCCATCTGCTCGTTGGCGATGAAGACGCCGCCGAACTCGCGCTTGATCATCGGGCCGAGGCTGTCCGCGCCGATCTTCTCGCGCGCGCAGATGAAGGCGATCTTGCGCTTGCCCAGCTCGCGCGCCACGTAGCCAAAGGTGGCGGCGGGATCGGAGTCGCTCATGTCGTGCGAATCGCGGCGCGGCGCCAGGTGCATGCCGACGCGGTCGGCGCCCCATACCTCGATGCAGGCGTCGGTCACTTCGAGCATCAGGCGTGCGCGGTTTTCAATCGAGCCGCCATAGCGGTCGGTACGCTGGTTGGTGCCGTCCTGCAGGAACTGGTCGAGCAGGTAGCCATTCGCGCCATGGACCTCGACGCCGTCGAAACCGGCGCGCTTGGCATTCTCGGCACCCTTGCGGTAGGCCGCGACGATGCCGGGGATTTCTTCGATGTCGAGCGCGCGCGGCGTCACGTACGGGCGCTGCGGACGCACCAGGCTGACCGTGCCCTTGGGGGCGATGGCGCTCGGCGCCACCGGCAGGTCGCCATTCAGGAAGATCGGGTCGGAGATGCGGCCGACGTGCCACAGCTGCAGGAAGATGCGGCCGCCGGCGGCGTGCACGGCCTCGGTCACCTGGCGCCAGCCTTCGACCTGTTCGTCGGACCAGATGCCCGGGGTGTTGGCGTAGCCGACGCCCTGCGGCGTGACAGCCGTGGCTTCGGACAGAATCAGGCCGGCGCTGGCGCGCTGCACGTAGTATTCGGCCATCAGGGCGT
Organism: Massilia sp. TS11; assembly: GCF_022012445.1. Classification (GTDB taxonomy): domain Bacteria; phylum Pseudomonadota; class Gammaproteobacteria; order Burkholderiales; family Burkholderiaceae_D; genus Telluria. The sequence goes on from NZ_JAKLTS010000005.1 coordinate 31,386, forward strand.
TCGGCACGCGGCCTTCGCCCACGGCGCGCGAACGGGTCAGCGGCGCCATGAAGATGCGGTTGGGGAGGTTCAGATCGCCGATGGTGATCGGGTCAAACAGAGTTGGCATGGTTTCCCTTCATTGTGTCATGGTGGCGACCAGCGCCAGGATCGCTGGCGCGGTCTGGATCCAGAGGATCGAGCGTTTCACCGTCACGCCGCCCCATAGGCCGGCCACGGCGACGCAGCCAAGGCCATACAGGGTGAAGGCGTGCCGGATCGCCGCCTCCGGGTGAAACAGGCCGAGCGCAAGCGCTGCGGCCAGAAACAGGTTGTAGCAGCCCTGATTCGACATCGCTGCCTTCAGGACGGCCGCTTCTTCCTTCTTCAGTCCAAATACTTTGCGGCCGCGGGTCTCAAAAACAAGGGCCTCGAGCACAAAAATATAAACATGCAGGAGCATGATCAGGGCGACGAGGGCGGTGGCGAGCGTGGACATGGGGTCTCCTCAGGCAGTGGGGGGAGCCTTGATTGTAAGGGCCTGCCAGCGCGGCCCGTACAAATTGAGCACCAGCCCGGCCAGCACCAGGGCGCCGGCGGCGAACACCCACCAGTGCAGGCGCTCGCCGAGGAACAGGGCGCTCGAGGCCATGCCGGTGACGGGCACCAGCAGCGCAAACGGGGCGATGGTGGCGGCCGGATAGCGCTTCATCAGCAGCGACCACAGGCCGAAACAGAGGATGGTGTTGGGGTAGCTCTGGTACAGCACCGCGCCGACCGTGCGCCAGCTGGCGTGCTGCCACGCGGTCTGCCAGGCGCCGATGCCTTCGAATAGCAAAGAGGCGAGGAACAGCGGGGGCATGGCATACAGCGAGCCCCACACCATCAGCGCGACGGCATCGACCTTGGCCATTTTTTTGGTGACGATGTTCGCCGCGCCCCAGCTGATCGCGGACAGCACCACCAGGCTGAATCCGAGCAGGGTGGCGCGGTTGTCGAGATGGGCGGCCACCAGCAGCATGCCGCCGAACGCAATAGCGGCGCCGGCCAGCTGCAGCCAGTGCGGGCGCTCGCCCAGCAGGAGTACGGCCATGCCGATCGTGAAGAAGGCCTGCAGCTGGATCACCAGCGAGGTCAGGCCGGCCGGCATCCCGAGGCGCATGCCGATGAACAGCAGCGCGAATTCGAGGGTGAACTGAAACAGGCCGTAGGCGGCCACCAGGCGCCATGATGCTCCAGGGTGGCGCACGAACAGCACCATCGGCAGGGCCGCGAACAGAAAGCGCAGCGCGGAGAACAGCAGCGGCGGCAGGTCCTGCAGACCGATCTTGATGACCACGAAATTGGTGCCCCAGATGGCCACCACGGCGAGCGCGGTCAGCACATCGGTCAGACTCATATGCGCCTTCATGTGCGCCCCTTCTTGCGATGCAATCGGGCGATTATCGCGCGCTTCCGGCTTTCCTGCTGAAGCGGCCCGGATGCGGCACAATAGCGGGATGCGAATTCTCCTGATCTCCCTCTTGGCCGTCAGCGCGCTGGTGCGCGCCGCACCGGTCGAAGACAGCATCGCCCAGCGCGCCGTGGCCTGCGCTGCCTGCCACGGCAAGGAAGGGCGGGCGACGCGCGACGGCTTCTTCCCGCGCATCGCGGGCAAACCGGCCGGCTATCTTTACAACCAGCTGATCAACTTCCGCGACGGCCGTCGTCAGTTCCCGCAGATGCGCCATATGGTGGGGCAGCTGTCGGACGACTACCTGCGCGAGCTGGCCGATTACTTCGCGGGGCTGCATCCGCCGTATCCGCCGGCCCAGGCGCCGGCCGTTCCGGAGGCGCTGCTGCAGCGCGGCCAGCGCCTGGTGCAGGAGGGCGACGCGGCGCGCAAGCTGCCGGCCTGCGCGGCCTGCCATGGGCGCGAACTGGGCGGCACGCAGCCTGCGGTTCCGGGCCTGCTTGGCCTGCCGCGCGACTATCTGAATGCGCAGTTCGGAGCCTGGAAGGCGGGCACGCGCCGCGCCGCCGCGCCGGACTGCATGGCCCAGGTGGTGCGCCAGCTGTCGGATGAAGACGTGGTGGCCGTATCGGCCTGGCTGGCAGCGCAGCCGGTGCCGGAATCGCTGCGGCCGGCCGCCGCCGCACCGGCCAAGCCGCCGCTGGCCTGCGGGAGCATGCAGCCATGAGGGCGCGCCTGTTTCCGATGCTGGCCGGGCTGCTGGCCGTGGCGATCCTGGCGCCGGCCGTGATCATCGGCCTGGATATCGTGCGCGAACCGGGCGCCGGCACGCGGGCCGCGCCGGCCAGCAGCGACTCGCGCGCACTGGTGGCGCGCGGCGCCTATCTGGCCCGGGCCGGCAACTGCATGGCCTGCCACACGTCCGTGGGCGGCGCGGCCTATGCGGGCGGGCGCGCGATTCACACGCCGTTTGGCGACATCTATGCCTCGAACCTGACGCCGGACGCCGCGACGGGCCTGGGCGCATGGTCGGCCGACGACTTCTGGCGCGCTCTCCACAACGGCAAGGGCAAGGACGGGCGCTTCCTGTATCCGGCTTTCCCGTACACGAATACCACCAAGGTCACGCGCGAGGATGCCGATGCGCTCTACGCCTATCTGCGCTCGCTGCCGCCGGTGCGTCAGGCGACGCCGGCACCGGCGCTGGCCTTTCCCTTCAATCAGCGGCTGCTGCTGCCGCTGTGGCGCTTCCTGTACTTCACGCCGGGCGAGTTTCAGCCCGATCCGGCGCGCAGCGTGGCCTGGAACCGCGGCGCCTATCTGGTCCAGGGGCTCGGCCACTGCAATGCCTGCCACACGGCGCGCGGCGCCCTGGGCGGCAGCGCGGGACGTGAACTGGCGGGCGGCATGATCCCGATGCTGGGCTGGCACGCGGCCTCGCTGACGGACCGCCCGGGCCTGGGCGATCCGGCCGAACTGGCGCAGCTGCTGGGCAGCGGCGTATCGGCGCGGGCGGCCGTGTTCGGGCCGATGGCCGAAGTGGTGCGCGGCAGCCTGCAGTATCTGGAAGCGGCCGACGTCCAGGCCATCGCCAGCTATCTGGTGTCGCTGCCGCCGACCCAGCCCGATTTACCGGAAGCGCCGGCCATGACGGCCAGCCTGCAGGCGGCGCTGGCGCGCGGCGCGGCCCTCTACAAGAACCACTGCGCCAGCTGCCATCAGGCCGATGGCAGTGGCGCCGCCGGCGCCTATCCGGCCCTGGCGGGCAGCCGCAGCCTGCGCGAAGCGGGTGCCACGAATGCCGTGCGCATGGTGCTGTATGGCGGTTTTCCGCCCTCCACGCGTGGCAATCCGCGCCCGTATGGCATGCCGCCGTTCGGGCCGAATCTGAGCGACGCCGAGGTGGCCGACGTGGTCACCTATGTGCGCCAGCAGTGGGGCGTGCCGGGCGTGGAACTGGAGGCGCGCGATGTGCAGCGCCTGCGCACGGTGCCGGTCGAATAAGGAGGCGCGATGCATTGGTGGTGGCTGTTTGTGGCGGGACTGATGGAAGTGGGTTGGGCCATCGGCCTGAAATACACCGAGGGCTTTACGCGCCCGCTCCCCTCGGTGCTGACCTTGGCGGCCATGGTGGCCAGCGTGGTGCTGCTCGGTGTGGCCATGCGCCAGCTCCCGCTCGGCACGGCCTACGCTGTCTGGACCGGGATCGGCACGGTCGGCACGGCCATCGCCGGCATGCTGCTGTTCGGCGAATCGGCCGGGGCGCTGCGCCTGGCCTGCATCGCCCTGATCATCGTCGGCATCGTCGGTCTCAAATGGCTGGCCCATTAGGGGGCCGGCACTTGTGCCGATTTCGTCGTCGCCGCGCGGCCCGCCGCGCAAGACAGGGCGGGGGGCGCGCGCTATGCTGGCGGCCATGAAAACCATCTCCATCATCGATTCCCATACGGGCGGCGAGCCGACCCGCCTGATCATCAGCGGCGGCCCCGATCTGGGCGACGGTCCGCTGAGCGAGCGGCGCGCCCGCTTCCAGCGCGAGTTCGACCATGTGCGCAGCGGCGTCGTCAACGAGCCGCGCGGCTCGGACGTGCTGGTTGGCGCGCTGCTGGTCGAACCGCATGCGCCCGGCTGCGTGGCCGGTGTCATCTTCTTCAATGATGTGGGCTACCTCGGCATGTGCGGGCACGGCATGATCGGCGTGGTCGCTTCGCTGGCCTTCCTGGGCCGGATCGGGCCGGGCCTGCACCGCATCGACACCCCGGTGGGCGCGGTGGCGGCCACCCTGCACGAGGATGGCAGCGTCACCATCGACAATGTGGCGGCCCGGCGCACGCGCGCCGAAGTCACGATCGACGTGCCGGATTACGGCCGCGTGACGGGCGATGTGGCCTGGGGCGGCAACTGGTTTTTCCTGATCGAGTCGCACCCGTTCACGCTGGATCTGGCCAGCATCGACCAGCTGATGGCCTTTACCAGCGCGGTGCGGGCGGCCCTGCAGGCGCAGGGTATCGCCGGCGACGACGGCGCCATGATCGACCACATCGAGCTGTTTGCGGCGCCGCGCAGCGGCACGGCCGATAGCCAGAACTTCGTGCTCTGTCCGGGCAAGGCGTATGACCGCTCGCCCTGCGGCACCGGCACCAGCGCCAAGCTGGCCTGCCTGGCCGCCAGCGGCAAGCTGGCCCCGGGCGCGCTGTGGCGCCAGCAAAGCATCATCGGCAGCGTGTTCGAAGCTTCCTATCGCCTGGTCGATGGCGAGGTGCGCCCTTCGATCCGCGGTAAAGCCTGGGTCAATGCGCGCGCCGATCTGATCATCGACGACAGCGACCCCTTCGTCTGGGGCATCCGCGCCGGGGCCTGATCAGGCCTTGTGCAGGGCGGCCCGGTACTGCGCCGGGGTGAGGCCGACTGTGGCCTTGAACTGGCGCGTGAAGGCCGAGTGGTCGCTGTAGCCGCAGGCGAGGGCGATCTGGGCGATGCTGCTGTCACCGGCCAGCAGGCGCGAGGCGGCATCGAGCCGGGTCTTGATCAGCATCTGGCGCGGATTGATCTGGAAGATGCGCACGAAATAGCGCTCCAGCTGGGCCACCGACATGCCGGCCGTGCGCGCCAGCTCGGGCATGCTGAGGGCGCGCCCATACTCCTCCTGAATCAGTCGTACGCTGGCGGCCAGCTTCTGGTAGCCGGGGTTCTTCTTGTCGGCCATGGCCAGATCGCGCGAAATGCCGCACAGGCCGACCACTTTGCCGTGGGCGTCGCGCAGCGCCAGTTTGCGCGTCAGGCACCAGCCGGGATCGCGGTCCGGGTAGAGGTGCAGCTCCAGCTTGTCATCGATGTCCTGGCCGCTGGCCAGCACGGCCTGGTCCTGGGCCAGCCAGGTTTCGCCATACGGCGGACGGAATACCTCGGCCGCCGTCTTCCCGACCAGGGCCTCCTTGCTGCGCATGCCGCAGCGCCGTGCCAGCGTGTGATTGGCCAGCACGTAGCGGCAGTCGGCATCCTTGACGAAGAAGACGACGTCCGGCAGCGCGTCGAACAGCGGCGCGGCGAAGAAGGGATTGGCGGCCAGGGCCTCAGTCAGCGTAGCGCTCAAAATCCTGATGCGGCTGGGCGAGGTAATACCATTCGTGGCCCGGCTTGGCGTTCACGTCCGGGAACAGGATGCGGCCTTCGAGTTCGGCCAGCACCGGCGTACCGTCGGCGCGCACGCCGATCTGGTCGCCCACCTTGACCGGGTCGAAGCTCGACCAGGTCTTGATGAAGCGGTCGCCCTCGCTGGCCTTGTCGTGCACCACCACCATCGACAGGGTCTCCATCTCGGCCAGCGGCATCGGTTGCGGGCGCGGGGCGTCGATCATGCCGAAATGGGCCAGCACGTTCTTGATGGCGCGGTAGCCGACGTCGGGCGCCTGCGGGTCCAGATGCTGGCCGCATTCGAGCGTCAGCGCGTAGCCGCCGGTGGAGCGCATGTATTCGGTGGTGCCGATCCCGTAACGCACGACCTTGTCGCGCTCGGACGGATCGCGCGTCTGCATGCGCCGCTCGACCCCGGCGCCATAGGTGGCCAGCCAGCCATCGACATAGCGCTTGACGCCCAGGATGCGCGCCATCGCGCGTTCCTGCTCGGCGTGGCGGAAGGGCTGCAGCGGTCCGGCGTTGTTGCGCGGGCCGACCATCACGAAGGGCTCGGCCTGGGCGTTGAACGAGTGCAGATCGAGCAGCACCTCGTGCCGGGCCAGCAGTGGGCACAGCCAGTTGGCCACGTGGTCTTCGAATTCCTGCGGGTCGTCGGTCGGGCACAGGTTGCGGTTCAGGTTACGGTCGCCCGCGCGCTCGCCCTTGGCATAGGCGAGCGGATTGGTGACCGGGACGAAGGTGACCGTGCCGGCCACGATTTCATAGTCGCCGCGTTCGAGTTCCGCCAGCACGCGCTCGATGGCCTTGGTGCCGGCGGTTTCGTTCCCGTGGACGGCGCCGGTGATGATCAGGCGCGGGCCTTGCCCCAGACCCGTGTACTGCACCGATTTGAATTGCATGTGAATCCTTGTTGAAGTCGAAGTGTCATTTTATCGGTTTTGGCGCCGCGCCTGCGGCCTCGATCACATCGCCCTGGGCCGCGTGTTCGGCCAGGAACGCCAGCAGGGCCTGGGCGCGCTGCGCTGGCTCCAGCCCCTGTGTCGCGCTGATGGCCTGGCGCAGGCCGGGCAGGGCTTCGCGCGTGTGCGGACTCTGAAAGGCCTGGATCAGCAGGCCAAGCAGGTCGCCCGGCACACCGCAGGCGCGGCGCATGCGCGCGCCGATCTGCGCGATCAGGGCGCGCTGCATGCGCGGGGTCGGGTGTTCGATGTGGGCGAATACGCTCGGCGTGGCGTCGATGGCGGCCACTATGCGGCGCTCGATCTCCTCGGGCGCGACGTCGGACGCAATGTCGAAATAGGCCTTGTCCCAGCGCGTGCGCGCGTACGCGTGCCCGGGCGGGAAGCGGTCCACGGTCTCCAGTCCGAGGCGGCGGCTGGCCCAGGACAGGGCCGCCCCGATCGTCTCCATCAGTGCCATCAGAGCGGCGAGCCGTCCTTGCGGGTGAAGCGCCAGGCGCCGTCCTCACCCATGCTGGCCGCCAGATCCTCGTGCGGATAGCTGACCTGGTCGCCGCGCGTGCGGTCGCCGATTTCGAGATACATGGCTTCGCTGTCGCTGCGGTTCTCCATGTGGTGGGCGACGCCGCTGCCGGCCGCGAAGCCGGCGCACATGCCGGCCGTGAGCGTGGTTGCGGCGCCGTCGGTGATCAGGGTCAGGGTCCCGGCCAGCACGTAGACGAATTCGTCCTGGCGCGCATGCGCGTGCGGCAGCGCCGATTTACCGCCCGGCTGCAGGCGGGTCAGATTGATGCCGAAATTGGTGAGGCCGAACACATCGCCGAGCGCGCGCTTCTCGCGGCCCTCGAACAGCGGGGCAAAGGGGCCGGGCAGGATGCTCGGCTTGGCGCGCGGGGCGACTTCCAGGGCGGTGACGGCAACAGGCTTCATCAGGCTTCCTCAGGGATTGGCAGGATCACCGATTGTATACTTGGCGCGCAGGCGCTGCAGCAGAGGGCGCTGTTTTTGCAGGAAGTTGTTGAACTGGGCGACGATCTCATGGTGGCGCCGGGTCGACAGGCTGAAGTCAGAGGCCAGGTGCGGCAGCGCGGTGTCGAACACCAGGGCATTCGGCTGGCCCAGTTCGTGGGTCAGCAGGTAGTGGCCGACGTCGGCATTGATGTAGACGGCGTCGAGCTGGCCGGCCAGCACGCGCTGCAGCAGCGGGGCGAAGCTGGTATCGGTCTGCAGGCTCAGGCTCCGGCGCTGGATCGCCTGCTGATAGGGCACCGGCGTGAAGCCGCGCACCGTACCGACGCTGTGCAGGCGCGCCAGCGGTTTGCCCTTATTCGCGGGCAGGACCATCAGGCCTTCGTAGGAGGGCACGATCGGCAGGCTGTAGGTCAGGTGCAGGCCCTTTTTCAGGCCGGTCTGCCAGGCCGGGTTGTCCGGGTATTTGAAGTCGAGCGCGTCCGCGCGCAGAAAGTCGCGGAACAGGCGCTCGACCGGCAGCGGCACATAGCGGAAGGTGTAGCCGTATTCCTGGGCGAAGGCGTCGAGCACGTCGCGCGCGTAGCCGGTGTAGTCGCCGGTGGCGCTGGTGCTGTGCAGGGGCGCGTACTGCAGATTCTCGACCCCGACCTGGAATACGCGCGGCCCGCCCTGCGCGTGCAGCGCAATCAGGCAGGCAGCAAGGCCAATCCAGCGGCGAACCAGCATGCGTCTCTCCGTCAGGGACAGTGAGACGCATTGTAAACCTTTTCGCTGCGCGTTTAAAACTCAGCTGCCGAAGCGGCCGGCGCGGAAGTCTTCCACTGCTTCATACAGCTGCTGCTGGGTGTTCATCACGAACGGGCCATACTGGGCGATCGGTTCGTTCAGCGGGCGACCGGCGATCAGGATGAAGCGGCTGTCTTCGGCCGCCTTGACGAGCACCCCGTCGGCGTCGGCCGGATTGGCCAGGATCGCCATGCGCGTCTGGGCCACGCCCTTGCCCTCGATGACCACGTCGCCGCGGTACACGTAGATGAAGGCATTGTGCCCGGCCGGCAGGCGCTGGCTGAAGCTGGCCCCGGCCGGCAGGTGCACGTCGAGGTAGACCGGCTCGGTGCGCGGACGCTGCACGGCGCCGGCCACGCCATGGCTGCTCCCGGCGATCACGGTGACCTCGGCGCCGGCCTCGGTGCGCAGGCGCGGCAGCTCCTCGGCCGGAATATCGCGGTACCAGGGCGCGCACATCTTGTCTTCACCGGCCAGGTTCAGCCACAGCTGGAAGCCTTCCATCAGGCCTTCTTCCTGCTCCGGCATTTCGGAGTGGACGATGCCGCGGCCGGCCGTCATCCACTGCACGCCGCCATTGGTCAGCAGGCCCTCGTTGCCGCCGCTGTCGCGGTGGCGCATGCGCCCATGCAGCATGAAGGTCACGGTCTCGAAGCCGCGGTGCGGGTGTTCGGGGAAGCCGGCGATGTAGTCGCCCGGTTTGTCGGAGCCGAAGGCATCGAGCATCAGGAAGGGATCGAGCCGGCGCTGCAGGGTATTGGTCAGCACGCGGTTGATCTTGACGCCGGCGCCGTCAGTGACGAACTGGCCGGCGACGAGGCGCTCGACCGAACGGCTGCGGACAATGGTTTCGGCGGGAAGGGTGGGGGTCATGCTCGGCTCCTTAGTCAATCAACGCGACGTGCGCCGCCGCCTGGTGGTGGCGGCGCACGGCTGCGATTATGCCAGCACGGCGGCGACTTGCTGGTCGGCGTCGGCCTGGGCTTTGGCCACGGCGTCCGGACCCATGCCCATGCCTTCGGCGTAGATGTAGGTGACGTCGGTCATGCCGAGGAAGCCCAGCATCTGCTTCAGATAGGGCACCTGGGTGTCGCTGGCGGCGCCTTTGTGCATGCCGCCGCGGGCCACGGCCACGTAGACTTTTTTACCGGTCAGCAGACCTTCGGGGCCGCTCGCCGTGTAGCGGAAGGTGACGCCGGCGCGGGCGATGGCGTCGAACCAGGCCTTGAGCTGCACGGTGATGCCGAAGTTATACATCGGCGCGCCGATCACGATCACATCGGCCGCCTGCACCTGGGTGATCAGGGCGTCGTCGAGGGCGATCCGCGCGGCCTGTTCGGCGCTGCGCTGGTCGGCCGGGGTGAACAGGGCTTGCAGGGTCGGCTCGTCCAGCACCGGGTGCGGTTCGCTGGCCAGATCGCGTCGCTGCACGCTGGCTTGCGGGTGGGCCGCGGTGAGGCGGGCCACGATGCTGTCGGCGATGCGGGTCGATTCGGAACCCTGGCTGCGGGCGCTGGAGTTAATTTGCAGGATGTTCATGATTTATTCCCTTCATGTGGTGTTTTTTGCTGCGGTGAATCTATTATGGTGGTTCCAAAAACGAAGCGGTAGACGCTAAAATGGATAAGATTGTTTAACCAGTGGAACAATGGCCATGGATATTGAAGCGAATGATCTGATGCTGTTTGCCCGCATCGTGGAGGCGGGCAGCTTTTCGCAGGCGGCCCAGCGCGTGGACCTGCCCAAGTCGACGGTGTCGCGCCGCATCGCCCAGCTCGAGGCGCGCCTGGGCGAGCGTCTGCTCCAGCGCACCACGCGCAAACTGGTGCTGACCGAATTCGGCCAGGGCCTGCTGGAACACGCCCAGCGCGTGACCGAGGAAGTGGAGGCGGCCGGCGCCCTGGCCCAGCACCGCCAGCAGGAGCCGAGCGGACGCCTGCGCGTGTCGGCCCCGGCCGACCTGGCGAATATGGGTCTGAACAAGGTGATCACCACCTTCCTGGCGCGCTATCCGCAGATCTCGCTCGACCTCGACCTGTCGCCGCGCCGCGTCGATCTGGTGGCCGAAGGCTTCGACATCGCCATCCGCATGGGCGAGCTGCCCGACGATGCGACCCTGGCCGCGCGCCGCGTGATCCAGCAGCAGTGGGCGCTGTACGCGGCGCCGTCCTATCTGGAACGGCATGGGGTGCCGCGCCATCCCGACGATCTGCTCGAGCACGACGCTCTGTGCATCCTGCGCCGCTCGGGCGCGCACGAAGTGTGGAAGCTCACCAAGGGCAAGATCGTGTGGGAGCGCGCCCCGCGCGCGCGCCTGAACGCCAACTCGCCCGACCTGCTGTGCCGGCTGGCCGTCGAGGGCAATGGCATCGCCGCGTCGACCGATCTGTATGCGAGCGGCTACGAGGCTGACGGGCGTCTGGTGCGCGTGCTGGCCGACTGGGAAATGCCGGTGACGACCGGCTGGGCCGTGTTCCCCGGGCGCCGCCTGATGCCGGCCAAGACGCGCGCCTTTCTCGATCTGATGCAGAGCCACTGCTGCAGCGACGGGCTGTCGGTACAGATGTCATGAAACCGTCACGGCCCTGTCATAAAGCCTTCGTATGCTGGGCGCCAGCGTTCGCGCTACTTCAAATTCACATAAATCATAGAGGGTGATACACCATGAACAAACTGATCGCTGCTTTGATCGCTGGCCTGTTTGCTGTCGCTGCTTCGGCCCAGACCCCGGCTGCCAAGGATGCCAAGGCTGACAAGCCGGCCGCCGCCAAGGAAGCCAAGGCCGATGTGAAAGCTGACGCCAAGGCCGACGCCAAGGCCGAGAAGAAGGAAGAAAAGAAAGAGGCGAAGAAAGCCGCCAAGAAGGAAGAGAAAAAAGACGGCAAGTAATCCTTGACGCCAGGGCGGGCCAGCCGGCCCGCCTTGCAGTACGGGCTCAGGCCGGACGCTGGCCCATCATCTCGCCCAGACGCACCGCGCGCGCCGGCGCCCAGTCGGGATTGAAGCCGATGGTCTGCGGCTGGAACAGCATCACCACCGTGGAGCCAAGCAGGAAGCGGCCCATTTCCTCCCCCTTTTTCAGCACGACCTCGCCCGGCGCATAGGTCCATTCGCGCACGCTGTCGTGGCGCGGCGGGTTGACCACGCCATGCCAGACGGTGGCCATGCTGCCGACGATGGTGGCGCCGACCAGGGTCAGCACGAATTCGCCATGAGTGGGGCTGTCGAACACGCAGACCACGCGCTCGTTGCGGGCGAACAGACCGGGAATGCCGCGCGCCGTGGTCGGGTTCACCGAGAACAGCGCGCCCGGCACATAGATCATGCGCGTCAGCGTGCCGTCGCAAGGCATGTGGATGCGGTGGTAGTCCTTCGGGCTCAGATACAGATTGGCGAAGGCGCCGTGGCGGAAGCGCTCGGCCAGGGCGGCGTCGCCGCCGACCAGGGCCTGGGCCGTGAACAGGTGGCCTTTAGCCTGGAAGATCTGGCCGTCCTCGATGCTGCCGAATTGGCTGATGGCGCCATCGACCGGGCAGACGAAATCGGCTGCCGCCAGCGGGCGCGCGCCGTCTTTCAGCGGGCGGGTGAAGAACTCGTTGAAGCTGCGGTAGCTGGCGATGTCGGGATTGGCCGCCTCGGCCATGTTGACGCCATATTTGCCGACGAACCAGCGGATCAGGCGGGTGGTGTTGGCGCCGCCCTGGGCGCCGGCGATGCGGCCGGCCAGGCGGGTCAGGGCATGTTTGGGCAGCAGGTACTGGGGCAGAACGGCAAGGCGGTCGGACACGGGCATCCCTCGAAATCGGTGAGCGCGCATTATACCGCCGCCGGCGAGGGGCTTTCGCCCTCATGCATATCAAATTTTCATAGACGACAGCAAGCACTCAAACCGATTCTGTAAGACAATAACGCGTTTCGTTTTTCTCGCATTCCGAGCTTTACCATGCCATCGACCCCTTTCCGTTTGACCCTCGGCGCCGCCATCGTGCTGGCCGCCTTCTCCGCCCAAGCCCAGCAGGCCACCAGCGCCGCCCCTGACAGCAAGGAAAAGCTGCAGCAGGTGGAAGTCAAGGGCACGGCCGCGAACTATGATCCGCGCCGCGACGACACGGCTTCCAAGATCGTCATCAATCACGAAGAGATCATCAAATACGGTGACACCATGGTCACCGATGTGCTCAAGCGTCTGCCCGGTGTGACCGTCGGCGGCGGCGCCGGCCGCATGGGCGGCGAGGTGCGCATGCGCGGCCTCGGCGCCGGCTACACCCAGGTGCTGATCAATGGCGAGCGCGCGCCGATCGGCTTCTCGCTCGATTCGATTTCGCCCGACCTGATCGAGCGCATCGAAGTGCAGCGCGCCGCCAGCGCCGAATTCTCGACCCAGGCCGTGGCCGGCACCATCAACATCGTGCTCAAGCGCGCCATCTCGACCCAGCAGCGCGAGGCCAAGCCGAGCTTCATGGCCGGCCATGGCGTGCTCTCGCCGAGCACCAGCATTCAGCTGTCCGACCGCATGGGCAAGATGTCGTATTCGCTGGCCGTGAACGGCATCTACCAGGAACAGGACCGCGAGAATCCGGCCACCGAGGAAGGCACCGACGCCAAGGGCAAACCGAACCTGTCGCGCGTGACCAGCAACCGCGAGAAGGGTAACTTCCGCGGCCTGTTCATCGTGCCGCGCCTGAACTGGTCGCTCGAGAACGGCGACGCCCTGGTGTCGCAGTCCTTCATCGGCATGAACCGCGTGCACGGCAATGGCCACACAAATACCGTGACCACGCTGGGCGCGCCGAGCGTGACGCCGAATCTCGACTACCGCAACACGGTCGAATTCGCGAGCCTGCGCACCGACCTGACCTGGACCCACAAGATCGAAGGCGGCGGCAAGCTCGATGCCAAGATCGGCGTGAACCTGCAAAGCGTCGACACGACCACCCACCAGTGGGGCCACACCCAGTCGGGCGGCCCGCTGATTCTGGACCGCGCGATCGACACCAATGGGCGCGAACATGGGCTGAGCACCACCGGCAAATATCTGAGCGCGGCCATGGAAGGCCATTCGCTCGCCTTCGGCTGGGACGGCGGCTACAGCAAGCGCAGCGACGAGAACCTGCAGGTCGATCTGCCGATCCCCGGCTACAAGCCGTTTAACATCAACGAAAACAGCGATGCCACGGTATCGCGTTTCGCCACCTTCGTGCAGGACGAATGGAATGTCACGCCGCGCTGGTCGGTCTACACCGGCGTGCGCTGGGAAGGCATCCAGACCAAGACCACGGGGAACACCTTCGGCACCATCGAAAACAAGAGCAGCGTGTGGAGCCCGGTGTTCCAGACCCTGTTCAAACTGCCGGACTCGAAGGGCGACCAGATCCGCTTTGCGCTGACCCGCACCTACAAGGCGCCGGCCACGCAGAGCCTGACGCCGCGCCGTTCGCTGTCGACCAATAACAGCCCGACCGAGCCGGATCGCCAGGGTAATCCGAACCTGAAGCCGGAACTGGCGCTGGGCCTGGACGCCTCGTATGAGCACTACTTCGCCGAGGGCGGCCTGCTGTCGGCCAGCGTCTCGACGCGCCGCATCACCGACTACACGCGCCAGGGCCTGATCCTGGATAACGGCCGCTGGGTCTCGCTGCCGGTGAACGAAGGCCGCGCCAATACGCACAGCCTGGAACTGGAAGCCAAATTCCCGCTGCGCCTGGTGTTCGAGGGCGCGCCGGCGATTGACTTCCGCTGGAATATCGCGCGCAACTGGTCGCGCGTGGAATCGGTGCCGGGTCCGGACAACCGCCTCGACCAGCAAACGCCGCTGTCCTCGACCCTGGGGCTGGACTACAAGGACGGCGCGCTGTCGATGGGCGGCAGCCTGACCTTCCGCAACGGCGGCTTTGTGCGCATCTCGAATACGACCAGCGGCTACCAGAGCGTGCGCCGTGACCTGGACCTGTATGCGCTGCTGAAGACCGGCCCGAAAACGCAGTGGCGCTTCGCCGTGCAGAACCTGCTGCAGCAGGACCTGCATAACGCGAACATCTATGCCGACGCCAATGGCAGCGACACCCGGGTGGCGACCCTGCCGGGCCACGCCACCGCGCGCGTGACCTACGAAGTGAAGTTCTAAGCCGCTGGCGGCGACAGGCGGGCTGCGTGCCCGCCTTTTTTTTGAAATCGATGATTAGCAAAATTCCAAATATGCCAAACCATTCACTGCCGCGCCTGAGCGTGGTCGCCTTTGCCAGCGCGCTGCTGTGCGCCCAGGTCCAGGCCGACGAAACCAAGCCCAGCGCCGCCAAGCCGAAGGAGGAGGACAAGACCATCCAGAAGGTGGAGGTGAAAGGCACGGCCGACGCCTACGATCCGCGCCGCGACGACACCGCCTCGAAGATCGTGGTGGGACGCGAGGAGATCCTCAAATACGGTGACAGCACCATCCTCGATGTGATGAAGCGCCTGCCCGGGGTGACCGTGGTCGGCTCCTCGGTGCGTCTGCGCGGCCTGGGCAGCTATACCCAGATTCTGGTGAACGGCGAGCGCCCGCCGGCCGGCTTCTCGCTCGATAATCTGCCGCCCGAGCAGATCGAGAAGATCGAGATCGTGCGCGCCGCCACGGCCGAATACAGCACCCAGTCGATTGCCGGCACCATCAATGTGATCCTGAAAAAATCCGTGCAGAAGGCTTCGCGCGAAGTGCGTGCCGGGTATGGCGCGGAGCCGAACAACTACAATGTCAGCGCCGGTTTCAGCATGTCGGACAAGGTCGATACCCTGTCCTACACGCTGGGCGCGAACAGTGGCTTCAACAAGAACACCAACTTCAACCGCACCGACGAGACGCGCGAGGATGCGACCGGCGTGCTGATGAGCCGGCGGGTGACGGACTTTAGTAACGATAATCGTTACGTTTATAACAGCGGCAATGCGCGCCTGGCCTGGCAGCTGCAGGATGGCGACAGCCTGGCGTGGCAGAACTTCTTCAATGCCGGCCATGGCCACAGCGAGAACCAGGGGCAGGAGCTGACTCTGGCCGGTCCGGTGGGCCCGTACGCGCAGCAGCAGGGGCGCTTTCGCAGCAGCTATGCGTATGGGCGCAGCGAACTCAATCCCGTGCTCAAGCTCGAGGGCAGCGCCAAGCTCGATCTGAAGCTCAGCTACGCGTATTCGAGCAATGAGAACAGCGGCTACCGCGCGGCCCAGCGCAATGGCGCCACCACGCTGGACCGCACGTCCTCGGGCGAGGGGCGCGACCACACCGTGGGCAGCACCGGCAAGTACACGCGTCCGGGCGCCGAGGATCATGCGCTGGCCGTCGGCTGGGACCTCAGCCAGGGACAGCGGCGCGA
This sequence comes from Massilia sp. TS11, assembly GCF_022012445.1. Classification (GTDB taxonomy): domain Bacteria; phylum Pseudomonadota; class Gammaproteobacteria; order Burkholderiales; family Burkholderiaceae_D; genus Telluria. The sequence continues at coordinate 47,015 of NZ_JAKLTS010000005.1, forward strand.
CACCCAGCACCAGCTGGACCGCGTGGCCAGCACCGATGGCCTGAACTTCGATAATCTGTACGAGGCGCGCATCCGCCGCGCCGCCGTGTTCGCGCAGGACGAATGGAACGTCAGCAAAGCCTGGTCGGTGTACCTGGGCGCGCGCTGGGAGGGCATCGAGAGCACCAGCCATGGCAGCGGCTATGCGGACAGCAGCTCGCGCAGCAGCGTGTTCAGCCCCCTGTTCCAGACGCTCTACAAGATCCCCGAGCGCAAGGGCGACCAGCTGCGCCTGGCCCTGACCAAGACCTACAAGGCGCCCAATCTGAGCAGCCTGATCCCGCGCCGCTACTACAGCGCCCTGAATTCGGCCACCGCGCCCGACTACAGCGGCAACCCGCGCCTGCAGCCGGAGCTGGCGGTCGGCGTCGACGCCGGCTACGAGCGCTATTGGGCCGAGGGCGCGCTGTTCTCGGTCAGCCTGTCGACGCGCCGCATCAGCAATTACACCCACAATGGCATCGTGATCGACAAGGACCGCTACCTGGCGATGCCGCTCAACCTCGGTTCGGCCGAATCGCACGGGATCGAGCTGGAGCTCAAATTCCCGCTCTCGGCCCTGATGGCCGATGCGCCCAAGCTCGATCTGCGCGCGAATGTCTCGCGCAACTGGTCGCGCGTGGACAATGTGCCGGGGCCGGACAACCGGCTCGACCGCCAGACCCCGCTGTCCCTGAATCTGGGCGCCGACTACAAGCACGAGCAGCTATCGGCCGGCTTTAACTTCGCATTCCGCCAGGGCGGCATGGTGCGCTCGAGCGACAAGGAGCGCTCCTACGACACCTATGGGCGTGACCTCGAAGTCTACGGCCTGTGGAAGTTCAGCGCCCAGGACCAGTTGCGCCTGACGGCGCGCAATATGCTGAAGCAGGGCTACCACAACGAAAACGTGTACGAGGACGGCAGCGGCACCATGCGAGCGCGCTTCGACACCGAGCGCGGGGCCGGCTGGCGCATCAACTTCGAGCACAAGTTCTGAGGCCGGACGGCGGCGAGGATTGTGCTGATGGGCTTGCTTGATTTACCATCGTACGTATGAGTGCCATCGTCGAGAACCTGGCCGTCGACCCGGCGGCCTTTCAGCAGGCCGTGACCGAGGTCCGGGAGCTGCAGAAGACCGTGACCGTCCTGCGCGGCGAACTGGAAGCCATGCAGGCCGAACGCGCGCGCGCCGTGCAGGAGGCGGCGGCAGCGGCCCACAATGAGCTGGGCATGATGCGCGAGACCGTCAACGCCCTGCGCGACACGCTCGAAGCCGAGCGCGCCGACCGCGAGGCCCAGGTCAAGCAGGCGATCGCCGGCGCGAACAGCGAAATTCTGCAGCTGCGCGAGACGGTCGCCGTGCTGCGCAACGAATTGGAGCAACTGGCGGCCAGCAAGGGCGAGGCCCTGCAGCAGGCCGCGGTCCAGCACCGGGACGAACTGGTGCAACTGCACGAGACGATCCGCGCGCTGCGCCAGGAACTTGAGGAGCGCAATGGAAAAGCCTAAGGCGGAGAGCGCGGCCCAGCACCGGCGCCTGCGCGAAGTCGAAATGCTGCTCGAGGTGTCGCGTCGGATGGCGGCCTATGACACGCTCGACGAAATCCTGAATGCCCTGGTCGAGGTGACGACCGAGGAACTGGGGGCCGAGCGCGGCTCGCTGTTCCTGAATGACCCGGAGACGAATGAGCTGTTCTCGCGGGTGGCGCAGGGCAATGCGCAGCGCGAAATCCGCTTCCTCAATCACACCGGCGTGGCCGGGCATGTGTTCTCGACCGGCGAGCCGCTGCTGATCGAGGATGCGTATGCCGATGAACGCTTCAACCGGGCGATCGACGAGCAGACCGGTTTCGTCACGAAGAACATCCTGTGCGTGCCGATCCGCACCTCGAAGGGCGAGATCATCGGCGTGGCCCAGACGCTGAATAAAAAGCGTGGCAAATTCACGCGCCGCGATCTGAGCCTGCTGGAGGCGCTCACCACCCAGGGCGTGCTGGCCCTGCAAAGCGCGCGCTTCATCGAACGGATGAAGAAGGTGCGGCGCCAGGAGATGGAATTCATCGATGTGGTGTCCGAGGTCACGGCCGACATTAAGCTCGGCTCCCTGCTGCAGCGGGTGATGGGCGAGGCCACCCGCCTGCTGAACGCCGAGCGCTCGACCCTGTTCCTCAATGACGAAAAGACCGGAGAGCTGTACACGGAAGTCGGGCAGGGCCTGAACTCGATGCAGATCCGGCTGCCGAATACGGCCGGCATCGCCGGCGCCGTATTCAGTTCGTCGAAGACCATCAACATCCCTTACGCCTACGCCGACCTGCGCTTCAATCCGAGCTTCGACAAGAAGACCGGCTTTTTCACGCGCTCGATCCTGTGCGTCCCGATCATCAACAAGAACGGCAAGACGATCGGCGTGACCCAGGTGCTGAACAAGCGCGGCGGGCCGTTCACGGCCGAAGACGAATCGCGCCTGCGCGCGTTCACCGCGCAGATCTCGATTGCGCTGGAAAACGCCAAGCTGTTTGCCGACGTCCAGCAGATCAAAAACTACAACGAGGCGATGCTCGAATCGATGTCGAACGGGGTGCTGACCCTGGACGACAACAACAAGATCGTCACTTGTAATGCGGCCGGCCTGCGCATCTTCCGCAGCGGCGTGGCCCAGATCGTCGGCAAGACGGCGGCCGAATTCTTCACCGGCCCGAACGCCTGGGTACTGGAGCGCCTGCACCAGGTGGAGGAGGGCGCCCTGGGCGACCATGTGATGGACGCGGAGCTGATCGTGGCCGAGGAAAAGGTCTCGGTCAATCTGTCGCTGCAGCCGCTGCTGTCGGTCGAGAAGAAGCGCATCGGCTGGATGCTGATGATCGAGGATATCTCGAACGAGAAGCGGCTGCGCTCGACCATGTCGCGCTATATGGACCCGGGCATCGCCGACCAGATGCTGGCCAACGGGGCCGAGAGCCTGGGCGGCAAGAACGTGCTGGCGACCGTGCTGTTCTCGGACATCCGCTCGTTCACCACGATTACCGAGGCGCTCGGCGCGCAGGGTACGGTGGCGCTGCTGAACGAGTACTTCACGCTGATGGTCGACTGCATCCAGCGCGAGGAGGGCATGCTCGATAAATTCATCGGCGACGCCATCATGGCCGCTTTCGGCATCCCCGTCTCGCACGAGGACGACGCCGACCGCGCCGTGCGCACGGCGATTGCGATGATCCGCGAGCTGTGGCACTGGAACGAGGCGCGCGCCGGCGAGGGCAAGCTGCCGGTCGATATCGGCATCGGCCTGAACTCCGACAATGTGGTGTCGGGGAATATCGGCTCGAAAAAGCGCATGGACTACACGATCATCGGCGATGGCGTGAACCTGGCGGCGCGGCTGGAATCGGCCTGCAAGCAGTACGGCGCGCATATCCTGATTTCGGAATTCACCTACCGCGCGCTGCGCGGCACCTACCGCGTGCGCGAGCTCGATCACGTGATCGTCAAGGGCAAGACCAAGCCGGTCGCGATCTATGAGGTGATGGACTTCCACACCGACAGCAGCTATCCGAACCTGATCGACGCCATGGGCGCCTTCCGCAATGCGCTGGCCAAGTACCGGGCGCGCGAATTCGGCGCGGCGCGCAAGCTGTTCGACGAAGTGCTGGCCCTGAACCCGAAGGACAAGGCGGCCCACATGTACGTGGAGCGCTGCGACACCCTGGCCGCCAACCCGCCGCCGGCCGACTGGGACGGCGTGTATGTGATGGAGTCGAAGTAGACGCTCAGCGCGGGCGCAGGCTGGCCGTCAGCAGCTCGGCCGGGTAGTAGCGCTTGTAGCTGTCCCAGACGGCGCTGCTGGCGGCCGCCTCGCTCAGGCTTTTCATCAGCTCCTGGCGGTCCGATTCATTCAGGCGGTTGGACAGATAGATCCCTGATTCGATCCAGGCCAGTTCCGGCACCGGGTCCACGCGCAGGCGCTGCAGCAGGTCGGCCACACGGCTGTCTTCCTGGATGGCGCCGGCCAGCACGGTCGGCGTCATGATGGTGGCGTCGGCGAAACCGGCCTTCAGCAGGCGCGCCACCGCGATCGGGTCGACTTCCAGATACACGCGCCCGGCCGCCTTGTAGGCTTCGATGAACTGCTGGTAGGTGGGGCCGTAATCGAAGCCGCGCACGATGGCCAGGCGCAGATTCGCCTCCTTGAGCTGGGCCAGCGAGTGTATGACCGGCAGCTTGGGATCGATCGAGATGATGGTGGCGCGCGCCTGCACCAGCGGAATGAAGGTCCCGGACGGGTCGCGTTTGGGGGTGCGCGGCGCCGGGAACAGCAGATCGGCGCGGCCGGCTTCAAACAGGGCTTCGAGGCGGGCGCGCGGCACCGGCTGGTAGACGAAGCGGCAGCCGGTGCGGCTGCTGACGCCGGCCAGAATATCGGGATAGATGCCACTGACCTGGGCGCCGTGCACGATCACCGACATGCCGGTGGAGGCGACGGGCACCTGAATCGGACGCGAACACTCCGCATGGGCGGCGGCGGCACACAGCGACAGCACGAGGGGGCGCAGGATCTTCATGCGCCTGATTGTCGTTCAAACCGGTGTAATTTCCAAGCACTGTTAACGCAGGGGGCGCACGCTTTCGGTCACGATCTCGGCCGGGTAGTAGCGCCGGTAGTTGTCCCAGACCGAGGAGGTGCGCGCCAGCGCGGCCAGCGCCTGTTCGAGCGTGCGGCGGTCGGCGTCGCTGAGCGTGGTGCGCGACAGGTAGACGCCGTTGTCGGTCCACGGCAGTTCGGCCAGAGCGTGCAGGCGCAGGCGGCCCTGCAGGGCCGAGATGCGCGGCTCGTTCTGGACCGAGCTGGCAATCGCCACCGGCGGCATGATGATGCCGTCGACGTAGCCGGACTGGATCAGGCGGGCGGCGCTGACGATGTCGTCGACCGGTTCGGTGCGGCCGGCACGCTGCATGTCGCGGATGAAGGCCTGGAAGGCGTCGCCGAAATCGAAGCCGCGCATCACGGCCAGGCGCAGGCTGGTGGCGTCGCGCAGCTGGGCCAGCGAGGTCACGGGCGGATGCCTGGGGTCAACGGTGACCAGCATCGGGCGCAGCTGCATCATGGGCACGAAGCTGCCGTAGCGGTCGCGCTGCGGGGTGCGCAGGGCGGGCGCCAGCAGATCGGCCTTGCCGGTCTCGAACAGGGCCTGCTGCTGGGCGCGCGAGACGCCGCGAAAGCGGAACTGGCAGCCGCTGCGCACCGAAATCGTGCGCAGGATATCGGGGTAGATGCCGCTGATGTCGGCCCCCTGCACATTGACGGTCTGGCCGAGGGCGGCCAGCGGCACGTCGATCGGCCGGCTGCAGCCGGCGTGGACCGCGAGCGGCAGCAGCAGGGTGGCCAGCAGCAGGCTTTTCATTCGCTCGGCGCGGGCGCGCGCAGGCTCATATGGTGGTTGCGGAAGAAGCGCCAGGCCGCCAGCACGCTGACCGCCTGCAGGGCGGCGCAGGTGAAGAAGGTGGCGCCGACGCGCCAGTCGGCCGGCGGCAGGTGGCTGACCATGGCCAGGATCTGGTTGCCGGCCAGCGGCGTGATGATGATGGCCAGGCTGGAGATCGACTGCAGGGAGCCCATGAGCTCACCCTGCTGGCTGGGCGGCGTCGATTTCGAGACGATGCTTTGCAGGGCGGGGCCGGCGGCGAAGGCCAGCAGATTGCACAGAATGAGCACATACATCTGCCAGCCGTGCGTGGCCAGGCCATACAGCAGGAAGGTGATGGCGCCCGAGCTCAGGCCGAGCAGGGCCAGGCGGACTTCGCCGAAGCGGCGGATCAGCATGGCCAGCAGGCCGGCCTGCACCACGGCGGCCGAGACGCCGACGCAGAACAGGGCGATGCCGTTGTCGGTCGGGGTCCAGTCGAAGCGGATGGTGGTGTACAGCACCCAGGTCGACTGCAGCATGATCTGGGCGAAGGTGGTCAGCACGAACACGATCAACAGGCCGCGGATGTCCTCGCGCTTGAGCAGGCGCTGAAGCGCGGCAAACGGGTTGATCTGGGCCCAGTTGAGCGGCTTGCGCGCGCCCGGGGCGAGCGACTCGGGCACCATCAGGTAGCCGTAGATCAGGTTCAGGGTCGACAGGCCGGCCGCGACGTAGAAGGGCAGGTGCAGGTCGACCCCGCCGAGCAGGCCGCCCAGCATGGGGCCGCAGATGAAGCCCATGCCGAAGGCGGCGCCGATCTTGCCGAAGCTTTTGGCGCGCGTGTCCGGCGTCGAGATGTCGGAGGCGTAGGCCGAGGCGACCGACATGCTGGCCGAGGACATGCCGCCGATGACGCGGCCGAGGAACAGGCAGGCCAGATTCGGCGCCCAGGCCGTGGCCAGGAAATTGAGCGCCATGCCGGCCATCGAATACATCATCACCGGGCGGCGGCCGACGCGGTCGCTGATCGCGCCCAGCATCGGCATGCAGAGGAATTGCATCAGGCCGAAGGTGGCGGCGAGCACGCCGTACCACTGGGCCTGGGCGTCGCGGCCGGCGACGAATTCGCCGACCAGCACCGGCAGCACCGGCACGATCAGGCCGATGCCGAGCATGTCGATGAACACGCAAACGAGGATGAAATTGAGGTTGCCTTTGGGGGTGGCGGGCGCTTGGGTCATGACAGCTCGCGGTACGAAAAGGGGCAGTGTAACGAAGTTTCAGCGGCCTAGCCACTCGTCGGCGAACTCGGCGCGAAATGCGTTCAGGCGGGCCAGGCGGCGCAGGCCCTCGGCGCGCCCGGCGGCGGTCTGCATCAGGTCCGGCAGCGTGGCCAGCTTGACGCTGATGTGGTCGAGCGCGTACTGGCGGTCGTCGAGCGGGCGGGCATGGGCGAGCGGGTCGTCCGGGTGGGCCATGGCCCGGCGCAGCGTGCCGGACACGTACCACATGCGCGCCAGGCCGACCGCGCCGAGGGCGTCGAGGCGGTCGGCGTCCTGGACGATTTTCGCTTCGATGGTGGCGGGCGTCAGGCCGGCCGAGAAGCTGTGGCAGGCAATCGCATGGGCGACGGCGTCCAGCTTCTCGGGCGGGAAGCCGAGGGTCTGCAGCGCGTCCACGGCCAGCGCGGCCGAACGCTGCGAGGCCAGGTGGCGCTGCGGGTCGTCCTTGGGCAGGTTGACCAGGTCGTGCAGGTAGCAGGCGGCCAGCACCACCAGGCGGTCGGCCTCGGGATGGTGGTTCAGCAGCGCGCCGGCATTGCGCCAGACGCGGCGCAGGTGGCTCAGGTCATGGGCGCCGTCGTCGTCGGCGTGGGCGGCGGCCAGGGCGGCCAGGCGCGGCTCCCACTCGGTGTCGGGGCGGCGCGCGCGCTGGGACAGGGCGTCGGCCTCCTGGTTGCGGTGGCGCGGCACCCAGCGCAGCGTGGCCGGCTGCAGCTGCGCGAGCAGGGCGCGCGCCTGCTTGCGGTAGTCGTGCAGCACTGCGGCGGCAGCGCCATCGCTGCCGTTGACATCATCGATCACCACCTTGCTGTCGCCCTCGACCAGCAGATCGTGCGCGCCGTGCTCGCGCGCCGCCGTCAGCACGGCCAGCAGGGCGCGGTATTCGGCCTCGCTGCTGTCGCCGACGCCGGCCTCGCGCGAGATCTCGACGCGTTCGCCGGCGGGGCCGAGCAGCACGGCGCCAATGGTGCAGCGGCCGGGATTGGGCGTGGCCGAACCATCGAACCAGGCGCGCCAGGCGGGTGGGGCAGAAGCCTTCATGAGCGGGGGCGGAAAGTGGGAAAGGCATAAGCATACCTGAGCGGGCGTTTTTTCCGCCGCCCCCGGCTAGGGGCGGGCATGAAGACCACGCTCACTGACTGGCTGCGCCAACGGCGCCGCCGGCGCCATCTGCGCCAGGCGCGGCCGGCGCACCGCCTGCCGGCCTGGACCGCGCTGCTGCTGCTGATCGCGGGCGGGGCCTGGCTGCTGGCCGGGCACGCCCAGCGGCTCGGGCAGGCGGCGCAGACGGTCAGCCCGAGCGCGCCGGCCGTGCAGGCCCTGGCGGCCGTGCTGCCCGGTGCGCGCCTGCATCTGGACCCGGACGCGCCCTTCGAGGTGCAGCGCGTGGGCGCCGCCACCCTGCTCAGCGTGGCCGGGATGCAGAGCGAAGCGGCGCAGCGTTTCAGCCTGTGCCAGCCGCTGCAGATCGTGCCGCAGGCGTCGGCCACCCTGGGCCGCAGCGGGCAGGTGGTGGTCAGCGCCGATCCGGCCCTGCCGCCGCTGCGCCTGGCGCGCGCCGGCGGCGCACTGCACCTAAACGGACTGACGGCGGCGCTGCGCCTGGTCGGCGATGGCGCCGGCCCCGAAGTGCGCCGCCATGGCTGGCTGCTGGGACCGGGCACGGCGGCCTTGGCCATCGATGTCGACGACAGCGGCGCCTGCGGCAGCGTGCAGCTGCGCGCGTGGCGCCCGGCGGCCGGCGCGCGTGCACTGCGGGTGGTGGCGTTTGGCGCCGATGGCGCGCACGCCGAGGTGCAGTTGGCGCGCGGCGACTACGCGCTGGCGGGGGCCGCGGCGCCGAGCGAGGATGCACGCCTGTTCACGGCGCTGCAGGCGCGCGGCCTGCTGCGCCTGGAGGCGGACGGCCTGATCGCGCTGGCCCCGCGCGAGCTGGCCGTGTGGCGCGCGCTGCCGCCAGCGCAGCGCAGCCCCGGGCCGGAACGCTGGGACGCGGTGGTGCTGGACGAGACCGCGCGCGGCCTGCTGCGCCGTTTGTACAGCGAGGCCGACGGCGCCTTTGTGCTGGCCCAGGTGGCGCGCTTCAACAGCGAGCGGCGCTGGCTGGGCTGGCGCGTCGCGCGCAGCAGCCTGGCCCTGCTGGCCGAGGCCCTGCCGGCGCCGGCCCTGCCCGATGCGGCCGCGCGCCTGCTGCTGCCCGCGGCCGGCGACTGGGAGGCCTGGCGCAGCGCCGAAGGCCCGATCGAACTGCGGCTGGCGGCGCCGGCGGCGGCCGGCAGCACGCTGGCGCTGACGCTGGCCGGGCGCCTGCAGTCGCTGCAGGGCGCGCGGGTGCTGGAGGCCAGCCCCGCCTGTCTGGGGCCGGCCTGCACGGCGCCCGACCAGATTCAGACCCTGCGCCTGGCGCTGGAGCCGGGCAGCCGCAGCGTGCAGATCAGCGCCGCGCCACTCGACATCAGCGGCCTGGCCGCCAGCGGCGAGCAGGCCTACCGCCATCTGCGCGTGAGCGCCGGCCAGCTGGTCTGGCACAGCGCGGCCGGCGGCGCCCCGGCCGTGGCGGGCGCACCCTGGCAGGGCCGGATTGTCGACCGCGCGCAGACCCCGCTGTGGCAGGGCGGCCAACTGAGCGCGGCGGCGCGCGCGGCGGGTCTGGGGCCGCTGCTCGGTGTCGACGCGCGCCAGCGGCATGGCCTGGCCGGGATGCTGGGGCGGCTGGCGGCGGCCCCGCGCGAGGCGGCGCTGACGCTCGACCTGCTGTGGCAGGCGCGCGCCCAGGCCATCATCGACTGCATCGGCCTGGCCGAAGGGCGCTGGGATGGCCAGGCCTGCCAGGGCGGGCAGGCGGCCATGCCGGGGCGCAGCGCGGCGGCCGTGGTGCTGGACGCCGACAGCGGCGAGATTCTGGTGGCGGCCCAGGGCGGGGCGGCGGCGCCGCTGGCCGACTGGCAGGCGCTCGAGGCCTTCGAGCGCAGCCGCCCGGGCGCCAGCCCGCTGCGCCAGGCCGGCTGGCAGCACGATGGCGGGGCCGAACACAGCCCCGGCTCGAGCTTCAAGCTGGTCAGCGCGCTGGGGCTGGAACTGGCGGCCCAGCGCCAGGGCGAGATCGAGGCCCTGCTGGGCGGGCAGCCGCTGGCCACGCTGGACCGGCTGGCGGCCGCGCGCGGCTTCGGCTTTCGCAGCGCGGCGCCCAGCTATCCGGCCAGCGGCAGCGGCGCGCGCATCACCAATTACCGCGAGGCGGCGCCGATGGCCAAGGCGGTCGATGGCCGTTTCGGCCTGGCCGAGGCGCTCAGCTTCAGCCTGAATACCTGGTTCGCCTGGACCACCGAACTGTCCGACGCCAGCCTCGGCGGGCAGGGCGAGGGCGGCCAGCCGGGCCTGCAGGCGCTGTCCAGCACGGGCCTGGACAGCCTGCGTCCGTGGCAGGCGATGGCGCACCGGGTCGGCTTCGGGCGCGCCTGGCGTCTCGATGGCGGCCTGCTGCCGGCCGATTTCGCCTGGTCGCGCTGGGACGCGCTGCAGGCCACGGCCGGCGGCTTCGATCCGGTGCGGGCGCGCCACGAGATCCGCCAGCAGGCGATCGGCCTGCGCATGCAGGCCACCCCGCTCGATCTGGCGCTGGTGGCGGCGGCGATCGGCAGCGGGCGCGCGGTCACGCCACGCCTGCTGGCGGCGCTCGACGGCCGCGCCGCCAGCGCTGCGCCGGCCAGCGCGCTCGGGGTGCGCCTCGACCGGATCCGCCAGGGCATGCAGGGCGTGGTCCAGCGCGGGACGGCGGCGGCGGCCTTCGCCGGACCCGCGCTGGCCGCCCTGCGCCCGTATGTGTATGGGAAGACGGGCACGGCGCCGGTGCCGGTGCGGCTCGACGGGCGCGTGCGCGAGGACCTGGCCACGGTCTGGTTCAGCGGCTATCTGGCGCCCGATCCGGCGGCCGGACGCGCGCGCCGGCTGGCGTTCGCGGTGGCGATCAGCCGCTCGGCCAGCAGCGGCGGCGCGCACGCGGCCCCGCTGGCGGCCGCACTGCTGCTGGCCGCGCCCGGGCAGAACCCGGAACAGAAGGGGAAATTGGCCTCTGATGGCGGGACGGGCGCGGTGCGCGAGCGGCGATCATGACGGGGCGCGCAGCACAGACACCGCATGGGGCGGCGTCACGGCGCGCCAGCATGCAGGTGGATCGAATGCGTTTGCCGGGAACCCGGTATCAGGAGCCAGGCTGGGAGCAGGTGCGCAAGCTGCTCGGCCAGTGCTCGCTGCAGGTGCTGCCGCTGATCGACGTGGGCGATCCGCTGACGGCGCTGGACGAGTACGTGGAAGCGATGGCGGCCGTGCTGGCCGCCCAGGCGGGCAGCGCGCGCGCCCAGGCCGTCGCCAACCAGTACGGCGACAGCGTGCTGGCCCTGGCCCAGGCGCTGGTGCTGGAGCTGCGCGCCCGTCCGGCCGACTGGGACAGTTGCTGCCGCGCGCTGCTGCAATCCGGCCAGGCCGGCGAGGCGGCGCTGCGCAAGCAGTTCAACGACCTGTATGCGGTCCTGCGCGACAAGGTCGATGCGGAGAATTACCAGGTCGCCTGCGGGCGGCCGTGCAGTCCGAACAAGATGTACACCTACCGCATGCTGGACCGGCTGCGCGGCGAGGTGGCGGCGCTGCTGGCCGGCTGGCCGGCGCGGCGCGAGGAGGTGGCCGCGGTGCTGGGGATGGAGGCCGCGGTGCTGCCGCTGGCGGCGCGCCAGGGCCACATCACGGCCGAATGGCTGATCGCCTGGAGCGCCACGCGCGAACGCTTCACCGGCGCGCCCGGTCCGCTGCACACGCGCTCGAAGCGCTTTGCCAGCCTGCGCAACCAGCCGGCCACGATTGCGGCCATGCTGGAGGAGATCGCCGAGCATGGGGCGCTGACGGCCAGCAGCGCGGCCGGCTGGGCCCAGGATGCGGCCGACCATGGGGCCTGGCTGGTCGACCTGTGGCGCGTGCTGGACGAATCGGAAGCGGCCGAGGCGGCCGGGCGGGTGCTGCCCGACTGTCTGCTGGCGGCGCCCGACGACAGCCTGTTCGCGCCGCCCGAGCCGGAGCCGGACCTGGACGCCGATGTGCCGCCGGCGCCGCTGGAGCTGACGGCGGCGCAGCGCGCCACGGCCGTGCGCCTGGCGCTGCCGGCCGACTACCTGGCGCGCGCGGCGGCGGCCGAGCAGGGCGCCAGCTGGGTGGTGAAAGTGTTGTCAGATGTGCCAATCCCCGTGAAATTGGCCGTCTACCTGAAGATTTTCGGCCCTCGTGACGATACCTATCCTGACGAGTGGCTGGATCCCGCGACCGGCGCGCTGCCTACCCTGCAGCAGCTGGCGGAACTGGCGGACCTGTCGCTGCCGACTTTGCGCAAACGGCGCGAGGCAGCGATCGCAAGCCTGCAAGCGGCCCCTCGGCCAAAAGGAGAAGTACGTGGATGTCATCAGTAATAACGAACGCAATCTGATCGCCGAAGCGCTGGTCATGCGGCGCCGCGAGGGCGACCGCCTGATGCTGTCGGACGCGGTCATGCTGGGCGCACTGGACGGATCGCGGCCGTTCACGCCGGCCGAGCGGGCGGCCCTGGCCGACTCGCCGCTGACGCTGCGCCGGTTTTCCCATCTGGCGCGCGAACGGCGCGCGCGGCCGGCGGCGAATGACCTGGCCTGGTCGACCAGCCAGGGCCTGCTGCGCGCGGCCGATGCCGGCGAGGCGCCGCTGCTGCGCACCGACGACGGCCACTGGCAGCTGAGCTTTTTCGCCGAGGGCGGCAACTGGCAGGTGCTGCTCAAGCTGTCGGCCAAGGCGCCGTTCGCGGCGGCGCTGCTGGCGGCCGAACCGATGCTGAATGTGCGCGACGGCGCCGGCACCCTGCTGCTGCAGGGACGCCTCGACGCCGATGGCGAATTCGAAGCGGCCTGGCCGCTGGCGGCCGATCCGGGCCTGCATCTGCAGCAGCACGGCGGCATCTTCTCGGTCAGCCCCGTGCGCGACTGAGCGGCCGACCATGCTCGGGCTGTCCCGCCTGCTCGGCCGAGCGCCCGCGCCGGCCACGCTCGGCCAGTGCACGGTGGCGCTGCGGCTGGCGCGCTGCCAGCTGCGCGCGCCGCTGGGCGCGGTGCTGATCGGCGCGCGCGGCCAGACGCGCCGCCTCGGTCCTGGCGGACTGGCGCGCGCCGGCTGCGGCGAGCAGCTGTATGTGTTCCATCCGGGTCCCTACCAAGCCGAGATCGTGCCGTATGCGGCCGCGCCCGAACTGGGCCTGCGCCTGCAGCTGGCGGTCGACAGCGCCGACCCGCGCCAGCACCAGCAGCGCTTCGATCTGCTGCTGGCCAGCGAGGCCGGCGCGGCCCTGAGCCTGGCCGAACTGCAGGGGCGGATCGAAGCGGCCGTGCGCGCCGCGCTGGCCGACGGCCAGCTGGCCTTGCCGGCCTGCGCCACGCTGGCCGAATGGCAGCAGTTCCGGCGCGGCCTCGACCAGCTGATCTACATCCGCTTCGGCCTGACCCTGGACGAATGCCTGCCGTGCGACCTGGGCGCACGGGTCGACTACGCGGCCACGCTGGCGGCACGGGTGCCGGCCAGCGCGCCCGCGCCGGCTGCCGCGCCCGCAGCGGCGGCCGCACCGGACGTGGCCGACGCCTGCGCGCTGCGCCGCCTGTTCCTTGAATTGCCGGCCCTGTGCAGCGGGGTGCGCGCCACCGCCGCCGGCGGCGAGCGCGTGCGCTTTCAGCAGCAGCAGGCCGTGCTGCGCCGGCTCGAAGCCGTGCTGGCCGCCGTCGAAAGCATGCCGGCGGTGGCCCTGGCGGCGCCGGGCCAGGCGCTGGCGCCCGAACGCCAGGCGGCGCGCGCGGCCCATAGCGGCGCCGCGGTGGCCGCCCTGGACGCGGCCTGGGCCTGGCTGGCCCAATTGCAGCTGGCCCCGGCGCTGCAGCTGGCGACCCTGTTCCAGGATGGCGACCGCATCCTGGCGCGCCTCGAAACCCATTGCGCCGCCCGGCGCGCGCCCGCATGAACGGGCCGGCCAGCGCCGTGTGCCAGACCGTGCTGGCCGACGGCCGCCTCGCGCACGTGCAGGCGACGCGGCGCGCGCGCGCCGGACGGGCCGACGTCAAGGCCAGCGTGGCCGGCCAGCCCGGCCTGGCCGAGCGCCTGCAGCAGGTGGTGCGGCTGGCGCGCCACAGCGAGGCCCAGCTCGAGCTCGCGCACCAGGTGCAGCTGTCGATCGACCCGGCCCCGGCCGCGCACGATCGCGACTGGGAGCTGGCCGCCGTGCTGGCCGACCGCATGGTGCGCGGCCTGTATCCGAGCGCGACGACGCCGCTGGCGCAGGGCTGGTCCACGGCCTGGGCGCGCGCCCGTATCGAGGGCCATGACCTGGCCATCGGCGGCGCGCTGCTCGGCGGCCAGCTGGGCCACCTGGGCGCGCTGAACGGCGCGCCCGACCCCGGCCTGGCCGTGGCCAGCGCGCGCGCCTGGTTTCCGCTGCACAGCGGCGGGGTGCACGACAGCCTGGCCTGGGTCGAGGTCAGCGTGCGCCCGCTGGCCGGCGGCGGCGAGGACGGCGCGCTGCTGGTGGCCGGACTCGATCTGGCCGCCCAGGACGCGGTGCGCGAGACGCTGCTGGCGGCGCGCCATTTCGACGGCTGCGCGCCGGGGCGCTGGCGCAGCGCCGTGCAGTTTTCCGAGACCCGCTTCAGCGGGCGTTCCTACGAACTGGCGCTGGTGCTGGCCGACCGCCTGGCGCGCGGGCGCGAGTTCCCGCCGCGCGGACGCCTGATCGCCAGCGGCTGTTCGCAGGCCTGGCATACGGGCCGGGTCGACACGGTGCAGGCGAGCGGGCCGAAATGCGCCTTGATCGCGCGCTGCGCCGAAGCCGGCGACCGCGTGCTGCTGCCGCTCGACTGGCAGCCCGAAGCCGAGACCAGCCTGGGGCCGGCGCTGCGCGCGCGCGGCGCCAGTCTGGCCTGTATCAGCCATATCGGCCTGCTGTAGCGGCCCTGTTAGAATTTGTGCCAAGGAGAGTCAGATGGCCAGCCCCGTTTCCCCCATTCCCGCGCGCGCCGCGCCCGTTCTCGACGGCGGGCGCTGGTGGCCCGGTCCGCAGGACCTGGCGGCCAGCTTCCGCGTGGCCGCGCTGCCCGGGCAGTTCAACAAGACCCTGAATCTGCCGAGCGGGATGCGCGCCTGGATCCTGCACGAGGGCGCGGCCAGCGAGGTCGGCCCCGGCGAGCACGAGATCGAAGGCTTTTTCGCGCGCCTCAATCATCTGCTGCGCGACGGCGGCGGCAGCGTGCTGGTGGCGCGCAGCACGGCGCTGGCGGTACCGTTCGAATTCGATGACCTGCGCAGCTGCGAGGGCCTGGTGCTGCGCGCCGCCCTGCAGCTGCAGCTGAAGGTGGCCGAGGTGGCCCTGTTTGCGCGCCACTTCATGGCCGAAGCCGGGGTGATCGGTGTGGCCCAGCTGCAGGCGCTGCTGGGCGCGCCCGTGCGCCAGCTGGCCCTGGAATTCCTGGCCAGCCAGTCGCTGCGCGAGATGGCCCAGAACGGCGCGCTGCGCGCCCAGTTCGAAGAGCGCATCCTGAGCGGCATGGCGCAGCGCCTGGCCGAATTCGGGCTGGCCGTGGGCGCCGTCGACACCTTCGAAATCCGCCACGACCAGGGGCCCGACGCGCGCCTGTATCTGGTGGTCGATCAGGCGGCGCGCCGCATCGAACACGCGCGCCAGCTCGACGCCCTGTACGACGCCGACGCCTGGCGCCGCCTCGAGAAGGAAGAAAAGCGCCTGCGCGCCGGCCTGCGCCACACCGAGCAGCAGCTCGAACACGGCGAGCGGGTGCAGGCGCTGCGTCTGCGCACGGTCGACTTGTACGGACGCGTGGCCGAGGCGCGCCAGCGCGAGCAGGCGATCCGCGCCGGCGCCGCCAGCGCCGTGGCCGAACTCGAACAGGCGCTGGGGGAGAAGGCGGCCGGCCAGCTGCGCGAGCGCGAGCGCTGGGAGCATCTGCGCCAGCTGGCGCGCGTGCGCCAGCAGACCGAGCTCGCGCTGGCGCGCCAGTCGGGCCTGCTCAGCCTGGCGCGCGCCAAGCAGGACCTGGCCCAGCGCCTGCAGCAGCTGCAGCTCGATTTCCGCCTGGCCGAGGCCGAGCGCCTGGAGGACGCGGCCGCCCAGCGCGCGCTGCGCCAGACACTGCACGCCCAGCAACTGGCGGCGGCCGAACATGCGGCCGCGCTGGCGGCCCAGCAGCAGCGCGCCGAGCAGGCGCTGGCCGCGCTGGCGCAGCAGGCGCGCGCGGCCGAGGCCGAGCGTCTGCTGGCCTGGCAGGCCACGCTCGAAGGCGGGCGCCTGCGCGCGCTCGAACGCGACGAGGCCCTGGCCGCGCTGGAAGCGGAGGCGCTGCGCCAGCAGGTCAGCGCGCGCATCGACGATCTGAACCGGGCCGGGCGCACGCGCGAGGCCGAGAGCCAGCAGGCCAAGCTGCAGCGCACCCTGGCGCTCGAGCAGCAGATGCTCGAGCAGCAGCGCGCCATCGAACGGGCGCGCTGGCAGGACGGGCAGGACACGCGCCTGGCCGAGCAGGCGCACGCGCGCGCCATGGCCGAACTCGAGATTGCGCGCATCGAGACGCTCGGCCAGATCGCGGCCGAACGCCTGACGGCCCTGGGCCAGCTCGGGGTGGCGCCGCTGCGCAAGCCGGACCCGGTGTAAGCGCACATGAGCACAAGCACCCGCGACAAGCTGCGCGCCCTGCATGCCCTGCATGCGGACGGCCTGCTCGACGCGGCCGAATTCGAACGCCGCCAGCAAGCCTTGCTGGACGCCGAATACGCGCCCTCGCAGCTGGCCGCGGCCGGCCCGCGCGCCGGCACCGACATCGGCCTGATGGCCGGCATGGAGATCGGCCCCGAGAGCCGGCGCTACCGGCTCGAACGCCAGCTGGCCGTGGGCGGCATGGCCCAGGTGTGGGCGGCGCTCGACCTGGCCACCCTGGCCCAGCTGGGGCGCAGCGAACTGGTGGCGCTGAAGATCCTGGAACCGCAGTGGACCCACAGCCCGGCGCTGGCGCGCCTGCTGGTGGAGGAGGCGACCCAGGCGCGCCGCCTCGCGCACGAGCACATCGTGCGCGTCTACGACTGGGCCCAGGACCCGGCCACCTCGAGCTATTTCCTGATCATGGAATACCTGGACGGCGAGGATCTGGCCAGCCTGCTGGCGCGCGAGGGGCCGCTGCCGCTGGCGCGCGCGCTGGCGCTGCTGCAGCCGGTGGCCGAGGCGCTCGACTATGCGTGGGAGCGCCAGCAGCTCGTGCACCGCGACCTGAAGCCGGCCAATCTGTTCATCACGCGCGCCGGCCAGGTCAAGCTGCTCGACTTCGGGATCGCGGCGCCGGCGCGTTCGGCCACGGCCGGCCAGGCCGGCACGGCCGGCTACCGCGCGCCCGAGACGGTCGGCGGGCGCAGCCTGCCGGCCCAGCGCGTGCAGGACGTGTATGGGGCGGCCGCGCTGCTGCACGTGATGCTGACGGCGCGCCTGCCGCAGGCGGGCGACCCGGCCCCGCCCGGCCTCAACGCGCGCCAGTGGGCGGTGCTGCAGACGGCACTGGCGGCGGCGCCGGCCCAGCGCCCGCCGAGCGTGTCGACGCTGCTGGCCGAACTGGCGCGCACGGGCGGGCCAAGCGCCGACCAACTGGCGGCCCAGCATGCGGCGGCGCGCGCGGCCGAGGAGGAGCGCGCGCGCGCGGCGGCGGCGGCCGCCGCCCAGGCGACGGCGACGGCCCAGGCGGCGGCGCGCGCCCGTCAGCAGCAGGAGCAGGCGGCCGCGCGGGCGGCCCAGGCCGAGGCCAAGGCGGCGGCGGCGGCGCGCAAGGAAGCGCTGCGGCGCCAGCTGGCGGAGCGGCGCGCGCTGGCCCTGGCGCAGGCGCGCGCGGCCCAGGAAGCGCAGGCGCGCCAACAGCTGCAGGCCAAGGCGGCCGCCGCCTACCGCGCCGAGCAGGAGCGCGCGCGCCAGGCCCTGGCCGAGCGCAGCGCGGCCGAACTGGCGGCCCAGCTGCCGGCCCCGAGCAGCCCGACGGCCGATGCGGCCGGCGTGCTGCGCGACCTGTTTCAGGACGGCAGCGGGCACGGGCCGGAGCTGGTCCTGATTCCGACCGGGCGCTTTCAGATGGGCTCGCACTACTACGAGCGCGAGCTGGCCGCGGCGGCCGGGAGCGACAGCGCGCTGCTGGCGCGCGAGACGCCGCCGCACTGGGTCGGGGTGCAGCAGGCGCTGGCCCTGGGCCGCTATCCGGTCACGCGGGCCGAGTGGGACCGCTTCGCGCGCGAGCAGGGCCAGGCGCCCGTGGGCGGACCGGGGCGCCTGCCCGTGACCGGGGTCAGCTGGGCGGGCGCGCAGGCCTACTGCCGCTGGCTCAGCGCCCAGACCGGCCAGCACTACCGGCTGCCGAGCGAGGCCGAATGGGAATATGCGTGCCGCGCCGGCAGCAAGCAGGCCTACAGCTGGGGCGAGACGATCACGCCGGCCCAGGCCTGCTATGCGGCGGCGGCGCCGGTCGCGGTCGGCCAGTACGGGCCGAATGCCTGGGGCCTGTTCGACATGCACGGCAATGTGTGGGAATGGGTGCAGGATCCGCTGCACGCTGACTACAGCGGCGCCCCGCTCGAGGCCAGCGTGTGGGAGCAGGGCGGCGACGCCCGCCAGCGCGTGCTGCGCGGCGGCTCCTGGCGCAGCGCCGCGCCCGCATTGCGCAGCGCCAGCCGGGCGGCGGCGGCGGATGACACGCTGGCGGTCGACATCGGCTTTCGGGTCGCGCGCAGCCTCGGATGAAAGCGTGTAGAGTTGAGCTTTCGTCAAGGAGAACCCATGCGCATCCACATCAGCCGCGACCTGGCCCACCCGCTGCGCCACACGATCGCGATCGGGCCGCACACGCTGGCGGCCGACGTCAGCGTGGACGAGGGCGGCGAGGACAGCGCGCCGTCGCCGCATGATCTGTACGATGCCGCGCTGGGCGCCTGCAAGGCCCTGACGGTGGCCTGGTATGCGCGCCGCAAGGGCATCCCGGTCGAGCAGATTGAAGTCTGGGTCGAGCGCGACGCCAGCCAGGAGCGGGCCGGCCTGTACAAGCTGGCCACCACCCTGAGCCTGGGCGGGGCGCTGAGCGACATGCAGCGCCAGGCGCTGCTGGCGGCGGCGCAGAAATGCCCGGTGCACAAGCTGATGAGCAGCGTGCGCACCGAGATCAGCACGGAGCTGGCGCCATGACGCAGATTCTGCCGGCCCACAGCAAGGACCTCGGCGGCGGCTTCCTGGTGCGCCGCCTGCTGCCGGCCGCGCAGCGCCAGGCGGTCGGTCCGTTCATCTTTTTCGACCATTTCGGCCCGCTCGCGGTGGCACCCGAGGCCAACCACGACGTGCGCCCCCATCCGCATATCGGCCTGGCCACGGTCACCTATCTGTTCGAGGGCGCGATCGAGCACCGCGACAGCGTCGGCAGCGTGCAGCTGATCGAGCCGGGTGCGATCAACTGGATGCATGCGGGACGCGGGATCGTGCATTCCGAGCGCACCCCGGCCGCGCTGCGCGGCCAGGCGCGGCGCAGCCACGGCCTGCAGCTGTGGTGCGCGCTGCCGCGCGCCGAGGAAGACAGCGCGCCCTGGTTCGCGCACACGCCGGCGCGCGCGATTCCCGAATGGCGCGCCGACGGGGCGCGCGTGCGCGTGCTGGTCGGGGCCGCGTTCGGGCTGCGCTCGCCCGTGCGCTGCAGCCACCCGACCCTGTACCTGGACATCGCGCTGGCGCCCGGAGCCGGGCTGGTGCTCGAGGACTTGCCGGCCGAGGCGGCCGTGTATCCGGTGGCGGGCGACGTCGGCTGCGACGGCGAGGCGCTGGCGCCGGCCCAGATGCTGGTGCTCGACAGCGGCGCGCCGCATGTGCTGACCAGCGATGCGGGCGGGCGCTGCGTGCTGATCGGCGGGGCCCCGCTCGACGGGCCGCGCTACCTGTACTGGAATTTCGTGGCCAGCGAACGGGCCCGCCTGCGCCAGGCGGCCGAGGACTGGGAGGCCCAGCGCTTCCCGCCCGTGCCCGGCGAAACCGAGTGGATTCCCTTGCCCGAGCAGCGTCCGCGCGACTAGGGCAAATTGCATCCATGCAAGAAGTGTGGTTTTTTTGCCTCTGTCCCAAAGGACGATGGCCGTATTGATCTCCGCTGTTGATAATGGTGCTTACCACAACAACAGAAAAGGGGAGCACCATGCAGAAAACCACTTGCGCACTGGCCGTCCTGATGGCACTGGCCAGTGTCGGCGCGGCCGCCCAGGAAGTGGGCAGCGTCACCGTGTCCGGCTTCGGCACGGCGGCCCTGACCTGGAGCGACACCGACCAGGCCGAATTCGCGCGTCCGAACCAGCTCAACGGGGTGAAGAAAGACGCGCGCAGCGGCGTCGATTCGAACCTCGGGGTGCAGGCCACCTTCATTGCCGCGCCCAGCATTTCCTTCACCGGCCAGGTCATCGGCCGCAAGTATGCGACCGATACCTATGGCGCCGAGCTGGCCTGGGCGTTCGCCAAATACCGGATCAACGAGGCCGTCAGCGTGCGTCTGGGCCGGGTCGGCGCGCCGGTCTACATGATTTCCGACTTCCGCAATGTCGGCTATGCGAACACGATGATCCGTCCCTCGGTCGAAGTGTACCGCCAGGTCAATATGGACAGCCTCGATGGCGCCGACCTGATCTGGCAGACGGGCGTCGGCGAGGGCAGCCTCAGCAGCCAGATCGGCCTGGGCAGCAGCTCGGTGCCGAATGCCGGCGGCTCGACCGTCAAATACCACCGCGTCTACTTCCTGAATCTGGTCTACGAAAACGGCCCCTACACGCTGCGTTTCGGGCGCGCCCAGGGCAATCTGTCGCAGATTAATGTGCCGGCCGTCGACAGCCTGAAGGGGGCCCTGCGCGCCAGCGGTTTCGGCAGCGTGGCCGATCGCATGAGCCTCAACCACGTGGACGGCAGTTTCACTTCGGTCGGCGCGATTGCCGATTACGGCCAATGGTTCGCCCAGGGCGAGTACGCGCGCCGGCGCGTGCAGACCCTGGCCGCGCCCGACACCAGCTCCTGGTATGTGCTGGGCGGCTACCGGCTCGGCAAGTTCACGCCGTATCTGCACCATGGCAAGGTCACCCAGGATTCGCCGCGCAGCATCAGCGGCATGCCGAGCAGCGGCCCGGCGGCGGCCCTGACGGCCGGCGTCAACAGCGTGATCCGCGTGGCGCAGCAGTCGACCACCAGCCTCGGCCTGCGTTGGGACTTCTACAAGTCGGCCGCGCTCAAGGTCCAGGTCGACCATATCAGCCCGAACGACGGCGCCGGCGCCTTCCTCAAGCCGGCCGCGGGCTTCACCGGACCGGCCAAGGTGTACGCGGTCGGCGTCGATTACGTGTTCTAAGGAGGCAGCCATGGCACGCACATTCAAGGCTCTGGTGGCCGCGGCCGCCCTGCTGGCGGTCGGCGGTCTGGCGACGGCCGGTGAAATCGCCGTGATCGTCAGCCCGAAGAACCCGGCCACGCGCATGTTCACCGAACAGGCGGCCCAGTTCTTCCTCGGTAAATCGACGTTGTTCACGCCGGTCGAATACACGGACGGCACGGCCGTGAAGAACGAGTTCTACCAAAAGGTGCTGAACAAGGACACGGCCCAGGTGAAGGCGATCTGGTCGAAGCTGGTGTTCACCGGCAAAGGCGCGGCGCCGAAGGAATACGGCAGCGCGGCCGAGGTCAAGCGGGCGGTCGCGGCCGATCCGCAGGCGATCGGCTACATCGACAAGTCGGCCATCGACGACAGCGTCAAAGTCATTCTGGTGGTGCAGTAAGCGCGCTGGCACGGCGCCGGCCCCGGCTGGCGCCGTTGCTCGCACGCGACGTTTTTCCCCCTTCCATTGACCGCCCGCGGGCGCGGTTCGATAATGACAATGCTTTCTCCTCTGCAATAAGCATTGTCATTACAATTAGAACCGAGAGAGCCGCGCGCCCGCCACATGCCCCGGCGCGCCCGAGCGCCTGCCGCCCCCACAGCCCGTGCGGACCTGCTCACCGGCAGCGCGGAGCCCCTCCGCGTCCTCCATCCCAAGGGAATCGAAGCATATGAAACTCAGCACCAGCACGATGCTCGTCGCATCGGCTCTGGCCCTGCTCGCCAGCAGCGCCCACGCCGAAGACGGCAATAACATCACCATCAGCGGGTTTGGCACCGCGGCCCTGACCCGGACCGACAACGACCAGGCCGAATTTGCCCGTTACAACCAGGCCGCGGGCGTGAAGACCCAGGCGCGCACGGGCGTCGACTCGAATTTCGGCATCCAGGCCACCTACAAGCTGAACGACAGCGTGTCCTTCACCGGCCAGGGCCTGGTGCGCAAGTTCGCCACCGACCAGTACACGGGCGACCTGACCTGGGCCTTTGTGCGGGTCAAGGCCAATGCCGACTTCAGCTTCCGCGTCGGCCGCATCGGCACGCCGCTGTACATGGTGTCGGACTTCCTCGATGTCGGCTACGCCAACACGATGATCCGCCCCTCGCCCGAGGTGTACCGCCAGGTGCCGAACAATAGCTTCAACGGCGCCGACCTGATTTACCAGCACGCGTATGGCGACACCAATCTGACCGCCCAGGTCGGCGGCGGCAATGTGCGCGTCGAAGTGCCGGGCAACGAGTACTACACCTTCCGTCCGGTCAAATTCGTGAATCTGGTGGCCGAGCACGGCGCCTACACGCTGCGCTTCGGTTACGCGAGCGCGCCGGTGTCGGCCCGCAACGCGACTTCGGCCGAGACCCTGGTCAAGACCCTGCGCGGCCTCGGCCTGAACAGCGTGGCCGACCAGCTCGGCCTGACCGACGTGCACGGCAGCTTCAGCTCGCTGGGCCTGACGGCCGACTACGGCAGCGTGTTCATCCAGTCCGAACTGGCCAAGCGCCGCACCGATTCGCGCCTGGTGCAGAACACCACGTCCTGGTATGCGCTGATCGGCTACCGCTATGGCAAGTTCACGCCCTACTACTACCACGGCAATGTCGAGCAGGATTCGATCCGCAGCTTCGCCAGCCTGCCGACGACGGGCCCGCTGGCGCCGCTGACGGCGGCCACGAATGCCGCCATCAAGTCCGGCCTGCAGAGCACCAATTCGCTCGGCCTGCGCTGGGACTTCTACAAGTCGGCCGCGTTCAAGGTGCAGATGGACCGGATCAGCCCGCGTGACGGCGCCGGCGGCTTCGTGAATGCGACGCCGGCCTTCAAGGGCAGCGTGAATGTGTACGCCGCCGGTATCGATTTCGTGTTCTAAGGAGAGGCCATCATGCAAAGCAAACTGCGTCAGATGTGTGTCGCAGCCGGCCTCGTGCTGGCTTGCGTCCAGGCCACGGCCGGTGAAATCGCCGTGATCGTGAATCCGAAGAACCCCGCCACGCGTATGTTCTCCGAGCAGGCGGCCCAGTTCTTCCTGGGTAAATCGACCCTGTTCACGCCGGTGGAATACACCGATGGGACGGCCATCAAGAACGACTTCTACCAGAAGGTGCTGAACAAGGACACCGCCCAGGTGAAGGCGATCTGGTCGAAGCTGGTGTTCACCGGCAAAGGCGCGGCGCCCAAGGAGTATGGCAGCGCGGCCGAGGTGAAGAAGGCCGTCGCCCACGATCCGCAGGCGATTGGCTATATCGATAAAGCGGCCGTGGATGACAGTGTCAAGGTCATCCTGACCGTGCAGTAAGCCCGCTAGTACAGCTGGTTGGGCCAGGTACTGCGCCGGAACTGGCGCCGGCCGCTCTGCGCCAGCGGCGTGGACGGCGGCTGGCGCCGCTCCGGCATGCCGGGCCGGCCCGGAATATAGGGCAGGCCGGGCCGCGGTTTACTGCGGCGTAGGTCTGGCTGGCTGTCGTGCAGCAGGTCGTCGCGGCGCAGGAAGTGGTGGCGCCGCACGGCCGCCTGCGCGTCTTCGTAGGCGTGGTAGCGCGCGTGTTCGGCCCGTTGCTCGGCACTGGCCGGCGGTGTGGCGGCGGCCGCTTGCACGCCAGCCGCTTCGGCGGCGCTGGGCGCGCGCTCGGGCGCGGGCGCATGCGGCAGCGCGCGGCGCGGATCGTGGCGCAGCAGGCGGCGCCGCACATCGGCCAGGTGCCAGCGCCCATCTCCCGGGCAGCGCAGCCAGACTTCCTTCCAGGCGTTGCGCACACAGCCCATGGCGGCCAGCACGAACTGGCGCGGCGAGACCGAGCGCCCGGCATACATGATTTTGTCGCCCTGGACGCAGGCCACGTGGTATTTGTCGAACACGCGCAGGCGTAACTGCGTGCCCTCCGGCAGGAACAGACTTTTCCATTGATAGCCGTGCAGGGTGTCGCCCTGCAGGTCGAGCCAGGCGCGGATGGCCAGCTCCACCACGTCTTCGAGCGGGCGCGGGTCGCCCGTGCGTTCAAGATAACGGGCCAGCACCGCGAGGGTGTGGTCACTTAATGCCAGGGTCTTTAGATCAAACATGCTCGCTGCTCCTGCGGGTGGTCCGATACAGATTAGACTGCGCGGGCAGGCGGAAGTTCGGGCTCGGCGGCGGGCAAAACGAGCAGGTTTGGTTCAAAGGCGGCCAAAGTAGGGAATGGGGTCGGCGCAGCTGGCGGGCTCGGCCGCGAGGTCCGGGGCCGAAAAGTGTGCGCGCAGGACACGCGGGCCGGCAGGCCGGCGCGCGCAGGGCGAGATCGCAAAACGAGCAGCTTTGGTGCCAAGGACCGGGTGCGGAAGGGCGGCCCGGCTGCGCCGGCCTCAGGCAGGCGCGGCACAATGCCGGTCGGACCGGCGCCCGCACAGGCGGCCGAGCAAGCGGCGTGCGGCTGCCGCTGGCGCGATGCCGCGCGGCGCCGCTTCAGATCAGTAAGGTTGCAGCAGGGTCAGGACGTTGTCGGCCACTTGATTCGCTTGGACCAGGATGGCATTGGCCGCCTGTTGCAGGATCTGCTTGCGTGTCAGTTCAGTCGACTCGTGGGCGTAGTCGGTGTCCTGGATCCGGCCGCGCGCGTCCTGCACCTGGGTCGAGGTGGTTTGCAGATTGTAGATCGTCGAGTTGAAGCGGTTCTGCAGGGCGCCCATCGAGGCCATGCCATTGTTCACCGAGGTGATGGCCGCATCGAGTGTGGCAATCGCCTTGTTGGCGCCGGCCACCGTGCTGATATCCATCTGCGACAGGGCATTGAGCGTGCTGCCCACCTGGCTCGCCGTCAGCAGGCTGGTGCCATTGCTGGTGCTCATCGCAAAGCCGGCGTGGGAATTGAAATTGACTTTGCCGCCGACCACCACCGCATCGCCGCCGCCGCCGGTGGCGGCCAGGTTGACGCTGGTGCCGGCATCGTAGCCGCGGATGGTGGCGCCGGTCAGGCCTTCGCCAACGTCGTTCAGATTGCCGATCTTGATGTCTTCGCCGAACTGGTTGCTCAGCTTGAGATTGCCCTGCAGGTCGGCCACGGCCGTCACATTGGTGGTGCCGCTGCGCGCGTTGATGGCATTGGCCAGGGCCGACAGGTCGTTCGTGTAATTGATGGTGGCGGCGATGGTCACGGCCACGGAATTGCTGCCGAATAGCTGCAGGCGCACCTGGCCCTGGGATACGTTGCTGATCGTGACTTCGGTGCGCGCCTCGGCCTCGACGCCGACCTGGGAACTGAGGGCATTCACGGCCGCCGCCACCTGCTTGGCCGACGTGCCGGCGGCGAGGGTGCCGGTGGTGGCGTTCACGCCGTAGCCGCTGATGATGATGGCCTGCTGCTGGAAGCCGTTGCCGGTGCTGTAGTTGAGCGAGGAGGCCTGGGCCACGGCGCTCGAGATGCCGCTGCCGCTCTGGCTGTCGACCGTGTAGTTGCCCAGGTCGGCCGCGCGCGCGCTGGCGATGTTGATGCTGATCGTCTGGCCGATGTCGGCGCCGATCTGGTAGGTCATATTGGTCAGCGAGCCATCGATCAGCTTGTGGCCGTTGAATTCGGAGTTGCGCACTTCCTGGTCGATCGAGCCGGTCAGCTCGACGACCTCGCCCTGCAGCTGTTTGCGGTCAAAGGTCGAATTCGAGCTGTTGGCGCTCTGCACGGCCAGCTGGCGCATGCGCTGCAGCAGGCCTTCGATCGTGCCCAGATGGGACTCGGCGGTCTGGGTCATCGAGATGGCGTCGTTGGCGGCCACCACGGCCTGGCTCAGTCCATTGACCTGGGACGACATGCGGCTGGCGATGGCCATCCCGGCTGAATCGTCTTTGGCCGAGTTAATGCGCAGCCCCGTCGATACGCGCTGTAGCGACTGGTTGCTGTTTTGCTCGGCAATGTAGGCCTGGCGCTGGACGTACAGCGAGGCCAGGTTGGTATTGATCCCGATAGTCACGGCTATCCCCGTTGGTGTGAACTCCCTCACCTGGGGTAACGGCAGGCCGCCGTCAAATCTTAGCGGTTTGGAATGACGCGGTGGAAACTTTGAACGGCGAGAGGCCGATGTCCTGCGGGGCGCCGCCCTGATGGCGCAGTTCCGGATAGGGGTCAAGGCTGAGGCGGGTCAGGCGCGGCACCTGGGCCAGACGCTCGGACACGGGGCCGGCCGTCAGCGCGGTTTCCTGGCCGCTGGCCGGGTCGACGTGCCAGAAGCCGCCGTCGTGGTGGCACAGCAGCGGCATCACGCTGGCCTCGGGCAGGGTGGCCCAGCTGCGCAGGCCGGGGCCGGGCGCGGTCTCGGGCGCCAGCACGTAGAAGCATTCGGCATGGGCGCCCTGGTCGACCCGGTGCAGCAGCACGGCATGCGGCAGCAGGGCGCTGACACTGAGTTCGAGCACGCCGCGGATACTGGCCGTCAGGCCGATGCGCATGCCCAGGCGCAGCGCCACCGGCTGGTGCTTGCGTGCGGCGACGCCGTCGATCAGCAGGCCGAAACGCGAAATGTCTTCGATCTCGAAACCGTGGCGTCCGCGCCGCAGAATCGCATGGCGCGCCGAAATGCGCCGCGTCAGACCGTCGGCGCGGGCGCCGTCGGCGTCGTGGTGGCAGAGCAGCAGGTCGGCTTCGGGCGCGTGCGCCTCGAAGCGGCCCAGCACGCACTCGTCGAGGGCGAACAGGCGCACATGGCGTTGCACCAGGGATTCGGGCGCGGCATTGACCAGGCAGGCGCGCGCGGCCGGGGCCGGGTGCTGGCGCAGCGCGGCCGTCAGCGCCACTTCGATCAGGTCTTCATCCCAGGCCAGGGTGGCCACGGCGTGGTCGATCTTGCCGCCGCTGGCAGCGTCGAGGTCGAGGTGGGCGATGCCGGCATTGGTGGCGCGCACGTCGATGTCGAGCGGGCCGGCGCCGCTGCGCGCCTGCACCCGCGCCACCGAGGCGTCGTCGGCCGTCACGCGCACATTCTTGTGGGTCGACAGGAAGGCGCGCTGGATGTCGAGCAGCGAGGCGTCGGCGCGCGGCACCAGCAGCAGCAGGGTGCCGACCCAGCGCCGCAGCAGCTGGGCGCCGGCGTACAGGGTCAGCTCGGCTTCGATCCGGTATTGGCCGTGCTCGCGCTGGCGCGAGGAGAATTCCAGGTAGTGCGGGCGCCAGCTGCCGTCCAGGGCCGGCGCCAGGCAGTGCTGCTGGGCGCCGTGCGGCAGCAGGGCCGATTGCAACTGCAGGCGCAGCTGCTGGCCGGGCGCCGCCGCCACTCCGCGCACATCGAGGCGCAGCACCTGGCGGCCGCCGGCCGCGCGCGGGTCGTAGCCGCTCACATGCAGCTGGGCCGGGACGAGCGCCGCCGCGTCCGCAGGCGGACGGCTGGCGCGCAGGCCGCGCAGCAGCTCGAAACTGGTCGGTGTCGAGCCGGGCTGGGCGTGGCCGCTGGCGCAGTGCGTGTCCCCGGGCGCCACCCACTGCGTGCAGTGGGGGTGGTCCGGGTGGCGGCAATGGTTCATGGGGCGAGGGCCGTTAAGGTCTGTCTAGCTTAGCGATTTTCGTGTCCAAGAGCAATGATTATGGCCGCAGGCGCAAGATGATCGCGGTCAGATTATCCGATTGCAGGCCCGGCGGCGGCTGGCTGTGCAGGGCGCTGAACAGACGCTCGACCGCCGGCCCCGGGGCGCCCGCCAGCAGGGCCGGCCACTGAGCCACCCAGGCGGCCGGATCGGCGCAGGCCCAGCAGCCGTCGCTGGCCAGCACATAGCTGGTGGCCGGCGCCAGCGCCAGCGCGCGCCGGTCGGCCAGGGCGGCCAGGTAGTCGGGCAGGTTCAGCGGGGTGAGCGGATACAGGCCGTCGGCCAGGTGCTGCGGCTGGCGCAGCGCATTGCCGAGGATGAAGGCCTGGGAAATCTGGGCGCGGTGCTCGCCATGCACCTGCTGCCACCAGCCGGCCGCGTCGAGCAGTCCGGCCAGCGCATAGCTGGTGGCCGGCACATGGTCGACCGTCAGCGGCTGCGCGCCGGCGCCGGTGAGCGCGTACAGACGCGAGTCGCCCACGTGGTAGAGCAGGGCGGGGCCGCCGGGCGGCAGTTCGAGCAGGGTCAGGGTGGTGCCCGGACGACGGCCGGGACTGTCGGCGAAATGGGCCTGCAACTGCTGGTGCAGGGTGTCGAGCGCGTGATTGAGGCTGGCCTGGTTCGACGCGGCGGGCAGGCTGAGCAGGCCGGCGACGACGGCCTCGCTGACTTCGCGCCCCTGGCCGTGGCCGCCCATCCCGTCGAGCACGGCCACGCGCACATGGCCGGCCGGCCAGTGCGCCAGCTGGTGGCGCGCGACCTGCTGGCCGCGCAGGAATTCGGCCTGGCCGCGGGTGTCGATAAGCAGGTAGTTGTCCTGGTTTTCGGCGCGCGCAGGGGCCGGCCCCACGCTGCTGCGTGCGGCTACCTCGTAGGGACCGAAGTCCAGCGGCGGCGCCAGTATCCTCATTCCCCGAGCCTAGCACGGGCGCGCCCCGGGCCCGCGCCGGAATTGGCGGGTGTTTGGCGGCCAGTTCGGGCGATCGTGCGGGGCGCGCGCATGCTAGCGCCCGTGGCGGCGGGCCGCGCGGCGCCACGCGGCGCGGGCGGCGCGGGTGCGACCCGGGCGCGGCACTGCCGCTGCCTGCGGCCTGGCGTCCGCTGCGCGTACTGGCGAGGCGGGCGGGCTAGCGCGCCAGTTCTTCGGCGCGGCGCAGCCACAGGCTGCTGCTCCAGCCGCGCAGCG
Organism: Massilia sp. TS11; assembly: GCF_022012445.1. Lineage (GTDB taxonomy): Bacteria > Pseudomonadota > Gammaproteobacteria > Burkholderiales > Burkholderiaceae_D > Telluria. Next base: position 75,917 of record NZ_JAKLTS010000005.1, read on the forward strand.
TCTGGCCGTCGACTTCGGCTTCGAGCTCGCGCCAGTCGCCCTGGCGCGCGCCGCTCAGACGCACCTCGCTGCCGGGCGGCAGTACGGCCAGCCGGACCGCCTCCACCTGGGGCGCAGCGCGCAGGTTCAGCGCCCGTTCCACGCGCAGGGCGCGCAGGCGCGCCGGCGGCGTCGCGGCCGGGGCGGTAGCCGCAGCGGCCAGCGCGGGCGCGGGCCTGGCCGCCGGGGCGCGCGGCCAGGCCGTCCACAGGCCGGCGATCAGCAGGCTCAGGCCGCCGAGCAGGGCCAGATTTGCCAGCGTTGGCCGGCGCCACCAGGCGCGCGGCGTGAACAGCCCGGCCAGCAGCAGGGCGAGGGCGGGGGCGGCCAGCCAGAGCATGGCTCAGCCCTGCGCCAGCAGCAGATACGGGCCGGCCAGCAGATGGTGGCCCCAGGGCAGGCAATACGGCGCTTCGCCCGGCGGCAGCACGGCCACCAGGCCCAGGTCAGGCCCCAGGTGGTAGAGGGCCTGCTGCGGCGCCAGACGGCGCACCAGCAGCCCGTCCGGCCCCGCCTCCAGACTGCAGGCCTGGCGCGACAGACCGAGGCGCTCGGCCTGGGCCGCATCGTCGCCCTCGAGAGTGAGCGCGCCGGCCGCCACGCGCAGGTTGCCGACGGCGCCCGCCTGGCGCCCGAACGGCAGGCGCGCGCCGCTCAGCAAGGGCAGGCTGGCGCCGCCCGCCAGCGGCAGCAGGGCCGCATAGCGGTCGCCCAGCGCCGGCGGGACGGCCAGCACGCGCAGGCTGGCGCCGCTGGGCAGCGTGCAGGCGCCGGGCAGGGTCAGCGCCTGCGCGGGCTGGTCCTTGGCCTGCAGACTGAGGGCGCCGTCGGCCGCCACCCGCAGGCACAGCGCGCCGCGGCCGCGCACCGGGCGCAGCTGGGCGTCGAGCGCCAGCGTCAGCGCGCTTGCCTGCACGGCCGGATAGGCGGCCAGGCGCGGCAGCGCCAGCGCGGCCAGCTGCAGGCTGTAGCCGGCGGCCGGCGCGAAGGTCGCTTCGGCGCCCGGCAGCGCGGCCGGGGCGGCCGCCAGCACGGTGGCGCCGGCGCGCGCCTGCCACACGCGCGCGGCCGCAGCCGGCGCGGCCGCCGGCTGCAGGCGCACCAGCAGGCGTGCCGGCAGGCTGCCGCGGCGCGCCGTCACCACATGCCAGTCGTGGGCCGGGTCGTGCGTGCAGCTGTAGCCGCTGCGCGGGCGCATCTGCAGTTCGGGCGCGCTGTCCGGCCCTTCGTTGACGATCAGTAGCGCGTCCTCGGGCGCGAACGGCCAGTCGGCCACCACATGGCTGGCCTGGGCGCGCTCGCTGCCCAGCAGGCAGAGCCGCTGTTCGGCATAGATCGGGCCGAGCGCCTGCCAGCGGCTGCCGTCGCGCGACACGCTCAGCTGATACAGCACGCTGTCCTGCGCGCCCGCCACATACACGGCGTGGCCGAAGCGCACCGCCACCTGGTCGGGCGCCAGCGCCTCGGCCTGCACCGTGTAGCGCACGCTCTCGCCGCCCAGCAGGTCGCCGAAATCCTGCTGGTGCAGGGCGCTCAGGGCGGCCGCCAGTTCGCGTGCGCGCGCGCCGCGCTGCAGATGGCGGTCGTCTTCCACGGCTTCGTGCGGCAGGCCGACGCAGATATGGGTGAAGCAGCGCGTGGCCTGGCGCCCGCGCGTCTCGCGCGGACAGCGCTCGAGCAGCTCGCGCAGCAGCGGGCGCCGCTGGAACAGGGCCAGACCGGGCGCCTGCCACAGGGCCTCGGCGCTGAATACGTCGGGCACTTTGCCCAGGACTTCGTGTTGGACATAGGTCGGCATCTCAGGTCTCCTCGCAGGTGATGGCAGCCAGGCCTAGCAGGGGGAGCAGGAAAAACAGCAGATGGCTGCCGCCGGCCGACAGGGCCGACATCGGCTGCCCCATGATCGGCAGGATCGCCAGATTGGTGCCCCAGGACAGCAGGAAGTGCCCGCCCAGGAAGGCGGCGCCGCCGGCCAGCGCAAAGCCGAGAAAATGGGCGCGCCAGCGCGCCGCATGGGCGCTGGCCACGCGCGCGCGCGCCTGCGCGGCCAGGCTGGCGCCGGCCAGGGCCGCCAGCAGCGCCGCCTGGGCGCCCCACAGCAGCAGGGCGGCCAGCAGGCCGTGGCGGTGGATCAGGAAGGACGGCGCGAAATCGTCCTGCACGGCCGGAATCGCCAGCGCCTGCGGGGCCGGCGCCGCCAGCGCCGTCAGGCCGAGGCGGCCGTCGTGGCCGAACCAGCCGCCGGCCGCCAGCGCCTGCCCGGCCAGCAGCAGCTGGCGGCCCGTGTGCGGATGCGCGGCCGGGGCCAGCCACAACTGAAAGCGCGCCCCGTAAAAGCGCAGCTGGCCGAACCACTGGCCGTCGGCCTTGAGGGCGCCCAGCGCGGCGCCGGCGCCCAGCACCAGCAGCAGCACGGCGGCGACGGCGCGGCGCCGCCCCTGGGCCAGCAGCCAGGCCAGCAGCAGGCCGCCGGCCCACAGGGCCAGCAGCACCAGCGGCGAAAAATCGTCGACTTCGACCAGGGCCAGCGCCACCAGGGCCGCGCACACGGCCACCGGGGCCGCATATGGCAGCAGGCGGCGCCAGCCGCTGGCCGGCTGGCGCGCCTGGGCCAGCGCCAGACAGTGGGCGGCCAGCGCGCACAGGGCCAGCTTGGCAAACTCCACCGGCTGCAGGCCGAACACCCCGGTTTCGTCGCCCCACAGTACCTGCAGCAGCAGGGCCGCCAGCGCCAGCGCCGCCAGCGCGGCCAGCACCGGCTCGGCCACGCGCGGCAGCGGCGGGCGCGCCCGCCACAGGGCGCGCGCCCACACGCTGGCGCCGGCCCCCAGGGCCAGCAGTGCGCTGCTGCGTTCGTAGTAGCGCAGCCCGGCGCTGTCGCTCGCGGCCAGACCCAGCTGCAATTGCAGCAGCAGGCCGACGGCCAGCAGCACGGCCGCCGCCGGGGCCGCCCGGCCCGGGCTGCGCGCGATGGCCAGCAGGGCCGCCGCGTTCAGCAGCCACAGCAGCGCCGCCCCCGGCGCCTGGCCGGCGCTTTGCAGCAGCAGCGCGGCCAGCCCGGCCAGGCTCAGGCAAGCGGCCAGCAGCAGCGCGCGCGGCGCCCGTCCGAGCGCCAGCAGCGGCAGCGCCACCAGCAGCAGCCAGGGCGCGGGCGCCAGCGCCCACAGCGGGCGCGCGCGCCACTGCCAGTCGAGCGCCGGCAGGGGCGCCGGCGCCGCCTGCGGATTGAGCAGCACATGCCCGCTCGGCAGCAGGCGCAGCTGATCGGCGTCCAGCTGCACGGTGAACTGGGTGGCCCCGATGCGCAGGCTGCGCAGCCCGGCCAGCGGCTGCGCGTGCGGCGCCACGCCAAGCAGGCGAAAGCCGTCCGTGCCGCGCGCGATGCGCGCGTTCACGGGCGCCGCCACGCGCTGGCCGCAGTCGACATAGCCGCCCAGCTGGACGGCGCGGGCGCCGGCCAGCGGCAGCCAGCGCGCCGCCTGCGCGCGCAGGCGCTCGTTCCAGCCCGCGTCCGGGCAAGGCCCCTGCCACACGCCGTCGCGCCACAGCGTCGCGCCGTCAAAGCGCCAGGCGTGGGCGCCGAGGCGAAACGCCAGCCGCTCCGGCTGCACGGCGCTCACCGCCAGCGTCTGCTCACCCAGCAGGACGCGCTCGCCCGCCTGCAGCAGCCTGCTGTCGAGCCGCCAGTGCTGCTGGCCATCGCCGGCTTCGACCGCGCGCCCGCCGAGCGGGCGCAGCCACCAGGCGCCATCGGCCGCGCGCCCCAGCAGCAGATGCTGGGCGCCGGCCTGGGGCGCGCCCAGTTCGGCCCGCCCCAGCGCCAGACTGGCGCCCGGCGCCAGCCGGAGCGTGACGCTGGCCAGCTGCCAGCGCGTCCCGGCCTGCCACAGGGCCAGGGCCTGCAGCCCCAGCAGGGCAGCCACGAGCACGGCGGCCAGGCGCCGCATCAGCGCGCCCCGGCGCGCGCCAGCACGCCCAGCCGCGCCAGCCAGCCGCCCACGGCCGGCGTCTGGCGGCGCGGCGCCAGGGCCAGGGCCGTGCGCAGCGCCAGCAGCTGACGCCCGATCGCCAGCGCATGCGGCGGGCGCGCCGCCGGCGCCGCCGCCAGCAAGGCACGCAGCAGCTGCTCGGCCACCTGCACCGCCGCGCGCGGCGCGGCGCAGTCCTCCTCCTGTTCCAGGGCGCGCGTCAGACGCTGGCGGAACAGGGCCGCCTCATCCTCGCGCAAGGTCGGCGGCAGCGCCCCGCCATGCTGGGCGCGCAGGGCCGCGCCCGGATCGTCGGGCCGGGCGCGCCAGGCCGCCGCGCAGGCCGCCCCAAAGCGCAGCGGCTGCCCGCCCGTGACCAGGTAGTAGAACAGCGCGCCGAAGGCAAAATAGTCGGTGCGCGCATCGGTGTGATAGACGTCCGGCGCGAGCGCCAGCAGCTGTTCGGGCGCCTGCCAGTGCGGCGTGCCCGCATAGCTGTGCAGGCGCACCGCCTGCGGCCGGTTGGTGCCGAAGTCACTGAGCTTGACCTGGCCGCTGCCCAGGTCGAGCAGCACATTGGCCGGCTTCAGATCGAGGTGGCGCCAGCCATGGTGATGGATGCGTTCCAGGGCCTGATTGATCTGCCCGAGCCAGGCCAGCAGCTGACGCGGCGCCGGCGTGCAGCCCAGGCTGCGCAGCAGGCGCGTATGGCGCGCCAGATCGGTGTCGAGCAGTTCCAGCGCCAGGGCCGGCAGGCCATCGATGCTGCCGCTGTCGAGCAGGCGCACCAGATGGCGCCCGTCCCACGGGTCGAGCCCACCGAGAAAGCGCGCCTCATTGCGCGCCGCGGCCACCCAGTGGCGGCGCACGGCCGGTGGCGCCGCCGCCAGCGCGCGCGCCTGCAGCAGCTTGAGCGCGACCGCCCCGTGCGGCCCCTGGGCGCGCCACACTTCCCCGAACTGCGCCTGGGCCAGCACGCTGTCGAGCGTATAGCGGCCCAGACCAAGACAAACGACATCGCCCTTGCAGTACATACCAGGCCCCCCGAGTTCCGATGGCCAGGCCTAGCCGGGGGCGCCAGAAAAAAAATGGGGTCTGACCCCATTTTTTCTCAAAAAAAAACGCCGGGCGGCGTGTCGGCGCCGCCCGGCGTAAGGCTGCTTGCTCGAGACCTTCAGCGTTCCCAGTGATGGTGGTGGTGGTGGCCACGGCGTTCGACCACGACCACCGGCGGGCCGTAGTAGCGCACCGGCTCGCGGTAGACGACCACCGGCGGCGGCGGCGCGTAGTAGCGCGTTTCGACATAGGTGACCGGCGGGGGCGGCGGCGCCACATAGCGCGTTTCGACAAAGGTGGTTGGCGCATAGCCGCCACGGTAGCCGCCGCGGTAGTAGCCGTCGTCGCGGCTGCTGCTGGCCCCGATGGCGGCGCCGATCACGGCGCCGGCCGCGGTGGCGTCACGGCCGCCGGTGGCGTGGCCAATGGCAGCGCCGATCACGGCGCCGGTCAGGGTGTTGAGGCCGCGGTCGTCGGCCAGCGCCGACGAGGAGGCGGTCAGCGCGGCCAGCGTGAGGGCGGTGAGGGCGGTTTTCGTCAGCATGGCATCGGTCCTTTCTGTGTGGCTGATGGCTTCACTCTAGCCAAGGACGGGCGCACGATCCACCACCTTTAACACAAACTTACAAGTGTTGCGATTGCCTGCCGGCTGCGCACCGCGCGCGATTGTTGTATTGTCATGCCTTCTTTATTTACCGAAGGATTTGCATGTCACGCCTTGCCCTGGCCAGCCTGCTGGCCGTCCTGATGGCGCCGGCCATCGCCGCTCCGGCCAACGACGCCGCCACCCTGAACCGCGTGCGCGACCACGCCATGCAGAGCGATTGGGCCTACCAGCGCCTCGAGGACCTGACCGACCTGGTCGGCCCGCGTCTGTCCGGCTCGGCCGGCGCCGCCGCCGCCGTCGAACAGGTGGCGGCCACCCTGCGCGCGCTCGGCGCCCGCGTGACCCTGCAGCCGGTCAAGGTGCCGCACTGGGTGCGCGGCGAGGAGAAGGCCGAACTGGTCGAGTATGTGGGCCGTCCGGCCGGCCTGAGCCAGCGCGTGGCCCTGACCGCCCTGGGCGGCTCGGGCGCGACCCCGGCCGCCGGCCTGACCGCGGCGCTGCTGGTGCTGAATAATTTCGACGAACTGGAAGCGCGCAAGGCCGAGGTCAAAGGGCGCATCGTGCTGTTCAATGTGCCCTTCGACCAATGGCAGGCCGAGCGCGGCCTGGCCGGTCCCGCCTACGGGCATGGCGCCGGCTACCGCTTCATGGGCCCGCGCCGCGCGGCCGAACTGGGCGCCGCCGCGGCCCTGGTACGCTCGGTCGGCGGCGCCGATTTCCGCCTGCCGCACACGGGCGCCACCGGCCTCGCGCCCGAGCAGCGCATCCCGGCCGCTGCCGTCAGTACCGAAGACGCGCTGCTGATGGCACGCCTGGCGCGCCGCGGTCCGCTGGCCATGCACCTGACCCTGACTCCGCAGACCCTGCCCGACGCCGACAGCTTCAATGTGATCGCCGACTGGCCCGGCACCGACAAGGCCGACGAAGTGGTGCTGGTCTCGGGCCACCTCGATTCCTGGGACCTGGGCACCGGCGCGCATGACGACGGCACCGGCATCGCCGGCGCCCTCGGCGTGCTGCACACGCTGCGCGAACTGGGCCTGCACGGACGCCGCACGATCCGCATGGTGGCCTGGATGAATGAGGAGAACGGCGGGCGCGGCGCCCAGGCCTACCAGACGGCCTTCGGCGCCCAGATGGGCAAGCATGTCGGCGCGATCGAGTCGGACGGCGGCGGCGGCCACCCGTTCGGCCTGATGGCGAGCGTGTCGGCGCGCGCCGAGAAGCTGTTCAAGCCGCTGCAGGCGGCGCTGCAGCCGATCGGCGCCGGCGTGTTCCGCCGCGAGGAGCGGCTGCAGACGGGCGACCTGCACCTGATGGAAGACGCGGGCGTGCCGAGCTTCGAACCGCTGATCGACACCTCGACCTACTTCCACTACCACCACACGGCGGCCGACACCTTCGACAAGGTCTCGCCCGACGCCCTGCGCCGCCACGTGGCCGTGATGGCCTCGCTGGCCTGGTTCATGGCGAATATGGACGAGACGCCGGGCCGGGTGCCGGCGCTGGCCGATTAAATCGCGTTCAGGGGGATGCGCAGATAGCGCACCCCATTGTCCTCGGGCGCCGGCAGATGGCCGGCCTTGATATTGACCTGAATCGCCGGCAGCATCAGCACCGGCATCGCCAAGGTGGCGTCGCGCGCGCGCCGCATCGCCACGAAGGCTGATTCGCTGACGCCATCGTGCATGTGGATGTTGCGGGCGCGCTGCTCGGCCACCGTGGTCTCCCAGGTCGCCTCGCGTCCGGGCGGCGGATAGTCGTGGCACAGGAACAGGCGCGTCTGCGGCGGCAGCGCCAGCAGCCGGCGCGCCGACTGGAACAGCTGCTCGGCGCAGCCACCCGGGAAGTCGCAGCGGCCCGAGCCCACATCCGGCATGAACATGGTGTCGCCGACGAACACGGCGTCGCCCACCTGGTAGGCGATATCGGCCGGCGTGTGGCCCGGCACATGCCAGGCGCGCGCGCGCAGCGGCCCGATGTCGAATTCCTCGTCGGCGGCGAACAGCTTGTCGAAGTCGGCGCCGGTGCTGTGGGCCGGGTCGTGGTCGTTGAAGATCGCGTTGAACACCTTCTGCACGCCGCGGATTTCGGCGCCGATGCCGATCTGCCCGCCCAGCTTCTCCTTCAGATAGGAGGCGGCCGACAGGTGGTCGGCGTGGGCGTGGGTCTCGAGCAGCCACTGCACGCTGAGCGCATTGGCGCGCACGAAATCGATGATGGCGTCGGCCGAATGGGTCGCCGTGCGGCCCGATTTGGGATCGTAGTCGAGCACCGAATCGATGATCGCGCAGGCGCTGCCGGGCGCCGCGTAGACGACGTAGCTGATGGTGGAGGTGGCGGGGTCGAAGAAGCCTTTGACCTGCGGGGAGCTGTTATGCATGGTATCGCCCTGGTTGAATGGTGCCCGGAGCCGGGATCGAACCGGCACGCCCTTGCGAGCACGAGATTTTAAGTCTCGGGTGTCTACCAGTTTCACCATCCGGGCAGCGGCCGAGATTCTAGCACATGGCCCTGCGCACTTGGTGTAGGATGCAGCCCGCAACATGCAGGAGCCGAATTGAATATCACCATCCGAGAAGATCTGCGCTCGTTCATCGAGCCGCTCACCGCCGACGAATACGCCGCCCTCGAACGCAGCCTGTTGGAAGAGGGCTGCCGCGACGCCCTCGTGCTGTGGAACGATGTGCTGGTCGATGGCCACAACCGCTACGCGATCTGCCAGAAGCACGGGATCGCCTTCCAGACCGTGCAGAACACCCGCTTCGCCAGCCTGGACGACGTGCGCCTGTGGATGATCAACAACCATCTGGGCCGGCGCAGCGTCTCCGAATTCCAGCGCGGCGTGCTGGCCCTGCGCAAGAAGGAGATCCTGGCCGCCCAGGCCACGCCCGAGCAGCCGGCGCCGCGCCTCAAGCGCAGCGACCTGGCGCGCGAGGCGCGCGTCTCGCCGGCCCTGATCGCCAGCATCGAGAAGATCGAAAAAGCCGCCACGCCCGAACTGGTCGAGGCAGTCCGCAAGGGCACCATCTCGATCAATGCCGCCGCCACCGTGGCCGCGCTGCCGCCCGCGCACCAGCAGGCGGCCGTCGCCGGCGGCCGCAAACAGCTGCAGGAAGCAGCGCGCAGCCTGCGCGCCCAGCGCCTGGCCAGCCGTCCCGCCGCCGAGCCGGCGCCGCCGCCGCCCGCGCCGGCCATGGCCGCCGCGCGCGAAGACAGCGCCAGCGCCAGCACCAGCGTGCCGTGGGAGACCGACACGCTCGACAGCCTGCGCCAGCGTATCGCCAGCCTGGAAGCCGAAAACCAGGCCCTGAAAGCCGAACTGGCCGCCCTGCGCGCGCCTTAGTCCAACGCCCCAACCGGAGACCCAGCATGCACCGACTCGCCGCCCTGATCGCCCTGGCTTTTGCCAGCACGCCCCTGCTGGCCGCCACCCCGGCCGAACTGGCCCGCTGGGAGGCGCGTGCCAAGCAGGTCGAAATCCTGCGCGACAAATGGGGCATCGCCCACATCTTCGGCAAGAGCGACGCGGACGCCGTGTTTGGCATGCTGTACGCCCAGGCCGAAGACGACTTCGCGCGCATCGAGACCAACTACATCAATGCGATGGGCCGCCTGGCCGAAGTCGAGGGCGAGGCCGAACTGTGGCGCGATCTGCGCATGAAGCTGTTCATCGACCCGAAAGCCCTGCAGGCCCAGTACGCGGCCAGCCCGGCCTGGCTGAAGAAGCTGATGCAGGGCTGGGCCGATGGCCTCAACTACTACCTGCACACCCACCCCGAGGTGAAGCCGCGCCTGCTGACCCAGTTCGAGCCCTGGATGGCCCTGAGCTTTTCGGAAGGCTCGATCGGCGGCGACATCGAGTCGGTCAGTCTGCGCCAGCTCGAAGGCCTGTACACCCAGCGCCAGCTGGCCGAGCTGGCGCAGCCGGCCCTGCCCGAGCCGGCCGGTTCGAACGGCTTTGCGATCGCGCCGCGCTGGAATGCGCACGGCCATGCGATGTTGATGATTAATCCGCACACCTCGTTCTACTTCCGCCCCGAGATCCACGTGGTCAGCCAGGAAGGCCTGAATGCCTACGGCGCCGTGACCTGGGGCCAGTTCTTCGTCTACCAGGGCTTCAATGAGCGGCTCGGCTGGATGCACACCTCGGGCGGGGCCGACGTCATCGACGAATACCTCGAGACCGTGGTCGAAAAGGACGGCAATACCTATTACCAGTACGAGGGCAAGCTGCGCCCGATGAAGGCCGTGCAGCTGAGCTTGCCCTTCAAGACGGCGACCGGCATGGCCAGCCGCACGCAGACCGTCTGGTACACCCACCACGGCCCGGTGGTGCGCGCGGCCGATGGAAAATGGGTCAGCGTGCGCCTGATGAATAATCCGCTGCCGGCCCTGCAGCAGTCCTGGCTGCGCACCAAGGCGCGCGACTACCGCAGTTTTGTGCAGGCCATGCAGCTGCGCACGAACTCCTCGAACAACACCGTGTATGCTGACCGCGACGGCAATATCGCCTACTTCCACGGCAATTTCGTGCCGCGCCGCGATCCGCGCTTCGACTGGAGCCGCCCGGTCGACGGCAGCACCCGCGCCACCGAATGGCAGGGCCTGCACAAGCTCGACGAGACCATCCACCTGTTCAATCCCGCCAGCGGCTGGCTGTTCAACACCAATAACTGGCCGTTCACGGCGGCCGGCACGGCCAGTCCGAAGCAGAGCGACTACCCGGCCTACATGGCGCCCAGCCCCGAGAATGCGCGCGGCGTGCACGCGCTGCGTCTGCTGAGCCAGCTGAAGGCCCCGCTCAGCATCGACGGCATGATCGCGCTCGCCTACGACAGCTATCTGACCGCGTTCGACCCGCTGCTGCCGCTGCTGTTCGCGGCCGCTGACGCCCAGCCCGGCAATCCGGTCGCCGCCCAGGTGGCCCTGCTGCGCGCCTGGGACCGGCGCAGCAGCCTCACTTCGAGCGCCACCTCGCTCGGCATCTACTGGCTACAGGATCTGGTCAATCGCCATGCCGACGCCGCCCGCCTGGCCGGCGTGCCCGTGCTCGATTATCTGCCGCGCCTGGCCCCGGCCGAGCTGCTGGCCGGCCTCGAGCGCGCCAGCGCCCGCCTGCAGACCGACTTTGGCAGCTGGCAGACACCGTGGGGCGAGATCAACCGCTTCCAGCGCCTGAGCGGCGAGGTGCAGCAGCGCTACGACGACAATCAGCCGAGCCTGCCGGTGCCGATGGCCTCCGGTAACTGGGGCGCGCTGGCCTCGTTCGGCATGCGCGCCAAGCAGACGACCAAGCGCATCTACGGCGACTACGGCAACAGCTTCGTCGCCGTGGTCGAATTCGGGCCGCGCATCCAGGCCAAGAGCCTGCTGGCCGGCGGCGTCAGCGGCAATCCGGCCTCGCCCCACTTCAACGACCAGGCCCAGGCCTATACGGAAGGGCGCTTCAAGGACGTGCTGTTCTACCGCGAAGACATCGAAAAACAGCTCGAGCGCAAATACCGGCCGGGCCAGTAAGTACGGGCTATAATCAGCGCCAGTTTAGAGGGAGCACCGTGGCAAAATTGTATTTTCGCTATTCGGCCATGAACGCCGGGAAGTCCACCGCCTTGCTGCAGGTGGCCCACAATTACGAAGAGCAGGGCCAGAGCGTGCGCCTGTTCACCGCCGCCATCGACGACCGCTACGGCGTAGGCCGCATCACCTCGCGCCTGGGCCCGCAGCGCGACGTCGAAATCTTCCAGCGCGACACCAATTTCCTCGAGGCCGTCGACAAGGTCGGCTGCGTGCTCGTCGATGAAGCCCAGTTCCTGACCCCGGCCCAGGTCCAGCAGCTGCACCGCCTGGCCCAGACGCGCGGCGTGCCTGTGATCTGCTACGGCCTGCGCACGGACTTTCGCGGCGAACCCTTCCCCGGCTCGATCTACCTGCTGGGCCTGGCCGACGACATCGAAGAAATCAAGAACATTTGCAGCTGCGGCAAGAAGGCGACGATGAATATCCGCGTCGACCCGAACGGAGAACGCATCCGGGAAGGGGAGCAGGTCAGCATCGGCGGCAATGAAAGCTACCGCCAGGCGTGCGGACGCTGCTTTTATCAGGGATAAGCTAGAATAGCCTGAGCAGTCTGAGGAGACAGGAATGAAGAAACAGTTGTTGGTGATTGGCCTGAGCCTGACCCTGGCCGTGCAGGGCGCCTATGCGCGCCAGGCCGATAAACTCGGGGAGCAGCTCAAACCTGTCCCGACCCAGGCCTCGGCCGCCTTGCTGGCTTCGCGCTGGCTGGCCAAATACCATTACAAGCCGGTCGCGCTCGACGATGCGATGTCGGAAAAGATTTTCGACCGCTATCTGAAATCGCTCGACCCCGAAAAGATGTACCTGACCCAACAGGACATCGACCAGTTCGCCGTCTCGCGCACCAAGCTCGACGACGCGATCAATAACGAAAACCTGCAGATGCCCTTCGCCATCTACGGCGTCTATCTGCAGCGCATCAATGAGCGCATGAGCTTTGCGCGCGAACTCCTCAAAGGCAAGTTCGACTTCAGCAGCGACGAAGGCCTGCAGCTCGACCGCGAGAAAGCCGCCTGGGCCAAGAACGACGAGGAAGCGCGCGATCTGTGGCGCCGCCGCGTGAAGAACGACTGGCTGCGCCTGAAGCTGGCCGGCAAGGAAGAAAAAGCCATCCGCGAAACGCTCGACAAGCGCTACGAAGGCACCCAGACACGCCTGAAAAAGGTCACCAGTGAAGACGTCTTCCAGACCTTCATGAACGCCTACGCGATGTCGATCGAGCCGCACACCAACTACTTCGACCCGCGCACGGCCGAAGACTTCGACATCCGCATGCGCCTGTCGCTGGAAGGTATCGGCGCCGTGCTGCAGACGCGCGAAGACTACACGGTGATCCGCGAAATCGTGCCGGGCAGCCCGGCCGGCCTGTCGGGCAAGCTCAAGGTCGGCGACCGCATCACGGCCGTGGCCCAGGGCGAGAACGGCAACTTCCAGGACATCCTCGGCTGGCGCATCGACGAAGTCGTGCAGCTGGTGCGCGGCCCCAAAGATTCGACCGTGCGCCTCGACGTGCTGCCGGCCGACGCCGGTCCCGACGGCAAGCACGTGGTCGTCAACCTGGTGCGCAAGAAAATCAACATGGAAGAGCAGGCCGCCAAGAAGGCCATCTTCGAAGTCAAGGACAATGGCACGCGCCGCCGCATCGGCGTGATCACCTTGCCCACCTTCTACCAGGACTTCGAAGCCTGGCGGCGTGGCGACAAAGACTACCGCTCGGCCACGCGCGATGTGGCCAAGCTGCTCGGCGAACTGAAGAAGGACAAGGTCGACTCCGTCCTGATCGACCTGCGCGACAACGGCGGCGGCTCGCTGCCCGAGGCGGTCGAGCTGACCGGCCTGTTCATCGACAAGGGCCCGGTCGTGCAGCAGCGCAGTTCGGACGGCCGCATCCGCGTCGAAAGCGACACCAACCCCGGCCTGGCCTGGGACGGCCCGCTGGGCGTGCTGATCAACCGCGGTTCGGCCTCGGCCTCCGAGATTTTCGCCGCCGCCATCCAGGACTACGGGCGCGGCCTGATCATCGGCGAGCCCAGCTTCGGCAAAGGCACGGTCCAGACCATCGTCAACCTCGACCGTTTCGCGCCGAGCGACAAAATCAAATACGGCGAGCTCAAGCTGACGGTCGCGCAGTTCTTCCGCATCAATGGCGGCACCACCCAGCTCAAGGGCGTCAGCCCCGACATCAAGCTGCCGCAGCTGTCCGATCCCGAACTGTTCGGCGAGGCCGCGTATGACAACGCCTTGCCCTACACGATGGTCAAGCCCGCCTTCTACACGCCGGCCGGCGACCTCAAAGAGCTGTTCGGCCCGCTGCAGCACCGCAGCGAGGCGCGCGTGGCCAAGGACAAGGACTTCAAGGCCCTGGCCGAGGACATCAACGAGGTCAAGCGCATCCGCAAGGAGAACTGGCTGTCGCTCAACGAAAGCATCCGCCGCAAGGAGCGCGACCAGCAGGAAGCGCGGGCCAAGGCGCGCGAGGCGCGTCTGGCCAGCCACAATCCGGCGCTGGACGAGGTGGTGCTGGTCCAGGAGGGCAACAAGCTGGTGCAACCCGAGAAGCCGGGCGACAAAGCCAAGGCCGTGCGTGGCGCGATGCGCACCGACGACGGCCTGGTCGGTGGCGAGCGCAGCCTGCAAGCCGAGCTGGCCGCCGAAAAAGCCGCCAAGAACGCCAAGGACCCGATCCTGGGCGAGGCCGTGCACGTGCTGGCCGACGAGGTCAGCATCCTGCGCACCGACAGCCGCCTGGCCAGTCGCGTGATGCCCTACCTGCCCAAACCGGGCAATTAAGCGAAAAAAACCGGGGCCCGACCCCGGTTTTTTATTTGTGGAAAAATCGGGGTCAGACCCCATTTATCTTTGTAGAAAAATTGGGGTCAGACCCCGAATTTCTGTTTGCTAAGAATATGCGAGAAATTGCTTCCCTTGAGGCCCTGCGTGGCCTGGTCGGCGCGGATGTGGCCGTGACGGACTGGATGGAAATCACCCAGCAGCGCGTGAACAGTTTTGCCGATGCCACCGATGACCATCAGTGGATCCATGTCGATCCGGAACGCTGCCGCCGCGAGTCGCCGTTCGGCGGGCCGATCGCGCATGGCTTTCTGACCTTGTCGCTGCTGCCGGCCATGCTCGAGCGCTCCGTGCACCTGAGCTTTCCGCGCATGATCATCAACTACGGCGTGAACAAGGTGCGCTTTCCGGCCCCGGTGCCGGTCGGCAGCCGCGTGCGCGGCATCCTGCACCTGCAGTCGCTCGAAGACGTGGAGCAGGGCGCCCAGCTGGTCTGGCGCGTCACCATCGAGGACGAGGCCGAGACCAAGCCGGTGTGCGTGGCCGAGCTGGTGATCCGCCTGCTGTAAGCCTCAGCCCAGGCGCGCGTGCAGCGTGCGGATGCCCGCGGCCAGCGGCGCCGACAGGTCGATCGCATTGCTCGGATGCGCAATCGTATTGCAGCTGACGATGCGGCTGACACCCGCGGCCTGCAGATCGGCATAGGCGCTGCCGGCAAACACCGGATGCACGGCGATGCACACGGGCGCGGCCAGTCCGGCCGCCGTGATATGCCCGGCCGCCGCGATCATCGTGCGCGCGGTCGAGGCGATGTCGTCCACCAGCACGGTCGTGAAGCCCTGCCAGTGCGCGGTGTCCGGCACCGACACTTCCACATCGTGGTCGCCATGGCGGGTCTTGGTCAGCACCGTCACCGCGCAGCCGGCGTCGCGCGCCACTTCGGCCGCCCATTGTTCGCTCTCGCCGTCCGGCCCGACGATGACCGGCTGGCGCAGCTCGCGCGCGATCCAGGCCGAGATGCTCGGCGCCGCTTTCACCACCAGGGTCGGAATCGTGTAGATCTCGTCCAGCGTGGCATGGCGGTGCAGGTGCGGGTCGATCGTCACCATCCAGTCCACGGCACCTGACAGCAGGCGCGCGAAATGGCCGGAGGTGATGCCTTCGCCCGGCTTGAACACGGCGTCCTGGCGCATGTAGGCGAGATAGGGCGCGACCAGACCGACGCGGGTGGCGCCGTTTTCGCGCGCGATGCCGGCCGCCAGCACCAGGCTGATGGCCTTGTCGTCGGGGCGGTCGAGCGTACAGACCAGCACCACCTCGCGCCCGCGCACCGCATCGGCAAAGCGCAGATAGCTCTCGCCATCGGGGAAGCGGCGCGTTTCGAGCGCGCCCGTGTCCCAGCCCAGTTGTTCGGCCAGGCGCGCGCACATGGTTTCATTGCCCGGCAGGGCAAACAGCATCGGTGTCATCAGAACTCCTTCTCGACCAGCACCACATCGGGCTGGGACTCGGCGTAGTCGCGCGCATAGGCCAGTTCGCCCGGCGACTCGGCGTGGATCGTGTAGATCGGATCGCCCTTGTTGAAATGCCCGCCCGAGGCGCCGTGCAGCAGGATGCCGGCGGCCGGCGCGCGCGGGGCCCCGGCCAGCTTGGCGATGCGCGCCAGGCGGCGGTTGTCGAAGGCGACGATGCGGCAGCGCGCCTTGGCCAGAATCGGATAGGTGTGGGGCGCGCGCGGCGGTTCGCGCATGCCGCCCTGGGCCGCACAGATGGCCTGGAATTTGCGCCAGGCCGTGCCGCTGGTCAGCGCCTGGCGCGCCTGGGTCAGGGCCGCCTCGGGTGTGATCCCGAGCCCCATTTCGAGAATCCGCGCCGACAGCAGCAGGGCGCGCTGGCGCAGATCGTCGGGCGCGTGCGGCGCGTTCTGCAGCACGGCCAGCACGTCATAGGCCTCAAGCGCGGGACCGATGCCGCGCCCGACCGGCTGCGAACCGTCGGTAAACAGGGTGCGCACTTCGAGGCCGATCGCCTGGCCGACGCTGCATAGGATATTCGTCAGGCGCTGGGCCGCATCGAGCGAGCGCACCTTGGCCGTGGGGCCGACCGGAATATCGATCAGCACGTGGGTGGAGCCGGCCGCCAGCTTCTTCGACAGCACCGAGGCCACCAGCTGGCCATCGCTGTCCAGGTCGAGCGGACGTTCGATGCGGATCAGCAGATCGTCGGCCGGGCTCAGATTGACCGCGCCGCCCCAGGCGATGCAGCCGCCTTCGGCCGCCACCACGGCGCGCATGCGCGCCAGATCGAGCATGACCGGGGCCAGGGTCTCCATCGTATCGGCGGTGCCGGCCGGCGAAGTGATCGCGCGCGACGAGGTCTTCGGAATCGTCAGGCCGCAGGCCGCCACGATCGGCACCACCAGCAGCGTGGTGCGGTTGCCGGGCAGGCCGCCGACGCAGTGCTTGTCGACGATGACCTCCTTGCCCCAATCGAGGCGCGCGCCCGATTCGACCATCGCGCGCGTCAGCGCCGTGATCTCGTCCAGGTCCATGCGGTTGCCGGCGCAGGCCGTGAGGAAGGCGGCGATTTCGATGTCCGAGTAGTTACCGGCGACGATGTCGCGCATGATGTCGCGCGCCGCGTCGAGCGTCAGCGCATGGCCATACAGCTTGGCGCGCACCTGCGAGAAGGACTGCAGCGGCAGCGGGTGCGCCAGGCTGACTTCCTCGCCGTCGGCGGCGCCGAGCACGCGCCAGGCGGCTTCCGACAGGCCGATTTCCTCGGTCTCGACCAGGCCATTGCTGACCACATTCAGGGTGGCGATCACGCGCCGCTCGCCGAACGTGACTTCGATGCGCGAGTGGGCTTCAAAGCCCTCCGAGCGGCACACATGGCAGTCGCGCCGCATGTAGATCACGGGTTCGTGATAGGTGTCGATGTGCAGGCGCTTGACGCGCATGATGCTGGCGCCGCGCTCGGTCGTTGTTTGCATGGTATTCCTCCTGAGCGCGAGGATAGCGGCTTATTCCAGGCTCAGCAATGAGCACGCGTGCGGCGTGCTTACAGCGGCAGGCAGCAGCGGTTGCGGCCCAGCGATTTGGCCTGATACAGCAGGGCGTCGGCGGTCTTCAGCAGCGAGTCCAGATGGGCGCCGTCGGCCGGGCGCAGGGCCGCCACGCCCAGGCTCAGGGTGACGCTCGGCGCGGTGCTCGAACGGGCATGCGGAATGGCCAGCAGTTCGATCTCGGCCAGCAGCTTGTTGGCCACCACTTCGGCGCCGCGCACATCGAGCATCGGCAGCAGAATCGCGAATTCCTCGCCGCCGTAGCGCGCCACCAGATCCTGCGGGCGCGCGGCGGCGCGGCGCATGGCGCTGGCCACAGCCTGCAGACAGGCGTCGCCGGCCTGGTGGCCGTATTCGTCGTTGTACAGCTTGAAGTGGTCGATGTCGGCCAGGATCAGGGCGATCGGCTCGCCCATGCGTGCGCAGCGCCGCCATTCGCTGTCGATGGTCTCGTCCAGGCAGCGCCGGTTGGCCACGCCGGTCAGGCTGTCGGTCATGGTCAGCGCGCGCAGGATGTCGCTCTGGCGCTTGATGGTCAGGTGGGTGCGCACGCGCGCGCGCACCACGGCCGCATTCACCGGCTTGGTGATGAAGTCGGCGGCGCCGGCTTCGAGCGCGCGCGTCTCGTCCTCGGTCGCATTGAGCACAGTGACAAAGATGACGGGGATGTCGCGCGTGGCGTCCGAGGCGCGCAGGGCGGTGCAGACGGCATAGCCATCCATGCCCGGCATCATGGCGTCGAGCAGGATCAGGTCGGGCTTCTGGGCGCGCGCGATCTCGATGGCTTTTTCGCCGCTCATGGCGAACAGGGTCTCGTGCTCGCTTTGCAGCGCCTGGTGAAGCACCTGGATATTCTCCATCGCGTCGTCGACGATGAGAATGCGGCCATTGCGGGCAAGGTCGGTCCAGCTCACACGCTTTCCTTTCGGTTCAGGAGGTCCTCGACCAAGGCCGCTGCCGCCGGAAAGCGCAGCGTGTCGATGGCCTCGGCGATCGCCAGGACGTCCTGGTCCGTATGCTCGGCTGCCAGCGCGGGGCGCAGGGCGGCGAAGACGGCGATCGCTTTCAAGTTACTATTTTGCAACAAATTAGACAATTTGACCAGTTCTTCATGCAGGTCCTGTGGCGCCGCCGCCGCTGGCCCGAGCGGCTCCGGGCCCAGTCTGGATGCGGCTTCCAGCACGGGCGCCAGGGCCGCGTCGAGGGCCGCCAGCGGCTCGGCCCAGGCCTGCGCTGTCTGGCCGCGCAGGCAGTCTTCGAGGGCGCGCGCACGCAGCGCCACCTCGCTCGCGCCCAGATTGGCGGCCACGCCGCGCAGCCGGTGCAGGGCCTGCAGCGCGCACTCCTGCTCGCCGTGCAGCAGCAGGCCGCGCACGCTGGCGGTGGTGCTGCCATTGGCGGCGCCGAAGCGGCGCAGCAGGCGGCGCAGGATGTCGACATCGCCGCCGAAGCGCGGCAGCGCGGCGGCCACGTCGATGCCGGGCAGGGCGGGCAGGTGGGCCACGGGCGCGCCGGGTACGGCCGGCGCCGCCGCCGCGACCTGGGCCTGCAGCACCCGCTGGATGGCGTTGACCAGATCGTCGACTTCGATCGGCTTGGCGATGTGCTCATTCATGCCGGCGGCGCGCGCCCGCTCGCGGTCGTCGGCCTGCACATTGGCCGTCATGGCCACGATCGGCACGGCCAGTCCGCGCGCGCGGATCGCTTGGGCCGCCTCGTAGCCGTTCATCTGCGGCATCTGGATATCCATCAGCACCACGTCGTAGTGGCGCGGCGCGCGCCCCAGCATGGCGAGCGCCTCGCCGCCATGGCGGGCCAGATCGACCGCGGCGCCGGCATGCAGCAGGATGTAGCTGGCCACTTCCTGGTTGATCTCATTGTCCTCGACCAGCAGCACGCGCAGGCCCTGCAGGCGCCCGGCCAACGGGGCCGGCACCGGCGGCGCCGGTTCTTCCTCGCCATCGAGCAGCGCCAGCAGACCGACGCGCAGGGCCGAGGGCGTGAGCGGCTTGGCGAACACGGCCTCGATCGCCAGCTCGGGCGCCAGCGCTTCCAGCCGCGCGCGCGTCTGTTCGGCTGCCATCAGGGCCACCGGCAGATGGCGCGCGCCTGCTTCGGCGCGCAGCAGGGCCAGGGTGGCGATGCCGTCCAGGTCCGGCATGGCGGCGTCGAGCAGCACCAGCGCGCACTGCTGGCCGGCCCGGTCGAGCGCGCGCAGCTGGGCGAGGGCGTCGGCGCCGCCGGTGGCGCTGTGCACCTGCAGGCCCAGATGGCTGGCCGCGCGCACCAGCGCCTGGCGCGCGCTGGCATTGTCGTCGACGATCAGGATGCAGTGCGGGGCCGGGCGTTGGGCCGGGCGCGCCAGCGGGTCGATCTCGAAGCAGCAGGTGAAGCGGAAGGTGGAGCCGGCGCCGACCTGGCTCGACAGCCCGAGCGTACCGCCCATCAGCTGGGCCAGATGGCGCGCGATCGCCAGCCCGAGGCCGGTGCCGCCGTAGCGCCGGCTGGTCGAACTGTCGCCCTGGGTGAAGGCGTCGAACATGCGCTCCTGCCGCTCGGGCGCGATGCCGATGCCGGTGTCCTGCACGGCGAATTCGAGCAGGGCCTGCTGGCCCGTGACCTCGAGCGCGCGCACGCTCAGCACCACTTCGCCGTGGTCGGTGAACTTGACCGCATTGCCCATCAGGTTCAGCAGCAGCTGCTCGAGCCGCATCGGGTCGCCCACCAGGCCGGGCGGCACCTCGGGCGCGACGTCGAACACCAGCTCCAGCCCCTTGGTCCAGGCATTCGCGGCCACCAGCGCGGCGGTATCGGCCAGCACCTGGTCGAGCACGAAGGCGGTGCGTTCGAGTTCGAGCTGGCCGGCTTCGATGCGCGAGAAGTCCAGCACGTCGTTGACGATGCCGAGCAGCGAATGCGCAGCCAGGCGGATCTTGGCGACGTAGCCGCGCTCGCGCCGCGCCAGCTGGCCCTCTTCGAGCAGGCGCGCCAGACCCAGAATGGCATTGAGCGGGGTGCGGATTTCGTGGCTCATATTGGCCACGAATTCGCTCTTGGCGCGGTGCGAGGCGAGCAGCGCGGCCTCGGCCTGCTTGCGCGCCGTGATGTCGCGCACCGTGGCCAGCATCTGCTGGCGGCCGTTGGCCGGAATCAGGGTCAGGCGGATGTCGGCGTCGAACTCGCTGCCGTCCAGGCGCCGGTGGCGCCATTCGAAGTGGGCGCTGCCGCTGATCTGGGCTTCGGCCATCAGAGTAGCGGCGCGGGGGGCGCTCAGTTGGCCGTCTGGCTGCGACGCCGGCGACAGGCTGAGCACCGACTGGGTGCGAAGGCAGGCCTGGTCGGGGCAGCCGAACAGCTCGAGCGCGGCCCGGTTGCCGCCTTCAAAATGCGCATCCAGGCTGGTGATCAGGTGCGCATCGCCGGCCAGTTCGTACAGGGCGCGGAACTGGTTTTCGCTTTCGGCCAGCCGCGCCGCCAGGTCTTTCTGTTCACTGATATCGACCAGCACCACATTGACCCCGGCGATGCTCTGGTCGATGCCGAAGACCGGGTAGTAGTTGACGATCCAGTGGCGCAGCCGGCCCGGTTCGGCCGGCGCCGGTACGCTCACCTCGAGGCCGGTGCGCGGCGCGCCGCTGGCCAGCACGGCACGCAGATCGCGTTCCAGCACTTCGCCATCGGGGCCGAGCACCTCGCTCAGGGTGCGTCCCAGATGCGCCTCGACGCTGTGGCCATTGATGGCGGCCAGATATGCATTGATCTTGACGAAGCGGCCCTGGTGGTCAAGGTAGGACAGGCCGACCGGCGCGCACGAGAAGATCGCTTCGAGCAGGGAGCTGGAACGCGCCAGCGCCGCCGTGCGTTCGGCCATCAGCAGTTCCAGGCTGGCCTTGTCGAAGCGGCGCGTGCCCAGGCGCGCCAGATCGGCCAGTTCGGCCACGCGCATATCGAGCAGGGCGGCGCCGCGCCAGGCCCACAGGCCGCCCGCCCCCACGGCCAGCAGGCCAAACACGGCGGCCCAGGCGGCGGGCAGAACCAGGGGCAGGAGCAAGGCGGCGCCGGCTGGCAGCAGCACGGCCAGCAGCAGGCGCTGCGCCTTGAGCGGCGCGGGGGACGTCGAGCGTTGGGGCACGCCATTCTCCAGACAGGGCGGCGGCCGGACGTGCCGCGCCGGCGCGCGCCCGGATTAACTGCGGGTGATCGGGGCCGACAAATCTTCGCGCAGCTTGGTGTGCTTGGCAAGCTCCAGTTTGGCGATGGCATTGCGGTGCACTTCGTCCGGGCCGTCGGCCAGGCGCAGGGTGCGGTTGCCGGCCCACTGGTAGGCGAGCGGGAAGTCCTCGGACACGCCGCCCGCACCATGCGCCTGGATCGCCCAGTCGAGCACCTGTTGGGCCACGCTCGGCGCCAGCACCTTGATCATCGCGATCTCGGCTTGCGCCACCTTGTTCCCGACCGTGTCCATCATGTAGGCGGCCTTCAGCGTCAACAGACGGGCGCAGTCGATGCGGATGCGCGCTTCGGCGATCCGTTCGCGCCACACGCCTTGCTCGGAGATTTTGCGGCCGAAAGCCACACGCGCGTCGAGCCGTTTGCACATCAGCTCCAGCGCCCGTTCGGCCACGCCGATCGCGCGCATGCAGTGGTGGATGCGGCCCGGGCCGAGGCGGCCCTGGGCGATTTCGAAGCCGCGTCCCTCGCCGAGCAGGATGTTCGCCGCTGGCACGCGCACATTCTCGAACAGGATTTCGCAGTGCCCGTGCGGCGCGTCGTCGTAGCCGAAGACGGGCAGCGGGCGCTTGATCGTGATGCCCGGCGTGGCGGCATCGACCAGGATCATCGACTGCTGCACATGGCGCGCCGCGTGCGGATCGGTTTTGCCCATCACGATAAACAGCTTGCAGCGCGGGTCGCCGGCGCCCGAGATCCACCATTTGCGGCCGTTGATCACATAGCTGTCGCCATCGCGCTCGATGCGGGTGGCGATATTGGTGGCGTCGCTCGAGGCCACCTCGGGTTCGGTCATCGCAAACGCCGAACGGATCGCGCCGCGCAGCAGCGGCTCCAGCCACTGCGCCTTCTGCGCTTCGGTGCCGTAGCGTTCGAGCGTCTCCATATTGCCGGTGTCCGGGGCCGAGCAGTTGAAGACTTCCGGCGCCCAGGGCACGCGCCCCATGATCTCGCACAGCGGCGCGTAGTCGGTATTCGACAGGCCCTCGGGCGCGCGCGCCGATTTGGGCAGGAACAGATTCCACAGCCCGGCCTCGCGCGCCAGCGGCTTCAGAGCTTCGATCAATTCGGTCGGAATCCAGCGGTCGCCTTTCTCCACCCCATTGCGGTTGACCTCCGCGTAGAAGGCGTTTTCGTTCGGGTAGATGTGCGCGTCCATGAAGGCCAGCAGGCGCGCCTGCAGATCCTTGCAGCGCGGGGAGTAGTCGAAATCCATGATCGGTCCTTATTGATTTTGCAGAGCGTAGTGCCAGCCCAGTTGCGCCATCGGGCGCGCCATGCGGCCGTTTTCCAGGGCCTGGGCGCTGGAAGCGGTGCCATCGACATAGCGCTTCATGATCCCCTGCATGATGCCGGCCAGGCGGAACATGTTGTAGGCGAGGTAGAAATTGAAGTCTTCGGCACGGATGGTCTTGCCCGTGCGTTCGCAGTAGCGGTCGATATAGGCCTGCTGGCTCGGGATGCCGAGCGCTGCCAGGTCCAGGCCCTTAATGCCGCGGAACTTGCCGGGCTCGATATGCCAGCTCATGCAGTGGTAGGAGAAATCGGCAGCCGGGTGGCCGAGGGTCGACAGTTCCCAGTCGAGCACAGCCAGGATGCGCGGCTCGGTCGGATGGAAGATCAGGTTGTCCATGCGGAAGTCGCCGTGCACGATGGCGGTGTCGTCGCCGGCCGGAATATGCTGAGGCAGCCAGGCGATC
Source organism: Massilia sp. TS11 (assembly GCF_022012445.1). Taxonomy (GTDB): domain Bacteria; phylum Pseudomonadota; class Gammaproteobacteria; order Burkholderiales; family Burkholderiaceae_D; genus Telluria. The sequence continues at coordinate 98,951 of NZ_JAKLTS010000005.1, forward strand.
AGCGCGTCCATCTCGGGAATCGACTCGGTCTGCGAGGCCAGGTACTGCTTGGTCCAGCGCTCGATCTGGCGCGCGAAATAGTTGCCCGGCTTGCCATAGTCGGCCAGACCGATACCCGCGTAGTCGACCGTGTGGAGCAGGGCGATCACGCGGTTCATTTCGTCGTAGATGGCGGCGCGCTCGGCCGGGGTCATGCCCGGCAGCGACTGGTCCCACAGCACCCGGCCGGGAATGAATTCCATCAGGTAGAAGGCGCGCCCGATCACGGCCTCATCGAGACAAAGGGCGTACTGGCGCGGTGCCGGAAAGCCAGACTGCTGAAGCGCATCCATGACGCGGAATTCACGGTCGATCGCATGGGCCGAGGGAAGCAGCTTAGCGGCCGGACCGGGCTTGGTGCGCAGCACATACTGGCCCGAGGGCGCCGTCAGCTTGAAGGTCGGGTTCGATTGCCCGCCTTTGAATTGCTCCACCTGCAAGGCCCCGCCTTGATAGCCGGCCACATGCTGGGCCAGCCAGGCGTCGAGCGCCACGACATCGAACTTCTGGCGCTCGGACACCGCCTTGGTGCCAATGAATTCTTCAAACATCCGCTGTCTCCCGAGAAGGTCTCCAGCGATTCTAGCTCAAAAAATAGAACGAGTGTTCGTTTATTCGCGCATCGGCCTCGGAATGTCGGCGAAGAAAAAATGGGGGCAGACCCCATTTTTCCGGCCAGCTAAATGGGGTCTGACCCCGATTTTGCTTGGCGGGAAAGGATGTATTGTTCGTACAATTTTTCCATGGTGGTGTGGCGCGCATCTTGTTGCAGGGGCAGCGGGGGCGCGTAGTTGGTGAAACGCACCACCCAGTCGCCGGGCGCGCTGCCGACGTCGAGCGCGTTGATGCAGCCGGCCGTCTGCGCCAGGCCGCCCAGGAACAGGCGCTGGCCGGTCAGGGCCAGCGACAGAATCGCGCGGTTGACGCCGCCGTGCAGGACCAGCAGCACGGTGTCCCAGTCGGGGTCGGCGCGCAGGCGCGCCAGCGCAGGGTGGACGCGGTCGAGCAGCGCGCCGATGCTCTCGCCGCCGAGAAAACGGCTGTGCTCGGGCACGAGGCCGTCGAAGGCGCCCGTGAAGGCGGCGCGCAGCTCGGCGTCGGGAATCTGCGACAGGCGGCCGCCACGCAGCTCCTGCAGCTCTTCCCAGACCTCGGGCGTGATCGCCTGGCCGGTCTCGGCCAGTACGCGCGCTGCCGTTTCCACCGTGCGCGGCAGGCCGGACACGATCACGCGGTCAAAGCGCAAGCCGGCCGCGACAAAGGCCTGGCCGGCCGCCGTGGCCTGAGCACGTCCGGCCGCATTCAAAGGAACGGTTTCCGGAAGATGGGGCTTTCCGTTATCATCGAAATAAGTAACGCTTCCGTGACGCATCAAATAGATGCGCCGGCGTTGCGGGGAGCAGGGGGAGGGGAAGTTCATGCCGGCAGTCTAGCGGAATTTCCCTGTGCCCTGAGGTTTCTAGCATAAAATGCGCGCTGGTGCGCTCAAGTGTTAAGGGAAGTCATGGCAAGGCCAGAAAAAGTCCGTCTCGGCGAGATTCTTGTTCAACAGAAACTACTGACCGAAGCGCAGCTGATGCAGGCGCTGGCCGATCAGAAGAAGACGGGCCGCAAGCTGGGCCGGGTGTTCGTCGAAAACGGCTTTGTCACCGAAGAGCAGATTTCGGGCGCCCTGGCCAAACAGCTGGCCATTCCCTACATCAACCTCAAGTTCTACAACATCGTGCCGGAAATCGCGCGCCAACTGCCGGAAACGGCCGCGCGCCGCTTCCGCGCCCTGGCGCTGGAAGACCGGAACGGCACTTTGCTGATCGGTCTGTCCGACCCGACCGACCTGTTCGCCTACGACGAGATTTCGCGCCTGTGCCGCAAGCCGATCGAACTGGCCGTGGTCAACGAGTCGGAAGTGCTGCAGGCGATCGACCGCCTGTACCGGCGCACGGAGGAAATCACCGACCTCGCCAAGGAAGTCGAATCCGACCTCGGCGATTACGTCGACTTCGGAGCGCTGGCCGCGGCCAATCCGAACCTGGAAGAAGCGCCGATTGTGAAGCTGCTGCAATCGGTGTTCGAGGATGCCACCCAGGTGCGCGCCTCCGACATCCACATCGAGCCGCAGGAAACCCGGCTGCAGATCCGCTTCCGTATCGACGGCGTGCTGCACCTGCAGACCGAAGCCGATATCCGTGTGGCCACGCCGCTGGCCCTGCGTCTGAAGCTGATGTCCGACCTCGACATTTCGGAAAAGCGCCTGCCGCAGGACGGCCGCTTCGCGATCAAGGTGAAGAACCAGCGTATCGACGTGCGTATCTCGACCATGCCGACCCAGTACGGCGAATCGATCGTCATGCGTCTGCTCAATCAGGGCGGGGTGATGCTCAAGCTCGACGCGATCGGCATGCCGCCCGAACTGGTCGATCGCTTCCGCTCGATCATCAATCGCCCGAATGGCCTGGTGCTGGTGACGGGGCCGACCGGTTCCGGTAAGACCACCACGCTCTACTCGGCGCTGGCGGAACTGAATTCGGTCGAGACCAAGCTGATCACGGTGGAGGACCCGGTCGAATACCGTCTGCCCGGCATCAACCAGGTGCAGGTCAACGAGAAGATCGACCTGACCTTCGCCAAGGTGCTGCGCTCGGCCCTGCGTCAGGACCCGGACGTGGTGCTGGTCGGTGAGATGCGTGACCAGGAAACGGCGCAGATCGGTCTGCGCGCCGCCATGACCGGCCACTTGGTGCTGTCGACCCTGCACACGAACGATGCGGCCAGTACCCCGCTGCGTCTGATGGACATGGGCGTGCCGCGCTACATGGTCGGTTCCTCGCTGCAGGCCGTGCTGGCCCAGCGTCTGGTGCGCGTGATCTGCGAAAGCTGCATCCAGCCCTACACGCCCAGCCCGCACGAGGCCGAATGGCTGACCGCCGAGCTGCACAACACGGTCGACCAGCACCAGTTCTTCAGTGGGCGCGGCTGCTCGCACTGCAATGGCCTCGGTTACCGCGGCCGGACCGGCGTGTATGAGATGCTGGAAATGACGCGCCCCGTGGTGGACGCCTCGAATGCCGAAGACCCCAATGTCTTCCTGCATGCGGCCCACCAGCAGATGGCCGGCAACACGCTGCGCCGCCATGCAGTCAAGCTGGCCATGGCCGGACGCACGACGATTTCTGAAGCCATGCGCATCAGTAACCAGCTCGAGGATTAATCGTGGCCTTTTTTGCCTACAAGGGGCGCGATGCCAAGGGCGCGGTCGCCACCGGCGTGATTGAGGCGGCCGACCCGAATGCCGTGGCCGAGCAATTGTTCCGAAACGGCATCACGCCGGTCGAGATTGCGGAAACCAACAAAGGCGCACCCAAGGCTAAGGTCAACTGGATCGAACTGCTGACCGCGCGCAAAATCACGAGCGTCGACGTGCAGCTGTTCAGCCGCCAGATGTACACGCTGCTCAAATCCGGGGTGCCCATCATGCGCGGCCTGGCGGGCCTGCAGGAATCGGCCATCAACAAGAGTTTTGCCAAGATCATCAAGGACCTGCGCGAATCGCTCGACCAGGGCCGCGAACTGTCGCTATCGATGCGGCGCCATCCGCAGGCCTTCGATAATTTCTATCTCGCTATGATTCGCGTCGGCGAACTGACCGGCCGGCTCGAAGAAGTCTTCCTGCGTCTCAACGACCACCTGGAGTTTGACCGGGAAATGCGCAACCGTGTGAAAAGCGCCACGCGCTACCCGACCTTCGTGATCTCGGCCATGGTGCTGGCGATCTTTGTGGTGAACATCTTTGTGATACCTAAGTTCGTCAAAGTGTTCGAAGCCTTCCATGCGGAATTGCCGTTCATGACGCGCTTCTTGATCGGTCTGTCCAATTTCACCGTGCAGTGGTGGCCGGTCATCATCTTTGTCGGCGTGGCCAGTGTGTTCGGGGTGCGCTCCTACATCCGCACGCCCGAGGGCAGGCTTGCCTTTGACAAGTGGAAACTCAAATTTCCCATTGCCGGAAAGATTATCCAAAAAGGCACGATGGCCCGCTTCGCACGCAGCTTTGCCTTGGCCAGCCGCAGCGGTGTGCCCATCGTCCAGGCCCTTACGGTGGTCTCACAAACGGTGGATAATGCATTTCTAGCAGGCAAGGTCGAAAAAATGCGCGACGGCGTCGAGCGCGGCGAGAGCATTTTGCGGACCGCCGCGGCGGCCAATGTGTTCACCCCGATTGTGCTGCAGATGATCGCCGTTGGCGAAGAATCGGGCTCGCTTGACGACCTGATGGACGAAATTGCCGAAATGTACGAGCGCGAAGTCGACTACGAATTGAAGACTTTATCGCAACAGATTGAGCCGATTCTGATCGTTTTCCTCGGGATTATGATTCTCGTCTTGGCCATGGGCATCTTCTTGCCGATCTGGGATTTGGGCAAAGCAGCAATGAAACATAATTAATAAATGTTGCGTAAACACTACAAACATTGTCAATATCGCCAGCGCGGATTTTCCCTGTTCGAGCTGGCGATGGTGGTCATTGTGGTGGCCCTGTTGGGCGGCGCATTATTGAACAGGGTCGAGTACTACCAGGAGCAAGCCGAGCTCACCGCACGCGACCAGATTCTGGCCAATGTGCAGGCGGCGCTCACGCTGAAACTGGCTTCAGTACTGGTGAAAGGGCAGGACAAGCAGCTCGAATCGCTGGAGCGCGACAACCCGGTCGAGCTGCTGGCCAAGAAGCCGTCCAACTATGTGGGTGAGTACTTTGCGCCCAAGCTGGAAGACATCGAGCCGGGCTCCTGGTACTTCGATAAAAAAGACCACAAGCTTGTGTATTTTCCAAACCACACAAGAAATTTAAGAAATCCTTACGAAAACTTAATCAAATTTAAAGTAAAATTGCTTCGTGCACAGGATCAAAACGCCGGTATAATCGAAGGCGTGGTCATAGAGCAAGTGCCTGTGCCTCGTAAATCTTGATAACGAGGAGCCGTTGGGTCCAGACTGGTGCGGACTTCTCAATTTTGTTCGGAGAAATCGAAATGCAAAACTCTCGCTTCAAACGTCGTGCACAACAAGGCTTTACCCTGATCGAGCTGATCGTTGTTATCGTCATCCTGGGCATCATGGCTGCAACCGCGATTCCCAAGTTCACCGATCTCGGCGCTGATGCACGTGCGGCGAAGCTGAATGCTGCCGCTGGCGCCATGAAGGCCGCCGCCGCCAACTACCACGCCGCCTGGATCGCCAAGGGCTCAAGCACGGCCACCACCGTGATCACGATGGAAGGCACGGCCATCTCCGGCGACACGCTCGGTTACCCGGCCGCCACCACCGCCGGCATCATCGCCGCTGCCGGTCTGACCTCGCCCGACTATGTGCTGGGCGCCGGCTCGGTGAACCCGGATTCGAGCCACGCCACCACCACCTGCCAGGCTGCCTACTCGGCATCGACCAGCGGCGTCTCGGTGACGGTGACCTCGTCGGGCTGCTGATGCACGAACCGGTAGCTTCCCGTTCTGATGCCAGAGCGGGAAGGCCGGATAAGAATTGCAAAGGTGGAAACGTCATCCCGGCGTTTCCACCTTTTTGTTTGTGGCTGCACGCATGAAGCTTCTACGCACGCGCGGGTTCACCCTGGTCGAGCTGGTGGTCGTGATCCTGATTATCGGGATTCTCGGCGCCGCCGCCTATGGCCGTTTCGCCAGCACGCCGACGTTTGAGGCGCGCGCTTTCGGTGACCAGGTCGCTGCCTTGATCCGCTACGCCAAGCGCACCGCCATCGCGCAGAACCGCAATGTGTATGTGGTGTTCAACGCCAACTATGTAGCCCTGTGCTTCGATCCGGCCTGCGCGTCGTCGAACATGGTGATCTCGCCGGGCAATAGCGGGAATAGCGCCACACGTACCTACTGCCTCGACGGCGGCAACTACAAGGGAAACTGGGCCTGCGAGGGCAAGCCGGGCAGCGTCACCATGAGCACCTCGCCGGCCGCCGCCACTTTCTATGTCGATGCCTTGGCCAAGCCATTTGCCAGCACCGATCCGAGCGGCTCGTCGAGCTCGAGTTTCAGCGGCCTGACCATTACCCTCAATGGCGGCGACCATACGTCCACTGTGGTGGTCGAGGCGGAGACGGCTTATGTCCATTAAGCGCCGTCAGCAGGGCCTGACCCTGGTCGAACTGATCATGTTCATCGTGATCATCAGCATCGCCGTGATCGCGGTGCTGCAGGTCATGGGCGTGGCCAACCGCCTGAGTGCGGACCCGGTCGTGCGCAAGCAGGCCATTGCCATTGCCGAGGGCCTGCTCGAAGAAGTCGAACTGGCCCAGTTCACCTATTGCGACCCGAGCGACAGCGTGAACGCGTCCACGGCGAACGCGCCCTCGGACTGCGCGGCCGGTCTGATGGAAGACGTCGGCCAGGAGTCGGGCAGCACGCTCGGCCGCCCCTTTGACAACGTCAACGACTACGTGACGGCCTATGGCGCCGAGCAGTACGCCTTCAATAGCGGCGGCGTGCTGGCCGATGCCACCAATTCGCCGTATCCGGTCAGCGGCTTTACGGCCACGCTGCGCATCGTGCCCGAGGGCCTGGGCGGCATCCCTTCGAGCGCCTCGCCCGATGGAACCGAGGTGCTGCACATCTTTGTGACCGTGTATTACGGCAATGGCGAAAGCGTCGTGCTCGACGGCTTCCGCACGCGCCATTCACCGCAGAGCATCCCATGAGTCCGGCTACCCTGCGCCGCCGTGCGATGCGCGGCTTCACCCTGGTCGAGGCCATCGTCGTGATGGTCATCACCGGCATTCTGGCCACGGTGGTGGCGGTGTTCGTGACGGCGCCCGTGCAGATGTACACCGATGCCGTGGCGCGCGCCGAGCTGACCGACGCCGCCGATCAGATGCTGCGCCGGATCGCACGCGAGATCCAGCTGGCCTTGCCGAACAGTGTGCGCGTATCGGCCGACGGCCAGAGCCTGGAACTGATTCCGGTGAAGACGGCGGCCCGCTATTACTCGAACGACTATGCCGGTACCGGTACCGCGCTCGACTGGAGCAGCACGAGCAACAAGAGCTTCACGATCGCCGGCGTGGTGCCGAGCGGGAAGGAAGCGATCGCGGCCGGCGACAGCATCGTCATCTACAACCTGGGCCAGGGCATCACCAATGCCGACGCCTACGCGGGCGGCAACCGCGCCGCGGTCGCCAGCGCCTCCGGTTCGACGATCACGATGTCGAGCAATGTGTTCGCGGCCCAGGGCAGCACCCAATTCATGTCGCCCGCGAATGTGTTCTATGTCGTCAACCAGCCGGTGATGTTCCGCTGCACGCCGGGCGCGAATGGCAGCGGGAATATGCGGCGCTACTGGAACTACGGCTGGAACGCCAGCCTCAGCACGCCATCGGGCGGGCAGTCGGCCCTGATGGCCATGCGCATCACCTCCTGTACTTTTGCGGTCAGCAATATCGCCACCACGCGCAGCGGCCTGATCTTGCTGCAGGTGACGATGGAAGCCAACAATAACAAGGATGGCCCGATTACCCTGGTCCATCAGGTTCACGTGGATAACACCCCATGATGCAGCGACGACGACAAAGCGGCATGTCCCTGGTGACCGCGATCTTCCTGATCGTGGTGCTGGCCGGCCTGGTGGCGGCGATCACTTCATTGATCGGCAACCAGCAGCAGGCCTCGGGGCTCGACATCCAGGGCGCGCGTGCCTATCAGGCCGCGCGGGCGGGCATCGAATGGGGCTTGTACCAGTACAACCGAAATGGCGCCTGCACGGCGTCGAGCAATGTCGGTTTTCCGGCCAGTAGCACGCTGACGACCTTCGTGGTGACCGTGCAGTGCAGCGCCAGCAGCAATGGCAGCTACACCGAACACACGCTGACGGCCACGGCCTGTAACCAGCCGAATGGCGGCGCCTGTCCGAATCCGAGCAATAGCATTGATTATGTCCAGCGCGTTGTGCGCATCCGTTTCTGAGTGAGTTGGCGAATGAGCGAGTTCCTGTCCCGCTGCCGTGCCTGGCTGTTCCTGTGCCTGCTGTCGTGCGCCCCCGCCTGGGCCGCCACGCCCCAGTATGGCGGCGCCAGCAGCACGACGGTCTCAGGCTCGATCACCTTTGTCGGCGCCGGCACAGCCGTCAGCGGCACCGGCAATGTCAGCCCGACCCTGCCGGCCTACAGCGCGGGCGACTTCTTGTTCTGCATGGTCGAGTCGCACGACAATAACACCCACACGATGCCGGCCGGCTGGACCCAGATTTATAGCCGCACGCGTACTGCGCACCGCGCCTCGGCCTTCTACCGCATTGCCCAGGCCGGCGATACGACGCCGACCGTGACCCACCCGTCCGGCGACTCGATCATCGCGCGCTGTTTCGCCTTCCGCGGTGTTGACCAGACCACGCCGCTCGACATCAGCTATGCCGCAAGCGCAGGCGTCGATTCGGCCAGCAGCACCAATATTTCGACCGGTAGCCTGGCGGCGACCGTAGCCAGCAATCCGATGATTCTGATGGCCGGCCACATCGCCAATAATCCGGGTTCGTTCTCGGTGACCACGACTGGCGGCCTCGGCTGGACCCAGGCGGGCTTCTCGACGACCGCAACCGGCAGTGACGCGGCCTTGGTGCTGTACTACACGCAGAAAACCAGCAATAGCGCGATCAGCGGTCCGCTGGTGATGACCGGGAATAATCAGGCGGGTGAAAACACCGGCGTGCTGCTGGCCTTGCGGCCCGGCACCTCGGGCGGCAGCTTCAGTGTCACCAAACCCTCGGGCACGCTGCAGAAGGAGCTGCTGCTGGCCACGGTTGCCGTCAGCGGCACTGCCACCGTCACGCCGACCACCACCTGCGGCAGCGGCTGGAACCAGATTGCCAATTCGCCGGTCACTCAGTCGAGCGGCACCCCGAGCAAACTGTTCACGTTCTACTGCGTGACGGGCGCCAGCGAACCGGCGTCCTACAGCTTCTCGGTGTCTGGCACCCATGCGGGCCTGGTCGCCCAGATTGCCGACATCTGGCGCATCGACCCGACCAATCCGATTGACCAGAGCGCCGGCGCTACGGTGGCCACGGGGACTTCGAATACCACGCCCTCTGTCACGACGACGGCGACCAATGCGCTGATCTTCTCGGTGCACGCGGTGGCCAATTCGGTCACCTGGACGCCGCCGACCGGCAGTACCGAGGGCGTGGACATCGCCTCGCTTGCGGTCAGCAATGATTCCGGCATCTCGATGGAGACGGCCTATGTCACGTTGGCGACCCCGGGCAGCGTGAGCAAGACGGCGACGGCCGCGGGCACTGCCACCTCGGACACGGGGACGGCTGCGATCATCGCGATCCGCCCGGCGTCGAATGTCTGCACCTCGGTGGCCAATGGCAACTGGACCACGGCGGCGACCTGGGACCACACGAATAACGCCTGCAACAGCGAGGTCTCGGGCGGCGGCTATCCGACCGCAGGCGACGTGGTCGTCATTAATGGCCATGCGGTCACGCTCGATGCGACCTCGTCCACGATTGCGAGCCTGACCATCAATGGCGCCGGTACGCTGACCGGCGCGGCCAGCGTCACCCTGAACCTGGGCGGTAATCTGACCAACAATAATACGGCCAACAACAGCATCAATCTGGCCGGCACACTGACGCTCGGCGCCAATTCTACCTGGAGCGGCGCTGGCGGCAGCTGGACACTCGGGACCCTAGCGGTCGGCAACTATGCGCTGAGTTTTACGAGCGGTAATACCTATACCCTGAATTTCTCCACCGTCGCCACCCCGATCACGCTCGGCACGGGCTCGATCAATGCCAACGCGGCGAATAGCACCGTGGTGTTTGCGTTCTCGCGCGCGGCCAATGTGCAGACGATCCCGACCGCAAACATTACCTATCCGAGCCTGACGGTGTCGGGCGGCAGCACCAAGACGCCAAACACCGGCACCCTGAATATCCGCGGCGCCTTGACGGTGGGTAGCGGGACGACGTTTGCGGCCAACACCAATAATCCGACCGTCAACCTGTACGGCAACTTCAGTAATGCCGGCAGCTTCAATTCGGGCAGTGGCACCTGGAGTCTGCTCGGCAGCAGCAGCCAGTCGATCAGCGGCACGCCGAGCTTCCAGCGCCTGACCGTGAACAATAGCGCGGGCGTCCAGTTGTCGGGGAATGTGACGGTGTCGACCCTGCTGACCCTGACGAACGGGATCGTGACGACCAATGCCAACACCCTGATCGTCAGCGCTTCCTGCCTCAGCGGCATCAGCCGCACGTCCGGCTATGTGGCCGGCTACCTGCGCCTGACCTGGCCGGCCTCGGCCTCGGCCACCAGCTGCATTTATCCGGTCGGCAGCGCCGGCTACTATGATCCGATCGGCCTGTCCTTGCTGAGCACGGCGGGCGGCACGCTGACCGGCTGGACCACCGCAGGCGACCATCCGCAGATCGCGGGTTCCGGCCTGTCGAGCACGGCCAATGTCAATCGCTACTGGTCGCTGTGGAATACGGGCGACGCGATTACCGTCAGCAGCTATGGCATCACGCTGAGCTTCAATACGGCCGAGGTCGATTCGGGCGCGGTACCGACCAATTTCATCATCGCCAACTACAAGAGCGCGGCCTGGACCCAGCCGGGCACGGTCAGCGCAAGCGCCACGTCCACGAGTGCCTCGGGCATCAGCGCGGGCTTTACCAGTCAGAACGATTTTGCCGCCGGCCCCAGCAGCGGCGGCGGCACCACCACCTGTACCGTCCCGGCCGGTTTCGCCTCCTGCTATTGCGACGACTTCGTCAGCAGCGCCAACTGGAGCTATACCAAGGGGACGGGCGCGACCTACACGCCGTCCCTGGTCGGCGGCAAGCTACGGCTGACTGACAACACCACGACCCAGGCCGGCGCGGCCCACCTGAACCGGCTGTTCCCCGCGTCGGGCAACAAGATCGTCGTCGAGTTCGACTACTACTCCTACAACGGTACCGGCGGTGACGGTCTCGGGGTGATCCTGTCCGACGCGTCTTACCAGCCGGTGGCCGGCGCGTATGGCGGCTCGCTCGGCTTCGCGCAGAAGACCGCGCCTTCGGACTGCGGCAACTGTAATGGTTTTGCCGGTGGCTGGCTGGGCGTCGGCATCGACGAATTCGGTAATTTCTCGAACCCGACGGAAGGCCGTAGCGGCGGCTCCGGCCAGGTGGCCAACTCGGTCGCGGTGCGTGGTTCGGGCAATGGCCTGGTCGGTTACGACTTCCACACCGGCACCGGCAGCCTGTCGCCGAATATCGCCGTCACCGGCGCCACGGCGGGCCCCGGCCACCGCTACCGCGTGACCGTCGACCACACCGACAGCGTGCACGCTTATGTGACCGTGGACCGCGATACCACGCCCACCCACACCGGCTACACGAATGTGATCGGAACCTATGATGCCAAGGCCAAGAGCGGCCAGGCGGCCGTGCCGACCTACTGGTATCTGTCTTACGCGGCATCGACCGGCGGCAGCACCAATATCCACGAGATCGCGTCGCTCAAGGTCTGCACGGCGCAGCCGATCCAGCAGCCGACGCTCAACCATGTGCGCATCCTGAACGACGGCAGCGGCCTGACCTGCCAGCCGAAAACCATCACGCTCAAGGCCTGCGCCGATGCGGCCTGTTCGACGCTTTATCTGGGCAGCACCACGGTCAATCTGAGCACCACCGGCGGCACCTGGTCGAGTAATCCGGTGACGTTCAGCGGCGGGCAGGGCACGGTCACCTTGACCAATACCTCGGCCACCTCGGTGACGATCGGCGGCACGGTCACCTCGCCCGTCATCACGCCGTCCGCGGCGATCTGCTACAACGGCGCCACGGCCGGCGCCTGCACGATCAACTTCAGCAGCAATGCCTGCAGCTTCGACGTTGTCGAAACCGGCAAAGGTCCGGGCACGCCGATCTACACCAAGGTGGCAGGGAAGAGCTTCACGCTCGATGTGCTGGGGCTGAACGCCGGCGTGCTCAACACCGGCTCGACCGCTTCGGTCCAGGTGCAGCTGGTCAATGGCACCGCCAGCGGCACCTGCGGCACCACGGCCATCACGCCGCTGAGCGGCGCGATCAACCTGGCATCCGGGCGGCGTACCTTCACCTTCACCGTCTACGATGCCTACCAGGATGTGCGGGCCAAGGTGGTGAGCGGGGCGACGACCGCCTGTTCCTCCGATAATTTCGCGATACGACCTTCCACCTTCACGCTCAGTTCAACAACGGCGACCGATACGAATCCGCTCGGCACGAACGGTGTGACGCCTGTTGTGGCCGGCAACACCTTCGACATCAAGGCGACCAGCCGCGACAGCACCAATGCCTATACGACGGCCGGTTATGCGGGCACGCCTTTGCTCAATGCGAATTTTGTGTCGCCGTATAGCGGGTCGGTGCAGGCCGGTGTGCTGAGCGGCTCCTTCCCGACCGCCGCCAGTGGCGTATCGACCGCCTCCTACACGTATTCCGAGACGGGCACGTTCGATATCAAGAACTACGGCGTCTACGACGACGGCAGCTGGGCCAATGTCGACCGGCTGAAGGCCACGGCCGAGTGCTTCAGCGACGGCTTCCTCGGCACCAATCACGACTTGCTGTACGACCCGAACACCATCAATGCCAACGGCATGTATGGCTGTTTCTTCGGCTCCGTCAATCCGACTGGCGGCACCACGGCCACGACCTTCGGCCGCTTCATCCCGGCCAAGTTCGTGGTCGGCGACCAGACTATCGCCAATCGCAAAGGGGTGGCCGGTTGCAGCGCGAGCGAGTTTAACTACATGGGCGAAAGCGCGACCCTGGGCTTCAGTCTGACGGCCGTGAACGCCAATGGCGGGGTCACCAAGAACTACAACGGCAGCTACGCGCGCTTCACGCTTGGCGGCTTCAATGCGGCGGCGGTGACCGGCACGGGGACCAATCAGCTGGGTCTGGTCGGCTCGGCCACCGGTTTGACAGGCGCCAGCGCGGCCGCGCGCATCACGGTCGCCAATCCGACCGCCAGCAGCAGCTGGGCGAATGGGGTGGCGAGCTTCTCGATGGACTTGTCGCTGGCGCGCGCCAGCAACGCCGACGGCCCGTACAATCCCTTCAATTTCTCGATTGCGCCGAAGGATGCCGACGGCGTGAAGACGGTCTTCGATACCGATACCGACAGCACGGCCGGCAATGACCACACGCTGATCGGCAGCACGGCCTACTACTACGGCCGCATGTTCGTCGATAGCCCGTATGGCTCGGAAAAGCTGGCCATGCCCGTGACCGTGCAGACCCAGTACTGGGACGGCAGTAACAGTAAATACGTGACCAATGCCGACGACGACTGCACGCCGCTGACGAACAGCATGTTCACCTTCACCAATGTCAGCGGGGGCAGCGCCACCACCTCGGTGCAGCAGTCGACCGCCGTGAACAATGGCACCACCGTCGGCCAGTCCAATCAACTGGTGGTCGGCGCACCCACGCCGACCCCGACGGCGCGCCAGGCCATCAAGATGAGTTCGTCCTATGCGCCGCTGCCCGGCTACGGCATCCTGGGCTACGGCGTTTATCAACGGAATCCGCGTTCGAAAATTTTCATCCGCGAAGTGTATTAAATGACACTATTGGTTGCGTTTATGCAAAATCCGTGCAATATTGTGAGATAATTAGCGCGGAAACAAAGAAGTTGTGCGTGCGCAAGACCGATTTTTGAATATAATCAAGGATCTATCGCGCGAACTTCAAGAATTCGCTGATTTTTTTGACTGGGTGGCATGCGTTTTTTTCGTAAATCGAAAAAAGGGGACGACTGGATGGCGATCGCTTTCATGAGCGATGGGGTTGCCGTCGCCAGCGTTCGCCGCAGCAATGGCAGCAAGCCTGCCGTCACCCTGGCCGGGTTCGTGCCCAGTGCCGAAGCACCGACGCCTGAGATGCTCGAGAAGCTCGGCAAGGAGCTGCAGGCCAATACATTCCATTGCACGAGTTATCTGCGCAGCGGCCAGTACCAGATGGTGGTCATCGATGCGCTGACCGTGCCGCAGGCCGAGTGGAAGACGGCCGTCAAATGGAAGCTCAAGGACATTATCGATTTTCCCGTCGATGAAGCCACGCTCGATGTGATCGATATGCCAGTGGAAGCCAATGCGCGCAACCACAGCATGTTCGCCGTGGCGGCGCGCAATGAGGTGATCGAAGCGCGCATGGGCTTGTTTGCGAAGGCCAAGTTCGACCTCGACGCGATCGACATCCCCGAAATGGCGCAGCGGAATATTTCGGTGCTGCTCGAGCCTGAGGGACGCGGCGTGGCCGTGCTGTCCTTCAGCGAAGACGGTGGCCTGCTGACGGTCAGCTTCAAGGGTGAGCTGTATCTGTCGCGCCGGATCGACGTCAATCTGCAGCAATTGCTGGAGCCCGATGCCGACCGCCGCAGCCAGAGCTTCGACCGCATCACGCTGGAACTGCAGCGTTCGCTCGACCACTTCGACCGTCAGTTCAGCTTCATCAATGTGAGCAAGCTCTACCTGGCGCCTTCGGAAGTGCAGGGCCTGCAGGAATACCTGACCAGCAATCTCTACACGCCGGTCGACACGCTCAAACTCGACACCATCCTCGACCTGGAGGCGGTGCCGGAGCTGGCCGACCTGGCCACCCAGCAGCGCTTCTTCCTGCCGATCGGCGCCGCCATGCGCGAGAAAGCGGTGGCCGCATGAGGCAGCAGATCAACCTTGTCAACCTGCGCTTTCGCAAGACCAAGAAGGTATTCGGCGCCAAGACCATGGGACAGGCCCTGGTGGTGTTCACGCTCGGTATTCAGGTGCTCTCCATCATCGGCGAGCAGCGCGTCAAGGCCTTGAACGTGGACGTGATCTCGAGCGACGCGCGGCTCAAGCTGGCCCAGGCCAAGCAGACGGTGGTCAACGCGCGCTACGCGCCGCGCGCCGCCAACAAGGACATCGAGGTGCAGATCCAGTCGGCCGAGGCCGAGCTGCAGGTGCTGACGACCGTGGCCGGCATTCTCGAGCGCGGCGAGTTCGGCAACACGCATGGCTTCTCCGAATACTTCAAGGCCTTTGCGCGCCAGAACGTGCCGGGCATGTGGCTGACCGGTGTCAGCGTCACCGGCATCGGCAGCGACATCGTGGTCGAAGGGCGCGCCATGCAGCCCGAGCTGGTGCCGGGCTTCATTACCGCGCTCAAACGTGAGCCCATCATGCGCGGTAAGAGTTTTGACGGCATGCGCATCACCGAACAGACGATGCGCAAGATCGAGAAGAACGAACGCGGCGAGAAGAGCGAACGGACGGTGCGCGCGCCCTATGTCGGCTTCCATCTGCAGACCTCGCCCATCGCCACCGGCAACGCCAATCTGGCCCAGGCCAATGGTCTGGAAGCGGGGGCGGTGAAATGAAAGCCTACCTGCTGAAACTGGCCGCCCGCATCGATAACGCCACGCTGCGCGAGCGCATCATTGGCTTTGCCGGCGCGCTGGTGGTGATTGGTTTTCTTGGCTACATGGTGCTGCTCGACCCGGTCTTCGCCAAGCAGAAACGCATGAGCCAAACCGTCAAGCAGAACATGAACAACATCTCGGGTATCGAGAACGAGATGGCCAACACGATCAAGAACGCTGGCATCGATCCGGACACGGTGAACAAGCAGAAGCTCGAATCAACGGCGCACCAGATCGTCGAACTCGGTGACAAGCTGCGCGCCATGCAAAAGGGCCTGGTACCGCCGGACCGCGTGGTGCCGCTGCTCGAAGGTCTGCTGCGCGCCCAGCGCGGCCTGCGCCTGGTGTCGATGAGCACCTTGCCGCCGGCCGGTGTGAATGATCCGATCTTCACGGCCGTCAAGGAAGAGAAGGCGGAAGACCGCCCCGAACTCGGCGTGCTGAAGAAAATGCAGACCATGCAGAAAGAGGCGGCCAAGGCCGACGCCGAAAACAATCCGGTCAATAAGATCGGCAATGCGGTCGGCGCGCTCGACCCGAACCGGCCGACGGCGCCGGCCGCCGCCAGCGCAGCCGCCAAGGGCAAGGAAGCCAGTGCCGAGCAGCTGCTGTTCCGCCATGCGGTCGAGGTCACGCTCGAAGGCAATTACCTGGACCTGGTCGCCTACATGCAGGCGCTCGAGTCGATGCCGACCCAGCTGTTCTGGGGACGCGCCAAGCTGGATGTGATCGAGTACCCGAATGCGCGTCTGAACCTGGTCGTGTACACGCTCAGCCTGGACGAGAAATGGATGAAGCTATGAAGCGCGCCTGCCTGATCGCCGTGTGGGCTGTGGCCGCGCCGCTGTGGGCCCAGAGCCTGCCGGACCCGACCTTGCCGCCGGCCGCGGCCATGCCGACCCAGCCGAGCGACACGCCGGCCGCGGCGATGCTGCAGGCCGCCCCGGCGCTGGCCGAGCCCCAGCTGCAGTCGATTCTGTTGGGGAAAAAGCCGGGCGGACGCCGCCTCGCATTGATTGATGGACAGCTGTATAAGATTGGCGACAAAATGCGTGATATGGAACTCGTCTCGATCGATGAGAACCGCGTCATTCTGCGCCAGGGAAAAACGACCAAAGTACTGAAGCTGTACGGGAGCAACGGCGCAGCCGGTGCGGAGACCGCGCAAAACGGGGTCACAAAGTAGACGGAACACCATGCAAAGACTAAGCATCCTGGCGGTCCTGGTCTGCGCGCTGAGTGCGTGCGCAAGCCCGGGCAAGGCGCCCAAGAACGCCACCCTTGATCAGATCGAGGCCACCCTGGCACAAGCGGCCGGGAAGGGCGCTGCGCCCGTTTCCGACGAGGCCGTGGCGAATGCCCTGCTGCCGCCGGTGTCGGCCCTGGCCGACCAGCTGCCCAAGGCGCGCCAGGCGCTGGAAGAGCGCTTCGATGTCAAAGTTAATAACGCCGCCGCGCCGCAATTCTTTAATTCGCTCGTGGCCGGTACGCGCTACAACATGCTGGTGCACCCGGATGTGACCGGCACGATCAGCGTCAATCTCAAGGACGTGACGATGGTCGAGGCCCTCGAGGCTGTGCGCGACCTGTACGGCTACGACTTCAGTATCGTCGGCAACCGGATTCAGGTGAAACCGCTGACCATGCAGACCAAGATGTTCCAGGTGAACTATCTGGTCGGTACCCGCCGCGGCCTGTCGAATCTGCGTGTCAGCTCGACCTCGGTCGGGACGGCCGGCCAGACCCAGGCCGGCAATCAGGGCGGCGTGACCGGCGGCTTGCCGGGGCAGGGCACCCCTGGCCAGCCGGGCAATCAGCAACAGAATCAGAACCAGATCGATTCGGCCAGTGTGAACACGGTCAACTCGGCCGATTTCTGGGCCGATCTGCGCAAGGCCCTGGAAGCCATCGTCGGCCAGGCCGACGGCCGCAGCGTGGTCGTCAGCCCGCAGTCGGGCATGCTGGTCGTGCGCGCCATGCCGGACGAGCTGCGCGCCGTGGAAGCCTATCTGAAGGCGACCCAGCTGTCGGTCGACCGCCAGGTGATCCTCGAGGCCAAGATCCTCGAAGTGGAACTCAGTGAAAACTTCCAGTCGGGTATCAACTGGGCCTCGTTCGCGTCCTTCCGCAGCTCGCACGGCAATCGCGTGTCGACCGGTCTGGTGTCGCCCGGCACGACGCTGCAGCCGCTGCCCTTCGATGGCAGCCAGCCGGCCAGTGCCGTGATCGGCAGCCTGACGGCCAGCAGCGGCTACTCGCTGAGCAATGCGGCCACGGCCGCGGGCTCGCTGTTTGGCTTCGCCTTCCAGACCAGCAATTTCGCCGCGCTGATTTCCTTCCTGGAGTCGCAGGGCACCGTGCATGTGCTGTCCAGTCCGCGTGTGACGGCGATGAACAATCAGAAGTCGGTGCTGAAGATCGGTACCGACGAGTTCTACGTGACCGGCGTGCAGACCACCCAGACCGTGGCCAATAATGGCAGCACGGCGGCCTCGCCGAACGTGACCTTGCAGCCCTTCTTCTCGGGCGTGGTGCTGGACGTGACCCCGCAGATCGACGATCGCGGCAATATCGTGCTGCATGTGCACCCCTCGGTCAGCCAGGTGACGACCAAGAACCAGGGCGTGAATCTGGGTAATGCCGGTAATCTGCAGCTGCCGCTGCCTTCGTCCTCGACCTCGGAAATGGATACGCTCGTGCGTGGCCAGGATGGGCGCGTGGTGGCCATTGGCGGCCTGATGCGTCAGGCCTCGGTCGACGACAATTCCGGCCTGCCTGGCGTGTCCGATGTGCCGGTGCTCGGCACGCTGTTCCGCAACAAGACGCGCACCTTGCAGAAGCGTGAGCTGGTGGTGCTGATCAAGCCCACCATCGTGGAAGACGCGACCAGCTGGAGCAATGACCTGCTCGACACCGGCCGCCGCATTCAGGACATGGACCCGCGCCGCGGCGCGACGGAGCGCAAGTAATGTACACCGCTCACTTCGGCCTGCGCGAAATCCCCTTCGGCATCACGCCGGATACCAGCTATTTCTTCACCAGCCCGCATGCGCAGGAAGCCCTGAACACGCTGCTGGTGGCGGCGCGCAATGGCGAAGGCTTCATCAAGATCACCGGTGAAGTGGGGACCGGCAAGACCCTGCTGTGCCGTAAGTTCATGGCCACGCTCGACGAGCATTTCGTCACGGCCTATATTCCGAATCCCTATCTGGAGCCGCGCACCCTGATGCTGGCCCTGGCCGATGAACTCGAGCTGACGCTGGAGAAGGACGTCGACCAGCACCAGATGCTCAAGGCCATCACCCAGCGCCTGGTCGACTTGGCCCATCAGGACAAGCGCGTGATTCTGTGCCTGGACGAAGCCCAGGCCATCCCGCTCGAAAGCCTGGAAGCGCTGCGCCTGCTGACCAATCTGGAAACCGAAAAGCGCAAGCTGCTGCAGATCGTGCTGTTCGGTCAGCCCGAGCTCGATACCAATCTCGAGCTGCCCTCGATCCGCCAGCTGGCCCAGCGCATCACTTTCCATTACCACCTCGGCCCGCTTACGCGCGACGAGATGGAGTATTACGTGGCGCACCGACTGCGCGTGGCCGGCTATACCGGCGGCCCGCTGTTCACGCGCGCCGCGATGGCGCGGCTGTATGCCGTGAGTGGCGGCGTGCCGCGCCTGATCAACATCCTCGCCCACAAGTCCATGATGCTGTGCTTCGGCGAAGGCAAACAACAAATCAAGAAGACGCACGTCGAGGAGGCGGCACGCGATACCGTCGCCACCAAAACCGTGCGCTGGCTGCCGTGGGCCATCGGCGCGGCAGCCGCCGGCGTGCTGGGTCTGGGCGCCGCTTTGTGGGTGGCGTTGCGATGAGTCTCATAAATAAAATGCTGAAGGACCTGGACGCGCGCGGCCAGATGTCCAGTCATTCGGCCCAGCCGCATATCAAGCTGGCCGCCGTCGAAGAACCGATGGTCAGTCCGCGCACCATGGTGAGCCTGGTGGCGCTCGGTCTGGCCCTGGCCTATGCCAGCTGGATGCTGTATGGCTACTTCAAGAAGCCGAAAGGGCCGCGCCCGCTCGGCGCCGCCATCACGGCCAGCGCTCCGGCCACGGCCGTGCAGGCGCCGCCCGCAGTGAGCGTGGCTGCGCCGCCGCCCGTCAGCGGGGCTTTTGGTCCGGCCTCGGCAGCCGCTTCGGCGCCGGTGGCCAGTGCGCCCGCGCCGGCCAAAGCCGCCGCCGACGCCAAACCGGCGCCCGTCGCCGCGCCCGCGCCGGTCGAGAACAAAGTGGCCGCGCCCGCGCAGAAACCGCAAGCCCCGGCGCTGGCGGCTGCGGCGGCTCCGGCCGAGCCCAAGCCGGCCGCCAGGACCGAGCCGGCGCCCAAACTCGAGGCCGCCGCACCGCGCTTGGCCGAGGCGACACCGTCCGATAAGCCGGCCGCGAAAGCCGCCAAGGGCCGCAAGAGCGCGCCGTCGGCCAGCGCCAGTGCGCCAGCCGCGCCGGTGCTGAGCGAATCGCGTGAGATGAGTCCGCAGCAGCGCGCCGAAGCCGCGTATGCCAAGGCCCTGGCCGCGCTGCCCGATGGCCGGGTGGCCGAGGCCATGTCCCAGCTCGAGCAGGCGGTCCAGCTCGATCCGCGCCATGACGCGGCCCGTCAGGCCCTGGTGCGTCTGCTGCTGGAAAACCGCCGCACCGAGGAAGCCATGCGCCAGCTGCAGAACGGCCTCTCGCTCGACCCGCGCCAGCCCGACATGGCCATGCTGCTGGCCCGTCTGCAGATCGACCGCGGCCAGTCCGGCGTCGACACGCTGATGCGCACCGCGCCTTATGCCAACGGCAATGGCGAGTATTTCGCCTTCCTCGGCGGGGCGCTGCAACGCGAGCAGCGCAATGTCGAAGCGGCCGAGGCCTATCGGATGGCGCTCAAGACCGCGCCGGGCAATGGTGTCTGGTGGGTCGGCCTGGGGATTTCGCTGCAGGCCAACAAGCAGCAGCCTGAAGCGGTGGAAGCCTTCCAGAAAGCGCGCAACGCCAGCAATCTGTCGCCCGAACTGCGCGCCTTTGTGGACCGCAAACTGGCCCAGCTCGGCGCCCGCTGAACCCGGCCGCCCGGCTTACAGGGCGGCCGTTTCTCCCCACACCTGTTTCATCGAGAAGCGCGCACCGGCTTCATCCTCGTGCACGGCGGCGGCAATGGCGAAGCCCATTTCACGGCTGCTGTGCAGAGCCGGGGTGGGGCGCAGCACAAACACGCGCCAGTCCTCGGGCGCAGCCTGATGGGCGACCACGCCGGTGGCGCCATTTTCCAGACGCACCAGCGTACCCGGTGGATAGAGGCCAAGCCGGTCGCGAAATAACCGGGCCAGGCCGGCATCGACCGGGGCCGCGCCGGCGCCCAGCAGTTGGGACAGCGCGGCCGGCGGCAGCAGCGAGCGGCGGTAATTGCGCGCCGAAACATGGGCGCAATAGCGGTCGGCCAGACCGATCAGCTTGGCATTGCGCGGAATCGCGTCGCCGCTGCGGCCCTCCGGATAGCCGCTGCCATCCTCATGCTCGTGGTGCAGCAGCACATAGTCGAGCCAGTCATCATCGACGACGCCGGCCTCGCGCAGCAGATTCGCGCCGGCGCTCGGGTGGCGCTGGACGATCGCGCGCTCCGCTGGCGACAGCATGCCCGGCTTGGCCTGAAAGTGTTCAGCCTCTTTCAGCATGCCGGCGTTCATGGTCAGTGCGGCCGCGGTGGCGCAGTCGATTTCCTCGGCACTGCTGTCGAGCGCCAATTCCATCAGCACGACCACGATGGCCGTTTCCACGCAATGGCGCACCGTGTACAGGCCGCCGATTTGATTAAGGAAGATGCTGGCCAGGGCCACGTCGGGATCGCGCTGGACGGCGGCGGCGACGCGCTGCGCAAGCTGGCGCAGCGACTGATCGGCTGCGGCCTTGCCGCGCAGGCCCAGCAGGATCTGCTCGAGCTCACGGCAGGCCGCGTTCAGTTCATGCAGCACCGATTGCGGCGCCGCGGCCAAGTGCATCATGGCAGTCCCCTTGTCAGAGACGGGCCAGGCGCTCCAGGGCCAGGCGCAGCGTCTCGTCTTTTTTGGCGAAGCAAAAACGCACGATGCCGGATTCCTGCCCATGCCGGTAGAAGGCCGAGACAGGGATCGCGGCGACCCCGATTTCGGTGGTCAGAAAGCGTGCGAAGTCCGCTTCCAGTATAGGCGAAATGGCCGTGTACCGGACACATTGGAAGTAGGTGCCGTCGGCTGGCAGCAACGTAAAGCGCGTACCGGCCAGGCCGGCGCGAAACAGGTCGCGTTTGCGCTGATAAAAGGCCGGCAGATCGCGGTAGGGCGCCGGATCGGCCAGGTGGGTGGCCAGGCCCGCCTGCATCGGGGTGTTGACGGAAAAGACGTTGTACTGGTGCACCTTGCGGAACTCCGCCATCAGCGGCGCGGGCGCCACCACATAGCCGAGCTTCCAGCCCGTCACATGGTAGGTCTTGCCGAAGCTGGAGACGACGAAGGCGCGCGCCGCCAGGTCCGGATGGCGGCAGACCGACTCATGGCGCAGGCCGTCGAACACCATGTGCTCATACACCTCGTCCGACAGCAGCAGGATGTCGGTACCGCGCACGATGTCGGCCAGGGCGCGCAGGTCGGATTCGCGCAGGACGGTACCGGTTGGGTTGTGCGGCGTGTTGAGGATGATGAGGCGCGTGCGCGGCGAGACCGCGTCGGCCAGCGCCTCCCAATCGACGCGGTAGCCGTGTTCGTCGAGCTGCATCGGGACCCCGACCGCCAGGCCGCCGGCCAGCTCGATGGCGGGTAGGTAGCTATCATAGGCCGGCTCGATGATGATGACCTCGTCGCCGGGATGGACCGCGCACAGAATCGCCGTGGTCAAGGCCTGGGTGGCGCCGGCGGTGACGGTGATCTCGCTGTCGATGTCGTACTGCTGACTATAGCAGGCCGCAATCTTGTGTGCGATGGCCGTGCGCAGGGACGGCAGGCCCGTCATCGGCGCGTACTGGTTGTGGCCGGCGCGCATGGCCGTCTCGACGGCCGACAGCAGGGCCGGGTCGCAATCGAAGTCCGGAAAGCCCTGGCCGAGGTTGACGGCGCCGTGTTCGGCCGCCAGGGCCGACATGACGCTGAACACCGTGGTGCCCACGGCCGGCAGTTTGCTTTTCAGGACGGGTGTATCAGGATGGGAGGGCTGAGTGTGCATCTGCACATTCTAGCGCGAAGGCGCCGACCCAGTCCTCGGGCGTCACAATGCGGAACAGGCGCGCGGCAGCCGTGCGCTTGTTCAGTTTGAGCAGGGCCTTGTCCTTGCTGATCAGGACATCCGCCCCCGCATCGCGCGCCAGTTCCAGGAACTTCTGGTCCTCGCGGTCGGTGCAGACCGGCAGCAGCAAGGGGCGGGCAGGCGGCTCGATCAGCGTGATGGCCGCATCAAAGGCCGCCGCCGCGCGCGGGCGGGTCTCGGCGTCGAGCGGCAGATGCGGATAGTGCAGCACGAAGCGGAACTCCTTGCGGCAGGCCGGATTCGTCACGGCCTCGACCAGACCGGCCGCCAGCGCCGCGCGCAGGGAGGCCACGCGCGGGTCCTGCCAGACGAACAAATCGAGGCAGACATTGGTATCAAGAATCAGGCGCGGTATCATGCTGGGTTGAATTTTGTTGTCACCGATTATCGTATGCTGATTGTTCTTTCGCCAGCCAAATCGCTGGACCTCGACACCCCGTTCAAATCCAAGCTGCGCAGTACGCCCGATTTTCTGAGCGAGACGGCGACCCTGATCGACCTCCTGCGCGAACTCTCGCCGGGCCAGCTGTCCGAGCTGATGGACTTGTCCGACAAGCTGGCGGTGCTGAATGTCGGCCGCTATGCGAGCTGGAGCGGGGCGCCCGAGCACAGCCGCCCGGCCGTGATGATGTTCGACGGCGACGTCTACGACGGCCTGCAGGCGCGCAGCCTGACGCCCAAGCAGCTCGAGTATGCCCAGCAGCATGTGCGCATCCTGTCCGGCCTGTATGGGCGCCTGCGCCCGATGGACCTGATCGAAGCGCACCGGCTCGAAATGGGCACGGCGCTGGCCAATCCGCGCGGCAAAGACCTGTACGCGTTCTGGGGCGAGCGCATCACCCAGGCCCTGCAGGCCGACATCGATGCCGTGGGCGCGACGGCGCTGGTGAACCTGGCCTCCGACGAGTACTTCAAGTCGGTCAAACCCAAGCAGCTGAGCGTACCCGTGATCACGCCCGTGTTCGAGGACTACAAGGGCGGCAAGTACAAGATTATTTCCTTCTTCGCCAAGCGCGCGCGCGGCATGATGGCGCGCTATGCCGCCCAGAAAGGCCTGAGCGACCCGGCCGGGCTGAAGCGATTCAAAGAAGACGGCTACGTCTACGACAAGGCCGCCTCGACCGACACGACCTGGGTCTTCCGCCGCAAAATTGCCCCCTAAACAAATCGGGGTCAGACCCCATTTTTCTAAGACGAAAAATGGGGTCTGACCCCGATTTTGCTGGAACTCAATTCCAGAACTTGTACCAGGGCTTTTCGGGCTTGGCGTAGGGCAGTTTGGAGTTCGGGAAGCTGCGCTGGAACACGCGCATGGTGTCGTCGCGCAGGTCGTTCATGCCCATCTTGTCGTAGCACTTGGCCATCATCCACAGCGCGTCTTCGATGGCGGGCGCGTCGCGGTAGTCGGCCACCGCACCCTGGGCACGGTTGAGGGCGGCCACGAAGGCGCCGCGCCGGTAGTAGTACTTGGCCACGTGCACTTCGTACGAGGCCATGGCATTGACCAGGTATTTCATACGCGCCACGGAATCGGCCGCGTAGGGACTATTGGGGAATTTGTCGACCAGCTGCTTGAAGGCGACAAAGGCTTCGCGCGTGGCTTTCGGGTCGCGCTCGGTCAGGTCCTGCTCGTACAGGAAGCCAAGCAGGCCGATCTGATCGTTAAAATTGATCAGGCCGCGCAGGTAGTACATGTAGTCGACGTTCGGATGATTCGGGTGCAGTTTGATGAAGCGTTCGACCGCTGCCAGGGCCTCGGCCTGGTCGCCTTGCTTGTACTTGCCATAGGCGATTTCCATCTGCGCCTGCTGAGCATACACACCAAACGGATAGCTGGATTCGAGCTTTTCGAACAGGCTCACGGCACGCTCGAAATTCTTCGCGTCCATTTCCTCGCGCGCCTCCTTGTATAATTTGGGGGCAGACCAGCCTTTGGTTTCGTCTGCTTTTTCCCCAAACATACCGCAACCGGCAAGAAGAACAGACGCTGCGATGGCCGCTAACAGTTTTTTTTGCATAGCTCTTTGCACGAAGTAGTGAACCGAAACAACAACGAAAGGCTGATTATAGCCGATGGGATTGCCGTGTCAGACAAGGAATCTGTAAGCGAATTTGACTTTGAGGACGAGATCGAGGGCGAGGCCCCCGGTTGGGACCCCATCGAATTGCAATTATCTGCCGAACACTGCGGCCAGCGCCTGGACAAAGTCGTGGCCGGCCTGGTGCCGCAGTACTCGCGCAGCCGCCTGGCGGAATGGATCAACGGGGGCTTCGTCACCGTCGATGGCAAGGTGGCGCGTGGCAAGGATACGGTCTACGGCGACGAAACCGTGATCGTCTCGCCCCAGGCCCAGCCTGAGGACGCCGCCTACACGCCCGAGCCGATCGCGCTCGAGATCGTGTACGAGGATGAGGACATCATCGTCGTCAACAAGCCGGCCGGCCTGGTCGTGCATCCCGGCGCCGGCAACTGGTCGGGCACTTTGCTCAACGGTCTGCTGCACCATTGCCCGCAGCTGGCCAAGGTGCCGCGCGCCGGCATCGTGCACCGCCTGGACAAGGACACCAGCGGCTTGATGGTGGTGGGTAAGACCCTGGCCTCACAGACCGACCTGGTGCGCCAGCTGCAGGCGCGCACCGTCAAGCGCGAATACTACGCGCTGGTGTGGGGCACGCCTTACCTGCAGGGGACCATCGACCGCCCGATGGGCCGCCACCCGCAGAACCGCATCAAGATGGCGGTGTCCACCAGCTTGCTGGCGAAGCCGGCCATCACCCACTTTGAGCGTCTGGGTGAAGGAAAGTTCGACGGCAAACCGGTCAGCCTGCTGCGCTGCTCGCTCGAAACGGGCCGTACCCACCAGATTCGCGTGCATATGGCCGCTACCGGCTTCCCGCTGGTCGGCGACACGCTGTACGGCAAGCCGCATCTGCAGCATCTGTTCCCGCGTCAGGCCCTGCAGGCCCGCCGCCTGGGGCTCAGCCACCCGCGTACGGGCGAGCCCTGCGAATGGACGGTGCCGCTGGCCGAGGATTTTGCGGAACTCATCGCCCAATGCGGGATCGAAGAACTTGAAGACGACTGACGTGCATCCGCTGCTGCTGTTGCCGGACTGGCCGGATCTGCCGGCGCGTGCGCGCGCCTGCAGCACCACGCGTATCGGCGGTGTCAGCAGCGGTGCGTTTGACGACGGGCAGGGCGGCGGCGGTCTGAATCTGGGCCGCCATGTCGGCGACGACGATGCCAATGTGCTGGAGAATCGGCGCCGCCTGCAGGCGGCCCTTGGCGTGCGGCCGGCTTTTGTATCGCAGGTGCATGGCGTGGCCGTGGCCGATGCGGCTGCCGTGCTGGCGCCGGACGCGCCTGTGCATACGGCGGACGCGCTGATCGCCACCACCACCGGGCAGGCCTGCACGATCATGACGGCGGACTGCTTGCCCGTGCTGTTTGCTGCCTTGGACGGCAGCTGTGTCGGCGCGGCCCACGCGGGCTGGCGCGGTCTGGCCGATGGGGTACTGGCCAGTACGGTAGCGGCCATGCGCGCGGCCGGTGCCGGCGAACTGACTTGCTGGCTTGGCCCGGCCATCGGTCCGGCCCAGTTTGAAGTTGGCGCCGAGGTGCTCGACACCTTTGTCCAGCGCCTGGGCGAGGGTGCGCGTGCGGCCTTCGCCGCCTATCCTGGCCGGGCTGGCAAGTACCGTGCCGATATCTACGCGCTCGCCCGTCTGGCACTGGGGCAGGCGGGTGTGCACCGCATCCATGGCGGCGGCCGCTGCACGGTTAGCGAACGTGCGCTGTTCTATTCCTACCGGCGCGAGCGGGCCACGGGCCGCCAGGCCAGCCTGATCTGGCTGGCTGCTGATTAATCGATACTCGGATATGGCGTCGGCGCGGGCGTCGGCGCTGGTGCGCTCGGCGGGTCGAAGCTGCCGAGATTGAAATCGAGCCCTGGCATGTCGAGCGTCGGGGCGGGCGTTGGCGCCGGCGTGGGCGCAGCGGCCGGCGGGGTGAAGTCGAGGGCGCCGAAGTCCAGCGGCGGCAGGTCCAGGTGCTCGGCGGCAGCCGGCGCCGGCGTCGGGGCCGGCGTGGGGGAGGGGGCCGACGTGGGGACATCGAAATCGAGTGCCCCGATATCGAGCGGCGGCAGATCCGCGGCCGGTGCGCTCGTGGCCGTGTCGATGCTCGCTTCGGCCTGCAGCGCCGCGGCCTCCGCGGCGGCGGCTTCCTCTTCGGCTGCCATGGCTTCTTCCAGCAAACGGCGCGCTTCCTCCGACAAGCCTGTATCCGCCGTGTCTGCCTGGGCCTGTGCTTCGGCCGCGGCGGCTTCCTCCTCGGCTGCCATCGCTTCTTCCAGCAAGCGCTTGGCTTCATCGGACAGGCCGCTCTCGGCCGGCGCGATGTCGACCATCTGCAGGGTGGGCAAGGGAGCCGGTGCGGGCGACAGGTCGAGGGCTGGCAGGGCTGGCGCGTCGGTCGGTATGTCGATGGGCATGAGCAGCGGCGCCTCGGTCGGGGCTGCTGTCGGGGCCGCGGTCGGCGCCTCAGTCGGGGCTTCGGTCGGCGCTTCGGTCGGGGCGATCAGGGTCTCAGCCAGGGCCGCAGTCAGCACGGGGGCGGGCGCTTCCGGCGTGTCGAGCACAGGCTCGACCGGTGTGATGTCGGTTTGACGCTGCAGCAGGGAGCGGATCGGGCGTTTCGGTTTGCGGCCCACGAGGTAATACAGTATGCTCAGCGGCACTATGCAGTACATCACAAAGGTCATGATTCCGCTGACGATGTTTTTTTCCGCATCCACCAAGGCCATCAGGCCGACCACATAGACCCACGCCAGTACCACTACCCACATATTTTTCTCCACAAAGAACACGCCGACACATGGATCAGTTCAAAAATCTGCCCGATGCGCAAGCGATGGCCGCCTGGATGTCGCAATTCCAGGACCCGAAAACCTGGCAACAGTGGTTCAAGGTTCCCGAGCTGGAGTCCAATCCGTTTTCAGGCATTCTCAAGGATGCCGGCGCTCTGATCAAGCCTGCAACACTTGAGAAATTAAAGCAAGATTATATGCAGGAGGTGGGGAGCCTGTGGCAAAGTTTTATGGCCGGCCAGCCGCCCGTGCTGAAAGACCGCCGTTTTTCGGCGCCGGAATGGCTGGCGAATCCCGTGTCGGCCTTCCAGGCGGCCTCGTATCTGTTGAACGCCAAGTTCCTGATGGCCATGGCGGACGCCGTCGAGGCCCCGCACAAGGAGCGCCAGAAGATCCAATTCGCCGTGCAACAAATGGTCGATGCCATGTCACCGGCCAACTTCCTGGCGACCAATCCCGAGGCGCAGCAAAAGCTGATCGACACCAAGGGCGAGAGCCTGGCCAAGGGCCTGGCCAATATGCTGGCCGACATCGGCAAGGGCCGCATCTCGCAGTCGGACGAATCGGCCTTTGAGGTGGGCCGCAACGTCGCCACCACGGAAGGCGCTGTCGTTTTCGAGAACGACTTGTTCCAGCTGATTCAATACAAGCCGCTGACCACCACCGTGCACCAGACGCCGCTGCTGATGGTCCCGCCGTGCATCAACAAGTTCTACATCCTCGACCTGCAGCCCGAGAATTCGGTCGTGCGTTACGCGGTGGAGCAGGGCAATACGGTGTTCCTCGTTTCCTGGCGCAACCCGGACAAGGAGCTGGCCAAGGTCACCTGGGATGACTACATCGAAAAAGGCGCGATCCAGGCGATGCGCGTGGCCCAGGCCATCAGCGGCCAGGAGAAGCTGAACCTGTTCGGTTTCTGCGTGGGCGGCACCATCGTCAGCACGGCGCTGGCGGTGCTGGCCGCGCGCGGTGAGCAGGTGGCCAATAGCCTGACCCTGCTGACCACCTTCCTCGACTTCAGCGACACCGGCGTGCTCGAAGTCTTCGTCGACGAAGCCCAGGTGGCGCTGCGCGAGCAGACTCTGGCCAATGGCGGCCTGATGGCGGGCCGCGACCTGGCCTCGACCTTCTCGGCCCTGCGCCCGAACGATCTGGTGTGGAACTACGTGCAGTCCAACTACCTGAAGGGCAATAGCCCGCCGCCGTTCGACCTGCTCTACTGGAATGCCGACAGCACCAATCTGCCGGGCCCGATGTTCTGCTGGTATCTGCGTAACACCTATCTCGAGAATAGCCTGAAGGTGCCGGGCAAGCTAAAGGTGGCGGGCCAGAAGGTCGACCTCGGCAAGATCGACTGCCCGGCCTTCATCTACGGCTCGCGCGAGGATCACATCGTGCCCTGGGCCTCGGCCTATGCCTCGCTGCATGTGCTCAATCCGAAGAAGCCGAAGAACAACCGCTTCGTGCTGGGCGCTTCGGGCCACATCGCCGGTGTGATCAATCCGGCCTCGAAAGGCAAGCGCAGCCACTGGACCAATGCCAAGGCCGACAAGGCGGCCAAGCCGCTGAGCGCAGAGGACTGGTTCGCCGGCGCAACCGAGCACAGCGGCAGCTGGTGGACGGAGTGGGCGGCCTTCCTCAAGCAGCACGGCGGCAAGTCGGTCAAAGCCCCGGCGCGCCTCGGCAATACCAAATACAAACCAATCGAGGCGGCCCCGGGCCGTTATGTGAAAGTGCGGGCCGACTGAGGCGCAACAGCCTAGTTTGCAATGCAATATTTTTATAGCCTGCATGGCGCCAACCTGCCTATAATGCAAGCTTGGGTGCAGTCAACAACACAGCTGGAGACGCGCTGCGGCGCAATATTGGACGCGATATGAGCAGTACGAAAAAGACCGACCGCCTGATCAAAAAATACCCCAACCGTCGACTCTACGACACCCAGACCAGCTCCTACATCACGCTGGCCGATGTCAAGCAACTGGTGCTCGATGCTGAAGAATTCACCGTCGTTGATGCCAAGACGAATGAAGACCTGACCCGCTCGATCCTGCTGCAGATCATTCTGGAGGAAGAGGCCAACGGCGTGCCGATGTTCTCCAGCGCCATGCTGTCGCAGATCATCCGCTACTACGGCCACGCCATGCAGGGCATGATGGGCTCCTATCTGGAGAAGAACCTGCAGGCCTTCGCCGACATCCAGAACCGCCTGGCCAGTAGCGCCATGGACGGCAAAGCCTTCAACCCGGAAATGTGGACCCAGTTCATGAATGTCCAGGGGCCGATGATGCAGGGGATGATGAACAGCTATATCGACCAGAGCAAGAACCTGTTCGTGCAGATGCAGGAGCAGATGCAGAACCAGTCGAAGAACCTGTTCTCCGCTTTCCCCTTCGCCAATATGGATAAGAAGTAAGCCCGGTTTTTGGTAAAATGGAGGATTCCCCCGAATTCTCCGTTTCGCCATGACTGAACTGCGCCGTCCGTCCAATCCCGCCACGCCCGCTGCTGCCGCTCCCAAAGTCGGTTTCGTTTCGCTCGGCTGTCCGAAAGCCCTGGTCGATTCCGAGCAGATTCTGACCCAGCTGCGTGCAGAAGGTTACGAGACGGCCAAGTCCTACGACGGCGCCGACCTGGTCATCGTCAACACCTGCGGCTTCATCGACGCCGCCGTGCAGGAGTCGCTCGATGCGATTGGCGAGGCCCTGGCCGAAAACGGCAAGGTCATCGTGACCGGCTGCCTCGGCGCCAAGAAGGATGCCGCCGGCCAGGACATCATCACCAAGGTCCACCCCAAGGTGCTGGCCGTGACCGGTCCGCACGCCGTGACCGAAGTGATGGAATCGGTGCACACCTATCTGCCCAAGCCGCACGACCCGTATATCGACCTCGTGCCGGCCTCGGGCGTGAAGCTCACGCCCAAGCACTACGCCTACCTGAAAATCTCCGAGGGCTGCAATCACCGCTGCTCGTTTTGCATCATCCCCTCGATGCGCGGCGACCTCGTCTCGCGCCCGATCGGCGAACTGATGATCGAAGCCGAAAACCTGTTCAAGGCCGGCGTGAAAGAGCTGCTCGTGATTTCGCAGGACACCAGTGCCTACGGCGTGGACGTAAAATTCCGCACCGGCTTCTGGAATGGCCGCCCGGTGAAAACCCATATGACCCAGCTGACCGAAGCGCTGGGCGAACTGGCCAAGCAGTACGGCGCCTGGGTGCGTCTGCACTACGTCTACCCGTATCCGCATGTGGACGAAGTCATCCCCCTGATGCAGGGCGGCCATGTGCTGCCTTACCTGGACGTGCCGCTGCAGCACGCCCACCCCGATGTCCTCAAGCGCATGAAGCGTCCGGCCAGCGGCGAGAAGAACCTCGACCGCATCCAGGCCTGGCGCAAGATGAATCCGGAGCTGACGATCCGCTCCACCTTCATCGCCGGCTTCCCGGGCGAGACCGAGGCCGAATTCGAGTATCTGCTGGACTTCCTGAAGGAAGCGCAGATCGACCGCCTGGGCTGCTTTGCCTATTCGCCGGTGGAGGGCGCGACCGCCAACGCGCTGCCCGACCCGGTGCCCGAAGCAGTGCGCGAAGAGCGCCGCGCCCGCGTGATGCTGCTGCAGGAAAAAATCTCGCGCAAACGCCTCGAAGCCAAGGTAGGCAAGACCCTGCGCGTGCTGGTGGACGAAGTCGGCCAGCGCGAAGCGATTGGCCGTTCGATGGCCGACGCGCCCGAAATCGACGGCGTGGTGCACATCAAGCGCCCGCTGATGGGCGCGAAGAAGCTCAGCGTCGGCGAGTTCATCGACGTCACCATCACCAAGGCCGACGCCCACGACCTCTGGGCCAACCCCGTGTAAGCCGAAAATCCCGGAGGCCGGGTAACCGGGTAACTGGGTAACTCGGTAACTGGGTAACTGGGTAACCGGGTAGGGCGGGTCTTCAGACCCGCGCGCGCAGCACGCAAACCAAAGAAAGGAATCCCATGTCCCGACTGTTCGCCTGCATCCTGATCCTGTTCAGCGCCGCCGCCGGCGCCACTGAGCGTCTCGAGGCCGTGCAGCGCGTGCTGCCCCAGCTCGATCAGACCTTCAGCACCCTCGCCGACAAAGAGCATATCCCCGGCATCGTATGGGGCGTGGTCCTCGACGGGAAGCTGGTGCACGTGCGCAGCCAGGGCGTAGCGAATATCGAGACCAAAGTCCCGGTCAGCGCGCAGACCGCCTTCCGCATCGCCTCCATGTCGAAGAGCTTCGCCGCCTTGGCGATTCTGCGCCTGCGCGACGAAGGCAAGCTGCAGCTGGACGACCCGGTCAGCCGCTATCTGCCAGAGCTGAGCGCCGTCGGCGCCCCCAAAGATGCGCCGACGCTCACCCTGCGCCACCTGCTGACGATGACCCCCGGCCTCCCGGAGGACAATCCCTGGGGCGACCGCCACATGCGCATGACGCGCAGCGAGCTTGCCGAACTCGTGGGCCGCGGCCTGTCCTTTTCCAGCACGCCCGGTGGCCCCTACGAGTATTCGAACCTTGGCTACATCATGCTGGGCCAAATCATCTGCAAGGTGTCGGGCCAGCCCTTCCAGGACTACATCCGCCAGCACATCTTCCGTCCGCTCGGCATGCACTCCACCGTGTGGGAATACAGCGAACTGCCGGCCGGCCGCTTCGCCCAGGGCTACCAGTGGCTCAATGGCGCCTGGGTGGCCGAACCCGTGCTGCACGATGGCGAAGGCGCGGCCATGGGCGGCATCATCACCACGCTGGACGACTTTGCCCGCTATGTCGCCTTCCTGATGGACGCCTGGCCCGCGCGTGAAGCGCCCGACAATGGCCCGGTCAAACGATCGAGCGTGCGCGAGCTGGCCGAACCGCGCGCCTTCATCAGCATGAATACCCGCGCAACCCTGGGCGAGGGCCAGGCCGATCCACGCGTGGCCTTCTACGGCTATGGCCTGAACTGGATGCGCAACAGCCGCGACGTGGTGATGGTCGGCCATGGCGGCGGCCTGCCCGGCTACGGCAGCCAGTACCGCTTTTCGCCCGAGCGCGGCGTCGCCGTGATCGCCTTCGGCAATCTGCGCTACGCCCCGGTCTACCAGCCGGTGACGAATGAGGCCTTCAACCTCGTCGAGCGCGCGCACCTGCCTGCGCGCGTGCCAGCGCCGGCCGCGATTCTGCTGCAGCGCCAGCAGGAGGTCGTCTCCCTGCTGCAGGGCTGGGACGAAAGCTTCGCAGCCAAGGTGGTGGCGATGAACTTCTTCCTCGACCGCGCGCGCAGCGACTGGGCCGCGCAATCGGCGGCGGCGCTGGCCCGCATCGGCACCATCCATAAGATCGGCCCGATCCAGCCCGAGAATGCGCTGCGCGGTACCTTCATCATCGAGGGCGAGCGCGGCCGGCTGGAAGTCTTCTTCACGCTCACGCCCGAGCGCGAGGCGCGCCTGCAGGAACTGCGGCTGCGGGTGCTGTAAGGCGGTGCTACACTTAGGCGCATGAAAACATCGCGCCAAACCCGCCTGGTCCACACCGACTACGCCGCGCCGGAAGGCTTTGCCGCCTTCCCCAGCGCTATCCACCACGCCTCGACCGTCCTGTTTGAAAACGTCGCCGCCATGCGCGCGGCCAGCTGGAAAACCAAGGACGGCTATACCTACGGCCTGCACGGCACGCCGACCACCTTCACGCTCGAGGCCCGGCTGGCCGACATCGAGGGCGGCCGCTACTGCCTGCTCGCGCCCAGCGGTCTGGCGGCGATTGTCATGGTCGATTTCGCGCTGCTGAAAACCGGCGACGATGTGCTACTGCCCGAAAACGTCTACAACCCCAGCCGCGAGATGGCGCGCTGGCTGCAGCAGGATTTCGGCATCTCCTGCCGTTTTTATGACCCAATGATCGGCGCCGGCATTACGGAGCTGATTCAGCCGAACACCAAATTGATCTGGACCGAGTCGCCCGGCTCGGTCACGATGGAGGTGCCCGATCTGCCCGCGATCTGCGCTGCCGCCAAGGCACGCGGCGTGCTCGTCGCGCTGGACAACACCTGGGCCGCCGGTCTGGCGCTCAATGGCTTCGACATGGGCTGCGACATCGTGATGCAGGCCCTGACCAAATACCAGTCGGGCGGTTCCGATGTGCTGATGGGCGCCGTGATCACGCGCGACCCTGCGCTCAATGAACGCATCGGCCTTGCGCACATGCGCCTGGGGATGGGCGTCTCGGGCGACGACGCCTTCCTCGTGATGCGCGGCCTGCCGACCCTGAAAATGCGCTTCGAGGCCCACGACGCCAGCGCGCGCAAGGTGGCAAGCTGGCTCAAGGCACGGCCCGAAGTCGCGGCCATCCTGCATCCGGCGTTTGAAGACTGCCCCGGCCACGCCCACTGGCAGCGCGACTTCACCGGCGCCGGTGGCCTGTTCTCGTTCGTGTTCGACGCCCGCTACACGCAGGAACAGACCGACCGCTTCGTCGATGCGCTGACGCTGTTTGGTCTTGGGTATAGCTGGGGCGGGGCGCACAGCCTGGTGATGCCGTATCCGGCCAAGGCGATGCGCGCCAACTGGCCGCACGAAGGGCAGCTGGTACGCTTGCACATCGGCCTGGAAGATCCGGACGATCTGATCGCCGATATGACCCAGGCCCTGGGCAAACTGGCCTAGGCGCGCTCGGGCGGGGCTTCGGTGGCGTTCAGGGCGCGGTAGCCGCGGTACAGGTTCCGCGCCATCATGATCCAGCCGACGATGATAATCAGCCCGCCGACCGTAAAGCGCAGCGTCAGCGAGCCCACGCACATCATCGCCGCGTAGATCCAGAAGCTGCGGATCATCCACGCATGGTGGCGCTGCACCAGGCCATTGGTGCGCTGGCGGCGCATGTAATTGAGGATCACCGGGATCAGATTGAAGGCGCCGGCGGAGAACAGCAGACAGGCCCCATGCAGGATGTAGAGCAGGCGCGCCTGATCGATCTGTTGGACCAGGTCTTCGGTAACGTCGAATTCAGCTTCCATGCGGCGATTGTAGCTCAGCGCAGTGCAGTCACGACACCGTCCAGCCCCACGTAATTGAGGGCGATGCTGGCCTGCAGGCGCACCACCGGCTTGGCGCGGAAGGCCACCGACAGGCCGGCGATGCCCATCATCTTCAGGTCGTTGGCGCCATCGCCCATCACGATGGCCTGGCTGGTCGCGATGCCCATCTCGGCGCACACGCGCTCCACGGAGCGTTTCTTTTCCTCGGCGTCGACGATGGTGCCGAGCACGCGCCCGGTCAGGCGGCCGTCTTCCACTTCGAGCGTGTTGGCGTGGGTGTAGTCGAGGCCCAGGCGTGCCTGCAGGCGCTCGGTGAAGAAGGTGAAGCCGCCCGACACCAGCAGGGTTTTCAGACCGGCGGCCTTGACGGCCGCCAGCATCGCTTCGCCGCCCAGCGAAATCTGCAGACGCTCGTCGTACACGCGCTGCAGGGCGCCGAAATCGAGGCCCTTGAGCAGGGCCACGCGACGGCGCAGGCTCTCGGAAAAATCAAGCTCCCCGCGCATGGCGGCCTCGGTGATTTCAGCGACCCGGGGCTTCAGGCCCTGCATATCCGCGATCTCGTCGATGCACTCGATGGTGATCAGAGTCGAGTCCATATCCATCGCCACCAGCTTGAAGTCGGCCAGGGACTGGCCGGCCGGCAGATAGCAGGCGTCGACAGCCAGCGCGTGCGCGGCCTCGATCAGGGCGGGGTCGCGTTCAAGGCCTTCGGCGCGCAGGGCATGGTCGCTCAGGCGGGTGGTGCGGGTGGCGCCCGCCTGTTGCGCCAGGCGCTCCAGGGTGGCGTAGTCGGCGGCGCGGGTTTGCAGTACCAGTCGGGTCGTCATAACAGGGCTTTGATCGTATTCTTAATCGCGGTGACACGGGTGGCCAGATCAGGCATCGGCGCGCTGATCTTCAGTTTGTCCTGCCCATTGAGTTTGATATGCCGATGCTTCTGGATCAGGGTGATGATCTTCATCGGGTCGATGGGCGGCTTGGGTTCGAATTGCAGATTGGCCGACTCCGTGTGGGCGTCGATCTTGATGATGCCCACCTGCTTGGCCGATACGCGCAGGCGGTGGGTTTCGATCAGGGCCTTGACCGGCTCCGGCATTTTACCGAAGCGGTCGATCAGTTCTTCCTGCATATCGTCGATGGCGCCCTGGCTTTCGCAGTTGGCCAGGCGCTTATAGATCGACAAGCGTTCGTGCACGTCGCCGCAGTAATCCGCGGGCAGCAGGGCGGGCACGTGCAGATTGATTTCGGTGGTCGAGGACAGCGGCGCCGCCAGGTCCGGCTCCTTGCCGGCCTTGAGGGCGCGCACCGCCTCATTGAGCATGTCCGAGTACAGCTGGAAGCCGACTTCGAGCATCTCGCCCGACTGGTTCTCGCCCAGCACTTCGCCGGCGCCGCGGATTTCCAGGTCGTGCATCGCCAGGTAGAAGCCGGAGCCCAGCTCCTCCATCTGCTGAATCGCTTCAAGGCGGCGCTGCGCCTGTTTATTCAGGCTCTGCACCTCGCTCACCAGCAGATAGGCATAGGCCTGGTGGTGCGAACGGCCGACGCGCCCGCGCAGCTGGTGGAGCTGGGCCAGGCCGAACTTGTCGGCGCGGTGCATGATGATGGTGTTCGCCGTCGGCACGTCGATACCGGTTTCGATGATGGTCGTGCAGAGCAGGATGTTGTAGCGCTGGGTGACGAAGTCGCGCATCACCTTTTCGAGTTCGCGCTCGTGCATCTGGCCGTGCGCGATGGCGATGCGTGCCTCGGGCAGTAGCTCCTGCAGCATGGCGTAGCGGTTCTGGATGGTTTCGACCTCGTTATGCAGGAAGTAGACCTGGCCGCCGCGTTTCAGCTCGCGCAGGCAGGCCTCGCGGATGATCGAGCCGTCTTCATTGCGCACAAAGGTCTTGATGGCCAGGCGCTTCTGCGGCGCGGTGGCGATCACCGAGAAATCGCGCAGGCCTTCGAGGGCCATGCCGAGCGTGCGCGGGATCGGGGTAGCGGTCAGGGTCAGCACGTCGACCTCGGCGCGCAGGGCCTTGAGCGCCTCTTTCTGGCGCACGCCAAAGCGGTGCTCTTCGTCGATGATGACCAGGCCCAGACGCTCGAACTTCACATCGGGCGAGAGCAGCTTGTGGGTGCCGATCACGATGTCGAGCGTGCCGTCGGCCATGCCCTTGATCGCCTGGGTGATCTCCTTACCGGTGCGGAAGCGCGACAGTTCGGCGATGCGCACCGGCCAGTCGGCGAAGCGGTCGGCGAAGGTCTGCGCGTGTTGTTCGGCCAGCAGCGTGGTCGGCGCCAGAATCGCCACCTGCTTGCCGCCCATGACGGCGATGAAGGCGGCGCGCAGGGCGACTTCGGTCTTGCCGAAGCCGACGTCGCCGCAGACCAGGCGGTCCATCGGCTTACCCGAGGTCATATCCTGCATGACGGCGCGGATGGCTTCGGCCTGGTCGGGCGTCTCCTCGAAGCCGAAGCTCTCGGCAAAGGCTTCGTAGTCGTGCGCCGAGAACTGGAAGGCGTGGCCATGGCGTGCAGCGCGGCGCGCGTACAGATTGAGCAGCTCGGCGGCCGTATCGCGCACCTGCTGGGCGGCCTTGCGCTTGGCCTTTTCCCACTGGCCGGAGCCGAGTGCGTGCAGCGGCGCGTCCTCGGGCGAACCGCCCGAATAGCGCGAAATCACGTGTAGCTGCGAGACCGGCACATACAGCTTGGTGTCCTTGGCGTATTCGAGGTGAAGGAATTCCATCTCGCCTTCGCCTAGGTCCATGCTGGTCAGGCCCATGTAGCGGCCGATGCCGTGATTGACGTGCACGACCGGATCGCCGATCTTCAGTTCGGACAGGTCGCGCACCATCGACTCGACCTGGGTCACGCCTTCCTGCTTGCGGCGGCCCACGCGCCGGCCGGCGCCGGCATACAGCTCGCTTTCGGTGATGAAGGCCAGGACTTCGCCGCTGTCGGTCACCAGTTCGAAGCCAGCCTGCAGCGGCGCCACGCCCAGCACGAAGCGCGCGTCGCTGCTGCGCAGGGCGGCAAAGCCGTCCAGCACCACGGGCGACAGATCGTATTCGTTGAAGTACTGCTGCAAGGTCTCGCGGCGGCCGTTGGAGTCGGCGCAGACCATCACGCGCCGCCCGGGCGCCATCAGGTAGGCGCGCAGGTTCAGCAGCGGATCGTCGGCGCGGCGGTTGGCCGCCACATTCGGCAGCGGGGCGGACAGCTCGGAGGCCGGGCCGTCGGCCTGGCGCCCGATCACGATGCGCGCATGCTCCTTGGCCAGCGTGAAGAAGCCCTCGTCATTGAGGAAGATCTCGGCCGGTTCGAGAATCGGCTTGTCGCGGTCGGCTTTGAGGAATTTGTAGCGGCTTTCGGTATCGGCCCAGAAGCGCTGGATGGCGCCGTCGATATCGCCCACCAGGGCCAGGCTGACCTGCTGCGGCAGATAGTCGAACAGGGTCGCGGTCTGGTCGAAGAACAGCGGCAGGTAGTACTCGATACCGGCCGAGGCGATCCCGCTGTTCATGTCCTTGTAGATGACGGCGCGCGAGGGATCGCCCTCGAAGCGCTCGCGCCAGCGGCTGCGGAAGGCCGTGCGCGCCGCCTCGTCCATCGGGAACTCGCGCCCCGGCAGCAGGCGCACTTCCTTGACCGGATAGAGCGAGCGCTGGGTGTCGGCGTCGAAGGTGCGGATGGTCTCGATCTCGTCGCCGAACAGGTCGATTCGGTAGGGCAGGGCCGAACCCATGGGGAACAGGTCGATCAGGCCGCCGCGCACCGAGTATTCGCCGGGCGACATGACCTGCGACACATGGGTGTAGCCGGCCAGCGTCAGCTGGTTTTTGAGTGCGCCCTCGTCAAGCTTTTCGCCCTGTTTGAAGAAGAAGGTGTAGGCCGCCAGGAAGGCCGGCGGCGCCAGGCGCACCAGGGCGGTGGTGATCGGCGCGATCAGGACGTCGCAGGCACTGGTGCGCACGCCGTGCAGCGTGGCCAGACGCTCGGACACCAGGTCCTGGTGCGGCGAGAAGCTATCGTAGGGCAGGGTCTCCCAGTCCGGCAGCAGATGGCAGCGCAGATCGGCCCCGCCGAACCACGGAATTTCATCGAGCAGGCGCTGGGCGTCGGCCGCGTTGGCGGTGAACACGGCCACGGTCTGGCCGCGCGCTTTGAGCGCCACGGCCGCCTGGGCCAGGGCATAGGCGTCGCTGGAGCCGTACAGGGCCGGCAGGGCGAAACGGTGGCCAGGCTTGGGAAGGGCTTTGACGAGATCGAAGGGCATCGGCGTAAACAATCTGAGCGGCCCGAAATTATAGCGTTTCGGGCCGTATTTCGCCGCCGAATCAGCGCTGGCGGTTGGCCACGCCGAAGGGGATGTGCACCATCGGCACGCTGGCGCCTTCCGCTCGCAGGTGGCTGAGCTGGTCGTCGAAGAACATATGCGGCCGGAACACTGACAACACGCGCGCCTTGCTCATCCCGCCGAGGAAGAAGGTCTCATTGGCCGAGACGCCCCAGCTTTTCAGGGTGGTGATGACGCGCTCGTGCGAGGGCGCGCCGCGCGCGGTGATGATGGCGATGCGCAGGATGCGCCGGTAGTCCGGGCTGGCCGCGCGCGCCGATTCCTCCAGATGCTGGAGGGCGGCCAGGCGCTGGAACAGAGTGGCCAGCGGCCCTGGCTGGTGCGGGCGCGCCACGTGGGTCAGCTCGTGCTGGTCGAATTCGGCCAGGTCCATATTGCGCTTATAGACGGCTTCGGCCTCGTCGTCGGCCAGCACGCCGTCGAAGTCGAAGGCCACGCGCAGTTCGATGTCGTCCTCGCTGTCGTCCACGGCACCGGGCAGCACCAGGCCGGCCGGGTAACCGGCGTCGATCGCCTTGCGCACGTCCTCCTCGTTCGCCGACAGGAACAGCGCGCAGTTAAATGCGGGCAGATAGGCGTAGGGCGATTCGCCCGTGGTGAAGGCCGCGCGCGTGATGTCGAGGCCATAGTGGGCGATCGAGTGCATGACGCGCAGGCCGGTCTCGGGCGAATTGCGCGACAGGAGCACCACTTCGACCGGGGCCTCCTGCGCAAACGCGCGGTTAATCTGCAGGAAGCGGCGGATGAAGGGGAAGGCCACGCCCTTGCCCAGCACCTGGTCGTGATGCGCCTCCTGGTAGGCGCGATAGGCTTCGGGACCGCTATCCAGATACACCTGGTGCGAGTCGGACAGGTCGAACAGGGCCGAGGAGGCGACCCCGATCACCAGCTTGTTCTCAATGGGGAAGGGCATTCATGCTTCCTCGTTCTGCAGTTTGTCGAAGATGCGCTGGGTCGCGCGGTCCAGTCCCTGGGTGATGAAGGGATCATCGGCGGGCACATGGCCGGCATCGACCAGCAGGCGCAGTTTGGCGAGTTTGTCGGCCAGGCCGAGCACCTGTCCCAGGGCTTCGGCCTGGGCTTCGTGCATCGTGCGGATGGCCTCCGCCACACTCGGCGGAAAGTCCCACAGGCGGGCGATGCGCGCCGACAGATAGTGGCCGGCCTTGGCCAGTCCCTTGCAGAAGGCGTCCGACTGCGGCAGCACTTCGTCATGGTGGACCTGGTCGATGACGCGGAAGGCGACGATCATGCCGACGCTTTGCATCAGGCCTGCCAGATAGGCCTCGAACACTGGGGCCTGGGCGCCGGGCGCCAGCAGGCTGGCCGCCTGCGCGCATTTTTCGGCATGGCCCCACACGGTCGGCGCCACGCGCTTGACGAAGTGGCCGGTCTGCATATTGATGATCGGCCGGAAGGCCACGCGCGCCAGCAGCATGCGCAGGCCGTTCTGCCCGAGCAGCATGACGGCCCCGTCGAGGGTCTTGATCGGCGTGGTCGAGCGGTAGAAGGGGCTGTTCGCCTCGCGGATCACTTCGGCCACCAGCACCACGTCCTGGGCGATCAGCCTGGCGATGTCGGCGCCGGACTGCGATTCGTCGCGCAGGCTGCGCAGCAGCTGCGGGATCACGGCCGGCACGCGCGGCACCAGTTCGGCACCGGCGGTCGGCGTTTTGGCCACGCGCACCAGCTCATCGAGGATGATGCGGGCGGCGTCGTGGTTGGCGCGGCCGTGTTGGCCCTGCACCAGCCAGCGGTAATACAGGTTGTCGACGTCCGCCACCATCGAGGTGGCGGTTGGCACGCTGGCCGGCGGCTCGGTCGGCGCCGGCGCCGCGGCCGCGGAAGGAGCAGCGGCCGGCGTCTCGGGACTCCCGCCGCCGAACAGGCGCGACAGCCAGCCGATCATTCCTTGGCCCCTCCCTCGGGCTTGGGCGGCGGCTCGGCGGCCGGCTTGGCCGGCGCCTCATCGAGGTCGATCGACTTGAACATGGTCTGGCCCACGTATTCCTCGTACAGCCAGTCGCCATCGTGCTGGACCACGCCTTCGGGCACGGACTTCTCGGCCACCGGAATGCGGTTCAGCGCCACGCGCATGTAGTCGATCCAGATCGGCAGGGCCAGGGTGGCGCCGAATTCGCGTCCGCCCAGCGACTTCGGCTCGTCGTAGCCCATCCAGGCCACGGCCACCAGCTTGTTGGCGTAGCCGGCGAACCAGCCGTCCATCGCATCGCTCGTGGTGCCGGTTTTGCCTGCCACGTCGGGGCGCTTGAGCTGGGCCGCGGCTTGGGCGCCGGTGCCGAAGCGCGCCACGTCCTTCAGCATCGAGTCCATGACGAACACATTGCGCGGGTCGATCGCGCGCTGGTCCTCGCCCAGCGCGGCCGGCGGCTTGGTCTCGGACAGCACGGCGCCCTTGGCGTCGACCACGCGCGCGATCAGCCAGGGCTGGACGCGGTAGCCGCCGTTGGCGAAGACGGCGTAGGCCGATGCCATCTGCTGCACGGTGACCGAGCCGGTGCCCAGGGCCATCGTCAGGTTCTTCGGCCAGCGCGCCGACTCGAAGCCGAACTTGGTCAGGTAGTCGTGCGTGTAATCGATGCCGATGGCGCGCAGCAGGCGCACCGAGGGCACGTTCTTGGACTTGGCCAGGGCCGTGCGCATGCTGATCGGGCCATCGAAGACGCCGTCGTCATTGTTTGGCGCCCAGGTGGCGCCGGCGTTCTCGCCCGGCAGCTCGAGCACCTCGTCGAGGATCTGGGTGGCCGGCGAAAAGCCTTTTTCCAGTGCAGCCGAATACACAAACGGCTTGATCGAGGAACCGGGCTGGCGCCAGGCCTGGGTCGCATGGTTGAACTTCTGCTGGTTGAAGTCGTAGCCGCCCACCATGGCGCGCGTGGCGCCGGTCTCGGCGTCGAGCGAGATGAAGGCTGCCTGCACCTGTGGCACCTGGGTGATACTCCAGCGCTTCTTCTCGTCCAGGGCCACGCGGATGACGGCGCCCGGCACCAGTTTCAGGCCGGCGCGCGCATTGGCGGCCAGTGCGGGCGCGGCCAGCTTCAGGCCCTCGCCGCTGATTTCGATCGGACCGTCGGCCGCGGTTTCGGCCTTCACCCGCTCGGGCGAGGCTTCCAGCACGACGGCCGGAATCAGGCGGTCGCTCGCGTGGCGCTTGGCCAGGGCTTCGTCGATGGCGTCGTCGCGCTCCTCCTGGTCGGCCGGCAGCTTGATGAAGGCCTCCGGGCCGCGGTACCCGTGGCGCTGATCGTAGGCCAGCACATTGCGGCGCAGGGCCTCGTAGGCGGCATCCTGGTCGGCCTTCAGCAGCGTCGTGTAGACCTTGATGCCGCGCGTGTAGGCTTCCTCCTTGTACTGGGCGTAGACCGCCTGGCGCGCCAGTTCGGCCGCGTATTCGGCGTGGCTGTCGAATTCCTGGCCGCGGTTATTCACGCGCAGCGGCTCGTGCAGGGCCTTCTGGTACTGGTCCTCGCTGATCATGTCCAGCTCGCGCATGCGCTTGAGCACCTGCTGCTGGCGGATCTTGGCGCGCTTGGGATTGGCCACCGGGTTGTGGGCGGCCGGATTCTGCGGCAGGCCGGCCAGCATGGCCGTTTCCGCGATCGACAGCTCCTGCACCGATTTGCCGAAGTAGATGCGGGCAGCGCTGCCGAAGCCGTAGGCGCGCTGGCCCAGGTACATGTGGTTCATG
This sequence comes from Massilia sp. TS11, assembly GCF_022012445.1. GTDB lineage: Bacteria > Pseudomonadota > Gammaproteobacteria > Burkholderiales > Burkholderiaceae_D > Telluria. The sequence goes on from NZ_JAKLTS010000005.1 coordinate 141,704, forward strand.
TACAGCTCGAGGATCTGGTCCTTGCTCAGGGCCGCTTCGATCCGGTAGGCCAGCAGGATTTCAATCAGCTTGCGCTGCCAGACCTTCTCGCGCGAGATCACGAAATTGCGCGGGATCTGCATGGTGATGGTGGAGAAGCCGGTCAGGCGTCCGCCCAGCAGCTTGCTCTTGATGGCGCCGGCCGCGCGCATCCAGTCCACGCCGCCATGTTCGTAGAAGCGCGCGTCCTCGATCGCCAGCAGGGCCTTCTTCATCAGCGGCGGCATCTGGGCGATCGGCACCAGGTCGCGGTGCTCCTCGCCGAATTCGCCGATCAGGGCGCCGTCGGCCGTGTAGATGCGCAGCGGGACCTTGGGTTTGTAGTCGGTGATGACGTCGATGGCCGGCAGATTCGGCATGACCACGGTGACCGTGTACACGGCCAGGGCGATGGCCAGCAGGGCGAGGGCGGCGACGGCGAGAATGGCGCTGCGCAGCCACAGCGAACGCTTGCGCAGGAAGGCGGGAAGCTTGTCGGTGATACTCAAGACGGCTCTCTCAGAGGCGGGTGCGGGACGGCTGATTATAGCCCCAAGCGGCTGCACCGGCGTTTAGGGATTTTTTAACTTTTCAAGGGCCGGGCCTTATGCGATAGTGGCCGCTGTTGATGCCTGTCTGATATGCATATCCCCTTTGAATTCAAGGCGGTGGCCTGACCATGCGCCTGCGTTTGCCATTGCCGACCTGGCGCCTCCTGTTCGGGGTGCTGTGCGCGTTTGCGTCCCTCGTCATTCTGACCGAGCTGGCCTTTGCCGGCCGCGCCATCCTGGGTGACCAGGCGGGCACCCTGGGCTTCGAGCGCCAGCTGGTGGACCGCTACGGCCAGCTCGAATGGCAGATCACCTCCCTGACCGCGGGCGGGCCGCTGCAGCGCGCCGGGGTGCAGGTCGGCGACCATGTGCGCTACGACCGCGTGTACGACGCCCAGCGCATCTACGGCGTCGGCGAAAAGGTCTGCATGACCATCGTGCACGGGTCGAGCCAGCGGCATATCGAAACCTATACCGTGGCGCGTGGCTGGGTCGATCCGCAGGCCGTGCTGCAGTACCTGATCATCGGCGTCTTCGGCCTGCTGTCGCTGGCCTTCGCCATCCTGATCGGCCTGCGGCGCGGCGAAAGCACGGCCTGCCGCGCGCTGGCGGTGGCGCTCTTGATTCTGTCGATCCGCTTCTACCCGATGTGCATGCCGCCGGGCTTCATGGCGACGCTGGCCGACATCGCCAGCCGCGCGCTGTTCTGGGCGATCTTCTATCTGTTCGCGCTGTTTTCGCTCTACTACCCGGACGACAAGCCAAGCGGTCTGCGCGCCGCCATGCTGCGCTTTTACCCGCTGTATCTGGCCTTGTGCATCGTGGCGACCGTGCCGCAGTTTTATCCGCTGGTGCAGTACAACTTCCCGCCGACCCAGGTGCTGACCACGGTGCTGGTGGGCCTGTCGGTGTGCCCGGCCCTGCTGGCCTTCTGGGACGGCTGGCGCAGCAGCGAAGGTGAACTGAAGCTGCGCCAGCAGTGGACCTCGATGTCGCTCGGCGTGATCTACCTGGCCTTCCTCGCATCCTGGATCAATGCGGTGATCGGCTTTCCGCTGCCGCGCAATGTGGCGCGCATGACCTATCTGTCGGTCTGCCTGCTTGGCTATGCGGGGCTGGCGTATGCGGTGCTGCGCCACCGCGTGTTCTATTTTGGCTTTGCCCTGAACCGCGCGCTGGTCAATGGCGGCGTGTGGCTGATGCTCGCGGGCCTGCTGGTCTTCCTCGAATGGCTGACGCGTCGCCTGATGCCGCTCGACTCGCGCGTGCTGGCCCTGTGCCAGGGCGCCGGCATGGGCCTGCTGGTCTACTATTTGTACCGTCCGCTGTACCGGGCGATGGAGCGTTTCATCCAGCCGCGCTTCTATCGCGACTGGCACGAGAAGGAGGCGCGCCTGCGCGCCTCCGTGCTGGCGGCCGCCGAAATCGACAGCCGCGAAGGCCTGATCGCCGCCTATCTGGCGGCACTGCGCGATTTTTCGGGCAGCGCCAACCATGCCATTTATGAGCGCCGCAGCGACGGCGGTTTCGAGCGCATCGACGAAGGCGCCAGCGACGCGCCGCACCGCATCGCGCCGAGCCACCCGCTGGCCCTGGCCCTGGCCACTCAGAAGCAGGCCGTCGCCGTGGACGAAAGCCTGCCCGCGCTCGACATGGCCCTGGCCCTGCCGACCCTGCACCGCGGTCAGCTCTCGGGCTTTGTGATCGTCGGCGTGAAGAAGGACGTGGTGCCTTACCGCCCGGACGAAGTCGAGGTGCTGGCCATGGCCGTCGACCAGCTGCATCTGGACCTGCGCGCCATCGCCGCGCGTCTGCATAACCGCATGATGGCGCAGCAGTTCGAGAGCGAGCAGATCGCGCGCCAGCGGGCCGAGGAAAACACCCGCCTGAAGAGCGAATTCCTGGCCAATATGAGCCACGAGATCCGCACGCCAATGAACGCCGTGATCGGCATGGCCCATCTGGCCCTGAAGACCGACCTCAATCCCAAGCAGCGCGATTATGTCGACAAGATCCACCGCGCCGGCCAGGCCCTGCTGGGCATCATCAACGATATTCTCGACTTCTCGAAGATCGAGGCGGGCAAGCTCGAAGTCGACCAGGTGCCGTTCTCGCTCGACGATGTACTGGGCCACGTCTCCAATCTGGCGGCCCAGAAGGCGGGCGACAAGCATATCGAGCTGATGTTCAATGTCGGCGCCGAGGTGCCGCGCCATCTGGTCGGCGACGGCATGCGCCTGGGCCAGGTGCTGATCAACCTGGTCAGCAATGCCGTCAAATTCACCGAAAGCGGCGGCGAGATCGAGCTGGCCATCGGCGTGGCCAAGACCGGCAAGGAGCACGTGCGTCTGCACTTCGAGGTGCGCGACACCGGCATCGGCATGAGCCAGGAGCAGCAGCGCCGCCTGTTCCAGCCCTTCACCCAGGCCGATGGATCGACCAGCCGGCGCTACGGCGGCACCGGCCTTGGTTTGTCGATTTCGCGCCGCCTGGTCGACCTGATGGGCGGCGATCTGCGCTGCGAATCCGCGCCCGGCGCCGGCTCGCGCTTCCATTTCCGCCTGGGCTTCAATGTGCGCCCGGCCGTGCTGCGCCCGCCGCTGCCGGCGCGCGTGCAGGGCGCGCGTGTGCTGGTGGTGGACGACCATCCGAAGGCGCGCGGGATTCTGCTGGCCGCGCTCGGCGAGCTGGGACTCGAGGCGCGCGCCGTGGACAGCGCTGCCACGGCCTGGACCACGCTGGTGGAGGCACCGGCCGAACAGCCGTTCACCCTGGTGCTGGCCGACTGGCAGATGCCAGGCATGGACGGCATTTCGCTGGCGCGATCGATCCGCAACGACAGCGGCATCACGCGCCGCCCGCCGGTGATGCTGGTGTCGGCCTTTGGCGGCGAAGACGTGCAGCGCGAGGCCTCACGCGCCGGCGTGGCCGGCTTTGTGCCCAAGCCCGTGCATGTGGCGGCCCTGCTCGAAGCCCTGATCCAGCACTTTGGCGAGCGCACCCGCCAGGGCGAGAGCGCGGGCGGGGAGGGCGGTCTGTATTTCGCCGGCACCCGCGTGCTGCTGGTCGAGGACAATGACCTGAACCAGCAGCTGGCGTGCGAGCTGCTCGACATCGTCGGCATCGAAGCCGATGTGGCCAACAACGGCCAGGAAGCGCTCGACCTGCTGATGGCGGCCGGCCCCGACAAGTACGCGCTGGTGCTGATGGACCTGCAGATGCCGGGCATCGACGGCCACGTGGCCACGCGCCTGATCCGGGTCGACCAGCGCTTTGCCGAGGTGCCGATCATCGCCATGACGGCGCATGCGATGGCCGATGTGCGCGAGCGCTGCATGGAGGACGGCATGCAGGACTATCTGGCCAAGCCGATCCAGCCGAAGGAATTGTTCGATGTGCTGGCGCGCTGGCTGGAGCACCGCCGCCTCGGCAAGCCGCTCGATCAGGCGCCCGGCAGCCAGTCGGGCGCGGTCGATGTGCGTCTGGTCGACATGCGCGAAATCGACGCCGTGGCCGGGCTGCGCCAGATGGCGGGCAAACCGGAGCTGTACGGGCGCATGCTGACCAGCTTCTGCGAGGCCAACCGCGACGCCGTCGAGAAGCTGGCGATGCTGATCCGCGCCGGCGAGCGCGACGCCGCCGAGCGCCTGGCGCACACGCTCAAGGGCCTGGCCGCCAGCATCGCCGCCACCCGTGTGCGCGCCGCCGCCGCCAGCGTGGAGCAGCTGCTGCGCGCCGCGCCCGACGGCGCCCGCATCGATGCGACGGCCGAACTGGATGCGCTCGCCCAGGCCCTGGCCGCGCTGATCGCGGAAGTGGAGCGTTTCGAAGGTCTGGCCGAAACCGCGCCCGCCCAGGCGGCGGCCTCGGTTGGCGTGGACGATCCGGCCCAGGCCCTGGGCGAGTTGAAAACCATGCTGGCCGAATTCAACGGCGACGCTTCGGACTACTTCCTGGCCGTGAAGGGCGGCCTGGCCGGCCTGATGGACACGGCCACGCTCAAGGCGGTGGCCGACCATATCGCCGCTTACGAGTATCAGGAAGCGCTTGGCCTGCTCGAGCAGGCCGTGCCGGTTCAGACGTAATCGAGGTCGTAGTGGCGGATCACGTCGTCCAGCCACTCGTCGGTGCGGCCGAACTGGAAGCCCAGGCGCTGGGCGCGCGTGGTATCGAGCCAGGTGGCCTGCGGGTAGTCGAAGGGGCTCAGCTCATACGGCTGGCCCGGCAGCTTGGCCGGAATCGCCTTGACCGGCACATCGAGCACGGCGCCGATCCGGTGGAACAGATCGAAGGCCGAGAGTGCGCCCTCGCAGGCGGCATTGATCGCGCCCTTGAAGTTTTGCGCGCCCACCCACACCAGAAAATCGGCGATCTCCTGGGCGCTGATGAAGGAGGCCGCGGCGGCCGCATTCGTGTAGCGCAGCGGAGCGCCCAGGCGGGCCAGCTCCACATAGCCGGCCAGGCGCTTGGTGTAGTCCTCCGAGCCGGCCAGCACGTGGCCGATGCGCACGGTGACCACCGGCAGTGACCCATCGCGGTACAGATAGGCCTCGGCCTGGCGCTTGCCCATGGCATAGGCCTCGGGCGGCAGCTGCTGGCGATGCCACGGATAGCGGGTGTCGATCGGCTGCGCCATGATGCGCAGGTCGTCCTCGGCAAACGGGGCTTCCTGGCTGCCCAGCAGCTCGCGGTAGACCTCGATGGTCGAGGCCATCACATAGCGCTTGACCTTGCCTTTGAAGACACGGGTGATGATGGCGGCGTCCAGCGGGCTGTAGCAGAGCTGGTCGTAAATGATGTCGTAGCCGGGAATATTCGCAAACGCGCGCGCCATGGCCAGTTCGTCATGGCGGTCGACGCGGATGCGCTTGACGCGCTCGCCGAAGGGATCATGCGCCTGGCCGCGGGTGGCAATCGTCACAGCGTGGCCCGCGCTCAGCAGGCGCTGAACCAGTAATCGGCCGAAGTAACGTGTTCCGCCCAGCACCAAAATATTCTTGCGCATGGCTAAGTCCTTTCTATTGAGGTATATTTTGTTCCTATGCAAACTGGATTTCAAACGATAAATATTGATCCCATGAATAAGAAAAACTTATTCATGCACCAAGAATGAGCAAAGCCCTGCGCAGCCTGTCCGGGCTGATCGACTTCGATTGTGCGGCCCGCTGGGGCAGTTTCAAGCTGGCCGCCCAGGAGCTGCACAAGACCCCGGCCGCCATCAGCCAGCAGGTCAAGCACCTGGAGGAGCAGGTCGGCTTTCCCCTGTTTATCCGCCATCCGCGCCACATCAGCCTGACGGAAAAAGGCAGCGAACTGGCCATTGCCGTCGGCCGCATGCTGACCGAGCTGCGCAACAAGATCGATGCGCTGCAGACGGGCGACGAGGAAAAGGTGCTGAATATTTCGACCACGCACTCGCTGGCCATCAAATGGCTGGTGCCGCGCATGCACCGCTTTACCAAGCTCTACCCGGACCTCGATATCCGCCTCGATTCGAATGACCGCCCGGTCAGCCTTGACGATGCGAGCACCGACGTGGCCATCCGCTATGGCGAGGTGGACGACGACGATCCGTCCCTGTTGTTCCGCGAGCAGCTGGTGGCCGTCTACAGCCCCAGCCTGTTGGCCCCGGGCCAGGCCGATATTACCCTGGCCGAGCTGCACAAATACCCGCTGCTGTACGAGCGCACGACCGAGTCCTGGCTGCTGTTCCTGAAGGAGAACAAGGGCGCCAAGGGCAAGTTCGATTTCTCCAAGAGCTATTCGCACTACGGGGTGCTGGCCCAGGCCGCCGTGGCCGGGCAGGGCGTGGCCCTGGTCGCCTATGGCATCGCCTATGACGATATCCAGAACGGCAGCCTGAAGCAGATCGCCAGCCGCAGCCCGCGCTTTTCCAAGGGTTACCGTTTTCTCGTCAATCCGAGCAAGGAGAAGATGCAGAAGATCCAGCGCTTCCGCAACTGGATCGTGGCCGAGATGGCCGAAATGAAGCGCAGTCTGAAGAAATAAAAAAACCGGGCCGCAGCCCGGTTTTTTGTGTGCGTTGTGGCGAAATTACTTCACGCCGTGCATCAGTTTCTGGATCAGCGGGGCCAGCAGGAAGAGCACCACGCCGGCGCCGCACAGCACGTAGAAGCTGAGCGTGTAGCCGTGCAGGGCCGAGGCCACCGACATGCCCGATTCGCCCGAGATGAAGGCGGCGAATTTGCCGGACAGGTTGTTGCCGATACCGGTCGACAGGAACCAGCCGCCCATGCCCAGGCCAACCAGGCGGGTCGGGGCCAGCTTGGTCACCATCGACAGGCCGATCGGGGACAGGCACAGCTCGCCGACGGACTGGATCCAGTACACAGCCACCAGGGTCCAGAACGGAATCTTGCCGCCCGCATCGACCATCGAGCTCAGGGCCACCATCAGGATCAGGAAGGCGAGGCCGTTGAAGAAGATGCCGAGGCTGAACTTACGCGGGATCGAGGGATTGAACTTGCCCATCTTCACCCAGATCCAGGCGACCAGCGGGGCCATGGTGATGATGGCCACCGAGTTTACCGACTGGAACCAGGCGGTCGGGAATTCGTCCATGCCGGCCAGCGAGGTCAGGAAGTGCAGATCGCCAACGCGGTGCACGATGTTCTCGGCCAGGAAGGTGAACGAGGAACCGGCCTGCTCGAAGAACATCCAGAACAGCACGTTGACCGTGAAGATGATCAGCAGGGCGATGACCTTGTCGCGCGCGACCGGGCCGACGCGCACGCCTTCAATCAGCAGCAGCACGGACAGGATAATGAACAGCAGCGTCAGCACCACTTGCAGGGTGTCGGCGCCCATCTGCAGCAGGAAGTAGGTGATCGGGGTGATGACCAGGCCGCCGATGACCACGTAGGCCATGCGCTTGCGGTCTTCCTGGCCGGCCTGGGGCGCGCCGATGCCTTGCAGCACTTTGCGGCCGAAGTAGAACCAGACCAGGGACACCAGCATGCCGATACCGGCGCAGATGAAGACGATTTTGTAGGCCGGGGTATTGCCGGTGTTGAAGACCTTCTGGGCCAGCAGCTGGGTCAGAATCGGGGCGATGAAGGCGCCCGCGTTGATGCCCATGTAGAAGATGGTGAAGCCGGAGTCGCGCCGCTCGTCGCCCATCTTGTACAGCTTGCCGACCATGGTCGAGATATTCGGCTTGAACAGGCCGTTACCGGTGATGATCGTGGCGAGGCCGAGCTTGAAGATATTCGGGTCCGGCAGCGAGATCATGAACAGACCGGCGGCCATGAAGGAGGCGCCAATCAGGATCGAACGCTGGTAGCCGATCACGCGGTCGGCCACATAGCCGCCGAGCAGGGCCGCGGCATACACGAGGGCCAGATAGGAACCGTAAATGAGGTTGGCGTCTTTTTGGCCGGCGGCATCGCCACCGTGGAACTGGGCGACGATGTACAGCGTCAGGGCCCAACGGATACCGTAGAAAGCGAAGCGCTCCCAGAACTCGGACATAAACAGCATCCACAGCGGCTGGGGGTGGCCCATGATCTGTTTAAATTCCGGAATGGCGACTTCCTGTTGAGTAGTTGCTCCACCGCTCATGCGGTTTCTCCCAAATGTAATTATCGGAATGGTGTCAGGGTGCCCGGGGTCGCCGGACGCAGCATTGTAATCTAGAAAACGAAGCTGTCCAGCCCTTTTCGGGCAGGGCTGGCGGGGTGGGGCGGAGGTGTCGTATATTGGCACGCATGCGCGGCCGCTTAGGTTTCTACTCTGTTTAAGGAATTTGCAACATGAACCACGACGTCGTGGACACTCTCGTCTCTCCCGAAGGCCGTCTCGAAATCCTGTCCAAGGCCGAAGTGGCCAAATTGCTCGATGCGGGACAGGGCGGTCTGTACAAACTTTTCCGTAACTGTTCGCTCGCCGTGCTCAACTGCGGCAGCGCCAGCGACGACGCCAAGGAACTGCTCGAACGCTACAAGGATTTTGATATCAACATCATCCAGCGCGAGCGCGGCATCAAACTCGACATCAAGGGCGCACCGGCGATTGCCTTTGTCGATAACAAGATGATCAAGGGCATACACGAGCACCTGTTTGCCGTGCTGCGCGACATCGTCTTCGTCAGCAATGAAGTCAGCGACAACCCCAAGTTCGACCTGAAAGCCAGCGACGGCATTACCGACGCCGTCTTCCACATTCTGCGCAACGCCAATATCCTGCAGCCGCAGCGCAATCCGAACCTGGTTGTGTGCTGGGGCGGCCACTCGATCAACCGCACCGAGTACAACTATTCGAAGGAAGTCGGCTACCAGCTCGGTCTGCGTGAGCTCGATATCTGCACGGGCTGCGGCCCGGGCGCGATGAAGGGCCCGATGAAGGGCGCCACCATCGGTCACGCCAAGCAGCGCATCAACAACGGGCGCTATCTCGGCATTACCGAACCGGGCATCATCGCGGCCGAGTCGCCGAATCCGATCGTCAATGATCTGGTCATCATGCCGGACATCGAAAAGCGCCTCGAAGCCTTTGTCCGCACCGGCCACGGCATCATCGTGTTCCCGGGCGGGGCCGGCACGGCCGAGGAGATCCTTTACATCCTCGGCATCCTGCTCCATCCGGACAATGTGGAACTGCCTTTCCCGCTGATCTTCACCGGGCCGGAGTCGGCGCGCGACTACTTCACGCAGATCGACGAATTTATCGGCTTCACGCTCGGCAAGGCGGCGCAGGCGCGCTACCAGATCATCATCGACGATCCGGCCAAGGTCGCTCAGGAAATGGCAAATGGCATCCGCCAGGTGCGCGAATACCGCAAGGCCTGCAGTGACGCCTACTATTTCAACTGGTCGCTGAAGATCGACCACGAGTTCCAGCGCCCGTTCGCGCCGACCCACGAGAATATGCGCAACCTCAGCCTGCACCGCAATCAGGAGGTGCACCTGCTGGCGGCCAATCTGCGGCGCGCGTTCTCGGGCATCGTGGCCGGCAACGTCAAGGACGAAGGCATCCGCGCGATCGAACAGCACGGCCACTTCGAAATCCACGGCGACGCCGACATCATGCACAAGCTCGACGAACTGCTGGCCGCCTTCGTTGCCCAGAGCCGCATGAAGCTCGCAGGCAAGGCCTACACGCCTTGCTACAAGGTGATGAAGTAAGGCTTAGAAGCGTTCTTTGCCGTAGGCCGCCTTCATGACCAGACGCTTGGTGGCGGCCATCACGAAAGTCTGGTCGTAGCCGGCCTCGAACAGGGTGTCCTGAAAGGCCGAGGCCAGGCGCGCCTTCTTGTAGGCGTTGTACTTGCGCTTGATGTTCTCGCGCTCGATCTGCTGGTACAGATTTTCCAGCGCCTGCTGGTGCTTCTGGCCGGCCTTGGCATTGCCGGCCAGGGCGGCCGGCGGCAGGGTCTTGATGATGCGCTCGGCCATCGAGATGCCGGTGGCAATCGCTTCGGAGGCGTCAAACCAGGAGAACATGGGCGGGGCTTTCGTCAAAAAGGATCGTCATTCGAGAACCAGCGCGCGAAGAAGCTTTTCTTCGGCGCTGTCTGCATGCGCTGCAGGCGCAGCATGAAGTCGTCGCGCAGGGCCAGCCAGGCGGCCTCGTCCAGGTCCTGCAGGCCGCCGTGTTCGCGCCGCTGCGGGTGGGCGCGCAGGGCCGCTTCGATGCGTGCGATCGGTTCGGCATAGGAGGCAGCGCGCTCCTGGCGGTACTGGCGCAGGGTCGGATACCAGAAGCAGTCCTCGCCTTCAAAGCCCCAGCGCCAGTCGCAGCCGATGCGGTTCAGCATCCACACGGGCACGCCCATGGCGCCGGCCACGTGGATGGTGCTGGTGTCCACGCCGATGACCAGATCGAGCTGGCTGACCAGGGCCGCCGTATCGGCAAAGTCCTTGCAGGCCGAGATGGCGTCGAGCAGGTGAAAACCGTGCGCATTGAGGTCGCGCGCACCCATTTGCAGGCTGATGAAGCTGACCCCGGGGATCTTGGCCAGCGGCGCCAGCTGCTCGAGCGAGACGCTGCGCAGCTTGTCGTAAGTGAGGTGCGGATTGCCGGCCCAGACCAGGCCGACCTTCAGGCCCGGCACCATGCGCAGCTGCTCGCGCCAGGCTTTGACATCGGCCGGGCGCGCGTGCAGATAGGGCGTCTTGACCGGAATCGTGTCGCGCGTCAGGCCCAGGCGCAGCGGCAGGCTCATCAGCGGTACATGGTAGTCGTAGCTGGCCGGATCGAGCAGCTCGTGGTCGCTGACCACGTCCACCTCAAGGCCCTGCATCAGGCGCACCAGCGGCGGGCGGCAGGAAAAGCGTACCGAGGCGGCCCCGGTGGCGCGTTTGACGAGCGGCAGAAAGCGCGCGCCAAACAGATTGTCGCCCAGGCCCTGTTCGCTCCAGACCACGAGGCGTTTGCCGCGCAGGTCTTCGCCGCGCCACCACGGGTAGTCCATGAACTGGGGTGGCAGATCGGTTTCGCCATAGGCCGCGCGTTTCAGATTGTCGTGCGCTTCGAAGCGGTGCTCATAACCTTCGAAGGCCTCGAACTGCATCAGGCCGAGGCGGTGCAGGGCCATATTGAATTCGATGCGCGCGCGCTGGCGTTCGTAGTCGGCTTCGGTGATGCGTTTTTCGCGCCAGCTGGTTTCGAGCGCCGCGCGCGCCTGCTGGTAGAAGCTGAAGCTGGCCGCGCGCTGGTCCATGAAGCCGTGGATCACGGCCTTGGTGCAGAGCAGGGCGGGCGAATTCGGATAGGCCTGCAAGGTCGCGTCGACCGCATCCATGGCCTGCTGCAGGCGGTTCTGGCGCAGGTGCACGAGCGGCAGCCAGGTCTGCGCCTCGAAATAGCACGGATGGGTCGGGGCGATGCTGCTGGCCTCGCGCAGCACCGCATCGAACTGGTGGTGCGCGAGCAGCCTGTTAAAGCGCTTGGTCAGGTCCCCCGGCTTGAGCGACTTGGTATCCATCGCGCCCGGATCAGTCTTCGCGGCGCAGGTGCGGGAACAGCAGCACGTCGCGGATATTGGGCGAATCCGTAATCAGCATCATCAGGCGGTCGATGCCGATGCCGCAGCCGCCGGCCGGCGGCATGCCGTATTCGAGCGCGCGGATGTAATCAGCGTCGTAGTACATGGCCTCGTCGTCGCCGGCGTTCTTTGCTTCGACCTGGGACAGGAAGCGCGCTGCCTGGTCTTCCGGGTCGTTCAGCTCGGAGAAGCCGTTGGCGATTTCACGGCCGACGATGAACAGCTCGAAGCGCTCGGTGATGCCGGCCATGGTGTCGGAGGCACGCGCCAGCGGCGACACTTCGACCGGGTAGTCGATGATGAAGGTCGGTTCCCACAACTGGGCTTCGGCGGTTTCTTCGAACAGGGCCAGCTGCAGCGCGCCCAGGCCGGCGGTGGCGAAGGGCTTGACGTCGAACTTGGCTAGTTCGGCCTTGAGGAAGTCGAAGTCGTTCAGCTGCGCGTCCGTGTAGTGCGGGGCGTACTTCTTGATGGCTTCGCAGATCGTCAGGCGGTGGAAAGGCTTGGACAGATCGAGCTCGCGCCCGCCGTAGGACAGCAGGGCAGTGCCGTGGGCGTCGATGGCGGCCTGGCGGATCACCTGCTCGGTGAAGTCCATCATCCAGCGGTAGTCGACGTAGGCGGCGTAGAACTCCATCATCGTGAATTCCGGATTGTGGCGCGTCGAGACGCCTTCGTTACGGAAGTTACGGTTGATTTCGAAGACGCGCTCGAAGCCGCCCACCACCAGGCGCTTCAGATACAGCTCGGGCGCGATGCGCAGGTACATTTCCATGTCGAGCGCATTGTGGTGGGTGATGAAGGGCTTGGCCGCGGCGCCGCCCGGGATCGGGTGCAGCATCGGGGTCTCGACTTCCATGAAGCCGTGCGCTTCCATGAAGCGGCGGATCGAGCTCATGGCCGCGGTGCGGGCCTTGAAGGTGCGGCGCGTCTGCTCGCTGGTGATCAGGTCGACGTAGCGCTGGCGGTACTTCATCTCCTGGTCGGCGATGCCGTGGAATTTGTCCGGCAGCGGGCGGATCGCCTTGGTGATCAGGCGGATCTGGCTGACCTTGATCGTCAGTTCATCGGTCTTGGTCTTGAACAGCGTGCCTTCCACGCCCAGGATGTCGCCCAGGTCCCAGTGGTGCAGCTCGGCCATCGATTCCTCGCCCACCTTGTCGACCGTGACGTAGATCTGGATGCGGCCCTCGCCGTGCTGGCCGGAGGCGTCCTGCAGGGTGGCGAAGGCGGCTTTCTTGCCCGCTTCGCGGCGCAGCATCATGCGGCCGGCCAGCACCACCGGAATCTCGTTGGCTTCCAGCTCCTCGCGCGACTTGGCGCCATGCGCGGCGTGCAGCTCGGCGGCCTTGTGCTGCGGGCGGAAGTCGTTGGGGAAGGCCACGCCCTTGGTGCGGATCGCGGCCAGCTTGGCGCGGCGCTCGGCCATGATCTTGTTTTCGTCGGCGGCGTGGTCGGCCTGGAGGTGGTGTTCCGTAGTCATGATGTCGATGGTCTTGGTTGCAGTGTTCAGGCGGCGAGCAGGTCGCCGAATTCAAGTTCCGTGAAGTCGCGCGCGATGCGGATCACGTTGTCATAGGCGTCGAAGGCGCTGGCGGGCAGGGTGGTGGTCAGGGCCACGGCGCGCATGCCGGCGCGGCGCGCCGCCTCCACGCCCAGCGGCGCGTCTTCAAACACGATGCAGTCGGCCGGCGCGATGCCGCAGCGTTCGGCCGCCAGCAGAAAGGCGTCCGGCTCCGGTTTGCCGCGCGCGACGTCGTTGGCGCAGACCACGGCGTCGAAATGGCGGCGGATATCCAGCCCGTCCAGCGTGAAGCGGATGTTCTCCTGCGGGGCAGCGCTGGCAACGGCCAGGGCGATGCGCGCCGACTGGGCCTGGGCCACGAGGGCGTCGAAACCGTCGACCGCGCGCAGATGCGGCGCGTAGATGTCGCGGTAGACGGCTTCCTTCTCCTGCGCCAGGCGGGTGCTGGTGGCATCGTCCATCGCGCCCAGGTAGCTGCGCATGATTTCCTGGGCCTGACGGCCGGCAGTGTCGCGGAAAAAAGCCTCGGCCTCCACCTGGCAGCCATGGCGCGCCAGGAAGTCCAGCCAGGAGCGCGTATGGAAGGCCATGTTGTCGACGATGGTACCGTCCATGTCGAAGATGAAGGCGCGGCGGCTCATCGTTCAGACGCCCTGCTTGAGCGAGGCCGAGATGAACTCGTCCAGGTCGCCGTCCAGCACGGCCTTGGTATTGCCGGTTTCGTAGTTGGTGCGCAGGTCCTTCACGCGCGACTGGTCCAGCACATACGAGCGGATCTGGTGGCCCCAGCCCACATCGGTCTTGGCGTCTTCCAGCTTCTGCTGCTCGCTCATGCGCTTGCGCAGTTCCAGTTCGAACAGGCGCGAACGCAGCATGTCCATGGCCTCGGCCTTATTGCGGTGCTGCGAGCGGTCGTTCTGGCACTGGACCACGATGCCGGTCGGGCCGTGGGTGATACGCACGGCGGAGTCGGTCTTGTTGATGTGCTGACCACCGGCGCCGGACGCGCGGTAGGTGTCGATGCGCAGGTCGGCCGGGTTGATGTCGACTTCGATCGAGTCGTCCACCTCGGGGTAGACGAACAGCGACACGAAGGAGGTGTGGCGGCCGCCGGCCGAGTCGAACGGCGACTTGCGCACCAGGCGGTGCACGCCGGTCTCGGTGCGCAGGAAGCCATACGCGTATTCACCCTCGACCTTCAGGGTGGCGGTCTTGATGCCGGCCACCTCGCCGTCGGTCTGTTCCATGATCTCGACCTTGAAGCCCTTGCGCTCGCAGTAGCGCAGGTATTGACGCAGCAGCATCGAGGCCCAGTCCTGGGCTTCGGTGCCGCCAGCGCCGGCCTGGATGTCGATGAAGCAGCTGTTCGGGTCCAGCGGATTATTAAACATCCGGCGGAACTCCATACCTTCAATGATCTTCTTGAATTCCTGAGCGTCGGCTTCGAGGGCTTCGATCGTGGCCTCGTCGCCTTCTTCCTTCGCCATCGCGAACAGGTCCTGGGCATCGGCCAGGTCACCCTTGGCTTTTTCGAGGGTCAGCACGATCGCTTCGAGCGACTTCTTTTCCTTGCCGAGGTCCTGGGCCCGCTTCGGATCGTTCCAGACGTTCGGGTCTTCCAGTTCGGCGTTGACGTTTTCTAGCTGCTCCGACTTGCGGTCGAAGTCAAAGATACCTCCGAAGTTCGGCTTCGCGCGACGTCAGATCGGCGAGCAGGGCGGAGAGGGCGTTGAGGCGTTCGGCTTCCATGGCTGGGCAATGTGTGGGTATTTGTGAAACCTTCGATTATACCCCAGAAACACCCCGCCCTTGGCGCGGAAAACGCACTGCGGTAGGATGCCGCCATGCGCCTGACACCCCTGACCCTGCTGCTGATCGCGATCGGCAGCCACGCCCTGGCCGCGCCGCCGGCCGGCACCACCGCCAAGCTTGCCATTCTTGAAACAACGGACCTGCACGCGAATGTGCTCGGCTACGACTATTTCAAGCTGGCGCCCGACCCCAGCATCGGTCTCGAACGCACAGCCACGCTGATCGCCGAGGCGCGCCGCGAATTCCCGAATACCCTGCTGCTCGATAACGGCGACACCATCCAGGGCAATGCGCTGTCCGATTTTCAGGCCATCGAGCAGCCGGTCGGCTGCGGCCAGCCGCTCGCCATCCACAAGGCCATGCGCGCGCTCGCCTATGACGGCGGCACTATCGGCAATCACGAATTCAACTACGGCCTGCCGTATCTGCAGCAGGTAAGCGGCACCAGCGCGGCCCGCTGCGCCGGTCCCGGCTACCCGCTGGTGCTGGCGAATGTGGTGGATGCCAAGACCGGCCTGCCGGTGTTTGCGCCCTACCACCTGATCGACAAGCGCGTGCGCGCCGTGGGGCCGGACGGTCAGCCGCGCGAGACCACGCTGCGTATCGGGATCATCGGCTTTACGCCGCCGGCCGTGCTGACCTGGGACCGGCGCTGGCTGGAAGGACGCGTGCGCACGCTCGGCATCAAGGAGGCGGCCGAACGCTACGTGCCCGAAATGCGCGCCAAAGGGGCCGATCTGGTGGTGGTCCTGTCGCACGCGGGACTGGAAACGGGCCCGTATAGCCCCAGCCAGGAGAATCCCAATCTGAGTCTGGCCCAGGTGCCCGGCATCGACGCGCTTCTGATGGGGCATCTGCATCTGAGCTTTCCTGATGCGGGCAGCCAGTACGCCGCCTTCAACCAGCCGGGCGTGGATAAAGTGGCCGGGCGCGTGCGCGGTGTGCCGGCCGTGATGGCCAGCATGTGGGGCAAGGCGCTCGGCGTGATCGGCCTGCAGCTGCGCTCGGACGGCAAGCGCTGGCTGGTGCAGTCCGAGCAGACCCGGGTCGAGGTGCGCTCCACCCAGCGGCCCGACAAGAGCTATGTGGCGGCCGATCCGCGCTTCGCCGACCTAATCGCGGCCGAACACGCGGCCACGATCGGTTTCGTGAAGACCCCGATCGGCAGCACCGACTTCCGCATGGCCAGCACCCTGGCCGATGTGGGCGACGTCAGCGCCATCGAGATCGTCAATCTGGCCCAGACCGAGTACGTGCGCGACTACGTGCGCGCCAATCTGCCCCAGTATGCGGCGCTGCCGGTGCTGTCGATGTCCGCGCCCTTCAAGAGCGGCAATGCCGGGCCGCGCGACTACACCGATGTGAAGCCCGGACCGCTGGCCATCAACCACGCGGCCGATCTGTACCTGTATCCGAATCTGCTTTACGCGGTGAAGGTCAATGGCGACGGCCTCAAGGCCTGGCTGGAGAAGAGCGCCGAGCGCTTCAACCGCATCGATCCAAGCCAGCGCGCGCCGCAGGAGCTGGTGAATGCGAATACCCCCGGCTTCAATTTCGACATGCCGACCACGCCCGCGCTGCAGTACGAAATCGACCTGACCCAGCCAGCCGGTCAGCGCGTGCGCGCGCTCCAGTACCAGGGCAAGGACGTGACGGCGGCGATGGAATTCATCGTCGCGACGAACAGCTACCGCGCCAGCGGCGGCGGCAATTTCCCCGGCCTCGATGGTAGCAAGACCATCTTCGCCTCACCCGACGCCAGCCGCGATGTGCTGATCGCCTACATCAAACGCGTGAAGCAGCTGCATCACGCCGAGCATGGCGCCCAGCGCAGCTGGCGTTTCAGCCGCGTGCAGACGGCCGGGCCGGTGCTGTTCCGCGCCGCGCCGGACGCGCAGACCCTGGCCACGGCGGCCGGCATCGGCAATGTGCGCCTGATCGAGGCCAGCGACGCCCAGGGCTACGCCGTGTTCGCCCTCGACCTCGGGCAATAAGTCTCAGTGCAGGCGCTGGCGCGGCGGCTGCACGAGGATGAAGGGGCTGATGACCGAGGCCCACAGTTCCAGGTCGGCCGCAGTCCAGGCCTGGGCCTGCTCATCGCTGACCTTGGCCAGCTTGCCCTCCGCCATCCAGCGCTGTACGGCTTCCTTGTCGTCATGCGCGATATGCATGGCCACGCGCACCAGGTCGAGCTCCTCGCTGACATACACCACATTGCCCTGAGCGAAGTGGCGCACCAGTTCCGACCACGGAATCTTGGCCGTCTCGCGGTTAATCTTGGCGAACAGTTCGGTGTCTTTTTCAGGTTCGAGTTTCATGGCGCAGCGGGGAAAAGCGAAAGGCCGACAGTGTAGCGCACCCCGTGACAACTCGTGACAATTAACGCGAGGCAACTGTGCTAGCCTAGCAAAATTGTCGAGAGGAGAAACGCATGCATGAAAAACGCGCCTATGTGCGCGCCCTGATCCAGGCCAACGCCGCCGTGGCCGACGCCTTGGGCGAGCGCTGGGACGAAGTCAGCCTGCTCGACATCTCCCAGGTGGGCGTCGCCTTCCATGCCGAGCACGGTTACGACTCCGGCCAGACCCGCATGCTGCGCTTCGAACTGCCCGGCCTGGCCGAGCATAACGAAGCCTTAATGCAAGTCGTCCACAGTGGGCGCGCCGGCGTGCCGAGCGGCTACCGGATCGGCGCCCGTTTCATCGCGCTCGACGAGGACACGCGCGCGCGCATTGCCAAATTCATCGTCCACACCATGTAGAACAAGAAGGAGACCCATGAAACGTACCGTGATGAGCCTGCTGCTGGCCGGCGCGACCCTGGCAGCCCAGGCCGCCCCCAGCAAGGCCGAGCTGACCCAGCAGGTTGCCGACACCGAGCGCGCGTTTGCGGCCACGATGGCCAAGCGCGACTTCGAAGGCTTCAAGCGCTTCCTGTCGGACGAGGCCGTGTTCTTCAGCGGCGGCCAGCCCCTGCGCGGCAAGGACGCCGTCGCCGCCGCCTGGAAGAAGATGTACGAAGAGAAGGAGGCCCCGTTCTCATGGGAGCCGAAGGAAGTCGAGGTACTCGATTCCGGCACGCTCGGTTTCTCGTCCGGCCCCGTGTACAGCCCGACCGGCCGCATCCAGAGCAAGTTCAGTTCCATCTGGCGCCTCGAATCCGACGGCAAGTGGCGCATCATCTTCGACCACGGCTGGCCCGTCCCCGACTGCCCCGCCAAATAAGATCCCAAACGGTGTCAGGTCCGGCAATCGGACATTTGAGGAACTTTCCAAGTTTGCCGAAGTTCCCGGATGTCCGATTGCCGGACCTGACACCGTTCAGGATTGGACCTGACACCGTTCAGGATTCGGCGTGTTCGATGAGTAGCTGGACCTTGGTGACGCCGTTGTATTCGTTGGCGTCGAGGCGGAAGGCGACGCGCGCGCGCTCGGCCAGGGCTTCGCTGTGGTTGAACCAGATGGCGTCGTAACGCTGGCCGTTCTTCTCGAGCAGTAGCTTGAGGTGCTTTTCCTTCAGCACGCGCTGGCTGATCACGCGGAAGTCGTCGCAGAATACGGGCGGCGGGAATCCTTGGCCCCAGACTTGCTGGTCGAGCAGCTCGATGAAGCTGGTGCTGTAGTAGCTGTCTTCGAGCGCGCCGTCGGTCTCGATCACGCGCTCGAGCTGGGCGCTGCTGAGCCACTCGCGGCCGACTGCTTCAAAGCTGGCGGCGAATTCTTCGAAGCGGCTGGCGGCAATCGTCAGCCCGGCCGCCATGGCGTGGCCGCCGAATTTGTCGATCACGCCGGGACTGCGCTTGGACACGAGATCGAGCGCGTCGCGCAAATGGAAGCCTTGGATCGATCGGCCGGAGCCTTTGAGCTGGCCTTCGCCGGCCGGCGCGAAGGTGATCGTGGGCCGGTAGAAGCGGTCTTTCAGGCGGCCGGCGACGATGCCGATCACGCCCTGGTGCCAGCTGTCGTCCACCACGCTGATGGTGCTGCGCTCGGCCGGGTCGTAGGCGTCCAGGTGCAGCATGGCTTCTTCCTGCATGCCGGCTTCGATCTCGCGGCGCTGCTGGTTGATCGTGTTGAGCTCCT
This sequence comes from Massilia sp. TS11, assembly GCF_022012445.1. GTDB lineage: Bacteria > Pseudomonadota > Gammaproteobacteria > Burkholderiales > Burkholderiaceae_D > Telluria. The sequence continues at coordinate 160,697 of NZ_JAKLTS010000005.1, forward strand.
GCGCGATGGCCCAGGCGCGCCCTTCGTCGTCGGTGGTCAGGCATTCGATCCCGAGCGCCATGTCTTCGAGGCGGCCGGCGGCGTTCAGGCGCGGCCCGAGCGCGAATCCGAGGTCGAAGGGGGTGGCCTGGAAGGCGTTGCGGCCGGCCACGCGAAACAGCGCGGCGACGCCGGCATGCATGCGGCCCTGGCGCATGCGCTTGATGCCTTGGGCGACCAGGATGCGGTTGTTGCTGTCGAGGCGGACGACGTCGGCCACGGTCCCGAGGGCGACCAGGTCGAGCAGGCTATCGAGCTTGGGCTGGGTGGCGGCGTCGAATACGCCGCGCTGGCGCAGTTCGGCGCGCAGGGCCAGCAGCACGTAGAACATCACGCCGACGCCGGCCAGGTGCTTGCTGGGGAAGCCGCACTCGGGCTGATTCGGATTCACGATCACGCGCGCATCGGGCAGGGTGGGGCCGGGCAGGTGGTGATCGGTGATCAGCACGTCGATGCCGCGCGCCTTGGCCGCGTCGACGCCGTCGATGCTGGCGATGCCGTTATCGACGGTGATGATGATGTCGGGCGTGCGTTCGCGCGCGGTCAGTTCGACGATTTCGGGTGTCAGTCCGTAGCCGTACTCGAAGCGATTCGGCACGATGTAGTCGACGCGGGCGCTCATGGCGCGCAGGCCGCGCAGGGCGACCGCGCAGGCGGTGGCGCCGTCGCAGTCGTAGTCGGCCACGATGGTCATGCGCTTGCCGGCGCCGATGGCGTCGGCCAGGAAGCTGGCGGCGGCGCTCACGTGCAGCAGGCCGGAAGGGGCGATCAGGGCACTGAGTTCGCTCGATAGCTGCTCGGGTGCTTCCAGTCCGCGCGCGGCGAACAGGCGCGCCAGCACGGGGTGGACGCCGCTCTGGCGCAGCATTTCGGCGGTGCGGAAAGGGACGGGGCGGGTGCTGATACGGGTCATTGGCTCAGGGCTTGCAGGCTGGGGCGGTGCCAGAACTGATACAGGGAGGTGGGGCGCAGATCGAAGGCGGCCAGGCGCTGGCGGTCGCTCAGGATCAGGCGCAGCTGGCGCAGACTGCCGCTGCGCAGCGCGGCCAGCAGGGGCGCGAACCAGGTCTGCTCGAGCCGGTCGATCTCGGCCAGCCAGCTGCCCCAGTCGCCGCGCAGGGCGGGGCCGCTCAGGCTGTCGAGGTAGATGCTGCCGCCCTGGCCGGGTGCTGGTGCGGCGGGCAGGTCGAGCCCATATGGTGCCGGGCTGGCATGCACGACTGCGGGCTGACTGGGCGCGGGCGGGGCCCAGATCCAGCAGCCGTTGACGGGCGCCTGGCCGCGCAGCTCACGCGCGGTATTCACGGGGTGCTGGAACCACAGCATCTGGATCTCGTTCTGCAGCTTGCGCAGGGCCAGCGCATTGGCGCCGGTCGGCGTGTAGTCGCTCAGGTTTTCGCCGGTGGCGATGTCGGGCGAGGCGGTGTCGATGCCGGTCCACTGGTCGGCCCGCATCTGCCAGGTGCTGGCATTGCCGTAGCTGAGGGTGATGCCCAGCTCTTCGCACAGGGGCGCGGCGGCGGCGTGCAGGGCGCGCGCTTCTTCGTCATCCAGATCGAGCTGGCGCCAGTCGGCCATGACGAGGTGCTTGCGTGTCACCTGCACATGGGTGGGATGGACCAGAAAGCGCTGGCCGGGACCGGCCGGCAGCAGGGCGCAGCGGGCGGCCAGCCACTGCTCGTGCGGCAGCAGGCGTTGGCTGTCGTCGAAGGGCAGGGCGCTGCGCCGGGCGCGCGCCAGCAGCAGCGCCAGTGAGGGCGTCTGCATGACCTTGGCCAGATCGCCCGCGACCTCGGGCAGGGGCAGGCCGAATGGGAGAACGAGGGTGGCGTGTGACATGCCGCTATTGTAGGGCATGGCGCGAATTGGTAAGCGTTTGTGGCAAACCCTGCCACGGTCGGCCCGGCTGTGGCACACTTCGGGGTCGATTGTCTTTTACCTACCATGAGTCTCATGAAACAACTGCCCTTTGAATGGCTGGTCGGCCTGCGCTACACGCGCGCCGGGCGGCGCAGCGGGCGTAACAGCTTCATCTCCTTCATCTCCGCCATCTCGGTGGCCGGGATCGCGCTCGGCGTGGCCGCCCTGATCATCGTGCTGTCGGTGATGAACGGCTTTCAGAAGGAAGTCACGGACCGCATGCTGTCGGTGCTGGCCCATATCGAGGTCTTCGATGGACGCGGCAGCATGCCGGACTGGCAGCAGAAGGCGCAGGAGGCGGCGCGCAATCCGGCCGTAAAAGCGGCCGCGCCGTTCACCGAAACCCAGGGCATGCTGATTGTGGACGATGTCCTCAAGCCGGCCATCGTGCGCGGCGTGCTGCCGTCCGAGGAGGCCAAGGTGTCGGACGTGGCGCGTCAGGTCAAGCTGGGCAGCCTGGCGGCGCTGGAGCCGGGCGCCTTCAATATCGTGCTCGGTGCGGCGCTGGCGCGTAGTCTGCATGTGAGCGTGGGCGACAAGCTGACCATGGCGCTGGCGCAGGGTCAGGTCACGCCGGCCGGGGTCATTCCGCGCATGCGCGCCTTCCGCGTGGTCGGCATCTTCGAAGCCGGGCATTACGAATTCGATTCGGCCTTCGCCTTCGTCCACCTGGCCGACGGCGAGAAGCTGGAGCGTCTGGATGCGCCGGCCGGCCTGCGCCTGAAAGTGGCGGATATGCACAAGGCGCCCCAGATCGCCGCGGAATTGCGTAAAAGCATGAGCGGGGAACTTTACTTCCGCGATTGGTCCAAGTTGAACCAGACCTGGTTCGCTGCTGTGCAGACCGAGAAAAAGATGATGTTCATTATTCTTGCCCTGATTATTGCCGTGGCTGCTTTCAATCTCGTGTCCTCGCTCGTGATGACGGTGACCGACAAGCAGGCCGACATCGCCATCCTGCGCACGCTGGGCGCGTCGCCGCGCTCGATCATGAAGATCTTCATGGTGCAGGGCGGCCTGGTGGGCCTGATCGGCACGGCCACGGGCGTGGGCCTGGGCGTGCTGGTGGCGCTGAATATCGACGTGATCGTGCCCTTCATCGAACATCTGCTCGGCGTGCAGTTCCTAGCCAAGGATGTCTACGTGATCAGCACCGTGCCGTCCGACCTGCGCTGGAGCGATGTCGGCGCCATCGGCGGCATGGCTCTGGTGCTGGCCTTCCTGGCGACGCTGTACCCCAGCTGGTCGGCCGCGCGTGTCAAACCGGCGGAGGCGCTGCGCTATGAATAATCCGCAGATCGTGCTGTCCTGCCGCGGCCTGGCCAAGACCTTCAGCCAGGGCAGCTATTCGGTCGATGTCCTCAAGGGGATCGACCTGTCCGTCCAACGCGGCGAGCGTGTGGCCATCGTCGGCGCGTCCGGCTCCGGCAAATCGACGCTGCTGCATCTGCTGGGCGGGCTCGATACGCCGACGCGCGGCAGCGTCACCCTGCTGGGCGACGATGTCGCCGCCCTCAGCGAAACGGAGCGTGGCAATCTGCGCAACCGCTCGCTGGGCTTTGTCTATCAGTTCCACCATCTGCTGCCGGAGTTTTCGGCACTGGACAACGTGGCCATGCCGCTGATGATCCGGCGCATGGCACGCGCCGAAGCCCAGGCCGAAGCCCAGGCCATGCTGACGCGCGTGGGCCTCGCGCACCGCGTCAGCCATGTGCCGGGCGAGCTGTCGGGCGGCGAGCGTCAGCGGGTGGCGCTGGCGCGCGCGCTGGTCACCAAGCCGGCCTGCGTGCTGGCCGATGAACCGACAGGCAATCTCGATCACAGCACCGCGCAGCAGGTGTTCGACCTGACACTGGAGCTGTCGCAGACCCTGGGCACGGCTTTCATTATCGTTACCCACGACCCGGACCTGGCGCGCCGCTGCGACCGGGTGCTGCGCATGAGCGACAACGGCCTGCAGGAAGGCTGATATGTGGATCGACACCCACTGCCACCTGGACGCGCACGAATTCGGCGCCGATGCGGTGGCAGTGGCGCAGGCCGCGCAGGCTGCGGGTGTCGGCATGATCGTGCTGCCTGCTGTGGAGGTGGCCAATTTTGAGGCGGTGCGGGTGCTGTGCCAGCGCCAGTCCGGCCTGTGCTACACACTCGGGATTCACCCCATCTACGTGCCGCAGGCGCGCGAGGAAGATCTCGATACGCTGCGCGCCGCTGTCCGCGTGGCGCGTGACGATCCTTATTTTGTCGGCATCGGCGAAATCGGCCTGGATTTCTTTGTGCCGATGCTGACCGAGCCGGGCATGCGCGCGCGCCAGGAATTCTTCTTTCGCGAGCAGCTGCGCATCGCCCGCGAGTTCGACCTGCCGGTGCTGATGCATGTGCGCCGCTCGCAGGACATCATCCTCAAGCATCTGCGCCAGCTGCCGCCGGCTGGTGGCATCGCCCACGCTTTCAATGGCAGCGAGCAGCAGGCTGGCAGCTTCATTAGCCTGGGCATCAAGCTCGGTTTCGGCGGCGCCATGAGCTTTACGCGCGCGCTCCAGATCCGGCGCCTGGCGGCGACGCTGCCGCTGGACGCCATCGTGCTCGAGACGGACGCGCCGGACATTTCGCCGGCCTGGCTGCACCCCGGCCGCAACAGCCCGGAGGAGCTGCCGCGCCTGGGCGCCGTGCTGGCGGAGCTGCGCGGCATGGCGCCGCTGGACGTGGCCGAGGCCACCAGCGCCAATGCCTGCGCCGTCCTGCCGCGTATGGCCTCCCTGATGTAAGCACGGAGCCGGCAGAGGTGCTGCCATGCGTTCGCTCATCATTGGCATGCTGGGCGGCGTGCTCGCCCTGCAAACCCTGCCGGCGCTGCCCGATCCTCCGTTTTGGCTTGGCCTGTTTGCCGCTGCGGCACTGAGCCTCGTCCTTGCGCGCGGCCGTCGCGCTGGCTGGCTGCTGCTGGCGGGTGTGCTCGCTGGCTTTGCCTGGGCTGGCCAGCTTGCCAGCAACGCGTTGGCCGAACAATTGCCGCCTGCACTGGAAGGCCGCGATCTGAGCCTGGCCGGGGTGGTGTGCAGCCTGCCTTTCCGGGCTCCCGATGGTGTGCGCTTTGAAGTCTGCGTGGAGTCGGGCGAGGGTGTGCCGCAGCGGATCGTGCTTGGCTGGTACGCGCGCGGCACGGCACTGCCGCCGGTGGCGCCCGGCCAGCGCTGGCTGTGGCGCGCGCGCCTCCAAAGGCCGCACGGCGCGGCCAATCCCTACGGTTTCGATATCGAGGCCTGGTGGCTGGAGCAGGGCATTCGCGCCACCGGCTACGTGCGCTCGGGGCGCCTGCTGGCCGATTTTGTAGCCACCCCGCGCACCCTGATCGAGCGGGCGCGCGCTGCCCTGCGCGCACGCATTGAGCAGGCGCTGGCCGGTGCGCCCTACAGCGGCGTGATCGTCGCCCTTGTCATCGGCGATCAGCGCGGCATCGGGCAGGATGACTGGGCCGTCTTCAACCGCACCGGCATCGGCCACCTGATCTCCATCTCCGGTCTGCACATCACCATGCTGGCGGCCCTGGCTGCCCTGGTGGCCGATGCGCTGTGGCGGCGCAGTGCGCGGCTGCCGCTGGTGCTGCCGGCGCAGAAGTTCGCGTCAATCGTCGGGCTGACGGCGGCGGGGCTGTACGTGCTGCTGGCCGGGGCTGGGGTGCCGGCGCAACGCACCTTCTGCATGCTGGCAGTGGTCGTGCTGGCGCTCTGGCTAGGGCGGGTGGTGCGGGTGTCGCACATCCTCTGTCTGGCGCTGGGTGTGGTACTGCTGCTGGACCCGTGGTGCGTGCTGTGGCCTGGGTTCTGGCTATCTTTTGGCGCGGTGGGCGTCATCTTGTATGCCCACGCGGGGCGCGTTCACCGGCTGCATGGCTGGCGTGAGGCACTGCGCACGCAGTACGCGGTCACGCTTGGTCTGGTGCCGCTGTCCTTGCTGCTGTTTGCCCAGGTGTCGCTGGTCAGCCCCCTGGCCAATGCCGTCGCCATTCCACTGGTGAGCGTGGTGGTGGCGCCGCTCTCTCTGCTTGGCGCCGTCGCGCCGGCGCCGCTGGGGGGCTGGCTGCTGCAGCTTGCGCACGCGCTGATCGCGCTGTTGGCGCGCCTGCTGTATTGGCTGTCCGGCGTCGACTGGGCGGTGTGGTCGGCGCCCGCGCCCAGTCTGCCCGTGTTTGTACTCGCCATGATCGGCACCCTGTGGTTGCTGGCCCCGCGCGGCTGGCCCGTGCGCTGGGCGGGTATCGCGGCCTGGCTGCCTTTGCTGCTGGCGCGTCCGCAAGCGCCGCCACCGGGGCAAGCTTGGGTGACGGCCTTCGATGTCGGCCAGGGGATGGCCCTGCTGATCGAAACGGCGCAGCACCGCCTGATGTACGACGCCGGCCCGGCCTACACCCCGGAGAACAATGGCGCCAACCGCGTGCTGCTGCCTTATCTGCAGGGACGCGGCATCGGCCGCCTCGATGGCTTCATCCTCAGTCATCGCGACATGGACCATGCGGGCGGTGCGAATACGCTGTTGGCGAGCGTGCGTACGGACTGGGTGCTGTCATCGGCCATGGGCTCGCCCTGCGTCGACGGCCAGCAATGGGAGTGGGATGGCGTCCGCTTTCGCATCCTGCATCCGCTGGCAGCCAGCTACGCCAATCCGGGCCTGAACAGTAATGCCCGATCCTGTACCTTGCTGATGGAAGCGGCCGGCCAGCGCATGCTGCTGGCCGGCGACATCGAGGCCGCGCAGGAGGCTGAACTGGTGGCGCGCGCTGGCACTGGGCTGCGCAGCGCAGTGCTGCTGGCGCCGCATCATGGCAGCGGCACCTCGTCTACGCCCATGCTGCTGGATGCGGTGGCGCCCGGCCACGCCCTGTTCCAGGTCGGCTACCGCAATCGCTATCATCATCCCAAGGCCGCGGTGGAGGCGCGCTATCGGCAACGCGGCATACAGATCTGGCGCAGCGACCGCGATGGCGCGGTGCGCGTGGAATTGGGGCCGCAGGTGCGCGTCAGCGCCTATCGGGCCACGCAGCTGCGCTACTGGTTCAGTGCTGCGGGGCCAGCGGGAGAGTGATGCACACTTCCAGTCCGCCGCCTGTGCGGTTGCTGGCGCGGATGCTGCCCTGATGCGCGGTCAGCACGCGCTGGGCAATCGCCAGGCCCAGGCCGTGGCCATCCACATTGTCGGCCGCGCTTTCGGTGCGGTAGAAGGCGTCGAAGATGCGCGGCAGTTCGGCCTCGGGGACGCCTGGGCCGCGGTCCGCCACGCAGATTTCCGCTGTCCCGACGCCCTGGTGCAGGCGCACCTCGATCGGCGCGCCTTGCGGACCATGTTTGACGGCGTTGCGCAGGATATTTTCGAGCGCGCTCCAAAGCAGGTCGGGCGCGGCGCGCACCGTGCAGTCGGTCTGCGCATCCAGGCCGATTTGCTGGCCTTTTTGCTCGGCTTCGAAGGCGATGTCCGCCACCAGACTATCGAGCATGTCGCGCAGGTTGACCGGTTCCATGCGCGGCTGGGCGGCGGCGCTGTTGAGGCGAGCCAGTTGCAGCAGCTGGCCAACCAGCTTGTCCATGCGCGCCGATTCCTTCTCGATCCGTTCGAGGCAGGCCTGGGTCTTTTCGGGTGTCTGGTGGGCCAGGCCGATCGCCGCCTGCATGCGCGCGAGCGGCGAGCGCAGTTCGTGCGAGACGTCGTGCAGCAGGCGGCGCTGGCCCTCGACCAGGTTGTGCAGCTGCTGGCTCATGCGGTCAAAGTCGCGCCCCAGGTCATTCAGTTCATCGCTGGGGCCGGGCAGCGCGGTGGCGAAGCGCGGCGACAGATCACCGGCTGCCGCGGCATCGAAGGCGCTGCGCAGGGCGCGGATCGGACGCGCAAAGTACCAGGCGAGGAGGGCGGCGAACAGCAGGCTGGCGAGCGTGGCGGCGCCGATCGTCAGCACGGGCCACCACTGGCGGTCGGGCGGCGGGCCGCCTGGGCCATGGTGGCCTTCACGCGGCATCAAGCCGGGCGGAGGCGGCGCGCTGCCGGCGCGATCTGGGTGCGGCTTCTCCGCCAGCTCGTGAAAGGCGTGCTCGCCAGGGCCGGTGCGGCGTTCGTGCTCGACGAAGATCAGATAGCGGCGCCCATCGGAGAGGGCGACTTCCTCGACCGGTTTGCGCGCACCGCCTTCCTGCAGGCTCTGGCGGGCGGCGGCCAGCAGCGTGACCGGAACGCTGCGCCCAAGCGCATCGCGCCCGCTTTGGTCCACTGCATACACAGTGCGCAAGTGCTGGGCCGCCAGCAGTTCGGCCAGCGCGGCTGGCCCGCCATGGCGCAGCGTGGCCGCGGCGGATTGGGCCAGAAATTCAGCCGAGGGGCCGCGCTCCAGCGTGGTGCCGGCCGGCGTCTGGCGGGCCAGATCGCGCAGCCAGAAGGCGCCGCCGATGGCCAGCGTCGCCGCCACTTGCGCCAGCAGGATCGAGAGGAAAAACTTCCAGAAAAGGCGGCCCATGGCCTACTCGCGGATCAGCTGATAGCCCAGCCGGTACACGGTCTGCAGCGGCGAGCGGCCGTCGGCCAGGGTGCCGAGTTTGTGGCGCAGGGCGGACAGGTGCACGTCGATATTGCGGTCGAAGCGGGTCAGCGGCCGCCCCAGACCCTGCTCGGACAGAATGGCCTTGCTGACCGGGCGGCCGGCGTGGCGGGCCAGCACTTCGAGCAGATTGAATTCCGTGCTGGTGAGGTCCAGCATGGCCCCATTCCAGGTGGCGCGCCGCTGCTCGGGCCACATGCTCAGACGGCCGACAAGCAGGGTGGTGTCGCCTTCAGTCTGGGCGCCCGCTTGCGTGCGGCGCAGGATGGCGCGGATGCGCGCCGTCAGTTCGCGCGGCGTGCAAGGCTTGGGAACGTAGTCGTCGGCGCCCAGTTCCAGGCCGAGAATGCGGTCGGTGTCGTCGCCGCGCGCCGTCAGCATCAGCACCGGCATCTGGCTGCGCGCACGGATGCGGCGCAGGGCTTCGATGCCATTCACCCTTGGCATCATCACATCGAGGACGGCGATGGCGAACTGGCCGCTCAGGGCCGCCAGCGCGCCGTTCTCGCCATCGTGGCGGCAGGTGACGGCAAAGCCTTCCTGCTCCAGGTATTCCTGGAACATGGCCAGCAGTTCGGTGTCGTCGTCGATGAGCAGCACTTCCGTCATGATGGCCGCATCATAGCGCAGGCGCACGCCCGGGCGCAGCGGCCTTTACCTGCTTTTACATTCCCCTGACGGCGCTTTACACCTGCTGGCGACAGAATGAAGGCACATCATTCAATCGGAGAGCAAGGATGAACCTCAAAGCTTTGAGCGCAGCACTGATGTTGACGATGGCCGCCGCCGCGCAGGCCGAACCGGGGCCGCAGGGCATGGAGCATGGTCCGCGCGGTGGCCCCATGCACGGCCCGGATGGCCCGATGGGGCATGGTCCGCGCATGGGCGAACACGGCCCCGGCATGCCCTTTCTGCATGGCGTGAAGCTCAGCGACGAGCAGCAGGACAAGGTCTTCGCCATCATGCATGCGGCTGCGCCCCAGGTCCACGAACAGGAAAAGGCGCTGAAAAACGCACGCGAGGGCATGCACGAACTGATGCGCGGCCGCTTCGACGAGGGCAAGGCCAAGGCGCTGGCCGAGGCCGAGGGTAAAGCCGTGGCGGCATTGAGCCTGGCCCGCGCGCGCACCCACGCCCAGGTGCTGGCTCTGCTGACGCCAGAGCAGAAGCAGCAGCTGGAGGCGCATCCGGCGCCGCCGCCGGCCCGCCATTGAGGAGCGGCGATGACCATTACCAGCGTGACCAGCACCGCTGCGCTGAATAGTTACCAGAGCAGCAGCACCAGCCCCACCCGCAGCCAAGGCGTGGAGGGCCACCATCACCATGAGGGGCCGCCCGACGGCGGCGCCTTCATCGATGCGATTGCCAGTGCGCTGCAGTCGATTGGCGGCACCAGCGCCAGCAGCGCAGACAGCGGCGGCACGGCGAGCAGCACCGACCCGGCGCAAGCGCTGGGCAGCTTTCTGCATAGCCTGGGCCAGGCCATGCGCGCAGCCGGCGGCGCGGCGGCGCCAGCGGGGCCGCCGCCGGAGCAGGGCGGCGCACAGGGCGCGCGTGGCCACCACGGGGGCGGCATGGCGGCCGACCTGCAAAGCCTGATTAGCCAACTCAGCACCAGCGATAGCAGCAGCAACGACAGCACCAAGGCGCTTCAGGATAGCTTCAACCAGCTCCTGGGCGCCTTGGGCATCCAGACCAATAGCGACAGCGGAAGCAGCCTGAAGACTTTCCTGCAGGCGCTCGCGAGCAATCTGCAGGGCGCGAGCGGCAGCGGCAATATCGTCAACACGAGCGCCTGAGGTCTCACGCAGGTCGGAGACTGCCGTTGGCGCCAGTTTGGCTACAATGGCGGGATGACGAAACCGATCCTGCATTTTGCCCACGCTAACAGCTACCCGGCGGGCACCTACCGCCAATTCTTCCAGCATCTCGGCGCGCGCTTCGATGTGCGCGCGCTCGAGATGCACGCCCACCATCCGGATTACCCGGTCGATGACGGCTGGCGCAATCTCGCGCGTGAGCTGATCGCCCAGCTTGAGCGCTACGATGCGCCCGTGGTCCTGTGTGGCCATTCGCTTGGCGGCATGCTGTCGATGATGGTGGCGAAGAAGCGGCCCGACCTCGTGCGCTGTCTGGTGATGCTCGATTCGCCCGTGGTGGCGGGCTGGCGTGCCTTCTTCTGGCGCTCCCTCAAGCATCAGCCCTGGGCCGACCGCTACACCCCGGCCAAGCACTCGGCACGCCGGCGCGAGCTGTGGCCATCGAAAGAAGCGGCCCACGCCCACTTTGCCGCCAAGCCGGGTTTTGCCGCCTGGGCGCCCGGCGTACTGGCCGACTACATCGAGGCCGGCACCAAGCCGCATCCGGAAGGGGTGACCCTGCGCTTCACGCGCGAGATCGAAACCGCCATCTACCGCACCTTGCCGCACCACCTGGGCCGCCTGGTGCGCACGCCCTTCCCGGTGCCGGCCGGCTTCATCGCGGGGACCCGCTCCTACGAGTGCCGTCAAGCCGGTTTGGAGGCGACGCACCGTCTGGTGGGGAAGAATTTTGTGAACATCGAGGGTGGCCACCTGTTCCCGATGGAGCGCCCGCAAGAGAGCGCCGCAGCCGTCATCGCCATGGTCGACAGGCTGTTGGAGGGTCGGGATTTGGCGTAAAATCGCGGGATCGAACCACTTCTGGGACTGCGCAGCGATGACTATCAAGAGCGATAACTGGATCCGCCGCATGGCGGAAGAACACGGGATGATCGATCCCTTTGAGCCGGGCCAGATCCGCGAGCGCGAAGGCAAACGCATCATCTCCTTCGGCACCTCGTCCTACGGTTACGACATCCGCTGCGCCGACGAATTCAAGGTCTTCACCAATATCAATTCGACCATCGTCGACCCGAAGAACTTCGACTCCAACTCGTTCGTGGACGTGAAGAGCGATGTCTGCATCATCCCGCCCAACTCCTTCGCGCTGGCGCGCACGATCGAATATTTCCGCATCCCGCGTAACGTGCTGACCGTCTGCCTGGGCAAGTCGACCTATGCGCGCTGCGGCATCATCGTCAATGTGACTCCGTTCGAACCCGAATGGGAAGGCTATGTGACGCTGGAGTTTTCCAACACCACGCCGCTGCCCGCCAAGATCTACGCGGGCGAAGGCTGCGCCCAGGTGCTGTTCTTCGAAAGCGATGAAGTCTGCCAGACGTCCTACAAGGACCGTGGCGGCAAATACCAGGGCCAGCGCGGCGTCACGCTGCCGAAGACCTGATTCTCAGGCCCTGAGCAGCTCGGCCAGGTGCGGGCACACCCAGGCAGTGTCGATGCGCTCGAGCGGCACCGGCCTGCGCGCGCGCGCAGGCGCGGCCAGCGCGGCCTCCAGTGCGTCGAGCCAGGCCGCCTGATCGAAAAAGCCACAGAGCTGCACGCCAAACTCCTGCGCGAACTCGCGCACCGGGCCCGTATCCGAGGCCACCAGCGGCACCCCCGCCGCCGCCGATTCCAGAAATGACCAGGACAGCACAAAGGGTGTGGTCCAGTAGGCCCGCACTTTGCAGATCTGCGTGAGTGCGGCGTAAGTCCGATAGGGCAGGGTGCCGGTGAAGTGCACGCGTGCCGGATCGAGCGCCGCGCCCACCTCGGCCAGCATCGCCGCCTTCCAGCTTTGGCCGTGCGGTGCGGCGAAGGAATAGCTGTTGCCATCGCCGCCCGTGATCACCACCTGCAGTTGCGGACGCCGCCGCAGCAGCGCCGGCAGCAGGCGCATCAACACGTGGAAGCCGCGCACCGGCTCCAGGTCGCGCGCCGCGAACCACAGAATCTCATCGCCATGCGCGAGCGCGGGCAGTTGCGGCGCAAGCTGCAGCTTCAGCCCCGGCGCCGGCTGCAGACGCGCATAGTCGATCCCATCGTGCAGCACCTGCATCTTGGCCTGCACCCAGGCCGGAAAACCGCTGCGCTGCCAGGCCGTGGGCGCCAGCGGCAGATCGGCCAGCTCCAGCTGCTGCAGCGTGAGGGTATTGCGCAGCCGCAGAGCAGCGCGGCGGCGGAAATCGAAGACCGGGCCTTCGGGGTCGAAGCCGCAATCGGGACCGTCCGGGTCGTAATAAAACTCGCCGTAGACCACCAGGCGCGCCTTGGGGAAGACGTCCTTGATGAACAGGCCTTCGCCCCAGCCGCTGTGGACCACCACGGCGTCCGGCGAGAATCCTTCCGCGCGCAGGCGCAGGGCGGCGCTGGCGCAGGCCTCGGCGTGGGCCAGCTGCTGTTCGAGCGGATGGCGGCCATTCGGCAGCGGGCCATAGGCGAGGCGGCGCACGCCGACCGGCGCTGGCGCGTCGTGATGGGAGAGGGCGAGAACCGTGTTGGCGCTGTCGCGCGCCAGATGGCCGGCCCAGTGGACAAACTGGGCCGGAAAATTCTGGTGGATGAAGAGGACCTTCATCCGCCCGGCTTACTTCACGCAGTCGACGAAGTAGCCACGCTTGCCATTGACTTCCTGCTTCACCAGGCCGTGCACGTCGGTTTCGAAACCGGGGAAGCGCTCGTTGAAGTCGCGCGCGAAACGCAGGTAGTCGACGATGGTCTTGTTAAAGCGCTCGCCCGGAATCAGCAGCGGGATGCCCGGCGGGTAGGGCGTCAGTAGGATGGCGGTGATGCGGCCTTCCAGGTGGTCGATGTCGACGCGCTCGATCTCGCGGTGGGCCATCTTGGCGAAGGCTTCCGAGGGCTTCATCGCCGGGACCATGTCGGACAGGTACATCTCCGTGGTCAGGCGCGCCACGTCATAGGCCTTGTAGAAGTCGTGGATCTGCTGGCACAGGTCGCGCAGGCCCATATGCTCGTAGCGCGGATTGGCGGCCGCGAACTCGGGCAGGATGCGCCACATCGGCTGGTTCTTGTCGTAGTCGTCCTTGAACTGCTGGAGGGCGGCCACCAGGGTATTCCAGCGGCCCTTGGTGATCCCGATGGTGAACATGATGAAGAACGAGTACAGGCCGCACTTCTCGATGATCACGCCGTGTTCGGCCAGGTATTTGGTGACGATCGAGGCCGGAATGCCGCTCTCGCCGAACGAACCGTCCAGCGCCAGGCCCGGGGTCACGATGGTGGCCTTGATCGGGTCCAGCATGTTGAAGCCCTTGGCCAGCTTGCCGAAGCCGTGCCAGTTGTCGTCTTCGCGCAGAATCCAGTCTTCGCGCGAGCCGATGCCGTCTTCCGAGAACTCGCTCGGACCCCAGACCTGGAACCACCAGTCGTGGCCCCACTCGGCGTCGATCTTCTTCATCGCGCGGCGGAAGTCCAGGGCTTCGAGGATCGATTCCTCGACCAGTGCCTTGCCGCCCGGTTCCTCCATCATGGCCGCGGCCACGTCGCACGAGGCGATGATCGAGTATTGCGGCGAGGTCGAGGTGTGCATCAGATAGGCCTCGTTGAAGGTCACCTGATCGAGCTTGGTCGATTCCGACTCGCGCACCAGAATCTGCGAGGCCTGCGACAGGCCGGCCAGCAGCTTGTGGGTCGACTGGGTCGAGAAGATCATCGACTCCTTGGCGCGCGGACGGTCCTTGCCGATCGCGTGCATGTCTTTGTAGAACTCGTGGAAGGTGGCGTGCGGCAGCCAGGCTTCGTCGAAGTGCAGGGTATCGATCTGACCGTCGAGCATGTCCTTGAGAGTCTCCACGTTGTAGAGCACGCCGTCATAGGTGGACTGGGTGATGGTCAGGATGCGCGGCTTTTTGTTCACGGCTTCGCGCGCGAAGGGGTTGGCTTCGATCTTGCGCTGGATGGACTCCATCGTGAATTCCTGCAGCGGGATCGGGCCGATGATGCCCAGGTGATTACGCGTCGGCATCAGGAACACCGGGATGGCGCCAGTCATGATGATCGAGTGCAGGATCGACTTGTGGCAGTTGCGGTCCACCACCACGATGTCGCCGGCGGCGACGGTCGAGTGCCAGACCATCTTGTTCGAGGTCGAGGTGCCGTTGGTCACAAAATAGCAGTGGTCGGCATTGAAGATGCGCGCCGCATTGCGCTCCGACTTGGCCACCGGGCCCGTGTGGTCGAGCAGCTGGCCGAGTTCCTCCACGGCGTTGCAGACGTCGGCGCGCAGCATGTTCTCGCCGAAGAACTGGTGGAACATCTGGCCGATCGGCGACTTCAGGAAGGCCACGCCGCCCGAGTGGCCCGGGCAGTGCCACGAGTAGGAACCGTCATTGGCGTATTCGACCAGGGCGCGGAAGAAGGGCGGCGCCAGCGAATCCAGATAGCTCTTGGCTTCGCGGATGATGTGGCGCGCGACGAACTCGGGCGTATCCTCGAACATGTGGATGAAGCCGTGCAGCTCGCGCAGGATGTCGTTGGGGATATGGCGCGCGGTACGCGTTTCACCGTACATATAGATCGGGATGTCCGCGTTCTTGTAGCGGATTTCCTCGACGAAGGCGCGCAGGGCGGCCAGGGCGAAGTTGGTCTCTTCCACCGAGCCTTCGCCGAATTCCTCGTCGTCGATCGACAGCACGAAGGCCGAGGCGCGCGACTGCTGCTGGGCGAACTGGGACAGGTCGCCGTAGCTGGTCAGGCCCAGCACTTCCATGCCTTCCTTTTCGATCGCCGCGGCCAGCGCGCGAATCCCCAGGCCCGAGGTGTTCTCGGAGCGGAAGTCTTCGTCAATGATGACAATAGGGAAACGGAATTTCATGGACATGGAAGTCTCCAAAGCAAAAGGCCGTGAGGGGTGTCCACTCACGGCGCTAAAAATTTAAGCGCGGATTGTCGCAGAAACTGTCTTGCGGGACAAGCGAAAATCCGCGCGCGCTTCAATGCCCGGCCGGGGGCGCCGACGCCGCAGCGGCAGCGGCTTCCGCATGGGCGGCCGGAGCGTGGCCGCCACCGGTCAGGCTGCCGATCGGGTCGACATGGAACCAGGCGAACAGACCGAGCGCCAGGCCGACCACGGCCACCCCCTGCGAGGCGATCTTCAGCCAGCGGCGCCGCGTCAGCAGGGTGATGGCGGCCAGCGAAATGGCGATCTGCTCGGCCGTGGTGGCCTGGGCCCACTGGTGGTGCGAATGCAGGGCCTCGTCCGACTTCTTGTTCCACTCGTCGGACTCCTTCTCCAGCTTCTCGGCGTCCTTCTTGATCTGCTCTTTTTCGCTCTTGTAGCGCGTGACCTCGGCCTTGTAGCGTTCGACGTCGGTGCCGGGCAGGGTCATGGCCAGCTCGGCCAGGTTCTGCTTGGCCGACTTGCTCTGATAATAGGCCCAGGTATTGGCGGCCTCGGTCTTCTTGATCGCCGCGTTGTTCTTGAACAGCGCCGCATCGTTCTGGGTGGCGCCGCCCATATAGCCAAACATTGCGCCGACGGTGGCCAGAATGGCCGTCATCACGGCGATGCTGCTGGCGAAATCGTCGGCCTGGTGGTGGGCGTGTTCAACGGCGTGGTCGTGCGGACCGTGGACGTGGAAACCGTGTCCAGACATGGGAACTCCTAAACTTTTTGGTAAGTGACAAAGGCATAGTCCCAGCCGTTCTCGGACGAATGCTGGGGCTGGCGCGCCACTTCGCGCCACACCGTCTTGTCGATGGGCGGGAAGAAAGCGTCGCAGTCGAAACGGGCGCCGATTTCGGTGACGATCAGTTCATCGGCCAGGGGCAGGGCGGCTGCGTAAATCTGGGCGCCGCCGATGACGAAGGCGCGCGCCTCCCCGACCAGGGCCAGGGCGGCCGCGAGCGAGGCTGCACATTCCACCCCCGCGTGCTGCCAGTCAGGATTGCGCGTGATGACGATGTTGCGCCGGTTCGGCAGCGGGCGGCCGATCGAATCGAAGGTCTTGCGGCCCATGATGATCGGGTGGCCGCTGGTGGTGGCCTTGAAGAAGGCCAGATCTTCCTTCAGCTTCCAGGGCAGGGTGTTGCGGATGCCGATGCCGCCGGCGGCGTCGGTCGCCACGATCAGGGACAGGTGCGCCATCAGACCGCCACCGGGGCCTTGATGGCCGGATGCGATTCGTAGCCGACGATCTCGAAATCCTCGAAACGGTAGTCGAAGATCGAGTCCGGCTTGCGCGCGATGCGCAGCGTGGGCAGGGGCAGCGGCTGGCGCGCCAGCTGGGTGTCGACCTGCTCCATGTGGTTGCTGTAGAGGTGGCAGTCGCCGCCGGTCCAGATGAATTCGCCCACTTCCAGATCGGCTTGCTGGGCCATCATATGCGTCAGCAGCGCGTAGGACGCGATATTGAAGGGCACGCCCAGGAAGATGTCGGCGCTGCGCTGGTAGAGCTGGCAGGACAGCTTGCCGTCGGCCACGTAGAACTGGAAGAAAGCATGGCAGGGCGGCAGCTTCATCTGCGGCACATCGGCCACGTTCCAGGCCGAGACGATCATGCGGCGCGAGTCCGGGTTGTGGCGAATCTGCTCCATCACCTGCGCAATCTGATCGATGTGTTCGCCGCTCGGCGTCGGCCAGGAGCGCCACTGAAAGCCGTAGATCGGCCCCAGATTGCCCTCGGCATCGGCCCATTCATCCCAGATCGAGACACCGTTTTCCTTCAGGTAGGCGATATTGGTCGCGCCCTGCAGGAACCACAGCAGCTCATGGATGATCGAACGCAGGTGCAGCTTCTTGGTGGTCACCAGCGGGAAGCCCTGCTGCAGGTCGAAGCGCATCTGATAGCCAAACACCGAGCGCGTTCCGGTGCCGGTGCGGTCGGTCTTTTCGGTGCCGTGGTCGCGCACATGGCGCATGAAATCGAGATATTGCTTCATGGGAAACTGCCGAATAAAGACAGGCTATTTTAGCGCAGGGGGCAGAGGCCGGCCATGTCAACTTGATGAAACCACAGCAGTTTCCAGCGCGCCGCTTTGTCCTGCGGGTCCAGGTCCTTGGGCGAGACCGATTCGGCCGGGGCAAAGCGCGCATCCGGCTGGAAGGCGCGCGCGTTCAGGCTGGCGTACAGGTCCTCACCCTCGCGGTAGGCGGTACAGACAACCACGCCACAGTCGGCGCACATGAAGACCTCGGCCTGGCCGCTGCCCTGGCGGATGGTCAGAACGCGGCTGCTGTCGCGCACCCGCAGGATCAGTTCGCCCGCCGGATCGGAAAACCAGGCGGCGCCGTGCTTGGTGCAAAAGTCGCAATCGCAGGCGCCCGGACCGATATTGCTCGGCAAATGGGAGATGACGGCGCGCGCCTGGATATTGCCGCAGTAGCAGCCGCCTTCGAGCACAGGCATGGCAGAACCTCAGGGAGAAAACAGTCGACAGCATACACCGGCGGACTATAATCCGCAGCGAAGGGGGCGCCATGCTGAAATTCGATTTCCAGATACAGACCCGATCCGGGCAGAAGATCGAGAGCATCCAGATCGCCGGCCGCGACCAGGCTGATGCGGAGCGCAAGCTGTTTCAGATGTACCGCCAGTGCACGATTTTGCGCTGCCAGACGCGCGATTCCGAGGAAAAGACCTGGCAGGCCACCTCGGTGGAAGACATCCTGACCCTGATCTCCAAGGACAGCTAGACGAGAAAGCCCGTCTCCGTCAGTTCATTGACGAGGGCGTCATAGTCGTGCGCGCCGCGGCTGTTGGGCGCGTAATCGAAGACCGATTGATTGTGGGCCGGGCTTTCGGCTAGGCTGACGTTTTCCGCGATGCGCGTCTGGCAGACATCCTCACCGAAGCGTTCGCTCAGAGACTGGAAGATCTCCGCGGCCATCTTGCGGCGTGCATCATAGCGGGTCAGCAGAAAGCGGCGCGGCACCTTATGTTTGAGAACCGTCTCGAGTGCGCGCAGCGACTTGTCGACCTGCAGGGCCGCCTTGGCCGACAGATGATCGGCCGAGACCGGGATAATCACGCCCTGGCAGGCGAAGATGGCATTCAGCGACAGGACCCCGATGAGCGGGCTGCAATCGATGAGCACCGGCCGGCCCTCGTCGAGGAAGCGTTCCGCCTTCAACGCCGTATTGAGCCGGTTGACCACGTTATAGCCCTTGCCGAACAGGCTATCGACCTTGGCCAGTTCCATATGGGCGGGGATCAGTTCCAGGCCCGAGGGCGTTTTCAGCAGCAATTCGCGCAGCGGCCGGTTACGCTGAAACAGCGCCAGCAGAGTGTCGTCGCCGCCATTGGCCTGCAGGCCCGAGATGTTCGAGAAGTGAGCCTGCGGATCAAGATCGATCCCATACGGCAACCGACCCCGACGGGCGAGCGCCGCCGCCAGATTGACCGAGGTCGTCGTCTTGCCCACCCCGCCTTTCTGATTAAAGACCGCAATGATGCCCAAGCCCGCCCCCGCAGCGATGTCCTCCGGCAATTATAAATCGATAATGAACGGTGTCAGGTCCGGCAATCGGACATGCGTGAACTAATTTGTCGCGGTGTGGTCGTCGCGTTTGAGCGACCTTCCGCGGGAAAGAAAGTTCTCAAGTGTCCGATCGCCGGACCTGACCCCGTCCAGAAACGCATCTGTCGCAGCGTGGTCATTGCGTTCGGCGGACACCAGCGGCGCGGAAAAGTTCTCGCATGTCCGATTGCCGGACCTGACCCCGTCGGGTTAGACCCCGTCGGGTTAGTGCATGACGTGGACGGGGTGGAATTGGAGGGCGGCGAGGTTGGCGTAGACGCCGCCTTTGGCGACCAGCTCGGCATGGGTGCCGGTCTCGACGATCTGGCCGTCCTCCATCACGATGATGCGGTTGGCGCGCTGGACCGTCGCCAGGCGGTGCGCAATGATGATCGTGGTCCGGCCTTCCATCGCGGCTTCGAGCGCGGCTTGCACCAGGCGCTCGGATTCGGCATCGAGTGCGCTGGTCGCTTCGTCCAGCAGCAATAGCGGCGGATTCTTCAGCAGCGCGCGGGCAATCGCGATGCGCTGGCGTTGGCCGCCGGACAGGCGCACGCCGCGCTCGCCCAGGAAGCTTTGGTAGCCCTGCGGCAGGCGCTCGATGAATTCGTGCGCGGCGGCCTGGCGCGCGGCGGCGATCACCTCGGCGTCGCTGGCGTCGGGGCGGCCGTAGCGGATGTTCTCCATGGCGTTGGCGGAGAAAATCACGGTGTCCTGGGGCACGATGCCAATCGCGCCGCGCAGGGTGTGCAGGTCGAGCGCGGTGATGTCGACGCCGTCCAGGCGGATGCGCCCGGCCTTGGGGTCGTAGAAGCGCAGGAACAGCTGGAACAGGGTGGTCTTGCCGGCACCCGAGGGGCCGACCACGGCCACGGTCTCGCCGGGCTGGATATGCAGGCTGATCTGGTCCAGCGCGGCGGTGTCGGGCCGCGAGGGATAGCTGAAGCTGACGTTCTCCATCGCCAGCGCGGCGCCGTTGGCGGTGCGCTTGGGCAGGGGCTGCGGCTGGGCGGGGTTCTGGATGGCGCTGCGCACGTTCAGCAGTTCGAGCAGGCGCTCGGTGGCGCCGGCCGCGCGTTGCATCTCGCCCATGGTCTCGCTCAGCGCGCCAATGGCGCCGGCCACGATCGAGGCGTACAGGATGAACTGGCCGAGGTCGCCGCCGGTCATGCTGCCTTCGAGCACGGCGTGCGCGCCCAGCCACAGCACGAAGACGATGGCGCCGAACACCAGCAGAATCGCGAGCATGGTCAGCATCGAGCGCGCGCGGATGCGCCGCATGGCCGTTGCAAACGCGCCTTCGACGGATTGGCCGAAGCGCTCGGCTTCGATCTGCTCGTGGGTGAAAGCTTGCACGGTCGGCATGGCGTTCAGAATTTCGCCGGCGAGGGCGGAGGCGTCGGCAATCCGGTCCTGGGAATCGCGCGACAGCGCGCGCACGCGCCGCCCGTACAGCACGATCGGCACGACCACGACCAGCAGCAGGCCGATGATGATCGCCGATAGCTTGGCGCTGGTGACGAACAGCATCACGAGGCCCCCGATGAACAGCAGGGTGTTGCGCAGCGCCATCGAGATGCTGGTGCCGACCACGGTCTGGATCAGGGTGGTGTCGGTGGTCAGGCGCGACAGCACTTCACCGGTCTGGGTGGTCTCGAAGAACTCGGGGCTCTGCTGCACCACGTGGCGGTAGATGGCGGCGCGGATGTCGGCCGTCACCCGTTCGCCGAGCCAGGACACCATGTAGAAGCGGCAGGCCGTGGCCACGGCGAGCACGCTGGCCACGCCGAACAGGGCGAGGAATACGGCGTTCACATGGCCGGCCGAGCCGATACCGGCGCCGCTGCCGAAGCCGAGGTCGATCATGCGTTTGAACGCGGCCGGGATCGACAGCGTGGCGCCGGCGGCGACCAGCAGGGCCAGGCCGGCCAGCACGAATTGCAGCCGGTACGGACGGAGGAAGGGGAACAGGCCGCGCAGCGCGGCGATCGGTCCTTTGCGGGTGGTGTCTTTGGCTGGGGTCGACATGTGTTGTTCTGATTAAAGCTGCATTTGGCGGGCGTATCCCGTCATTTCAAGGTAGCCGTGTCCGGCCGGCTTGCCGTTTTGTTCCAGGCGCACGGCGCCCTCCCAGTAGACGGCGCCGGTGCTGCGGCGGGCGTCGAGTTCCTGGTCGGGCATCAGGGGGCGCAATTGCCAGCTGTCCTTGCCAAGGCTGAGGCCGGTGGCAACCGGGTAGCGCGCCTGGGTGCGCGGCGAGGTCCAGGTGCTGCTCGGCGTGAAGCTGACCTGGTCCGGTCCGTAGGCCTCGCTACGGCCATCGGCGCGGCGGCGCACGGCGTGGGCCCATAGTTTACCACCGCTGAGCGCGCGGATCTGGAAGGCCATCAGCGCGGAGCCGTCGTCGAGGTTGGCGCCGACCCAGTCCCAGCCGGCGGCCTTTGGGTCGAGCGCGGTGCTCGACCATTCGTGGTCGAGCCAGGCGTCCCCGCTGACCGTCTCGCGCGTTTTGCCCTGCACGACGCTGCCGCTGACGCGCAGCTGTGGCTCGCTATAGTAGTAGCTGGCGTGCTCGGGGCGCGGTCCCTTCTGCGAATAGCCTTGCTGGCCCTGCAGCAGGCGCGGCTGGGTCGGGCTGAAGATCAGGTCGTAGCTGAGCTCGGCATCGCGCACGCTGGCCTGGTAGCGGCCGTCCGGCAGGCGCTGCAGGCGCCATTGGTCGAGGCCGACGTCGGTGTCGCCTTCGCGCGCCCAGGCCAGACCGAGGCCGGCGCGGGTGCTGCGCTGGACGTGCAGCAGCTTGCCGCGGCGGGCGTCGGCCAGGGCGGCGTGGCCGATGATGATCTGGGTCGGGGCGAAGGCGCTCGGGTTGGCGCGGTCGTGCCCGGTAGCGCTGCGGAAGAAAGTGATCTGAAAACCGAGCTTGGCGCCGCTGGCCGTGCTCAGCCAGCCGGTGGCATACCACCACTCGGTCTTGAAGCTCGGATGGGCGCCGAGGTCGGCCGGGAAGTTCAGGGTCTTGCCGGGCGTGACCGGGGTGAAGGCGGGCGGCGCGGCGAAGGCGGCGCTGGCCAGCAGCAGTAGCAGACAGAGCAGGCGGCGCATCACCAGTCCTCCCGTACCGCGCGGATCGGGCCGCCGGAGAGTGCGTGCCGGCCCGCGCCCAGGGCCGTCAGGCTGGCGGCGCCCAGCAGCAGCGCCGCCACGGCGCCGATCAGCGGCCAGGGCAGGTGCAGCTCCATGCTCCAGTGGAAGGACTGCGGATTGACCACATCCACCAGCACCAGGCTGATCACGAAGCCCAGCGCGAAACCGCACACGATGCCCAGGCCGGTCAGGGCCGCGCCTTCGAGCGCGAGCTGGCCCAGCACCTGGGCGCGCGTCACGCCGATATGGCGCAGCATGCCGAACTCGCGCGCACGGGCGATGGTTTGGGCCGAAAAGGTGGCCGCCACACCGAACAGGCCGACCAGAATCGCTACGCCTTCGAGCAGATAGGTGACGGCGAAGCTGCGGTCGAACACCTGCAGGCTGATGCTGTGGATGGTCTCTGGCTGGACCACGACCAGATCGGCGCCGTAGGGCTGGGCGCGCAAGGTGGCGGCCAGCGTCTCGGCCTTGACGCCGGGCTGCACATACAGGGCGGCGTCGCTGACATCCAGATCGCCGCTGAAGGCGCGGTAGCTGGCCAGCGGCAGCACCACCGAGCCGGTCGGGCGCGCATAGTCGCGCCAGACGCCGGCGACGTACAGGGCGCGCAGCTGGCCGCCAATCGGCAGGCGCAGGGTGCTGCCGGGTTTGGTCTGGTAGAGGTCGATCATCGCTTCGGACACCCAGACTGGCGTCGCGCCGCTTGGCACCGGCAGGCTGGGGCCGACCAGGAACAGGGCGCGGTCCGGGTGCTGCAGGTCGAAGTCGCGCGCAATCAGGGCGACGGCCGGGCGGGCCGGATCGAGTTGCACGGCGCGGGTACGCAGAAACTCCACGCGCTGCAGGCCGGGCAGGGCGGCCATGGCGCGCTGTTCGGCCGGGCCGAGGGCGGCGCTGTCGCCCGCCATGGCGGCGCGCACATACAGGTCGGCCGGCAGGATGTGGCGCATCCAGTCGTCGAGCGAGACGCGGAAGCTGGCCACCATGATGGCCATCGCCACCATCAGGCTGAACGAGGACAGCACGCCGCCCATCGCCACCGAGGCCTGGCCCGGCGCATTGGCCAGGCGGGCCAGGGCCATGGCCGGCACCGGCGCCAGGCGGCCGGCGCGGCGTGCAATGGCGCCAAACAGGGTGGCGGCAAAGCGCGGCATCAGGCTGATGGCGCCGACCAGCAGCAGCGCCACGGCCAGATAGCCGAAGATCGGCAGTTCATATACGGGCGGCAGCAGCACGAACACGCCCGCCAGCGCCAGGCACAGCAAGCCGGGCCAGACGCGCGCCACCGTGGCCAGGGCCGCTTCTTCATTACCGGATTTGAGGGCGGCGGCGGGTGCGGCGCGCGCCGCATCCAGGGCCGGGGCCAGACAACCGGCCACCGCCACGCCAAGACCGAGCAGGAAGTAGACGAGGGCGCCGAGCGGGGCCGGCTGCAGCTCGGGCGCGACGCCGGCGAAGAAACCGGCGCCGAGGTCGCCGCCGAGCAGGCGCAGGGTCGCCGCGGCGATCGCGTAGCCACCGGCCACCCCGAGCGCGGAACCGACCACGCCCAGGGCCAGGCCCTCACGCAGAATCTGGCGCAGCAGCTGGCCGCGCTCCAGGCCCAGCACGCGCAGCAGCGCAAACTGGCTGCGCCGCCGCACCACGGACAGGGCCTGGGTGGAAAACACCAGGAAGGCGCCGGTGAACAGGGCCACCAGGGCCAGCACGGTCAGATTGACGCGGTAGGCGCGGCTGACGTTCTGCTGTTTGTCGAGCGCGGCCTCGCCACCGGGCTGTTCGACCAGGAAGCGGCCCGGATAGCGGGCATTGAGCTCGGTCTGCAGGCTGTGCTGGAAGGCGGCGCGGTCGAGCCCGGCCTCGAGGCGCAGGTCGATGCGCGACAGCTTGCCCAGCTGGGCCAGGCGCCACTGGGCCGTGCCGATATCGAGCACGGCCAGGCGCTGCCCGGCGCGCGCCTGGGCCAGGGTGCCGGCTACGCGCAGCGTCACTTCGCCGGCGCCGACGCGCAGGCTCATACGCTCGCCGGTCTGCTTGTGCAGCCAGGTCTGGGCCGCGGGCGAGAGGAAAATGGCGTCGTCGGCCAGAATGTCCTGCGGCGCATTGGCATCGGGCAGCGGCAGCAGCTGCGGGCTGAGCGTCGGCGCACGCAGCGCATCGATGCCGATCAGCTTGAGCGTGCCATGGGCGCCGCTGACGGCGGCCTCGAGTTCCAGCACGGGGGCTGCTTCGGCCACGCCGCGGTGACGGGCGATGTCGGCGTACAGGGCTTCGTCGAAGCTCGGTTCGGTGGCGCGCACTTGCAGCTCGGCCTGGCCAGCCAGGCCTTGCAGGGCGGCGCCGAATTCGTTCAGGGCGGCGGCATTGATCAGGTGGATGGCGAAGCCGAGCGCGACGCCAATCGCAATGGCGGCAATCGCCACTAGCGCGCGCACCGGATGGGCGCGCCATTCGCCAAGAATCAGCCAGCGTGCCAGCATCTCAGAGCACTTTTCCGGGGTTCATGATGTTGAGCGGGTCGAGCGCCTGCTTGATGGCAGCCATGATGGCGAGCTCCACCGGCGACTTGTAGCGCTGCAGTTCCTCGCGCTTGAGGGCGCCAATGCCGTGTTCGGCCGAAATCGAGCCGCCATGGGCATCGACCTGATCGTGCACGATGCGGTTGATTGCGGCCTGATTGCTGAGGAAGGCCTCGTGCGAGGCGCCCGCGGCAGGGGCGACATTGAAGTGCAGGTTGCCGTCGCCCAGGTGGCCGAAGCACACGACCTGGCAGCCCGGAAAGGCCGTGCCGAGGGCTGCCTCGGCCGCCTGGATGAAGTCGCCGATGCGCGAAATCGGCACCGACACATCGTGCTTGATATTCTTGCCGGCCGCGGCCTGGGCCATCGAAATATGCTCGCGCACGGCCCACAGGCCCTGCGACTGGGCCTGGGATTCGGCCACGACGGCGTCGCTGCACAGGCCGGCGGCCAGGGCCTCGCCGATGCTGCTTTCCAGCAGGGCCGTGACATGGGCCTCGGATTCGCTGCTCGACAGTTCCACCAGCACGTACTGCGCCGGCCCCTTGGGGAAGGGGCGCGGCAGCTGAGGGAAGTGGGTCGCCACCAGATCCAGACACAGGCGCGACATCAGCTCAAAGCCGGTCAGGCTGGCGCCGCAGGCTTCCTGCAGCCGGGCCAGCAGGGCTAAGGCCTGCTGCGGCGTATCGAGCGCGACCATCGCCACGCGCACAGCCTTGGGCTGCGGATAGAGCTTGAGCACGGCCGCCGTGATGATGCCGAGCGTGCCTTCGGCGCCGATGTACAGGTCGCGCAGGTCGTAGCCGGTATTGTCCTTGCGCAGGCCGCGCAGACCGCTCCACACCTCGCCCTGGGGCGTGACCACTTCCAGCCCCAGGCAGAGTTCGCGCGTATTCCCGTAGCGCAGCACGGCCGTGCCGCCCGCATTCGTCGACAGATTGCCGCCGATCGTGCAGCTGCCTTCCGAGGCCAGCGACAGCGGGAACAGGCAGCCCGCATGGGCCGCCGCTTCCTGAATCTGCTGCAGAATACAGCCGGCCTCGACGGTGACGGTGCGGTTCAGCACGTCGATACTGCGCACCTTATTCAGGCGTGCCAGCGACAGCACGACGGCCTGGCCGCTCGCGTCCGGCACCGAGCCGAGCACCAGACCCGTGCGCCCGCCCTGGGGCACGATCGGCACGCCGGCGCTCGCGCACAGACGCACGATGGCGGCCACCTGCTCGGTATTGGCCGGCCGCAGCACGGCCCGGGCGGCGCCCGTGAAGCGGCCGCGCCAGTCGGTCAGATAGGGCGCGCAGTCGGCCCCCGTCAACACCTGATCGGCGCCCAGCAGGGCCACGCAGTCGTGCAGAAAATCGCTCATTTACTGGCGTTCACCTTGTCGATCAGTTCCTTGGCCAGGCGCTTGGCCTCGCGCTTGTAGGGCCGCAGGAACAGTATGCTGGCGAGGAAGAACACCAGCACCAGGGCCGTTTCGCCCCAGGCCATCAGGCGCGAGGCGGGGTCGGTGTCGCTGTAGCCGCGCACCACGCCCTCGGTGAAGTACAGCAGGATCATCATCGACGACCACTGCAGCGTGTAGACGTCGCGCTTGATCACGCCACGCAGCGGCACCAGCAGCGGCAGAGCCTTGAGGGCCAGCAGCGAGCCGCCCGGCTTGAGCGGGGCCACCCAGACTTCCCAGGCCAGCAGCCAGAAGATCAGGATGACGATGCTGGCCAGCGCGGCCGCGTGAAAGCCTTTTTGCGCCTTACTCAGCATGGCGCCCCCGTGCCAGCTGGCGGGCCGTCTCAGCCAGACGCTTGCCGAGCGCGATCGCCAGGCGCTTTTCGTCCTCGCTGATCGGCTTTTTGCCTTCCAGGCCGGACCAATGGGTGGCGCCATAGGGGCTGCCGCCGCTGGCCGTGGTCATCAGCTCGGGATGGGTGTAGGGCAGGCCGAGCACCAGCATGCCGTGATGCAGCAGCGGCAGCATCATCGACAGCAGCGTCGATTCCTGGCCGCCGTGCAGGCTGCCGGTCGAGGTGAAGACGACGGCCGGTTTGCCGACCAGCGTGCCGCTGAGCCAGTCGGCCGAGGTGCCATCGAGGAAGTATTTGAGGGCGGCGGCCATATTCCCGAAGCGCGTCGGCGAGCCCAGGGCCAGGCCCGCGCATTCCTGCAGGTCGGCCAGCTCGACATAGGGCGAACCATGATCGGGCACGGCCGGGGCGGTCGCTTCGGACACGGGCGAGACGGCCGGCACGGTGCGCAGGCGGGCGTCGACCCCGGGCACGCTCTCGATGCCTTGGGCGATCAGCTGGGCCAGCTGGCGCGTGGCGCCGTGACGGGAATAATATAAAACAAGAATTATCAGGTTCTGGGAGCTCATCGTTGGTATTATAGGGCGCTTTGCCAGAGGGAGTTTTCGCAGTTCGTCCATGCTTTCCAAGACCGTCCAGTCCATTTCGCGCTCGACCACCGATATGATTAATGCCGGCGTCGATGTCGTCCGTGGCCTCACCCTGAGCGAGGCGCGCGACCTGTTCCGCTTCGCCTATCGCCGTCTCGGGCAGGAAAAGCTGCCGGAAGTGGCGGGCAGCCTGACGTTTACGACCGTGCTCTCGCTGGTGCCGCTGCTGACGATCTGCTTCGCCATCTTCACCACCTTCCCAATGTTCGAGGCTTTCGAGGTCGGCCTGCAGAAGTATTTCGCCCAGAGCCTGATTCCGAAGGGGATTGCCAGCACCATCCTCAACCATCTGACCCAGTTTGCCAACAAGGCGTCGCGCGTCTCCTTCTTCGGCGCGATTGCCCTGCTGATCACGTCGGGCCTGACCCTGCACCAGATCGAACAGGCCTTCAACCAGATCTGGCGTGTGCGCCGTCCGCGGCCGCTGGCCCAGCGCGCCCTGATCTACTGGGCCCTGATGACGGTCGGCCCGCTGCTGATCGGCCTGTCCGTGACGGTGACCTCGCAGCTGTTCATGGCCACCAGCGGCCTGCTGGCGCGCTGGCCCTTCATCGGCACGATGTTCTACACCACCTTGTCGGTGGCCCTGACCTCGGGCGCCTTCATGCTGCTCTACCTGACCGTGCCGAACCGCTATGTGGACTGGCGCGACGCGCTCTGGGGCGGGGTGGTGGCCGGCCTGTGCTTTGAAATCGCCAAGCGCCTGTTTGCCGTGTTCATCCAGCAGTTCCCCAGCTATGCCGTCGTGTATGGCGCGCTGGCGGCGCTGCCGCTGTTCCTCATCTGGGTGTATCTGTGCTGGATGATCGCCCTGATCGGCGCACTGCTGACGGCCTCGCTGCCGGTCGTCAAATACGAACGCTGGTGGTATGCACCCGGCCCCGGCGATGAATTCATCGATGCAGTGGCGATTCTGGAAGTGCTGTACCGCCAGGGGCGCGAGCGCAAATCGGCGCTGACCAGCCGGGTGGCGATCCGCTACTACACGCGGGTGGGCTTCGATGAGATGCTCGACCTGCTCGAAAAAATGGAGCAGGCCGGTTGGGTCGGACGGGTGCAGGTGGAGCAGCCGCGCAAGCTGGGCGCCTGGGGCAAGAAGATCCGCTATCAGGCCGAACACTGGGTCTTGCTGGCCAATCCGGACCAGGTGCGCCTGGCCGATGTCTACCGCATGTTCGTGTTCCAGGGCGACGGCCCGCTGGCGCGCAAGGTCGACGCGATCGTCGAGTCCGGTCTGGACCAGTCGATCGGCGCCTACTTCAACGCGGCCCCTACCAGCTGATCTTCCCGTTCAGCATCTGCCAGTACATCACCCAGTCGCCGCGGAAGGAATACAGTGGGTAAGTGAAGGTGGCCGGGCGGTTTTTCTCATGGACGAAATGCCCGATCCAGGCGCAGCCGTAGCCGGCCACCAGCGCCGCCGGGCCCCACCACCAGTCGAAAGTCATCAGGAGCTGGGCCAGGCAGATCAGGGCCAGGGTCGAACCGATGAAATGCCAGCGCCGGCACAGGCGGTTGGCATGCTGCGACAGATAAAACGGGTAGAACTCGGCGAAGCTCGTGTACATGCTTTAACTCCAGGGCAGGCTGGCGGCAAAGGCGCGCAAGGCATCGAGGACGGCGTCGGGCTGCTCCTGCATCAGGGCATGGCCGGCCTCGACCATCACGATCTTGCCATGCGCGATAGACGCTGTCAGCCCCTTGGCCGAGCGGGCCGGCGTCATCATGTCCTTGCTGCCAAAGATGAACAGGGTCGGACAGCTGACGGCCGCGGCCGCCGCGGCGCCGTTGGCGTACTGGTTGCAGGCCGCAAAGTCCGTGTAGAACAGCTGGGCCGGGTTGATGGCAGACATGCGCTGCATCAGGCGGCGCGCCGCGCCGTGCACGCTGACGCCCGGGCCGGCCGTGGACGGGCGCGGCAGCTGCGAGGCATGCGACCAGGCCGTGACCATCTCGATGGCCTGGGGCTCGTTGTCGCGCGCCGTGGCGAGCAGGGCGTCGGCCACCTTCATCGGATAGGTGCTGCCCAGCATGGCCAGGCCCGCGATGCGCGCCGGCGCGCGGGCCGCCGCTTCGAGCGCGATCAGCGAGCCCATGCTGTGGCCGATCAGCGCGGCGCGGGCAATCCCGGCCGCGTCCAGCAGGGCCCACAGCCAGTCGGCCATGGCTTCCACGCTGCTAAGGGCGGGCGCTGCGCTGCGGCCGTGGCCGGGCAGGTCGAGGGCCAGTACGTTGTAGCCGTGGTGGGCCAGTGCGCGGCTTTGCAGCGCCCACACCGAATGGTCGTTCTGGGCGCCATGGATGAACACCAGGCTGGGCTTGGCCGGGTCGAGCGCTTTGCCACCCGTGTAGACATAGGCGGGCAGGCCGTTGACGTGGAATTCCATCTCAGGCCCCTTTCTGCGAAGCTTTGAGCGCGCGCGCCAGATCCTCGATCAGGTCGTCGGCATCTTCGAGACCGACCGACAGGCGCATCGTGCCTTCGCCGATACCGGCCGCGGCCAGCTGGGCGCTGGGCACGCGGAAATGCGTGGTCGAGGCTGGATGGATGACGAGGGACTTGGCGTCGCCCACATTGGCCAGGTGCGAGAACACCTTGAGCGACTCGACAAAGCGCTGGCCGGCCGCGCGGTCGCCCTTGAGCGTGAACGAGAACACGGCGCCGCAGCCCTTGGGCAGCAGGCGCTGGGCCAGCGCATGGTCGGGGTGGCTGTCGAGCTCGGGATAGGCGATCGCTTCGACGGCCGCCTGCTTGCTCAGAAACTCAACCACCTTGCGCGTATTGGCCACATGGCGCTCCATGCGCATGCCCAGGGTTTCGATTCCCTGCAGGATGGCAAAGGCGTTATGCGGGCTCATGCACGCGCCGAAGTCGCGCAGGCCTTCGCGCCTGGCGCGCAGGGCAAACGCGCCGACCGTCGACTCCTCGCTGAACACCATGCCATGAAAGCCCTCGTACGGCTCGCACAGGGTGGGGAAACGGCCGCTGCGCGTGTGCGCCGCCTGCCAGTCGAAGTTGCCGCTGTCGACCAGCAGGCCGCCGATGGCCGTGCCATGGCCGCACAGAAATTTGGTCGCCGAGTGGAACACCAGGTCGGCGCCGTGGTCGAAAGGTTTGAGCAGGGCCGGCGTGGTGAAGGTTGCATCGACCAGCAGCGGCAGGTCGTGCTCATGCGCCAGGGCGGCCACGGCCGGGATGTCGAGCACATCCAGGCCCGGGTTGCCCAGCGCTTCTGCGAACAACAGCTTGGTGTTCGGGCGAATCGCCGCGCGCCAGGCATCGTGGTCGCGCGGGTCGACAAACGTGGTGTCGACGCCGAAGCGCTTCATCGTGTAGGCCAGCAGATTGTGCGAGCCGCCATACAGTGCGCGCGACGCCACGATGTGGTCGCCGGCGCCGGCCAGCGTAGCCAGGGCCAGGTGCAGGGCGGCCTGGCCACTGGCCGTGGCAATGCCGGCCACACCGCCTTCGAGCGCGGCGATACGTTCTTCCAGCACCGCATTGGTGGGGTTGGAGATGCGCGAGTACACATGCCCGGCGCGTTCCATGTTGAACAGCGCCGCCGCGTGCTCGGCATCGCGGAAGGCAAACGAGGAGCTGAAATACACAGGGGTGGCACGCGCCCCGGTCGCCGGATCCGGCGCCGAACCCGCGTGCAGGGCCAGGGTGTCAAAGCCCGGGGAGAGGTTTCCGCTCATGGCATTCTTCTCGGTAAAAAAGATGGGGCGCATCGTAGCACCCTTGCGACAGCGGCCGCCAGCGCAAAACTGGATTTTTTAGCATGCATCGGCTACAGTCCTTGTGAATAAGTATTTTCACCCGCTGCGAAGGATGGCCATCATGAAAGTTTCTGAAATTCTCCAAGTCAAGGGCGACATCCTCTACACCGTGACGCCGGACATGCCCCTGGTCGAAGCCGCCAACACGATGGCCGAGCGCGACATCGGTTCCCTGGTGGTGATGGAGTACGGCGACCTGGTCGGCATGCTGACCTTCCGCGAGGTGATGAAGGCCCTGCACGCCAATGGCGGCGCGCTCGGCGCGGGCACGGTGCGCAAGCACATGGACGACCATCCGCTGACGGTGACGCCCGAGACCGAGGTCAATGAGGTGCGCCGCATGATGCTGGAAAAGCATGCGCGCTATCTGCCGGTGATGAACGCCAAAACCCTGCTCGGCGTGATTTCCTTCTACGACGTGGCCAAGGCCGTGCTCGAAGCCCAGAGCTTC
Organism: Massilia sp. TS11; assembly: GCF_022012445.1. GTDB lineage: Bacteria > Pseudomonadota > Gammaproteobacteria > Burkholderiales > Burkholderiaceae_D > Telluria. The sequence continues at coordinate 191,931 of NZ_JAKLTS010000005.1, forward strand.
GAGAACAAGATGCTCAAGGCCTATATCCGCGACTGGCCGGCTGAAACGACCCAGGAAGACGAGTAAGCATCAGGGGCGCCGCGGCGCCCCTGATTGTTGCTGGCTCAGGCGGCGCTGGCCGTGTCCTGATTCAGCCACTCGAGCAGGGCCGGCGCCGCCATCGGGCGCGCGTACAGGAAACCCTGGGCCACCGGGCAGCCGATGGCGTGCAGGATTTGCGCCTGGCGCTCGTCTTCGACCCCTTCCGCCACGATCGACAGGCCGAGATTGCGGCCCAGCTGGCAAACCATTTCGGCAATGCTGGAGCCGCGCGCCGAACTCGTGATCTCGGTGACGAAGGCGCGGTCGATCTTCAGACGGTCAACCTGCAGGCGCTGCAGATAGGACAGCGAGGAAAAGCCGGTGCCGAAATCGTCAATCGCAATCGAGACGCCGGTCTGCTTGACCTGGCTGAGCATCTTGATCAGCAGATCGGGTTCTTCCATCGCCATCGATTCGGTGATTTCGAGTTCGACGAATTCGGGCGGCGCCTTGGTTTCCTCGAGCGCATTGCGCAGGATGTCGAGGAAGAATGGGTGGCGGAACTGCACCTGCGAGACGTTGATCGAGATCGTGAAGTCCAGGTAGCCGAGCTCGCGCAGGCGCACGAGTTCGCGCATGGCCGTGCGCATCACCATTTCGCCGATATCGATGATCAGGCCCGAGTACTCGGCGATCGGGATGAAGCGGTCGGGCGTGATGAACTTGCCATCGGCCGTCTGCCAGCGCAGCAGGGCCTCGGCCCCGACCGGGCGGCGCGTGGCGATGTCGATCTGCGGCTGATACACGACATACAGTTCGTTCTTGGCGAAGCCGTTGCGCAGGGCGTGCATCATGCGCACGCGCTCGCGGATCTCGACGCCCATGGAGCGCGAGAAATAGAAATGGCCGGCGCGCTGCATCGACTTGGCGCGCTTGAGCGCGATGTCGGCGTCCTTCAGGGCGTCGGCGCCGCTGCCGTCATGCTCGGCCAGGCGCACCAGGCCCATGGTGGCGGTCAGCTGCACGTCCTGGCCGTCGATCGAGAAGGGCGTGTCGAACAGCGGCAGCACGGTGTCGGGATTGACGCTGCTGGACGAGCCGAGCACGCAGAAGATGTCGCCGCCAATGCGCGCCACCGTCAGCTCCGGGTCGAGCCGGTTCTTCAGACGTTCGGCCACGGCCAGCAGCAGCAGGTCGCCGAACTGGTGGCCGAGCGCGTCATTGGTCTCGGCAAAATGGTCGAGGTCGACCAGGGACAAGGTGGCGTCTTCGCGCGCCGGCGAATCGAGCACGCTGTCTAGGATTTCGATCAGGCGCGTGCGGTTCGGCAGCTTGGACAGCTGGTCGTAGAAGGCCGCATTGTGCAGGTGGGTGACCAGCTCCACATTGTCGAGCCCGACCGCCACGTGGCTGGTGAACACGTCGAGCAGGCGCAGTTCGATGTCTTCGATCGGCCGGGCCAGCTTGAAGTAGGCGGCGAAGTCGCGCCCGGCCTTGCCCGGGAAGTAGAGCAGCAGGTGGGCGTTTTCGTAGATGTTGGCGCGCTCGCTCAGCGCGCGCTCGAGCCCCGCAGCGACCTCGGGCGCATGGGCCACGCTCAGGCAGACCGCATCCAGATGGACGAAACTGCCGGCGCGCGCCACCACCATCAGCTCGTGCACGCCATGCAGCGGGCACTCCTTCACGCACAGCAGCCCGTCGGCGGGTTGGCCGAGCAGGCGGGCCACCTGGGCGAGCACGCCGGCGGCGAAATTATGCATGCCGTGCAGGGCCATCAGCTCGGTGCCGGCGCGCACGATCTGGTCGAGCCCGCGCCGGCTGGCATTGATGGCGCGGATCTGCTCGTAGGAGCGGATCGCCGCCGTCACCGTCGTGTACAGCTTGATGCGCGTGAGTTCGGACTTGGTCTTGTAGTCGTTGATGTCGAAATCGCGGATGGCGTCGATCTCGGGCGCGTAGCCGGGCTGCCCGGTGCGCAGGATGATGCGCACATCGGCCAGCTTCAGGGTTTCGCGGATATAGCGCACCAGGTGCAGGCCGGCGTCGTCCTGTTCCATCACGACGTCGAGCAGGATCACGGCCAGATCGGTTTCGCGCGCGAGCAGGGTGCGCGCTTCCTCGGCCGAATAGGCGTGCACGAATTCGAGCGGGCGGTGCTGCATGTCCAGATTGCCGAGCGCGAAAGTCGTGGTCGAGTGCACGTCTTCATCGTCGTCGATGATCATGACGCGCCAGGCCGGGCGGGACGCGGCAGGAACCTCGGCGGCTGGCGGTTCCTCGAGGAAGACCAGATCGTCGTGTTCGTCCTCGGGAAGTTCCGAAGGCGCGCTCGTCAAGGGCATGAATTCCATCTCCAGCATGCAGATTATGGCCACAGTATATAGCGGATTGTTACGAAAATGGCAGGGGGAGGCGTTTTGCCCACAGTGCGCTTTCCGTATAGGGCAGAACCGGGCCGGGGCAGGGCTGGTAGAATGTGATTTCCCATTGTTTTCATCGGCAGATTCCTATGTCCGGCAATACTTTCGGTAAGCTTTTCACGGTCACCACGTTTGGCGAGTCGCACGGCCCCGCCATCGGCTGTGTGGTCGATGGCGTACCGCCGGGCCTGGCGCTGTCGGAGGCCGATATCCAGCCCGAACTGGACCGCCGCAAGCCCGGCACCTCGCGCCACGTCACCCAAAGGCAGGAAGCGGATCGGGTGGAAATCTTGTCAGGTGTGTACGAAGGCCGCACGACCGGCACCCCGGTCATGCTTTTGATCCGCAATGAGGACCAGCGTTCCAAGGACTACGGCAATATCGTCGAACGTTTTCGTCCCGGCCATGCCGACTACACCTACTGGCACAAATACGGCATCCGCGATCCGCGCGGCGGCGGGCGCTCCTCGGCGCGCCTGACGGCGCCGGTGGTGGGCGCGGCGGCGATCGCCAAGAAATGGCTGCACGAACAGTATGGCACCGTCATCCGCGGCTGCATGAGCCAGCTGGGCGAGATCGCCGTGCCTTTTCAGGGCTGGGAGCATGTGCACGCCAACCCCTTCTTTGCCGCCAGCGGCGACGCCGCCCTGATCGCGCAGATGGAAGCGGCGATGGATGAACTTCGCCGCGCCGGCGACTCGATCGGCGCGCGCATCGATGTCTGCGCCAGCGGCGTGCCGGTGGGCCTGGGCCAGCCGATCTACGACAAGCTCGACGCCGACATCGCCTACGCCATGATGGGCATTAATGCCGTCAAGGGGGTCGAGATCGGAGCTGGTTTCCGCTCGGTGGCGCAGAAGGGCTCGGAGCATGGCGACGAGCTGACGCTGCAGGGCTTCCTCAGCAATAACGCAGGCGGCGTGCTGGGCGGGATTTCGACCGGCCAGGACATCACGGTGTCGATTGCGATCAAGCCGACGTCCTCGATCCGGGTGCCGCGCCGCTCGATCGACAAGGCGGGCGAGGAAGTGCTGGTCGAGACCTTCGGCCGCCACGATCCCTGCGTCGGCATCCGCGCCACCCCGATCGCCGAGGCCATGCTGGCCCTGGTGCTGATCGACCACGCGCTGATGCACCGCGCCCAGTGCGGCGACGTGCACGTGGACACCCCGAAGATCGCCTGATGGCGCCAGTCCAGCGCGCACGCTATTCGGGCTTCCTGTTCGTCTACTACGCCCATGCGGGCGTGTTCACCACCTTCGCCAGTTTGCTGTTTGCGGCGCGCGGCATGTCCGCGCCCCAGGTCGGCATTCTGATGTCCTTGATTCCGGTGATGCGCATCGTCGGCCCGAACGTCTGGGGCTGGGTGGCCGACCGCAGCGGCCAGCGCCTGACGGTGCTGCGCGCCACGGCGATCGCGGCATTAGTTGCATTTGCAACGATTTTTGTGGCCGACAGTTTTCCCGCTCTGTTCTGGGCCATGCTGTTTCTGAACCTGTTCACCAGCGCCCAGACCCCACTCGGCGAGGCCCTGATGCTGACCGAGATGCGCGGCGACGTGGCGCGCTACGGCAAGGTGCGCCTGTGGGGCTCGGCCGGCTTTATCGCGGCCGTGCTCGGCTTCGGCTATGTGCTCGAACTGTATGGCATCCATCTGCTGCCTTGGCTGGCCGGCGCCATGCTGGTGCTGACGGTGCTGGCCACATTCACGATCCGCGCGGTGGCCCCGCTGCCGCATACGAGCGCGCCGCTGCCGCTCGGCCAGGTGCTGCGCAAGCGCGAGGTGCAGGCCTTTTTCATCTCGACCGGGCTGGCCGTGGCGGCCCACATGTCGCTGTACGCCTACTACTCGCTGTTCCTCGAAGTGCATGGCTACAGCAAGACGGTGATCGGCATGATGTGGTCGCTGGGCGTGCTGTGCGAGATTGTGTTCTTCAATTTTCAGGCGCCCGTGTTCGGCCGCTTCGGGGCCGCGCGCGTGATGCAGGCGGCGCTGCTGGTCGGCTGCCTGCGCTTTGCGCTGATCGGGGCGGCGGCCGAGTTCAGCGCTGTGCTGGTGGCCATGCAGTGCCTGCATGCGCTGACGTTTGCAGCCCACCACAGCGCCAGCATCGTGACCCTGCAGCGTTGGTTCAGCGGGCCGTTGCTGGCGCGCGGGCAGGCCTTGTTCATCAGCCTGGCGTATGGGGTGGGTGGTTCGATCGGCGGGCTGGCGATGGCGGCCGCGTGGAAGCAGTTCGGGCCGTCCTCGGTGTATTACCTGGCGGCCCTGTTTGCCCTGGGTGCGTGGTGGTGGGCGCGGCGCGCGACGGCGCCGCATCCGGTCTGACTCAGGCGAGCTTGCTCGCCACTTCCACCTGCAGGCGGCGTTCGACCGTCTTCACCACCAGGCCGCGGATATCATTGAGCAGGCCGAATTCCGTCTGGCTCAGCTGAATTTCGGGGAAGCTCTCGTCCCAGTCGCCGTAGATGAAGCCGGCCGGCTGGCCATTGGTCAGCAGCGGCAGGATCACGAAGCTGCGCGCCGTCGACAGGGTGTTCTTCCACCAGTCGGGCAGCTTGGCGGCGAATTTCGGGTCCTTGGCGTTTTCGATGAAGATCACGCGGTCGCTGTTGAGCGCGGCGTGGAAAACGTTCGGCTCGTAGGCGTCGGAAAACACCATCTGCGGAATCAGCTCGCGCACGCCGGTGCCGAAGCCCATCTTGGCGACGTACTGCTTGTCGCGCCGGTTGCGCAGGAAGGCCACGGTACGGGTGAATTCCAGGCCCTGATAGACGGTTTCGAGCGCCATCGACATCATCTGGCCAGGGCTGGCCGTGGCCTGGACGTCGCGCATGTCGGCCACGCCGGAAATCAGAATCTTGTTGCCCTCGGCCCGGATGCGCATCGCCGCCAGTTGCTTGACGCGCTTCTCGTGCGGCTTGGCCAGCGGGGCGATCGACAGGTCGTTGGCGGCGCTGGCCCGCGCCTGGGCGATGGCGCCTTGCAGGATGCTGGGCTCGAGCCGCAGCATGGGGGCGAACGCGCTCAGGATGCGCTCGACTTCCTTGGCGCCGGCGGCGTCGTCGGCCCACATCTTGTCGGCGCACTGCGAGGCCATGGTCGACACGGTGGCGATCCAGTCGGCGTGCGAGAGTTCCTCGTCGTCGTCGCGCGGCGCGATCTGGCGCATGCCGGACAGCAGATTCTTGGGCAGGCCCCAGCGCTCGGCGGCGGCGCGGCCGATATCGGCCACGCTCAGGCCCAGCACGGCTTCAGCCGATTTGTCCTCGTTGCCGGCGCCGCCGTGCTGTTGCAGCATCAGCCAGCGGTCGGGCATGTAGAAAGTCAGCAGCATGCGGCCCAGCGTGTGCAGCATCGAGCAGACCACGGTCTCCTCGGCGTAGCGGCTGTGTGCGCTGGTGGCGACCTGCTGCGCGACCATCCCGGCCAGCACGGCCTTTTCCATCTCGGCATGGGCGATCGCCGAATTCGGCGAGGAATTGCTCAGTTCTTCGATCAGCTTCAGACCCAGGGCCAGGTGGCCGATCGCCTCGGTGCCGAGCACCAGCACGGCCTTGGAGACGGTGTTGATGCTCTGCCCAAACGCCGAATACATGCCCGAATTGGCCAGGCGCAGCACCTTATTGGTCAGCACCGGGTCGGACAGGACCGTCTGGGTCATATTGAATTCGTGCTCGTCCTCGCCGCGCATGGCGCCCAGGATGGCATTGATGGCCTTGGCGAAGGCCGGCATGTCGCCCTGTTGGCGCATACGCTCCCACAGCAGGGCCAGGGTCTTCTCGGCGGTGGCCGATTGCAGAGTGGTCGTCGTCATTGGCCCCCCGCGCGCAGATCGGATGGCATGAAGGCCTCGTACAGATTTTCCTTCAGGGCTGCCAGCGCGACATTGGCTGGCATCGGCTTACCAGTGAGGTAGCCCTGGATGTATTGGCAGCCGCGCTGTTCCAGGTAGTGCAATTGATCCTCGGTCTCGACACCCTCGGCGACGACCGAGAGCTCCATGTGTTTGGCCAGATCCAGCACCGCATTGCAGATGCCGGCGTCCTTGGTGCTCTCGGGCAGGTCCTTGATGAAAGCGCGGTCGACTTTGAGCACGGAAATCGGGAAACGCTTCAGATAGGCGAGCGACGAATAGCCGGTGCCGAAGTCGTCGATGGCGATGCGCGCTTTGCGCTCGGCCATCTTGCCCAGAATCGTTTCGGCGTGGGCCGGATCGATCATCAGCGTGCCTTCCGTAATTTCCAACACGAGCTGTTCGCCCGGAACGCCCGAAAACGCGATCGCGTCGTCGAGCACCTCAAGGAATTTATCGTTACGGAATTGGCGCGGACTGATATTGACCGAGATATAGAGCGGGCGCTTGGCCACCTCTTCAAATTGCTTGAGTTGGACGCAGGCCGCCTTCAGCGCCCAGGCGCCGAGCAGATTGATCAGGCCATTGGTCTCGGCGATCGGGATGAAGCGCGCCGGCGGCACCATGCCCAGGCCCGGATGCTTCCAGCGCATCAGGGTCTCGAAACCCTGGATCTGGCGCGTCGGCGCATCCACAATGGGCTGGTAGTAGAGCAGGAATTCGCCCTCGCGGATGGCCTGGAACATGGCCGCCTCGAGCGAGATATCGTGCTGCGGCGGCCCGCCCGCGCGCTGGCTGTAGGTGATCGCGCGGCCCTTGCCGGTTTCCTTGGCGCGCGACAGGGCGGCGTCGGCCAGAGCCAGCAGGCGGTTGTCGTCCTCGGCGTGCTGGGGGTAGATCGAGACCCCGATCGAGGCGCCGACATAGATCGTGTGATTGTCGATTTCGAAGGGCGACTGGAGGGTGGCCAGCAGGCGCCCGGTGACCAGCTTGATCTGGGCCTCGCTGAAGGTGCCGGGCAGCACGGCCACGAATTCATCGCCGCCGACGCGCGCCAGCGTGTCCGAGTCGCGCAGCACCTTGCGCAGGCGCTGGCCGGCCTGGCGCAGCACGGCGTCGCCAATTGGGTGGCCGAGGCCGTCATTGACTTTCTTGAAGCCGTCCAGACCCACCGTGGCGACCGAGAAGCCCTGGCCCGAGCGGCGCGCCTGGGCGATCACCATGCGGATCCGGTCCGACAACAGCAGGCGGTTGGGCAGCTCGGTCAGGGCGTCATGGGTGGCCATGTGGCGCAGGCGCTCTTCGGTGGCGTGCTGGGCCGTCATATCGCGCCCGACCACCAACAATTCCTCGGCGGCGCTGGCGCTTTGCTCGAAACTATTGAGGCGCAGCTCGAACCAGATTTCTTTCTCGGGAGTCTTGAGGCGGGCTTCGACGCGCACCGGCTGGCGGTATTGGCCGGTGTCGGCAATGGCATTCTGGAGCGCGGGCTGGTCGGTGTCGGGCGCGAGATCGCTGAGCAGCGTGCCGTTCAGTTCGTGGGCCAGGCCAATCAGCAGGGCCGCGCGGCGGCTGGCAAACAGAATCCGCCCGTCGAGATCGAGCCGGAACACGACATCGCCCGCCGCTTCCATGAGCGTTGCCAGTTCCTGGCGCGGCGCGGCGTCTGTTGATGTCGGGGCAGGGGACTGCATCTTCTGTTTTTTGACTAATTGTGTTTGGCGTCGTGGCAGTTTACCAAAGCTGACGTGAATGTATCAGAGAAACATACAGCAAAGCATTAAAAAACAGCTTTTAAGCCCTTGATTTCGCACACCTTGATGTGGCGCAGATGCCGCGTTGGCCTTGATTTGGGGCAACTTTCTGACCAGTGCGCGATTGGCTTGCCGCCGTCGCCGCTTTCGGCTAGCCTGCCATTTGCCTGCATTGTCGCGCAATCGCCATGCATGTGCGACGCTTTGTGCAACAAATTCAATTTCCGACACAGGTGCGGCATGGCCGATTTTGACACCCACAGCGTATTTAACCAAGCGAGCCCCTTCCAGGACGTCAATCTGTTCGCCTGTGATCCGGCTTTGCAGGAGGCGGTGGCGCGTGAGGGGGCGGGCTGGGCCGGTTCGCAGCTGTACGCGCTCGGCTGGGATCTGGGCCAGGCCGAGATGCAGGAGCTGGCGCGCCAGGCCAATGCCCAGGGGCCGCGCCACCAGATGTATGACCGGGGCGGCCGCCGCGTCGACGAAATCGAATTCCACCCGGCCTGGCACAGCATCATGGCGCGCATGATCAGCGAGGGCGTGCACGCCTCGCCCTGGGACAGTGGCCAGCCCGGCGCCCATGTGGCGCGCGCGGCCCAGTATTTGCTGTTCGGCCAGTGGGAGAACGGCGCCCAGTGTCCGGTGACGATGAGTTTTGCCAGCGTGCCGGCGCTGCGCCAGGCGCCGCCGGCGATCGTCGCAACCTGGCTGCCCAAACTGCTGTCGCGCCAGTACGACGCCCATTCGCGCCCGGTGACGGAAAAAACGGGCGTGCTGATCGGCATGGGCATGACGGAAAAGCAAGGCGGCACCGATGTGCGTGCCAACACCACTTTCGCGCGCCCGCTCGGCGATCCGGCCCAGGATGCCTGGGAGATTGTCGGGCATAAATGGTTTTTCTCGGCGCCCCAGTGCGATGCCCACCTGATTCTGGCCCAGACCGAGCCCGGTTCCAGCCGCGGCCTGTCGTGCTTTTTCGTGCCGCGCTTTCTGCCGGATGGCCAGCGCAATGCGATCCGCGTGCAGCGCCTGAAGGACAAGCTCGGTAACAAGTCGAATGCCTCGTCGGAGGTCGAATTCCACGGCGCCCAGGGCTGGCTGGTGGGCGCCATCGGACGCGGCGTGCCGACCATTCTGGAGATGGGCAGTCTGACCCGGCTGGACTGCGTGATCGGCACGGCCGGCATCCTGCGCGCCGCCCTGACCCATGCGCTGCACCACGCGCGCCAGCGCCATGTGTTCGGCAAACCCCTGGCGCAGCAGCCCTTGATGCAAAACGTGCTGGCCGATCTGGCCCTGGAGTCGGAAGCGGCCACCGCGTTTGCCTTGCGTCTGGCGCGCTGCTTTGACGAAAGCGCGGACCCGGCCCAGCAGGCGCTCGGCCGTCTGCTGACCCCGGCGGGCAAGTACTGGCTGTGCAAGCGCGGCCCCGGCTTTGGCGCCGAGGCGATGGAAGTGATGGGCGGCAATGGCTATGTCGAGGATGGGCCGCTGGCGCGCCTGTATCGTGAGCTGCCCGTCAATTCGATCTGGGAAGGTTCGGGCAATGTGATGTGCCTCGATGTACTGCGCGCGCTGGCCAAGTCGCATGCGGCGCGCGACGCGCTGCTGGCCGAGCTGCAGCTGGCCGTCGGCCGCGATCCGGCCTTCGACCGCGCGCTGTCGGCTCTGACCCTGAGTCTGGCCTCGCCGCAGCAGGACGAAACCATGGCGCGCGTGCTGGCCGAGCGCATCGTGCTGCTGGTTCAGGCCGGCTTGCTGCTGCGCCACGCACCGCCCTATGTCAGCCAGCCCTTTGTCGCCAGCCGCCTGCCGGAAGGGCCGGGCGGGGCCTATGGGCGCCTGCCGGCGAGCACAGATTTTGAGCTGATTCTCGGCCGCGCGCTCACCGCCTAGTCATGGCGGCCAAAGCTTGGGATAATTCACATTCAACCTTACCGAATGCCGCCATGAAACAAGATCCGCGTTTTCCCAATCTGTTTATCCTCAACCATCCGCTGATCCAGCACAAACTCAGCCACATGCGGGCCAGCGACACCTCGACCCGCACCTTCCGCGAGCTGCTGCGCGAAATCACTTTGCTGATGGGCTACGAGATCACGCGCGATCTGCCCCTGACCACGCGCCGCATCGCCACCCCGCTGCAGGAAATCGACGCCCCCGTGATCGCCGGCAAGAAGCTGGCCGTGGTGCCGATTCTGCGCGCCGGCATCGGCATGAGCGATGGCCTGCTGGAACTGGTGCCCTCGGCCCGCGTCGGCCACATCGGCGTGTTCCGCCATCCCGAGACCCATCTGCCGGTCGAGTATCTGGTGCGTCTGCCGGACCTGTCCGAGCGGACCTTCATTCTGTGCGACCCGATGGTGGCGACCGGTAATTCGGCTGTGCACGCCGTCGATGTGCTGAAAAAGCGCGGCGTGACCGACGAGCAGATCATCTTCCTGGCCCTGGTGGCCGCGCCCGAAGGCGTCGAAGTGTTCCAGAAGTCGCACCCGCAGGTGAAGATGTATGTGGCCTCGCTCGACTCGCACCTGAACGACCACGACTACATCGTGCCGGGCCTGGGCGACGCCGGCGACCGCATTTTCGGTACCAAGTAAGCATGTCGGTCCAGAACGATCCGGCGTTTCAGGCGCGGCTGCGCGCCCTGAGCGAGCAGTTCGCCAAGACCATTCCCGTCACCCTCGACCAGCTGCGCACGGGCCGTGCCATGCTGGCCGACGGCAGCGCCGACGAAGCCTGCTACAAGCAAGTGCTGCAGGCGCTGCACGCGGCGGCCGGCTCGGCGGCCACGTTCGGCTACCCGGAATTCGGCCAGCAGGCCCGCCTGGTCGAGCACGCGCTGCTGGCCCTGCGTGCTGCCGGCCCGGTCGCGGCGGCCGATTTGCACAGCTGGCTCGCCAGCCTCGACCGCTTCATCGCCTGGGCCGAGCAGGATCCGCAGGCACCGTTTCCCGCTGCTTGAGCGAGTTCACTTTAGCGCTTTGATATGGCGCAAAAACACCTCGGTGTCATTTCGATAAAGTGCTTCCCATAGCGGGCGAGCGCACGTTTAACAAATATTTTGTTATTTGGGCGTTATCTCCGGTATAATGATGGATCGTTGGTTCGAGTTGGTCTTGCAGGTCTGCTGTCATTTCCTTTCTTGTTCTTCAAACGATCTACCCGGGCGCAAGCCCTTTAACACTAAAGGAAATTAGTAATGGCAACTGGCATCGTCAAATGGTTTAACGACTCGAAAGGCTTCGGCTTCATCACTCCGGACGAAGGCGGCGAAGATCTGTTCGCGCACTTCTCGGCTATCCAATCGCAAGGCTTCAAGTCCCTGCAGGAAAACCAGCGCGTTTCGTTCGACGTGACCACCGGTCCGAAAGGCAAGCAAGCCTCGAACATCCAGCCGCTGTAATCCACACGGCACTCAGAAAGATCCCCGGCATGCCGGGGATTTTTTTTTGCCCATTCCCAGCGGAAAAAATGGGGTCAGACCCCATTTTTCCGCCCAGATAAATGGGGTCTGACCCCGATTTATCTTTGGGGAAAGGGTTTGCTTGCTCGCGCGCGCTGTCGAGGGCTTGTGGCCTAGCGCCGGCGCCAGTAGTCGGCCTGGGCGTAGGTGTGGCGCAGGAAGTCGACAAATGCCCGGATGCGCAGCGGCAGATGGCGGCGCTGGGCGAATACGGCATAGATGTCGTTGCCAGGCGCTGCGTAATCGTCGAGCACGCTGACGAGGCGGCCGTCCTCGATGTCCTGGCCGACTTCCCACATCGAGCGCCAGGCCAGGCCCTTGCCAGCCAGCGCCCAGTCGTGCAGGACGGCGCCGTCGTTGCAGACCATGGCGCCGCTGACTTTCAGCGTGACGAGCTTGCCATTGTCGCGGAAGGTCCAGCCGCGCTGGCTGCCTTCGCTGCTAATGGCCAGACACTGGTGGCGTTCCAGATCGGCCAGGGTTTGCGGGCGGCCATGCCGCTTCAGATAGGCCGGGGTGGCCACGACCACGCGGTGGTTGTCGGCCAGCTTCACGCTGACCAGGCTGGAGTCGGGCAGGGCGGCAATCCGGATCGCCACGTCCACCCCTTCGCCGACCACGTCCACGATGCGGTCCGACAAATTCAGATTGATCGTGACGGCGCGGTGCTCGGCCAGAAACGAGGGCACGAGCGGGGCCACGTGCTGGCGGCCAAAGCCGGCCGGGGCCGAAATAAGCAGATGGCCGCTGGCATGGGCGCTGCGTTCCGACACTGCGGCCTCGGCATCCTCCAGATCGGTGAGGATGCGCTGGCAGTCCTCGAGGAAGGCCGCGCCCTCATTGGTCAGGGCCAGCTTGCGCGTCGTGCGGGTCAGCAGTTTGACGCCCAGGCGGGCTTCCAGGGCGTCCAGGCGGCGCCCGATCATCGCCGGCGCAATGCCCTCGGCCCGGGCCGCGGCCGACAGGCTGCCGCGCGCCACCACGTCGACAAAGGTGGAAATCTGACGGAAATGGTCCATGGCGATCTTTTACTAAAACGCACAAATGTTGTGAGTAATTGTCTCGTTTAATGACTTCATAGTGAATATACTGGAATCCATATGATCCACCAAGCACTCAAGGAGCCCACATGAGCCTCACCCTTCCGGCCGGCATGCAAATCACCGGCGCCATCCAACCTGGATATGAACGTGTTCTGACGCCCGATGCCCTGGCCCTGGTCGCCAAGCTGTCGCGCGCTTTCGAGCCGCGCCGGCAGGAACTGCTGGCCGCCCGCGTCGCCCGCGCCCAGCGCCTCGATGCCGGCGAGCGTCCGGACTTCCTGGCGGAGACGGCCCATATCCGCAATGGTGACTGGAAAATCGCCCCGATTCCCAAGGCCCTCGAATGCCGCCGCGTGGAAATCACCGGCCCGGTCGAGCGCAAGATGGTGATCAACGCCCTGAACTCGGGCGCCGACTCCTACATGACCGACTTCGAGGATTCGAACACGCCGAACTGGGACAACCAGATCACCGGTCAGATCAATATGATGGACGCGGTGCGCGGCACGATCTCGCTCGAGCAGAATGGCAAGTCCTACAAGCTGAACGACAAGGTCGCGACCCTGGTCGTGCGCCCGCGCGGCTGGCACCTGGACGAGAAGCATGTGCTGGTCGACGGCAAGCGTATCTCGGGCGGCATCTTCGACTTCGCGCTGTTCATGTTCCACAATGCCAAAGAGCAGCTGGCCCGCGGCGCCGGTCCGTATTTCTACCTGCCGAAGATGGAATCGCATCTTGAGGCGCGCCTGTGGAATGACATTTTCGTCATGACCCAGAACGAGCTCGGCCTGCCGCAGGGCACGATCAAGGCCACGGTGCTGATCGAAACCATTCTCGCCGCCTTCGAGATGGACGAAATCCTGTACGAACTGCGTGAACACAGCGCGGGCCTGAACGCCGGCCGCTGGGACTACATCTTCTCGTGCATCAAGAAGTTCAAGGTCGACAAGGACTTCTGCCTGGCCGACCGCGGCAAGGTGACGATGACCTCGCCGTTCATGCGCGCCTACGCCTTGCTGCTGCTGAAGACCTGCCACAAGCGCGGCGCACCGGCCATTGGCGGCATGTCGGCCCTGATCCCGATCAAGGGCGACGAAGAGAAGAATGCCGTCGCCATGGGCGGCGTGCGCAACGACAAGGCGCGCGATGCCGGCGATGGCTACGACGGCGGCTGGGTCGCCCACCCGGGTCTCGTGGGCCTGGCGATGGAAGAGTTCACGAAGGTGCTGGGCGACAAGCCGAACCAGATCGAGAAGCAGCGTCCGGACGTCAACGTGACGGCCGCCGACCTGCTGAACTTCCAGCCCGAGACCCCGATCACTGAAGCCGGTCTGCGCTACAACATCAATGTGGGCATCCACTACCTCGGCAGCTGGCTGGCCGGCAACGGTTGCGTGCCCATCCACAATCTGATGGAAGATGCGGCCACGGCCGAGATTTCGCGCTCCCAGGTCTGGCAGTGGATCCGTTCGAGCAAGGGCGTGCTCGAGGACGGCCGCAAGGTCACGGCCGAGATGGTACGCGCCATGATTCCGGAGGAGCTGGCCAAGGTCCAGGCCGTGGCCCCGAATGGCAATGGCCCGACCTACACGCGTGCGGCCGAGATTTTCGAAACGATGTCGACCTCGGACAGCTTCGCCGAGTTCCTGACCCTGCCGCTGTACGAAGAAGTCTAAGACGCCGTCAGCGTCGACGAGCGGGCCCACGCGGCCCGCTTTTTTTTGCCCCACCGACAAATCGGGGTCAGACCCCATTTATCCGATCGGAAAAATGGGGTCTGACCCCATTTTTTCTGTGGGGGATTTTTATGCGCCGACGGCCTTGTTTTCGAGCAGGGCGGTGAATTGTGCGGCCGGTACGGCGGGGCTCAGGTAGTAGCCCTGTAGCAGGTCGCAGCGGTGGTCGCGCAGGAATTCCAGCTGGGCCAGGGTTTCCACGCCCTCGGCCACCACCTCCAGCCGCAGGCTGTGCGCCAGCGCGATGATTGAGGTGACGATGGCGGCGTCGTCCACGTCGCCCGGCACGTCGCGCACAAACGAGCGGTCGATTTTGATGATGTCGACCGGGAAGCGCTTCAGGTAGGACAAGGACGAGTAGCCGGTGCCGAAATCGTCGATCGACAGGCGGATGCCGAGCGTGCGCAGGCGGTGCAGAATCTGCAGCGTGTCCTGGGCGTGCTCCATCAGCGTGCTTTCGGTGATTTCCAGCTCCAGCAGGCGCGGCGGCAGACCGGTCTGGGCCAAGGTGTCTTCGATGATGCTGGAGAAGTTCTTCTGCAGCAGCTGGCGCACCGACAGGTTGACGGCCACGCGCAGCGGCGTCATGCCGGCATCAAGCCAGGCCTTCAGTTGAGCACAGGCCGTGCGCAGCACCCATTCGCCCAGCGGAATGATGAGGCCGGTCTCTTCGGCCAGCGGGATGAACTCGGCCGGCGATACCATGCCGCGGGTCGGATGGCGCCAGCGCACCAGCGCCTCCATGCCGATGATCTGCTCGCTGTCGAGGCGCGCCTGCGGTTGGTAATGCACTTCGAGCTCGCCGTTTTCCATGGCGCGGCGCAGGTCGCTCTCCAGGCGCACATGCTCGGACAGCGACTGCTCCATCGAGGCCTCGTAGAACTGGAAGCCGGTATTGGTCTTCTTGGCGCGGTACATGGCATTGTCCGCGTGCTTGACCAGGGTGGCCACGTCCAGCCCGTCGCTCGGGTACATGGCGATGCCGACGCTGGAGGTCACGAAAATGTCGTGGCCGTCGATCTGGAAGGGCGAGGACAGTACGCGGCAGATGTTCTGCGCGGCGGTTGCGGCCGGGCCCGGTCCGTCGACGTCGGACAGCAGCACGGTGAATTCGTCGCCGCCCAGGCGCGCCACCACATCGACGTTGCGCACGGTGCGGCGCACGCGCTGGGCCACGGCGACCAGCAGGCGGTCGCCGACATCGTGGCCGAGGTTGTCGTTGACGTATTTGAAGCGGTCCAGGTCCATGAACAGCACGGCCAGCTGCTTGGCCTCCTTGCGCGCCTGGTCGACGGCCTGGCCGAGCAGATCGAAGAACAGGGTGCGGTTGGGCAGGCCGGTCAGCAGGTCGTTGTAGGCCAGGTGGCGGATGCGCTTCTCGGCACGGTTGGCCTCGATGATGCGGCGCACTCGCTGGCTCAGCACGGCGTAATGGATGGGCTTGGGAATATAGTCGCTGGCGCCGGCCGCAAAAGCGCGCTCGACCGAGGAATTGTCCTCGAGCGCGGTGATCATCAGCACGGGAATCGTGTTCCCGCCCGGCAGCTCCTGCATGCGCGCGCAGGCCGTGAAGCCATCCATCACCGGCATCACGGCGTCCATCAGGATCACATCGGGCTGGAAGCGGCGCAGCATCTGCAGCGCCTGGGCGCCATCGGCCGCTTCTTCCACGCGGAAGCCGTCGCGCTGCAGCGTGAAGCGCAAGGTCGAACGGGTGCTGCGGTCGTCGTCGACGACCAGCACCTGGGCCACTTCTTCGCTGCCATCGGGGCTGATGCCGTCGCTGCCGCTGACTTCATTGGCGAGCAGGGTGGCCACGGCCGTGTAGGCGCTGCGCAGGCGCGGCAGCAGCGGGCCGATTTGGTCGAGCTGGCCCAAGCCGGCCAGGTCTTCGGCTTCCTTGGCGAACTGGGCCAGATGGACGGCGCCCAGATTGCCGGACGAGCCCTTGATCGCGTGGGCCTTGGCGCGCGCATCGCTGGCGTCGCCCGCCTGGAGAGCGTCGTCGAGTCCCTGCAGATAGCGCGGCGTGTCCTCCAGGAAGGGGCTGATCGCCTGCGGCAGCGAGGCGCCGAGAATCTCGCGCAGCTTGTTGAAGATCGTGTGGTCGAGCGGATGCTCGGTCGACTCGTCCACGCGCTCGGCCTCGGCCTGGCGGGTGTCCGGATCCTCGCCGGCGCGCGGCAGCCATTTCTCGAGCTTCTGGCGCAGTTCCACCAGCGTGATCGGTTTGGCCAGATAGTCGTCCATGCCCGCGGCCAGGCATTTTTCGGCGTCGCCGCGCTGGGTGTTGGCCGTCATCGCCACCAGCGGCGTGCGCCGGCCCGCGCTTTCCTCGAAGGCGCGGATATGGGCCGTGGCTTCATAGCCGTCCATCTCCGGCATCGAGCAGTCCATCAGAATCAGGTCGAACTGGCGCGTGCGCGCCGCTTCCACCGCCTCGCGCCCGTTGGAGGCGAATTCGCAGGCGCAGCCGTTCATGGCCAGCATGCCGGCCGCCACCATCTGATTGGTGCGGTTGTCTTCGGCCACGAGGATGCTGTATTCCTTGCGCGGCAGGGCCGGCGAGCGCACCTGATTGGTGCTCGGCGTCTGCGGCGCTTCGAGCAGCAGGTCTTTCAGGGCGGCGATGAAGCGGTCCTCGCGCAGCGGCTTGCCAAGCGAGGTATAGCCGTCCACCAGTTTCGAGCTGTTCGGGGTGCCGTAGCGGTCCAGAATCAGCACGCGCGTGCCGGGGGCGATGTGCTCGACTTCGTGGGCCAGATCCTTGCCATCGTCATCGGTGGCGCCGATGTCCATGATGACGATCTTGTAGGGGCGGTGCTGGTCGGCCGCCAGGCGCAGCTGGGTCAGAGCCTCGCCGCCCCAGCGCGTGGTGTGGATGTCGATGCCGTGGCGGCCCAGGGCCTGCTCGATGAAGCTGCGCACGATGTCGCTGTCGTCGACGGCGATCATGCGCAGGCCGGCCAGCACATTGTCCTCGGGGTCGGTCACCGGATGCTGGGCCGGCTTGCAGCAGATCGTGAAGCTGAAGGTCGTGCCTTCGTCGGGCGCGCTCTCGACCCAGATCTCGCCGCCGAGCAGGCCGACCAGTTGCTTGCAGATGGCCAGGCCCAGCCCGGTGCCGCCGTATTTGCGCGTGGTCGAGGGATCGGCCTGGGCGAAAGACTGGAACAGATTTTCCTGCTGCTCGGCCGTCATGCCGATGCCGGTGTCGCGCACGTCGAAGCGCAGACCGAAGGGCTCGCCCTCGGCGCGGCTGATGCGCACGGCCACTTCGCCATGCTCGGTGAACTTGACGGCGTTACCGAGCAGGTTGATCAGAATCTGGCGCAGGCGCAGCGAGTCGCCATTGACGCGGTCGGGCACGTCGGGTCCGACGATATAGCCAAGCTCGACATCGCGCTGCTGGGCCTGCTTGGCGACCAGCTCGATGACTTCCTCGACCAGCTGGCGCAGGTCGAAATCGACTTCTTCGAGCGTCAGCTTGCCCGCTTCCATCTTCGAAAAGTCGAGAATGTTGTTGATCAGGTCGATCAGCGTGCGCGCCGAATTCCAGGCCACGTCCACGCATTCCTGCTGCCGCTTGTTGAGGTTCATCTCCTTCAGCATGTCGAGCATGCCGACCACGCCATTGAGCGGGGTGCGCACCTCGTGGCTGACGGTGGCGGCGAACTGGGCTTTCATCAGGGCCGTGCTGACGGCCTGGTCGCGCGAGTCCTTGAGTTCGGCTTCGCGCGATTCGAGCGTGTCCATCATCTTATTGAAGGCCGTCGCCATCTGGATCAGGTCGCGCGGGCCCTGGGCGGCCGCACGCATGCCCGATTCGCCGGCCTCGGCGCGCCGCATCAGCTGCGACAGGGCATTCAGGGGCGTGATCATATTGCGCGTGGCCAGGCGCACAATGCCGAGCATGATGGCGGCAAACGAGAAGGTGATCGCCAGATTGCCCAGCAGCAGAGAGGTGGTCAGCTTCTTCAGATTGTCCTTGCCGACCTGGATGTGCACATAGCCGAGCAGCTGGGGCTCGCGCTCCTGCAGTTCGAAGGGCGAGGCTTCGGCCTGGCCGCCGTACACGGGCGCGGTGAAATGCCAGGCATCCGAGTTCTCGCTGGTCAGGCCGGGGCGCACCGGTGCCGTGGCGGGCAGGGCGGCGGCATCGAATTTCACGCCCGGCTGGGCGCGCGCCAGCAGCAGCGCATGGTGCGTGTCGGTGATCTGCACGGCCTGCACGTCGGGAAAGGTCAGGGTGGCGGCCACCACTTCCTGGGCGTTCTCGGGCGAATGGTAGAGCAGTGCCAGGGTCGACTGGCGTGCCAGGTTTTCGGCAATGTGCTGGCCCTGTTCGATCGAGTTATTGCGCATGCTTGAGCTGGCTTCCCAGGAGTTCATCAGGGAAGAGAACAGGGCGAGCGCGAAGATCGAGGTCGAGATGATGACCGTGAGCTGGCGGCGAAAACCTGTCCGGCGCAGATAATTTCGGAAAATCAAATCATGGCTCCGGGTAGACGAAATCGAAAGTGCGCTGCTGCTGATAGCCAATGGAAAGCCCCATATGGCTGGCCGTACGCAGATTGATGGCGGCGTGCAGTTCGCGTAAGGGCTGCACTCCCTTTTTCCGGACGTCCCCGGCGATCATGCCCATGGCCGAGGCCGCGAGCGTCTTGCCCAATTCCAGATTGTTGGGGGTCATGGCGAACAGCACCCCTTTCTTCGCGTGCAGGATATTGCTCGAGAAGACGGGGATATTGCTGTTCCAGCTCTCGCGCAGAATCAGCGGGAGCAGGGTCGATTCTTCCACCGTGGTGGTGTCGTGCGGCAGCCAGACGGCATCGCGGCGCGCGTCGGCCTGAGCGAACAGGGCGCTGTAGTGGTGGGCGGCACTGGCCAGGTCGCTGGCCTGGACGGCGTTCAGTTCCAGGCCCTGGGCGCGCGCCGCCTCGCGCGCCACGCGCAGCAGCCAGTCGCTCTTGCGCGGGTCGTACACGACATGCACGCGGCGCACCTCGGGCAGCAGGCTCTTCAGGCGCTGGAACAGCACGGCCGGATCGGGCGTCAGGCTGATGCCGGTGGCGTTGACGTCGTCGCCCGAAAGCAGCAGGGCGCCGCCGACCAGCACCTGGATATCGCGGTCGAGCCCGTTGGCCGACTGGATGCCCTGGCGGCCGAGCGCGATGACGACGCGCGTGTTATTGCGTTTGAGTTCGTTGCGCAGATCGCTCGTGTCCATGCGCGCATCGACCGGATAGCTGCGCACATGGGTGTGCGTGCGCTCCTCGATGCCCTGAATCATGGTCAGGTAGGCACTGCGATAGGGTTCGGCCACATTCGGAAACAGCACAGCGATCGTGCCCTTGGACAGCGAGGCCTGCACATCGGGCCGGCGCAGCTGGTCTTCGAGCTGGGCCAGGGTCATGGGGCGCAGCTGGGCGCGCGGCGGCAGGCCCAGGCCGTCATCGGGCAGATCGATGAACAGGCTGGTGGCGCTGGCCGACGCGCTGCTGGCGACATCGTGCAGGTCGGCGCCCGCCGCGGGCAGGGCCAGGCCTGCCAGCCAAAGCGACAGTCCGACAATTTTGAGGCCGCGCACGGTTTGGGCGCGGTCGCTGAAAACACACATCATGGATGACGCAGCTCAGTGGTCTTTTTTTATTTTTGCTTGGAAATATTTGCCAGAGTATACGTCAGCCGCGCATTGGCGAGGGGGGAAATCTGTATCTATCGGTCAAGCTTCTGGATAGACGAAGTCGAAGTTGCGAAGTTGTCGTGTAGACAAGCTGATGCCGACGTGGCTGGCCGTGCGCGTGTTGATGGCGCTGAGGACGTCGCGCAGCGGGCTCATGCCGCGTTTGGCTTCGCCGGCCAGCATGCCGAGCGCGAGGTTGGCCAGCGAGCGGCCCAGCTCGACATTGTTGGGATACAGGGCGAACAGCGCGCCTTTTTTCACATGGCCAAAGCTGTTCGAGAACACCGGCACGGCCCGGTTCCAGGACTCGCGCAGGACGATCGGCATCAGCGTCGCTTCCTCGACCGTGGTGTTGTCGTGCGGCAGCCAGATCGCATCGCGCCGCCCGTCGGCCGCGCCAAAGCATTGTTCGTACTGGCGCGCGGCGGTGGCCAGGTCGCGCGCCTCGTACAGGCCGAATTCCAGGCTCAGGCTGCGCGCCGCCTCGCGTCCCAGGCGCAGCTGGGCGTCGGCATTGGCGGGATTGGCGACAACGAACACCCGTTTGAGATTCGGCTGGATGGCCTTGACCTGGCCGAACAGCAGGGCCGGGTCGGGCGTGAAGCTGATGCCGGTCTGCTTGTCGCCTTCGGGCAGGGCGTTCACGCCGCTGAGCACGACGGGCATCTCGAGCGTGGGCACCAGCTTGAGCGCGCGTGCGCCGAGCGCCACCATGACGCGCGTGCCGACCCGGCGCGCCATGGCGCCGACATCGGTGCCGCTGGTGTCCGGCCCGAGCGGGAACGCGTGCGCGCGCAGATGGGTGGCGTCTTCGATGCCCTCGATAATCTCGGCGAAGTGCTTGCGGAAGGGCTCGCCAATGTCGGGAAACATCACCCCGATCGGCTCGCCACCGGCGGCCTGCAAACGCTTGAGGCTCTCTGCCGTGCTGGCCAAAGCCGGCCCCAGCGGCAGGGCGAGCGCTGCCGCGAGCAGGCGCAGACGCGCGCGCTCGGGGGAGGGCGCCGGAGGCGCGTCAGACTCGGGCAGCACGCATCCTCGGCAAGGCAGGGCGCACCGGACAGCGGGACGGAGGCATGGTTTCGGGCAATTATTGTTGAATTCTTAACCGAACATTGTAATTCGGGAAAGCTCGGGAAGCGTATGCTTTTTCCGACAGCAACAAAAAAACTCAGCCTCCAGCCAATTTTCGCTGGGCCAGGGGCGGCCGGGCAAGGAAATCCTGCAGCGTGTCCTGGTCGATCCGGCCGCCGTCCAGGTGCCAGAGCAGGGCGTCGATGCGGTCCGCGCCCCAAAAAATCTCGCCATCGCAAGCCAAGGCCGGCACGCCGAAGACGCCAGCCGCCAGGGCCGCGGCGGTGGCGTCGGCCAGGGCCTGTTTGACCGGCGCGCTGGCGGCAGCGGCCAGCAGGGCAGCACCATCCAGGCCGCAGCCTTCGGCGATCGCGGCGGCCGTGGCCGGGTCGGACAGGTTGGCGCCATCTTCCCAGCAGGCGCGGCTGGCGGCGACGGCAAAGCGCAGGCGCGCATCCTCGTCGATCAGTGCGCAGGCCATGCGCAGCACCAGCAGCGGATTGAACGGATGGCCGGGCGGCCCACGAAAGCGCAGGCCCTGGCGCGTCGCCTGGCGCAGCACATCGCGGAAGGTGTAGTCGCGTTTGCTGGGAATCTCGGCCGGACCCTTCTGGCCATTGGCGTTGAGCAGGCCGGCAAACAGCACCGGCCGCAGCCGCAGGCGCGCACCGGCGTCCTGCAGACGGCCGAACTGATGGGTGGCCAGCCAGACATAGGGGCTGACCGGGTCGTAATAGACGAAGACGTCTTTCATGCCTCGTTCTTCCATTGGCGCAAGGCGGCGAAGGCGGCGACGGTGTCCGCATCGTCGCTCAGGCGGCCAGCGGCGATCAGGCTATGGCGGATCGTGGGTTGCCCGACGCGCAGGAAGGGATTGGTGGCGCGTTCAAGGCCGATGGTGCTGGGTACGGTGGCCTGACCGGCGGCGCGCGCGGCGGCCACGGCGGTTTGGCGCGCTGTCAGCGCCGCATTATCGGGCTCGACCATGACGGCAAAGGCCAGGTTGCTGGCCGTGTATTCGTGCGCGCAGAACACCTGGGTGTCGGGCGGCAAGGCGGCCAGCTTGTGCAGCGAGGCCTGCATCTGCGCCGGACTGCCTTCGAACAAGCGGCCGCAGCCGCCCGCAAACAGGGTGTCGCCACAGAACAGGAAGCCCGCGTCGGCGGCGTAATAGGCGATGTGCCCGCGCGTGTGGCCCGGCACGTCGAGCACGCGCAAGCTGCAGGCCGGCGAGTCGAGGCGCAGCAGATCGCCTTCGCCGACAGCCCGTTCCACCGCCGCGATGCCGTCATGGCGCGGGCCGAAGACCGGCGCCTGCCAGCGCGCGCGCAAGGCATCCACGCCACCGGTGTGGTCAGCATGATGATGGGTGAGTAGAATGGCGGTCAGGCGCAGGCCGTGGTCGGCCAGGGCCTGTTTGATGGGGGCCGCGTCGCCAGGGTCCACCACCAGGGCGGCTTGCCCGTCATGCACAAGCCACAGATAGTTGTCGCGAAATGCCGGTACCCGCAGTACCGCCAGCGTGGAGCGCGAATCGGAATTCATGGAAAGGAAGGCATGGATAGCGCGGCGTCCGAAACGTCCATTATAGCGCTGCACGAATGGCTGCAATCGCCGGCCGGCGCTTACGTCCGCGCCTTCGAGCAGGAATGTCTCGACGCGCTGACGGCCGATATCTTTGGCTTCCATGCCGTGCAGATCGGCCTGCCGCAGATCGACGCGCTGCGTGCCAACCGCATGCCGCACAAATGGCTGGCCGTCAGTGCGCCGGTGGCGCGCGCGCCCGATAGCGGCCAGCGCGCGCATGAGCTCGTGCTCGATTTCGAAGAGCTGCCGTTTCCCTCGCAAAGCCTGGACCTGGTGGTGCTGCCGCATGTGCTGGAGTTCGCGGCCGAGCCGCACCAGGTGCTGCGCGAGGTCGAGCGCGTGCTGATCCCCGAGGGGCAGCTGATCATCTGCGGCTTCAATCCGGCCAGCCTGTGGGGTCTGCGCCAGGGCTGGGGCCGCATCACGCGCAGCCCCTACCTGCCGGTCGAAGGCGAGTTCATCTCTATGCTGCGCATGAAGGACTGGTTAAAATTGCTGAATCTGGGCGTGAGCCGCAGCCATTTTGGCTGCTATGCGCCGCCGATGCGCAGCAGCCACTGGCTCGAGCGCTTCGCCTTCCTCGAATCTGCCGGGCAACGCTGGTGGTCGCCCTTGGGCGCCGTCTACATCGTGCAAGCGGTCAATCGCGTGAAAGGCATGAAGCTGATCGGTCCGGCCTGGAGCCGCAGCACGGCCAGCAAGGGCGCGGCCCTGCCAGTTACCAATAGAAAGTGAGCATGACGAAAGTCGAGATTTATACGGACGGGGCCTGCAAGGGCAATCCCGGCGCCGGCGGTTGGGGCGCGCTGCTGGTGGCCAATGGTCAGGAAAAAGAATTGTTCGGCGGCGAAGCGCACACGACCAACAACCGCATGGAGCTGCTGGCCGTGATCGAAGCCCTGAATGCGCTGACCCGGCCCTGCCAGGTGGTGCTACATACCGATAGCCAGTACGTGCAGAAGGGCATCTCGGAATGGATTCACGGCTGGAAGGCGCGCGGCTGGAAGACCTCGACCAAGGAGCCGGTAAAGAACGCCGACCTGTGGCAGGCGCTCGACAGCGCGCAGGCGCGCCATCAGGTCGAATGGCGCTGGGTGCGCGGCCACAACGGCCACCCCGGCAATGAACGTGCCGACGCCCTGGCCAACCGCGGCGTGGCCAGCGCACGTGCTTGATATAATCCGGCTTTCTTCTTCGACTCCACTATGCGCCAGATCGTTCTCGATACCGAAACCACGGGCCTGAGTCCGCGCAACGGCGACCGCGTCATCGAAGTCGGTTGCGTGGAAATCGTCAACCGCGCGCTCACCGGGCGCAATTTCCACTGTTATATCAACCCCGAGCGCGATTCGGACGAAGCGGCGCTGGCCGTGCACGGCCTGACCACCGAGTTCCTGCGCGACAAGCCGAAATTCGCCGAGATCGCGCACGCCCTGCGCGACTTCATCGACGGCGCCGAGCTGATCATCCACAACGCGCCCTTCGACCTGGGTTTTCTCAACCACGAATTTAAGCTGCTGGGCCTGCCGGAGTTTTCGAGTTTCGCCAATGGCGTCATCGACACCTATCTGAGCGCCAAGGAACTGCACCCGGGCAAGCGCAACTCGCTCGACGCCCTGTGCGAACGTTACGGCATTTCGAATGCCCACCGCACGCTGCACGGCGCCTTGCTCGACTCCGAGCTGCTGGCCGAAGTCTACCTGGCCATGACGCGCGGCCAGCACAGCCTGGGCATGGACCTGGAAGTGGCGATGGAAACCGTCGACGACGGACTCGAAGCCGTCGCCCTGGGCGAGGTGCTGGTGCTGGGCGCACGCGAAGACGAGCTGGTGGCGCATGCCGCCGTGCTCGATGGAATCGACAAGGGCGTGAAGGGCACCTGCGTCTGGCGCAGCTATGAAGCGCCGGCCGAGCCCGTTCAAGCCGCTCAATGAAAATAGTTTGCACGATAGCTTGCACAAAATCGAAACCGCTGTCATAATAGCGGTCGCTTCGGGAGGTTAGCTCAGGGGTAGAGCACTGCATTCACACTGCAGGGGTCGCAAGTTCGAAACTTGCACTTCCCACCAAAATTCAGAAAGGCCTGACATCGTCAGGCCTTTTTTCATTTCCGCATATGCATTGCGTTGCGCTTGGCGAACGGCATTTCCTCGCGTACGCTATCCTTGCCGTCTATCAATTCTTTCTGGTGTTTGTTTTTGCGGACCATGCGCGCCCGTTTCTTCCATTGCTGCCTCCTCGGCCTGTTGTTTGCAGGTCTGCTCTGTGGCATCGGTGCGCGCGCGGCGGATTTGCCGCTGAACCAGATGTCCTACCAGACCTGGAGCACCGAAGGCGGCCTGCCGCAGATCTCGGTGCACGCGATGGTCGAGGACGGCGAAGGCCTGCTGTGGATCGGCACGGAAAAGGGCCTGGCGCGCTTCGATGGCTCGCGCTTCGATGTCTTCGACCGCAGCAACACGCCGAAGCTGGCCAGCAGCTGGATCACGCGCCTGCTGCGCGACCGGCGCGACCGCATCTGGATCGCCAATCTGCGCAATCTCGTGCGTTGGGAGCAGGGCAAGTTCATCGAGCAGCCGCTCGGGACCCTGTCGCCAGGCATGATCGTCGATCTGGCCGAGGATGCCACGGGCCGCATCTGGGTCGCCGGCGACAGTTTGCTGGCTGAAAGCAAAGGCGCAATGGCCCCGGTCCCGGGCTGGGAAGGGCGGCCGCAGGCACTGTTAGCCGATGGTCCGAGCGTGTGGGTGGCGGCCCAGGGCGGTGTGCTGGCCGAATTCAAAAACGGGCACTGGACGCGGCGCAGCCATGCCGCGCTGGCCGGCCTGACCGTGGCTTCCTTGGCCAAAACCCACGGCGCCATCTGGATCGCGACCAATCGCGGCCTGTTCAAGTACGAGAACGAGGAAGTGCAGCCGGTCGTGCTGCGCAAGGGCACGCCGCCGAAAGTCACAGCCCTGAGTCTGGATGGCAAGGGCCGTCTGCTGGTGGCCACCGATGCGACCATTTATCGCATCGGCGCGAACGGCGAGATCGAGGGCTGCGACACCACGGCGACGGGGTTTGCCGGCATCATCAGCCTGTTCACCGGGCGCGATGGCAGCTTGTGGATCGGCAGTTATCAGCAGGGCCTGCGTCATGTATTTGAAGGGCGGGCGCGCAGTCTTGGCACGCTCGAAGGCCTGCGCGATCTGCGCACCTGGAGCGTGCTGCCCACGCCTGACGGTGTTGTTGTCGGCCACAATGCCGGCTACGACCGTCTGCGCGATGGCCGTTTTGAGCCACTGGTCGGTGCCGATGCCTTGCCCGAAACCTCGGGCTACTCGGCGTTTCAGGATGCGCGCGGCCAGCTCTGGTTCGGAACGCGCGGCGCACTGGCGCGGCGCGAGGCCGATGGCAGCCTGACCAACTTCCCGCAATTTAACGGCAAGCAGATCAATGGCATGCTCCAGGATCGCTCCGGCCTGATCTGGGTGGCCAGTGGTGGCGGCCTGTTCACGATTGACGACAACGATCAGGTGCGCGACATCGGCGAGGGCCGGGGCCTGGACGAAAAGATGGTGCGCAGCCTGATGTTCGACAGCGTCGGGGCGCTGTGGGTCGGCACCGAGCGCGGCCTGTTCCGCCAGCGCGGCAAGCGCTTCGAGCGCGTCAATCAGCTTGGCCTGGGCCAGGTATTCGTCAGCACCATGCTGCAACTGAGCGATGGCCGCATCGTCGTCGGCACCTATGACGATGGGATGTACATCCAGGATGGCGACGGCTGGAAGCTGCTGGACAAGGCCGCCGGCCTGCCGAGCATGAGCGTGTTCTTCATGGCCGAGTACCGCGGCTATCTGGTGGTCAGCTCGAGTGAAGGCGCCTATCGGGTGCCGATCGCGACGCTGGCGCGCAGCGAGCCGGCCGTGCGCGATCTGGAAGTGCTGCTGCTCGATCAGGGCGAGCGCCTGGGCAAGTCGCGCGTGCGCTGCTGCAATGGCGCGGGCATGGGCAAGGGCGCCATCGCGGGCGACACGCTGATGCTGCCGACCCTCTCGGGCCTGGCGATTGTGCCGCTGCATGGGGAGCGCGAATCCTTGCCCGTGGTACGCCAGCTGGTGCTGACGACCAGCGAAGGTAGTCAAAGCTCCGGCGTGCTCGATGCCGGCATGCACCTGTCGCCGATCACCCTGCCGCAAGGCGTGCGCGATATGGAAATCGGCTTTTCGGTCATCGATTTCCGGCGCGCCAATGCGCTCGCCTATCGCTACCGCCTGGTCGACTTCGACCGCGACTGGATCGAGGCCGGTTTGCAGAACAAAGGCGTGTACAACCATCTGCCTCCTGGTCGCTGGAAGCTGGAGGTGCAGGCGCGCCATCTGTATGAACCCTGGGGGCCGAGCACCCTGGTCGAGATCGTGGTGCCGGCGCGTTTTGTCGAGGGCGCGACCTTCCGTGCACTAGTGCTGCTGCTCGGTCTGGCTGCGCTGATGGCCTTGATCCGTCTGCGCGAGCGCCGTCTGTTGCGCCAGAAGAAGGAGCTGGAAACGCTCGTGGCCGAACGCACGGCCGATCTGGAGCGCACCAACCGCACGCTGGCCGAGGCCAGTGTCACCGACACCCTGACCGGCCTGCACAACCGCCGCTTCCTGCAAGATCAGATCGACGTGCTGGTGGCGGGCACGATGCGCGCGCGGCAGGATCAGGCTGCCGACATCGTGCTTGGTCTGGCCCTGATCGACATCGACCACTTCAAGGCTGTCAACGACACCTGGGGCCATGCCGTCGGCGATCAGGTGCTATGCCGCGTGGCCGATGCGCTGCGCAGCGTGGGCCGTGCCAGCGATATTCTCGTGCGCTGGGGCGGCGAGGAATTCCTGGTCGTGCTGCAGGGTACGCACCGCGACGAACTGTTGGGCATTGGCGAGCGCCTGCGCGAGGCGGTGGCGCATTCGCCGGCCAAGCCGGGCGAGCCGGGCCGCATCACGGCTTCGGTTGGCATCGTCGGCTTCCCGCTCGAACACAATACCGGGCAAGACTGGCACACAGCCTTGGCCCTGGCCGACAAGGCCCTGTATGCGGTCAAGGAATCCGGGCGCAACCGCGTTGCCACACTTCATCTCAGCGATCCCGATCTGGCCAGCCTCAGCGGCCGCCAATTGATCGAACAGCTTGGCGCGCTGCAGGCCGCCGGCCGCGTGCGCCTCGAATTCGCCAGCAGCAAGGCATTCTGATTTCGCCAATCCCCGCACCATTGGTCAGGCTCAAAGCTTGCGCAGTCTCGGTCGTTAAGCTTTTGGCAACGACAGCGCCGGAGGATGCGATGCAACCCTCACCGATATCCCGCGACAATCTTCAGACCTATCTGTGGTTCCGCCAGGCGGCCGAGCGCGGCAATGCCTATGCCCAGCTCAATCTGGGCCTGATGTACAAAAAAGGGCGCGGCGTCGTCCGCGACGACGGACATGCCTTCCGCTGGCTGCGCAAGGCCGCGCTGCAGGGCATCGCGTTTGCCCAGAACCACCTCGGCACCATGTACTACGAAGGGGCCGGCGTGCCGCGCGACGAATGCCTGGCCGCCGAATGGTTCCGCCGCGCGGCCGAGCAGGGCGACGCCTCGGCCCAGCAGAATCTCGGTCAACTCTACAAGCGCGGTAACGGGGTCGAGCGCAATGCGGAACTGGCCCTGGCCTGGTTCTACCGGGCCGCCGAACAGGGCCTGGCCAGCGCCCAGAACCTGTTGGGCGAATGCTATTTGCGCGGCGAAGGTGCGCCGCAGAACTTTGCTTTGGCCATGGCCTGGTTCCGTAAGGCGGCCCTGCAGGGCGACGCGGCGGCCCAGCGCAATCTGGGCGGCATGTACGCCAAAGGCCAGGGCAGCCAGCGCGACGAAGCCCTGGCCTTGTTCTGGTGCGCGCGCGCGGCGCGCCAGCGCTAGGTCCGCCGCACAAAAGTTCTGCACGCGAAATCTCGCATTGACGTAACATGTGCGAGACCGCAAACAATCCGTGTGCAGATGAAACTTTTGACTTGCCTGCTGGCGGCCTTGGCCGCTGTTCCATCCCTGGCCGCGCCGCTGTCCGTGCAAGTGCTCGACAGCGCCGGCAAACCGGTGGCGGACGCTGTTGTCTTCGCCGAACTGGAGGGCGCCCCGGCCAAGGGCGGCGGCAAACAGGCGACGATCGAGCAGAAGGGCCTGAAGTTCATTCCCTTGGTTACGGTGGTGCAGACTGGCACCACCATCAATTTCCCGAACAACGACAAGGTCCGGCACCACATCTATTCGTTTTCGCCGGCCCATAAGTTCGATCAAAAACTGTATTCCGGCACGGCCGCCACGCCCCAGGTGTTCGACAAGGCGGGCGTCGTTGTCCTCGGCTGCAATATTCACGACCGCATGGTGGCCTATGTGAAGGTGGTCGATACGGCGCTGTTCGCCAAGACCGATGCCGAGGGCAAGGCCACGCTCGACATCCCGGGTGGCGGCAAGTACGCGGTGAAAGCCTGGCACTACAACCAAGCGGGCGCGGGTGCGCCGGACCAGAGCTTGACTGTGAAAGGCGCCGAGGCCTTGCCACCGCTGGTGTTCCGCACCGCCCTGAAGCCGCCGGCAAGCGAGCCGGAGCAGGGCAGCTGACATGATCCGCTTCCGCAGCCTGGAGGCCCGCATGGCCTCCTTCTTTCTGATTCTGATCATCGCGGTCCAGCTGATCGGCCTGGTCGCAACCAAGGTCGGCATCGACAGCAATGCGGTGCGCGCAATCTCGGCCGAACTGGCCAATGGCGAGAAGGTGTTCCGCAACCTGCTCGAGCAGAACATGCAAAAGCGCCTCGACAGCGCCAAGGTGCTGGCCCAGGACACCGCCTTCAAGCAAGCCATCGGCAATGACGAAGGGGCCGACCGCGACACGATCGAATCGGTGCTGGTCAACCACGGCCGGCGCGCCAAGGCCGCGCTGACCATGCTGATCAGTGGCGAGCGCAAAGTGCGCGTGGCCACCGGGGTGATGCAGGCCGGCGCGCTTGAAACGCAGGTCATGGGCATGCTCGACAAGGCCGACCAGCTCGACGGTGCGAGCGCCATCGGCGTCGTCGATGGCCGGCCCTACCAGATTGTGGTGATGCCGGTGAAAGCGCCGGTCACCATCGCCTGGGTCGTGATGGGCTTTGCGATCGACAGCACGCTGGCCAACAATATGAAGGAAATCGACGCCATCGACGTCAGCCTGATGATCCATGGCCGCAACGGCAGCTGGAATCAGGTCGGCTCGACCTTGCCGCCGGAAGCCAGCAATGAACTGGCTGCCGTGCTTGGCGGCCAGGGTCAGGCGCCGGCCGGCGCTTTCGATCTCAAACTCAGCGACACCCAGTACCGCGCCCGCCTGCTGTCGCTGGGGGCGAATGATGAGGACACGGCCATGGTGCTGCTGGCCCGCTCGGTCGACGCTGCCATGTCGGAATACCGGGCGCTGGAGCGCCTGCTGCTGGTGCTGTCCAGCATTGGCGTCGTGCTGGCTGGGGTCGGTGCGGTCTGGATCGCCAAGCGCATTGCCCAGCCGCTGGTGGAGCTGGCTGGCACGGCCAAGCGCCTGGAGCAGGGCGACTACGCGGGCGACATCGATGTGCGCCGCGGCGATGAGCTTGGGGCGCTGGCCAAGGCCTTCGACTCCATGCGCGACGGGATCGCCAAGCGCGAACAGGAAATCCGCCGGCTCGCTTATTGGGACACTCTGACCAATCTGCCCAACCGCGCCCAGTTCACGCTGCTGCTGAACGACTCGATCCGCGCCGGGCGGACGGTGTTCGTCATCATGATGGACCTCGACCGCTTCAAGCACGTCAACGACGTGATGGGCCATTCGTTTGGCGACGCGCTGCTGGGCAAGGTGGCCGAGCGCATCGGCCAGACCCTGGCCAGCACGCCGGGCGCCCAGCTGGCGCGCCTGGGCGGCGATGAGTTCGCCGTGCTGCTGCCGGGCCTGAGTCTGGAGGATGCGCGCAGCATCGCCAACCGCATTCTGGCCGCGCTCGAAGAGCCGCTGTCGATCGAGGATCAGACCGTGGATATCGGCGCCGGCGTCGGCATCGCCGGTTTCCCGGTCCATGCGGAGGCGGGCGAAACCTTGCTGTCGATGGCCGAGGTGGCGATGTACACGGCCAAGCTGCGCAACGATGGCGCGGTGGTCTACGACGCCGCCATCGACAAATCGAGCGCGCAGAGCCTGTCGCTGTTGACCGAGCTGCGCCATGCGATAGAACGCCACGAGTTCCGCCTGCATGTGCAACCGAAAATCGATCTGCAGACGGGGCGCGTGGTTGGCGTCGAGGCGCTGGTGCGCTGGGTGCATCCGGAGCGCGGCAATGTGTTCCCCGACCAGTTCATTCCGTTTGCCGAGCAGACCGGCTTTATCCGTGTGCTGACGCGCTGGGTGCTGGAACAATCGGCCCTGCTATGCCAGTCGCTGGCCGCGCAGGGGCTGAACTTGAAATTCTCGGTCAACCTGTCGACGCGCGACCTGCTCGACCAGGACCTGCCGAACAAGTTCAAAGACGTGCTGACGCGCCATAACCTGTCGCCCTCGTCGTTCTGCCTGGAGATCACCGAGAGCGCCATCATGGACGACCCGGTGCGCGCCGAGCAGACCCTGCACCGCCTGCACGCGATGGGCGTCGACCTGTCGATTGATGACTTCGGCACCGGCTACTCCTCGCTGGCCTATCTGAAGCGCCTGCCCGTGAACGAGCTGAAGATCGACAAGTCCTTCGTGCTCAATATGGAGAAGGACGTGGGCGACACCAAGATCGTGCGCTCGACGATCGACCTCGGCCACAACATGGGCCTGCGCGTGGTGGCCGAAGGCATCGAAAACGAAGCCGTCTGGCACCTGCTGGCCGAGCTTGGCTGCGACCAGGGCCAAGGCTATTACATGAGCCGTCCGATCCCCGGCGACAAGCTGGCCGACTGGGTCGCCAGCTGGCGTGCGCCGGTGGCGGCCGCCACAGCCAAATAATTGTTCGCGCCGCTTTCAAAAATCCAACAGATCATCGGGCCTGTTTCTTAGGAAACAGGCTATCATCAGGCATTCTTTTCACTTCACCAACGAAAGAGGATGTCCATGATGTTGCGACGCGCGAGCCTGGTGCTCAGCCTCATCGCTGCCTTCGGCGGCACGGCCCTGGCCCAGACCTGTCCCGGCACCGGCCCGGGCTTGAGCTACCCCGTAAGCAAGAAGGTCGATCAGATCGACGACTACTTCGGCACCAAGGTGGCCGACCCCTATCGCTGGCTGGAAGACGCCAACAGCGCCGAAACCAAGGCCTGGGTCGATGCGCAGAACCAGGTGACCCAAGCGTTTCTGAACACCATTCCCGCGCGCGAAAAGATCAAGGAACGCCTGACCAAGCTGTGGAACTACGAGCGTTTCAGCGTGCCCTACAAAGAGGGCGGCCGTTACTTCTTCAGCCGTAACGATGGCCTGCAGAACCAGTCGGTGCTGTACACGGTCAAGCAGCTGGGCGATACGCCCAAAGTCGTGATCGACCCGAACACCCTGTCGGCCGACGGCACGGTGGCGCTGTCGGGCATGGCGGTCAGCCCGGACGGCAAGCTGCTGGCCTACGGCACGGCGGCCTCGGGCTCGGACTGGAACGAATGGCGCGTGCGCGATATCGAGACCGGCAAGGACCTGAGCGACCACCTGAAGTGGGTGAAGTTCTCCGGCGCCTCCTGGACCAAGGACGGCAAGGGCTTCTTCTACAGCCGCTACGACGCGCCGAACGAGGCGACCAAGCTGGCCAGCGTCAACGAGTTCCAGAAGCTCTACTACCACCGCATCGGTACCGACCAGAGCCAGGACGTGCTCGTCTACGACCGCCCGGACCAGAAGACCTGGGGCTTCGGCGGCCAGGTGACCGACGACGGGCGCTATCTGATCATCACCGTCACCAACTCGACGGCGCGCAAATACCGCATCTTCTACAAGGACCTGCAGGCCAAGGATGCCAAAGTCACGCCGCTGATCGACAATTTCGACGCGGGCTACAACTTCATCGACAATGTCGGCACCGTGTTCTACTTCAACACGGACCGCAAGGCGCCGCGCTCGCGCATCGTCGCCATCGATATCCGCCATCCGGAAGAAGCGAACTGGAAGGAAATCGTGGCCGAGAGCGCGCAGTCGCTGCAAGGCGCGAACATCGTCAACCATCAGCTCGTGCTGACCTACCTGCAGGACGCGCATAGCGTGGTCAAGGTGGCCGACCTCAAGGGCAAGATCGTGCGCGAAGTGAGCCTGCCGGGCATCGGCACGGCCGGCGGCTTTGGCGGCAAGGCCAGCGACAGCGAAACCTTCTATTCCTACTCCGGCTACACGACGCCGACCACGATTTACCGCTACGACATGAAGAGCGGCAAGAGCAGCGTGTTCCGCCAGCCCAAGGTCGACTTCGACCCGAGCCAGTACGAAACGCGCCAGGTCTTCTACACGAGCAAGGATGGCACCAAGGTGCCGATGTTCATCACGGCCAAGAAGGGCCTGAAGATGGACGGCACCAATCCCACCTATCTGTATGGCTACGGCGGTTTCAATATCTCGATGACGCCGGGCTTCTCGGCGGCCAATCTGGCCTGGATGGAAATGGGCGGCGTGTATGTCGTGGCCAATCTGCGAGGCGGTGGCGAGTACGGCGAGGCCTGGCACGAGGCCGGCACCAAGCTGAAGAAGCAGAACGTGTTCGACGACTTCATCGGTGCGGCTGAGTGGCTGATCGCCAACAAAGTGACGTCGACGCCCAAGCTGGCCATCGGTGGCGGCAGCAATGGCGGCCTGCTGGTGGGCGCGGCCATGACCCAGCGTCCGGAGCTGTTCGGTGCGGCCCTGCCGGCCGTGGGCGTGATGGACATGCTACGCTTCCACAAGTTCACGATCGGCTGGGCCTGGAAGTCGGACTACGGTTCGTCCGAGAATCCGGACGAGTTCAAGGCCATTTACGCCTACTCGCCGCTGCACAATCTGAAGCCGGCCTGCTATCCGGCCACGATGGTGACGACGGCCGACCATGACGACCGCGTCGTGCCGGCGCACAGCTTCAAGTTTGCGGCGGCGGCCCAGGCGGCGCAGCAGGGCCCGGCCCCGCTGCTGATCCGCATCGAGACCAAGGCAGGCCACGGCGCCGGCAAGCCGACCAGCAAGCAGATTGAAGACGTCGCCGACCGCTGGGGCTTCCTGACCAAGGTCCTCAACATGGACGTGAAGTAATCCCCAAAGGCCGGCGCAAGCCGGCCTTTTTACTTCCAAGAAAAATGGGGTCAGACCCCATTTTTCCGGCCAGATAAATGGGGTCTGACCCCGATTTGTTTGGCGGGCAAGAGCGTGTGCTTTGGGATGTTGTGACGGACCTTTTCTATTTGAAGACGGCGATGAAGACTCTGATTTCCCTGATCTGCTTGAGTGGCGCACTGGCTCAGGCCGCTGAGCCGGCGGCTTTGCGTACGCTGCCGGGCTTGTTTGATGTGATGCCGGACCCGGCCGCGGGGCGCGTGCTGATCCGCCTGAGCGAATATCACAAGCCCTTCCTGATGACGACTTCGCTGCCCTATGCGCTCGGCTCCAACGACGTGGGCCTGGACCGCAATATGCCGGCCGAGCCGCGCATCGTGCATTTCGAGAAGCATGGGCAGAAGGTGCTGCTGGTGCAGGAGAACACGCGCTTTGCCGCCAACAGCCTCGATCCGGATGAGCGCGCCGGCGCGACCCAGTCCTTCGCCGCCTCGGTGCTATGGGCCGGGCAAATTCAGTCGAGCGCGGGCGGGGCGGATGTGGTCGACCTCAGCAGCCTGCTTTTGAGCGACCGGCATGGCATCGCTGAACAGCTCGCGGCGACGGGGCAGGGCGCGTATGCGGTCGATGCCGGCCGCAGCGCCGTGCTCAGCGAGCAGGCCAAGAGCTTCCCGGACAATGTCGAACTCGAGGCGCTGCTGACCTTTTCTGGCAGCGGCAAAGGCCATTTCGTGCGCGATGTGGCCGTCGATCCCACCAGCCTGAGCCTGCGCCAGCACATCAGCTTTGTGCGCCTGCCCGACAAGGGCTATGTGCCGCGCACTTACCACCCGTATTCGGGGGGCTTCGACGTCAGCTACCTCGACTTTTCTACGCCGCTGGGCAAGGCGCTGGACGTGCACTGGCAGGTGCGCTACCGGCTCGAAAAAACCGATCCGGCCGCCGCCAGCAGCCCGGTCAAAAAGCCGATCGTCTACTACGTCGACCGCGCCACGCCGGAACCGGTGCGCACGGCCTTGCTCGAGGGCGCGCGCTGGTGGGCCAGTGCGTTTGAGAAAGCGGGCTTCAAGGATGCCTACCGCGTCGAGATCCTGCCCGAGGGCGCGGACCCGGCTGACATCCGCTACAACGTCATCAACTGGGTGCACCGTGCCACGCGCGGCTGGTCGTATGGCTATGGGCTCAGCGATCCGCGTACGGGCGAAATCATCCGCGGCACGGTGCTGCTGGGCTCGCAACGCGTGCGCCAGGACATTCTGATTGCCGAAACCCTGCTGGCTCCGTATGGCGGCAAGCCGGATACCATTCGTCAGCAGGCGGAGCAGATGGCCTTGGCGCGGCTGCGCCAGCTGGCCGCGCACGAGGTCGGCCATACGCTCGGCTTCAATCACAATTTCGCGGCGAGCCGCCACGGCAATGGCTCGGTGATGGACTATCCGCACCCGCTGCTGAGTCTGAGCGGCGACGGCCAGATCACGCTGACCAATGCCTATGGCGTTGGCGTCGGGCCGTGGGATGAGTACATCGTGCAAGCCATCTATGGCCAGTACGCGGACGAGGCCGCTGGTCTGCAAGCCTTGCGCAATGCGGCGCGCGCCAAGGGCATGGCCTATGTGGCCGATGGCGAGGCACGCTCGACCGGTTCGGTCCATCCGGACGGCATCCTGTGGGACTTCGGCCCTGATTCGATCGCGACCTGGGACCGCATGATGGCGATTCGCGCCAAGGGCCTGCAGCAGTTCAGCATGCAGGTGCTGCCGCCGGAGCGCGATACGGGCCAGATCGAGGCGCGTCTGGTGCCGGTCTACCTGTTGCACCGCTACCAGGCCGAGGCGCTGGCGCGTCTGATCGGTGGCGCCAGCTTCGACAACAGCACGGCCGGTGAAGTGCAGGCGGGCATGGCCAAGGCAGGCAGCCGCCCGGTGGCTGCGGCCACCCAGCGCGCCGCCCTGACGCGTCTGGCCGATAGCTTGAAGGCCGAGCAGCTGGCCCTGCCGCCAAACGTGCTCGATATCCTGACCCCGCCCGGCACGGGTTTCGCCCGCAACCGCGAATATTTCAGCACGCGTATGAATAGCGTATTCGATGCCTTTGCCGCCGTCGAGGCGGCGGCCGGCCATGTCGGCAGCTTCCTGTTCGACAGCGCGCGTCTGAACCGCCTGGCCTGGCAGCAGGCGCGCGATCCGGCCCAGCCGGGCGTGCAGGAAGTGGTCGATGCGGTGCTGGCGGCGACCTGGAAGCGCGAGACCATCCCGGCCAGCGTGACGGCCGGCGAGGCCGTGCAACTGGCAGCCAACTGGACGGTGCTCGATGGTCTGCTGCAGGCGCTCGATAGCCGCGCCCTGCATGCGCCGGTGGACGCCAGCCTGCGTCAGCAGCTGGCGGGTCTGGCCGAGTGGCTGGGCAGCCATCCGGCCAAGGGTGGGGTTGGCGCCAGCCGCAAGCAGGCGCGCGAGCAGATTCTGGCCTACCTGAACGATCCGGCCCGCCTGAAGCTGCGCGCCGCGCCGACCGTGCCGCCGGGCGCGCCGATCTGAATCAGGGATCGCGCCGCGGTTTGAGCGGCCGGCGTTCGCCGCGCCCATGGTCATTGAAATGGGTCAGCGGATCGACGCCGGCTGCCGCCACATCGGGATTGGCTTCCAGATAGGCCTGGCCGTCGAACTCCCGGTTCCACATTGCGTACTCGTAGTCGGTGGCGGCGATGAACTGGGGCGGCACGGTCTGGCCGGCGTAGCGGTTGGGCATCAGCTCGCCGGTGGCGATATTGCGCAGCTCGCGGAAGCAGATGCGCCCGTAGGCCGGATCGGACAGCATCGGCGTGTAATAGGCGCAGTCTTCGAAGAAATAGTGGGTCACCTGGGACCAGCGCGTGCGAGTCCGGTCCTGGTGCGGCATGCCGCCATGCATGAGGTTGGCGGCCCAGATCAGGGCCTGGCCTTTGCGGGCGAGGAAGGTTTCGGGCCGCGCCTGGTGGGCTTCGACCAGCTCGCGCCACATCGGCTCGTACAGCGACTGGCTGACCTTGCCTTCGTATTCGGCCACGCACAGGCCGATGTGCTCATTGCTCAGCACTGGCCATTTGTGGCTGCGCGGGAAATACATGAGGGGCCCGGCCTCGGGCAGGATGTCTTCGAGCGCGATCCAGACGCCGCACATGAAGCGCTCGGGCATCGAATGGAAGTGGATGGCGTCGGTGTGGTAGTGCTGCTGGGTGCCGACCGGGAAGTTCAGCGTCTGAAATGGCCAGGCGCGCTTGCCGTACAGCTTGCTCAGCAGCTCGAGAATGGCCGGATGGGCGGCCAGGGCCTTGACATCGGCGTCGAACTCCCAGGCGTCCTGCAGGCGCAGGCTGTACTGGGCCTGATCGGCGCGCCAGGTGTCGAGATCGAAACGGGGACCGAGATTGGCCTTGATGCGCTCGGCACGCTCGGCGAACTCGGGGTCGGGCACGTCGATGACGGCATAGCCGCGCATATTCAGGTCGAGCGCGATGCGCCGCTCGTCCTCGGTGAACGCGGGGTCCGCGAAGATGCGGGCAAAGAAGGGCGATTCGATCAGCGGTACGCCGGGCAGCGGATTCGGTTGGCTCATGGGTCAGCGGTGAACGACGACCAGCAGCGCACGGGCTTCGGATTTGCCCGTGTTGCGGATCGTATGATTTTGATCAGCATTGTAACGGGCGGTCGCTCCCTGTTTCAGCTTCTTTTTTGTATTGCCGGCTTCAATTTCGAGACTGCCGTGCAGCACGGTCAGATGTTCGTGCGTGCCGGGGTCGTGCGCTTGCGAGGCCAGTTCGCCGCCGGCCGTCAGGCTCAGCTCGTACCATTCGTACTTACCGGCCAAGTCCATCGGCCCCAGAATGCGCAGTGTGTAGCCGGCGTGGGCGCCAGGCAGGGTCGGGGTTTCATGGGCGTCGACCACGCGTATCGTTTCGACGTCGCGCACTTCGGCCGTCAGCAGTTCGCCGATGCCGACGCCGAGCGCATTGGCCAGGCGCCAGGTGATCGCAATCGTCGGGTTGGCTTTCTCGCGCTCGATTTGGGATAACATGGACTTGGACACGCCCGCGATCCGGGACAGGTCTTCCAGCGTGAGCCCGCGCGCCAGCCGCAGGCGTTGCAGGGTGGCGCCCACCTCGGGCGGAGAATTCGGAGCAGCGGCTGTTTTCATGGTTGCGAAGTTCAATAAGCTTCTGTAGTATTCGATATATTGAATTATCGTTCGATTTATTGAAACGCGTACCGATCGTCGAACAACGCGATCTACGGTACACATTGTTCACCAGCCGGTCAAGCGCCGGCCCCGGACCAGTGAGGACAGCATGAGTGGGAAAGACGCTTTCTACAGCAGCCTGCAGCAGAACCTGGAAACCCTGAAGGAACAGGGCCTGTTCAAGCCCGAGCGCGTGCTCGCTTCGCGCCAGGGCGCGGAAGTGCAGGGCGCCGACGGCCGCACGCTGATCAATATGTGCGCCAACAACTACCTGGGCCTGTCCGGTGAGGAAGCGACCGTGCAGGCGGCCATCGCCGCCACCGAAGAGTTCGGCTACGGCCTGTCCTCGGTGCGCTTCATCTGCGGCACCCAGACCGTGCACAAGCGTCTGGAAAAAGCCATCGCTGACTTCCTCGGTACCGAAGACACCATCCTGTACGCGGCCGCCTTCGACGCCAATGGCGGCGTGTTCGAGCCGCTGTTCGATGAGAACGACGCCATCATTTCCGACGCGCTCAACCACGCCTCGATCATCGACGGCATCCGCCTGTGCAAGGCCGCGCGCTTCCGCTACGCCCATAACGATATGGACGACCTCGAGAAGCAACTGCAGGCCGCCGCCGACAAGCGCCACAAGATTATCGTGACCGATGGCTGCTTCTCGATGGATGGCACGATCGCCCAGCTCGACAAGATCGTCGCCCTGGCCGAGAAATACGGCGCCCTGACCATGATCGACGAATGCCATGCCTCTGGCTTCATGGGCAAGACCGGGCGCGGTACCCACGAACACCACAATGTGCTGGGCAAAATCGACATCATCACCGGCACGCTGGGCAAGGCCCTGGGCGGCGCCATGGGCGGCTTCACCTCCGGCCGCAAGGAAGTGATCGAGATGCTGCGCCAGAAGTCGCGCCCCTACCTGTTCTCGAACTCGCTGGCGCCGTCGATCGCCGGCGCCTCGCTGGCCGTGCTCGAGCGCCTGTCGCGTTCGACCGAACTGCGCGACCGTCTGCACGAGAACACCGCCTATTTCCGTCATCACATCGAAGCCCTGGGCTTCACGATCAAGCCCGGCACCCACCCGGTGGTGCCGGTCATGTTGTTCGATGCCAAGATCGCCCAACAGTTTGCCGCCCGAATGTATGAGCTGGGCGTGCTGCTGTCGGGTTTCTTCTACCCCGTCGTTCCGATGGGTCAAGCCCGCGTGCGCGTCCAGCTTTCCGCTGCACATACCCGCGAACAGCTCGACCGCGTCCTGGCCGCCTTTGCGCAAACCGGCCGCGAACTGGGCGTCTTGAAGAACTAAGATCTTGAAGGAACACCATGGAACGTATTCTCGTTATCGGCGCCAACGGCCAGATTGGCAGTGAACTTGTTGAGGCCTTGTCGGTCAAATTCGGCGTAGACAATGTCATCGCCTCGGATATCAGCACCACCAACCTGT
This sequence comes from Massilia sp. TS11, assembly GCF_022012445.1. Taxonomy (GTDB): domain Bacteria; phylum Pseudomonadota; class Gammaproteobacteria; order Burkholderiales; family Burkholderiaceae_D; genus Telluria. The sequence continues at coordinate 231,495 of NZ_JAKLTS010000005.1, forward strand.
ACCACGCCAAGCACTACACCACGGTCGACGTGCTCGACAAGCTGCGTCTGGCCACCCTGATCGCTGAGCGGAACATCACGCAGGTGTATCAGCTGGCGGCCCTGCTGTCGGCCACCGGCGAAAAGGCCCCGCTCAAGGCCTGGACCCTGAACATGGACGGCCTGCTCAATATTCTGGAAGTCGCGCGTGAGCGTGCCGAGCAGGGCAAGCCGCTGCGCGTGTTCTGGCCCTCGTCGATTGCCGCGTTCGGCCCCAACACGCCGGCCGAGCACACGGCCCAGTACACGATCATGGACCCGACCACGATCTACGGCATCAGCAAGCTGGCCGGCGAGCGCCTGTGCGAGTACTACCACGCCAAGTATGGCGTCGACGTGCGCTCGATCCGCTATCCGGGCATCATCAGCTACAAGTCGCCCCCGGGCGGCGGCACCACCGACTACGCGATCGCGATCTTCCACGCGGCCCTCAAGGGCGAGCGCTACGATTGCTTCCTCGGTCCGGACACCACCCTGCCGATGATCTACATGCCCGACGCCATCCGCGCCACCATCGAACTGATGGATGCGCCGGCCGAGCAGGTGAAGATCCGCTCGTCCTACAATGTGGCCGGGGTGTCGTTCAACCCGCGCGAGCTGTACGAAGCGATCCGCGCCCAGCGCCCGGAGTTCACGATTGCCTACACGCCCGACAGCCGCCAGCAGATCGCCGATACCTGGCCGCGCAGCCTGGACGACGAGCGCGCCCGCAGCGACTGGGGCTGGCAGGCGAAGATCGGTCTGGAGGCCATGGTCACCGACATGCTCAAAAACATCAAAGTCGGCCCGAACCAAGCCCGCTGAGATTCAACATAAGCTGCGCTAATAAGACGCGGCAAACATAAGTAAAAGTGAGACAAGCAGCATGGACATGAGCGTTTTCGATCTGTTCAAGATCGGTATCGGGCCTTCGAGCTCGCACACGGTGGGGCCGATGGTGGCCGCACGCCGTTTCCTCGATGAATGCGGCTGCCTCGAGCAGGCCACCGGCATCGAGGTCGGCTTGTACGGTTCCCTGGCCCTGACCGGCGTCGGCCACGCCACCGACAAGGCGGTGATTCTCGGCCTGGCCGGCGAGACCCCGCAGGGCGTCGACCCGGACAAGGTCGAGGACATGCTGGCCGAAATCGCCCTCGACGGCGAAATCGCTCTGCTGGGCCGCCAGCGCGTGCCCTTTGTGGCAGGCCAGCATATCGCCTGGCACAAGCAGTCCGTGCTGCCCGAGCACACCAATGGCATGCGCTTCACGCTGCATCTGGCCGATGGCAGCCAGATCGAGCGCGTGTTCTACTCGGTCGGCGGCGGCTTCATCCAGGCGGCCGGGGAGGGCCAGCGTGCGCCCGACGCCCAGGTCGACGTTCCGTATCACTTTGGCACGATGGACGAGTTGCTGGCCCTCGGCCGCGCCCAGGGCAAGCGCGTCGGCGAGATGATGCGCGCGAATGAGCTGGCGCGCATGGATGCCGCCACGCTCGACGCCGGCCTCGACCGTATCTGGTTCACCATGCGCGACTGCATCGCGCGCGGTCTGGTGCAGGAGGGTGAGCTGCCCGGCGGCCTCAATGTCAAGCGCCGCGCCGCCAAGCTGTGGCGCCAGGCGCAGGAGGCCAGCCCCGAACAGAAGCCGAATGGCTTGCCGCACGATGCGCTGCACCACGTCAGCCTGTTCGCCATGGCCGTCAATGAAGAAAACGCCGCCGGCGGGCGCGTGGTGACGGCGCCGACCAATGGCGCCGCCGGCATCATTCCCGCCGTGCTGCGCTACTACGCCGAGGACTGCCGGCCGAGCGACGCGGCGGCCGGCATCCGCGAGTTTCTGCTGGTGGCGGCGGCCATTGGCATGCTGTGCAAGAAGAACGCCTCGATCTCGGGCGCCGAAATCGGCTGCCAGGGCGAAGTTGGCGTGGCCTGCGCGATGGCCGCGGCCGGTCTGGTGGCGGCCCTGGGCGGCAGCAATGAACAGGTGGAGAACGCGGCCGAAATCGGCATCGAACACCACCTGGGCATGACCTGCGACCCGATCGGCGGCCTCGTGCAGATTCCCTGTATCGAACGCAATGGCATGGGCGCGATCAAGGCGATTACCGCCGCTTCGCTGGCCATGAAGGGCGACGGTACCCATTTTGTCAGTCTGGACAGGGTGATCGACACCATGCGCCAGACCGGGCATGACATGCAGGCCAAGTACAAGGAGACCTCGCTCGGCGGTCTGGCCGTGCATGTAGTGGCAGTCAACCAACCTGCCTGCTGAGCAACACTGTTGTAAAACTGATCGTCGCGTAAATAAAAACTGCGCGAGGGCGGGATTTCCGTCGTAGACTGGTCCCGCTGTACTCTCGATAAGAAAGGAAGAAAAAATGAAGAAAGTATTTGCTGTGCTCGCGATGTCCGTGTTCTCGCTGTCGGCCCTGGCCGCTGACAAGACGGTGGTGCTGTCCGTGCCGAAAATGCAAGCCGAAGCCGATGCCGCCAAGGTCAACGGCGCCCTGAAGAAGATCCCCGGGGTGAGCAAAGCCCAGGTCAAGCTCGACAAGCGCGAAACCCACGTGACTTTCGACGACAGCAAGACCTCGACCTCGGCCCTGCTGCAGGCAGCCAAGGATATCGGCTACGCCGCCACCCAGGTGGAATAAGCCGGCACGTCCGGGCGGCCGCGCGCTGCCCGGACGTTTTTAACAAGGATGGCCGGGGCGCACTATAATGGGAGGCTGATTCCCGCTCCAACCCACCGATCCTTGCTCATGCAATACGTCTCGACGCGCGCCAATCCGGCCCAATCCGCACCGCAATCCTTCTCTGACATCCTGCTCGGCGGCCTGGCCTCCGACGGCGGCCTGTTTCTCCCGACTTCCTATCCGCAAGTGAGCGATGCCGAGTTGACAGCCTGGCGTTTGCTGTCCTATGCCGAGCTGGCTTTCGAAATTCTCAAGAAGTTTGCGACCGATATTCCGGAAGCCGATCTGCGCGCGCTGACGGCCAAGACCTACACGGCCGCCGTGTACAAGAATGTGCGCGCCGGTGAAGACCCGGCCGAGATCACGCCGCTGCGCGTGCTCGGCTTCGAGGGCGACGCCGGCCTGGTGCTGCAGTCGCTGTCGAACGGCCCGACCCTGGCCTTCAAGGACATGGCCATGCAGCTGCTCGGCAACCTGTTCGAGTACGCGCTGGCGAAGACCGGCGACCAGCTGAATATTTTCGGCGCCACCTCGGGCGATACCGGCTCGGCGGCCGAATACGCGATGCGCGGCAAGCAGGGCATCCGCGTGTTCATGCTGTCGCCGCACCAGAAGATGAGCGCCTTCCAGACGGCCCAGATGTTCAGCCTGCAGGATCCGAATATCTTCAACATCGCCGTCGAAGGCGTGTTCGACGACTGTCAGGACATGGTCAAGGCCGTGTCGAACGACCTCGATTTCAAGGCGCGCCACAAGATCGGCACCGTCAATTCGATCAACTGGGCGCGCGTCGTGGCCCAGGTCGTCTATTACTTCCGCGGCTATCTGAAGGCGACGCTGTTCAATGACCAGAAGGTCTCGTTCTGCGTCCCCTCGGGTAATTTCGGGAATATCTGCGCCGGCCATATCGCCCGCCAGATGGGCCTGCCCATCGACAAACTGGTGGTCGCCACCAATGAAAACGATGTGCTCGACGAGTTCTTCCGCACCGGCATCTACCGCGTGCGCAAGTCGGCCGAGACCTATCACACCTCGAGCCCCTCGATGGACATTTCCAAGGCCTCGAACTTCGAGCGCTTCATTTACGACCTGGTCGGCAAGGACAGCGCGCGCGTCAAGGCCCTGTTCCAGAAAGTCGAGACGGCAGGCGGCTTCGACCTGTCGGGCGGCCCGGGCAGCGATGGCGACGAATTCAAGCTGGTTGCCCAGTATGGTTTTGTTTCCGGCAAATCGACCCATGCCGACCGCCTCGCCACGATCCGCGACGTGCGCCAGCGCTACGGCATCACGATCGACACCCACACGGCCGACGGCATCAAGGTCGCGCGCGAACACATGCGCAATGGCGTGCCGATGATCGTGCTGGAAACGGCGCTGGCTGCCAAGTTCAATGAAACCATCCGCGAGGCCCTGGGCGAGGACGCCGAGCGCCCGGCCGGCTTTGAAAACATCGAAGCCTTGCCGCAGCGCTTTACCGTGATGCGTCCGGATGTGGCCGAGATGAAGGCCTTTATCGCCGCCAACACCGGCCTGTGATCCGATGAAGCCGCCGATGCTCACCGTGGCCGAAGCGCTCGCCGTGCTGTGCGCGGCGGCGCGTCCCGTGGCCGAGACGGAATGGGTGCCGACGCTGGAGGCCAATGGCCGTGTGCTGGCTGAGGATCAGCTGGCGGGCATCGACGTGCCCTCGGCCGACAACACCCAGATGGATGGCTATGCCGTGCGTGCGGCCGACTGCGCCAGTGGCGCGGCTGTGTTGCCGGTGTCTCAGCGCATTCCGGCGGGCCATGTGGGGCAGCCGCTGCAGCCGGGTACGGCGGCGCGCATCTTCACCGGGGCCATGCTGCCCGCGGGCGCCGATGCCGTCGTCATGCAGGAGCAGACGGCGCCGGCCGGCGAGGGCAGCGTGATGATTCAGCACGCGCCGCGCGTCGGTGAGTGGGTGCGCCGCGTCGGCGAGGACGTCCGCGCCGGGTCCGTGATTCTGCCGGCCGGCACGCGCCTGCGCGCGCAGGAGCTGGGCCTGGCCGCCTCGGTCGGGCTGGCGCGCCTGCCGGTCAAGCGCCGCCTGCGCGTGGCCGTGTTCTTCACTGGTGACGAATTGACGATGCCGGGGGAACCTTTGGCCCCCGGCGCGATCTATAACAGTAACCGCTTCACGCTCCGTGCACTGCTCGAGAACTTTGGCACCGTGATAACGGACTTCGGTATCGTACCGGACTCGCTTGAAGCTACGCGCAACACCCTGCGTGAAGCGGCCGCCTCGCACGACCTCATCATTACCTCCGGCGGCGTCTCCGTCGGCGAGGAAGACCACGTGAAGCCGGCCGTGGAGGCCGAGGGCAAACTCAATCTCTGGCAAATCGCCATGAAGCCGGGCAAACCGCTGGCCTTTGGCGAAGTCGGCCAGGCCTTTTTCATTGGCCTGCCTGGCAATCCGGTGTCGAGCTTCGTGACCTTCCTGCTGTTCGTGCGCCCCTTCCTGCTGCAGTTGCAGGGCGTGGCCCAGGCGCGTGCGCCGCTGAGCTTCCCCATGCGCGCCGATTTCGACTGGCCCAAGGCCGACCGCCGCAATGAATTCCTGCGGGCGCGCATCAATGCCGCTGGTGGGCTCGACTTGTTCAAGAATCAGGGCTCGGCCGTGCTGACCTCGACGGTCTGGGGCGACGGGCTGATCGACAATCCGCCCGGCCAGACCATCCGCGCGGGCGAGCTCGTGCGATTCACTCCGTTTAGCGAATACCTGCAATGAAGATTCAACTGCGCTTGTTTGCCAGTGTGCGCGAGGCCATCGGCCTTGGCCAGGAAAGCCTGGAGCTGCCGCCCGAGGTGGCGACCGTCGGCGCCTTGCGCGCCCATCTGGCCGCACGCGGCGGCGCCTGGGCCGAGGCCCTGGCCGAAGGGCGGGCGCTGCGCATGGCCTGCAATCAGCTGATGTGCGGGCCGGACACGGCCCTGAGCGAAGGCGCCGAAGTCGCCTTCTTCCCCCCGGTCACGGGCGGTTAGGGCGGCAGGCTGGTCAGGATCGCCTGGACGTGCATCAGGCGGATCGTGCTCAGGTCCTTGGTCATCAGGTGGGTGCGGCCCGAGTTGGCCGCGCGCCATTCTTCCCAGGCCACGGCGTGGCCGCTCGGGAACATGATTTCAATTTCTGCGGCCAGTGTCGCCGCGTGCGCCGCCAGCTTGGCCAGGCCGAGCTGGAGTTCGGCCTTGGTCTGCGGGCGCAGCACCAGTTGCAGCGGCGAGTCCGCGTCGATATAGGTCTGCCCGGTTAAGCCCTGCAGCGCCAGCATGCCCGCCGTTTCCAGCGCCGGGCCGGGCGCGTGCGCCAGGCTGTGCAGGCGTTCGGCCACGCTGTCGGGCAAGCTGGGCAGCACATCGCCGAGGGCCGGCGCGCGGCCGCTGGCGCGCACGCCCTCGCGCAGGGTGCGCAGCGCGACCCGCAGCGGGGCCGCTTGGGCCGCGCTGGGCGCGAGGACGGCGCCGACCGCCAGGCCCTCGTGGCCAATGTCGGCATCCTGGGTGCGGACGATCAGCGGCCAGTCGCGTTCGCGCCATTGCCAGAGCTGGGGCACGACCTCGGGCGCGGCCTGGGCGATGGCGACCTGCCATCCGCGCGGGTTGAGCCACACAATGTCATGCCGCTCAAATACGCGCGGCTTTCCGGAGTTGTCCATTCCGCCATTTTACCGCGCCGGCAGGGCGCTGCAGGCATTGCCGAGTGCCGCGCTCGGTCATGCCGATTGCATCCGCGCGCCGCGGCCAGTATGCTGCGGCTTTGGTTTTTTCCGTATTGAGAGATGAGCGTTCCCGCACGCATTGCTGTGATTGGCGGCGGCCCGGCCGGCCTGATGGCCGCCGAAGTGCTGGCCGAGGCTGGACTGGCGGTCGATGTCTACGACGCCATGCCCTCGGTCGGCCGCAAGTTTCTGCTGGCGGGCAAGGGCGGCATGAATATCACCCACGCCGAGCCGCTCGACCAGTTCGTCAAGCGCTACGGCACCCAGGCCGAGCAGGTCGGCGCCTGGCTGCATGGCTTTGGCCCGCAGGCGCTGCGCGAATGGATTCATGAGCTGGGGATTGACACTTTCGTCGGCAGTTCGGGGCGCGTGTTTCCCACTGAGATGAAGGCGGCCCCGCTGCTGCGTGCCTGGCTGCGCCGGCTGCGCGGGCAGGGTGTGCAGTTTCACCAGCGCCACCGCTGGAGCGGCTGGGCGGCGGACGGCAGCCTGGCCTTCGAGACACCCGAGGGCGCCATCTGCGTGCGTCCGGCCGCCACTGTGCTGGCCCTGGGCGGCGCCAGCTGGGCGCGGCTCGGCTCGGACGGGCGCTGGCTGCCGGTGCTCAGCGCGCGCGGCATTCCGACCGAGCCGCTGAAACCGGCCAATTGCGGCTTCGACGTCGACTGGAGCGCCCACTTCAGTACGCGCTATGCGGGCGAGCCCTTGATCACCGTGGCCCTGACGGCCGCGCAGCCCGATGGCAGCGAGCGCAGCCAGCGCGGCCAGTTCGTGATCACGGCCGGCGGCGTCGAGGGCAGCCTGATCTACGCGTTTTCGGCCACCCTGCGCGAGCAGATCCTGATCGACGGCCAGGCGCGCATCTGGCTCGATTTGTTGCCGGTCCATAGCGAGCAGCGCGTGCTCGACGCCGTCAGTGCCGGGCGCGGCGGCAAATCCATGTCGAGCCATCTGCAAAGCAAGCTTGGGCTGAAAGGCGTGAAGGGCGGCCTGCTGCGCGAATGCCTGAGCCGCGAGGCCTATTTCGACCCCGTGCGTCTGGCCCAGGGCATCAAGCGCCTGCCCGTGATCCTGAAGCGCGCGCGCCCGATCGACGAAGCCATCAGCAGCGCCGGCGGTATCCGCTTCGAGGCGCTTGACGCCGGGCTGATGCTGCGCGCGCTGCCGGGCGTGTTCGTGGCCGGGGAAATGATCGATTGGGAAGCGCCGACCGGCGGCTATCTGCTGACCGCCTGTTTTGCCAGCGGGCGCAAGGCAGGGGCGGCCGCGGCCGCCTGGGTGCAGTCGCTTACTTGAAGGCGACGTCGCCGGTGCCGGTCTTGGTAATCACGCGCTCGGTCGGCGAGCCGAACACGCTGACGTCGCCGCTGCCATTCAGGATGACTTCGGCAGCTTTCTGAGCCCGCACCACCGAACTGCCCGAGCCGGTCAGGGCGATGCGCGCCTTTTCCGCCGTCAGATGCTGGGCGTCGAGGTCGCCAGAGCCGCGCTGATCGGCCTTGAATTCCTTGCACTGGCCGACCACGATCATGCGGCCCGAGCCATTGACTTCGACCGCCACCCGGTCCGACAGGCCGCCATTCAGATCCATTTCGCCGCTGCCATTGATGGCTGCTTCGATGTCCTTGTAGCGGCCGTTGAAGGTCAGGCGGCCGGTGCCATGCATTTCGGTCAGCAGCTTGTCGCCCGAAAAGCCATTGATTTCGCTGTCGCCGCTGCCATGCACATACAGGCGTTCGAGGTTGGGCAGGGTCAGTTCCACGGTCAGGCGTTCGCGCGGCAGCAGGATCATGCCGCGCATGCCGATATGCAGGGTGGCGCCGTCCTGGCTGGTGACCACATTCTTCAGGAAACGCTGTTCGCCGCGCACGCTCAGGGCCGGGGTCATGCCCTGGCGCAGGCGCAGATCGATCGGGCCGTTGAGGTCGACGTTGATGATGTTCTTGGCGATCGGACGCTTGTCGGTCGCCAGTTCGCGGCCCTCCTGGCTGACGATCGTGTGGTGGGTGTGCGAGCGCAGGTAGCTGTAGGCGGCGCCGATCAGCAGCAGGCCGACGACGAACATCCCCATGCCGAGTTTCACGAGATTACGCATCATTGGCCACGCAGGATGTTGAAGTTCATTTCGACGTAGCGCTTGAGCCCGATGAGGGTGTAGCGCGTGACCACCACCGACAGCAGACTCAGCAAGATACCGCCGATCATCAGGCCGAAGCCGACGAAGGTCTGGGTCGTGCGCGCCTCGGGGTCGAGTTCGGTCGAGATTTCGACCGGCCCGATGGCGGTGCGCTCGGCGCGGTCGAACACGCGCGAACGGCCCGGATCGTTTTCCTGGACTTCCTCGACCGGCACCGGACTGATGTGGACGCCTTCGCTGCTGATCGAGACATGGGTCTGGGTGCTGCCGACGCGCTCGCTCTCATCGTCGCTGATGACGTAGTGCAGGGGCGTATTGATGACCACGTGGTTGACCGCGGCCAGGCCCGAGGCCGTGACCACGATGCCGCAGGCGTAAAAGCCGATCGCACAGGCGTACAGGGCCGCCACCAGCGAGGCGTAGACCATGCCCGGCACCACCATGAACAGGTTGAAGATGGCCAGGCCGACGGCCGAGACCAGCATGCGCAGCGGATTGATCGGGCGCGGCTTCTTTTGCAGGTCCGACAGATGGCTGCTGGCGCGCAGGGTCATGGCGATCTTGCGCGGCTCGTCGAGGCCGGCAGCAATGCTCTCTTCGCTCTGGCCGCCGGCGACGCCGTCGACGAAACGCTGTTCGTAGTAGGCCAGCGTCTTGGCGACGGTCTCGGCCGGCAAACCGGCGAGGGCCGCGCGCAGGGCGTCAAGGTATTGCTGTTTATTCATCTACTGCCTTCAGATATGGCCCAGACCCACCATCGGCACGGTGGCCAGTTGGGCGCCAGCCGGCAGTTTCGCCAGACTGGCAGGTTGCACGATCATGGCCATCGTCGCAGCGACCAGGGCCACGACTGCCAGGGTACGGAGCGTCAATTTGAGGTTCATGATGTTTCCTGTCGTCCCAGAGGTTTGTCGATGGTGACACTCTACCGAAACGCTTCGGATCATCGTAGCGGATTGCGACAGGATGCATAAAAGGGGCCCCAGCCTACACTTTTCCGGGGGTGAAGCGGTCGAGCACCAGGCGCGCGGCGGCGCGGCCCGAGCGCACGGCGCCCTCGAGCGTGGCCGGATAGGGGCCGTCGGTATAGTCGCCGGCCAGGGCCAGACCGGGCGCGCTGGTGGCGTTCGGCGGGCGCACCAGGCCCGGCGTGCAGGCGAAGGTGGCGCGTTTCTCCGTAATGACCTGGTGCCACTCGGGCTGGCGCAGGGCCGGCATGCCCAGGTCCTCAGCCAGCTGGTGGGCGACGGCCTCGGCCAAGGCCGGCTGGGGCAGGGCGGCCGCCTCACTCGCGGCGCTGACGACGACGGCCAGCAGACCGGCTTGTTTTTCGTGCAATTGGCCGCGGTCGAACACGAACTGGCCAAAGCGGCGCAGGCCCGGATGGTCGGCCAGGGCGTAGAACGGCAGGTCCAGGCGCAGATCGGGCCGATACTGCAGGTAGACCGTGGTGATCGGCTGGTAGGCGAACGAGGACAGGGCGGTAATCGCCTCGTCCAGCTGCTGGCCCTCGACGTCGAGCAGCAGCATCGCGGCCGGATTCGGCGGCGTGGCGAGAATCACGCCATCGGCGAACATATTCCAGATGCCGCCCACGGCCGTGCCGCTGGCGATCACATGCCACTGGTCGCCCGAGGCCGGCTGCAGGCTGCTGACCTTGGCGCCGGTGCGGATTTTGCCGCCGCGCTGTTCGAGATAGGCTGCGGCCTTGTCGGGGAAGATCTCGGACAGGTTCAGGCGCGGCAGCAGCATGTCGGAGGCCGCGCGCCGCCCGCCCAGGCTGTCGCGCAGCACATTCAGAAACACCTGGGCCGAGGCCTGCTCGGGTGGCGTATTCAGGGCCGCCAGGCACAGTGGGCGCCACATCAGCTGCACCAGGCGCGCGGTCTGGTCGAAGCGCTCGAGCAGTTCGCTGACGCTGCAGTCCTCGTACAGGGGCCAGCCCATCCAGCGCGCGCCGGTGGAAAAACGCGCCAGCGCCAGCTTGTCGGCCCGCTCCAACCCCTTGGCGCGCCACAGGGCGACCAGCACATGCCAGGGCGCGGGCAGACGCGGGGCGGCAAAGTCCATGCCGGTCTTGCCCGGATAGCGCATCTGCAGCGGCAGCGTCAGAAAGGCCGCATCGCGCGCGATGCCGACCTCGTCCAGCAGAGCCAGGGTCTCGCGGTAGGCGCCGAGCAGGATGTGCTGGCCATTGTCGAGCTGTTTGCCGTGCAGGTCGACACAGCGGGCGCGGCCGCCCAGGGTGCGGGCCGCTTCAAACAGGGTGACCTTGTGGCCGGCCCGCGCGACCTCGACGGCGGCGGCGCAACCAGCCCAGCCGGCGCCGATGACGGCGATGTGTTTCTGCTTATCAGCCACGGATATAGGTTTTCCAGGCCAGCCAGAGCTTGCGCAACGGCGTCAGCGAGATGCGCCGGTTCAGCACGTGATAGCCGTCGGCGGCGATTTCTTCCAGTACCGTGCCGTAGATCGCGGCCATCATCAGGCCCGGGCGCTGGGCGCGCCGGTCTTCGCGCGGCAGCAGGGCGTAGGCTTCGGCGTAGATCTTGCGCGCGCGCTCGATCTGGAAGGCCATCAGGGCCTCGAAGCGCTCGCTGTGGCGCGCGTTAAGGATGTCGGCCGCCGTCACCTGGAACTGCTGCAGTTCATTGATCGGCAGGTAGATGCGGCCTTTGCGCGCATCTTCGCCGACGTCGCGGATGATGTTGGTCAGCTGGAAGGCCAGGCCGAGTTTTTCCGCATACTGCAGGGTCTGCGGATTGCTGTAGCCGAAGATGCTGGCCGACAGGATGCCGACCACGCCGGCCACATGCCAGCAATAGCGCTGCAGGTTCGGATAGTCGAGATAGCGCGACTGGTCGAGGTCCATTTCCATGCCGTCGACAATCGCCAGCAGATGCTGCTGTTGCAGCTGGTAGACAGGCACATGGGGCGCGAGCGCCTGCGTCACCGGATGGCTAGGCTGGCCCTGGTACATCTTGTCGATTTCATTGCGCCACCAGGCCAGTTTGATGCGCGCCACCGAGGGGTCCGAGCATTCGTCGACCGTGTCGTCGACCTCGCGGCAGAAGGCGTACAGGGCCGTGATGGCGCGCCGCCGCTCAGGCGGCAGGAACAGGAAGCTGTAATAGAAACTGGAGCCGCTCTGGACGGTCTTTTGTTGGCAATATTCGTCGGGCGACATGGTCAGTTGGGCAAAGCGCGAACGCAAATAGCGCTTATCTTAGCCGACCATCCACACGGCGCGCCAGAGCATGCGCAGCCAGTCGCCCGCGCCGAGCACGGGGCGGCGCCGGAACACGTCGTAATCGACGGCCTCGATCTTCTCCAGAATCCGCAGGCCGCCCTGGACCACGAGGCGCAATTCCCAGCCGATCCTGCCTGGCAGGCGCAGGGCCAGGGCAGCGCCGGAGCGCATCAGCGCGCGCGCGCGCCCGACCTCGAAGGCCATCAGTGCGCGGAAGGCCGGACCGGCGTCGGCGGCATCGAGCATTGCCTGGCTGACGCCAAAACGCGCCAGACTGTCCTGGGGCAGGTAGATCCGGTCTTTTTTCCGGTCGATCGCCACATCCTGCCAGAAGTTGATAAGCTGTAATGCAGAACAGATGGCGTCCGACTGGCGCAGATTCTCCGGCGTGGCCGCGCCGTACAGGTGCAGCATCAGGGCGCCGACCGGATTGGCCGAGCGCCGGCAATAGTCGAGCACGGCGGGGAAGTCGGCATACCGGGTCGTCACCACATCCTGCTGGAAGGCGTCGAGCAGATCGTAAAACGGCTGCCACGGCAGCGCGTACGCGGCCACCACCTTGGCCAGCGGGCTGAAGATCTCGGGTGCGGTGGGGGCGGGCTGGCCGGCGGCGAGGGCGTCGAGTGCCTGCCGGTAGGCGCTCAGGGCGGCCAGGCGCTGCGCTGGGGTGGCATCGCCTTCGTCGGCCAGATCGTCGGCCGAGCGGGCGAAACGGTAGATGGCCTCGACGGCAGGCACCAGCCGGCGCGGCAGCAGGACGGAAGCAACCGGGAAATTTTCGTAGTGATCGACTGACATGGCGGCCCGCTAGCGATAAATGACGCAAAAGTCATTTGCAAAACTGCCGAGCCTGCTTATAATTACTAACTTACGAGTCATTAAGTTATTCTCTGTGTTCGTCCAGCTCGCATACTAAAGGAAAACATCGTGCCTGCTCACCGCCTGCCCCTCGCCAGCCTGACGCTGGTTGCCTCCCTCGCCGTATTGACGGGCTGCTCCAAGCCCGAACCCAAGGGCGAGGACATCCGTCCGGTCCGCGCCATCACGCTCGCGGCCGATACCGTCGCCATCCAGGCCGAATTCGCGGGCGAGGTGCGTGCCCGCGTCGAATCGCGCCTGGGCTTCCGGGTGCCGGGCAAGATTACCAGCCGCCTGGTCGAGGTCGGCAGCGTGGTCAAGCGCGGCCAGGTGCTGATGCAGCTCGATCCGCAGGACCTGCAGCTGGCCCAGGCCCAGGCCAATGCCGGCCTGCGCGCCGCCGAGACCAACCGCGACCTGGCGCAGGCCGAGCTCAAGCGCTACCAGGAACTGCGTGAGAAGAATTTCGTGTCCCAGGCCGTGCTCGACGCCAAGCTCTCGACCTACAAGGCCGCCCAGGCCAGCGTCGATCAGGCTCAGGCCGCCTACAAGGGCCAGACCAACCAGGCCGCCTACAGCAGCCTGGTGTCCGATATCGACGGCGTGGTGACGGCGGTCGACGCCGAAGTCGGCCAGGTGGTCGCGGCCGGTACGCCGGTGGTGCGCGTGGCCAAGGCCGGCGAGAAGGAAATCGTGATTGGCATCCCCGAGGACAAGGTCGATACCCTGCGCCAGGTGCCCGATGTGGCCGTGCGCCTGTGGGCCAATCCGAAGGAAGTCCTGAAGGGCAAGATCCGCGAAGTCTCGCCGGTGGCCGACCCGCAGACCCGTACCTATACGACCAAGGTCTCGGTGCCCGAGGCCCCGGCCGACGTCAAGCTGGGCATGACGGCCCTGGTCCAGTTCACGGCCGCCGCGCCGGTGCCGATGATCAAGGTCCCGCTGACGGCCCTGTTCCATGAGAAGAACAAGACCTCGGTCTGGGTGGTCGACAAGGGCGCCGTGCAACTGGTGCCCGTGCAGGTGGGCGGCACCAGCGGCAATGACATTCTCCTGACCAGCGGCGTGAAGCCCGGCCAGACGGTCGTGACGGCCGGTGTCAATCAGCTCAAGAATGGCCAGAAGGTCAAGGTCCTCGGCGTCGACGTGCCTGCTTCGATCGCCAGCCCGAACACGGTGGCTGCCGCTGCCGCAACCGGTGAGGCGCTGCAATGAAGGGCTTCAATCTTTCCCGTTGGGCGCTTGAGCATATTCCGCTCACGCGCTACCTGATCGCCACCTTGCTGATTGCCGGTCTGCTGGCCTTCCAGAATCTGGGTCAGGACGAAGACCCGCCGTTCACCTTCCGCGCGATGGTCGTGCGCGCCATCTGGCCGGGCGCCACCGCCGTGCAGATGGCCGAGCAGGTGACCGACAAGCTGGAGCGCAAGCTGCAGGAAACCCCGTATGTGGACAAGATCCGCAGCTATTCCAAGCCGGGCGAGACCCTGATTATCGTGCAGCTGCGCGAATCGACCCCGCCCAAGGAAACCAATGGCTCCTGGTATCAGGTCCGCAAGAAGATCGGCGACATCCGCGGCACCTTGCCGTCGGGTGTGATCGGCCCCTTCTTCAATGATGAATTCGGCGACACCTACGGCTCCATCTTCGCGCTCTCGGGCGACGGCTTCACCTATGCCGAAGTCAAGGATTATGCGGACTTCGTGCGGCAGCAGCTGCTGCACGTGGGCATGGTCAACAAGGTCGAACTGTTTGGTGTGCAGGACGAGAAGATCAACATCGAGTTCTCGCACAAGAAATTCGCCCAGCTCGGCATTCCGTTCGAGCAGATCGTCAACCAGATCGCCACCCAGAACAATGTCGAGTCGACCGGGGTGCTGGTCACGCCGACCGATAATCTGCAGGTGCGCGTGACGGGCGCCCTCAAGTCCGTCAAGGAACTCGAGGAGCTGGAACTGCGCGCCGGCGGCACCACCTTCCGCCTCGGCGACTTTGCCACCATCAAGCGCGTCTACCAGAACCCGCCGACCGACAAGATGCGCTACAACGGCAAGGAGGTCATCGGCCTCGGCATCTCGATGGAGAAGGGCGGCAATATCATCGTGATGGGCAAGGAGCTCGAGGCCAAGGCCAATGAGATCCGCGCCAAGCTGCCGGTCGGCCTGACGCTCGAGCGCGTGTCCGATCAGCCGAAGGCCGTCAGCGCCTCGGTCGGCGAATTCGTGCGCACCCTGATCGAGGCGATTCTGATCGTGCTCGGCGTGAGCTTTGTGGCCCTGGGCTTCCATACCAAGCCCTTCCGCATCGACATGCGCCCGGGCCTGGTGGTGGCGCTGACGATTCCGCTGGTGCTGGCCATCACCTTCCTGTTGATGAGCATCCTGGACATCGACCTGCACAAGATCTCGCTCGGCGCCCTGATCATTGCGCTTGGCCTGCTGGTCGACGACGCCATCATCGCCGTCGAAATGATGGTCCGCAAGATGGAGGAGGGCATGGACCGCTTTGAGGCGGCGACCTTTGCCTACACGAGCACGGCCATGCCGATGCTGACCGGCACCCTGATTACGGCCGCAGGCTTTCTGCCGATCGGCCTGGCCAAGTCGGCCGCCGGCGAGTACACGTTCTCCATGTTTTCGGTGAATGCGATTGCGCTGCTGACCTCCTGGCTGGTGGCCGTGATGTTCACGCCCTACATTGGCTACATCCTGCTGAAGGTGAAGCCGGGCAGCGGCAGCCACGATGTGTTTGATACGCCGGGCTTTCGCAAGTTCCGCGCCCTGGTCAACTGGTGCGTGGAGTGGCGCAAGACCACCATCGTGCTCAGTCTGCTGACCTTCTTCCTCGGCGTGTTCGGCTTCAAATTCATCGAGAAGCAGTTCTTCCCCGATTCCAGCCGCCCCGAGCTGATGGTCGAGATGTGGCTGCCCGAGGGCGCCGCCTTCCAGAACACGGAAGCCCAGGCCAAGAAGTTTGAAGCCTGGGTCATGAAGCAGCCCGGCGTCGAGAGCGTGACCGCGTATGTGGGCACGGGTTCGCCGCGCTTCTACCTGCCGCTCGACCAGATCTTCCCGCAGTCCAACGTCAGCCAGTTCGTGGTGCTGCCCAAGGACCTGCAGGCGCGCGAGGCCCTGCGCCTGAAGATCACCGAGGTCTTCAAGAAAGACTTCCCGGAAGTGCGCGGCCGCGTCAAGCTGCTTCCGAACGGGCCGCCGGTGCCGTATCCGGTGCAGTTCCGCGTGCAGGGGCCGGACATCGGCAAGGTGCGCCAGCTGGCCGATGAGGTCAAGGACATCATGCGCGCCAACCCGAATACCGTGGGCGTGAACGACAACTGGAACGAGTCGGTCAAGGTGCTGCGCCTCGACCTCGACCAGGACAAGCTGCGCGCCCTTGGCGTGACCTCGCAGACGGTGATGCGCGCCGCGAATACCATCCTGTCCGGCACGCCGGTCGGCCAGTACCGCGAGGACAATAAGCTGATCGACATCGTGATCCGCCAGCCGGTCGAGGAGCGGGCGACGATTTCGGTGCTGAACGACACCAATATCCCGACCGCTTCGGGCAAGGCCGTGCCGATCTCGCAGCTGGCGCGCGTGCAATTCGTCTGGGAACCGGGCGTGGTCTGGCGCGAAGGGCGCGAGTGGGCGATTACCGTGCAGTCCGACGTGGTCGACGGCATCCAGGGGCCGACCGTGTCGGGCCAGATCACCGAGAAGCTGGCCACCCTGCGCGCCAAGCTGCCGGCCGGCTACCAGGTGGTGCTGGCCGGGGCGGCGGCCGACAGCAAGGCGGCTGAACAGTCGATCTCGGCGAATGTGCCCTTCGTGCTGTTCCTCGTGTTTACGCTGCTGATGCTGCAGCTGCATAGCTTCTCGCGCTCGGTGCTGGTCTTCCTCACCGGCCCGCTGGGCGTGGCCGGGGCGGCGATGGCCCTGCTGTTGCTGCAGCGTCCCTTCGGCTTTGTGGCCCAGCTCGGCGTGATCGCCCTGTTCGGCATGATCATCCGTAACTCGGTGATCCTGGTCGACCAGATCGAGCAGGACATCCGCAAGGGCGCCGAGCCCTGGGATGCGATCGTCGAATCGGCCGTGCGGCGCTGCCGCCCGATCGTGCTGACGGCGGCGGCCGCGGCCCTGGCCATGATCCCGCTGTCGCGTTCGGTGTTCTGGGGACCGATGGCGGTGGCCATCATGGGCGGCCTGATCGTCGCCACGGCCCTGACCCTGCTGTTCCTGCCGGCCCTGTACGCGGCCTGGTTCCGGGTCAAGAAGCCGGCCGGACGCTGAGCCGGGCGCGGCAAACGCGGGTCTGCGGACCCGCGTTTTTTTTGTATGGATGGCAAATTCAACCACCCCTGGCCGTTTTCCGCTAAAATATCGCGTTTTCCTGCGAGGATGGCGAAATTGGTAGACGCACCAGGTTTAGGTCCTGACGCCAGCGATGGTGTGCGGGTTCGAGTCCCGCTCCTCGCACCACGATTTGAATAATTACTTCTTGGACGATTTTTAACATGGCAACTGCAGTCGAATCCCTGGGCAAACTCGAACGTCGCATGACGATCTCCTTTCCGCTCGCTGACGTCCGTTCGGAAGTCGAAGCGCGCCTGAAGAAGCAGGCCAAGACGGCCCGCTACCCCGGCTTCCGTCCGGGCAAAGTGCCGATGAAAATGGTCGCCGCCCAGTACGGCTATCAGATCGAATCCGACGTGCTGAACGACAAGGTCGGCCAGGCTTTCAATGCCGCTGCCAACGAAAACCAGCTGCGCGTGGCCGGTTTCCCGCGCATCGAGCCGAAGCAGGATGCCGCTGAAGGCATGGTCGCCTTCGACGCCGTGTTCGAAGTCTATCCGGAAGTGCAAGTCTGCGATCTGAGCACCCTCGAGCTGGACACCATCCAGACCCCGGTGACCGACGCCGAAATCGACAAGACCATCGAGATCCTGCGCAAGCAGCGCGTGCACTACCACGTCAAGGGCGAAGCCGGCGAACACGGCGACGGCGGTGAAGCCATCGCTGCCAACGGCGACCGCGTGACCGTGGACTTCGTGGGCAAGATCGACGGCGTCGAATTCGCCGGCGGCAAGGCCGACAATTATCCGTTCGTGCTCGGCGAAGGCCGCATGCTGGCCGAGTTCGAAGCCGCCACCATCGGCCTGAAAGTGGGCGAGTCGAAGACCTTCCCGCTGACCTTCCCCGAGGACTACCACGGCAAGGATGTGGCCGGCAAAACCGCCGAGTTCACCATCACCCTGAAGAAGCTCGAGTGGGCCCACCTGCCCGAAGTCGACGCCGAATTCGCCAAGTCGCTCGGCATGGCCGACGGCGACCTGAACAAAATGCGCGCCGACATCAAGACCAACCTCGAGCGTGAAGTGGCCGGCCGCGTCAAGGCCCGCAACAAGGAAGCCGTGATGGACGGCCTGGTCAGCAAGACCGAACTCGACGTGCCGAAGGCCCTGGTCGAGGAAGAATCGCGCCGTCTGGCCGAAGGCACCCGTCAGGACATGGCCGCGCGCGGCATGGACGTGAAGAACATGCCCGAGTTCCCGCTCGACCTGTTCACCGCCAAGGCCGACCGCCGCGTGCGTCTGGGCCTGATCCTGTCGCAGCTTGTGTCGGAAAACAAACTGCACGCGACGCCGGAGCAGGTGAAAGCGCAAATCGAAGACTTCGCCCAGTCCTATGAGGACCCGAAAGAAGTCCTGAAGTATTACTATAGCGATCGTCGTCGCCTGGCCGAAGTCGAAGCCCTTGTTTTGGAAGAAAACGTCGTTAACTTCGTTCTCGGTAAGGCCAAGGTCACGGCCAAGGATGTTTCGTTCGACGAACTGATGGGCCAGCAAGGCTAAGCTGTCCCTCGCTTGCAAAAGGAAATCGCATGACAGGACTGATCAAGAATCCGGCACTCGATACCCAGGCTCTGGGTCTGGTGCCGATGGTGGTGGAACAAAGCGGCCGCGGCGAGCGCGCCTATGACATCTACTCGCGCCTGCTGAAGGAGCGTGTGGTGTTCCTGGTCGGCCCTGTCAACGACCAGATGGCCAATCTGATCGTGGCCCAGCTGCTGTTCCTCGAGAGCGAGAATCCGGACAAGGATATTTCGCTCTACATCAACTCGCCCGGTGGTTCCGTGTCGGCTGGCCTGGCCATTTTCGACACGATGAACTTCATCAAGCCGGATGTGTCGACCCTGTGCACGGGCATGGCGGCCTCGATGGGCGCCTTCCTGCTGGCCGCGGGCGCGAAAGGCAAGCGTTTCTCGCTGCCCAATTCGCGCATCATGATTCACCAGCCGTCCGGCGGTTCCCAGGGCCAGGCTTCGGATATCGAAATCCAGGCCCGCGAGATCCTCTACCTGCGCGAACGTCTGAACAGCATCATGGCCACCAACACGGGCAAGACGCCGGATCAGATCGCCAAGGACACGGATCGCGACAATTTCATGTCGGGTGAAGAAGCCGTCGCCTATGGCCTGATCGACAAGGTCCTGACCCACCGCGCCTGATTGAGATCGGGAAAATCGGTCTGCTGACGCCCGGACGCCACAACGTTCGGGCGTTTCCTTTTCAGATCGGGTAGCATGTGGTGGTGCGCAACTTTGCGCCTGGGCGTTTAGCCTTTATACTTGTAGCAACTCTTTTTAACTTGCCCCATGTCTGACAAAAAATCCTCCAGCGGTGAAAAGCTCTTGTACTGCTCCTTCTGCGGCAAGAGCCAGCACGAGGTGAAAAAGCTCATCGCCGGTCCCTCGGTGTTCATTTGCGACGAGTGTATCGATCTGTGCAATGACATCATCCGCGACGAGACCTCGAACGTGGAGACGGTCGGCGGCGCCAAGTCCGACCTGCCGACCCCGCACGAGATCGCCGCGCTGCTCGACCAGTATGTGATCGGCCAGCAGACGGCCAAGCGCATCCTGTCGGTGGCCGTGTACAACCACTACAAGCGCCTCAAGCACCTGGGCAAGAAAGACGAAGTCGAACTGGCCAAGTCGAATATCCTGCTGGTCGGCCCGACCGGCTCCGGCAAGACCCTGCTGGCCCAGACCCTGGCGCGCATGCTCAACGTGCCCTTCGTGATCGCCGACGCCACCACCCTGACCGAAGCCGGTTATGTTGGTGAGGACGTCGAGAACATCATCCAGAAGCTCTTGCAGTCGTGCAATTACGAAGTCGACAAGGCCCAGCGCGGGATTGTCTACATCGACGAGATCGACAAGATTTCGCGCAAGTCGGACAATCCCTCGATCACGCGCGACGTGTCGGGCGAGGGCGTGCAGCAGGCCCTGCTCAAACTGATCGAAGGCACGATGGCCTCGGTGCCGCCCCAGGGCGGGCGCAAGCACCCGAACCAGGATTTCGTGCAGATCGACACGACCAACATCATGTTCATCTGCGGCGGCGCCTTCGACGGCCTGGCCAAGATCATCCAGAACCGCTCCGAGAAATCGGGCATCGGCTTCTCGGCCTCGGTCAAGAGCCAGGTCGAGCGTGAAAACGCCGAGGTGCTGCATGATGTCGAGCCCGAAGACCTGATCAAGTTCGGCCTGATCCCCGAGCTGGTCGGCCGTCTGCCGGTGGTCGCCACCTTGTCGGAACTGACCGAGGACGCGCTGATCCAAATCCTGGTGGAGCCGAAGAACGCTCTGGTCAAGCAGTATGCGAAATTGCTCGACATGGAAGGCGTGGAACTCGAAATCCGTCCGGCCGCCCTGCATGCCATCGCCCGCAAGGCCCTGGCCCGCAAGACCGGCGCGCGCGGCCTGCGCTCGATTCTCGAGCACACGCTGCTGGACGTGATGTACGATCTGCCGACCCAGCAGAATGTGGTCAAGGTGGTGATCGATGAAAACACGATCACGAACGCGGCCAAACCCTTGCTGATTTACGCAGAAACGCCGAAAGCCTCGGGCGAAAACTGAAAAAAGGTCGTTGTTCCGCCGCGAAAAGGGTTTGAAACTCAAAAGTGCGGCGGTACAATTTACCTCAATAAAAGCACTCGGGCTTCAATCGAAAAGCCACTCACAGTTTCTCTGTGCGGTGGCTTTTGCTTTTCTGGTTCGAATTTCTTTTAGAACAACCCGGTTAATTCCTTTCAACTTGTAGAAATAATTCTCCAGTCCCCTTGTGTTTTGGAGATCAGGTCCAAGATTGTTCATAAAGTTTTTCTATAAGGTATGCCATGACTATCTCTAAATTAACCGAGCAAACCACGCTGCCGCTGTTGCCGCTGCGTGATGTAGTGGTTTTCCCCCACATGGTGATACCGCTGTTCGTGGGCCGCCCCAAGTCGATCAAGGCACTGGAGGCAGCCATGGAACAGGGCAGGTCAATTATGCTGGCGGCCCAGAAGACGGCCGCCAAAGATGAGCCGTCGCCGGCCGACATCTATGAAATCGGCTGCGTGGCCAGCATCCTCCAGATGCTCAAGCTGCCGGACGGCACCGTCAAGGTGCTGGTCGAAGGCGCCCAGCGCGCCCGCATCGACCGCATCAGCGATACGCCTTCGCACTTCACGGCCGAGGTGACCCCGGTCGAGACCGAAATCGGCGACGAGTCCGAAATCGAGGCGATGCGCCGCGCCATCGTGCAGCAGTTCGACCAGTACGTCAAACTCAACAAAAAGATCCCGCCCGAGATCCTGGCCTCGCTGGCCGGCATCGACGACGCCGGCCGTCTGGCCGACACCGTGGCCGCCCATCTGCCGCTCAAGCTCGAGCAGAAGCAGGTCATCCTCGAGATCTTCAATGTCGCCAAGCGCCTCGAGCATCTGCTGTCCCAGCTCGAAGGCGAGCTCGACATCCTGCAGGTGGAAAAGCGCATCCGCGGCCGCGTCAAGCGCCAGATGGAAAAATCGCAGCGCGAGTACTACCTGAACGAACAGGTCAAGGCCATCCAGAAGGAACTGGGCGAGGGCGAAGAGGGCGCCGATATCGAGGAGCTCGAGAAGAAGATCATCGCCGCCAAGATGTCCAAGGAAGCGACCGAAAAGGCCAATGCCGAGCTGAAAAAGCTGAAGCTGATGTCGCCGATGTCGGCCGAAGCCACCGTCGTGCGCAACTACATCGACACCCTGATCGGCCTGCCCTGGAAGAAAAAATCCAAGGTCAACAACGATCTGGCCAATGCCGAGAAAGTGCTCGAGTCCGATCACTACGGCCTCGACAAGGTCAAGGAACGCATCCTTGAATATCTCGCCGTGCAGCAGCGCGTCGACAAGCTGAAAGCGCCGATCCTGTGCTTCGTCGGCCCCCCGGGCGTGGGCAAGACCTCGCTCGGCCAGTCGATCGCCAAGGCCACCAACCGCAAGTACGTGCGCATGGCCCTGGGCGGCGTGCGCGATGAAGCCGAGATCCGCGGCCACCGCCGCACCTATATCGGTTCGATGCCGGGCAAGGTGCTGCAGTCGCTGGCCAAGGTCGGCGTGCGCAATCCCCTGTTCCTGCTCGACGAGATCGACAAGCTGGGCGCCGACTTCCGCGGCGATCCGTCTTCGGCCCTGCTCGAAGTGCTGGACCCGGAACAGAACCACACGTTCTCGGACCACTACATCGAAGTCGACTTCGACCTGTCGGACGTGATGTTCGTGGCCACCTCGAACTCCTTCAACATCCCGCCGGCCCTGCTGGACCGGATGGAGGTGATCCGCCTGTCGGGCTACACGGAAGACGAGAAGGCCAGTATCGCCCTGCGTTATCTGCTGCCCAAACAGATCAAGAACAACGGTCTGAAGGAAGCCGAGATCGCCGTCTCGGAAGCGGCCGTGCGCGACATCATCCGTTACTACACGCGTGAAGCCGGTGTGCGTTCGCTCGAGCGCGAAGTGTCGAAGATCTGCCGCAAGGTCGTGAAGATGCTGCTGCTGAAAGGCGGCGAGAAGAAGGTCACGGTCACGCCCAAGAACCTCGACAAATTCCTCGGCGTGCGCCGCTATGACTTCGGCGTGGCCGAGAAGGACAACCAGGTCGGCCAGGTGGTCGGTCTGGCCTGGACCGAAGTCGGCGGTGATCTGCTGACCATCGAGGCCGTGCAGATGCCGGGTAAGGGCGGCACCATCCGCACCGGCACGCTTGGCGATGTGATGAAGGAATCGATCGAGGCGGCGCGCACCGTCGTGCGCAGCCGCGCCCAGCGCCTCGGCATCAAGAACGAGGTGTTCGAGAAGACCGACATGCACATCCACGTGCCCGAAGGCGCCACGCCCAAGGATGGTCCGTCGGCTGGCATCGCCATGACCACGGCCATGGTGTCGGTCTACACCGGCATCCCGGTGCGCGCCGACGTGGCCATGACGGGCGAGATCACGCTGCGCGGCGAAGTGCTGCCGATCGGCGGCCTGAAGGAAAAGCTGCTGGCAGCCCACCGTGGCGGCATCAAGACCGTGCTGATCCCCGAGCAGAACGTGAAGGACCTGGCCGACATTCCGGACAACGTCAAAAACAAGCTCGAGATCGTGCCCGTGCGCTGGATCGAGAAGGTGCTCGAGATCGCGCTGGAACGCCAGCCGACCCCGCTGCCGGACGAGGCCGTGGCCGCTGCGGCTGCGACCCCGGCCGTGACCACGCCGGCCAGCCCGGACGGTCAAGGCGAGGTCGTCAAGCACTAAGACGCTGTCGCGTAGGACGCCACAACGGCGGGCTGCGGCCCGCCGTTTTCTTTTGCCTCCTTGACAGTTCAAGGACCCATCGCGTCTAATTGCGCGCTGCGGATTCCACGGGGATCCCGTTTGACTGTGAAAAAGGATAATTTGTGAATAAGACTGAACTGATCGACTACATTGCAGGCTCCGCCGACATCACCAAAGCGTCGGCCGCCCGTGCCCTCGACGCTTTCATGGAAGCCGTCACCACCAGCCTGCAAAAGAACGACAGCGTGACTCTGGTGGGCTTCGGCACCTTCAGCGTCGGCGATCGCGCCGCCCGTACCGGCATCGATCCGCGCACCAAAGAAGCCATCGAAATCAAGGCCGCCAAGGTTCCGAAATTTAAGGCTGGTAAAGCGCTCAAAGATGCTGTAAACTAATGCGCTTCGGCGGTATGACAACCGCCGAAGTTTTGAAGTTCTCGGAGCGGTAGTTCAGTTGGTTAGAATACCGGCCTGTCACGCCGGGGGTCGCGGGTTCGAGCCCCGTCCGCTCCGCCAAGTTCTTCAAAGCGCAAAACAATCCGGAGCGGTAGTTCAGTTGGTTAGAATACCGGCCTGTCACGCCGGGGGTCGCGGGTTCGAGCCCCGTCCGCTCCGCCAGAACACAAAAAGAGGGCGAACAGATGTTCGCCTTTTTTTTCAACCTGAGACACGTTACGCCATGTTTGATTTCATTCGTACCCACCAGAAGCTGATGCAGCTCTTGCTGCTGGTGCTGATCCTCCCGTCCTTTGTGGTGGTCGGTGTGTCGAGCTACAAGAGCTTCGACGGTGCGGCAAATGCGGTGGCCACGGTGGCCGACCAGCCGGTGACCCAAGCCGAATGGGAAAACGCCCAGCGCACCCAGATGGAACGCTATCGCCAGGCGCTTGGCGCCCAGTTCGATCCGAAGATGTTCGAGACGCCCGACGTGAAGCTGCGCGCGCTCGAAGATCTGGTCAGCCAGAAGGTGATGAACGTCGAGATCGGCCGCGCCAACATGACGGTCAGCGAAGAAGTGCTGCGTAGCGATATCGGCCGTATCAAGGAGCTGCAAAAGCCGGACGGCAGCTTCGACGTCGACATCTACAAGGCCTTGCTGGCCGCGCGCGGCATGACGCCGGCGATGTTCGAGCAGAGCCGCCGCCACGACATGGCCGTCAACCAGCTCAATGCCGCCATTCAGGAATCGGCGTTTGCCCCGCGCACCGTGGCCAAGCGCCTGTCGGACATCAACGAGCAGGAACGCGAAGCCCAGGAAATCATTTACAAGGCCGATGACTTCGCCAAGAACGTCAACGTGACCGAGGCCATGGTCAAGGCCTATTACGACAAGAACGGCGCCCAGTTCCAGCTGCCGGAACAGGCCCGCATCGAGTATCTGGTGTTCGACCAGTCGGTGGTGGAGAGCCAGGTGTCGGTCAGCGACGCCGAAGTCAAGGCCTACTACGAAGCCAACCAGAAGCGTTTCGAGTCGCCCGAGCAGCGCCGCGCCAGCCACATCCTGGTGGCTGTGAAGAAGGACGCGCCGGCCGCCGAGAAGAGCGCCGCCAAGGCCAAGGCCGAAGCCATCCTGGCCGAAGTGAAGAAGACCCCGGCCGATTTCGCCAAAATCGCCAAGGCCAAGTCGGACGACAAGGCCTCGGCCGAACTCGGCGGCGACCTCGACATCGTTGAGAAGGGCGCCTTCGTCAAGCCGGTCGAAGACGCGATCTTCAAGCTCAAGCAGGGCGAGATCTCGGGCCTGGTGGAATCCGAATACGGTTTCCACATCATCACCGTCACCGCGCTCAAGCCGTCCGGCCTGAAGAGTTTTGACGAAGCCAAGGCCGAAATCGCTGCCGAGCTGAAGAAGCAGAAGATGGGCAAGAAGTACTCGGAACTGGCGGAAGCCTTCACCAATACCGTGTATGAGCAGTCGGACAGCCTGAAGCCGGCCGCCGACAAGCTGAAGCTGACGATCCAGACCGCCACCCTGAACGGCCGCACCGCGCTGCCGGGCAGCACCGCGCCGACCAATAATGCCAAGTTCCTGAAAGCCATCTTCTCCGATGACGCGATCAAGAACAAGCGCAATACCGAAGCCGTTGAAGTTGGCAGTAGCACGATGATCTCGGGCCGTATCGTCGAATACAAGCCGGCCAGCAAGCGCCCGCTGGCCGAAGTGGCCGAGGACATCAAGAAGCGCGTGACGATGGAAGAAGCCGTCAAGCTGGCCAAGAAGGCCGGCGACGACAAGATCGCCGCCGCCAAGGGCGGTGACGCCGCTGGTTTCGGCGAGGCCAAGATCGTCTCGCGCGTGAAACAGCCACCGTTCAACCAGACTGGTGCGCTGGCCGTGCTCAAGGCCGATGTCAGCAAGCTGCCGGCCGTGATCGGCGTCGAGCTGCCGGGCCAGGGCTATGCGGTCTACCGCATCACCAAAGTCAGCCAGCCGGCCGAGCAGGACAAGGCGCGCCGCGAGGCCGAGGCCCAGCAAATCGCCGGCGCCATGGGCCAGGCCGAACTGTTTGGCTACGTCGATGCGCTCAAGGCCAAAGCCAAGGCCAAGATCAACATCAAGGCCAGCGACATCAAGACCGAACAGCCG
Source organism: Massilia sp. TS11 (assembly GCF_022012445.1). GTDB lineage: Bacteria > Pseudomonadota > Gammaproteobacteria > Burkholderiales > Burkholderiaceae_D > Telluria. The sequence goes on from NZ_JAKLTS010000005.1 coordinate 257,407, forward strand.
GCCGAAGCCCCGGCCAAGTAAGTCAGCGGCACCGCAAAAACAAACGGCCCGGAGCGCAAGCCCCGGGCCGTTTTTGTTTGGGTGCTCCGGTCTCAGCCCGGATGCAGCTGGCGCGCCAGCGCGAGGAAGGCGTCTGGCGTGATATCGGCCAGTTCGACCTGCTGCGCGCGCGGGTAATGGACGAAATTGCGTTCGATCGATTTCAGATAGGCTGGGTCGTAATGGTCGACCAGCAGCTCACCGACGAGCTGAGCCATCTGGCCGCTGTTGGCGAGCGCATGCCAGGCGTCGATTTTGGCGCGGCCATGGAGTTTGACCAGGCAATCGAGCTGGCGGTTCAGCGCGGCCGGATCGGCAATGAAATGGCGGTAGTCCTCCATCAGCAGCTGGACGCGCTTCTCGTGGCTGAGCTGCAGGGAAATCACCGGCGCCTGGCGGATCGCTTCCATTAGCGCATCGGGCACGCGCAGGCTGCCGACCTTCTTGCTTTCCGATTCGACGAACACCGGCAGGGCCGGGTCGAAATGGCGCAGCTTATCCCACAGCATGGACTCAAACCATTTCTGCGGCGGCTGGGGCGCGTCCGGCACATTGCCGAGCACAGAGCCGCGGTGGACGGCGATGCCCTCCAGATCCAGCACCTGGGCGCCGATCGATTCGAGCACGTTCAGCAGGCGGCTCTTGCCGCAGCCGGTAGTGCCGCACACAGCGCGGAACTGCAGCGGCGGCAGCTGGTCCAAAGCTTGGAGGAGGGCAGTGCGGTAGGCCTTGTAGCCGCCGTCGAGCTGCACCACGGGCCAGCCAATGCGGCTGAGCACGGTCGCCATCGAACCGCTGCGGTTGCCGCCACGCCAGCAGTAGATCAGGGGCTTCCAGTCGCGCGGCTTGTCGAGCAGCTGTTGCTCGATGTGCATGCCGATATTGCGTGCGACCAGGGCCGCACCGATCTTCTTGGCTTCAAACGGGCTTTGCTGCTTGTAGATGGTGCCGACGCGCGCGCGCTCTTCATTGTCGAGCACGGGCAGGTTGATGGCGCCGGGGATATGGTCCTCGGCAAATTCATCGGGGCTGCGGACGTCGATGATGCTGTCGTAGCGGTCGAGTTCGGGCAGAACGGCATCGATGCCGAGCAGGAGAGGATATTTCATCGGGTCTTGAGCAGGGCCGCCAGTGGCGGCCAGATGGTATTCAGGATCGTCGGGTGGGCCGCGGCCGTCGGGTGGATGCGGTCGGCCTGGAACAGTTCGGGCTTGTCGGCCACGCCTTCCAACATGAAGGGCACGAGGGCGACTTTCTGCTCGCGCGCCAGCATGCCGTAGGTGTTGAAGAAGCGCTCGGTATAGTCTTTGCCGTAGTTCGGCGGCAGGCGCATGCCGACCAACAGCACCTTGGCCTTGGCCGCCTTGCTCATGCTGATCATCGTGCGCAGATTGTCTTCGGTGGCCGCCTGCGACAGGCCGCGCAGGCCGTCATTGCCGCCCAATTCGATGATGACGACCTCAGGCTGCTTGTCCTTCAGCAGGGCCGGCAGGCGCGTGCGCCCGCCGACGGTGGTCTCGCCGCTGATGCTGGCATTGACGATCTGTATATCAAGCTTCTGCGCGGCGAGCTTTTTTTCCAATAAGGCCACCCAGCCGGCGCCGCGCACCAAACCATATTCGGCGGACAAACTATCACCCAGCACAAGCAAAGTTTTTGGTGCAGAATAGGCGCTCGCCGCGAAGGCGCACAGCAGCAGGGCCAGAGCCCATTTCTTAAAAAGCATACGCATGCCAGATCATTTCGAAGCGACCGAAGTCGTGTTGGATTCCCGAGCTACGGGCCAGGTGCCCGCCATTGCCGTCAGCGGCTTGAGCAAGCGCGTGCAGGACGCGAGCGGCGCGCTGACGATTCTCGATCAGGTCGATTTTACCGTGCAAGCGGCCGAAACGCTTGCCATTGTGGGCGCCTCCGGTTCCGGCAAGTCCACCTTGCTGGGCCTGCTGGCCGGGCTCGACAGCCCCAGCAGCGGCAAGGTGCTGCTGACCGGCGTCGATCTGTACGCGCTCGATGAAGACGGCCGTGCCGCTTTCCGCAAGGAGAAGCTGGGCTTTGTGTTTCAGTCCTTCCAGCTGCTGGCGCACCTGACTGCGCTGGAGAATGTGATGCTGCCGCTGGAACTGAAGGGCGACCGCGAGGCGCGCGCCAAGGCCGAGGCCATGCTGGCGCGCGTGGGCTTGTCCAGCCGCCTGCGCCATTACCCCAAGTTCATGTCGGGTGGCGAGCAGCAGCGCGTGGCGCTGGCGCGCGCCTTTGTCACGGAACCGCCGCTGCTGTTTGCGGACGAGCCGACCGGCAGCCTGGACGCGGCCACCGGCGAACAGGTGATCGAGCTGATGTTCACGCTCAACCGCGAGCGCGGCTCGACCCTGGTGCTGGTCACGCACGACCCCTCGATTGCGGCCCGCTGCGGCCGCACCATCACGATCGCGGCCGGGCGCCTGGTTTAGGCGCACAGGCGGTTCAGCTCGGCACGGATCGCGGCTGGCAGCTCGCCCGCCGTCAGGCCGATCGGGCCGATGCCCTGGGCCACCAGGCGATCGGCCGCCGCGCCATGCAGCCACACCGCGCCCAGGGCCGCCGCGCTGCGCGGCCAGCCCTGCGCCAGCAGCGCGCCGATCAGTCCGGCCAGCACATCGCCCGTGCCAGCCGTCGCCAGCCCCGGGTTCCCGGTCGGATTGATGAACATATCGCCCTCCGGCGTGGCAATGACCGTCCCCGAGCCCTTGAGCACGACCACCGCATTCAGGCGGCCGGCCAGTTCGCTGGCGGCTGACAGCCGGTCCTGCTGGACCACGGCGGCCGTCATGCCGAGCAGGCGCGCGGCCTCGAGCGGATGCGGGGTCAGTACCGGCTGCTCATGGCGGTGCATCAGCGCATGGCGCAGGCCCTCGTCATGGGCGATCAGGTTCAGGCCGTCGGCATCGAGCACGAGCGGGCTGAAGGCATCGATGGCGCGTTGCAGGAAATGGCGCGCGGCCTTGCCATCGCCCATGCCCGGACCCGCCACGACCACGGCCTGGTTGAATTCCACGTGTTCGGCGCTGCGGTACATGACTTCCGGCTGCACCGGGTCGAGCGCCAGCGCCGGGTCGATGGCGGCCACATACACGCGGCCGGCGCCGGCCAGCAGGGCCGTGCGCGCCGCCAGCACGGGCGCCCCGCACATGCCCGACGCGCCGCCGAGAATGGCGACATTGCCGTAGGACCCCTTGTGGCCGCTGTGCGAGCGCGGCTGGCAATAGGCGGCAAAGGCGCTCGGGTCGAGCAGATGCAGGCGCGTGTCCGGCGTGCTCAGTCCAAGCGTGGCGAGCGTGACCTGACCCGCGTGTTCGCGCCCATCGGCCGTGTGCAGGCCCGGCTTGTCGCCGATGTAGGTGACGGTATGGGTCGCACGGATGGCCACGCCCTGGCCGCCGACCACACCGCCGGTATCTGCGTCGAGGCCGCTGGGGGTGTCGAGGGCCAGCACTTTGCCGCCGCGTGCGTTGACGGCCCGCACCAGCGACTTGAATTCGCCCGCCAGTTCGCGCGCGAGGCCGATGCCAAACAGACCATCCACGATCAGGTCGGCCTCGGGCAGTTGATCGTCGATCAAGGTGATGAAGCGGGCTGTGCTGGCCTGAGCGCGCGCCAGTGCCGCTTGCGCCTCGGCGGAGGGCGCGGCCCGGCCCGGGAAATGGGCCACCAGCACGGCCACCCCGGCGTCGGCCAGATTGGCCGCCACCTCGAGTGCATCGCCGCCGTTATTGCCGGGCCCAGCCAGAATCAGGGCGCGGCGCAGGCCGCCCGACCCCAAAATGGACAAGGCGACATCGGAGGCGGCGCGGCCGGCCTCGCGCATCAGGCTGCCTGGCGCCACCTCGGCAAATGCAGCCTGTTCAAGCTTTCGGATTTCAGCAACGGAATACAGCGGCCTCATACGCATCCTTTCGTGATGATGAGATTGTGCCAGCTTCCGAGGCAGTACAATAGCCGCCAGCTAACAACAACATGGAGCAGGCTGGCATGGATTGGCAATTCTGGATCGATCGCGGCGGTACGTTCACCGACATTGTGGCGCGCAAACCGGACGGCAGTCTGGTCACCCATAAGCTGCTGTCCGAAAATCCGGAGCAATACCGCGACGCCGCCGTCGCCGGCATCCGCCACCTGCTCGGCGGCACGATCAGCGCCGGGCAGATCGAGGCCGTGAAGATGGGCACCACCGTCGCCACCAATGCCCTGCTCGAACGCAAGGGCGAGCCGACGCTGCTGGCCATCACCCGAGGTTTCCGCGACGCCCTGCGCATCGCGTACCAGAACCGCCCGCGCATTTTCGACCGCCACATCGCGCTACCGGAACTCCTGTACCGCGACGTGGCCGAAATCGACGAACGCATGGGCGCGCACGGTGAGGTTGTGACGCCGCTGGACGAGGCCGCCGCACGCGCGGACCTCGAGCAAGCCTTTGCGCGCGGCTATCGCGCCCTGGCCATCGTCTTCATGCACGGCTACCGTTACCACGCGCACGAGCAAGCCGTGGCGCGCATCGCCCGCGAGATCGGCTATACCCAGGTGTCGGTCTCGCATGAAGTGAGCCCGATGATGAAGCTGGTGGCGCGCGGCGACACCACCGTGGTCGACGCCTATCTGTCGCCGATTCTGCGCCGTTACGTCGATCAAGTCGCGTCCGAGCTGCCAGGCGTGAACCTGCAGTTCATGCAGTCCAACGGCGGGCTGACCAATGCGCGCACCTTCCAGGGCAAGGACTCGATTCTGTCCGGCCCCGCGGGCGGCATCGTCGGCATGGTGCGTTCCAGCCAGTTGGCTGGTTTCGACAAGGTCATCGGTTTCGACATGGGCGGCACCTCGACCGACGTCTCCCATTTCTCGGGCGAATTCGAGCGCGTGTTCGAGACCCAGGTGGCAGGCGTGCGCATGCGCGCCCCGATGATGAGCATCCACACCGTCGCCGCGGGCGGCGGTTCGATCCTGCATTTCGACGGCAGCCGCTACCGCGTCGGCCCCGACAGCGCCGGCGCCAATCCCGGCCCGGCCGGATACCGGCGCGGCGGCCCCCTAGCCGTCACCGACTGCAACATCATGCTCGGCAAGATTCAGCCCGCGCATTTCCCTCAGGTATTCGGGCCGGATGCCAGCCAGCCGCTCGACGCCGACATCGTGCGCGCGCGCTTCACCGCCATGGCCGAGGAGATCGGCCGCGCGACCGGCAAAACGCCGACGCCCGAGCATGTGGCCGAGGGTTTCATCGACATCGCCGTTGGCAATATGGCGAATGCGATCAAGCAGATTTCCGTGCAGCGTGGTCACGATGTGACCGAGTACACGCTGACCAGTTTTGGCGGAGCCGGCGGGCAGCATGCCTGTCTGGTGGCCGACGCGCTCGGCATGAAGACCGTGTTCGTGCACGCGCTGGCCGGCGTGCTGTCGGCCTATGGCATGGGGCTGGCCGACCAGACCGCCATGCGCGAAGCCGCCGTCGAAATCCGTCTGATGGACATGGCGCCCGCCGACCTGTCCGCGCGCCTCGCGCAGCTGGCCGAACGCACACGCCAGGAATTGCTCGAGCAGGGCGTCGCGCCCGAACGTATCCGCCTGATCCGCCGCGTGCACCTGCGTTACGAAGGCACCGATTCCGCCCTGATCGTGCTGCACGGCGACACTGCCGCCATGCAGGCCCAGTTCGAGACCGCCTACAAAAAGCGCTTCAGTTTCCTGATGCCGCAGCGCGGGCTCGTGGTCGAGGCTGTGTCGGTGGAAGCGATCGGCGCCTCCGACGCGCCGGCCGAAGTGACGCCCGTGCAGGCCGAGCGCGCGGGCAAGGCCGCGCCCGACGAGCAGGTGCGGATGTACAGCGGCGGCGCCTGGCACAGCACGGCCCTGTACAAGCGCGCCGGGCTGCGCGTGGGCGACCGCCTGCCCGGACCCGCCATCATCGCCGAAGACAATGCCACCACGGTGGTCGAGCCCGGCTGGGAGGCCGAGATCACGCCGGCCAACCATATCGTCATGCGGCGCGTGCAGCCGCTGCCGGCACGGCGCGCGATTGGCACCACGGCCGATCCGGTCATGCTCGAGATCTTCAACAACCTGTTCATGTCGATCGCCGAGCAGATGGGCCTGCGCCTGCAGAACACCGCCTACTCGGTCAACATCAAAGAACGCCTCGATTTCAGCTGCGCGATTTTCGACGCCGCCGGCCAGTTGATCGCCAACGCGCCGCACATGCCCGTGCACCTGGGCTCGATGGGCGAGTCGATCAAGACCGTGATGCGCGAGAACGGCGGCCAGATGCGCGCGGGCGACGTGTTCATGCTGAACGATCCCTACAACGGCGGCACCCATCTGCCCGACGTGACCGTGATCACCCCCGTGTTCGACGCCGCCGGGCAGGAGATTCTGTTCTACGTCGGCTCGCGCGGGCACCATGCCGATATCGGCGGCACCACGCCCGGCTCGATGCCGCCCGACTCCGTCACGATCGAGGAGGAGGGCGTGCTGATCAATAACTTCAAGCTCGTCGATGGTGCCAGCGGCCAGCTGCGCGACGCCGAGACGCGCGCGCTGCTGGGCGGCGCCCGCTACCCGGCGCGCAATATCGATCAGAACATGGCCGACCTGCGCGCGCAAATCGCCGCCAACCAGAAGGGCGTGGACGAGCTGCACAAGATGGTGGCGCACTTCGGCCTCGACGTTGTGCAGGCGTATATGCGCCACGTGCAGGACAATGCCGAGGAGGCCGTGCGGCGCGTGATCACCGCGCTGAAGGACGGCGCCTACACCTACGAGCTGGACAATGGCGCGCGCATCCAGGTGGCGATCCGCGTCAACCACGCCGAGCGCAGTGCCGAGATCGATTTCAGCGGCACCTCGGCCCAGCAGCAGAACAACTTCAATGCACCGTCGGCCGTGTGCATGGCGGCCGTGTTGTACGTGTTCCGCACCCTGGTCGACGACGAGATCCCGCTCAACGCCGGCTGCCTGAAGCCGCTGAAGGTGAATATTCCCAAAGGCTCGATGCTCAATCCGAGCTACCCGGCGTCCGTGGTGTCGGGCAACGTCGAGACCTCGACCTGCATCACCAACGCGCTGTACGGAGCGCTGGGCGTGCTGGCCGGTTCCCAAGGGACGATGAACAACTTCACCTTTGGCAACGCCACCTACCAGTACTACGAGACGATTTCGGGCGGCTCCGGCGCGGGCGAGGGATTCGACGGCACCGACGTCGTGCAAACGAATATGACCAACTCCCGTTTGACCGATCCCGAGATCCTCGAGTTCCGCTTCCCGGTGCGCTTGGAGAGCTACGCGATCCGGGCGAATTCGGGCGGCGCCGGGCGCTGGCATGGCGGCAATGGCGGCATCCGCAAAGTGCGCTTCCTCGAAGCGATGACGGCCGCCATCCTCAGCAACAACCGCCTGCATGCGCCCTTCGGCATGGCGGGCGGCGCTCCAGGCAGCTGTGGCCGCAACTACGTGATCCGCGCCGACGGGCGCGAAGAAGCGCTCGGCCACATCGGCAAGACCGACATGGCCCCGGGCGACACCTTCGTCATCGAAACCCCAGGTGGCGGCGGCTACGGCCCTGCCTCCTAGAAAAATCGGGGTCAGACCCCATTTATCTCACAAGAAAATCGGGGTCTGACCCCGATTTTTCTTTGAGCTAAGGTTTTGGCCTTAACCGCCATTTTCGACCGGCGGCTGGGTGTCCGCCGCCACAAGCCTTTCCCCGCAGATAAATTGGGGTCTGACCCCGATTTGTTTGGGCGGCACTATTTGGGGTAGGTGGCGGCCACGCTGGGGTCTTGCTTTTGGGCTTGGCGCAGGTCCTCGTCGCCGTTTTGGCCTTGCTGGCGTTTGGCCAGGGCGAGGCCGTATCGGGCGCCGGCGGCGTCGGGGCGCAGCTTGAGCACGGCTTCGAACTGGCGCTGCGCTTCCGCCGGGCGCTTGAGCTGCAGCAGCAGGCGGCCGCTGGCCTCGGCCAGGCGCGCTTCGGCGTCGGGCGCAGCGCTGCGGCCCGTCTCCAAGGCGCGCAGCGCGAGCGTGGGTTCGTTCAGGCCTTGGTACAGCTGGGCCGCGGCCAGGTAGGTCTGGCCTTCCTTGGGCCAGGCTTCGAGCAACATCGCCCCTTGTGCGACGGCCTTGGCGGGATCGCCCTTGGCCTGCCACACGCGCGAACGGATCGCGTAGGCCGCATAGTTGCGGCTGTCCTGGGCGATGGCGGCGTCGGCGTCCGTCAGCGCATTATCGAGATCGTGCTTACTCTCGTAGGCAAGCGCGCGCCACAGGCGGCAGTCGGTACACTCGGAACTGCGGCTGATTGCGTCGCTCAGGCCGCTAATAGCGGCGTCGAACTTGCCGGCCTGGTAGTCGATGCGGGCGCGCACGAGGGCGATGCCGGGCTCGTTCGGGTCGAGCGCCTTGGCGCGCTGGAGATCGCGCTCGGTGCCGGCCTGGTCGCCGCCTTCAAAGCGGGCGAGGGCGCGTGCAGCCGGAATGCGCGCTTGCTGCGGCGCGAGCTGTTCGGCCTGGTCGTAGGCCTGGATCGCGGCGGGAATGTCGCGCGCGGCCATGGCCTGGCGTGCCTGGAAAATCTTCTCTTCGAGCGGGTCGCGCAGCGGCCGGGTGGCCTCGGCGCTGGCCACGGGCGCGCGCGGGCGCACCGGTGCCTTCCACTTGTTGTAGGCCATGCCGAGCACGACCATCAGCGCGGTGCCGCCGATCAGCAGATGGGGCAGGCGGCGGAACGGATCGCGTGCCTTGGCTTCGCGCGCGCGCGTGCTGGCCGCCTCGGAATGGCGCCACTCGTGCTGGGGAACAAGGGCGCCGGCCTCGCGCCACATGGCGATCGCCTGGGGACCGACCAGCACGTGCATGAGATTCGGAAAGCGCTCGAGCAGACTGTTCAGAAACGGCAGGTCGCTCAGGACTTCGGCCCGCGTCGGCACCTCGCCCGTGCGCAGGCGCTGGCACAGGCGTTTGGTTTCGAGATGGTCGGCGTAGTTCTGGCGTCCGAAGGGAATGCTTTCGTCAAGCGCGGCGTCGATGCGTTGGCCGGGCGCGCCCATGGCCAGCAGGCGGCGCCGGTCCTTCATCCAGCGGAAGCTGTGCTGGGCTGCTTCGAAAAGTTGCTCGTTGCCGGGCCGCCAGCCAGCGGCCAGGTGGCGGGCGATGTCCTGCTCGAAACCGGCCTGGGCCTCGGCTGTCTGCATGTCGGGCTCGGCCAGCACGGTGGCCAGCGCATCGCGCCAGGGCGCCACGCTGCGTTGATCGGCATACGGCAGCAAGGCCGCGCTCGCATGCAGAAAACGGGTGAACGGACTGCCTTCGCGCCCGAGCCAGGCGCGCGCGAACGCGAGGTCGGCGTCGAGGATATGTATGGCTTCGGGCTGGGTTGCAAGGCGCTCGCGTTGCTGGGCGGCGGCGGCCTCAACGCTGTTGATATCGGCAGTGCCTGGCAAGCCCAGGCGGGTGAAGATGGTCTCGCTCATTGGCTGACGGCTATCCTGCGGAAAGCCGCCATCCTAGCAGGAAAAGATTGCTTTAAACACCGATACCGTATTTGCGCCGCACGGCCTCGAATTCCTCTTCGAGTTTGGGCAGCTTGTCGTTGTGCGCGTCGATGCGTTTGATCGTATCGATGTCGCCGTAGATGCGCTCGGCCAGCGTGTGGTCCCAGCCCATCGCGTCGATCTGGCGCAGGAAGATGCGCGAGGCCGCAAACAGCACCTGCAGATTGCCCGGTTGCATATGCAGCGCTTCGAGCATGGCCTGGGTCGCGCCTTTGTGGTCGCCGGTTTTGGAGCGGTCCTCGGCCTTGGCCATGAGCTCGGCCACCTGGGCTTTGAGATGGGAATTGATGGTCTCGGCCAGATCCTCGCGCCCGTGCTTGACGAAGAACTGCACGGCCTGGGGTGCCGGCATCTCGCTGTTCGGGTCGGCCATGACGTTCATGACCACGGCCGTCGCCTCCTCGTCCAGGCTGTAGTCGAGACAGCTCTTGGCCAGATCCAGGCGCAGGCGCGTGGACAGGCCCTCGGCCGTCTTCATGCCGGCCGCGGCGGCCTGCAGCTGCTCGACCGCGGCATCGATATTGCCGTTCGCTTCCTGCATCAGTGCGGTCGAGATGGCCTTGCACACATCGACCGAGGCAACGCCGCGCAGCGAGCGCTCGAGGTCGCGGATGGTGGCAGCGGCCTGCACATTGTCATTGCGGGCGACCAGGGTGCGCACCAGATTCACATGGTCTTCGGGATTGCGGAACTCGGAATAGCGCGCCTTGATCAAGACCTGCTTGAAGCTCTTTTCGGCCATGCCGAAGTCGCCCGATTCGAGCGCGGTGTCGCCCAGCACGCGCAGGCGGCGCACCACGTGCGGCGAGATCGACACGGCCGTCTCCAGCGTGCGCTGGGCGGCCTGGACGTCGCCATTGGTCTTGTAGCAGGTTGCCAGCAGGTCGTAGGCGGCCATGAACTTCGGGTTCTCGGTCGTCAGGCGCACCAGTTCGGCCTGGGCGTCGAGCGAGCGGCCCTGGGCGATCATGGCGCGCGCCAGTCCCAGATGGGCCCAGCCGATCGGCTTGGTGGCGAGGATATTGCGGTACATCTCCTCGGCCTCGGCATATTCTTCGAGCGACATGTGCAGCTCGGCGCGCAGCTTGGCAAATTCCACCGCGTAGCGCGGCATATTCGCTTCGCCGCTGGCGCAGGACTTGATCGCCTCGCGCAGATTGCCCTGGCCGATCAGCTGATAGGTCGGCAGGAAGGCCATGCGCCGCTCGATCGCGCGCTGGATGCGGGCGCTGAGCACGTCGACAGTGAAGGGCTTGAGAATGTAATCGGTGGGCACCAGTTCGGCCGCGCTGATGACCTTGCTGTAGATGCCTTCCGAGGTAATCATGATGAAGATCGTCCACAGGCCGATCAGCTTGTGCAGGCGCAGGTCTTCCAGCAGCTGCTGGCCGTCCTGGCCGTCTTCCTGGCTGCCCAGGTCGTATTCGCACAGGATGATGTCGTACGAGCGCTTCATCAGCTGGCGGATCGCGGTCCCGGAGGACTGGGCGAACTCCACCTTGGTGATGTTCGCCTGCACCAGCATATTGTGCAATTGCCCGCGCATGCCCGGATTCGGGTCCACGATCAGCACGGACAAATTGCTGTTGTCTTGCATTCCCATTAACTAACCCTAAGTCTCACGGCCCATTTTTATCGGTAACGGCTCTCGCGACCGTCTCTTGATAAGCGTTCAATAGGGTACGCGAAGCCGGCCCGCAGGACAACCAAAAGGGCGGAATTTGTGACTGAAACCGGTTGCCTTTTCTGCCAAGAAGGGGGCGGGGAGGGTATAATGTCGGCCTCTATCCAGTCCAATCCGCAGCCACGCTGCATCAACCATCCTCCAGCCATGTTGATACTGCCGGGTTCCAATGCCCTGTCTGCTTTCCGTACCAAACGTCTCCTGAGCCAATTGCAAGCGGTCGCCCCGGCGGTCAGCGCTGTGGTGGCGCGCTTCGTCCACTTCGTCGATGTGCCGGGCGGCCTGTCCGCCGAGGACAGCGCGCGTCTCGACGCCATGCTGGTCTATGGCGAACCGTTCGCGCAGCCGGCCCATGATGGCCACAGCGAACAGTTCGTGGTGATTCCGCGCTTCGGCACGATTTCACCCTGGGCCTCGAAGGCGACCGACATCGCCCACAACTGCGGCATGGCCCACATCCACCGCATCGAGCGCGGCGTGCAGTACTTCGTGCAGCTCAAGCAGGGCTGGCTCGGTATCGGTGGCGTCAAGCATCTGGCCGAGGCCGAAGTGCAGGCCGTGGCGGCGCTGCTGCACGACCGCATGACGGAGAGCGTGCTGCGCACGCCGGAGCAGGCCCAGGCCTTGTTCCAGGAGCTGGAAGCCAAGCCGCTCGCCTTCGTGGACGTGGTCGGCCGTGGCCGCGCGGCCCTGGTCGAGGCCAATAGCGAGATGGGCCTGGCCATGTCGGACGACGAGATCGATTATCTGGAAGCGGCCTTCAGCAAGGCCGGCCGCAATCCCTCGGACGTGGAACTGATGATGTTCGCCCAGGCGAACTCGGAGCACTGCCGCCACAAGATCTTCAACGCGGACTGGACCATCGACGGCGTGGCGCAGGACATCTCGCTGTTCAAGATGATCAAGAACACCCACGAGAAGCATCCGGAAGGCACGGTCGTCGCCTATTCGGACAACTCCTCGATCATCGAAGGCGGCAGCGTCACGCGCTTCTATCCGGATGGCGCGACCCAGCAGTACACGCCGAAAACCGAGCTGACCCACATCCTGATGAAGGTCGAGACGCACAACCACCCGACCGCGATTTCGCCCTTCCCGGGCGCCTCCACCGGCGCCGGCGGCGAGATCCGCGACGAGGGTGCGACCGGCCGTGGCGCCAAGCCCAAGGCGGGTCTGACCGGCTTCACCGTCTCGAACCTGATGCTGCCCGAGGCCGTGCGCGCCTGGGAAACCGCGGCCGACGTGACGGCCGCCGGTGAACGCGCACCCGCCGCGGCCTATGGCAAGCCGGAGCGCATTGCCTCGCCGCTGCAGATCATGATCGACGGCCCCATCGGGGGCGCCGCCTTCTCCAACGAATTCGGCCGCCCGGTGCTGGGCGGCTACTTCCGCACCTATGAGCAGAATGTCGGCGCGGCCGGCACGGTCTACGGCTATCACAAGCCGATTATGATCGCCGGCGGCATCGGCAATATCTCGGCCGTGCACACCCACAAGCACGGGATCCCGGTGGGCAGCCTGCTGATTCAGCTCGGCGGCCCCGGCATGCGCATCGGCATGGGCGGCTCGGCCGCGTCCTCGATGGCGACCGGCACCAACACGGCCGATCTGGACTTTGACTCGGTCCAACGCGGCAATCCGGAGATGGAACGCCGGGCCCAGGAAGTCATCAATGCCTGCTGGGCCATGGGCGAGAACAACCCCATTCTGTCGATCCACGACGTCGGCGCCGGCGGTCTGTCCAACGCCTTCCCCGAGATCACCAATGACGCCAAGCGCGGCGCCATTTTCGATCTGCGCAAGGTGCCGCTTGAGGAATCGGGCATGGCCCCGAAAGAGATCTGGTCGAACGAATCGCAGGAGCGCTATGTGCTGGCCATCGCCCAGGAGCGCCTGGCCGAATTCCAGGCTCTGTGCGAGCGCGAGCGCTGCCCGTTCGCGGCCGTCGGCGTCGCCACCGAGGAACGCCAGCTCAAGCTGGTGGACCCGAAAACCGGCGTGGACCCGGTCGATATGCCGATGGAAGTCCTGCTCGGCAAGCCGCCCAAGATGCACCGCGACGTCAGCCATGTGCGCTACGACTTCCCGGCCCTGGACCTGACCGGTATCGCGCTCGAGGAAGCGGCGCAGCGCGTGCTGCAGCTGCCGACCGTGGCCGACAAGTCCTTCCTGATCACCATTGGCGACCGCAGCGTGGGCGCGATGTCGGTGCGTGACCAGATGGTCGGTCCGTGGCAGGTGCCGGTGGCCGATTGCGCCGTCACCGCGATGAGCCTGGAAGGCTATCTGGGCGAGGCCATGGCCATGGGCGAACGCACGCCGCTGGCCGTGATCGACGCGCCGGCCTCGGGCCGCATGGCGGTCGGCGAGGCGATCACGAATATCGCCGCCGCCCCGATCGCCAAGATCGGCGACATCAAGCTGTCCGCCAACTGGATGGCCGCCTGCGGCCAGCCGGGCCAGGACGCCGCGCTGTTCGATACCGTCAAAGCCGTGGGCATGGAACTGTGCCCGGCGCTGGGCGTGTCTATCCCGGTCGGCAAGGATTCGCTGTCGATGCGCACCACCTGGAAGGACGACGGCCAGGACAAGGCCGTGATCTCGCCGGTGTCGCTGATCGTCTCGGCCTTTGCGCCGGTGACCGATGTGCGGCGCGCGCTGACTCCGCAGCTGCGCACCGATCTCGGCGACACGGCCCTGATCCTGATCGACCTCGGCCGCGGCAAGAACCGCATGGGCGCCTCGGCCCTGGCCCAGGTGACCCAGCAGCTCGGCAATGCCGCGCCGGACGTCGACGATCCGGCCGACCTGAAGGCCTTCTTCGAGGCGATCCAGGAACTGAATCCGAAACTGCTGGCCTACCACGACCGTTCCGACGGCGGCCTGTTCGCCACACTGTGCGAAATGGCCTTTGCCGGCCGCGCCGGCGTGACCGTCAACCTCGACATCCTGACGCTGGAAAGCGAACATGCGATGGACCAGGGCGACGCCAAGAACTGGGCCGGCCAGGTGGCCGAGCGCCGCAATGACCTGACCCTGCGCGCGCTGTTCAGTGAGGAACTGGGCGCCGTCATCCAGGTCAAAGCCGAGGAGAAGTCGGCCGTGATGGAAGTGCTGCGCAAGTACAATCTGGGCGCCTGCTCGCACATCATCGGCAAGCTCAACGACCGCGGCGTGGTGGAATTCACGCGCGACGCCAAAGTCATCTACAGCCAGCCGCGCAGCGCGCTGCATCGCCTGTGGAGCGAGACCAGCTGGCGCATCGCCCGCCTGCGCGACAACCCGGCCTGCGCCGATGCCGAATACGATCGTCTGCTCGACGAACAGGACCCGGGCATGACGCCGAAGATCAGCTTCGATCCGGCCGAGAACGTGGCCGCGCCCTTCATCGCCAGCGGCGCGCGTCCGCGCGTGGCCATCCTGCGCGAGCAGGGCGTCAACTCGCACGTGGAAACCGCCTGGGTCATGCACCAGGCCGGCTTTGACGCGATCGACGTCCACATGAGCGACCTGATCGCCGGCCGCGCCCGCCTTGACGCCTTCCAAGGGCTGATCGCCGTTGGCGGCTTCTCCTACGGCGACGTGCTCGGCGCGGGTGAGGGCTGGGCCAAGACGATCCTGTTCAACAGCAAGCTGTCGGAGCAGTTCGCCGCCTTCTTCGCGCGTGGCGACAGCTTCGGCCTGGGCATCTGCAATGGCTGCCAGATGATGAGCAATCTGAAGTCCATCATCCCGGGCGCCGCCGCCTGGCCCAAGTTCACGCGCAACAAGTCGGAGCAATTCGAAGCGCGCTTTGCCATGGTGGAAGTGCTGGACTCGCCGTCGATCTTCTTCAGCGGCATGGCCGGGACCCAGACCCCGATCGCCGTCGCGCACGGCGAAGGCTTTGCCGACTTCTCGCAGACGGGCGACATCGGCCAGGCGCTGGCGGCACTGCGTTATGTCGACAACCGTGGCCAGGCCACCGAAGCCTATCCGTTCAACCCGAACGGCTCGCCGGCCGGTCTGACGGCGGTCACCACGGCCGATGGCCGCTTCACCGTGATGATGCCGCACGCCGAGCGCGTGTTCCGCACGGTGCAGCACTCGTGGGCGCCCGATGGCTGGGGTGAGGACGGCCCGTGGATGCGGATGTTCCGCAACGCGCGCAAGTGGGTCGGCTAAACGCCTAGACGGCCAGGGCAGGGCGGGCCGCGAGGTCCGTCAGCTCGGCCAGCCAGCGCTGGCCCGGCGGCGTGATGTGCAGCACGCGCGAGTGCTTGTCACGCCGCACCCAGTCGCGTTCCAGCAGCGTGCGCAGCAGCGCCGCGCCGAGCGCGCCGGCCAAATGGCTGCGCCGCTCGCTCCAATCCAGACAGCTGCGGCACAGTACGCGCGGCTGCGCCTCGAGCGCGGCCACATCGATCCCCCAGGACTGCATCAGGGCCCGGCCCGGCGTCGACAGCCGCATGCCGTCCGCCCCCAGGACGAAGGCGCCGCGTGCCAGCAGGGCCTCGTACACAGCCACCCCGGTTTCGCCGGCCAGATGGTCGTAGCAGACGCGCGCCTTGCGCAGCGCCGGCTCGCGCGGGCTCGAGCGCAGGCGCACGGCACCGGTGCGATAGGCCACCTGCATCAGCGATTCCAGCAATTGGGCCACATCGTGGCTGGCCAGCCGGTAGTAGCGGTGGCGGCCCTGAACTTCCACCGCCAGCAGCTGGGCCTCGAGTAGTTTGGCCAGGTGCCCGCTCATCGTCTGGCGGCTGACATGGGCGTGTGTCGCCAGCTCGGTTGCCGTCAGCGCCATGCCGGACATCAGGGCGGTCAGCGCCTCGGCGCGCGCATGGTCGCCGATCAGTGCGGCGATGCCAGTAATCTGTGGGCCATCTTTCATGCTTCGATCTTAGCCGAAGCATCGCGCGGCTCCAAGGCTGGACAATGGGCTTTTTTCACCAGGAGCCCTGCATGATCACCGTGTTTATCCGCTATGAAATCGATCCGTTCCAGCGCGCCGCCTTCCAGGAGTATGCTGAGAACTGGGGCCGCATCATTCCGCGCTGCGGCGGCCAGTTGCTCGGCTACTTTCTGCCGCACGAGGGCAGCAACTACGAAGCCTGGGGTCTGATCGGCTTCGCCAGTCTGGCCGAATACGAGGCCTACCGGGCCCGCCTCAAGGCCGACCCCGAAGGCCGCGCCAATTTTGCCTTCGCGCAGGAGCGGCGTTTCATTCTGCGCGAGGAGCGCCGCTTTACGGAGAAAGTCGCATGATCGCCGTTATTTTCGAAGTCACGCCCGCCCCCGGCAAACAGGGCGACTATCTGGACTGGGCCGCCGAGCTGGCGCCGCTGCTGCAGGGCCGCGATGGTTTCATCTCGGTCGAGCGCTTCCAGATCCTGAGCGACCCGAGCCGCCTGCTGTCGCTGCAGTTCTGGCGCGACGAGGAAGCCCTGACACGCTGGCGCAATGAGGAGGCGCACCGCAGCGCCCAGGCCGGTGGTCGGGCCGGCATCTTCGCCAATTACCGGCTGCGCGTGGCCCATGTGTTGCGCGACTATGGGATGCACGAACGGGCCGAGGCGCCGGCGGACTCGCGGCGCGCACACGATCTTGGCTAGATAGCAAGATTAATTGCACGAAGGTACAAGTTACTTTCGGCTGCGGCACGCGCACAATAGGCATGAAGGAGTCCACATCATGCACGTCGCCCGTTTGAATTCGCCGCTGCTACGCCAGCCCAGCCTGTGGGAGCGCCTGGTCGATTATGTCGCCGGCGCGCCCGTCAAACCGGCTTCGGCCGATTTTGGCGATCAGGCCCCGTACGAAACACCGACCCATGCGGCCGACTATGTGCTCGAGCGCGATTACGGCGAGAACACCCTGGTCGGCGTGCTGGCCGGCCTGGCGCCGGGTCAGCCGGGCGCGCTGCTCACCATGCTGGCGCGCACCGTGCTCGACGACGCCATTCTGCTGGCAGGCGCCGACGATCCGGCCGGGATTCTGCGCTGCGCAGACGGCGATCTGAAAACCCTGCTGGCCGCCGGTGGCTGTCAGAATCTGGTGGGCGGGCAATTGGCCGCCGCCTTCGTGTATGTGGACCGGGCGCGCGGCGTGCTGCGCTTTGCCGGCGCCGGCATGAGCCTGCGCACGGCCCTGGCCAGCGAGCAGCAGCAGGCCGAGGGCAAGGCCGTGCCCTTGAACAGTCCCGACACCGTGGTCTACACCAATACCGAGCTGCCGTTCGCCCCCGCCATGCGTTTCGATTTCTGCCAGGGCGGGGCGATGTTCCATACGATGTCGCTCTACCGCTGAAGCTCAGGTCGCAGGCAATAAAAAAGGCAGACCGCGGTCTGCCTTTTTTGTATGCCCGGAGGCGCTTACTTGACTTTGGCCTTGGCCATCAGGTCCTGACGGAACTTGGCGACTTTGGCTTGCACCAGCTGTTCGCCAATCTGTTGCTTGACCTGGTCCAGCGGCGGGAACTGGGCGTCACGCACGTCGTCCAGCTTGATCACGTGGAAGCCGAATTCCGATTTGACCGGGGTTTCGGTGATCTGGCCTTTTTTCAGGCCGACCATGGCGTCCGAGAAGGCTTTCACGTAGCGGGCCGGCGAGGACCAGCCCAGATCACCGCCAGCTTCCTTCGAACCGTCCAGCGACTTGGCCTTGGCCAGGTCTTCAAACTTGGCGCCGCCTTTGAGCTGCTTGATGATGTCGGTGGCTTCGGCTTCGGTCTTCACCAGGATGTGGCGGGCCGAGTATTCCTTGTCGCCCATGGCGGCCTTGTACTTGTCGTACTCGGCTTTGATTTCTTCGTCCTTGACCGGGTTCTTCTGCACGTAAGCCTGGAGCATGGCATTGATGATGATGCTCTGACGGGCGTTATCGATGGCGGCCTTGACGTCTTCCTTGGTGCCGAAGCCTTGCTTGTCGGCTTCCTGCAGCAGCACTTCGCGGGCGATCAGTTCCTGCTTGACGGCGTCGCGGGTCTGGGCGTTGTCCGGGGCACGGCCCGAGGCGACAACTTGCTTGACGGCGGCGTCCAGCTTGGCTTGGGGAATGGCCTTGCCGTTCACGGTGACGGCAGCGGCTTGTGCCTGGGCGAAGGCGGGGGCTGCGGCGATGGCCAGCATGGCAAACAACAGACGGGCAGGCTTGAACTTCATTGTCAAATTCCTAAAAATTGAAAAGAAGACGGCGCCCAGAGGCGCCGCCGGCATACGAGATTACTTGATTTTTGCTTTCTTGAGAAGCTCGTCCTGGTAAGCCTGCAGCTTCTTGTTCTGCAGGGCTTCGGCCACTTGCGGCTTAACTTCTTCCAGGGTCGGCAGCTTGGCGGCGCGGATGTCGTCCACCTTGATCACGTGCCAGCCGTTCGGGGTCTGGACCGGGGTCTCGGTGACCTGGCCCTTGTCCAGCTTGACGAAGGCGTTCGAGAACACGGGCGGGAAGGCCGACGGGGTAGCCCAGTCGAGGTCGCCACCGTTGGCAGCGGTGCCGGTGTCTTTCGAGGTCTTGGCCAGGTCTTCGAACTTGGCGCCGCCTTTCAGCTTGGCGATCACGTCCTTGGCAGCGGCTTCGCTGTCGACCAGGATGTGGCGCACGTGGTATTCCTTGTCGCCGGCCTGCTTTTTGAAGGCATCGTATTCAGCCTGGATCTCGGCGTCGCTGACCTTGTTCTTGGCCAGGTAGGCGCTGATCATGGCGTTGATGGTGATGGCCTGGCGCGCATTTTCGATCTGCAGCTTGACGTTGGCGTCCTTGTCGAAGCCTTGCTTTTCGGCTTCCTGCATCAGCACTTCGCGCTGGATCAGCTGGCTCTTGATATTGTCGCGCAGCTGGGGCGAATCCTGTTGGCCTTGCGCCACGGCTTGCTTCACGATCGCTTCCACGCGGGCCGAGGGAATCGGCTTGTTGTTCACCACAGCGATGTTCTGTGCCATGGCAGGAGCGGCGGCAACAGCGAGGAGCGTCAACAGCAGGCGGGCTGGCTTCAAGTTCATTGTGTTTTTCCTAACGGGATTGTAAGTACAGACAAAGATCCACAGTGTGGATCATTCACCTTAAAACTAGCTGAAATGTTACAAGCGCTTACAGCTCGGACGGGGTCAGTGCGGTAATGGCGAGGGCGTGTATTTCAGAGTTCAACATTTGTCGGACCGCATCATACACCAGTCGATGGCGCATGACGAGATTCAGGCCCGTAAAGCGCGCCGAGACGATTTTTACACGGTAGTGGCCGCCGCCCGAGGCGGCGCCCGGATGGCCCGCGTGCAGGGCCGAGTCGTCGCCGACTTCGAGCTGCTCGGGCGCCAGCGCCGCCGTCAGCAGGGCGCGGATTTTGTCAGGACGCACATCGCTCATGCTTCCTCCTGCATGTATTTAGACAGGAAGAAGGTCTGGCCGATGATGAAGGCGAGGAACAGGCCAGTAAAGCCGAACAGCTTGAAACTGACCCAGGCGCTGGTGTCATTCGCAAACAGCACGAAGGCGACAAACAGATTGAGTGCACCCAGGCCGGCCAGGAACACAATCCAGGCATAGCCGAGGCGGGCCCACATCTGCTCGGGCAGTTTGATCTGTTCTTCCATCGCCTTGCGCATCAGGTTCTTTTTGAATATCACCTGCGAGACCAGCAGCAGCACGGCCATGGCCACGTACAGAATCGTGGGCTTGAGCTTGATGAAGTTCTCATCGTGGAAATACACGGTCAGGCCGCCGAAGACCACGATGATGGCCAGCGAAAACCACAGCATGCCATCGACCTTGCGCTTGCGCGCCAACAGGTATCCGACCTGGCAGAAGGTGGCGACGATGGCGATGACCGTCGCCAGAATCACCGGCGCCTGGGCCGGCTGCAGGCCGGCAGCCATGAAGTCCCCGAGATAGCGGCTGACGACGGCGTGGGCAGCGTCGGTGTGACCCTCCGCCCATTTGAAGCTGCCGAAGAAGAGGATGACCGGGAACAGGTCGAACAGGAATTTCATCACTTACTTGGGATCGAAGCGTAAAGAGGCAGAATTGATGCAATAGCGCAGCCCCGTGGGCGGCGGACCATCGGGAAATACGTGGCCGAGGTGGGCGTCGCACACGGCGCAGATCACCTCGGTGCGCAGCATACCATGACTGCGGTCGAGCTTCTCGATGATGCGGTCGGCTGCAAGCGGTTTGAAGTAGCTGGGCCAGCCGCAGCCGGAGTCGAACTTGGCGTCCGACTCAAACAGGGGCGTATTGCAGCAGACGCAGGTGTAAATGCCGGCCGCGTGGTGGTCCCAGTATTGGCCGGTGAAGGCGCGTTCGGTCGCGGCCTGGCGCGTCACCTGGTAGGACAGGGGGTCGAGGGCGGCGCGCCATTCGGCGTCGGTCTTTTTCACTTTTTCCATGTTGGCTCCTCAGGATGAACAACTGACTTCGAGCCCGCTGGCCCAGTCCGGCGGCAGCGCGGCATAGGCCGCGTGCTCTTCCTGTTCGTCGTACGGCTTGGCGAGAACTGACAGCAAGCGCTGGACCTCGCTGAAATCTTTATTCTGCGCCTTTTCGATGGCGACCTGCGCCAGATAATTGCGCAGCACGTATTTGGGGTTCACGGCGCGCATGGCGGCCTGGCGCGGGGCGTCGGCGCTGTCTTCCTGGCGCAGGCGGGCGCGGTACTGGACCAGCCAGGCATCGCAGGCGGCGCGGTCGATGAACAGGTCGCGCACCGGACCGTCCTGGGCGGGATCGTCGCGCCGGATCGCGGCCAGACGGCGGAAGAACAGCGTGTAGTCGACCCGGGTGGCCTGCAGCATCGCGTACATCGCGTTGAAGAAGTCTTCGTCCTGATCGAGCGTGGCCTTGAGGCCGAGCTTGGCATGCAGCAGTTCGTCCATGGCCGTGCTGTAGGCCGGACCATAGGCCTCCAGCGCCGCATGGGTGGCGTCCACGCTGCCGATCAGGGGCACCAGGGCCTGGCCAAGGGCAAAGCAATTCCATTCGCCGATGCGCGGCTGGTTGGCGTAGCTGTAGCGCCCGCTGTTGTCGCTGTGGTTGCAGATGTGGTGGGCGTCGAAGGCTTCCATGTAGCCAAACGGACCGTAGTCGAGGGTCTGGCCGAGAATCGACATATTGTCCGTGTTCATCACGCCATGCATGAAACCGACGGCCTGCCATTGCGCGATCAGCTTGCCGGTGCGGCGCGTGACCTCGGCCAGCAGCGCCTGATAAGGGTTGTCGGCCTCGGCCAGCTCGGGATAAAAGTGCGCGATGACGTGGTCGGCCAGCTGGCGCAGCGCCGCATTGTGTTTGCCGTAGTACCAGTGTTCAAACGAGCCAAAGCGCACGAAGCTCGGCGCCATGCGGATGACGACGGCGGCCGTCTCGATACTTTCGCGCACGACACCGAGATCGGAGCCGACGACGGACAGCGCACGCGTGGTCGGAATGCCGAGCGCATGCATGGCCTCGGAGCACAGAAACTCGCGGATCGACGAGCGCAGCACGGCGCGCCCGTCGCCCATGCGCGAGTAGGGCGTCAGACCGGCGCCTTTCCACTGCAACTCCATCGGCCCCTCGGGCGTCTCGACATCGCCGAGCAGAATCGCGCGCCCGTCGCCGAGCTGACCGGCCCAGACGCCGAACTGGTGGCCCGAATACACGGCCGCCAGCGGGGCCGCTGCGGCCGGGGCGCGCTGGCCGGCCAGCACGGCCAGACTCTCGGGCGCGGTCAGCTGGGCCGGGTCCAGACCGAGCAGCTGCGCGGCCGAGGGACTGACGCCGACCAGATACGGGTCGGGCAGGCCGCTGCCGTTCAGGCGCGTGTAGAAGTGCTCCGGCAAGCTGGCGAAGCGATTATTGAAGCGCAGCGCGTCGGGCGTGTGGGTGGGTGTGAGCATCGGCGGATTCTACCCCAGGCGCTGGCGGCCTGCAGGCGGCCACACGGGCGCTTGTGCGGCGCAGCACGAAAAGTCATTGACGGCCCGGCGACTGCAGGTCGACACTCGAAAATGCCAGTTAATCACCGAAAAGAGGAGTCTGAATGTCGCCGTTGCACAAGAGCCCGTTGATGGGCGAGATGATGCATGTTCCCCTGTTAATTTCGACAATTATCGACTTTGCCGCGCGTCATTACGGCAGTGCGGAAATTGTCACCCGGCGCGTGGAAGGCGACATCCACCGCTACACCTACCGCGATTGCGCCCGCCGCGCGCGCCAGCTGGCCAATGCGCTGAGCGGCCTCGGCGTGCAAATGGGCGAGCGCGTCGGCACCCTGGCCTGGAATACCTACCGCCACCTGGAAGCCTACTATGGCGTGTCGGGTTCGGGCGCCGTGCTGCACACGATCAATCCGCGCCTGCATCCGGAGCAGATCGCCTACATCATGGGCCATGCCGAGGACAAGGTGCTGATGTTCGACCTGACGTTCCTGCCGATCGTCCAGGGCATTGCCGCGCATTGCCCGACCGTCAAGCACTGGGTGCTGATGGCCGAGCGCAGCCATATGCCGACGGACGACAACATCCCTGGCCTGCTGTGCTACGAGGACCTGATCCACAGCCACTCGGACGACTACAGCTGGCCGCAATTCGACGAGAACGCGGCCGCGACTCTGTGCTACACCTCGGGCACGACGGGCAACCCGAAAGGTGCCCTGTACTCGCACCGCTCGACCGTGCTGCACGCCTACGCCTCGGCCATGCCGAACGCGCTGAACGTGACCTCGGGCGATGCGATTCTGCCGGTGGTGCCGATGTTCCATGTGAACGCCTGGGGCCTGCCGTACTCGGTGCTGCTGAGCGGCGCGAAGATGGTCTTCCCCGGTGCCGCGCTCGATGGCAAGTCGCTCTACGAATTGTTCGAGGCCGAGGGCGTGACTTTCTCGGCCGGCGTGCCGACCGTCTGGCTCGGCCTGGTCAACTACTGCCTGCAGAATAATCTGCAGTTTTCGACCTTCCGCCGCACAGTGGTCGGTGGCTCGGCCTGTCCGCCCTCGCTGCTCAATACGATGATGGACAAACTGAACGTCGAGGTGATCCACGCCTGGGGCATGACCGAAATGTCGCCCCTGGGCACGGTCAGCACCGTGCTCGGCAAGCACCGCAGCATGCCCGAGGCCGAACAGCGCAAGATTCGCCTCAAACAGGGCCACGCGATTTACGGCGTCGACATGAAGATCGTCGACGACGCCGGCAAAGAGCTGCCCTGGGATGGCGAATCTTTCGGCCACCTGTATGTGCGCGGTCCCTGGATCGTGAGCGGCTATTTCAAAGGCGAGGGTGGCGATCCGCTCGTGAACGGCTGGTTCCCGACCGGCGACGTGGCCACCATCGACCCCGACGGCTTCATGCAGATTACCGACCGCAGCAAGGACGTGATCAAGTCGGGTGGCGAGTGGATCGGCTCGATCGACATCGAAAACCTGGCGATGACACATCCGGCCGTGCTGCAGGCGGCCTGCATCGGCGTGCCGCATCCGAAATGGGACGAACGGCCGCTGCTGCTGGTCGTCAAACGCCCGGGTCTGGAGCTGACGCGCGAGGATGTGCTTCACCATTTGGAGGGCAAGATCGCCAAGTGGTGGATGCCGGACGAAGTGCTGTTCCTCGATGGTCTGCCGCTGGGCGCCACTGGCAAAGTCCTGAAGAACAAGCTGCGCGAGCAGTTCCGCGAATACAAATTGCCGACGGCATGAAGTAAAAAATAGTACGACCGTTCCTTTATGCGGTATAGTGCGGATCTTCTGGTCCAACCGCATAGAGGAAGACTTCATGAGCGCCGATTACGAGGTTCGCGGCAATATTGCCGTCATCACCCTGAACAACCCGCCCGTCAATGGCCTGGGCCTGGCAACGCGCACAGCCGCGGTGGAGGGCATCCGCCGCGCCGAAGCCGATGAACAGGTCAAGGCGATTGTCATCACTGGCGCCGGCAAGGCCTTCTCGGGCGGCGCCGACATCAAGGAGTTCAATTCGCCCAAGGCCCTGACCGAGCCGACCCTGCACACCCTGATCCGCGTGGCGGAAGGGGCGAGCAAGCCGGTGGTGGCCGCGATTCACAGTGTGTGCATGGGCGGCGGGCTGGAACTGGCCCTTGGCTGCCACTATCGCGTGGCCATGCCAGGCGCCCAGATCGCGCTGCCCGAAGTGAAGCTGGGTCTGCTGCCGGGCGCCGGCGGCACCCAGCGTCTGCCGCGCGTGGTCGGCCTGGAGATGGCGCTCAATTTCATCCTGTCCGGCAATCCTATCCTGTCGGAGAAATTTGCCGGCACCGCCCTGTTCGACGAAATCTACGCGCCCGGCGACGACCTCGTGGCCAAGGCGCTGGCCTTTGCCGAAAAAGTGGCCGATCTGCGGCCGCTGCCCAAGGTGCGCGAGCGCGCCATCGACTACCCGAATTACGAGGCCTTCCTCCAGTTCTCGCGCAACACGGTCAAGGCGATGGCCGGTCCGTTCCCGGCGCCGCTGCAGATTGTCGATTGCGTCGAGGCCGCGGTCACGATGAAGTTTGAAGACGGCCTCAAGTTCGAGCGTGATCGCTTCATCGGCCTGATCCAGACCACCGAATCGAAGTCCCTGCGCCACGCCTTCTTCAGCGAGCGCCAGACCGGCAAGGTGCCCGGCATCGCCGAGGACACACCGCTGCGCCCGATCGCCAAGGCGGCCGTGATTGGCGCGGGCACGATGGGCGGCGGCATTGCGATGAACTTCGCCAACGCCGGCATTCCCGTCACCCTGCTCGAAACCAAGCAGGAAGCGCTGGACAAGGGCATCGCCACGATCCGCAAGAATTACGAGAATTCGCTCAAGAAGGGCAAGCTCACCCAGGATAAGTTCGACAAGCGCATGGGCGCGATCAGCGGTACGCTCGACTACGCCGCCATCGCGGACGCCGACATCGTCATCGAAGCCGTGTTCGAAGACATGGGCGTGAAGGAAGCTGTGTTCAAGCAGCTGGACGCCTGCATGAAGCCGGGCGCGATTCTGGCCTCGAACACCTCGACCCTGGACCTGAACAAGATCGCCGCCTTCACCCAACGCCCGCAGGATGTGATCGGTACCCACTTCTTCAGCCCGGCCAATGTGATGAAGCTGCTCGAAATCGTGCGCGGTGAGAAGACCGGCGCCGACGTGCTGGCCACGACCCTGAAGCTGGCGAAGACGCTCAAGAAGACCGGTGTGGTCTCGGGCGTGTGCGACGGTTTCATCGGCAACCGCATGATCGAGCAGTACAGCCGCCAGGCCGGCTTCCTGCTGGAAGAGGGCTGCCTGCCGGAGCAAGTGGACAAGGCCATCGAAAAGTTCGGCTTCGCGATGGGCCCGTTCCGCATGGGCGACCTGGCCGGCAACGACATCGGCTGGTACATCCGCAAGCGCCGCTATGTGGAAGCGCCGCACATCACCTATTCGAAGACGGCCGACCTGCTGTGCGAAATGGGCCGCTTCGGCCAGAAGACCGGCGCCGGCTGGTACGACTACAAAGCGGGCGACCGCAAGGCCTATCCCTCGGCCGTGGTCAACGAGATGATTGTCAAGCACTCGGCCGATATCGGCGTCGAGCGCCGCAAGATCACGGATGAAGAGATCGTCGAGCGCCTCGTCTACTCGCTGGTGAATGAGGCCGCGCTGATCCTCGAAGAAGGCATTGCGCTGCGCGCGTCCGATATCGACATGGTCTACCTGACTGGCTACGGTTTCCCGCTATTCCGCGGCGGCCCGATGTTCTACGCCGACACCGTCGGTCTGCCGAACGTGCTGCGCGCCATGGAAAAATACGCGCGTGGCCGTCACGGCGACGCCTGGCAGCCCGCACCGCTGCTGGTGAAGCTGGCCGGCGAAGGCAAAGGCTTCAACGGCTAAGCCAGCCTCTACCACGCCCAAAGGCGGCCAGCGGGCCGCCTTTTTTCTCGCCCACACAAGATCCTTGCTCCCCAAACAAATCGGGGCCAGACCCCATTTATCTGTCAGGAAAAATGGGGTCTGACCCCGATTTATCTTGGGAGCAGGTTTTTGTTGGGGCGGAAAAGATGAAACCCCGCCTGATTGCTCAGGACGGGGTTTCGAGGGTGCGACTTACCGGAAAGCTTTAGTCACGCGAGTAGATGTCGTTGTCCTTGGTTTCTTTCACGAACAGCATGCCGATGACGAAGGTGATCGAGGCGATCACAATCGGATACCAGAGGCCGTAGTAAATGTCGCCTTTGTAGGCCACCAGGGCGAAGGAGATCGTCGGCAGCAGGCCGCCGAACCAGCCGTTACCAATGTGGTAGGGCAGGGACATCGAGGTGTAGCGGATGCGAGTCGGGAACATTTCGACCAGCATGGCGGCGATCGGGCCGTAGACCATCGTCACATACAGCACCAGCACGAACAGCAGGGCCACAACCATGGTGGTGTTCACCTGGGCCGGGTCAGCCTTGGCCGGATAGCCGGCTTCCTTGATGGCGCCGCCGATCGCTTTCTTCAGCTCGGCTTCCTTCTTCTTCGAGTCGGCGTCGAAGTTCAGGCCGTCCGGGGTCATCACGGCGTCAAACGAGGTGATTTCCTTGGCGCCGATCTTGACCACGGCGATCGAACCCGGTGCGGCCGGCTGGATCGTGTAGTTCACGGTCGCAGCAGTCAGCATGCCAGTGGCGATGTCGCAGGATTTCGGGAACTTCTTGGTGCCGGTCGGGTTGAACTGGAAGTGGCAGGCTTCCGGATCAGCCACCACCACCACCGGCGAATTGGCCAGTGCCGATTCCAGGGCCGGGTTGGCGTAGTGGGTCAGCGATTTGAAGATCGGGAAGTAGGTCAGCGCGGCCAGCAGGCAGCCTGCCATGATGATCTTCTTGCGGCCGATCTTGTCCGACAGCGAGCCGAAGACCAGGAAGAATGGGGTGGCCAGGGCCAGCGAGGCCGCCACCATCAGGTTGGCCGATTCGCCGTCCACTTTCAGGGTCTGGGTCAGGTAGAACAGGGCGTAGAACTGGCCCGTGTACCACACGACAGCCTGGCCCATGGTCAGACCGATCAGCGACAGGATGACGATCTTGGCGTTCTTCCAGACGAAGAAGGATTCCGAAATCGGTGCCTTGGAGGTCTTGCCTTCAGCCTTCATGCGGGCGAAAGCCGGGGATTCGTGCATCGACATACGGATCCACACCGAGATACCGAGCAGCAGAGCCGAGACCAGGAAGGGTACGCGCCAGCCCCAGTCGTCGAAGTCGGCCGGGGTCATCGATTTGCGGGTGGCGAGGATCACCAGCAGCGACAGGAACAGGCCCATCGTGGCGGTGGTCTGGATCCAGGCGGTGAAGGCGCCACGCTTGCCTTCCGGCGCGTGTTCGGCCACATAGGTGGCGGCGCCGCCGTACTCACCACCGAGTGCCAGGCCTTGCAGCAGGCGCAGGGACACGAGGATGATCGGTGCGGCAATGCCCCAGTCGGCGTAGCCAGGCAGCAGGCCGACGAGGAAGGTCGAGCCACCCATGATCAGGATGGTGACGAGGAAGGTGTACTTGCGGCCGATCATGTCGCCGAGGCGGCCGAACACCAGCGCGCCCAGCGGACGCACGATGAAGCCTGCTGCAAATGCCAGCAGGGCGAAAATGAACGAGGTGGTGGGGTCGCCGATAAAGAACTTCTTGGCGATGACGGCTGCGAGCGAGCCGTACAGATAAAAGTCGTACCATTCAAAGACCGTGCCCAGCGAGGAGGCGAAAATCACCTTCTTCTCTTCACCGGTCAGGCCAACCGACTTGGACGTAGTTGCCATGTCTTGTCTCCGTTGTATTAGATGTTATGTGAATAGCCGATGCGCTATCAGCTGTGACGGAGTGTGGAAGGTAAAACTTACGGATGCCTTTCTTGAAACTTACGCCAAACTTACATATTTGCCCAGATGCTTGCTCGCTTCGCGCACCGTCAGCGGGGCGAACTGGACCCCGGGATTTTGCAGAAAGCCTGCAACGGCGGGCGGATTGTGGTGGGCGTAGTCGCGCAGCGCCCAGCCGATGGCCTTGCGAATGAAGAAATCGGTCTCGCCTGCCAGCTGACGGCTGTAAGAAGATAATCGGTCCGTGTCAGTGTCCGCGCGCCAGCCAAGCTGGTGGATCATGGCCGTGCGCCGCACCCACAGGTTGGCATGGCCGATGGCGGCGTCCATCAGCACTTGCCCGCTGCGCTCGGCATGGAGGATGTCATTCACCACCCCGGCCAGGCCGTCGACGCTGTCCCACCATGCGCGCTGCTGACTCAGTTCGAGCACGGCCGGAATGCTGGCGACACCGAGGCGCTTCCAGTGGCGCGCCAGCAGGTCGATGGCCGCATACTGGCATTCGCGCTCGGGCCGCTCCCACAGGCGGCGGGCCAGTGCCAGCAGGGCGGCGGCGTCGAGGGCGCGCACATCGGCACGCTTGAGAATCGGGGCCAGCGCAGCGCGCCGGGCCGGCGTCGGGATGCCGAAAAACGGGAATTTCCCCTTCATGTAGGCGCGCATCGGGGCGGCGCGTTCGGGGTCGGCCAGGGGCTGCAGGGCAGCGAGTATGTCGTGGGCAATCGGCATCGCGCCATCATGCCAGAGCAGGCCGAAAGATTTGCGAACGACCGTTCTAAAATGTGCTATTCTCGCGCCGTTACGCATCCCACCATAAGGAGACACCCATGATTGATGCCGTCATCGTTTCGACCGCCCGCACGGGCCTGGCCAAGAGCTGGAAAGGGGCCTTCAACATGACGCACGGGGCGACCCTGGGCGGCCATGTGCTGCAGGCGGCCATCGCGCGCGCCGGCATCGATGCGGGTGAGATCGAAGACGTGATCATGGGCTGCGCCAATCCGGAAGGCGCGACCGGCGCCAATATCGCGCGCCAGATCGCCCTGCGCGGCGGCTGCCCGGTCACCGTGCCGGGCATGGCGGTCAACCGTTTCTGCTCGTCGGGCCTGCAGACCATTGCGCTGGCGGCCCAGCGCGTGCTGACGGGCGAAGGCGATATCTTTGCCGCCGGCGGTGTCGAATCGATCTCCTGCGTGCAGCAGGAAATGAATACCCACATGCTGAAGGAAGTCTGGCTCAGCCAGAACAAGCCGGCCATCTACTGGCCGATGCTGCAGACGGCCGAAACCGTGGCCAAGCGTTACGGCATCGGCAAGGATCGTCAGGACGCCTACGGGGTGCAGAGCCAGCAACGCGCCGCGGCGGCCCAGGCGGCCGGCCTGTTTGATGCCGAAATCGTGCCGATGACGACGGTGATGGGCGTGGCCGACAAGGACTCCGGCATGCTGCTGACGCGCGAGGTGACGATCGCCGCTGACGAAGGCATCCGCGCCGATACGACGCTGGAGGCCGTCGCCAAGATCCGCACGGCCGTGCCGGGCGGGGTGATTTCGGCCGGTAATGCCAGCCAGTTCTCGGACGGCGCCGCCGCTACCATCGTCATGAACAGCAAGGTGGCCGAGGCCAAGGGCTTGCAGCCGCTCGGCATCTTCCGCGGCTTTGCGGTGGCCGGCTGCGAGCCGGATGAAATGGGCATCGGCCCTGTCTTCGCCGTGCCTAAACTGCTGGCCAAGGCCGGCCTCAAGGTCGACGACATCGGTCTGTGGGAGTTGAACGAAGCCTTCGCCGTGCAGGTGCTCTACTGCGCAGACAAGCTCGGCATTCCGATGGACCGCCTGAACGTCAACGGCGGTGCGATCGCCGTCGGCCATCCCTATGGCGTATCGGGCGCGCGTCTCGTCGGCCATGCGCTGATTGAAGGCAAGCGCCGCGGCGTCAAGTATGTGGTCGTGACCATGTGCATTGGCGGCGGCCAGGGCGCTGCCGGCCTGTTCGAAGTGGTCTGACACGGGCGGGGCGACGATGCAACATACGATCCTGTCCCGCCGCGATATCGATTTCCTGCTGTACGAGTGGCTGGACGCGGCCGCGCTGACGACGCGCGCCCGTTTCGCCGAGCACAGCCGCGAAACTTTCGATGCCGCCCTCGATACGGCCGAGCGCATGGCGCTTGATCTGTTCGCGCCGCACAACAAGGCCAGCGACCAGCAGGAACCGCATGTGGTCGATGGCAAGGTGCAGATCCTGCCCGAAGTAAAGCGCGCGCTCACGGCCTTTGCCGACGCGGGCTTTCTCGCCGCCGCGCAGGACGAGGCCGTCGGCGGCATGCAGCTGCCGTATCTGGTGGAGCGTGCGCTGACGGCCTGGTTCACCGCGGCCAACTGCGCCACCTCGGCCTATTTATTCCTGACGGCGGCCAATGCCAACACGCTCATCAAGACGGGCATCCCGTGGCAGATCGAACGCTTCGCCAAGCCCCAGCTTGCGGGCCGCTTCTTCGGCACCATGTGCCTGTCGGAGCCGCAGGCCGGGTCCTCGCTGTCCGACATCAGCAGCCGCGCCGTGCCCGATGGTGAAGGCCAATACCGCATCCGTGGCAACAAGATGTGGATCTCGGGTGGCGAGCACGAACTGGCAGAGAATATCGTGCATCTGGTGCTGGCCAAGATTCCGGGGCCGGATGGCAAGCTGATTCCTGGCGTGAAAGGCATCTCCCTGTTCATCGTGCCGAAGTTCCTGGTGAACGAAGACGGCAGCCTGGGTGAGCGCAATGATGTCGTGCTGGCCGGTCTCAATCACAAAATGGGCAATCGCGGCACGACCAATTGCCTGCTGAATTTCGGTGAAGGCAAGTACACGCCCGCAGGCGAGGCGGGTGCCATCGGCTATCTGGTCGGCGAGCCGCATCAGGGCCTGGCGGCCATGTTCCACATGATGAACGAGGCCCGCATTGCCGTCGGCATGGGCGCGGCCACACTCGGCATGACCGGCTATCTGCATGCGCTCGACTATGCGCGCAAGCGGCCGCAGGGCCGCCATCCGGCCGAGAAAGATCCGAGCCAGCCGCCCTTGCCGATCATCGCCCACACCGATGTGCGGCGCATGCTGCTAGCACAGAAGGCCTATGCCGAAGGGGGCATGGCCTTGTCGTTCTACTGTGCGCGCCTGGTCGACGAAGCCAAGACGGCCGAGGATGCCGACGCGCGCCGCGAGGCCGGCATGCTGCTCGATATCCTGACGCCGATCTGCAAATCCTGGCCGGCCCAGTGGTGCCTGGAAGCCAATAGCCTGGCCATCCAGGTGCACGGCGGCTATGGCTATACGCGCGAGTACAATGTTGAACAGTTCTACCGCGACAACCGCCTGAACGCGATCCACGAGGGCACGCATGGTATCCATGGGCTGGACCTGCTGGGCCGCAAGGTGAGCTTGCAGAACGGCGCGCTGTTCCAGGCCCTGGGCCGCGCGGTCGGGCGCACGCTGGCCAAGGCCGGCCCGCTGGCGGACTATGCGGCCCAGCTTGGCGCCGTGCTCAAGCGGATCGAGAAGGTGACAGCCGCCCTCTACGCGACGGGCGATCTGAACAAGACGCTGGCCAATGCCAGCGTGTATCTGGAAGCGGTCGGCCATACGGTGGTCGCCTGGCTCTGGCTCGACATGGCCCTGCTGGCCGTTGGCAAGGAAGAGGACTTCTATCGTGGCAAGCTACAGGCCTGCCACTACTTTTTCCGTTGGGAGCTGCCCAAGGTCCATGCCCAGCTGGACTTGTTGGCAAGCATCGACACCACCACCCTGGACATGCAGGATGCATGGTTTTAAGAGGACAAGATGATCAAACATATCGTGATGTGGAAGCTGAAGGACGAGGCGGAAGGCGCGGACAAGGCGACCAATATGCGCAAGCTGAAAGAGCGCCTGGACGCCTGCGCCAACATCGTGCCCGGCATCCTGAAATTCGAGGTGGCGTTGGCCCAGCCGGGGCTGGAAGCGACCTATGACGTGGTGCTGTACTCGGAGTTCGCCGACCGCGCCGCCCTCGATGCCTACCAGGACCACCCGACCCATGTGGCGGTCAAACCCTTTATCGGCGCCGTGCGCAGCGAGCGCCAGTGCATGGATTACGCAATCTAAGGAGCGAAGATGGAAGCGCGCAGCGTTCAAAAACTGTTCTCCCTGGCGGGCCGCAAGGCTCTGGTGACCGGCGGTTCGCGCGGTCTGGGCCTGCAGATGGCCGAGGCATTGGGCGAGGAGGGCGCCGAGCTGGTGCTGGTCTCGCGCAAGCAGGCCGATCTGGATGAGGCCGTGGCGCATCTGAAGGCGCGCGGCATCGCGGCCTCGGCCATCGCCTGCGACCTGGCCGACGAGGCCCAGGTGCTGCCGATGGTCAGCGAGGCACTCAAGCGCCTCGGCCATATCGACATCCTGATCAACAACGCCGGCGCCAGCTGGGGCGCCCCGGCCGAGGACTATCCGCTCGAAGCCTGGGACAAGGTGATGAACCTGAATGTGCGCAGCATCTTCCTGGTGTCGCAAGCCGTCGGCAAGCTGTCGATGATTCCGCGCCGCTATGGCCGGATTCTGAACGTTGCCTCGATCGCGGGTCTGGCCGGCAACCCCGATGGCAGCATCCAGACGATTGCCTACAACACCTCGAAAGCGGCCGTCATCAACTTCACGCGCACCCTGGCCGGCGAGTGGGGCCGCTATGGCATCACCGTGAATGCGGTGGCGCCCGGCTTCTTCCCGTCCAAGATGACCAAGGGCGTGCTGGAAAAATTCGGTGCCGAGGCCCTGGCCAAGGATGCGCCGCTCAAGCGCCTCGGCGATGACGAGGACCTGAAGGGCGTGGCTGTGCTGTTCGCATCGGACGCGGGCAAGCATATTACCGGCCAGACTCTGGCTGTCGATGGCGGGGTGTCGGCGGTTTGAAGATGCAGCGGATTGTGCTCGCCTCGCGTCCGCGCGGGGCGGTGCTGCCGGAGAACTTCCGGCTTGAAGAAGTGGACCTGCCGGCCCTCGATGTGGGTCAGGTTCTGGTGAGAAATCATTACCTGTCGCTCGATCCTTACATGCGCGGGCGCATGAGTGAGGCCAAGAGCTACGCTGCGCCGCAGCCGCTCGATGCGACGATGATCGGCGCGACGGCCGGTGTGGTTGCCGCCTCACGCCATCCGGATTTTGCCGAGGGCGATGCGGTCATCGGCATGCTCGGCTGGGCCACGCATGGCATCGCCGCTGGTGGCGAGCTGCGCAAGGCGGATCCGCGCGTTCCGCTGTCTGCCGGGCTCGGTGTCGCAGGCATGCCGGGGGTGACGGCCTGGTATGGGCTGAACCGGATTCTGCAGGCCAAGCCGGGTGAGACGGTGCTGGTGTCGTCGGCCAGCGGGGCGGTCGGCTCGGTCGTCGGGCAATTGGCCAGGCTGCGCGGCTGCCGCGCGGTCGGCATTGCGGGCGGTCCTGACAAGTGCGCCTATGTGACCGATACCCTGGGCTTTGATGCCTGTGTCGATTACAAGGCCGGCCGTTTGAAGGAAGATTTGCGGGCCGCCACGCCGGATGGGGTGGACTGCCTGTTTGAGAACGTCGGCGGCCTGGGCTTGGACCTGGCCCTGGCGCGAATGAATGCGTTTGGCCGCGTGGCCCTGTGTGGCCTGATCGCGGGTTACAACGGCGATGCCCAGCCGCTCTACAACCTGAAGCACATGCTGATCAAGCGGCTGCGGGTGGAGGGCTTCATCATCACCGAGCATCCGGAGGTGTGGCCGCAAGCGCTCGACGAACTGGGCGCACTCGTCCACAGCGGCCAATTGCGCTACCGCGAGAGCCTGGCCCAGGGTCTGACGGCGGCGCCGGAGGCCTTTATCGGCCTGCTGCAAGGCAGGAATTTTGGCAAACAACTGGTACAACTGATCCCATGAAATCCTTTGACGGCAAAGTGGCAGTGATTACGGGCGGCGCGAGCGGCCTTGGCAAAGAGTTCGCGATCAAGGCGGGCAAGCTGGGCATGCGCGTGCTGATCGCCGACGTGCAGGACGACGCGCTGGAGGCCACGCGCGCTGAGCTGGCCGGCGCTGGCGTCGATGTGCGTGCTTTCAAGTGCGACGTGCGCAAGAGCGAGCAGGTGCAGGCGCTGGCCGACCTGGCGATGCGCGAATTCGGCGCCGTCCACCTGATGTTCAACAACGCAGGCGTCGGTAGCGGCGGGCTGATCTGGGAGAATTCGGACGCCGACTGGGAGTGGGTGCTCGGCGTGAACCTGTGGGGCGTGATCCATGGCGTGCGCATCTTCACCCGCCTGATGCTGGAACAGGCGCGCAAGGATGCCGCGTTTGAGGGGCATATCGTCAACACGGCGTCGATGGCGGGCCTGCTGAATGCGCCGGCGATGGGCGTGTACAACGTGTCCAAGCACGCGGTCGTGTCGCTGTCGGAAACCCTGTACCAGGACCTGAAGCTGGTCGGCGCGCCGATCGGCGCCTCGGTGCTGTGTCCGTATTTTGTGCCGACCGGGATCAGCCAGTCGCACCGCAACCGTCCCGAGGACGTGAAGATGACCGGGGCCGCCACGCCGAGCCAGGTGGCCGCTCAGATGCTGACGGTGAAGGCGGTGGAATCGGGCAAGGTGACGGCGCACGACGTGGCCGACATCACCTTCGACGCGATTGCCAAGGGCCAGTTCTACATCTACTCGCATCCGGCTGCGCTGGGCAATGTGGCCGAACGCATGCAGGAAATCGTCAACGCCGCCAATCCGGGCGATCCCTACCGCAGCACACCGCATGTTGGCGCGGCGCTGCGCAGCATGATGGTCAGTCTGCGCTTTGGCGATTGGGAGAAGATGCGCGCCGATGCGGCCCCGATCCGTACCGAAGTCTTCGTGGAGGAGCAGCAGGTGCCGGCCGAGCTGGAAATGGACGCGATGGACGCGCAGTGCCTGCACGCCGTGGCCTATGACGCGTTGGGCAACCCGATTGCGACCGGGCGTCTGCTGCCGGATGGCCATATCGGCCGCATGGCGGTGCGCAAGCGTGTGCGCGGGACTGGCGTCGGCGCCAAGGTGCTCAATGGCCTCATGCAGCAGGCCAAGAAGCGCGGCGATCAGCGCGTGGTGCTCAGCTCGCAGACCCATGCCAAGGATTTCTACCTGAAGCACGGCTTCACGGTTGTCGGCGCGGAGTTCATGGAGGCGGGCATCCCGCACGTGGAGATGGAACGCTTACTGTAGGACGCGCTCGTTGAGCTCGGCGGGCGCGTGGTGGTAGAGCTTGACCACGGTGGAGGTACGCGTCCCGTAGCCGGGCGATTCGATGCAGACGGCCGACAGCATGCGTTCGACATCGCGCTCCACGCCCGTGTTTGGCAGGCGCATGTCGGGCGCGCGCGTGGTGTCGGCCAGCATCTCGAAGAAGGCGTCCTCGGGCGCGCCCAGGCATAGCAGACTCGCAAACTGGGCCTTGGTGCGCAGCACTTTCGGCCAGGGCTCGTCCAGCAATCCATTCGAAATGCCGTAGATCCCCGGCGCCAGAGGCTTGCCGTTGCGCGGGTCGCTTTCGCCGCGGTTCGAGTACCAGAACAGCTGTTCGCGGTCGCCGAGCACGAGATTAAAACCGTTGTAGTCGTCGGTCTTGCCGATCAGGGTGGCCAGGTAGTCCTGCGCGCTCAGTTCGCCCGTCAGAAAGTTGGCGACCAGGGCGCCGCGGGTCGGCGCATCGGGCCGGCGTTCGCCTGGCGCGCGGATATTCGTCACGGCGGCGAACTTGGGGCCGCCGGGACCGTCGCGGGTGATGCCCATCCAGCTGCCGCCGCCTTGCAGATCACGCCCGGCGAATACCTGCGGATGGTCGGGCCAGGGTGCTGCCGGACTGGTCGGCCGGTCGTAGTATTCGTCCCGGTTGGCGGCGGCCACGAGGGGCGCGCCGGGCACGACTTTCCAGGCAAACACGATCAGGCACATGGGGCACAGGGGATAAAGGTTTCGACGTGGCGCGTGCCGCTGATCTCTGCCGCCAGGCCGGCCGCGGATACGGCCGCATCGAGGCGGGCGGCAAAGCCGGCGTCGACGTTTTCATAGACTTCCATCCAGGTCTGCAGACCATCTTTGCTTTCCGGACGTCGCTTGAGCCGGCTCGGCACACCCAAACTCGCCTGCATGGCCTGCACTTTCGGCAGCAGCGCGGCGGCGTGCGCGTCCGGCACGCGGTAGTAGATGTACAGATCGGGCATGGCTTACAGGTCCAGGGCGTCCAGCGCGTAGGGCATGGGCAAGAGCGACAGCGCGGGACCGGCGGCTGCGCCCAGATGGATCGGGCCGCTGTCGGGCGCATCCAGCTTCAGTTCGACCAGCAGATCGCTGCCGCCGGCACCGTTGGGCGCGGCGTTGACGACCATGCCGCAGGGTTGGCCCGGGTCTGCTGCGGCGAAGACCTCATCGCCCGCGGCAGCGGAACTGGCCACCTGGGCCAGAAAGGCACGGCGCTTGAGCTTGCCGAGGTACTGGCTACGCGCGACGATTTCCTGGCCGGGGTAGCAGCCTTTCTTGAAATCGACCCCACCCAGCAGTTCGAGATTGATCATTTGCGGGACGAATTTTTCCTGCGTGCTCGCCTCGATCGTCGGGACGCCGGCGTGGATCTGCGACAGTTGCCAGGCCTGTCTGCCGCCCACGGCCAGCTTGGCCGACAGCGCTTCCCAGATGGCAGGCGCGGCTGTGTCGTCCACCAGCCACTGGTAGCGCGCGGCACCGAAGGCGTCGGCCAGGCGCAACAGCGGGCCCTGGGGCAGGTCGAGGCGGGTGTAAGGCGCCGCAGGCAGGGCACCGGCAACGCCTTGCAGGGCAGCGGCACCGGCCGCGCCGCCGATGGCCAGCACCTGCCGGCCGCTGAGAGCGGCCAGTTTGGCCTTGGCGCGCAGCACGTACATGCTCAGGCGCTTCTGAATCGCGGGCAGGAGGGCTTGGGGCAGCTGCAGGTAAATGGCTTCGGCATCGCGCCAGACCAGAAAACTGGCCAGCAGGCGGCCCTTGGGCGTGCAGTAGCCGGCCAGGCGCACGCGCTCCGGGCCCAGGTGATGCACGTCATTTGTCAGTTGATTGTGCAGGAAACTTGCCGCATCATCGCCACTGACAGAAATCAATCCGAGATCGTTGACCACGGCCACGAAACCCGCCGCCAGGGCCGGAACGGGCAGGACGGTGTTGTCCGACGATGCGAGAAATTGATTCCAACTGTTCATATCACTCCGTGAAGCTTATTATTACGCCCTCATTATAGTTAGGTCCGGATTTTCGCGTCGGCGGCAGGCCAAAACCGACGGACTCTTGCACTGAACCATGTCCCAAATCAAGAAACTACTGGCTGTGCTCCTCGTTCTTGGCCTTGCGGCGGGCGCGGGTTTTGCCTGGTGGGCCCAGCATCCGATGGGTGCAGGCGAAGAAACCATCGATTTCAGCGTGGCGCCGGGCAGCGGCGTCGGCGCGGCGGCCCAGCAGATTGCGGCGGCGGGCGTGCCGCTCCAGCCGTTGTTGTTCCAGATTCTGGCGCGTATCAGTGGCAGCAGCGCCCGCATCAAGGCCGGCACCTACGAATTCAAGCCCGGCAGCTCGCCCGCGCGACTGCTCGAGATGCTGGTCAAGGGCGAATTTGCGCAAGGGCAGGTGACGATCATCGAGGGCTGGACCTTTCGCCAGATGCGCGCGGCCATCAATGCCGCCAAGGGGCTCAAGCACGACACGGCCAATCTGAGCGATCAGGAACTGCTGGCCCAGGTCAGTGACGGCTTCAAGCATCCCGAGGGGCTGTTCTTCCCGGATACGTATATTTTTCCCAAAGGATCGAGCGACCTCGTGGTATATAAACAGGCGCACCAAATGCTGACGGCCCGCCTGAACGAGGCCTGGCAGAAACGCCCGGGCGATTTGCCCTATAAATCGCCGTATGAGGCCCTGATCATGGCCTCGATTGTGGAAAAAGAAACGGGTCAGAAGTCGGAGCGGCCGATGATTGCCTCCGTCTTTGTCAACCGCCTGAAAATCGGCATGATGCTGCAGACCGATCCGACCGTGATCTACGGCATGGGCGACAAGTATCAGGGCAAGATTCGCAAGAAAGACCTCGAGACCGATACCCCGTACAATACCTACACACGCGGCGGCCTGCCGCCCACGCCGATTGCCTTGCCTGGCATGCAGTCGCTGACGGCGGCGCTGGGCCCGGCCAAGAGCAACGCCCTGTATTTTGTGGCGCGCGGGGACGGGACGAGCCAGTTCTCTTCCAGCCTGAGCGACCACAACCGGGCGGTCGACAAATACATTCGCTGAGCGCCCGGAACGCATGGTACGAGGAAAATTCATCACCTTTGAAGGCATCGACGGCGCTGGCAAGTCCACCCACATCGGCTTCGTGGCCGACTGGCTGCGGGCGCAGGGCAAAACGGTGGTCAGTTCGCGCGAGCCGGGCGGCACCGCGCTCGGAGAGAAGCTGCGCGACCTCGTTCTGCACGAGAAGATGCACCTCGAAACCGAAGCCCTGCTGATGTTTGCCAGCCGGCGTGAACACATTGCCCAGGTGATCGCCCCGGGCCTGGAACGCGGCGACTGGGTGATTTCCGACCGTTTCACCGATGCCAGCTTTGCCTATCAGAGCGGTGGGCGCGGCCTGGCGCGCGCCAAGATGGAAGCGCTGGAAGCCTGGGTCCATCCCGATCTGCAGCCCGACCTGACGCTGCTGTTCGACGTGCCGCTGGCCGTCGCCCGGGCGCGGCTCGATGCGACCCGCACGCTCGACAAGTTCGAACGCGAGAAACAGGACTTTTTTGAAGCCACGCGCGCCGAGTATCTGCGCCGCGCCGAACAGTTCCCCGAGCGCATGCGTGTGATCGATTCGACCCGAAGCATTGCCGATATTCAGCAGGAACTGGCGGCTGTCCTCGCTAAACTTCTTTAATAAATTGCCTGAACAAACCTCGCTAAGTAACTGAAAATATGGCAATTTACCCTTGGCAAGAGTCATCCTGGCAGCAGTTGATGCAGATGCGCGCGCGCCTGC
Source organism: Massilia sp. TS11 (assembly GCF_022012445.1). Lineage (GTDB taxonomy): Bacteria > Pseudomonadota > Gammaproteobacteria > Burkholderiales > Burkholderiaceae_D > Telluria. The sequence goes on from NZ_JAKLTS010000005.1 coordinate 296,511, forward strand.
CGCATGCCTTGTTGTTCCATGGTCCGGAAGGCATCGGCAAGGCCGAGTTCATTGAGCAATTTGCCCAGTCGCTCCTGTGCGAGCGCCCGGCCGCAGACGGCCACGCCTGCGGCAGTTGCGCTTCCTGCGGCTGGTTTGTCCAGCAGAGCCACCCGGACTACCGGCGTGTGCGCCCCGAAGCGCTGGAGGACGAACCCGCCGAGGGCGAGGACGGCGAGGGCGAAAAAAAGGCGAAGTCGAGCAAGACGCCGTCGAAAGATATCCGCATCGAGCAGGTGCGCGCGCTGACCGACTTCATGAATATTTCTACCCACCGCCAGGGGCTGCGGGTGGTGGTGCTGTATCCGGCCGAAGCCTTGAACACGGCCTCGGCCAATGCGCTGCTGAAGACTCTGGAAGAGCCGCCGCCGGGCACCGTTTTCCTGCTGTCCACCCACAGCCTGGACCGTTTGCTGCCGACCATCCTGTCGCGCTGCCGCAAATTTGCGCTGCCGATGCCCGACCACGCGGCCGCGCTTTCCTGGCTGCAACAGCAGGGGGTGAACGAGGCCGAGGGCTGGCTGCGCGAGCAGGGCGGTGCGCCGCTGTTGGCCTTGGCCGCCGCCGAGTCGGGCAGCCGCGAGGACATGGACACCCTGCTCAAACTGCTGGCCCGGCCAAGTGTGGAAACGGCGCTGAAAACGGCCGAGCGCCTGGCCAAGGTTCCGCTCAGCGCTTTGGTGTCTTGGCAACAACGCTGGCTGTATGACGTGCTCGCATTCCAATTGACGGGCGCGATACGCTACTATCCTCGCTATCGCAGCGAGGTCGAGCAGGTGGCGGCGCGGGTGCCAAGCGCGCAGTTGTTGCAGGTCATCAAGAATGCAAATGCACGCAAGGCGGTAGCAGAGCATCCTTTGTCGCCCAAGCTCTTTATCGAAGAGATGCTGCTCGACTACACTGCATGCTGTAGCTGAAAGGAATTGCATGAGCGCACAAATTGAACCGAATGCCGCACCGCAAGCCCCGCGGCCTTCGGTATTGTCGCTTGCAATCAAGGAGAAGGCGGCGCTCTACGCCGCTTACATGCCGTACCTCAAGAACGGCGGCATTTTCGTGCCGACCCAAAAGCCCTACAAATTGGGCGACGAGATCTATCTGATTCTGGCCTTGATGGACGATCCGAATAAATACCCGATCGCCGGCAAGGTTGTGTGGATTACGCCCGCCGGCGCCAACAATAACAAGGCGCAAGGCATCGGGGTCCACTTTCCGGAAGACGAAAGCGGGCTCAAGGCCCGGCAACGTATTGAAGAAATCCTGGGCGCGGCACTGCGGTCGTCCCGCGCCACTCACACGCTTTGAAATCAATGACTTACACGCACCGCATTGCTACCCGCGACGATCTGCCGCGCATCGTCGAGATCTATAATTCCACCATCGCCTCGCGCGAAGTGACGGCCGATACGGAGCCGGTCTCGGTCGCCTCGCGCGAAGCCTGGTTCCAGGACCACGACCCGGCCCGCCGCCCGCTCTGGACCATCCACGAGGGCGACGATCCGGCAATCGTCGGCTGGATTTCCTACTCCAATTTCTATGGCCGCCCGGCCTATGCGGGCACGGCCGAAGTGTCGATCTACATCGACGAAGCCTGGCGCCGCAAAGGCGTGGGCCGGTATGCGCTGGAGCAGGCGATCGCCTTTGCGCCCCAGATCAAGGTGCACACCCTGCTGGGTTTTATCTTCGGCCACAACAAGCCCAGCCTCGGCCTGTTCGAGCGCTTCGGCTTCGCCACCTGGGCGCATCTGCCGCGCGTGGCGATTCTGGACGGCGTCGAGCGCGACCTGATCATCCTCGGCAAGCGGGTTGACTGACGCTCGCGTACAATCGCGGCATGTTTATCGATTCTCATTGCCATATTGATTTCCCGGAGCTGGCCGAGCGCATGCCCGCGGTCCTGGCCAAGATGGCCGAAAACCGCGTCAGCCACGCGCTGTGCGTGTCGGTCGACCTGCCGGATTTTCCCCGCGTACTTGCACTCGCCGAGCAGCATCCGCATATTTACGCTTCGGTTGGCGTCCATCCCGACTATGAGGACACGCCGGAACCGAGCGTGGAGCAGCTGGTCGAACTGGCCAGGCATCCCAAGATCCTTGCGATCGGCGAAACCGGGCTCGACTATTACCGCCTGCAGGGCGACCTGGAGTGGCAGCGCGAGCGCTTCCGCACTCACATAAAAGCTTCAAGAATCGCGCGTAAGCCTTTGATTATTCACACGCGTTCGGCCAGTGAGGACACGTTGCGCATCATGGCCGAGGAGGGGGCTGGCCCGGCCGCCGGCGGTGCGGGCGGCGTCATGCATTGCTTTACGGAGTCGCAGGCCGTGGCCGATGCCGCGCTCGACATGGGCTTCTACATCTCGTTTTCCGGCATCGTGACCTTCAAGAGCGCGAAAGAATTGCAAGAAGTGTGCAAACGGGTGCCGCTCGAGCGCATGCTGATCGAGACGGATTCGCCCTATCTGGCCCCGGTGCCGTATCGCGGCAAAATGAACGAGCCCGGCTATGTTTGCCACGTGGCGGAGTTCATCGCCACCCTGCGCGATGTGCCACTGCCGCAGATCGCCGAAACAACCTCGAACAATTTCCGGCGTCTTTTCAATGTCTTACAATGAAAAGCTTATGCGGATTCTGAAATGGATTCCGCTGCTGGCCAGCCTCATCATGCCGGTCGCGCGCGCCGATGATGCGGTCGAGTTCTTCCGTGCCGTTCAAATCGACAACGTCAGCGGTGTGCGCAGCCTGCTGGCGGCCGGACTCGATCCGAATATTGCCGAACCCTTGCGCGGCGAAACCGGGCTCATCCTCGCCTTGCGTGAAGAGGCGCCGCGCGTGTTCGAGGTCCTGCTGGCGGACCCGCGCATCCGCGTCGAAGCCCAGGCGCGCAATGGCAACACTGCCTTGATGATGGCCGCGTTCAAAAAGAACCTGCCTGCCGTGCAGGCCTTGCTGGCCAAGGGTGCGGCGGTCAATCGTCCGGGCTGGACGCCGCTGCACTACGCGGCTGCCGCCGGCGCCGATGACATCGTCAGCTTGTTGCTGGCGCGCGGGGCCCAGCTCGAAGCGCCGGCCGAAGCCGGCCTGACGCCACTGATGATGGCGGCGCGCGAGGGGCATGAATCGACCACCTTGCTGCTGCTGAGCAAAGGGGCAGACCCCGCCCGCGTGAATTCCGAGGGCAAGGACAGCGCTCAGCAGGCCGAACAGTATGGACGTGGCCACGTGGTCACGGCCATCCAGCAGTTCCGCGCACATTCCAAGAAGTAACGAGGAAACACCCCCTAGCTCCGCGTATTGATCCCGGACACACGCTTGCATAATCGATACATCAAGCGTTGCCTTTCACGAGGATCACATGTTGAACGAACGAGAGATCGAAAGCTGCTACCTGGGGCAGTTTATTCCGGTGCAATACCATCACAATATGCTGATGGACCAAAACCGGATGGGCGGCTTCAAAGCCGCAATCGACTATGCCGTCAAACCGGGGATGAAAGTGCTGGAACTCGGTGGCGGCACGGGTGTGCTGTCCTGGTTTGCGGCTGCCAAGGCCGACAAGGTCTATTGCGTCGAGTTCAATCCCGACATGGTGCGTGAAGCGCGCCGCTTCATGGCCCTGAATCCGAACGGCCACAAGGTCGATGTGATTCACGCGGACGCCTTCGAATACCTGCCGCCGGAGCCGGTCGATGTTGTGATCTGCGAAATGATCCACGTCGGCATGCTGCGCGAAAAGCAGGTCGAAGTCATCGAATCCTTCAAACGCCGCTATGCCGCCCGCTTTGGCGGACCGCTGCCGGTGTTCGTGCCCGAAGCCGTCATCATGGCCGCACAGCCGCTGCATCAAGCCTATGATTTTGAAGGCTTTTATGCACCGATCGTGCAATTCCAGGAAACAGGCAGCAACCCGCCGGGCACAGTGGAACTGTCGGCCCCGGCCGTGTACAGCATTCTCGATTTCAGCCAACCGGTCGATCCGACCATTGCTTGGGAAGGCAAATTCCTGATCGAGCGTGCCGGCGCGCTGACGGCGGTGCGATTCATCACCAAAAACATTCTGGCCGTTGTGCAAGAGCGCTCGACGACCATCGACTGGCTGAACCACTACATGAGCCTGCCACTAGCGACGCCGATGCGCGTGAATGCGGGCGACGTGGTGCGGATCAGTTTCAATTACCGCGTGGGGGCCAGCATCCAGTCGCTGCAGGCCAATCTGCGCTGCGAAGTGCTGCACGAGGTCGCTCCCCAGGGCCAGGCGCTGCAAGCCTACGCCTAAGAGTTTCGTTTCGACGACTCCATGTTCCGGCCTTCGGGCCGGTTTTTTTTTGCCCAACAAACAAATCGGGGTCAGACCCCATTTTTCTTGGCAGATAAATGGGGTCTGACCCCATTTTTGATTTTTGCGTTCGTCCCCTCGAATCGACCGTTCGTCGGGTCGCGCTGGCTGACGGGGCAGGGCGGGGATATGCTGCAGACATTGCTAACCCGAGGTCTGCCACCATGCTTTCATTTATCGTCTGGCTCTTGCTGCTCTTCCTCTGCTGGCCGCTCGCTTTGCTGGCCTTGGTGCTGTATCCGCTGGCCTGGCTGTTGCTGCTGCCTTTCCGGATCGTCGGCATTGGCGCCGATGCGGTGCTGGAAATGATTAAAGCCATCGTGATGCTGCCGGCGCGGATTTTGCGCGGCTAGATCAATACACGTCGCGGCGGTAGCGGCCCTCGGCCTGGAGGGCGTCCCGGCTGGCTTGGCCGAGAATCTGGACCAGCGTGGCGTCGACATCCGCCGCCATCCCATGCAGGCTGCCGCACACATAGATGGCCGCGCCGCGCGCGACCCAATCTCGCAAGCGCTCGGCCTGCTGAACAAGACAATCTTGGACGTAGCGCGGGCCGCCCGGCTCGCGCGAGTAGCTGCGGTCCAGCCGCGCCAGCTTGCCCTCGGCAAGCCAGCGCTGCAGGTCTGCATCGAAATAGCGGTCCGCCGTGGCGCTGCGCTCGCCAAACAACAGCCAATTTTCGCCGCGCCCGGCGGTTGCACGTGCCGCAAGCAGGCCGCGCAGACCGGCCAGACCGGTGCCGTTGCCAATGAGGATAAGTGGTCGTTCGGCATTGCGGTCGAGGCGGAAGCGCGGGTGAGGTCGCAAACGTAGCGGCAGCACGGAACCCAGCGCGAGTTCCTGAGTCAAAAATCCAGAAGCCAGACCGTGGCCACCATCGGGGCGCTGATGCAAGCGCACGAGCAAGCGCAGCTCGTCCTCTGTCGGGATCGAGGCGATCGAGTATTCGCGCGGGTGGGTCGGGTCGGCTGGCACGTTCACTTGTACCAGGTCGCCGGCTTCCCAGCTGGGCATGGGGTCGACTGCTTTGAAATGGAGGGCATATACCGGCGCGCCCGGGCTGGCCGGGTTCAAGTACTCGCGTGCGTCCAGGCGCCAATGGCTGGGTGGTGCCTCGGTCCAGGCGCCGTCGGCAATGCCGGCCAGGCGGCTCAACTGCTGTTGCCATTGACCGATGGCTGCGCTGTCGCCACGGTCCACATCGACGCGCTCGAACAGGGGTTGAGCGCCGCTCTGCTGGAGCCATTCGTCCAGCTGCAGGCCGAACTGGCGGAAAGCTTTGTAGCTACGGTCACCCAGCGCGAGCACGCCATAGCGCATATGGCCAAGCTTGGCAGGCTCGTGCATCTGTCGTGCGGCGAACGGCGCTGCGCAGTCGGGTGGGTCGCCTTCGCCATAGGTGCTGACCAGCCACAAAACCTGGCGCTGTGCGGCCAGGTCGGCTGGCGCGAGCTGGTCGATGCCGAGGACGGCAACGCTGAGGCCGGCCGTGCGCAGACTGGCGGCCGTTTGCTGGGCCAGTCCCTCGGCGGTGCCCGTTTGCGAGGCATGAACGATCAGCCAGTCGCAGGCTGTGGCGGGCTTGTGCCGGCGCGCCTGGTGTCGCCGCCACGCCTGCCAGACAATGCCCGCATAGGCCAGGAGCAATCCGGTAGCGCCCAACAGGCGCGGCGTTTCGAGAATCATGATGCCAAGCGCTCCCAGGCGCTGGAACTTGCTTCCTGCAGGCCGGATTCGGTTCGCCACACGAGGCGTGCGGGCAGGCCAAGATGCTCGGCGAAACGCAGCCCGGCTTCCGGCCCCAGTACATTGATCGCGGTCGACAAGGCATCCGCCTGCATGCAGCTTGGATGCACGACGCTGACGCTGGCCAGACCATGCGTGATCGGCCGCCCGACGCGCGGATCGAGCGTATGACTCAGGCGTTCGCCGTCGATTTCAGTCCAGCGGCGGTAGTCGCCCGAGGTGGCAATGCTCAGCCCGTGCAGGGCCAACAGCGCGGCTTGTTCGCCCAGCTCCGGCGGATTCTCCACCTCCACCCACCATGGCTGTCCATCGGGTTTGCAGCCGTGACCGCGCAGCTCACCACCAAGTTCCACCAGAAAATGCTGATACCCCCGGGCCAGCAGAATCTCCGCCATGCGGTCGACGGCATAGCCCTTCGCGATCGACGACAGATCGAGCAGCACGCCACCGGGCTGCAGCAGTTCGCCCGGTTGTGCGCGCCAGTCGAGCAAGGCCCAGGACTGGGTCAGCGCTGCGCACTCGGCGGGCGCGGGCGGCGTGTAGCCGGGCTTGGCATAGGCTTCGCCAGGGCCGAAGCCCCAGGCATTGACGAGTGCGCCCGCGGCGGGATCGTAGGCGCCGCCGGTCTGCCGCGCCAGGGCCAGGGCGGCGTCCATCACCTGGGCGAAGCGTGGGGGCAGACGGTGACGGCTGCCGGCCGGCGCGTGGTTGAAACGGCAGAGTGTGGATTCCGGCTCCCAGTGGCTCATCTCGGCCACGATCTGGTCGAGCTCGGCCTGAATCGCGTTGCGCAGCGCATCCAGCGCGGGGCTGGCGGCGGCCAGGCGCAGCGACCAGCTGCAGCCCATGCTGTCGCCAGTCAGGCTGTGCACGGTGCTGCCTGCTGGCGGCGCGTCCGGATGTATTTCGGCCGGAATCAACACACGGCGATTCACTGCGGCAGAATCTCCAGCGTGGCCGCGTAGATGTAGCGGCGCGTCGTGCCCGGCTGGGGCGGGCCGCCGGCTGCCGGCAGGCTCGCGTTCAACCAGTACATGCCCGGCTCGGGCAGAGTGATGCTGGCCTCGCCATTGGCGTCGGTAGTCAGGCGGCGCTCGTTCAGCACACCGCGGTAGCGCACGCCGCCGGGGATCAGGCTGAAGGCGAGATTGGCCGCCGGCTTGCCATCGAGCAGGAATCGGAAGCGCGCCTTGTCCCCTTCATGCAGCTCGGTCGGATGGGTAATCGGCACCAGCTCCAGACCTTCGCCGGTCGGCTTGAAGGCGCCATTGCTGGGGGCATTGGCCGTGAAATAGGTTTCGATGCGCTGATGTTGGAGGATGATGCGCAGGTCCTCGGCATCCTTCGGCACATCCTTGGCGATACTCTCTTCAGTGCCGTTCACGCGCTTCATTTCGCCATTGACCTTGAACATGGCCATTGCGCCTCTGCTGGCCAGCACCAGTTTGTAGGTGCCGTTCTGAGTCAGCTTGAAGTCGGCGACCGAGCGCAGACGCCCGGCCGTGGCGCCGGTGACCGGCTGACGGCTGCCATCGGGCTGAATCAGCTGGGCGTCATCCATTTTGAGCGCGAATTTATCGAACTCGAACAGATTGTCGGACACCGCCGCATCGACGGTGACGGTCGGCTCTTTGCCTTCCACCTGGGTCGCGCTGGGCAGGAACCAGGGGCGGGCCGCTTGCGCCTGGAAGGCGAGGGTAGCCAGGGCGAGGGCGATCAGACTGCGTTTCATGGCGCCACCTGCAGGCTGATGTTACCGACTTCTTCTTTGCCTTTGGCGCTGAAAGTCTGCTTGCCAGTCACTGGCAGGCGGAAGGGGATGCGCACCAGCTCGCGGCCGCCGGCTTCACGCGCGACTTCAACGGCCAGCGTGTAGTCGCCGGCCGGCAGCTTGTCGAGCTCGGCTTTTTTGGCCGGGAAGCTGATCGTGTGTTCGCCCGTGGTCTTGGTGGCGCCGGAGACGCCATCGACCGGGTAGCTCAGATCGCGGCCGACTTTGCGCCAGAAGGTGCGCATATCCTTCAGCCACTTGGTGCCGCCGTTATCGCGCTTCTTGATGTCATACAGCACGGCCAGCGGCGTGACGACCGACTGGTCGCCCTTTTCCAGCCACATGGCGATGTAAGGACGGTGGTATTCCGCAACGTTCATCTGCGGAATTTCGATCTTCACGCTCAGGTCGGCCGCGAGGGCGCAGGTGCTGAGCATGGGCAGGCCAAAGGCCAGTGTGGTGGAAGCTTTCATCGGCAATCAGTGAATGAAGAGAATGGCAATCAGAACAGGAATCAGGACACCCAGACCCAGCACCGGCCAGGTCGAGGGCCGCTGTGTCGCGTGGTACTTCAAAATCAGAAAGCCGGTCACGCAGAACACCAGACAGGCAATCGCAAACAGGTCGATGAACCAAGTCCAGATGGGCCCGGTGTTGCGGCCTTTGTGCAGGTCATTGAGCCAGGAAATCCAGCCGCGCTCGGTAAGCTCGTACTCGGCGTCGCCGTTGCTCAGATTAACGCGCAGCCAGGCATCGCCGCCGGGACGCGGCAGGCCGACATACAGCTCCTCCTCGGTCCATTCGCCCAGATTGTTGGCGATGTCGGCATGCATATATTCCGCAAACCAGGCGGATGCATCGGCCGGCACCGGGGCTTTGTCATCGAGATGGGCTTGGGCGGTGGCGCGCAGCGGCGCCAACAGGGCAGGGGGCAGGGTGGCCTTGTTGCGGGTGACCTTGGGCTTGGCCTCGATCTGCGCGGCGTGGTTAAGCGTGATTCCAGTGACGCTGAACAGCAGCATGGCGAGCAGGCACAACGCCGAGCTGATCCAATGCCATTGATGGAGCTGCTTCAGCCACAGAGAATCCTTACTCAACGAACGCATAAGACAAACCGGTACCCACAAAGCTTGAGTGTACCGCATGCGCCCGCTGGAAGGGGAACAAAGCCCGAGTGCGAAAGTGGGCTTAGTGGCGCGGCCGCTGGCGATGGAAGACCAAGGGACTGTAGGGCACGGCCGAGGGCGGCGGCGAATGCAAAATACCGGGCTTCATTGCACCAACGACGTGCATCTCGCAGGGTTTGCAGTCGAAGCGCAGCGTGTAGCGCTCGCCGCCACTGACCAGGGTCATCGGTTCTGCACGCACTTGGCCTTGCACACCTTGCACGCCCTTGGCTTGCTTCGGACACAGATTGAACGAGAAGCGCAGGCAATGCTTGGTGATCATCAGCGAAACTTCACCCGCCTCCTCATGGGCCTCGTAGGCGGCCGCGATCAATTCGACGCCGTGCTTGTGATAGAAGGCGCGCGCCTTTTCGTTATAAACGTTGGCCAGATAGCTGAGCTGGGTTTCCGGGTAGGCGACGGGCGGTTCGACCGGGGCCTTGCGCGGCGGACGCTCCCAGGCAGCAAGACGTGCCGCTTCGTGGGCAGCGACCGCATCGCGGCGCAGACCATTGATGAGGGAGGCCGGCAGGAACCAGGGCTGCGACAGATTCAGGCTGATCGTCGCCGCCTCGAACATTGTGTTACCGAGTTTGCCCAGACTGGTGCGCAGGGCGGCCAGGGCCTGGTCCGGATTCTGCGCCGCTTCGCGCGCGACCTCGGCTTCCACAGCGGAATGGATGCCGTCTTCGTCGCTCACGTCAAGTCGCAGTCCCTGCGCCGTCTCGCTCAGATACAGATCGATCCGCACTTTGCGTTCGGCCGATTTCTTCTGCAGCGCAGCCTCCCACTGGTGATCCCGATTGCGGTGAATGACGACGCCAGCTTTGAGGCCGGGCAGGGTGCTCATCAACTCATTCGGGAATACGCGCCAGCGCTGGCCATCCGTGTCTTCGCCAAGCTTTTGCACCGTATTGGCCTGGATGCCGACCGTTTCGCGTTTGTGCAGATAATTGAGGCCGTCGCCATTGGCCAGTGCCGATTGCGTGAGCAGGTCAAAATGGTCGGCGCCAAGACGCGTAATCGTCCCCAATTCCACGCCCACGTATTTGGGAGAATCGAAGGCGCCGATATCATCCTGGCGGCCATTGGCGAAATAGTCGGTGTGCCCGCGGTGGAAGTTTTTATCCACATCGGGCGTAAACATTAGGGTTGTATGACCGCTGGAGGCGCGCTGGAATTCGCTGCGGCGCTCAAGAATCTCATCGAGCAGACGGCGGTAATGGCCCGTGATGTTTTTCACGTAGCCCATATCCTTGTAGCGGCCTTCGATCTTGAAAGAACGGATACCGGCATCAATCAGGGCTTCCAGATTGCGGCTCTGGTCATTGTCTTTCATCGACAACAAGTGCTTTTCGTAGGCGACCACGCGGCCCTGGCTGTCGCTGAGCGTGTACGGCAGACGGCAGGCTTGTGAACAATCGCCGCGATTGGCACTGCGGCCGGTATCGGCGTGCGAGATGTAGCACTGGCCAGAAAACGCCACGCACAGCGCGCCGTGTACAAAGTATTCGAGCGGCGTATCGGTGGCGGCGTGGATCTGGCGGATTTGTTCGACCGTCAGTTCACGCGCCAGCACCAATTGCGAAAAACCAGCCTGACCAAGGAAGCGCGCCTTTTCGACGGTACGGATATCGCACTGGGTGCTGGCGTGCAGCTGAATTGGCGGCAGATCCATTTCAAGCAGGCCCATATCCTGAATGATCAGCGCATCGACACCCGCCTGATAAAGCTGCCAAATCTGCTTTTGGGCGGTGTCGAGTTCAGCGTCGTGCAGGATGGTATTCATCGTGACGAAGATGCGCGCGCGATAGCGATGCGCGAATTCGACCAGGGCTGCAATGTCCTCAAGCGAGTTGTTTGCGTTGTGGCGGGCGCCAAATGCGGGACCGCCGATATACACCGCGTCAGCGCCATGCAGAATTGCCTCGCGACCGATCTCAGCGGTTTTGGCGGGCGACAGCAATTCGAGCTGATGTGCAAGCAGTGACATAAACAGATCCAGTCGGTTGAGGCCCGAAATTATAGCGAAATCAAGCCCGGAAGGCGCCGGATTGTCTTGCCGGGGGTGGTTTGATCTGGTACACAGGAGAGGCTCAAATCACATCCTAAACTTCGCATAATCTATATTATGTCAAATAAAGGATGCGCCTGTCGGCTCGTGCTCGGATCAAACCGGAATCAGCAAGACCAGTAGATTTTCATTGGTGAACGCGACGATCACGCCCTGTGCATTGATTTGCCGTGCGCTCACCAACACCAGGCCAGGCGGCGGGCTGCGCAAACGCTGATTCAAATCCAATAAACCTGTTCGCGGCGTCCACATCACCGCGCGGCTACCGCTGCTGCTATCCGCTTCGCCCACGATTTCATCGCGATCATTCAGATCAAAGGCCGCCGAGTACGTGCCGCCGGGCAGCTTGCCCACATCGATCAGTCCTGTCCGATATGACCAAAAGAACCCTGCGCTCACACCGATTTGTGTGCCAGCGATGTTGCCTTGACTATTCAGTGCGCGCGGAATCGCCCCCTGTTCACCAAATTCAAGCAGCGCGCCGCCGGGCGTCCAGCGAAAACCGCGGTAGGTCCCGCGGCCCAACACACCGGCGACTTGCCCCGCAGAATTGATCGCGCTGGCAATCGAAAAGCTGAGGCTGGGTTCAAGCAGAATGGTTCCGCGCGCACGGCTCCAATAAAACGCCTGCTCAAATCCTTGCGGCACGGTGCTGGTCCCAGCCACCTCGCCTGCTTGGTTGACGCGCAACGAAGGAAACACATCACCGGGCACATGCAAATCTTCTGCAGTGCGCCCTGGTTGCCAGAGAACGGCGCGGGCTGGAGTTGCCTGATCGAGCCGGCGCGAGACGCCGACGACTTCGCCACGCGCGTTCAGGTCGGTTGCAATCGACTCATCGGCGCATGGCAGCGGGCACAGCTCGGTGAGTCCACTTGTGGCATCCCAGCGAAAAGTGTGGAAGCGGTTCTCGCCAAACAATCCTTGCCCGGCGATCTGCCCGCGAACATTCAACGCGATGCGGGCGACACTTTCTTGATCGGCAAGGCGCGCGACGCGCAGGTGTTGATTTCCCGTCCAAAAGCTGGCGAACAGATTGCCTTCGTCGTCACGTTCGGCATACGCCAGCTGGCCCTTGGCGTTCAAGTCAAAACTCCAATGGCCAGCATCAGGATGTTCACTGATCTGCAAAATGTCGTACAGTGGCAGGGCTTGTTGACGGGCTTGCTCAGTGCTGCCTGGACCGCATGCCCAGGTGGCCAGGCAGGTCGCCACGCCAAACAGTTGCTTGAGATAATTTCGCATATTGCACCTCAGTTCGAACCCGAAACGCAGGGTGGAAGGAACTATGCAGAAGCAGGCCAGGTCCGTATCACTCGTCGCCCTGCTCCGCCAGGCATTCAGCGACTGCATGGCGCAATGGCAGGCCACTCTGCCCGGCGCGCTGCACGGGGATGGCGAAAGCGTGCATCAACTGCGAGTCTGTCTGCGCCGCCTGCGCACTTTGCTCGCGCTTGCGTCGGCGCCTCCCGCGCTGCGCGCGGCTGTGCGTGCTGAGGCTGGCGTGCTCGGCCAACTTCGCGACTGGCAGGTTTTGGCAGATCAAACCTTGCCGGCAGTCGCTTCGCCGGCCGACATTGCTGCATGGATGCCGTCCCTGCACGTGCAAACGCACCAGGCATGGAAGGCGGCTCAGCGACAGATCGGCGATGCGACCCTGCGCACGCAGGTGCTTGCTTGGGTGCGCGATTTTCCCGTCATTGCATCGGCCGATCCTGCGCCTGACCAAAGTATTTGGCTGCTGCCAGCCAGCCGCATGGCGCGCACGGCCATCGGTGCGGCGCGTAGGCGCGTTAAGCGTCGTCTACTTACGCTTCGATTGCGCGACTTCCATAGTTTTCATCGTGCACGCATCGCGATCAAGAAAGAGCGCTACCTTCTGGAATTGTTTCTCCCTGCCGTAGGTGGGGCGCGCCAACGCCGCCGCCTAAGCGACTTGGTCAGCGCGCAGAGTCAACTTGGGCGTGCCAATGATCTGGCGGCTGCCCTGCGTTTGCTGCCCGTACTGGAGCAGGCCCAGCCCCTGCCGCCTGCTCTCAGTCGGGGACTGCGCGACAAGCTCCAGACCGAGACCAGGCGAATTCTGCGGGCAGCCCGGCGCGATGTGCTCACGCGCCTTGTCTAGTCCTACAGGCGCCACACCTGCCAGCCGGCCGAGCGCAACGGTTGCGGGTCGAACTGCGATTTCACGTCGATAAACACACCGGACGGCTGCAGCTTGCTCTCCCAACTGGAGACGTCGTGCGCGAGAAACTCGCGGTGCGGCACTGCTGCCACCAGGGCTTCTGCAGCCGGGAGGTCTTCCCACGGCTCCAGGTGCAGGCCGTATTCATGTTCGGCCTCGGCCGCACTGGCAACCGGATCGTGCACGTGGACCTCGATGCCGTAGGACGTCAATTCACGAATCAGGTCCACGACCTTGGAATTGCGCAGATCGGGACAATCTTCCTTGAAAGTCAGGCCCAGCACGTTCACACGCGCCCCCTTGAGCTTGGCGCCGTTGCGCACCATTTCCTTGACGGTTTTTTCAGCGACGAACTTGGCCATCAAGTCATTCGTACGGCGGCCGGCCAGGATCACGTCCGGGTGGTAGCCGAGCATTTGCGCCTTGTGCGTCAGATAGTAGGGGTCGACGCCGATGCAATGGCCGCCAACCAGGCCCGGGCGGAACGGCAGGAAATTCCACTTGGTGCCTGCGGCGTTGAGCACTTCGAGCGTATCGATGCCAATGCGGTCGAAAATGATCGCAAGTTCGTTCATCAGCGCGATATTCAGGTCGCGCTGGGTATTTTCGATGACCTTGGCGGCTTCCGCCACCTTGATGCTGGAGGCGCGATGCACGCCGGCCTTGACGATCCGTTGGTACAGCACGGCAATCCGGTCGAGCGTGTCGGCGTCGTCGCCGGAGACAATCTTGCGTACGGTTTCGAGCCGGTGTTCTTTGTCCCCGGGATTGATGCGCTCTGGCGAAAAGCCGACATGAAAGCCTTGCTTCCAGCGCAGGCCGGAGCTGCGTTCGAGCTGGGGAATGCAGATTTCCTCGGTCGCGCCCGGGTAGACCGTGGACTCGAACACGACCAGCGCGCCCGGGCGCAAATGACGTCCCACGGTTTGGCAGGCGCTGATCAGGGCGCTGAAATCGGGATTGCGCGCGGCATCGACGGGCGTCGGCACGGCGATGATGAGGACATTGCATTCGCTCAGCAGATCGGGCTTGCTGGTCATGTGCAATTGCGTGGCAGACTGAAATTCCTCGGCGCTGACTTCGCCGGCGGGATCATGTTGGCGCAGATATTGTGAGATTTTGAATTCAGACAGGTCGTAACCCAGCGTGGGCATCTGCCTGCCAAATGCAATGGCTAGCGGCAGACCAACGTAACCGAGACCGACAACTGCGATGGTGTCCATATGCGCTCCTTCGGCGATGTCTTGGGAGCGATGATAGGAAGCGCGTGGGCGCGTCCGTTTGAGGCGGCACAAGCGGACCCCTCCCTTTCCAAAGGGATACACGCCATCATTCCCCAAGTGCAATTTGATGGCCTTGAGCGGCCTCAAAGCCCGTGCACTGGGCAAGCGTGCGCGGACTGGCGCTTCCTATAATCGACCGCGTGCCCACTTCGTGCGCGCCCCATGGAGCCCTATCTCAACTTCCCCCTCGCGTCGGCCCGTTTGCCGGATGCGCCTCTGCTCGTGCATGCGCTCGGCGCGCCACGCTTTTCGGGGCGCAGCACGGGTCTGCGGCACATGCTGATGCAGTCGAGCCTTGCCCATGTGCGCCATCTGGTCCTGGTCACCTCGGGCGACGCTGGCTTGGCGGGCGATTTCCGCGAGGTCGGCATTGCCACCTGTGTGTGCGGAAAGCAGCGCAGTTGGTGGCGCCGCTGGCAAATTCTGCGGGCCTGGCGCCCCGCCCTCTTCCATTCGCACGACCGGCGCAGCCTGCCCTGGCAAAGCCTGGCGGCCTTGTCCGGCGTGCCGTGGCGCCTGCATGCGGAAGGCAGCGTGTCCGGCTGGGCACGCATGTGCGTGCATGGGCATGCTTCGCGCGAGGCCGCCAATATTCCGAGTGGTGTCGACAGCCTGCAATTTCACCCCCGTCTGGGGCCGCCGGCACGCGTCGGGCCGCCCGGCTTCATGAATGAGCATGGCATTGTCATCGGCAGCGTCGCGTCCTTCGATGCGCGTCAGGATGTGCGGCCGCTGGTGCAGGCCTTCATTCAGCTCTGCCATTTAGGCTTGCCCCTGTCCGAACATCTGCGCCTGTTGATTGTGGGTGATGGCGAGCAGCGCCATGCCTGTCTGGACATGCTGACCCAGGCCGCTTGCTCGCACCGCGCCTGGCTGCCTGGTTTGCGTAAAGATGTA
The DNA here is from genome assembly GCF_022012445.1 of Massilia sp. TS11. Taxonomy (GTDB): domain Bacteria; phylum Pseudomonadota; class Gammaproteobacteria; order Burkholderiales; family Burkholderiaceae_D; genus Telluria. The sequence continues at coordinate 312,007 of NZ_JAKLTS010000005.1, forward strand.
CCGCAGCTGTTGCGCTGTATGGACTTGTTCCTTTCGACGGCCGCCGGCCCGAGCGGTGAGACGGCCTTGCTCGAAGCCATGGCCACGGGCTTGCCCCTGATTGTGCCCAAGGCCAGTGCCCATGCGCATCTGGTCGAGCCGGGCGAAAGCGGCGCACTGCTCGGCGCGACGGACAGCAGCCACGTGGCTGCCGCCATTGCCGCCTATTTACAGCGGCCGGAATTGATGCGCCAGCACGGACGCCAGGCGCGGCAGTTGGCGATTGCCCGCCATAGTCTGCAAAGCACGGCCGCGGCCCACGCGCAACTCTACGACGCCTTGCTCGCCGCCAGCCGGGTGTGAGCCATGCGCATCCTGCATGTGCTGGACCATAGTCTGCCAGCGCGTACCGCGTATGCGCGCCGCGCCGTCGCCACCGTGCGTGCCCAAAGACAGTTGGGCTGGCACACCGTGCATCTGACGGGGCCGGCGCAAGGTTTGCAGCAGGAACACGAAGCCTGGCCCTGCTACCGGACCCAGCCCGCCCCGCCCTGGCTGTGCAGCCGCCGACTGTGGCGCGCGGGCGCTGAATGGTGGCAACTGCGCTCACGGATTCGCCAGGTCATGCAGCTGACGCGACCGGATCTGCTGCACGTGCATTCCCCCGCAAGCCATGTGCTGGCAGCGGCGCGTCTCGGTCGGCCGATTTTGTTCGATATCCACGGCATCTTTCCTGAACAGCCGCAGGCGGTCAGCCGGACCGAGCGTGCCGCACTCGGGGCAGCCGCCGCCATCGTTTGTGACAGTCGCGCCCTGCGCTCGGAAATCCAGCGTTGGGTGCGCCCCGCCCTGCCGATCGCCGTGGTGCCGGACACACTCGGCTGGACCGAATCCGAGCCCGCTGAACCCGATCTGCGCGACTGTGGCCGCCCACTGCTCGGCATGTTCGGGCCGCATGGAGAACCGCAAGGGACGGCGCTGGCCATTGCAGCCCTGCCCGCACTGTGCAGGCGCTTTCGCGGACTGGGCCTGGTGCTGTTTGGCAGCGGCGCGGATTCGCCTGTCTGGACGCAACTGGCCGCTTCGCTGCAGGTGGGCCCGCATCTTCATCTGCGTCCCGAGATCGCGGCCGCCTACACGCGCGCTGTGGACGTGAGTTTGCTGCCGAGCTTGTCACATCGCGCGGCCGAGCTGCTCCCGCCGCTTCAGGCGCTGACCGCCATGCGCCAGGGCGGCCTGATCGCCGCTTCCGACGTCGGTGGGCACCGCGAGCTGTTTGAGCACGGCCAGACGGCGCTGCTGTTTCCTGCCGGCAGTGTTGAAGGCCTGGTCGACGTGCTGAGCTTGTTTCTTGCCCATCCGGAGGCCTGGGAAGCGATGCGCCTGGCCGCCCGCCGGCGCGCGTTGCATGACTTCGACGAAACTTCCGTCGCCCAGACTTACCGCCCCTTGCTCGAGGGCCTGCTGCGACCCCTTGCGCGCGTTTGAGAAAGCTCAACCGACCCAGGGAGTGCGAGAGTCTAATAAACCTGACAACTCAGGAGCCCGCACCATGAACCGCCAGCCACCCGCCCGTCCCCTGCCCCAGCCTGCCGTACCCAGTCTGGACGACCTCAAGCGGGTGCTCGGCCATACGCTGGGCGTGCCGGTGCAGATGCTGCGTCCCCAAACTGTGTTGTACGGCAATTTGCCCCGCTTCGACGAGCGTGCCATGCGGCGCATTGCCGCCGCCCTCGAACACCAATTTCATATCGTTATCGATGATGAAGACATCGATCCGCGCCATTTCGCCAGTGTGGCCGCTGTGGCTGCACTGGTCAGCCTCAAACTGGAAGAATGAACGCGCCGTTTTCATCCACGCCGCCGGTGGAGCCCTTCTACCTTGATGCCGAACACGGCCTCAGGTTCTGCCTGCACCATCCGCCGCATCCGCTGCGGCCGCAGCGCGGCGCCATCATCTACCTGCCCCCGCTCGGTGACGAAATGGAGCGTACGCGCCGCATGGCCCACCTGCAGGCGCGCGCTTTTGCGGCGCAAGGCTTCGCTGTGCTGCAGCTCGATCTGTTCGGTTGCGGCGATAGCAGTGGCCAATTCGCCGATGCGCGCTGGCCGATCTGGCAGGCCGATGTGCTCCAGGCCCAGGCCTGGCTGGCGGCGCGCTACCCGCCGCCCTACCTGCTGTGGGGCTGCCGCTTCGGCAGCCTGTTGGCGTTGGAGCATGCCGCACGCTTTGGCGCCCATGGGCTGATCCTCTGGCACCCGTTCCTGTCCGGCCGCAGCTGCCTCAGCCAGTTCCTCCGCAGCGCCGGCCCCTCGATTGTCAAACTGCGCTCTCACCTGTGGCAACACGGACATCTCGATGTCGACGGCTACAGCCTGTCGGCCGAACTCGCGCGCGACATCGATTGTCTGGATCTGCCGCGCCTGCAGCTGCCGGCTTGTGATATCGACTGGTTCGCTCTGCCAGGCCCGGCCGGGGCGCGCTCCGAGACCCAGGTCCTGCGTCTGGCCCAGGATTGGCAGCGCCACCAAGTGCGTCTGCGCTTTCATCCCGTCAACGGCCTGCCCTTCTGGTCGAGCCGCACCATCCTTACCTGCCCAGCCTTGCTGCGCGCCACCCGCGTGCTCAGCGAACTGGAGCCGGTATGAAATCCCGATTGCAGGCGCTCCGGTTCACGTGCGCCGGACAACATCTGGTGGGGGTGCTCAGCCTGCCAGAGCGCCCGCTGCCGCGCGGCTTGCTGCTGCTCCCCGATAGCCGCCAGACCCGTAGCGGCCAGCATCGCCAGTTCACCCTGCTGGCCGAAGCCTTGGCCGCACGCGGCATTCCGGTGCTGCGCTTCGACCCGCGCGGCACTGGCGACAGCGAGGGAAAGCAACACGCCTCCGATCAACTTGATGAGGATTTACACGCCGCCCATCTGGCGTTTCTGAGCGCTTGCCCGGGTCTGAGTCAGGTCGTGCTGTGCTCAGTCGGCGATGGCGCGGTGGCGGCCAGTCTGCACGGGCGAAGCGCGCCGAAGCTCGGCGGCATTCTGCTGGTAAATCCGCAGGCGCGTGCGCGCGAAGTCCACACGCGCAGCGACCTGCACGAACAAGTGTTCTGGCGTACCCTATGCGCCAATGGCAGCGCCAGACTCGTTGCCTGGTTCGCCGCCCCCAGTCTGGCCGGCCGCGTGCGGCATGCGCTGGTTCAGTACCCGGGCGAGGTGGGGGTGCTGCTCATCAGTCCGCCGCAAGCCAGCGAGGATTTCACGCGCAGTCTCATGCGTCAGCGCCCCGGGCTCTACGTCCGCCATCTGGCCGGCGCGGACAGCGAACTGGCCCTGGCCACCGCAAGCTGGATGACCTCCTGGTAGCCAGGCCCACATGCAGGCTGAGCCGCAATCGACTATAGTAGTGGCTTGTTGTCCGTCAAATGCACTCCCACATGAAATTCGACGTCGCCATTGTTGGCAGCGGTCTGGCCGGCCTTTCGGTCGCTTTGCACCTTGCCCAGACCCGGAAGGTCGCAGTCATTTCCAAACGCGCGCTCCTCGACGGCGCCAGCAACTGGGCCCAGGGCGGCATTGCCGCCGTGCTCGATTCAGGCGACAGCCACGAGCAGCACGTGCAGGATACGCTGATCGCCGGCGCCGGCTTGTGCGACGAGGCGGCCACCCGTTTCATCGTTGAGCACGGCCGCGAAGCCATCGAATGGCTGATCGACCAAGGCGTGCCCTTCACCCGCGACGACTCGGCCGAACTGGGCTTTCATCTGACGCGCGAAGGCGGCCACAGCGCGCGCCGCATCATCCACGCAGCCGATGCCACCGGCCATGCGGTGCAGGTAACGCTCGAGGAAAAGGTGCGCAAGCATCCGAACATCAGCCTGTTCGAGCACCACAATGCGATTGACGTCATCACCTCGGACAAGCTGGGCGTCAAGCCGCAGCATGCCCAGCCGGTCTGCCACGGCCTGTACGTGCAGGACGTCAATAACGGTGACGTCCACACCTTTGAGGCCGAACATGTGGTGCTGTGCACGGGCGGCGCCGGCAAGGTCTACCTGTACACGACCAATCCGGACACCGCCACCGGCGACGGTATCGCCATGGCCTGGCGCGCTGGCTGCCGCGTGGCGAACATGGAATTCATCCAGTTCCACCCGACCTGCCTCTACCACCCCTACGCCAAGTCCTTCCTGATTACCGAAGCCATGCGTGGCGAAGGTGGCCTGCTGAAGCTGCCGCCCGAAGCCGGTGCGGCCGCGGGCAAGCGCTTCATGCCCGAGCACGATGCACGCGGCGAACTGGCCCCGCGCGATGTGGTCGCCCGCGCCATCGACTTTGAAATGAAGAAGCGTGGCCTCGACTACGTGCACCTGGACATCAGCCACAAGCCGGCCGACTTCCTGCAGGAGCACTTCCCGACCATCTATGCGCGTTGCCTGGAACTGGGGATCGACATCACCAAGCAGCCGATTCCGGTCGTGCCGGCCGCCCACTACACCTGCGGCGGCATCGTCACCGACATGCTCGGCCGCACCGATATCCCCGGCCTGTATGCCGTCGGCGAGGCGGCCTGCACGGGCCTGCACGGCGCCAACCGCCTGGCCAGCAATTCCCTGCTCGAGTGTCTGGTGATCGGCCGCGCCTGTGCGCGCCATATCGAGGCCCAGCCACGCCAGGCTTCGCCGATCCTGCCCGCCTGGGACGAAAGCCGGGTCAGCAATGCGGACGAAGAAGTGGTCATCTCGCACAACTGGGACGAGCTGCGCCGCTTCATGTGGAACTATGTGGGGATTGTGCGCACCACCAAGCGTCTGGAACGCGCACAGCACCGCATCGCCCTGCTGAAGGACGAGATCGACGAGTATTACCGCAATTTCCGCATCACCAGTGACCTGCTGGAGCTGCGCAATCTGGTCGATGTGGCCGCGCTGATCGTCAACAGCGCCCTGCAGCGGCGCGAGAGCCGCGGCCTGCATTTCTCGCGCGACTACCCGAACACGCTGCCGAAAGCCCTGCCGAGCGTGCTGACGCCGGCGCCCCGGCGTTAAGCCCGCTTACGCGACGACGCGCAGCGAGAAATCGACGGCGCGTACGTCTTTGGTGAGGCTGCCGATCGAGATGCGGTCCACACCCGTCTCGGCGATGGCACGCACGCTGTCCAGATTAACGCCGCCCGAGGCTTCGAGCACGGCGCGCCCGCCAGTCAGGCCGACCGCCTGGCGCATCATGTCGAGGCTGAAATTGTCGAGCAGGATGGAGGTCGCGCCCGCATCGAGCGCTTCCTGCAGTTGGCCCAGGCTTTCCACTTCGATCTGAATCGACACGCCGGCGTTCATCGCCAGCGCCGCTTCCATGGCCGGACGGATGCCGCCCGCCGCTGCGATGTGGTTTTCCTTGATGAGGATGCCATCGAAGAGCGCCATGCGCTGGTTTTCGCCACCGCCGACGCGCACCGCATACTTTTGGGCGCGGCGCAGGCCCGGCAGGGTTTTGCGCGTGTCGAGAATTTTGGCGCGCGTGCCTTCCACCGCCTGCACATAGGTGCGCGTGGCCGTCGCCACGCCAGACAGCAGCTGCATGAAATTCAGCGCTGCGCGCTCAGCCGTCAGCACCGAACGGGCCAGGCCGCGAATCACGCAGACTTCGCTATCGGCACGCATCAGATCACCCTCGGCGTATTTCCACTCGACTTCAGTATTCATGTCGATGGCCAGCATCACGCCTTCAAACCAGGGCGCACCGGCCAGCACGGCGTCCTCGCGCACGATCACGCGCGCCGTCACGCTCTGCTCGGCAGGCACCAGCTGACCGGTCAGGTCGCCGGGACCGACGTCTTCCAGCAAGGCCGCCAGCAGGTTCTGTTCGAAAGCTTTTTGCAGTTCTTCGTCGAAACGGTCGTAAGGATTGACGAGGGTGCTCATGCGGGGCCGACTCCGGAAAACAGTTGTTGTTCTTGTTCCAGGCTGCCCGTCGGGACGGCCTTGGCTTTGTGCGCGGCGGCGAAGGCCAGCATGCGCTCGATGGCGTGCACGGCCTTGGCGCCGATGGCGGGATCGACGTGGATCTCGTTGTGGCCACGCTCGAGCACCTCGACCAGATTGCGCAGGCCGTTCATGGCCATCCACGGGCAGTGGGCGCAGCTCTTGCAGGTGGCGCTATTGCCGGCCGTGGGCGCTTCGATGAAGGTTTTGCCTGGGGCAGCCGCACGCATTTTGTGCAGAATGCCGTTGTCAGTCGCCACGATGAAGGTGTCGGCGTCCAGGGTCTGGGCGGCCGTGATCAGCTGGGTGGTCGAGCCGACCACATCGGCCAGCGCCACGACATTCGCCGGCGACTCGGGGTGGACCAGCACTTTGGCCTGCGGATGCTCAGCCTTCAGCAGATCGAGCTCGATGCCCTTGAACTCATCGTGCACGAGGCAGGAGCCCTGCCACAGCAGCATGTCGGCGCCGGTTTCCTTCTGGATGTAGGCGCCCAGGTGCTTGTCCGGCGCCCACAGGATCTTCTTGCCCTGCGCATGCAGGTGCTTGACGATCTCCAGACCAATCGACGAGGTCACCATCCAGTCGGCGCGCGCTTTCACGGCGGCGCTGGTGTTGGCATACACCACCACCGTGCGGTCCGGATGGTGATCGCAGAAGGCCGAGAACTCGTCCACCGGGCAGCCGAGGTCGAGCGAACAGGTGGCGTCGAGGTCCGGCATCAGGATGCGCTTTTCCGGGCTCAGAATCTTGGCCGTCTCGCCCATGAAGCGCACGCCAGCCACCACCAGGGTCTGGGCCGGGTGGTCGCGGCCAAAGCGCGCCATTTCCAGCGAATCGGACACACAGCCGCCGGTTTCCTCGGCCAGGTCCTGCAGGTCCGCATCCACGTAGTAGTGCGAGACCAGCACGGCGCCCTTCTCTTTCAGCAGCGCCTTGGCGCGCGCTTTCAGGGCGGCGCGTTCCTCGGGCAGCGGCATGTCGGGCACGCGCGCCCAGGCACGCGCCACGCAGCTGCTGCCGTCCTGCGGTTTTTCGAATTCGATGGTCTTGACGTTGGCGTTCATTACTCGATGCCTTGGCTGCGCAGATAATCCTCGTAGTTGCCCTGGAAGTCGATCACTTCGCCGTTCTTCACCTCGAGAATGCGGGTGGCCAGCGAGGACACGAATTCGCGGTCATGCGACACGAAGATCAGGGTGCCCTGGTATTTCTCAAGCGCGATGTTCAGCGACTCGATCGATTCCATGTCCATGTGGTTGGTCGGCTCGTCGAGCAGCAGCACATTGTGGCGGCCCAGCATGAGCTTGCCGTACATCATGCGGCCTTTCTCACCACCGGACAGCACCTTCACCGATTTTTTCACCTCGTCGCCGCCGAACAGCAGACGGCCGAGAATCGAGCGCACAGCCTGGTCGTCGTCGCCTTCCTTGGTCCACTGGCCCATCCAGTCGGTCAGGTTCAGGTCCTTGAGGAATTCTTCGGTCGGATCCTGGGGCATGTAGCCGGGGTTGGCGTTTTCGGCCCACTTCACGCGGCCGCTGTCGGCTTCCAGGCCGCAGTAGTCGATCCCGCCGATGCAGCGCAGCAGGGTCGTCTTACCGGCACCGTTTGCGCCGATGATGGCGATGCGCTCACCGGCTTCGACCATGATGTTGAAGTTCTTGAAGATCGGGCGGTCGTAGGCTTTGGACAGGCTTTCGGTCTCCACCGCCAGGCGGTGCAGCTTCTTCTCGCCCTCAAAGCGCACATACGGATAGGCGCGCGAAGACGGTTTGATGTCCTCGACCTTGATTTTGTCGATCTGTTTGAGGCGCGACGTGGCCTGGCGGGCCTTGGACTTGTTGGCCGAGAAGCGACGCACGAAATCCTGCAGCTCGGCCACTTTTTCCTTGGCCTTGGCGTTGTTGGCCAGCTGCTGGTTACGCGCCTGGGTCGAGGCCAGCATGTAGTCGTCGTAGTTGCCCGGGTAGATCTTCAGCGTGCCGTAGTCCATGTCCGCGATGTGGGTACACACCTGGTTCAGGAAGTGACGGTCGTGCGAGATGATGATCATCGTCGAGTTGCGCTCGTTGAGCACGTTTTCGAGCCAGCGGATCGTGTCGATGTCCAGGTTGTTGGTCGGTTCGTCCAGCAGCAGAATGTCCGGATCGGAGAACAGGGCCTGGGCCAGCAGCACACGCAGCTTCCAGCCGGGCGCCACATTGCTCATCGGGCCCTGGTGCAGGTCGATCGCCACCCCCACGCCCAGCAGCAGTTCGCCGGCGCGCGCTTCGGCCGTGTAGCCGTCATACTCGGCCACTTTGCCTTCCAGGTCGGCGGCGCGCATATAGTCTTCGTCGGTCGCTTCCGGATTGGCGTAGATGGCGTCGCGTTCCTTGATGGCGGCCCACAGCTCGGTGTGGCCCATCATGACCACGTCCAGCACGCGCATGTCTTCGTAGGCGAACTGGTCCTGGCGCAGCTTACCGAGGCGCTCGTTCACGTCCAGGCTGACGTTGCCGCCGCTGGGTTCGAGGTCGCCGCCGAGGATCTTCATGAAGGTGGACTTGCCGCAGCCGTTGGCGCCGATCAGACCGTAACGGTTGCCATCGCCAAACTTGACCGAGATGTTCTCGAACAGCGGCTTGGCGCCGAATTGCATGGTGATATTTGCAGTGGATAGCACTGGAAAGCCTTTACAAGCGAGAGTATGGGAATTAACCCTCTATTTTAGCATCCCGATAGGTATAACGCCGCCAGATGGCCTCCATCGGGCCGATCGGATGGCGGCGCAGCCACCACTGGCTGAACAGGCATTGCGCCAGGAACACGGCGGCGCAGTAAAGCAGCAGCTGGGGCCGCGAAAATGCCGGGCTGAGGATCAATACACCGAGTAGCGACTGGCTCAGGTAGTTGGTCAGGGCCATGCGGCCAGCCGGGGCCAGCCAGGCAACCATGCGCGGCACCAGCAGCAGAAAGCCCGCCACATAGCCGAACGCAAGCAGCGGATGCAGGAAGACGCCGATATCGTCCAGCAGGTTGAGCCAACTGCCCGGCCGCCCGTTCAGTTCATCCAGGGCCTGCCAGGCCAGCAGCGCATTGAGCGGCAATCCGAGGCCGAGGCCAGCCAGCATCCAGCGCCGCAGGCGGGCCCGGTGGCGCTGCGGCCGCGTCAACACGCCCAGGCGCACCGACAGCACCCCGGCCAGGAACAGGCACAGCAGCTCGGGCAGCGCCAGAATGACACCGAGCTGGTTCATCAGATAGGCCGAGACGCGCGCGGGCAGCATCGCCACCCAGCTGTGCTGCTGCGCGAGCCGAAACGCGGCGATGCTGTCAGACAGACGCTCGCCCTGCCATGCCGAACGCATGCCGGCGCCGACATCCGCCAGCACGCCAAGGCCGTAGCAGACCAGCAGGTAGATCAGGCAGGTGCGGATCACGCGCAGCAAGGCCTTGGGGCGCCGGTCGGCCACCTGCACCAGCACCATGCCCGTCAGCGCGTACATGGTGAGGATATCGCCCGCGTACAGCAGGCAGCCATGCAGCACGCCCGCAGCCAGCAGCCAGCGCAGGCGGCGCCGGTAGATATTGGCGAAGTCGGCCAGCAGCCCGGCGCGGCGCGCACTTTGACGCATCAGCCAGTAGCCGGCCCCGAACAGAAAGGCAAAAATTGGATAGAACTTACCTTCCGCCAGCCAGACCACGGCGCCCATGCTCAATGTGTCGGCGGCGCCGTCCAGACGCGGATAGTAGGCCAGGTGCGTTTGCTGGTAGCCATAGGCCAGCATCCAGACATTGATCACGCAGATACCCAGCAACGCCAGGCCGCGCAGCGCGTCGATCTGAGCGTGGCGCATTATTGGCGCAGCCAGTCGCGCAATTCGTAATACCAGTAGGTCAGCTGGGCCGCCAGCAGCCCGGCCGAACCGCCGGTGGGCGGCAGGCCCCAGGGGCCGAAGCGCGCCAGGCGCTCGCCCTCGCCGCAGATGGCCGCGGCCAGCACGTCGCCGGCCAGCGTGGTCGGACCGACGCCGTGGCCGCCGAAGCCCATCCCATACCACAGGCCTTCGGGCAGGCGCCCGAGCTGCGGCATCTTGTGGCGTCCATAGCTCATCATGCCGCTCCACGCGTACTCCACGCGCGTGCCTTTCAGCTGCGGGTAGACCTTGAGCATGTCGTGGTAGAGCAGTTGGGCCACCTCCTGCGGGCTGCGGTCGCGGATCGAGATACGCCCGCCCCAGAGAATGCGACTGTCCTTCAGTGGCCGGTAGTAGTCAAACGCGAAGCGCGAATCGTAGACGGCGGCATCGGTGCGCATGGCCTCGCCCAGGCGCGCGCCGAGCGGCTCGGTCACCATCACATAGGTGGCGATCGGCAGAATCGCGCTCGCCAGCCGCGGGTACAGCTTTTCGATATAGCCGCCGCAGCAGACCACCAGCTCGCGCGCCTTCACGCTGCCCTGCGCGGTGCGCACACGCCAGTAGCCGCCTTCGTGCGCAAACGCGCTCACCTTGCTGTTCTCGTGCACGGCCACGCCGCGCGCGGCGATGGCTTTGGCAAGGCCCTGCGCATACTTCAGCGGATGGAAGTGGAAGGCGTTTTCTTCGTACAGTGCGCCGAAATAGCGCTGGCTATCGAGCTTCTGCGCCAGTTCCGCGCGGCTGACGCGCTGCCAGTTCACGCCGAGGGTGTCTGCCATGAAGCGCTGCTGGGCGTCGAGCACGCGCTCGTCGTCGAACCAGTTGGCCCAGTAGATGCCGCCATCGACGGCGTCGCAGTCGATCCCGTAGCGCGCGATGCGCTGGCGGATATGCTCGACCGCGTCGAGTGTCATCTGATACAACTGGCGCCCTGCCTCCAGGCCCACGGTATCGACCAGGCCCCGCTCGCCGAGCGAAAAGCCGCCGAATACAAAGCCGCCATTGCGACCGGACGCGCCGTGGCCGATGGTTTCGGCCTCCAGCAGCACCACGCCCTGGCGGCCACGCTCCATCAGCGAGGCCGCGGTGCCCATGCCGGCGAAACCGCCGCCGATCACGCAGACCTCGGCCTCGATGTCTCCCTCCAGTGCGGGGAAGCTGGTACCCGGCGCGGTCGCCCGGTAGTAGCTCAGGGGCGACAGCAGATCAGGCATGGCGCAGGGTCGTGTAGTCGCTCAGGGTCAGGCTGAAGGCATTGCCGTCGCTGTGCAGGCGGCAGCGCGCGCCCACTGGCAGCGTGGCGCGCTCGGCCACATGGCCAAACGGCAGACCGGTCAGCACCGGCAGTGGCAAGCGCTCGCGCAGGTAGGCCACCATGGCGGCTTCGTCGTAGCCGTTGTCCATCGGGTTGGCCTTGTAATTGTTGATCTGGCCGATCACGAGGGCGCGCAGGCCTTCCAGCAGACCGGCGTAGTGCAGCTGCAGCAGCATGCGCTCGATCCGATACGGGTGCTCGTTGACGTCTTCGATGAACAGAATGCCGCCGTCGACGCGCGGCATCCAGGGCGTCCCCACCAGCGACAGAATCATCGCCAGGTTACCGCCCCAGAGCGTGCCTTCCACATCCAGCACCGGATTGCCCTGCCCTGCGCCGTGCACGCTGTGGGTCGGCCCCAGCAGACAGGCGCGCAGCTGGTCGAGCGTGTAGTCGACCGGGGTCTCGCGCGTGAAGTCGTCGCACAGCATCGGGCCGGCGTAGCTGCAGGCGCCCGTGGTGGCCAGCAGGCCAAGGTGAAACGCCGTGACGTCACTGTAGCCGACCACGATCTTGCCGCTGGCGGCAAAGGCCTCGAAGTCGATATCGGGCAGGATGCGGCTGATGCCGTAGGCGCCTCGCAGCGCCATGATGACCTGCACATCGGGATCGCGCAGGGCCGCGCGCAGCTGGCCGGCACGCCCTTCGTCGGTGCCGCCGAAGCGCTGATAGATGCGCTCGGGGTCATAGTAGTTGTGCAGAACGCCGCCCAGGTCGGCCAGGCGCGCCACGCCGCGCGCATACGCCGCAGGGTCGACCGCATAGCCTCCCGGCGCCACCAGGGCAATGCCGAACGGAGGAAGTTTCACTGTTTTTCGAATAGGTTGGGGAGGGAATCGCCCAGCATCTTACCGTGCGCATGGGTGGCGATCAAGGCAAGCAGGCGCTCGATCAGTGCGGGCGGCAGGTCGTGCCCCATGCCTTCGATGACCTCGAGCCGCGCGCCGGGAATGCAGTGCGCGGTATCGACGCCGCAGGCCAGCGGCACCAGGGGATCGGCGGCGCCGTGGATGACGAGTGTGGGCGCGCCGATGGTGGCCAGTTCGGCGCTGCGATCACCCGCCGCAGCCACCGCTGTCATTTGGCGCAGCACCCCGGCCGGATAGTTGGAGCGGGCGACGGCGGCGCGCACGCGTTCGCGCAGCAGGCCCTCCGGGATCGGATAGGCCGGACTGCCGATTACGCGCAGCACGCCGACCAGATGCTCGGTCACGCTGTCGATGTCGTGCGGGCGCGCCGGGCGCGAAAACAGCGCGCGCTGGGCGGCGGCGCTCGGCCCCGGCAGACTGCGGCGGCCACTGCTCGACATGATCGAGACCAGGCTCAGGACCCGCTGCGGATGGCGCGCCGCCAGCGTCTGCGCAATCATCCCGCCCATCGAGGCGCCGACAATATGCGCCTGCTTGAGACGCAGCCCATTCATCACGGCGAGCGCGTCATCGGCCATGTCAGCCAGGGTGTAGGGCGCTTGAATCGTCCAACCGAGCTTGTACTTGAGCGCATTCCACAGCAGGTTCGGATGGCCGGCCGCCGTCATCTTGGAAGAGAGGCCGACATCGCGGTTATCGAAGCGCACCACGTAGAAGCCCTGCTCCACCAAGCCTTCCACCAATTCGGGCGGCCAGGCGGTCAGCTGCATGCCCAGGCCCATAATCAGCAGTATGGCCGGATGCGCCGGATCACCGCTCGCCTCGTAGGCGATGTCGATGTCGCGGGCGCGCACGAAGGGCATGTTCAGGCGGCCTTGGGTTTGCGTGCCCGGCGCGGTTTGCGTTCGGCCGCCGCTTCGTTCTCGGCCGCGCGCTGGAGCGACTCGAACACCTCATGCATGAAGACGATGAAGCGGTCGATATCGGGCATGGCGCGGCGGCAGGCCACGACCCCGGCATCGAGCTGGCCGTTGTAGGTCTGCACCGTCACGTTCAGGGCCAGGCCGTGGGTGATGATCGAAATCGGATAGGTGGCCGTGACGCGCGCACCGGCCAGATACAGGCCGGTGCGCGGGCCGGGCACATTCGAGACCACGATATTCGCCACCGGCGGCATCGCCTCGGCCAGGTGGCTGCGCCCGTACAGCGAAGCCAGGCCGCTCATCAGCCAGGGCAGGCCCAGACTGGGAAATTCGGTCGGCAGCACGGCGCGCACGTCGTTGACCGTCTCCTTCAGGGCCTGGGTGGCCTTGACCAGCGCGCGCATGCGCTTGGCCGGGTCCTCGTGCTGGCTGGCCAGGGCCAGCAGCATCATGCTGACCTGGTTGTGCATGTCCGCATCGCCTTCGCCGCGCAGGCTGACCGGCAGCGCCGCCACCAGCGATTTCTCGGGACAGGCGTCGTGCTCGATCAGATAACGGCGCAGCGCGCCGCCCACCACGCACAACAGCGCATCATTCAGGGTGCCGCCAAAGGCCTTGCCGATGGCCGCCATCTCGGCCTGCGAAAAACTGGCCGTGGCAAACACGCGCTGGCTGGTGATATTCCCGCTCAGATGGGTGCGCGGCGCCATCGTGAAGCCCTTGGGCCAGCCCAACTGACGTTTGCCGTCTTCGTCGCGGCTGGGCAGCAGCAGGCCGGCCGCCACTTTCACGCCGGTCGGCACACCCTTCACCAGGCGCACGCACTGCTTGACCGTGTCGCGCAGGGCCGCGGCCAGCATCTGCTTGGCCGGCGGTGCGGCGCTGTGCACGGAGCGCGGCGGCGCCGGCGGTACCTTGCGCGCCAGCGGCGTGGCGTCGAGCAGGGCCTGCGCCAGCGCGACCGCGCCCTGCCCGTCCAGCGCCGCATGGTGAATCTTGCCGTAGAAGGCCAGCTGGCCCGACTTCAGGCCGGTGAACACGTAGAACTCCCACAGCGGCCGGCTGCGGTCCAGCAGACCGCTATGCAGGCGCGCTACATAGGCTTCCAGCTGCTTGAGCGTGGCGCCCTTGGGCAGCTGCACGGCGCGGATGTGGTAATCGAGGTCCACATGCGGCTCGTCCACCCAGATCGGATTGGCGATCTCGAGCGGCATCAATGCGAGCTTTTTTGTGAGCACCTCCGCCAGGTGCAGGCGGCTGCGCACGTGGGCGCGCACCAGGTCGACGAAGTCGCCCTTCAACTCGGGCGGCGGCTCCAGCAGGTGCAGGCCGCCGACGTGCATCGGCATTTCGGGCGTCTCAAAATGGAGGAAGGTGGCGTCCAGGCCGCTCAAATGCTTCATTGGCGCCCTCCCTCAATACCAGCTGAAAAACGGATTCGGCAGCGCGCCGCGCTGCGGGTCCTGGAACAGCAGCTTTTTCAGGCCCTTGTGGCCGCGGTGGTCAAAGCGCTTCCACTGCCCTTCCGGCTGGGCCAGACGGTCGGCGATCGCATACATGGCCAGCGGGTTCATGCCCATGCCGACGTGGCTGGCGTGGACTTCGATATTTTCGGACGTCGCCGTCTCGTCTTCCACGCTGCACTGCCAGGCCACGACGCCGTCGGTGCGGCTGAAAATCGAGGTGGTCGGCACCGGCGGCTTGTGCGCCAGCGCCGCGAACTGGTGCGCTTCGATATCGGGTTCGCCCGACACCCACTGGTACAGGCGCCAGGCATTCGTCATCTGCGGGCTGCCGCGGAACGGCGAGCCGAGCGAAATCACCAGGCGCACATCGCCGGGCAGCAGCTTGGCCAGTTCACGGGCATACACGCCGCCCAGGCTCCAGCCGATCAGGCTGACGCGCTGGCCGTGCTGCTCGCGCAGGGCCAGAATGCGGTCGATACAGGCTTCGAGGACGCCGGGACGGGGGCCGAAGTTCAGGCCCTGCTCCCAGGCATAGGCGGGATAACCGAGGTCTTTGAGGAAGCGGCGCAGGAAGATGGTGGTGGCGTCGCCGGCCGCCAGGCCGGGAAACACCAGCACCGGGTGGCCATCACCGGCCGGCGCCTTCTGCATGAAGGGATAGGCCGCCAGGGCCATCCCGAATTCCCAAGGGGCGCGCAGTTCCAGCGCCATCCGGACCAGTCCGGGCGCCTGCGCCTCTTGTTGTGAAAAGAACTTTTTTGCCAAGCTTGCCTCCTCGCCCTCTGAATGGGGTTCAGTCTTTGTTGGCGAGCATACCACTTTTTACAGCCGCATTGGCTTGGCGACGTTCTGCGAAGAAACTTTTTAGGGTGTCGGCGCACTCGTCGGCACGCACGCCGCCGAGCACTTCCGCATGGTGGTTCAATTTCTCTTCTGCAAACAAATTGACCACGGAGCCACAGGCGCCCGTCTTCGGATCGGGGGCGCCGTAGACGATGCGGGCCAGGCGCGCATGCATCATGGCGCCGGCACACATGGCGCAGGGTTCGAGCGTGACAAACAGTTCACAACCGGGCAGGCGGTAGTTGCCGAGTTTGTCGGCGGCCGCGCGCAGGGCCTGGATTTCGGCATGGGCGGTCGGGTCGTGCAGACCAATCGGCTGGTTGAAACCGACACTCACAACTTCGCCGTCCTTGACCAGCACCGCGCCCACGGGCACCTCGCCGCGCACCCAGGCTTCACGCGCCTGGGCCAGGGCCAGGCCCATGTAGTCGGCGTCAGTCATCGGTGATTTCGGCCCAGCAGTTCGGCGTTTCGTGCAGCACCAGCTTGTGCAGGTGCAGGCCGGTGCCGAAGCGGTCCAGATAGGCGCCTTTGAGAATATCGAAAGCCACGCGCGCCAGGTTTTCCACGGTGGGAATGCGGTCGATCACCACGGTTTTGTGGCCGGGCAGGCTGGCCAGGAAGTCTTTCACGGCCGCGTCCTTCTCGTAGACGAGGAAGGCGTGGTCCCAGACATCGACCAGATGCTGCTTGGCCAGGGCTTTGACATCGGAGAAGTCCATGATCATGCCATTGTCCGAATTGCCCTCGGCTTCGATCACCTGGCCGACCAGGGTGATTTCGAGCGTGTAGCGGTGGCCGTGCAGGTTGCGGCACTGGCTTTTGTGGTCGGGAATACGGTGGCCGGCGTCGAACTCCAGCTTGCGGGTGATGGTCAGCATGTCAGGGAATCTGAAGAAGTTTATGGGTCTGCAGGCTCAGCTTCCATTGCGGGCGGCGCTTGCAGGTCTCGATGGCCAGGCGGGTGTTCTGCTCCTTCAGCAGGCCGTCCATCGGTTGCAGGTAGTGGTGCTGAAAGTCGAGCGCCTCGTAGGCGGCCAGGTCCTGGCCGAACTGGGGGATCACGACTTTCAGCTCATTACCCCGTTCGACCACCAGCGGCGCGCCCATCTTCGGGCTCACGCACACCCAGTCGACACCGGCCGGCACCGGCAGACTGCCATTGGTTTCGATGGCGATCTCGAAGCCGCGCGCATGCAGCGCTGCGATCAGGGCCGCATCGAGCTGGAGCAACGGCTCGCCGCCCGTGCAGACCACGTATTTGCGGTGCTGGAAAGCGGCCGGCCAGTGGGCGTCGACGGCCGCGGCCAGGGCCTCGGGCGTGCTGAACTTGCCGCCGCCCTCGCCGTCGGTGCCGACGAAATCGGTGTCGCAGAACTGGCAAACGGCGCTGGCGCGGTCCTGCTCGCGCCCGGTCCACAGATTGCAGCCCGAGAAACGGCAAAACACGGCCGGACGGCCAGCCTGGGCGCCTTCGCCCTGGAGCGTGTAGAAAATTTCTTTAACGGAGTAAGTCACGGCGAGAAGTCGCGGTCGGTCAACCCTCCATCATAGCACAGGGTAGGCCCACCTCGGAATATTGCTAAATGTCAATGAAGGGCTATTTCCAAGCGGCACAATCTTTGTCTGTAACGCCACCGGGAGAGGACTCCAATGACCACAAGCGTGCCAGGCTTTGCCAATCAGCTGCTCGAACTGCTCGTCATTCCCGCGTTTGTGCTCGACGCCGAGCGGCGCGTGCTGATCTGGAACCGTGCCTGTGAAACCCTGACCGGCGTGGCCGCCGAGGAAGTGATCGGCACCACCGGCCATTGGCGCGCCTTCTATGTGATGCCGCAGGCGACCCTGGCCGACGCCGTGCTCGATGGCACCCTGCCGCGCGGCCCGCGCCAGGCCGCCGAGTACTGGTGCGAAATGCCGCGCACCGGGCGCCGCTGCTTTCTGTCGGTGGACGCCAGCCCGATGCTCGACGCCCAGGGCAAGCTGCTGGCCGTGGTCTCCACCCTGCGCGACCGCACCGAGGAAAAACAGGCCCAGGCCGCGCTCGAACAGCTGGCCACGCGCGACAGCCTGACCGGTCTGGCCAACCGGCGCTGCTTCGACCAGACCCTGCATGCCGAGTGGCAGCGTGCGATGCGCGACCACCAACCGCTGTCCTTGCTGATGGTCGACGTCGACCACTTCAAACAGTACAACGACACCAATGGCCACCTCGGCGGCGACGACTGCCTCAAGCGCATCGCCCAGGCGGTGGCGCGCGAAATGCGTACCAACGATCTGGTGGCGCGCTATGGCGGTGAGGAGTTCGCTGTGATTTTGCCAAACCAGCATCTGCGCGGCGCGGCCATCGTCGCCGAGCGCATCCGCGCCCGCGTCGAAGCCCTCGGCCTGTCGACTGTGTCGATCGGGGCGGCCACGGCGGTCAGCGCCAATGGCAACGATCCGGGCGCGCTCGTGGCCAGCGCCGACGCGGCCCTGTACCGCGCCAAACACCTCGGACGCAACCGCATCAGCCTGCCACTGCCCGAGCCCGCGCTCGGCTAGATGTTGTAGGCGAAGCCGTTGCCGATGATCTTGGCGACCACGCCCACGTTCTCGGCCGACTCGGAAAACTGGATCAGGATATTGTCGCGGGTATCGAGGCGCTGATCGAGGATATTCAGCCAGAAATTGAAACCATCGCCGTCCGGATCGCGGTGCAGGGCATTCTTGTACAGCAGGGTCAGGAAGCTGCGATTGTCGGGCGCGCCGTACAGGTCTTTGAACTCCTGGCTCGCCATCAGCGCCTGCGACAGCTCGAGCGCGCTCATGCCACCATCGCGCCGGCCGATCCAGTAGCTGAGCCCGCCCATATCGGGTGTGCGGTTGAAGGCCGCCTGATACAGCCGGAAGGTCTGGCCGCCGGTGGCGTCGAGGTCGAGCGCGTAGTCGCCGTCGCTGAAATGCAGGCGTTCGACGCTGGCCACCCATTCGCTGCCGCCGTTCCAGTTGATCTGAAAACCGCCATTCGCCGCTTTGACCGCATAGTCGGCCAGCTTGCCCGTGAAGCGCATGCCATCGAAGCCGCCGCCGCCGATGATCCGGTCGCCCGCAATGCCGCCCGCGTAGTTGTCATTGCCCAGACCGCCAACCTTGATGTTGCCGTCGGCCAGGATCAAGGTCTCCACATTGCTGAGCAGATCGCTGCCCTCCCCCAGCACCAGCAGATTGCCCTTGGCGTCGACCTTGAACTGGTAGTCGCCCAGGCTGCGGTTGAACACCACCGTGTCGGTGCCGCCGCCGCCATCGATGCTGTCGTCGCCGAGGCCGGCATAAATCTTGTCATTGCCGGCGCCGCTCTGCACCGTGTCGCCCAGATCGTTACAGGTGATCGTGTCGTTGCCGCTGCCGGTGATGACGGCGCGGATCGCCACGTTGTAGGCGATCGACACATTGTGGGCATTGCCGCTGCTCGAACTAAAGGCGCCCGCGTGCAGATCAACCGTCGAGGCCGTGCAGGCCGAAAAATCGAAAGTATTGAAGCCGCCCGCGTCCCAGATGCACGAGGGCGCCTGGTTGTTGACGAAACTGTAGGTGTCGTCGCCCGCATGGAAGCTCATATTCGCGCCATACAGGTACTGCACCGCTTGAATGTCGTAAAGCATCGGCGTGGCCGCATAGCGTCCGCCGAAACTGGCGTTGTAGGACATCAGCGAGTAGTCGATGGTATCCGTGTCGCTCGGCAGGAATGGGCCCTCGCTCGGATCGCCGGTGCTGTTGTAGTCGCCCGGATGCTTGAGACCGAGCGTGTGCCCGATCTCGTGCAGGATGGTCATGTAGCCATAGCTGCCCGGCGTGAAGCGCGAGTTATTGCGGTCCGTATTGTTGAGGTAGAGATCGGCGGGCGGGCTGTCCACCACCTCCGGCATGTAGGCATAGCCGGCGCTCTTGTTGCCCTGGTCGTTCGTCGCCATGCGGATCTGGGCCGCATACACGTCATCGGTGCGGATGAAAGTCAGGTTGGCCACATTGGCCCAGGCCTGCATGGCGGCAATCGCGCCGTCCTGCTGGGTCACCGTCATCGGCGCAAAGCCTTGCTTGTCTTCGGCCGAGGCCGTCAACGGCGGGGTCAGCAGAAAGGTGTAGTACAGCGTGACCGCCGTGCGCGGTTCGCGCGCCCAGCTCGTGTACGCCAGCGCGTCAATCGACAGAATCCCGCTCCGCTCAGCCATGTTTTCCCTTGGAATTATTTAATTGGCAATATATTGCCATTATAGAAATGGATTGTCCACTTCGCCCACGGCCGGCGGCGGCAATTCGGCGGGCAGCGGCCGCGCTTCCATCGCCGCCACCACGGCGTTGAGCAGCGCCTGTAGCGCGCGTGCCTGGCGCAGCCCGGCCTGATCCAGGGTCAGGTCGAGATCGCCATGCAGGCTGATACGGTCGAGCCGGTTCTCGATGCACAGCGCGCCGATTTCGATGACCTCGGCTTCATTTTCAAACGGCTTCATTTCTTCTTCCTCAGTTTCAGCGTCGGCAGCGCGAGCATGACCGTCTTCTGTTGCGGGCTCAGGCTGGGCATCAGATTGATGCCGATCTTGTCCTCGAGCTGGGCGATATTCATGACCTCGAACTCCTCGGTCGCTTCATTGCGCACAAACCAGGCCGCGCCGGCTTTCTGTTTGGGGCTGTAGACGGCCTTGTACAGGTGGCTGGGAACGAGCACATTGCCGACCTTCTGCACACGCGCCTCCAGATAGGCGGGACCGGTCAGTACGTAGAGACCGCCATCGCGCTTGGCCAGCTTGCGCGTGGCCTGCTCGATCGCCGACCACAGATGGCGATTGTTCTCGCCGTTCTGCGGCACGATATTGGCCAGCGCAAAGCTGTCGCGCTGGCTGGCGCGATCGGGCATATCGCCGTTCGGCGACATGTGGCCGCGGTCGAAACCGCTGCGCGCATAATCGGCCAGTTCAGCCCGTTCGCGCGGCGGCAGGCGCGGCTCGGCGTGGAAATTGTTTTCGCGCGAGAGCTGCTGGGCTTGTTCGATCTGTTCCGGCTTGAGGAACTCCGCCGACCACAGCGGCGTGCGCGTCACCCCCGAATGCACGACGCCAAACACGCCGTAGCAGAGTTCGCGCGTGGCCACGGCCAGCTTCGGATTCTTGATCTCCGGCAGGCGCCCATCGACGTAATACGCGGGACAATTGCCGGCCCAGGCCGCAGCCGACACCAGCAGACCGGCCAGTGCGCCGGCCCAGGACTTGATCATGCATTACTCCAGTCAATCTTTACGACTGGAATTCTAGCAAGCCGGAAACCTCAGCGTGAACACCGTGCCGGAATTCGGGGCCGAATCGGCCTCGATGCTGCCGCCGAAAGCCAGCATCGCGCGGCGGCAGAATGGCAGGCCCATGCCGGTGCCGGCCGCCCGCGTGGTGAAGTAAGGATCGAACACATGCGGCAGGATATGCTCGGGAATGCCGTGGCCGCTGTCCGTCACACTCAGCAGATTCACACTGCCATGGCGCTGGCTGACGATGCAGACCTCGCCCCCGGCCTGCAGCGCGTTTTTGATCAGGTTGTAGAGCACCAGCACCATCAGCCGCGCCGAGCCGACGAAGCGGAAATCGTCCATCTCGCCGCGGTGCAGGCGCGCGCGCTCCTGCTGGCCAAACGGATAGTGCTTGAGCGCCTCGTCGATGCAGGCCGACATCGACACCATGCCAAAGCCATCGCGCGAGAAACTGCCGTCGCGCGCGCTGGCGAGGACGCTGTCGGCAATGAAATCGGTGCGGCTGACCTCGGCTTCGATGTCGCTGGCCAGTTCGCGCAGATAGGCCAGATGCGCGGGCTGCAGCTGCGCCTGGCGCTGGCCGTTGGCGGTCGCCAGCTCGTACCCGGCAATCAGTTCCGGCAGCCCCTTGGCCAGCACGCGCGCCTGCCCGCGGATCGTCGCCAGCGGCGTGCGCATTTCATGCACGACGGTGGCGGCCAGCTGCAGCGGGTTGGCCATCAGCTGGTGGCGGGCGATGGCCTGGGCCATCATTCCCAGGCTGAGCACGATGAACATGACCCCGGGCGGATAGATGGCCAGGCCATAGTTGCAGGCATAGTCGATGGCGGCCAGGCCATAGGTGGCAATGCTCGCCAGGCAGTAGCGCAGGCGCAGCTGTTCGACGGATGCGGCACAGGCTTGCTGGTGATACAGCAGCCAGGCCGAGCGCACGATGATCGTCACCGTCTGCACCAGATGCACGGGATGCAGCAGGCCCGCACGCGGATAGAAGCCGAAACTGTAGTGGTAGACGCCGTCGACGACCTGATCCGACAGGGCCAGGGCCAGCGCGATGCAGGCCGAGAGTTTGACCCACACCATCTCTTGCTGACGGCGCGTCAGCTCCACCACCAGCAGGTACAGACTGGTTGGCAGAAACAGAATCAGCCCGTAACCGATCCGCGCCACCTCGGCCGCCAGCGCGGGCGACTGCACCTGGAACAGCACCGACCAGCAAAACTGCCAGCTGAACGTCGCCAGACACAGCAGAAAGAAGGCGATGCTGACGCGGTTGGTCCCGCGCGAGACCAGCACATAGATCCCGAAACTCAGGAACAGGAGTGATACTAGGGCGGGGATCAGAGAGCTCATGCGGACTCGTGCGGTCAGGGTCCTTTGATCTTAGACAGCCCCATGTTGATCGTCCACATGCGAACTATTAGAAGTCGAGCAATGTTTGATGTACATCATGCGTGCTGCATGTTCGAACGCTTATTTGTGAGCAACCCGTCTGGGTGTTTTGTTCATTTAAAGGAGATCAACATGCACGTTCAAGCAGTCGTCAATTTCGCCCCCGCCACCTTCAATCACAGCCACACGATCACGCTCAAGGACTCGAATGCCTATGGCAATACCTATTTCGCCCGCTATTTCGAGTGGCAGGGGGTGTGCCGCGAACGCTGGTTCCACGACTGCATCGCGGCCGACATGCTGCAGGCCGAGGGCGTGTTCATCACCAAACACGCCGAGCAGGACTTCGTGCAGGAGACTTTCCCGTTCCAGACGATTGAATGCGAGCTCAATACCTACGATGTGCGCAAGTGCTCGTTCTGGCTCGAATTCCGTTTTATGTCCGAGGGACGGCTGGTGTCGGTCGGACGGCAGCAGATCGTCTTTGCCGACCACAGCCGGCGCATCTGTGCCCTGCCCGCGCGCGTGATCGGCAAGATCAAGCGCTACGCGAAGGACTTGTAAGGACAGGAATACCGGCCAGCTTGCGTGCGCGCAGCTGGCCGCAGCCGCCGTCGATCTCCTGGCCGGCCGAGTCGCGCAGCTTGGTCAGCACGCCCTGTGCGGTCAACTGGCGGGCGATGGCGCGCGCCTTGTCCCAGGACGGACGGCGAAACGCCAGTTCCGGCACGGCATTGTAGGGAATCAGATTCAGCACGGCGTACTTGCCCTTCAACAGGCGCAGCGCCGCCGCGAATTCCTCGGCGCTGTCATTGACGCCTTCGATCAGGGTCCACTGGTACTGAATCGGGTAATGGACGAGCCGCGCATAGGCCTCGCCCGCTTCGACCAGCTCCTCCGGCGCCATGCGCGGCGCGCGCGGCAGCAATTCGGCCCGCAGCTCGGCGCGTGTAGTGTGCAGCGACAGGGCCAGGGCCGGCCGCACCGGCCCCTGCGGCAGCCGCTCGAACACGCGCGGATCGCCCACCGTGGAGAACACAAGATTCTTGTGGGCGATATTGCCATGCAGGCCCAGCCATTCGATGGCTTCCATCACATTCGCCAGATTGTGGGCGGGCTCGCCCATGCCCATGAACACCACTTTCTTGACCGGCTGCAGGCGGCGCGCGCGCACCACCTGGGCCAGAATCTCCAGACTGCTCAGTTGCCGGATCAGGCCCGACTTGCCCGTCATGCAGAACTGGCAGCCGACCGCACAGCCCACCTGGCTCGACACGCAGACGCCCTCGCGCGGCAGCAGCACGCTTTCGACCGTCTGGCCGTCGGCCAGGGCCCACAACAGGCGGGTGGCATCTGCACTGCGGTGGCGGCTGACTTCGCTTAGCAGGCCGTCGAGCGCCGCATGCAATTCGGGCAGCGCCAGGCGCAGCGGCTTGGGCAGAAAATCCTGTGGGCGGCGCCGGCCCTGGTCGAGCGCTTGCGCGCGCAGCCAGTCGCGCAGCACGCGATCCTGGTGCAGCGGCAAAGCGCCGAGCGCCTGCATGCGCTCACGAAAGGTGGTCAATAACATGGCCGGCATTGTAGCCGAGCCGGAACTCAGGCGCGCCGGCTGGCCAGCCAGGCCGCCAGACAGGGGCCATTCATCGGTTTGCCGAACAGGAAGCCCTGCCCGGCCTCACAGCCGAGCGCACGCAGAAAGTCGCGCTCGGCCCCGGTCTCGATGCCCTCGGCCACCGTGCGCAGGCCCAGTTCCTTGGCCAGGCGCATGATCGACTCCAGGATGGGCATCACCTTGCCATTGAGCGGCATGCCGGCGATGAAAGAGCGGTCGATCTTGAGTTCGGAAAACGGCAAGGCGCTCAGCAGCGCGAGCGAGGAATAGCCGACCCCAAAATCGTCGACCGCCACCTGAAAGCCGCGCAGACGCAGGCGCGTGACGGATTCGAGTACCGTGGCCGGATGGCGCGAGATGGCGGTCTCGGTCAGTTCGAAGCTGATGCGCTCGGGCGCGATGCCGGCCTCGCGCACCTGCTGCACCAGACGTTCGGGCAGGCTGCGGTCCTCGAGCGTGCGCGGCGCGATATTGATCGCCAGCGACAGCTGCTGGCCCTGCGCCTCCCAGCTCGCCAGGTCGGCCAGCGCCTGCCGCAGCAGCTGACGGAACAGCACATCGATCAGTTCCGTCTGCTCCATGGTGGCGATGAACTGGGCCGGTGCGATCAGGCCCGCGGTCGGATGGCGCCAGCGCGCCAGCACTTCGACCCCGGTCACCTCGCCGTTATTGAGATCGAGCTTGGGCTGGTAGACCGGGAAGAACTGGCGCCACTCGAGGGCCGTGGCCAGGGCCGACAGCGGCCATGCCTGCGCCGGGCGCTGGCGCTCCGGCTGCCCGCTGGGCGCGCAGGCGGCCGCCGCACGGCGCAGCAGGGCCTGCAGTTCGCCGATCTGCAGCGGTTTGCCGAGCGCGCCGATCAGACTTGCTCCCTGCAGATGCGCGATCGATTCAGCCGAGGCCAGCACATCGGGCTCGACCGCCGAACTGAATGCGAACGCGCCGCCATGCAAGGCCAGGGCGCGCGACAGGAATTCGACCCCATCCATGCCATCCATGCGCAGATCGGTGATGACCAGGTCGAAGCGCCCGTCGGCCAGCCGGTCCAGCCCCCCTTGCCCATCGACCGCTTCGGCCACCAGCCGCACGCCGCTGTCGAGCAGCATGGCTTTCAGCAAGGCGAGCTGAATCGGATCGTCTTCGACAATCAGCACACGCAGGAGATGAACGGCTTGGGCCGCGGAGGAGTAAGTGGCAGGCATGACATGGGGTCCGAAAGCGTCAACCGGCAGGGCGAGGCCGGGAGCGAATAGCCGCCGCGGACAGGGGCGGCGTCGAGTGGCGGACTGGGATGAGGTCGTGCCTGAAAACTATGAATGAATGGTATCACATAATTCCAGAAAGCAATGGCGCCCTACTTCGGCGCCACGCCCCCTTCGCGCTCGAACTTGGTGAGCACGTCCTGAATCTTTTTGGTGTTGTAGGGCTTCACGATGAAGCCGCGCGCGCCAGCGTTGAGGGCGGCCATCACATTCTCCACCGCCGAGAAGCCGGACACGATCACGACGAACAGATTGGGCCGGCGCTGCAGCGCCAGGGTCATCACCTCGATGCCGCTGTAGCCGGGCATGTCGATGTCGAGGAAGGCCAGATCGATCTGATCGGTTTCGCTGACCAGCTGATCGAGCGCGGACTGGCCGTCGTTGGCGAAACGGATATCGCCATACTCGCAGCTTCTGAGCATCGAGCTCAGCAGATTGCGCATGGTGCCTTCATCGTCGGCCACCAGCACCCTCACTTGTTTGCCTGCGCTCATGCCACCCCTCCTTCGTATTCCTTGAATTCTTCTTCCATGCAGGCGATGAGCTGCGGCACCAGCGCCGCCGCTTCCTGCGGCTGTTCCTTGCGCAGTGCGTGCTCGACCGCCTGCGCCATCATGCCGCTACGCGGAAAGCCAAAGCTGCCGGCCGAGCCCTTGAGGATATGGGCCAGCTTACCCAGCTCCACCCAGTCGGCGGCCGCCACATAGGCCTGCAGCTGGGCCATGCGTCCGGCCAGGCTGTCGACGAAGGCGCGCTGAATCGCCTGATATTCGGGCAGCGAGGCCAGATCCTGATGGCCCGCGTCCTCGGTCTCCGCGCCGCGCCGCTCGCATAGCTGGCCCAGCAGATTTTCGAACTGGTCGCGCACGATCGGCTTGGCCAGCACGTGCGAGAAACCATTGGCCAGGTAGCGGCGCACGTCCTCGGTCATCACGTTCGCCGTCAGCGCCACGATCGGGCCGGCGAACCCGGCCGCGCGGATCAGGGCTGTCGCCCGCATGCCATCCATGACCGGCATCTGAATGTCCATCAGGATCACATCGACCGATTCGCTGAGCGCGCGTTCGACGCCCTGCTCGCCGTTTTCGGCGAACACCACCTCCAGACCCAGGCTCGACAACAAGGCGCCGACCAGCTGCCGATTGTCGGGGCCATCTTCGACCAGCAACACCGAGCCCTGCAGCTGGCCAACCAGACTCGGCCGATCCGGCTCGCCGTCGTGGGCCAGATTGGGCGCCTGGTCAAGCCAGCTCATGCCCGGAGCCAGCGGCGCCAGCACGGCCACTTCGAAGACCGAACCCTTGCCCGGCTCGCTCGCCAGTTCCACGCCGCCGCCCATCGCCTGCGACAGGCGGCGCACCAGATAGAGGCCCAGGCCGGTGCCGCCGAAACGGCGCGCCACGCTGCGGTCAGCCTGCACAAAGGGCGTGAACAGCTTCTCTTTCTGCTCGGCCGAGATGCCGATGCCGGTATCGACCACGTTACACATCAGCTTACTACTGGCCGCGTCGTACCACAAAGTCAGCAGCACCGAGCCTTCGCTGGTGAACTTGACGGCGTTACTGCACAGGTTGAACAGCACCTGCTTCCAGCGCGTCGGATCGCCCAGCACCTGGGACGGGAACGGATATTCAATCTGCAGGTCAAACCGGATGCCTTTGGCGCGGGCCTGCGCGCTCATCATCGAATCAAGCCCCCACACCGTCTCGATCGGCGAGAACGGCACGTGCTCAAGTTCCAGATGGTCGGCCTCGATCTTCGAGATGTCCAGAATGTCGTTGATAATGCCCAGCAGGTGCTGGCCATTGCGCATGATGACGCGCGCGGCATCGCCCTTCACTTCCTGATTGCCGGGCCCGCTCAGAATCTCAGCGAAGCCCATGATGGCGGTCAGCGGCGTGCGGATCTCATGGCTCATCATCGCCAGAAAATCGGACTTCGCGCGGTTGGCGGCCTGGGCTTCGTCGCGCAGGCGTTCGGTGGCGGCAATCGCGGCGTCGCGCCGCATCAGGGCTTTGACCAGCACCCAGAAGGCCACCGCGATCGCGCCGATGCAGCTGAGCGCCACCACCACCAGCACGCCGGTGAAATGGCGCCACTGCGAGAGGAACAGGTCGTCGGTGACCGAAATATTCAAAATCAAGGGATAGGGATCGACGACGCGCTCGGCCATCATGGCCAGGCCTTCCTTGCCGCTCGCGTCCTTCTGCGGCGAGGTCAGCACCAGGACCTCGTTCAGGCGCGCCTCGTCATTGACACCGTTCTGCTCGCCTAGCGGCGGCAGCGGCTTGCCCATCATTTCATCCACGTGCGGCCAGCGCGCCACCAGTGCGCCGTCGCGCCGCGCCAGATTGACGATCGCGCCCTCTCCCAGATTGATCTTCTTGAACTGATCGCTGAGCACTTCGCTCGACAGTCCCACCAGGGCCAGGCCGAGGAACTCGCCATGCGCGCCGGACAGCCGGCGGCTCAGGTAAAAAGTCCACTGGCCATTGCCCTTGTTGCGCACTGGCTTGGAAATATACACGCCGAGCGCGGGATCTTTGAGGTGCTCGCGGAAGTAGTCGCGGTCGGCCAGATTGATCTTTGGCGCCGGATAGGAGCGCGTGAAGTTGAGCACGTCGCCATTGGCCGCGACGATGGTGGCGACATCGATCTGCGGCAGCGGCTGCTTCTTGTCGCGCATGCTCTGAAACATCGCCTCGCTCGTCATCTGCTTGCGGAAGTCCGCCTCGTTGCTGACGCGCGCCGCCGCCACGCTCTCGGCGATACTATCGAGGATCAGATAGGCCGAGGTCACCTCCTGCGAGGTTTCCTGCGACAGGATCAGGGTCAGATTCGAGAGCTGGGTGCGCCAGGTCGCGATCTCCTTGTTGCGCGACCCCCAAACCGCCACCCCCAGCGCGAGGACGATCGTCAACACCAGCGCCAAAGCCAGGCTTACGGCCAGATAACTGGAACGCAGGGTTGATCGCATGAAATAGTGACTAGAAGAAACAAGGCATGCCGGTAAGATATCATGCCAGGACGCCTTCTGGCAAAGCCGCGTGTATCAGTGGGCCGGCATGCGCTGATGCAAACGGCGCAGCGAAAGCCACACGAGGCCGGCCGCCAACGGCACCGAGGCCCCGGTCAGCAACTCGACATTGACGCCGACGCCCGCCGCCTTCAGGGCCTTGCCCAGGTAGGACACGACCCCCACCACGTAATACGTGATGGCCGCCACCGACAGGCCCTCGACTGCCTGTTGCAAGTACAGCTGCTGCGCCGCGCGCGCATTCAGCGACTGCAGAATGCGGCGGTTCTGGCGCTCCTGCATGACGTTGACGCGCGTGCGCAGCAGGTCATTGGTGCGGTCGATGCGTTGGCCGACGGCGGCCAAACGCGCGGCCGTGGCGCAGCAGGTATCCATCGCGGGCGCGAGCCGCCTTTCCATGAACTCGCCCACCGTGGGCACGCCCTCGATGCGCTGCTCGCGCAGTTCCTCGATGCGCGCCTTGACCAGACGAAAATAGGCGGCCGCCGCCGAGAAGCGGTAGGCATGCGCAAGCGCGAGCTTTTCCATGTGCGCGGCCAAGCGGGTGATCTGTTCCAGCATGGCCTGGCCCACGTCCTCATCGGCGCCACCGTCCTGGGCCGCCACCATGGCGCTCGTGAGCTCGGCCAGCTCCTGTTCCATCGCCTTGAGGGCTGCCCCGCAGCTGTGCGCAGCGGGCAGGCCCAGCAGGGCCATCATCCGGTAGGTGTCGATCTCCAGCACCCTTTGGACCAGACGCCCCGCCTGGAGTTCACGCATGCCGACGTCGCGCAGCACAAAGCGGCTGACCCCATCGGCGTGGATGGCAAAGTCGGTCCACAGTTCCGCGCCCTGCATCACCTGGGCGCCAACCAGCATGCGCGCACCGAACACCGGCTGGATGGCGGCCAGAGCCGCCGGGCGCGCCAGGCCGTCCTGCACCAGCACCACATCGGCCGCAACCAGCAGCGAACCGGCCAGGTCGGCGAGCCAGGCGCCCGGCACGCTCTGGCGCGGCGAGGCGGCAAAGGCAGCCTCCAGCGTCTCTCCCGCTCTCAGCGGACGGGCGAAGCTGAAGCTGCAAAACTCCGTGTGCCGCTCCCACTTCAGGCGCAGGCCGCCCAACTCCAGATAGGCGTGGCGCGCGCCCTCGGCCGGGGCGGCCACCCCGAAGTGCAGGCACAGGCTCGCCAGCAGCGCTTCCGGCGATGGCGCCGCCGGCCCCGGCAGAATGGCCAGATGCGACAGTACGGTCGGACCATCGAGCGACAGAAAGGGGCGCGAGTGAATCTCGGCGGCAAGCGGCACGCGCAGGGCGTGGTTCAGGCTGTGCATGGCGGGCATCATGTCAGACATCATATCACTTTCCAAATTCTCAGCATTGGCGCCTCGCATCATTACTTTTAGTAAATGTATGGTGTAACTATGACAATTTGCGTAGACTAGCGGCCCATGCGTTTATCCTTACGTTCGCGTCAGTCCGGATTCACCCTGATCGACCTGTTGATCGTCATGCTCCTGCTGGGCACCCTGATGGCCACGATCTGGAGCAAAGCCGTCAATATCCGCCAGGATGCGGAGCGCGCGCAGTTGATGGCCACCATGGCGGCGATCCGCGTCTCGGCCGACCTGATCCACCAAAAATGGCGCCTGAACGGCGGCAACTACGTCGTCCAGGAAGGACGTCAGATTCCCGTCACCGAATACGGCTGGCCCTCTGCCCAGTATTGGGATATCCCTGTCTGGGGCGCCGACGTCTCGATGTTTCCCGTCTTTTTCCACGGCGGGTATGGCGGCACCACCTACCACTTTGGCGACCGCTACTGTGGCTTTACTTACAACGAACGCGATGGCTCGGTGACCCTTTACGGAAACCAATGTTGACTGTAGTCAAACCGGTTGCTCACAGTTACAATCGGACAATGACTTAATATGACAAATCAACATTGAGCACACCCACGCACCACGCGCGCGCCGTGCGCACCGACCTGCTCTCGCCCCTGCCCTGGCAAGAGGCGCTGCTGCTGCTTTGTAGTCTGCTGGCCCTGCATCAGACTGTACGCTACAGCTTCCTGCTTTTCCACAGCCTCGCTGAACTATTCAGCATCGTGATCGCAATTGCGGTCGCCCTCATCACGCTCAACACCCAGCGCTGGATCCGCAACCAGTACGTGCTGTTCATCGGCCTGGCCTACGGTTTCATCGGTTTCCTCGATACCCTGCATACGATGTCCTATGCTGGCATGGGGGTGTTTCGCGATTATGACTACTACGCCCCGCAGGTCTGGATCAGCGCGCGCTATCTCGAATCGCTGAGTGTCGGTCTCGGGCTGTGGCTGCTCGGTTCCAAGCGGCGCCTGCATGTGCCGGCGGTGCTGGGCGGCTATGCGTTGGTGTGCGCGCTGCTGGTCGCCAGCATTTTTGTGTGGAAGATCTTCCCGGTCTGCTTCGTCAAGGGCGCCGGGCTGACGCCTTTCAAGATCGTCAGCGAATACATCATTATCGCCATCATGGTCGGCGACCTGCTGCTGCTGCACCGGCGGCGCGCCCTGTTCGAAGCGAACGTGTTCCGCCTCGTGCAATGGGGCCTGCTGGCGATGATCGGCATGGAGATCTGCTTCACCCAATACGCGTCCGACGCGATGACCGACCTGAGCAACCAGCTCGGCCACCTGTTCAAGATCACCACCTTCTATCTGGTCTACAAGGCCATCGTCGTGACCGGTCTGCGCGACCCGATGGCCGTGATGTTTGCCGAGCTGCGCGCCACCGAGGATGCGCTGCGGGTTGCAAAAGACCGGGCCGAGCGCGGCCTGAAATCGGAGCAACTGCAGCTGGCGGCCATCGTCACCTCGTCGCAGGATGCGATCTTCGGCACCGACGCCGAGGGGCGCATCACCAGCTGGAACGCCGCCGCCGCGCGCCTGTTCGGCATCGAGGAGGACGCCGCCCTGGGCCAGCCGCTGGCCCGATTGCTGCCCGAATTCTGGTCGGACGAAAAGACCCGGCTCGACATCGCCCGCTACAGCGGCGCCCGTTCGCTGTTCTTCGACACCTCGTGCAAGCGCCCCGACGGCGAGCCGCTGGAAGTGGCGGTGTCGGTCTCGCGCCTCGGCACGGAAGAGGAAAGCGAGAGCGGCTGGTCGCACATCGTGCGCGACATCGGCCCGCAGAAGACCACCGAGCGCGCCCTGCTGAGCGAGAAAAAGCGCCTCGAAACGATACTCGAGACCGCGTCCGACGGCATCCACATCCTGAATAACAAGGGCTTTGTGGTCGACGCCAATGCCGCCTTCCTCACCATGCTCGGCTACCAGCGCAAGGACATCGGCACCCTGCATGTGACCGACATCGACAACAATGACGACCCGGCGCGCATCCAGCAGCGCCTGTCCGAGCTGATCGGCAAACAGAGCTTTGCCGTGTGGGAAACGCGCCACCGACGGCGCGATGGCAGCGTGGTCGACGTCGAAATTTCCGCCTCCGGCATCGACATCGATGGCGAAGGCTTCCTGTATGCAGCCTCGCGCGACATCACCCAGCGCAAGCGTGCCGAACAGGCGCTACGCAACAGCGAGGACCGTCTGCGCCGCCTGCTCGATGCCGCCCCGATCGCCGTGCGCGTGGCGACCCACGAAGGGCGCTCGGTGGAATTCGCAAATGACGCCTACCGCAAGCTGATCCAGGCCGACAGCGCCCACCTGCTCGGCACCGACCCGGTGCGCTACTACGCCAACCCCGACGATTATCACGACATTTTGCGCGCGCTGGCCGCGGGCGAAGGCGTGAACAACCGCCTGCTCGAAATGCGCACGCCGGACGGCACCAACAAGTGGGTGATGGCCAGTTTCCACATGATGGAGTACGAAGGCGAGCAGAGCGTGCTCGGCTGGATGTACGACGTGACCGCGCTGAAGGCGGCCGAGCTGCGCCAACGCCTGACGGCCAGCGTGTTCACCCACGCGCGCGAAGGCATCAGCATCACCGATGCGCAGGGCAATATCGTCGAAGTCAATGCCACCTTCTGCGACATCACCGGCTATACGCGCGACGAGATCATTGGCAAGAACCCGCGCCTGTTCCAGTCGGGTCGCCAGACCCACGACTTCTACCGCACGTTGTGGGAGTCGCTGCTGCGCGACGGCCACTGGAGCGGCGAGCTGTGGAACCGCCGCAAGAATGGCGACATTTATGCCTGCCTGCTCAGCATCGCCGCCGTGCGCGACGAAAATGGCGAGCTGCTGCACTACGTGTCCGTGTTCTCCGACATCACCCAGTACAAGCAGCACCAGAGCCAGCTCGAGCACGTCGCCCATTACGACGGCCTGACCAATCTGCCCAACCGCGTCCTGCTGTCGGACCGGCTGCGGATTGCCCTGGCGCGCGCCCAGCGGGCCCAGCGCCCGGTGGCCGTG
Source organism: Massilia sp. TS11 (assembly GCF_022012445.1). Classification (GTDB taxonomy): domain Bacteria; phylum Pseudomonadota; class Gammaproteobacteria; order Burkholderiales; family Burkholderiaceae_D; genus Telluria. The sequence continues at coordinate 344,253 of NZ_JAKLTS010000005.1, forward strand.
GTGTATCTCGACCTCGATGGCTTCAAGGCCGTCAACGACCAGCACGGCCATGCCGTCGGCGACGCCCTGCTGGTGGTGCTGGCCCAGCGCATGCAGGCGGCGCTGCGCGCGGGCGACACCCTGTCGCGCGTGGGCGGGGATGAATTCGTCGCGGTGCTGGCCGATCTCGACAAGCCCGAGGCCTGCGAGCCGATCATCAGCCGCCTGCTGCAGGCCGCCTCCGAGCCCGCCCATATCGAAGGCCAGCGCCTGCAGATCAGCGCCAGTATCGGCGTCACCCTGTTCCCGCTCGACGGCGGCGATGCCGACCAGTTGCTGCGCCACGCCGACCAGGCCATGTACGAGGCCAAGCAGGGCGGCAAGAATCGCTACCACATGTTCGACCCCGAGAAGGATGCGCTGGTCAAGGCCAATCAGACCAAGCTCAAGCGGCTGGAAGAGGCTTATGCCAAGCACGAGCTGGTGCTCTACTACCAGCCCAAGGTCGACCTGCGCGACGGCCATGTGTTTGGCGCCGAAGCCCTGATCCGCTGGCAGCATCCCGAAGATGGCCTGCTGGCGCCGGTGGTCTTCCTGCCCGTGCTGGAAGACACACCGCTCGAGGCCCAGGTCGGCGAATGGGTGATCGACAGTGCGCTTGGCCAGGCCGCCGCCTGGCAGGCCCAGGGCATCAGCCTGATCGTGAGCGTGAATGTCAGCGCCCGTTTCCTGCTCAGTGAGGACTTCATCGAGCGCCTGTCGGCCGTGCTGGCGCGCCATCCCGACGTGCCGCCCGCGCATCTTGAGCTCGAAATCCTGGAAACGGCCGCGCTCGACGACATGAACCGCGCCGAAAAAGTCATGCGCGCTGCCAAAGCGCTCGGCGTGCAATTTGCGCTCGACGATTTCGGCACCGGCTATTCCTCGCTCGCCTATTTCCGGTCGCTGCCGATCGACATGCTAAAGATCGACCAGAGCTTCGTGCGCAACATGCTCCACGACAGCAACGACCGCAATATCGTGCAAGGCGTGATCAGCCTCGCGCAGACCTTCAACCGCCCCGTGATTGCCGAGGGTGTCGAGACCCTCGACCACGGCGCGCGCCTGCTCGAGATGGGCTGCGCGCTATGTCAGGGCTACGGCATCGGCCGCCCGATGGACCCAGCCCAATTCCCCGCCTGGCTGGCAGACTGGCGCCAAACCCAGCGCTGGCTCGGCCTCCTTGCCGACTAAACAAATCGGGGTCAGACCCCATTTATCCGCATAGAAAAATGGGGTCTGACCCCGATTTGTTTGCGGGGCAATTATTGGCTGGGGCCGAGCAGGCGGTCGAGCAGGTCGAGGCGGTGGCGGTGCGGTGTGGTGATGGCGTAGAAGCGCTCCTGCAAGGCGCTCGATTCGCCCACGCGCACCAGCACGCCCGTGCGCAGCTCGTCCTGCACCACCACCTCGGGCAACACGGTCAGCCAGCCGCTGTCGCGCGCGATCAGGCGCAGCATGGCCATGTCGTCGACCTCGGCCCGCACGCGCGGTGTGATGTCGGCACTCGCGCACAGCGCATCGAACTGGGCGCGCAGCGCGTGGCGCGGTCCCGGCAAGGCAATGTCGATGCCCTGCAGGTCTTCGGGGATGCGTAATTGCTGCCCGCGCCAGCGCTCGGCCTGCCCGACCAGGGAGATGCTTTGGCTGCCGAGAAAGCGGCAGTGCAGCGGGCGCTCCGGATCGGCCGGCACGGTCTCGTTCGCCAGCACGACGTCGAGCTGATGCTGCACCAGTCGGCTGATCAGGCCTTCGAGCAACCCGGATTCGAGCGTCAGCACGACGTTGGCGTCGGCCAGCAGCGGCCGTATCAGGTTCTCCTGATAGTTGCGCGACAGCGTGGCGACGCTGCCGATGCGCAGATGCGCAATGCCGGCGCTGCGGCCCTGCAAGCGCCCGAGCATCTCCTGCCCAAGCCCGAAGATGTTCTCGGCATAGGCCAGTACCAGCTGGCCGGTATCGGTCAGCACCAGGCGCCGCCCTTCGCGCACGAACAGGTCCTCGCCGATGCGCTCCTCCAACTGGCGAATCTGGGCCGACACCGCCGATTGCGAGGTGTGCAATTCCTCCGCCGCCCGCGTCAGGTGGCCGAGCTTGGCCACGCGCCAGAAGTAGAACAGGTGATGAAAATTGAGTTGTTCCAGTTGCATCGTTCTGGTTTATGGATGATCTGATTCTTATTAATGTATTTTACAGAACCTTCGAGCGCAAGCATCATGCCTTCCCATGTTGTTTTGGGTATCTGTCATGCATCTTTCCGCTTCCCTTCCCCTGTTTCCTCTGCTGTGCATGCTGCTGGCGATGGGCGCCGCATCCCTGCCCCGCCTGCGGTTGGCCTATCTTTGGCGCGCCGTCCTTGGCCTCTCCGGCGCGGCCACCGTGGCGGCCGGTGTCGCCTGCATCACGCCGGCCACCCTGCCCGCTATCCTGATGACCACGCCGCTGGGCCTGGCCATGGCACTGCTGGTGCAGCTGCTCGGCACGGTGATTGCGGCCTTCTCCGCGCGCTATCTGGCCGGTGAGGCGCGCCAACAGCGCTATGTCTCCGCCCTGGCCCAGGTGCTGGCGGCCGTCCAGGTGCTGTTGCTGGCCAATCATTGGGTCGTGCTGATCGGCGCCTGGGCACTGGTCGGGACCGCGCTGCAGCAGCTGCTGTGCTTCTACGCGGACCGCCCGTTCGCCCTGCTGGCCGCCCACAAGAAGCGCATTGCCGACCGCCTGGCCGACCTGCTGCTGGTGGCGGCCGCCGCGCTGGCCTGGGATACCTGCGGCAGCGGCTATCTGAGCGCCCTGTTCGAGCACATTGCGAGCCGCGGCATGAGCGGCCCGCTGTACGCCAGTGGCGTGGCGCTGGTGGTGGCCGTCATCCTGCGCACGGCCCTGCTGCCCGTGCATGGCTGGCTGATTCAGGTGATGGAGGCGCCGACCCCGGTATCGGCCCTGCTGCATGCGGGTGTCGTGAATCTGGGTGGTGTCGTCCTCATCCGTTTCGCGCCGCTGCTGGAGCAGGCCGACACGGCGCGGAGCCTGCTGGTCGTGCTGGGCCTGCTGACGGCCGTCCTGGCCGGGATGGTGATGCTCACGCGGATCAGCATCAAGGTGCGCCTGGCCTGGTCGACGGTCGCCCAGATGGGCTTCCTGCTGCTCGAATGCGGACTCGGCCTGTATTCGCTGGCGGCGTTGCATCTGATCGGCCATTCGCTGTACAAAGCGCATGCCTTCCTGTCGGCCTCCTCGGCCGTGCGCCGCACCCGGCTGCAGGCCCTGCACACGCCGGCCCCGCCCGCAGCCGCGAGTCTGTGGCTGGCGCCAGTGCTGGCCCTGGCGCTGGTCGAGCTGCTGCACAGCGCCTCCGGTCTGGCAGCCTGGCCTTGGTGGTGGCGCGTGATGCTTGCCCTTGCGTGGGCTCCGCTGCTGTGGCTGCCAGCGAACGCGGGCCGCTGGCGCCAGCGTGGCGTGCAATTGGCGGCCGGAATGGCCATGGTGGGCGGCCTCAGCCTGTGCGCCCTGGCGGCCCATCTGCTGCCGCTCGGCACGGAGGACAGCGCCCACCCCGCGCTTGGACTGATCGCGCTGCTTGGCATGGCTGCCCTGTACGCTGCGCTGATGCTGCTGCAGTTGCGTCCGCAATCGCTGAGCAGCTGGCGCCGCTGGAGCTATGCCGGTTTCTACATCGATGAAGCCTTTACCCGCCTCGCGCTGCGCTGCTGGCCAACGCGCTGGACGCCGGCAACGCCGCGTCAACCCCGCTTCCGTCTGCTGCACCCGCTCAATGAAGAAAACGCCTGGAGGCCCCAATGATCGCTCACGCCATCACACTCGATCAGCAAGTGGAGCAAGCTTGTGCCGCCGCCTGCCGCATGATTGCCCCGTCCTGGCCGCTGGATCGCGCCATTGCCGTCAACCCGCACTGGTCGCGCGTCGGCCTGCCGCTGCGCGAAGTGGCCGCGCGCATGGCCGTGCTGGGCGGTATCCAGGTATTTCCGCCGCGTGAACGCCAGCTGCAGGCCTGGGAGTCTGGCCGCATCAGTGCATGCGACCTCGAACTCGCCATCCGCCAGAACGCCCAGGCGCGCGCCTCGGGCCTGAGCGCTGCGTTCTGTCAGATGATCCTGTCGCAGCCGCTGCCGATCGAACAGCTGCCGCTGCTGATCGACGTGCTCGACAATGACCCGCAGCGCCACACGCGGCTGTCCTGGCGCCAGGCCATCACCCATCAGGTAAGCCAGACCTGCGCCGCCTACTTCGATGAGCACCAGGCTGACTGGCAGCCCGAACGCGAGGGCGGTTTGTACAGCTTCTGGCGCGATACGCTGCTGCACGACCACGGCATCGGCCTGCTGATGGGCCTGCCGCATCTGGGCCGCGCCCTGCAAGCCCTGCCCGCCACCCGCGCCGAGGCCGAGCGCTGGGTGCTGACCCGTCTGGGCCTGCCCGAAACGGTCTGGGCCGACTACCTCGAGGCGGTGCTGTTGACCGTGAACGGCTGGGCGTCCTGGTGCGCTTATCTGGGTTGGCAAGCGGCGCAGCAAGGCCGCAGCGATCCGCATCTGCGCGATCTGCTGGCGATTCGCCTGGCCTGGGGCGCCGTTCTGCTCGAATGCAAGGACGACAGCGCCGCCCAGCAGGCCTTCCATGCCCTGCAGCAGGCGTGGCAGCACGCATCGCAGCGCTTGCTCGAAGCACAGACCGCTCTGCTGATCGACGAAGTCTGGCAGACCGCGCTTGAACTCGGCTACCAGCGCGATCTCGCCCAGCGCCTGCTAAGTGTGAGCCCCGCGCTGAGCGAGCCGGAACGCCCGGAGGTCCAGGCCGTGTTCTGCATTGATGTGCGGAGCGAGCCGCTGCGGCGCGCGCTCGAAGCGGCCTGGCCCGGCATGCAGACCCTCGGCTTCGCCGGCTTCTTTGGCCTGCCGGTTGCCTACACGCCGATTGCTACCCAGGCACGCCGCCCGCAATTGCCGGGCTTGCTGGCGCCGGCACTGGACGTGCTGGACGTGATGCGCACCGCCGACAGCGAGCATGGCGACCCGGCGCTGGAACAGGCGGCCGGCCACGCCCGCGAACAGCGCCTTGCCATCGGCTCGCAATGGCGCGCCGCCAGCCGTTGGCCGAATGCCGCCTTCTCGTTTGTCGAGGCGGCGGGTCTGGGCTATCTCGGCAAGCTTGGTCAATGGATTTTCCCGGCCCGCCAGGCGCGCCCGCGCGACGATCTGGCCGGGCTGCCGACCCGCTACCGTCAGCTATGCCGTCCCTCGCTCAGCGGTATCCCGATCGCGACGCAAGTCGATCTCGGCGCCAAGGTACTGCAGGCCATGGGATTGGCGCACAGCCTGGCACCGCTGGTCCTGCTGGTCGGTCACGGCAGCCAGAGCGCCAACAACGCGCATGCCGCCGCCCTCGATTGCGGCGCCTGCTGCGGACAGACCGGGGAAGTGAATGCGCGCAGCCTGGCGCAGCTGCTCAACAGCCGCCCGGTGCGCAACGCACTGCAGGCGCACGGCATCGCGATTCCTGATGACACACACTTCCTCGCCGCCCTGCACAATACGACGACCGACGAGATCGAAGCCTTCGATCTCGACCTGATGCCACCGTCGGCCCGCGCCCGTTGGGACAATCTGCAGACCATCTTCGCCCAGGCAGCCGACCAGGTGCGGCGCGAACGCGCGAGCAGTCTCGGCCTCGACCCGCGCGCGCCGCACGACAAGCTATTGCAGCAACTGCGCCGCCGCGCCAACGACGGCGCCGAGACCCGGCCCGAATGGGGCCTGGGCGGCAATGCCGCCTTCATCATCGGCCCGCGTGCCCGGACGCGCGGCACCGTGCTGCAGGGCCGCGCTTTCCTGCACGACTACGATGCCAGCCGCGATGTCGGCGGCAGTCTGCTAGAGCTGCTGATGACGGCGCCGGTGCTCGTCACCCACTGGATCAACTGGCAGTACCACGCCTCCACCTGCGATCCCGAGCGTCTCGGCAGCGGCAACAAGCTGCTGCACAACGTGGTCGGCGGCACAATCGGCGTATTCGAAGGCAATGGCGGCGACCTGCGGATCGGCCTCTCGCGCCAGTCCCTGCATGACGGCCAGCGCTGGATGCACGAGCCGCTGCGCCTGACCGTGGTGATCGACGCCCCGGCCCACGCCATCGAGGCGGTCATCGCGCAGCACGCGCTCGTCCGGCAACTGGTCGACAACGACTGGCTGCACCTGTGGCGCTTTGACGAGGCGGCTCTGCTGCGCTACGCGCGCGGCCAGTGGCTGCCCGTGCCGACCGCCCTGCCCTGAACCAGCTCAGCGCTGGCCGCCGGCCGCATCGGCCGCGGCCGCCATCAGGGCAGCGTCATAGCCGGCCAGCCAATCGGCGGCGGTCAGCGGCACCAGCATGTCCGGGTCCAGGCCATTGATCTTCACGTCATAGGCATCGCCAAAGCAGCCCTGTTCCTGGGCGCAGCCCTTGCGCAGGTCCCACAGGCCGTAGGACGGTGTAAAGCAATGGCCCGAGTTCGGCAGGCATTGCTTGCGATTCTCCGACCACCAGCGCAGGCGGTCGCCGACCAGCGAGCCGATCACGCGCACCTTGGGACCGGCCGCCTGCTTGGCGATGGCCGAGGACACAATGCCGGCCGAGAAGGTGTACTCGCTGGTCAGGATATACACCTTCTCGCGCGTATTCTCCGCCAGCACTTTCATCAGTTCGCGCGTCAGGTCGGTGTTGCCGCCGCCATTGAAGCGCTGGTCCAGCACCAGAAAGCGCGGCTTGAGCTTGGCGGCCAGGGCCGCCGTGTCGCCTGCGAACTTGCCCAGCGTACGCCCGCCCTCGTGATCGTAATTGCCGCGGAACTGAACATACAGGGCGTCATAGGCGCGCAGCGGAATGGCGCGGAAGATCTTCTCCGGCTCCTGCATCGCAAGCGGGATCGGCGCTCCCAGCAAGGCACGATTCCAGGCCGCGCCGCTGGCCGCGCTCACGCCTGCGCTGCGCAGCAATTCGGGCACCGAGCCGGTCGGCACCTGGCTGCGCTCCAACGGCGCCAGCTGGCGTTCGACCACCGTGCCATCGCGCAGACGGAAGCTGGCGCCGAGCTTGCCCCGTTCCAGTGTGAGGCCAAGCGCGCCGAGCAGCGCGGGCGACTCCAGCAGCCAGGTCGAATTGGCCCGCGCAAAGTGGTCCGGCCCGCCGATGTATGGACGCGTGAGCGCCGCCAACTCCTCAGGCTTCTTGCCCCCCAGGCTCAGCACCGTGGCGCCCGCCAGCTCGGGCAAGTCCGGCGCGCTGAGCACCACCATCAGTTCCTGCCCGAACCAGGCCAGCCGCACAGGCAAGCGCGGCCCCATCAGCTTGGCGTTCGGGACGATTTCGTCGTGGGCGTTATCGGCCAGAGCGGCCACACGCGCCAGCGCAAGCGTAAATTCCGCCTCGCTCATCGCGCCAGCGCGCGTGCGCAGCGCCTCCACGGCCTGCAGCGCGGCGGCGCGGCTGGTATCGCTGAAGGCCATGCTGGCCTGCACATAGTCGCTGCGCAGCGTATCGAGGTCGGCCAGCTGGCGGCTCTTCAGCTCAGCGGTAGTAGCCGCAGCCGCCATGCCACAGCAGACGGCGAGCACGGCAGCAAAAAGAAAATGGGTGGAACGCATATCGATGTCCTCGTTTGAAAGTAAGCGAGGAAATCTTACGAATCCACCCCATGCGCCGCAGGCAATTCCGACGAAACCCGGAAAAATGGGGTCAGACCCCATTTTTCCACCACTAAACTCAGTGGTCAGCCATCCAGACCAGGTTCCACAGGTGGCCATCGAGGTCTTCGAAGCCTTGGTCGTACATGAAACCGTGGTCTTCGGGCGGGTGCGGGGTGCGGCCGCCGGCGGCGACGGCCTTGGCGATCAGGGCGTCGACCTCTTCGCGGCTATCGCAGCTCAGGCAGATCACGACCTCGTTCGCCTCCTTCGCCGGCGCGACGCCCTTGCCAATCAGAGACTGGAAGAAGTCCTCGGTCGTCAGCATCACCTGAATCGCCTCGCCGGCGACGACCATGCACAAGGCTTTGTCGCCGCTGAATTGGGGGTTGAACTGGAAACCCAGAGCAGAGAAGAAGGCCTTCGAGCGCGCAAGGTCCTTCACTGGCATATTCAGGGTGATCTGACTTTTCATGGACTCTTCTCCGGATCGACGCAATCTGTCATGGGGTGGCCCGAAACTGCGCAAGCACGGCGGCCAGGCTGTTGATGCCCCAGTGTTCAGCATAGCGTCCATCGCGGATGCGCACAATGTCGATCACATCGATGGCAATGTCCTTGCCGGTCGCCTCCACGCCCAGCAGCGGCCCCGTATGCCGTCCCGTGATGCGTTTGCGGGTGACCACCTGATCACCCGCGCTGAGCTGGTCGAGAATCTCGACTGTCAGGCCGCTGATCGCCGGCCGCAGCACGTTCGTGAACGTATGCCACATGCCTTCCGCGCCCCGCATGGCCGGGTCCGGCGCCGACCAGTTGATGAAGTCCGGCGCCATCAGCTCGTCAAACACCGCGCGCTCGCCATTCTGGATGACCGCGTGGTTAAAGCGCGCCACCACGGCCTTCTGCGCATCCGCTCCGGCTGCAATCGCCACGGCGTCGGCGCCCGCCACCAGGCGCAGCGGCGCAGCCGGATCGGTCACCGCACGCCACACCGCCTCGGCCACATCCCGGGCCTGCGTGACCAGCCCGCCGCCACGCTGCATCGCGCTGAAGATGCGTTGCTTGAAATCGGCGTAGGCGGGGTGCACACCCTCCCCGCCCATGCGCCTTGCATGCTCGCTGAAACGGGTCTCGGGCGAGCGCCCCGGCAAGACCAGATGCGCGCGTACACCAAACTCGGCCAGCTCAAGCGTCAGCGATTCGGTGAAAGCATTGACCGCCGCTTTCGCGGCCGAATACACGGCCAGCAGCGGCAGCGCCTTGAGCGTGACGCTTGAGCTGACATTGACGATCACCCCTGCCCCGCGTTCGCGCATCTGCGGCAGCAGCGCCTGGGTCATGGCGATGGTGCCGAGCGTATTGGTGTCGAAGATCTGGCGCAGCTGGGCCGGCGTCACGTCTTCAAGCGGGGCCAGCAGGCCGATGCCGGCATTATTCACCAGCGCGTCGATCGGGCCGGCCGCCGCCACGCAGGCACGGATGCTGTCCGCGTCGGCCACATCCAGCGGCAGGATGCGCAGGCGCGGCGAAGTCGGCAGCAAACTCGCATCCGGCTGGCGCATGGTGGCCACCACGCGCCAGCCGCGCTCGAGGAAAAGGCGCGCCGTTTCCAGGCCAAAGCCGGACGAGCAGCCCGTGATCAGAACAGTCGACACAGAAGACATACACACTCCATCGGTTTAACAATGCTGCAACGATAGAGTGAAGCGCCTGGACAAGCTATACTTTCTAATCCATATTTTTGTCGAGATCGTCCAATGATCGATCCCTTGGCGGAGGTGGTGTCCTTGCTGCAGCCGGGGGCGCCGTTCTCGAAACTGGTGGTCGCGTCCGCGCCCTGGGCGGTGCGGCGGACCGAAACCGGGCGTCCGTTCTACTTCGTGATCCTCGAAGGCGGCTGCCATCTGACCGTGCACGGCCCAGACGGCAGCGAGACCATCACGCTGCACGAGGGCGACTTTGCCATGGTCCCGGCGGCGCGCAGTTTCTCCACATCGAGCCTCGACCGCCAACCGCCGCGGCTGGACGAGGAAGTGATCACCGAAGTGACGACGATGCCCGGCGGCGCGCGCGTGGGCAATCCGAACGGGCCAGTCGATGTGCGTATGCTGGTCGGGAATTTCGTATTCGGCTCGCCCGATTCCGCCCTGCTGGTCTCGCTGCTGCCGCGCTATGTGCACATTCGCGGCGAACAGCGCCTGTCGACCCTCGTCCAACTGGTGGGCGATGAATCGCGCGCCGAGCGGCCTGCGCGCGAGCTTGTCTTGGCGCGCCTGCTCGAAGTGCTGCTGATCGAAGCCTTGCGCTCGGCCGGGAGCACGGGGGAATCGGCCGGTCTGGTGCGTGGCCTGGCTGATGCGAAACTGGCCGTTGCGCTGCGCTGCATGCATGCCCAGCCAGCGGCCACCTGGACTGTGGCGCAGCTGGCGCGCGCGGCGGCAATGTCGCGCTCGGCATTTTCTGAGCGCTTTACCCAGGCAGTCGGCATTGCGCCGATGAGCTACCTGCTCGGCTGGCGCATGGCCCTGGCGCGCCAGCTGCTGCGCCGGCGCGAACTCAAGCTGGCCGATATCGCCGAGCGTGTCGGCTATGCCTCCGTCAGCGCTTTCGGCCTTGCCTTCACGCGCCACGTCGGCATGCCGCCGCGCCGCTATTCCCAGATGGCGCTGGACGACGCGGCGGCGGCCTGAACGCTTAGTCCTTCTTCTCCTGCGCCGGCTTTTCGGGCTGTGCGGGCGGCTTCGGCTGATGCATCTGAATCATGCGCATCGCGTCTTTCGCCGCCTGGCTGTCCGGATTCATGCCGGCCGCCTGCATGGCATTGCGCACGGCGTCGTTGCCGGTCACACCGCCGAAGGTGTAGCGCAGGCCGACATACACGCGGCGCTGGTGCACTTGCACGTCGGTGCGGTCGCGCAGGGTGTCGGTCTCGGTGCGGAAGCGCTGATCGGTGCCCTGGAACACGTCGTTGGCGCGGATATTCAGCGACAGGCGCGGCGAGAACTTGTGCTCCAGCGCCAGAATCACATTGCTGAACGGCTCACGATAGCCCTCGCCCGACAGCTGCTTGCCCTGACGGAAAGTCATGAAGGACAGGGTGTCGTCCGGCGTCATGGTCCACTGCAGGCCGCCCTGCAGCTGCAGCGAAGGCGTGCGGCGCTTCTCGCCGGTCGGGCCCATCGAGCCGATGCGGTCCTGCTCGACATAGCCCCAGTTACCGTTAAACATGAAGCGGATCGCCGGCAGCGCGATGCCGTTCCATTTCATATTCGGCGGCACCATCGCCATGATCGAGAATTCGACACCGGCAGCCTGACGGTCGCCCTCGTTGACCTTGGTCGTCAGCAGCGTGGTCGGGCTGACGAAGCTGCGGCGCTCGGTGATCACATCCGATTCGTGCCGCATATAGCCGCGCAGGCTGGCCGGCATCAGGCCCATGATCTTGGTCTCATAGCCCAGTTCCAGCGAATGCAGCTTGACGGGGTGCAGATAGGGATTGCCCGCGCTGATTGCGTATTCGTTGGCGTAATTGACGAAGGGATTCAGGTCGCCCGCTGCCGGACGCGAAATGCGGTCCGAGAACGAGAAGCGCAGGTTCGAGAACTGGTCGAGCTTATAGGTCAGGAACAAGCTCGGCAGATAGTTCGTGTAGCTGTTGCTGCCCTGGATATTGGTCGTCACCTGATTCAGATCCAGCTGCGTATGCTCGACGCGCAGGCCGCCCTTGAACGACCACAGCGGATTGATTGGCAGTTCATAGCTCGCATAGGCCGCGGTCACATCCTGCGACAGGTCGAACAGATTGCTGCGTTTGGTATCGAGCGCGCCGGTATCGAGGAACAGATAGCGGTAGTCGCTGGTCTGGCGCGTGCGCTGCCAGCGGCCGCCCGCCGTCAGGAAGCCGGGGCCGGCCTTGCCCGAATAGTCGGTGCTCAGGTCGGTCAGGCGCACACGGGTCTCGACATTCTGCGTGTAGTTGCGCAGCACCGGCGCGCCGACGGCCGGCAGCAGGATCGGCACGTAGTTGGCGGCCGTGTCCACGCTATTGTTGTTGGACGAATGGCGCAGATCGACCTTCAGGCTCTCGCCATCGGTGTTGAAGCGGCGTTCCCAGCCGGTGACGATTTCGTGGTTGATCGCATCGCCACTGCCGACCCGGCGCGTCAGGTAATCGATCACCGGCGTGCTGCCGGTGCGGAAGTCCGTCAGATGCTCATTGGTGCGCGAATCATTGCCGCGCTTGTTGGCCGAGAACGAGCCGGTCAGCGTGTCAGTCTCGCTGTAGTTGTAACGGCCGCCCACACCGCCCTGGACAAAGTCGGTCAGGCCACTGCGCTGGGCCGTCTGGTGCAGGCGGCTGACGCTATTGCTGGCCGGATCAAGGCGCTCGCGCGTGTAGTCGGTATCGGACTCATTGCCATCGCGGCGGTAGTTGAAGCTGCCATTCACCGAGGCATAGCCGGCGCTGTAGCTGCCGTTGGCAAAGGCGCTCTTGCGGCCGGCCGGACCGACCGTGCCGGCCATGCTGCCATTGCCGCCCGGCTTGGTGTAGCGGCGCGAGATCAGGTTCAGGATGGGGCCGCCGCCGGCTTCATTGCCGAATTCCGCGCCCGGATTATTGATCACCTGCACCGACTCGTAGTTTTCCGCCGGCAGTGCGTTGATGGCCGCGGCGCGGTTATCGCCCTGCAGCTGCGCGGTCGGTTTGCCATCGACCAGCACGGTGACACGTTCGCTGCCGCGCACGCGCACGGTGCCGTTCGGATCGACGTTCACCGAGGGCACGTTGTTGAGCACGTCGCCGATCGAGGCCCCGGCCGTGGTGGCGTCGTTCTTGATGTCATAGACCTGGCGGTCGATGCGGTTGGTCTGGCGCTCGCTGACCACATTCACGACCGCCGTCGCCGGCACCTCGGGGTTGGCCTGCGTCGGCTGCTGCGGCGCCGGCTTGGCTTCTTCTTTGCTGACCGGCTTGGCCGGCTCGGTGGTTTGTGCCTGGGCCTGCCAGCTCAGCAGCAGTGCAGCGATGGTGGCGGACAAGACGGTCAAGGACGGGCGCGAGAACATATGCATGTGTGAATGACGATATAAGCGTTGAGCAATAATCGCGAGACATTACCATTTTTCGTATTGACTTGCTAGCAAAAATGGAAACGCTCATTACCCTGCGCACGTCCCTTGCAAGGCATTCAACTGGGACATTTTGTCTCATTGATCGACGCCGGTTTTCCAGTAACAATCCGCCACTGCCTCACTTTGAGATTGAAGAGATCATGGATTGGGTTCCGGTATTTCTGCTGACATTCAAGCTGCTTGTCCTCGCCATCGGCATGTTCTTTGCCATCAAGTGGCATTACGACCAGGGCAAAAAGAGCGGCGTGCCGGCGAACGAACGCCGCACCGTGCTGCGCGCCGGCGGGATGGTGTCCGCTGTATTCGTACTGGGAATCTTGATGCTCGGCTTCCTGACCTTCAGCCTGGGGAAGACCCTCGGTCTGGACCTGACCCTGCCCTGATCGACGCTTAATCGAGCCAATCCAGTAGCTGACGCGCCACTTCAGGCGAGGTCAGCAAGTCCATATGGTGGGTATTCGGCAGCGTGGCGCTTGCCGAAAATGTGAGACAGCGCGCGAGATCCGGCGCGATGCCCAGAGCGCTATTCAAGGGCACGAGCCCGTCACCGATGAGCGCATCGCGCACGCGCCCCGCTTCAGCGGCCACGGTGCCGGCCATGGCAAAGCATGCCACGCCCTCCGGCAAGGGCAGGAATTGGGCGGCCAGCTCTGCGGCAAAGCGGTCCTTGTCCTGCCAGTCCTCACGCAGCACGCTGCCGTGGCGCAGGTCCGTAATGCCCGCACTGCGAATCTTCGCCAGGCGCGCAAACGGCGCGCTATAGCTCGACATTCCCATCGCCAGCGTCAACCAGTTGCCGCCACGCTCGAGCGGCGCACCATGATGCGGCGAGCCAAGCGTGACGAGACGGCGCAGTTTGCCGCGCCAGCGCTGCTGAGCCTGTTCCGCAAAGGCACACGCGCTGCGCGCCACCAGACCGCCCATGCTGTGACCGATGATGGCCAGCTCCTCCACAGGGACCGGCCACAAGTCGAGTAAGGCTTCGATCTGCGCAGCGAAGTCTGCGCCATTGAGGGCGATATGGCGCCCGGTATTGTAATGAAGGTAGATCAGCGTGTAGCCGCGCTCGCGCGCCAGCAAGCTGCCGTGACCGCCGTTGTCGGTCAGCCATTGCAGGTCATTCATGCACAGCCCGTGCACGAGAATCAGGATGCGCCCAGTCGCTCCAGGCACCGGATGCACAAGCGGCCTGCCCTCGCGCCGGAAGGCCATCGCGATGGCCAGCGGATTGCCGCCATGCTCGAGCCGGTCGCCCAGCACGCCGTTCAAGGCAGCCAGCACAGGCTCCCTGCCCTGCCAATCTCCGCTCGCACCATCCGCATCGGCGAGGCGCCCGAGCGCCGCGTCGAGTCCGCCACCGACCAGCCGGTTCACCCCTTGCACCATGCGGTAGACGAAGGACGTCGGCTTGGCCAGAAAACGTCCCGGCGACTTTTCGAGGATATTCAGGTGCACGGCTTCGGTCAGCGCAGCCACACCCGCGACCGCCTCCACCGCAAGACGCACAGCGCCGCGCAGGTCAGCGCCAGCTTTTAACTTCACAGGATTCGTGTCGGACGCCATTGCTGCCTTTCGCAGGTTGGAGGACGGGGGCAGCGGTGCCTTTATCCGATTGAGGCAAGCTTGTACACAAACCTGCTCACGAGCATTTCCTTCCGCCTTGCCCCAGTCTGTCTTCCATCGGGCATAAGCGCAGGCTCAAGTAACGCAAGATGAGCACGGATTCGATTCTACATCTGACGGAAATGATGGAGAAAATTACGGCTGACCGGCAGCACCTCACGCCGGCCGCGCACATGAACTTCGGCCGTCTCGTTCAGGCCACGCACCACTTGTGACACCGCGGCCAGATTAACAATGACTGAGCGGTGGGTCTGCACGAAATGCAGCGGATCGAGCTCATCGGCCAGCTCTCGAATGCTCTTGCGGATCAGGGCCTCGCCCTCCGGCCAAACGACTTGGGTGTATTTGTCCTCGGCGCGCAGATAGAGAACTTGGTCCACCGGAATCAGCCGAACGCTATTGCCCAGTGAGGCCTTGATCCACTGAAGATACCGCCGCCCGGCACCGGGCAGACGCTCGGCCAGGCGCTGCAGCACAGCGTCGAGCTGATCCGGACCCGAATGCGCCAGCGCCACCCGTTCGCGCAGGCGCCCGATCGTGTCGGCCAGTCGTTCCGGATCAATCGGCTTGACGAGGTAATCAATGGCGCCCTGCTCAAACGCCTGCAACGCATATTGCTCATAGGCCGTTACAAACACGAGCTGCGCACGGCGCGCCATCGCGCGCGCCACCTCGATGCCATTCAAGCCGGGCATGTGGATGTCCAGGAAAACGATGTGCGGCGCATGCTGCTCGAACAATTCGAGCGCCTCGGCCCCGTGGCGGGCGTCATCGATCAGCTGCAATTCGGGCCACAGTCTGGCCAGATGGGCGCGCAACCGCTCACGCAGCAAGGGTTCATCATCCACGATCAGGGCGCGTGTGGCCGTCATGCCGGTCCTCCGGTAGAAAAATGCAGCTCGACCCGCACACCCTGGGGCACGGCCTCGTGCAAGTCGATCCGCGCGCTTGCGCCGAAATAGGCATGCAGGCGCGCACGCACATTCGCCAGCCCCGTGCCAGGGTGCGCCGTTGGGGCCATCCCCACGCCGGTATCCTGCACCCAGAGCAGAGCCGCGCCGCTCGCAGCATCGTGCTGGCCGCCGACCTCGATCACGCCGCCATCCACGCTCGGATCAATCCCATGCCGGATTGCGTTCTCGACCAAGGTGAGCAAGGCCATTGGGGGAAAGCGAACCCCACTGAGCGAGGGCGGCACCGTCAGGGAAAACTGCAAGCGGTCAGGCATCCGCAGTCGCATCAGTTCGAGGTAGGCACGGACCAGATCCATCTCGTCGGCCAATGAAGCGTCCGCATCCTGCAGGCGTGGCATCGCCGCACGCAAATAGGCAATCAGGTGGCGCAGCACCGGGCCGGCCTGATCAGACCCGGCCGCCACCAAAGCCTCAATATTCGCCAGTGTATTGAACAGAAAATGCGGTTCAATCTGGGCCTGCAAGAGGCGCAGGCGGGCGTCCAGCAACTCGCGTTCGAGCCGATCACGTTCCAGATCCGCTTGAAGTCGGGCCGCCGCCTCCTGCGCCTTGCGCATGCCACGCAAGGCCACCAAGGCAAACGGCAAGCCGAACATCCAGGCCAGCAGCACCATCAGGACATGACCGATCAGCGTCTGTGTGTTGCTGAGATAGCTGAGCGCATCCATGCCCTTGGCCATGAACGCAGACGCCAGCGCCGCCAGCGGTGCCATCAACCCGACGGCCAGGAGACGCGCCGTATCCTCCGCAAGCCAACGTGGCCGCAGCGTGCCGGCGGCCGAGTAGGCCAGCAACAAGGCGCCCGCCACGAAGCCAACCCGGCTGATCACAATCGGGAATGGCGTCCGCGTCAGCACATGCAGAAGCCAGGACAGCGCGAGCGCGAATACGCTCACCACCAGCGTGTGGCGCGCAGAAGGCAACACGGCCTGCAAGCGACTTGAGGTTGGCAATTTCCAAGACATCCACCCACCTTAACCGCGGCCGCGCCGTGATTCAAGCCCCAAAAACCGCCGTTCGTCGCATGAAGCCGCCCCGCGCCAACGCCTGCAGCGGACAGCGCCCTATGCTCGGGCCTCACTCTTTTTTCGATGGAGGCAGAACATGCCATTCAGTCTCACCGGCGCACCGTGGCGCCCCACGCCCCTGACGAGCTTGCGTGCTGCGGCCGCCAGTTGGTTCCTCATTGCCGTGCTTGGACAACTCATCTTTCTTGCCTATGTTGTCCTGGTATACGGCGGCGCACTGCTGCGCCAGGACCTACACGGTTGGAACATCGTGATGCGCGGCGGCTATATTGCAGGCGACACGCCGGGCAATGCCGCCATCGGCGCGCACCTGCTGCTCAGCGTGTTCATCATGTTGGGCGGCGCGTTGCAACTGCTTCCCAGCTTGCGCGCGCGAGCGCCCAGAGTGCACCGCTGGAACGGCAGGCTCTATCTGGCCAGCGCCGCCATCGCCAGTGTGACCGGGCTGTATATGACCTGGTTCCGCCCCGTTGTCGGAGATTTCACGCAGCATCTTGGGGTCAGCCTGAATGCGCTGCTGATCCTGGTGTTTGGATGGCTGTGTCTGCGAACGGCCCGTGCGCGCGAATTCGCCGCACACCGGAAATGGGCGCTGCGCCTGTTTCTGGCAGTCAGCGGCGTATGGTTCTTCCGGATCGGATTCATGCTGTGGGTCGGCCTGCACGGCGGTCCCGTGGGCTTTGACCCCAAGACCTTCTCGGGGCCATTCCTGAGCACCATGAGCTTCGCCCAATATCTGGTACCCCTTGCCATCCTCGAATGCTATCTGCGCTGTCTCGAACGGGGCAGCGCGATCGCCCGCGGACTAATGAGTGGCTTCCTGCTTCTGCTCACATTAGCGACCGCCGCCGGGATCGCCCTCGCCACCTTGGGAATGTGGCTCCCGCGCATACATTGACATATACGGCAATGTGCTGAGTTCGAGGTGTTTGGCGCCTAGCAAGTTAAAAACAGCTTAGCTTGCCTCGCACAGCATGGCCAGCTACACTAGGACTTGTGCAAGTAACTGTACAGGTTCTTCCGTTTAAGCCTCGCGGCTGCGGCCGGCACACCCTTAACGAAATGAATGTGCGGAGTAAACAATGAGAATCGTGAGCTTTTCTGATGCTCGCAACAACCTGCGGGCAGTGATCGAACAAGTGGTTGAGGATGCTGACGTAACGATCATTTCGCGCAGGGATGCACCCGACGCAGTCCTAATGTCCCTCGATCATTACAACAGCCTTATTGAGACTGTGCATTTGCTGAGTTCACCTGCCAATGCTGCGCACTTGGCAAAATCCCTTTCACAGGCTCGTGCAGGTCAGGCGACACATCGGGAGTTAATTGACAGCTCCGACGCAGGGGACCCACAAAATGCTCAACTTGAAGTTCACCGATGAGGCGTGGGAAACCTATCTGTTCTGGCAAACGCAGGACAAGAAGACACTTAAACGTATCAATGACTTAATTCAAGCAGCCAGAAGGGATCCTTCGGGAGGAATTGGTAAACCTGAAGCATTGAAGCACAGTCTCAGTGGGTGCTGGTCACGCCGGATCGACGAAACCAATCGGCTTGTCTATGCAGTTCAAAATGATGAACTGGTCATCATTTCGTGTCGCTACCATTACTGAGATTGAACCATTAGAGAATCCCATCAATGATGCCGAAGCATTCCTCATGAGAACTCAGCGCCAGGAACCGCGCCCCTAGAGGGTGGTTAAGCCGAGGGATCCCACAGCAGCGCGAGTGCAAGCGCAGCCATGGTGACCGGCTCCCGCAATGCAGTGCCGGACGCGGGGCGCCACAGGCGTGGCGTCAAGCCATTGAGTTCGATGGCCCCGACAACTTTGCCGTCATGTCTGAAGACGTAGCCGATGGGTGCCTCCAGTGGCAGAGATGAGCCGCGCACCTCGTGGACCGATTCCACCTCGAGCGTGGTACCGCCCATCGAGAATTGGCCGCTACGCTCGGCTTTCATCGTCATGCTGACCACCGGGGCGTTCATCTTCAGCTGGGCGCTACGCGATCCACGCCATTCGCATTCGAACGAGAACGGCTTTGCGTTGGCCGCTATGACTTTCCACGTTACCTCAACCGCCTTGCCGCTGCAGGCCGCTTCGGTGCGACTGCCATCTGCGAGCACGAGCGAATAGCGCGTCGATGCACTGCTCCAATTAACCACAGAAAACAGGTCAACGCGATCGAGCCCGCGGCTGAAGGTGCCCGTCTCAGCGGACAGCGAGAAGCTGCCGTTGCGCCCAGCTCCAAGGCCCTGAACAGATTCAGCGCGTTCAGCAGCGATGGATGCGGGGAGGCTCATTTCTGCGGCAGGCAGACCAGCACAACCGGTCAACACAACTGCAGAAGCGGCAAATAGAGCTTGAAATAAGGGGCGCAGCATGAGGATCGGTCGGCAGTAAGTAACTTAACGGGCGATTATAGTCACCCTGACCGGCGCAATTGTCCTCAGTTTGTCGTGAAAGTTGCGAAACATGCCCCGCTACAAACACC
>NZ_JAKLTS010000006.1 GCF_022012445.1 Massilia sp. TS11
TTGATCCCGGCTTTCAATCAAAAGGGCTTGCACTTCAAGACGGTATCTGACCCCGATTTCTCCGTCCGGCAAAACCACTTGCCCGGCGGGTAAATCGGGGTCAGACCCCATTTGTTTATGGGGCAATTTATTCGGTGAGGATCTGGTCGAGCGCGATGTCGTGCGGATCGGGCCTGAAGTCGACCTGCTGGCAGCGGTAGGCCACGCCGACGCTGGCCGGGCGCGGCGCGGCGGCCAGCGTGCGGTCGTAATAGCCGCCGCCGTAGCCGACCCGGTAGCCGGCCGCATTGAAGCCGAGGCAGGGCACGACGATCGCGGCCGGACGCGCGCGCAGGCGCAGCACGGCCGGCACTGCCACCCCCATCGGGTCGCGCAGCATCGCTTCGCCCGGCGTCCAGTCGGAGAAGGCGAGGGCGCTGTCGCGCGCGATCACCACCGGCAGCAGCAGGCGCAGGCCGGCTTCGGCCAGGGCGGTGTAGGCCGCGCTCAGATCGGGCTCGCCGCGCAGCGGCCAGAAGACGGCCAGTTCGCGCAGGCCGCGCGCGGCGCACCACTGCTGCAGCTGCGCGCCGATGCGCTGGTCCCATTCCGCCTTGTGCGCCGCCGCGACGGCTCGGCGCGCGGCCAGCAGCCGGGCGCGTAATGCCGCCTTGTCACCATTGAGCCCCTCGGGGGCGCGTGATATGCTAGGTCCGCCGGTCATAGTCGAAGCGAAGATGGAAGTGAAAGCTGTACACCCGAAGTTCTCCCTGATGTGGATCGCCGGCGCCTGGCTCGCCGTGGCCAGCCTGTGCGCGCCGCTGGCTTGGGCGCAGTCGCCCGATCCTTCCGATGACGACACCTTCTTGCTGCTGCGCGAAGCCGCGCGCCAGGACGATGCCGCCAAGGCCAATGCGCTGGCTTCGCGCCTGCCGCATTACGTGATTCCGTCCTACGTCGACTATTATCAACTGAAACCGCGCCTGAAGGAGGCCAGCGCCGACGAAGTGCGTGCCTTCCTCAAAAAATACGAGGGCAGCGCCATCGCCGACCGCCTGCGCAATGACTGGCTGCTGGAGCTGGGCCGCAAGCGCGACTGGGCCAATTTCGACCAGCAGCTGCCGCTGTATGTGGTCAATGACGATACCCAGGTCAAATGCTATGGCCTGCTGTCGCGCCTGAACAAGGGCCAGAAGGTGGCCGACGACGCGCGCGCCCTGCTGGTCAACCCCACCGTGTATGGCGAGGCCTGCTCGGCCCTGATCGCGGCGCTCCGTCAAAGCGGCCAGTTCGATACGCGCGACCTGTTCGTGCAATTGCGTCTGGCCGGCGAGTTCAATGCCACTGGCCCGGCGCGCCGGGCGGCCGGCCTGCTCGGGGCCTCGGAGTCGCGCGCGGCCCAGGCGGTCGATCTGCCGGCCCTGGCCATCGCGCGCGGCGTCGGCAGCACGCGCGCCGAGCACGAAATCTATCTGATCGCCGTCAGCCGCCTGGCCCGCACCAGCCACAAGCTGGCGGTGGCGGCCCTGAACAAGGCGGCCAAAAAACTCAGCGCCGAGGAGCTGGCCCTGGGCTGGGCCTATCTGGCCCAATACGCCTCGCTGATGGTGCTGCCGGAAGCGCCCGAGTACTGGAAAAAAGCCGAAGGCGCGCCGCTGTCGTATGACGCCATGCAGTGGAAGGCGCGCATCGCGCTGCGCCAGGGCGACTGGGCCGGTCTGAAGGCGCAGATCAATGCGATGCCGGCGCGCGTGCGCGAGGAGCCGGTCTGGGTCTACTGGCTGGGGCGCGCGCTGGCGCGCGAGGGCAGCAGCGAGCAGGCCAATGCCCTGTTCCGCCGCATCGCCGATCAGAACAGCTTCTATGGCCAGCTGGCCCTCGAGGAGCTGGGCCAGAAGATCAGCATTCCGCCGTCCGCGGCGCCGCTCACGCCGGCCGAAATCGCGCCGATGGCGGCCAATCCGGGCCTGCAGCGCGCGCTCAAGTTCTTCAGCCTGCGCCTGCGGTTCGAGGGCACGCGCGAGTGGAACTGGGAGCTGCGCAAGATGGGCGAGCGCGAGCTTTTGGCCGCGGCCGAATTCGCGCGCCAGAACGACGTGCTGGACCGCATGGTGCACACCTCGGAGCGCACCCGCAGCGAGTTCGATTACACGCAGCGCTTCCCGACCCCGCACAACGACATCCTGCATCCGACCGCGCAGGGCCTGGGCCTGGACCGCGCCTGGGTGTATGGCCTGATCCGCCAGGAGTCGCGCTTCATCATGGACGCCCGCTCGAGCGTCGGCGCGGCCGGTCTGATGCAGGTGATGCCGTCCACCGCCAAATACGTGGCGCGCAAGATCGGCCTGACCGAGTACGGCCACGACCAGCTGCACGATCTGCGCACCAATATCACGCTCGGCTCGAACTACCTGTCGATGATCCTGGCCAGCATGGACGGTTCGCAGACCCTGGCCACGGCCGCCTACAACGCCGGGCCGGGCCGCCTGCGCAGCTGGCGCGCCGCGCTCACCGGGCCGCTGGAAGGCGCGGTCTGGGTCGAGAACATTCCCTTCCCCGAGACACGCAGCTACGTCAAGAACGTGCTGACCAATGCCACCAATTACGCCGCCCTGTTCGAAGGCCGTCCGCAGTCGCTGAAGGCGCGCCTGGGCACGGTCGGTCCCAAATCCACCAGTCCGAACGCGGCGCCCGAGCTGCCCTGAGCCGCCCTCCATCATGCAGACCACTGAACTCGATCCGAAGCTGACCGAAACCCTGGCCCAGGCGCGCGCCGCCGGCCTGACCCTCGTCATCGGCAACAAGACCTACTCCTCGTGGTCGCTGCGCCCCTGGGCCGCGCTGGTCGCCTTCGGCATCCCGTTCACCGAGGTGCGCGTGCTGCTCGATAAACCCGACACCGCCACCCGCATCGCCGAATATTCGGCCGCCGGGCGCGTGCCGGTGCTGGTGGCCGGCGAGCTGACCGTGTGGGACAGTCTGGCCATCTGCGAATACGTGGCCGAACAATTCCCTGACAAGCACCTGTGGCCGCAGGACGTGGTGGCGCGTGCCACCGCGCGCGCCGTCTGCGCCGAAATGCATTCCGGCTTTGCCGATCTGCGCCAGCACATGCCCTTCTACCTGAAGGGCGTATTCCCCGGGCGCGGGCGCACCCCGGGCGCCCAGGCCGACATCGGCCGCATCTGCGAGATCTGGGAGGAATGCCTGTCGCGCTTTGGCCGCAATGAATTCCTGTTCGGTGATTTCTCCATCGCCGACGCCTTCTACGCGCCGGTGGTGCTGCGCTTTCGCACCTATGCGGTGGCGCTGGCGCCGGCCCTGCAGGCCTATTGCGAGCGCGTGATCGCCCATCCGGCCATCGCGCGCTGGATCGCCGAAGCTGAAGCCGAGACCGAGTCGGCCGAACTGCACGACAAGGACCTGGGTCTGCCATGAAGATCTATGTGGTCGGCGGCGCGGTGCGCGACAAGCTGCTCGGCCTGCCGGTCCAGGACCGCGACCATGTGGTCGTCGGCGCCACGCCTGAACAGATGCGTGCGGCCGGCTTCCGCCCGGTGGGCAAGGACTTCCCGGTCTTCCTCCATCCCGACACCAAGGAGGAGTACGCGCTGGCGCGCACCGAGCGCAAGACCGCGCCCGGCTACCACGGCTTCACTTTCCATGCCGCGCCCGACGTCACGCTCGAACAGGACCTGCTGCGGCGCGACCTGACCATCAATGCCATCGCGGAGGACGAGGACGGACGCCTGACCGACCCGTATGGCGGCCAGGCCGACCTGCAGGCGCGCCTGTTCCGCCACGTGTCGGCGGCGTTCGAAGAAGACCCGGTGCGCATCCTGCGGGTGGCGCGCTTCGCCGCCCGCTTTGCCGATTTCTCTGTGGCGCCCGAGACGCTCGCGCTGATGCGGCGCATGGTGGCCGCCGGCGAGGTCGATGCGCTGGTGGCCGAACGCGTCTGGCAGGAGCTGGCGCGCGGCCTGATGGAGGCCCACCCGGCGCGCATGTTCGAGGTGCTGCGCGCCTGCGGTGCGCTGGCGCGCATCCTGCCTGAACTCGATGCCCTGTGGGGCGTGCCGCAGCCGCCCCAGCACCATCCCGAAGTCGACACCGGCGTGCACGTGATGCTGGTGCTGGAGCAGGCCGCCGCCGCCGGCCTGCCGCTGGCGGTGCGCTTCGCCGCCCTCATGCACGACCTGGGCAAGGGCCGCACGCCCAGCCAGCACTGGCCCAGCCACCATGGCCACGAAGGCAGCGGCGTGGCCCTGGTCGAGGCCCTGTGCCAGCGCCTGCGCGTGCCGGGCGAGTGCCGCGACCTGGCCGTGCTGTGCGCGCGCGAGCACGGCAATCTGCACCGCGCCCTCGAACTGCGCGCCAGCACCATCGTCAGCCTGTTCGAGCGCTGCGACGCCTACCGCAAGCCGGAGCGCTTCGCCCAGCTGCTGCAGGCGGCCGAATGCGATGCGCGCGGGCGCGGCAGCGCCGAGCTGCGCGCGCGCCCCTATCCGCAGAGCGCCTATCTGCTGCATGCCCTGGCCGCGGCGCGCGCCGTGGCGGCCGGCGAGATCGCCGCCGCCTGCAGCGACAAGGCGCGCATCCCCGAGGCCGTGCGCAGCGCCCGCGTCCGCGCGGTGAAGCAGGCGATCGGCGCGTCCGGGCAAACGCTCACACCGGCGCGCGAATAAATTGCGCCGGATAAGGCGAATCTGGGCTAGCATATGGTTTCATTGTGCGCTGCGAGATGAGCGTTCCCATGACTAGCGAAAGCAAGTTCCATAATCCGATCGCCCGCTTTTTCGGCAAACGCAAATCCCCGGCCGAGGGCGGCAAGCCGCCGCGGCGCGGTTCGCGCACCGTGCTGGTCAAGCAGCTCGACGAGCGTGACCGCCGCCGTGTGCTCAAGCACCTGCTGGCGCTCGACACCCACGACCGCACGCTGCGCTTCGGCTCCAACCTGCCCGACAGCCAGATCGAGGCCTATGTCGGCCGCATCGACTTCACGCGCGACACCGTCTACGGCGTCTACAACCGCTGGTTCCGCCTGGTCGGCGTCTGCCATCTGGCCTTCATGAATGCGCGCGACGTGCCGCCCGCGCGCCAGACCACCATCAAGGACCAGGTGGCCGAATTCGGCGTCTCGGTATCGAAGTCGGCGCGCGGCCTGGGCATCGGTTCCAAGCTGTTCGAGCGCGCCGCGATCCGCTGCCGCAATCTGGACATCGACACGCTCTACATGCACTGCCTGTCCTCGAACGCCACCATGATGCACCTGGCGCGCAAGGCCGGCATGGAAATCGTGCGCGAATACGGCGAGGCCGACGCCTACCTGCATCTGCCGCCGGCCGATCCCAGCTCGGTGCTGCAGGAGGCCGTGCAGGAGCAGTTCGCCGCCATCGACTACGCGCTCAAATCGAACGCGCGCGCCGCCTTCAAGCTGTTCTCGTCCAAAAAATAAGGCGGGCCGTCCGGCCCGCCTTCGCGTGTCAGCGCTTGCGCTGGGCTGGCACGAACTCCTCCATCACGGCCTTGCGCAGCAGGGCCGGCGGCACCAGGCCCTGGGCCAGCACAAAGTCATTGAAGGCCTTGCGGTCGAACTGCTTGCGCAGCGCCACTTCGGCCGCCTGGCGCGTCTCCATCAGGCGCTGATAGCCATAGAAGTAGGAGGTCGCCTGGCCGGGCGCGCGGAAGGTGTAGCGCTGCATCTCCTGGGTGGCCATGCCCTCGGACAGGCCGACTTCGTCCATCAGGAAGGACTTCACGCCTTCGGGCGTGATCTCGCCCAGATTGACCATCGGGTCGAGGAAGGCGCGCGCGGCCCGCTGCAGGCGCGCCTGCAGGGCGAACAGCTGGCCGTCGAGCGGCTCGAAGGGCTGCATTTCGGCTTCCGCATACAGGGCCCAGCCTTCGACATTCACGCTGTTGAAGGCGAACACCGCACGCGCGGTCGACACGCCGGCTTCCACCATCTTGGCGAACTGCAGCTCGTGGCCGGGGCGCGCCTCGTGCGCGGTCAGGGTCCAGGTGCCGGCTTCGTGGGTGAAGTCGTCGAAGTTCAGGGTCTTGCCGCTGGCGTCGGGCGCCATCCCGCGCGTGAGCACGAATTCGCCGTATTCGCCGGTATTGCCGACCAGGCGCGGCGGATTCATATGCGGGGCCGGCAGGGCCGCGTCTTCGGCCGGCGTGGCCAGACGGATCACGGCTTTGCGCTCGGGCAGGCTGACGATGCGCTGCTCGCGCACCAGGCCCTCGATCTGTTTCAGGCGCTCGGCGTACAGCGGCATCACCTGGTCGGCCGGAATCTGCTGGCGCTTGAGGGTGCGCATCACGGCGCGGTAGTCGGCGTCCGACAGCTTGCGCTCGCGCGCGATCAGGCCGGCCGTGATCTGCATCTGGTTGCGGATTTCGGCGAACGAGGTCAGGGCCTTGGCGATCATCTCCTGCGGGCTGATGTCGACCCCGAACTGGTGCAGATTATCGGCATACACGTCGGGCGGCAGGCGGTGGTCGGCGCGCGCCAGCGGCAGCACCTTCTGGCGCACATTCTCGTTGTAGGCGCTCAGCTGCTGTTCGAGCGCATGGAAGGGCGTCTGCCAGCCTTGCAAGTCGCTCTTGGCCAGCAGCTCGTGCATGCCCTTGATCAGGGCCGGGGCGCTGTTCAGCGCCTGTTCGACCTCGCCCTTGTAGGGGCCGAGCAGTTTCGGATCGGCGCGCAGGCGTTCCTGCATGCGCTCCTCGGCCAGCACGGTGATCGGGCGGTAGCCGGGCGCCTGGCCCGCGTATTTCTGCAGGCGCAGCAGCAGGGTCTGGCGGCGTTCCTTGGGCACGCGCGGGTCGAGCATGCCGCGCACCACGCCGAACAGCATGGCGCTCAGGTCCTGGTAGGGCAGGAAGTACTTGCGCTGCAGGGCATTGCTGGTGAGCTGGTCGCGCGCGGCGGCGATCAGGATTTCCAGGTCCTGGCGGATCTTCGCATCGGTTTCCTGCTTCAGGCGCCCCTGCAGGTCGGCGATCACGGCCTCGGTGTCGCGCACGCTGGCCTCGTACAGGTCGCGCGACAGGTCGGTGATCTGCTCGTCATAGCCGTCCACGCCGAGGCTGCTGGCGCTCTCGGGCGAATACTTGGCCATCAGGTTCAGCAGGACCTTGGCGTTGGCATTGCTTTTCGTAACCCAGGCCGGTTCGGCGGCCGCCGCCGACCAGGAAGCCAGGGCGAGCGTCATGGCGCCCAGCAGCAGGCGCGGTTTCCACGTTGTTGTTCTCATCTCTCGATCTCCAAAAGGCCGCAATCTTGCGGAAAAAGCATTCTGCGCCCGGGCGCCGCCGGACGGGCGCAGAATGCGACAAAACGCCGAAAACGCGGCCTGGAGCGCTACACCAGGGGCAGGGCCGTGGTGTCCTTGATGCGCGTGAGCGCAAAGCTGGACTTGACGTCGGCCACGGCCGGGTGAGTCAGCAGGGTTTTCATCATGAAGCGCGAGAAATGGTCCATGTCCTCCACGTGCACCCGCAGCAGATAGTCCATTTCGCCCGTCATCGCATAGCAGGCCACCACCTCGGGCCAGTCGGCCACGGCCTCGGCGAAGGCGGTGTGCGGCGAGCTGGCATTGCCGCGCCCGCTCGGGTCGTGGTGCTTCTCGAGGCGCACATTCACATAGGCCAGCAGACCGAGGCCGATCTGGGCCGGGTCGAGCAGGGCCACATACTGCTTGATGACGCCGGCCTCCTCGAGGCGCTTGATGCGGCGCAGGCAGGGCGAGGGCGAGAGACTGACCTTGTCGGCGATGTCCTGGTTGGACAGGCGGCCGTCCTGCTGGAGGATGGCGAGGATCCTGCGGTCCGTCTTATCGAGCGAAATTTTGGCCATACCTATCCTTTGCCATCGAAATTACGCAATATTATTGCGCAAAATATCGAAACAGGGGTGGAAATGGCAATTTAATGGCGAGGCTGATTGACTATACTGAGCGCCTCAAGGAGGAGACAAAACATGCAATTCACACCGTGGGACAACCCGATGGGGACCGATGGTTTCGAATTCGTCGAGTACGCTGCGCCGGACCCGGCCGCCCTCGGCAAGCTGTTCGAACAGATGGGCTTCACGGCGATTGCCAAGCACCGTCACAAGGACGTGACCCTGTACCGCCAGGGCGACATCAACTTCATCATCAACGCCGAGCAGGATTCGTTTGCCCAGCGTTTCGCCCGTCTGCATGGCCCCTCGGTGTGCGCGATCGCCATCCGCGTCAATGATGCGGCCGCCGCCTACAAGCGCGCGCTCGAACTGGGCGCCTGGGGCTTCGACAACAAGACCGGCCCGATGGAACTGAACATCCCCGCCATCAAGGGCGTGGGCGACTCGCTGCTGTATCTGGTCGACCGCTGGCGCGGCAAGAACGGCCAGGCGGGCGGGATCGGCGACATCAGCATCTACGACGTCGACTTCGTGGCCATCCCGGGCGCCGTCGCCAATCCGGTCGGCAACGGCCTGACCTATATCGACCACCTGACCCACAATGTCCACCGCGGCCGCATGAAGGAGTGGGCGTCGTTCTACGAGAACCTGTTCAACTTCCGCGAGATCCGCTACTTCGACATCGAAGGCAAGCTGACCGGCCTGAAGTCCAAGGCCATGACTTCGCCCTGCGGCAAGATCCGGATTCCGATCAACGAGTCCTCGGACGACAAGTCGCAGATTGCCGAATACCTCGACGAATACCATGGCGAGGGCATCCAGCACATCGCCCTGGGCACCGATGATGTCTACCGCACCGTCGACGGCCTGCGCGCCAATGGCATCGTGTTCCAGGACACCATCGAGACCTATTACGATCTGGTCGAGCGCCGCCTGCCGAACCACGGCGAAGACCTGGAGGCGCTGCGCCGCATGCGCATCCTGATCGACGGCCACACCGATGGCGCCGACAAGCGCGAGCTGCTGCTGCAGATCTTCACCCAGAATGTGATCGGTCCGATCTTCTTCGAAATCATCCAGCGCAAGGGTGACCAGGGCTTTGGCGAAGGCAACTTCCGCGCCCTGTTCGAGTCGATCGAGCTCGATCAGATCCGGCGCGGCGTGCTGAAAGACCCGGCCGCCGCCTGAGGCGCGCGCCGTGGCGGGGGCCATTTGACCCCGGCCCGGCGCAGGCACACAATACAGATAACCCCCCGACGGGCGGGCCCACAAGGCCTGCCCGTTTGCGCGTGCTACAACAACAGATCCCGGCGCGCGCCGCTCGGCACCACTACGGAGACACCGAATGAATGCACCCCTGGAGCGCGCCCACGCGATCACGCTCGACGATAAATGGACGCTGGAACGCGGCCGCGCCTTCATGACCGGCACCCAGGCCCTGATCCGCCTGCCGATGCTGCAGCGCGAGCGCGACCTCAAGGCCGGCCTCAACACGGCCGGCTACATCACCGGCTACCGCGGCTCGCCCGTGACCAGCGTCGACATGACGGCCATGAAGGCCAAGAAATTCCTCGACGCCCACCACGTCAAATTCCATCCGGGCATGAACGAGGATCTGGCGGCCACGGCCGTGTGGGGCACGCAGCAGCTCGGCCTCTTCCCCGGCGCCAAGTACGACGGGGTGTTCTCCATGTGGTACGGCAAGGGCCCGGGCGTCGACCGCTGCGGCGACGTGTTCAAGCACGCCAACAGCGCCGGCACCGCCCAGCATGGCGGGGTGATCGTGCTGGCCGGCGACGATCACGCGGCCAAGTCCTCGTCGATCGCCCACCAGTCCGATCACATTCTGAACGCCTGCGGGATTCCGGTCCTGTTCCCGTCCTCGGTGCAGGAATACCTCGACTACGGCCTGCACGCCTGGGCCATGAGCCGCTACACCGGGCTGTGGGTGGCGATGAAATGCGTGACCGACATCATCGAATCGGGCGCCGTCGTCGAACTCGATCCCGAGCGCGTGCAGACCATCATCCCGAGCGACTTCGAACTGCCGCCGGGCGGCCTGAATATCCGCTGGCCCGACGCCGTGCTCGACCAGGAAGTGCGGATGAACAGCTTCAAGTGGTACGCGGCCTTGGCCTATGTGCGCGCCAACAAGCTCAACCAGATCATCTGGGACAGCCCGCAGCCGAAGATCGGCATCATCACGGCCGGCAAGGCCTATCTGGACACGCGCCAGGCCCTGGCCGACCTCGGCATCGACGAACAGGCCGCGCGCGACATCGGTCTGCGTCTCTACAAGATCGGCATGACCTGGCCGCTCGAAGCCTCGGGCGTGCACGCCTTCGCGCGCGGGCTCGAGGAAATCCTGGTGGTCGAAGAAAAGCGCCAGATCCTCGAATACGCGCTCAAGGAAGAGCTGTACAACCTGCCGGACAGCGAGCGTCCGCGCGTGGTCGGCAAATTCGACGACACCGGCGAATGGTCGAACAATCCGCGCACCGGCCACGGCGACTGGCTGCTGCCGGCCACCTATGAGCTGTCGCCGGCCCAGATCGCGCGCGCCATCGCCAGCCGCATCGCCCACTACTGCGCCGGCCATCCGGTGGCGCAGCGCGTGGCCGAGCGCATCGCCTTCCTCGAAGCCAAGGAGCAGGTGCTCCAGAATATCAACGTCAAGCCCGACCCGCAGAAGGACCGCACGCCTTACTTCTGCTCCGGCTGCCCGCACAATACCTCGACCCGGGTGCCGGAAGGCTCGCGCGCGCTGGCCGGTATCGGCTGCCACTACATGGTGCAGTGGATGGACCGCGAGACGGCCACCTTCACCCACATGGGCGCGGAAGGCGTGACCTGGGTCGGCCAGGCCGACTTCACGAATGAGCAGCACGTCTTCACCAATCTCGGCGACGGCACCTATTTCCACTCCGGGATTCTGGCGATCCGCGCGGCCGTGGCGGCCAAGGTCAACATCACCTACAAGATTCTGTATAACGACGCCGTCGCCATGACCGGCGGCCAGAACGTCGACGGCCCGCTCGATCCGGCCATGATCTCGCGCCAGATCGCGGCCGAAGGCGTGAAGCCGATCATCGTCGTCACCGACGATCCCGACAAATACCCGGACGACTATGCCTGGGCCGAGGGCGTGACCGTGCGCCACCGCGCCGAGCTGATGGACGTGCAGCGCGAGCTGCGCGAGGTGAAGGGCGTGTCGGCCATGATCTACGACCAGACCTGCGCCTCTGAGAAGCGGCGCCGGCGCAAGCGTAACGAGTATCCGGACCCGGCCAAGCGCGTCGTCATCAACGAAGCCGTGTGCGAAGGCTGCGGCGACTGCTCGGTGCAGTCGAACTGCCTGTCGGTCGAGCCGCTCGAGACGGAACTGGGGCGCAAGCGCCAGATCAACCAGAGCTCCTGCAACAAGGACTATTCGTGCGTGAACGGCTTCTGCCCGTCCTTCGTGACGGTCGAAGGCGGCGCGCTGAAAAAGCCGAAGAAGGCCGGCAGCGATGCCGCCCTGCCGACCCCGCCCGCACCGGCCCTGCCCAGCACGCGCGAGCCGTATGGCATTCTGGTGACGGGCATCGGCGGCACCGGCGTGGTCACGGTCGGCCAGATCCTGGCCGTGGCCGCCCACGTCGAAGGCAAGGGCGCGATCGTGCTCGACATGAGCGGCCTGGCCCAGAAGGGCGGCCCGGTGATGTCGCACGTGCGCCTGGCCGATCGCCAGGACGACCTGCACTCGACCCGCGTCGGCACCGGCAACGCTGATCTGGTGATCGGCTGCGACCAGATCGTCACCGCCAGCCGCGACGCCCTGTCGCGCATGGGCGAGGGGCGCACCTGGGCCGCCATCAACAGCACCGGCGCCACCACCGCCGCCTTCATCAAGAACCCCGACTGGCAGTTCCCGCAGGCCTCCTCGCAGGGCGAGATTGTCAAGGCCTGCGGCCAGGGCAATGTGGACTTCGTCGATGCCGGCACCATCGCCACCACCCTGATGGGCGACGCGATCGCGACCAATATGTTCATGCTCGGCTACGCCTGGCAGAAGGGCAAAGTGCCGCTCGGCGAAGCGGCCATCCTGCAGGCGATCGAGCTCAATGGCGTATCGGTCAATTTCAACAAGGCCGCCTTCAACTGGGGCCGCGCCGCCGCCCACGACCTGGCCGCTGTCACGCGCCTGGTCACGCCGGCCCAGGTCATCCAGTTCAAGCGCAGCGAGACCCTGGACGAGATCGTGGCGCGCCGCGTGACCCTGCTGACGGCCTATCAGGACGCCGCCTACGCGCGCCAGTACAGCGATTTCGTCGAGCGCGTGCGCGCCGCCGAAGCCGCGCTGGGCAAGGGCACGCGCCTGAGCGAAACCGTGGCCCGCTACTTCTACAAGCTGATGGCCTACAAGGACGAATACGAAGTGGCGCGCTTGCACAGCGACGGCGCCCTGCAGCAGAAGGTGGCCGCCATGTTCGAAGGCGACTACCAGCTCAAGTTCCATCTGGCGCCGCCGCTGTTCGCCAAGAAGGATTCACAGGGCCGGCTGGTGAAGAAGCAGTACGGCCCGTGGATGCTGGCCGCCTTCCGCCTGCTGGCGCGCTGCAAGGGCCTGCGCGGCACGGCGCTCGACATCTTCGGCTACACCGAGGAGCGCCGCACCGAGCGCGCCCTGATCGCGCAGTACCGCGACACCATCGCCGGTCTGCTCGACAAGCTGACGGCCGAGAACCTGGCCCAGGCCGTGGCGATCGCCGCCATCCCCGAGGAGATCCGCGGCTATGGCCATGTGAAGGAACGCCATCTGCAGGCCGCCAAGGCCAAGGAAGCCAAGCTGCTGGCAGCCTTCCACCAGCCGGCGGCCGCCAGCGCGGCGGCCTGAGGATGCGGGCGCGGGCCGCGCGGCCCGCGCCTTACATCAGCAGAGGTTTAAGCACCAGCACGATGCCGGCCACGGCCACGCCCCACACCAGGGAGCGCAGCAGCGGCACGCCCAGCGCATACAGCGGCACGTAGAGGACGCGCGCGCCCAGATACAGCTGGGCGCCGAGCAGGGTGCTGGCGTTTTCGCGCCCGGCCCCATGCGCGACCAGCACGGCGATGGCAAACAGCGGCAGCGTCTCCATCAGATTGGCGAAGGCACGCTGCAGGCGCGCCGTAATCTTCCCCATCGGCGGCGGCGCGGCGTCGCGCGCGCTCATGTTGTACTGCAGGCCGACCTCGCGGTTGCGGAAGGCCGCCACCAAAGCCAGTTGGGCAAAGGCCAGCACCACGGTCCAGGCCAGGATGGTCAATTCCATGCTCATGCGCTTCTCCTCATCAGGGTTGAACTGCGGCGCCGAGCATAGCATGTACGGCGCCAAATAAACGTGGCTATAATCGACCGCTGTATCCACGAGGAGTCCACCGCCCATGATCCGCCGCGCACTCACCCTGGCCTTGCTGGCCGTCTCCGCGCATGCCTGGTCGGCCGTTGCCGACCTGCGCACCGAATCCGAAAAATCCGGTTTCACCCGCACCGGCCGCTACGAGGAAGTCGAGGCCCTGTGCGCCGCCTTCCAGAAGGCCTATCCGCGCGAAGTGCGCTGCACCGAATTCGGCCGCTCGCCGGAAGGGCGCCCGATGATGGCCCTGATCGTGACCCGCACCGGGGCCATGATCGCGAGCGAGGCGCGGCGCCGCAATATCCCGGTGGTGCTGATGCAGGGCGGGATCCACGCCGGCGAAATCGACGGCAAGGACGCCGGCTTCCTGGCGCTGCGCGAAGTCCTCGAAGGCAAGCAGGCCAAGGGCGCGCTCGACAAACAGGTGCTGATCTTCGTCCCCGTCTTCAACGTCGACGGGCACGAACGCTTCGGCAAATGGAACCGCCCGAACCAGCGCGGCCCGGTCGAAATGGGCTGGCGCGCCACCGCCCAGAACTACAATCTCAATCGCGACTACATGAAGGCGGATACGCCCGAAATGCGCGCCATGCTGGCGCTGGTCAACGCCTGGGACCCGGTGCTTTACGTCGACCTGCACGTGACCGACGGCGCCAAGTTCGAGCACGACGTCTCGATCCAGGTGGAGCCCGTGTACTCGGGCGACAGCGATCTGCGCCGCCTCGGTGCGGCCGTGCGCGACAAGACCATCGAGGACATCAACAAGAAAGGCTCGCTGGCCCAGCCCTTCTACATGTCCTTCGTCGAGACGGACAATCCGGCCTCCGGCTTCGAGGACAGCGTCTCCGATCCGCGCTTCTCGACCGGCTACTTCCAGCTGCGTAACCGCATGGCCATGCTGGTCGAAACCCACTCGTGGAAGGACTATCCGACGCGCGTGCGCATCACCCACAACAGCATCATCTCGGTGCTCGAGCAGATGAAGCAGGACGGCGCGCGCTGGCAGCAGATCGCCCAGGAGGCCGACAACCGCCAGGTCCAGAGCACGGCCCTGACCTACAAGGCCAGCGACAAGGCGCGCATGATCGACTTCCGCGGCTATGCCTACACGCGCACGCCGTCCGAGGTCTCGGGCGCGCTGATGACGCGCTACGACGAGAGCCAGCCGCAGATCTGGCGCGTGCCGGTGCGCGACGACGTGCAGCCGCTGCTGGTGGCCAGCGCGCCCGGCGCCGGCTACATCGTGCCGGCCGCCTGGAGCGAGCTGGTGGCGAAAAAGCTGGCCCAGCATGCGATCAGCTTCCGCACGATCGGCAAGGACCTGGCGCAGTTCAGCGTGCAGACCTTCCGCGCCGACGAGGCCAAATTCGGCGGCGCCTCGTTCGAAGGCCATCAGAACCTGAAAGTGCACGGGGCCTGGAAGCCCGAGGCGCGCGACATCGGCAAGGGCGCGCTGTTCGTGCCGGTGGCCCAGCCCAAGGCACGCCTGGTGATGCACCTGTTCGAGCCGCAGGGCCCGGACTCGCTCAACAGCTGGGGCTTTTTCAATACGGCCTACGAGCGCAAGGAATACATGGAAGAGTATGTGGCCGAAGAGGTGGCGCGCGAGATGCTGGCGCGCGACGCGGCCCTGGCGGCCCAGTTCAAGCAGCTGCTCGAGAGCGATGCCGCGTTTGCGGCCAGCCCGGCGCGCCGGCTCGAATTCTTCGCGCGCCGCCACAGCAGCTGGGACGAGCGCTACCGCCTGTACCCGGTGCTGCGCACCGATCTTGCCCCCTAAACAAATCGGGGTCAGACCCCGATTTGCGATAAGGCAGTTTTAGTCGGCGATGCGGATGACGTTCGGGGCCGGCGTGCTGCACGGCTCCTCGTCGAAGGCGATGTCGCCCTGCGGATTGGCGATGCCGTCGATCTGCAGGCCGCTGAAGTTGAACAGCTGGCTGTCCATCAGGTGCGAAGGGGCCACCGTGCTCAGGGCCGAGAAGATGTTCTCGACCCGCCCCGGATGCTGCTTCTCCCACTCGCGCAGCATGGCCTTGATCTGCTTGCGCTGCAGGTTCTCCTGCGAGCCGCACAGGTCGCACGGAATGATCGGGAACTGCTTGACGGCCGCATAGCGCTCGGTGTCGGCCTCCTTCACATAGGCCAGCGGCCGGATCACGATGTGCTTGCCGTCGTCGGACTGCAGCTTGGGCGGCATGCCCTTGAGTTTGCCGCCGAAGAACATGTTCAGGAAGAAGGTTTCGAGGATGTCGTCGCGGTGGTGGCCGAGCGCGATCTTGGTCGCGCCCAGTTCATCGGCCACGCGGTAGAGAATCCCGCGGCGCAGGCGCGAGCACAGCGAGCAGGTGGTCTTGCCCTCGGGGATGAGACGCTTGACGATCGAGTAGGTGTCCTGATTCTCGATGTGGTAGGGCACGCCGATGCTGTCGAGATAGGCGGGCAGCACCTCGGCCGGGAAATTCGGCTGCTTCTGGTCGAGATTGACGGCCACGATGTCGAAATGGATCGGGGCGCGCTCGCGCAGGGTCAGCAGGATGTCGAGCAGCGCATAGCTGTCCTTGCCGCCGGACAGGCAGACCATGACCTTGTCGCCGTCCTCGATCATATTGAAGTCGCCGATGGCCTGGCCGACCTGACGGCACAGGCGCTTGTGCAGCTTGTTGTTCTCGTAGGCGATCTTCTCGGCCTGCTTGCTGTCGGCCGCGCTCAGTTCTGCGGTGCTCATAGGGTCCTTGTACAATGCCGGGATGTCTCTCCCCATCCCTGATCCTGACGCGCTGGCGGCCTCGCAGGCCCTGCAGCGCGCCATCGCCGCCGAGATCGATGCCGCCGGCGGCCTGATTTCCTTCGCCCGCTTCATGGAGCAGGCCCTGTATTGTCCCCGCCTCGGCTACTACAGCGGCGGGTCGGCCAAGCTTGGCCAAGCCGGTGATTTTACTACGGCGCCGGAATTGAGCCCCTTGTTCGGGGCGGCGCTGGCCCAGGTGGCCGCCGATATTATGGCCCAATCGGGCCCGCATGTGCTCGAATTCGGGGCCGGCAGCGGCAAGCTGGCGCGCGATGTGCTGAGCGAGCTGGCGCGCCTCGGCGCCCATGTCGACAGCTATACCATCATTGACCTGTCGGGCGAGCTGCGCGCGCGCCAGCAGGCCCTGCTGGCCGAGTTCCCGATGGTGCGCTGGGCCGACGCCCTACCGGCCGATTTCTCCGGCGTGGTGCTGGCCAATGAGGTGCTCGATGCGATGCCGGTCCAGATCGTGCGCGCCACGCCAGACGGCTGGCGCGAGCTGGCGGTCGGCTATGCGGCCGACGCCGACGGCCTGCCGCGCTTTGGCTGGCAGGAGCGCGCGCTGACACCCGCGCTGGCCGCGCGCACCCTGGCCCAGGCCGGGCCGGCCGCGCAGTTCGAGCCCGGCTACACGACCGAGATCCACCCCGTCGGCGCCGCTTTCATGGCGGCCCTGGCGCCGCTGTTCGGCAGCGGCAAGGGCGCGGCCCTGCTGTTCGACTATGGCTTTCCGGCCCACGAGTACTACCACCCGCAGCGCCACGGCGGCACCCTGATGTGCCACTACCGCCACCACGCCCATCCGGATCCCTTCTACCTGCCCGGCCTGCAGGACATCACGGCCCACGTCGACTTCACGGCCATGGCCCTGGCGGCCCAGGACGCGGGCCTGGACGTGCTGGCCTATGCCGACCAGGCCGGCTTCCTGCTGGCGGCCGGCATCGGCGACCTGCTACTGCGCACCGATCCGAACGATGTGCGCGCCTACATGCCGCAGGCAAATGCCCTTCAGAAATTGATCTCGCCGGCCGAAATGGGGGAGCTGTTCAAGGTGCTGGTGGTGGGGCGGGGCGTAAGCTTGCCGCCCGCCATTGCGCGTGCAGACCGGTCGTTCCGGCTCTGAGTTTGTTATGATTGCCTGATCCTCGACGTTCGCTATTGCTCAAATGGCAAAAATCCACACGCATTACGACAATCTCAAGGTGTCCCGCGGGGCGCCGATGGAGGTCATTCGTGCGGCCTACAAAGCCTTGAGCCAGAAGTACCACCCCGACAAAAACCCGGGCGACGAAAAGGCCGCCCGCATCATGGCCATCATCAACACGGCCTATGGCACCCTGTCCGACCCGCAGCGCCGCAAGGAGCACGACGAATGGATCGCGGCCGAGGAGTGGGAAGTCGAATGGCTGGAATCGACCCATGGCGACGAGCCGGCCCACCCCAAGGGCAAGGGCGAGGCTGCGGGCAGCCTGCGGCGCGCCAAGTGGCTGCGCGGGGCCAAGTGGACGGGCGCGCTGGCGGCCTGCTTCGCGCTCGGCTGCGTGGCCGGGGTGCTGGCCGTGTCGCAGTCGCGTTCGGCCGCGCCGAGCGTGCTGGCCCATGCCGATCCGCGCAGCGAGCCGCTACGCCCGGTCGCCAAGGCCGAGGCTCCGGACCGCTGGGCCGCGCGCCCCTTCGTGACCGACAAGAGCGGCAACCGGGTGCCAGAATTCAAAGTGCTGGCCGTGTCGCAGCTGGCCATTCCGGCGCGCGCGCCCGACTGCGACGCCGACCAGCATCTGCTGGTGGCGCCCAATGGCGAACCGTGGCCGACCGGTTCCGGCTACGTGGCCGGCTATCCGGTGGCGAACAAGGGCGATGAGGTGCAGCTGATCGTCGATAATTCGGCGAACAGCTCGCCGGTCTTCGTCAAGGTCTACGATCTCGAGCACCGCGCCAATGTGCGCCACATCTACGTGCTGCCCAACGAGCGCTTCGAGGTCGACCATCTGGCCGCCGGCAAGTACGAGCTGCGCTACCAGAACGTGGCCGGCGGGGCCGACGCCAGCCAGTGCCCGCGCAAGCCTTCGCCGATCACCCAGGCGGCGGCCGGCTAAGCGCGCGCGCCGCCCCTGTTCAGAACTCTTCCCAGTCGCTTTCCGCCGCAGCCGCTTTGGCCTTGGGTTTGGGCGTCTCCGCCTTCAGGGCCGGACGTGGCGCCGGCGCGGGCGGCTTGGCCGCCTGCGCAGCCGCACGCGGTTTGGGCAGGGCCGCGGCCTGCGGCTGGTGGCGCAGCTTGAACACGGCCACGGCCTGGGCCAGCTGGCTGGCTTCGTCCTGCATGCTCTGGGCGGCGGCGGCCGATTCTTCGACCAGGGCCGCGTTCTGCACCGTCATCTCGTCCATCTGGTTGATCGCCTCGTTCACCTGCTCGATGCCGAGGCTCTGCTCCTCGCTGGCGGCGGTGATCTCGCTCATGATGTCGGCCACCTGCTTGACCGAGGTGACGATCAGCTCCATGGTCTGGCCGGCCTCGTCGACCAGCTTGCCGCCGTTGTCGACCTTGTCGACCGAGTCCTGAATCAGGCTGGCGATCTCCTTGGCGGCAGCGGCCGAGCGCTGCGCCAGATTGCGCACCTCGCCCGCCACCACGGCAAAACCGCGCCCCTGTTCGCCCGCGCGCGCCGCTTCCACGGCGGCGTTGAGGGCCAGGATATTGGTCTGGAAGGCGATGCCGTCGATGACGCTGATGATGTCATTGATGCGGCGCGAGCTGTCCTTGATGGCGGCCATGGTCGTCACCACTTCCGACACCACCTGGCCGCCGCGGCTGGCCACCGAGGAGGCCGAAATCACCAGCTGGTTGGCCTGGCGCGCATTGTCGGCGTTCTGCTTGACGGTCTGGGTCAGCTCCTCCATCGAGCTGGCCGTCTGTTCGAGCGAGGAGGCCTGCGACTCGGTGCGCGCCGACAGGTCCTGGTTGCCCGAGGCGATCTCGCGCGAGGCGGTGGCGATGGTGTCGGTCGCCACGCGCACCCCGCCCACGGTCTTGGCCAGGGCCTCGTTCATGTCGTGCAGGGCGCGCAGCAGCTGGCCCATTTCGTCCTCGCTGCGCACTTCGATGCTGGTGGTCAGATCGCCGCTGGCGACTGACTGTGCGACGCTGACGGCTTCGTCGAGCGGGCCGGTGATCGAGGCCGTGATGCGCAGGGCCAGATAGGCCGAGGCCAACACCGCCACCACGCCGAGCGCGATCATGATCAGGCGCGAAGTGTCGATGTCCTTCTGGGTCAGGGCGCCGCCTTCCTCGATGTCCTTGCGCTGCTGGTCGACCATGCTCTTGGTCGCTTCCAGCAGGCCTTCGAGCGCGGGGAAGGTGGTCTCCACCATGACCTTGGTGGCGCCCTCGCGGTCATCGGCTTCGACCAGTTCGGCGGCCTTGATGAAACCGGCTTGATACAGCTTGCGCTGGGCGTCGATCTTGGCCAGGATGGCCTTTTCCTCGGGCGCCTGGGCCAGCTTGCCCAGCTCCGCCAGGGCGGCGTCGATCAGCTTCTTGTCCTTGTCGATCTGCTCGTAGCTCTTGGCGCGCGCGGCCTTGTCGTTCAGGATGAACAGGGCCAGCGTGCGGCGCGCGTCCTCGCGCGCGGCGGTGTCGATGACATTCGCCGCCACGGCGCTCGGAAAGTCGCGCGCGATCATGTCGCGGTTAGCCGCGCTGACGGTGGTGAAGCGGACGATGGCCAGCCCGATCGCCACCGCCAGAATCGCCACCAGCAGGCCGAAGCCAAACAGCAGGCGGCTCTTGATACGCAGATTATCGAGATTCATGCGGCGTCCTCAGGCAGTCAGGCTGTCGACCAGGCCCATTTCGGTGGACGACATCAGCTTGTCGATGTCGACCAGGATCAGCATGCGCTCCTCGATCGTACCGAGGCCGATCATGTAGCGCGCGTCGAAGGAATTGCCCATGTCGGGGGCCGGCTTGACCTGCTCGGGCGCCAGCGTGGTCACGTCGGACACCGAATCGACCACCATGCCGATCACGCGTCCGCCGATATTCAGGATGATCACGACGGTGAACTGGTCATAGGTCGGGCTGCCCAGATTGAACTTGATGCGCATGTCGATCACCGGGATGATGATCCCGCGCAGATTGATCACGCCCTTGATGTACTCGGGCGCGTTGGCGATCCGGGTCGGCGTTTCGTAGCCGCGGATTTCCTGCACCTTGAGGATGTCGATGCCGTATTCCTCGGTCCCGAGTTTGAAAGCCAGGAATTCGTGGCCGGCGATGTCTTTACCCGCGCTGGTGGCGGCGGTGGCGGAGGCTTGCATGGTGGCTGTCCTTTGCGAAGAGGGAGACCGCGCTGGCGCGGCGCGCTTCCACGATAGCAGAGTCGGTGCCGAAATACGAGCCGCCGCTGCGCTCTGAACATCTCGACAAGCTTGGCGCCGCCGCTGTCGGTTTTTCCGCACGCGGGGATAGACTTGGACCAAGCAATGCTTATAATCTGATTGAAAAATACTTTGGTGTGCGCTTGACAATTGGCGCCACCGGATTCGGCCCGAAGTTCGCCGCAAGCGCAACGCCCACTCTGGAGCCCGTATGACCGAACCGAATGCCGACGACAGCTGGCTGCTCGACGAAGACGAGGACGTCGGCGGGGCGTCCACCCAGACCCCGATCGACCAGCGGCTGTGGCGCGTGCTGATCGTCGACGACGACGTCGACGTGCACGCGGTCACCCGCCTGGCCCTGCGCAATGTCAGCTTCAAGGGGCGCGAGCTCGAGCTGTTCTCGGCCTACAGCGGGCAGGAGGCCTACCAGATCCTGCAGGAGCAGTCGGACATCGCCCTGGTCCTGCTCGACGTGGTGATGGAAACCGACGACGCCGGCCTGATCCTGGCGCGCAAGATCCGCGAGGAGCTCGACAACCAGCTGGTGCGCGTGGTGCTGCGCACCGGCCAGCCGGGCCAGGCGCCCGAGCAGCGCGTGATTGTCGAATACGACATCAACGACTACAAGGCCAAGACCGAGCTGACCACGCAGAAGCTGTTCACCACCGTGATCTCGGCCCTGCGCGCCTACGAGTCGCTGATCATGCTCGAGCGCTCGCGCATCGGCCTGGGCAAGATCCTGGCCGGCGCCACCAATCTGTACCAGATCCATTCGCTGCGCGAGTTCGCCTCGGGCGTGCTGAACCAGGTGTCGGCCATCCTCGATGTCGGCGCCGACGGCGTGCTGTGCGTGATGCACTCGGGCGGGAATATCCCGGCCGTGGTGGCCGCCACGGGCGGCTACGCCAACCTGGCCGACCAGGAGCAGCTGCCGGCCGACCATCCGCTGCTGCCGACCATCCACAAGGCCTTCGCCGAAAAGAAGTCGCAGTTCGAGCATCCGGCCAATGTGCTGTTCATCCACACGCTGGAGGACCGCCAGCTGGCCATTTCCGTCACGCCGCCGTGGCCGCTGGCGCCGATCCAGCGCGACCTGCTCGAAGTGTTCTGCCAGCGCATCGCGGCCGCCTTCGACAACCTGTACATGTTCGGCCAGCTGCGCAAGGCCCAGGAAGCGACCGTGGTGGCCCTGGCCGACCTGGCCGAATTCCGCGACCGCGGCACCGGCGGCCATGTGCGGCGCGTGCAGGCGCTGTCGCACAAGATCGCCGCCACCTTGCAGCGCCACGGCTGCGACGACCCGGAGCTGACGCCGCAGCTGCTCGACATGATCGGCCTGGCCTCGATCCTGCACGATGTCGGCAAGGTGTCGACGCCCGACACGGTGCTGCTCAAGCCCGGCATCCACACGCCCGAAGAGCGCGCCGTGATGCAGACCCACGCCGAAATCGGCCGCGCCATCCTGGAGCGCGCCGCGCGCATGGTCGACGGGGTCAGCTACCTGACCTATGGCGCCCAGATCGCCGGCGGCCACCATGAGCACTACGACGGCAACGGCTACCCGAACGGCCTGCGCGGGCGCGCGATTCCGCTGGCCGCGCGCATCGTCGCCGTGGTCGACGTGTTCGACGCGCTGCTGCACCGGCGCCCCTACAAGGAGCCCTGGCCCTACCCGGATGTGGTCAGCTATATCCGCGAGCGCAGCGGCAGCCAGTTCGATCCCGAGGTGGTGCGCGCGCTGGTCGACATCATCGAGAATGACCCGCCGCCGGTCGGCGCCGAAGACGACGACTGAGTCCGGTAAAATGTTTCCTGTGGGGAACTGGACTTAACTATTTGTGACATTGGTCGTAATATATGGACGATGCCCGATAGAAATAGGCTGCCATGACAGAACTGGACGGATTGACTGCGTTGATTATTGAGCCCCATGCCGGCATGCGGGCCAGTATTCATAACATGCTGAACCTGTGTGGTTTGCAGAAGATCGATCACGCCAACAGTTCCAACATTGCCGTGAAAAACGTAGGCCTCAAGGTCTACGACATGATCTTCTGCGAATACGACCTCGAAGGCGGCCAGGACGGCCAGCAGCTGCTCGAGGACATGCGCCACCACCGCCTGATCCCGCTGTCGACGATGTTCTTCATGGTCACGGCCGAGGGCAATTACGGCAAGGTGGTGTCGGCCGCCGAACTGGCGCCGACCGACTACATCCTCAAGCCCTTCACGGCCGACCGCCTGCTCGAGCGCATCGCGCGCGCCCTGGAGAAACGCAACGTCTTCCTGCCCGTCTACCAGATGATGGAAATGGGCGCCCAGCGCGAGGCGATTGCCGCCTGCGTCGAAGGGGTCAAGGTGCATCCGCGCTATGCGATCGACTTCATGCGCCTGCGCGCCGAACTGCACATGGTGCTGGGCGAGCCGGAGCAGGCCGAGCCGATCTACCAGCAGCTGTTCGAAGCCAAGGCCATCGCCTGGGCCCGCCTCGGCCTGGCCAAGACCCTGTACATGCGCGAGCGCTATCCCGAGGCCCAGAGCATCCTCGAGCAGCTGGTCGAGTCGAACCAGAAATTCGTCGACGCCTACGACTGGCTGGCCAAGACCTACGAGGCGCAGGGCAATATGAACAAGTCGCAGGAGATCCTGTCCTCGGCCGTGTCGGTCTCGCCGCACGCCGTGCGGCGCCTGCGCAAGCTGGGCGAGGTGGCGCTCGAAACGGGCGACGTCGACCTGGCCGAAAAGACCCTCAAGCAGGTCGTCAGCAAGGCCAAGTACTCGGAATTCCGCGATCCCGAGGACCATGTGAAACTGGTCCAGACCCTGGTCAAGAAGGGCGACCCGGTGCAGGCCGCGGCCGTCATCCGCGATCTCGACAAATCGATGGGCGGGCAGCGCAATACGGCCGTCTGTTCGGCCATTTCCTCGGCCATGGTGCACGAGTACACGGGCAATGAGCAGCGCCTCAACGAGGCGCTGGCGGCGGCCCTGAACGGCTGCAAGGATGCGGTCGGCCTGTCGAACGATCTGAAGATGGAACTGGCGCGCAACTGCCTGGCCAACAACCACGCCGACGGCGCCACCGAAGTCATGCGCGACGTGATGCGCAATGCCTCGAATAACACGGCGATGGCCAAGGCGATGGCCGTGTTCGAAAAACTCGGCCACGCCGACCTGGCGCTGTCGCTGGCCAAGGAATCGCGCCAGCAGGTGATCGACCTGGTGGCCTCGGGCGCGGCCAAGGCGCGCGAGGGCGACTACCGCGGCGCCGTGGCCCTCATGGTCGAGGCCGTCAACAAGCTGCCCGACAATCCCCAGGTGGTGTTCAACGCGGCGCTGGCCGTGCTCAAATGTCTGGAGAATGTGGGCTGGGAGGAGCGTCTCGGCCAGTACGCGCTGAGCCTGATCGACACCGTGCGCCGGCTCGATCCGACCAATGCCAAGCTGCCCGCCCTGGCCACGCTGCACCAGCAGATTCTCAAGAAATACGACATCAAGGTCGGCGCCCGTAAGCGCGCCTGAACCGGCAAAGGGGTAGGAACATGGCCGTGGCCAGCGAAGGACGTCCGGTCCGCGCGGCGCTGCTGCAGAAAGTCTGCGGCGATGCCGAAATGTTCGCCCTCGGCGCGGCCGTGGCGCGCGTGGTCCAGATGGCCTCGAGCGAGGACGAAGGCACCAATGAGCTGGCCTACTATGTGCTGTCCGACCCGGCCCTGACCCAGCGCATCCTGCGCCTGTCCAATACGGCCACCTACCGCACCGCCTCGGGCACGGCCGTCACCACCATTTCGCGCGCCATTTCCCTGCTCGGCTTCGACAATGTGAAGACCACGGCCTTGGCCATGCTGCTCGTCGACGCGCTCGGCAGCAAGCATGCGGCGGCCGTGCGCAGCGAGCTCGAAGCGGCCCTGTGCGCCAGCCTGGTCGGGCGCGAGCTGGCGCGCCGCTCGTTCTACCAGGGCGCCGAGGAAGCCGCGATCGGCGCGCTGTTCAAGAATCTGGGGGCGCTGCTGGTGGCCTCGCACGAACTGGACCGCTACCGCGAAGTCCAGGCCCTGCAGCAGACGGGCAAACACAGCCTGGGCCAGGCCTCGCAGATGATCCTCGGCTGCAGCTTCGAGTCCCTGACCGAGGCCGTGCTGCTCGAATGGAAGATCCCGGCGGCCATCATCAGCGCCACCGCGCCGCTGCCGGCCGGCAGCCTGAAGGCGGCCGCCAGCAAGGGCGACTGGATGAAGCAGGTGGCCAGCTTTTCGGCCGAGGCGGCGCGCCTGCTGGCGCGCGGACGGCGCCTGCAGGCGGCCGAGCTGAAGGCGCTCGAACAGCGCTACGGCAGCGCCCTCAATCTCGACGCGGCCGCGCTCAGCGATGTGTTCGCAGCCGTGCAGGAAGAGATGACGGGCCTGCTGCAGAGCATGAATCTGCAATCGGCGCCGCCCGAGGAGGCGGCCCACGAGGGCCTGCCGAATGTGCTGCTGCTGGCCACCCTCGACGCCGAGGAGCCCGAGCCGAGCGGCACCCATGCGAGCGGCAAGCCGCTCAATGCGCGCGACCTGTTGCTGGCCGGCGTGCAGGACGTGACCCAGATGCGCGCCTCGGGTGCGCACCGCGTCAACGAACTGATTCAGGCCGTGCTCGAAACCCTGTACCGCTCGCTCGGCTTTCGCTTCGCCACCGCCTGCCTGAAGGACCCGCGCAGCGGCCAGTACCGCGCGCGCATCGCGTTCGGCGAGGACCACGCGCGCCGCCAGGCCGGCTTCTGCTTTCCGATGGCGCCCGCGCGCGACCTGTTCCATCTGGCGATGGAAAACGACGCCGACCTGATGATCGCCGACGCCAGCGCGCCCAAGATCCGCGAGCTGATCCCCGACTGGCACCGCAGCCTGCTGCCGGACGCGCGCAGCTTCATCGTGCTGCCGCTGGTGGTCAACCGGGTCCAGGTCGGGCTGTTCTACGCCGACCGCACCCGTCCCGCGCCCGAGGGCGTGCCGCCCGATGAAACGGCGCTGATCAAGGCGCTCAAGTCCCAGGTGCTGGTGGCGCTCACGCCGTGAGCGCGGCGGCGCCGACGAAGGCCTCGAACTCGGCCAGCGGCAGCGGGCGCGCGAACAGATAACCCTGACTCAGCTCACACTGCTTGGCGGCGAGGAAGTCGCGCTGGGCGCTTGTCTCGACCCCTTCGGCGATCACTTCCAGCCCGAGCGAGTGGGCGAGGGCGATGGTGGCGCCGACGATCACGGCGTCGTTCGGATCGCTCTCGATGTCCTTCACAAAACCGCGGTCGATCTTGATGCGGTCGATCGCGAACAGCTTCAGGTAGGACAGCGAGGAATAGCCGGTGCCGAAATCGTCGATGGCGACCTTGATGCCGCGCTCGCGCAGGGCGCGCAGCAGCTGG
Source organism: Massilia sp. TS11 (assembly GCF_022012445.1). GTDB lineage: Bacteria > Pseudomonadota > Gammaproteobacteria > Burkholderiales > Burkholderiaceae_D > Telluria. The sequence goes on from NZ_JAKLTS010000006.1 coordinate 25,839, forward strand.
CGCGTGCGCTCCGGGTCCTGCATCGCGGCCGATTCGGTGATCTCCAGTTCGAGCCGCTGCGGCGCCACCGCATGCTGGCGCAGCAGGCCGTCGAGCAGGGGCAGCAGACCGGCGCCATGGCACTGGCGGGCCGACAGGTTGACGGCCAGGCGCAGCTGCGCCAGCGGACCCTGCTGCCAGGACGCCAGCAGGGCCAGCGCGCGCCCCAGCACCCATTCGCCGATCGGCAGGATCTGGCCCGACTCTTCGGCGATCGGAATGAAGCGGTCGGGCGTGACCATGCCCAGTTCCGGATGGCGCCAGCGCAGCAGGGCCTCAGCGCCGATCACGCGCCCGCTGCCGAGTTCCACCTGGGGCTGCAGGTAGAGCTCGAACTCCTGGCGTTCGAGCGCCTGCCACAGCTGGCCTTCCATCATCAGCTTCTCGTGGGTGGCCGCATTCATCGCGGCCGAGAAGAACTGGAAGTTGCCGCGCCCCTGGCCCTTGGCCGCGTACATGGCCATGTCGGCGTGGCGCAGCAGGGTGCCCGGATCGGCGCCGTCGGCCGGGTACATGGCCACCCCGACCGAGGCGCCGCTGTGGGCCGTCTTGCCGTGCAGGTCGAACGGCGCCGACAGCGATTCGACGATGCGCACGGCCACCGCGCGCACCGCGTCCGGACTCGGGTCGCCGCCCATGACGACGATGAATTCGTCGCCGCCGAGGCGGGCGATGGTGTCCATCTCGCGCAGCAGCTCGCGCAGGCGCTGGGCCACGCTGACCAGCAGCAGGTCGCCGGTCTCGTGGCCTTGCGAGTCATTGATCTTCTTGAAGTGGTCGAGGTCGATGAACAGCACCGCCACCGCCTCGCCCGTGCGGCGCGCCGCCTGCAGCATCTGCTCCAGGCGCAGATTCAGGGCGAAGCGGTTTTCCAGACCGGTCAGGGCGTCGTGGTGGGCCAGGCGGTAGATGCGCTCCTGGGCGCGCTGCTGCTCGGTCAGGTCGCGCGCGATCACCACGAACAGCGTCTCCTCGCTCAGGGCCACGGCCGACACCGTGATCGCCAGCGGCAGGCTGGCGCCGCTGCGCGTGCGGCCGTTGAGCTCATGCCCATCGCTGCCGCGCCGGGCCAGGGCGCTCAGCAGCGGCGCCATGCCGCTCGCGTCCTTGGGCAGCACCAGCAGCTGGCCGAGCGGCAGACCGGCCAGAATTTCGGGCGGATAGGCGAACAGGCGGCAGGCCGCGTGGTTGGCCGAGATCACGCGCCCGCCGCGGTCGACCGTGAGGATGGCGTCGGCCGCACTGTCGAGAATCGCCTGCAGGCGCGCCTCGCGTTCGCGCAGCTTGGCCGTGCGGTCCTCGACCAGGGCCTGGATGCGCACGCGCTCGGCGCTGACGAGCAGCAGCAGGGCCCCGAGCAGACCGGTCAGCAGCAGGCCGCCGGTCAGCACCGACCAGCTCTGCCAGCCGCGGTGCTGGGCCAGGTAGGCGCTGCTGGGGGCGATGCGCAGGCGGTAGCTGCGCCCGCCGAACTGCAGGCTGCGCGCCATTTCGCCCGGCGCCGGCTGGGCGCCGAGACTGGCGTCGGCCATCAGCGTGGCGGCGGCGTCGGCATCGTCGAGGCGCGCCTGCATGTGCGGGAAGTTGGCGCCGGCCAGCACGGCGCGCAGCGCCACCTCGGGCTGGATCGACAGGCAGAGCACGCCGCTGAGCTGGTCGGGCCCGTCCGGGCTGACACCCTGCATCAGGATCACGCCGTTCTTGTTGGGCGTGAGCAGACGCACCGGCGGCGAGGCCACCGGCACGCGTGACTGCAGGGCGCGCGCGAGCGCACTGGCGCGCCCCGGGTCGGTCTGCAGATCGGTGCCGGGCGCGAGGCTGCTTTTCAGCGGCGCGATGAAGCGCACCGGGTACAGGTCGGCCGTGCCGGCCGCCAGCGGGCGCCCGGCGAAATCATGCACGGGTGCGCCCAGCGCCTGCTCGAAGCGCGCGCGTTCGCTGGCGCGCACGCGCGGCACCCAGGCCATGCCCGACAGGGCCGGGCGGTCGTGCAGGTAGCTGCGCGCCAGGGCGCTGAAGTCGGCCGCCGAATGGGGCTGCTTGTCGCCCTGGACGGCGATCGCCAGGGTGGCCAGGAAATGCTCGAGTTCGCTCAGCTGAGCCTGCAGCAGATCGCCGACCTGCTGGGCCTTGAGGCGGTAGGTCTGCAGCTGCTGTTCGCGCTCCCAGCGCACGGCCTGCTCGTAGATGGTGACGAAGGCGCCGATCGCCAGCAGCAGCGGCAGGCCGAGAATCCAGCGGCGCCGGTGCCACAGCAGGCGCGGGCGGCCGAACAGGATCCAGGCCAGCGGCGCGGCCAGCAGCACGCCGATGGTGTCGCCGACCCACCAGGTGAGCCAGGCGGCCGGCAGCTGGGCCGCCCCCAGTGCGCCCAGCAGCAGCAGGGTGAACAGCGAGACGGTCGGCGCCACGCAGCACATCAGGGGCGCCACCGCGAGCAGCCACAGGACGTCGCGGGCGGCGCCGAATTCGGGCCGCGCGCGGCGCAGCAGCACGCGCCCGAGCGCGGCCTGGAGCACGGCGCCGATGGTGGTGCTGAGGCCGGCGACGATGGTGATCAGCTCGCTCGGATCGCCGCCCGGGTAGGGCACCACGAAGTTCAGGGCGAGCGCGCCGGCGAACACTCCGGGCAGCATGCGCCAGCCGCCGCTGTAGACGCTGGCCAGGGCAATCCCGGCCGGCGGAAACAGGGGGCTGGCGAAGCCCGGCGGCAGGGCCAGCAGCAGGCCGAGCCGTCCGCTCAGCACATAGGCCAGGGCCAGGGCCAGATTGGCCGCCAGCAGCTGCCGAACGCTCCAGCGCGTTTGATCCACGCAACGCTCCCTCAGGTTTGCAATATTGCGATTCTAGCTCGCAAGAATCGGCCCTTGCGCATTCACGAAGCGAGCGGGTACAATCTCGGCCCGAAGCGAGGCTGGCAGACAGCACTGTGGCACACACGCCGCAAAACTATTGACAGACCTCAGAACATGCTTCATACTCTGCGGTTCCTCGCGGAGGGGTGGCCGAGTGGTTAAAGGCGACAGACTGTAAATCTGTTCTCATTGAGTACACTGGTTCGAATCCAGTCCCCTCCACCAAGTTGTTGCAGGAGTATTGAATCAAGCGGTTGTGGAAGCCCTCGCGGGTGTAGCTCAATGGTAGAGCTGAAGCCTTCCAAGCTTAAGACGAGGGTTCGATTCCCTTCACCCGCTCCAATACCCCGCGCAACGCGCGAATGGCAGCACAATAAGCCCTTGTAGCTCAGTGGTAGAGCACTCCCTTGGTAAGGGAGAGGCCACGTGTTCAATCCACGTCAAGGGCACCAGAATTCTGTAGTACCTCGTAATCTTTCAGGCGTAGGCCTGGTCAACATCAAATTTGTTAGGAGTCTGAAATGGCAAAAGAGAAATTCGAGCGGACCAAGCCGCACGTCAACGTCGGCACCATTGGTCACGTGGACCACGGCAAAACGACCCTGACCGCCGCCATCGCTACCGTGCTGTCGAAGAAATTCGGTGGTGAAGCCAAGGCCTACGACCAGATCGACGCCGCACCGGAAGAAAAAGCCCGCGGTATTACCATCAACACCGCCCACGTCGAGTACGAAACGGCCAACCGCCACTACGCCCACGTGGACTGCCCGGGCCACGCCGACTACATCAAGAACATGATCACCGGCGCTGCCCAGATGGACGGCGCGATCCTGGTGGTGTCGGCCGCTGACGGCCCGATGCCGCAGACCCGCGAGCACATCCTGCTGGCCCGTCAGGTGGGCGTGCCCTACATCATCGTGTTCCTGAACAAGTGCGACCTGGTCGACGACGCCGAGCTGCTCGAGCTGGTCGAAATGGAAGTGCGCGAGCTGCTGTCGAAGTACGAATTCCCGGGCGACGATCTGCCCATCATCAAGGGTTCGGCCCGTATGGCGCTGGACGGCGCCGCTGGCGAACTGGGCGAAGACTGCATCCTGAAACTGGCCGAAGCCCTGGACAGCTACATCCCGACGCCGGAACGTGCCGTGGACGGCGCCTTCCTGATGCCGGTGGAAGACGTGTTCTCGATCTCGGGCCGCGGTACCGTGGTGACCGGTCGTGTTGAGCGCGGCATCATCAAGGTCGGCGAAGAGATCGAAATCGTCGGTATCAAGGACACCGTGAAGACGACCGTGACCGGCGTCGAAATGTTCCGCAAGCTGCTGGACCAGGGTCAAGCTGGCGACAACGTCGGCCTGCTGCTGCGCGGCACCAAGCGTGAAGACGTCGAGCGTGGCCAGGTGCTGGCCAAGCCGGGTTCGATCAAGCCGTTCTCGCACTTCACCGGCGAAATCTACGTGCTGTCGAAAGACGAAGGTGGCCGTCACACCCCGTTCTTCAACAACTACCGTCCGCAGTTCTACTTCCGTACGACGGACGTGACCGGCTCGATCGAGCTGCCGGCCGACAAAGAAATGGTGATGCCGGGCGATAACGTCTCGATCACCGTGAAGCTGATCACCCCGATCGCGATGGAAGAAGGTCTGCGCTTCGCAATCCGCGAAGGCGGCCGTACCGTCGGCGCCGGCGTGGTGGCCAAGATCATCGCCTAAGCGCTGGTCCGTCTCAGGCCACCCGGTTCCGTGGGCCGGGTGGTATAATGTCTGATTCCACGACAAGTTTTGTAGGGGCGTAGCTCAATTGGCAGAGCGTCGGTCTCCAAAACCGAAGGTTGGGGGTTCGATGCCCTCCGCCCCTGCCACCGAATAGGTGCAGGGCACCGAAAGTAAATAAGTATGTCTAATCAAACCGTGCAAACGGTCAGCACCTCGGGTGACAAGCTCAAGGTGGTGCTGGCGGTGGTCGCGGCGATGGCAGGTGTGGTCGGGTTCTTTTACCTGGCCGGCCAGAAACCCCTGATCCGAGCGGCAGCGCTCGTCGGGGGTTTGCTCGTCTCCGTTCTCATTGCCTACACCTCGCAAGCTGGCCGCGATTTCCTGAATTTTGCGAAGGAATCGGTGCGCGAGACGCGTAAAGTCGTCTGGCCCACCCGTAAAGAAGCCACCCAGATCACCCTGATCGTGTTTGGTTTCGTCCTGACCATGGCCCTGTTCCTGTGGGGCACCGACAAGATTCTGGAAGTCCTCCTGTACGACTGGATTTTGAAGCTGGGTAAATAATGGGCGACAACACGCAAGAAAACGCGGCGGCACAAACGCCGGCGCTGGACCCTTCCCAGACCTTGAGCGCGCCCACCGGCAACAAGCGCTGGTATGTGGTGCACGCCTACTCGGGCATGGAGAAAAGCGTGCAGCGCGCGCTGACCGAGCGCATCGAGCGCGCCGGCATGCAGGACCAGTTCGGCCGCATCCTGGTGCCGACCGAGGAAGTGGTGGAAGTGCGCAATGGCCAGAAGTCGGTCACCGAGCGCCGCTTCTTCCCCGGCTATGTGCTGGTCGAGATGGAAATGACCGACGAGACCTGGCACCTGGTGAAGAACACTTCCAAGGTCACCGGTTTCATCGGCGGCAAATCGAACAAGCCGACGCCGATCCCGGCGCGCGAAATCGACAAGATCATGCAGCAGATGCAAGAGGGTGTCGAGAAGCCGCGTCCCAAGGTGCTGTACGAAGTGGGCGAGCAGGTGCGCATCAAGGACGGCCCCTTCACCGACTTCAACGGCAGCGTCGAAGAAGTCAACTACGAGAAATCGAAGGTGCGCGTCTCGGTCACCATCTTTGGCCGCGCCACCCCGGTCGAACTCGAGTTCGGCCAGGTCGAGAAAGTCTAAGGCGCCGTACCGGAGCGCCGCCCCCTGGGCGAATCCGGAATCAAGAGGAGCCGGTCTGATACGCCGGCGCTACTACTCAATCCAACATAGGAGCCATCATGGCAAAGAAAATCGTCGGCTATATCAAGCTGCAAGTTCCGGCTGGTAAAGCCAACCCCTCCCCCCCGATCGGTCCGGCCCTCGGTCAGCGCGGTCTGAACATCATGGAATTCTGCAAGGCCTTCAATGCCCAGACTCAAGGCATGGAACCGGGCATGCCGATCCCCGTGATCATCACCGCCTTCGCCGACAAGTCCTTCACCTTCGTGATGAAGACCCCGCCGGCCACCTACCTGATCAAGAAGCACTCGGGCGTGCAAAAAGGTTCGGCCAAGCCGCATACCGACAAGGTCGGCAAGCTGACCCGCGCACAGGCTGAAGAAATCGCAAAACTCAAGACCCCGGACCTGACCGCCGCCGATCTGGAAGCCGCTGTGCGCACGATCGCTGGCTCGGCACGTTCGATGGGCATCACGGTGGAGGGCATCTAAGATGGCACAACTGTCCAAGCGTATGAAGGCCCAGAAGGCCAAGGTTGACCGCAACAAGCTGCACAGCTTCGAAGAAGCCGTGACCGTGGTCAAGGAATTCGCCACTGCCAAGTTCAACGAGTCGATCGACGTCGCCGTGCAACTGGGCGTGGATCCGAAGAAATCGGACCAGGTCGTGCGTGGTTCGGTGGTGCTGCCGGCCGGTACCGGTAAGAGCGTCCGCGTGGCCGTGTTCGCCACGGGCGACAAAGCCGAGCAGGCCAAAGCCGCCGGCGCCGACATCGTCGGCATGGAAGATCTGGCTGAGATGGTCAAGAAAGGCGATATGCCCTTCGACGTGGTCATCGCTTCGCCCGACACCATGCGTATCGTCGGTACCCTCGGTCAGATCCTGGGCCCGCGCGGCCTGATGCCGAACCCGAAAGTCGGCACCGTGACCCCGGACGTGGCTGGCGCCGTGAAGAACGCCAAGGCCGGTCAGGTCCAGTACCGTACCGACAAGGCCGGTATCATCCACGCCACCATCGGCCGTAAATCCTTCTCGGACGACCAGCTGAAAACCAACCTGGTGGCCCTGATCGAAGCCCTGAACAAAGCCAAGCCGGCTTCGTCGAAAGGTGTCTACCTGCGCCGCGTGTCGATCTCGTCGACCATGGGCGCCGGTGTGCGCGTCGACCACGCTGGTCTGGCCGCTGCTGCCTAAGCTGTAAAGAATCAAGTCCCGGTGCTGAGCCACCGGGCGCCTCTTTGGGTTGGCTGTGCGACGTGTTGCGCCACACAGCCCTGCCTTCAAAGACCGCTGGGCCGAAGGAAGTTGTTGATCCCGAGGTTAAATCGCCACCCAGCGCAGATGGTGGTCCCGACAAGTTTTGTGGTCCCTGGACTTCTGAACATCGGACGCCGTGTTCGAACCGATGCGAAGCGCAAGCCCAGCATCATTTTAGGAGATTGACCGTGGGTCTTAATCTGAATGACAAGAAGGCCGTCGTCGCCGAAGTTTCCGCAAAAGTAGCAACTGCGCAAACGATCGTCGTGGCCGAGTATCGTGGCATCCAGGTTGGTCGCCTGACTCAACTCCGTGCAAACGCTCGCGCGCAAGGCGTGTACCTGCGTGTTCTGAAGAACACGCTGGCCCGCCGTGCCGTGGAGGGCACCCAGTTTGCCAACCTCGCCGATTCCATGACCGGTCCGCTGATCTATTCGATCTCGGACGACGCCGTGGCCGCCGCCAAAGTCATCGCTGACTTTGCCAAGGCTAACGACAAGATGGTCGTGAAGGCAGGTAACTACGCCGGCAAACACCTGGATCAAGCAGGTGTGCAGGCGCTGGCAAGCATCCCGAGCCGCGAAGTGCTGATCGCCCAGTTGATGGGCGTGATGCAAGCTCCGGTCTCCGGCTTTGCACGTGCACTGGCTGCTCTGGCAGCCAAGAAAGAAGAAGCCCCGGCCGCCTAAGCGCCGACGCTCTCGCTTTCTGAGTCTAGAACCAACCCTTTCAAAAAATTTTGGAGTTTTAAAATGGCAATTAGCAAAGAAGATATCCTGGAAGCCGTCGGTGCAATGTCGGTGATGGAACTGAATGACCTGGTCAAGGCATTCGAAGAGAAATTCGGTGTGTCGGCTGCCGCCATGGCTGCCCCGGCTGCTGCCGGCGGCGCTGCTGCTGCTGCTGCTGAAGAGAAGACCGACTTCAACCTGGTGCTGGCTGATGTCGGCGCCAACAAGGTCGGCGTCATCAAGGCCGTGCGTGAAATCACCGGTCTGGGCCTGAAGGAAGCCAAAGACCTGGTCGACGGCGCACCGAAGACCGTGAAAGAAGCCATGCCGAAAGCTGACGCTGAAGCTGCCAAGAAGAAGCTGGAAGAAGCTGGCGCCAAGGCCGAGCTGAAGTAATTCGTTGTACCCGGCGAGACCTTTGCTTCGCCGATGAGTCAAAGCGACAAGCCCCCGTCGAGAGGCGGGGCTGGCGCTTTGGCTCTTTTGTCGTCTCTGCAGAGACTTGAGCTGTGGGCCCCCCGGACCCAGACCTGAAGTCTCTAATTCACCTGTCACTCACGGAGTGTCCATGCACTACTCATTTACTGAGAAGAAGCGTATTCGTAAGTCCTTCGCGAAGCGCGCCAACGTTCACAACGTTCCTTTCCTGCTGGCCACCCAGCTCGAATCCTACGAGAATTTCCTGCAAGCCGATGCCCAGCCTTCGGTGCGCAAGAACGAGGGCCTGCAATCGGCCTTCAGCTCGATCTTCCCGATCGTGTCCCACAACGGTTTCGCCCGCCTCGAGTTCCTGTCCTATGTGCTTGGCGATCCGGCGTTTGACGTCAAGGAATGCCAACAACGTGGCCTGACTTTCGCATCGCCGCTGCGCGCCAAGGTGCGCCTGGTGATCCTGGACAAGGATTCGCCGACCAAGCCCGTGGTGAAAGAGATGAAGGAGCAGGAAGTCTACATGGGCGAACTGCCCCTGATGACGAGCACCGGTTCCTTCGTGATCAACGGCACCGAGCGCGTGATCGTGTCCCAGCTGCACCGTTCGCCGGGCGTGTTCTTCGAGCACGACCGCGGCAAGACCCACTCCTCGGGCAAGCTGCTGTTCTCGGCCCGCATCATTCCCTACCGCGGCTCGTGGCTGGACTTCGAATTCGACCCGAAGGACATCCTGTTCTTCCGCGTCGACCGCCGCCGCAAGATGCCGGTGACGATCCTGCTCAAGGCCATTGGCATGACGCCGGAACAGATCCTGGCCAACTTCTTCGTGTTCGACAACTTCAAGCTGCGCGGCGAAGGCGCCGAGATGGAATTCGTGGCCGAGCGTCTGCGCGGTGAAGTCGCGCGTTTCGACATCGTCGATCCGAAGTCGGGCAAGACCATCGTCGTCAAGGACAAGCGCATCAATGCCAAGCATGTGCGCGACATCGAAGCGGCCGGCATCCAGCACATTTCGGTGCCGGAAGACTATCTGCTGGGCCGCGTGCTGGCCAAGAACATCGTCGACCCCGACACCGGCGAAGTGATCGCCAATGCCAACGACGAGCTCAATGATGATGTGCTGTCGCGCCTGCGCGAAGCCAATATCAGCGATATCCAGACCCTGTACACGAACGACCTCGACCAGGGCCCGTATATCTCGCAGACCCTGCGCATGGACGACACGGCCGACCAGATGGCCGCGCGCGTGGCCATCTACCGCATGATGCGCCCGGGCGAGCCGCCGACCGAAGAATCGGTCGAGGCCCTGTTCAACGGCCTGTTCTACAGCGCCGAGCGCTACGACCTGTCGGCCGTCGGCCGCATGAAGTTCAACCGCCGCGTCGGCCGTGACGAACTGCAGGGTCCGATGACCCTGTCGAACGACGACATCCTGGCCGTGATCAAGATCCTGGTCGAGCTGCGCAATGGCCGCGGCGAAGTCGACGACATCGACCACCTGGGCAACCGCCGCGTGCGCTGCGTGGGCGAACTGGCCGAGAACCAGTTCCGCGCCGGCCTGGTGCGCGTCGAGCGCGCCGTCAAGGAACGCCTCGGCCAGGCCGAAGCGGACAACCTGATGCCGCACGACCTGATCAACTCCAAGCCGATCTCGGCCGCGATCCGCGAATTCTTCGGCTCGTCCCAGCTGTCGCAGTTCATGGACCAGACCAACCCGCTGTCGGAAATCACCCACAAGCGCCGCGTCTCGGCCCTGGGCCCGGGCGGTCTGACGCGCGAACGCGCCGGCTTCGAGGTGCGCGACGTGCACCCGACCCACTACGGCCGCGTGTGCCCGATCGAAACGCCGGAAGGTCCGAACATTGGTCTGATCAACTCGCTGGCACTGTATGCGCGCCTGAACGAGTACGGCTTCCTCGAAACCCCCTACCGCAAGGTCGAAGGCTCGGTCGTGACCGACAAGATCGACTACCTGTCGGCGATCGAAGAGGGCCGCTACATCATCGCCCAGGCGAATGCCACGATCGACCAGGAAGGCAAGCTGTGCGACGAGCTGGTGTCGGCCCGTGAAGCCGGCGAAACCATCCTCGTCTCGCCCGAGCGCGTCCAGTACATGGACGTGGCCCCGGGCCAGATCGTGTCGGTCGCTGCCTCGCTGATTCCCTTCCTCGAGCACGATGACGCGAACCGTGCACTGATGGGCGCCAACATGCAGCGCCAGGCCGTGCCCTGCCTGCGTCCGGAAAAAGCCTTCGTCGGGACCGGCATCGAGCGCACCGTGGCGGTCGACTCGGGCACCACCGTGCAGGCCCTGCGTGGCGGCGTGGTCGATTACGTCGACGCCGGCCGTGTGGTGATCCGTGTCAACGACGACGAGGCGCAAGCCGGCGAAGTCGGTGTCGACATCTACAACCTGATCAAGTACACGCGTTCCAACCAGAACACCAATATCAACCAGCGTCCGATCGTCAAGGTCGGCGACCGCGTCGCCAAGCACGACGTGATCGCGGACGGCGCCTCGACCGACCTGGGCGAACTGGCCCTCGGTCAGAACATGCTGGTGGCCTTCATGCCGTGGAACGGCCTGAACTTCGAGGACTCGATCCTGATCAGCGAAAACGTCGTGAAAGACGACCGCTACACCTCGATCCACATCGAGGAACTGTCGGTGGTCGCGCGCGACACCAAGCTGGGCCCGGAAGAAATCACGCGCGATATCTCGAACCTGGCCGAGAACCAGCTGGCCCGTCTCGACGAATCGGGCATCGTCTACATCGGCGCCGAAGTCCAGGCCGGTGACGTGCTGGTCGGTAAAGTGACGCCCAAGGGCGAAACCCAGCTGACCCCGGAAGAGAAGCTGCTGCGCGCCATCTTCGGCGAAAAAGCTTCGGACGTGAAAGACACCTCGCTGCGCGTGCCCTCGGGCATGGTCGGCACCGTGATCGACGTCCAGGTGTTCACCCGTGAAGGCATCCAGCGCGACAAGCGCGCCCAGCAGATCATCGACGATGAACTCAAGCGCTATCGCCTCGACCTCAACGACCAGCTGCGCATCGTCGAAGGCGACGCCTTCATGCGTCTCGAGAAGATGCTGATCGGTAAAGTCGTGAACGGCGGTCCGAAGAAGCTGGCCAAGGGCGCCAAGATCACCAAGGACTACCTGGCCGATCTGGACCGCTACCACTGGTTCGACATCCGCCCGGCCGACGAGGACGTGGCCAAGGCCCTGGAAGCGATCAAGGAATCGATCGCCGAGAAGCGCCACCAGTTCGACCTGGCCTTCGAAGAGAAGCGCAAGAAGCTCACCCAGGGCGATGAACTGCAACCTGGCGTGCAGAAGATGGTCAAAGTTTACCTGGCCGTCAAACGCCGCCTGCAGTCGGGCGACAAGATGGCAGGCCGCCACGGTAACAAGGGTGTGGTCTCGCGTATCGTGCCGGTCGAAGACATGCCCTACATGGCAGACGGCACCCCGGCCGACATCGTGCTCAACCCGCTCGGTGTGCCTTCGCGTATGAACGTTGGTCAGATTCTCGAAACCCACCTGGGCTGGGCCGCCAAGGGCCTCGGCCTGCGCATTGGCGAGATGCTCAAGCGTCAAGCCAAGATCGCCGAACTGCGTGAGTTCCTGAACAAGATCTACAACGAAACCGGCAAGAAAGAAGACATCGACAGCTTCAGCGACGACGAAATCCTGAGCCTGGCCCAGAACCTGAAGAACGGCGTGCCGTTCGCCACCCCGGTGTTCGACGGCGCCCACGAGTCGGAAATCTACCGCATGCTGGACCTGGCCTATCCGGACGAGATCGCCACCAAGCTGGGCATGACCCCGTCCAAGAACCAGGTCACGATGTACGACGGCCGCACCGGCGAAGCCTTCGAACGCAAGGTCACGGTCGGCTACATGCACGTGCTGAAACTGCACCACCTGGTCGACGACAAGATGCACGCCCGTTCGACCGGCCCGTACTCGCTGGTGACGCAGCAGCCGCTGGGCGGTAAAGCCCAGTTCGGCGGCCAGCGCTTCGGTGAGATGGAGGTGTGGGCGCTGGAAGCTTACGGCGCCTCGTATGTGCTGCAAGAAATGCTGACCGTGAAGTCGGACGACGTCAACGGCCGTACCAAAGTGTACGAAAACCTGGTCAAGGGCGACCACGTGATCGACGCCGGCATGCCGGAATCGTTCAACGTGCTGGTCAAAGAGATCCGCTCGCTCGGTATCGACATCGACCTGGAACGCAACTAATTCGCCTGGAGAACGAACACCATGAAAGCATTGCTCGATCTTTTCAAGCAAGTACAGCAGAACGAGTCCTTTGACGCGATCAAAATCGGCCTCGCTTCGCCCGAAAAAATCCGTTCGTGGTCCTACGGCGAAGTCAAGAAGCCGGAGACCATCAACTACCGTACCTTCAAGCCCGAGCGCGACGGTCTGTTCTGCGCCAAGATCTTTGGCCCGATCAAGGACTACGAGTGCCTGTGCGGCAAGTACAAGCGCCTCAAGCACCGCGGCGTGATCTGCGAGAAGTGCGGCGTCGAAGTCACGCTGGCCAAGGTGCGCCGTGAGCGCATGGGCCACATCGAACTGGCCTCGCCGGTCGCCCACATCTGGTTCCTCAAGTCCCTGCCCTCGCGTCTGGGCATGGTGCTCGACATGACCCTGCGCGACATCGAACGCGTGCTCTACTTCGAAGCCTATGTCGTGACCGATCCCGGCATGACCCCGCTGAAGAAGTGCCAGATCATGTCGGAAGACGACTACGCGGCCAAGTACGAAGAGTACGGCGACGACTTCACGGCCTACATGGGTGCCGAGGGCATCCGTGAACTGCTGCGCTCGATCGACATCCACCGCGATGCCGAAGCCCTGCGCGTGGAGCTCAAGGAATCGAAGTCGGAAGCCAAGATCAAGAAGTACGCCAAGCGCCTCAAAGTGCTCGAGGCCTTCCAGCGTTCGGGCATCAAGCCCGAGTGGATGATCATGGAAGTGCTGCCGGTGCTGCCGCCCGAACTGCGTCCGCTGGTGCCGCTCGACGGTGGCCGTTTCGCCACCTCCGACCTGAACGACCTGTATCGCCGCGTCATCAACCGTAACAACCGTCTGAAGCGCCTGATGGAACTGCGCGCGCCGGAAATCATCACGCGCAATGAGAAGCGCATGCTGCAGGAAGCCGTCGACTCGCTGCTCGACAACGGCCGCCGCGGCAAGGCCATGACCGGCGCCAACAAGCGTCCGCTGAAGTCCCTGGCCGAGATGATCAAAGGTAAGGGCGGCCGCTTCCGTCAGAACCTGCTGGGTAAGCGCGTCGACTACTCGGGCCGTTCGGTCATCGTGGTCGGTCCGCAGCTGAAACTGCACCAGTGCGGTCTGCCGAAGCTGATGGCGCTCGAACTGTTCAAGCCCTTCATCTTCAACAAGCTCGAACTGATGGGTCTGGCGACCACGATCAAGGCCGCCAAGAAGCTCGTCGAACAGCAGGAACCGGTGGTCTGGGACATCCTCGAGGAAGTCATCCGCGAACATCCGGTCATGCTCAACCGTGCACCGACCCTGCACCGTCTCGGCATCCAGGCCTTTGAGCCGGTGCTGATCGAAGGCAAGGCGATCCAGCTGCACCCGCTCGTCTGCGCGGCCTTCAACGCCGACTTCGACGGTGACCAGATGGCCGTGCACGTGCCGCTGTCGATCGAAGCCCAGATGGAAGCGCGCACGCTGATGCTGGCCTCGAACAACATCCTGTTCCCGTCCAACGGCGAACCCTCGATCGTGCCGTCCCAGGATATCGTGCTGGGTCTGTACTACGCGACCCGCGAAGCCATCAATGGCAAGGGCGAGGGCATGCTGTTCCCGGACGTGTCGGAAGTCATCCGCGCCTACGACAACAAGGAAGTCGAGCTGGCGACCCGCATCACGGTGCGTATCGTCGAGCACGTGAAGAACGCCGAGGGCGAATTCACGCCCACGCTGACCCGTTATGAAACGACGGTCGGCCGCGCGATCCTGTCCGAGATTCTGCCCAAGGGCCTGCCCTTCAGCGTGCTGAACAAGCCGCTGAAGAAGAAAGAAATCTCGAAGCTGATCAACACCTCCTTCCGCAAGTGCGGCCTGCGCGCAACCGTCGTGTTCGCCGACAAGCTGATGCAGTCGGGCTTCCGCCTGGCGACCCGCGCCGGCATTTCGATCTGCGTGAACGACATGCTGGTGCCGGACGTGAAGCAGAAGCTGATCTCGACGGCCGAATCGGAAGTCAAACAGATCGAGCAGCAGTACGCCTCGGGTCTGGTGACCGCCGGCGAACGCTACAACAAGGTGGTCGACATCTGGGGCAAGACCTCGGACGAAGTGGGCAAGGCCATGATGGACCAGCTCAAAGTCGAGCCGGTCACCAAGCGCGACGGCAGCCAGACCATGCAGGAATCGTTCAATGCGATTTACATGATGGCCGACTCGGGCGCCCGCGGTAGCGCCGCCCAGATCCGCCAGCTGGCCGGTATGCGCGGCCTGATGGCTAAGCCGGACGGCTCGATCATCGAAACGCCGATTACCGCGAACTTCCGCGAAGGCCTGAACGTGTTGCAGTACTTCATCTCGACGCACGGCGCCCGTAAGGGTCTGGCCGATACGGCGCTGAAGACCGCGAACTCGGGCTATCTGACCCGCCGTCTGGTGGACGTGACCCAGGATCTGGTGGTCACCGAAGACGATTGCGGCACCCAGAACGGCACCCTGATGAAGGCCATGGTCGAAGGCGGTGAAGTGATCGAAGCCCTGCGCGACCGGATTCTCGGGCGCGTGGCCGGTCAGGACATCGTCAACCCGGAAAGCCAGGAAACCCTGTTCGAAGCCGGCACCCTGCTGGACGAAGACGCGGTCGAGGAAATCGAACGCCTGGGCATCGACGAAGTCAAAGTCCGCACCCCGCTCAACTGCGAAACCCGCTATGGCCTGTGCGCCAAGTGCTATGGCCGCGATCTCGGCCGTGGCCTGCTGGTCAACAGCGGTGAAGCCGTCGGTGTCGTGGCGGCCCAGTCGATCGGTGAGCCGGGTACCCAGCTGACCATGCGTACCTTCCACATCGGTGGTGCCGCATCGCGCGCCGCCGTGGCCTCCTCGGTGGAAGCCAAGTCTAACGGTACCATCCGCTTCACGGCCACCATGCGTTACGTGACCAACGGCAAAGGCGCCCAGATCGTGATTTCGCGTTCGGGCGAAGTGCTGATCACCGACGACCACGGCCGCGAGCGCGAGCGTCACAAGGTGCCGTACGGCGCGACCCTGAACGTCAAGGACGGCATGGCAGTCAAGGCCGGTACCGCGCTGGCGACCTGGGACCCGCTGACCCGTCCGATCATCACCGAGTACGCCGGTACCATCAAGTTCGAGAACGTCGAAGAAGGCGTGACCGTGGCCCGTCAGGTGGACGAAGTGACCGGTCTGTCGACCCTGGTCGCGATCGACGCCAAGCGCCGCGGTTCGGGCAAGGCCCAGCGTCCGCAGGTCAAGCTGCTGAACGAGGCTGGCGAAGAAGTGAAGATCGCCGGTACCGAACACAGCGTGACGATCGGCTTCCAGGTGGGCGCACTGATCATGGTGAAAGATGGTCAGCAAGTGTCCGTCGGTGAAGTGCTGGCGCGTATCCCGACCGAATCGCAGAAGACCCGCGACATTACCGGTGGTCTGCCGCGCGTGGCCGAGCTGTTCGAAGCCCGTTCGCCGAAGGATGCCGGTATGCTGGCCGAAGTCACGGGTACCGTGGCCTTCGGTAAGGAAACCAAGGGCAAGCAGCGTCTGGAAATCACCGACATGGACGGCAACAAGCACGAGTTCCTGATTACCAAGGACAAGCAAGTGCTGGTGCACGACGGCCAGGTGGTGAACAAGGGCGAGATGATCGTGGACGGCCCGGCCGATCCGCAAGACATCCTGCGTCTCCTGGGTATCGAAGCGCTGGCCCGCTACATCGTCGACGAAGTCCAGGACGTGTACCGTCTGCAGGGCGTGAAGATCAACGACAAGCACATCGAAGTGATCGTGCGCCAGATGCTGCGCCGCGTGCAGATCACCGCCGCCGGCGACACCGACTACATCGTCGGCGAGCAGGTGGAACGCTCGGAGCTGCTGGAAGAGAACGATCGCGTGCTGGCACGCGGCGGTCAGCCGGCGCTGTACGAGAACGTACTGCTCGGTATCACCAAGGCCTCGCTGTCGACCGACTCCTTCATCTCGGCCGCTTCGTTCCAGGAAACGACGCGCGTGCTGACCGAAGCCGCCATCATGGGCAAGCGCGACGGTCTGCGTGGTCTGAAGGAAAACGTGATCGTCGGCCGCCTGATCCCGGGTGGTACCGGTCTGGCCTTCCACCGCGCCCGCAAGGAGAAGGAGAGCTGGGAAGCCGAAGAGCGCAAGGCCCTGCTCGAAGCCGAGCGTGCCGCCATCGGCAGCGATGTGTTCCAGACGGAAGAAGCCCCGCACACGGGCGACGAAGCGTAATCTCTGCGCATTCGGCAAAAACGGCAGCTTCGGCTGCCGTTTTTTTTTGTCCGGCGCGGAACCCGGGCGGCGCCGGCGGCGTCGAATGGGGACGGAGGACGACACCATGGATCTCGAATGCCGCGTCGACCAGCTCGAAAAGTCGGTCGTCACCATCGCGCGCGATGTTGCTGTTATCAAATCCAATTATCTGCGGCGCGAAGATCTGGCCGAGATGCTGACGCCACGCCTGAGCACGCTCGCGGGGCAGATCGGCGACCGGACCGACGCGGCGCTGGCGGCGCTGGAGTCACGCTTTGATGCCAAACTGGCGGCGCTCGATGCGCGTTTCGACGCCAAACTGGCCGCACTCGAGGCGCGCCTGAACGCGCGCATGACCGCCTGGATGCTGAGCCTGATGGCGGTGCAGGTCGCGATGGCCGGGGCCTTGTGGCTGCGCTAGCGGCGCGTGGTAAGCTGCGCGCATGCACACCTTTCCCGTTACCTTCTTCCTCGCCTCTCCCTCCACCGAGCCCGACAATCCTCCGAATCCCTTCCGCTGGTACGGGGCCGGCAGTGTCAGCGTCGAGGACGGCAGCCTGTTGCTGCAGGGCCGCCGCCATCGTATGTTCCGCGCAGGCGAGGCCGAGACCCAGCGCATCGCCCTGGCGCGCGTGAAAAATCTGCGCGTGTCTGGCGCGGCCGTCTGTTTCGAGCTCGAAGGCAGCCCGGACCAGACCCTGGGCTTTCAGGCCGCCGATGCCTTGGCCGCCCAGTCCCTGTGCGCGCTGTTGCCGACGCGCTGGGATGCGGCCGCCGAGGCCGCCTTCGATGAGCAGCAGTCGCTGGCCGCGGCCCTGGCGGCGCGGGCGCCGGTGGCGCGCGTCAGCCGTGGCTTGATGGGCGCGCTGCTGGCCGTGTATGCGCTGAGCGTGGTCGTCAGCGGCGCGCTGGAGCCGGACAACACGGCCTTGTTGACGCTCGGCGCGCAGCAGGGCGATCTGGTGGCCCAGGGCCAGTGGTGGCGCCTGATCTCGGCCACGTTTCTGCACGCGGGCCTGCTGCACCTGGTGATGAATGTCAGCAGCCTGAACGCGATCGGCCCGCTGACCGAACGCCTGCTCGGGTCGGCCCGCTTTGCCCTCGTGTATGCGGCCGCGGGCCTCGCCGGCGGCCTGGCCAGCCTGTGGTTCCACCCGCAGGCCCTGTGCGTGGGCGCGTCGGGCGCGATCTTCGGCATTCTCGGGGTGTCAGCGGTGGCGATGCTGACGCCGCGCTATGGCCTGAGCGAACGCTTCCGGCAGGAAGGGCGGCGCGGCATGCTCGGCGTGCTCGGCATTAACCTGCTGATCAGCATGGCCCTGCCGTTCGTGAATGGCGCCGCGCACGGCTTCGGCTTTGCCACCGGCCTGGTGCTCGGCTGGCTGCTGGCGCAGCCGCTGACGCCGGCGCGCGCCTCAGCCTAGGCGCTTGCGCAGCTGGGCCAGCAGACCGCTGCTGGCCGCTTCCACATAGTCGAGCACGGTTTCGAAATCCTCCGGGCCGCCGTAGTAGGGGTCGGGCACGATGGCGCTCGTGTGCTGCTCGGCATAGTCCATGAACAGGCCAAGCTTGTGGCGGTGGACGTCCGGACACTGGGCCAGCAGGCGGTCCAGATTACCGTGGTCCATGGCCAGCACCAGATCAAAGCGGCTGAAGTCGCTCGGCTGGACCGGGCGCGCGCGCAGCAGCGACAGATCGACACCGCGCCGGGCCGCATGGGCGATGCTGCGTGCGTCCGGCGGCTCGCCCGTGTGGTAGGCGTGGGTGGCGGCCGAATCGATGTGCAGCTGGGCGCCCAGACCGGCCGCCTCGGCCTGGGCGCGGAACACGCCCTCGGCCGTCGGCGAGCGGCAGATATTGCCCATGCAGACGAAGAGAATGGAAATGCTGGCCATGATGACCAGCATTGTACGGGATCAGCGTTGCTGGGGCGGATGATCGGGGATCAGCACCAGGCGGCAGGTGCCGGCCATCTCGCCGCGCGGCGTCTTGGCCGTGGCCTTGTCGCCATCCTTCTTGCCCTTGCAGGCGTCGAGGGCTTCCTGCGGCGGACCATTGCGCTCATGCATGGGACCGGGACCGCCTTTCGGACCGGCGCCCTGCTGGGCCAGGGCAGTGTGCGGATTTGCCAGGCCCAGCAGCATGGGCAGCATCACGACGATACGTTTCATTGCAGACTCCTTGAGGGGGACAGTGCTGCCAGTATCGGCGCCAATTGTGCAGGAATTATGGGGCCGCCCTCAGTCGTTCAGATGCCAGGCGTAGGCGATCCGGCCCCAGGCGGCGACGGCCTGGCCATTGTCCATGGCGGCTTTGAAGCGGCACAGGCTCAGGGCCTCGATGGCGGCGCGGTCGAGCGTGCGCGAGCCGCTCGTCTTCAGCAGTTTGGCGTCACGCACCTTGCCGTCCGGACCGATCAGCAGATTCAGCTCGACGGTGCCGGTTTCGCCATTGCGCAGGGCCGACTTCGGATACTCGGGCGTGCCGCAGCCTTCGGCCAGCACGGCCGTGCGCGGGCCCGGGGCCGTCGCGGGCGGGGCCGTGTTGCTCGGCGGGCCAGGCACGCTGGGCGGCGTGGCCGGCATCGCGTCCACCGGCTTGGCGCTGATGGTCGTGTCCGGCAGCGGCTGCACGGGCACTTCGGGCATCGGCACGTTCGGCAGCGGCGGGGCCTCGGCCTGGGGCGGCTGTTGCGGCGGCGGGGGCGGCGGTTCCTGCGGCTTCAGCGGCTCGTTCAGGATGATCACTTCCTGCTCGCGCGGCGGTGTGAATTTTTTGACGTACTGCATGCCCTTGTACAGGGTGATGCCAAGGAAGACGTGCAGCAAGAGCACGAAGGCGAGGCTGCTGGTTTTCCGGCGCGGCGCATAATCTGCTGGGTCTGCGTACATGGTTCCTCCTGTGTTTGGCAATTGAAATTGCTACGTCATGGAAGTAAACTATACCAAGAAAAAGAAAAAGTGAAGCGAATTTTGGCTTGGCCATGGAAAATGGCATAATCGCCCTCAGGCATCTCCATTACCTTGGGGGCGCAAATATTCTTGCCAGGAGCCAGAAATGACCCGTGTGTTGCTTGCCGATGACCACCCGATCGTGATGACGGGCTTCGCCATGTCGCTCAAGGCGCTCGGCATCGAGGTCGTGGGGCAGGCGCGCACGCCGGAAGAGGCGATTACCATGGCCGAGCAATTCCAGCCCGATGTGGTGGTGCTCGACATCCGCTTCGGCACCGAGCTCACCGGCCTGGACGCCGCCAAGGCCCTGCTGGCGCGCTGGCCGCAGACGCGCATCGTCTTCCTCAGCCAGTTCGATCAGGACAGCCTGATCAAGGAGACCTACCGGCTCGGCGCCAAGGCCTTCGTGACCAAGGACTGCGACCCGGCCGAGCTGGCCGCGGCCGTGCGCAGCGCCCAGGAAGGCAAGCTGTACTTCATGCCCCAGATCGCCGAGCGCCTGGCCAACCTGTCCGTGCGCGGCGACGATTCGCCCCAGTCCCTGCTGGACGAGCGCGCGCTGGCGATTTTCCGCCTGATGGCCGAGGGCCTGACGAATGCCGAAATCGCCGAGAAGCTCGACCTGTCCACCAAAACCATCAGTAACACCAGTCAGTCGATCAAGGAAAAACTCGGCCTGCACCGCCAGGCCGACCTCACCCGGCTGGCCGTCAAACACGGCCTGATCGAGCCGTGAAACCGGCGCGCCGGCGCCTGCTGCAGGCCGCACTGGCGGCGCTGGCCCGGCCGGCGCGGGCCGAGGGCACGGGCCTGATCGTCACCGGCGACGAGGGCATCACCAGCAGCCAGATTCAGAGCGACCTGGCGGCGCGCCTGCAGCGCCTCGGCCCGGTGGCCGGTCTGCGCATCGCGATCGGCCCGGCCGCCCTGCACCAGCTGGCCGACAGCCGCTGGGACGGCGCGGTGCTGAGCGCCTATACCAGCGCCCAGGTGTGGCGCAGCGTGGTGGCTGCGCTGAGCCCGGCGCGCGCGGCGCGCTGGTCGGCCGTGTATGCCGATCCCGCGCCGGCCGACCAGCTGGCGCTGGCGCGCCGTCTGCTGCCCGCGCCGGCCAGTGTGGCCTGCATCCTCGGGCCGGATACGGCCTTTTTGCGCCCGGCGCTGCTGGAGGCGGCGTCGTCCGGCGTGGCGCTGCAGATCCTCGCCCTCGAGGCGGACGGCGAACTGAATGCCATCATCGAGCGCAGCGGGCGCGCCCAGGCCCTGCTGGCTGTGCCGGACCGGCGCGTGTTCAACCCGGACAGCATCCGCACCGTGCTGCTGTCGACCTACCGGCGCAACCAGGCGGTGATTGGCTTTTCGGCCGATATGGTCAGCGTCGGCGCGCTCGCCAGCACCGTCTCCAGCGTGGCCGATACCAATACCCAGCTGGCGCAGGCGGTGGCCGCTTTCGCCGCCAGCGGGCGGCTGCCGCCGCCCCAGTTCCCGCGCTACTTCCGCACCGTGCTCAATGAGGACGTGGCGCGCGCGCTCGGCATCCGCCTCGATCCGGCCCTGCGCGAGTTCGCCCGGAGGCCGGCATGATCCGCCACGGCGCCAGCCTGGGCGCGCGCATGGCCGTGCTGGCGATGCTACCGGTGGCCTATCTGTTTGCCTCGCTGCTGGCCTATGCCTGGTACGCGCAGCGCAACGCGGCCGAAGACGAACTGGCCGAGAAAGGGCGCGCCCTGGCCCAGGCCATGGCCCACGCCAGCGAGTACAACCTCATCTCCGGGAATCTGAGCGATCTGCGCCAGACCTTGCAAGGCCTGGTGCAGAACGACGCCGACATCCAGCGCATCGACGTGCTGGACACCCGCCAGAAGGCCCTGATCCAGTCGGTGGCCGAGGATGTGCGCAGTGGCGAGACGCGCTATTTCGAGGCGCCCGTGCGCAAGCAGGTCGTGTGGATCAATCTGTTCTCCGACAATGGCACGCCGCATGTGACGGCGGCCGGGATCGGGCGCCCGCCGGCGCTGACCAGCGAGACGGTCGGCTTCGTGCGGGTGACGATGTCGCCGGGCGCGATGGCCGCCAAGCAGCGCGCGCGCTTCATGGTGGAACTGGCGATGGCAGCGCTGGCCCTGGGCGTGGCCTCGCTGCTGGCGTGGACGCTGGCGCGCCGCCTGATCGCGCCGCTGCGGCGCGCGATCCTGGCGCTGCGCCAGATCCGCAGCGGCGAATACCTGGTGCGCCTGCCGGTCGATCAGGGCGGCGAACTGGGCGAGCTGCAGGCTTCGATCGGCGAGATGAGCGTGGCGCTGGCGCGCTCCAAGCAGGACCTGGAAAACCAGGTGGCCGAGCGCACGCGCGAGCTGTCGGTCTCGCGCGACGAAGCGCTGCAGGCTAATGCCGACAAGCGCAAGCTGCTGCAGCGCATGCACAGCGTGGTGGAAGAGGAGCGCCAGTCGATCGCGGTGGAGATCCACGATGAACTGAACGCCGCCCTGATCGCCGCCCGCCTCGAGGCCCAGGCCATCGCCCAGCTGGCGGCCGAAGCGCCGACGCCGGCCCTGCAGGCCGAGATCCGCGCCAAGGCCGAAGCGATCGCGCGCCTGACGCTCGACCTGTACGCCAGCGGGCGGCGGCTGGTGCGCCGCCTGCGTCCGGAGGTGCTGGAGATGCTTGGCCTGCAGGGCGCGATCGAGGAGATGCTGCGCCAGTACCAGGCCAGCGCGCCCGGCTGCAGCTTCCATTTCCAGGCCCATGGCGACTTCGCCGGCCTCGATCACGAACTGGCGATCAGCGCCTACCGCATCGTGCAGGAGGCGCTGTCGAATGTGCTCAAGCACGCGCATGCGAACAAGGTGCTGGTGGCCCTGACCCACGACCCCGAAGGCGGGGTGCTCGATCTGGAAGTGAGCGACAACGGCGATGGCTTCGACGCGGCCACGCGCTCCGAGGGCATTGGCCTGATCGGCATGCGCGAACGGGTGGCCGCGCGCGGCGGCAGCTTCCGCATCGAGACGGCGCCGCAGGCCGGCACCACCCTGACCATCAGCCTGCCGCTCGCGTGAGCATTCGGCACGCAAATCGAGTATCGTTACGCTTTCGTTTTAAACCTGACTCCACGATGCAGAATCTGTTCCCCACGCCTTACGAACTCGGTAATCAGAACCAGACCACGACCTGGCAGGACTGCATCGCCTGGTACGAAGACATGGCGCGCCGCTTCCCCGGGATCCTGCAGCTGGAGGTGATCGGCCATTCCGACAACGGCCGCCCGATCCACGCCGGCGTCATCACGGCCGACGGCGTGTTCGAGCGCGCGCGCCTGCAGGCGCAGGGACGTCCGGTCTTCTTCAACAATAACGGCATCCACCCGGGCGAACCGGAAGGCATCGACGCCTGCATGGCCCTGGTGCGCGACTTCTGCACCCAGCCGGAACGCCTGGCGCGCCTGGGTAACACGGTGTTCCTGTTCATCCCCGTGTACAACGTGGACGGGAGCCTGAACCGCGCCAATACGTCGCGCGTGAACCAGGACGGGCCCGAGGCGTTCGGCTTCCGCGGCTGCGCCCTGCACCTGGACCTGAACCGCGACTTCATCAAGTGCGACTCGCGCAATGCCCAGGTGTTCAACCGCTTCTTCGCGGCCTGGAGTCCGGACGTGATGGTCGACACCCACACCTCGAACGGGGCCGACTACAGCTACACGATGACCCTGATTCACACCCAGTGCGACAAGCTCGGTGGCGGTCTCGGTGAGTTCCTGCGCGCGACCATGCTGCCGGCCATGTTCGAGGCGATGGCGCAGCGCGGCTGGCCGATGTGCCCCTACGTGAATCCGGTGCAGGACGCGCCCGACCACGGCATCGCCGAATTCCTCGAGACGCCGCGCTTCTCGACCGGCTACGCGGCCCTGCACCAGACCATCGGCTTCATGCCCGAGACGCATATGCTCAAGCCCTTCGCCGACCGCTACGCCGCCATGCGCGCCCTGGTCGAGACGACGCTCGACTTCACGCTCGCGCATGGCGCACAGATTCAGGCGCTGCGCGCCGCCGCCCGCGCCGAGGCGCAAGCGCGCCGCCACTGGCCGCTGCATTGGGCGCTCGATACGCAGCGCGCGTCGCAGTTCCGCTTCAAGGGCTATGCGGCGCGCTATAGCCCCAGCAAGCTGGGGAATTACACGCGCCTGTCCTACGACCGCAGCGCGCCGTGGGAAAAGGACATCCCTTACTTCAACCGTTTCGTGGCCGACATCAGCGTCGACACCCCGCGCGCCTACCTGCTGCCGCAGGCCTGGCGCGATGTGATCGAGCGGCTGGAGTGGAATGGGGTGGTGTGCGAGCGTCTGAACGCGCCGCGCAGTTTCAGCGGCCAGGCCTGGCATGTGGCCAGCGCCACGCCGCGTCCCGGCCCCTACGAAGGCCATATGTACCACGAGGCGCTGACGCTCGAACGCCAACCCGTGCAGGTCGAGGCCCAGGCCGGCGACGTCATCGTCTGGCTCGATCGCGGCGCCGCCCGCTATGCGGTCGAAACCCTGGAGCCGCAGGCGCACGACAGCTTCTTCCGCTGGGGCTTTTTCAACAGCGTGCTGGAAAAGAAGGAAGCCTACTCCGACTACGTGTTCGAAGACCATGCGGCTGAACTGCTGGCGCAGGAGCCCGAACTGGCGGCCCGCTTCGCCGACTGGAAGGCGGCCAATCCGGACAAGCTGTCGGACCAGCGCGCTGTGCTCGACTTCATCTTCGCGCACTGCGCGCGCTACCGCGAACCGGAGTGGCGCCGCTACCCGGTGATCGCGCTGTTCGACCTCTGAGGCGCGCGCCGCTCAGCGCGGCTGGGCGGCGATCCAGCGGTCGACCTTCTGCTCCAGCAGGGCCAGCGGCAGGGTCCCGTCGCGCAGCACCACCTCGTGGAACTTGGGCAGGCTGAAGGCCGGGCCCAGCGCCTGCTGGGCGCGCGCGCGCAGTTCGGCGATCTTCAGCGCGCCGATCTTGTAGCCGAGCGCCTGGCCCGGCCAGGCCATGTAGCGTTCGATCTGGCCGCGCGCCAGCGCCTCGCTGTAGCCGAGGGTATCGCGCATGTACTGGATGGCCTGCTCGCGCGTCCAGCCCTTGGCGTGCATGCCGGTGTCCACCACCAGACGCACGGCGCGCAGCATCTCGTCGTTGAGGTGGCCGAAGTAGTCCTCCGGCTTCTCGAACAGGCCCATCTCCTTGCCCAGGGTCTCGGCATACAGGGCCCAGCCTTCGGTGAAGGCATTGTTCCCGCCGAATTTGCGGAACTTCGGCAGGTTCAGCTCCTGATTGATGGCGATGTGGAAGTGGTGGCCCGGCTGCCCCTCATGCAGGAACAGCGTGACCATGCCGGGGCCGAAGTAGTCTTTCGGGTCGGTCACCACGGTCCAGAACACGCCCGGACGCGAGCCGTCGGCGGCCGGCGCCGAGTAGTGGTCCGAGGCCGTATCGCGCGACAGCTCGGGCTCCAGGCGCACATCGAGCGGCGCCTTCGGCATCAGCGTGAACAGGGAAGGCAGCTTCTGTTTGAGCACCTCGTTCAGGCGCGCGTAGAAGTCGAGGATGTCCTGCTCCTTGCGGTAGGGGCGGAAGCGCGCCTGCTGGTCGACCCAGCCGGGCAGGCCGGCGGCCGGGCCGTCGTAGCCCAGCTTGGGACCGAGCGCGGCGAATTCGCCCTGGATGCGCGCCACCTCGGCCAGGCCCTTGGCGTGGATCTGCTCGGGCGTCAGCGCGGTGGTGGTCTGGCTGGCCACACGCTCGGCGTACCAGGCGGCGCCATTGGGCAGGGCGGCCAGGCCGGTGCTGGTGCGCGCGGCCGGCAGGTACTGCTCCTGCATGAAGCTGGCCAGGCGCAGCAGGGCCGGCTGCAGACGGCTGCCGATGGTGTCGCGGTAGGCGCGCGTCAGGGCTGCCTTGTCGGCCGCACTGAAGCTGGCCGGCAGGTTCTTGATCGGGGTGTAGAAGATATTCGCTTCCGGCGTCGGGCTGGTCAGCTTCTGCAGCTGCGGCAGGGCCGACACCACCAGCGCGCGCGGCAGCACCACGCCCGTGCGCATGCCTTCGCGCATATTCGCGATGGCCTGATCGATCCAGGCCGGCAGCTGCTGCAGCCGGTGCAGGTAGGCGCGGTACTGCTTGACGCTGGTGAGCGGCTGCGCGCCCTGGCCACCGGCGTAATTGGCCAGCACCACGGGCAGGCTGTCCATCTGGGTCACGGGCAGCAGGTGCTCGGGGAAGCGCAGGCCGCGCTGCAGCATGCCCAGCTCATAGGCCAGGATGTCGTAGTTGATGCGGTCCTTCTCGTTCAGCTGGTCGCGCGCGATGGTCTGCAGGCGCTTGAGGAAGCCGTCGATCTGGGCCGCGTAGCGGGCCCGTTCGCGCGGGGCGATCGCCATCCCGATCTGGTCATCGAAGCGGTTGTCGCCGTTCTCGGTGGCGGCGACCGGATCGAAGCGCGCGCTGGCTTCATAGTACTGGTCGGCCAGCAGATCGAGCTGCTTGCGCGCGGCCGGCGCGCTGGCGGCAGGCGGGTTCGGATCGGCGGCGTGGGCGGCCGGCGCGGTGCCGGCGAGGAGGGCGGCGCAGATCAGTGCGCCAAGCAGAGGACCTTGATACATGTTGGTACTTCACGAGTCTGGAAAGGGCGTTAGCATACACCCTGTGGCCGCGCTGGCGGCGTAAGAGGTGCTCGTGAACCCCCGTATTTTTGTCAGTCTGGCGTCCTACCAGGACCCGATGCTGATGTTCACCCTGAACGACGCGGTCGCCAAGGCCGCCTATCCCGAACGTCTGCGTTTCGGCGTGGTGGACCAGCATGCCGCGGACCAGCGCGCGCAGATCGCGGCCCTGCCGTTTGGCGCGCTGGTGCGCTATGTCCATCTCGATCCGCAGGACACGCTCGGCGTGTGCTGGGCGCGCGCGCTCGGTTTTTCGCTGTACGACGGCGAAGACTTCCTGCTGCAGGTCGATTCGCACACCCTGTTCGAGCCGCGCTGGGACGAACAGCTGCTGGCGCAGCACGCGGCCCTGCGCAGCCGCTGCGCCAAGCCGATCATCAGCACCTATCCGTATCGCTTCGATCTGGTCGACGGCCAGCCGGTGCACGCGCCGCAGGAAGACCGCACGGTGCTGGTGCTGCGCCCCCATCCCGACACCACGCTCAGCGCCGACGATCTGGTGCTGCGCTTTCAGGGGCGCCACCTGTTCACCGACGGACCGGTGCGCGGCTGCCATATCGCCGGCGGCTTCGTGTTCTGCGCCGGCCGTTTCGTGGAAGAGGTGCCCTACGACCCCTACCTGTATTTTCACGGCGAGGAGCAGAGCCTGAGCGTGCGCGCCTTCACGCGCGGCTGGGACATCTACCACCCGCTCCACATCCCGCTCTACCACCTGTACAAGCAGGCGAATGTGGCGCATGCCGAGCACCACTGGCATGGCGCGGTCGACGCCCGGCGCGCCTTCAGCAGCGCCTATCTGACCGAACGCGCCAAGCTGCGCCTGAAGCGCCTGCTGACGGGCCAGGAGGTGGGCACCCCGTATGGTCTGGGGACCCAGCGCAGCCTGGCCGCGTTTGCGCAGCTATCGGGCATCGACTACCTGGCGCGCAGCATCCGCGATTGCTGGGACGGGCGCCTGGCCTGACTTACTGGGCCAGCGGCACCGGTTCGCCGTTCTTGAAGGTGTAGACGGTGACGGCCGAGGTTTTCATATTCCCGGCCTCGTCGAAGCCGATGGCGCCGCTGACGCCCTTGTAGCTCATGCTGTGCATGGCGGCGCCGACCACGGCCGGTTCGACCGAGTTCACCTGCTTCATGGCTTCGGCGATGAACATCACCTGGTCGTAGCAGGGCGCGGCGTAGACGTCCGGATCCTTCTTGAAGCGCGCCTTGTACTTGGTCTTGAAGGCGGCGCCGCCGGCCAGCTTGTCGAGCACCGTGCCGCCCTGGGCGCACAGCACGTTCTCGCCAACCGCATCGCCACCGAGCTTGCCCATTTCGGCCGTGCACAGGGTGTCCGGGCCGAGCAGCTTGGCGTTCAGGCCGAGCGCCTTCATCTGGCGCGCCATCGGTGCGCCCTGCGGCGCATAGCCGCCGTAGAACACGGCTTCCACCTTCTTCGCCTTGAGGGCGGTGAGGATGGTGCTGAAATCGGTCGCCTTATCGTTGGTGAACTCGCGCCCGGCGACGTTCAGGCCCTGGGCCTTGGCTTCCTTGATGAACTGGTCGGCCACGCCCTGGCCAAAGGCGGTGCGGTCGTCGATCACGCCGACGTTTTTCAGCTTCAGGGTCTTGGCCGCGTAGGTGGCCATCGAGGCGCCGACCTGGGTGTCCGAGGCGCTGATGCGGAAGACCAGCTTGTAGCCGCTCTGCGTGATCTTGGGATTGGTGCCGATGGTCGACATGACGATGCCGGCATCGTTGTAGATGCGCGCGGCCGGAATCGCCACGCCCGAGTTGTAGGGCCCGATCACGTATTTGACGCCGGCGTCGACGAACTTCTGCGCCACCACCACACCGGCCTTGGGGTCGCCCTGGTCGTCTTCGGACAGCAGTTCGAACTTGAGCGTCTTGCCGGCCACCGTCAGCTTCTTCGCGTTCAGTTCTTCGATCGCGAGGCGGGTGCCGTTTTCATCGTCCTTGCCGGCGAAGGCATTGGCGCCGGACAGGGGGCCGCTATGGCCGATCTTCACGACCAGGTCGGCCGCGGCGGCGCTGGCGCCGCACAGGGCCAGGGCGAGGGGAAGCAGATGACGGGTCAAACGCATGAACATTCTCCAGAAGGGCAGGGCGAAAAGCAGGATGATCGCACGATTTGCGACGAATGTTATTCCCAACTCAGGCGCTTAGGCCGTGGGATATCAGGCCAAGCGGCAGGGCCGTGCTGCTCTTGATGACCTCCATCGAGAAGGCCGAGGACACGCCGCTCAATTGCGAGACCTTGATCAGCTTTTTGTAGAACTGGTCGTAGCCGTCGATGCTGGTGGTGACCACCTTGAGCAGGTAGTCGACGTCGCCGGCCATGCGGTGCACCTCCTGCACCTCGGGCAGGGACAGCACCACGGCGGCGAAGCGGGCCAGCCATTTTTCGTCGTGCTCGCGCGTGCGTACGCTGCAGAACACCGTCACCGGCAGGCCCACCTTGGCGCGGTTGACGATCGCCACCCGCTGTTCGATGAAGCCCTCGTCCTCCAGCCGGCGCAGGCGCTTCCAGCAGGGCGTGGAGCTCAGGCCGACGCGCTCGGCCAGGGCCGCGACCGACAGGGTGCCGTCCTGCTGGAGCGCGTCGAGGATGGCGAGGTCGAATTTGTCGAGATCATGCATTATACAAATCGGCTGGGAGTAGCATAAATATGCTCAATATACCCCGATAAGGGGTCATTTTGGTATGTTTTTTCACGGTCGAATTTTTAGAATGGAGCGTATCCCGTATTCAGGCACGACCATGTACACCGATCTCTACCTCGACGCCAACGCCACCTCGTCCGTTCTGCCGGCCGCCTGCGAGGCCGCCCGCCAGGCCATGCTCGACTGCTATGGCAATCCCAGCTCGACCCACGCCACCGGCCTGCAGGCGCGCGCCCTGCTCGACGCCACGCGCGCCTGCGCGCAGCGCGTGCTCGGCGCCGGCGAAGGCCAGGTGGTGTTCACCAGCGGCGCCACCGAATCGATCGGCGCGGCCGTGCTGTCGGCCCTGGTGGCGGTGCGCGAACGGCGCGCGCGCGGCGAGGCGAGCGGCAAGCTGCTGGTGTACGGCGCCACCGAACACAAGGCCGTGCCCGAGACGCTGGCGCACTGGAACCGCCTGCTCGGCCTCGACCTCGAACTGGTGGCGCTGCCGGTCGATGCCCAGGGCCGCCACCGGCTCGAAATCCTGCGCGCGCTGGCGCCCGACGCCGCCCTCGTGTGCACCATGGCCGCAAACAACGAGACCGGGGTCGTGTCCGATCTCGATGGGATCGAGGCCGTCCTACAAAGCAGCGGCAGCAGCGCCTACTGGATGGTCGACAGCGTGCAGGCCCTGGGCAAGCTCGATCTGCGCCTGGCCAGCCGCCGCATCGACTACGCCCCGTTCTCCGGCCACAAGCTGTATGCGCCGAAGGGTATCGGCATGCTGTATGTGCGCGCCGGCGCCCCGTTCACACCGCTGACGGCCGGCGGCGGCCAGGAAGGCGCGATGCGCGCCGGGACCGAGAACATGCCCGGCATCGCCGCCCTCGGCGCCGTGCTGGCCGCGCTCGAAGCGGGCGACACCTTCCGCAGCCACGCCCAGATGGAAGCGATGCGCGCGCGCCTGGCCGAGGCCCTGCGCGCCGCCTTCCCCGGCATCGTCTTCAATATGCCGTTTGCCGGTTCGCTGCCGACCACCTTGAATTTCTCCGTGCCCGGGGTCAGCAGCCAGGAGCTGCTGAATATGTTCGACGCCGCCGGTGTGCGCGTCAGCTCCGGCTCCGCCTGTTCCTCGGCCAAGGCCGCGCCCAGCTATGTGCTGGCCGCGATGGACCGCCCCGACTGGTGCGCCAGCGCCGCCGTGCGCATGTCGTTCGGCCCGCTGGCCGATGCAGCCTTCATCGACGAAGCGGTGGCGCGCATCGCCCGCTGCGGCGCCGCCCTGCGCGCCAGCGGCCTGGTGCCCGGCGCCGCGCCCGTGCGCAGCTGCGACGGCGTGCTGCAGCTGCGTCAGGACCAGCAAGTCAGCTGGCTGCTGCTCGACGCCGCTAGTGGCAGCGCCGTAGCGATCGACACCCAGGCCGCGCTGGCGGCGCGGATGGAAAACCTGATCCGCGCGCACGGCTGCCAGCTGCGCGCGGTGCTCGACACCGGCGCCATCGCCGCCAGCGGCAGCGCCGCCCTGGCCGCCGCCTTCGGCATCGCGCCCGGCTGGCCGCAGGACGCCGCCAGCGTCACGCTCGGCGACGGCAGCCGCGCCGCCGCGCTGCAGCTGGGCGCACGCCAGCTGGCGCGTCTGAGCAGCGCGGGCGGCGACAGCTACCTGCTCGGCAGCCCCGATCTGCAGGCCGCCCACGTCAGCCACGCCTTCACCGGTGCGGCCGCGCTGCCCGGCCAGCTGAACGCCGAGGCCTGCTGCGCCAGCGCGGTCGCGCGGCTGGCGCGCCTGGTCCACCGCGACACCGTCTTGTGCCGCGCCGAGGACCCCGCCCACGAACTGTGCAGCAGCCCGGCCGCCGAATACGCGCGCGGCGGCGCGCTGGCGCCACTGCTGGCTGCCGAGCCAAGTCTGGTGCGCGCGCCGGCCGCCGCCAGCAACGATGCGCAAGCGCTCAGCCCCGCCGAGCTGGCCGCCTTCCTGGCTGCCCATCCGCAGGCCCAGCTGATCGATGTGCGCGAAGTGTTCGAGCAGGCCGCCAGTGCGGCCGCGCCGGCCGCCGTGCGCAGCGTGCCGCTGACCGAGCTGACCGCGCATGCCCCGCAGTGGCTGCAGGACAGCGCAGCCCCGCTGGTGTTCTTCTGCCGCAGTGGCGTGCGCGGTGCGCGCGCCGCCGCCTGTCTGCAGCGCCTGGGCCACCCGCAAGTGTGGTACGTAGCCGGCCCGGCCGACGCCGTCCTGGCCGCCGCCTGATTTCCGTTTGAGGCGGACGCGCCCGCGCCAAGCGCAGGCCGTCCGCCCTTTTTTTGCCCACCAAACAAATCGGGGTCAGACCCCATTTTTCCGCGCAGATAAATCGGGGTCAGACCCCATTTTTCCGGGGGGCAGTTTTTGCCGGCTAGAGTTCCTGCGCGTACACGATGAAGCCCTTGTGCTCGGCCACCTGGTCGTAGAGCGCGCGGGCGGGCGCATTGGTGGCCTGGGTCTGCCAGTAGAGGCGGCTGCTGCCAGCCGCGCGCGCAGCCTCGCGCACGGCGTCGATCAGCGCGCGCCCGCAGCCCTGGCCGCGCGCGGCCGGCGCCGTGAACAGATCCTGCAGATAGCAAACCGGCTGCAGGCGCGTGGTCGACCGGTGGAACAGGTAGTGCGCGAGGCCGAGCAGCCGCCCGTCGCGCGCGGCCACCAGCGCGTGCATGGGCTCGGCCGGATCGAACAGGCGCGCCCACAGCGCCGCCGTGATCGGCGCGGGCAGGGCGCTTGCCCCGCTGCGGCCGTAGAAGGCGTTATAGCCTTCCCACAGATCCAACCAGGCCGCGTGGTCGTCGGCATCGAGCGGGCGGATCAGCATGCTCATAAGCAGCTCCTGTCAGTAGGAAATCTTTCGAACCGCTTAATTGGGGTCTGACCCCAATTTGTCGGTGCAGCATTGATTTAATGATAAGGGATGCGGGGACGGGCGCGCACAATCGGCTCATCTGGCGTGCGCGGAGGGGATCATGGGACGCTACATCTGCTGGCTGTTGCTGCTTGCCCTGGCCGGGCCGCTCCGGGCCGATGAGCATCACGAATTCGAGGCGAGGCTGTTCGTGCCGTTTGTGGCGAACGGGGCGCGCCGGCTGCAGCTCGATTTTGTGCGCCCCGGCTGGCGCGGTCAGGCCCGTTTGCAGTGGCGCGTCGATCTGCTCGATGCGCGCGGGCGCGTGCGCTGGCACTGGCGCGCGGCTCGCCAGTGGGATGGCCGGGCGCTGTCGCTGCCGCTGTGGCTGGGCGCGCACGCGCCGCTGCGGGCGGGCGCGTACCGGGCGCGGCTGCGCGCGCGCTTTGGCGGTCAGATGGAGGAGCAGACCTGGCCGCTGCACGTGGGCCCGCTGCCGGCGCCGCCGCTGGCCCTGGCCGCCGCTGCCGACGTGGACTGGGCGCCGTGGTCGGCCTTCTATGCCAACCTGCACAGCCAGTCGCGCGACAGCGATGGCGGCGGCGCGCTGCCTGACTGCGATCACGCCCAGCCGCCGCAGGGCGGTGCCTTCGGACCGGACGACGCATTTGCCTATGCCCAGGCGCATGGGCTCGATGCGCTGATGGTCTCGGAGCACAACCATCTGTTCGATGGCAGCACAGGCAGCAATCCGGACGCGGACCCGGCGGCGGCGATTGCGCGCTTTCAGGCCGGACTGCGCACGGCGGACGCGTTCTCGGCCGCGCATCCGGGCTTTGTCGCCCTGTATGGCCTGGAGTGGGGCGTGATCGACGGCGGCGGCCATCTGAATCTGTTCAATGTGGACCGTCTGCTGGGCTGGGAGCACACTGGTGACGGCCGCCTGATCGGCGAGGTGGAGACGCCGCGCAGCGACTACGCGGCCCTGTATCGGCAGATGCGCGCGTCCGGCTGGATCGGTCAGTTCAATCATCCGGCGCGCCACGGCCAGTTCGTGATCGATGGCGTGGACCTGGCCTATTCGACCGATGGCGACGCCGTGATGGTGCTGTGCGAGGTGGTCAACAGCATGGCCTTTTCGAACCGCGAGGACGAGGGCGAAACGCGGCGCGGCAATTACGAAGCGGCCTGCCAGGCCCTGCTCGAAGCGGGCTACCACCTGGCCTTCAGCAGCGATCAGGATAATCACTGCGCGAACTGGGGCATGAGTGACCGTAACCGCACGGGCATCGTGCTGGCAGCGGGGACGACGCTGACGCGCGCCAGCCTGCTGGAGGCCCTGCGCGCGCGCCGCGTGTTCGCCACCATGGACCGCGAGGCGCGTGTGCTGCTCAACGCGAACGGGCACACGATGGGCGCGCACTTCATCAATGCCGGACCGCTGGCGCTGCGCGTGGCGTATGCGCACAGCGGCGCGCGCACTGTCGCGGGGCTGACCCTGGTCGAGGGTGTGCCGGGCGTGGCCGGCAGCACGCGCGAGCGGCCGCTGGCCGACGCATCGCCCTGGACGCCGGCGCCCGGCGAGCACTTCTACTACGTGCGGGTGACCCAGGACGACGGGCGCATGCTGTGGAGCGCGCCCGTCTGGGTGACCCAAATACAACAGCCGTGAACTGAAAAATTTTCAGGCCGGCGCTGTCTATTTTGAGACAGGTGCCTGTCGCATTTTTAACATGCGCTATGGCGGGCGCGCGACTCAAATTGAACACCGCGCCGCGTCGGCCACTTAGTCGACAATCTTTCGATTTTCATAGCGAAATCGAATTTGTCCGGCGTTTTTCACTCATGCATATTGCGCCCAGTTCCCTGCCGGGGACAGGCCCCGGGCGGCCGCTGCGACACCCGCTCGGATCGACGCAGTGCCATCCAAGAGATCACTATGAAAACGGGAAAACACGCCCTGGCCATGCTGCTGGCCCTGGGCTTCAGCCATGCCATCTGGGCCAGTGAGGCCGACCACAAGGAATTCGAAGCGACCCTGCACGCGCCGTTCAGCGCGGCCGGTGCGCGCGGCGAAGCGCGCAGCTTCACGCTGGCGTTCGAGTATCCGCATGCGGAGCAGGCGCAGACCGTGCGCTGGCAGCTCGATCTGCTCGACGCGCGCGGCCAGGTGCTGCGCAACTGGTCGGGCAGCACGCGCCTGCTGCGCGCGCCAGTCCAGGTGGTGGTGGACTGGGACGGCACGGCCAATGGGCCGCTGGCCGATGGCCTGTACACGGTGCGCCTGCGCGCCACCGCGCTGGCCGGCGCGGGCGACGAGAGCGCGGAGCTGGCGGCCGAACAGGTCGAGCAGAGCTGGGAGATCGGCGTGGGCCAGGTGGCGGCGCCAACGCTGCCTGCCTTCGCGGGCCTGCCGACCGCTGCGCGCGCCACGCCGGCTGCAGGCGGGCGGCTGCGCCAGGGTGCGGCGCCGGCGCCCGCAGCGCTGCCCTACACGGTCTACTTCGGCAATCTGCACAGCCAGACCAATCACAGCGACGGCGGCGGCGTGCTGGCCAGCTGCACCGGCGCGCAGAATCCGCAGAGCGGCGCCTACGGGCCGGCCGACGCCTACGGCTATGCCAAGGGCAAGGGCCTGGACTTCCTGATGGCGTCCGAGCACAACCACATGTATGACGGGTCGGATGCGACCAATACCTCGGCCAGCCCGGCCACGGCCACCAGCCTGTATGCGAGCGGCCTGACGGCGGCGGCCAGCTTCAATGCGGCCAATCCCGGCTTCCTCGCCATCTATGGCATGGAGTGGGGCGTGATCACCAATGGCGGCCACCTGAACATCTTCAA
The DNA here is from genome assembly GCF_022012445.1 of Massilia sp. TS11. GTDB lineage: Bacteria > Pseudomonadota > Gammaproteobacteria > Burkholderiales > Burkholderiaceae_D > Telluria. The sequence continues at coordinate 60,599 of NZ_JAKLTS010000006.1, forward strand.
TGCGGACAAGCTGGTCGGCTGGGAGTACAACAGCAGCAACCAGCTGCTGGCCGATCTGTTCGTGGCCAAGAACGACTACGCCTCGCTGTACACGCTGATGCGCCAGAACGGCTGGGTGGGACAGTTCAACCACCCGTCCAGCAGCGGCCAGTTCCTCGTCAACGGCGTCCCGTTCGGCTACACGGCCGATGGCGACGCGGCCATGGCCCTGTGCGAGGTGCTCAATACCTCGGCTTTCTCGACCAATACGAGCGAGACCGAAACCAGCCGCTCGACCTACGAGGGCGCGTGCACCAAGGCGCTCGAGGCGGGCTATCACGTGGCCTTCTCGACCAACCAGGACAACCACTGCGCCAACTGGGGCGCGTCCTACACCAACCGCACCGGCGTCTTGATCCCCAGCGGGACGGCGCTGAGCCCGGCGGCGATGATCGCGGCGATCCAGGCGCGGCGCGTATTTGCGACGATGGACAAGAACAGCCAGATCGTGCTGACGGCGAACGGCCATCTGATGGGCGAGCGCTTCAGCAATAGCGGGGTGCTGAACCTGAGCGTCAACTATGCGAACAGCAGCGGGCGCAGCGTGGCCAGCGTCGTGATCTACGAGGGCGTCCCGGGCCGCAATGGCACGCCCAGTCAGCTGATGGCGAGCGCCACGGCCAGCATCACGCCGACCGTGGGCGAGCACTACTACTACGCCAAGATCACCCAGGACGATGGCAATATCCTGTGGTCGGCGCCGATCTGGGTCAGCCAGGGCACGGCCAGCGCCGACACCACGGCGCCGACTGTGGCCGCGAGCGAAAGCGGCAGCAGCGGCACGATCAATCTGGCGGCGACGGCGAGCGACAATGTGGGCGTGACCCTGGTCGAGTTCTATGTCGATAGTGCGCTCAAGGCCAGCACCAATCTGGCGCCTTACAGCGCGAGCCTGGATTCGACCACCCTGGCCAATGGCAGCCACACGCTGGTGGCCAAGGCCTATGACGCGGCGAATAACGTCGGCAGTTCGGCCGGCGTCGCCTTCAGCGTGAACAATGTGGCGGCCGATACGACCCCGCCGACGGTCAGCGCGAGCGTCAGCGGCAGCAGCGGCAGCATCACGTTGACGGCGACGGCCAGCGACAACGTGGGCGTCAGCAAAGTCGAATTCTATGTGGACGGCGTCCTGAAAGGCACCGACACGGCCAGCCCGTGGACGCTGGCGCTCGACTCGACCCAGCTGGCCAATGGCAGCCACACGCTGGTGGCCAAGGCCTACGACGCGGCCAACAACAGCGCCAGTTCGACGGCGCTCAGCTTCAGTGTCAGCAATAGCAGCCAACTGGTCAGCAATGGCGGCTTCGAGTCCGGCACCAGTGGCTGGACCGCCAGCAGCGGTGTGATCACCAATGACGCCACCTATGCCGGCCATGGCGGCAGCTGGAAGGCCTGGCTGAACGGCTATGGCAGCGCGCACACCGACACCCTGTACCAGAGCCTGACCCTGCCGGCCACGGCCAGCAAGCTCACGCTGAGCTTCTGGCTGCGCGTCGATTCGGCCGAGACCACGACGACGACGGCCTACGACACGCTCAAGGTCCAGCTGCGCAACAGCAGCAATAGCGTGCTGGCGACCCTGGGCACCTATTCCAACCTGAACAAGGGCAGCAGCTACGTGCAGAAGAGCTTCGACCTGAGCGCCTACAAGGGCCAGAGCCTGCGCCTGTACTTTGAAGGGGTGGAAGGATCGAGCGTGGCGACCTCCTTCCTGATCGACGACGTCAGCGTGCTGGCCCAGTAAGGCCGGGCGGGTGCATCAGGCTGGCCGCGCGCCCGCCTGTTTTATTTGTAGCGTGCGAGGATGGCGTCGATGCTGCCGTTGGCCACCAGCGCGGCGATGGCCGCGTCGAGCGCGTGCGGCGTCAGGCTGCTGCTGCGCGCCAGCGCGCACTGGGCCTGAAAGCCTGGTAAGGCGAGGGCGGTCTTGAGGGCCAGGCCGGGGTGCTGGCGGCGCTGCCAGTCGATCGCCATCTGTTCGATCACGGCGTAGCGCACGCGCCCGGCGGCCAGCTTGGCGAAGGAGCTGCTCATGTTCGGCGCGTCGTCGCGCACGAAGCGGCTGCCCAGCGCCAGTTCGAGCTGCGGATAGACATAGCCGATCACGGTGCCGACCCGTTCATCGGCCAGCTGGCCGATCTGGCGCAGCGGCGGCGCGTCGGCGCGGGCGATGATCAGGCCTTGGTTCGGCAGGAAGGGGCGCGACCAGTGAAAGTCGCCGCTGATCCAGAATGGACGCACATAGCAGACCAGATCGGCCTGGCCGGACGCCAGCGCCAGGCCGACGCGTTTGGACGGGATGCTGAGGAAGCGGGCCTCGCGCCCGACGCGCTGGGCCAGGGCCTGGCCAAGGTCCTTGAGGATGCCGGCCTGGAGTTCGCCGCGTTCGAACTGGGCGAGCGGCATTTCATGATTATTCGGGGCGAGGAAGACCAGCGCCGGCGCGGCATGGGCCGCCAGCGCGGCACACAGGGCGCAGAGGGCGCCGGCCAGTCGCAGTCGCATGTTCTGAATTCTACGCGTTTTGGGCGGCGCGGTGCTATGCTGCTGGCGCCTTGATGTCCGGAGCCCCCGATGCGTATTGATGCCCTCATCCTGCTGGCCGCCGTGCTGGCCCTGCCTGCGCGGGCGGCCGACCCGCTCAGCTATGCCCACCCCGAGCAGGTGCAGACCACGGAGCTGGACCTGCGCCTGCGCGCCGACTTCGGCCAGCGCGTGTTGAGCGGGACGGCCGAACTGGGGCTGCGCTGGCGCGATCCGGGCGCGCGCCAGCTCGATCTGGACACGCGCGCCCTGCGCATCGCCAAGGTGGAGGCGCTGGGGCGCGACGGGCGCTGGCGGCGCGTGCCGTTCCGGCTCGGCCCGAGCGCCGGCGAGAAGGGTGCGCCGCTGCAGATCCGGCTGCGCGAGCAGGCGCCGCGCGTGCGCATCCACTACCGCACCTCGCCGCAGGCGGCCGCGCTGCAGTGGCTGCAGCCGGTGCAGACCCTGTCGGGCAAGCAGCCCTTCCTGTTCAGCCAGAATGAGCCGATCAATGCGCGCTCCTGGCTGCCAGTGCAGGACACGCCGAGCGTGCGCTTCCCCTACCGCGCCCATATCAGCGCGCCGCGCGGGCTGCGCGTGGTGATGAGCGCCGAGAACGATCCGCAGGCGCGCACCGACGGCGAATGGGACTTCCGCATGCCGCAGCCGGTGCCGGCCTATCTGGTGGCCCTGGCCATCGGCGAACTCGAGGTGCGCGAGCTGGGGCCGCGCACGGCCGTGTATGCGGAGCCGCAGCGGATCGCGGCGGCCGCCTACGAACTGGCCGACACCGAAAAGATGGTGGCCGCGGCCGAAGCCCTGTACGGCCCCTATCGCTGGGGGCGTTACGACATGCTGGTGCTGCCGCCCTCGTTCCCGATCGGCGGGATGGAGAACCCGCGCCTGACCTTCGTGACGCCGACCATGATCGCCGGCGACCGCAGTCTGAACGACCTGATTGCGCACGAACTGGCGCACAGCTGGAGCGGCAATCTGGTGACCAACGCCAGCTGGAAGCACTGGTGGCTGAACGAAGGTGTGACCGAGTACGTGACCGTGCGCGTGGTGGAAGCCCTGTACGGCGAGGCCTTCGCCACCATGACCCTGCAGCTCGAGCAGGAAGAGGCGCTGGCCTCGCTGGCGGCGCTGGCGCCGGCCAAGCAGGCCCTGGTCACGCACGATCCCGACACCGACCCCGCCACCTACACCGACGAGGAGCTCGCCTATCCGAAGGGCGCCTGGTTCCTGCGCACCATCGAGCAGCGCGTCGGGCGCGCGCGCTTCGACGCCTTCCTGCGCGAGTGGTTCGACAGCCGCGCCTTCCAGAGCGCGCGCACCGAGGACTTCCTCAGCTTTCTGCGCGCGCGCCTGCCGCAGGCCCTGAGCGAGGCCGAGATCGAGGCCTGGGTCTACGGTCCCGGCATCCCGGCCACGGCCCAGCGCGCCCATTCGGCTCGGCTCGATGCGCTCGACGCGCAGCGCCAGGCCTGGCTGGGCGGCGCAGCCCTGCAGGCGGACGGCTGGAGCGCGCTCGAATGGATGAAGTTCCTGAATGACGTCGACGGCCAGGCCAGCGCCGACGCCCTGCGTGCGCTCGACGCGCGCTATCACCTGGCCGAGAGCGGCAACAAGGAGATCGCCTTCCGCTTCCTGCGCGCGGCCGTCAAGGCCGGGGTGCGCGAGGTGCGCGCGCCGCTGCGCGCGTTCCTGTTGACGGTGGGGCGCCAGAAGTTCGTGCTGCCCCTGTACAGCGCCCTGCAGCGCGACGCCGACGACCGCGCCTGGGCGCGCGCCGTGTATGCCGAGGCGCGCCCGCACTACCATCCGGTGACGCAGACCAGCGCCGATAAAATCATGAAAGGCCAATAGCCATGAAGACCCTGATCATCGCCCTGTGCCTGGCCGGCGCCGCCCTCAGCGGCGCGGCCCAGGACAAACCGCCCAGCGCCCTGGCCAGCGCGCCCGCTTTCGATCTGGCGGCCGACGTCGAGCGTGCGCGCCAGCGCTTCGATATCCCCGGCATCGCCATCGCCATCGTCAAGGACGGCCAGGTGGTGAGTGCCAGCGGCTTTGGCCAGCGCCGGCGCGGCGCGCCCGAGCCGGTCGACGGCGACACCCAGTTCGAAATCGCCTCCAACTCCAAGGCGTTTACGGCCGTGACCCTGGCCATGCTGGTCGACGAGGGCAAGCTGGCCTGGGACGATCCGGTCAGCCAGCACCTGCCCGACTTCCAGATGTGGGACCCGTATGTGACGCGCGAGATGACGATCCGCGATCTGCTCGTGCACCGCAGCGGCCTGGGGCTGGGCGCCGGTGATCTGATGTGGTGGCCGACCACCACCTTCAGCACCGACGAGATCATCGCCCGCCTGCGCCAGGTGCGCCCGGCCACCAGTTTCCGCAGCCAGTACGCCTACGACAATCTGCTGTACATCGTGGCCGGCAAAATCATCGCCCGCAAGACCGGCCAGAGCTGGGGCGAGAGCGTGCGCGCGCGCATCCTGCAGCCGCTTGGCATGGATGGCACCACGGTCAGCCTGGACGAACAGGCCGGGCGCGCCAATGTGGCGGCCCCGCACAGCAAGATCGACGGCGTGAACGTGCCGGTCAAGCCGATGCCGGTGCCGAATGCGGTCGGCGCGGTCGGCATCAACAGCAGCGCGCGCGATCTGGCGCGCTGGCTGCAGCTGCTGCTCAACGAAGGGCAGCGCGAGGGCGGGGCGCGCCTGTACAGCGCACGCCAGGCGCGCGAGCTGTTCACGCTGGTGACGCCGATCCGCCCGAGCGAACCGCCGGCGGCGCTGGCGGCCACGCGCGCCAACTTCCTCGGTTACGGGCTGGGCTTCCAGCTGCGCGACTACAAGGGCCGCAAGCTGGCCTACCACGGCGGTGCGCTGCAGGGCTTCTACACGCGCGTGGTGCTGGTGCCCGAGGCGAAGCTCGGCTTCGCGATTCTGACCAATGCCGAAAACGCCAGCGTGCTCAATGCGTTGCAATACCGCCTGCTCGATCACTACCTGGGCGGCACCCAGAACGACTGGATCGGCGTGATGGCGCAGCAGGAGGCCGAGCAGCACGCCAAGGAGGAAAAGCGGCTGGCGGCAGCGGCGGCGCAGGCCAAGGGCGCGCAGTCACGTCCCTCGCTGGCGCTGGCGGCCTACGCCGGCACCTATGAGGATGCGTGGTACGGCAAGGTGGTGATCGCCGAAGAAGGCGGCAGCCTGGTGATGCGCTTCACGCGCACACCGGACCTGGTGGGCCGGCTCGAACACTACCAGTACGACAGCTTCATCGTGCGCTGGAAGGAGCGTAACTTCAATGCCGACGCCTACGTCAGCTTCGCGCTCGATCCGGATGGCGCGGTCGAACGGATCCGCATGAAGGCCGTCAGCAGCGAGACTGACTTCAGTTACGACTTCCACGACCTCGACCTGCGCCCGGTGAAGAAGAAGGACTAGGGACGGTCGGCGCGCCGTCCTGCTCCCAGTAGGGATGCTCGCCGAAGCGGGCGGCGAAATAGTCGATGAAGGCGCGCGTCTTGGGCGGCAGGAAGCTGCGGTGCAGGTAGACCGCCGAGATGTAGGAATCGTAGGCCACCTCCCAGTCGGCCAGCACCTGCACCAGGCTGCCCCCGCGCACCTGCTGGTAGACCGCCCAACTCGACTGCAGGGCGATGCCCAGGCCGGCCACGGCGGCGTCGCGCAGGGCCTCGCCATTATCGCTGCGAAAGCGCCCGCCCACATCGAGCTTGACCACGCTGCCATCGCGCAGACGCATCGGCCACGGGTGGGCGCTGTCGAGCACCAGACACTGGTGGCCGAGCAGATCGTGCGGCGTGGCCGGGGTGCCGTGCGCCGCCAGATAGGCCGGCGCCGCCACCAGCAGCAGGCGGTTCTTGGCCAGCACCCGCGCCACCATGGCCGAATCGCGTAGCGGGCCGATGCGCACCGCCACATCGATGCCGTTGGCGGCCATGTCGATGATCGTGTCGGACAGGCGCAGGTCGAGCCGGATCCCCGGGTACTGGGCGAGGAAATCGGCCAGCGCCGGCACGATGTGCTGGCGCCCGAACGAGACCGAGGCGGCCACGCGCAGCAGGCCCTGGGGCGCCTCGGCGCCGCGCCCGACCGCCGCTTCGGCCTGGGCGGCTGCATCGAGCAGCTGGGTGGCCTTGTCGAGGAAGGCTTCGCCATCCTGGGTCAGGGTCACGCTGCGCGTGGTCCGGTGCAGCAGGCGCGCGCCCAGGTGCTGCTCGAGCTGGGCGATGCGGGCGCTGGTGGCGGCCGGCGACAGGCCGAATTCGCGCCCCGCCTGGCCCAGCTTGCGGGTGGCGCAGACGCGCACGAACAGGGCGACATCGGTGAGATCGAGCTGCATTATTCGGCTCCGCAGAATAGTGATTCAATCATTATCCCAATTATCAAACAAATCTGCCGGGTGCAGAATGGCGTCTTCCTTCCCCTGTTCTGGAGTGTGCTGATGAAAGCTGTTGCCCTGATCGAGAGCGCCCTGCGCGATGTGGACCTGCCCGAGCCCGTACCCGGCCCGCGCGACCTGCTGGTCCAGGTCCATGCGGTGGGCGTTAATCCCGTGGACTACAAGGTGGCGCGCCAACCGAGCCCGCAGGCGCGTGTGCTCGGCTGGGATGCGGCCGGCGTGGTCAAGGCGGTCGGCGCCGAGGTCACCCTGTTCAAGGTCGGCGACCCGGTGTTCTATGCCGGAGCGATCGGCCGCGCCGGCGCCAATAGCGAGCTGCATGTGGTCGATGAGCGCATCGTCGGGCGCAAGCCGGCCAGCCTCGATTTCGCCCTGGCGGCGGCGCTGCCGCTGACCAGCATCACGGCCTGGGAGGCCCTGTTCGACCGCCTCGGCATCGACCGCCACGGGGGCGACCGCGGCCGCCGCCTGCTGGTCGTCGGCGGCGCCGGCGGGGTCGGCTCGATCGCGATCCAGCTCGGCGCGCACGTGGCCGGACTCGAGGTGATCGCCACCGCCTCGCGCCCCGAATCGGCGGCCTGGGTGCGCGGTCTCGGCGCACGCCAGGTGATCAACCATGCGCGCGACATGGCCGGCCAGCTGGCCGCGCTCGGCATCGACGGCGTCGACTTCATCCTGTGCACGGCCGACATCGCCGAGCACTGGGAAGCCCTGACCACGATGATCGCGCCGCAGGGCCGCATCGCCAGCATCACGCGCGCCGAGCGTCCGCTCGACGTCGATCTGCTGTTCGGCAAGGCCGCCAGCCTGCACATGGAGCTGATGTTCACGCGGCCGAATTTCCAGACCGCCGACATGCAGGCCCAGCATGCGCTGCTGAATACTGTGTCCGAGCTGATCGACCAGGGCGTGCTGCGCGGGACCGCCGCCGAGGTGGGCGGGCCGATCAATGCGGCCAATCTGAGCGCGGCCCATGCGGCCCTGGCCGGGCGCCGCACGATCGGCAAAATTGTGCTCAGCGGATTCTGATAATTTTTGGCATCATGGGACGCGTTGCCGCTAATCCAAGGAGGAGAGTATGTCGCGTCCCATTCTCAGCGCCGTGCTGGCGCTGGCCTGCCTGCCGGCCCTGGCCCAGACCGATTTTTCCAAGGTCCAGATCAAGACCGTGCCGATCACCGCCAACAGCTGGATGCTGGTCGGCGCCGGCGGCAATATCGGCGTGTTTGCCGGGCCCGACGGCGTGTTCCTGATCGACGACCAGTATGCGCCGCTGTCGGCCAAGATCAAGGCCGCCGTGGCCGCCCTGTCCGACAAGCCGATCCGTTTCATCCTCAACACCCACGTGCACGGCGACCACACGGGCGGGAATAGCGATTTCGCGCGCGACGGCGCCACCATCGTGGCCCACGAGAACGTGCGCCAGCGCCTGCTGGCCAAGCCCGACACGGCGGCCGCCGCGCCGGTGCTGAGCTTCAGCCAGGACCTCGATTTCCACCTCAATGGCGACACCCTGGCCGTGCGCCACGTGGCCCCGGCCCATACCGACGGCGACAGCGTGGTCTGGTTCAAGCGCGCGAATGTGGTGCACATGGGCGACCTGTTCTTCAACGGCCTGTATCCCTTCATCGACACCAGTGTCGGCGGCCGGCCGGACGGCGTGCTGGCCGCGGTCGATGCCGTGCTGGCCCAGTGCGACGAGCAGACCCGCATCATCCCCGGCCACGGCCCGCTGGCCAGCAAGGCCGACCTGGCGGCCTACCGCGACATGCTGGCCACCATCCTCGGCCGCGTGAAAGCCCTGCGCGGCCAGCCGCTGGCCGCCGTCCTGGCCGCCAAGCCGACCGCCGACTACGACGCCAAATGGGGCAACGGCTTCATGAAGCCCGCCGCCTTCACCGAATCCCTCTGGAAAGCCTACCAATAAGGAACGGTGTCAGGTCCAATAAGGAACGGTGTCAGGTCCGGCAATCGGACATCGGGGAACTTTTCGCCACGCGAAAAGTTCCCCGATGTCCGATTGCCGGACCTGACACCGTTCAGTAAAGACGGAGTGTCCGGTTTATGCATATAAAGTGTCCGCTGCTGGCCTGGAGCGGACACATGCGTATTCAGGAAAACAACGACTTCCAGGACGGCGCTGTTTTTGCGTAGAGTTTTTGCCATTTTGCTGCTATGTTTTTGCAGCGAAATTTTTCCGCATTCATTCTCCGGAGACCTCCATGGAACGTCGTACCTTTCTGAATCTGAGCGGCCTCGCCCTGGGCACCATGCTGGTGCCGGTGATGGGCCGCGCCGTCGCCGCCGAAGAGCTCAAGGCCCCGCTCGCGAACAAGTTCAAGAAGACCCTGGCCGACACCGCCCTCAGCGCCGCCACCGGCGCCGGCGCTTCCTATTGCGACGTGCGCATCGGCCGCTACCTGAACCAGTTCGTCACCACGCGTGACCTGAATGTGGAAAATGTCGTCAACACGGAATCGGCCGGCGTCGGCATCCGCGTGATCGCCAACGGCGCCTATGGCTTTGCCGCCACCAGCGACATGAGCCCGGACAGCGTGGCCAATGCGGCGCGCCAGGCCGTCGCGATCGCCAAGGCCAATGCCAAAATGCAGTCCGAGCCGATCCAGCTGGCCCCGGTCAAGGGCGTCGGCGAAGTCTACTGGGCCACCCCGGTCCAGAAGGACTGGCGCAATGTGGCGATCAAGGAAAAGGCCGACATGCTGATCGCCGCCAACAAGGCCGGCATGGAAGCGGGCGCCAACTTCATGCAGTCGGTGCTGTTCCAGGTCCACCAGCAGAAATATTTCGCCTCGACCGACGGCTCCTATATCGACCAGGACGTGCAGCGCCTGTGGTGCCCGTTCTTCGCCACGGCCGTCGACAAGGCCAGCGGCAAGTTCCGCTCGCGTAACGGCCTGTCGACCCCGGTCGGCATGGGCTACGAATACCTCGACGCCCGCCCGGAGCACAAGATCAAGGCGGCCGGCGGCGTCGCCACCCTGTACACCAAGTCCTATGACCTGCTCGAGGACGCGCGCGCGGCCGGCCAGCAGGCCAAGGCCAAGCTCAGCGCCAAGTCGGTCGAGCCGGGCAAGTACGACCTCGTGCTGACCCCGGAGCACCTGTGGCTGACGATCCACGAATCGGTCGGCCACCCGACCGAACTGGACCGCGTGCTCGGCTACGAAGCCAACTACGCCGGCACTTCCTTCGCCACCCTCGACAAGTGGCAGAGCAAGACCTTCAAGTACGGCTCCGACCTGGTCAACATCGTGGCCGACAAGACCACCCCGGGCTCGCTCGGCAATGTCGGCTATGACGACGAAGGCGTGAAGACCAAGAAGTGGGACATCATCCGCAAGGGCATCCTGGTCAACTACCAGGCGATCCGCGACCAGGCCCACATCATCGGCGAAAAAGAATCGCATGGCTGCTGCTATGCCGATTCCTGGAGCAGCGTGCAGTTCCAGCGCATGCCGAACGTCTCGCTCGAAGCGGGCCAGAAGAAGCTGACCCCGGAAGAAATGATCAAGGACGTCAAGAAGGGCATCTACATCGTCGGCGACGGCTCCTTCTCGATCGACCAGCAGCGCTACAACTTCCAGTTCGGCGGCCAGCTGTTCTACGAAATCAAGGACGGCAAGATCGCCGGCATGCTCGAAGACGTGGCCTACCAGTCGAACACCCAGGAATTCTGGAATGCCTGCAGCGCCATCTGCGACGAACGCGACTGGCGCATGGGCGGCTCCTTCTTCGACGGCAAGGGCCAGCCGGGCCAGGTCTCGATCGTCTCGCACGGTTCCTCGACCGCCCGCTTCAATGGCATCAATGTGATCAACACCGCCCGTAAGATCGGCTGAGGCATACCACCATGAAAATTCTGAGCGCTGAAGAAGCAAAACGCATCACCGACAAAGTCCTGTCCTATTCCAAGGCGGACGAATGCACGGTGCAGATCAATGGCCGCCGCACCGGCAATGTGCGCTATGCGCGCAACAGCATTTCGACGGCCGGCCTGGTGGAAGACGTGCAGCTGGCCGTGTCTGTCGCCTTCGGCAAGAAGTCGGGCATCGCCACCATCAATGAATTCGACGACAAGTCGCTCGAGAAAGTCGTGCGCCGCGCCGAAGAACTGGCCCGCCTGGCGCCCGAAAATCCCGAGTTCATGGCCGCCGTCGACAAGCAGGACTACAAGGCCTCGGCCACCTTCGCCGCCAAGACGGCCGCCATCGACCCCGACTACCGCGCCGAGGTGGCCGCCTACTCGATCGAGGCCTGCAAGAAGAACAAGCTGACCGCAGCCGGCTTCTTCACCGACTCGGCCAATTTCGAGACGGTCGCCAATTCGAAAGGCGTGTTCGGCCATCAGGCCGCTACCGGCCTCGATTTCACGCTGACGGTGCGTACCGACGACGGGCGCGGCTCGGGCTGGGTCAAGCGCTCGGCCACCGACGCTGGCCAGTTCAATGCGCGCGAAGCGACCGACATCGCGATCGAGAAAGCCCTGCGTTCGGTCGACGCCAAGGCGCTCGAACCGGGCCGCTACACGGTGATTCTGGAACCGGCCGCCACCTCGGAGCTGATCGGCTTCATGCTGGGCAACTGGGACGCGCGTTCGGCCGACGAGGGGCGCAGCTTCCTGGCCAAGAAGGGCGGCGGCAACCGCCTCGGCGAGAAGCTGTTCGACCAGCAGGTCAATCTGTGGGCCGACCCCTGGGACAAGGACGTCGCCGTGATGCCCTGGGATAACAACTCGCTGCTGGCGCGCCAGCGCGAAGACATCATCAAGGATGGCAAGGTGGCCGCGCTCCAGTACTCGCGCTACTGGGCCCAGAAGATGGGCAAGGTGGCGCGCGGCGCACCCGGCAATATCATCATGGCCGGCACCAACAAGAGCACGGCCGAGCTGATCGCCAACACCAAGAAGGGCATCCTGGTCACGCGCACCTGGTATATCCGCCTGGTCGATCCGCAGTCGGTGCTGCTGACCGGCCTGACGCGCGACGGCACCTTCTACATCGAAGACGGCAAGATCAAGTACCCGATCAAGAACTTCCGCTTCAACGAGAGCCCGGTGACGATGCTGAACAACATCGAAGAAATCGGCAAGCCGGTGGTGATCGGCGGCGATGAAGTGCCGTTCACGATGCTGATTCCGCCGATGAAGGTGCGCGACTTCAATTTCACCTCGCTGTCCGCCGCCGTCTGAGGCGCCGGGGCCCGCGCCCGGCGTTGGCGCCGGCCCCGCCGCCAGTCACACCCCGTGGCACGGGTCGGGCGACCCGCGCCGCTTTTTGGAGAACACATGGAACGCCGCCAATTTCTACGCATCAGCACCGGCATGGCCGGTTCGCTGCTGGTCCCTGTCTTCGGCCAGGCGATCGCCGCCGAGGACCTGCTGAAACCGGCCGACACACGCGCCAAGAAGGCGCTGGCCGATATCGCCATGAATGCCGCCACCGCTGCCGGCGCTGCCTATTGCGACGTGCGCATCGGCCGCTACCTGAACCAGTTCGTCATCACCCGTGACCTGAACGTCGAGAACATCGTCAACACCGAGTCCTCGGGCGTGGGCGTGCGCGTGGTGGCCAATGGCGCCTACGGCTTCGCCTCGACCAATGACATGTCGCCCGACGGCGTGGCCAACGCGGCGCGCCAGGCGGTGGCGATCGCCAAGGCCAATGCCAAGCTCGGCGGCGAGCCGGTGCAGCTGGCGCCCGTCAAGGGCGTCGGCGAAGTGCGCTGGGCCACGCCCTACACCAAGGACTGGCGCGCCGTGCCGATCAAGGAGAAGGCCGAGATGCTGCTGGCTGCGAACGCGGCCGGCATGAAGGCGGGCGCCAATTTCATGGCCTCCCAGCTGTTCCAGGTGAACCAGCAAAAATACTTCGCCTCGACCGACGGTTCCTACATCGACCAGGACTTCCACCGCCTGTGGGCGCCGTTCACGGCCACCGCCGTCGACAAGGCCAGCGGCAAGTTCCGCACGCGCGACGGCCTCGCCTCGCCGCGCGGGGTCGGCTATGAATTCTTCGACGCCCGGCCCGAGCACAAGATCCAGGCGGCCGGCGGCGTCACCACGCTCTACACCGAGTCCTACGACATCATCGAGGACGCCCGCAATGCGGGCCGCCAGGCGCGCGAGAAGCTGGCCGCCAAGTCTGTCGATCCGGGCAAGTACGACCTGGTGCTGGCGCCTGAGCACCTGTTCCTGACGATCCACGAATCGGTCGGCCACCCGACCGAACTCGATCGCGTGCTCGGCTACGAAGCCAATTACGCCGGCACCTCGTTCTGCACGCTCGACAAGTGGCAGAGCAAGAATTTCCGCTTCGGCGCCGAGCGCGTCAACTTCTTCGCCGAGAAGCAGATCAAGGGCTCACTCGGGGCCGTCGGCTACGACGACGAAGGGGTGCCGGCCAAGCGCTGGGACATCATCAAGGACGGCATCCTGGTCAACTACCAGGCTACGCGCGACCAGGCCCACATCATCGGCGAAAAGGAATCGCACGGCTGCTCGTATGCCGATTCGTGGAGCAGCGTGCAGTTCCAGCGCATGCCGAACGTCTCGCTGGCGGCCGGCAAGGAGCGGCTCACGCCCGACCAGATGGTGGCCGGCGTGAAGAAGGGCATCTACATCATCGGGCGCGGTTCCTACTCGATCGACCAGCAGCGCTACAACTTCCAGTTCGGCGGCCAGCTGTTCTTCGAGATCAAGGACGGCAAGATCGCCGGCATGCTCGAGGATGTAGCCTACCAGTCGAACACCCAGGAGTTCTGGAATGCCTGCAGCGCCATCTGCGACGAGCGCGACTGGCGCATGAGCGGCTCCTTCTTCGACGGCAAGGGCCAGCCCTCGCAGGTCAGCGCCGTCTCGCACGGCTCCGCCACCACGCGCTTCAATGGCGTCAACGTGATCAACACCGGCCGCAAGATCGGCTAGGAGAAACCAAGATGAAACTGCTGAACCAGGAAGAATCCAAGAAAATCCTCGATCGCGTGCTGGCCTTCTCCAAGGCGGACGAGTGCACGGTCTCGCTGTCGGGCTCGCGCACGGGGAATATCCGCTATGCGCGCAATTCGGTCTCGACCGCCGGCCTCAACGAAAACATGCAGCTGACCGTGCAGGTCTCGTTCGGCAAGCGCACCGGCACCGCTTCGATCAATGAATTCGACGACAAGGCGCTCGAGACGGTGGTGCGGCGCGCCGAGGACGTGGCGCGGCTGGCGCCCGAAAATCCCGAGCACATGCCGGTGCTGGGCCCGCAGGACTTCAAGCCGGCCCCGACCTTCCTCGCCTCGACCGCGGCCATCGATCCCGAGTACCGCGCCAGCGTGGCCGCGGCCAGCATCAACGCCTGCAAGAAGGCCGGGCTGACGGCGGCCGGCTTCTTCATCGATAACACCGCGTTCGAAGCCGTGGCCACCTCGAAGGGCCTGTTCGGCCACACCGAGTACACGAATTTCGACTTCACCGTGACCACCCGCACGGAAGACGGGCGCGGTTCCGGCTGGGTCGGCCGTTCGGCGAATGACATCAAGCTGTTCGACCCGCACGAAGCCTCGCAGGTGGCGATCGAAAAGGCCCTGCGTTCGGTCGAGGCCAAGGCCATCGAGCCGGGCCGCTACACGGTCATCCTCGAGCCGGCCGCCTCGGTCGGCCTGATGAACTTCATGTTCAATGGCTTCAATGCGCGCCAGGCCGACGAAGGCCGCAGCTTCCTGTCGAAGAAGGGCGGCGGCACGCGCCTGGGCGAAAAGCTGTTCGACGAGCAGGTCAATATCTGGGCCGACCCGTGGAACAAGGACGTGCCGGTGTCGCCCTGGGACCGCGGCTCGCTGCTGGCGCGCGAAAAGCAGGACATCATCAAGAACGGCGTCGTCGCCAACCTCAACTACCCGCGCTACTGGGCCCAGAAGCAGGGCAAGGTGGCCAAGGGCGCGCCCGGGAATATCATCATGGCCGGCGGTAACAAGTCGCTCGAGGAGCTGATCGCCGGCACCAAGAAGGGCGTGCTGGTCACGCGCACCTGGTATATCCGCCTGGTCGACGCCCAGTCGGTGCTGCTGACCGGGCTGACGCGCGACGGCACCTTCTACATCGAGAACGGCAAGATCAAGCACCCGGTGAAGAACTTCCGCTTCAACGAGAGCCCGGTCACGATGCTGAACAACATCGAGGAGCTGGGGCGCCCGGTGGTGCTGGGCGGCGACGAGTCGAGCCTGCGCTTCGTGGTGCCGCCGATGCGCATCCGCGACTTCAATTTCTCCTCGCTGTCCGATGCGGTGTAATGGCCACCTATGATTTCTACTTCACGCGTCTGCTCTACGATTCGGGCGACTTCGATGTAGACATCCGCATGCCGAGCAATGTGCTCAACTCGCTCGTCGAGTACACGACCCTGCGCGTGGACCCGGTCGAGCGGGTGCTGCCCTTGTCCGATCCGAAGATCCTGCAGGCCCCGTTCTGCTACATGGCGGGGCATAAGCTGGTGCAGTTCTCGCCGGCCGAGCGGCGCAATTTCGAGCGCTATGTGCGCGGCGGCGGCTTCGTCTTCGTGGACGACTGCAACCACGATATCGACGGCCTGTTTGCCAAGTCCTTCGAGGCCGAGGTGGCGCGCATGTTCGGCCCCAAGGCCCTGCATAAGATTCCGAATACGCACCCGCTGTATTCGAGCTTCTTCCATTTCGAGGGGCCGCCCAACACCAGCGTGGAACTCAATGGCTGGGGCGACGATCTGGTGCACGACTATCTGAAGGCGGTCGAATTCGGCGGCCGCATCCGCCTGCTGTATTCCAACAAGGACTACGGCTGCGAGTGGGACTACGACTTCCGCAACAAGCGCTGGCTGGCGATCGACAACACGCGCTTTGCGGTCAATATCATTCAATACGCATTGGGAGCCTGAGCAAGTGGACTGGAACGAAAGCGAGATCGCGGCGCTGACCGCCAAAGTGGGCGCGCTGCGCGCCAATATGGCCAAGGTCATCATCGGCCAGCGCGATGTGGTCGAGTCCCTGATCATCTGTCTGCTGGCCGGCGGCCACGCCCTGGTCGAGGGCGTGCCGGGCCTGGGCAAGACCCTGCTGGTCAAGTCGCTGGCCCAGGCCACCGACATGGAATTCCGGCGCGTGCAGTTCACCCCCGACCTGATGCCCTCGGATATCGTCGGCACCGAAATCCTCGAGGAAGACCTGGCCACCCACAAGCGCGAATTCCGCTTCCAGAAAGGGCCGGTGTTCACCCAGGTGCTGCTGGCCGACGAGATCAACCGGGCCCCGCCGAAAACCCAGTCGGCCCTGCTCGAAGCGATGCAGGAGCGCGCCGTCACCTTCGCCGGCCAGACCCACAAGCTGCCGCGTCCCTTCTTCGTGCTGGCCACCCAGAACCCGATCGAGCAGGCCGGCACCTATCCGCTGCCCGAGGCCCAGCTCGACCGCTTCCTGCTGCGCATCGACGTCGTTTATCCGAGCGAGGACGAAGAGCTGCAGATGGTCGGCCTGACCACCCACGGCGGCCTGCAGGACGCCGAGCCGGCGATGGACGTGGCCACCCTGCTGCGCCTGCAGCAGCTGGTGCGCGACATCGAAATCGGCGAGCACCTGCTGCGCTATGCGACGCGCCTGGTGCGTGCCACCCGTCCGTCCGAGACCCAGGTCGAAGCCGTCAAGCGCCACATCGGCTGGGGCGCCGGCCCGCGCGCCGGCCAGGCCCTGGTGCTGGCCTCCAAGGCGCGCGCCCTGATGCACGGCCGCCTGGCCGTCACGCGCGAGGACATCGGCGCCATGCTGCTGCCGGTGCTGGCCCACCGCGTGCTGCGCAATTTCGAAGCCGAAGCCGATGGCGTGGCCATCGCCGATATTCTCGACGCCCTGCGCGCCGCCATCACGATCGACTGAGCATGCTGGTGTCCCCCGCGCAGCTGGCGCAGACGTCCGATCTCGACCTGGTGATCCGCCACGTGCTGGCCGGGCTCGGGCACGGCATTCACGCCGGGCGCGAGCGCGGCGCCGGCGTCGAATTTTCGGAGTACCGCGCCTATGCGCCCGGCGACGAATGGCGCCGGGTCGACTGGAAGCTGCTGGCGCGCGCCGACCGCTACTACGTGCGCGAGGCCGAGCGCGACAGCCATGTGGCGGTCTGGCTGTGGCTCGACGCCAGCGCCTCGATGGCCGAGGCCAGCCACCACAGCAAGCAGGTCGACAAGCTGTGGTTCGCGCGCACCGTGCTGGCCTGCGTGGCGGCCATCGCCCAGCGCCAGGGCGACGCCTTCGGGCTGGTGGTGTGCGGCGCCGGGCGGGTGCAGTTCGTGCCGGCCGCGCGCGGCCCGCGCCAGATGCAGCGCGTATTGGCCGCCCTGTCGCGGGTGCGCCCCGAAGGCGCGCTGCCGGACGAAGCGACGCTGCGCGCCAGCCTGCACTTCGCGCGCGCGCCCAGCATGATTTTCGCTGTCAGCGATTTTCTCGAACAGCCATCGGCCCTGACCCAGGCCCTGGTGCGCCTGCGCCATATGCGGCACGATGTGCGCGCCCTGAGCCTGTTCACCCAGGCCGAGATCGAGGCCGACTTCGGCGCCGGCCAGGCCTATCGCGACCCCGAGGGCGGGGCCCAGATCCACCGCTTCGACGACAGCGTGCGCGCGGCCTACCAGCAGGCGCGCACGGCCCACGTGGAGAGCGTGCGCGCGCTGTGGCGCCAGCATGATGTGGCGGCCCACGCGGCCGCGATCGAACAGGCGCCGGCGACTGTGCTGCGCGACTGGCTGAAACGGGCGGGGCGCGCATGATCAGCAGTCTGCCGCTGTGGTGGCTCGGGCTGCTGAGCCTGGCCGTACCGATCCTGCTGCACCGCGCCCGGCGCGAGCGCGTCAAGGCCAAGCCCCTGGCGACGGCACGCTTCCTGCCGGCCGCCCAGCCGCAGCAGCGGCGTGTCTGGCAATGGGTCGACAAACTGCTGCTGCTGCTGCGCTGCCTGCTGCTGGCGGCCCTGGTGGCCTGGCTGGCCGATCCGGTGCTGCCATGGCGCGGCGACAGCGTGCTGGTGGTGCAGGGCAGCGACCCGGCCTGGGTCGAGGCCGAAGCCCGCGCCGCCGGTCTGCAGCAGGCGGCGCGCGTGACGGTGCCGCGCACGGCCCTGGACTGGCTGGCCGCGCACGAGGCCGAATGGCGGCCCGAGGCGCGCCTGCTGCTGCTCGGCGACGTCGCCATGCCGGCCCACCAGCCGGCCCTGCGCCATGCGCTGGCCGTGCGCAGCCGCGTGGCCGCGGGCGTCCCGGCGCCGGTCCACGTGGCCGTCCAGAGCAGCCGGCCCGAGGCCTGGCAGCCCTTCTTTGCGGCCGCGCGCGCGAACGGCCTGGCCATCGTGTTCGATAGCGCGCCCGGCGCCGCCACTGAATTGATCGTCTGGGACCAGCCCGAGGCGCCGCCGGCCGGCCTGCGTGCGCCGCTGTGGTGGTGGACCGATGCGCGTCTGGCCGGTCCGCTCGCGCTGCAGCAGGGCGGGCTGCGCATCGGCGACAACGCGCACGGGCGCAGCTGGCTGCTGCCCGGACCGCCGCAGGACGCGGCCAGCGCGCGCCGCCTGTACGAAAGCTGGCAGCAGCTGCATCCGGCGCCTCAGCCCTTTACTGTGGCCAGCCAGAACCTGGCCGCCAGCGCCAGTCCGGCCGCCGCCCTGCCCAATGGCGCACTGCGCGACAGCCTGGCCTGGGTCCTGTTGATTGTCTTCCTGCTTGAACGTCTGCTCAGCCATGTCCGCCGCTCCTGATCCCGTGCGCCGCCTGCGCGCCGCCGTCCTGCTGCGCCGCCTGCCCCTGTGGCTGGGCGGCCTGCTGCCCTGGCTGGCCGTGCGCGCCTGGGCCGGCGCTGCGCTGTGGCTGCTGTTGGCGGCAGCCGATGCCTGGCGCCAGCGCCAGCGCCTGCAGCGCGACTGGCCGCGCTGGCTCGACGCCGAGCTGGCCCAGATGGAGGATTCGAGCGCGCTGCTGCAGCAGGCCGCCACGCCGATCGCCCGTCTGCAGCAGGCGCGCCTGCTGGCGCGTCTGGATGCGGCCCTGGACCACGCGGCCACGCGCACGATCGCGCGCCGCCATGTCGGCCTGGGCTTCGGCTGGCTGCTGGCCAGCGCGCTGCTGGCCGCGACCGTCTGGCTGGCGCAGCAGCCGCGCGCCGCCGCCGTGGCCAGCGCTCCCGGCGCCGTCACGGCGCGCGCCCCGGCCGGCACCTTGGCCGTGAGCGTGCGCCCGCCGGCCTACACCGGCGTGGCCGCCTCGGACGGCAAGCCGCGCGACCTGCAGATTCCCGAACAGAGCCTGGTGCGCTGGTGTCTGAACGGCGCCGCGCCCGGCACCATCGCCCTGTCCGACGGCCAGCAGCTCGACCCGGCCGGCGGCTGCGCCGAATGGACGGCGACCGAATCGGTGTTCTGGCGCTGGCAGGGGCAGCGCTACACGATCAAGGTGCAGCCCGACCTGGCGCCCGAGATCGTGGTGAGCGCGCCGGGCGAGATGGTGCAGCTGCTGGCGCGCGACGCCAAGGCGGCGCGCATCGCCTTCAGCATCCGCGACGACTATCAGATCATGCGCGCCACCCTGCACCTGACGCTGGCGCGCGGCAGCGGCGAGAACATCCGCTTCTCCGACAAGGAAGTGCCGATTCCGGCCGGCCCCAATCCGCGCCAGCGCGCCTGGGACAAGCAGTGGGCGCTGGCCGAACTGGGCATGGAGCCCGGCGACGAACTGTACTTCTTTGTGCGCGCCAGCGACAACGCCGCCAAGCCGCATCTGGTGCAGTCGCCCACCTACACTTTGCGCCTGCCCGGTCCGCAGGCGGCCGAGAACGAATCCTCGGCCCTGCCGGCCCTGGCCAAGCCGGAGAACCTGCGCAGCCAGCGCCAGATCATCATCGACACCGAGCAGCTGCTGGCTGATATCAAGGCCAACCCCAAGCTCGGCTACCCGGTGATCCGCGCGCGCAGCGAGCAGATCGCGGCCGACCAGGCCCTGCTCAAGCGCCGCTATGGCCAGTTCCTCGGCGAGGAATCGAGCCTGTTCGGCGGCGGCGACGATGACGATCACGGCAAGGGCGGCGATATGCTGCACCAGTTCGGCCACGCGCACGACGAGGCCGAGAATGCCACCCTGTTCGACGAGAACACCAAGAAGGTGCTGCGGCGCGCGCTGGCGGCGATGTGGGACGCCGAGCGCGAACTGCGCGCGATCAGCCCGAAGACGGCGCTGGCGCCCGAGTACAAGGCGCTGGAAGCGATCAAGGAGCTGCAGCAGGCCGACCGCATCTACCTGCACAAGACCGCCTTCGCGCCGCCCGCCATCAAGGAGGAAAAGCGCATGACGGGTGAAATGAACGGCGCCCGCAGCTATCAGCGCGCCCAGGGCACGGCCGGCGAGATCGCCCCGCCCGAGGTGACCGAACTGATTCAGGCCCTGAGCGCCGACGGCGCCTTGCCGGCCCTGTGGCAGCGCGCCGCGCTCGACTGGATCCGCGCCCATCTGGACCAGGACGAGGCGCGCCTCGCGGCCCAGCAGGCCGTGCAGGATGTGGCCGATGGCTGCCAGCCCTGCCGTGCCGGTCTGCGCGCCTGGCTGCGTGGCGGTATCGGCCAGGCGCCGGTGCTGCTGCAGCCGCGCAGCCAGGCCGTGTCGCCGTTTGCGCGCGCCTTCGAGGCCGCGCGCCCGCCGGAGAAAACCCGATGAGTATCGCCCTGTTGCTGGCCGCGCTGGCCAGCGCCGCCCTGTATCTGCGCCGGCGCGCCTGGCTTGAGGCCGTGCTGGTGCTGCTGGCCGGGGCCGCGCTGGCGGCCCTGCTGGCGCGCCTGAGCCAACCGGCCAGCGAGGCCGGCGCCTTGCGTGTGACAGCCGCCAGTAGCGCCGCCGAGGTGGCCGCGGCCGCGCGTCTGCGCGTTGATGGCGACGGCCTGCCTGGCGCCGTCTGGCGCGACCTGCCGGCCCGTCCGCTCGACTGGCAGGCCCCGGCCACGCCCAGCCTGCAGCTCGATTTTCCGCGCCAGATCACGCTCGGGCGCAGCCTGCGGGTGGCGCTGACGCGCAGCCCGGCTGTGGGCGAAGCGCGCCTGCAGCTGCTGGCGGAAAACGGCCAGCTGCTGAGCGAAACACGTTCGAAAGAAGCGACGCTGGCGCTCGACTGGCTGGCGCCGGTGGCCGAGGACCTGGTGCTGCGCCTGCGCCTGCTGGACGCGGCCGGCAAGACCGTGGCCGAGGGGCCGCTGCCGGTGCGCGTGCTGCCGGCCGTACCGCTGCAGGCGCGCGGCCGCCTGTATGCGCCGTCGTTTGACGCCAATGCGCTGAACCGCCTGCTGACCGACAGCGGCGCGAATATCGACTGGGAGGTCACGCTTGGCAAGGACCTGCGCCGCAGCGAGACGCCGAAGGAAGCGGGCCAGACGCGCGACCTGCTGCTGCTCGACGCTGCCTGGTTCGAGCACGCGCCGGCCGCCACGCGCCAGGCCACGCTGGCCCAGGTGGCGCAAGGCGCCAGCCTGATTATCCTGGGCGCCAACGCCAGCGACGCCGCCGTGTGGAGCGCCAGCCTGCAACTGGGCCTGCGCGCGGCCGGCGAGACTGCGCTGAGCGGCGCCGCCCTGAGTCTGAGCGCGGCCGCGCTGGCGCCGCAGCCGGGCGGCCCGTGGCAGGCGGTGGAACCGGGCATCGTCGCACGCGACTGGCAGCAGGGCCGCATCGTCTGGCTCGGCGTGGCTGACTGGCACCGCCATGCGATCAGCGAGCCGCAGCAGCTGGGACGCTGGTGGCAGGGCGTGCTCGATGCAGCGCGTGTGCAGCGCATGACGCCGGTGCAGTGGCTGACGCCGGCCAGCATGCCGCTGGCCGGGCAGCGCAGCGAAATCTGCGCCATCGGCGTGCAGGGCGAGGTGACGCTGCCGCAGCTGCAGCAGACCCTGAGCTGGCAGGCGCGCCCGGAACTGGCCGATGCGCGCTGCATCGCCGTCTGGCCGCGCAGCGCCGGCTGGCTGGAGCTGCGCAGCGGCGCGCTGCAGCAGCGCGTGTATGTGTTCGGCGCGGACGACTGGCCGCAGTGGCAGGCGGCCGAACGGCGCACCGCCACGCAGGCCTATCAGGCGCGCACGCCGCAGGCGGCCAGCGCCGGCCAGCGGCCCTTGCCGGCCTGGCCGTTTGCCGTGCTGGCCGCGCTGGCCCTGTGCGGCCTGTGGTGGCGCGAACGCGGACGTTAAGCGTCGGCGATGGCCGCGCCGCGCGTCAGGGTCAGCGGGATATGGCCGGCCCAGACGGGCAGGGCAAGGTCCTCGGCATCGTCTTTCGGTCCGCCGCGGCGCACCTTGCACACCGCCTCGTCGAGGGCGATGCGCAGCACCGTGGTGGCCGCCACTTCCTGCGCGTTCCCGGGCCGCACCTGCGCGGCGCGGCCGGGCGCCAGCTTCTCCATCAGCAGATCGAGCGCGCCGACCGTGTCAGCATGGCGTTCGAACTGGCCGTAGATCACGGCGCTGCGGTAGTTCATCGTGTGGTTGAAGGCCGCGCGCGCCAGCACCAGGCCATCGAGGTGGGTGACGTTGACGCAGGCCTGGGCGCCGCCGAGCAGCACACGGATCAGGCGCGAGCCGTTCGAGCCATGGATGTACAGGTGCTCGCCGCTGCGCCAGCAGGCGGTCGGAATGCAATGGGTGCTGGCGCCGTCATGGAAGGCCACCTGGCACAGCCAGGCCGCGTCGAGAATCTCATGCAGGGTGGCGCGTTCGTGGTCGGCGAGACTGGGGCTGCGCCGGATCTGGGTACGGGTCGAAGTGTTCATGGGGCGCATGGTAGCGCCGCGGGTGGCTTGCCCGACAGGTCCAATCGCGCCGATCGCAGGGGACCATTCAGCCGTGGTCTTCCATCCAGGATTTGAAACCGTCGACCCAGCTCTCGGCCTTCAGGTTGTAGCGCTTGCGGATCTGCGCGGCGCGCCGGTACAGCTCGGAGAAATCGACCTGGGGCGCGCGCTTGAAGGCGATCACGATGATGTTGGCGTCATCGACTTCGGGCAGCCAGACGACGGCGTCGAACACGGCCGACATGGCTTCCAGATTCGGCTGGTAGGCGTCGATCTCGCCGAACACATTGGTGGTCATGATGCCGTCCGCCGTCAGGCAGTCGGCACAGGCCTGGTAGAAGGCCTGGTCGCCGAACACTGGCGCGCGCGCGTGTTCGTCGTACAGGTCGACCTGCAGGATGTCGAAGCGGCCGTGCTGGGCCGGGTCCTCCACGAAGGCGCGCGCATCGCGTTCGCGCACGTGCAGGCGGGCGTCGTTGGGCGGCAGGCCGAAGTGCGACTCGCAGATCGCGATCACATTCGGATTGAGTTCGGCCACGTGCACTTCGGCCTGGGGGAACTGGTGGTAGCAGAACTTGGCCAGTGCGCCGCTGCCCAGGCCCAGCTGGGCGATCCGGCGCGGGGCCGGCTGGAACAGCATCCACATCATCATCATCTGGACGTAGGCCAGTTCGATCGCGTCCGGGCGCGCCAGGCGCATCGCGCCCTGGATCCAGGAGGTGCCCAGGTGCAGATACAGCACCCCATGGTCTTCGGTGGTGGTGGCGGGCGGGTAGCCCGGCTGGTCAAAACGGCGTGCGTGCATGCGCCGATGATAGCAGCTCAGGGAATCAGCAGGCTCACGCTCAGGCCGCCGCCGCTGCGGTTGGCCAGCATGATGCGCCCGCCATGGGCCTCGGCGATCTCGCGCGCCAGCGCCAGACCGAGGCCGGTGCCGCTGCGCTTGGTCGAGTAGAAGGGCACCAGTGCATTGGTCAGCACGGCCTCGTTCATGCCGGGGCCGCGGTCGTTGACGTCGATGCGCCACATATCGTGCAGGCGCCGCACCTGCAGGCTGACGGCCTCGGGACGCGAGCCCGATTCGTGCGCGTTCTTCAGCAGATTGAGCAGGGCCTGGGCCAGCTGGGCGGCGTCGAATTCGGCCGCGCCGGCCGGCAGCTCGCCCTCGACCTGGAACGGCATCTGCGCGGCCAGGCCGTCGAGGAAGGGGCCCCAGGCGGTCGGCTGCGGGCGCGGCGTGGGCAGCTTGGCAAAGCGCGCATAGCCGAGGATGAACTGCTCGAGGTGGCGCGTGCGCTCTTCGATGGTGGCGAGGATCTGCGGCAGGCGCTCGGTCTGGCCGCGCCGCACCAGCTCGGCCCCCGAGTGAGCCAGCGAGGTCAAGGGCGCGAGCGAGTTATTCAGCTCGTGGCTGATCACGCGGATCACCTTCTTCCAGGTCTGCACCTCCTGGCGGCGCAGCTCCTGGGTCAGCTGGCGGATCAGCAGCAGTTCGTGCGGGCGCCCGTTCAGGCTGAAGCTGCGCCGCGCCAGGTGGTAGACGTCCTCCTCCTCGCCTTCGCCGGGCGCGGTGAACAGGCCGTCGCTGCCGCGCGCCATGGCCTCCGACAGGGCCGGCGTGGCCTGGGCCAGGATCGCCGCCAGCGTGTGGCCCTCGAGCTTGCGCCCCTTGTGCAGCAGCTCGCGCGCGGCCAGGTTGGCGTAGACGATCACCGGTGCCTGGTCGCGCGTGGGCGGACTCGCCACCAGCAGCATCGCCACCGGCGTGTGCTGGACCATCGTGTCGAGCAGCAGCTCGCGCTGGACCAGCTCGAGGCGCTGCTCGCGCAGCACCCGTCCGAGCGCGTTGTGGGCGGCGACGAGATCGCGCAGTTCGTCGTTCTGGCGCCAGTGCAGGCTGAAGGAAAAATCGCCGTCCTTGTAGCTGGTGACCGTGCCTTCGAGCGCGCGAAACAGCGACAGCATCGGCCGGAACTGGCTGCGCAGCGTGAGAATCGCCAGCGGCAGCACGCCCGTCAGACACAGCACGAACACGGCCGCCGTGTGGCCCGGCCACAGGTGGTCGAGCGCGAGCGCGGCCGCGATGCCGAGTGTGAGCAGGGTGGCCAGCAGGGCCGACCAGCGCGTGATCAGCGACAGGCGGCGCGCCATCAGCGGATGCCGAGGCGCTCCATGCGCCGGTACAGGGCCTGGCGCGACAGCCCGAGTTCGGCCGCGGCCTGGGCCACCACGCCGTGCGCGCGCGCCAGCGCGCCTTCGATGGCGCCGCGATCGAGCTCGCGCTCGCCGCTCGGCGCTGCCACCGGCTGCAGGCCCAGATCGGCCGCGTCGATGGTGTCGCCGCGCGCCAGCAGGCAGGCGCGCGCCATCACGTTTTTCAGCTCGCGCACATTGCCCGGCCAGCCGTGCGCCAGCAGGGTGTGGCGCGCCGCGGCCGACAGCTGCTTACCGGGCGGCAGAAAGCTGCCCGCCAGCGGCAGAATGTCGAGCGGGCGCGCGGCCAGCGGCGGCAGCTTGAGCTCAATGACGTTCAGGCGGTAGTACAGGTCTTCGCGGAAGCTGCCGGCCCGGATCATGGCCGGCAGGTCGGCATTGGTGGCGCTGATCACGCGCACCCGCACCTGCCGTTCGCGGTTCGAGCCGAGCCGCTCGAAGCGGCCGGTTTCGAGCACGCGCAACAGCTTCATCTGGCCGGCCAGCGGCAGGTTGCCGATCTCGTCGAGGAACAGGGTGCCGCCGTCGGCCGCTTCGAATTTGCCTTCGCGCGCCTTGGCCGCGCCGGTGTAGGCGCCGGCGTCGGCGCCGAACAGTTCGGCCTCGATCAGCTCGGACGGCAGGGCGCCGCAATTGAGCACCACGAAGGGGCCGCTGCGCACGTTGGAGTTGGCCTGGATGATGGCGGCGATGCGCTCCTTGCCGGTGCCGTTCGGGCCGGTGATCAGCACCGGCACGTCGGCGCGCGCCACCTGGCAGGCCAGGTTCAGCACGCGCTCGCTGGCCGGATCGGCCCACACCAGGCCGCACAGGTCGAACTCGCGTTCGAGCGCGTGGCGCACCTGCTGCTCGCGCGCGCTGCGTGCGGCCAGCGCGCGGTTGGCCTGACCGAGTTCGATCAGATTGCGCACGGTGGCCAGCAGGCGCCGGTCGTCCCAGGGCTTGGACAGATAATCGGCCGCGCCCAGCTTGATCAGCTCGACCGCCGCATCCAGGTGGGTCCAGGCGGTCAGCAGGATCACCGGCAGATCGGGATGGGCGGCGCGGATCGCGCGGAACAGGGCCGTGCCCTCCGCCCCCGAGGTGGTGTCGGCCGTGAAGTTCATGTCCTGGATGACCAGGTCCACGCTCTGGCGCTGCAGCACGGCCAGCCCGGCTTCGGGCGAGGCCGCGTGGATGGTGGCGATATCGTGCAGCGAAAACAGGACGTCCAGCGCCATCGCCACGGCGGCATTGTCGTCGATGATCAGAATGCTTGGCATGGCTGCAAGCATACCATCATGCTATCAAGTGCTGCGGGTCGCCAGCGCCGGCGAGATCGAGGCCGCACGCCAGGCCGGCCCGTACACGGCCAGCACGCCCAGGCCCCAGAACAGCAGCGCGCCAAACAGCAGATAGGTAAGCGGCAGCGGCGTCATTTCGAGCTGGGCCACCAGCAGCGAATTGAGGCCGATGGCGCCGACCACGCCGGCTGCCACACCCAGGCTGGTGATCAGGAAGTTCTCGGTGATGAAGTAGCGCAGGATGTCGATCTTGCGCGCACCCAGCGCGCGCCGCACCCCGATCTGCTTGCGCCGCTGGGTCACCCAAAGGCTGGCCATGCCGACGATGCCGCTGGCTGTGATCAGCAGCAGCAGGGCCGAGACGGTCACCAGCATCCAGGCCATCGCCATGTCGCTGCGGTAGCGGTCCTTGCGCTCCTGGCTGATGGCGCGCGCGCGCACGATGCTCGGATCATGGCTGGCCTTGCGCAGGGCTTCTTCGGCGTTCTTCATGACGGCGGCCAGGTCGCCCTGGTCGGCGCGCACTGTGTACAGGCTGAAGTTGCCGGCGCCGGTGGCGCGCTGCGGCAGGATCATCGAGAACTCGCCGCGCTCGCTGGTTTCGGCCGCATACGACTGCAGCCGCTCGATCACGCCGACCACGCGCATCGGGCGCGCCTCGTCGCCGGTGCCGTTGAAGAAGGTGCGCCCGACCGCGTCCTGGCCTGGCCACAGCTTCTCGGCCAGGGCGCGCGTGATGATCGCCACCTCGGGCCAGTCGACCGATTTGCTGCGGTCGACGATCTGCACTTCGGACGGCTGGAAGTCGCGCCCGCCCACCAGCTTCAGACCCCAGGTGTCGATCAGCGATTCGGCCGTGTAGTAGTAGGCCACGGTGGCCGTCTCGCGGGTCTGGGTGCGCTCCACGGCGACGCCGGTGTTGGAGCCGCTGAAGGACATCGGAATCTGGCTGACGCTGGCCACCGAGCGCACGCCCGGCACGCCGCGCAGGGCCTCGGCCGCGCGCTGCTGGTTGGCCAGCTGCTCCTCGTGGCCCTGTTCGCGCAAGGTGCGCTGGAAGATCGAAAACACCTGGCCTTCGTTGGCGATGCCGCTCGGGCGCGCCGCCATCGCCTGGCGCAGACTGATGATGTGCACGGCGTTGGACAGGATGGCCAGGCTGATGGCCACCTGCAGGGCCACCAGAATGGCGCCCGTCTTGTTGCGCAGCAGGGCGGAGAAAATCGGTTTGATATCCATGCGGGACCTCACTGGGATTTGAGTTGCAGGGCGGGCGTGACCTGGCAGGCGCGCCAGGTCGGCAGCAGGCCGGCCAGCATGGCCGCCGCGATCGCCATCACAAAGGTCAGGATCAGCATCTGCCAGTCCATGCGCGCCACCACGGCCAGCTCGCGCGAGGCCTGGCCGATCAGGGCCAGCGCGCCGAAAGCCAGGGCCAGGCCGAGCAGGCCGCCGGCCAGGCCGACCACGGCCGTCTCGACCAGGAACTGGCGGAAGATGTCGGCGCGCGCCGCGCCGAGGGCGCGCCGGACCCCGACTTCGGGCGCGCGCACGGAGAACTTGGCCAGCATCAGGCCGATCGCGTTGACCAGGCAGAGCAGCAGGAAGCCGAAGGCCAGCAGGGCCGCCAGGCGGCTGTCATTGCCGGCCACTTTCAGGTGCTCCATCCACTGCATCACGTCGAACAGCTGGTTGGGCGCGGCGCGCTTCATGCGGCCCAGTTTGCGCTGGCTGTCGGCATAGGCGTCGAGCCAGTTCTGCAGCTCGGCGCGGGCGCCGGCCGACTTCATTTCGAACCAGAAGGCGATCCACGTGCATTCGGAATCGAGCAGGCCCTGGTAGCCGGGCTGCACGCGCCCCGAGCAGCTCAGGCTGCCCGAGGGGCGGGCCTGGTGCCGGATCGCGCTCTGGAACGGAATCACGAATTCGTCCTCGCCGCCGAAGGCGCCGGGGCCGCCGATGATGCGGTAGTAGCGCGGCACCGGCAGGAAGTGATCGAGCACGCCGACCACGACGAAATCCTGGTTCATCAGATTGACCTTCTGGCCGACCGGATTGGCGCTGCCGAACAGCTTCTCGGACAGGCCGCGATTGAGCACGATGACGTCGGCGCCGGCCTTGTCCTCGGCCTCGCCCCAGCCCTGGCCGTACTGGAAGGGCGCATCGAACATGCTGAAGAAATCGGCGGTGGCGGCGATGCCGGAGGCGCCGAAGGGGTTCAGGTCGGTGCGCTGCGGGACGATCGGCTTGCTGACGCCGAAAATCGCCGTGCGCCGCTCGCCCATTTTCGAGGCCAGCAGATTGCTCGCATCGTGGAACGACAGCTGGTCGTCCTGGGGCGGATCGCCGGGCGCATAGCCTTCGGGCTGGCCGTTGTCGATCAAGGGCGAGAACAGGCGCTCGCTTTTATGCGGAATCGGATTGCCGCTCATGATGTGCAGGATGGTCAGCGTCGACACGCTGGCGGCCACGCCGACGGCCAGGGTCAGCACCATCAGCGCGGTCAGGGCCGGATTGCGCCGCAGCGAGCGCAGGCCAAGCAGGAAGTAATACTGGAACATGGGCTCTCCTCAGGCCACCAGGGTGGGCGTCTTGCGCACCAGGTCGGACACCTGGCCGTCGATGATGTGGACATTGCGCTGCGAGCGCGCGGCCAGCTCGGGGTCGTGCGTCACCATCAGGATGGTGGTGCCCTCGGCATTGATCTCCTCCAGCAGTTCCATCACGCCGCGCGCCATCTGCGAATCGAGATTCCCGGTCGGTTCGTCGGCCAGCAGCAGCTTGGGGCTGCCGGCCAGGGCGCGCGCGATCGCCACGCGCTGCTGCTGGCCGCCCGACAGTTCAGACGGATAGTGGCGCATGCGCGAGGCCAGGCCGACCTTGGCCAGGGCCTGCTCGATGCGCTCCTTGCGTTCGGCCGCATTGAAGCCGCGGTAGCGCAGCGGCACGTCGACGTTGTCGAACAGGTTTAGGTCGGGGATCAGGTTGAAGCCCTGGAAGATGAAGCCGAGCTTCTCGTTGCGCAGGCGCGAGCGGGCATTGTCGTCCATACCCTTGACGTTGACGCCGTCGAGAATGTATTCGCCGTCGTTGAAGTCTTCCAGCAGGCCGGCGATATTCAGGAAGCTGGTCTTGCCCGAGCCCGAAGGCCCGGTCACGGTCACGAATTCGCCCGGGTTCACGGTGATGTGAAAGCCGCGCAGCGCGTGGGTTTCGATCAGGTGGGTGCGGTAGACTTTGGACAGGTTGGTCATGCGCAGCATGGGGATTCCTTTCATTTGATGAGGGAGATGCGCTCGGCCCGCTCGAAGGCGTCGGTGCCGGCGATGACGATCTTGTCGCCCGGCTTGGCGCCGGACAGGATTTCCACTGCGGTGATGCTGGTGGCGCCCAGCTTGACCGGGGTCTTCACCGCCACCCCGTCCTTCACGATGTAGGCGAAGCGCCCGCCGTCGGCTTCCACGAAGGGACCGCGCGCGACCATCACCACATTCGGTTTTTCTTCAATCAGCAGGCGCGCCGACACGCGCTGGCTCTGGCGCAGGCCGGCCGGCTGCGCGCCGCTGAAGCGGGCGCGTGCCAGCACCTGGTTCTTCACCACTTCGGGCGGCAGCGCGGACAGCTTGGCCATGGCCTTGATGCCGCCGATTTCGACTTCGACGTTCATGCCCAGGCCCATGTCGGCCACATACGATTCGGGCACTTCGAGTTCGACTTCGAGGCGCGACAGATCGACCACCGTCATCAGGGCCGTATTGGCCGGCACCACCGAGCGGTTCTGCACCGACAGCGTGCCGATGAAGCCGTCCACCGGGGCGCGCACCGACAGTTCGTCGACGCGCCGCTGGGCATTTGCCAGGGCGATGCGCTGGCGCGCCAGCGCCTCCTGCTTGGTCTTCAGTTCGAGCGCCACGTCGTCGCTTTCCAGGCTGGCCGCATTGCGCGCGTGGGCGGCGCGGATCTCGGCCGACTTGAGCGCGTCCTTGGCCTTCTGGTAGTCGATCTTGGCGATGATGCCCTCGTTGGCCACGGCCTCGTAGCGCTCGAGCGTGCGCTGGGCCGAGGTGCGCTCGATTTCGGCGGTGTCGGCCTCCTTCTGGGCCAGCAGCTTCTGCTTGCGCGCCAGGATCTGCTGGCGCGCCACTTCGGCTTCGAGCTGGTTGGTGGTGGCCTGCTCGCGTTTCAGCGCTTCGCTCAGGTCGGGCGCGTCGAGCACGGCCAGCAGGTCGCCCTTCTTGACGGTGTCGCCGGCCGCCACCTTCAGCGTCACGGTGGACGGGGCGGTCGCATACAGGGTCGGGCTGACGGCGGCCACGATGCGGCCATTGACCTGGGCGTCGCGCACCAGGGTGCCGCGCCCGACTTCGGCGATGCGCAGGCGGCTGCTGGCGACCGACAGTTCGCCGGCGCGCCAGCCGCTGAGCAGGAAGGCCAGGCCGGCGGCCCCGGCCAGGGCGGCGCCGATCAGCAGCAGGCGCTTGCGGCGTGCGGCGCGCGGATCGGCCGCCAGCACGGTGTCTTGATGCGAGGTGTCACGGATCATGGTGGTCCACGTGAAAAGAAAACGTGGACGTTTATGCAAACGCCGTGCCAGCGCTAAGTGCTTGATTTTTCAAGACTGGGGACTGTC
Source organism: Massilia sp. TS11 (assembly GCF_022012445.1). Classification (GTDB taxonomy): domain Bacteria; phylum Pseudomonadota; class Gammaproteobacteria; order Burkholderiales; family Burkholderiaceae_D; genus Telluria. The sequence goes on from NZ_JAKLTS010000006.1 coordinate 91,553, forward strand.
CGCTCCTGTCCGCGCGGACAGCGTCCGTGTCCGCTCAGCGGACGTCCGGACGGCGCCCGCGCCAGGCCTGCAGCAGGCGCAGCGCGCCGTACAGCAGGGCCAGCACGGCTGGCCAGGCCAGGTAGGCCGGCCACAGGGCCGCCGTGTAGCCCGGCGGCAGATGCAGCTGGCCGCTGTCGGCATCGAACACCGGCTGGGCGCCGTAGCGCAGCGCGAAGTAGGCATTCGCCAGCAGGTGCACCAGGGCGATATGGCTGGCATACAGCAGCAGCGGATGGCGGCCGAACAGGGTCAGCACGGGCAGGGGCGGCAGCCGTTCGAACCAGGCCAGCAGGGCCAGCGCGATGGCCAGCGTCAGGCACAGGTAGAGCAGCGAGGGCGGGTACTTCTGCAGATTCACGAAGGCCATCAGGTCGTACATCGGGCCCAGGCCGGTGGGGGCGTAGCGCTGCGGGTCGCCATAGACATGGGTCAGGCGCAGCGCCAGGAACACGGCCAGCAGGCCGGTCGCCAGCCCGAGCAGCAGGCGCTGGCGGCGCGCCGCCGTCCAGGCGAACACCGGGCCGAGCGTGTAGCCGAGCGCGATCAGGCCCAGCCAGGGCATCAGCGGATACACGAACACGATGCCGAAGTGGGCCCCGAGCGGGTAGTAGCCGCCCAGGTGCCAGGCGCGCCAGAACAGGTCGGGCGTGGTCCAGGCGTCGAACAGATTGTGGGGCAGGATCAGCAGGGCGCCGATGGCGCCGATCAGCCAGCGCGGCAGCTGCAGCAGCACGGACAGGAAGATCATGCCGGCGCCGAGCGCGAACAGCACCTGCAGGATGATCACCTGGTAGGCGAACTGCCAGCAGAAGCTGATCCAGGTGGCCTCCAGCAGCAGCAGCAGGAAGCCGCGCGTGGCCAGATAGCGCGCCAGCTCGATGCTGCCGCAGCGCTGCCCGCGCAGCCAGGCGGCGCAGCCGGCCAGCAGCACGAAGGTGGGTGCGCACAGGTGGGTGATCCAGCGGGTCCAGAACAGGGCAGGGCTGGTGTGGGCCAGGTCGGTCGGGTCGATCGCGCTGGGCGTGAAGTAGTCGCGCACATGGTCGAGCACCATCAATACGATCACCAGCCCGCGCAGCGTGTCGATCGCCGTCAGGCGCGCGCTTGTCGCCATCCACCCCTCCCGTGCCCGCGCGCGCCGGGGGCGCTGGCCTTAGTCTTGTTTGGCGGGCTTGTCTTTGTCGATCACTTCCCGGCAGTCGCCCTTGAATACCGCGTTATCGTAATTCGTCCAGCCGTAGCTGTCGACTACCCGTTTGTGCGGCTTGAAGGCGGGGCTGACGATCGACCAGTCGAGCCGTTCACCCGGGTAGCGGATGTCGGCCAGGTCGAGCAGGGTGTGGAACACGTTCTCGGTGGCCAGGCGCGCCTTCTGGTGGCGTTGCAGCTGTTCGATCTTGTCCGGGTAGCGGCTCTGGTAGGCGTCCGAGTACCAGACGAAGCCGGGGATGTGGAACTCGTACTGGGTATTGTGGCCGTGGAAGGCCAGATTGCAGCTGTTGTCGTACAGGGTCTGGCCGTGGTCGGCCACGAACAGCAGCACGCTGCTGACCGGCGCGCTCTTGAGCTGGCCGATCACCTGGCTGAGGAACCAGTCGGTGTAGCGGATCGAATTGTCGTAGCTGTTATTGAGCTGCGGCTTGATCTTGGTGTCCGTGTAGACCGGCTTGTCGACCCCGTACAGCGAGGGCTGCCACTTGTCGAATTCCTTCGGATAGCGGTGGCTGTAGTTCCAGTGGTTGCCGAGCGTGTGCAGCACCACCAGCTTTTTCGGCGCCGGGTCCTTGAGGGCGATGCGCAGGGGCTCGAACAGCACGCTGTCGAAATTGCTGGCATTGGTGAAGCCGCCCAGATTCAGGAACTGCACCACGTCGGCTTCGCGCGCGAACACCGACACCGGGGTGTCGAACTGGCCGAAGGAGATCTGGTTGGACAGCCAGAAGGTCTTGAAGCCGGCTTCCTTGTAGGCCGTCAGCACGGATTTTTCCGAGAAGCCGTCCTTCAGGCTCTGGTGGGCCGGCTTGCGCGAAATGATGACCGGCACCGACAGGCGCGTGGCCGACACCGGCGTGATCAGGTCGGGGAAGCTGACCAGATTGCTCTCCTGGCGCAGCAGCGGATTGGTGTCGCGGCTGTAGCCGTTCAGGCTCCAGCGGTCGTAGCGCGAGGATTCGCCGATCACCAGCAGCACCACCTGGGGCGCGTCGCCGGCCGCGCCCGGGTGGGCGCCGAAGCGGAAGGCGGCGCTGCGCGCGCCCAGTTCGGCCAGGTATTTGCGCTCATTGTAGAAGTCGACCCCGCGCGCGACCAGGCCGAACGGCCAGCTCTGGGCATAGGCGTCGAAGTCGAACGGCAGGCGCCAGCGGTAGGGCAGGGGCTTCCAGCTCAGGCTGGTCTTGTGGGCACCCTCGATTTCGGCCTCGTCCTTGGGCAGGCTGGCGTCCTCGTCGTCCTCGCTGGCGCTGGCACTGGCGCTCACGCTGGCGCTCGGGCGCGGTTTCGGATCGGCCCCGAACTCCCAGCTGTAGGCGAGCACGGCGGCGCCGGCCGCCAGCAGCCCCAGCGCGACCCAGCGCGAGGCGTCGTTCCAGTCGAGCTCGCGGGTGCGGCGCGCTAGGCGCAAGGTCAGCCACCACCAGGCGACGACGCCGATCATCACGGCGATCAGCAGCCACACCTTACTGCCGAGGAACTCCATCGCCTCCTTCGGGTTGGTCTCGGCGATGATGCCCAGGTGGTGGGTCGAGATGCCCTGGCCGTAGAAGACGAACAGGTAGATTTCGGTCGGCAGCGCGATAAAGGCCGGGATCAGCAGCCAGTGGAACCAGGCCGGGCGCTTGAACACGGCCCAGACCGCGATCCAGGCCAGCAGTTCGATGCCCAGCACCTGGGCTGGACGGTCCATCGGTTTGCCCAGAAACACCATGGGCACGAAGGGCACCAGGGACAGCAGCAGGTAGGACAGCAGAATGGCCAGGTTGGCCGGGCGCAGCAGGAAACGCATGGCGGTCGGGCGGGACGGAAAATCGCGTATTGTATATCGGCAGCTTGGCGCGGGGACCTTTGGCCGGCAGTTGTGTTTGTGGGACGACAGCCAAGCACGGCGACGGCGGGGAGACCAGCGGGAAGATTGACGACAATTAGTGTATGGACAGATTGCTAGGCTGAATGCCCCTTTCACCTGGAGCATGGCCATGGCTTACGATCTTTTCCAATCGACTTTTCTGATGAGCTGGGCGGCGAATGACATCGCCGACGCCAGCGGCAGCGCGCAGGCGCTCACCGATCTGCTCAGCGTCGCCCTGAGCGGCGGCACCGCCCCGAACGGCAGCAGCTGGCCGGGTTTTTTTGCCAACACCCGCAGCCAGCTGGTGGCCGATGACTTCAATGTCAGCTGGGGTCCCAGAGTCTGCCTCGCCGCCAATCAGAGCAGCGGCTACGCCGCCAATGCCATGTATGTCGCCTACAGCCCCTCGCTGAACACCTATGTGGTGGCGATCGCGGCCACCAATCCCGATTCCGTATATGACTGGATCGACGAGGACGGCGACGTCGCGCCCGAGTACATGGCGCCGTTCCCGGTGCCGGTGCCCTTCGTGCGCAGCGCCCACCTGCCGCCGCTGCCCGAGGTGCCCCATGTGTCGGCCGCGACGGCCCTGGGCATCAGCAATCTGATGCAGATGAGTTCGGGCAGCCAGAGCCTGCTGGCTTACCTGCAGTCGCGCGACCCGAGCGGGGCCAGCCTGATCTTCACCGGGCACAGCCTGGCCGGCGCTTTGTCGCCGACGCTGGCCCTGCAGATCTGGACGGCCCTGAGCGCGGCCGGCAGCCCGTGGCAGGCCAGCCAGATCAAGGTGCTGCCGACGGCCGGGGCCACGCCGGGCAACCTCGGCTTCGCTGCCAGCTTCCGCGAGCGCTTCCCGGCCACGCCGGGCGGGACCCAGACTCCCGCCTATGCCAACTGGAATGTTGACCATTGGAACCAGGCTGACATCGTGCCGTACGCCTGGAATCTGCTGGGCAACACCATCAGCGCCAACCTGGACTCGACAACCTACGATTCCATCTACGGCGTGATGGAGGCGCCGATCGGCAGCCCCTTCAATGACGCGGTCGCGGCCGCCATCGTGCTGGCCACGCCGGGTTTCTACACCCGCATCAGCGACGCCCTGGCCTATCCGGCCTTCAGTGTGGCGGCCGGCTATTACCAATGGACCCAGAACAGCGACGGCAGCTTCGCCTATCCGCCCGTGTGGACGGCGCTGCCGACCTATGACCTGAGCAATCCGATCACCACGGCGGACCAGCTCGGCCTGCAGTTCTATGCCGGCCACATCGACGAATACCTGAGCTACTTCAATGTGGCGCCGCCGCCGAAAATGCCGAAAGCCGCGCCCAGCCAGGGCTGAGCCAGCGGCGCCCCCGCTCCGTGGCATGCCGAAAGCGATTGACCTTGACGCCAATCAGGGCTATACTCGCCGGTTCTCGGAATTGTCCCGTGCATGCGCACCGACGCCCTGAGACTGGTTTACCGCCCCCGGTTCCCACGGATCGGGTTATTAACTCTTGTTGGATTTATAACGATGCCAACCATCAATCAACTGATTCGCAAGCCGCGCGTTGCTGCGGTTGTGAAGAGCAAGTCGCCGGCGCTGGAAAACAGCCCGCAAAAGCGTGGCGTGTGTACCCGTGTGTACACCACCACCCCGAAGAAGCCGAACTCGGCACTTCGTAAAGTCGCCAAAGTGCGTCTGACCAACGGTTTCGAAGTCATTTCGTACATCGGCGGTGAAGGCCACAACCTGCAAGAGCACAGCGTCGTCCTGATCCGCGGCGGCCGTGTGAAAGACTTGCCGGGTGTGCGTTACCACATGGTGCGCGGCGCCCTCGATACCCAAGGCGTGAAAGACCGTAAGCAGGCCCGTTCGAAGTACGGCGCCAAGCGTGCGAAGCAAGCCAAGAAGTAATTTTTACTCACTGAGTTGAAGCAGTTGTGATAACTGAGTAAGTGGCCGGTCCTGATGGCCGTCCGCGAGCGCGATGAAGACACGCTCAACTGAAGAAAGGAATTAACATGCCACGTCGTCGTGAAGTCCCCAAGCGCGAGATCCTGCCCGATCCGAAATTCGGTAGCACCGATGTCGCCAAATTCGTGAACGTTCTGATGCTGTCCGGTAAGAAATCGGTCGCTGAACAGATCATTTACGGTGCTTTCGAGCACATCAAAGCCAAGTCCGGCAAAGACCCGATCGAAGTGTTCACCGCTGCGCTGAACAACTGCAAACCCCTGGTCGAAGTCAAATCGCGTCGCGTGGGCGGCGCCAATTACCAGGTGCCGGTCGAAGTGCGTCCGGTGCGTCGTACCGCACTGTCGATGCGCTGGCTGCGCGAAGCTGCCAACAAGCGCAGCGAAAAATCGATGGATCTGCGCCTCGGCGGCGAGCTGATGGAAGCGGCCGAAGGCCGTGGCGGCGCCATGAAGAAGCGCGACGAAGTCCACCGCATGGCTGAAGCGAACCGCGCGTTCTCGCACTTCCGCTTCTAATCGCAGGTCAGCCCGCCCTGCGCGGGCAACCGTAAGAAGCCGGACACATTCTTTCGTTAGAATGGCGTCCGGTTTTTGACCATTCAAAGTTTAGGAAAAATCATGGCACGCACTACCCCCATTGAGCGCTACCGCAATATCGGTATCTCCGCTCACATTGACGCCGGTAAAACGACGACCACCGAGCGCATCCTGTACTACACCGGCGTGAACCACAAAATCGGTGAAGTGCACGACGGCGCCGCCACCATGGACTGGATGGAGCAGGAACAAGAGCGTGGTATCACCATCACCTCGGCTGCCACCACCTGCTTCTGGAAAGGCATGGCCAACAACTTCCCGGCCCACCGTCTGAACATCATCGACACCCCGGGCCACGTCGACTTCACCATCGAGGTGGAGCGTTCGATGCGCGTGCTCGACGGCGCCTGCATGGTCTACTGCGCCGTGGGTGGCGTGCAGCCGCAGTCGGAAACCGTGTGGCGTCAGGCCAACAAGTACAAGGTGCCGCGTCTGGCCTTCGTGAACAAGATGGACCGTACCGGCGCCAACTTCTTCAAGGTCTATGAGCAGATGCGTGCCCGCCTGAAGGCCAACCCGATCCCCATCCAGATCCCGATCGGCGCCGAAGACAACTTCGTCGGCGTGGTCGACCTGGTCAAGATGCAGGCCATCTACTGGGACGACGCCTCGCAGGGCATGAAATTCGACTACAAGGATATCCCGGCTGAACTGCTCGAGTCCGCCAAAGAATGGCGCGAGAAGATGGTCGAGGCCGCCGCCGAGTCGTCGGAAGAGCTGATGAACAAGTATCTGGAAGAAGGCGATCTGCCGGAAGCCGATCTGAAGAAGGCCCTGCGCGAGCGCACCATCGCCTCGGAGATCGTGCCGATGATGTGCGGTACCGCATTCAAGAACAAGGGCGTGCAGGCCATGCTCGACGCCGTGATCGAATACCTGCCGTCGCCGATCGACATTCCGCCGGTGAAAGGCACCGACGAGGACGACCAGCCGGCCGAGCGTAAAGCTTCGGACGACGAGAAGTTCTCGGCGCTGGCCTTCAAGATCATGACCGACCCGTTCGTCGGCCAGCTGATCTTCTTCCGCGTCTACTCGGGCGTGATTAACTCGGGCGACACCGTGTTCAACCCGATCAAGAACAAGAAAGAGCGCGTCGGCCGTATTCTGCAGATGCACGCCAACCAGCGCGAAGAGATCAAGGAAGTGCGCGCCGGCGACATCGCCGCTGCCGTCGGCCTGAAGGAAGCGACCACCGGTGAAACCCTGTGCGATCCGTCCTCGCCGATCATCCTGGAAAAGATGGAGTTCCCGGAACCCGTGATTCAGCAGGCCGTCGAGCCGAAGACCAAGGGCGACCAGGAAAAAATGGGCCTGGCCCTGAACCGTCTGGCACAGGAAGACCCGTCGTTCCGCGTGAAGACCGACGAAGAGTCGGGCCAGACCATCATCGGTGGTATGGGCGAGCTGCACCTGGAAATTATCGTCGACCGCATGAAGCGCGAATTCGGCGTCGAAGCGACCGTCGGCAAGCCCCAGGTGGCCTACCGTGAAACGATCCGCAAGACCGTCACCGACGTCGAAGGCAAGTTCGTCAAGCAGTCGGGCGGCCGCGGTCAGTACGGTCACGCCGTGATCACCATCGAACCGCAGGAGCCGGGCAAAGGCTTCGAGTTCGTCGACGCCATCAAGGGCGGCGTGGTGCCGCGCGAGTACATCCCGGCGGTGGAAAAAGGTATCCGCGATACCCTGTCCTCGGGCGTGCTGGCGGGCTACCCGGTGGTGGACGTGAAAGTCACCCTGACCTTCGGTTCCTACCACGACGTGGACTCGAACGAAAACGCGTTCCGCATGGCCGGCTCGATGGCATTCAAGGATGGCTGCAAACGCGCCAACCCGGTCATCCTCGAGCCGATGATGGCGGTGGAAGTGGAAACCCCGGAAGACTACGCCGGTAACGTGATGGGCGACCTGTCGTCCCGCCGCGGCATGGTCCAGGGCATGGACGAAATCCCGGGCGGCGGCGGCAAGATCATCCGCGCTGAAGTGCCGCTGTCGGAAATGTTCGGCTACTCGACCACGCTGCGTTCGGCCACCCAGGGCCGCGCCACCTACACGATGGAATTCAAGCACTATTCGGAAGCACCGAAACACGTGATTGACGCCATCGTGACGGCCAAAGCCAAGTAATTCATGCAAACACCGGTGCCCGGCCACAAGCCGGGCGCCTTTTGAACTGATAAAGGAAGATTTAAAATGGCAAAAGAAAAATTCGAGCGGACTAAACCGCACGTGAACGTCGGTACCATCGGCCACGTCGACCACGGCAAAACCACCCTGACCGCCGCCATCGCTACCGTGCTGTCGAAGAAATTCGGCGGTGAAGCCAAGGCCTACGACCAGATCGACGCCGCACCGGAAGAAAAAGCCCGCGGTATTACCATCAACACCGCCCACGTCGAGTACGAGACGGCCAACCGCCACTACGCCCACGTGGACTGCCCGGGCCACGCCGACTACATCAAGAACATGATCACCGGCGCTGCCCAGATGGACGGCGCGATCCTGGTGGTGTCGGCCGCTGACGGCCCGATGCCGCAGACCCGCGAGCACATCCTGCTGGCCCGTCAGGTGGGCGTGCCCTACATCATCGTGTTCCTGAACAAGTGCGACCTGGTCGACGACGCCGAGCTGCTCGAGCTGGTCGAAATGGAAGTGCGCGAGCTGCTGTCGAAGTACGAATTCCCGGGCGACGATCTGCCCATCATCAAGGGTTCGGCTCGTATGGCGCTGGACGGCGCCGCTGGCGAACTGGGCGAAGACTGCATCCTGAAGCTGGCCGAAGCCCTGGACAGCTACATCCCGACGCCGGAACGTGCCGTGGACGGCGCCTTCCTGATGCCGGTGGAAGACGTGTTCTCGATCTCGGGCCGCGGTACCGTGGTGACCGGTCGTGTTGAGCGCGGCATCATCAAGGTCGGCGAAGAGATCGAAATCGTCGGTATCAAGGACACCGTGAAGACGACCGTGACCGGCGTCGAAATGTTCCGCAAGCTGCTGGACCAGGGTCAAGCTGGCGACAACGTCGGCCTGCTGCTGCGCGGCACCAAGCGTGAAGACGTCGAGCGTGGCCAGGTGCTGGCCAAGCCGGGTTCGATCAAGCCGTTCTCGCACTTCACCGGCGAAATCTACGTGCTGTCGAAAGACGAAGGTGGCCGTCACACCCCGTTCTTCAACAACTACCGTCCGCAGTTCTACTTCCGTACGACGGACGTGACCGGCTCGATCGAGCTGCCGGCCGACAAAGAAATGGTGATGCCGGGCGATAACGTCTCGATCACCGTGAAGCTGATCACCCCGATCGCGATGGAAGAAGGTCTGCGCTTCGCTATCCGCGAAGGCGGCCGTACCGTCGGCGCCGGCGTGGTGGCCAAGATCATCGCCTAAGCGCGGATCTGCAGTACAAAAAATGCCGGCCTGCGGGCCGGCATTTTTTTTGCCCCGCGCCACCCCTCCTTTCCCCCTAAACAAATCGGGGTCAGACCCCATTTATCCAGCGATCAAGTTCCGCCGCCCGCGGGCTTGCCCGCCAGATAAATGGGGTCTGACCCCGATTTATCTTGGGGGAAAGGTGGGGTGGAATTTGTACGTTAAGAAAGATTTCAGATGACGCTCTGGGCGGCATTGGCGAGCATGCCTGTTTTTCCTGACGCGAGAGCCTCCGATGCGCCATCTGCCGATTGCCTGCCTGTCCCTGCTGCTGTGCGCCTGTAGCGGCGGCGGCGGCCCTGCCGCGACGCCCGCGCCGACGCCGGTGCCGAGCCCCACGCCGAGCCCGGCACCCACGCCGGCGCCGGGCACGCCGGACGTCAGCTGGTCGCGCTGGAGCCCGACGGTGGTGCCCGAAGACCAGGCCAGCCCGGTGCTGTTCGAAGCGGCGCTGGCCGGCGTCAGCGGTGACGTGGTGCTCGAAACCCTGTCCGGCGACTTCGCCCTGCGCGACGATGGCCGCGAAGGCGATGCCGTGGCTGGCGACGGCATCTGGAGTGTGCGCCTGAGCCCGGCCGTGGTGCTGCGCCAGTACAGCGCCAAATGGGTCCAGCATCCGCCGGTCGGCCAGCTGCGCCTGGGCAGCTCGGCGTTGCGCTTCAATGTGTTCGCCGAGATCTGGTCGCCGGCGATCGGCCTGGTGCCGGTGCGTAAGCTGGCCGAGGACATGCAGGAGACTGACTACGTGGTCAATCTGGCCGTCAGCCCGGGCACGCTGCGCGACAGCGATGTGCGGCCGCTGGCGCGGCGCTTCTATGCCAGCTATCCGGACCAGTATGACTTCCTGAACGTGGTGCTGATCGCCGGGCCGCGCGGCAACCGCAGCCACAGCATCATCAAGAATACGACCAAGGGCATCGGCTTCGGCATGATGGACGAGAGCGCGAGCTTCGGCAGCGCCGGCCGCCTGCAGGGCTGGTCGCGCTTTCCGCTCTCGGCCGGTTTCGACGGCGGCGGAAAAGCCGTGCTGCACGAGACCGGCCACCAGTGGATCCAGTACATGGACAGCCCGGAGCTGGCCCAGGCGCGCCCCCACTATCCGGCCGGCTCGCTGGCGGCGAATGTGATGGGCTTCAGTCTGCCGCCGGGCAATCAGGGCGGCGAGTACCTGTATGCGTTCACGCGCGCGGCCGGCGGCTGGCAGGTCGGCACGGCCGATCCGCTGCAGGGCACGCGCTTCAATACGATGGAGTTGTACATGATGGGCCTGCTAAGCGCGGCCGAAGTCGGTGAATTCTTTGCGCTCAAGAATCCGACCCAGGCGCTGCAGCCGGGCGACTTCCTGCCCGACGCGGCCGTGACGCCGGTGCGCATCAATGATCTGGTGGCGCGCTACGGGGCGCGCGATCCGGCCGTCGGCAAGGCGCAGACGGCATTCCGGATGGCGACCCTGATCGTGTCCGAGCAGCTGCTCGATCAGCGCGCGCTCAGCCTGTACGACTGGCTGGCGCGGCGCGCCGAGGCGCGTGAGGTGCAGGACTGCGCCGACGGCTTCGCGGCCGGGCGCTGCCTGCCCTGGTTTGCCGCCACGGGCGGACGCTCGACCTTGAGCGCCCGCCTGCGCTGAGCGGGCGGGTTAGAACACGCCGCAGACGATGCGGGCGCCGCCGCCGCCGAGCATGGCCGGATGATCGGCATGGTTGTCGCCGCCCGCATGGATCATCAGGCTGCGGCCCTTGAGATCGGCCAGCTTCAGGCGCGGCGCCAGCACCGGCTGGCTGGCATTGCCGTTCGCGTCGACGTACAGGGCGGGCAGGTCGCCCAGGTGGCCGTCGCCCCAGGGCAGGCCATGCTTCTTGCTGGCGGCCGGATCGAGGTGGCCGCCGGCGCCGAGCGCGGCGGTCTTCTTGCCGTCCTTGTCGGCGGCGTCGCAGCTCGGGTTTTCATGCACGTGGAAACCATGCAGACCGGCCGGCAGACCGCTCAGATTGGGCGTGAACACCAGGCCGTGCGCGTTCTCGCTGACCAGCACGGTGCCGGCCGCTTTGACGACGCCGGCTTCGTTGACGATGTTCATGTTCACGCTCAGTTCGGCGGCGTGGGCCGTGAGCGCGGCCAGGCTGAGGGCGGCGATCAGTGCGGTACGGGTCATGGTGTCTCCTAAAAGTTGAGTGCAGGGCAATATAGCTGCGGATGCAAGCAAAGGAAAGGGTTTTTTTTGGAAAAAAAGCGTGCTAGAATATCGTCCTTTGTGTGCCCGGCGTCCGCGCTGCACACTTTCATGCCGCCGTCTCTTTCCGAGCGGCGGATCGTTCTTTGAAAAGGAAATGACCATGTCCACCCCGAATCAAAAAATCCGCATTCGCCTGAAGGCTTTCGACTACAAACTGATCGACCAGTCCGCTCTGGAAATCGTCGACACCGCCAAGCGCACCGGCGCTGTGGTCAAAGGCCCCGTGCCCCTGCCGACCCGTATTCAGCGTTTCGACGTGCTGCGTTCCCCGCACGTCAACAAGACCTCGCGCGACCAGTTCGAGATCCGCACCCACCAGCGTCTGATGGACATCGTCGATCCGACCGACAAGACCGTGGACGCCCTGATGAAGCTGGATCTGCCGGCTGGCGTCGACGTCGAAATCAAACTGCAGTAAACACAAGGGCGGCCTGCGCCGCCTTCGGCAAGAAAACCGGGCCCGCGCCCGGTTTTTTTTCGCCTGAATTTCCCTATTTGCCTAAGGGACAATTGACTTTCGCGAATTGCAATTCCACAATCGCCGTTATTATTTGACAACAATAACCTGAGCGATGCGAGACACAGCAATTCCTTGGCGCCTGCTGGGCCTGCTCACCCTGGTGTTTCTGGTGGTCTGGCTGATGCCAGACGATGGCTCCCCGCACGATAGCCCCTTCTTGTTCCCGGTCTCGGTGCACACCCTGTGCGAGCTGGTCGCCGTCATCATCGCTCTGCTGATCTTCGCCGTGTCCTGGCATTCGTACGGGGCGACCCATGCCGGTAATGTGCTGCTGCTGGCCTGCGGCTTTCTGGCGGCCGGCCTGTTCGACACCGGCCATATGCTGTCCTACCGCGGCATGCCCGACTGGGTGACGCCGGCCTCGCCGAACAAGGCGATCAACTTCTGGCTGATGGCGCGCTACAGCGCCGCCGCCACCCTGCTGCTGGTGGCGCTGCGCCCGTGGCAGCCGTATCCGCACCGGGCCGGGCGCTATCTGGCGCTGGGTGCGGTCCTGCTGCTGGTCGTGGGCGGCACCCTGTCGGTACTGCTGGCGCCGCACTGGTGGCCGGTGATGTTCATCGACGGCCAGGGCCAGACCGCAATCAAGCTGCTGCTCGAGGGCGGGGCGGTCATGCTGATGGCGGCCGCGGCCATGGCTTATCTGCGCCAGGCGCGCAGCGGCGACAGCGGCCATGACATGCCAGCCCTGCTGTTCTCGGCCACGCTGATGATCATCCTGTCCGAGCTCAGCCTGATGCTGTACTCGCATGTCAACGACCTGTTCAGCCTGGTGGGCCACCTGTACAAGGCGCTCGCCTACTTCTTCATCTACCGCGCCGTGTTCGTCACCACCGTGCGCGCGCCCTACCAGCGCCTGCAGGTCGAAGTCTCGGAGCGCAAGCAGGCCGAGAACCGCGCCGCCTACCTGGCCTATCACGATGCGCTGACCGAACTGCCGAACCGCCTGCTGCTGCGCGACCGCGCCGAGCTGGCGATCGGGCGGGCGGCGCGCACGCGCGGGCATGTGGTGCTGGCCTATGTCGACCTCGACCACTTCAAGACGGTCAATGATTCGCTCGGCCACGAGCGCGGCGACCAATTGCTGCGCCTGGCCGCGCGCCGCTTCCAGCAGCATGTGCGCAGCGTCGACACCCTGAGCCGCATGGGCGGTGACGAGTTCGCTGTGATCCTGCCCGATCTGCTCGCGCCCGAGCAGGCCATGCCGGTGCTGGGGCGCCTGCTCGAGGTGCTGTCCGAACCGTATGATCTGGGCGGCGAACGGGCCGTGGTGTCGGCCTCGATGGGCATCGCTGTGTATCCCGAGGACGGGCGCGATTTCGACACCCTGCTCAAGCGCGCCGACATGGCCATGTACCGCGCCAAGGCGGCCGGGCGCAATACCTACCGCTTCTACGACGAGCAGATGAACAGCGAGGCCAGCGAGCAGCTGGCCATCAGCAATGGCCTGCGCGATGCGCTCACGCGCGGCGACTTCGAGATCCACTATCAGCCGCAGTTCGATCTGGCCAGCGGACGCCTGGAAGCGGCCGAAGCCCTGATCCGCTGGCGCCTGCCGAATGGCGAACTGGTGCCGCCGCTGCGCTTCATTCCGGTGGCCGAGGATACGGCCCTGATCGTGCCGATTGGCGCCTGGCTGGTCGAGCAGGTGTGCCAGCAGGCGATGGCCTGGCAGCGCGCCGGGCTGGGCGCGCTGCGCATTGCCGTCAATTTGTCGGCCGTGCAGTTTGCGCGGCCTGGCCTGGTCGAGATGATCAAAGGCGCGCTGGCGCGCAGCGGCCTCGATCCGGCCCTGCTCGAACTCGAGCTGACCGAGTCGATCCTGATCCGCGACACCGACCATGTGCTCGACACCGTGCGCCAGCTGAAGGCGCTCGGCCTGACCCTGGCCGTGGACGACTTCGGCACCGGCTACTCGAGCCTGCAGTATCTGCGCCGCTTCGCGGTCGACCGGCTGAAGATCGACAAGAGCTTCGTGGCCGATCTGGCCGTCAGCGCTGATGCGGTGGCGATCGTGCGCGCCGTGATCGACATGGCGCGCAGCCTCGGGCTGCGCACGATTGCCGAAGGGGTGGAAAGCGGCGCCATCGCCGAGCGCCTGCGCGCACTCGGCTGCGACGAGGCGCAGGGGTATTTTTACGCGCGCCCGCTGCCGCCGGACCAGTTCGCGGCCTTCGTGCGCGCGCACGCCGCCTGAGTCAGAAGCGGCCGTGCAGGCCGAGGCGCCAGCCCTGCCAGTCGACCCCGCCCACGCGGCTCAGGCCGCCATAGCCGACCCGGGCGCTCAGCTGCGGGCTGAACGCATAGCCCAGGCCCAGCTGCCAGGCGGCGCCGACCCCGCTGTGGGTGACGGGTACGATCTCGGGCGGGCGGTCGACGGCGATGCCGCTATTGTCCCAGCGCTGCTGATGCACGCGCATCCAGGCCGCGCCGGCCTGGCCATGCACGGACAGATTGCCGCTCAGCGGCAGGCTGGCTTCGACGCCCAGACGCAGCGCGCGCACGTGGTTGTCGAGCGCGACATCGCGGCAGCCGATCATGCCGCAGGCGCGCTTGATGCTGCGCGCGCGCCCCAGATCTTCGAGCGCGCCGACCAGCTGCCAGTGCGGCGCCAGCGCCAGACCGGCCTGGATCGCCAGCCCCTCGCCGCTGGCGCGCTCCTGGCCATTGAGGGTGACCGGCAGGACCTGGCTGCGCAGGCTGTAATGGGAATCGGTGCGGCCGTGCAGGACATCGACACCGAGCGACAGGTCGCTGGCCTGGGCCGTGGCGCACAGGGCGCCGGCCGCCAGCAGCAGGGAACGGATCAACATGGCATCTCTCTCGCAAGGAAATAGCGCCAGTGTAGACAGGCGCGGCGCGCCTGTCTGTCCTGAGTTTGTCGCAGCCGGGCGCGCGCTTACAGCAGGCCGAGTTCGGCGTCGCTGGCGTTGTGGCCGTACTTGTCGCGCGGCGGCATCGGGCGCGCGCGCCAGTCGGGCGCGAAGGTGAAGGTCGAGACGCTGCGCCCCGGCACCATCTTGCCATTGCCATAGCCCTTGGAGGCGTCGTAGTAGGACTTGATGATCTGTTCGCGCGTGACCTGCTGGACGGCCGGATGGCTGACGCAGGCGGCGCGCCAGGCGGCCACGCGCGCGTAGGCGGGCGCGTCGGGCAGCACGAAGTCCTCGTAGTACTCGAGGAACCAGAAGCGCATCAGCAGCGGCGTGAACACCGCCTCGGCCCAGCCGAATTCGTCGAACAGGAAAGTGCGCTCGGGCGCATGGGTCATCAGGAATTCGTTGATGCGCGCGAACTGCATGAGCATGCGGTCGTGGCAGGCCTGGCGCTGGGCCGGGTCCTGGTTGAGCAGGTATTTGAAGCCGGCCTCGGTGAATTCGCCTTCCATCCGCACCAGCATGTTCTCGAGCGCGCGCTCATACGGATCGGCGCGCCGCACCGGACGCGCCGGCAGCAGGTCCTCGAGGTATTGCATGATGACCAGGCTTTCCTTGATGATGCGGCCGTCGCTGGTTTCGAGCACCGGCATGGCGGTCGTGCCATGCGTCTTTTCGAGCAGCCACAGGGGGCGCGGCTGGGTGATGTCGACGATGTCGAAATGGACCTGGTCGTGCAGGCCCTTGAGGGTCAGCACAATCTCGAGGCGCTGGCAGAACGGACAGACAGGGACGTGATAGATAGTCAGCATGGCCGCGGCGGATTCTGGTCAAAAGTGAAACCTATCTTACATGAATTCATGGCCATTGACGCGGCTGGCGGCGCATGTGATGCTTGCCAGCTTATTCACATCTGGAGACCCCATGCGCATCGTATATGCATTGCTGCTGGCCGCCGCGGCCAGCCTGGCCCAGGCGGCCGGCCCGACCCCGGAACAGGACGCCATGCTCAAGCGCCTGACCCCGGACGCGCTGCGCGGCCACCTGTCCTTCCTCGCCTCCGATCTGCTCGAAGGGCGCGCCACGCCCTCGCGCGGGCAGGAGCTGGCGGCCGAATACATCGCCGCCCAGTTCCGCCGCTTCGGCCTGGAGCCGGTCGGCGACGACGGCTACTTCCAGACCGCGACCTGGGGTTACGGCAAGCGCGACATGAAGGACTTCACGCTCAGCTTCACGGTCGGCGGCCAGACCCTGCAGGTGCCGGCGGCGGCCGTCAGCCTGGAAGGGGCGGCCGCATTCAGTACGGACGGCGCCGACGTGGTGCGCATCAGCACGCCCGACGCCCAGATCGCGCCCGGCAGCCTGGATGGCAAGGTGGTCGTGGTCGACCTGCCGGCCGACCTGTCCGACGCCGCCCGCACGGCGGCCCGGCGCGCGCTCGGCACGGCCATGCGCACCGCCCGTCCGCTGCTGCGCCTGGCCTTCGACCGCAAGAATCCGAATGGCGACGGCGGCCAGGCCGCGGTGCTGGTCGATCCCGAGGAGCGCCACGCCAATGGCGGTCCGGTGCCGACCGTGGTGCTGCATGCGCGCGCCGTGATCGACGCGATTGCCGCCGCCAGCGGCCCGGTGCGCATGAGTGTGCGCATCCCCGGCCCCGAGCTGAAACCCGTCAAGCTGCGCAATGTGATCGGGGTGCTGCGCGGCAGCGACCCGCAGCTGCGCGACACCTATGTGATGCTGACCGCCCACTATGACCATCTGGGCCTGGTCAATGGCAAGCTGCACCGCGGCGCCAACGACGACGCCAGCGGCACCGCCGCCATGATGGAAGTGGCCGGCGCCCTGGCCAGCCTGCCGCAGCGGCCGCGCCGCAGTATCGCCTTCATGGCCGTGTTCGGCGAGGAGCTGGGCCTCAAGGGCTCGCAGTACTATGGCCGCCATCCGGTGCTGCCGCTGGCGCGCACGGTGGCCGACATCAATCTCGAACAGCTGGGCCGCACGGACGACAGCGAAGGTCCGCAGGTGAACCGGGTGGCGATGACCGGCTTTGACTTCTCCGACCTCGGCCCGATCCTGCAGGAAGCCGGCAAGGCCACCGGGATCGAGGTGTTCAAGCATCCGGTCAATAGCGACCGCTATTTCGCGTTTTCCGACAATCAGGCCCTGGCCGATGTCGGGGTGCCGGCTCACACGCTGAGCGTCGCCTATGAGTTCCCGGACTATCACGGTCCGGCCGACGACTGGCAGAAGATCGATTACGAAAACATGGCGCGGGTCAGCCGCATGGTGGCGCTGGGCATGCTGACCCTGGCCAACCAGACTCAGGCGCCGCAATGGAATGCCGCCAATCCGAAAGCCGCGCGCTACCGCGAGGCAGCGCGCAAGCTGGTGCAGCCTTAAGCTGTGATCAGACCGGCTGGTCGAGGAAGAAGTAGATGAAGTCTTCGTTACCAGCCGTCAGCGCCGCGTGCAGGGTCGCGCGGTTGGCCGCCACCACATGCTTGGGCGGCAGGGTCGGCGTGGCCGGCACCTCGGACGGGTCCGGGGTCAGGCCGATGCTGGCCAGGGTGCCGAGCGGATCGGCGCTCAGCTGGTCGCGGAAGGCGTCGTCGGTGGCGAGCTTGTCGAGCAGGGTCTCGATTGCGGGCAGATTGTGCGGAGTAGCCAAGATGAAAACTTTCTAAAAAGTTAAACGGAATGCCCATCCTAGGGTATTGTTCAATTTCTTGCAATCTTGTTTAAGCCATGTTGCTACGCCGCTGCGCCATCCTGTTTCTTGAACCGCGCGAGGACCTGCGCTTTGCCCTGGCCAGCCTTCTGCGTGGCGGCAGCGCGCTGGCCGCCAGCGTGCAGACCCTGGCCCACGCGCCCCACCTGGAGGCGCCCTGTCCGGTGGACGAGGCCGCGTGCGCCGTGCTGCGCACGCTCGGGCCCAGCCTGTGGCAGGAGCATGCGGCGCTGGCGGCCCAGCATGGCGCCGCCTGTCTCGACGCACTGCTGGAGCAGGGCCTGCTGATCAGCGACGCGCCCGCGCACGCCGCCTGGCGCGCGCGCGACGAGGCCGTGCGCGCGGCCCATTGGCGGCCGCTGGCGGCCCTGCTGCATCAGGACAGCCGCTGGCGCGACCGCGAGGGCGAGAACGGCAAGCGCTTTCCCACCTTTGCCCATCTGGTCGAACGCTTCGGCAGTCCGCCCCCGGCCTGCAGCGAGTATCCGCAGGCGCCCCAGCTGGCGCTGCCGGCGCCGCTGCCCGGGCCGCTCGACGGGGTGCTCGGCGCGCGCTACACGGGGCGCAATTTCGATCCGCAGGCGCGGCTCGATCTGGCCACCGTGGCGCGCCTGCTGCAGCGCAGTTTCGGCGCCCAGCGCGTGCACCCGCTCGGCGCCACGGCCGCCGTGCTGAAAAAGACCAGCCCCTCGGGCGGCGGCCTGCATCCGATCGAAGCCTATCTGCTGGCCCTGCGCGTGGATGGTCTGGCGCCCGGCTTCTACCACTACCATCCGGTGCGCCATACGTTGGCCGCGCTGGGGGCGCCGGCCGATCCGGCCGCGTTTGCCCTCACGGCCGTGGCTGGCCAGGACTGGTTTGCCCAGGCGCCGCTGCTGGTGTTCCTGGTCGGGCGGGTGGCGCGCAGCTTCTGGAAGTACCGCAACCACCCGAAGGCCTACCGCGTGCTGCAGCTCGACGCTGGCCACCTCGGCCAGAGCTTCGCCCTGCTGGCGGCCGAAGCCGGGCTGCCGGCCTTCATCACGGCCGGCATCAACGAAGCGAATATCGAAGACGCGCTCGGGCTCGACGGACGCGGCCAGATCGTGCTGGCCGCGCTTGGCTGCGGCGCGCCGGCCGCCAGCATCACGATGCCGGAACTGCGCTGAGCGCGGCGATCCCGTCCAGCACTTCGTCGAGCGCCGCTTCGAGTTCGCCAAGCGCGGCCAGCATCGGCGCGCGCGCCGTGCCGGCCAGGGCGTGCTCGAGCGCGATCGCGGCCGCGTGCACGCGCTGGGCCGCCAGATTCCCGGATGAACCCTTGAGCGTGTGCGTGAGGTCGCGCGCGCGTCCCAGATCATCGTCGAGCAGGGCGGCGCGGATGCGCTCCGGGGTCGGTCCGAACTGGGTGGCGAACAGGCCGAGCAGCTTGCGCAGCAGGGCTTCGCGGCCGTCCAGCACGGCCAGGGCGGCGGCCACATCGATGCCGGGCAGCGCGGGCAGGCTGGTCGCGGGTGCGGCCGGCGCCGGCGCGGCCGGGGCGTCCTCCCACTGCAGGCCCAGACAGCTGGCCAGGGTGCGGAACAGCAGCGCCGGTTCGAGCGGCTTGGTGACGAAGTCGTTCATGCCCTGGGCCAGGCAGCGTTCGCGGTAGCCGGCGATCGCGTGGGCCGTCATGGCGATCACCGGCAGGCGCGCCAGCGCCGGATTGGCGCGGATCGCGGCCGTGGTCTGGTAGCCGTCCATGCCGGCCATCTGGATGTCCATCAGCACCGCGTCCACGCTCTCGCTCTGCAGATGCTGGAGCGCTTCGGCGCCGCTGTCGGCCGTCAGGCAGGCCACGCCGGCCTGGCGCAGCACGGCGCAGGCCACTTCGAGATTGATGCGGTTGTCGTCGACCACCAGCACGCGGCGCCCGGCCAGCACCGAGGACAGCGCGGCCGGGGCCGGCGTGGTCGGCACCGGACTGGCGGCCTCGCCGCGCAGCGCCGCCACCACGGTCGACAGCAGCAGCTCCGGATGGACCGGCTTGTCGAGGAAGCGCTGCACACCGGCCGCCAGCGCCGCCTGGACGATGCCTTCGCGCGCATAGGCGCTGACCATGATCACCGGCGGCTCGGCGCTGCCGCGCGCGCGCAGGGCCTGGGCCGTGGCCACGCCGTCGAGCCCCGGCATTTTCCAGTCGAGCAGCACCAGATCGGCCGGGGCGGCGGCCAGCGCGTCCAGCGCCTCCTGGCCGGACGCGGCCAGACGCACGGCGAAACCGAAGCCGCTCAGTTGCTGGCCCAGCACCTGGCGCGCCTCCGGACTGTCGTCGACCACCAGCAGCTGGCGGCCGAGCAGGGCCTCGGGCGCGCGCCCGATCCCTTCGCCATTGGCCACCGGCAGGGTCAGCGTGAAGTGGAAGCGGCTGCCGCGCCCGGGCGCGCTGTCGAGCGTGATCTGGCCGCCCATGCGCTGCACCAGCTGCTGCGAAATCGCCAGCCCGAGCCCGGTGCCGCCGTACAGGCGGGTGGTCGAATCGTCGGCCTGGGAGAAGGCCTGGAACAGGCGCGCCTGTTGCTCGGGGCTGATGCCGATGCCGGAATCGTCGACCGTGAAGCTCAGGTGCACCTGATTCTCGGCCGCGCTCTGGCATTGCACGCTCAGCATCACATAGCCGCTGGCCGTGAATTTGATGGCATTGCCGACCAGGTTGATCAGAATCTGCGACAGGCGCAGCGGATCGCCGACCACGCGGCGCGGCACGTCGGGGGCGACGTTCAGGATCAGCTCGAGGCCCTTGTCGGTGGCTGCCGCGCCGAACAGGTCGCCGAGCTGGGCGGCCAGCTCGCGCGGCGCGAACGGCTGCGCCTCGAGGGTCAGCTTGCCTGACTCGATCTTGGAGAAGTCGAGCAGGTCATTGATGATCGCCAGCAGGCTGCGTCCGGCATTGCCGATCTTGCTGAAATAGTCGAGCGTCTGGGGCGACTGCGCCAGGTGGATGCCGAGGCCGGCAAAGCCGATGATGGCATTCATCGGGGTGCGGATCTCGTGGCTGATATTGGCCAGGAAGGCGCTCTTGGCGCGCGTGGCCGCCTCGGCCTGGACGCGCGCGCGCTCGAGCTCGCGCGCCGCCTGCATCTTCTGGAAGGCCGAGACGAAGTGCTCCTTCAGGTCGCTCATCAGGGCGAGGTCGGCGCGCGCGAAGGCCTGCTGGCCGTCGTTCTCGAACACCAGATAGCCGGCCACCCGGTTGGCGCTGCGGATGCGCAGGGTCAGGCGCTGCCAGCGTCCGTGTTCCTGGAACAGGGTGTCGGCCGCCAGCACGCTGGCGCTGGTGGCCAGCCGCGCCTCGGTCTCGGCGGCCGACAGCGGTAGCCAGTGCGGGGCCGGGCCCTGGCGCGACCAGCCGGCGTGCAGGCTGTATTGCTCCTGGGCCGGATCGCGCACCAGCACCAGCGTGCGCTCGACCCCGGCCAGGCCGCGCGCCTGCTCCAGCATGGCCTGCAGCAGGCTGTCGAAATCGGGCTGCTCATTGATCGACTTGACGATCGCATTCAGGCGCTCGAGGTGGCGCGTGCGTTCGCGCACCAGGGCCTCGAGGCGGGCCCGCTCGCGCGCATGGATGCGCATGCGCCCGTGCCAGGCCAGGGCCAGCAGGGCGCCGGCCAGCAGCAGGGCCAGCGCATAGGCCCACCATTGCTGGTACCAGGCGCGCTCGGCGCGCAGCGCCAGGTTCAGGGTCTGGTCCAGCCACTGGCCGTCGCGTCCGCGCGCGCGGATCTGCAGCTGGTAGTCGCCGGCCGGCAGGCTGGTGAAGACGGCATGGCGCTCGCTCGGATCGACCTCGGTCCAGGCGTCCTGGTAGCCGGTCAGGCGCCAGGCATAGCGCAGGGCCTCGGGCGCCGCATAGTCGAGCGCGGCAAATTCGATCTGCAGATCGCGCGTACCGGGCGCTACGCTCAGTAGACCGCGCGCCAGCAGGCCGGCCGGCGCCAGCTGCTGGCCGGCGCGCCGCACCTGGGTCAGCACCAGCGGCGGCTGCCAGTGGCGCGGGCGCAGCTGCTCGGGCCGGAAGGCCAGCAACCCGCCCTGGCCGCCGAACCACAGCTCGCCGTCGCGGCTGACATTGGCGCGGTCGAAGCGTTCCAGCGTCAGGCCGTCCTTCTGGCCGATATTGCGTACGCTGAGCTTGTCCGGATCGATGCGGCTCAGGCCCTGGCTGTGGGCGGCCCAGATCTGGCCGCTGGCGTCGACGGTCAGGCCATTGATGTCGGGGACCGGCAGGCCCTCGGCCGGGCCGAGCCGGCGGATCGTGTCGCTGCGCGGATCGAGCACGGCCAGGCCGGCCCCATAGGTCGAGATCCACAGGCGGCCCTGGTGGTCGCGCGCCAGGCTGGCCACCAGGCCGCCGCCCAGGCCCTTGCTCTGGCCCGGCTGATACGGATACTGGCGCACCGCGCCGCTGGCCAGCTCGATCCGGTTCAGGCCGTTGCGGGTGCCGGCCCACAGCGTGCCGCCGGGCGCCAGCAGCAGGGCTTCGACGCGGCCGTCGGTCAGGCCGGCCGGGCCGGGGCCGAAGCTGCGCAGGCGCCCGCTGGCGAAGTCCAGGCCCAGCACGCCATCGAAGCTGCCGATCCACAGCTGCTGGCGGTCGGCCACCAGGCGGCTGATGCGCGGCATCGGATTGGCCGCCTGCAGCGGCACCGCGCGCAGGCCGCGGCCATCGCGCCCGACCCGGTACAGGCCGAGCTGGGTGCCGAGCCAGACGGCGCCGTCGGGCCCTTCGGCCAGGTCGAAGATCACGCGCGGCGGCAATTGGCCGGGGCCGTCGCCGGTGCGCAGGATGGCGCGCCGCTGGCCGTCCGCGCTGATCACGTCGATGCCGCTGTCGGCCAGCGCCACCCACAGGCTGCCGTCGCTGTGTTCGAGCGTGGCGGTGACATTGGCCTCGGGCGCGTCGACCCCGCCGAACACGGTATACAGAGCGCGCGTGTCCGGATCGTGGCGGTCGAGCCCGCGTTCATTGGCGACCCACAGCAGGCCGCTGCGGTCGCGCAGCACGGCGGCCGCGCGGTCGTGCCCGAGGCTGGGGCCGATCAGGGCATTGTGGCGCAGCAGGCGCAGGGCGCCGCTGGCCGGCTCGAACTCGGCCACCCCGGCGCCATAGGTGGCGGCCCACCAGCGGCCCGGGCTGGCCTCGCTCAGCGACAGCACCATCGCGCGCGCCAGCTGGGCGCCGGCGCCGCGCGTGAACAGCTCGGCCGTGCCGCGCTCCAGATTGACCACCCCGAGCCCGCTCTTGCGCGTGCCGAAGCCGACCCGGCCGGCGCTGTCGATCAGCAGGCTCATCACCGCGTCGGGCGGCTGCGCGCGCCCGTTCGTGTCGACCAGGGGCAGGGCGCGCAGCTGGCCGTCGGGGTTGCGCAGCAGCAGACCGCTAGCGCCGCCGATCCACAGCCGGCCCTGGGCGTCGACCGCCAGCGCGCGCACGCCGCCGGCCGGCAAATCGGGCACGGGGGTGACGCGCCCGTCCGCCGCTAAATAGTCAAGTCCGGCCGCGCTGCCGACCCACAGGCCGCCCTGGTGGTCGCTGGCCAGGGCCGTGATCCCCGTGTGGCTGAGCCCGGCCGGGCCGGCCGGATAGCGCAGGAAGCGGTCTTCCTCGGGCAGATAGCGGGCCAGCCCGCCCGAGGTGGTGCCGATCCACAGCCGGCCCTGGGGATCGGTGTGCAGCACCTGGATGAAATTGCCGGGCAGCGAGTGCGGATCGGCCGGATCATGCAGGTAACTGCGCACCCGGTAGCCGTCCCAGCGCGCCAGCCCGCCCTGGGTGCCGGCCCAGACGAAGCCGGCGCCATCCTGGGCCAGACACATGATGATCGGGTTCGGCCAACCGCGCTCGGGGCCGAGGTGGGCGAAGCGCGGCCCGGTCAGGGCCTCCCAGCGCGGGCTCGCGGCCGGCGCCATGCCCAGCCAACCCAGCAACAAGAGCGCGCCCAGCGCCCGCACCCAGCCTCGTCCCATGCGTGTCCCAATTCTTTAGAGCAACTTACAAATCATACAAGTGTTTCCTGCCTTTGTGCACGACATACCCCACAAAAACCTGTTGCGTCAAGGTTTTTTTCGGGCTATACTTGTGGGCTTCGGTGTCAATTCGTCCTTTGAGAATTGACGCGTTTGTTAGTAGTTAAACATCAGCCCCGCCCAATCGTAGGTGGGAATGGAGAAAAAATGAGCCTTGGCCTCCTCGGTCGCAAGGTTGGCATGATGCGTATCTTCACGGATGACGGCGATTCGATCCCCGTCACCGTGCTGGACGTGTCGGACAACCGTGTTGCGCAAATCAAAACCCCTGAAGCGGATGGTTATACCGCTGTTCAGGTTGCCTTCGGCAAGCGTCGCGCCACCCGCGTGAACAAAGCTGCTGCTGGTCACTTCGCGAAAGCTGGCGTCGAAGCCGGTACCTTTCTGAAGGAATTCACGATCGACGCCGCCAAAGCGGCTGAACTGAAAGCCGGCGACAAGATCGCTGTCTCGCTGTTCGAAGTCGGTCAAAAAGTCGACGTGCAAGGCGTGTCGATCGGTAAGGGTTACGCCGGTACCATCAAGCGTTACAACTTCTCGTCCGGTCGTGCCACCCACGGTAACTCCCGTTCGCACAATGTTCCTGGTTCCATCGGTATGGCGCAGGATCCGGGCCGCGTGTTCCCGGGCAAGCGCATGACCGGTCACATGGGTGACGTCAAGGTCACCGTGCAGAACCTCGAAATCGCCCGTATCGATGCTGATCGCCAGCTGCTGCTGGTCAAGGGTGCCGTTCCCGGCGCCAAGAACGGTCAAGTCATCGTGTCGCCGGCCGTCAAAGTCAAAGCGAAGGGGGCTTAATAGATGGAACTGAAGCTTCTGAATGAACAAGGTCAGGCAGGCGCTGCCGTGGCCGCTGCCGACACTGTGTTCGGCCGTGACTACAACGAAGCCCTGATTCACCAGATCGTGGTCGCCTACGCTGCCAACGCCCGCTCGGGTAACCGCAAGCAGAAAGACCGCGAAGAAGTCAAGCACACCACGAAGAAACCGTGGCGTCAAAAGGGCACCGGTCGTGCCCGTGCCGGTATGTCGTCCTCGCCGCTGTGGCGTGGGGGCGGCCGTATTTTCCCGAATACGCCGGATGAGAACTTCACCCACAAGGTCAACAAGAAGATGTATCGCGCAGGTATCTGCTCGATCCTGTCCCAGCTGGTCCGCGAAGACCGCCTGAGCGTGATCGAAGACCTGTCGATCGACGCCCCGAAGACCAAGCTGCTGTCGCAAAAGCTGCAGAACATGGGTCTGGATTCGGTGCTGGTGATCACCGACAACGTCAACGAGAATCTGGAACTGGCGTCGCGCAATCTGCCGCACGTCCTGGTCGTCGAGCCCAAGCACGCCGATCCGATGTCCCTGGTCTACTACAAGAAGATCCTCGTGACCAAGCCGGCCCTGGCCAAACTTGAGGAGATGTTCGCATGAGCGCGATCAAACATAGCGAAGAGCGCCTGATGAAGGTGCTGCTGGCCCCGGTGATTTCCGAGAAGGCCACCATGGTCGCCGAACAGCGCGAACAGATCATGTTCAAAGTGCTGCCGGACGCCACCAAGCCCGAGATCAAGGCCGCCGTCGAGCTGCTGTTCAAGGTCGAAGTGGAATCGGTGCAAACCGTCAACCGCGAAGGTAAAGTCAAGCGTTCGGGCCGTTTCGTCGGCCGTCGCAACCACACCAAGCGTGCCTACGTGTGCCTGAAACCCGGCCAAGAGATCAACTTTGTCGAGGAGGCTAAATAATGGCACTCGTTAAGATGAAACCGACTTCGCCGGGCCGTCGTGGCGTGGTGAAAGTGGTCAACCCGGACCTGTACAAGGGCCGTCCGCTGGCTGCTCTGGTCGAAAAGAAATCGAAAACTGCTGGCCGTAACAACAACGGTCACATCACCACCCGCCACATCGGCGGTGGTCACAAGCACCACTACCGCGTGGTCGACTTCAAGCGCAACAAGGACGGCATCCCGGCCAAGGTCGAGCGCATCGAGTACGACCCGAACCGCACGGCCCACATCGCCCTGCTGTGCTACGCCGACGGCGAGCGCACCTACATCATCGCCCCCAAAGGCGTGCAAGTCGGTGACACGCTGATGAACGGCGCGGAAGCCGCGATCAAGGCCGGTAACTGCCTGCCCATCCGCAATATTCCGGTCGGTACCACGATGCACTGCGTCGAAATGCTGCCGGGTAAAGGCGCCCAGATGGCCCGTACCGCCGGCGCCGGCGTCGTGCTGATGGCCCGTGAAGGCACCTACGCCCAGGTCCGCCTGCGTTCCGGCGAAGTGCGCCGCGTGCACATCGAGTGCCGCGCCACCGTCGGCGAAGTCGGCAACGGCGAGCACAATCTGCGCAAGATCGGTAAAGCCGGTGCCATGCGTTGGCGCGGCGTGCGTCCGACCGTGCGTGGTGTGGTCATGAACCCGATCGACCACCCGCACGGTGGTGGTGAGGGTCGTACGGCAGCGGGTCGTCACCCGGTGTCGCCGTGGGGTCAGCAGACGAAGGGTAAGAAGACGCGTTCGAACAAGCGCACGTCTTCGATGATCGTCTCGCGCCGTGGTAAGAAATAAGGGGTAGAGAATGACTCGTTCGTTGAAAAAAGGGCCGTTCTGTGACGCCCACCTGGTGAAGAAAGTCGAAGCCGCGCAAGCGTCGAAAGACAAAAAGCCCATCAAGACCTGGTCGCGCCGCTCGACGATCATGCCGGACTTCATCGGCCTGACCATCGCTGTGCACAATGGCAAGACCCACGTGCCCGTCTACGTGTCGGAAAACATGGTCGGTCACAAGCTCGGCGAATTCGCGCTGACCCGTACCTTCAAGGGCCACGCAGCTGACAAGAAGGCGAAGAAATAATGGAAACCAAAGCTATCCTCAAAGGTGTCCGCCTGTCGGACCAAAAAGGCCGCCTGGTTGCTGACATGATCCGTGGCAAGAAAGTCGACGCCGCGCTGAACATCCTGACGTTCAGCCCGAAAAAAGGCGCCGGCATCATCAAGAAAGTGCTGGAGTCCGCCATTGCGAACGCCGAGCACAATGATGGCGCCGACATCGACGAGCTGAAAGTGACCTCGATCTACGTCGAAAAGGGCCCGATCCTGAAGCGCTTCACGGCACGTGCCAAAGGCCGCGGTGATCGTATTTCGAAACAATCCTGTCACATCTACGTGACTGTCGGTAACTAAGGAGCGACGATGGGACAGAAGATTCATCCGACCGGTTTCCGCCTTGCGGTGACCCGTAACTGGGCTTCGCGCTGGTATGCAGGCAATAACTTTGCCGACATGCTCAACGAAGACCTGAAAGCCCGCGCTTTCCTGAAGAAGAAGCTGAAGAACGCCTCCGTCGGCCGCATCGTCATCGAGCGTCCGGCCAAGAACGCGCGCTTCACGATCTTCTCGAGCCGTCCGGGCGTCGTGATCGGCAAGAAGGGCGAAGACATCGAAGTGCTGAAGTCGGCCCTGACCAAGATCATGGGCGTGCCCGTGCACGTGAACATCGAAGAAATCCGCAAGCCGGAAATCGATGCCCAACTGATCGCCGATTCGATCTCGCAGCAGCTCGAAAAGCGCATCATGTTCCGCCGCGCCATGAAGCGCGCCATGCAGAACGCCATGCGCCTGGGCGCGGTCGGCATCAAGATCATGTCGTCGGGTCGTCTGAACGGCATCGAGATCGCCCGTACCGAGTGGTATCGCGAAGGCCGTGTGCCCCTGCACACCCTGCGCGCCGATATCGACTACGGCACCAGCGAAGCCTCGACCACCTACGGCATCATCGGTGTGAAGGTCTGGGTCTACAAGGGTGACCGTTCGGCCACCGGCGAAGCCCCGGTGATCGACACCCCGGCTGACGAGAAGAAACCGCGCGGCCCGCGTCGCGACGACGGCAAACCGGGTGCCCGCCCGCGTAGCGCCAAGCCGGCCGGTGCCCCTGGCGCCGCCCGCGTGCGCGCTCCCAAGGCCGGCGCTGAGAAAGCAGGAGAATAAACATGCTGCAACCCGCACGCAGGAAGTATCGTAAAGAGCAGAAAGGCCGCAACACCGGCATTTCGCACGAGACCGGCACCGCCGTGTCCTTCGGCGAATTCGGTCTGAAGGCCGTGGCCCGTGGCCGGATCACGGCCCGCCAGATCGAAGCGGCGCGTCGTGCCATGACCCGTCACATCAAACGTGGCGGCCGGATCTGGATCCGTGTGTTCCCGGACAAGCCGATCTCGAACAAGCCGGCCGAAGTCCGTATGGGTAACGGTAAAGGTAACCCCGAGTACTACGTGGCAGAAATCCGCCCCGGTAAAGTCCTCTATGAAATGGACGGTGTGGCCGAAGAGCTGGCTCGTGAAGCCTTCCGCCTGGCTGCCGCCAAACTGCCCCTGGCCACGACCTTCGTCGTGCGTCAAGTGGGCGCTTGATAGGAGTTAATAATGAAAGCAACGGAACTCCGCGGCAAGGACCAGGACGCCCTGCAGAAAGAACTGAACGAGCTGCTCAAAGCCCAGTTCGGTCTGCGCATGCAGGTGGCGACCCAGCAGCTGGGCAACACCGCCCAGCTGAAGAAGGTGCGCCGCGACATCGCACGCGTGAAAACGGTTATGAATGAGAAAGGTGCCAAATGAACGATACGACCAAGCTCAAGCGTACGCTGATCGGCAAGGTGGTGTCCGACAAAATGGACAAGACCGTTACCGTTCTGATCGAGCGTCACGTCAAGCACCCCCTGTACGGCAAGATCATCGTGCGCTCGAATAAGTACCACGCGCACGACGAAGCCAACCAGTGCAAGGAAGGTGATGTCGTCGAGATCACGGAAGGCCGTCCGATCTCGAAGACCAAGGCCTGGACCGTCACCAAAGTGGTGCAAACCGCCCAGACGATCTAAGCTGGACAGGCAGGAAGGCGGGCTTTCGGGCCCGCAGCAAAAAAGTTGTTGCAAGCCCGCTGGTGTTGTGTAATACTAGCGGGCTTCGTGCATCAGTGTTGTCACATTGATGCCTCGTCAAGATTTTTAGGTAAGTCCATCACCCAATCGCTCGCTCCAGCAGGCGCGGGCCGGCGGGACCAAGACTGACCGCAGGCCCACCCCGGTGGTGGATTCTTCGGCTTAAGTTGGGAAAGAGAAAACTATGATTCAAACTGAAAGCCGGCTCGAAGTGGCCGACAACACCGGTGCCAAGGAAGTCATGTGCATCAAGGTGTTGGGTGGCTCCAAGCGCCGTTACGCTGCCATTGGCGACGTGATCAAAGTCACCGTGAAGGTGGCTGCCCCCCGTGGCCGCGTCAAAAAAGGTGAAATTTACAACGCCGTGGTGGTTCGTACCGCCAAAGGTGTGCGCCGCCAGGATGGCTCGCTCGTCAAGTTCGACGGCAATGCCGCCGTGCTGCTGAATAATAAACTGGAGCCGATCGGCACCCGTATCTTTGGACCGGTCACGCGCGAACTGCGCGGCGAAAAGTTCATGAAGATCGTGTCCCTGGCTCCGGAAGTCCTGTAAGGAGTCGCAATGGATAAGATTCGCAAAGGCGACGACGTGATCGTCCTGACCGGCAAAGACAAAGGCAAGCGCGGTACCGTGCTGGCCCGTGCCGATGAAACCCATGTCCTCGTGGAAGGTGTGAATGTGGCCAAGAAGGCCCAGAAGCCGAACCCGATGACCGGCGCCACTGGCGGTATCGTCGACAAGACCATGCCGATCCACCAGTCCAACGTCGCTCTGTTCAATGCCGCTACCGGCAAAGCTGACCGCGTCGGCTTCAAGGTCGTGGACGGTAAGAAAGTTCGCGTGTTCAAGTCGAACGGCGAAGTCGTGAAGGCGTAAGATCATGGCCCGTCTCCAACAACTGTACAAAGAAAAAATCGCCAAGGACCTGACCGAGAAATTCGGCTACAAGTCCGTGATGGAAGTGCCGCGTCTGACCAAGATCACCCTGAACATGGGTCTGTCGGAAGCCGTGGCTGACAAGAAAATCATCGAGCACGCTGTGGGCGATCTGACCAAGATCGCCGGCCAGAAGCCGGTGGTGACCAAGGCCCGTAAAGCTATCGCCGGTTTCAAGATCCGCGAAGGCTATCCGATCGGCTGCATGGTGACCCTGCGCGGCGCCCGTATGTACGAATTCCTCGATCGTCTGATCACCGTGGCCCTGCCGCGCGTGCGTGACTTCCGCGGTGTGAACGGCCGTGCCTTCGATGGCCGCGGCAACTACAACATCGGCGTGAAAGAGCAGATCATCTTCCCGGAAATCGAGTACGACAAGATCGACGCCCTGCGTGGTATGAACATCTCGATCACCACGACCGCCAAGACCGACGACGAGGCCAAAGCCCTGCTCGCCGCCTTCAAATTCCCGTTCAGGAACTAAGCAGATCATGGCAAAACTCGCACTGATTAACCGTGAACAGAAGCGTGCCGACCTGGTGGCCAAGTTTGCCGCCAAGCGCGCCGCCCTGAAAGCCATCATCGACGACCAGTCGAAGTCGGACGAAGAGCGTTACGAAGCCCGCCTGAAACTGCAGGCCCTGCCGCGTAACTCGGCCCCGACCCGCCAGCGCAACCGCTGCCAGGTGACCGGTCGCCCCCGTGGCACTTTCCGCAAATTCGGCCTGGGTCGTATCAAGCTCCGTGAATTCGCCATGAAGGGCGAAATCCCGGGTCTGACCAAAGCCAGCTGGTAATAGGAGAACAAGCAATGAGTATGAGCGATCCTATCGCCGATATGCTGACCCGTATCCGCAACGCCCAGGGCGTGCAGAAAACGTCGGTCGCCATGCCGTCCTCGAAAGTCAAGGTGGCCATCGCCGCCGTGCTCAAAGACGAAGGCTATATCGAAGATTACGCCGTCACCGAAGCCGGTGGCAAAGCCGAACTCAAAATCGGCCTGAAGTACTACACGGGCCGTCCCGTGATCGAGCGCCTCGAGCGCGTGTCCCGTCCGGGCCTGCGCATCTACAAGGGCAAAGATGAGATCCCGACCGTGATGAACGGCCTGGGTGTGGCCATCGTGTCGACGCCGAAGGGCGTGATGACCGATCGCAAAGCACGCGCTACCGGCGTCGGTGGCGAAGTGATTTGCTACGTGGCGTAAGGAGAAAGAACAATGTCGCGTGTAGCTAAGATGCCGATCGCCGTGCCTGCCGGCACCGATGTGGCGCTGAATGCCAGCTCGATCACCGTCAAGGGCCCGCTCGGTTCGCTGAGCCTGCCGCTGAACGGCCTGGTCAAGATTGACAATACCAATAACACCCTGAGCTTCGACGTGGTCGACGACTCGCGTGAATCGAACGCGATGTCGGGCACCGTGCGCGCGCTGGTGGCCAATATGGTCAACGGCGTGACCAAGGGTTTCGAGAAGAAGCTGTCGCTGGTCGGCGTGGGCTACAAAGCCCAGGCCCAGGGTGACAAGCTGAACCTCTCGCTCGGTTTCTCGCACCCGGTCGTGCACCAGATGCCGGAAGGCGTCAAGTGCGCCACCCCGAGCCCGACCGAAATCGTGATTTCGGGTATCGACAAGCAGAAGGTCGGTCAGACCGCTGCCGAAGTGCGTGCTTACCGCGCTCCTGAGCCGTATAAGGGCAAGGGCGTCCGTTATGCGGACGAAGTGGTGAAGCTCAAAGAAACCAAGAAGAAATAATAGGGGCTGACCATGGACAAGAAAGCATCGCGTCTGCGTCGTGGGCGTCAAACCCGCATCAAGATTGCAGAACTGAAAGTCAATCGCCTGTCGGTGCATCGCACCAACCTGCACATTTACGCCAACCTGATCAGCCCGGACGCCAAAGTGCTGGTGTCGGCTTCGACCCTCGAGGCCGAAGTGCGCGCCGAGCTGGCTGGCCAGTCGGGCAAGGGCGGCAACGTTGCCGCCGCTGCCCTGGTCGGCAAGCGTGTGGCCGAGAAGGCACTGAAAGCTGGGATCACCGAAGTGGCTTTCGACCGCTCGGGCTTCCGTTACCACGGTCGCGTCAAGGCGCTGGCAGATGCCGCGCGTGAAGCCGGCCTGAAGTTCTAAGGAATATTCGTCATGGCAAAAATGCAAGCAAAAATGCAAGGCGACAAGCCGGATGATGGCATGCGCGAAAAAATGATCTCGATCAACCGCGTGACCAAAGTGGTCAAGGGTGGTCGGATCATGGGTTTCGCCGCCCTGACCGTGGTTGGTGACGGCGATGGCCGCATCGGCATGGGCAAAGGCAAGTCGAAGGAAGTGCCGGTCGGTGTGCAGAAGGCAATGGAAGAAGCCCGCCGCAACCTGATCAAGGTGCCGCTCAAGAACGGTACCCTGGTGCACTCGGTGGAAGGCCGTCACGGTGCCTCGCGCGTCATGATGAGCCCGGCCAAGCCCGGTACCGGTGTGATCGCAGGTGGCGCCATGCGCGCTATCTTCGAAGTGATGGGCGTGACCGACGTGGTCGCCAAGTCGACCGGTTCGTCCAATCCCTACAACCTGGTGCGCGCCACGCTGAACGGCCTGAGCAAACTGAGCACCCCGGCCGACATCGCCGCCAAGCGCGGTAAGACGGTCGAAGAGATTCTGGGCTAAGGAGCAATCATGTCGAAGACTGTGAAAGTACAACTGGTCAAAGGCCTGATCGGCACCCGCGAAGACCACCGCGCCACCGTGCGCGGCCTGGGCCTGCGTCGTGTCAATTCCGTGCGCGAACTTGAAGACACGCCCGCTGTGCGCGGCATGATCAACAAGGTCCGCTACCTGGTCAAAGTTGTGGGCTAAGCCCTCGGAGAATTTCAATGGAACTCAATACCATTCAACCCGCAGCCGGCGCCAAGCACGCCAAGCGCCGCGTTGGCCGTGGCATCGGTTCCGGTCTGGGTAAAACCGCCGGCCGTGGTCACAAGGGTCAAAAATCGCGCTCGGGCGGCTTCCACAAGGTCGGTTTCGAAGGCGGTCAGATGCCGCTGCAGCGCCGTCTGCCCAAGCGTGGCTTCAAATCCCTGAACGCCACCTTCAAGGCTGAAGTGCGTCTGTCTGAGCTCAACGCCATCGCCGTGACCGACATCGACCTGATCGTCCTGAAACAGGCCGGCGTGCTGCCGGTGCTGGCTCGCGACGTGCGCGTCATCCTGTCCGGTGAGATCACCAAGGCCGTCAATCTGAAGGGCCTGAAAGTGACCGCCGGTGCCAAGGCTGCGATCGAAGCAGCCGGTGGTTCGGTTGCCTAAGACTTAGGAGTTGACGTTGGCGGCAAATCCTCAACTGGCGAAGAGTGCAGCGGCAGGTTTCCCCTGGAACCGCCTCTGGTTCTTGCTCGGCGCACTCGTCGTGTACCGCATCGGCGCCCACGTGCCGGTGCCGGGCATCGATCCGGCTCGTCTGGCGCAGATGTTCAAGGAACACGAGAACGGCATCCTCGGCATGTTCAACATGTTCTCGGGTGGCGCGCTCTCGCGTTTCACGGTGTTTGCGCTGGGGATCATGCCCTACATTTCGGCGTCGATCATCATGCAGTTGCTGTCGATTGTCTCGCCGCAGATGGAAGCGCTGAAGAAGGAAGGCGAAGCAGGGCGTCGCAAGATCACCCAGTACACCCGCTATTTCACGGTGGTGCTGGCCCTGTTCCAGGCCTTCTCGATCGCCGTCGCGCTCGAATCGCAGCCGGGCCTCGTGCT
Organism: Massilia sp. TS11; assembly: GCF_022012445.1. GTDB lineage: Bacteria > Pseudomonadota > Gammaproteobacteria > Burkholderiales > Burkholderiaceae_D > Telluria. Next base: position 124,667 of record NZ_JAKLTS010000006.1, read on the forward strand.
CGATCCGGGCATGAGCTTCCGCCTGGTGACGGCCGTGACCCTGGTCACGGGCACGATGTTCCTGATGTGGCTCGGCGAGCAGATCACGGAACGCGGTCTCGGCAACGGCATTTCGATCATCATCTTTGCGGGTATCGCGGCCGGTCTGCCGGCAGCGCTCGGCGGTCTGTTCTCGCTGGTCTCGAATGGTTCCATCGGTTCCTTCTCGGCCCTCGTGATCGTGCTGCTGGTGGCCCTGGTGACCTTCGCCGTCGTGTTCGTCGAGCGTGGTCAGCGCAAGATCCTGGTCAACTATGCCAAGCGTCAAGTCGGCAACAAGGTGTACGGCGGCCAAACCAGCCACCTGCCCCTGAAGCTGAACATGTCGGGCGTGATCCCGCCGATCTTCGCCTCCTCGATCATCCTGTTCCCGGCCACGATCGTGGACTGGTTCACGCGGGGTGGCGACAAGGAGAGCGCGGTGATCCGTTTCCTGCGTGACCTGGCCGGTTCCATGGCGCCGGGCGAGCCGATCCATGCGCTGCTGTATGCGCTGGCCATCGTGTTCTTCTGCTTCTTCTACACGGCCCTCGTCTTCAATTCGAAGGAGACGGCCGATAATCTGAAGAAGAGCGGCGCCTTCGTGCCGGGCATCCGTCCGGGCGAACAGACCGCGCGCTACATCGACAAGATCCTGATGCGCCTGACCCTGGCCGGCGCCGTGTACATCACCCTGGTCTGCCTGCTGCCGGAATTCATGCAGGCGCAGTGGAAAGTGCCCTTCTATTTCGGTGGCACCTCCCTGCTGATTATCGTGGTGGTGACCATGGATTTCATGGCCCAGGTCCAGAACTACGTCATGTCGCAGCAATACGAATCGCTGCTGCGCAAGGCGAACTTCAAGGGCGGGATGCCCACCCGATAAGGACCAGGACAAACGCATGGCAAAAGACGACGTCATCCAAATGCAGGGCGAGATCCTCGAGAACTTGCCCAACGCAACCTTCCGAGTCAAACTGGAAAACGGACACGTGGTACTCGGACACATTTCGGGCAAGATGCGCATGAATTACATCCGCATCCTGCCTGGCGACAAGGTCACCGTGGAGCTCACGCCCTATGACCTGAGCCGCGCCCGGATTGTGTTCCGGACCAAGTAAGTTGTAGAACAATCGAACCAAGAGAGAGTGCAAAATGAAAGTTAACGCTTCAGTCAAGCGCATCTGCCGCAACTGCAAGATCATCAAGCGCAAGGGTGTGGTCCGCGTGATTTGCGTGGAGCCGCGTCACAAGCAGCGTCAAGGTTAATTACGGTCGAGGAATAAAGCATGGCACGTATTGCAGGGGTCAATATCCCCAACCACCAACACACGGTCATTGGCCTGACCGCCATTTATGGCATCGGCCGTCCCCGTTCGGAGCAGATCTGCGCTTCCACCGGCATCCCCACCAATAAAAAGGTGAAGGATCTGGACGACAGCGAGCTGGAAAAGCTGCGTGATGAAGTGGCCAAGTTCGTCGTTGAAGGCGATCTGCGCCGTCAACTGTCGATGGACATCAAGCGCCTGATGGACCTGGGCTGCTACCGCGGTCTGCGTCACCGTAAGGGTCTGCCGGTCCGTGGCCAGCGTACCCGTACCAATGCCCGTACCCGCAAGGGTCCGCGCAAGGCCGCTCAAGCGCTGAAGAAATAATCTGAGGAACGATAACAATGGCTAAGCAACAAAGCAGCGCCGCCGCCGCGCGTGTGCGTAAGAAAGTCAAGAAGAACGTCGCCGAGGGTATCGCCCACGTGCACGCTTCCTTCAACAACACCATCATCACCATCACCGACCGTCAGGGCAATGCGCTGTCGTGGGCGACCTCGGGTGGCGCTGGCTTCAAGGGTTCGCGTAAGTCGACCCCGTTCGCGGCCCAGGTGGCTGCCGAAGCCGCCGGTAAAGTGGCGATCGAGTGCGGTGTGAAGAACCTCGAAGTGCGCATCAAGGGCCCGGGCCCGGGCCGTGAATCGGCTGTGCGCGCCCTGAACAGCCTCGGCATCAAGATCACCGAGATTCAGGACGTGACCCCGGTGCCGCACAACGGCTGCCGTCCGCCGAAGCGTCGTCGTATCTAAGCTTGACCCATGTTGTCCACGGCCAGAATTGCTGGTCGTGAAGAAGGAATTGCCGGCGCAGGACCGATTGCGGTATACTGCCCGGCTGTTGTCGCCTCGCAAGAGGCCCACAAGCCCACTGTCCACTCGTGTATCGGGTTGGACTAGCGCCTGATGCAGCGGTTCAGCCGGCATCGGGGCGTTATTATTTTTACTAAAAAAGGAAAGCACCGTGGCACGTTATATCGGTCCCAAAGCAAAACTGTCGCGCCGTGAAGGCACTGATCTGTTCCTGAAGAGCGCCCGCCGCTCGCTCGATTCGAAATGCAAGCTGGAAACCAAACCGGGCCAGCATGGCGTGAAATCGGGTGCCCGCACCTCCGACTACGGCAACCAGCTGCGTGAGAAGCAGAAGGTCAAGCGTATCTATGGTCTGCTGGAGCGCCAATTCCGCCGCTACTTCGCCGAAGCCGAGCGCCGCAAGGGCAATACCGGTGAAACCCTGCTGGGTCTGCTGGAATCGCGTCTGGACAACGTCGCCTATCGCATGGGCTTCGGTTCGACCCGCGCGGAAGCCCGCCAGCTGGTGTCGCACAAAGCCTTCACCGTCAACGGCAACGTGGTCAACATCCCGTCCTACCTGGTGAAAGCCGGTGACGTGATCGCCGTGCGCGAAAAGTCGAAGAAACAAGCCCGTATCATCGAATCCCTGGCCCTGGCCGAATCGGTCGGCATGCCGAGCTGGGTGTCGGTCGACGCCAAGAAGATGGAAGGCACCTTCAAGTCGGTGCCGGAGCGCAGCGACATCGCTGCCGACGTCAACGAATCGCTGATCGTCGAACTGTATTCGCGTTAATACGCGACCCTGAGTGTCACCCGCCCACGCGCGTCGTGGGCGTTTTCAATTGAACCCGTCAGCCTTATCGGTGTAACGAGCCGAGGGTATTGATAAAGGACAATCCATGCAAAACAGTCTGTTGAAACCGCGCATTATCGACGTGGAAACCCTGGGCCCTGGTCACGCCAAAGTCGTGATGGAGCCGTTCGAGCGTGGCTACGGCCACACGCTGGGGAATGCCCTGCGCCGCGTGTTGCTGTCGTCGATGATCGGCTATGCGCCGACCGAAGTGACGATCGCCGGCGTCGTGCACGAGTACTCGTCGCTGGATGGCGTGCAGGAAGACGTGGTCGACCTGCTGCTGAACCTCAAAGGCGTGGTGTTCAAGGTGCACAACCGTGACTCCGTGACCCTGACCCTGAAGAAGGAAGGCGAAGGCGCCGTGCTGGCTTCGGACATCGATCTGCCGCACGACGTGGAGATCATCAATCCCGAGCACGTGATCGCCCACCTGACCGGTGGCGGCAAGCTCGACATGCAGATCAAGGTCGAAAAAGGCCGCGGCTATGTGCCGGGCAATGTGCGCCGTCTGTCGGAAGACGCCAACAAGACGATCGGCCGCATCATTCTGGACGCCTCGTTTGCGCCGGTGCGCCGCGTGTCCTACTCGGTCGAGTCGGCCCGTGTCGAACAGCGTACCGACCTGGACAAGCTGATCATCAACATCGAAACGAATGGTGTGATCACGCCGGAAGAAGCGATCCGTCAATCGGCCCGCGTGCTGGTCGATCAGCTCAATGTGTTCGCTGCCCTGGAAGGCACGGAAACCACGGCCGAAGCCCCGTCGCGCGCGCCGCTGGTCGATCCGATCCTGCTGCGTCCGGTCGACGACCTCGAGCTGACCGTGCGTTCGGCCAACTGCCTGAAGGCCGAAAACATCTACTACATCGGCGACCTGATCCAGCGTTCGGAAAACGAGCTGCTGAAGACCCCGAACCTGGGCCGCAAGTCGCTCAACGAAATCAAGGAAGTGCTGGCATCGCGCGGCCTGACCTTGGGCATGAAGCTCGAAAACTGGCCGCCGGCTGGTCTCGAGAAATAATTTACTGTTGAACCGGCCCGCGCCCCCAGAGCACCGGGGGCGATCGAAGAGCTGGACCTAAACTCAAAAACCGAAAGGAACTACCATGCGTCACCGTCACGGTCTCCGTAAGCTGAACCGCACCTCCTCGCACCGCCTCGCCATGCTGCGCAACATGACCGTCTCGCTGCTCAAGCACGAAGCGATCAAGACCACGCTGCCGAAGGCCAAGGAACTGCGCCGCGTCGTCGAGCCGATCATCACCCTGGGCAAGAACGACACCCTGGCCAACAAGCGTCTGGCGTTCTCGCGTCTGCGTGACCGCGAAATCGTCGGCAAGCTGTTCGCCGAAATCGGCCCGCGCTACAAAGAGCGCCAGGGCGGCTACATCCGTATCCTGAAGATGGGTTTCCGCGTGGGCGACAACGCCCCGATGGCCTTCGTGGAACTGGTGGACCGTCCGGAAGTGTCGGCTGCCGACGAAGCCCCGACCGCCGAGTAATCCGGCGTCAGAGCAAGAAAAACCCGGCCAGCGCCGGGTTTTTTTTCGCCCCAACAAAATCGGGGTCAGACCCCATTTATCTGGGCGGAAAAAACCCGGCCGCAGCCGGGTGTTTTCTTGCCTTCAGGAGAAATGGGGTCTGACCCCATTTTTTCTGGTGGGCTATTTGCGGGCGAATTCGGAGTCGCTGCGCCAGACGGGGCGGGGGGCGCCGTTGGCCAGCTCGAGGCCGACGTCGAGCATCAGCTGCAGGTCCTGGACGGCGCCACTGAAGTCCCAGTCCTTGCGCACATTGTCGCTGACCTGGTGGTAGTCGTGCTTGGTGTAGGCGTCGATCTGCTCCTTGCCGAAACCGGCCGGCTTGCCGATGAACTGGGCGCCGCGCTTCATGTACAGGGGCGGCACGCCGACTTTGGCGAACTCGAGCTGGTCGGAGCGGTAGAAGGTGCCGACTTCGGCGCGCGAATCCGGCGCCACCGTGCGGCCCTGGGCCTTGGCCTTGGCCTCGACCAGGGCGTCGATGCTGGTGTGGCCCATGGCGACGTTCTCGATATCGCTGGTCTTGCCCCAGGCGTTGAGGCCGTCGAAGTTGATGTCGGCCACCGTGCGCTCGAGCGGATACAGGGGATGCTCGGCGTAGTAGCGGGCGCCGAGCAGGCCCTGCTCCTCTCCCGTGGTCAGCAGGAACAGCACCGAACGCTTGGGCTTTTGCGCCAGGCCCTGGTAGGCGCGCGCCAGTTCGAGCACGCCGGCCACGCCGGAGGCATTGTCGAGCGCGCCGTGGAAGATCTTCTGGCTGCGCGGGCCGGGCAGGGCTTCGTTGATGCCAATGTGGTCCCAGTGGGCGCTGTAGATCAGGGTGTCCTGCTTGAGCGTGGGATCGCTGCCTTCGATGCGGCCCAGCACATTGTAGGAGTCGATCGTGCGCCAGGTGTTCTTCAGACTGAAGCTGGCCTGGGCGCCGAGCGCCACCGGGCGGAAGTCGCGCGACAGGGCAGCGCGCTTGAGCGCGTCGAAGTCCTGGCCGACGGCGGTGAACAGTTCGCGCACGCGCGCCTCCTGCATCCACGAGGAGACGGCCGGGAAGCCGTGGTCGATGCCGTCGGCGCTCTTCAGGTGGAAGTTTTCGCGCGTCCAGCTATTGCGCACCACGTCCCACGGATAGCCGGCCGGACCGGTTTCGTGGACGATGATTGCGGCCGCAGCGCCGAGCTTGTCGGCGATGTAGTACTTGTAGTCCCAGCGCCCGTACCAGGTCATGGCCTTGCCCTTGAACAGGCGCGGATCGAGCTGGGCCGGGTTGGCGCTGTCGGGCACCTGCGGGTCGTTGACCAGCATCACCAGGGTCTTGCCCTTGACGTCCAGGCCCTTGTAGTCGTCCCAGCCGTACTCGGGCGCCTGCACGCCATAGCCGACGAACACCAGGTCGGAGGCCTTGACCTCGACCAGGGGTTTGGCCTGGACCGAATAGGCGACGAAATCATCGGGCGAATTCAGGCTGATGGTCTTGCCGCCCACGCTCAGGCTGAGGCTGGGGCGCGAGGTGACGCCCAGCATCGGCACCTTCTGCACATAGGTCCCGTCCGGATTGCCCGGTTTCAGGCCGGCCTGGCGCAGCTGGCGTTCGAGGTAGGCCAGGGTCTTCTTCTCGCCGGCCGAGCCGGGCGCGCGCCCTTCGAAGGCGTCCGAGGCCAGCACCTGGATATGGCCGAGCAGGGCCGCTTCGCTGAGCGGCTTGGGGCTGGCCGCCAGGGCCGGGGCGCCGGCCAGCAAGGTGGCAAGGATCACAGCAGATTTCATCGCATCTCCCAAGTGAAGAAAGAAACAGTGTGGCATAGAATGGCCGGGGTTGCAGCGGCGCAGGCTCGCCCTGCCTTGCGGCCCGAACCGGTGTACTATCTCGCCTGGTTTCCTGGATGACGCCACTATGATCCGTTCCGCTTTCCTGCGCGCCCTGGCGGCGCTGCTGTTCCTGGCCAGCGCCCTGCTGCAGCCGGCCCGTGCCGATGATTATCTCGAGCCCGATGCCGCCTTCAAGATGTCGGCCCGCATGCTCGACCCGAATACCGTGGCGGTCAGCTTCGAGATCGCCGACGGCTACTACATGTACCGCGAGCGCTTTGCCTTTACCGCCAAGGACGCCAAGCTCGGCAAGCCGTCTTTCCCGCCCGGCAAGGTCAAGTTCGATGAGACCTTCGGCAAGAATGTCGAAACCTACCGCAATAGCGTGACGATCACCGTGCCGGTCGAGGCGAATGGCATGTTCACCCTGAGCGTCAGCAGCCAGGGCTGCGCCGATGCCGGCCTGTGCTACGCGCCGATGGAGACCCCGGTCAAGCTGATCGGCGCGCCGGCCCCGGCGGCCACGGCCGAGGCGGCGCCGCCCACGGTCGCGCCGGCGCCCGCAACGCCCGCGCCCGCCAGCGCGGCCAGCGACACGCCCGCGCCCGCTGCTGCCGCGACGGCGGCCAGTGCCGCGGCACCGGCCTCGGAGCTGAGCCAGATCGCCGGCGTGCTCGGCGGTGGCAAGCTGCTCGTCATCATCCCCACCTTCATCCTGATCGGTCTGGGCCTGGCCTTCACGCCCTGCGTGCTGCCGATGGTGCCGATCCTGTCCTCGATCATCGTGGGCGAGGGCGCCGCCAGCAGCCGCCTGCGCGGCCTGGTGCTGTCGCTCGCGTACGCGCTCGGCATGGCCATCGTCTACACGGCGCTCGGCATCGCCGCCGGCCTGATCGGCGAAGGCCTGGCCGCGGCCCTGCAGAACCCCTGGGTGCTGGGCGCCTTCGGTGTGCTGATCGTGGCCATGTCGCTGTCGATGTTCGGTTTCTACGATCTGCAGGTGCCGAGCTTCCTGCAGAGCAAACTGGCCGACGCCTCGGGCCGCCAGTCCTCGGGCAAGCTGGCCGGGGTGTTCCTGATGGGCGCGATCTCGGCCTTGATCGTCGGCCCCTGTGTGGCCGCGCCCCTGGCCGGCGCCCTCATCTACATCAGCCAGACGCGCGATGTGCTGGTCGGCGGCGCCGCCCTGTTTTCGATGGCGGTCGGCATGAGTGTGCCGCTGCTGCTGGTCGGGATTTCGGCCGGTTCGCTGCTGCCCAAGGCCGGCGCCTGGATGAATGCGGTGAAAAAGTGCTTTGGCGTGCTGATGCTGGCCATGGCCCTGTGGCTGGTCTCGCCGGTGTTGCCGGCCGTGCTGCAGATGCTGGGCTGGACTGCGCTCGGCCTCGGCTATGGCGCCTATCTGCTGCTGCATAACCGCCACTGGGCCACGCTGGCGATCGGGGCGGCGTTCGGTATTCTCGGCGCGGTGCAGCTGGTCGGCCTGGTCTCGGGCGGACGCGATGCGCTCGATCCGCTCGGCCACTTCCGCGGCGGGGCCGCGGCGGCGCCGGCCCGGCTGCAATTCACGCGCGTGAAGTCGCTGGCCGAGCTCGAGGCGGCCCTGGCCGCCAATCCGGGCCGCACGGCCATGCTCGACTTCTATGCCGACTGGTGCGTGTCCTGCAAGGAAATGGAAAAGCTGACCTTCACCGACCGCGCCGTCCAGCAGCGCCTGGCGGCGACCCTGCTGCTGCAGGTCGACGTCACGGCCAACAATGCCGACGACAAGGCCCTGCTCAAGCGTTTCGGCCTGTTCGGCCCGCCGGGCATCATCCTGTTCGACCGCCAAGGCAAGGAAATCGGCGGCGCCCGCATCGTCGGCTACCAGGCGCCGGAGCGCTTCCTCAGCTCGCTCCAGGCCCTCGGTTCCTGAGCACCGCCCCTTGCTTCACCGACAAATCGGGGTCAGACCCCATTTATCTGCGCGGAAAAATGGGGTCTGACCCCATTTTTTCCTGAGCCAAAAAAAAGCCGGCGGGCCATGTGCGTGGCGCCGCCGGTCAAACGCGTACCCAAGTACTCCGTCTGGAGTTCGTTCAGCCTTTCTTCAGCATCTGGCGCAGCGGACCCTGGCCCTGGCCCATCATGCCGTGACCACGGCCGCCGGCATGCAGGGTGTCGGTGTCAAAAATCTTCTTCTGCTCGGCCGTCAGCACGGCATAGAAAGCCTTGACCGCGTCGGCGTGCGCCTGGGCGTGCGCCAGCATGGTCTTGGCACGCTCGACCATGCGGTCGGCGCGCTGCGGCGCAGTCAGCGTGCTCGGATCGACCGGGGTCTGGGCCGTGCGCGGCGGCGGCGTCATGGCCGTCTTGAAAGCGGTCCAGGCCGCTTCCTGATTGGCCGTCAGCTTCAGATCGTCGTGCAGCTTGGTCAGATGGGCCTCGCGCGCGGCGCTCATCGCCTCGGCCATCGCGGCGGCGCCGTGGCGGCCCGGGGCGGGCTGGGTCTGGGCCAGGGCGGTGGCGCTGAACAGGCTGGCAGCCAGCAGCAGGGCGGTACGGGTTTTCATACGGTGACTCCTCGCGAATCGTGGTGGGATGTGGCCCATCATGCGCGTGTTCTGTAAGTCCTGTGTGAAGGTTTTTACCGGTTTTGTATCAAACTGTTTCAGCCGCGCCTGCTTATACACGGAGATACATTGAGTGCTATCCAGCTTTACACGAAGCCGCCATAATGGATGGCTATGGACACTGTATCGACCATTTTGATTGTCGACGACGACCGCGATATCCGCACCCTGCTGGCGGACTATCTGGAGACCCACGGCTACCGCACGCGCGGCGTGCCCGACGGCACGGCCATGTGGAAGGCGCTCGACGAACAGCGCCCCGATCTGCTGGTGCTGGACCTGAACCTGCCCGGCGAAGACGGCCTGTCGCTGTGCCGCAAGCTGCGCGCCAATTCGAGCCTGCCGGTGATCATGCTGACCGCCCGCGCCGAGCCGCTGGACCGTATCCTGGGCCTGGAAATGGGCGCCGACGACTACCTGCCGAAACCCTTCGAGCCGCGCGAACTGCTGGCCCGCATCCGCAGCGTGCTGCGCCGCAGCGCCGCCGCCCCGGCCGCCCTGGCGCCCGACAAGATCCAGCACATCCGCTTCTCGAACTGGACGCTCGACCTGCAGGCGCGCCACCTGATCAATCCGGACGGGGTCGTGATCATGCTCTCGGGCGCCGAATTCCGCCTGCTGCGCGTGTTCCTCGAGCATCCGAACCGCGTGCTCAACCGTGATCAGCTGCTGAACATGACCCAGGGCCGCGACGCCGATCCCTTCGACCGCTCGATCGACATCCAGATCAGCCGCCTGCGCCAGAAGCTCGGCGAGGACGCGCGCCTGCCCCAGATCATCAAGACCGTGCGCAATGGCGGCTATGTGCTGGCCGGGTCGGTGAGCGTGGAGCCCGCTGCATGAGGGCTTTCTTCCTGTCCATGACGGGACGGGTCTTTCTGACCATCCTTCTGGGCGGGATTGCCTCGGCCGCGCTGACCCAGTGGGTCAATATGCGCGAGCGCCAGCGTGCGCTCGAAATCGAACGCGATCTCAACGCGCTCGAGCGCTCCGAGCACCTGGTCACCACGCTCGACGTGGTGCCCTTCGATCTGCGCGATGAGTTCCTGTCGGTCGCCAATACCCTGGCGATCCGGCTGGAGCCGTATGAAACCGCGCTGCCGCTGGCGCCGGCCCGCTCCGAGTTCGGCGACAGCCTGTCCCAGCGCCTGGGCAAGGAGTTCGACGTGCGCTCGCTCAGTGAGCGTCCGGCCGAATGCGATGCGCCGATCCGCGCCACCGAGCTGCTCGGCCCGACCCGCTGGCGCGGCGTGTGCGAAGTGCTGCGTGTGCGCCTGCGCGACGGCCACGATGTGCTGCTCAAAGTGCTGCCGCCGCGCCCCGTACCCGACCAGCTGCGCCGCAAGGCCGACAGCCAGGCCGTGATCATCACCCTGGCGCTGTCGATCGGCCTGCTGGCCTATCTGGTGGCGCGCATGACCAGCCGCTCGCTCAAACAGCTGGCCCAGGCTGCGACCGACCTCGGCAAGGACATCAACCGGCCGCCGCTGCGCCTGACGGGCGTGACCGAAATCCGCCAGGCGGCCGGCGCCTTCAATGCCTTGCAGGCGCGCATACGCCAGTATATTTTTCAGCGCACCCAGATGCTGGCGGCCATCACCCACGATCTGCAGACGCCGCTGACGCGCATGCGCCTGCGCCTCGAAAAAGTCGACGACCGCGAACTGCGCGAGCGCCTGATCGACGATCTGTCGGCCATGCAGGCGATGGTGCGCGAAGGCCTCGACCTGGCGCGCTCGATGGACACCAGCGAAGGCATGCAGGTGCTCGACCTCGATTCGCTGCTCGACAGCGTGTGTACGGATGCGGCCGACGCCGGCCAGCAGATCACGCTGCAGGGCCAGTCGCAGCTGGCCCTGATGGGACGGCCGATGGCCCTGCGCCGCTGCCTCAACAATATTCTGGACAACGCCATCAAGTACGGCGGCCGGGCCGATGTCACGGTCGAGCGCCTGCCGGGCGCCGCGCGCATCCGCGTGCGCGACCACGGCCCCGGCATCGCCGCCGACGAGCTGGCCCATGTGTTTGAACCGTTTTACCGGGTCGAGGGCTCGCGTTCGCGCGAGTCCGGCGGCACCGGCCTGGGCCTGACCATCGCCCGCAACATCGCCGAGCAGCATGGCGGCAGCATCGCCATCGGCAACCACCCGGACGGGGGGCTTGAGGTGCAGCTGGTCTTGCCTGAATACCGCGGAGGCCGCTGAGCTTCTTGCCAAGAGCAATAGAAATAGTTCTATGCGACAATGCCGAGCGCTGTCGCGTGGGGACAATACATCTGGACTGAGAATGAAGAAAACGACGATTGCCAGTTGGCTGGGGGCGGCTGCCATTGTGGGTGCAGGCGCCTGGTATCTGCAGGGTGGAAGTCATGAGAACGCGGCCCCGGCCGCCGCGGCGAAGAACGGTCCCGGCAATGCGCCGACCGTGGTCAATCTGGTCAAGCCGCAGCGCCAGGATGTGCCGGTGATCGTCCAGGCCACGGGCACGGTGGCGCCGGTGGCCGTGGTCGATCTGCGTCCGCAGACGGCGGCCAAGATCCAGACCGTGCACATCCAGGAAGGCCAGTTCGTGCGCAAGGGCCAGCTGCTGTTCTCGCTCGACGACCGCAACGAAAAGGCCAATCTCGAGAAGGCCCTGGCCCAGGTCGCGCGCGACCAGGCCCAGCTGGCCGACGCCGAGCGCCAGTACAAGCGCGCCCAGGAACTGGTGGCGCAGAAATTCATCGCCGCGTCCCAGGTCGACACCCTGCGCTCGGGCATGGAAGCGGCGCGCGCCCTGCTGCAGGCCGACCAGGCCGCGGCCCAGGCGGCGCGCGTGGCCGCCAGCTACACGGTGATCACGGCGCCGATGGCCGGGCGCGTGGGCGGCATCAATGTCTTCCCCGGCAGCCTGGTCCAGGCCACCACCTCGCTGACCACCATCACCCAGCTCGACCCGATCGATGTCAGCTTCACCCTGCCCGAAGGCGAACTGGGCGCCGTGCTGGCCGCCCAGAAGAGCGGCAAGGTGGCGGTCGACGCCGTGGTCGGCGCCGGCGGCAAGCCCGTGCGCGGCGAGCTGAGCTTCGTCGACAACAGCGTCGACGCCACCTCCGGCACGATCAAGGTCAAGGCGCGCTTCGCCAATCCGGACCAGGGCCTGTGGCCGGGCCAGTATGTGACGACGCGCGTGACCACCCGCGTGCTCAAAGACGCCACCGTGGTGCCGCAGGCGGCGATCATCACGAATACGCGCGGCACCTTCGTGTATGCGGTCGATGCCGACCAGAGCGCCAAGCAGGTGAAGATCCAGCGCCTGCATGCGTTTGGCGACCAGGCCGCCGTGGCCGGCCTCAATGGCGACGAGCAGATCATCACCGAAGGCAAACAGAACCTGCGCCCGGGCGGCAAGATCAAGCCCGCGCCGGCCGCCAAGCCGGCCAGCGCCGCCGCCAGCGGCAGCGCCAGCGCCAGTGCAAAGGGCAAGTGAGATGAATCTGTCCGAGCTGTGTATCCGCCGCCCGGTGATGGTGGTGCTGCTGTCGCTGGCCCTGATCTTCGCCGGCGTGCTGGCCTACATGCACATTCCGGTGGCGGCCCTGCCGAGCTATAACACGCCCGTCATTTCGGTCCAGGCCGACCTGCCGGGTGCCTCGCCCGAGGCGATGGCCTCCTCGGTCGCGCTGCCGCTCGAGAAGCAATTCTCGACGATTGCCGGCCTGTCCGTGATCACCTCGACCAGCACCCTGGGCTCGACCTCACTGACGCTGGAATTCGACGCCTCGGTCGACATCAATGCCGCCGCCGTCGACGTCCAGGCGGCCCTGCTGCGCGCCCAGCGTCAGCTGCCGCAGGAGATGACCGACCTGCCGTCCTACCGCAAGGTCAACCCGGCCGACCAGCCGGTGCTGTTCATGGCGATGACCTCGCCCTCGCTGAACCTGTCGGACCTGAACGACTATGCCGAAAACCTGATCGCGCCCAGCCTGTCGACCCTGCCCGGCGTGGCCCAGGTGACGGTCAATGGCCAGAAGCGCTTTGCCGTGCGCATCCGCGTCAAGCCCGAGCTGCTCAATGCGCGCAATATCTCGCTCGACGAACTGTCAACCGCGATCCGCCAGGCCAATGCGAATACCCCGCTCGGCCAGCTCGACGGCCCGGCCCAGACCCTGACCATCCAGGGCAATCCGCAGCTGATGAACGCGGCCATGTTCCGCGAGCTGATCGTCGCCAGCCGCAATGGCGTGCCGGTGCGCCTGGCCGACGTGGCCGAGGTCGAGGACAGCTACCAGTCGGTGAAGGCGGCCGGCAGCTACAACAACGAGCGCTCGATCGTGCTGCTGGTGCAGCGCCAGCCGAATGCCAACACGGTGCAGGTGGTCGACGCCGTGCGCAAGCTGATGCCGATGTTCCGCGCCCAGATGCCGGAGTCGGTGCAGATCAATCTGATCAACGACCGCTCGGTCTCGATCCGCGAAGCCATCCACGACGTCAATTTCACCCTGGCCCTGACCGTGGTGCTGGTGGTGCTGGTGATCTTCCTGTTCCTGCGCCGCGCCGCCGCTACCTTCATCCCGGCGGTGACGATGCCGATCTCGCTGCTCGGCGCGCTGGCCCTGCTGTACTGGCTCGGCTACTCGCTCGACAACGTCTCCCTGCTCGGCATCACGCTGGCGGTCGGCCTGGTGGTCGACGACGCCATCGTGGTGCTGGAAAATATCGTGCGCCACATCGAACTGGGCGAGAAGCCGATCCGCGCCGCCCTGCGCGGCTCGCGCGAGATGGGCTTCACCATCGTCTCGATCTCGATTTCGCTGGTGGCCGTGTTCATCCCGATCTTCTTCATGCCGGGCGTGATCGGCCTGCTGTTCCATGAATTCGCGGTGGTCGTCTCGCTGTCGATCCTGGTGTCGGCCGTGGTCTCGCTGACCCTGGTGCCGATGCTGGCCTCGCGCCTGCTGCCGGCCGACGCCCACGACGCCGAGGGCAGCGACACCTTCATCGGACGCCATTTCGAGCGCCTGTTCGGCGCCACGGCGCGCGCCTACACGCGCACGCTCGACATCGGCCTGCGCCACCCGAACGTGGTGCTGCTGATCGCCCTGGCCACCTTCGTGCTGACGGTGGTGCTGTATGTGACGATTCCCAAGGGCTTCTTCCCGGAAGAAGACATCGGCCAGATCCAGGCCAGCACCGAGGCCTCGGAGGACACCTCCTCGAACGCCATGCTGGCCCTGCAGACGCGCGTCGCGGCCGCCATCAAGCAGGACCCGAACGTGCAGGACGTGACTTCGTTCACTGGCGGCGGCAATACCGGCCGCATGTTCATCGTGCTCAAGCCGCGCAACCAGCGCGCCAAGATGCCCGAGGTGCTCGATTCCCTGCGCAAGGCGGCGCGCACGGTGCCCGGCATCGCAGTCTACCTGCGCCCGACGCAGAACCTGCAGCTGGGCGGACGCCCGTCCAAGAGCCGCTACCAGTACACGCTGCAAAGCGTCAGCCCGGACGCGCTGAACGACTGGGCCGCCAAGTTCATGGAGGCGATGCGCAATGACCCGATCTTCCGCGACGTCACCAGCGACTCGCAGCAGCGCGGCCTGCAGGCCAGCCTGAAGATCGACCGCGACAAGGCGAATGTGCTCGGCGTCCAGATGCAGGACGTGCGCAGCGCCCTGTATTCGGCCTTCGGCGAGCGCCAGGTCTCGTCGATCTATTCCTCGGCTGCTACCTATTCGGTGATCATGGAGGCGGCCGAAGCCGACCGCCAGTTCGAAGACGCGCTGCTGCGCATCGCCGTGCGCAGCAAGAGCGGCCAGCTGGTGCAGCTGTCGAGCTTTGCGACGGTCCAGCGCACGGTCGGCCCGACCGCCGTCAACCACCAGGGCCAGCTGCAGGCGATCACGCTCTCGTTCAACCTGGCGCCCGACGTGCCGCTCGGCGTCGCGACCGAACACATCACGAAGATGGGGCGCGACATGAAGCTGCCGCCCTCGATCATCACCAAGTACGGCGGCGACGCGGCCGTGTTCCAGGATTCGCAGTCGAGCCAGGTGATCCTGATCGTGGCCGCGCTGGCCGTGATCTACATCCTGCTCGGGGTGCTGTACGAGAGCTTCATCCACCCGCTGACGATTCTGGCCGGTCTGCCCTCGGCCGCCGTGGGCGCCCTGATCACGCTGCGCCTGTTCGGCCTGGATCTGACGATGATCGCCATCATCGGCATCTTGATGCTGATCGGTATCGTGAAGAAGAACGCGATCATGATGATCGACTTTGCCCTGCACGCCCAGCGCGAGGAGGGCATGGCCCCGGCCGAGGCGATCCGCCAGGCCTGTATCCTGCGCTTCCGCCCGATCATGATGACCACCATGGCGGCCCTGATGGGCGCGCTGCCGATCGCCCTCGGCCTGGGCGCCGGCGCCGAGCTGCGCATGCCGCTCGGCCTGGCTGTGGTCGGCGGTCTGCTGTTCTCGCAGGTGATCACGCTCTACATCACGCCCGTGATCTACCTGGCGCTCGACAAGTACAGCGGCTCGGGCCCGATGACGGACAAGCAATTGCACGAGCTCGAAGGCCCGGTCAAGGCTTGATTGCCGACAACGCGGGCCGGCGGGGCCTGCCTAGGATGGAAGCTCTGTTTCCATTCGTAAAGGCGGCCCCGGATGAAGCGCACCCGCATCACCCTGATCGGCATGGGCCCGCGCGGCCTGTCCGTCCTTGAACGCCTGCTCGCCTTTGCGCGCGTGAATGGCGCCGCGCTCGAGCTGCATCTGGTCGAGCCGGGCGCCTGCGGTCCCGGCGCGCACTGGCCGCAGCAGGCCGACTACCTGCTGATCAACACCGTCGCCAGCCAGGTCACGATTTTTCCCTGGCGCGAGGCGGTGGCCCATCCGTGTCCGGTGCCGACGCCCTCGCTGACCGAGTGGGCGCGCGCCGAGGGCTACCGCCGCATCGGCAGCCGCTTCGTGCGCGCCGCCGCGAGCGATGGGGCGCCGATCGAGGACGGCGACTACCTGCCGCGCTGCCTGCTCGGCGAGTATCTGGACTGGGCCTTCCGCAGCCTGCTCGGCGTGCTGCCGCCGACCTGCCGCCTGCGCCACCACCGCCACCAGGCGGCCGATGTGCGCGCGCTGCCGGGCGGCGGCTACCAGGTCGAACTCGACAGCGGCTACTGCATCGCCAGCGACTACCTGTTCCTGTGCACGGGCCACTGCCGCAATCAGCTCAATGAAGACGAGGACGTGCTCGCGCGTTTCGCCCGCGAGCATGTGCGCTACAACGACAAGCTGGCCTATGTGCGCCAGCCGTATCCGATGGCCGCGCTCGAGCGCATCGCCAGCGACGCCAGCGTCGCCGTGCAGGGCCTGGGCCTGACGGCGCAGGATGTGCTGGCCAGCCTGAGCGTGGGACGCGGCGGCCGCTTCCAGCGCGTCGGCCAGCGCCTGTGCTACGCGCGCAGCGGGCTCGAACCGGCGATCCTGCTGTTCTCGCGCCACTGCCTGCCGGCCGCCGCGCGCGGCATCAACCAGAAGGGCCTGAGCGGGCGCTACCAGCCGCACTGGTTCACGCGCGCCGCCATTGCCGGCCTGCGCCAGCGTTTCGGCCCCCAGCTCGACTTCGACCGCGCCCTGCTGCCGCTGCTGCTCAAGGAGATGGGCTATGCCTGGCGCTGCGCGCATGATGGCCGCGCGCCCGACCCGGCCCGCTATACGCTGGGCGCAGCAGAGCGCCAGGCGATCGAAGGCCTGCTGTTTCCGCTGGCCGGACGCAGCTTCGCCGAGCCGGCCGCGTTTGCCAGCTTCTTCCAGCAGCTGCTCAGCGACGACCTGCGCGAGGCCAAGCGCGGCAACTGCGCCAGTCCGCTCAAGGCCTGCGCCGACGTGCTGCGCGATGTGCGCGCCAGCCTGCAGGAGGCGGTCGAGTTCGGCGGCCTGACGCCGGCCTCGCACCGCCGCTTTCTGTCGCTGTACAACCCGATCATCAACCGCATCAGCTTCGGGCCGCCGCGCCAGCGCAATGCCGAGCTGCTGGCCCTGCTCGACGCCGGCGTCGTGCGCGTCGCCGCCGGCCCCCAGCCCAGCCTGCACACGGACAGCGAGCGCGCCCAGTTCCTGCTGCGCTCCAAATTCCCCGGGCGCGTGGTGGAGGAGGGCGTCGACGTGCTGCTCGTGGCCCGCCTCGATCCCTGCCTGCCCGAGCAGGACAGCGCGCCGCTGATGCAGAATCTGCTCCAGCGCGGCCTGGTGCGCCCTTACTGCAATGGTCCCTTCCATCCGGGCGGGATCGACATCGACCGTGCCGGCCACCCGATCGGGCGCGACGGCCAGGCCCAGAGCGCGCTGTGGGCGCTCGGCTACCTGACCGAAGGCGCCCACTACTACACGCATGCGCTGCCGCGGCCCGGCCTGGCTTCGCGCGCCGTTCAGGATGCCGACCGCGCCGTGCGCGAATTGTTTTCCCAACTCGAGGCGCGCCAGACGCACCGCGGACCGGCCGCAGTAGCGGCAGACGAGACTTTATAGGGCAGTTGAAACAACCTGTAACAACCGTGAAGGTCGACTTCGGCTAGTCTGTGGGTTCTGGCGTACGTACGTGCGCAATTCCCAAACCGGGCCGACTCTGGCACACTTGCCGGATTCCCCAGCCGTACCCCGAGAGACTTGTTGTTGCGCGACCATTCCCATACCGAGGACCAGGACAGTGGCGTATGCCCCCACTGCGGCCAGCCGCTGCCCCAGGCCGCGCCCGGTTTCGGCGAGCGCCGTCCGAACCGCACGGCGATTGCCGTCACCATTGCCGTCCACGTGCTGGTGCTCAGCATCGCGCTGATGCACAAGATGTACCACCAGGTGTCGGGCGCCAAGAAGTCGGAGGCGATCTACATCGCCCCGCTGGCCGGCAAGCCGTCCCAGCCGCAGCCCCAGCCCAAGCAGCGCCAGAAGAAGCTCGAAGTGGCCGACGTGCAGCGCCTGAAAAACACGATCACCCTGCCGACCGAGGTGCGGGTGCAGCCGGTGCCGGTGCAGGAGGTCAAGCAGAAGACCGAGCCGAGCCCGAAACCGGTGGAAGAAGACATGGCCGCCTACATCGCCAGCCGCCAGAAGGCGCGCGGCGCGACCCAGGCGGCGCCGGGCGAGACCGACGACGAACGCGGCCGGCGCAATGCGCTGGCGAATATCGCCGCGCTCAATGGCAAGAGCGGACAGGATCCGAACGATACCGGCGGCGTGTTTTCGGTGAAGACCGAGTACCACTCGGCCGAGCTGAAATTCCGCGGGTTCAACAGCAACTTCAAGCGCCGCTGGCTGACCCAGCTGACGGTCGAGCAGGGCAATGAGCCCGACATCGAGACGGCCGTGATCAAGAAGATGATCGAGCTGATCCGCAAGGAGAAGAAGGGCGACTTCATCTGGGAATCGCACCGGCTCGGACGCGAGGTGCAATTGTCGGCGCGGCCCGAGGACACGGCCCAGCTGATGGCCTTCCTGATGAAGGAAATGTACCCCGAGTACCGCCCGCCGCGCCGCTGAAGCGCAGGCGCGGGCGGCGCCCGCGTTTATTTGAGCAGGCGGGCGATGTCGCGGGCGAAGTAGGTCAGCACGCCGTCGGCGCCGGCGCGCTTGAAGGCCAGCATCGATTCCATCATCACCTTGTCGTGGTCGAGCCAGCCGTTCTGGGCGGCCGCCTTGATCATCGCGTACTCGCCCGAGACCTGGTAGGCGAAGGTCGGCACCTTGAACTCGTCCTTCACGCGGCGCACCACGTCCAGATAGGGCATGCCGGGCTTGACCATCACCATGTCGGCGCCCTCGGCGATGTCGAGCGCCACTTCGCGCAGCGCTTCGTCGCCATTGGCCGGGTCCATCTGGTAGGTGGCCTTGTTGCTCTTGCCGAGATTGGCGGCCGAGCCGACCGCGTCGCGGAAGGGGCCGTAGAAGGCCGAGGCGTACTTGGCCGAATAGGCCATGATGCGCGTGTGGATGTGGCCGCCCGCTTCGAGCGCCTGGCGGATCGCGCCGATCCGTCCGTCCATCATGTCGGACGGGGCGACCACGTCGGCGCCGGCCTCGGCATGGCACAGGGCCTGGCGGATCAGCATGGCCGTCGTTTCGTCATTCAGCACATAGCCGTTGGCGTCGATCAGGCCATCCTGGCCGTGCGAGGTATAGGGGTCGAGCGCGACGTCGGTGATGATGCCGAGCTCGGGGCAGGCGGCCTTCAGCGCGCGCACGGCACGCGGCACCAGGCCGGCCGGGTTGGCCGCTTCGGCGCCGTCGGCCGTCTTCAGGCTGGCGTCGATCACGGGGAACAGGGCCAGGGCCGGAATCCCGAGGTCGACGCATTCGCGCGCCACCTCGAGCAGCAGATCGACGCTGACGCGCTCGACGCCGGGCATCGAGCCGACGGCCTGGCGCTGGTTCTCGCCTTCGAGAATGAAGACCGGGTAGATCAGATCGGACGCGCTGACGCTGTGCTCGCGCATCAGGGCGCGCGAGAAGGCGTCGCGCCGCATGCGGCGCATGCGGCCGGCCGGGAAGGGGCTGAGGATGGTGGTCATGGCAATCCTTAGACGGTGGGCTCGGGCGTGTCGTCGATGCCGAGCAGTTGCAAAATCGTGGCGGTCGCTTCGTCGATGCCGACCCGCTTGAGCGAAGAAAACAATTGTACGGTGAACG
The DNA here is from genome assembly GCF_022012445.1 of Massilia sp. TS11. Taxonomy (GTDB): domain Bacteria; phylum Pseudomonadota; class Gammaproteobacteria; order Burkholderiales; family Burkholderiaceae_D; genus Telluria. Next base: position 144,270 of record NZ_JAKLTS010000006.1, read on the forward strand.
GCAGCGGCTCGCCGTCTTCGTAAACGTAGGAGTCGAGCACGCTGCGCGCCTGGCGCAGCGCATTGCTCGCCTCGTTTCGGTTGAGCTTGTCGACCTTGGTCAGGATGCAGTGGATCGGCTTGCCCGTCGGGGCGAACCATTCGAGCATCTGGATGTCGAGTTCGGTGAACGGACGGCGCGCGTCCATGATCAGCACCAGGGCGGCCAACTGCTCGCGCGTCTGGACGTAGTCGCCCAACAGCTTCTGCCAGTGCTGCTTGGCGCCGCCCGAGACTTCGGCATAGCCATAGCCGGGCAGGTCGACCAGCAGACCTTCGATCTCCTCGACCTTGGTCGGGTCCTTGCGGTGCATGGCCACGTGGGCCCCGCCGAGCGAGAAATAATTGATGTGCTGAGTGCGGCCCGGCGTCTTGGACGCGAAGGCCAGGCCCTTCTGATTGCACAGGGTGTTGATGCAGCTCGATTTGCCGGCGTTCGAGCGGCCGGCGAAGGCCACCTCCGGCACATGGGTCTGCGGTAAGTCACGCAGGTGATTGACCGTGGTGAAAAACCGGGCTTGCCAGAGTTTGGACATAAATTGCAAAAAGGGGCGTGATTCGCGGGCCAGCTATTGTACAATAAGGGGTTACGAATTGTTGCAATGCAGAAGCTACGGTGCGCGCGGCCTGATCGCCCCCGTGGGAAAATTTAATAAAATCCATTTTTGACTTGTTCTCAGGGTGTCTGAATGAATCGTGCGCTTGTCCCGTTTGTGAAAACCATGCTCGTGGCTGCCATCGCCGTGTCGGGTGCAGCCTTCGCCGCCGACCACGCCGCCGCTCCCACCAAAGCTGATCCGGCCAAAGGTGGCAACCTGTACGCCAACGGCGACGCCGCCCGCAACATTCCGGCCTGCGTGTCCTGCCACGGCGACGCCGGCAACTCGACCATCGTCGACAATCCGCGCCTGGCCGGCCAGCATGCGTCCTACCTGTACAAGCAGCTCGTGGGCTTCACCACGGCCGACCGCAACAACCCGGTGATGACCCCGTTCGCCAAGGCCCTGACCGACGACGAGAAGAAAGACATCGCCGCCTACCTGGCCAGCACGACGCCGAAGCAAGGCACGGCCAAGAACAAGGACACCCTGGACCTGGGCAAGAAAATCTACCGCGGCGGCATCTTCGAAAAAGGCGTGCCGGCCTGCGCCAGCTGCCATGGCCCCACCGGCGCCGGCATCCCGGTACAATACCCGCGTATCGCCTCGCAGCACCTGAACTACACGGTCGCTGCCCTGACCAACTTCAAGTCTGGCGCCCGCAAGAATCCGCAGATGCAGACCATCGCCAAGAAGATGTCTGACGAGGAAATGAAGGCCGTCGCCGACTACATCGCCGGTCTGAAGTAATGCATGCCACGCCCGCCGGGCGTGATGGGTTGTAAAGAAAGGGCGGCAGCGCAAGCGGGCTGCCCTTTTTGTTGGGATCGAGAATGGAAACCTCCGGAATCACCTTGAACACGCGCCGCCGCGCGCTGGCCGACACCGTCGAGCTACTGTCCTCGATGCGCTTTGCCATCACCCTGCTGGTGATGATCGCCATCGCTTCCATCATCGGCACGGTGATGAAGCAGGGCGAGCCGATGGGCAATTATGTGAACCAGTTCGGCCCCTTCTGGTTCGAGCTGTTCAACAAACTGAGCCTGTACACGGTCTACTCGGCCTGGTGGTTCCTGCTGATCATGGCCTTCCTGGTCGTCTCGACCAGCCTGTGCATCGTGCGCAATACGCCGAAGATGCTCAAGGACATGCGCTCGTGGCGCGAGAACCTGCGCGAGAACGCCCTGCGCAATTTCCACCACAAGGTCGAATGGACGAGCGCCGCCGGGCGCCAAGAGCTGGCCGTACAGAGCGCGCGCCGGCTCGAGCAGGGCGGCTACCAGGTCAAGCTGGTCGAGAAGGACGCGGCCACCCTGGTCACGGCCAAGCGCGGCGCCGGCAACAAGTTCGGCTATATCTTCGCGCACACGGCCATCGTCGTGATCTGCGTCGGCGGCATGCTCGACTCCGACCTGCCGATCCGCTTCCAGCAATGGTTCTTCGGCAAAACGCCTTTCATGGGCGATGGCCTGATCTCGGCCATTCCGCAGCAGCACCGCCTGAGCGTCAGCAATCCCACCTTCCGCGGCAATACCCAGATCGCCGAAGGCCAGGCCTCGGACGTGGCGATTCTGCAGCAGGCCGATGGGGTGCTGATCCAGGAGCTGCCGATCGCCATCCAGCTGAAGAAATTCGTCGTCGATTTCTATTCGACCGGCATGCCCAAGCTGTTCGCCAGCGAAGTCATCGTCAAGGACAAGGAAACCGGCCGCACCTTCCCCGCCACCATCAAGGTCAATGAACCCCTGATCTACAAGGGCCTGGCCGTCTACCAGTCGAGCTTCGAGGACGGCGGCACGCGCCTGAAGCTGACCGGCTACCCGATGCAGGGGCCGCTCGGCGCGACCCTGCCGATCCAGGGCGAGGTGCACAACAGCAGCCTGCTCAAGCGCGGCGCCGAGGACTACACGATCGAGTTCTCGGGCTTTCGCGCGATCAATGTCGAGAGCATGGGCAATAACGATGCGCGCTCGGTGGCCAAGGGCGAGAGCCTGAGCGAGCAGCTGAACAAGCAGCTCGGCTCGGCCGCGAAGAACGCCGCCGACAAGGACCTGAAGAATGTCGGCCCGAGCGTCCAGTACAAGCTGCGCGACAAGACCGGCCAGGCGCGCGAGTACAACAACTACATGCTGCCGCTGACCCTGGACGGCTATCCGGTCTTCCTGGCCGGCATGCGCACCTCGCCGGCCGACAGCTTCAGCTACCTGCGCATTCCGGCCGACGACAAGAACAGCGTCGACGAATGGATGGCCCTGCGCGTGGCCCTGGCCGATCCGGCCCTGCGCGAACAGGCGGCCGCCCGCTACGCCAGCGGGGCGATGGCCAATGCCAAGGACAAGCCGGCCCTGGTCGACAAGCTCACCCAGTCGAGCCTGAAGGCCCTGAACGTGTTCGCCGCGGGCGGCTATGTGGGCGTGTCGCGCTTCCTCGAGCAATTGCCGAAGGAAGAGCAGGAAAAGGCCGCCGGCGTCTTCATGAAGCTGCTGAACGGCTCGATGTGGGAGCTGTGGCAGGTGGCGCGCCAGCGGGCCGGCCTGGCCGCCGCGCCGCAGGACGAGAAGCATGGCCGCTTCCTGCAGCTGGCCACGAATGCGCTGTCGGATAACTTCTTCTACGGCGCCCCGGTCTACCTGAGCCTGGACAGCTTCGAGGAGGTCAAGGCCTCGGTGCTGCAGATCACGCGCTCGCCGGGCAAGAAGGTGGTCTACCTCGGCTGTCTGCTGCTGACCCTGGGCGTGTTCGCGATGTTCTATATCCGCGAGCGCCGCATCTGGGTCTGGATCAAGGACGGCGAGGCCGGCGCCCAGGCCCTGATGGCCATGAGCACCCAGCGCAAGACCCTCGATTTTGAGAACGAATTCAAGGATTGGGCGGCAAAGTTGCCGCAAAAGGCGTAAGCTACGCCCCGATCCGGAGGAAGACCATGGAATTGTCGAATACGAGCTACACCCCCGCGCCCGGCTACTTCAAGCGCCTCGGCGCCGCCGACTGGGCATTCGGCCTGGGCCTGCTGGCCGCGGCCCTGTTCGCCCTCGGCCGCTTCCACAGCTATATGGACGTGTACGAGCAGGCCATCCTGCTGGCCGCCGCGCCCACCTTTGCCGCCCTCGGCTGGCACTGGAAACCGGTGCGCTGGCTGATGCCGCTGGTGGCCGTGCTGGCCCTGTGCGCGGTCAGCCTGTATGCGCCCGGCCTGGACGCGGCCAACAGCAAATTCTTCCTCAAGTACATGCTGTCGAGCCAGTCCGCCATCTTGTGGATGAGCGCGCTGTTCGCGTTCTCGACCGTGTTCTACTGGCTCGGCTTCATCACCCGCAGCCCCTTCGGCGGCGCGGTCGGCTCCAAGCTGTGCTGGGCCGCGGTCGTGCTCGGCTGGACGGGCATGATGGTGCGCTGGTACGAGTCCTATCTGATGGGCAGCGATGTCGGCCACATTCCGGTGTCGAACCTGTATGAAGTCTTCATCCTGTTCTCGCTGATCACGGCCATGTTCTACCTGTACTACGAAGCGCGCTACGGCACGCGCCAGCTCGGCCCCTTCGTGCTGCTGGTGATCGCCGCCGCGGTCGGCTTCCTGCTGTGGTACACGGTCAGCCGCGACGCCGCCGGCATCCAGCCGCTAGTGCCCGCCCTGCAGAGCTGGTGGATGAAAATCCACGTGCCGGCCAACTTCATCGGCTACGGCACCTTCGCGCTGGCGGCCGGTGTGGCCGGCGCCTACCTGCTCAAGTCGCATGGCATCCTGGCCGACCGCCTGCCCCCGCTCGAGGTGCTCGACGACGTGATGTACAAGTCGATCTCGGTCGGTTTCGCCTTCTTCACCGTGGCCACGATTCTCGGCGCCCTGTGGGCGGCCGAGGCCTGGGGCGGCTACTGGTCGTGGGACCCGAAAGAAACCTGGGCCCTGATCGTCTGGCTCAACTATGCGGCCTGGCTGCACATGCGCCTGATGTCCGGCCTGCGCGGGCGCGCGGCCGCCTGGTGGGCCCTGGTCGGCCTGCTGGTGACGACCTTCGCCTTCCTCGGCGTGAATATGTTCCTGTCCGGCCTGCATTCTTACGGCAAACTTTAAGCCGCCAGCAAGCGCGCACAAATTGGTGTAAGGTTCCCGTTCATTGTGACGACCAAGTCGCATTAGCGGGAGCCACACCATGCGTATCCACCGACGTCCGAACGGCATCGACCTGCCGTTTTCCTCCGAAATCACGCCCCAGGCGGTGTTCGAGCAGCGCCGCCGTTTCATCAAGACCCTGGGCCTGGGCGCCATCGCCGGCACCAGCCTGTGGGAAATGAGCCAGCGCGCGGCCCATGCCCAGAGCGGCGCGCGGCTGGCGGCCAAGCTCAATCCCGGCTATGCCGTGCTGGACAAGCAGACCAGCTTCAAGGACGCGACCTCGTACAACAACTTCTACGAGTTCGGCACCGACAAGAGCGACCCGGCCGAGAATGCCCACACGCTCAAAACGCGGCCCTGGACGGTCGCCATCGAAGGCGAGGTCAAGAAGCCGCAGGTGCTCGACCTCGACGCCCTGCTGAAGCTGGCGCCGCTCGAGGAGCGCGTCTACCGCCTGCGCTGTGTGGAAGGCTGGTCGATGGTGATTCCCTGGATCGGCTATTCGCTGTCCGAGCTGATCAAGAAAGTCGAGCCGAATGGCAATGCCAAGTTTGTGGAATTCCACAGCCTGGCCGATCCCAAGCAGATGCCAGGCGTGCGCAGCGCCGTGCTCGACTGGCCGTACGTCGAAGGCCTGCGCCTGGACGAGGCCATGCACCCGCTCGCCCTGCTGACCCTGGGCATGTACGGCCAGGTGCTGCCCAACCAGAACGGCGCGCCTGTGCGCCTGACCGTGCCCTGGAAGTATGGCTTCAAGTCGGCCAAGTCGATCGTCAAGATCCGCTTCACGCGCGACATGCCGCGCACCTCGTGGTGGCTGGCCAATCCGCGCGAATACGGCTTCTACTCGAATGTGAATCCCGAGGTCGATCACCCGCGCTGGTCGCAGGCGAGCGAGCGCCGCGTCGGCGAGGACGGCTTCTTCGCCAAGAAGCGCAAGACCCTGATGTTCAATGGCTATGCCGAGGTTGCCTCGCTGTACAGCGGGATGGACCTGCGCAAGTACTACTGATGCGGCTGGCGAAAATCGGCGTCTTCGTCGCCAGCCTGCTGCCGCTGGTCTGGTTCGTGTGGCGCATCGCCAGCGGGCAGGTGGTCGAGCCGCTCGAGTATCTGACGCGCGGCACCGGCGACTGGGTGCTGTACTTCCTCGTGCTGACCCTGAGCGTGACGCCGCTGCGCCGTCTGAGCGGCTGGAACGGGCTGATCAAGCTGCGTCGCATGCTCGGCCTGTACGCCTTCTTCTACGCCAGCCTGCACTTCCTGTGTTTCTTCTGGTTCGACCACGGTTTCGATCTGGCCGAGATGTTCAAGGACGTGCTCAAGCGGCCCTTCATCACGGTTGGCTTTGCCGCCTTCGTGCTGCTGCTGCCGCTGGCGGCGACCAGCACCAATGGCATGGTGCGGCGACTGGGCGGCAAGCGCTGGCAGTGGCTGCACCGGACCGTCTACCTGATCCTGCCGCTGGGCGTGCTGCATTACTGGTGGATGAAGGCAGCCAAGCACAATCTGTCGCAGCCGGCCCTGTTCCTGGCCATCACCGTGCTGTTGCTGGGCGTGCGCCTGCTGCGCCGCCCCTTGCCCGGCAGATAAATCGGGGTCAGACCCCATTTATCTGCAGCGCAAGCTTGCCGGCCCGGTTTTTCAGAAGAGAAAAATGGGGTCTGACCCCATTTTTTCTGGGTGGATAAATGGGGTCTGACCCCGATTTTTCTTTAGGGCAGGCGGGACTCGAGGGCGATCAGCTCGGCCACGGTTTCGCGCCGGCGGATCAGATGGGCCTGGTCGCCGTCGACCAGCACTTCGGCCGCGCGCGTGCGCGTGTTGTAGTTGCTGGCCATGGTCATGCCGTAGGCGCCGGCCGTCATCATCGCCAGCAGGTCGCCCTGGTCGAGCGCCAGCGCGCGCTCGCGCGCCAGCCAGTCGCCCGATTCGCATACGGGGCCGACCACGTCGTAGACGGTGGCCACACCGGCACGCGGCACCACCGGCTTGATCTCCATCCAGGCCTGGTACAGGGTCGGACGCTTCATGTCGTTCATCGCGGCGTCGACGATGCAGAAGTTCTTTTCGCTGCCCGGCTTGAGGAATTCCACCTTCATCAGCAGCACGCCGGTATTGCCGACGATTGAGCGGCCCGGTTCGAAAATCAGCTTGATCGGCTTGCCCTGGTGGCGTGCGGCGCGCCAGGCGTCGATGCGCGCGTACAGGCGCTGCACATAGTCGGCCACGGGCACCGGATCGGCTTCGCCCGCCTCGCCATACTGGATGCCGATGCCGCCGCCGATGTCCAGGTGGTGCAGGTGGATGCCTTCGGCGTCGAGCGTGTCGATCAGCTCGATCAGCTTGTCGAGCGCCTCGAGCAGGGGCGCGTCGTCGAGCAGCTGGGAACCGATGTGGCAGTCGATGCCGACCACGTCCAGATGCGACAGGCGCGCCGCCGTGCGGTAGGTGGCCAGCGCATCGTCAAAGGCGACCCCGAATTTATTGGCCTTCAGGCCGGTGGCGATATACGGGTGGGTCTTGGCGTCGACGTTCGGGTTGACGCGCAGCGACACCGGGGCGCGCTTGCCGAGGCGCGCGGCCACGCCATTGAGGCGGTGCAGCTCGGGAATCGATTCGACGTTGAAGCACAGGATGCCGGCCAGCAGGGCCTGCTCCATCTCGGCCTCGGTCTTGCCGACGCCGGAGAAGATCACCTTGCCCGGATCGCCGCCGGCCGCCAGCACGCGCTGCAGCTCGCCGCCGGAGACGATGTCGAAACCGGCGCCGCGGCGCGCCAGCAGGTCGAGAATGGCCAGGTTGGAATTGGCCTTCATCGCATAGCAGACCAGGGCGTCGCGCCCGGCGCAGGGCTGGGCATAGGCGTCGAAATTGGCCAGCAGGGCGGCCTTCGAATACACATACAGCGGCGTGCCGAACTGTTCGGCCAGCTGGGTCAGGGGCAGGGCTTCGACGTGCAGGACGCCATCTTGGTAGTGGAAATGCGACATGGGCTTATTTGGTCTCGGGAACGGAAGCGCTGCTGCTGGCGCTGGCCTTGGCCGGGGGCTTGGGCATGTACAGCGGGCCCGGCTGGCCGCATGCGCTCAGCAGGCCCAAGACCACGGCCACGGTGGCGGTATTGCGGAGGAGGGTGGACTTCACGTTTACAATCATGGGGAAAACGAACTTCAGGAGTGTAGCATGATGACGGAAACTGAATTTTTCACCCTGGCCCAGGCCACCCTCGACCGGATCGAGGCGGCCATGGACAGGCTGAACGATGAGGACCTCGTCGATGTCGAGTGCAGGCGCTCCGGCAATGTCCTCGAGATCGAATTTCTCGACAGCGGCCTGAAAATGGTGGTCAACAGCCAGGCCCCGACCCAGCAGATGTGGCTGGCCGCCAAGACCGGCGGCTACCACTATCAGCGCGCGGGCGAGGCCTGGATCGACACGCGCGACGGCTCCGAGCTGTTCGCCGTGCTGGCGCGCCTGGTCGGCGAACAGGCCGGCCAGCCGGTCAGCCTGTAAGCCTCAGAACAACTCGTTCTTGACGGCGTCCTTGGCCTTCTGGTCGGCCGCCGGCTGCTGGGCATTGCTGGTGTCGAGGTGGGTCACGCCGGTGCCCGGCGGGTTCTCGGCATAGTAGTACTCGTCGCCGACCAGGATCAGGCCTTCGGGCAGGGCGCGCTCTTCGATCGGCAGCTGCTTCAGGGCCTTCTGCATGTAGCCGATCCAGATCGGCAGCGCGAGGCCGCCGCCGGTTTCCTTGTTGCCCAGATTGCGCGGCTGGTCGTAGCCGATCCAGGCCACCCCGACCAGCTTCGGCTGGTAGCCGGCGAACCAGGCGTCCATCGAGTCGTTCGTGGTGCCGGTCTTGCCGGCGATGTCGGGGCGGTTCAGGCTGAGCGCGCGGGTGGCCGTGCCGAAGCGCACTACGTCCTTCATCATCGAATCCATCAGATAGGCATTGCGCTCGTCGATCACGCGGCGCGACTCGTCGCCGGCCTTGTCCGGATTGGCCTGGGACAGCACCTTGCCGCTCGCATCGGTCACCTTGCTGATCAGGTAGGGATTGATCTTGTAGCCGCCGTTGGCGAACACGGCATAGGCGCCGGCCAGCTGCAGCGGCGTGGTACCGCCCGCGCCCAGGGCCAGGGTCAGGTAGGGCGGGTTCTTCTCGGCCTCGAAGCCGAAGCGGGTCGCGTATTCCTGGCCGTACTTGGCGCCGATCTTCTGCAGGATGCGGATCGAGATCATGTTCTTCGACTTGGTCAGGCCCTTGCGCATCGACATCGGCCCTTCGTACTTGCCGTCGTAGTTCTTCGGCTCCCAGGCCTGGCCGCCGGTCTGGCCGGCGTCGAAGGAGATCGGGGCGTCATTGATGACCGTGGCCGGCGACAGGCCACGCTCGAGCGCGGCCGAGTAGATGAAGGGCTTGAAGGACGAGCCCGGCTGGCGCCAGGCCTGGGTCACGTGGTTGAACTTGTTGCGGTTGAAGTCGAAGCCGCCGACCAGGGCCTTGATCGCCCCGTCCTCGGTGCTGGCGGCCACGAACGCCGACTCGATCTCCGGCATCTGGGTCACCAGCCAGTCCTTGCCTTCCTGGGTCACGCGGATCACGGCGCCGCGCCGGATGCGGCGTTTTTCGCCGGCCTTCTCGGACAGGCCGCTGCGGCAGAACTCCAGGCCGGCGCCGCTGATCGTGATTTCCTCGCCCGAGGCCAGCACGGCGACGATCTTCTGGGGCGTGGCCGAGAGCACCACGGCGGCCACGATGTCGTCGCTGTCCGGATGCTCGGCCAGCTCGCTTTCGATCGCTTCCTCGGCTTCTTCCTTCTTCTCGGGCAGCTCGATGAAGCTCTCCGGGCCGCGGTAGCTGTGGCGCTTTTCATAGTCCATCACGCCGCGCCGCAGGGCCAGGTAGGCGGCGTCCTGGTCGGCCTTGGTGATGGTGGTGAACACGTTCAGGCCGCGCGTGTAGGTGTCGTCCTTGAACTGTTCGTAGACGAGCTGGCGCGCCATTTCGGCCACGTATTCGGCATGCACGCCGAACTCGCTGCTGTCGGTCTTGATCTTCAGCTGTTCCTTCTTGGCCGCCTCGAACTGGGCGTCCGTGATGTAGCCGAGGTCATGCATACGCTGCAGGATGTACTGCTGGCGCGTGCGCGCGCGCTTCGGATTGACCACCGGGTTGTAGGCTGACGGGGCCTTCGGCAGGCCGGCCAGCATGGCCGCCTCGGCGATCGTGATGTCCTTCAGGTCCTTGCCGAAATAGATCTGGGCGGCCGAGGAGAAGCCGAAGGCGCGCTGGCCCAGATAGATCTGGTTCATGTACACCTCGAGGATCTGGTCCTTGCTGAGGTTCTGCTCGATCTTCCAGGCCAGCAGCACTTCATAGGCCTTGCGCTTGAAGGTCTGCTCGGACGACAGGAAGAAATTGCGCGCCACCTGCTGGGTGATGGTGGAGGCGCCCTGGCGCGCGCCGCCGGCCGCATTGTGCACGGCCGCGCGCAGGATGCCCATGTAGTCGACCCCGCCGTGCTCGTAGAAGCGGTCGTCCTCGATGGCCAGCACGGCCTTCTTCATCACGTCCGGAATGTCCTTGAAGCGCACCACATTGCGCCGCTCCTCGCCGAACTCGCCGATCAGCACGTTGTCAGCGGTGAACACCCGCAGCGGCATCTTGGGGCGGTAGTCGGTCAGGGTGTCCAGGGCCGGCAGATTCGGGTAGGCCAGGGCCAGGGCGAACACCACGGTCAGCACGGCGGCCAGCAGCAGGCCGCCGAGACTGGCGGCGATGGTCAGGGCCAGTTTGCGCCGCGCCGGGGCGGCGCTGGCGGCGGGAGCGGGCTGGGGAGCGGGGCTGGGGGTGGGCGTGTCGGTCGTCATGGCGGCGATTATAAGCGAGGGCAGGGCGGCGGGCGCGTGCGTCCGGACCGGGCGCGCCGTACGCTCCCGGCGGGTGCGCAAACTGCCCTTCATTTCTCGTTAATTAAACCGTAAAAGTGTGGCAATAATGCTCACTTAAGAAATTTTGAATACGAGAAATACCTTTACACCGCCGGATTGTTATTGCTACGATTTAAAGTAAATTCTTAAGATTGGGGTTCGTGTGATCGATTTGGCCAGCCTGCTGGGACAGAAGAGTCCACCCTTGGTCGGGGTGGATATCAGCACGTCCTGTGTTCGCCTCGTCGAGCTGGCCCCGGCTGGCAAGGGCGAGCTCCGTCTCGAGCGCTATGCCAGCGAAGCCATCCCGCGCGGCGCCGTGGTCGACGGCAACATCGAACAGATGGACATGGTGATCGAAGCCGTCAAGCGCGTCTGGCGCAAGAGCGGCACCAAGGTCAAGCATGTGGCCCTGGGCATGCCGCCCGCCTCGGTCATCACCAAGAAGATCATCCTGCCGGCCGGCCTGTCGGAAGACCAGCTCGAAGTCCAGGTCGAGTCCGAAGCCAGCCAGTACATCCCCTTCGCCCTGGACGAGGTCAGCCTCGACTTCGACGTGATCGGCATGGCGCCCAATTCGCCCGACGACATGGAAGTCATGCTGGCCGCCAGCCGCAAGGAAAAGGTCGAGGACCGCGTCGCCATCGCCGAGGCCTGCGGCCTGAAGGCGGTGGTGATGGACATCGAATCGTATGCGGCGCGCGCCGCGCTCGACCGCGTCACCAACCTGAGCCCGGCCGAACCGGGCCAGGAGCAGATCGTGGCCCTGTTCCAGATCGGCGCCCAGGTCACCCACATCGCCTGCATGCTCAATGGCGAGACGGTCTACGAGCGCGAGCAGCCCTTCGGCGGCAACCAGCTGACCCAGGACATCGTGCGCGCCTATGGCTACAGCTTCGAGGAAGCGGAAACGCGCAAGCGCAGCAATGACCTGCCCGACAACTACCAGGCCGAGCTGCTCCAGCCCTTCCTCGAGAACGCCGCCCTCGAAGTCACGCGCGCGATCCAGTTCTTCTACACGTCCACGCCCTACACGCGCATCGACCAGCTGTTCCTGGCGGGCGGCTGTGCGGCCATGCCGGGCCTGCTCGACATCGTGGCCGACCGCACCAAGATCAACAGCGCCGTGATTTCGCCGTTCAAGGGCATGCAGCTGGCGCCCGGCATGCGCGAGTCGGCCCTGCGCAGCGAGGCGCCCGGCTATCTGGTGGCCTGCGGCCTGGCCCTGCGGAGGTTCGACGAATGATCCGCATTAATCTGCTGCCGCACCGCGAAGAAAAGCGCAAACAGAAGAAGACCGCCTTCTTCGCCCTGCTGACCCTGGCGGGCGTGATCGGCGCCGGCATCGTGCTGGCCGTGGGCGGCTACAACGCCTCGCGCCTGTCGGTGCAGGAGCAGCGCAATGAGGTCATCAAGAAAGCCAATGGCCTGCTCGACAAGAAGATCGCCGAGATCGCCAAGCTGAAAGAGGAAATCGAGGCGCTCAAGGCGCGCCAGCAGGCCGTCGAGGACCTGCAGGGCGACCGCAACCAGCCGGTGCTGCTGCTCGACGAACTGGTCAAGCAGACCCCGGAAGGCGTCTACCTGAAGGGCTTCAAGCAGGAGCAGCAGGCCGTCACCATCAATGGCTATGCGCAGTCGCAGGAGCGGGTGGCCGACTTCCTGCGCAATCTGGCCGGCAATTCGCCCTGGCTCGAACGCCCCGAGCTGGGCGAGGTCAAGGCCGCGAATCTGCCCGGCGCCAAGCCGAACAGCAAGAAAGTCGTGGAATTCACGCTGCGCGTGACCATCAAGCGCCTGCGTGAAAAAGACAGCAGTGCCAGCGCCAAGGCCAAGGCCGGCGCGGCCGCACCGGCAAAGGCAAGCCCATGAAGAAGGTGGACATCGACATCAAGGCTTTGGCCGAACAGGTCCAGTCCCAGTTCCAGGGCCTGGCCGGGCGCCATCCGGGCATGTGGCCGCTGGTGCCGCGCCTGGCCTGCGCGCTCGGGGTCGTGGTCGGCGTCGTCGCGCTCGGCTATTTCGGCTACTGGAGCGGCCAGTTCGAAGAGCAGGAGCAGGGCGCCCAGGTGGAGCTCAAGCTCAAGGAAGAATACAAGACCAAGCTGGCCCAGGCGATCAACCTCGACGCCCTGCGCAAGCAGAAGCTGCTGGTCGACCAGTACGTCGAGCGGCTCGAGAAGCAGCTGCCGTCCAAGGCCGAGATGGCGGCACTGCTGTCGGACATCAACCAGGCCGGGGTCGGGCGCGGCCTGTCCTTCGAATACTTCAAGCCCGGCGGCGTGGTCGTCAAGGACTACTATGCCGAACTGCCGATCGATCTGAAGGTCAGCGGCAGCTACCACGACATCGCGGCCTTCGCCTCGGACATGGCGAATCTGCCGCGTATCGTCACGCTCAATAACATGAACGTGAACGCCACCACCAGCGGCAGCCTGAGCCTGGAAGCCGTGGCCAAGACCTTCCGCTACCTCGATCCCGAGGAAGTGGCCGCGGCCAAGAAGGCCGCCGCCGAGAAGAACAAGAAGGCCGGCGCTGCCAGCGCCCCGCCCGCCGCCGGAGCCAAGAAATGAAGCGCCTCCTCGCCCTCAGCCTGTGCAGCCTGCTGGCCGCCTGCAGCGATAGCGACGTGCAGGAAGTGCGCCAGTGGATGGACGAAACGGCCAAGACCACCAAGACCTCGGTCGCGCCGATCGCGCCGCCGAAGACCTTTGTGCCCTTCAGCTACTCGGGCAAGGAGGCGATCGATCCCTTCAATCCGCAGAAGCTGACGGTGGAACTGGCGCGCGCCGCGGCCAGCTCGAAGAACCCGTTCAAGCCGGACATGGAGCGCAAGAAGGAATTGCTCGAGAGCTTCCCGCTCGACACGATCAAGATGGTCGGCGTGATCCAGAAGGGCGGCCAGATGTCGGCCCTGCTGCAGATCGACAAGTCGATCTTCCAGGTCAGGACCGGCCAGTACATCGGCCAGAATTTCGGCCTCGTCACCGCGGTGAGCGAGACCGCCGTCTCCATCCGCGAAGTGGTGCAGGATGCGGCCGGCGAATGGGTGGAGCGCCAGTCCAAGCTGGAGCTGCAAGAAAGCAAGGAGACCAAGAAATGAGCGCAATCTTCCCCGCCGTCTGGCGCGCCCTGCTGACGCTGGCGCTGCTGTGCCTGGCCGGCCAGGCCGCGGCCCAAGAGAACGCCATCGAATCGATCACCGCCAACCAGCAAGGGGCGAATGTGATCGTGAAGATTGCGATGAAAGAGGCGCCGGCCAAACTGCCGCTTGGCTTCACCATCACCAACCCGGCCCGCATCGCCCTCGATTTTCCCGCCACCAGCAATGCCACCGGCAAGAACACGCTCGACCTCAACCTGGGCGAACTGCGCTCGGTGAACCTGGTGCAGGCCGGTGAGCGCTCGCGCCTGGTGTTCAATCTGAAGCGCGCCCTCAATTACGCCGCTGTAATCGACGGCAAGGCCGTGATCGTCACCATCGACGGTTCCGGCGGCGTGGCCACGGCCGTCAATGGCGAAGGCCTGCCGGCCGCGCCGAAAGAGGCCGCGCCGGCGCCCGTGCGCCAGCAGCTGCGCGACATGGACTTCAAGAAAGGCCCGAACGGCGAAGGCCGCGTCGTGGTCGATCTGCCCAATAGCCAGGTGGCCGTCGATGTGCGCCAGGTCGGCCAGAATGTGATCGTCGACTTCATCGGCACCGGCATTCCCGAAACCCTGCGCCGCCGCCTCGACGTGACCGACTTCGGCACGCCGGTGGCCATGATCACCACCGTGCCCCAGGGCGAGAACACGCGCATGACGATCGAGGCTCGCGGCCTGTGGGAGCAGAGCGTCTACCAGAGCGATACCCAGCTCGTGGTCGATGTGCGGCCGATCAAGGAAGACCCGAACAAGCTGACCCAGGGCACCCAGGGCTACCGCGGCGAGCGCATCAGCTTCAATTTCCAGAACATCGAAGTGCGCTCGGCCCTGCAGGCCATCGCCGACATTTCGGGTCTGAACATCATCACCAGCGATTCGGTGTCGGGCAATCTGACCCTGCGTCTGAAGGAAGTGCCGTGGGACCAGGCGCTCGACGTGGTGCTGCAGGCCAAGGGCCTCGATATGCGCAAGAACGGCTCGGTGCTGTGGATCGCGCCCAAGGATGAACTGCTGACCAAGGAAAAGCTCGAGCTCGAACAGCGCGCCCAGATCGCCGACCTCGAACCGCTGCGCTCGGAAGTGTTCCAGCTCAATTACCAGAAAGTCGAAGCCTTCAAGAGCGTGTTCGGCCTGAACGACGCCGGCGGCGGTGGCGGCGGCGACAACAAGAACCGCGTGCTGTCCAAGCGCGGCTCGGCCATCATCGACCCGCGCACCAACCAGATTTTCGTCACCGACATCGCGTCCAAGATCGAGGACATCCGCAAGCTGATCCTCAAAACCGACATCGCCACCAAGCAGGTGCTGATCGAGGCGCGCATCGTCGAGGCCCAGGACAGCTTCAACCGCAATCTCGGCGCCAAGCTCGGCTTTGCCGACCTGCGCGGCGTGCGCGGCGGCGACGTCGGCTACCAGGTCAATGGCAATACGCGCGTGGCTGTGGCCGGCAATATCAGCGGGGTCGGCACGATCACCGGCCAGGCCGCTTCGAGTTCCGGCTCGGGCGGCAGCAGCAGTGGCGGCAGCAGCGGCAGCAGCGGCACGATCGGCAATTTCGCCGATACCCAGTTCGTCAATCTGCCGGCCGCCGGCATCAATGGCAGCGCCGCCGCCACCCTGGCCACCAGCCTGTTCTCGGCCGCGGCCAACCGCTTCCTCAATCTCGAGCTGTCGGCCCTCGAGGCCGATGGCAAGGGCAAGATCATCTCCAGCCCGCGCGTGGTGGTGGCCGACAAGGTGGCCGCCGTCATCGAACAGGGCGTGGAACTGCCCTACCAGCAGGCCACCAGCAGCGGCGCCACCTCGGTCACGTTCAAGAAGGCCAATCTGCGCCTCGAGGTCACGCCCCAGATCACGCCGGACGGCAATATCGTGCTCGAAGTCGACGTCAATAACGACGCCAAGGGCGAGGCCACCGGCAACGGCAATTTCGCCATCAACACCAAGCACGTGAAGTCGACCGTGATGGTCGAGAACGGCGGCACGGTGGTGATGGGCGGTATCTATCAGCAGTCCGAACAGAACACCGAAACCAAGGTCCCGCTGCTGGGCGACCTGCCGGTGCTCGGCTATCTGTTCAAGTCGCAAGGCAAGTCCACCGCGAAGAGCGAGCTCTTGGTCTTTATCACGCCGAAGATCGTCCAGGACCGCCTGGCCGCGCACTAAAAAAAGAATCACAGCAAAAGGTAAGACGATATGAACACCACACACCTGATCCGATCCCTGATGGCATGGCTGCTCATGCTCAGCCTGGCAGCTTGCGGTGGCGGCGGCGGCTCGCCCGGCACCACCGGCGGCAGCATCAGCAATGGCTCCAAGGTCGCCAGCGTGGTGCTGGTCGCATCGTCTGCCAGCATGGTCAACAGCGGGGCCGACGGCACCGAAGTGACGCTGACGGCCATCGTCAAGGACGCCAATAACAATGTGCTCGCGGGCGAGACGGTCGACTTCAAGTCCGACTCCGGCTCGATCTCGAACACGACGCGCAAGACCGGCACCGACGGCAGCGTGACGGAAAAACTGTCGACCAAGGGCGACCCCAGCCTGCGCACGATCACCATCACCGCCAATGTCGGCGCGATCACCTCGCCGGCAGTCAAGGTGCAGGTGGTGGCCGCGCCGCCGCCGGTCAATCCGGTTGCCTCGGTGACCCTGGTGGCGAGCGCCCCGTACATCCTGAACACCGGCGCCGACGGCACCGAAGTGACGCTGACGGCCATCGTCAAGGATGCGAACAACAATGTGCTGTCGGGCCAGACCGTGGATTTCGCGGCCAGCTCGGGCACGATCAGCAATACCAACCGCAAGTCCGGCGTCGACGGCAGCGTGACCGAGAAACTGTCGGTCAAGGGCGACGCTTCGCTGCGCACGATTAATGTGACGGCCAGCGTCGGCAATGTGAAGTCGGCTGCGGTGCCGGTCCAGGTGGTGTCTGCGCTGCCGAGCAAGGTGGCCAGCGTGGTGCTGCTGACCTCGAGCGACACCATGCCGAACACCGGCGACGCCGGCACCGAAGTGACGGTGACGGCCATCGTCAAGGATGCGAGCAATAATGTGCTGGCCAACCAGGCGGTCGACTTCAAGGTCTCGTCCGGCACGCTGAGCGCCGGCACCCGCCTGACCGACGCCAACGGCATCGTCACCGAGAAGCTGTCGACCAAGGGCGACACCAGCCTGCGCACGATCAGCATCAGCGCCAGCGCCGGCGGCGTCAGCTCGCAGGCGCGCTATGTGAACGTGATCTCGCCGACCGTGTCGGCCCCGACCGTGCTGCTGGCCACCTCCAGCCCCAGCCTGCAGGCCGGCGGGCGCAGCGTGACTGTGACCGTGCTGGTCAAGGACAGCGCCAATAATGTGGTGCCGGGCGCCAACGTCAACCTGAGCGCCAGCTCGGGCGAACTGGTGTTCACCAACCGTACGACCGACGCCAGCGGCGCCGTGACGGCCACCCTGACCACCCAGGACCCGAGCCCGCGCGCGATCACGCTGACGGCCAGCAGCGGCTTGTCGCCGGTGGTCACGCGGGTGGTCAACGTGGTCCAGGTGGCCCCGAGCATCCTGCTGACTTCGAGCAGCAATATCCTGAAATCGGCCGGCGCCGCCGGCACCGAAGTGATCCTGCAGGCCCTGGTGAAAGACGCCTCGAACGCCGTCGTGCCGGGCGCCACCGTGACCTTCACGGCCGATTCGGGCGCGCTGTCGGCCACCACGGCCACCACCGACGCCAAGGGCATCGCCACCGTCACCCTCGGCACCGGTTCCGATCCGACCAACCGCAGCATCAATGTGACGGCCGCCGTGAACGGCGCCCCGACCGCGACTGGCGTGGTCACCGTGACCGGCACCAGCCTGACGGTGAATGCCCCGACCACGGTCAATGTCGGCAATGTCGCTGACATCACCGTGACCCTGACCGATTCCAACAATGTGCCGCTGGCCAACCGCAGCGTCAGCTGGCGTTCGGTCCTCAACCCGCTCAACAGCGGCACCAGCGGCAGCGCCAGCACCAATGCCCAGGGTGTCGTCAGCCTGCAGTACAAGGCCAATAGCGGCACCTCGGACAGCATCGTGTTCACCGCCCTGGGCGCCAGCTATACGAGCAGCCTGAGCATTAATGCCTCGAACTTCACGGTCCAGGTCGGCAGCAGCAAGTCGGGCAATATCAGCACCTGCTACCCGATCGCCGTCCACAACGATGTCGGCGGCGTGCCCCAGACCGGCAGCGTGAACGTGGTCAGCTCGCGCGGCACCGTGTATGCCGACCTGACCTGTACGACCCCGCTGACGGTGTCGCTGCCCCTGGCGGGCGGCAATGCCTTCGCCTACGTCAAGGCCACCAGCCCGGGCGTGAGCACGGTCTCGGCGATCGACAGCAGCACCGGCTCGACGGTCCAGACCCAGTTTGAATTCGTCGCCCCGCTGACGGCCTCGGCCTCGATCAGCGTGCAGCCCGATCCGGCCGTGATCGGCACCAATGATCCGGGCCGCACCGACCAGCAGGTCCAGCTGCGCGCCGTCGTGCTCGACAAGCCGAACCAGGGCAATGTGGTCAAGGGCGCGCGCGTCAGCTTCACCGTGCTGTCCGACCCGAGCGGCGGCTACCTCGTGCAGCCGTCTTCGACCCTGACCGGCGCCGACGGTTCGGCCACGGTCAGCTATGTGGCCGGCGGCACCGCCACCGCCAGCGATGGCGTGAAGATCCAGGCCCAGATCCTCGATCCGCTGACCTCGGCCTCCTCGGTCGCCACCCTGACCGTGGGCAAGCGTTCGCTGTTCATCACGGCCGGTACCGGCGCCGCCGTGCAGACCCCGTCCAACACCACCTACCAGCTCGACTACGCGGTGCTGGTCACCGACGCCGCCGGCAACCCGGTCTCGGGCGTGACCCTGACCGCGGCCGCCTGGCCGCGCGCCTACCGCAAGGGCAGCCTGACCTTCTACGCGGCCAGCGGCGGCGGCGGCTTCTGGGACTACGCGACCCTGGTGATGGACCCCGTGACCGGCAAGAACGTGCCGACCTATAACGCCGCCTGCGCCAACGAGGACAGCAACCGCGACGGCGTGCTCGGCCCGGGCGAAGACATCAACGGCAATGGCGTGCTCGACCCGGGCATTCCGGTGACGATCACCCCGAGCGCGAAGACCGACGCCAACGGCCAGGCCACGATCTCGATGATCTATCCGCGCGATCGGGCCAAGTGGGTCGAGGTAGAATTCACCATTCGCGGCAGTGTTGCCGGAACGGAATCGCGCTATCTGGGCAGCATCGTGCTGCCGGGGCTGGCGGCCGACTACACCTCGTCGACCCTGACCCCGCCGGGCGTCATCAGCCCCTATGGCACGTCCTCGCTTTGTACGGATGCTAAGTAATGCCCAATGTGTTTCTGGTCGGCCTGATGGGGGCGGGAAAAACCACCATCGGCCGGCAACTGGCGCGCCGCCTCGGCCTGCGCTTTATCGACGCCGATCATGAAATCGAGGCCCGCACCGGGGCCTCCATCTCCTGGATTTTTGAAATCGAAGGCGAAGCCGCCTTCCGCAAGCGCGAAGCGGACGTGATCCGCGACCTGAGCGCCGAGGACGGCATCGTGCTGGCCACGGGCGGCGGCGCCGTCCTGAATGCTGACAGCCGCCGCTATCTGCGCGAGCGCGGCACCGTGATCTACCTGCGCGCGGCGATTCCGGCCATCCTGGCGCGCACCGCCCACGACAAGAACCGCCCGCTGCTGCAGACGGCCGATCCGCGCAAAAAGCTCGAAGAATTGCTGGCCCAGCGCGAGCCCCTGTACCAGGAAGTGGCCCACCTGACCGTCGACACCGGCCGGCCTCACGTACAATCGATGGTTCAGACCATTCTCAACCGGCTGGGCGAACTGCAAGCGCCCGCCCCGCAAGCCATGCCCGCCATCCCGAATCAAACCCTGCAAGTCGACCTGGGTGAACGCAGCTACCCGATCGTCATCGGCCCCCAAGTGATGGGCGAGGCCGCGCTGCTGCTGGCCCAGGTCAAGGGCCGCCAGGCCGCCATTGTGACCAATACCACGGTCGGCCCCCTGTATCTTGAGAAGCTGGCGGCGCCGCTGCGCGCGGCCGGCAAGCAGGTGGTCGAAGTGGTGCTGCCCGACGGCGAAGAGCACAAGCATTGGGGCAGCCTGATGCAGATCTTCGACGCCCTGCTGAGCAACAAGTGCGACCGCAAGACCACCCTGATCGCCCTCGGCGGCGGCGTGGTCGGCGACATCACCGGCTATGCGGCCGCCGGCTATATGCGCGGCGTGCCCTTCGTGCAGGTGCCGACCACGCTGCTGGCCCAGGTCGATTCCTCGGTCGGCGGCAAGACCGGCATCAATCACCCGCTCGGCAAGAACATGATCGGCGCCTTCTACCAGCCGCGCGCCGTGCTGGCCGATACCGCCAGCCTGCAGACCCTGCCCGAGCGCGAGCTGTCGGCCGGCCTGGCCGAAGTGATCAAGCATGGCGCCATCATCGACCCCGCCTTCTTCGACTGGATCGAGGCCCAGATCAGCGCCCTGCGCGCGCGCGAGCCGCAGGCCCTGACGCATGCGATCCGGCGCTCGTGCGAGATCAAGGCCGAGGTGGTGCGCCAGGACGAGCGCGAAGGCGGCCTGCGCGCGATTCTGAATTTCGGCCACACCTTCGGCCACGCGATCGAGGCCGGCCTCGGCTACGGCGCCTGGCTGCACGGCGAAGCGGTCGGCTGCGGCATGGTGATGGCGGCCGAACTGTCGCAGCGGCTCGGCTACATCGAGGCCGAGACCGTGGCGCGCATGCGCCGCCTGGTCGACGCCGCCGGACTGCCGACGCGCGCGCCCGATCTCGGTGCCGGGCGCTGGCTCGAGCTGATGGAAGTCGACAAGAAGAACGAGGGCGGGGCGATCAAGTTCATCCTGCTCAAGCCGCTCGGCACGGCCGTCATCGAAAGCGTGCCGACCGAGACCCTGCTGGCCACCATCGACCACTGCCTGCGCTAGACCATGGGACCGGAAAGCCACCTCGCCCCCTACGCCGCCCACTCCAATGCCGGCCGCGGCCGGCGCTTTCCGGAGCAGGCGCATGCCTCGCGCAGCGAATTCCAGCGCGACCGCGACCGCATCATCCACAGCACCGCCTTCCGCCGGCTCGAGTACAAGACCCAGGTCTTCCTCAACCACGAAGGCGACATGTTCCGCACCCGCCTCACGCACAGCCTCGAAGTGGCCCAGATCGGCCGTTCGCTGGCGCGCAATCTGCGCCTGAACGAAGACCTGGTCGAAGCGCTGGCGCTGGCGCACGACCTCGGCCACACGCCCTTCGGCCACGTCGGCCAGGACGTGCTCAACGAGTGCATGGCCGCGCATGGCGGCTTCGAGCACAATTTGCAGAGCCTGCGCGTGGTGGACGAGCTCGAGCAGCAGTACGGCGCGTTCGACGGCCTCAACCTGATGTTCGAAACGCGCGAAGGCATCCTCAAGCATTGTTCGGTGACGAATGCGCGCCAGCTGGGCGCCGTCGGCCAGCGTTTTCTCGACAAGACCCAGCCCTCGCTCGAAGCCCAGCTGACCAATCTGGCCGATGAAATTGCCTACAACAGCCACGATGTCGACGACGGCCTGCGTTCCGGCCTGATCACGATCGAGCAGTTACAGGAGGTGGCCCTGTTCGCGCGCCAGTGGCAGGACGTGCAGGCCAAGTATCCCGGCCTGAGCGGGCGGCGCGCCATTTACGAGACCGTGCGCCGCCTGATCACCGTGATGGCGGACGACCTGATCACAACCTCGGCCGCGCTGTTGCGCGAGGCCGCGCCGGCCGACATCGACGCCGTGCGCCAGAGCGCGCCGCTGATCCGCTTCTCGCCCGACATCCGGCGCGAGGCGACCGAGCTCAAGCGCTTCCTGTACGCCAATCTGTACCGCCATTACCGGGTCAGCCGCATGCGCGCCAAGGCCAGCCGCATCATCCGCGACCTGTATGCCGCGTTCACCGGCGACGCCCAGCTGCTGCCGCCCGACTACCAGGTCAAGGATGGCGACCCCAGTGCGCAGGC
This sequence comes from Massilia sp. TS11, assembly GCF_022012445.1. Lineage (GTDB taxonomy): Bacteria > Pseudomonadota > Gammaproteobacteria > Burkholderiales > Burkholderiaceae_D > Telluria. The sequence continues at coordinate 166,146 of NZ_JAKLTS010000006.1, forward strand.
GCGCAAGATCGCCGACTACATCGCCGGCATGACCGACCGCTACGCGATCCGCGAGCACCGCCGCATCTACTCGCTCGACGAAATCTGACATTCTGAACGGTGTCAGGTCCGGCAATCGGACATTGTCGAACTTCGCCGGTGCAAAGTGGTCGCGCTGTGATGCCGACCTTCTGCGCACGGAAAAGTTCTCAGATGTCCGATTGCCGGACCTGACCCCGTTCAGTTTCCCGTTCAGTTTCGAGGAGTTTGCGGATTGGGGCGGGCAGGCCGGTTTGTAGCGCCGCCTCGAGGGGCAGCCAGTGGTGGCCGGGCGGGACGGGGGCGCGCTCGGCCAGCTGCACCCGCAGCGGCAGGATGTGCAGGCGGTAGTGGGTGAAGACGTGCAGCAGCAGCGGCTGGTCGGCGATCTCGGCGATCGTGCCGTATTGGGCCGCCAGCATGCGCGCGGCCGTGGGGTCGAGCGCTCGCGTCTTGCTCTGGTGGCCGTCGACTTCGGGCAGCGACAGCAATCCGCCCCAGATGCCGCTGTCGGGCCGCTGCGCCAGCAGCACGCTGTCTTCGTGCCGCAGTAGCAGCAGCTGGGCGCGCTTTTCGGGCGTCGTCTTCGGCGGTTTTTTGTGCGGTAGTTCGGCCACGCGCTCGCTTGCCAGGGCCACGCAGCGTGTGCGCAGCGGACAGCGCTCGCACGCGGGCCGGCTGCGTGTGCAGATCGTCGCGCCGAGATCCATCAGGCCTTGGGTGTAGCTTTCGATGCCGTCTTGCGGCAGCAGGGCCTCGGCGCGCTGCCACAGGGCGTCCTCGACGCGCTTTTCGCCCGGATAACCCTCCACGCCGAACACGCGCGCGAACACGCGCTTCACATTCCCGTCCAGGATGGCGGCCCGCGCTCCGCTCGAAAACGCGGCGATGGCGGCGGCGGTGGAGCGGCCGATCCCGGGCAGCGCGGCCAGCAGGGCGGGATCGGTGGGGAATGCGCCGCCGTAGTCGGCCAGCACCTGCTGCGCGCATTTGTGCAGATTGCGCGCCCGCGTGTAGTAGCCGAGGCCACTCCACAGGGCCATCACCTCGGCGCTGTCGGCGCGCGCGAGATCGGGCAGGGTGGGGAAGCGTTCGAGAAATCGCGCGTAGTAGCCGAGCACCGCGCTGACCTGGGTCTGCTGCAGCATGATCTCGGATAGCCAGATGCGGTAGGCGTCGCGCGTGTTCTGCCAGGGCAGGGCGTGGCGCCCGTGCTGGCGCTGCCAGTCGATGACGGTGGCGGAAAAACTGGGATCGGCGTCGATCGTGCGGCTGCTCAGTCGTTTCAAGCGGGGACTTCCAAGGCGGTGATCTGGGTATGCAGGGCGATGCTGACAGCGCCGGCCGCCGCCGCCAGCTCGCTGCGCAGGCGTTCGAGCGCGCGCTGGCTGGCGCCGAAGGCCTCGATCTTCTGTTCGAGGCTGTCGGTGGCGTCGTGGATGCGCTGGATCGAGGCGAGCCGCTGCTTGAGCTGCTCCTTGTGCTGGCGGATCTGGCCTTCGAGCGGCGCCATGATCACCTTCAGCCAGGCTTCGACATCGCTGTTGGCCGCTTCGAAGGTCTGGCGCACGCGCGAGGCGATGCTGTCGAAGAAGCGCTCCATCAGCACGCTGCGGCTGGTGGTCACCATCGCCACCGTGCCGAACTGCTTGTGGTAGATGGCTTCGATGCTGGCCAGTTCGGCGTGGTAGTCGTCGAGCGTGAAGGGCATCGGCGTGTGCAGCGACAGCCCGTGTTCGGCCGCGAACTTGCGGTACATGCTGTCCATCATGCCGCGGATCTCCTGCACCTTGGCGCTCGAGGCCTCGAGGTGGATGTTGATCTCCTTGAAGAACTGGCGCACGGCGTCGCGCATGCCGCCGGTGAAGCGGCTTTTCTCCATCGCGGCGCGCACGGAGTCCACGCGCGCCTGCAGGCCATCGAGACCGAGCGTCGAATACAGCTCGGTCGACAGGCGCGTGAACACGGCGCGCGTGCCCTGCAGCTTGAACAGGCTGGCGTCGAATTCCTTCTTCTCGGCTTCGACGCGCTTCATCATGTGGGCCACCATGGCCTGGTTTTTGCCGCGCAGGCCAGTCAGCTCCTGCAGCTGTTCGACCAGCTCGCGCTCGCGCGCGCCAATCATGGTCTGCTGGGTGGCCAGCAGGGCCGCCATGTCGTCGGCCAGCTGCTTGCGGATGATGTCCTGCTTGGCCGGTATCAGCTCGTCGAACAGGGCCGCTTCCAGCGCCGGCAGGCGGCTCTTGGCCAGCAGGGCGGGGGCGTGGTTGATCTTCGCGACCAGCGCCTTCTGGGCCGAGACGGGGAACACCTGGCGCGTCTCGAGGCCCAGCGTCTGGGCCACGCTGGCCTGCTGGCGCGCGATGTCGGCGTTGATCTCGTCGGCGCTGCGCAGCTCGTCCCACATGGTGTCGATTTTGTTAAGCACGGCGATGCGGCCCTTGCCGCCGCCGATATGCTGGCGCCAGACTTCGATATCGCTTTTGGTCACGCCGGTTTCGGCGCCCAGGATGAATAGCACCGCGTGCGCATTCGGGATCAGGTTCAGCGTCAGTTCGGGCTCGGTGCCGATCGCGTTCAGACCCGGGGTGTCGATGATCACCAGGCCTTGTTTGAGAAGCGGGTGCGGGAAGTTGATGATCGCGTGGCGCCACTGCGAAATCTCGACCTGGCCGGCGCTGTCGAGGGCGGCCTGGTGGTCCGGATCCTCGGCGTCGAACAGGCCGTAGCTGGCCGCTTCGTCCTGGCTGACGCGGCGCGTGCGCGAGACTTCGCGGAAGGTCTGCTGCATGGCGTCGGCCGCATTCAGCGAGAGCGGAAAACTGACCCAGGCCTCGGGCCGGCTGCGGTAGTCGCTGGTGGACAGGGCGGCGGCGCGGGTTTCGATCGGCAGCAGGCGCAGGCTGGGCGCTTCGTTCGGGTCGTACAGCAGCTCGGTCGGGCACATGGTGGTGCGGCCGGCCGAGGAGGGCAGGATGCGCTGGCCGTATTCGGCGAAGAAGATGGCGTTGATCAGCTCCGACTTCCCGCGCGAGAATTCGGCGACGAAGGCCACGGCCAGCTTGTCGTCGGCCAGGCGCGCCAGCGCGCGCGCGATGCGCTGTTCGAGCGCGCCGTCGAGCAGCTGGTGGGCGGCGACGAAATCGCGGTAGCGCGCCAGCGCCTCCACCACGCCGCGCCGCCAGGCGCTGTATCGCTCGAAATCCTGAATCATGCTCGCTCCGGGCCCCTGCTAGCGTTGGCAGGTGGCGCAATAGAAGGTCGACCGCTGCCCCTGGCGGATCTGACGGATGGTCTGGCCGCATACCTTGCAGGGCGCTCCGGCTCGATCATAGACGAAATAGGTCTGCTGGAAGTAGCCGGATTGGCCGTTCACCGCCAAAAAATCGCGCAGGGTGCTGCCGCCCTGGACGATGGCTTCGGCCAGAATGCGGCGGATGGCGGCGGCCAGCAGATCGTAGCGCGCGCGCCCGATGCGGCTGGCCGCCGTCTTCGGGTGGATGGCGGCGGCGAACAGGCTCTCGCAGGCGTAGATATTGCCGACGCCGACCACGATGTCGCCGGCCAGCAGCACCTGCTTGATCGGCGCGCTGCGCTTGCGCGTGGCGCGGTACAGCAGGGCGCCGGAAAAGCCGTCTTCGAGCGGCTCGACCCCGAGTTCGCGCAGCAGCACATGCTGGGCCAGGTCGCCGTCGTCGACGCCGTGCCAGAGGATGGCGCCGAAGCGGCGCGGATCGGTCATGCGCAGGATGTGCGGCTGGCCGCAGTCTTCGAACAGCAGGTCGAAGTGGTCGTGCTTCTCGGCCGGGGTGGCGGCCGGCAGCACGCGCAGATGGCCGGACATGCCCAGATGGACGATCAGGCTGCCGTGCTCAAAGTGGATCAGCAGGTATTTGCCACGCCGCCCGGTGCCGAGCACGCGGCGTCCGGCCAGCAGGCTGTCGAGGGCGGGCGGGAAGGGCCAGCGCAGGCCGGCGCGGCGCGTGCGCACGCCCAGCACGGTGCGGCCTTCGAGGTGCGGGGCCACGCCGAGGCGCGTGACTTCGACTTCGGGCAGTTCAGGCATCCTGGGTTCGAAAAAAAGTGTAAATTCCTGTGTACCCGCCGACGCGTCTGACGGCGCGGGCGTAGAATCGATGTTCTTACTTTGCCTCTGGATCGTCCTTTGAACAAAGCTGCCGCCATTGTAACCCTCTCGGGCCTGTTGACGGGCTGCGCGCTCGCGCCCACGGCCGCCCCGCCGCAGGCCGCGCCGGCCGCGCCGCAGGCGGCGCCCGCGCCCGCCCCGGCCGAGGCCCTCTCGAGTGATCTGATGTACCGGATCATGAAGGCCGAAATGGAAGCCAAGGAGGGGCACTGGGAGGGCGCCTACGTCAGCCTGCTGGCGCTGGCCCAGGAAACGCGCGACGCGCGCCTGGCCAAGCGCGCGGCCGAACTGGCGGTGCAGGCCAAACAGCCGGAGCAGGCCCTGAGCGCCGTGCGCCTGTGGCGCGAGCTCGATCCGGCCTCCGAGGAGGCGCTGCAGTACTATCTGGGCTTCGCCATCCTGGCCGGACGCCTGGACGAAGTCGAAAGCCTGCTGCGCACGCGCCTGGCCGCCACGCCGGCGGCCGAGCGCGGCGCCGCCATCTTCCAGCTGCACCAGTATCTGGCGCGCGCCAGCGACCGCGAGGCCGCCTTTGCCGTGCTCGAACGCCTGCTGGCCCCGTATGGCGATCTGGCCGAAACCCATATCGTACGCGCCCAGCTGGCCCTGGCCGCCAAGCAGGGTGCGGCCGCCAAGCGCGAAGCCGAGGCGGCGCTGGCGATCCAGCCCGATTCCGAAATCGCCGTGCTGATGCTGGCCCAGGTGCTCAACGACGACAGCGCGGCCGAACAGCTGCTGGCGCGCTTCCTGGTGCGCTACCCGCAGGCGCGCGAAGTGCGCAGCGCGTATGGCCGCGTGCTCTCCAACCTCAAGCACTACGAGGAAGCGCGCGCCCAGTTCCGCAAGCTGCTCGAGGTCCAGCCCGAGCATCCGGGCACCCTGTATGCGGCCGGCGTCACCTCCATGCAGCTGAACGACAATGGCGCCGCCGAGGGCTACTTCAAGCGCTTTGTCGAGGTCCTGGCGGCCAAGCCGGACGACGAACGCGATCCGTCCAAGGTGCTGCTGCTGCTGGCCCAACTGGCCGAGGAGCGCGGCGACGGCGCCCAGGCCGAGCGCTGGCTGGAGCAGGTGGAAACCGGCGACGCCCGCACCTGGCTCAGCGCCCAGCTCAAACGCGCCCAGCTCAAGGCGCGCCGCGGCGATCTGGCGGGCGGGCGCGCGCTGCTGGCCGAACTGCATCCGGAAGCCGACACCGACCAGGCCCAGGTGGCCATGGCCGACGCCCAGCTGCTGCGCGAGGCCGGCCAGGTCGAAGCCGCCTTCAAGGTGCTCGATGACGCGGTGGCGCGCTTTGCCACCAATGCCGACCTGCTGTACGACTTCGCCCTGCTGGCCGAGCGCACCAAGCGCTACGAGCTGATGGAGCGCGCGCTGCGCGTGGCGATCGAGCAGGCGCCCGACAGCCACCATGCCTACAACGCGCTTGGCTACTCGCTGGCCGAACGCGGCATCCGCCTGCCGGAGGCGCGCCAGCTGATCGAAAAGGCCATGAGCCTGGCCCCGAGCGACCCCTTCATCATGGACAGTCTGGGCTGGGTCAACTACCGCCAGGGCGACCTGGCCGGGGCCGAGCAGCTGCTGCGCCGCGCGTATGCGCTGCGCAGCGATCCCGACATCGCCGTGCATCTGGGCGAAGTACTGTGGCAGCAGGGCCGCCGCGGCGAAGCCGAAAAACTCTGGGCCGAAGCGCGCACGCGCGACCCCGCCAACGAAGCCCTGCGCAGCACGCTCGAACGTCTGGGCGTGCCGGCGGCCCGCTAAGCTGGCATGGCGCGCCGCGGCACCCGTACCGTCGCCATTCTGGCCCTGACCCAGGTGCTGTCCTGGGGCGCGCTGTATTACGCCTTCAGCGTGCTGGCCAAGGACATGCAGCATGAACTGGGCTGGAGCCAGGACCTGGTCTACGGCGCCTTCTCCTGGTGCCTGCTGGTCGCCGGCCTGGGCGCCACCCCGGTCGGCATCCTGCTCGACCGCCACGGCGGGCGCTGGGTGATGACGATCGGCTCCGCGGTCGGCGCGGCCGGGCTGGCGCTGCTGGCCCACGCGCACACGCCGCTGGTCTACTACGGCGCCTGGACCATCATCGGCATCAGCATGTCGCTGACCCTGTACGACGCCGCCTTCGCCACCATCAACCACCAGTTCGGCGCGCAGTCGCGCCGCGCGATCTCCACCCTGACCCTGTTCGGCGGCCTGGCCAGCACGGTGTCCTGGCCGGCCACCCTGCACATCGGCGCGGCCCTCGGCTGGCGCCACACCTTCCTCGTGTACGCGGGCATCCAGCTGCTGGTCTGCCTGCCGGCCCACCTGGCGCTGCCGCCCAAGCCGCCGCAGGACATGCCGCGCGGCGGCGCGCGCCACTTCACCCTGAATGAAGCCCTGCGCGACCCGACGTTCTGGAAGCTGGCGTTTTCCTTCGCCTGCAATTCCTTCATCTTCTCGGCCATGACCGTGCACCTGATCCCGCTGCTGCACCGCATGGGCCATCCGCTCGACACGGCCGTGATGCTGGCCGCGATCATCGGCCCGCTGCAGGTGGCCGGACGGATCGCCGAGATGGCCAATGCCCACCGCACGCGTCCGCAGACGGTCGGCATCTTCACCTTTGCCGTGCTGCCCGTGGCCCTGCTGGCGCTGGCCCTGTTCGGCGAACAGGCCTGGGGCGTGGTGCTGTTCTGCGTGTTCTACGGCGTCAGCAACGGCATCATCACGATCGTGCGCGGCACCGTGCCGCTGGCGCTGTTCGGCAGCGCCAACTACGGCGCCATTTCGGGCGCCATGTCCGGCCCGGCCCTGGTGGCGCGCGCCTCCGGACCGCTGGTGCTGGCGGCCCTGCTGCCGGCCAGCGGCGCCGGCACTTACGGCGTGCTGGTGCTGCTGGCGGCGGCCTGCTTCTCGCTGCTGCTGTACCTGTCCGCCATCCGCGGCCACCGGCACGCCCACTGAGGCCGATTACAATGGCGACCATGTTCCGCACCCTGTTCCTTTGTCTGCTGCTGGCCGGTTGCGCCAGCGCGCCCGCCACACGCCCGGCCACGCCGGTGGCCCCGTACGCGGCCAGCATCGCGTTCGCCGGCCGCATCGGCGTCCAGTTCATCAACCGCGACGGCCAACCCGATTCGCAGAACGCCCGCTTCGAATGGCGCCAGCAGCCCGGCCTGACCGAGATCGCGCTGTTCTCGCCGCTCGGCGACACCGTCGCCACGCTGACCGTGACGCCGCAGCGCGCCGTGCTGGTGCAGGGCAAAGCCGCCCCGCTCGAGGCGCCCGACGTCGACAGCCTGACGGCGCGCGCGCTCGGCTGGTCGCTGCCGGTGTCCGGCCTGCCGCTGTGGGTGCAGGGCCATGCGCGCGCGCGCGACGGCAGCGCCTTTGTCGCCTCGCCCGCGCACGACAGCGTGCTGACCGACGACGGCTGGGAGCTGCGCTACGTCAGCTGGCAGGAGGGCGCCAGTGCGCGCCCGCGCCGCATCGACGCCAGCCGCGTGACCAATGTGGAAGCCGAAAAGCTCACCCTGCGCATCGTCCTCGACGGGAGCGACTGAGATGCGCGAACTGCTGCACTGCCCGGCCCCGGCCAAACTCAATCTGTTCCTGCACGTGACCGGACGGCGGCCCGACGGCTACCATCTGCTGCAGACGGTGTTCCAGATGATCGACCGCTGCGACTGGCTCGACTTCCGCCTGCGCGCCGACAGCGCCATCGTGCGCAGCACCGAGGTGCCCGGCGTGCCGCAGGAGCAGGACCTGATCATCCGCGCCGCGCGCGCGCTGCAGGCGGCCTACCAGGCGCGCCACGGGCGCCTGCCGCCCGGGGTCGACATCGCGATCGACAAGCGCCTGCCGATGGGCGGGGGCCTCGGCGGCGGCTCGTCCGATGCCGCCACCACGCTGCTGGCCCTGAACGCCTTGTGGCAGGGCGGCTTCACGCGCGCCGAACTGTGCGCGCTGGCTCTGCCGCTGGGCGCCGACGTGCCTTTCTTCGTATTCGGCGAGACCGCTTTTGCCGAGGGCGTGGGCGAGGCCCTGCAGCCGGTGGCGGCGGCCGGCGGCCCCTACGTCGTGCTGGAACCGGGCGTGGCCGTGCCCACCGGCCCAATTTTTTCGTCCGAGCATTTGACAAGGGACACAAAACCCGTCACAATAGCGGACTTTCTTGATCACCTTGCTCAACGCAAGCTGTTCGGGAAAAACGATCTGCAAGCCGTCGCCACCCGCTTGTACCCGCCTGTGCAACAGGCGCTGGACTGGCTGGGCCAATTTGGCGAAGCACGGATGAGCGGTTCCGGCGCCTGCGTGTTTCTCGCTGCCCGGGACGCGGCGCAAGCCGACGCCATCGTGCAGGCTGCTCCGCCCGCGTGGCGCGCCTGGTCGGCACAGGCCCTGGCGACGCACCCGATGCGGACAAGGTTGCAGAGCGGTGAAGGTGTAGTTTAGAATTCGTTTGGCGTGACAGATGATGGTATAATCTTCGTCTTGCACGACAAGCAGTCAGTTGCGTAGGGGAATCGCCAAGCTGGTTAAGGCACCGGATTTTGATTCCGGCATACCAAGGTTCGAATCCTTGTTCCCCTGCCATTCGTTTGGCTGGCACCGTTGATGCTCAAGCGTCCGGGCCGGCAGGCCAGCAAAGGCCTGCAGCGTTTCTACTCTTAGCTCAACAGGACTCCCATGGCGCTCGAAAACCTGATGGTTTTTACCGGCAACGCTAACCCCGCCCTCGCGGAGGGAGTCGTCAAGAATCTGGGCCTGCCTCTCGGCAAAGCCGTCGTCTCCAAGTTCTCGGACGGCGAAGTCATGGTCGAAATCAACGAAAACGTGCGCGGCAAGGACGTGTTTGTCCTGCAGTCGACCTGCGCACCGACCAATGACAACCTGATGGAACTGATGCTGATGGTCGATGCGCTCAAGCGCGCCTCGGCGGGCCGCATCACCGCCGCCATTCCCTACTTCGGCTATGCACGCCAGGACCGTCGTCCGCGTTCGGCCCGGGTGGCGATTTCGGCCAAGGTGGTGGCGAATATGCTGGAAGAAGCCGGCGTCGAGCGCGTGCTGATCATGGATCTGCACGCCGACCAGATCCAGGGCTTCTTCGATATCCCGGTCGACAACATCTACGCTTCGCCGATCCTGCTGGGCGACCTGCAGAAGCGTAACTACGACGATCTGCTGGTGGTCTCGCCCGACGTCGGCGGCGTGGTGCGTGCGCGTGCCCTGGCCAAGCGTCTGAACTGCGATCTGGCCATCATCGACAAGCGCCGTCCGAAGGCGAATGTGTCGGAAGTGATGAACATCATCGGCGAGGTCGAAGGCCGCAACTGCGTGATCATGGATGACATGGTCGACACCGCCGGCACCCTGTGCAAGGCCGCCGAAGTGCTGAAAGAGCGCGGCGCCAAGAAGGTCGTGGCCTACTGCACCCACCCGGTGCTGTCCGGCCCCGCCATCGACCGTATCAACAGTTCGCCGCTGGACGAGCTCGTGGTGACCGACACGATTCCGCTGTCGCCCGCCGGCCAGGCCTGCAGCAAGATCCGCCAGCTGACGGCCGCGCCGCTGCTGGCCGAAACCTTCAAGCGCATCACCAAGGGCGACTCGGTGATTTCGCTGTTCGTCGACTAAGCGGCGGACCCAGTTTTCGCACACGGCGCCGGCTTGGCGCCGTGTGCTTTTTAGCGTCGGGCGACCCTGGTCGCGGGGAAGTCCGGCCATTAACGCCAGCAATGGCATTTTTTGGAGCTTTACAATGAAAGTTATCGCCTTCCCGCGTACGCTGCAGGGGTCCGGAGCGAGCCGCCGCCTGCGCAACAGCGGTCAAACCCCGGGCATCATCTACGGTGGCACCGAAGCCCCCGTGACCATCGCCCTGGATCACAACGCCCTGTTCCACGCCCTGAAAAAAGAAGCCTTCCACTCGTCGATCCTCGACCTGGAACTGGACGGCAAGACCCAGCAAGTGCTGCTGCGTGACTTCCAGATGCACGCATACAAACAGCTGGTGCTGCACGTCGACTTCCAGCGCGTGGACGCCACCCACAAAGTGCACAAGAAAGTGGCCCTGCACTTCGTCAACGCTGAAGTCTCGCCGGCTGTGAAGCTGGGCGGCGCCATCATCTCGCACGTGATGAACGAACTGGACGTGTCCTGCCTGCCGGCCGACCTGCCCGAGTTCATCACCGTCGACCTGTCGAAGATGGAAGCTGGCCAGTCGATCCACGTGAACGACATCGCCCTGCCGGCCGGCGTGACCGCCGTGACCCACGGTCAGAACCTGACCCTGGCCATCGCCTCGGTGCCGGCTGGTGCCGTGGCTGCCGAAGCTGCCGAAGAAGAAGCCAAGAAGAAGTAATTCTTCTGTCGCTGACGCGAAAAAACCCGCCGGTCCGCCTGCGGGTTTTTTTGTCCCTGCAATTCGAGGAAGAGCATGCCCATTCGCCTGATCGTCGGCCTTGGCAATCCCGGGCCCGAGTATGAACTGACGCGCCACAACGCCGGCTTCTGGCTGGTCGACAATTTCGCCAACAGCCTGCCCGGCTGCCGCCTGGCGCGTGAATCGCGTTTCAACGCCCTGGTCGCCAAGACCCAGTGGAGCGGGCGCGAGCTGTGGCTGTGCGAACCCCAGACCTATATGAACCGTTCCGGCCAGTCGGTTGGCGGTTTATGCAAATTTTTCAAGATCGCGCCAGACGAGGTGCTGGTCGTGCATGACGAGCTCGACTTGCCGCCCGGCGCGGCCAAGCTGAAGAAGGGCGGCTCCTCGGGCGGCCACAACGGCCTGAAGGACATCACGGCCGCGCTTGGCACCCAGGATTACTGGCGACTGCGGCTCGGCATTGGCCATCCGCGCACGCTGAATCTGAACCAGCCGGTGGCCGACTTCGTGCTGCACCGGCCGCGCAAGGAAGAGCAGCCGCTGATCGAGCAAGCGATCGAGAAGAGCCTGCGCGTGCTACCCACCGCCATCGACGGCAAGATGGAGCAAGCGATGATGGACCTGCACACCGCCTGAGCCCCACGAAAAAAATGCCGCCCAAACAAATCGGGGTCAGACCCCATTTGTTTGGGCGGCATTTTTTATCCCGGGGTCAGGTCCGGCAATCGGACATCTGCGAACTTTTCAGAGACTTCATGGTCGACGGCGACACGCGACTGCGGGCGCGCGTCGAAGTTCCTGCATGTCCGATTGCCGGACCTGACCCCGTTCCGGATTAGCGGATGAGGATGGGGCTGCGCAGGTCGCGCTGCATCTGGGCCAGGATGACGCCCATGCGCCGGTAGTCGGCGGGGGTGCAGACCAGGCCGCTATGGCGGAATTGGGCGCTGCGCGCGATCTCCACGGTCCGCCCGTGCTGGCGGTAGGTGGCGCGGTAGTCCCATTCTTTGTCGTACAGGCGCAGCGGCGGCGGCAGCGCCAGCACGCGCGCTCCCGGTGGCAGGGTGATGGCGATGCGCTCGCTGGCGTCGACCGGCGGGCAGACGAAGTCCTGGCGCCGCTCGGGCTCGCGCGCCATACCGGCGATGCTGTCGGCCAGCCCGCCCCAGAACGGATAGGTGGTCGGCAGCATGCTGGGGCCGGGGCGGCGCAGCAGGCCTTCGCTCTGGCCGGCGATGCGCAGCGTGTAGGCCTGGCCGTCGGGCGCGCGGCGCGCTTCCTCGAGCTGGCCCTGGCCGCGCTGGCCGATCCCGCGCAGCCAGCGCTGCACCAGCGGGCGGCTGGTGTCGGCGCGGGCGTCGCGCAGCAGCTGGTCGAAGGTTTCGGCCGCCGCGCCTTCGGTGCGCCGTTCGAGCTGGAACTGGCCGTCGCCGTTGGCGCGCAGCGTGTAGCGCAGCGCGCTGTGATTGCGCTCGCGCTGGGTGGCGGGCGTGCGCGCCTGCTGGCCGCTGGCCACCAGCAGCACCGGCTTGTCGAGCACATTCACGGGCAGGTAGCCGGCGGCGATGCTGGCGGCCGTGGGGTCGAGGTACAGGTCGAGACTCGGCACATAGGTGATCACGTGATTGAGGATGCCGAGCGTGGGCACGCCGGGCAGGCGGTAGGCATTGTCGGCGTTGACCAGGGCGGCGCTGCTGTCGATGCCGATCGCCGTCAACAGGGCCTGCAGCAGCACGCTGTGGTCTTTGCAGTCGCCGTAGCCCTGGGCCAGCACGCTGGCGGCGCTGTGCGGCACCACGCTGCCGGTGCCGACATGGCTGGCCACGTAGCGGATATGGGTGCGCACCCAGTCGGACAGGGTGAGCACGCGCTGGCGCGGCGTCGGCAGGTCGGCGCTGAGTGTCTGCGCCAGCTGGCGGATCGCGTCGTCGGGCTGCGCGGCCGCGTCGGCCCGGGCGCCATACGCGCGGGCGAACGCGGCATAGCTGGGGAAGGTGGAGACGGCCAGGCGCGCGCCCTGGTCATAGGGGCTGACGGCGTCGGCCTCGCGCCGCCCGCTGGCGCCGGGCAGGTTGGTCCACTGGTAGCGCAGCCGGCCCGGCGCGCTGTCGATCGCTTCGGCCACGAAGCCGACGGCGTCGGCCTGCAGCGGCAGGCTGGCCGGCAGGTCGTAGATCAGGCGCAGCACGGCCGCGCCCTGCACCGGTCCGGCCGTCAGGTCCTCGAAGTGGCCGGGGAACAGCGGCGTGTGGCGCCGGATCGTGTAGCGCACATCGATGCGGTCGCCCGGCGCCAGCGCGGGAAAGACCACGGTGATCTGGCGGATGTCATGGAACAGCGGCCCTTCGCTGGCCGCCGGCTGCTCGTGGATCGCCTCGGGCAGCACGGGCAGGCTGCGTCCATCGGCCTTGTGGGTCCAGGCCTGCAGCGCGCTCACGCGCTCGAGGCCGTGCTTGTAGCTGATCGTGTACTGGCCGTAGTCGCTCAGCGCGCCGGTGGCCGGCACCTGCGCCGCCAGTTCCACACTGAGGCTGTAGGCGCCGTCGGGATCGACCACGAAGTGCTGGGTGCAGCGGTCGGGCGCAGTGAGCTCACCCTGGGCGCGGGCCAGACCGAGGACGAGCACGAGCAGCAGCAGGCAGTGGCGCATAGTTTCCTCCGGGATAGACAGCAGGCTGCCCATGCTAGTCGTGACGGGGCGCGCCGCATTGCGTGTTCGCAAATGCGGCATAATCGCGCCCATGCATGCACTCGATTTCTACGCTGGCCCGCGCGCGCTGGCGCGTCTGCGCGAACACGGTCTGCGCGCCGCCGATGTGGCGGTGATTCCGGCCGCCGCCGGCGGTCCCAAGGGCCTGATCTTCCGCGCGCTCGATCAATACCTGTTCGGCCAATGGCTGGCGGGCGCGCCGCGCGTGCGCACCCTGATCGGCGCCTCGATCGGCGCCTGGCGCATGGCCGCCGCCTGCCAGCGCGATCCGCACGAGGCCTTTGCGCGCCTGGCCCGCCTGTATGTCGGCCAGCGCTACACGGCCAAGCCGGACAAGGCCGAAATCGACCGGGTGCTGGCGCCGATCATGGCCGAACTGGTCGATGGCCAGGCCGAGGCGATGCTGGCCCACCCCTTCAACCGCCTGCACGTGCTGGCCGCGCGCGGGCGCGGTCTGCTGGCCGATCCGACTAGCGATGGCGCCGAGCTGCGCGCCTTTGCTGCCGCTGCAGGCGCCAATCTGCTCGGGCGGGCGCGCCTGGCGGGCCTGATGGAGCGCGTGTTCCTGTCCGACCCGCGCGACCAGGCAGCCTGGCTGCATCAGCCCTTCGACGCCTTCACCCAGCACGTGGCGGCACTGACGCCGCAGAATGTGATGCGCGCGCTGCTCGCGTCGGGCACGCTGCCGACGGTGATGCAGGCCGTGCGCGACCTGCCCGGCGCGCCGGCCGGTACCTACTGGGACGGCGGCATGATCGACTACCACCTGGCCTATCCCTACCAGCGCCTGCCCGCGGGCGAGCTGGTGCTCTACCCGCACTTCATGGCGCGCGTCACGCCGGGCTGGCTGGACAAAGCCCTGCCATGGCGGCGCGCCCACCCGGACTGGCTGTCGAACGTGCTGCTGGTGGCACCCTCGACGGACTTCATCCGCAGCCTGCCGCGCGCCAAGCTGCCCGACCGCGCCGACTTTCCCCACTATGGCCTCGACCACGCGGCCCGCATGCGCGCCTGGAACCGGGCGATGGACGAAGCGGAGCGTCTGCGCGACGACTTTGCCGCCTTCGCCGAACGCTCCGATCTGGCGCGCGTGCGCCCGCTGTGAGGCAAAAGCGCGGCTGCGGCGGTCGGCTGCGGTACAATACCCGGTTTATCGCATCCCCCTGAAAGCCACACCATGAGCCTGAAATGCGGCATCGTTGGTCTGCCCAATGTCGGCAAGTCCACCCTGTTCAACGCCCTGACCAAGGCCGGCATCCCGGCCGAGAACTACCCCTTCTGCACCATCGAGCCGAACGTCGGCGTGGTGGAAGTGCCGGACCCGCGCCTGAAGCAGCTGGCCGACATCATCAAGCCGGAGCGCATCGTCCCGGCCATCGTGGAATTCGTCGACATCGCCGGCCTGGTGGCGGGCGCCTCGAATGGCGAAGGCCTGGGTAACCAGTTCCTCGCCCACATCCGCGAAACCGACGCCGTGGTCAACGTGGTGCGCTGCTTCGAGGACGACAATGTGGTCCACGTGGCTGGCAAGGTCAGCCCGCTGGACGACATCGCCGTGATCCAGACCGAACTCTGTCTGGCCGACCTGGGCACGGTCGAAAAGACCATCCAGCGCGAGATCAAGAAGGCCCGTTCGGGCGACAAGGAAGCGGCCAAGCTGGTCGCCCTGCTCGAACGCCTGGTGCCGCAGCTGAACGAAGCCAAGCCGGTGCGCGCACTTGGCCTGACGCCGGAAGAGATGGTGCTGATCAAGCCGCTGTGCCTGATCACCGCCAAGCCGGCCATGTATGTGGCCAATGTGTCGGAAAGCGGCTTCACCAACAACCCGCTGCTCGACCAGCTGAGCGCCTACGCGGCCGAGCAGAACGCCCCGATCGTGGCCATCTGCGCCGCCATCGAAGCCGAAATCGCCGATCTCGACGAAGGAGACAAGGCCGCCTTCCTGGAAGACCTGGGCATGGAAGAGCCGGGCTTGGACCGCCTGATCCGCGCGGCCTTCAAGCTGCTTGGCCTGCAGACCTACTTCACCGCCGGCGTGAAGGAAGTGCGCGCCTGGACCATCCACATCGGCGACACCGCCCCGCAGGCGGCCGGCGTGATCCACACCGACTTTGAGCGTGGCTTCATCCGCGCCCAGACCATCGCCTTCGACGACTTCATCACCTACAAGGGCGAAACCGGCGCCAAGGAAGCCGGCAAGATGCGCGCGGAAGGCAAGGAGTACGTGGTCAAGGATGGCGACGTGCTGAACTTCCTGTTCAACGTCTGACGGTGTCACCGCCGCGACCCGCCAAGCCCCGTCCCGCACGGGGCTTTTTATTTGTGGCGGCGTGTCGAAATCGGGCCGGCTGGCGCGTCATCGAGGTGAGGCGCGGATGGCCGCGTCCCACCAGCTCAAGGAGAAAGCGATGCACTACTCGATCATGATCCATGAAACCGAAGCCGGTTTCGCCGCCCGCCACGACCCGGCCCAGGCTGACGCTTACTGGAGCGGCACCATGGCCTATCTGCAGGCGCTGAAGGAGGCCGGCATCTTCGTCGCGGGCGCGGGTCTGCAGCCGCCGGCCAGCGCCACCACCATCCGCTTCAGCGACGGCCGCCCGCAGGTGCAGGATGGTCCGTTCGCCGACACCAAGGAGCAGCTGGGCGGCTTCTTCATCATCAGCGTGCCCGATCTCGATCAGGCGCTCGACTGGGCGGCGCGCTTTCCGCAGCGCCCCGGCGTGGTGGTGGAAGTGCGGCCCAACCTGGCGCACGACTGATGGCGGACGCGGTCGCGCTGGCGGTGGAACAGGCGGCGCGCACCGCCTGCCGCCGGCTGGTGGCCTACCTGGCCGCGCGCAGCGGGCATGTGGCGGCGGCCGAGGATGCGCTGGCCGATGCTTTCTGCGCCGCCCTCGAAGCCTGGCCGCGCAGCGGCGTGCCGCAGGTGCCCGAGGCCTGGCTGCTGACGGCCGCGCGACGGCGCCTGATCGATGCGCAGCGCCACCACGCCGTGCGCGATGCCGCCGCTCCGGGTCTGCTGGCGATTGCCGATGCGGCCCTGGCGCTTAGCCAGGAGGATACGGCCTTTCCCGACGAGCGTCTGAAGCTGATGTTCGTTTGCGCCCATCCGGCCATCGATGCGGCCGCGCGCACACCGCTGATGCTGCAGGTGGTGCTCGGGGTGGATGCGGCGGCCATCGCCTCGGCCTTCGTGCTCAAGCCGGCCGCGATGGGCCAGCGTCTGGCGCGCGCCAAGGCCAAGATCCGCGATGCCGCGATTCCGTATGCGCTGCCGGACCTGCGCGAGCTGCCGTCGCGCCTGGACGCGGTGCTGCAGGCGGTCTACGGCGCCTACGGCATGGGCTGGGACGCGCTGCCCGGCGCCGATCCGTTTGTACGCGGTCTGGCGCAGTCCGCGCTGGAGCTGGGTGCGTTGCTTGAACAATGGCTGCCCGCGGAACCCGAGGCAAAAGGCCTGCTGGCCCTGATGCTGCACTGTGAAGCGCGCCGCCCGGCGCGGCGCGATGCCGGGGGCGCCTACGTGCCGCTGTCGGCGCAGGACCCGGCGCATTGGAATGCGGAGCGGATGGCGCAGGCCGACCACCTGCTGGCTGCAGCGGCAGGTCAGCGCCGCCTTGGCCGCTTTCAGCTGGAAGCGGCGATCCAGTCGGTGCATGCGCGCCGCGCCGTCACTGGCAGTACCGACTGGGTCAGCATCGCGGCCTTGTACGACGGGCTGATTCAGCAGGCGCCGACGCTCGGCGTGGCGGTGGCGCGCGCGGCCGCCTGGGCACAGGTCAGCGGGCCGCAGGCCGGGCTGGCGCTGCTGGCGGCGCTGGCGCCTGAGTCGGTGCGCAGCTATCAGCCGTATTGGGCGCTGGCCGGTGAACTGCGCGCCGCACTGGGCGACGCGGCGCTGGCGGCCGAAGCCTGGCGGCGGGCGATTGCCTTGTGCGTCGATCCGGCTGCGCGCGCCTTCCTGCAGCAGCGGCTGGACGCTCTGGCGATTTAATCGGCGCTGCCGCTCGGGCGGGCAAACAGGTCGACGGCCTGTTTCAGGCGTGACTGCAGGCGTGCGCGATCGCGGTTGCTGACCCACTGCATGCAGACCAGGAACCAGATATTGGCGAAGGCATCGGCCAGGAAGTCGGCATCGGCGCGGCGGTCGACGTCGCCCAGGGTCTGGGCGGCGGCAAACAGCTCGCGCAGCGAGCGCCGGATCGAGGGCTGGTCCGGGTCGGGCGTGCCGGAGTAGTCGGCCTGACCCTGAATGTGGCGGAACAGGGTGCCCGCCAGGTCGGGATTGGCGCTCAGCCAGGCGATGCTTTCGCGGTTGAATTTGTTCAGGGCCGTGCGCAGCTCGCCGGCGGCCTTCAGGCGCGGCACGGCGGCCAGCAGGTCGCCCAGCTGCACACGCGCGGCCGCCGTGGCCAGCGCGTCCTTGCTCTGGAAGTGGCCGTACACGGTCGCGCGCGCGACGCCCGAACGTTCGACCACATCGGACATGGTGGTGGTCTCAAAACCCAGGCTGCCAAAACAGTCGATGGCGGCAGCCAGGATGCGTTCGCGGATTTCGGTGCTTCTGCCAGGTGGACGGCCCATAGCGATTCCAGATTGTCAGCGCAGGAAATTGCGCAGGCTTGTTAAGTACAGGGTTTCTTCTTCAATCCAGGGGGCGTGACCGCTTTGCTCGAACATCTGCAGCCTGGCCACCCCGGGCGGCGCCAGCTGCACCATCTCGAGCGCGCAGCGCGGCAGGGCCACGCGGTCGTAGCGGCCACTGGTCACCAGCAGCGGCGTGCGCAGCTGCTGCAGCACCGGGCGCGCGTCAAAGCGGGCCATCGCCCCGCCCACCTGCACCTCGGGATCGTCGCCGAGCATCGCAAAATACACATCGGCGCGGAAGCGCTCGCGCGGGTCGCCCGGCGGCGGACGGCGCGCGGCATTGCGCAGATCGTACCAATACAGGTCGCCCTCGGCGTCGCCCTGAAGTGCCTGGTAAGCGGAATCCGAGGATTTTACGCCATCGCGGCGCAGGGCCTGCAATTTGGCCCAGACTTCCGGATACTGGTTGGCGATGAAGTAGGCGACACTGTCGATATTCGCCTGCCAGCTCAGGTAGCTGCAGCCACTGCTGGACAGCACCAGGTGGCTCAGGCGCTGGCCGTAGCGGCCGGCGTAGGCCAGGGCCGGATAGCCGCCGTAGGAGTGGCCGAGCAGGGCGAACCGCTCGAAGCCGAGGCCCGCGCGCACGGTCTCGATATCTTCGGCGTCGCGCTCGGGCGAATGCTGGAGCTGGGCGGGCAGGGGATCGGAGTAGCCGCGCCCGATGTTATCGAAGTAGACCAGTGTATGGCGGTCGGCCAGTGCATCGAACACAGTACCCAGACTGCGCAGCGAGGTGCCGGGGCCACCCGCCACCAGTAGCAGCGGCGGGCCGTCGCCCAGCATCTCGTAGCGGATCCGCCCGTGCGGTCCCTGCAGCATGCCGCTGCGGCGTTGTGGCGCGCTGGCGCTGGCCTGGTCGGCCACGGCGAGCAGGGGCGCCGCCAGGCCCAGGCCAAGCAGGCGGCGGCGCATGGCGGCGGATGGAAGCAGGGGATCATCAGAGTTCATGACTAGCCTTTCGCAACAGGGTTTTATTTAGTAGACTACAGTCTATTTAAATTGAGCGCGGCTGGCAAGCCCCGCAATGAAAGGACAGGCAATGCACACACGGCTGGCGGTTTTCTTCCTGAGCTTTTACCTCGCTGCGCCCTGGGTGGCTGCGCAAGAGCGCTCATCCCCAGGGCAGCCGGGCAGCCTGCAGTTTGGCGCCGCCCCGGTTAGCCTGCCCTATCGTGCCAACGCCTCCGGCACGCCGCGCTTTGAGGCGCGCATCCATGGCCAGCCGGTGCAGCTGGGGCTCGATACCGGCGCCGGCTGGAGCGTGATCACGGCCTCGCTGGCCAAGGCGGTGCAGGCGCGCCCGTATGCCGGCGTACACCCGGCCGTGCAGGACAATCAGGGCCGTGCCGTCGATGGCGGCAGCGCCGCGCTGATCGATCTCGATATCGGCGAGCTGCACCTGCGCGACCTGCCCGTCATCGTGGTGCCGGACGCGCGTCTGCAGGCCAAGCTGCTCGGCTTCACCGTGTTTGCCTACGATGGTCTGCTTGGCTGGAACGCGCTGCAGCGGCTCGACACCGAGATCCAGCCGCGCGCGGGCCTGCTGGTGTTTCGCCCGCCGCAGCCGGATTGCGCGGGCCAGGCGCTGGCGCTGCCGGACGAGCTGCCGCGCTTTCCCGTGCAGGCCAATGGGCAGACCTTGCCGCTGCTGCTCGACACCGGCGCGCGCGTCAGCTTCCTGCGTGGCCGGGCGCTCGAACAGCAGGCGGAAGGCAGCACACTGGCGCTGACCGGCGGCGCCGGCGGGGCCGAGGTCGGGCGCGTGGGCCTGGTGCCAGCCGTGCAGCTGCAGGTCGGCACCCAGGACCTGACTTTGCGCGATGTGCAGCGTCGTGCGGGTACGATGGATGATCTGGTGCTGGGGATGGATGTCCTGGCGCGCTACACGCTGCGGATCGCTCGCCATTGCCTGCATCTGCGCACCGAATAGGAGGCATGGATGACGCTTGAAAAGCGTTTCTGGTGGACCTGGATCGGCACGAACGCCGCTGCCGAGGCGCTCGGCCTCGGTCTGGTGGCCGGCGGCGCCTTGGCTCTATTTGGCGAGGCGCTGCCGCCGCTGGCCAGAGCAGGGGCGATGATCGCGCTCGGCGGCGTAGAAGGCCTGATCGTCGGGCTGGCACAACGCGCAGTCCTGCAGCGTCACGGCCTGCGGCTAAACGGCTGGGTGGCGGCCACGGTCGCCGGCGCGCTGTGCGCCTGGGTGCTTGGCATGCTGCCCAGCACGCTGATGCATCTGCACGGCAGTGCCAGTGCGCCGGCCGGGCCGATGCCGGGCATGGCTCTGCGCCTGCTGCTGGCGGCGGGCCTGGGCCTGCTCACCGGGCCGGTGCTGGCCGCCTTCCAGTGGCGCTGCCTGCGCCAGGTGCCGGGCGCGCAGGGCTGGCGCTGGTTGGCGGCAAATGCACTTGGCTGGGCCCTGGCCATGCCCGTCATCTTTGCGCTTGCCCATGCGGCTGCGCAGGCGCAGGGGCCGCTGCTCTGGCTCGCTGGCGCATCGGGACTGGGCCTGGCCGGCGCGCTGGCCAGCGCTGTGCATGGCCGTGTGCTGCTGCCGCTCCTGCCGGGCTTGCCGAAGTATCCTTAGTTTAGTAGACTGCAGTCTGTTTATTGACTGTCCCTGAGGATGCCGGAGTACCCATGACCTATTCAGCCCCCCTGTCCGGGCGCCCGCTGCGGCGCCGTCTTCTGCTGGCCGCCTGCGCCGCTGTCATTGGCCTGAGCGCCTGCGGTGGTAACAGCGTCAGCGTCTCGATCGTCAATCCGCCGCCGCTGTCGGCGGTCGGCAGCGCTGTGGCGCAGCTGATGGCGGCGCCCAAGTCCTATCCGGCCGCGCTGGTGATCCAGGTGTCGAGCGCGAATATCGAGGTCCAGGTGCAGGGCGTGCAGCGCGTTGGCGGGGTCGCGCTGGCCAGCGATGCCAGCTTCGCCGCCGGTTCGCTGACCAAGGCCATGACGGCCACGCTGGCCGGGGTGCTGGTCCAGGAGGGCAAGATCGGCTGGAACAGCCGTGTACTCGACGTATTGCCCGAACTGGCCGCCGGCGCGCGCGCCGAGTATGCCGCCGTGACCCTGACCGATCTGCTGGCGCACCGTGGCGGCATCTTCCCCGCCGTGACGGCGCAGCAGGTGGCGCGTCTGCCGCAAGTGAGCGGCACGCCGAGCGAGCAGCGCCTGCAGCTGGCGCGCTGGGCCCTGGCCCAGGCGCCCAGCGTCGCGCCGCGCCAGCGCACCGAGTATTCGAATGGCGGTTATGTGCTGGCGGCGGCGATGCTGGAGCGGGCCGCTGGCCAGGCCTACGAGGCCATGCTGCAGAACCGCGTGTTCACGCCGCTCGGCGCCAGCGTGCAGTTCGGGGCGGCGGGCGCGCGCGATCCCTGGGGCCACAGCCAGACGGCCAGCGGCAGTTGGCTGCCGCTCGACCCGGCCAGCGCAGACGCGTATTTTCCGCCGGCGGCCAATCCTGCTGGCGGCGCGCGCCTGAACGGCCAGTCGCTGGCACGCTGGCTGCGCATGCATCTGCGCGCGCTGCGTGGCCAGAGCGGCGAGCTGCTGTCGCCCGCCACCGCCACCTATCTGCACACAGTCGTCCAGGACGGCATGGCCCTCGGCTGGCAGGCCGGCACCGATCTGGCGGGCGGCCCGATCGACTGGCACGATGGCTCGGACGACGTCAGCTACTTTGGCCTGATGGCTGTGAGCCGTTCGCGCGACGTGGCCGCCGCGGTGCTGGTCAGCGGCGTTGGCAGCCGCACCGCGCAGGACGTCAGCGAAACGACGGCGCGCCTGCTGCAGTAGGCGGGAGCAGGGCTGTGCTCTGCGCGCACAGCGTGGACCACAGCCAGTCTTCGAGCGCCGGTTCGGGCCTCAGGTGGCAGGGCTGGCGGCGGATGAAATGCTGGCCCCCGGCCAGCGCGCTGGCGTCGGCCGTGGCCAGCCAGACGGCGGTATCGGCGGCCTGCGCCGGTGTCGCCATCCACGGCCGGTAGCAGCGCCGGATCAATGCGCGCAGGCCGCGGTACTGGCTGCCGAAGTCGGTGTCGGTCATGCCCGGCTCCATGCTCAGACTGAGCCAGCCTGGCTGCTGGCGCGCCCAGGCTGCGGCCAGCAGCACCAGGGCCAGCTTCGACTGGTTGTAGGCCGCATCGGCCGTGTAGCCGTGCACGTACTGGTTGTCGCTGCGCCGTAACTGGCCCCAGCGCCGCACCAGCGAGGACATGAAGACCACGCGCGTACTGGCCTGCGCGGGCAGTGCCGGCAGCAGGGCGCGGGTCAGCAGGAATGGGGCCAGCACATTGGTGGCCCAGGTTAGTTCCAGACCGGCGCTGTTCTCGCGCCGCGCCATCTCGATGATGCCGGCATTGTGGATCAGGATATCGATGCGTGGCCACTTGGCCGCCATCGCGCGGCCCAGGCCGGGCAGGGCGGCGCTGTCGGCCAGGTCGGCCGCATAGGTGGCGCACACGGCGCCCGGATAGCGTTCGGCGATCTGCGCACTGGCCTGCTGCAGACGGCGCGGATCGCGCGCCAGCATCAGCAGCTGCACGCCCTGGGCCGCCAGTCCATGGCAGATGGCCAGCCCGATCCCGCGGCTGGCCCCCGTGACCAGCGCGAGGCGCGGCGCGCCGCCGCTCATGGCGCTGCCGCCTGCCCGAGCGCGGCAAGAAAGGCCGCCGGCTGGTCGAAAAACGGATAGTGGCCGGCCGCCGCAATCCGGGTGCAGGGCAGCCAGGCGGGCAGGCCACTCACCGGCACAAAGGGATCGCGCGCACCCCAGATGCCACGCACCGGTCCGGCCGCCAGCAGGCGCGCGGCCGGTACCGGATCGAGGCAGGGCTGCAGATCGCGCAGAAACTGGCGACCGTCCGGACGGCGCATGGCAAACAGCGTGGCATCGACAAACTGGCGCAGCGCCGGGCTATCCCAGATGCGCGCGTGGGTGGCGCGCGCCAGCGCCCACAGCGTCAGGCGGCTGGGCGCCAGGGCAAACGCCAGCATCGGCAGGCGCGCCCGCAGCGGCGGCGCAAACGGCTGCAGCGCCGGTGCGCCGCAGACGATCAGCGGCGGGCGGCTGCGCCTGGCGCTGGCCCAGGTGTGCAGGGCCAGCGCGCCGCCGATCGAGGCAGCCAGCACCAGATCGGGCGAGGTCGCGGCCAGCAGCGCGTCGAACCACGCGATCTGGCGCGCCAGCGTCGGCGCGCCCAGCGGCGGCGTCAGCCCGCAGCCGGGCAGATCGGGCGCTAGCACATGCCAGCGCTGCGCCAGCGCGGGCAGCACCGGGAAGAAACTGAGCGCGCCGCTGGCCACACCGCCATGCACGAGCAGCAGGCGCGGGCCGGCGCCACCGTGCAGGAGGGCGGTCGGGTGGCCGCCGAATTCGGTGTGCTGGCGCAGGAAGTCCGGGCAGCCGAAGGCCGCGGGCGTCAGCAGCTGCGCCAGCGCCAGGTCGCAATCGGGTTCGGCTGTCATGGCCGGGCCACGCCCAGGCGGGCGAGTGCGGCGTCGAGCACCGGATCGCGGCCAGCGGCAAACGCGGCCGCCGTGGCATCGACCCGGATGGCCGGAGCGATGCCCACGTCTTCAATCGGTTCGCCGGCGGCCGTGTAGTCCTGCCAGGTGGAGACGGTGAAGCTGATGCCATTGCCAGCCTGGTAGAGCTGCGGCCGCGCGCTGGCGCCGGCCGTGGTGTCGCCTATCACCAGCACATTCGGCAGGCCGCGCAGCAGGCTGACCAGGCTCTCGCTGCTGCTGGCGGTCTGGGCGCCGACCAGCAGCAGCACCGGGCGTGTGTAGGGCGTGTTGCGGCGCGGCGCCACTTCAATCGGCGTCATGGCCGACAGGGCATTGTGGGCCGGCCCGGTCTTGGTGCGCACAATATGCGCCACGCTGGTGCGCGTCAGGAAGCGCGCGCCCAGGGCAAAGGCCAGCTGGTCGTTCCCGCCCGGGTTCATGCGCAGGTCGAGGATCAGGGTCGGCGCATCGGCCACCGCATCGAGCGCGCTGTCGAGCTGATCGACGCTGACGCTCTGCTCATTCCAGCTGCTGACGGCGAGGTAGGCGCCGCCGGTCAAGCGCGCGTAGGCGATGCTGGTGCCGGCGCGCTGGACGTTCCAGCGCTCGAGATAGGCGGCCAGGACGCCGGCTTGCCAGTTGGGCTGGCGTGGCGAGACGTAGGTGGCGATCGATTTGCCGTCCGGCCCCGTCAGGCGCACATGGGCGTCGTGCAGCTGGCCCAGCATGGCGCCGACGGTTTGCAGCCAGGCCGCCGTGTCGGCCGCTGCCAGGGCCTGCGGCCGGTAGCTGGCGCGCAGCGCATTCCAGTCGATCTGCTTGTAGTCGAAGTAGGTGTACTCCTCGTCGAACTTTTTCCACAGCGCGTCGAAGCTGGCCGCCTGCCAGCTGGCGGCGGGATCGGCCACCGGCGCGTTCGCGGCCGGGGTGCTGGCGCCGCCGCCACCGCAGGCGGCGCAGACGGCCAGCAGGGTGCAGATCAAGAGGCGTTTCATGGCATCGCCCTGGAAGCGCGGCGCAGCAGGTACAGGCCGGGCAGGCTCACGGTCAGCATGGCTGCCCCCATGCACAGCAGGTAGAGGTGGCCGCGCTCGGGCAGGCCGGTGGCCACATGCGGCATCACCTCCTGCGAGGCATTGATCGTCCAGTGCAGCAGCATGGCCGGCAGCAGGCCGCCGGCTTCGAACACGGCCCCGATCAGCAGGGCGAAGCCGCTCACCATCACCAGGAAGAACAGGGCATGCAGCGGGTCCTGCGACCAGCGTCCGAGCATCAGGGGCAGATGCCAGAAGGCCCACACGGGACCGAGGATCAGCACGGCGCGCCAGGCCGGCCAGCGCGCGCGCAGTTCGGTCCACAGAAAGCCGCGCCAGCCAAACTCCTCGCCCAGGGGGCCGGTCAGCCACAGGAACAGGATGCCGCCCGAGGCAAAGCGCAGCAGGCCGGCCGGTTCCCAGCGGATGACTGCGCCCGTGGCCTGGCTGAACAGCAGGCTGGCCAGCAGTTCCCACAGCGGCGCCCACAGCAGCGCGCACAGCCAGGGCAGCAGGGCGCGGCGCGGGCGCAGCATGGCCGCCAGCCGATGCAGACCCTCGCGCGTGCCGTGGCGCAGGCAGGTGGCGGCGATGCCGCCAATGCTGCAGAAGGCACCACCGAGTACGAACAGCGGCATCGACCACGGCCGGTCCCAGCCGAAGCGGCCCAGCACCGTCCACGCGAGCCAGGGCAGGCTGAAGGCCAGCGTCAGAAACAGCAGCATGGCGGCACGGCGGCGCGGCGCGTCCTGCATCAGGGCGGGGGTGGACACGGGACACTCCTTTTTATTAAACAAGACTACAGTCTATTAAATGCCCGGGCGCTTGGCAAGCGCGCGTTCGGCGCTGGCCTGCAGCAGCTGCTCGGCCGCGCTGTGCAGCCACACTTGGCCGGGCGCCACCCGCCGCGCGAAGACCAGCAGTTCGCTGCCCTCGCCCTGCGGCGCCACGCTCACGCGCAGACGCTCGCCGTCGTCGCCGGGCAGCCACCACGGCGGGCGGCGGCTGATATCGAGCACGCAGCCGCGCTCGGTGCGGGTCTGGGCGTCCAGGCGCAGCTGCATGCTGTCGGCCGTGGCCAGCACGGCCGCGCACACGGTGGCGGGGGCGGCGGCCAGCGTACGTGCGCTGCTGGTGGTCGGGTCGGGGGCGTCGTCGTAGCGCAGGGTGGTGCAGCCGCTGGCCAGCAGCAGGGCGGCCAGCGCGGGCAGCAGTCGGAACGTGGACATGGGGTCTCCTTTCAGTTCAGGTAGGGGAGGTCGTGGCCGCGCGCCGCTTGGCCGGGCCGTGGAAAATACCGAGCACATACGCCAGACCGGGCACATGGCGCAGCAGCGCATAGCCGCCCAGGCAGCCGAGGGCCGTCAGCAGCACCAGCAGCGCGCCTTCGAGCGGCTGCGGCAGGTGCAGGCGCGAGAGGTTCACGGCCAGCACCACGATCAGGGTCTGGTGCAGGATGTAGAAGCAAAACACCCCGCGTGAAAGGAACTCGCGCAGCCGGTTGTCGACCCCGGCCAGATGCAGACGGGCGAAGCCGAAAATGGCGACGATCGGCAGCCACTGGCGCAGGGCCGAGATCGGACGCACGATCATCAGCGCCCACTCGGGCGGGGTGTAGTCGATCAGGATCATGATCAGCTGGGCGACGACGGCGATGCCGAGCGCCCACCAGCGCAGGCGCACGGCCGCGTCCCAGGCGCCGGTACGGTCCGTGCGGCTGCCGAACAGCACGGCGCCCATCAGGAACATATAACCGTACAGCGCGTGGTTGTACCAGTCGCCCCAGAAGTCATGGGTGCTCGGATAGGCCTTCCACAGGTGCTGGCGGAAGATGGCCAGCAGCAGCCAGGGCACCCACAGCAGACGCGTGCCGCCCACCAGCTGGCGCCATACAGCCGGGGCATTCCACTTCGGCAGCAGGCTGAGGATGATCAGCAGCGCCGAGTAGGCCCACAGGTAGAGCACGAACCACAGGTGGTTCCAGGTCGGCAGGCCCATGCACTTGCCGTCCTGGCAGAAGCCGCTGTAGCCGCGGTAGTACAGGCCGAGGAAGTCGGCGAAGCTGCCCGCGTATGCATATTTTTCGATCGCCTGGTAATAGGCCTGCGGCGGCACGATCACGGCCATGCCGAAGATCAGGGGCAGCAGCAGGCGGCTGGAGCGCTCCAGCAGGGTCTGCCCGGGCTTGGCGCGTTCCAGCACGATGCCCAGGGTGGCGCCGGAAATCAGAAACAGCAGCGGCAGGCGCCAGGGGTTCAGCCAGAGCATCCAGGTTTCGAGTTCGGGCAGCAGCTGCGGCGACTTCACATGCCAGCCCCAGGTCACGTAGTACATGCCAACGTGGTAGAGGATGAGCAGGCCGAAGGCGATGATGCGCAGCCAGTCCAGTTCGGTCAGGCGCGCGGCGGGGCGCGGGGGCGTCGTGGTCATGAGTGTCCGTCCAAAGTGGGGAAAGTGGGCGCAGTCTGGCGCGCCGCGGCCCGCCGCGGCAGGCTTTGTGACGAGCCGCCGGGCCGCTGGGGCGAGCCGCTGCCGCGTTGGGACCAATTTGTTTTATGCTTGCGCCCAGTGCTCACCGTCCGGCCCCTATGAACGACCGCCTGCAAACCTATCTGCGCCACAAAACCGCCTGGGAAGCCAGCGGCTGGGTGCTGCTGTTCTCCGTCCTCACCGCCATCAACATCGCCACCGCCTGGTGGGACATCGCGCGCCGCGGCCTGGCTTTCGGACTGTGGGAGGTGGTGACCTGGGAGGTGTCGAGCAATGCCGTCTGGCTGCTGACGGTGCCCTGCATCGCCTGGATGGTGGAGCGCTATCCGCCCGCCTGGGAGCGCCCGCTGCGCGTGGCCGGCCTGCATCTGGGCGCGGCCCTGGGACTGAGCCTGCTGCACGTGGCCGGCATGGTCGGCTTGCGCAAGCTCGTGTATCTGGCGGCCGGGCAGCGCTACAGCTTTGGCGATCTGCGGCTGGAACTGCCCTATGAAGTGATGAAGGATGTGCGCACCTATGCGTTCACGGCCGGCCTGGTGCTGTTCTACCGGCTGGCCCTGTGGCGCTGGCGCGGCGAGGGCAAGCTGCTCGACGCGGCCGCGCCGGCCGCCCCGGCCCCGGCCGCATCCGGCCACGACAAAATGCTGGTCAAGCAGCGCGGGCGCGAGTTTCTGGTGTCGTTTTCCGAGGTCGAATGGGTGCAGGCCGAGGGCAATTACATCAAGCTGCACTGGGCCGGGAATGACATTCTGCTGCGTTCCAGCCTGTCCGCCTTTCTCGGCCAGTCGCACCACTTGTTCGAACGCGTGCACCGCAGCTGGCTGGTCAATCCGGCCCATGTGAAGACGCTCGAGGCGAATGAATTCGGCGACGCCGTGATCCAGCTGGCCTCGGGCGCGCGGGTGCCGTGCAGCCGCACCTATCTCGAGGCCTTCCGCAAGAAGCTGGGCGGCGCCGGGCCCCTCAGCGCTTGAGCACCAGGGCGGCCGCAGCCAGCAGCAGCAGGCCGCCGATGCGCTTCATCCACAGCACGGCGCGGCCATCGTCGAAACGCTGGGCGATGCGGTCGGCCAGCCAGGCATAGGCCAGCAGCACTGGCAGCTCCTGCACGGCCGAGATCAGGCCCAGCACGGCCATCTGCAGGCCGGCCGGCCAGCCATGCGGGCTGACGAACTGCGGCAGCAGGGCGCCGAAGAAGATGATCGACTTCGGATTGGCCAGCTGCGACACCAGGCCAAGACGGAACGCGCCGCCGCGCGCCAGCACCTGCGGAATCTCGCCCAGGCGCGAGCTGGCGGCCGTGGCACGCAGCGCGCCGATGGCCACCCAGCACAGATAGGCCGCGCCCAGCACGTTGATCACTTTCAGGCTCTCCGGCACCGAACGCAGCAGCGCGCCCAGGCCGGCGATCGACAGGGCGATGTAGACGCCGTTGCCGGCGATGACCCCGAGCGCCACCAGTCCGGCCTGGGCGCGGCTGCCGGAGATGGCGGTGCCGACCACTTTCAGCACGGCCGGTCCAGGGATGACGCTGAGCGAAGTCTGTACGACGAGAAAAGCAATGATGAGCTGGATATCCAAGCGGCCTCCGGTAAATTAAATAGACTACAGTCTAATTAATAGCTTACACGGAAGCGCCCGCGCGGCGCAAGCGCTATCATGGCGGCCATGCCGACCATCAGCCAACTGACGATCTACCCGATCAAATCCTGCGCCGGGATCGATGTACCCGCCGCCACCCTCACCCGCGCCGGCCTGGCCGTGGACGCCGTCTACGACCGCGAATGGATGCTGGTCGACGCCGCCGGCCAGTTCCTCAGCCAGCGCGAATGCCCGCGCATGGCCCTGATCACGCCGCGCCTGAAGACCGAGACCCTGGAGCTGCGCGCGCCCGGCATGCTGCGCCTGGAGATCCCGCTCGGGATGCCGGAACCGGGCAGCGTGGCCACGCGCCGCGTGCGCGTCTGGGACGACGAGGTGCTGGCCACCGACTGCGACGATCTGACCGCCGCCTGGTTCAGCCGCTTTCTCGGGCGCGACTGCCGCCTGGTGCGCTTTCATGCCGACGCCGAGCGCCAGGCCAGCGCCACCTGGACCGGCGGGGCCGACGCCCCCACCCTGTTCGCCGACGGCTACCCGCTGCTGGTGATCGGCGCCGCCTCGCTGGCCGATCTGAACACGCGCCTGAGCGCGGCCGGGCGCGCGCCGCTGCCGATGAACCGCTTCCGTCCGAATATCGTGCTGGCCGATCTGGCGCCCTACGAGGAAGACTACGTGGCCGCCTTCCAGTTCGGCGAGACCGCCCTGCGTCCGGTGAAGCCCTGTCCGCGCTGCCCGATCCCGTCGATCGACCAGGCCAGCGGCGTGCCGGGGCCGGACCCGCTCGACATCCTGCAAAGCTACCGCCGCAAGGCCCAGCTGGATGACGCCGTGTGCTTCGGCATGAACGCCATCGTCAGCGGTCCCGAGGGCATGCAATTGCATATCGGGCAATCTTGTGAAATTGAATTGGCCTTTGATTAATTTGTAAAGGCTAATTCCCAAGCGGCACAACTTGGCGTAATGTGGAGCCCTCACACACAATAAAACCGCAGGGTAGGGATCGTATGACGGTGAGCTCCACGGCCGAGCCTGATCAGCTGCTTCAGCAGCTGCGTGCCGAAAATGACATCTTGCGCGAGCGTCTCGCCTATCTGATCGAACAGGCTGAACGCAATCACGACATCATGTGCCGCCATCAGGCTTTCGATCTCGAAATCGTCAGCGCGGCTACTTTCCCCGAACTGGTGGGCACCATCTTCCGCGTGCTGCCGGTGATTTCGGAACTCGATGTGGTCGCGCTGGCGCTGATCGACGAGGGCGCCGACATCCACACGGTGATGCACAAGCTGGGCGTCGACTTCGACGATTTCCCCAGCCTGATGTTTGTCGAAAGCCGCGGCGAACTGGGGCCGCATGTGGCCGCGCATGGCACCGCGATGATCCCGCCGCGCCCCTGGCTCGGCCCCTTCGACGAGGCCGTGCACGGGCCGCTGATGCCGCAGCGGCCGGCCGGCATCCGCAGCGTGGCCCTGGTGCCGCTGCTGCGTAACAAACGCCTGATCGGCAGCCTGAATCTGGGCAGCACCGACCCGACCCGCTTCACCCCGCAGCTGGGCACCGATTTCGTCGAGCACATGGGCTCGATCATCGCCATCTGTCTGGAGAACGTGATCTCCAACGAGATGCTGAAGTACATCGGCCTGACCGATTCGCTGACCGGCGTCTACAACCGGCGCTACATCGACCGCCGCCTGCTGGAGGAGATCCAGCGCGCGCGCCGTCAGGCCTACTGCATCTCGTGCATGTATATCGATATCGACCACTTCAAGTCGGTCAACGACTCGGTCGGCCACCAGGCCGGCGATGAAGTGCTGCGCGAAGTGGCGGGCCGCATCAAGGATGAACTGCGCCTGTCCGACTGCCTGGCGCGCTTCGGCGGCGAGGAGTTTGTGGTCCTGCTGATTAACGCGGACCTGGACAGCGCCGTGACCGTGGCCGAACGTATTCGCGCCGGCATGCTGCGCACGCCCTTCGAGATCAGCACGGGCAGCCAGATTGCGGTGACGGTGTCGATCGGCGTGGCCACCCTGGACGACTTCGACAGCGACAACAGCACCGAGGTGGTGGCCACCCAGCTGCTGGCCCAGGCCGATTCGGCCCTGTATCAGGCCAAGCAGTCGGGCCGCAACCGGGTCGTGTCCTTCCTCTGACTCAGGCGCGTTTGCGCGCCATCATCGGCAGATTCTCAAGCACGGCGGCGCGCACCATCGGGTGCAGCGTGGCCGTCTCCGGGCCAGCGAGCCTGGCGACCAGGGCTTCGCGCATGCGCGGCTCCCAGAATTTGGCGATGTGGTTGGCGATGCCGGCCTTCGCTTCGGCCGCATCGGGCATGCTCTCAAAGAAGTCGCCAATCCGGTTGGCCATGCCCACGAGGTTTTCGATATCCATAGTCGTATCTCAGCGCGCCCCAAGGCGCTCGGGAAAAGTATAGGCCACGCAGCCGCCGCCGCGCACATAGCCGGCCAGGGCCAGATTGGTCTGCTCGGCCAGTTCGATGGCGAGCGAGGTCGGGGCCGACACCGCGGCCAGCACACCGGCGCCGAAGGCTGCGGCCTTCTGCACCATCTCGAAACTGGCGCGGCTGCTCACCAGCAGAAAGCCGCTGGCCGGGTCGGTGCGCTGGCGGACCAGCGCGCCAATCAGCTTGTCGAGCGCATTGTGGCGGCCCAGGTCTTCGCGCAGCAGCAGAATGCGTCCGTCCATATCGGCCCAGGCGGCGGCATGGGTGGCGCCGGTCAGGTTCTGCAGCGGCTGGGCCCCGCGCAGCGCTTCCTCAGCACGCGCGATGGCGGCCGCCGCCACCTGCACGGCGCGCACCGGCTGCTGCACGCGCCGCACCATGGCCAGCGAGTCGGTGCCGCACAGGCCGCAGCCGGTGCGGCCGGCCAGATTGCGGCGCCGCTCCTTCAGGCGGAAGGCGGCGGCCGCGGCCACTTCGAGCGCCAGCGTGATGCCTTCCGGGCCGCGGTTCTGCTCCACGCCATACAGTTCGGCCGGCGAATCGAGCAGGCCCTCGGTCAGGCTGAAGCCGAGCGCAAAGTCGTCCAGATCGCCCGGGCTGGCCATCATCACCGCGTGGCTGATGCCGTTGTAGGTCAGTGCCACCGCCACTTCCTCGGCGATGTCGTCGGGCGCGGCCGGCGCCCACTGGCCGCGCCAGCGGGGCACCGTGCGCCGTACGACGCCCTCGGTCATCACTTGGCCGGCGCCGCTTCCGGCGCCTCCTTGCGGCGCGCCAGCAGATCGAGCTGTTCGCGGCTGAAGGCGGCATAGCGCTGCTGCCATTCGGACGGCTGGCTGACCGCCACCACCTGCACCGCCGTCACCTTGTACTCGGGGCAGTTGGTGGCCCAGTCCGAGCTGTCGGTGGTGATCACGTTGGCGCCCGACTCGGGGAAGTGGAAGGTGGTGTACACCACGCCCGGCTGCATGCGCTCGCTGATCTGGGCGCGCAGCACCGTGCGCCCGGCGCGGCTCTCGACGCCGACCCAGTCGCCGTCGCGGATGCCGCGCTCCTGCGCGTCGTGGGCATGCAGCTCGAGGATGTCCTCGTTGTGCCACAGATTATTCGGCGTGCGGCGCGTCTGCGCCCCGACGTTGTACTGGCTCAGCACCCGGCCCGTGGTCAGCAGCAGCGGGAATTTGCGCGTCACCTTCTCGTCGCTCGGCACGTACTTGGTGATGAAGAAGCGGCCCTTCCCGCGCACGAATTTATCGATGTGCATGATGGGCGTACCGGCTTCCTCGGTAGTCTCGTTGCACGGCCACTGGACGCTGCCCATGCGCTCGATCTTGGCGAAGCTGACGCCAGCGAAGGTCGGGGTCAGGCGCGCGATCTCGTCCATGATCTCGGACGGATGCTGGTAGTGCATCGGGTAGCCGAGCGCGTTCGACAGCAGCTGCGTGACCTGCCAGTCGGCATAGCCGCCCAGTGGCGGCATCACCTGGCGCACGCGCGAGATGCGCCGCTCCGCATTGGTGAAGGTGCCGTCCTTTTCGAGGAAGGAGGAACCGGGCAGGAACACATGCGCGAACTTGGCCGTCTCGTTGAGGAAGATGTCCTGCACCACGATGCATTCCATCGCCGACAGCGCGGCCGTCACGTGCTGGGTGTTGGGGTCGGACTGGGCGATGTCCTCGCCCTGGCAGTACAGGCCCTTGAAGCTGCCATCGAGCGCCGCCTCGAACATATTCGGGATGCGCAGGCCCGGTTCCGGGTCGAGCGTCACGCCCCATTCGGCCTCGAAGCTGGAACGCACGGTGGTGTCCGAGATATGCCGGTAGCCGGGCAGCTCGTGCGGGAAGGATCCCATGTCGCAGCTGCCCTGCACATTGTTCTGGCCGCGCAGCGGATTGATGCCGACGCCTTCGCGCCCGACCATGCCGCAGGCCATGGCCAGGTTGGCGATGCCGAGCACCATGGTCGAACCCTGTGCATGTTCGGTCACGCCCAGGCCGTAGTAGATGGCCGAATTCGGGCCGCTCGCATACAGGCGCGCGGCGGCGCGCACTTCGGCTGCCGGTACCCCGGTTTCGGCCTCGAAGGCCTCGGGCGAGTTCTCGGGACGGGCCACGAATTCGCGCCAGTCGTGGAAGCTCTTGTCCTCGCAGCGTTCGGCGATATAGGCCGCGTTCAGCAGGCCTTCGGTGACGACCACGTGGGCCAGGGCCGTGATGATGGCCACATTGGTGCCGGGCTTCAGGGCCAGGTGGTGGTCGGCCTTGATGTGGGGCGCGTCGACCAGTTCGATCTTGCGCGGGTCGACCACGATCAGGCGCGCGCCCTGGCGCAGGCGCTTCTTCATGCGCGAAGCGAACACCGGGTGGGCGTCGCTGGGGTTGGCGCCGATGACCATGATGACATCGGCGTGCTCGATCGACTTGAAAGTCTGGGTGCCGGCCGAGGTGCCGAGCGACTGGCCGAGGCCATACCCGGTCGGCGAGTGGCACACGCGCGCGCAGGTGTCGACGTTATTGGTGCCGAAGGCGGCGCGCACCAGCTTCTGCACGAGGTAGGTTTCCTCGTTGGTACAGCGCGAGGAGGTGATGCCGCCGATCGCATCCTTGCCGTACTTGGTCTGGATTTCGCGGAAGCGGCGCGCGGCAAAGCCGATCGCCTCGTCCCAGCTCACTTCGCGCCACGGGTCGCTGATCTTCTCGCGCACCATCGGCTTGCTGATGCGGTCCTTGTGGGTCGCGTAGCCAAAGGCGAAACGGCCCTTGACGCAGGAATGGCCCTCGTTGGCTTTGCCGTCCTTCCAGGGGATCATGCGCACCACCGTATTGCCCTTCATTTCGGCCTTGAAGCCGCAGCCCACGCCGCAGTAGGCGCAGGTGGTGATCTTGCTGTGCTCCGGCTGGCCCCACTGGATGATCGACTTCTCCTGCAGGGTGGCGGTCGGGCAGGCCTGCACGCAGGCGCCGCAGGACACGCACTCGCTGTCCATGAAGGCCTGGTCCTGGCCGGGCGAGACGCGGCTGTCGAAACCGCGCCCCGAGATGGTCAGCGCAAAGGTGCCCTGGGTCTCCTCGCAGGCGCGCACGCAGCGATTGCAGACGATGCACTTGCTCGGGTCGTAGCTGAAGTAGGGATTCGACTCGTCCTTCTTGCTGTCGCAGTGGTTGGCGCCCTCGGCGTAGCGCACATTGCGCAGGCCGACTACGCCGGCCTGGGTCTGGAGCTCGCAGTTGCCGTTGGCCGAGCAGGTCAGGCAGTCGAGCGGGTGGTCGCTGATATACAGCTCCATCACGCCGCGCCGGATGTCCTGCAGCTTGCCGGTCTGGGTGTGCACCACCATGCCCGCCTCGGCCGGCGTGGTGCAGGAGGCCGGGTAGCCCTTGCGGCCCTCGATCTCCACCAGACACAGACGGCAGGAGCCGAAGGGCTCGAGGCTGTCGGTCGCGCACAGTTTGGGCACCTTGATGCCGGCGTCCATGGCCGCGCGCATCAGCGAGGTGCCTTTCGGGACGCTGACCGTGTAGCCGTCGATCGTCAGTTCCACCAGCTCCGCCGATTCGCGCGCCGGGGTGCCATAGTCGATATCGTCCTTACTCAACATGGCTGCTCTCCAATCCAAAATCCTGAGGGTAGTAGTTCAAGGCCGACAGCACCGGGTAGGGCGTCATGCCGCCCATCGCGCACAGGCTGCCATGGACCATCGTGTCGCACAGGTCGCGCAGCAGGATCACCTGCTGCTGGCGCTGATCGTTGGCGCGGATGCGGTCGATCACCTCGACCCCGCGCGTGGAGCCGATGCGGCAGGGCGTGCACTTGCCGCAGCTTTCGAGCGCGCAGAATTCCATCGCATAGCGCGCCAGTTTGGCCATGTCGGCCGTGTCGTCGTGGACCACGATGCCGCCGTGGCCGAGCACCGCGCCGACCGCCGCATAGGCTTCGTAGTCGAGCGGCAGGTCCCAGTGCGCCTCCGGCACATAGGTGCCGAGCGGGCCGCCGACCTGGATCGCCTTGACCGGCCGGCCGCTGCGGGTGCCGCCGCCGAAGTCGAACACCAGCTCGCGCAGGCTCAGGCCAAATGCGCGTTCGACCAGGCCGCCGTGGCGGATATTCCCGGCCAGCTGGAAGGGCAGGGTGCCGGTCGAACGGCCCATGCCGTAGTCGCGGTAGAAGGCCGCGCCCTTGGCCAGGATGAGCGGCACCGAGGCAAGGGTGATCACATTGTTGATGACGGTCGGGCAGCCGAACAGGCCAGCGATGGCCGGCAGCGGCGGCTTGGCGCGCACCACGCCGCGCTTGCCCTCGATGCTCTCCAACATGGCCGTCTCTTCGCCGCACACATACGAGCCGGCCGCCTTGCGCACTTCGAGCGCGAAGGCCTTGCCGCTGCCGCACACGTCGGCGCCCAGATAGCCGGCCGCGCTGGCGAGGTCGATCGCCTGCTGCATGCTGGCGATCGCATGCGGGTATTCCGAGCGGATGTAGATGTAGCCGCGCGTGGCGCCCACGGCCAGGCCGGCGATCAGCATCCCTTCGATCAGCATGAAGGGATCACCCTCCATCGTCATGCGGTCGGAGAAGGTGCCGGAGTCGCCTTCGTCGGCATTGCAGACCACGTACTTCTGCGCGCCCGCCGTCTGCGCCACCGTGCGCCATTTGATCCCGGCCGGGAAGGCCGCGCCGCCGCGCCCGCGCAGGCCCGAATCGAGCACCTGCTGGACGATGCCCATGCCGTCCAGGGCCAGCGCGGCCTGCAGGCCCAGCCAGCCGCCGTGGGCCGCGTAGTCGCTCAGCGAGAGCGGATCGGTCACGCCCATGCGCGCAAACGTCAGGCGCTGCTGGCGCGCCAGGAAGGGAATCGCCTCGGTCGGGCCAAGCGCCAGCGCATGCGCGCCGCCTTCCAGAAAGCCCGCATCGAACAGGCCCGCCACCGCGTCGGCCTGCACCGGGCCATAGGCGACACGGCCGGCCGGCGTGGCCACTTCGACCAGCGGCTCGAGCCAGAACATGCCGCGCGAGCCATTGCGCACGATCTGCACATCCAGCCCGCGGCGCGCGGCTTCGGCCGCGATGGCGCTGGCCACTGCTTCCGCGCCCAGGGCCAGGGCGGCGCTGTCGCGCGGGACGAACACAGTGGTGCTCATTGGACGTCCTCCAGCTTGGCCAGCAGGCCGTGCAGGGCCTCGGGCGTCACCCGTGCATGCAGGGCAGCGTCGATCTGCACGGCCGGGGAGGCGGCGCACAGGCCGAGGCAGTAGACCGGCTCCAGCGTCACCGCGCCATCGGCCCGGGTCGTCCCGGGTGCGCAGCCGAGCGCCGTGCTGGCCGCGGCCAGCAGGGCCTCGCTGCCGCAGGCCTGGCAGGACTCGGCGCAGCAGACTTGCACCACATGCTTGCCGGCCGGGGCCTGGCGGAAGTGGTGGTAATAGGTGATCACGCCGTGCACTTCGGCGCGCGACAGATTCAGGCCGCGCGCGATCAAGGGCACGCTCGACGGTGGGATGTAACCAAGCCGGTCCTGGACCGCGTGCAGCAAAGGCAGCAAGCCCCCGGGCATGGCCGCGAAGTCCGCGACCAGCGCCCCGACAATCTCATTGACATTGTTGTTCATACGTCCCACCGTTCCATCTTACGCCTTAGTTAAAGAATTTCGACACACTCAAGACCGTGCGGTACACGCCCCAGGCGAGGGGGATGCCGACCGCGATCCAGGCCAGGGCCACCGTGGCGTCCGAGGTCTTGGCGAACACCCCGCTGCCGCCGCCGACTTCGGCCGCGCTCGCGCGTTCGTGGGCCAGGCGTTTTTCCTCGGCCAGCTCGGCGTCGCTCATGAAGTACTTCGGATCGAGCGGTTTGATCAGCAGATTGCAGATCAGGCCGATCATCAGCATGCCGACCAGGATGTACATGGTCTGGTTGTACACCTGATCGCGCGGCAGGCCAAGGCTGAGCTGATAGTCGCGCATATAGTTCACCACCACCGGGCCGACGATGCCCGCCGTGGCCCAGGCCGTCAGCAGGCGGCCGTGGATGGCGCCCACCATCTGGGTGCCGAACAGGTCGGCCAGGTAGGCCGGCACCGTGGCGAAACCGCCGCCATACATGCTCAGGATAACGCACAGCGCCGCGACGAACAGCAGTTTGCTGCCCATGCCGGCGCTGGCCGGCACACTCGCATACATGGCCGCGCCGAGCACGAAGAAGACAAAGTAGGTGGTCTTGCGGCCCAGCTTGTCCGACAGGCTGGCCCAGACGAAGCGCCCGGCGATGTTAAACAGCGACAGCAGGGCCGTAAAGCCCGCGGCGACGCCGGCGATGGCGGTCAGCTGTGCCTTGTCGAGTTCGGTGAAGCCCTTGCTCACGCCGATCAGGCTGCCGCCAAAGACTTCCTGCAGCATCGGGCTGGCCATGCCGATCACGCCGATACCGGCCGAGACGTTCATGCACAGCACCATCCACACCAGCCAGAACTGGGGAATGCCCCAGACCCGCTTCACGTGCACGTGGCGCTGGGTGATCATGGCGTTGCCGATCTGGGCCGGCGGCGGCGTCCAGCCTTCCGGCTTCCAGCCGGTCGGCGGCACCCGGTAGCCGAGCGCCCCGCCCATCATGAAGACGAAGTAGATGGCGGCCATCACGATGAAAGTCTGGGCCACGCCGACATTGCTGTCGGTGGCGAAGATCTTCATCAGTTCGGCCGCCAGCGGCGAACCGATCATGGCGCCGCCGCCGAAGCCCATGATGGCCATGCCGGTGGCCATGCCGCGCCGGTCGGGGAACCATTTAATCAGGGTCGAGACCGGCGAGATATAGCCGAGACCGAGGCCGATGCCGCCGATCACGCCCGAGCCCAGCAGCATCATCCAGAACTGGTGGGTCTGCACGCCCAGGGCCGAGATCAGCATGCCGCCGCACCAGCACAGGGCCGAGACCACGCCCGCCTTGCGCGGACCGGCGCGCTCGAGCCAGCCGCCCCACAGGGCCGCCGAGGAACCAAGCAGCACGAAAAACAGGGTGTACATCCAGCCCAGCGTGGAGATTTTCCAGTCGCAGGTGGTCGTGAACAATTCCTGGAAGAAGCCCACTTCGGGGCCGCATTTGACCGGGTCCTTGATGCCCAGGGCCTTGGACAGCGGCAGCCAGAACACCGAAAAGCCGTAGGCCATGCCGATACACAGGTGGATCGCCAGCGCCGCCGGCGGCACCAGCCAGCGGTTGAAGCCCGGCTGGGCGATCGTCCTTTCCTTCGATAGAAACCCGACCTGGTCAATGCCAGGCTCAGCCAACACTTGCGCCGTCATTACCGTCTCCTTGATTATGATTTTCGGTTGCCTCTTGATGGGCATTCACATATGCTTTTACAGCACAGCTACAGCATGGAACAGCTTTTCGAATCGCGCAATATGCGGGCTGGCGCACGACACATATGCTGTCGACCACCTATTAGCTATGCTGGCAGGGCCTATGCACAAGATTTCAATCGAAACGGTGTGGACGATCAGCGACCGCCAGGGCGGACAGGTCTCGCCGCGCCTGCTCAATCTGCTGTCCGACGTGCAGGTGGCGGGCAGCCTGTCGGCCGCCTGCCGCGCGACGGGGGCCTCCTACCGGCATGCCTGGAACCTGATCAAGGAAGGCGAGCGCCAGCTCGGCATGCCCCTGCTCGACATGGAGCGCGGCAAGGGATCGCGCCTGACCACCCTGGGCGAGAAGCTGGCCTGGGCCGGGCACCGCATCGCCGCGCGGCTGGGGCCGACGCTCGAATCGCTGGCGGCCGAGCTCGAAGGCGAGCTGCAGAAGGTGCTGGCGGCCGAGAAGCGCGTGCTCAAATTCCAGGCCAGCCACGGCTTCGCGGTTGAAAAGCTGGTCGAGAGCCTGACCCAGGCCGGTTCCCCGGTCGAGCGGCGCTATACCGGCAGTGTCGAGGCGGTGGCGTCGCACTACGCGGGCGCCTGCGAGCTGGCCGGCTTCCACATTCCCCAGGGCGAGTTCGAGCGCGTGGTGTTTCAGCACTACCGCCAGTGGCTCGATCCCGCCACCAGCTGCCTGATCAATGTGACCAATCGGCGCCAGGGCCTGATGGTCGCGCCCGGCAATCCGCTGAAGATTTATTCGGTGGCCGACCTTGCGCGGCCCGGCCTGCGTTTTGTGAACCGCCAGCCCGGATCCGGCACGCGTTACCTGATCGAGTGTCTGATGAAGAAGGCGCGGGTCGAATCGCGCCAGGTGAGCGGATTCAATCTGTCCGAGTTCACCCATGCGGCGGTGGCCGCGTACGTGGCGAGCGGCATGGCCGATGTCGGGCCGGGCGTGGAGCCGCCGGCGCGCCGTTTCAAGCTCGATTTCGTGCCCTTGGCGACCGAGCGCTACTTCCTCCTATGCCACAAAGAGCGCCTGCGCACGCCGCAGATCCAGGCCGTGCTCGACGTCCTGAACGACGACTCCTTCCGCAAGGCCGTGGACGAGCTGCCCGGCTATTCCGCCGAAAAATGCGGCACCGTCCAGACCCTGGCCGAAGCCTTCCCCGGCCTTTCCTGAACAAAATACTGAACGGTGTCAGGTCCGGCAATCGGACATCGGCGAACTTTGCGGCCGCAGGATGGTCGCCTGTTCGCTGCGACCGTGGGCGCGGGCAGAAGTTCGCGCATGTCCGATTGCCGGACCTGACCCCGGTTGGAATTGGTCCGGCAATCCGTTTTTGAACGGTGTCAGGTCCGGCAATCGGACATCGGTGAACTTTGCAGCCGCTGACTGGTCGCCTTTACGTTGCGACCGTGGGCGCGGGCAGAAGTTCTCGCATGTCCGATTGCCGGACCTGACCCCGGATGGGATTAGCGGCGCAGCAGGCGGGCTTCGGCGCGGCTGACGGCTTCGGCGGTCCCGCGCAGCACGACCACGTCGCCGGCTTCGAGCACGCTGTCGGCGCTCGGCTCCATGCGCTGCTTGCCGCGCCGGATCAGGGTGACGTCGGCGCCCACCTCGTGCAGCGCCAGCGCACCGAGCGCCTTGCCGACCGCGCGCGCGTCGTCGGCCAGGGTCACGCTGTGCAGACGCACGTACAGATGCTCGGCATCGTCGGCGGCGTCGCTGGCGCCGTGGAAGTAGCCGCGCAGGGCACCGTAGCGCTCTTCGCGCGCGGCTTGCACGCGGTGCACCACGCGCCGCAGCGGCACGCCCAGCATCACCAGCGCATGCGATGCGAGCATCAGACTGCCTTCGAGCGCTTCCGGCACCACTTCGCTGGCGCCGGCCTGGCGCAGCACTTCGAGGTCGCTGTCGTCGTGGCTGCGCACGATCACGGGCAGGGTCGGCGCCAGCTCGTGCACGAGGCGCAGCACCTTCAGCGCCGAGGGCGTGCTGGCATAGGTGATCACCAGCGCGCTGGCGCGGTAGATGCCGGCCGCCACCAGGCTCTCGCGCCGCGCCGCGTCGCCATACGAAACGTTGGCCCCGGCCGCCTGGGCCTCCTGCACGCGCTCGGGATCGAGGTCGAGCGCCTGGTAGGGCACTTTTTCTTCGCTCAGCAGCGTGGCCAGGTGCTGGCCGCTGCGCCCGAAACCGGCCACGATCACGTGCTTCTGGGTCGCCATCGTGCGGCTGGCGATCTGGGTCAGCTGCAGCGACTGCATCATCCATTCG
Organism: Massilia sp. TS11; assembly: GCF_022012445.1. GTDB lineage: Bacteria > Pseudomonadota > Gammaproteobacteria > Burkholderiales > Burkholderiaceae_D > Telluria. The sequence goes on from NZ_JAKLTS010000006.1 coordinate 206,781, forward strand.
TTCGACGAGAATTTCAGCACCAGCTGGTCGCTGCGCGCGATGATCAGCGGCGCCACCAGCATCGACAGCACCATCGAGGCCAGCACCAGCTGGATGATGAAGGGGTCGATCAGCTTGGCATTGGCCACCAGATTCAGCAGCACGAAGCCGAATTCGCCGGCCTGGGCCAGCGCGATGCCGGTACGCATGGCCACGCCGTCGCTGGCGCCGAAGGCCTTGGCCAGGGCGGCGATCAGGGCGAATTTCATCAGCACGGGCCCGATCACCAGCACCAGCACGATCCACCAGTTGTCGATCACCAGCGGGATGTTGAGCAGCATCCCGACCGAGATGAAGAACAGCCCCAGCAGCACATCGCGAAACGGCTTGATGTCCTCTTCCACCTGGTGCTTGTACTGGGTTTCGGAAATCAGCATCCCGGCCACGAAGGCGCCCAGGGCCAGCGACAGGCCGGCATGCTCGGTGATCCAGGCGGCCCCGAGCGTTACCAGCAGCAGGTTCAGCATGAACAATTCCTGCGAGCGGCGCTTGACCACGGCCGTGAACCAGGGCCGCATGACGCGCTGCCCGACCACCAGCAGCAGCACCAGCACCACCACGGCCTTGAAGCCCGACCACAGCAGAGCCTCGACCAGTGCGTCGGGCTTCTGGCCGAGCGAGGGGATGACGATCAGCAGCGGCACCACGGCCAGATCCTGGAACAGCAGGATGCCGATGATCTTGCGTCCGTGCGGGGTCTCGAGCTCGAGCCGCTCGGTCAGCATCTTGACGACGATGGCGGTGGACGACATGGCGAGCGCGCCGCCGAGCGCGAACGCGGCCTGCCAGCTGACATTGAAGCCGAACGCGGCGCGGTGTCCGAGCGCCCAGGCCAGCAGCATGGTGGCGGCGATCGTCACGCTGACCTGGGCCAGGCCGAGCCCGAACACGAAGCGGCGCATGGCCATCAGCTGGGACAGGGAGAATTCCAGGCCGATCGAGAACATCAGGAAGACGACGCCGAACTCGGCCAGCGCCTCGGTGGTCGAATTCTGGCTCGCCAGACCGAGCGCGTGGGGACCGATCAGGATGCCCACGGTCAGGTAGCCGAGCATGGGCGGCAGATGCAGGGTGCGGAAGGCTACAACGCCCAGGACGGCGCTCCCCAGCAGCAAGAGGGTCAGTTCGAGTCCGGTCAGCGTCACAGGCGGCTTTCAGAGGGTGTTGTAATTACTGGCAAACTTTTTGCTTTCCTTAATTCGGCTATACTCCCGACATGAGTGTAACCCATCAAAAAACAATGCAGAAAGCTTTACAGCCCGAGGCCGCCGAGCGCGCCCTGCAGATGGCGCGCGAGACGCTGGCCATCGAAGGCGAGGCGATCCGCGCAATGCACGCGCGCCTGGCCAGCGATGACAGCATCGGCCGCGCCGTCGGCCTGCTGCTGCAATGCCAGGGGCGGGTGGTGGTGTCCGGCATCGGCAAGTCGGGCCATATCGGCCGCAAGATCGCCGCCACGCTGGCTTCGACCGGCACCCCGGCCTTCTTCGTCCATCCGGCCGAGGCGGCCCATGGCGACCTTGGCATGGTCACCGCCCAGGACGTGTTCGTGGCGATTTCGAATTCGGGCGAGACGGCCGAGCTGGTCTCGATCATCCCCATCATCCGGCGCATGGGCACCGGCCTGGTGGCGATGACGGGCAATCCGGCCTCGAGCCTGGCGCGCCAGGCCGACATCCACCTCGACTGCTCGGTCGACAAGGAAGCCTGCCCGCTGAACCTGGCCCCGACCGCCTCCACCACGGCTACGCTGGCCATGGGCGACGCCCTGGCCGTGGCCCTGCTCGACGCGCGCGGCTTTCGCGAGGAAGACTTCGCGCGCTCGCATCCGGGCGGGGCGCTCGGGCGCCGGCTGCTGACCCATGTGCGCGACGTCATGCGGCGCGACGCGGCCGTGCCGGCCGTGCCGGCCGACGCCCTGCTGTCGGCCGCCCTGCTCGAAATCACCCAGAAGGGCATGGGCATGACGGCCATCGTCGATGCGGCCGGCAAGCCGATCGGCATCTTCACCGATGGCGACCTGCGCCGCCTGATCGAACACGTGCAGGATTTCTCCCGGCTGCGCATCCGCGAGGTCATGCATGCCAACCCGCGCGTGATCGGGCCCGAGCGCCTGGCCGTCGAGGCCGTGGCCGTGATGGAGGAATTCCGCATCAACCAGATGCTGGTGACCGACGATGAAGGCAAGCTCGTCGGCGCCCTGCATATCCATGACCTCACGCGCGCCAAGGTGATCTGATGCTGCCGCTGACCGATATCGAACAACGCGCCGCCCGCGTCAAGCTGATGATTTTTGACGTCGACGGCGTGCTCACCGACGGCAGCATGCACTACGACGCCAATGGCGAGTGCATGAAGACCTTCTTCGTCAACGACGGCCTGGGCATCCAGCTGCTCAACCAGTCGGGTGTGCAGACGGCCATCATCAGCGCGCGCACCACGCCGATCGTCAATGTGCGCGCCCAGGTGCTCGGCATCACCCACGTCTACCAGGGCCACCGCGACAAGCGCGTGGCCTTCCAGGAGCTGACCGCGAAGCTCGGCATCGCGCCCGAGGAATGCGGCTACATCGGCGACGATGTGATCGACATGCCGCTGCTGGCGCGCGTCGGTTTCGCCGTCACCGTGCCGACCGGCCACCCGGAAGTGCGCCACCGCGTGCATTACGTCACGCGCGCCGGCGGCGGGCGCGGCGCCGTGCGCGAAGTCTGCGACCTGATCATGAAAGCCCAGGGCACCTATGACAAGGTGCTGGCCGGCTACTTCGACTGACGATGCACAAGCGTACCGCCCACCGTTGGCGCCTCGGCGCCGTGCTGATCGCCGGCGCCCTGTTCGCGCTCGGCAGCTTCTGGCTGCTGCAGCTGATGCGCCAGAGCGAGGCCGATCTGGCGGCGGATGCGGCCAAGAACGATCCCGACTACATCGTCGAGAAGTTCAGCTTCGTGCGCATGTCGCCCCAGGGCAAGCCGGCGTATATCGTCTCGGGCGCGCGCATGACCCACCGCCCGCTCGACGATTCCTCGCTGATCGAGACCCCGGTCGTGCAGAGCCTGTCGGCCGAGGCGCCGCCGATGGTGATCCACGCGGCCCAGGCCCACGTGGTCAACAATAATTCCGAAGTGCGCCTGACGGGCGGCGTCAGCATCGTGCGTCCGGCCAGCGCGGCCGCGCGCGGGCTCGACGTGCGCACCGAGGCCGTGACCCTGTTCCCCGACGACGAACACATCAAGACCGATCTGCCGGTGACCATGCAGTCGGGCCGCGCCCAGCTGTCGGGCACGGGCCTGTTCATCGACAATACCAAGCAAGAAATTTCCATCTTGAGCCAGGTGCGCAGCAGCTTCCCGCCGCACGGCCGCTGATGGCATGGAGACCCGCATGAAGACCCCGATCCTCGCCTGCCTGCTGACCGCCCTGGCCCTGCCGGCCCTGGCCGAAAAAGCCGACGCCAATAAACCGATCGAAATCGACGCCAATGCCTACAAGGGCAACGCCCTGACCCAGGGCGTCGAATACACGGGCAATGTCGAACTCACGCGCGGCACCCTGAAAGTGCGCGCCGGCCGCGCCGTCGTCAAGGAAGACGAGCAGGGCTACACCTACATCACCCTGTTCGCCGATCCCGGCAAGCTGGTCAGCTTCCGCCAGAAGCGCGACGGCGGCGACCTGTGGATGGAAGGCGAAGCCGAGCGCATCGAATACGACGACAAGAGCGAGGTCGTGAAGTTCTTCTCGCGCGTGAAGCTGCGCCAGCTCGAAGGCACGCGCGTGACCCAGGAATCGACGGGCGAGCACTTCACCTACAGCAACCGCACTGAAGCCTTCTCGATGATCAATGACGCCAGCGGCACCACGCGCGAAGGCCAGCCGCGCGTGCGCACGGTCAGCCAGCCGAAAGTCATCAAACCGGCAGGGAAACAATAATGGCGGAACAGACCTGCGGCAGCAAACTCGACGTCAAGGGCCTGCAAAAAAGCTATGGCAAGCGCCTGGTCGTGCGCGATGTGTCCCTGCATGTCGAATGCGGCGAAGTGGTCGGCCTGCTCGGTCCCAACGGGGCCGGCAAGACCACGTCCTTCTACATGATCGTCGGCCTGGTGCCGTCCGACGCCGGGGCCATCAACATCTCGGGCGTGGACATCACCAGCCTGCCGATTCACCGGCGCGCCGTGATGGGCCTGTCCTATCTGCCGCAGGAAGCCTCGGTGTTCCGCAAGCTGACGGTGGAGGAGAACATCCGCGCCGTGCTGGAACTGCAGAAGCAGGACGGCAAGCCCCTGAGCAAGGAAGCCATCACGAGCCGCCTCGACACCCTGCTGGCCGAGCTGCAGATTGAAAAGCTGCGTGAAAACCCCGCGCTCTCGCTGTCGGGCGGCGAGCGGCGCCGCGTCGAGATCGCGCGCGCCCTGGCGACCAATCCGCGCTTCGTGCTGCTGGACGAACCCTTCGCCGGTGTCGACCCGATCGCCGTCATCGAGATCCAGCGCATCGTGCGCTTCCTCAAGGAGCGCGGGATCGGCGTGCTGATCACCGACCACAATGTGCGCGAGACCCTCGGCATCTGCGACCGCGCCTACATCATCAACCAGGGCGCGGTGATGGCCTCCGGGCGGCCGGACGACATCATCGCCGACGAATCCGTGCGACGCGTCTATCTGGGCGAGCATTTCCGCATGTAGTCCCTATGAAGCAATCTCTGCAATTACGGGCCTCGCAGCACCTGGCGCTGACACCGCAGCTCCAGCAGTCGATCCGTTTGCTGCAGCTGTCGACGCTGGAACTGCACCAGGAAATCGAACAGGCGCTGGCCGAGAACCCGCTGCTGGAACGGCTCGACGATCCGCTCGAACATTCGGTGCGCGTGCTGGCCGATGGGGTGATCCAGCCGAGCGCGCCGGCGGCCGAAGGCGCGCCCGACGCGGCCCCGGCCAGCGAGCCGGGCGCCAGCGCCGAGGTGCCCGACGAGGGCGGCCCGGCAGCGCCCGAAGGTGAACTCGACTGGAGTGGCGTGGGCAGCGGCAAAGGCCAGGACGAGGACGAGGACGATGACGGCCGCCCCCAGCTCGAAGCCTGCGCCTGCAGCCTGCGCGAGCATCTGAACGAGCAGGTGCGCGTGACCCAGCTGTCCGAACGCGACCGTGCGCTGGCCGCCCTGATCATCGACGCGATCGACGACAACGGCTATCTGGAAGAGAGCCTGGACGAGATCCATGCGCGCCTGCCTGAAGAACTCGAGATCGACCCCGATGAACTGCGCACGGCCCTGCGCCTCGTGCAGAGCCTGGACCCGGCCGGGGTCGGCGCGCGCACGGCGGCCGAATGCCTGGCCCTGCAGATCCGCCGCCTGCCGCACGTGCCCCTGGTCACGCGGCGCATGGCCTTGACCATCGTCGAGCAGTATCTGCCCTGGTTCGCCCAGCGCGAATTCAACAAGCTGAAGAAGGCGCTCGACTGCGACGACGAAGACCTGCGCGAAGCCCAGGCCGTGATCCGCCAGTGCCATCCGCATCCGGGCGCGGCCTTTGCCAATGACGCGTCGGACTATGTGGTGCCGGATGTGATCGTGCGGCGCGGGAAGGGCGGCTGGATCGTCAGCCTGAACCAGGAGGTGATGCCGCGCCTGCGCGTGAACGCCCTCTACGCCAGCCTGATGAAGGGCGGCAAAGCGGACGGCGCCCTCAGCGGACAGCTGCAGGAAGCCAAGTGGCTGATCAAAAATATGCGCCAGCGCTTCGACACGATCTTGCGTGTTTCGCAAGCCATCGTCGAGCGCCAGAAGAATTTTTTCTCGCATGGGGCTGTTGCCATGCGCCCCCTTGTGTTGCGCGAAATAGCTGATACACTAGGTCTACACGAGAGCACGATTTCTCGTGTCACGACTCAAAAATACATGCTTACCCCGCACGGCATGTTTGAGTTGAAGTACTTTTTCGGCAGCCATGTTGCCACGGAAGCGGGGGGCGAAGCGTCGTCAACGGCAATTCGTGCGCTGATACAGCAATTGACAGGAGCAGAAGACCCTAAAAATCCTTTATCCGACAGTAAGATCGCGGAAATGCTGGGGGAACAGGGCATGGTCATTGCGCGGCGTACCGTCGCCAAATACCGTGAAGCGCTCAAGATCCCACCCGTCAGCCTCCGCAAATCCTTGTAGTGTGCGGGTCCTCCGCTGTCCATCCCAAGCCAAGGGATAGCGTGACCCAGGTAGTAACCCACCTTAGGAGTGTGTATGAACCTCACCATCAGTGGTCATCATCTTGAAGTTACGCCCGCCATCCGAGACTACGTCCAGAATAAACTCGAGCGCATCAAACGACACTTCGATCAAGTCATCGATATCGCTGTCATCCTCTCCGTCGACAATCTGACTGAAAAAGAAAAACGGCAAAAGGCCGAAATCAACCTGCGTCTGTCTGGCAAGACCGTGTTCGTGGAAAGCTGCTCGCAAGATCTGTATGCGGCCATCGACACCCTGATCGACAAGCTCGATCGCCAGGTCATGAAATACAAGGACAAAGTGCAAGATCACAAGCACTTGGCCGCCAAGCATTTCCCCGATGACGGGGTGCAGGCCGCGGCCTGAGCTGGCTGGATCAAGCACAAAGGGCGCTGCGGCGCCCTTTTTTGTTTTTGCGGGCGCTACAATCACGCTTTTGATCACTTGCGTTTTCCGCCATGACTGAATTCGTCCAGACCCGCGTTGCCAATGGCATCGGCTTCATCACGCTCGACCGTCCCAAGGCCCTGAACTCGCTCTCGCTCGACATGGTGCGGGCGCTGACTGCCACCCTGACGGCCTGGCGCAGCGACGCCGCCGTGCAGGCCGTAGTCCTGCAGAGCAGCAGCGAGAAGGCCCTGTGCGCCGGCGGCGACATCCGCTTCTTTTACGAGGTCGGCACGCGCACGCCGATGGGCGGCAGCGCCCTGCTGGAAGACTTCTTCACCGAGGAATACGCGCTCAACTACCTGATCCATTTCTATCCCAAGCCCTATGTCGCGCTCATGCAAGGCGTGGTCATGGGCGGCGGCATGGGCATCGCTCAGGGCGGGCCCGGCTGCGGCATCCGCATCGTCACCGATAACAGCAAGATCGCCATGCCCGAGGTGAACATCGGCCTGTTCCCCGATGTCGGCGGCAGCCACTTCCTCTCGCATGCGCCGGGCCAACTCGGCATGTATCTGGGCCTGACCGGGCTGACCGTGGGCGCGGCTGACTGCCTCTACCTGGGCCTGGCCGACCACTATGTGCCGACCGACGCGCTGCCGGCCCTGCATGCGCTGATCGCGGCCACGCCCGGTGCCGAGCTGGGCGCTGCGCTGGCCGCATTCTGCGCCGGTTTCGATGCCGGTCCGGCGCCGCTGGCGGCCGAGCGTGCGCGCATCGACCAGCACTTCAGCGCGCCGACCGTGGCCGGCGTGATGGCTGCGCTGGCGGCCGACGCCAGCCCCTTCGCCCAGCAGGCCCTGGCCGCCATGCGTACCCGTTCGCCGCTGCTGATGTGTGTGACCCAGGAACTGCTGCGCCGCGGCGCCAGCCTTGACGTGGCCGACTGTCTGCGCCTCGAGCGCAATCTGGTGCGCCGCACTTTCGAGCATGGCGAAGTGCTCGAAGGCGTGCGCGCGCTGGTGATCGACAAGGACAACCGGCCGCAATGGAATCCGCCCACGCTCGAGGCCGTCACGGAGGCGATGGTGGCGCGCTTCTTCGAGCCGCCGTGGCCGGCGGCGACGCACCCGCTGCGCAGTCTCGGCGCTTAATGCTGTTCGCGGTGGCGCACGATGACGCGTTCATCGCGCCCCGCGAAATAGGCGCCCAGGCGCTCGGCCATGTAGACGCTGCGGTGCTGGCCGCCGGTGCAGCCGATCGCCACCGTCAGGTAGGCGCGGTTGTCGTGCTTGAAGCTCGGCAGCCATTTTTCGACGAAGGCGCGAATATCGGCCAGCATTTCGCCGGCCTGGGGCTGGGCGTCGAGGAAGGCGATGACCGGCTCGTCGCGCCCGGTCAGGGGGCGCAGGCTCAGGTCATAAAAGGGATTTGGAATCGCGCGCACATCGAACACGAAGTCGGCGTCGAGCGGGACCCCGAGCTTGAAGGCGAAGGATTCGAAGAACAGGGTCAGCGGCGCCGCTTCGAGCAGCACCAGTTCGCGGATCCAGGCGCGCAGCTTATTCGCGCGCAGGTCCGAGGTGTCGATCACATGGCCGAGGTTCTCGATGGCCGAGAGGCGTTCGCGCTCTTCCGAAATGCATTCGATCAGAGTGCGGCGCGAGGCCGGATTTTCGCCCGGGCGCAGTTCATGCGAGAGCGGATGGCTGCGCCGCGTTTCCGAGAAGCGCGCCACCAGCGCATGCGTATTCGCCGTCAGAAACACCGTCTTCACCTGATGCCCGTACTGGCGCAGCAGGGCCACGTTATGCGGCAGATCGGCCAGCGAGGCGGCGCTGCGCGCGTCGACGGCGACGGCCAGGCGCGAGGCGCCGTCGGCCGAAACCGTATCGACGAGTTTCAGCAGCAAGGCTGGCGGCAGATTGTCGACGCAGTAGAAGCCGCTGTCCTCGAGCACATTGAGCGCGACCGATTTGCCCGAGCCCGAGATCCCGGTGATAAGCACGATTTGCATGATGGCCAGATGATACCCGAAGCGCGCCCAGACCTCAGCCCCCACCGCTTACCCCCAAGATAAATCGGGGTCAGACCCCATTTATCCGCGCAGCAAATTGCGCGCGCGGGCATTGCCGCGCAAACAAATGGGGTCTGACCCCGATTTGTTGGGGCGGAAATTTTTTGGGGGAGCTTGTTGCTGGATGGAGAAATGGGGTCTGACCCCATTTTTTAGTCGCTGCTCATCGCCTGGCGCTGGCGCTCCATGAACTCCTGCAGCGTGTCGATGCCGCGCAGCTGGAGGATGGTGTTGCGCACGGCCGCTTCGAGCAGCACGGCGATGTTGCGGCCGGCCGCCACCGGAATCACCACCTTGCGGATCGGCAGGCCGAGCACGTCCTCAGTCGGGAACATGAAGGGCAGGCGCTCGGTCTCTTCTTCGAGCGCGCCGCGGCGCACCAGATGCACAATCAGCTTCAGACGCATCTTGCGGCGCACCGCCGTCTCGCCAAAAATCGCCTTGATGTCGAGCAGGCCGAGGCCGCGCACTTCCAGCAGATTCTGCAGCAGCGGCGGGCAGCGCCCTTCGATCATGTTCGGCGCGATGCGCGCAAATTCCACGGCGTCGTCAGCCACCAGGCCGTGGTTGCGCGAGATCAGCTCGAGGCCGAGCTCGCTCTTGCCGAGGCCGGAGTCGCCGGTGATCAGCACGCCCACGCCCAGCACGTCCATGAACACGCCGTGCATGATCACGCGCTGCGCCAGCTTCTTCGACAGGTACACGCGCAGATAGTCGATCACCTGGGCCGCCGGCAGCGGCGTCGAAAACAGGGGGATGTTCTGCTCGTCGCAAATGGCCAGGATGTCGGGCGGCGTGTCGAGGCCCTGGGCAATGATCAGGGCCGGCGGCGCGCCGCCGATCAGCTCGCCAATGACGTGCGAGCGCGAATTGGCCTTCAGGCGATGGTAGTAGTTGAGTTCCTGATGGCCGAACACCTGGATGCGGCCCGGGTGGATCAGGTTTAGGTGGCCGACCTGGTCGGCGGCCGAGGCGACGTCGCCCGAGATCACCCGCTCGCCGCCGGGAAAACCGGCGAACCAGCCGAGCTGCAGGCTTTCGCGGTTGTCGTCGTACAGGCTCTGGATGGTCAGCGGCGTCTGGTGCATGGATCAGCCCAGGGCTTGCAGGCTCGGCTGCCAGTTGGTGATGCGCGCGTGCACGGACTTGGGATCCGGATCGGCGCGCAGGGCGGCGCGGAAGGCTTCGTCCGAGAACATTTCGGCGATCTCGGACAGGATCTCCAGATGCTGCTGGGTCACGTGGTCGGGAATCAGCAGGAAGAACAGCAGATTGACCGGCTGGCCGTCGGGCGATTCAAACGGAATCGGCTCGACCAGGCGGACAAAGGCTGCCAGCGGACTCTTCAGGGTCTTGCTGCCCTTGATGCGGCCATGCGGCACGGCCACGCCGTGGCCCAGGCCGGTGGAACCGAGGCGTTCGCGCGCGAACAGATTGTCCGACACGGTCGAACGCGCAATCCCGCAGTTGTTTTCGAAGATCAGACCGGCTTGTTCGAACGCCCGCTTCTTGCTCGAGACTTCGAGGTCGAGCAGCACATTTTCGGGCGACAGGATTTTACTCAGATTGGTCATGGCAGCTTCAGCCGTTTGCGACGCGGAATTATAGGCCGTTTCCTGCGCCCCGCATCGGAAAATCTTTACCCCTTCAGTATGGAATGCGTATTGAGGTAAGGCAAGAGTCCTTGCGCTGTCATCCGATTGTAACCTGCCGCTCAGCGGCGGGGCGTACCATTGCGCCCCGACATCCGGTACTGCCTGTGCTGTCGTAAAGATTACGCATTTTTACAACATTTGGTCGAATGCGTTTGACGCGGCACGGTCAGGCTCGGATACTTTTTCGTCCACGTTTCGACAAAAGTTTGCGCAGACAAACTTAAAACTTGACGTAAATACATTTTGACACCAAGGGAGAAAACACGGCCATGGCGAAGACGTTCTTTAAGCTGGCGAATGGGGATTTTTTTCAGGACTGGTCGAATACCGGTCTGATCACGACGAATAATGTCTGGGATGGGGTGGACGCCATCGTCGGCTACCGCGGCGACGGCCTGGCCAGCAGCGGCAAGGACCCGCGCCTGGTCACCACCGACGGCACCAGCGTCGTCAATGTGCTGGCCAACCAGAGCAATCCGAATACGCTGACGACCGGCGGCGTGGCGGAGTTCCAGCTGGCCGACCCGGTCGTGGCCCTGCAGGGCTCGGGCACGGCCCAGGCGCCGAATCTGGTGCTCTACCTGGACGCCAGCGGCCGCCAGAACCTGCACTTCTCGGTCGACCTGCGCGATATCGACGGCAGCCTCGACAATTCGATCCAGCAGGTGACCGTGCAGTACCGCGTCGGCGACAGCGGCGCCTGGACCAATCTGACGGGCGGCTATGTCGGCGATGCCTCGACCGGGCCCAGCCTGGCCAGCGCCGTGACCCATCTCGAACTCGATCTGCCGGACGCGGTCAACAACCAGTCGCAGGTCGAAATCCGCATCCTGACCACGGACGCCACCGGCGCCGACGAGTGGATCGGGGTCGACAATATCCGCGTCAGCAGTCTGGCCATGGCGGCCGATACCACGCCGCCGCTGCTGCAGGCCAGCAGCCCGGCCGATGGCGCCATTGGCATCGCCCCGGGCGCCAATCTGGTGCTGAACTTCAATGAACTGATCCAGCTCGGCAGCGGCAATCTGACGATCACCGACGACAATGGCGACACGCGCGTGATCAGCGTCAGCGACAGCAGCCAGGTCACGCTCAGCGGCCAGAGCCTGAGCATCAATCCGAGCGCCGATCTGAAACTCGGCACGACCTACCATGTGAGCCTGGACGCGGGCGCCGTCAAGGACATGGCCGGCAATGCCTATGCGGGCACGGGCAGCAATCCGATCGACTTTGAGACCATCGCCCCGCTGACGCGCATCTTCGCGATCCAGGGCGCCGGCCACAGCTCGCCGCTGGTCGGCAAACTGGTCAACACCCAGGGCGTGGTCACGGCGATCGACACCAGCGGCGCCAAGGGTTTCTGGATTCAGGACCCGGACGGCGACGGCAATGATGCCACCTCGGATGCCATCTTCGTGCTGTCGACGGCGGCGCTGTCGACGGTGAAGGTCGGCGACCTGGTCTCGCTGCAGGGCGTGGTCGAGGAGTACAAAGGCAATGACACGAATAATCTGCCGGTCACGGAACTGACCTCGGTCAGCGGCCTGACCGTGCTCAGCAGCGGGAACACGGTGGCGCCGGTGGTGCTGGGCGAGGGCGGCCGCGTGCCGCCGAGCAGCACGGTGGACAGCGACAACTTCGCCATCTTCAATCCGCAGACCGATGCGATCGACTTCTACGAGTCGCTCGAAGGCATGCTGGTGACGGCCAAGAATGTCATCGCGGTCAGCAATACCGAAAGCAATGCCACCTGGGCCCTGCTCGACAATGGCGCTTCCGCCAGCGGCCTCAACGACCGCGGCGCCGTCACCCGCAGCGCCACCGATGTTAATCCGGAACGCTTCGAAATCTATGCCGACAGCGGCGTCAACGCCAATGTGCCGCTGTACACGACGGGCGACAAGATCGGCGACGTCAGCGGCATCTTCACCTACTACGGCGGCGTGTGGGAACTGATTCCGACCCAGACTCCGGCGGCCGGCGTGCACACCACGATTCGCCAGGAAACCAGCAGCCTGCAGGGCGACACGGCCCACCTGCTGGTGGGCGCCTACAACGTCGAGAACTGCGACCCCAATGACCCGCAGTGGAAGTTCGACAAAATCGGCGTCGACATCGCCCAGGCCCTGAACGCCCCGGACATCCTGGGCCTCGAAGAAATCCAGGACAACAACGGCACCGGCAAGGGCGTGCTGGCCGCCGATGTGACGCTGCAGAAGATCGTCGACGCCATCGTGGCCGCTGGCGGCCCGCGCTACGCCTGGGTCGAAATCGATCCGGTCGCGGAGAACAGCAATGGCGGCGAGTCGAACGGCAATATCCGCAATGCCATCCTGTACAACCCGGCGCGCGTCAGCTATGTCGACGGCAGCCTGAAGAATCTGGACGATGTGACCCCGGCCAATGGCGACAGCTTCAAGAACAGCCGCCATCCGCTGACGGCCGACTTCACTTTCCACGGTGAGAAGATCACCTATATCGGCATCCACAATTATTCGCGCCTCGGTTCGGACGCGCTGTTCGGCGTCAACCAGCCGGCCCTGAACTCGGGCGACGACCGCCGCGTCGACCAGACCCTGGCCGTCAAGGACTATGTGCAGAAGCTGCTGGCGGCCGATCCGCATGCCAATATCGTCGTCGGCGGCGACTTCAACGCCTACCAGTACGAGAAGTCGCTGACCCAGCTCGAAGGCGATGGCGGCCTGTCCAACCTGGTCTGGAAGGCCGATCCGCTGGACCGCTATTCGAGCGCCTTCCAGGGCCAGAACGAGCAGATCGACCACCTGCTGGTGACGGCCAGCCTGGCGGCGACGGCCGAGTTTGACAACGTGCACCGCAACACCAACCAGCCGGCCGGCAGCAACCCGACCGACCACGATCCGGTACTGGCCCGTCTGCTGATCAACAGCGCGCCGCTGGCCGCCGCCGATGCCTACAGCGGCAGCGAAGACCTGCTCCTGACGATCGATGCGGCCCACGGCCTGCTGGCCAATGACAGCGACCGCAATGGCGATGCGCTGACGGTGGAACTGGTGGCCGCTCCGGCCCATGGCAGCCTGGTGCTGCGCGCCGACGGCAGCTTCGACTACCAGGGCGCGCCCGATTACAACGGCGCCGACAGCTTCAGCTACCGCGTGCACGACGCCATCGGCGCCGTCTCCGACGTGGTCAATGTGCAGCTGCAGCTGGCCGCCGTCAACGACGCGCCGACCCTGGCCGCCTCGGCCCCGAGCGCGGCCCTGGTCGAAGCCGGCCTGGCTGGCGCTGGTGTGAACACGGCCAGCGTGCAGCTCACCCGTGCCGACATCGACAGCAGCACCAGCTATGTGACGAGCGGCTGGGCCGAACTCGGCAACGGCTTGTTCAGCAAGGCCGGCGCGTATGGCGTGGCCGTGCTCGACACCGTTCACGACAGCCTCAGCTACACGCTCGACAATGTGCGCGCCAACGGCCTGGCCGCTGGCGTGCTCGTGGGCGAGGACTTCAGCATCAGCATCACGGACGGCGCCTTGAGCGCCAGCGTGCCGGTCCACTTCAGCATCAGCGGCAGCAATGATGCCCCGCTGGCCGTGGCCGACAGCGCCACCGTGCTGGAAGACGCCAGCCTGCGCATCGACGTGCTCGGCAACGACAGCGACCCCGATGGCGATGCGCTCAGCATCGTGCTGGCCGGCGCCAAGTCGGCGCTCGGCGCCTCGATCAGCCTGGACAATGGCCAGGTGCGCTACACGGCCGACGCCGACAGCTTCGATCTGCTGGCCACGGGCGCCAGCGTGGCCGACAGTTTCAGCTACCAGGTCAGCGATGGCCACGGCGGCCTGTCGGCCCCGGTCACGGTCAAGCTGACGGTGCGCGAAGCGGGCGACAACCAGACCATTAATGGCAGCAACAAGGCCAATGTCTGGACCGATGCCGATGGCCGCGACACCACCTACAACGGTGGCAATGGCGAGGACCAGCTGGCCGGCGGCGACGGCGCCGACGTCCTCAATGGCGGCAATGGCAATGACATCCTGTCGGGCGGCAGCGGCAGCGACACGCTCAATGGCGGCAATGGCAGCGATCTGCTGGCCGGCGGCGCCGGGCGCAATCTGCTCAGCGGCGGCAATGGCCCGGACAGCTTCGTGATCCGCGTCGGCGCCTTCGACACCATCAGCGACTTCAGCCGCGAGGACAGCATCATCACCGGCTACCAGGGCAGCGACGCCCCGGCCGCGCTGAGCGCCTTTGCGGCGGCCAGCCAGCCGGCCCACAGCTTCGCCTTCGCTGACGCAGATCTGGACGGCAATGGCACGGTCGACGCCGTGATCATCACTGGCAGCAGCCTCGGCGATGGCGCCCTGGTGCTGAGCAACTGGAGCATCGCCGCCCTGCAGCAGCAACACCTGCTGGGCAACGGCCAGCAGGTGCTCGGCAACTGGCTGATCTGAGCCAGGCCGCCGCGCTCAGCGCTTCGGGCGCAGGGCCGGCGGCAGTTCCATCACGCGCGCGCGCGGCCACTGCAGCAGCACTTCGCAGCCGGCCGTGCTCGCGTCCTGGTGCAGATACGGACGCAGCTCTTCCGGATGGTCGAGCAGGTAGTTCATCAGGGCCGCGCGCGCGGCCGGATGCAGCTGGCCCGGCACGCCGGCGCACGGATGGCCGTTGCACAGCTGCGGCAGGCGCGTGCAGATGCGCTGGCTGACGGCCTGCCAAGCGCGCAGCACGCTGCGTTCGGTCACCCCCAGCTCGGCCGCAATCTGGACGTCGCCGATGCCGGCCACGGCTAGGCGCAGGGTGCGCTGTTCGGCCGGGCCCATGCCCAGCCGCGGCGCGCCGTAATGAAAGGCTTCGGCCAGCACGCTGTGGGCGGGCAGGCTGGCCGCCAGCAGGCGCGACATGCTGAATAACTGCAGGCCCTGGCGCGCCGGCTGCGGCTGCCAGCCCTGGCGGCGCAGCTGCAGGTCTTCGCCGCGCCCTTCCTGGAATAGGCGCTGCAGGTGGAAACCCTGGGTCGCGCCGCGCAGCAGGCGGTCGTGGCTGGCGTCCTGGTATTCCTCGAGCACGCAGCGGTTATGCAGGATGAACAGGCTGATCCGGCCATGGCTATTGCGCTCGGCAATCTCCTGCGGACCGGGCGGGGTGAAGGCGCCGCTCGCCAGTTCCTGGTAGAGCAGGGCGCTGGCCTCGGCCGGTGGCGCCTTGGCCAGCAGGGCCTCCCAGCGCGCGTCGAGCACCACGGCCACGCACAGGCCGGCCAGCAGGGGCGTGCCCGGCTCACGCACATCTTCGATCACTTCGGCATGAAAGCCTGGCTGGCCCAGCAATCTGGTCCAGAGGCGAGGCAGGCTGCGTGGTCCTGGCTGGCCCAGTTGGAGCCAGTCCGGCAGCAAGCCTGTACAGCGTTTCAGGTCGGCCAACAGCAGCGGCCGCCTGCGCAAACCCAGTCCATTCCCGTCGCGCACAATTATCCCTTTGCCGATCTCCGCCGGCGGGTTTCCCTTGCATCTTCGGGCTTGTGGCGCAGGCCCTGTTTTGTAGTGATAGTTTGTACTGGTATGTACAATGTGCGGCGATTATACGCCGCAAAATGTTTTAGGCGTAAACCAAAATGTTTCGTTGCAAAACGGCAACGTTTATTGGCGCGCGTGACGCAGATTGCCGGGCCAGGGACCGCTGAAATTGGCGCGGTAGGGATTGATGTCGAGCCCGCCGCGGCGCGTGTAGCGTGCGTACACGGCCAGCTGCTGCGGACGGCAGTGGCGCAGGATGTCGACGAAGATGCGCTCGACGCATTGCTCGTGGAATTCGTTGTGCTCGCGAAAACCGATCAGATAGCGCAGCAGGCTTTCCTGGTCGATCTGCGGGCCGGCATAACGGATCTGCACGCTGGCCCAGTCGGGCTGGCCGGTGACCAGGCAGTTCGATTTGAGCAGGTGCGAGACCAGGGTTTCCTCGACCGTGTCGGCCTCGGGCGTGTTCTTCAGGACCTCGGGCTGGGGTGCGTAGTGGTCGACCTCGATGTCGAGCCGGTCCAGCAGCACGCCCTCGAATTCGCCGAAGCGCTGCTGGCCGAACTGCTCGGGCGCGATCAGGCTCACGTGCACAGGCGCGCCGGCGGCGGCCGACAGGTCCTCGCGCAGCAGGGCCAGCAGGGCCTCGTGGTTGGCCAGACGCGTCTGGTTAAACGCGTTCAGGTACAGCTTGAAGGACTTCGACTCGATGATATTCGGCGAGTCGGCCGGAATCGTGAAGCAGGCCATCGCCACCTGCGGCTTGCCGCGCAGGTTCAGCCACGACAGCTCGTAGGCATTCCAGATATCCACGCCGAAGAAGGGCAGGGTGCCGGTGATGCCGAGCTCGTCGCGCTTTTCCTGGCGCGGAATGGGAAACAGCTGCTCCGGCGCATACTGCGTGACGTAGCTCGAGGTTTTGCCGAGGGGCGAATTGGCTGCGGTATTGCTCATAGAAATAGTTTGTACACAGGGTTCTGGCTCTCATCCCAGAAGCGGTAGCCGAGCGTGGCCAGGAACTGGCGGAAGGCGTCCATTTCCTCGGGCGGCACCTGCAGGCCGATCAGGATGCGGCCGACGTCGCCGCCCTGATTGCGGTAATGGAAGAGCGAAATATTCCAGTTCGGCGCCATGCTCGACAGGAAGCGCATGAGCGCGCCCGGGCGTTCGGGGAATTCGAAACGGTAAAGCAGTTCATCGTGGGCCAGCGCGCTCTTGCCGCCGACCAGGTGGCGGATGTGCAGCTTGGCCAGTTCATCGTGGGTCAGGTCGAGCGTGGTGAAGCCCTGCTCCTCGAAGGCGCGCGCCAGCGTGGCCGACTCGCCGCGGCTGCTGATCTGGATGCCGACGAACACATGGGCCACGTCCTCGCCGCTGACGCGGTAATTGAATTCGGTGACGGCGCGCGGCCCGATCAGCTCGCAGAAGCGGCGGAAGCTGCCGCGCTGCTCGGGAATCGTAACGGCGAACAGGGCCTCGCGCGATTCGCCCAGTTCGGCGCGTTCGGCGACGAAGCGCAGGCGGTCGAAATTCATGTTGGCGCCCGAGGCGATGGCCACCAGGGTTTCATCCTGCACCGGCTGCTTGCTCAGGGCGGCGCGTTCGATATAGGCCTTGGCGCCGGCAATCGCCAGCGCGCCCGAAGGTTCGAGAATCGAGCGCGTGTCCTGGAACACGTCCTTGATGGCGGCCGCGATCGCATCGGTGTCGACCAGGATCACCTCGTCGACGAACTGCTGGCACAGGCGGAAGGTTTCCTCGCCGACCAGACGCACGGCCGTGCCATCGGCGAACAGGCCGACATCGGACAGGGTCACGCGCGCGCCCGCCTTCAGGCTGCGCGCCATGGCGTCGGAGTCGATGGTCTGGACGCCGACGATGCGGATGTCGGGCCGGATCTGCTTGACGTAGGCGGCCACGCCCGCGATCAGGCCGCCGCCGCCGATCGGCAGAAAGATCGCGTGGATCGGGCCCGAGTGCTGGCGCAGGATTTCCATGCCAATCGTGCCCTGGCCGGCGATCACGTCCGGATCATCGAAGGGGTGGACGAAGGTCAGCTTCTGTTCTTTTTCGAGCGTCAGCGCGTGGTTGTAGGCATCGGTGTAGGAGGTGCCATGCAGCACCACCTCGACGGCGGCGCCGCCGCGCGCCTTGACCGCGTCGACCTTGACCTGGGGCGTGGTGGTCGGCATCACGATCACGGCGCGGCAGTGCAGGCGCGTGGCCGCCAGGGCCACGCCCTGGGCGTGGTTGCCGGCCGAGGCCGTGATCACGCCGCGCTTGAGCTGGGCG
This sequence comes from Massilia sp. TS11, assembly GCF_022012445.1. Taxonomy (GTDB): domain Bacteria; phylum Pseudomonadota; class Gammaproteobacteria; order Burkholderiales; family Burkholderiaceae_D; genus Telluria. The sequence goes on from NZ_JAKLTS010000006.1 coordinate 224,943, forward strand.
TCGCTCAGGTAGGCCATCTTGTTATAGGCGCCGCGCAGCTTGAAGCTGAACACGGACTGCACGTCCTCGCGCTTGAAGTAGATGCGGTTGCCGAAGCGTTGAGACAGGGAAGGGGCGAGTTCGAGCGGGCTTTCGACGGCCACCTCGTACACCCGGGCGGTCAGCACTTTTTTCAGATAATCGGTCGTCATAATTCGCAGCGTGGTTGAGGGCGCTCGGGCGCGGCGGGCACGGAGCGCAGAATGGACGCGATGGTCTGGGTAAGACGGACTCGCAGAGCGGCCGCGGCCGGATAGGGCGGCGTTTCGGTTTTCCTCATTATAATGGACGGCCCAAGAACTCTGCTGCCGCCCCATGACCGAAGCCGCTGTCGCCTGGCTGCTGGCCCTGATCGCCGCCCCCTCCGTGGGCCTGACGGCGGTGTTTATCATCAGCTTTGTGTCGGCCACCCTGATTCCGATGGGCTCGGAGCCGGCCGTGTTTGCCGTGGCCAAGGCCAATCCGGCCATGCTGGTGCCGGTGGTGCTCGTGGCCACGCTCGGCAACACGCTCGGCGGCGCGGTCGATTACTGGATGGGCTATGCGGCCAAGCAGGGCTTTGGCAAGGAACGCCAGACGCGCTGGTTCCACTGGCTCGAACGCTTCGGCCCGCGCGCCATGCTGGTGGCCTGGCTGCCCGGCATCGGCGACCCGATGTGCACCCTGGGCGGCTGGCTGCGCCTGCCGTTCTGGCCCTGTCTCGCCTACATGGCGATCGGCAAATTCCTGCGCTATGTGTGCATGACGGCCCTGCTGCTCTACGTGCCGGACGGCTTCTGGAAAGAGCTCGCGATCCGGCTCGGTTGACGAATATCCTGCGCCGCGGCGCGCAAGGCTTGGAATGCCTGTTTCGCAATGGGGGTCTTATGCAAATTTAATTTGCATAAGTGGCCTACATTGCAAATATTATTTGCAATGGGTTCCCCTGCCGATTCTAAGGCTGCTCCGGCGTGGTGCGCCGCAATAGGCTAGAATGACCCTCCGGAATGCTGCCACCCACCCCAGAATGAACGCCCCCGCCCACCTGCAGGCCCTGATGGCCGACACGCCCGACGCCCCGACGCGACTGCGCGAAATTCCGTACAACTACACCTCGTTCTCGGACCGTGAAATCGTGATCCGCCTGCTGGGCGAACACTGCTGGTCGCTGCTGGACGAGTTGCGCTCGGCGCGCCAGACCGGGCGCTCGGCGCGCATGCTGTACGAAGTGCTCGGCGATATCTGGGTGGTGCGCCGCAATCCCTATCTGCAGGACGACCTGCTCGACAATCCGCGCCGCCGCCAGAACCTGATCGACGCCCTGCATCACCGTCTGGCCGAGGTGGAGAAACGGCGTGTGGCTGTCGACAACAGCCTCGACAGCGATGCCGCGCGCCGCAGCGCCAATGTCGAAACCCTGCTCAAGGCGGCCAGCCAGGCCGTCGAGGATTTCGGGCGCGAATTCCGCGAAACCTATGAGCTGCGCAAGCGCGCCCAGAAGGTGCTGAGCCGCTACACCGAGAAGCACAACATCAAGTTCGACGGCATGAGCCGCACCACCCATGTGACCGACGCTACCGACTGGCGCGTCGAGTACCCGTTCGTGGTGCTGACCCCGGATACCGAGGACGAGATCGCCGGCCTGGTCAAGGGCTGCATCGAGCTCGGCCTGACCATCATCCCGCGCGGGGGCGGCACCGGCTACACGGGCGGCGCGATTCCGCTGACGCCGATGTCGGCCGTGATCAACACCGAAAAGCTGATCGATATCGGCCCGGTGGAGATGCAGCGCCTCGACGGCGTTGAGCGCGACTACGCGACTATCCACACCCACGCCGGCGTGGTCACCAACCGCGTCTCGGCCGCGGCCGAAGCGGCCGGCTTCGTGTTCGCCGTCGATCCGACCTCGGCCCACGCCTCCTGCATCGGCGGGAATATCGCGATGAACGCGGGCGGCAAGAAGGCCGTGCTCTGGGGCACCGCGCTCGACAATCTGGCCTCGTGGCGCATGGTCGATCCGAATGGCGACTGGCTCGAGGTCACGCGCGTCGGCCACAATCTCGGCAAGATCCACGACGCCCCGGTCGCGCGCTTTCGCCTCGACTGGACCCATCCGGGCCAGAAGACCCCGTTCAAGACCGAGACCCTGGAGATCCCGGGCCGCCGCTTCCGCAAGGAGGGCCTGGGCAAGGACGTGACCGACAAATTCCTGGCCGGCCTGCCCGGTATCCAGAAGGAAGGCACGGACGGCCTGATCACCTCGGCCCGCTGGATTCTGCACAAGATGCCGAAGTACACGCGCACGGTCTGCCTGGAATTTTTCGGCCAGGCGCGCGAGGCGATTCCCTCGATCGTCGAGATCAAGGACTACCTCGACAGCCTGCCCGCGACGGGCGGCCCCGGCTTCGAGACGATCCGCCTGGCCGGCCTGGAACACCTGGACGAGCGCTATCTGCGCGCGGTCGGCTATGCAACCAAATCCAAGCGCGGCGTGCTGCCCAAGATGGCCCTGTTCGGCGACATCGTCGGCGACGACGAGCACGCGGTGGCCCATGCGGCCTCGGAAGTGGTGCGCCTGGCCAACCAGCGCGTGGGCGAAGGCTTCGTCGCCGTCAGCCCCGAGGCGCGCAAGAAATTCTGGCTCGACCGCGCGCGCACGGCCGCCATCGCCAAACACACGAATGCCTTCAAGATCAACGAAGACGTGGTGATTCCCCTGAATCGCATGGGCGAGTACACGGACGGCATCGAGCGCATCAACATCGAACTTTCGCTGCGCAACAAGCTCAAACTGGTGGAGGAGCTCAAGGCCTTCTTCGGCCAGAGCAATCTGCCGATCGGCAAGAGCGACGACGCTTCGGGCGAGAGCATCGATGCCGAGGAAATCCTCGAAGACCGCGTCCAGCAGGCCGAGGCCCTGCTGCAGGGCGTGCAGGCGCGCTGGACCTATCTGCTCGAGCATCTCGACCAGCCGCTGGCCGAGGCGCGCGACGCCCTGGCTGCGCTCGGGCTCGAATCGCTGCGCACCCACTTCGACGCGCGCATCGTGGCCCAGCCGCATGCGAGCGTATTCCACGTGCTGCAGGACCGCACCGTGCGCGCCAGCTGGAAGAGCGAGCTGCGCAATCCGCTGCGCCATATGTTCACAGGCGGCGCCTTCCGCCAGATCCTCGAGGACGTGGCGGCGATCCACAAGCGCGTGCTGAAAAGCCGCGTGTTCGTCGCCCTGCACATGCACGCCGGTGACGGCAATGTGCACACGAATATTCCGGTCAACTCCGACAACTACGAGATGCTGCAGGACGCCCACCAGGCCGTCGGCCGCATCATGGCCCTGGCGCGCTCGCTCGACGGCGTGATTTCGGGCGAGCACGGCATCGGCATCACCAAGCTCGAGTTCCTGACCGAAGACGAGATCAAGGACTTCCGCAGCTACAAGGCGCGGATCGACCCCGAAGGCCGCTTCAACAAGGGCAAGCTGCTCAATCTGCCCGAGTACAGCGCCGACCTGCGCAATGCCTACACGCCATCGTTCGGCCTGATGGGGCATGAATCGCTGATCATGCAGCAGAGCGACATCGGCAATATCGCGCACAGCGTCAAGGACTGCCTGCGCTGCGGCAAGTGCAAGCCCGTGTGCTCGACCCATGTGCCGCGCGCCAATTTGCTGTACTCGCCGCGCGACAAGATTCTGGCCACCTCGGCCCTGATCGAAGCCTTCCTCTACGAAGAGCAGACGCGGCGCGGGGTGTCGATCAAGCACTGGGCCGAGTTCGAGGACGTGGCCGACCACTGCACGGTCTGCCACAAGTGCGAGACGCCGTGCCCGGTGAACATCGACTTCGGCGACGTGTCGATGAATATGCGCAATCTGCTGCGCAAGATGGACAAGAAGTCCTTCAATCCCGGCACCAAGGCCTCGATGTTCTTCCTGAACGCGACCGACCCGACCACCATCAATGCCACGCGCCAGATGATGATCGGCTGGGGCTACAAGGCCCAGCGTTTCGGCCACGAGCTGTTCAAGCAGTTCGCGCGCAAGCAGACCAAGGCGCCGCCGCCGACCACGGGCAAGCCCGAAATCAAGGCGCAGGTGATCCACTTCATCAACAAGAAGATGCCGGGCAACCTGCCGAAGAAGACCGCGCGCGCCCTGCTCGACATCGAGGACGACAAGTTTATCCCGATCATCCGCAACCCCAAGACGACCACGGCCGATACGGAAGCCGTGTTCTACTTCCCCGGCTGCGGCTCGGAGCGCCTGTTCTCGCAGGTGGGCCTGGCCACCCAGGCCATGCTGTGGGAAGTGGGCGTGCAGACGGTGCTGCCGCCCGGCTATTTGTGCTGCGGCTACCCGCAGCGCGGCTCGGGCGACTACAGCAAGGCCGAGAAGATGATGACGGACAACCGCGTGCTGTTCCACCGCGTGGCCAACACCCTCAACTACCTCGACATCAAGACCGTCGTCGTGTCCTGCGGTACCTGTTATGACCAGCTGGCGACCTACGAGTTCGAGAAGATTTTCCCCGGCTGCCGCATCGTCGACATCCACGAGTATCTGCTCGAAAAAGGCGTCAAGCTCGAAGGTGTGAACGGTGTGCGCTACATGTACCACGAGCCCTGCCACAACCCGATGAAGCAGCAGGACTCGGTCAAGACCGTGAACGCGCTGCTGTCGGCGGCCGGGCAGGACAAGATCGAGAAGAACGACCGCTGCTGCGGCGAGTCCGGCACCCTGGCCGTGACCCGGCCCGACATCTCGACCCAGGTGCGCTTCCGCAAGGAAGGCGAGGTCAGCAAGGGCGCCGAGAAGCTGCGCGCCGACGGCTTCACGGGCGAGGTCAAGATTCTGACCAGCTGCCCGTCCTGCCTGCAGGGTCTGAGCCGCTACAACGACGACGCCGGCACCCAGGCCGACTACATCGTGATCGAGATCGCGCGCCATCTGCTGGGCGAGAACTGGATGCCCGACTACGTGGCGCGCGCCAATGACGGCGGCATCGAACGGGTGCTCGTATGAGCGAGTGCGAACTGTGCGCGGCGCGCGCCGACACCGTCTACAGCGATGCCGAGCTCGATGTCATTCTCGTCGATGACGCCCAGCATCCGGGTTTCTGCCGCGTGATCTGGCGCGCCCATGTGCGCGAGATGAGCGACCTCAGCCCGGCCGAGCGCCAGCGCCTGATGGACGTGGTGTGGCAGGTCGAAGGCGCGCTGCGCGCCGTGATGCAGCCGCACAAGCTCAATCTGGCCAGCCTGGGCAATGTGGTGCCGCATCTGCACTGGCATGTGATTCCGCGTTATCCCGACGATGCCCAGTTCCCCGCGCCCGTGTGGGCGGCGGCCGTGCGCGTGACGCCCGAGGCCACGCTGGCCGCGCGGCGCGCGCTGCTGCCCCAGTTGCGCGCCGCCATCCAGGAGAGATTGCAGCATGCCTAATCCGACCAATATCACCGTCCACCAGAAGTCCGGCGTGCTCGAGATCGCCTACGACGACGGCCAGGTATTCAGCCTGCCGTTCGAATATCTGCGCGTGTATTCGCCCTCGGCCGAAGTGAAGGGCCACGGGCCCGGGCAGGAGGTGCTGCAGGTCGGCAAGCGCGAAGTCGGCGTGGTGGCGCTCGAGCCGGTCGGCAATTACGGCGTCCAGCCGACGTTCAGCGACGGCCACAACACCGGCATCTACACCTGGGACTACCTGTACCAGCTCGGCACGAGCCAGGTGCGGCTGTGGGCCGACTACCTGGCCCAGCTGCACGCTGCCGGATTCGAGGGCGACAGCGGGCGAGCACCGGGCGCCGTGCTGGCGAGCGCACCCACGCGCCACGGCTGCGGCCACAAGCACTAATCCTTTCCCCCCAAACAAATCGGGGTCAGACCCCATTTATCCGCACGGATAAATGGGGTCTGACCCCGATTTGTTTTGGGGGAAATTGTCAGGGGCGGCGGCGCTGCTGCCTGCGGTAGGCGGCCGGGGATTGTGACTGCAGCTCCTGGAATTTGCGGTAGAACTGGCTGAGACTGGGAAAGCCGCTCGCCTCGGCGATCACGGGGATCGGCTGCTCGCCCTGCAACAGGCGGCAGGCATGGCCGATCCGCAGCTGCGCCAGCAGGGCGCTGAAACTGGTCTGCATCTGCTGCGCAAACAGGCGCTTGATCGTGGCCGGACTGCTGCGCGCGGCCGCAGCCAGATCGTCCAGACTGAGGGCCTCGGTGTAATGCGCCTGCAGATAGGCGAGGGCGGCGGCCAGGCGCCGGTCTTCGACGCCGGCCCGGTAGCCCTGCAGCAGGCGCAGCTCGCGGTCGTGCTGGAGCTGGCCGAGGATCTCGAACAGACAGCCGAGCCGCGCCAGGCCCTCGCTCTGCGCCAGCCGGGCGAAGTGGGGCGCCATGCGCGCGCTGAAGGCGGGGCTGAATACGGCGCCGGTCTGGATCTGCGCGAGCCAGTGCACCAGCGCGTTGAGCTCGCTTGCGCCATGCCCGGCCAGCCCGCGCAGCCAGTCGAGCGTGAAAAAGATCACCTGCACTTCCTTGTCCTGCCCGGCCTCGGGCGAATGCCAGGTGTGCGGCTGGTTGGGCGCCACCAGCGCCAGGTCGAGGTCGCCAAAACTATCGGCGTCGCTGCCGATGTAGCGCGTGCCGCGCCCGCCGCGCGTGAAGGTCAGCTCGAACTCGGGGTGGTAGTGCCAGAAGAAGCCGCAGCCCTGGCAGACTTCGTGCAGATAGCGCCAGCCGGGACCGTCGCTGGCGCCAACCCATTCGCGGATCAGCATCGGAATCCTCCCCGGTCGCGCTGGGCCTCAGCGCTCCTTGAGCTTGTACAGCACGTCGACCGTGATGCTCAGCTTCTGCGGCGCAATGAAGGTCGGCAGCCCGCTGCGCCGGCTCTCGACCGGGGCGCCGCCGCGCCCCTCGAACGCGGTCGACAGGCCGAACGCGTAGGTCAGATTCTTCAGGGGCTGGGCGGAAATGCCGCCGACGCCTGCGATCTTGCGACCGAGGCCGCTTGCCATGTCTTCCGCCTTGGCCTGGGCATCGGCGATGGCCTCGGCCATCATCTCCTTTTCAATGCGCTTGCGGTCGTCGCGGCTGAAGGCGACGCCGAAGCCATCGATATTGGCCAGCTTCAGCAGGCCGGCGACCAGGCCGTCCCATTTGCTCAGATCGCGAATCGTCAGGTGCACCGAACAGATCGTCTCGGGGATCACTTCGCCGGGGACATTGGTGCGCTTGTTGCGCCGCCGGATCGACTGCATCTCGATGCCGGCCGCATCCAGCTCCAGCGCCGCATACACGTCCTTGAGTTCGGCCATGCGCGTTTCCACGATGGTCCAGGCCGCCGCGGGGTCGGCATCGGTCGACACGATATCGAGATCGATTTCACCGACCGTCGGAATCACGGTCACATTCGCGCTGCCATTCACGTGAATAAACGGATAGGCGGGCAGTTCCGAGGCTGTGGCAAAGGCCGTCAGTCCGGCAAAGCTCAGCGTCAGCAGGGCGGTCTTCCACATCGGGTGTCTCCGGAGAATGTGCGGCTTGCCAGTCTAGCATCATTACAGGCCTGTCCCAAGGGCGGCAATGAGCCGATAGTGGAAGAAATTCAGCTGAGGCTGGAACACAAGGCGGCGCGCCGCCCGCATCATGCGGCCCATGATGACTTCGCTGCTGCGCCATGTGCGCGCCCTCGAGCCGGGTTTCTTCCGGCGCTTCTTCGCGCTCGGCTGGCCGATCTCGGCCCAGCTGATGCTGGCCTCCTCGCTGGCCCTGGTCGATGTGCTGATGGTGGCCGCGCTCGGCGCCACGGCGGTCGCGGCGGTCGGGCTGGCGGGCAAATTCTTTTTCATCGTGATTCTGATGATCTCGGGCGTGGCCAGCGGCGGCGCCACCCTGGCGGCCCAGTATGTCGGCGCGCGCGACGCGGCCGGTGTGCGCCGCGTGCTGGCTATTTCCCTGGTGGCCGGCTGGCTGGCGGCGCTGCCGTTCACGCTGGCCACGGCCTGGATGCCGCAGCAGATCATGGGCTGGTTTTCCGACGATGTCGAGCTGGTGCGCCTGGGCGCGCAGTTCCTGCGCCTGAGCGCCCCTTTCCACCTGCTCATGGCGACCGTGGCCGTGATCGCGGCCGTGCTGCGCGTCTACGGCAAGGCCACGCTGCCGATGCTGGTCGGGGTGCTGGCCGTGGGCCTGAATACCGTGCTCAACTACTTTCTGATCTTCGGCCACGCCGGCGCGCCCCAGCTCGGGGTGGCCGGCGCGGCCCTGGCCACGCTGACGGCCAAGTGTGTCGAATGCGCGGTCCTGATCGCGCTGATCTATTACGCGAAGTCGCCAATCTGCCTGAGCCTGGCCGAGTTTCGCGCGGCCTTCCGCCCGGACGAGGTGCGCCGCTTCCTGCGCCAGAGCGTGCCGCTGGTGCTCAATGAAATCGTATTCGCCGGCGGCATGTTCGGCTTCAGCGTGATCTATGGCCATATGGGCACGGTGCAGCTGGCCTCGACCACCCTGATGGGGCCGATCGAGGGCCTGAGTATCGACCTGTTCATCGGCTTTACCACGGCCGCCGCAGTGATGATCGCCACCGCCCTCGGCGCGCGCGACTTCGCTGCGGCCAAGCGCCATGCGCTGGTGCTGGCGGCCGTGGTCACCGGCGCGACGCTCGTGTTCGGCTTGCTGATGGCGGCGCTACGCACGCCGATCCTGTCGCTGTTCGGCAAGGTCGAGCCGGAGGTGCTGGCGCTCGCGCATCAGCTGTTCTTCATTGTCTGCTTCACGCTCTGGCTGCGTCTGTACAACGTGGTGGCCTGCGTCAGCATTCTGCGCAGCGGTGGCGAGGTGCGCTACACCTTGTATGTCGACATGGTCGTGGTCTGGCTGCTGGTGCTGCCGCTGACGGCCTACACTGGCCTGGTCCTGCACTGGCCGCTGAGCTGGGTGTTCGCGCTGGCCATCGGCGGCGAGGCCCTGTGCAAGGCGCCGGCCTATACGCTGCGCATCCTGCAGCGCCGCTGGCTGCGCAGTCTGGTCATGCATACGCCGCAGACGCTTGCCCACTAAATTCGCGACAAAGTTGGGACAAAAAGACGCTTAACAGCGTTCTAGACTGTCGGCTTGACATTATTGGAAAGTGCCAACCATGAACCATCCGATTGTGCTCGGTCCCGCCATCGGCAGCCCTGGCGTGACCAGCTATGCTTCGATTCAGACCCTGTTCATCGCCTATCTGGGCCGTCCGGCCGATATGCTGGCGATGGAATACTGGGCTGGCAAATTCGCCAGCGCGCGCAGCCTCGACGCCCTGCAGTCGGCGCTGGCCAATGACGGCAGCTTCATCATGGCCTCGGGCAATACGCCGCTGGGCATGATCAAGACCATCTACCAGAACAGCTTCGGCCATGCGCCGACGGCCGAGGCCCTGACCTACTGGGGCGCTCAGCTCAACAGCGGCGCGGTGACGGCCAGCACGCTCGGCGCCAGCATCGTGGCGGCCGCCAGCGGCACGGACGGCACCGCCATGCGCGAAAAGCTGATCGCCGCCAGCGCGTTCGACAGCTTCTGGCAGACCACCGGCGGCCTCGACACCAACGATATGCTGGCCCTGGTCGGCGGCTCGGGCCGCTGGCTCGGCCCGGTGCACGATAGCGCCAGCCTGAGCACGGCCCTGTCGCAGCTGTCCGATATGTTCACCAATATTCCGGACGTGGTCATCCAGCCGGCGGGCAGCGCGGCCGTCACGACGGCGGCCCAGGGCAGCCTGAGCGGCTTCACCTTCGGCGACATCCTCAGCGGCGTGGGCCCGGCCATGTCGAGCGGCGTGCAGGCCCTGTATGTGGCCTACTTTGGGCGCCCGGCCGATATCGGCGGCCTCAATTTCTGGAGCACGGTGGCCGCGCGCACCCATTCGCTCGATGCGGTCCAGTCGGGCATCGCGGGCTCTTCGGAATTCACGTCCAACCACCTGAGCACGGCGCAGATGGTCAACCAGATCTATCAGAACGCCTTTGCGCGGCCGGCCGATGTGGGCGGGCTCAGCTACTGGACCGGCCTCGTCAACGAGGGCAAGCTCAGCGTCAACAATCTGGGCGGCGCCATCATGGCCGGCGCCCAGGGCGGCGATGCCCTGGTCCTGCGCGACAAGCTGGTGGCGGCGAATGCCTTCGATATGTATCTGCAGACCAGCAATGCGGACGAGGTGCTGAATCCGGCCTTGTTCCTCAGCGATATGCACAACTGGCTGGGCCGCGTGCACGACGACGCCTCGATGATCAGCCAGATCGCCACGCTCGATAACGGCGACCTCATGTACCCGGCCGTGCTGCCGGAGATCGTCGGCCAGCCGTCCATCGTCCACGTGTGATCGCGGACACATTTATAAATCGATAAGTTTTCCATCATGCTCAGTCCGATGCCTTTGGGAGACTGAGCTGTGGCAAATCCTTTCGCGCCCCTGCAGCTGGCGGCCTTGCCGCTGCCAGCGGCCTTCAATCTGCTGCACCTGGCCTATCTCGGCCGGCCGACGGATCCTGAGGCGATTGCCCAGCTGACCCGGCTCGCCGCGCGCGACGGCGCGGCGCTCTGGCTGGCCAAGCTGCAAAGCGGGCTGGCCCAGGAGCTGGGCCTGACGCCGGCCGCCCTGGTCGACAAACTCTACTGGAACAGCTTCGGCCGCCACGCGGAAAGCGCGGCGATCAGCTATTGGAGCGGCCTGCTCGCCAGCGGCGAGCTCAGCCTCGACAGCCTGGCCAGCAGTATTTTCCGCGCCGCCGGCGCCGACGATCTGCGCGCGCTGGCGAGCAAATTGCTGGCCCTCGATGCCTTCAATACGGGCTGGCAAGTGAATGCCGCCAGCGCGAATCTGGCCTACCTCAGCGTGGCCAGCCATGCGCTCGACTGGTTCGCTGCCGTGCATGACGGCGCCAGCCTGAGCACGGCCCTGCAGAGCCTGAACCAGACCGTCGCCTACACGCCGCCGCCGCCCTGGGTGCCGAATCAGCAGCCGGGCTGGAGCTTTGCGAATGGCATCGGCGCACGCCTGGCCGCGCCGGGCGGGGAGGGCGCGGCCAGCGTGGTCCAGGCCGAGTATCTGGCCTGGCTCGGGCGGCCGGCCGACGCCGGCGGGCTGGCCTACTGGATGGGACGCCTGAACGCGGGCGAGAGCGTGCATGCGCTCGAACAGGGCCTGCTCGCCTCGGCCGAATATGCGCAGGCCAGCGCCGCCCAATCCCTGCCCCAGCGGATCAACGACATCTATCTGCATGCCTTTGGCCGGCCGGCCGATGCGGGCGGCCTGCTGTACTGGGCCGACCAGCTCCAGCATGGCCAGTTCAGTCAGGCCGAACTGGGCAGCGCGATCCTGGCCAGCGCCAGCGGCGCCGACGCCTTTGCACTGCGCGACAAACTGGTCGCCGCCAATGCCATGAGCCTGTATGCCCAGCTGGCGGCCAGCGCGCCGCCCGAGGGGGCCGTGCGCGCCGCCTGGCTGGCTCAGGTGACGGATGACGCCAGCATGGCCGTGAGCGTCGGCGCCCTCGCCGATGGCCAGGCTGGCGGGCCGGTCGTGGTCACGGGGGTGGCGCCGCCCGCACCGGCCCTCGGCCTGTGAGCGGGAATCGGTAATCCGCGCCGTTTTTCACCGGCGTCGGCCTGGGGAGGGGCGGGTATAATGCCAGCCATCCTTAAGGGCTGTACACCATGACCAATACCACGCATTTCGGCTACAAGACGGTGGCCGAAGAAGAAAAAGTTCACGAAGTCGCCAAGGTCTTTCATTCGGTCGCGTCCAAGTACGACGTGATGAACGACCTGATGTCGGCCGGCCTGCACCGCGTCTGGAAGGCCTTCACGATCGCCAACGCGGCCGTGCGCCCGGGCATGAAGGTGCTCGACATCGCTGGCGGCACCGGCGACCTGAGCAAGGAATTCGTCAAGCAGGCCGGTCCCACGGGCGAAGTCTGGCTCACCGATATCAACGAGTCGATGCTGCGCGTGGGCCGCGACCGCCTCTTGAACCTGGGCCGCGTGACCCCCACCTTGCTGTGCGACGCCGAGAAGCTGCCCTTCCCGGACAATTATTTCGACCGCGTCAGCGTGGCCTTTGGCCTGCGCAATATGACGCACAAGGACCTGGCGCTGAAGGAAATGCAGCGCGTCCTCAAGCCGGGCGGCAAGCTGCTGGTGCTGGAGTTTTCCAAGGTGGCGGCGCCGCTGCAGAAACCGTATGACCTGTATTCCTTCTCGGTCCTGCCCTGGCTCGGGCAGAAGATCGCCGGCGATGCGGAATCCTACCGCTATCTGGCCGAGTCGATCCGCATGCATCCGGACCAGGAAACCTTGAAGGGCATGATGGAAACCGCCGGGTTGGAGCGGGTCCAGTATTTCAATCTGACCGCAGGTGTGGCTGCTCTCCACACGGGTATCAAACTGTAAAGGGACACCATGAAGAAGTTTGTGATCAGCATGCTGTTGGCCGCCACCGCGACCGCGCTGGTGGTCGATGCCGTCGCCAAACCGATGGGCGGCGGCCGCTCAATCGGGCGCCAGTCGCCCACCGTCACGCGTCAGGCGCCGCAGCCGGCGCCGCAACAGGCGCCGCTGGCCGGCCAGCGTCAGGCCGCCCCGGCCGCTGCCGCGCCGGCCCCGGCCGCACCGGTCCAGAAGCCGAGCATGTGGAAGGGCGTGCTGGGCGGGGCCCTGCTCGGCCTCGGCCTCGGCGCCCTGTTCTCCAGTCTCGGCATGGGCGCCGGCATGGCCAATGCGCTCGGCTCGATCCTGATGATCGGCCTGCTGGTGGCCGCCGCCGTCTTCCTGTTCCGTCTGCTGCGCGGTAAATCGCAGCAGGCCCAGCCGGCTGGCGCTGCGCCCTATGCCTATGGCGCGCCGGCGCCGACGCCGGAAATCGGTTCGCGTCTGGAACCGGCCGCCTTCCAGGGCGGCGCGGCCGCCGCGGCTGCGGCCCCGGTCAGCGCCCCCTGGGGCGTGCCGGCCGGCTTCGACACCGATGGTTTCCTGCGTGAGGCCAAGGCCAGCTTCCTGCGCATGCAGGCCGCCTGGGACAAGGGCGACGCCGCCGACCTGCGTGAATTCGTCACGCCCGAAGTCTTCGGCGAACTGCGCCTGCAGCTGCAGGAGCGCGCCGCCGGCGAGAGCAATTTCACCGACGTCGTCACCCTCAATGCCGAGCTGCTCGGCGTCGAGACCCTGGAGCGCGATTACGTCGCCAGCGTGAAATTCGACGCCACCATCAAGCAGTCGGAGAACGGCCCGGCCGAGCCCTTCTGCGAGGTCTGGAACATGACGCGCGCCGTCGCTGGCGGTGGCCGCTGGATTCTGGCGGGCATTCAGCAGGTGCAATAAGCCAGCCCTGCCTGCATGGTAAGATCAAGGCCGCTCGGATTTCCGGGCGGTTTTGTTTTTCAGGAAGCACTTCATGGCGATTCCCCTTCCCGATCCGTCCGCGCCGGCCGCGGCGGTCATCAATCACCTGCTGGCGCAGGAAGCCTGGGCGCGCGCGGCCCTGGTCCCGCATGCCGGCAAGATCGCCTGCATCGACGCGGGCGCCACGGCGCTGCATCTGCGCGTCGGCGCCGATGGCCTGCTGGTGGCGGACGCGGGCGTGGCCGCCGTCACCATCCGTCTCAAGCTGGCCGATCTGCCCTTGATCCTGCAGAACCGTGAGCGCGCCTTCTCGTATGTGAAAGTCGAAGGCGACGCCGAGTTCGCCAATGCGATCTCGGCCGTGGCCCAGGGTCTGCGCTGGGAAGCCGAGCACGACCTCGAGCCTTGGCTCGGTCCGCTGTTGGCGACACGGGTGGTGGCCGGTGCGCGTGGCGCCGTCGAGACCGCCAAACAGACCCAGCAGAAGCTGGCCGAGAACCTGGCCGAATATTTCCTCGAGGAGCAGCCGCTGCTGGTGCGCCCGGCCGCGGTGGACGGCTATGGCGGCGAGATCGCGCGCCTGCGCGACGACGTCGAACGCATGGACAAGCGCATCGCCGCGCTGGAACGGAAACTGGCCGCCTCATGATTCTGAAATTCGTCCGTCTCGCCAAGATTTTGCGTGTGGCCATCAAGTATGGCCTCGACGATCTGCTGATTTCGGCCCTTCCGGTGCCGCGCACGCGCAAGCTGTTCACGCGCCTGTTCTTCTGGCGCAGCTTGCATGCGCCGCGTGGCGAGCGCCTGCGCATGGCGCTCGAGGAACTGGGGCCGATCTTCGTGAAATTCGGCCAGGTGCTGTCGACGCGGCGCGACCTGATGCCACCCGATATCGCCGACGAGCTGGCGCGCCTGCAGGACCGCGTGCCGCCCTTCGATTCCGAACTCGCGATTGCCCAGATCACGCGCTCGCTCGGCGCCCATCCGGAGCAGCTGTTCGCCAGCTTCGAACGCACGCCCGTGGCCTCGGCCTCGATCGCCCAGGTGCACTTCGCGCGCCTCAAGGACGGCAAGGATGTGGCCGTCAAAGTGCTGCGCCCCGGCATGAAGGAAGTGATCGACCACGACCTGGCCCTGATGCATCTGGCGGCCGAGTTCGTCAGCCGCGTGTGGGCCGACGCCAAGCGCCTCAAGCCGCGCGAAGTGGTGGCCGAGTTCGACAAATACCTGCACGACGAACTCGACCTGATGCGCGAGGCGGCCAATGCCAGCCAGCTGCGCCGCAACTTCGCCGACTCGCGCTTGCTGCTGGTGCCCGAGATGTACTGGGACTACTGCTCCTCGAACGTGATCGTGATGGAGCGCATGCATGGCATTCCGATTTCCCAGATCGACCGCCTGGCGGCCGAGGGCGTCGACCTGAAAAAGCTGTCGAGCGACGGCGTCGAGATTTTCTTCACCCAGGTGTTCCGCGACGGTTTCTTCCACGCCGATATGCACCCGGGGAATATCCTGGTGTCGATCGATCCGGCCAGCTTCGGCCGCTACATCGCGCTCGACTTCGGCATCGTCGGCACCCTGAACGATTTCGACAAGGACTACCTGTCGCAGAATTTCCTGGCTTTCTTCCGGCGCGACTACAAGCGCGTGGCCGAGGCCCACATCGAATCCGGCTGGGCCCCGCCCGAGACCCGCGTCGACGAGCTCGAGGCGGCCGTGCGCGCCTGCTGCGAACCGATCTTCGACCGCCCGCTGAAAGACATCTCCTTCGGCCAGGTGCTGCTGCGTCTGTTCCAGACCTCGCGCCGCTTCAATGTCGAGGTCCAGCCCCAGCTCGTGCTGCTGCAGAAGACCCTGCTCAATATCGAAGGCCTGGGGCGCCAGCTCGATCCCGACCTCGACCTGTGGAAGACGGCCAAGCCCTATCTGGAACGCTGGATGGCCGAGCAGGTCGGCCTGCCCGGCATGATGGAGCGTCTGAAGGCCGAGGCGCCGCGCTTTACCCACATCATTCCGCAGCTGCCGCGCATGGTGCACCGCGCGCTGCAGCAGGCGGCCGCACCGCGCCGCGATGAAGCCGAGCTGATCAAGGTGCTGATCGGCGAGCAGCAGCGCACCAACCGCCTGCTGGCCTTCATTGCCGTGTTCGTGGCCACCTTCGTCATCGGTCTGGTCGGCGCCCAGATTTACTTCCGCTATTACCACGGATGAGTGATTTCGCCAGCCGCGACCCGCGCGATCCGGCCTTCTGGGACGAGCGTTTCGCGCGCGGCTTCACGCCCTGGGACCGCGGCGCCGTGCCGGCCGATCTGCAGCGCTTCGCCGCCACCGAGGCCCCGCTGCGCACCCTGATTCCCGGCTGTGGCACGGCCTGGGAACTCGATTATCTGTGCGCGCTCGGCTGGGAGGTCGACGCCATCGATTTCGCGCCCGAGGCGGTGGCGCAGGCGCGCGCCCGCCACCCGCGCTGGGCCGTGCGTCTGCACGAGGCCGATTTTTTCGCCTGGCAGCCGGCCGCGCCGCTCGAGCTGATCTACGAACGCGCCTTCCTGTGCGCCATGCCGCGCGCGCGCTGGCCCGAGGTGGTGGCGCGCTGGGCGGCCCTGCTGCCGCCGGGCGGCCAGCTCGCTGGTTTCTTCTTCTTCGATGCAGCGCCCAAAGGCCCGCCGTTCGGGGCCGATCCGGCCGTCCTGCAGGCGCTGCTGCAGCCTCACTTCAGGCTGGAGGAGGATGGGCCCGTGGCCGATTCGATTCCTGTGTTCGCAGGCAAGGAGCGCTGGCAGCGCTGGCGCCGCCGCTAGGGACGGCGCGCGCGGACAGCTTGCAGCTCAGGCGACGACGACGGCGGTGCCGCTGGCCGAGACCATCAGCATGCCATTGCGCTCGCCCAGCACTTCGTAGTCGAGGTCGACGCCGACGACGGCGTTCGCCCCCAGGGCCTGGGCGCGCTGCTGCAGTTCTTCGAGCGCGATGTCGCGCGCCCGCTGCAGTTCGCGCTCATAGGTGGCCGAGCGCCCGCCGACCAGGTCGCGGATGCTGGCGAACAGGTCCTTGAACAGATTGGCCCCGAGGATGGCTTCGCCGGTGACGATGCCGCAGTAGCGGGTGATGGTCTGGCCTTGCAGGCTGGGCGTGGTGCTGACGATCATGCTGGCTCTCCTGAGTGAAAGTGAGCGCAGTGTGCCCGTCGGCGCGGCGCGGCGAAACGGCAATGTGGGGCCGTTTTTACCGCGCGCCGCCCAGGCCGCTGCCGCCGAGCGGCTCGGTCTCGTGGCGTTCGCCGAAGCGGGCGATCAGGGGCCGTCCCTGCACGATGGCGGCCTGCACAACGGGCAGGGCGAGGGCGGCGCGGTGGCTGGCCTGGCTGTCCCAGACCTCGGTCACCCACAGGACGTCGGGGTCGGCCGGGTCGCGCGCGACGATGTAGCTGAGGCAGCCGGGCAGATTGGCCAGGCCCTGCAGCAGGATGGCGCTCAGGGCCGCGCCTTGGCCTGGCTGGGCCTGGATGTTGCCGATCAATCCGTACATGGGCGTCTCCGTTAGCGTGTGCGCGAGGGATGCCAGCTGGCGTCCGTCACTTCCATCAGGCCGGCCACGGCGTCTTCGTCGACGGCCTCCTGCGGGAAGCAGATCATGTTTTCCGACACGATGCGCGGATAGGCATTGGCCGGATTGCCGAAATAGTTGACCGGGTTGTACAGGGGGGGCAGATGCCACCACAGGCGGTAGCCGGCCGCCTGCAGCCACTCGATCAGGGCCATGCTGCGCTCGGCGCGGTCGTTTTCGACGTACAGGATGGGGCGGCAGCGCTTGAGCAGGGCCTGGGCGCCTTCGAGCACGGCGCGCTCCATGCCCTCGACGTCGATCTTGATCAGGCGCACCTGCGCCAGCTCGGTGGTGAGCTGATCGAGCGGGCGCACGCTGACGGCCTCGCCGCGCGCCTCGGCGCTGAGCTGGACGGCGCCCGAATTGTGCTTGCCGCCGGCGCCGAAGTCGTAGCGCGGCACATAAAGCGTGGCCTCGGCCGCGCCGCAGCCGAGCTGGAAGGTCTGGACCTGGGCCAGGCCGTTCAGGGCCACATTCGCGCACAGCATCTGGTAGACGCCGGGCTGGGGCTCGAAGGCCAGCACGCGCCCGCTTGGACCGACGGCGCGCGCCAGGCCCACGGTCTCGCTGCCGATATTGGCGCCGATCTCGATCACCGTGTCGCCGGGGCGCAGCAGGCCGGCCAGGTAGCGTTGCTCGATCTCGCCGTACTCGCCGTACAGCATCAGGGCCTTGCCCAGGTATTCGTCATAGCGGTTGCCGACCAGCCAGCCGTGGCGCCCGCGCACGAGCACCTGGCCATGCTCGAGTTCGATCACATCGGGCAGATGGGGCGCGTCGCCGCGCGCGAACAGGGGACCATCGACCGGGGGCGCGCCGAAGCAGAGGCGGCGCAGCAGGGCTATCAGCAGGGAACGCAAGATCGGCTCACGATGAAAAAGTCATAACAGGCATTGTAGCGGCTTCAGCCGGCCGGATGCGCGCGCGGCGGTCGGACTTGCAAGTAAAATAAGCCGCCGCGCGCGCGCCGGGGGCGCCGCCCTTGAAGCCGGCGGCTTGCGCCCCAAAATCGCCAGAAGGATAGAAAAAGCTTTATAATTCAGGGTTTTTGATGATTTTTGCGGAGTAAAACGATGCCAATCTACGCCTACCGTTGCGACGAGTGCGGGTTCGCGAAGGATGTCTTGCAAAAGGTATCCGACCCGCAGCTGACCGACTGCCCGTCGTGCGGCAAGTCTTCATTCAAGAAACAAGTGACGGCCGCCGGCTTCCAGCTCAAGGGCACGGGCTGGTATGTGACCGATTTCCGCGGCGGCAGCGGCGGCACCAGCGCGCCCGCCACCACCGCCGAGAGCCCGGCCGCGGCCCCTGCGCCGACCCTGGCCCCGGCCTCGGAATAAGCCCGCCTGGAGAGCGCATGCGCAAATACTTCATCACCGGTCTGCTGATCCTCGTGCCCCTGGCCATCACGGCCTGGGTGCTGAGCATGATCATCGGCACCCTGGACCAGTCGCTGCTGATCCTGCCGCACGAGTGGCAGCCGGAGACGCTGTTCGGCTTCCGCATCCCGGGTCTGGGCGCCGTGCTGACCCTGCTGATCGTATTTGTCACCGGTCTGCTGACCAATAATCTGATCGGCAACTACGTGGTGCGCCTGTGGGAAAAGCTGCTGGCCCGGATTCCCGTGGTCAGCTCGATCTACACCAGCGTCAAGCAGGTGTCGGACACCCTGTTCTCCTCGAGCGGGAATGCGTTCCGCAAGGCGGTGCTGATCCAGTACCCGCGCGCCGGCAGCTACACGATTGCCTTCCTGACCGGCGTCCCGGGCGGGGATGTGAAAAACCATCTGGTGGGCGACTACGTCAGCGTCTACGTGCCGACCACCCCCAACCCGACCTCGGGCTTTTTCCTCATGATGGAAAAGAGCCAGGTCATCGAACTGGACATGAGCGTGGACGCGGCGCTCAAGTACATCGTCTCCATGGGCGTGGTCGCACCCGACCAGCTGCCCGCCACCGAATAACCAACCTCGATCGAAAATCCTATGTCTTCCATGCGTACTCATTACTGCGGCCTCGTCACCGAAGAACAGCTGGGCCAAACCGTCAGCCTGTGCGGCTGGGTCCACCGTCGCCGCGACCACGGCGGGGTCATCTTCATCGACCTGCGCGACCGCGAAGGCCTGGTGCAGGTGGTCTGCCACCCGGATAACGCCGAGGTCTTCAAAGTGGCCGAAGCCGTGCGCAACGAGTTCTGCCTG
Organism: Massilia sp. TS11; assembly: GCF_022012445.1. Classification (GTDB taxonomy): domain Bacteria; phylum Pseudomonadota; class Gammaproteobacteria; order Burkholderiales; family Burkholderiaceae_D; genus Telluria. The sequence continues at coordinate 244,141 of NZ_JAKLTS010000006.1, forward strand.
CGCATCACCGGCCGCGTCGATGCGCGTCTGGAAGGCACGGTCAACACCAACCTGAAGTCGGGCAAGATCGAAGTCCACGCCTCCCAGGTCGAAGTGCTCAACGCTTCGGTCACGCCGCCGTTCCAGCTCGATGACGACAATCTGTCGGAAACCACGCGCCTGACCCACCGCGTGCTCGACCTGCGCCGCCCGCAGATGCAGAACAACCTGCGCATGCGCTACAAGGTCGCGATCGAAGTGCGCAAGTATCTGGACGAGCGCGGCTTCATCGACATCGAAACCCCGATGCTGACCAAGTCGACCCCGGAAGGCGCACGCGACTACCTGGTGCCCTCGCGCGTGCACGACGGCCACTTCTTCGCGCTGCCGCAGTCGCCGCAGCTGTTCAAGCAGCTGCTGATGGTCGCCAACTTCGACCGCTACTACCAGATCACCAAGTGCTTCCGCGACGAAGACCTGCGCGCCGACCGTCAGCCGGAATTCACCCAGATCGACTGCGAAACCTCGTTCCTGACCGAACAGGAAATCCGCGATCTGTTCGAAGACATGATCCGCCACGTGTTCAAGAAAGTGCTGGACGTCGAACTGCCCAACCCCTTCCCGGTGATGGACTTCGCCACCGCCATGGGCCTGTACGGTTCGGACAAGCCGGACATGCGCGTCAAGCTGCAGTTCACCGATCTGACGGCCGTGATGAAGGACGTCGAATTCAAGGTCTTCAGCGGCGCGGCGAATATGCCCAACGGCCGCGTGGTCGGCCTGCGCGTGCCGGGCGGCGGCGCCATGCCGCGTTCGGAAATCGACGCCTACACCCAGTTCGTCGCCATCTACGGCGCCAAGGGCCTGGCCTACATCAAGGTCAATGAGAAGGCCAAGGGCCGCGACGGCCTGCAGTCGCCGATCGTGAAGAACATCCACGACGCCGCGCTGGCCGCGATCCTCGAGCAGACCGGCGCCCAGGACGGCGACCTGATCTTCTTCGGCGCCGACAAGGCCAAGGTCGTCAACGACGCCATCGGCGCGCTGCGCGTGAAGATCGGCCACAGCGAATTCGGCAAGAACAACGGCCTGTTCGAAGACAAGTGGGCGCCGCTGTGGGTGGTCGACTTCCCGATGTTCGAATACGACGAGGAAGACGATCGCTGGACCGCCACCCACCACCCGTTCACCTCGCCGAAAGACGGCCACGAGGACATGCTCGAAACCGATCCGGGCAAGTGCGTCGCCAAGGCCTACGACATGGTGCTCAACGGCTGGGAACTGGGCGGCGGCTCGATCCGTATCCACCGCGAAGACGTGCAGTCGAAAGTGTTCCGCGCGCTGAAGATCGGCGCCGAGGAAGCGCAGCTGAAATTCGGCTTCCTGCTCGACGCCCTCAAATACGGCGCCCCGCCGCACGGCGGCCTGGCCTTCGGTCTGGACCGTATCGTCACCATGATGACCGGCTCCGAGTCGATCCGCGACGTGATCGCCTTCCCGAAGACCCAGCGCGCCCAGTGTCTGCTGACCCAGGCGCCGTCGGTGGTCGACGAGAAGCAGCTGCGCGAGCTGCACATCCGTCTGCGCAACAATCCGGACGCCGCGAAAGTCGCGTCCTGAGCGACCGAATGATGGCGCGGGCGACCGCGCCATTTTTTCATCTCGCCCATGCCTTATAAAATTCCCGAATCCGTGCTGGTGGTGATCCACACGCCAGCGCTCGAGGTGCTGCTGCTCGAACGGGCCGACCGGCCCGGCTTCTGGCAGTCGGTCACTGGCTCGCTCGATGCGCCCGATGAACCGCTGCTGCAGACCGCCGCGCGCGAACTGCGGGAGGAAACCGGCATCCTGGCCGACGGCCGCGACCTGGTCCTGCGCGACTGGCAGCTGGCCAATGTGTATGACATCTATCCGGTCTGGCGCCACCGCTATGCGCCCGGCGTGACCCAGAACACCGAGCACGTGTTCTCGGTCTGCGTGCCGCGCGACACCCCCGTCACCCTGGCCCCGCGCGAACACCTGCGCTACGCCTGGTATCCGTATCTGGAAGCGGCCGACCGCTGCTTCTCGCCCTCGAACGCGGAAGCCATCCTGCAACTGCCTCATTACACCAACAAGACATTATGACGACCCGGAACAAAGCCCAAGCAGCCCAGAACCAAGTCGCCCAGGGCGTGCAATTCCTGAGCAAAGGCGACGCCGTGCGCGCGCGCCAGGCCTTTGGCGCGGCCCTGGCCGCCGGCCTGAACGATGACGTCACGCCCCACCTGGGCATCGCCATGGCCTGCATGCACCTGGGCGACCAGCGCGCCGCCATGGCCGCGCTCGACCAGGTGCTGGCGCTCGAGCCGCGCCACCTGCGCGCGCTGGTGTTCAAGGCCGACATCTTCGACGCCGCCGGCGACGAAAAGGCCGCCTCCTCGCACTACCAGGCGGCGCTGATGGTGGCCCCGCCCGAGGACGCGCTGGCGACCGAGCAGAAGAACGATCTGGAGCGCGCGCGCGCCGCCCTGGCGCGCTATGCGAGCGGCTTCTCCAACTATCTGCGCAGCGAGCTGGCCAAGGTCGATGCACCGATGAGCCCGCGCTTTGCCGAGGCCCTCGATCTGCTCGAAGGCAAGCAGAAAATCTACTTCCAGGAACCGCATTTCTTCTATTTCCCCGGCCTGGCCCCGGTGACCTTCTTCCCGCGCGAACTGTTCCCCTGGATGGACAAGCTGGAAGCGGCCACCGACGCCATCCGCGCCGAGCTGCAGGGCATCCTGGCCGACCCGAATGCCTTCGCCCCCTACATCCAGGGCGACCCGCGCCGCGCCACCATCGCCCAGGGCGGCATGATGAACAACCCCGACTGGGGCGCCTACTACCTGGTCAAGGACGGCATGGCCATGCTCGACGCGATCGCGCGCTGCCCGACCACGATGGAAGTGCTGAAGGACGCGCCGATTTCGAGCATCCCCGGGGTCTCGCCCTCGATCATGTTCTCGCGCCTGAAGCCGGGCACGCGCATTCCGCCGCACACGGGCATGACCAATACCCGTCTGATCTGCCACCTGCCGCTGATCGTGCCTGGCGGCTGCGGCTTCCGCGTCGGCCGCGACGTGCGCCACTGGGAGGAGGGCAAGGCCTGGGCCTTCGACGACACCATCGAGCACGAGGCCTGGAACGACAGCGCCGAAGAGCGCGTGATCCTGCTGTTTGAAATCTGGCGTCCGGATATCACCGAGGCCGAGCGCACCCATATCGCGGCCCTGTTCGAAGCCGTGCACAAGCAGGGCGGTCTGCCGCAGGATTGGGCGATCTGAAGCCGGTCCGCCCAAGCCGTCCCAAAAAGTGTTTAAATGCTCATATGAGACGCTTGGGCATACTGGCAACGGGTCTGCTGGCGGCCATCTTGGCCGCCGGTCCCGCTGCGGCCGATCCGCGCCTGAGAATCACCACCGAGCATTCGCCGCCCGCGGCCATGATGGCCAATGGCCAGCTGGTCGGCTTTGCCACCGACAAGGTGCGCGAGATCCTGCGCCGCACCGGCACCGCGTATGAGATCGTACTGCTGCCCTGGAAGCGCGCCTATCTGATGGCACAGAACGAGCCCAACACCTGCGTCTACTCGACCACCCGCACGCCCGAGCGCGAGGCCCTGTTCAAATGGGTCGGCCCGACCCACGACAATGACTGGACCCTGTTCGCCCTGAGCGAGCGGCATTACAAGTTCAAGACCCTGGCCGATGTCGGCCAGCTGCGCATCGGCACCTACAACGGCGATGTGCGCGGCGACGCGCTGCAGGCCCAGGGCTTCAATGTCGACGCGGTCCAGAGCCAGTCCTCGAATCCGCGCAAGCTGCTGCTGGGCCGGATCGACCTGTGGGCCACCAGCCTGCGCGTTGGCAACGCGACCGTCGTGCTCAATGGCTGGCAGAGCAAGATCGAGCCGGTCCTGACCTGGCGCCACACCCAGATGTACCTGGCCTGCCACCGCTCGGTGCCGGACAGCCTGGTGGCGCGCATGAACAGCGCGCTCGAGGCCATGAAGCAGGACGGCACGGCGCACGCCATCGATAAAAAATACGAGCTCTGGCAAGACCCGCTTGCCACGGCTTCGCGCTGAGGAAGGCCGATGCGTCGTCTGCTCCTGCTCTGCTGCCTCGCCCTGCCGGCCACCGCGGCCGAGCGCCTGCGCCTGCTGACCGAGGAGATTCCGCCCTCGGTGATGAAGGTCGGGAATGAGATTTCCGGCTACTCGACGGAGAAGGTGCGCCTGATGATGGCGCGCGCCAAGGTCGACTACAGCATCGACATGTACCCATGGACGCGCGGCTACGCGATGACCCAGAGCATGCCGAATACCTGTCTGTACGCGACCGTGCGCATCCCCGAGCGCGAGGCCCTGTTCAAATGGGTCGGCCCGCTGGCCGTCAGCGACTGGATTTTGTACGGCCGCGCCAGCGACCGCCGCAAGCTGAAAGACCTGGAGGCGGCCCGCCCGCTGCGCATCGGCGCCTACTACGGCGATGTGCGCGGCGACTACCTGCGCGACCGCGGCTTCCAGGTCGAGTATGTGCCCAAGGACGAACTGAACCTGCAAAAGCTGATCCACGGGCGGATCGACCTGTGGGTCTCGAGCAAGCGCTTCGCCGAGATCGTCATCGCGCGCAAGGGCCTGCGCGAACAGGTGGTGCCGGTGCTGACCTTCCGCCGCGCCTCGGCCTATCTGGCCTGCAACCACGATGTGCCCGACACCTTGATCCAGCGCCTCAACGCGGCCATCGCCAGCATCAACGAGGACGGCAGCGGCGCCGCCATCGAGCAGAAATACGCAAGCTGGCGGGATTGATTTCTTGCAACACCTGCTGTCGGTAATGCTAGACTTGGCGGCATGCTGCCCCTGCTGCTCCTTGCTACCGTCCTGTGCGCCTCACCGGCGCGCGCCGCGCCACTGCGCCTGGTGACGGAGGAAGTGCCGCCCTCGGTCATGAAGCAGGGCGAGCGCATCACCGGCTATTCGGCCGACAAGGTGCGCACGCTGATGGAGCGCACCCACACGCCCTACACGATGACGATGTACGCCTGGTCGCGCAGCTTCAGCCTGGCCCAGACCCAGGCCGACACCTGCGTGTTTCCGATGGCGCGTCTGCCCGAACGCGAGGCCCTGTTCAAATGGGTCGGCCCCTTGCATGCGTCCGACTGGATGCTGGTCGGCCGCGCGCGCGACCGCCATGTGCTGCGCAGCCTGGACGATGCGCGCGGCCTGCGCATCGGCTCCTACGTGGGCGACTACCGCGCCCGCACCCTGCAGGAGCATGGCCTGCAGGTCGAATTCGTGGCCGACGACGCGCTCAATATCAAGAAGCTGCTGATGGGCCGGATCGACCTGTGGGTGGCCAGCCGCCGCCATGCCGAGATCGAAATCGAACGGCGCGGCCTGAAGGGCCAACTGGTGCCGCTGCTGACCTTTCGCCGCACCGACGTCTACCTGGCCTGCAACCGCGCCCTGCCGGACGCCGAGATCGCGCGCCTGAACGCCGGCTGGCATGCGATGCTGACCGACGGCACCGTGGCCGTGATCGAAGCGCGGTATACCCAAAGCCGCGAATAGCGGGCGTACAATGGACGTATGAAGCTGCGCGTCGTTACCTACAATATCCACAAGGGCGTATCGAGCATCGGCAGCAAACCGCGCGTGCACGCTCTGAAAAAGGCGATCGGCCTGTTGCGCGCCGACGTGCTGTTCCTGCAGGAAGTGCAGGGCCGCCATGACCGCCATGCCGAACGCTATGGCGAGCCGTTTTGGCCGAGCATGGGCCAGCACGAATTTTTCGCCGGCGACTCGCACCACGCCGCCTATGGCATGAATGCCGTGTACGACCACGGCCACCATGGCAATGCGCTGCTGTCGGTGCATCCGATTCTCGGCCAGGCCAACCACGATGTGTCCGACCACGCCTACGAGCAGCGCGGCATCCTGCACTGCGTGCTGGAAACGGGCGCGCGCCCCGTGCACTGCTATGTCGTGCATTTCGGCCTGTTCGAGGCCGGCCGCGGGCGCCAGGCCGACCAGCTGGTGCAGGCCGTCAGCAGCTCGGCCGGGCCGGACGAGCCGGTGATCATCGCCGGCGACTTCAATGACTGGCGCAATTCCCTGTCCGAGCGCCTGCGCCAGGCCCTCGGCGTGCGTGAAGTGTTCGATGAGCTGGGCCAGAGCTCGGCGGTGGCGGCGCGCCTGCGCGCCCTGGCCGGGCGGCCGCAGCCGGGGCCGCGTCCGGCGCGCACCTTTCCCGCCCTGATGCCCTGGCTGCGCCTGGACCGCATCTACGTGCGCGGCTTCCAGGTCGAGGCGGCCGAGGTGCTGCACGGTTCGCTGTGGGGCAAGCTGTCCGACCATGCGCCGATCGTGGCCAATCTGGCCCTGGATGCCTGACACGCATGCGAGCGGTCCGCTATCTCGGCGATAACACGGTCACGCTGCTGCACACGGGAATGGCCCTGTTCCCGGCCCTGCTTGCGGCCATCGACACGGCGCAGCAGTCGGTGTATTTCGAAACCTATATCTTTGCCGACGACGCCACCGGCCAGGCCGTGTGCGCGGCCCTGTGCCGCGCCGCCCGCCGCGGGGTGCAGGTGTATGTGATCACCGACTGGTGGGGCACGGGGCGCGTCCACAGCGCCAGCCTGCACGCGGAACTGAGCGCGGCCGGGGCCGGCCACCGCAGCTTCAATCCCTGGTTCCGGCGCGGCGTCTCGCGCACCCACCGCAAGCTGTGCGTGGTCGACCGGCGCGAGGCCTTCGTCGGCGGCATCAACACCAATGACGATCTGCTCAGCGACGACGGCAGCGCCCAGCCGCTGCCGGCCCCGCGCTGGGATTTCGCAGTCCATGTGCGCGGGCCGCTGGTGGCGCCGATCCACGAGGAGCTGCAGGCCCAGTGGGCGCGCCTGGGCCGCCTGTCGCTGCTGCGCCGGATCGGCCTGTACCGCGACCTGCGCCGCTTCCAGCGCTCGCAGCCGGGCCAGCCGACGGAGGCCGGCTTCGTCGTGCGCGACAATCTGCGCAACCGCGCGATGATCCAGCGCGCCTACCTGCAGGCGATTGCGAATGCGCGCGACAGCGTGCTGATGGCCAATCCCTATTTTGCGCCGGGACGCAAATTCCGCGCCGCCCTGGCCCACGCGGCGCGCCGTGGCGTGCGTGTGCGCCTGCTGATCGGGGTCGGCGAGCATGCGCTGCAGGACGCCGTCGCCAAGGCTTTCTACCCGCGCCTGCTGGCCGATGGCGTCGAGGTGATCGAATACCGCAAGACCCAGCTGCACGGCAAGGTGGCCGTGGTCGACGGCGTCTGGGCGACGGTCGGCTCGAGCAATGTCGACGGCCTGTCGCTGTTCGTCAACCAGGAAGCGAACGTGGTCGTGCGCGACGCCCGTTTCGCGGCCGATCTGCGCCACCGGATCGAGGCGGCCATGGCCGAGGGCGTGGCCGTCAGCCCGGTCGACTTTGCCAACATCCCGTGGCAGCGCCGCCTCGGCTACAGCCTCGCCTACTGGATCTACCGCGCCCTGATGCGCGTGTTCGCGATAGGATATGCGTGATGGATGATTACCGGATCGACAAATGGCTGTGGGCGGCGCGTTTTTTCAAGACGCGCTCGCTGGCGGCCCAGGCCGTGGACGGCGGGCGCGTGCGCCTCGGCGGCGAACGCATCAAGCCGGCGCGCACGGTGCGCCTGGGCGAGGTCTACCAGATCGACAATGGCGCGGAGCAGTGGGAAGTGGTGGTGCGCGGCCTGTCGGCCCAGCGCGGCCCGGCCACGGTGGCGCGCACCCTGTATGAGGAAACCGCCGACAGCCTGGCGCGCCGTGCCCTCAATGCCGAGAACCGGCGCCTGTTCCCCGAGCCGGGCCTGAGCATCAAGGGCCGCCCCACCAAGCGCGACCGGCGCCGCCTCGACGAGCTGCCCTAGTTACACGTAGCCGAGTTCCATGGCGCGCAGCACGGCGCGCACGCGGTCGCGCACCCCGAGTTTCGACAGGATGTTCGAGACGTGGTTCTTGATCGTGCCTTCGCTCGGGCCGAGCGTGGCGCCGATCTCGCGGTTGTTCAGGCCGGCCGCCATCAGATGCAGGATTTCGATTTCGCGCGCCGACAGCGGATCGGGCAGGGGCGAGGCGTCAAAGCCGGTCGGATGGCGCGCCACGGCCGCCAGCAATCGCTCGGTCAGCACCGGGCGGAACACGGTGCCGCCCGCGGCCACCGCGCGGATCGCCTCGGCCAGGCGTTCGAGCGAAATGTCCTTCAGCAGAAAGCCGCGCGCGCCGGCGCGCATGCCGGCGAACAGCACGGCGTCGTCGTCGAAGGTGGTCAGCAGAATCGTCGGCGGCAGGTCGCCGCGGGCGCCCAGGGCCTCGAGCACGGCCAGGCCGTCCATGCCGGGCATGCGCACGTCGAGCAGCAGCACGGCCGGCGGCGCGGCGGCGATACTGGCCAGCGCGGCGACGCCGTCGCCGGCTTCGGCCTGCACGCGGATGTCGGGCGTCAGGGCCAGCAGGCCGCTGATCCCGCTGCGTACGAGCTGCTGGTCGTCGACCAGAGTCACTTCGATCATGTTTGCCACTCCAAAGGGATACGCGCGTGCAGGCTGAAGCCGGCGCCGGGCCGGGCCGTGCAATGCAGGCTGCCGCCGACGGCAGCCACGCGCTCGCGCAGCCCGCGCAGGCCATTGCCCTCGGCCGCCGCGCCGCCGCGGCCGTCGTCGGTGACCTCGATCTCGAGGGCGCCGGCGCTGGCCTGCACGCGCACCCGGATCTGGCTGGCCGCCGCGTGGCGCAGCGCATTGGTCAGGCCTTCCTGCACCAGATGGAAGGCGCAGTCGGCGATCAGGGGCGCGTCCAGTGGCGGCGCGTCGAAGTCCAGGCTGACCGGCGGCGCCGGCACGGCCGCGCACAGCGCGCGCAGGGCCGGCTCCAGATCGAGCCCGAGGCGCGCGCGTTCGGCACTGATCACGGCGCGCACCTCGGCCAGCAGATCGCGCGCCAGGCCACGCGCCACATCGAGCGCGGGCGGCACCGGCGCGCTCTGGCGCGCGGCCAGGTCCAGATGCAGGTGCAGGGCGGTCAGGTGGTGGCCGATGGCGTCGTGCAGATTGCGCGCGATGCGCCCGCGCTCCGAGCTGCGCACCATGTCGGCCAGCAGGCGTTGGGTGGCCAGCAGTTCGCCATGCGCCTGCTGCAGGCGCAGGCGCGCGCTGCGTTCGCGCGCCATCAGGTGGCCGACGCCGACGGCCACGCTCTGCAGCAGGGCCGTCAGGCCGATCTTGATCAGCCACGGGAAGTCGGGCGGGGCCTGGCCCACGCCCAGGGCCAGTATCAGCAACTGGGTGGCCGGGGTGGCCAGCACGATCAGCAGCAGCCAGCGGCGCGCGGCGCGCCACGGCAGCAGATAGCCGACCGCCAGCAGTGTGAAGTAGAGCAGGTCGGCCGCGGCGAACAGGGCCAGCGCGCTCTGCACGCCGAGCCAGAAGCGCAGGCGCGCCGGCGTGGCCGGCCGGGCCGGATCGCTGGCGGTCCAGAAGGCCCAGGCGAACAGGGCGTAGGCGAGGGCGGCGCCGCCGTTGTACAGAGCCGTGTTCAGGGCCATCCGCGCGCTGCCCGCATAGCTGGCGCTCGGTGGAGCGCTCATCAGGTTGGCCAGGGCCTGGGCGCTGGCGGCCAGTGGCAGATTGCCCAGGCCCGCATAGGTCGCATGGGCGACCCACTGGGCGCCGGCGGTGATGGCGATGAAGGCCAGGCAGGGCACGAGGCCCGCCAGGCCGAAAGGATGGCGTGGTTTCCACATAGCGTGACTGTAGCGCGAAACGGCCGCATGCAGACTGTGCCGAAAGTCATGGCGGCCGGCTGCGACTTTCGGCACATGTGCGGCGGCGCGCGCCTGCGTACAGTAGCAGGCCTGTTCACTACGAGGAAGCGATACCATGCGAGCCCCAACCCTTTGCGCCGCCGCGCTGCTGGCCGGTCTGCTCAGTGCCTGCGGCGGCGGCCCCAGCGCCAGCCTGAATGTCACCGTCACCGCCCCGGCCGGCTGGAGCCAGGAGCAGGCCCTGAGCCAGTTCGACAGCCTGTGGTCGACCTTCGACCGCGACTATGCCCATTTCGAGGACAAGCAGATCGACTGGGACGCGCTGCGCAGCGAATTCCGGCCCCAGGCCGCGGCCAGCAAATCCCAGCCCGAGCTGCAGGCCGTGCTGCTGCAGATGCTGGGCCGCCTGCACGATCTGCATGTGCATTTCGACGGTCCCAACGGCAGCCAGCTGGCCAGCTATACGAATCCGCGCGCCGCGAATGTCGACCTGAACCTGCTGGCCAACTGGTTCAAGGGGCAGCAGGGCGTGCTGCTGCGCGACGAGCTGGGCTATGCGCGGGTGCCGGGCGGCGCCTATGTCGGCATCCGCAGCTGGCGCAATGGCGCCTTCAGCGTGGCCGACATCGACCAGCTGTTCGAGCAGCTGCGCGACAGCCCGGCCCTGATCATCGATGTGCGCATGAACGGCGGCGGCGATGACAGCCTGGCGGCCGCCTTTGGCGCGCGCCTGCTCGAACAGAGCCGCGTCATGCATTACACCAAGACGCGCAATGGCGCGCGCCACAGCGACTTCACCCCGCTCGAAGCGCGCATCGTGGAGCCGCGCGGGCCCTGGACCTACCGCGGCAAGCTGATCGTGCTGACCGGCGCCGCCAGCGCGAGCAGCACCGAAAGCTTCCTCAGTCTGCTGCACGGCCTGCCGAATGTGATCCTGCTCGGCGAGCGCAGCGCCGGCGCCAGCGGTAATCCGGCCAGCTACCGCCTGAATGCCGACTGGAGCTACACGGTGCCGCGCTGGGTCGCCTATGCGGGCGACACGCAGCCGATCGAAGACCGCGGCATTCTGCCCGATGTGACGGTGGTGGCGGCCGCGGCCGATTTCGCGGCCGGGCGCGACCCGGTGCTGGAAGCGGCCCTGGCGCGCCTGAAGTGAGCTAGACTCGCGGCATGTTCAGCCTGCTCATGATGCTGGCCGCCGCCCCGGCCGCGGCCCCGCTCAGCCAGCCCTACCGGCCCCTGTATGCCGAGCTGCAGCGCTTCCAGCAGGAGCAGGCGCGCCTCTACCCGGACCTGCAGGTGCGCGTCGTCACCTGGCCGCGCCAGAGCGGAGTGGCGCTCGACGGCCTGGTGCTCAGCCTGCGCTCGCACAGCGTCGCGCGCTCGCTGCCCTATCAGCTGTTCGGCGGGGTCGACCTGCCGCTCGATGCGGTCGCCGAGCGCGAGGACGCGGTGGTGTCGGTCAACCGCCCGGCCGCCAGCCTCGGCCTGAGCCTGCAGTACGCGGTGGCGATCCGGCCCGATGGCCGCTATCCGCTCGCGCGACTGCGCGCGGCCTGCGAGCAGGGCTTGCAGAAAGTGAAGTCCTTCTCCGTCGGCCACCGCCTGCGCCTGGCCAGCCAGCACTGCGCCGGCCTGGTCATGCGGTTTCAGACCCAGCCGGCCGTGGTCAGCCTGCACCCTGTCGCATTACCGCCACGGCCGCTGGCGGCCGTCACGCGCCGCCTGTTCGGCCTGCCCGTGCAGGAGGTGACGCTGCGCTTTGCCAGCCTGCCGGCCGCCGGTGAAGTGCGCACGGGGGCCGCGCCCGAGGTGATTGATTTCATTTTTGAATAAGCCTCATCACGCGCGCTTCTGCTGCGGTGCAGCAATAGAACATCACTTCTAAACTTCCCGTTTGACTTTTGCAGGGCAGTGGATAATAGTACGAACGTTCGGTTTCCTGCCTAACGGGTAGCTCTATTAATCACACAGCCAAATTCATGCGCAAGGGTGAAATGACCCGCGCCGCCATCCTCGATGTGGCGCTGGAACTCGCGAGCCGCGACGGTCTCGAAGGGCTCACCATTGGTCTGCTCGCAGACAAGATGAACATGAGCAAATCGGGCGTGTTCGCGCATTTCGGCTCGCGCGAAGACCTGCAGATCGAAGTCCTCAAGCTGTATCACCACCGCTTCGAACAGGAAGTCTTCTATCCGAGCCTGAAAGAGGCGCGCGGCATGGTGCGTCTGCGCGGCATGTATGCGCGCTGGATCAAGCGCGTCAGCGTCGAAATCGCCTCGGGCTGCATCTATATTAGTGGCGCGGTCGAATACGACGACCGTCCGGGCCCGATCCGCGAGGAGCTGGTGGCCATGGTGCGCGCCTGGCAGCAGGCCCTGCTGCGCTGTGTGGAACTGGCGATCGACTGCGGCGACCTGCGTCCCGACACCGATGCCAGCCAGCTGGTGTACGAGATGTACGGCCTGATCCTCGCCCTGCACCACGATGCGCGCTTCCTGCGCACGCCGGGCAGTGTCGAGCGCGCCAAAGCCGGCTTCGAGCGCCTGATGAAGGATTACCAGAACCCGCAACAGCGGGCTTAACCAATTCCGGGGCAGGTCCCCCGCCATTTCGCTTTATTTGGAGAACATCATGGGTCAGTACACCGCACCGCTGCGCGACATGCACTTTGTCTTGCACGAAATGCTGAATGTGTCGGAAGTTTTGAAGGAATTGCCGGCGCACGCCGAGACCGACGCCGACATCATCAACCAGGTGCTGGAAGAGGGCGCTAAGTTCACGCAGGAAGTGTTGTTCCCGCTGAACCACTCGGGCGACCGCGAAGGCTGCCACTATGACGCCGCCACCAAGAGCGTGCGCACGCCCCAGGGCTTCAAGGAAGCCTACCGCCAGTATGTGGACGGCGGCTGGGCCGCGCTGGCCTGCGACCCCGAATACGGCGGCCAGGGCCTGCCCATCGTGCTGAACAACTCCTTCTACGAGATGCTGAACTCGGCCAACCAGGCCTGGACCATGTATCCGGGCCTGTCGCACGGCGCCTACGAGTGCCTGAAGGAACACGGCACCGACGAGCAGAAGAAGTTCTACCTGCCCAAGCTGGTCTCGGGCGAGTGGACCGGCACCATGTGCCTGACCGAGCCGCACTGCGGCACCGACCTGGGCATGCTGCGCTCGAAGGCCATCCCGAATGCGGACGGCTCCTGGTCGATCACCGGCAACAAGATCTTCATCTCGGCCGGCGAGCACGACATGAGCGAGAACATCGTCCACCTGGTGCTGGCGCGCGTGCCGGACGCCCCCGAAGGCACCAAGGGTATCTCGCTGTTCCTGGTCCCGAAATTCATTCCCAACGCTGACGGCAGCGTGGGCGAGCGCAATGCCATCACCTGCGGCGCGATCGAAGAAAAAATGGGCATCCACGCCAACTCGACCTGCCAGATGAACCTGGACGGCGCCAAGGGCTGGATCATCGGCCAGCCGAACAAGGGCCTGAACGCCATGTTCGTGTTCATGAACGCGGCCCGCCTCGGCGTCGGCATGCAGTCGCTCGGCCTGACCGAAGTGGCCTACCAGAACGCCCTGGCCTATGCCAAGGACCGCATCCAAATGCGCAGCCTGTCGGGCCCGAAAGCGCCCGAGCGCGCGGCCGACCCGATCATCGTGCACCCGGACGTGCGCCGCATGCTGCTGACCGGTAAGGCTTTCGCCGAAGCCGGCCGCGCGTTCTGCTCCTACGTGGCGCTGCAGATCGACCGCGAACTGAACCACCCGGACGAAGACGTGCGCAAGGAAGCGGCCGACGAAGTGGCCCTGCTGACCCCGGTGATCAAGGCCTTCCTGACCGACAACGGCTGGATCGCCACCAGCGAGGCCCTGCAGGTCTATGGCGGCCACGGCTTCATCAGCGAGTGGGGCATGGAGCAGTATGTGCGTGACGCCCGCATCAACATGATCTACGAAGGCACCAACACGATCCAGTCGCTGGACCTGCTGGGCCGCAAGATCCTGATGGACAATGGCGCCAAGCTGCGCAAGTTCGGCGAGAAGATCAAGGCCTTTGTGGAAGACAATGGCCTCGATGAGTCGATGTCCGAATTCGTCACCCCGCTCGGCGAACTGGGCGACAAGGTCACCAAGCTGACCATGGAAATCGGCATGAAGGCCTTCCAGAATCCGGAAGAAGTCGGCGCCGCCGCCGTGCCCTATCTGCGCGTGGTCGGCCACCTGGTGTTCTCCTACTTCTTCGCCCAGCAGGCCAAGATCGCACTGGCCAAGCTCGACAGCGGCGACGATTTCTACAAGGCCAAGCTGGCCACCATCCGCTTCTACTTCGCCCGCCTGTACCCGGAAACGGCCATGCTGATCCGCCAGGCCCGCTCGGGCGCGGCCGCGCTGATGGCCCTCGAAGCCGATCTGTTCTAACCCGTCACAGAATCACTGAGGAAAAGTCATGACTAACTTCATCGTCAAGAAAGTCGCCGTACTCGGCGCCGGCGTGATGGGTGCGCAGATTGCCGCGCATTGCATCAACGCCAAAGTGCCGGTCGTGCTGTTCGACCTGCCGGCCAAGGAAGGTCCGAAAAATGGCATCGTGCTGCGCGCCATCGAGAACCTGAAGAAGCTCAACCCGGCCCCGCTCGGCAACAAGGACGACGCCGCCCTGATCGAAGTGGCCAACTACGAAGACGACCTGGCCAAGCTGGCCGGCTGCGACCTGATCATTGAAGCCATCGCAGAGCGCATGGACTGGAAGCACGACCTGTACAAGAAGGTCGCCCCGCACATCGCGCCCCAGGCCATCTTCGCCTCGAACACCTCGGGCCTGTCGATCAACACCCTGGCCGACGGCTTCGACGCGGCTCTCAAGGCGCGCTTCTGCGGCGTGCACTTCTTCAACCCGCCGCGCTATATGCACCTGGTCGAGCTGATTCCGACCACGGCCACCGCGCCGGCCATTCTCGACCAGCTCGAAGGCTTCCTGACCACCACCCTGGGCAAGGGCGTGGTGCGCGCCAAGGACACGCCGAACTTCATCGCCAACCGGGTCGGCATCTTCGGCATGCTGGCCATCATCCACGAAGCCGAGAAGTTCGGCCTGAGCGTGGACGTGGTCGACGACCTGACCGGCGCCAAGCTGGGCCGCGCCAAGTCGGGCACCTTCCGCACCGCCGACGTGGTTGGCCTGGACACGATGGGCCACGTGATCAAGACCATGCAGGACAATCTGGCCGATGATCCCTTCTTCCCGGTCTACAAGACCCCCGAAGTGCTGGCCCAGCTCGTGGCCAAGGGCGCGCTCGGCCAGAAGAGCGGTGCCGGCTTCTACAAGAAAGTCGGCAAGGACATCCTGCGCCTCGACTTCGCCAGCGGCGAGTACGTGGCCGGCGGCGCCAAGGCGGCCGACATCGTTGGCCGCATCCTGAAGGAAAAGGATCCGGTCAAGAAGATGAAGGCCATGCGCGAGTCGACCAATCCGCAGGCCCAGTTCCTGTGGGCGATCTTCCGCGACGCCTTCCACTACATCGCCGTCCACCTGAAGGACATCGCCGACAACGCGCGCGACGTCGACTTCGCCATGCGCTGGGGCTTCGGCTGGAATGTGGGCCCGTTTGAAACCTGGCAGGCCGCCGGCTGGAAGCAGATCGCCGAGTGGGTGGCCCAGGACATCGCCGAAGGCAAGGCCCTGTGCAATGCACCGCTGCCGGCCTGGGTGATGGAAGTCGACGGCGTGCACAAGCCGGAAGGTTCGTACAGCGCCGCCAGCAACAGCTATGTGCCGCGTTCCGACCTGGCCGTCTACGCGCGCCAGGTGTTCCGCGCCCCGGTGCTGGGCGCCGGCGCCATCGATGGCCGCACGGCCGGCGTCACCGTCCACGAGGACGAGTCGGTGCGCCTGTGGCATATGAACGACGAGGTGCTGGTCGTCTCGCTGAAGACCAAGATGCACACGCTCAATTCGGCCGTCGTGGCCGGCCTCGAGCGCGCCGTGGCCGAAGCCGAGCAGAACTACAAAGGCATGGTGATCTGGAATGCCGACGCGGCCGAAGGCGGCCCCTTCTCGGCTGGCGCCGACCTGCAGGAAGCCATGCCCGCCTTCATGATGGGCGGCGCCAAGGCCGTCGATCCGCACATCCGCAAGCTGCAGGACTGCTTCATGCGCCTGAAGTACGCGAACGTGCCGGTGGTGGCGGCCGTGGCCGGCATCGCCCTGGGCGGTGGCTGTGAAATGCTGCTCCAGTGCAGCAAGCGCGTGGCCGCGCTCGAGTCCTACATCGGCCTGGTGGAAGTCGGCGTCGGCCTGGTGCCGGGCGGCGGCGGCCTGAAGGAAGCCGTGTGCCGCGCCGCGGCCGAAGCCAAGGGCAATGACATTCTGCAGTTCCTGAAGGTCGGCATGCTCAACGCCGCCACGGCCGCCGTCTCCAAGTCGGCCCTGGAAGCGAAGGCCATGGGCTATCTGAAGGAAGACGACACGATCGTGTTCAACATCCACGAGCTGCTGCACGTGGCCAAGACCGAAGCGCGCGCCATGTACGACAAGGGCTACCGCCCGCCGCTGCAGAAGCTGATCCCGGTGGTCGGCCGCTACGGCATCGGCACCTTCACGGCCCAGCTGGTGAATATGCGCGACGGCGGCTTCATCTCCGCCCACGACTTCAAGCTCGGCACGATGATCGCCGAGATCGTGTCCGGTGGCGACGTCGACCAGGGCAGCCTGGTCAGCGAACAATACCTGCTCGACATGGAACGCAAGGCCTTCCTGGAATTGCTGAACCATCCGAAGACGCAGGAACGCATCATGGGCATGCTGCAAACCGGCAAACCGGTACGCAACTAAACCATGTCGCTCCTGTCACTGGGGTTCCGGGTACTGTTGAAAGTGAGGCCAAGCATGGTGTACGAGAAAATCCGGCAGCAAATGATGGACACGCTGCCCTTCGTGCGCCTGTGCGGCATCACGATCGACGCGATTGGACCCGGGACGGCCACGTGCTCGATGCCCGACGCGGCGCAACTGCACAACCATCTGCACACGCCCCACGCGGGCGCCCTGTTCACCCTGGCCGAAACGGCCTCGGGGGCGGCGATGGCCGGTGGGTTCGCCGAACTGATCCTGGAAATGCGGCCGGTCGCCAAGGAATCGCGCATCCAGTATCAGAAAGTGGCCAAAGGGGCCACGCGCGCCGAGGGCCGTGTACCCGGTGATCTGGCGGCCCTGAAAGCCGCCCTGAAGCAGGAAGGCAAGCTGGCGTTTCCGGTGCACGTCGACATTTACGACGCGCAGGACACGCTGGCCGCCCAAGTCCAGGTTGAATGGTATCTGTCCGCCAAACGCTGACCGACATAAGAGAGAACATCATGAGCAAACAAATTCAAGACGCATACATCGTCGCCGCCACCCGTAGCCCGATCGGCAAAGCGCCGCGCGGCATGTTCAACAAAACCCGTCCGGACGACCTGCTGGTGCGCGTGATTCAGCACGCCGTCAGCCAGGTGCCGAACCTCGATCCCAAGCTGATCGTCGACGCCATCATCGGCTGCTCCTTCCCCGAGGCCGAGCAGGGCTTCAACGTGGCGCGCAATGCCGTCGTCATGGCCGGCCTGCCGAACACCATCGGCGGCGTGACCGTCAACCGCTACTGCGCCTCCGGCATCACGGCCGTGGCCATGGCGGCCGACCGCATCCGCGTCGGTGAAGCCGATGTGATGATCGCCGGCGGCGTCGAATCGATGTCGATGGTGCCGATGATGGGCCACCACCCCTCGATGAACGTCAACATGTTCAAGGACGAGAGCATCGGCCTGGCCTATGGCATGGGCCTGACGGCCGAGAAAGTGGCCGAGCAGTGGAAGGTCTCGCGCGAGGCCCAGGACGCGTTCTCGGTCGAATCGCACCGGCGCGCCATCGCCGCCCAGCAGGCCGGCCTGTTCAAGGACGAGGTCTGCCCGGTCGAGATCACCTACCGCACGCCGAATCTGGCCAGCGGCGGGGTCGACCTCAAGACCCGCCTGGCCGAGCTGGACGAAGGCCCGCGCGCCGACACCAGCCTGGAAGGCCTGGCCAAGCTTAAGCCGGTGTTCGCCGCCAAGGGCTCGGTGACGGCCGGGAATGCCTCGCAGATGTCGGACGGCGCCGGCGCCCTGATCCTCGTGTCGGAAAAGATCCTGAAGGAACACAACCTGACCCCGCTGGCCAAGTTCTCCTCCTTCGCCGTGCGCGGCGTGCCGCCCGAGATCATGGGCATCGGTCCCAAGTTTGCGATCCCGGCCGCCTGCGCCGCAGCCGGCATCAGCCAGGACCAGCTCGACTGGATCGAGCTCAACGAAGCCTTCGCCGCCCAGGCCCTGGCCGTGATCCAGGATCTCGGCCTCGACACCAGCAAGGTCAATCCGATGGGCGGCGCGATCGCCCTCGGCCACCCGCTCGGCGCCACCGGCGCGATCCGCGCCGCGACCACCATCCACGCCCTGCGCCGTAACAAGCTCAAGTACGGTATGGTGACCATGTGCGTGGGCGCCGGCATGGGCGCGGCCGGCATCTTCGAAGCAATGTAAGACCCGCCAACAACACCCCGCAGGGCGGACCCCCGGTTGCGTGCGTGCGCCACAAGCGACGTACGAACCCGGCGGTCCGCCCTGCATCCATCTGGAGACAAGCGAACATGGACATTCTGAGCAGCCAAGCCGACGGCATTCTGACCCTCGAATTCAACCGCCCCGAGCGCAAGAACGCGATCACCGGCGCGATGTACCAGGCCCTGGCCGATGCGCTCAAGGCGGCCGACGCCGATCCGGCCGTGCGTGCGATCATCATCCAGGGCAAGCCCGAGATTTTCACCGCTGGCAACGACCTCGAGGACTTCCTGCGCAATGCGCCCCAGCCCGGCGTGGACAATAGCGACCGCCCGGTGTTCCAGTTCATGCGGGCGCTACACGGCTGCGCCAAGCCGGTGGTGGCGGCGGTGGCCGGCGCGGCGGTCGGGATCGGCACCACCCTGCTCATGCATTGCGACCTCGTCTACTGCGCCGACAATGCGCGTTTTTCGATGCCCTTCACCCAGCTCGGGCTGTGTCCCGAGTACGCCTCGAGCCTGCTGTTCCCGCAGATTGCCGGCCAGGCGCGTGCGCAGGAGAAGCTGCTGCTGGGCGAAGCCTTCAGCGCCGCCGAAGCGCTCGAGATGGGGCTGGTGGCGCGCATCCTGCCCGCGGCCGAGCTGAACGCGTACGCGCGTGCCCAGGCGGCCAAGCTGGTGGCCCTGCCGGCGGCCTCGATCCGCACCAGCAAGATGCTGATCAAGCGCAGCCGCCAGGCCGCGATCGACGACACGATGGCGATCGAGAACCAGCACTTCGCCGCCATGCTGAACGGCGCCGAAGCCAAAGAAGCCTTCACCGCCTTCTTCGAGAAGCGCAAGCCCGACTTCTCCAAATTCGACTAACGGAACGGTGTAACGGAACGGTGTCAGGTCCGGCGATCGGACATCGGGGAACTTTCGTCGCTCAGCTCTGTCGTCGCAGTTTGGCGAGCACGCGGCCGACGGTACGCGTTGACACGCCGGCCTGCGCGGCGATGGCCGCAATCGAGTACGCACCGCTGTCGTATGCCACGCCGATGGCCGTATCGCGGTCGCTGGCTTCTTGAAAGATCTCGCTGAGCGGCCCTGTTAGCGCCTGGCGCTGCTGGCGGTTGGCGTGCGTGCTACTGGGCTGGACCTGGCGGCAATGCTGCGCGATGAAGGCGGCGTCGCCCAGCACGCATTGGTATTGAACGGTGCGCAAGGGATGGGCGCTGACGGGCTGGCCGACGAAGCGCTGGTAGCCCAGCAGGCGCGCGCCGCCATCGCCAAACAGCGACAACGTGGCGTCGGCATCGAGCCACACGGGGCAATCCTGCAGGCCGAGCACGGCGCGGTGGCTGCTCCAGGGCCAATCCTCGGCCTGTGCCACCAGGCCCGCGCGTACCGGATTGAGCACGACATAGCGGGCCAGCTCGAGCAGGTGCCTTTCCTTCTGTACCAGGACCGCGTGATAGCGTCCTTGAAACAGGTGCCCGACCAGGCGGTGGCGCGCATTGAACCATTGCGCATAGCGGCCGTTCAGATCATGCGTGCCGCGCGCGAGATTCGGCTCCGGCGTTTCCAGCACCAGATGGTAATGGTTGCCCATCTGACAGTAGGCATGGATACGAAAGCGGCGGCGCTCGCAGACTTCCCCGAGGATGCGCAGCCAGAAGCGCCGGTCAATCTCATCCTGGAAAATGGGGCGCTGGCGGTTGCCGCGTGCGGTCAGGTGATAGACAGCGCCGGGGAATTCAAATCGCAGTGGACGGGTCATACGCGTTCCGGATCAAAAGGATGATCCAGCGTTGACCGCATCGACGCGAAAAAGTTCTTAAATGTCCGATCGCCGGACCTGACACCGTTCGGTATCTGCGGCGGGGCAGTAGCGCTCGCCGGGGCAGGGGTGGCAGTGGCAGAACACGCCGTTGCGGCCGGCGTGCTTGGCGCGGTACAGGGCTTTGTCGGCGCGCTGCAGCAGGGCTTCGTAATCGGGGTCGCCGGCCTGGAATTCGCTGACGCCGGCACTGATGCTGATCCGCAGCCCGCCCTCGCGCTCGACATTGAGCTCCTGCTCGACGCGCGCGCGCAGGCGCTGGGCGATCGTGGCCGCGCCGCGCGCACTGGTGTGCGGCATCAGCACCACGAATTCGTCGCCGCCGTAACGCGCCGCCAGGTCGGGCGCGCGCAGCTCGCTGCGGCAGATCGCGGCAATCGCGGCGATCGTGCGGTCGCCGGCCGGATGGCCGAACTGGTCGTTGATGGCCTTGAAGTGGTCGATGTCGAAGATCATCAGCGCGGCCGGGGTCGCATAGCGCGCGAAACTGTCGTACTGGGCCGCCAGCGCCGCCATCAGCTTGCGCCGGTTGTGCAGGCCGGACAGCTCGTCGACCTCGCCCTGCGTGCGCAGCGCGCCCTCGAGCGTGTGGCGCGCCGAGATATTGCTGGCCACCCAGAGCACCACGTCCTCGCCGTCGATCTGGAAGTCGAGCGCCTGCACGCGCCCTTCGAACCACATGGTCTCGTCGGGGCCGTCGGCGCCGAGGCCGCTGACGTCGCTGCTGTGCAGACCGTACTCGACCACATGCAGGCAACCGCTGGCCAGGGCGCCGGCGATCTCCTCGAGGAACCAGGCGGCCTTGTCCGGCACCAGCACCTCGCCGATCGTCTTGCCGATCAGCTGGCTGCCGTCGTGGTAGTAGCGGCTGTCGGTCCCGCCCAGGATCGCGACATAGCGCCCGCTGCGCGTGAGCACAAAGGCGGGGTCCGGCAGACGCGCCAGTATGGCGGCCATCTGACTGACGGAGAAGAGGGCGGTGGGTGGCATGATTGTGCATCTATGCTACCGAATTTGGCGGCCAAGATTCTTTCACATTATTGCGTTTGGGGAAGAAATGCGGCCGTCTGCAGAGGCGCCGTCCGTTTGCTAGAATCGTCCGGCTTGCCCTTTTGCCCACACTCCAAGGAGATCCCTGTGTCCCAATCGATTCACCAGCAATCCGTGGGTGTCTACACCCGTTTTCTGAACAATCTGCTGGCCATCCTCGACAAGGCGGTGGCCAATGCCGAGGCGCGCAAATTCGATCCGGCCGTGCTGTTCAATGCGCGTCTGGCGCCGGACATGTTCCCGCTGGCGCGCCAGGTGATGATCGTGACCGATCAGGCCAAGGGCGCCGCCGCCCGTTTGGCCGGCGTCGAGGTGCCGAGCTTCCCCGATACCGAAGCCAATTTCGGTGAACTCAAGGCGCGCGTGCAGAAGACCCTGGACTTCCTCGCGACCCTGAAGCCGGAGCAGTTCGCCGATGCCTATGGGCGCACGATCACGGTCAAGATCCCCAACCGCGAACTCAAATTCCGCGGCGAGGATTACCTCAACACCTATGCGCTGCCGAACTTCTACTTCCACCTGACGACCTCCTACGCCATCCTGCGCGCGCAGGGTGTGGACCTGGGCAAGTTCGACTACCTGGGCAGCAATCTGCCGCTGCTGCAGGAATGAATGCGCGGGCTGCTGACACCACGCTGTCAGCAGCCCCTCGCTAGACTGCGGGCCTCTTTACTGTTCTGGAGGACTTATGCCGCATACCACCACGGGCGTCATTGAACTGGCGCCTTTCCGTACCAAGCCCGGCGTCGATGAGCAGCAGCTGCTCGCCCGCATCGACGGCATGGCCCCTGCGCTGGCCGCCTTCCCCGGCTTCATCGGGCGCGATACCGTCAAGATGCACGATGGCAGCTGGATCGACATCGTGCGCTGGCGTGAACGCGCCGCCATCGAGTCGGCCATGCAGGGCGTCATGCACAGCCCGTCCTGTCTGGCCTTCTTCGAACTGCTGGACGATACCGGCGCGTCGATGCGCCATGGCCTGCTGATGCGCTCCCAGATCAGCTGACACCGATGCGTCGCGCCGACCGCCTGTTCCAGCTGATGCAGATTCTGCGCGCGCGCCGGCTGACGCGCGGCGCGCTGCTGGCCGAGCGGCTCGGCGTCTCGCTGCGCACGGTCTATCGCGATATCGCCGATCTGCAGGCGAGCGGCATGCCGATTGTGGGCGAGGCCGGGGTCGGCTACGCCCTGTCGGAACGCTGCGATCTGCCGCCGCTGCTGTTCTCGCGCGAGGAACTGGTGGCGCTGTAGTTCGGACTGCGGATGGCGGCGCAGTGGGGCGATCCGGCCTTGCGGGTGGCGGTCACCACGGCCGGTGAAAAAATCCGCAATGCGCTGCCGCGCGACCGGCGCGCCGCGGCCGATGCGGTCGCCCTGTTCGCGGCCGGCCCGCCCGAGCAGCCCTTGATTCTGGGCCCGCTGCGCGAGGCGATCGATACGCGCCGCAAGCTGACGCTCGACTATGCGGACGCGAATGGGACACCGAGCACGCGTACGGTCTGGCCTCTCGGCCTGGTCTGCTGGGGGCGGGTCTGGACCTTGAACGCCTGGTGCGAACTGCGTCAGGATTTTCGCGACTTCCGGCTCGAGCGCGTGCGCGCGCTGCGCGCCGGCGATCAGCACTACCCGCAGCAGGCGGGGCGCACGCTGCGCGACTACTGGGACCATATCGAGCGTCAGCATGGGGTGCGCATGCCGGCTGAATGGATCGAGAACCACGGAGGGTGGCGATGAAAAAAACGGCGCTGGCGGGCCTGCGTGGCCTGGGCCCGAAAAGCCAGGCCTGGCTGCACGCCATCGGCATCGAAACGCCCGAGCAGCTGCGCGCCTGCGACCCGTTCGAGGTCTATGCGCGCCTGCGCGACGTGGTGCCGGGCCTGAGCATCAATATGCTGTATGGCCTGATCGGCGCCATCGAGGATATCGACTGGCGTCAGGTGCAGCGCGAGCGCAAGCTCGCTATCCTGCTGCGCCTGGAGGCCATGGGCCTGCTGTAAGGCCTCAGGCTTCGTCGTCCACCGGCAGGGTCAGGCGCCCGGTCTGGTAGTCGTATTCGAAGGCTTCGCCATAGCGCGCCCATTCCACCGCGATCTCGAAGGCGCGGCGCGCTTCCTCGGTTTCCAGATGTTCTTCCAACAGGCGGGTGATGCGGCTGGCCGGCATGGCGCCCGTACTCTCGCGTTCGAGCAGCTCGCGGATGCGCGCCACCAGCGGCACGTGGGTCAGCAGCTGCTGGCCGAACAGCTCCTGGCGCAGCGTGTGGTCGCCCTGGGCGTAGTGGCGGCCCAGGGGCGTGAGCAGGATGTCGCCGCCTTCCACCATGGCCAGGCCGAGCATGCCGAGCGCTTCGTAGGTGGGGAACAGCTCCTCGTCGGCCAGCTCGGCTTCCTCGGCCATCTGGGGCAGGTCGGCGCGGCCGCCAAACGGCGGCTCGGCGATCAGATCGAGCACGCCTTCGATGCGCGCCACGTCGGTGTGCGGCAGGCGGTAGTCGACGAAGCTGGGCGCCACCGGACTGGTTTGCGGGGCCGGCACCGGGCGCTGGGTCATCAGGCCGTACACCTCGTCGATCAGGGCGCGCACCTCGCGCGAATCGGCGTCGCGCGGACGCGCCAGCGTGATCGGCACTTCGGTGCGGATGCGCCCCGGGTCGCTCGACAGGATGATGATGCGGTCGGCCATCACCACCGCTTCTTCGATATTGTGCGAGACGATCAGGATGCCCTTGGTCGGAATCGCGCGCTTGTCCCACAGCTCAAGGATGTCGGTGCGCAGTGTCTCACCGGTCAGCACGTCGAGCGCGGAGAAGGCTTCGTCCATCAGCAGCACATCGGGATTGGTGACCAGAGCGCGCGCGATGCCGACCCGCTGGCGCATGCCGCCCGACAGCTCGCGCGGCAGCGCGCCGCCGAAGCCGGCCAGGCCCATCAGCTCGAGCATGGCGTCCGCGCGCGCGGCCCGTTCGGCCGCCGCCACGCCCTGGGCTTCGAGCCCGAGTTCGACGTTCTGCTGCACGGTCAGCCAGGGGAACAGGGCGAAGCTCTGGAACACCATGGCGATGCCGGCCTGGGGGCCGTGGATGTCGCGCTCGCGGTAGCGCGCGCTGCCGCCTTCGGCCGGAATCAGGCCGGCGATAATCCGCAGCAGCGTCGATTTGCCGGAGCCGGATTTGCCCAGCAGGGCGACGATTTCGCCCTCGGCCAGGCGGAAGTCGACCCCTTCGAGCACGGTGCGCGGCTTGCCGTCGCTGGCACGGAAGGATTTGCGGATGGCTTTCAGGTCGATCAGGATCGGGTCTTGCATCTCTACTCCTCAGCTGCTGCGGTTCGCGGCCAGCAGGTACAGGCGGCGCCAGAAAAAGCGGTTCAGGGCCATGACGAATACGCACATCACACCGATGCCGAGGGCGATGCGGTGGAAGTCGCCGGCATCGGTCATCTGCTTGATATAGCTGCCCAGGCCGGCCGCCACCAGATTGGTTTTGCCCCAGCTGACGTATTCGGCCACGATGCTGGCGTTCCAGGAGCCGCCGCTGGCCGTGATGGCGCCGGTGACGAAGCTGGGGAACACGGCCGGCAGGTAGACGCGCTTCCATTTGAGCCAGCCGGACAGGCCGAGATTGTCAGCCGCCAGGCGCAGCTCGGTCGGCAGGGTGGTGGCCCCGGCCACCACGTTGAACAGGATGTACCACTGGGTGCCGAACACCATCAGGGGGCTGAGCCAGAGGTCGGGATTGAGCTGGTAGCGCACCAGCACGAACACTACCAGCGGGAACATCAGATTGACGGGGAAGGCCGCCAGAAACTGGGCCACGGCCTGCACCTTCTGGGCGTAGCGCGGACGCAGGCCGATCCAGACCGCGGCCGGCACCCAGATCAGCGAGGCGATCGCGATCAGCACCAGCACGCGCACCAGGGTGATGCAGCCAAGGCCGACCACGTGCAGGGCTTCACTCCAGCCGACATCGACATGCACGAAGGCGATGAAGCGCCAGGCCGCCAGCGCGGCCAGCAGCGCCATCAGCGCGTCGAGCACGCGCGGCCAGTGGCGGCTGTGGGCGCGCGCAGGGCGCGGCGGGGGATCGAAGGGCGGCAGCGTGAACCAGCCCAGCGCGCGGCCCAGCTGGGCCCAGAAGCGCTGGGTGGCGGCGCGCATTAGGCGGCTGCGGCGGGTCCAGTCGAGCAGCCAGGACGAGGGCGCGACTTCGTTCTGCGATTCTTCGAAGCGGAATTTATCGGCCCAGGCCAGGAGCGGGCGGAAGAACAGCTGGTCGTACAGCAGGATCCCGGCCAGCATGGCGCCGATGGCCAGCGCGATGGCGCTGCCGTTTTTCTGTTCGATGGCGACGGCGATGAAGGCGCCGATGCCGGGCAGCTTGATGTCCTGGTTGGCCACCGAGATCGCTTCGGCCGCGACCAGGAAGAACCAGCCGCCCGACATCGACATCATCATATTCCACAGCAGGCCGGGCATGGCGAACGGCAGTTCGAGGCGCCAGAAGCGCTGCCAGCCGGACAGGCGGAACACGCGCGCGGCCTCGGCCAGTTCGGGCGGCACCGTGCGCATCGACTGGTACAGGCTGAAGGCCATATTCCAGGCCTGCGAGGTGAAGATCGCGAAGATGGCGGCGCACTCGACCCCCAGCAGATTACCGGGGAACAGGGCGATGAAGGGCGCGATTGCGATCGCCTGGAAGCCGAGAATCGGCACCGACTGCAGCACGTCGAGCAGGGGCACCAGGATTTTTTCGGCGAAGCGGTATTTGGCCGCCACCGCCGCGAACACGAAGCTGAAGACCAGCGCGCAGGCCAGGGCCATGAACATGCGCAGGATCGTGCGCAGCAGGTAGTAGGGCAGGTAGGCGGCGTCCAGCACGATCGGGGTCGGCTGGCCGATCACGAAGGGGCGGCTCATCTGCATGGCGCCAAACGCCAGGATGGCCAGCACGGCCAGCACCAGTGGCAGCAGGGCCCAGTCCCAGCGGTTGGGCGTGGTGGCCAGCAGATTGCGCGCGCCGCGCTGAGGGGTGAACAGGTTGAGCATGGCGGTCCTTATCGCTGCAGATGCAGGCGCAGTGCGGCCAGGCGCACCGGTCCCCGTTCGGCATTGTAGCCCGGGTGGACGATGCGCTGCAGGTCGAGACTCAGGTCGAGGCCGGGGGCGAGGGCGGCGCTGTACCAGGCATCGGCGATCTGCTCGCTCGCATAACGCAGGCGGCCGTCGCCGAGAAAGGCGCCGTGGCCGCCGGCGCCCAGATAGGCGCGGTGGGCCGCGTGCAGGCCGTTGCGGGCGCCGCCCAGGCCGAGGCGGTCGTCCGCGCGGCCCCAGCCGGCGCCGCGCAGCACCAGACCGGCGCTGGCGCTCTGCTCGATCTCGGCGAACGAATAGGTTTCGGTGTGGCCGTCGCTGCTGCCCAGGCGGGCGAACAGGCCGAGCGCCGCGCTCAGGTCCTGGTCCCAGGACAGGCCGAGGCCGCGCTTGATCTGCTCGCGCCGCACGCTGGCCAGGTCGGGCGCGCCCGGCTGGCTGGCCAGGGCATCGGCGAAGGCGCCCATGCGCGCGCGGTTGCGAAACACCAGCACGCGCAGATTGCCGGCCTGGCCGTTCCAGTCGTAGCCCTGCTCGAACTCGGCCTGGTCGGCATGGTGGCGCGCCAGCGCGTGGTCGAGCGGCAGGCCGTTCGATTCCTGCGGCACGGCGAAGCGGCCGATGCGCCAGACCCGTTTGCCGTCGACGTATTCGAGCGCCGCGCCCCAGCTGTAGCCGCGCGCGTCGGCCGGATAGTCCCAGGCCCCATTGGCCATCAGGGCCGCATTCAGGAAGGCGCTGCGCGGGTCGTGCGCATAGCGGTTATTGTCGAACAGGTCGGCGGCCGACAGATTGCCGGCCGTGAGCACCAGGCGGCGCGTGGCCTGGCTGCCGGCCAGCTGGTGCACATCGTCGGCCACGGCTTCGCGCGTCTCGCTCAGCGCCCATTGCTGGCGCAGATAGGCGCGTGCCCGGTACAGCGTGATGCCGCTGGCGCCGGCCTTGGTCTGCTCGCCATTGCTCAGGCCGCCCAGGCCGTGCAGCTCGGACAGCAGGCGCCCGCCGATGGCCTCGGCATCGAGATAGACCTCGGTCTCGGGACCGAGGCGCAGGCCGGCGCTGGCCGTCGCGCTCAGCGACTGGCCCTGGGCCGCCTGCGGGCGCAGGCTGTAGGCGCCCGTGTAGGGCGCGCTGAAAGCGGCCTGCTGCTGCCACACGCGGGTGGCCTGCAGGTGCAGGTTCCAGTCGTCGTCGCCGGCGTGCGCGCACGGCACGGCCAGGGCCGCCAGCGCTGCCAGCAAAAAGTGCTTGCTCATGTATGCCTCCGCATTCGCTGCGGAGCGCCGCGCATGATTGAACGTGTGTGCTTGTGGCGGGGGAGTGCGCGCGTGCGCGCGGGAGACCCCTCATCGGCCCGGTGGCAGATGAGGGTGAGGCCGGTGGCCTGCCTTATCTTGCCGGGCGGTGGCCGGTGTCGGACCGGCCTGAACTACCACTCGAACAAGTGCCCATGCAGGGGCTCCAAAAAATGAAAACGGCGTAGTGTAGGCGATCGTCTTTACGAGAGTCAACGCCGAACCCGTTTCAAAATGTAAGTCTGCGGCCGCCAGATGTCGCTGTCATGACAGGGGAACTTGGCCCGCCGCCCTGATGTCGAACAGACCACAATCACCTTCAGGAGGTAGCGATGATGCGCATAATTCTGATGCTGCTGGCATTGCTGGCGG
This sequence comes from Massilia sp. TS11, assembly GCF_022012445.1. Lineage (GTDB taxonomy): Bacteria > Pseudomonadota > Gammaproteobacteria > Burkholderiales > Burkholderiaceae_D > Telluria. Next base: position 272,167 of record NZ_JAKLTS010000006.1, read on the forward strand.
CGCCCGTGCTGGCCCAGGACCAGACCCTGTCCAAGGCCGACCAGAGCATTTTTTCCGACCTGGCCGTGGCGAATATGGCGGAAGTGGAGTGGGGCAAGCTGGCCCTCAGCCATGCCAGTGCGGACGAGGTCAAGCGCTTTGGCCAGCGCATGGTGGACGAACACGGCCAGGCGCTGACCCAGGTCCAGCAGCTGGCCCAGAGCAAGGGCGTCAGCCTGCCGACGGCGCTCGACGCCGCCCATCAAAAAATCGCCGACAAGCTGGCCGGCCTGAATGGGGCGGACTTCGACAAAGCCTATCTGCAGCAGGCCGGCATGGACGCCCACCGCAAGGTGCTCAGCAAGCTCAAGGCCGCGCGCGGCAAGGCCAAGGACGCCGACCTCGTGGCCCTGATCGACAAGCTGCAGCCCGCGGTCGAGCAGCACCTGCACGATGTGCCGGGCAAGCGCCGCTAGCCGGGTTCAGCCCGTCTTGCGCATCAGGGCGCTCATGGCCGGGGCTTCGCTGGCCAGGGCCGCGGCCACGCGCGCCTGATCGCTGGCGCTGCGGTTCTGGCTGGCCTTGCATTTGCCGTCGATGCGCGTGATCACGATCTCGATGCCGACGATGGCCTGCAGCAGCTTGTCGATGTAGTCGCGCGGCGCGTCGTGCACGGACCAGGGGGCGGCGCGGCCGGCCTCGTGGCGCGCGGTCAGGCGTTCCAGCAGGGCCAGCAGCCATTGCGGGTCCTCGATGGCGCGCAGGCGCCCGTGCGCATGCACGACCGCGTAGTTATAGGTCGGCACTTCGCGGTGGTGGCTGGCCTTGCCCTCGTACCAGCTGGGCGAGACATAGGCGCTGGCGCCCGAGAACACGACCATGGCGGCGGCCTCGGCCTGGCGCCAGACGGGGTTGGCGCGCGCCACGTGGGCGCGCAGGGTGCCCAGCGGCGCTTCTGGCGTCGGGTCGATCAGGCAGAAGGGCAGGTGCTCGGCGTCGAGGCCGGCGGCCGTGTGCGTGACCAGGGCGCCGAGCGGATGCGCGGCCATCAGCGCGTGCTGGCCGGCCAGGCTGTCGAGGCTGAAGGCGGACGGGGTGTACATGGCTCAGGCCGCCTCCACCACGACCTCGGCGCGCAGGGAGTTGGCGATGTAGCAGCGTTCATGCGCCTCGTGGTGCAGCGCGGCCAGCTGGTCCGGCGTGGGCGCGGCGCCGCCGAACACGATCTGCGGGCGCAGGCGGATGCGGGTGATGGCGATGCGGCCGCGCTCGTCGGTGTCCATGTGGCCGACGGCCTGGTCGGTGTAGCTGTCGATCACCAGGCCGGCGCGCGCCGCCAGCCACAGGAAGAACAGCATGTGGCAGCTGGCGGTCGCGGCCACCAGGGCTTCCTCGGGATCGACGGCGGCCGGGTCGCTGAAAGGCAGCGGCACCGACAGTGGCGAGGACGAGGCGCGCACCAGGGCGCCGCCATCGAAGGCCCAGTCGTGGGCGCGGCTGTAGGCATTGTCGGTAAAAGTCTGGTCCGCGCGGGTCCAGTGGATGCGGGCGTGGTAGTCGTGCATGGCTTGGGCACAGAACGTGAGGGAGCGTCCATGCTAGCGCATGTGTTGACAGGCGGACAGGGCCAATTGGGCCCGGGCAGGGCGGGCCATTGGCCGCCCGAAATTTAGTTCAGCTCGCGTTGCTGGCGCTGGCGTTCGCGCAACAGTTCGGTGCTGACGACGTCGCGCGCGGTCTTGCAGTTGCGCCCGTCGGTGGAGTCCTGCCAGGCTTGCTGTTCGTGGGAATTCATGGTCGCGTACTCGCGCGACAGGAACAGCTTGCACTGTTCGGTCACGGTGCGCGCTTCGTCCAGATTGCGCCGGTAGTAGGACACGGATTTGACGGTGAAGCCGGTATCGAATTCTTCCGATCCGCAGGCCGTCAATAGGGGGAGGGTGCCGAGCAGGGTGAGGGCGGTCCGCCAGCCGTGCACGGTTCCGAATTTGGGGATGTTCAGCATCTTTCCACTCCTGTCTGCAGCGCTGTACCAGGGTCGGGGGCACAGTGGGTGTAATATTGCCACAAAGCAATAGGCGGCGCAAGTGGGGGGCGGCTATACTGGTGGCTATGACTGTCCATCGCTGCCGCTGGGCCAATCCGGCCAATCCCTTGTATCTTGCTTACCACGACCATGAGTGGGGCGTGCCCTGCCATGACGAGACGCGCCTGTTCGAGATGCTCAATCTCGAGGGCGCGCAGGCGGGCCTGAGCTGGGAAACCATCCTCAACAAGCGCGAAAACTACCGTCAGGCCTTCGACCAGTGGGATGCGCACGCGATCGCGGCCTATGGCGAGGACAAGGTGGCCGCGCTGCTGGCCAATCCCGGCATCGTGCGCAACCGCCTCAAGGTGCGCGCCTGCATCACGAACGCCCAGGCCTATCTGCGCATGCGCGCAGCCGGCCTCACGCTCGACAGCTATCTGTGGGCCTGGGTCGACGGCCAGCCCCGGGTCAACCGCTTCAAGGACGGCGAGCGCCCGGCGCGCACCGACCTGTCGGACGCCATCTCCAAGGACCTCGGCAAGCGCGGCTTCAAATTCGTCGGCTCGACCATCATCTACGCCTACATGCAGGGCATCGGCATGGTCAACGACCACGATCCGGACTGCTTCTGCCGATGATGCTCGCCGCCCTGCGCGCCGCCTGGCAGGGCCGGGCGCGCTTTACCGTCCTGCTGGCGGGCGACGCCGATCCCGCCCCGCTGATCGCGGCCTGGCAGGCCGAGCATGCGGACGGCGCGCGCCTGCACCTGATCGTGCTGCAGGCCGAGGGCCCCTTGCCCGGCATGCAGCGCCACCCGCAGGCTGATGCGCGCGTGACCCTGGACTGGCTGGTGGCCCCGGCCTGGCAGGGCCTGAGCGAACTGCGCGTCCAGCTCGACGCCGTCCATCTGCAGCAAATTGCCGGACACGACTGGTGCCGCCTGCTGGCGCGCCTGTGCGTGCCGGGCGCCATCCTGACGGCGGACGCGCTCGACGCGGCCCAGCGCCACGGCCTCGAGGCGCAGGGCTTCGCCTTCGATCGGCCGGACCTCGCCCGCTACATGAGCCGCAAACCGATGCCGCCCGCCGCCCCCGCGCCGGCCCGCACGGCTGTGGTGCTCGGCGCCGGCGTGGCCGGCTGCAGCGTGGCCGAGCGCCTGTGCGCGCGCGGCTGGCAGGTCAGCCTGCTCGACCAGCATGCGGCGCCGGCCCAGGAGGCCTCGGGCAATCTGGCCGGGATTTTCATGCCCATCCTGTCCAAGGACGACGCCGTGCCGACGCGCCTGACGCGGGCCGCCTATCTGTTCGCGCTGCGCTACTGGCAGGGCCTGGGCGGGGTTGGCCAAGCCTTCCTCGGCGCCCAGTGCGGGGTGCTGCATCTGGCGCGCGACGCCGCCCATGCCGCCACCCAGCGCGAGATCGCGGCGCGCTGGGGCTACCCGGCCGACTTCGCCCGCTGGCTGGAGGCGCCCGAGGCCAGCGCCCTGCTCGGGTATGCGGCCCCGCACGGGGCCTGGCACTTTCCTGCGGCCGGCTGGGCGCGCCCGGCCAGCGCCTGCGCCGCTATGCTGGACGCGGCCGGTCCGCGTCTGCAGCGCCAGTTCGGCACCGGCCCGCTGCAGATCGCGCCGGACGCCGACGGCTGGCAGGTGCAAACTGCTGCCGGCGCGACCCTGGCCCGCAGCCCCACCCTGATCCTAGCCAGCGGCGCGGCAGCGCTGCCGCCGCTGGCAGCGCTGCCGATCAGCAGCGTGCGCGGCCAGGTCAGCCATCTCGATGCGGCGCATGCGCCGGCCCTGTCGCTGGTGGTCTGCGGCGAAGCCTATGTGACGCCGCTGCATGCCGGCGTGGCCTGCGCCGGCGCCAGCTACGACCTGCATCAGGGGCGCGCGCTCGACCCGGTCAGCCATGCCGACAATCTGGCGCGCGCCAGCCAGCTGCTCGGCTGCGATCTGCACGGCGCGCCGCTGGCCGGGCGGGTCGGCTTTCGCGCCGTCGCGCCCGACCGCCTGCCTCTGGTCGGGGCGCTGCCGGCCGCCAGCCAGGCCGGACGCAGCGAACGCCTGCGCGATCTGGCGCGCCAGCCGGGCCTGTACGCGGCGCTCGGCTATGCCTCGCGCGGCCTGATCTGGGCGCCGCTGATGGCCGAACTGCTGGTCGCCCAGCTCGAGGGCGAACCGCTGCCCCTCGAAGCCAGCCTGGCCGAGGCCCTCGACCCGGGCCGCTTCCTGTTGCGGGCACGCCGCAAAGGTGTTTCCTGAGCACGCTTCAGCGGGCCCCGCTATAATTGTTACATGGCAATTTTTGCGGCCCCCAATGCCGCCCGCGAAAGGCCCCGCCATGATGGAAGACGATCACAGCAGTCACCCCGACCTGTTCATGTTTCTGGCCTCGACGGCGCACGACATGAAGAATTCGGTCAGTGTCCTGTCCGGCACGCTGGAAAGCCTGCTCGGCAAGGCGGACCCGGCCATGCAGGAGGCGGTCCCGCAGATGGCGCACATGCTCTACCAGACCAAGCGCCTCAACGATAATCTGATCCAGCTGCTGGCCCTGTACAAGCAGGTCGGCACGCCCGCCTATCCGTTCGAAGTGCAGCCGCAGGAAGTCGGCCAGCTGGTGCAGCAGGTGATTTCGGCCGAGCGCGTGCTGCTGCAGTCCAAGGGCATCCAGCTGGCGCTCGACGTTGACCCGCAGCAGATCTGGTATTTCGATGAGGACCTGATCATCGGCCTGCTCTGCCACGCGCTGAACAACGCCATCAACTACACCCAGGACAAGATCCGCCTCGCCATCGCCGAGGAGGACGGCTATCTGGTGCTGCGCGTCGAAGACAATGGGCGCGGCTATCCGCCCGCCATGCTGGCCGCCGGCCAGGCCATGCTGTCGGGCCAGCGCAGCGGCGTCAACTTCCGCACCAATAGCACCGGCTTGGGCCTGTTCTTCGCCAGCGAAGTCGCGCGCATGCACCGCGCCCACGGCCGCACGGGCAGCGTCAGCCTGGAAAACGGCGGCGCATACGGCGGCGGCTGCTTTATCCTGCGCCTGCCTTAGGAGGCCCGATGAACGGCACCTTGCGCGCGGTCTCCTCGCCCAGCTTCAATGCCTCCTCCGTCAACTGGGCGGAAAAGAACTATCTGGTCGTCGACGATTTCGCCGGGATTCGCCAGCTGCTGCGCGAAAGCCTGCGCAATCTGGGCGCGAAGAACATCGACCAGGCCAGCAGCGGCGGCGAGGCCATCGTCGCGCTCGGCCGCACGCGCTACGACGTGGTGCTGTGCGACTTCAACCTCGGCGACGGCAAGAACGGCCAGCAGGTGCTGGAGGAAATCCGCGCGCGCAGCCTGCTGCTGCCGAGCGCCGTGTTCCTCATGGTCTCGGCCGAGAAGAGCGTCGAGTCGGTGATGGGCGCGGCCGAGCACCAGCCCGACGCCTACCTGATCAAGCCGATCACCGAGGGCGTGCTGCTGACCCGCCTGAACCGCGTCTGGCACAAGAAGCAGGTGTTCCGCGAGATCGACCAGGCCTATGCCGACCGCGATTTTCTGCGCGCCGCGCGTATCTGCGACGAGCAGATTCAGCTGAACAAAATCCACGAGATCGACCTGCTGCGCATGAAGGCCACGCTGCTGATGAAGGCGGGCGAGCCGGACAAGGCCAAGGCCGTCTACGAGCGCATCCTGCAGGAGCGCGAATTCCAATGGGCGCGCGTTGGCCTGGGCAAGATCCGCATGGCCAATGGCGAGTACGAGGCCGCGCGCCAGATCTTCCAGGGTATCATCGTCGAGAACCGTTTCTACATGGACGCCTACGACCAGCTGGCCGCCGCCTATCAGCATATGGGCCAGCACGAGGACGCCTGCACGATCCTGGAACGGGCGGCCCAGATTTCGCCCAATTCGGTCACGCGCCAGCGCAGCCTTGGCCAAGTGGCTCTGCGCCTGGGCAATTACGGCATTGCCGAGAAGGCCTTCCGCAAGTGCATCGCCGTCGGCGAATACTCGGTCAACAAGACGCCGGAAGCCTATTTCGGCCTGGCACGCGTGTGCGGCCAGAAGAACGAAACCAAGGAAGCGCTGAACCTGCTGCTGACGGCCCAGCGCGAATTCTCGACCGATCTGGTGCAGCTGCGCGCCAAGATCACCGAGGGCCTGATCTATCACGAAAGCGGCGACTTCCGGCGCGCGCGCCTGACCGGCGATGAGCTCGAACAGATGCTCAATCAGAATCCGGAGCGGCCGGACGTGCCGACCTGTCTGGAACTGGCCACGCTGCTGTTCGCGGTCGGGGTCAAGGAGGCGCCGGTCGATCTGTTGTGCTACGTGATCCGCAATAACCACGACAATGCCCTGCTGCTCGACGACGTCCAGAAGATCTTCGACAAGGCGCGCATGGGCGATGAGGGCAACCGCCTGATCATGGCTTCGCGCAAGGAAGCGGCCGACATGATGAACCAGGGCGTGCTGCTGTGGAAGACCGGCAAGCTGTTCGAGGCCGTCGAATGGATGCGCGGCGCGCGCAAGGCCCTGCCGAACAATCTGCGGATTCTGTTCAATGCCGCCCAGATTCTGATTTCAACCCTGCAGCAGAAGGGCTACGACGACGCCCTGGCCGCCGAGACGGCCGAGGTGCTGCGCCACGTCGACAAGATTTCGCCGGGGCAGCAGCGCTTCGCCCAGCTGATGGAACAGCTGGCGCAGCTCAATCCGGCGCGCGACCTGGCGCCGGAGGCTGCGTCCAGCTAGGGCGCTCAGGACCAGCCGCCGCCGAGCGCCTTGATCAGGGCCACCGTGGCCTGGAAGCGCGCCGCCTTCACCTGCAGCGCCTGCTGGCGGCTGGCCAGTTCGGTGCGGCGCGCATCGAGCACTTCGAGCTGCCCGATCATGCCATTGCGGTAGCGGCTTTCCGACAGCAGCAGGGCGCGCGCGGCCGACTGCACGGCGCTGGCCTGGACCGCCTCCTGCGCCTGCAGCAGCTGCAGCGCGGCCAGCTGATCCTCCACATCCTTGAAGGCCTGCAGCAGCTGGGCGCGGTAGTCGGCCGCCGCCAGATCGGCCGCGCCGGCGGCCGCCTGCACCCCGGCCGTGCGGCGTCCGCCATCGAACAGCGGCGTACTCAGCAGCGCCTGCGCGCCCCACAGTCCGGCCCCGCCCTTGAGCAGCTGCGACAGCTCGCTGCTGGCGCTGCCGCCGGCCATGGTCAGACTCAGGCTCGGGAACCAGGCATGGCGCGCGGCCTCGATGCGCAGGTCGGCCGCATCGAGGCTGGCGCGCGCCGCCGCCAGATCGGGCCGGCGCGCCAGCATCGTGCTGGGCAGACCGGCCGGCACGGCCGGCAGCTTGCCGTCCCACATGGCTTCGTCCAGATGGAAGGCGCCCGGACGGGCGCCGACCAGCACGGCCAGGGTCGATTCCAGGCTCTGGCGCTGGCGCTCGAGGGCCAGGGCGCGTGCGCGCGTCGCGTTGACTTCGGCGCGCAGGCGCTCGACATCGAGCTCGGACAGATCGCCCTGGGCCTGGCGGCGCAGCGTCAGGTCGAGGCTTTCCTGATAGGCGGTGACGGTGGCCAGCATCAGGGCGCGCTCGGCGTCCAGTGCGCGCAGCGCGAAATAGTTCTGGGCCACGTCGGCCTGCACCAGCAGGCGCGCCTGGGCCAGCAGCTGGGCGGCGGCGGTGGCGTCCAGGCGGGCCGCGCGGCTGGCATCCGACAGCCGCCCCATCAGGTCGACTTCGTACGAGGCCCCGAGGCGCAGCGCATGCAGGGTGCCGGGCGTGGTCTGGGCGCTGCCGCCCTGGCGCGTGCTGGCCAGGCTCAGATCGAGCTGGGGCAGGCGCGCCGCATCGCTCAGGCCGCTCAATGCGCGCGCCTGGCGCAGCCGCGCTGTGGCCGCCTGCACGCTGGTGCTTTGCTGCAGGGCCTGCTCCACGAGCTGGGCCAGCTGGGCGTCGTCGAACAGCTGCCACCAGTCGGCGCGCAGGCTGGCCGCGGCGCTGGCGTCGGCATGCTGGAAGCTGGCCGGCACCTCCGGCAGGGCGGGCTGGGGCGCGCGCACGATCTCGGCGCAGCCGGCCAGGGCCAGGGCGGCCACGAGTATGCTGAATTTCATCATTTCACTCCTTCCTGCACGGGATGGGTCCCGGCAAAGGCTTCGGCGGTATGGCTGTGCTGGCCATGCCAGGTCAGGGCGCGCGCCCCGCTCAGCTGGCGCAGCAGCGCATAGAACACCGGGGTCAGGTAAAGGCCGAAGGCGGTCACGCCGATCATTCCCGAGAACACGGCCACGCCCATGGCCGAGCGCATTTCGGCGCCGGCCCCCGTCGACAGCACCAGAGGCAGCACGCCCATGATGAAGGCGACCGAGGTCATCAGGATCGGGCGCAGGCGCAGGCGCGCCGCTTCGATGGCGGCCTGGAGCGGCGTGCGGCCGGCGAATTCGAGCTCGCGCGCAAACTCCACGATCAGAATCGCGTTCTTGGCCGACAGGCCGACCAGCACCATCAGGCCGATCTGGGTGAACACATTATTGTCGCCGCGCGTCAGCCAGACGCCGGTCATGGCGGCGAACAGGGCCATCGGCACGATCAGCAGAATCGCCAGCGGCAGGCTCAGGCTTTCATACTGGGCGGCCAGCACCATGAACACCAGCAAGATCGCGAGCGGGAAGATCCACAGCGCCGAATTGCCGGCCAGGATTTCCTGATAGGTGAGCTCGGTCCATTCGAAGCTGATGCCCTTGGGCAGGGTCTCGGCCGCGATGCGCTTGACCGCGTCCTGCGCCTGGCCCGAGCTGTAGCCGGGCGCCGGGCCACCATTGATGTCGGCCGCGAGGAAGCCGTTGTAGCGCATCGCCCGTTCCGGGCCGACCGTGTTCTCGACCTGCATCAGGGCCGACAGCGGCACCATGCTGCCATTGGCCGCGCGCACCTTGAGCTGGCCGATGTCCTCGGCGCGCGCGCGGTAGGGCGCGTCGGCCTGGACGCGGACCGAGTAGGTGCGGCCGAACTTGTTGAAGTCATTCACATACATGCTCCCCAAATAGGTCTGCATCGTGTCGAACACATCGGTGACGGCCACCCCCAGCTGCTGGGCCTTGGTGCGGTCGAGATTGGCATACAGCTGGGGCACATTCACCTTGTAGCTGGTGAACAGACCGGCCAGCTCGGGCGCCTGGCTGGCCTTGGCCATGAAGGCCTTGAGCGCCTCGTCCAGGGCCTCGTAGCCGAGGCCGGCGCGGTCTTCGAGCTGCAGCTTGAAGCCGCCCGTCGTGCCCAGGCCCTGCACCGGCGGGGGTGGGAACATGACGATGAAGGCATCCTGAATCTGCGCATACGCGCCGTTGAGCTGGCCGGCGATGGCCCCCGCCGCCAGGCCCTTGCGCTGTTCAAATGGCTTGAGCGTGACGAACACGATGCCCGAGTTGGCGCTATTCGTGAAGCCATTGATCGACAGGCCGGGGAAGGCCACGGCGTGGTCGACGCCGGGGGTCTTCAGGGTGATGTCGGTCATGCGCCGGATCACGTCTTCGGTACGGTCGAGGCTGGCGCCATCGGGCAGCTGGGCAAAGCCGATCAGGTATTCCTTGTCCTGGGCCGGCACAAAGCCGCCCGGCACCGCCTTGAACAGGCCGAGCGTCAGCAGCACCAGGCCGGCGTACAGGATCAGGGCGGGCGCCTTGCGCCGGATCGCGCCCTGCACCCCGCGCCCATAGCGCTCCGAGCCGCGCTGGAACCAGGCATTGAAGGCGGCGAAGAAGCGGCCGAATACTTTGTCCATGGCGCGCGTCAGCCCATCCTTGGGGGCATCGTGGCCGCGCAGCAGCAGGGCGGCCAGGGCCGGCGACAGGGTCAGCGAATTGATCGCCGAGATCACTGTCGAGATGGCGATGGTCAGCGCGAACTGGCGGTAGAACTGGCCGGTCAGGCCCGAGATAAAGGCCAGCGGCACGAACACCGCCACCAGCACCAGGGCGATCGCGATGATCGGGCCGGACACTTCGCGCATGGCGCGGTAGGTGGCGTCGCGCGGCGACAGGCCGGCCTCGATATTGCGCTCGACGTTCTCGACCACGACGATGGCGTCGTCGACCACGATGCCGATCGCCAGCACCAGGCCGAACAGGCTGAGGGCATTGATCGAAAAGCCGAACACATGCATGACGGCGAAGGTGCCGATCACCGACACCGGCACAGCCAGCAGCGGAATGATCGAGGCGCGCCAGGTCTGCAGGAACAGGATCACCACGATCACCACCAGGGTGATGGCTTCGAGCAGGGTGTGCACGACCGAGGCGATCGAGGCGCGCACGAACTGGGTCGGGTCGTACACGATTTCGAAGTCGACGCCTTCGGGCATGCGCTGCTTGAGCTCGGCCATGGTGGCGCGCACCTGGTCCGAAATCTCGATTGCGTTCGAGCCCGGTGCGGCAAACACGGGAATCGCCACCGCATCCTTATTGTCGAGCAGCGAACGCAGCGCATAGCTGGACGCGCCCAGTTCCAGGCGGCCCAGGTCGCGCAGGCGCACGACGGCGCCATTGGCCTCGGTCTTGACGATGATGTCGCCGAATTCCTCCTCGCTCTGCAGGCGGCCGGCCGCATTGATCGACAGCTGCAGATCGACGCCGGCCAGGCCGGGCGAGGCGCCGACCACACCGGCGGCGGCCTGCACGTTCTGGGCGCGGATCGCGCCGACCACGTCGCTCGCGGCCAGGCCGTGCTGGGCCACCTTGTGCGGATCGAGCCAGACCCGCATCGCGTAGTCGCCCGAGCCGAACAGCTGGACGTCGCCCACGCCCGGCAGGCGCGCCAGCCGGTCCTTGACGTTCAGCAGCGCGTAGTTGCGCAGATAGGTCATGTCGTAGCGGCCATTACGCGACAGCAGGTGCACGACCATGGTCAGGTCGGGCGAGCTTTTCACCGTCGCCACGCCGAGCCGCTGGACTTCCTGCGGCAGACGCGGAATCGCCTGGGCCACGCGGTTTTGCACCAGCTGCTGGGCCTTGTCCGGATCGGTGCCCAGCTTGAAGGTGACGGTCAGGGTCATCAGGCCGTCGGTGGTGGCCTGACTTCCCATGTACAGCATCCCGTCGACGCCATTGATCGATTCCTCGAGCGGCGTGGCCACCGTTTCGGCGATGACCTTGGGATTGGCGCCCGGGTAGTTGGCGCGCACCACGATCTGCGGCGGCACCACTTCCGGGTACTCGGAGATGGGCAGGCCGAACAGCGCGATCAGCCCGGCCACCACCATCAGCGCCGAAATCACGCCGGCGAAGATGGGGCGGTCAATAAAGAATTTGGAGAGGTTCATGCGTGTCCTTTCGTTCAGCTGCGGGCGGCGCCCGGGGCGGCGGCCTGCATCCCGACCACGCTTGGCGCCAGCAGGGCGCCCGGGATGACGCGCTGCAGGCCATTGACCACGATGCGTTCACCCGGCTTCAGCCCCGACTTGACGATGCGCAGGCCATCGGCCATCGGGCCCAGTTCGACCTGGCGGTACTCGGCCTTGTTGTCGGCGCCGACCACCATCACGAAGCGCTTGCCCTGATCGGTGCCGAGCGCCCGTTCGGCCACGCGCACGGCCGCGATCTTCTGCACGTCGCCCAGGCGCAGGCGGGCGAACTGGCCCGGCACCAGCTGGCCCTCGGGGTTGTCGAACACGGCGCGCAGGCGCACCGTGCCGCTGCGCGCGTCGACATGGTTGTCGACCAGCTGCAGATGGCCCTGCAGCGGCGTGCCGCTCTGCGTCGCCGTGCCCAGCTGGACCGGCACCTTGTGCAGCTGGCCGCGTGCGCCCAGCAGCTTGCCGACCACGGCCTCGTCGCCATCGAAGCTGGCGTAGATCGGGCTGATCGAGACGATGGTGGTCAGCACCGGCGCGGCCGGGCCGGCCGCCACCTGGTTGCCGACCGTGATTTCGAGCTTGCCCACGCGCCCGCTGATCGGCGCGCGCACCTGGGTGTAGCCCAGGTTCAGGCGGGCCGACTGCAGCGCCGCCTGGGCCGCCTGCAGATTGGCCTGGGCCTCGTGCAGGGCGTTGGTGCGCTCGTCGAATTCGCGCTGGGCGATGGCGCGGTCGGCCAGCAGGCGCTGGGCGCGCGCCTGTTCGGTCTGGGCCAGCTGCAGGCGCGCCTGGGCAGCCGTCACCTGGGCCTGGGCCCGTTCGGCCTCGGCCGCGTAGGGCGCCGGATCGAGCGTGAGCAGCAGCTCGCCCTGCTTGACGAGGGCCCCTTCGCGAAAGTGCACGGCCTGCACCAGACCGGCCACGCGCGGCCGCAGTTCCACATGCTCGACCGCTTCCAGGCGGCCCGAGAATTCTTCCCACACGGCGACCGGCTCGGCCGCTACCTGGGCCACCGAGACCGGAATCGCGACCGGGCCGGCCTGGGCCGGCGGCGCCGCCGACACGCCATGGTGCAGCAGCAGGGCGCCGGTGGCGAGGCTGAGGCCGACGGCTGCGGCGATGCCGGCTTTCCGCAGCGGCGACCAGGATTGCAGAGGGATCTTCTTCATGACTCTTCCTTTTTTTGAGAAAAAAAGCCCCCATCCGCGTGCATGCGCAGATTTCAAGAGGGAACATCAAACAGGCTAGACCTCCCCACGATGGGAAGGTCAAGGATGAATTCGGGCGGCTGCCCGGTGTGTCAGGATCTGAGGCAAAGTGTAGAAATGATTATGCCGGACAGCTAGTCCGATCCTCGCGGCTTTTTGCCCATTTCTATTTTCATTTTAGAATCGACCCGCAGCGCTTGCGTATTTGTCGCGTTTCTTTGCACGATAGTCCAAACGCGCCGCCGGGCGCAGGACAAGCGCGGCTTTCCGGATTAAGGTGGCAGCATGCTGACTTCATTTACCCGTGCCGATCCCGACGACCGTTCCGCCGAACAGGTGCGGTTGACGGTCATGCGCGCCGAACTGGCCAATCAGCTCGAGCGCCATACCGGCGGGGCCGACGGCGTCTACCCGACCGCCATCCCCGCGCTGACGCTGGTGCGCGCCTCGCAGAGCACGCATCCGTCCTGCGGCCTGTTCCAGCCGGCCTTCTGCATGCTGGCGCGCGGCAGCAAGCGCCTGATGCTGTGCGACGAGGTGTATATCTACGACCCGACGCGCTATCTGGTGGTGTCGCAGAACCTGCCGCTGACGGGGCAGGTGGTCAATGCCAGTTCGGATATGCCGTATCTGGGCCTGAAGCTCGAATTCGACGCGCGCGAGATCGCCAGCCTGGTGCTGGAGCTGAAACAGGTGGAATACGGGCGCGGCCCGAAATGCCCGCGCGGCCTGTACACGGGCGACGTCACCACCACCCTGCTCGACGCCACGCTGCGCCTGGTGAACCTGCTCGACACGCCCGAGGACATTCCGACCCTGGCGGCCCTGATCACGCGCGAAATTCTGTACCGTCTGCTGCGCTCGAACGATGGCTGGGCGCTGGCCCAGATGGCCATGAAGGACACGCACAGCAACCGCATCACCCAGGCGATCAGCTGGCTGCAGACGCATTACCGCGAGCCGCTGCACGTGGCCGAGCTGGCCAGGGAAGTGCATATGAGCGTGTCCTCGCTGCACAGCCATTTCAAGGCTGTGACGGCGATGAGCCCGCTGCAATTCCAGAAGCTGCTGCGCCTGCAGGAGGCGCGCCGCATCATGCTGACCGAGGCCGTCGATGCCGGTCTGGCCGGCCACCGCGTCGGCTACGAGAGCCAGTCCCAGTTCAACCGCGAGTACAGCCGCCTGTTCGGCGCGCCGCCGGCACGCGACATCAAACGCCTGCGCGAAGAGCAGCTGGCCTGAGGCGGCCGCTGAGTTGGCCGCCGAGTTGGCGGCTCAGGCCGCCGGCTTGGTGCTGCGGCGCGGCTTGGCGCTGCTGGCCTTGGGTTTGGCCTTCGCCTTGGCGGCCGGCTTGGGCTTGGCCGTGGCGGCGCTGCTGGCGGTCGGCTTGGCGGCGCGCTTGCGGATCGGCTGGCTGACGGCCTTGCTGGCATTGGCCGCAAACTTGGTGGCCGCATCCTGGGCCATGGCGGCCGCGCCGGCGATGGCGTCGGCGCTCATGGCCGAGCTGACCGCCTGCTTGAACTGATCCTGCAGCATATTCCACCAGACCGAAGGATTGCCCATCGCGGCGGCGGCCGCGGCGGCCCCGGCCGGGGCGTCGGCGTCCTCGGTTTCCTCGGGCTCGTCGGGCGCCGGTGCGGGCGCGGCTGTGCTCGGCGCGGCCTCAGCCTTGGCCTCGCCCTGCGGGAACAGGGCCGAGACGAAGGGCGCGGCCGCCAGGATCGACTTGTCGCTGGCGCCCGGCTGCTTGACGGCATTGGCGAGGCTGGCGCCCATCGACTTCAGGGTGGCGATGGTGCCGCGCTGGACTTCGAGCGCCTGAATGGTCGAGCGCAGCATGCTGGCATTGACGTTCAGCCAGGCTTCCACCGTCTGCAGTTCGGCGATCTTCTTGTCGAGCTCTTCGACCGACAGCGTGGGCGTGGCCATATTACTCATGCTCATGCCGGGCACATTCATGCTGCCCCACAGGGTTTTGACGAAGTCGAGCGTGTCCGTCATGACGCCGACACCAGGAAGATTCGGCAGCGAGGGTTTGATCATAGGGCCTCCGGCAAGTGGTGGCTTAGCGTAGCAGAATTGGGCGGTCAGCGGAACGGCGGGGTGGCACGTTACACTAGCAATATGCGTGCTGTGTCTTTCCTGTCCCGGCAGCGCCGCTGGCTGCTGCTTGCCGGCCTGAGCGTGCTGCTGCATCTGCTGGCCCTGGATTGGGTCACGGCCGCCATTGGTCCGCCCGCCGCGCCCGAACTGGCCGCCCCGAGTCCGATCGTGGCGCAGTTGCGCGCCGCCCCGCCGCCCAAGCCGCTGGTCCCGCCCAAAGCGCCGCCGCCACCCAAGCCGCGCCCGCTGCCACCGGTGCCGCCGGCCGCAGCGCCCGAGCCCGCCCCCAGCGTCGGCGCCACGCTCATGCCCGAGGCGCCGCCGCCCGAAGCGCCCGCGTCTGCTGCTCCCGAGCAAACGAGCGCGCTCGCCGCCGCGTCCGCGTTAGCATCGTCTGCGTTGGCCGAAGTGGCCGCGGCCCAGGGCAGCACGGGCAGCGCCCAGCGGTTCAAGGTCAGCCTGCCGCCCTCGGCCGACATCGTGCTCGAAGTCACCCGCAAGGACGCCGATGGCGCGCTCTGGCACGGCGCCGGGGCCCTGGCCTGGCGGCTCGAAGGGCCGCGCTACCGCATGGTGCTGGAGGCGAGCGTGCGCATCATCGTGCGCCTGAACCTGCTGGAGCTGACCAGCGCGGGCCGCATCGACGAGGCTGGCCTGGCGCCCGAGTCGAGCACGGAAAAACGGCGCGGGCGGGCCCGCACGGCCACCCATTTCGACTACGCGGGCAAGCGCATCACGTTTTCCGCGGCCGAGCGCAGCGAAGCCCTGGTCGAAGGCGCGCAGGACAAGCTCAGCCTGCTGATGCAGCTGGCCGGCATCGCCCGCGCCGATCCGCAGCAGCTGGCGCGCGAGATCGACATCCAGGTCGGCGAGGAGCGCGAGGCCACGGTGTTCCGTTTTAGTTTTGTGGGGGAGGAAGAACTCGATACCGCGCTCGGCAAATTGCGTACCTGGCACCTGGTGCGCCTGCCGCGCCCGGGCGCTTACAATGCACGGCTCGATATCTGGCTGGCGCCGGACCGCGACGGCTACCCCGTCCAGATCCGCAACACCGAAGCCAATGGGGCCGTGACCACCCAAACCGTCACCAAAGTCACCACCAGCGAAGCCGGCCAGCCATGAAAGCCACCGTTCTCCTTGCCGCCGCCGTCCTGGCCCTGAGCGCCCAGGCCGGCGAGCACAGCGCCGTCAAACGCCCGGCCAATCTGCCGTCCTCGATGGACCTGGCCTACACGATCAGCGCCAAACAGAAGGGCATACCGCTGGGCGGGCGGGCCGATATCCAGTGGCGCCTGAGCGGCGACAAATACAGCATCCATGCCGAAACGCGCGCCAGCCTGCTGGGCAAAATCCTCGTCAACGACAGCGAGGGCAATGTCGACGCCAATGGCCTGATCCCCGTGCGTTTCTACGAGGAGCGCTTCCGGCGCCCGCCGGTGACGACCAGTTTCAATCAGGAGACCAGGACCATCAGTTTCAGCGAAGGCAAGCTCAGCTACCCGATCAAGGGCGGCGAGCAGGACCGCACCAGCATCACCTGGGCCCTGGTCGGGGCGGCGCGCGCGGCGCCCGAGAAATTCGTCGCCGGCAGCGAGTGGGCGTATTTCGTGGCCGGCCGGCGCGACGCCGAACGCTGGAGCTTCAAGGTCGCCGGCACCGAGGCCATCCAGACCCGCCTGGGCGAGCTGCAGGCGGTCCACCTGGTCAAGGCGCCGCCGCCCGACTCGAAGGACCAGCAGCTCGACATCTGGCTGGCCCCGGCCCAGGACTGGCTGCCCGTGCGCCTGCGTTTTTCCGACGCCGACGGCGACTACGTCGACCAGGTCCTGGAAAAAATTACCAAAAAGTAAAAATGGGGTCAGACCCCGATTTTCCGTCGGGACAAGGGTCGGGTGCTATACTGTCGCCCCTTCTTCGACCTTGACCCATGGACTTTCAGCCGTTGACAAATGAGCATCTGGATGTGGATCCGCTGCAGGCGCATTTCCATCCCGGCGTCTCGCCTGACGAGATTGAACAGGTCTACCACCTCAAGCGCGCGGCCCCGATCCTGACGGCCTTCACGGCCCTGTTCCACGGCGGCCAGGACGCGGTGACCGTGCGTCTGCTGGTGCTGCGCGAACTGGCCGGCGACGCCCATGCCTCGGCCTTCTCGCGCGCCGACGTCAATCAGAAGCTCGCCTATCTGCAACCGGAGTCGCTCGAGACCGTGCTGCAGCGCCTGCGCGCCCACGGCCTGCTGGCCTGGGACGCCCAGGCCGCCGTCTACCGGGTCACGCCGCTGGCGCGCAATGTGCTGTCGGCCCTCGATACCCTGCTGTCGATGGGCCAGGCCGACGACGAAGCTGAAATGGGCTTCCTGCTGTCCCAGGTGGCCGGCGCCCAGGCCGTCGGCGGCGTGACGGTCGACCAGCTGCGCCATCTGCTCGGGCGCCTGAATGAACTGACCGAAGAATTCCGCGACGCGATCGCCTCCGGCTCCGAATTCCGTCTGCGCGCCAGCCAGGCCAAGTGGCATATGGCCTGCGACTGGGTGGAGAAGGGCTCGCAGATCCTGCGTGCGATCACCAGCGACGAAAAGGCCGACAGCGCCACCCACCGCGCCGCCCAGGCCATCGGCCGCGCCCAGTCGGCCCTGCTGAATATGCAGGGCATGTTCTCGCGCGCGCTGAACCAGATCGAACGCCAGCGCGTGCACCTCGGCCAGTCCGGCCTGTCGACCACCGACATCAAGCGCTGGCTGCTCAATCACGCCGACCTGGCCAGCCTGGCCGACGAGGCGATCGACCGGCCCGTGGTCCCGCTGTTCATCACACCGGCCGAAATGCTCGACGTGGCCGAGAACGAACTGCTGTCCGACCGCGCGCGCGGGGTCCAGTCGGCCGGGCTGCCGGCCGGCCAGGATGCGCCGCTGACGGTCAATGACACGCCGCCGATCCAGCTCGAACTGAACGACTGGCTGGCGCGCCTGTCCGACTTTGCCAATATCGGCAATTTCCCCAGCCTGGAGCAGGACACGCCGCCCTCGGTGCCGGTGCACGAGGCCCTGCTGCCGGCCTCGTTCGCGCTGGCCTCCTACCGCGCCTCGCTGCTGCCCCTGCTGGGCGACGCGGCCGAGGCCAGCCTGCAGGGCGCAACCGCCGAACTGGCGCGCCTGCCGGTGCGCTTTGAACCGGGCGATCGCATGATCGCCGTGAACGACCCCGAAATCGCCGCCGTCTCGGCCGCGATGCTGACCCGACTTCCTGACCCCCCACCCAGCGATGAATGACGACGCCCAAATCCTGATCGCGCGCCTGCTCACGCACCAGTACCTGCGCCGTGACGACAAGATGGTCAAGCGCGTGCTGTCGGACGAATTGTTCCGCGCCGAAGTCGACAAGCGCCTGCTCGAAACGGGCATGAAGCTGCTCGATAACGTGTATGCCGACCATGTGACCCTGGCCCTGCACCGCTCGGTGGAGCCGAAGATTTTCGGCGCGCGCGACGTCTGGCAGAACAATAACTTCGGCCTGGCGCGCGACGGCGTGGCCCTGCTGGTGGTGCTGTGGGCGCTGATCATCCTGCCCAAGCGCGAGCGCCAGGAGAACCACGAGCACGCCGACGACAACCAGACCGATTTCTTCGACAAGGAGAAGCCGCTGCCGCGCGCCGAGGACACCTCGGTCGGCATCTCCTACAAGGCCCTGCTGGCCGACTTTGGCGAAAAGCTGGGCAAGAAGACGCGCATGGACATGAACCTGGGCATGCTGGCCAAACTCGGTTTCATCGAGCGCCGCGCCGACCTGATCGTCGAAGGGCCGCTGCTCGATCTGATGATGGATACCGACGCCCTCAAAGACCGCATCATCAATGGCGCCCTGGCCGACGTGTTCGGCCGCACGCCGGTGGTGGCGGTGCCCAAGCCCAGCCCGGAAGCCCCGACCGACGAGGAACCGCATGTTTCACATTAAATCGCTCGAGATGGTGCACTGGGATTACTGGCAGCGCATCAAGAACATCCCGCTCGACGCCAAGATCATCACCATCGCCGGCCAGAACGGCTCCGGCAAGACCACGCTGCTCGACGCGCTGCGCACCCTGTTCGGCCTCGATTGCTCGATGGGCCGCACCTACAAGCACTATGCGCGCCACAGCGGCCAGCAGACCGCCTGGCTGCGCGCCGTGGTCGACAACCGCGCCAGCGGGCGCCAGCTGTCGAACCGGCCGTTCCGCGGCTCCGGCTTCTTCAGCGACGACGAAGTGACGCTGTTCTGCCAGATCCAGAAGAACGGCGGCGACTGGAAGCGACAGTATCTGATGCGCCCCGGCTGCGTCGAGGTCGAGGAAGTGATGGAGGCGACCGACTGGCTCGGCGTCGAGAACTACCGCAAGCGCCTGGCGATGGCGGGCCTGTCCCCGGCCATGGCCAAGGTGCTGGCGCTGGAGCAGGGCGAAACCGACAAGCTGTGCGAGTACGCGCCGCGCCAGCTGCTCGATCTGGTGTTCCAGGTGTTCGGCGACAAGGAAGTGCTGGACGCCTACGACGAAGCCAAGCGCCACCAGCGCGACACCGAGGAGGAGCTCAAACGCTTCGAGTCCGAGCTGGATGCTTCGCGCACCAATCTGGAAGGCCTGCGTCTGCGCGTGGCCAACTACCACCAGTGGGAAGACCTGCACAAGGAAAAGCGCAATCTGCTCGAGGAAGTGCTGCCCACGCTGCAGTACCACGAGGCGCGCGAAAAGGCCGCGGCCCTGAGCCGCCAGCTGCGCGAAGCGCGCAAGCCGCTGGCCCAGGCCGACGCCCAGCTGGCCGACAAGCGCGCCGCGCTGGCCGCCCAGGCCAAGGCCCTGAGCGAAGCCCAGGCCCAGGAGGCCGCGCTCGAGCAGGAAGCCGCCAGTCTCGGCACGCGCCTGGCGGCGCTCAACGCCAAGCTCAAACCGCTGGAGAATCTGCTCGAACAGAAGGAGCGCCTGCAGAAGCTGGCCGCCGATGCGGGCGCCGATATCGCCGATGTCAGCGCCCAGCTGGAAGCCAAGGAGGGCGAACTCAATCAGCTGCGCGTCAAGCGCCAGGCCCTGGCCGACCGCATCGCCGGCGAACGCGCCACCATCGCCGCCCTGCAGGGCAAGAGCGCGATGCCGGAGCCGGAACCGGTGCGCGCCATGCGGCGCGCCTTGAACGAGGCCGGCATCGCCCATGCGATGCTGTCGGATATCGTCGAAGTGACCGACCCGAAATGGCAGGGCGCGGTCGAGGGTGTCCTCGGCGGCTATGCCTCGGTGGTGCTGCTCGAGCGCGCGCGCGACGCCAGCGCCGCCTACAAGCTGGCCGAGAAGGAGCGCTACCGCCACTTCATCGTGCCGGACTGCGTGAAGGCGCCCAGCCGCAAGGACGACAGCCTGCTGTCGGTGGTGCGCTTCTCGGCCCCGGCCCCGGAATGGCTGATCGACCAGCTGGCGCGCATCGAGCGTGTCGAGTCGGTCGACGAGGGCTTCCGCCTCGGGAAGGACATCGAGTGGATCACGCCCGAGGCCTACCACCGCGAACGGCGCGGCGGCCGCTCGCTGTTCGTCGAGGCCGCGCGCTACCGCTTCGGCTCGGCCGGCAAGCAGCAGCGTCTGGAAGCCATCGCCAAGGCCCTGCCGGCGCTGGAAGCCCAGGAAGACCAGCTGACCCTCGCCATCAGCAAGCTGGCGCAGGAAGTCGGCGGCCTGAAGGCGCGCATCGCCGGCGTCGACGCAGCCAAGGAGCTGTCGGCCCGCCAGGCCGAATTCGAGGAAGCCGCGCTGGCCATCGCCCCGCTCAAGGCGGAGCGCATGGAAGTCGGCGCCCGGCTGGGCGAACTGCAGGCGCTGACCAAAAATGCGACGGTGGCGCGCACCCGCGCCGACACCGTCTGGCAGAACGCCCGCATGGCCCTGTCCGAAGCGGAAGCCGGCATGCGCCTGAACGTCAAGCGTCAGCTTGAGCAGCGCGCCGAACACGCGGCCGATCTGCGCCAGCTGCGGCGCGACTGGCGCCACCTGCCTTGGAGCTGGCGCCGTCTGGCGCGCCGCCAGGCCCTGGTGGCCGAACACCAGAACGCGCACCAGGTCGACCTGCGCGTGCAGACGCTCGACCACGCGCTGGCGCGCGACGACTGGGAGCAGGACAGCACCGTGCTCGATCAGTTCCACCGGCTGAACGATCAGCTGCATGCGCGCCAGAACGAGACCGACGAGCGGCGCTACCAGAACAACCGCGCGATCGAGGCCACCGCGAATGCGCGCGCGGCCTATATCGAGCGGCTGCGCTACACGATCAAGACCTACTCGAAGAACATCAAGGAGCTGGGCGAACTGGCCGGCATCGACGTCCACGTCGATCCGGTGCGCCTGGAGAACGACGATGTGCAGCTGGCCCAGGCCGGCCTGCACGTGCGCTTCAAGTTCGACGGCAAGGACCAGATCGGGATGAACGACGGCGAGGCCTCGGGCGGCCAGCAGGTGATGAAATCGCTGGTGCTGCTGATTGGTCTGCTGAAGTCGGAGGATGGCTCGGGCGGTTTCGTGTTCATCGACGAACCCTTCGCCCACCTGGACATCCGCAACATCCAGCTGGTCGGCGAGTTCCTGAAGAATACCGAAGCCCAGTATCTGATGACGACGCCGCTGACCCACAACACCGACGTCTACGATCCGTCCGAGCTGACCCTCATCACCAGCAAGAAGAAAAAGGATCAGCCGTGGGCGCAGCCGATCTTCGTGCTGCAGCGGCGCCAGGCCGCCGCCTGATTCACTCGTCCAGGTTCCAGTCGGCGCCGGCCTTGCGGCGCCACTGGAACAGACCGGCCGAATAGCCGCCGAAGTAGCCGCAGGCCAGGCCGATCAGGGCCAGCGACAGCGGATGGTCGGTGATCCGCGCCAGCATGGCCGCATTCGACTGCTGCGCCACGTAGCCGTCGATCCCCACATACAGCAGGCGCGCGAACAGCAGCATCGGCACGGCGATGCCGAAGCGGCGGTTGGGCGTGAAGAAGTAGCCCTGCGGGGTCGATTCGCGCCGCGTCGAGCGCAGCGCATACCAGGCATAGGCCAGGCCGAGCGCGCTGCCGCCGGCCAGGGTGCTCAGATTATCGAGCGAGGGCGGCACGCTCAGGCCGACCAGCAGATCCACGCCGAGGAAGCCGACCATGCCCATCAGGTGCTTGGCCGTGGTCGATGGCTGGCGCTGCATCAGGGTCTTCAGACGGGCGTAGACGCGCCACACGAGCAGGGGCGTCAACAACAGCAGGGCGATGGTCAGCATGCGGCGAACAATCCGGAATCGAAAGCCAGATTGTAGCCGACGCCATCCCAATCACGCCGTTGCGCGCTTGCGTAATGCTGGCTATTCAGCGCGGGCTCACTGTGGCACCATGTCGCAGTTCTATAGGAGCCCTTCATGCGATTGTCCCTGCTTGCCCTTTCTGTCAGCGTGGTCCTGGTGGCCGCGCCCGTCCACGCGCAATACAAGCTGCCGCCGGCCCCGCTCCAGGCCCTGGTCGATGCGCCGCGTGCCCCCAGCCTGCACCTGTCGCCGCAGCGCGACGCCGCCTTCCTCGTGCAGACGCCCGAGCTGCCCTCGATCGCGGATGTCGCCGCGCCCGAGCTGAAGCTGGCCGGCGCGCGCATCAACCCGCGCACGGCGGCCGCCAGCCGTTTCTCGTTCGGCAGCAATCTGAGCCTGCTCGATCTGGCCAGCCAGAAGACGGCGCCGGTCAGCGGCCTGCCGCAGCCGCTGCGCCTGGCCGACAGCGCCTGGTCGCCGACCCAGCGCCACATCGCCTTTACCCACGTCGGCGCCGATGGCGTGCAGCTGTGGGTGGTCGACGTGGCCAAGCGCAGCGCCCACAAGCTGATGAGCGCACCGCTGGCGGCCGTGTTCAACCGCGGCTTCGAATGGCTGCCCGATGGCTCGGGCCTGATCGTCACGCTGCGCACGGCGCAGGCGGACAAGGCGCCGCGCACCAGCGGCGTGCCCGATGGTCCCGTGATGCAGGAGACCAGCGGCGGCGCCGTGCGCCAGCTGCGCACCTACCCCGACATGCTGCGCAACGAGGACGACGCGCGCGTGTTTAGCTTCTACGCGACCGCGCAGCTGGCCAGCGTCAACCTGAGCGGCGCGATCAAGCCGCTCGGCGCACCGGCCATGGTGTCGAGCTTCGCCGTCGCGCCCAACGGCCAGCTGGTGCTGACCCAGACGCTGGCGCGTCCGTTCTCCTATCTGGTGCCGTATTCGAGCTTCCCGCACAAGGTGGAAGTGCGCGACATGAGCGGAAAACTGGTGCAGCTGCTGGCCGAGCGCCCGCTGCTCGAAGGCCTGCCTTCGGGTTCGGTGGCGGCCGGCAAGCGCGACTTCTCGTGGCGCGCCGACGCGCCGGCCACCCTGGTCTGGACCGAGTCCGAAGGCGGCAAGAACGCCACCCGCGACCGCGTCTACATGCAGGCCGCCCCGTTCGAGGGCAAGCCGGTGGTGCTGGCCAATCTGGGCTCGCGCTATGCGGGCATGCGCTGGGGCCGCGGCGACTTCGCTATCGTCAGCGAGTACGCGCAGAAGACCAAGCAGACGCGCATGTGGCGCATCCGCCCGGACCAGCCGGAGACGGCGCCCGAAGAACTGTTCAGCTTCAACAACGAGGACCGCTACCACCATCCGGGTACGCCGGTCTCCATGCCGGACAAGGCCGGGCGCATGCGCCTGGTGTTCGGCGCCGGCGACAGCCTGCTGCTGATCGGTGCTGGCGCTTCGGACGAGGGCGACCGCCCCTTCGTCGACCGCTACGATCCGGCCACCAAAAAGGCCGAACGTCTGTTCCAGAGCAGCGCCCCGGTGTTTGAAAACGTGGTCGCGCTGCTCAGCGACGATGGCAAGCGTCTGCTGACCACGCGCGAATCGCCGACCGAAGCGCCCAACTACTTCGTGCGCCAGGGCGATCAGGTCACGGCGCTGACGCACAATCCGCATCCGACCCCGCAGCTGAAGGATGTGAAGAAGGAGCTGATCCGCTACAAGCGCGCCGACGGCGTGGCCCTGTCGGCCACCCTGATGCTGCCGCCGAACTACGCGCCCGACAAGGACGGCCCGCTGCCGATGCTGATGTGGGCCTATCCGCGCGAATTCAATTCGGAGGAAGCGGCCAGCCAGACCACCGGTTCGCCCTACAAGTTCAACGCCATCAGCTACTGGGGCCCGGCGGCCTTCCTGGCGATGGGCTATGCGGTGCTCGATAATCCGGCCATGCCGATCGTCGGCGCCAAGGGCAAGGAACCGAACGACACCTATCTGCCGCAGCTGATCATGGACGCCCAGGCGGCTGTCGATGAAGTGGTCAAGCGCGGCGTGGCCGACCCGAAGCGCATCGCTATCGGCGGGCATTCGTACGGCGCCTTCATGACGGCCAATCTGCTCGCCCATACGCGCCTGTTCAAGGCCGGCATCGCGCGCAGCGGCGCCTACAACCGCACGCTGACGCCGTTCGGCTTCCAGTCGGAAGAGCGCAACTACTGGAAGGCCAAGGACGTCTACAACGCGATGGCGCCGTTTAACTATGCCGACCAGATCAAGGATGCGCTGCTGATGATCCACGGAGCCGACGACAACAACCCCGGCACCTTCCCGATCCAGAGCGAGCGCATGTTCGCGGCCGTGAAGGGCCTGGGCGGCACCGCGCGCCTGGTCATGCTGCCCAACGAGGCGCACGCCTACCGGGCGCGCGAGTCGATCCTGCACATGCTGGCCGAAACCAACGACTGGCTGGAAAAATACGTGAAGAACGCGAAGTGAACATGGCGCGACGGCCCTTTGGTGCTACGCTTACGCTAACGCCGTAAGGAGCCGTCCATGACCCTGTTTGCCCACCGTGCCCCCGACCCGGAACCGGCCGAAGCGCCGGTTCCCGCCCCGCCGCACCAGCCTGCGCCCACGCCGCAGGACGATCCCGTCCCCGACCACCATCCAAGCGCCTGAGCGCCCTCAGTCAAAGGCCCAGGAGTAGAGCACGTCGAGCGCGCTGTTGGCGCCCGTCTGCAGCTGCACCGTCACGCGCGGATTGAGCTTGTAGCGCAGCTTGACCAGGCTGGAGGCGGCGCTCGCCCCCTGCTCGAAACTCAGATAGGCGCGCTGCGACAGGCGCTTGCCGACCGTGACGACGGTCGTTTCCAGCCCCTTGGCCTGGGACAGGCCGACTTCATCGACGCCGATCGCCCCGGCCAGCTTGCCCTGCAGGCCCATGCCGTTGGCGCCCCCGAGCAGGGCGCCGGCGGCGGCGCTGAGCACCCCGTATTCCTGGCCGGCGGCGACATCGATGCCATGGCCCAGCACCAGCCAGGACAGCTTGTCCGAGTCCGACACGTTCGGGGTGGACACCAGCTTGGCCGAGGGCGCCAGCGCGCTGCCGCGTACTTCGACCCCGGCTTCGACATTCGTCTCGGACAGCTGCTCGCCCTCGGGCCGCTTGCGCACGGCCAGAATCGACAGCGCCGGATTGTCGTAGGCGCCGCTGAAATTGAGCACACCGCGT
This sequence comes from Massilia sp. TS11, assembly GCF_022012445.1. Classification (GTDB taxonomy): domain Bacteria; phylum Pseudomonadota; class Gammaproteobacteria; order Burkholderiales; family Burkholderiaceae_D; genus Telluria. The sequence goes on from NZ_JAKLTS010000006.1 coordinate 297,353, forward strand.
TCGATCTGCAGCTTCTGGCCGTAGGCGAAATAGGTGCCGCTGGCGACCCGGATGCTGCCGTTCAGGCGCGGGCGCTGGCGCTCGGCCATGTGCAGGTGGACGCTGCCGGCCAGCTGCGCATCCAGACCCATGCCCTTGAGGCGGAATTCGTCGCCCAGACTCAGATCGAGTTCGACCCCGAGCGCGCGCCCGCTCGGCGCCGGTTTGCTGACCGGACCGCGCGCGCCCAGCACGATCACGTCGTCGGACAGGGTGGGGCGGTCCTGCGGCGCCAGTTCCACCAGGGCGCGGTCGGCGCGCAGCTTGCCTTCGAGCTGGTAGCGGTGGGCGTCGCGCAGCAGATTGGCCTGACCGCTGACGACCACCGTGCGGTCGGGCCGCGACAGCAGTTCCAGCTGCTGCGCGCTGGCGCGCAGATTGAGCTGCAGGTCGCCATCGAGCAGGCGCGCCTTGCCGTCCACGGCCAGGCTGCCTTGCGGCCCCTGGAACTGCAGGCGTTCGAGCAGCAGTTCGTCGCCGTTGATGCGCGCCGCCAACACACCGTCGCGCAGCTTCAGGCCCTGGTCGGTCCAGCGCACGGCCAGCTTGTCGCCGCGCAGATTGCCATTCAGGGCCGGAGTGCCGAGGGTGCCGCCGCCGCTGAAGGCAAACTGCAGCGTGCCATCGAGCTCCAGCCCCGGCTCGCCGCTGGCCGGGGCCAGCCAGGCGATCGAGCGCAGATCGCCGCTGGCGTTCAGGGTCAGCGGACTGGCATTGCTCAGGCGGCCCTGCTGAAGTTCGGCGCCGCCGTCAAAGTGCAGGCGGCCGCCGCGCGCGCTGTCGGCATCGGCCACCAGACGCAGCACGCCGTCGCGCACCTCGGCGCGCGCTTCCAGCTGGCGCAGGCCGAGCACCACCGGCACGTCGGCGCCGACGGTGGCGTCGCCGCGTTCGCGCAGCACGGCCACGCTGCCATCGATGGCGGGCGCCGCGCCCGGCTCGGCCTGGACGTCGAGCTGCCAGCGCGCGCCCAGCTGCAGGTCGCCGCTCAGAGTCTCGTGGATGGCCGGGACCAGCTGGCCCAGGTAGTTCAGGCTGACGCCATCGGCGTGGCCGCTGCTGCGCCAGCGGTGGCCGCTTTTGTCGAAGCTGTTCAGCGTCAGGCTGCCGGTCGGCAGGGCCAGCACGGCCTCGCGGATGGCCAGCTGCTCCAGCTGCAGGCCGCTGCTCCAGGCGAGCTGCAGCGGCGCCGGCTGGCGCAGGCGCAGCGCAAAGCGGCCGCTGTTCTCGAGCGCGGCCAGCTGGCCGTCCCAACGGTTCTGGGCGAGCGCGCCGCGCAGTTCGGCGCTGGCGTCCAGGGCCTCGCCGCGCGCACGCAGCTGCACCGTGTGGGCGCCGCGCGTGCCGCGCGTGCTCAGGCGCGCGCTGCTCAGACTCAGGGCCGGTCCCACATAGTCGGCCAGCTCCACGTCGGTGCTGAGCGGGTCGTCGGCGCCGCGGCCGCTGGCCAGGCTGGTGCTGGCTTTCAGCTGGCGCAGCTGGTGCTGGCCAAACAGCTTCAGACGCTCGCCCTGCACGGTGGCCTGCAGGGCCGGCGCATCGATGCTGCCGCCCAGCGTGGCGTCGGCATGCAGGGCGCCAGCGAAATTCGGGCCCAGCATGGCCAGGGCCGGCGCGTCGAGCTTGAGCGCCAGCTGTTCGCCCGCGCGGCCGAAGGCGCCGCGCAGATTGAGGCGCGCCGTGCCCAGGCGCAGATCGAGGTCGGCCTGCTCCAGATGCTGGGCGCTGGCGCTGAGATTGGCCGTACCGGCCAGTGGCGTATTGAGCAGGGTGGACGGCTCCAGGCGCAGGCTGGCGCTGGTCTGCCAGCTGGCCCCGAGCCGGCCGCGCGCATCGAAGCCGGCATTGATATCGCCCGCCAGCCAGGGTCCGAAGGCGGCCGGACTCAGATGGCTGCTGCTGCCCTTCAGATTGAAGGCCAGCGCGGCCTGCTCGACCCAGGCTTCGCCGCTGGCCTGCACGCGGCTATTGGTGGCCTGGGCGCCGCTGCCCCAGGCCAGGCCGCTGGCCTCGAGCGTGAAGCTGGTGCGCGGCGCGCGCAGTTCGCCGCTGGCCACGCCGCTGATTTGCACGCTGCCGCCCAGGCCGGGCTGCAGCGCGCCGAGCTGACGGCCGTCGAGCTGCCAGCGCAGCTCGTCGCCGCGGCCGCCGAGCGCACCCTGCAGCTTCAGGCTGTTCGGGCCAAGCGCGATCGCGGCGGCGGCATTCGACAGGCGGCCGGCCTGCACGCTGAAGCTGGCCTCGCCACTGAGGTTCTGGCCCAGCAGCTTGCTGGGGCCGATGCGCAGCGCCGCCTGGGCGTTCGGGTCGGCGCCCAGCTGCCCCTTGGCTTCCGCGCTCAGGTTCAGGTCGGCCTGTGGATAGCGGCCCAGCGCCGCCGGATTGAAATGGCTGCTGCTGGCCTGCAGGCGGAAGGGCGTGGTCCCTTGCAGGTCGGCGCTGCCGCTGGCCGTCAGGCTGCCGCCGCCGGCCTTCAGCTGCAGGCTGTCCAGGTGGAGTGCGCCGGCCGCGTGGCGCAGGCTGGCGTCGAGCAGCAGGCCGCTCTGGGCCAGGCGCGCCGTCAGCGCCTGCTCCTGGGCGTTGGCGCGCAGGGCGATGCGTCCGCCGATGCTGGTGGCGTGCAGGCGCGTGTGGATGGCGGCCAGGTTCAGGCCTTCGGTCTGCACGCTGAGATCGGCCGCCGGCGCGGGCTGCAGGCTCAGGGTGCCGCTGCCGCTGGCACGGCCGGCGCTGCCCAGATCGAGCTGCAGGTCCTGCAGGGCCAGGGTCTGCCAGTTGCCCTGCAGGGCGGCCGCAAGGCGCTTGAACGGCAGGCCGCGCTGATCGATGGCGCGCGCCGGATCGGCGTTGGCAAGCTGCAGCTGGCCGCTGACGGCGCTTGTGCCGGCCAGCTGCAGGTTCAGGTCGAGCCGCGTGGCGGGCAGGTTGGCGGCCAGCTGCTGCAGGTCGAAGCCCTTGGCTGTGAGGGTCAGGCTGGCCAGCGGCTGCGGCGCAAACGGGGTGACCCGGGCCGCGCCCTGTGCGCTGCTGCTGCCCGCGCGCGCCGTGGCCTGGACGTCGAGCGTGGCGAGCGGCCCCTTGGCCTGCAGCTGCACGGCCAGCGGCGCGGCCGCCAGATCGGCGCGGGCGTCGACGCTGAACGGCGCCTGCGCGCCGATCTGTCCGCTCGCGCGCAGCTCGCCATACGGGGTCTGCACGCTGGCGCCGCGCAGCGTCCAGTTGGCGCTGTCGCCGCTCAGGCCAAAGCGCAGCCGCTGCAGGCGCTGGCCCTGGACCTCGAGCGTCTCGATGCTGGCCGCGCCGATCGACAGCGAAAACGGCGGCGCCAGCGACAGCGGCAGCTTGGCCGGCCCGCTGTCCTTCAGGGTGGCGATGCGCAGGCTGCGCGCCTGCAGCTGGCTGATCGCGATCCCGCTGGTGAACAGCTGCCAGGGCGACCAGCGCAGCTCGATGCCGCGCACGCTCACGTCGTGGAATTCGTCGCGGAAGACCAGCTTCTCGACCTGCATGCGGCCAAACAGGGAACCGCTGACGCCTTCCGCCGCCACCTGGCCGCCGCTGGCGTCGGCCAGCTTCTGCACCAGTGCCTGCAAGGTGGATTCGCGCCCCAGATACCACCAGGCGCCGCCGGCCAGCACGGCCAGCGCGCCCGCCGCGATGGCGCTACGCCGGATCCAGGGAGGCAGTGGGGTCTTCATCAGAACGTGAACCCGAGCGAGAAGTGGAAGCGGTACTTGTGGATCGCCTGGCCGTAGGCGGCGTCCACATTGATCGGACCGACCGGGCTTTTCCAGCGCAGGCCGACGCCGTAGCCGGCGCGCGGCTTGAGCTCCTTGTAGACGTCGCCCGCATTGCCGGCGTCGTAGAACACGGCCATGCCCCAGGGCGGGTCGAACCAGTACTGGTATTCGGCGCTGCCGACCAGCAGATAGCGGCCGCCGACGATGGCCGTGCCGTCGCGCACACCGAGCTGCTGGTAGCCGTAGCCGCGCACCGAGCCATCGCCGCCGGCGCGGAACAGGTAGGTGGCGGGCACGCCGGCCTTCTGGCGCGAGGCCAGGGCCGCGGCCTCGCCGCGCAGGATCAGCGTGGCCGCCGGCGACAGCGGCCGGTACCAGATGCCCTTGGCCGCGCCGCGCACGAACGGGCGCTCGGTCAGGATCGGCAGCAGGGCGCCGCCCAGCATCAGCTGCAGCACATAGCCCTCGGTCGGGAACAACAGGCTGTCGAGCTGGCGCTTGGTCAGGGTCCAGGTCAGGGGCAGGCTCTGGCTGATGGCGCGCGGCTTGCCGTCGATGGTCTTGCGTTCATTGAGGTATTCGAAACTCAGGCTGCGTTCGAGCGCGGGCGAACCCCAGCCGCGCTTGACGGCGAAGTTGGAGACGCTGGTGATCTCGCCATTGAGGTCATTGCGCTCGAACGAGGCGCCAAACGAATCGTTGTAGCCGTCCGGCGAAGTGGGCAGAAAGAAGTCGGCGTGCGTGGCCTGGCGCCGTGTTTCGAGCGTGACCGCGCTTTTCAGGCGCAGGCCGCGCACGTTCAGATCGTCGAAATTGGCGGTCGCGCGGTTGCCGGTATTGGTCGAATAACCGAGACCGACGGCCACGTTCTTCACCTTGTTTTCACTGACCCGCACCAAGACCGGCACGATGTCGCCCTCGGACGCCAGATCGGCGCTGACCTCGACGCCATTGAAATAGCCGGCGTCCTGCAGGCGCGCCTGAAAGGTCTGGAGCGCGGCCTCGCTGTATTCGTCGCCCACATGCAGGGGACTGAGATTACTGATCACGCTGGCCGGGTAGCGCTGCAGGCCTTCGATGCGCAGCTCGCCCAGACGCACGGGCGCGCCGGCCACCAGGGTGACCTGCAGGCGCGCCGTGTGCGCGGCCGGATCGACGGTGGCGCTGGTGTCGCCCAGCTGGGCGCGCGGATAGCGGCGCTGCATGGCCTGGCGCAGCAGCTTGCGCTTGGCGGCCTCCCAGTCGGCCTGGCGGAACACCTGGCCGCTGTGCAGGGCCCATTGGGCGCGCAGGTCGGCCTCCAGGTCGGGCGCCACGCCTTCGACATGCAGGGCGACCTCGCTCACGCGCACCGGTTCGCCCGGCTGCACGCGCAGCGTCACCAGCGGTTCGGCCGCCTCGATGTCGACACTGGCACTGACCTCGGGCGCGTAATAGCCCTCGGTGGCGACCAGGGTGCGCACCTGCTCGGGCGCCAGGCGCACCAGGCGCGCGAGCTGATCGCGGTCGAGGCGCGGATTGCCGCGCCAGCGCATCAGGTCGAGATTGGCTTCGAGCAGATCGGCCAGCGGACGCGGGGCCTCCACCTGCACCCGGTAGGGCAGGCCCTGGGCCCGCAGCGGGGCGCTGAGGGCGGCGGCGCAGAGCAGCAGGCAGGGAGCAATCAAACGGCGCATGTCCATAGGCGCATCTTACCGGAATGGCAAATTGGATGGCGAGCGACTATCATGTGGGCTTTGCACGACCGGATTCTCACCATGCTCCCAGACGCTCACGCACTCGTTCTCTTCAGCGGCGGCCAGGACTCCGCCACTTGCCTGGCCTGGGCGCTGGAACGCTTCGCGCGGGTGGAGACGATCGGCTTCGACTACGGCCAGCGCCATGCGATCGAATTGCAGGTGCGGCCGGCCTTGCTGGAGCGCATGCGTGCGCTCAAGCCGGCCTGGGCCGAGCGCCTGGGCGAGGACCACCTGATCGACCTCTCGCTGCTGGGCAAGATTTCCGATACGGCCCTGACCAGCGAGGTCGAAATCCGCATGCAGGACAATGGCCTGCCGAACACTTTTGTACCGGGCCGCAATCTGTTGTTTCTGACCGTGGCCGCCACCGTGGCCTACCGGCGCGGCCTGACTGTGCTGGTGGGCGGCATGTGCGAGACCGACTACTCGGGCTATCCCGACTGCCGCGACGATACCCTCAAGGCCCTGCAGGTCGCCCTCAACCTGGGCATGGGCACGCGCACCCGCCTCGAAACCCCGCTGATGTGGCTGGACAAGGCCGACACCTGGCGCCTGGCCGACAGTCTGGGCGGCGCCGCCCTCGTCGATCTGATCCGCAGCGACACCCACACCTGCTATCTGGGCGAGCGCGGCGCCCTGCATCCCTGGGGCCATGGCTGCGGCAGCTGCCCGGCCTGCGTGCTGCGCGCGCGCGGCTACGCCCAGTACACGGGCAGCGCGGAGTAAGCCATGCGGCTGGCGTTGCTGACCGACGTGCACGCCAACCGCGAAGCGCTCGAAGCCTGCCTGCAGCACGCCGCCCTGCACGGGGCCGAGCAGTTCGCCTTCACCGGCGACCTGGTCGGCTACGGCGGCGATCCCTGCGCCGTGGTCGACATCGTGATGGACTATGCGCGCGACGGCGCCATCGTGGTCCAGGGCAACCACGACGAAGCGGCCGCCAGCGATGCGCCGCCGCGCATGCATGCCGAGGCGCGCGAAGTGATTTTGTGGACGCGCACCCAGCTCAGTCCCCGCCAGCGCGCCTTCCTGGCCGAGCTGCCGCTGACGGCGCGCCACGACCGCCAGCTGTTCGTGCATGCCAGTGCCGAGCAGCCGGGCCAATGGGAATACGTGAAAGGCATGGACGAGGCCGAGCGCAGCCTGAAGGCCGCCGCCGGCAGCCGTCTGGTCTGCTCCGGCCATGTGCACGGCCCCAGCCTGTTCCGCCGCGCCGACGACGGCCGCATGGGCGTGCATACGCCGGGCGCCGACACCACGGTGGCGCTGGCGCCCCAGCACCAGTATCTGGTGATTCCCGGCTCCTGCGGCCAGCCGCGCGATGGCAATCCGGCCGCCTGCTACGCACTCTACGACGACCAGCAGCGCAGCCTGAGTTTTTACCGCGTCCCCTACGACAATGGGGCGGCCGCGCGGCGCGTGATCGCGGTCGGCCTGCCGATTGTGTTCGCCATGCGACTGATTGAGGGTATCTGAACACCCATGCATTGCGCGGTGCAGGCCCGTACCGTACTATTTGTTAAGTCCTGTTAGCGATCTTGCATCTGATGGAAGCATCGAACACTCCTTCCGGCCCGCTGAGCCGGACGCGCTGGTTCAGCCCTGTGGTGCTGTCCGGGCTGGTGTTCGCCCTGTGTCTGGGGCTGACCCTGGTGCAGTGGCGCGGCGCGATGCGCAATGCCGAGCAGGACGTGCAGGCCGATTTCGATTACCGCGTGCGCGAGCTGATGACCCATCTCGATTCGCGCATGAACAGCTATGTGCAGATGCTGCGCGGCCTGCAGGGCCTGTTCGCCGGTTCCGGCGAAGTCACGCGCCAGGACTTCGAAGCCTATGCGACCGCGCTCGCGCTGGATGTCAATTATCCGGGCGTGTACGGGGTCGGCTTCATGGCCTATGTGCCGGCCGCCCAGCGCGCGCGCCACGAGGCGCTGATGCGCCGCAGCGGCTTCCCCGACTACAGCGTGCATCCGGCCGGCGAGCGCGCGTTCTACGCGCCGGTGCACTTCCTCGAGCCCTACACCGGCCTGAATATCCACGTGCTGGGCTTCGATCCGACCTATGATCCGGTGCGCCGCGCCGTGCTCGAACAGGCGCGCGACTCGGGCGCGCCGGCCATGTCGGGCAAGCTGAATCTGGTGCAGGAGCAGGGGCGCGAACATCCGCAGTCGGGCTTCCTGGTGCTGCTGCCGATCTACCGCAATAGCGAGCTGCATGTCAGCCTCGATCAGCGCCGCCATGCGATCGAAGGCTGGGTGTACGCGCCGTTCCGCGTCGGCGCGCTGGTCGAGGGCCTGGGCGGCGAGCGCGCCAACGAGCTATATGTCGAGTTCTACGACGGCGACGCCGTGCTGCCCGCCAATCGCCTGCTGACCGGTAGCGAGATCCAGCGGCCGGTGCTGAGCCGCGTGACCGAACAGCGGATCAGCATCGCCGGGCGCCGCTGGACGGTGCTGATCGGCGCGCTGCCCGCGTTTGAAGCACGTCTGGCGACCGAGCGCCCGCGCCTGATCCTCGGCGTCGGCCTGCTGTTCACGGCCGTGCTGACCCTGATCACCCTGCTGCTGTCACGCTCGCGCGCCCGCACCGCCGGCCTGCTCGAACAAAGCCGCAGCCTGACGCGCGAACTGGACGCCGGCCAGAAGCGCCTGGCCGGCATGGCCGATGCTGCCACCCGCACCCAGGCCATGCTGCGCTCGATCCTCGATTCGACCATCGACGGCATCCTGGTCGACAATGGCGACCGCCACATCCTGGCCTCGAACAGCCGCTTCCGCGAGTTGTGGAGCGTGCCGCCCGAACTCGATATCGAGCATGACGACGCCGCCCTGCTTGAACACATGGTGGCCCAGCTCACCCATCCCGCGCCCTTCCTGTATTCGCGCTCGCTGTCCTTCGACGACAGCGAAACCCACCGCGACCTGCTGCGCCTGAAGGACGGCCGCTTCTTCGAACAGTTCACGCGCAGCGTGCGCCTCGGGCAGGACACGGCGCGCCTGTGGTCCTTCCGCGATATCACCGAGCGCAAACAGATCGAGCAGCGCGAGCGCTCGCACCGCCACGTGCTCGAGCTGCTGGCGCGCGGGGCGCCGCTGCGCGGCATTCTGGAGGCGGTGGTGCTCGGCGTCGAGGCGACCAATCCCGGCATGCTGTGTTCGATCACCCTGGTGTCCGAGGACGGGCGGCGCATGGTCAACGCGGTCGCCCCGAGCCTGCCCGCCTTCTACATGGAAGCCGTCAACCACCTCGAAATCGGGCATGGCGTGGGCAGCTGCGGCACCGCGATCGCCACCGGCGCCCGGGTGATCGCCGAAGACCTGCAGCAGCACCCCTACTGGAAGGACTACCGCGATCTGGTGGCGCGCGCGCGTCTGGGCGCCTGCTGGTCCGAGCCGATCCGCGGGGCGGCCGGCAAGATCCTCGGCGCCTTCGCCATCTATCACCGCCAGCCGACCTATCCGAGTCCGGCCAATGTGGTGCTGCTCGAGCAGTCGGCCCAGCTGGCCGGCATCGCCATCGAACAGGCCCAGGCCGCGCAGGCCGTGCGCGCCGGCGAAGAGCGCTTCCGCAGCCTGTACGACAATGCCCCGGTGGCCCTGTGGGAGCAGGACTGGTCGGCCGTGCGCGAGGCCATCGGCCTGCTGATGCACCAGGACGTCGACGACATCGGCGCCTATCTGCGCGAGCGGCCCGCGGAAGTGCGCCGCCTGGCCGGCCTGGTGCGCATCGTCGACGTGAACGCGGCCGCGCTGAATCAGGTCGGTGCCGGCACCAAGGAAGTGGCCCTGCTCGGCATGTCCCAGGTGTTCGACGACAGTGCCGCAGGCGCCTTCGCGGCGGCCGTGGCGGCGCTGACCGAGGGCTCCCAGACCTTCCACTGCGAGAGCAGTTTCGTGCGCCTGGACGGCGTGCAGCGCTCGAACGAAGTGACGCTGCTGGTCATGCCCGGCCACGCCCACCTGCTCGATTTCGTGATCGTCTCCACGCTCGACATCACCGAGCGCAAACGCATGGACGCCGAGCTGCTGGCGCTGGCCACCACCGACTTCCTGACCGGGCTGCCGAACCGGCGCGAGTTCATGTCGCGCCTGGAGGACGAGCTGCAGCGCGTCAAGCGCAATCTGGACGAGCATGCGGCCGTGCTGATGCTCGATATCGACCACTTCAAGCGCGTCAACGACGAATACGGCCATCCGGCCGGCGACGCCGTGCTGCGCCAGCTGGCCGGCGTGATGCGCGCCGGCGCACGCCGCGTCGATTCGCTCGGCCGCGTGGGCGGCGAAGAATTCGCGATCCTGCTGCCCGGGGCCGACCACGGGGCCGCGCTGGCCTACGCCGAGCGCCTGCGCCAGAGCGTCGCCGACACCCCCATGACCCTGCCCGACGGACGCAGCATCCACATCACCATCTCGATCGGCCTGGGCGCGCTGATGGCCGGCGACGCCACGTCCGACATCGGCCTGGTACGCGCCGACAAAGGCCTGTATCTGGCCAAGGAACAGGGCCGCAACCGGGTCGGCCAGATCGACCCGGCCTGAAAAAAAACAGGCAGACCGAAGTCTGCCTGAACTGCTTCTGGGGGAAATCGGATCAGATGGCGGCGGCGGCCACTTCCTTGTCTTTGCGGTTCTTGCGCATGATGAAGTAGACGATGGCGGCCGGGATCAGGGCCGGCAACAGCAGCGGCGAGAGGGCGGCGGCCAGGGCGAGGGCGCCGACGGCCAGGCCGAACATGGCCAGCAGACCGAGGCCGGCGAACAGGAAGGCCAGCATCAGGCCGACACCCACGAGGACCACCCCGGCGATCACGATACCAGCGCCGCCCGCGCACAGGGCGATCAGGGCGCCGAGCGGGCCGCCGATTTCATCGCCATCGATATTGACGGTCATATCGCCGGTCATGGCGCTCCAGATCACACAGGCCAGTACGATCAGCACGGCGGCGGCGGCAAACTTTTTCATGATGTCCTCTCTCGTTGTGAGTTGCGATGGACTCACTGTATGCCTGAGCCGCCCGAGCGGCCATACGTATGCGACAAACTGCAAAAAACGGGGGGCGAGTGGTGGCCAGGGCGCACCAAACGGCGCTTGAAAAGGCCCGATCGCGGCCTATACTGAAGGTCCGGAAAGATGAGGGACGTGAACATGCAGGACCCGGACTACCGCCGCGGCCGCAGGGCGAGGCCGCTGGCCATGCACAAGCACGACGGCCCCAAGGGCCCGCCCTCGGCGCCGCCGAGCATCCCGCCCATCATCATCACGCCATTCGTGTACCACACGCCCCAGCCGACGCTCGACCCGCGCGTGACCCCGCTCGGGCCGCCGGTCATCCCACCGGCCCCTCCCGCGCCCATCCTGAACGGTGTCACATCCTGAACGGTGTCAGGTCCGGCAATCGGACATCGCGAAACTTTACCGGCACAGCCTTGTCGTCATCGCTGTGCGACCGCAAGGCGGACCGAAAGTTCTCAAATGTCCGATTGCCGGACCTGACACCGTTCAGGATCGCCAGGCGGCTTCGGGGTGGAAGCGCCAGGCGCGCTCGGCATGGGGCAGGCTGGCGATCACAGCGGGATCGTCGACTTGGCTGACGCTGCCGCTCAGCTCGAGCAGGCCTCCGCTCGCGAAGTCGGGGATCAGGAGGCCGGCGCGCGGGTGGAGCAGGAAGTTCCCCAGGCTCATGAAGAAGAAATTGCCGCGGTAGTCGGGCAGCAGCAGGCTGCCGTCGGCCTCCTGGCGCACGAAGCCGGGCGCGCCGCCGCGGTGCGAGGCGTCGGCGCCGTGACCGGGCGCGGCACTGGCCACGAACAGGGTGTCGGCCCGGGCCAGCAGGGCGCGGGCGTCGGCGTCGAGCGCGCTCAGGGCCTGCGCCGGAGCGCGGCCGGCCGGCGGGCCGGGCCAGCTGCGCACGGTGATGTATTGGGGGCAGTTGCCCGTCGTTTGTTCGACCGCGAGCGTGATGCCTTCGCGGTCCAGGCTGTCGATCCGGCCGTTGACGCGGTTGCGCCGCCGCGTCGGCAGCGCAATGCCAAGCAGACCGAGGGCGGCGCCTTCGTACAGGCCGGCGGCGAACGGATCGGCGGGCGCGGGCAGGGCGGCGATGCGCAGATGGCGTGCGTCGATTGCCTGGGCGAAGCCGGGTGCCCCGCTCAGCAGGCCGGCCCAGGGGCGGCCGTGGGCGTCGACGCTGGCCGCCACCAGCCACGGCAGCTGGGCGTAGAAGGCCTGGTGCTGCTCGGGCATGTGGTCGCGGATCACGCGCTGGCCGACTTCCTGCATGCGCGCGGCCACGCCGGCGCGCGCCTGCATCGCTTGCTCGCCGGGGTGGAAGGGGTGGGGGTTGAGCTTGTCCATGGTGGCCATTCTGGGACGCCGCGGCCGCCGGCGGAAGCCATGCGGGCCGTAAATAAATCTTTCGGCTGGCGCAATAATCGGGCTTGGACCGGCGCGGCGCCGCTGGTACACTTTGCCCACTCTGTCTGATGTGAGGTCCTCATGGGAAGCCGCCTGGAGCGTTTGGAAGCCGTGCAGTCGATGCTGATCGAAATCGGTCAGCAGTCGGCCAGCTGCCGCGACATCCGCGAGTTTGTGCAGGCGGTCCATCTGGCCCTCGGCAAGATCATGTACACGGCCAACTTCTTCGTCGCCCTGCGCGACAAGGAGGACCGCAAGGTGCGCTTCGTCTACTTCGTCGATGAGGTCGACCCGGCCCCGGACCCGGACGTGCTGGTCAAACTGGCCTCGCCCGAGGAGTCGCCCACGGCCTGGGTGCTGGCGCATGGCCAGACCCTGGTGATGACGGCCGATGAATCGGTCGCCCACAGCGCCGATGGCAAAGGCTGGGGCATCGGCACCACGGCCGAACACTGGATGGGCTGCCCGCTGCTCGATCACACCGGCTATGTGATGGGGGCGATGGTCATTCAGAGCTATGACGCCGACCACACCTACAGCCAGGAAGACCAGGAGCTGTTCAAGCTGATCGCGGTCGATGTGGCCAATGCGATCCAGGGCCTGCAGTCGGTCGAGCGGCTGGAGCAGGCCGTGCACGAGCGCACGCGCGCGCTCGAAGTCGAGGTGGCCGAGCGGCGCCGCGCCGAAACCATCCAGCACGCGCTGTATGAAATCGCCAACCTGTCGGCCAGCGCGGTCGAGGCGGAGGCCCTGTCGGCCAGTCTGCACAAGATCATCTCGGAGCTGATCGTCGCGCGTAACTTCCTGATCGCCCTGTACCACCCGGAGACCAAGGAGATCAGCATCCCCTACTTCGTCGACGAGAAGGATGCCGAGGCCCCGGTCAAGCGCTTCCGCTACGGGATCGGCATGAGCTCCTACGTCCTGGCGCGCAAGCAGGCCTGCCTGCACGATGGCCCCAGCTACCGCGCGCTGGTCGAATCGGGCCAGATCACGGAGCCGCTCGGGAACACCGACATCGCCAGCTGGATGGGCGCGCCGATGCTGGTGCACGACCAGCCGTATGGGGTGATCATCGTCCAGAGCTATGACCCGTCGACGCTGTTTACCCAGGCCGACCTCGATCTGCTGGCCTTCATGGCCAGCCACGTGGCGGTGGCGATCGCGCGCATGCAGGCCGACCGCGCCATCCGCAAGGCCAAGGACCGGCTGGAGAAGCAGAATGCGGCCCTGAATTCGGCCCTGACGGCGCTGCAGGAAGCGCAGTCGGAACTGGTGCGCCAGGAGAAGCTCGCTTCGCTCGGGCGTCTGGTGGCCGGGGTCGCGCACGAAATCAATACGCCGCTCGGCATCTGCGTCACGGCCACCAGCCATCTGGTGCAGGAACTGAAGCTGGCGCGCGAGGACCTGGCCAATGGCGCCATGACGGAGGACAGCCTGCAGGGCTTCTTCGATGTGATCGACCAGTCGCTGCGCATCATGACCACCAATACCCAGCGTGCGGCGGCCCTGGTGCGCTCGTTCAAGCAGGTGGCGGTCGACCAGTCCTCGGGCGACATCCGCCACTTCAATCTGAAAAGCTATCTGGACGAGGTGCTGCTCTCGCTCCAGCCCAAACTCAAGGGCCGTCCGGTCAAGGTCAGCGTCAGCTGCCCGGCCGATATCAAGATGGAGTCGTATGCGGGCGCCGTCTCGCAGATCGTCACCAATATGGTCATGAACTCGCTGGTGCACGGTTTCGAGAACGAGCGCGCGGGGAATATCGTGATCGAGGTGGCGCGCGGCGACGACGGCATGGTGGACTTCAGCTACCGCGACGACGGCGTGGGCATGGACGCCGATACCCTGTCCAAGCTGTTCGATCCCTTCTTCACCACCAAGCGCGGCACCGGCGGCAGCGGGCTGGGCGCCCACATTCTGTATAACCTGGCGACCGGCGCCCTGGGCGGTTCGGTCAAGGTCAACAGCGCGCCGGGCGCCGGCCTGCACTATCAGCTGCGCTTTCCCGCCAGCCTGCGCAGCAGCGAACCCGAAGCGGCCTGATTACAGGCTGTAGCGGCCCGACGCGAACAGGCGCAGGCAGGCGTCGACCACGTCGGCGTCGAACCACTGGCCGCGGTGGCGGCGGATTTCATCGAGCGCGGCGGCGCTGCCCAGACCGGCGCGGTAGGGCCGGTGCGAACACATCGCCTCGACCACGTCGGCCACGGCCAGGATTCTCGATTCGAGCAGGATCGCCTCGCCGCGCAGCCCCTGCGGATAGCCGCTGCCATCGAGGCGCTCGTGGTGTTCGTGCACCATGCGTGCGATCGGCCACGGATAGGCGATGTCCTTCAGGATCGCGTAGCCGCTCTCGGGGTGGCGCTTGAGCATCTCGTATTCGATCGGATCGAGCCGGCCCGGTTTATTCAGAATTTCGGCCGGCACCCGGATCTTGCCGACGTCGTGCACGATGGCGGCCAGCTCCAGGCCCTGCAGGCGCTGGGCGTCCAGCCCGAGTTCGCGCCCGATCGCCACCGCCAGCTGGGCCACGCGCGCTTCGTGCCCGGCCGTGTAGGGGTCGCGCATTTCGACCATGGCCGCAATCGCGCGCAGCGAGTCAACCAGGCTGGCGCGCAGGGCCTCACCGTGGCGCTGCTCTTCCTCGATCATGCGGTCGCGTTCGGCGCGCGTGCGCAGCGCCGCCAGCCCGAAGCCCAGGTCTTCGGTCAGCATCTGCAGCAGCTTGACCTCCTCGCTGTCGAAGGCGTCCGCTTCGGCCGCGTACAGGGTCAGGGTGTCGGGCAGGGCGGCGCCGACCGGTAGCGGCAGGGCCACGCTGGCGCGGTAGCCGTGCTTTTCGGCCTGCTCGCGCCAGGGCGCCATATTCGGGTTGCGCAGATAGTCCTGGTTGATCTCGACCCGGCCGAGGCGGACGGCGCGCCCGGTCGGGCCATTCCCGAACGGATTGTCGCCCCAGGACACGCGCACGCTGCCCAAGTAGCCGTCGGCGTCGCCGTAATGGGCGAGCGGCACCACGCGCTGCTCGGTGTCCTCGAGCGGGTGGCCGACCCAGGCCATCAGGTAGCCGCCGTCCTCCACCACGGTGCGGCAGACGGCCTGCAGCAGCTGGGCTTCGTCGCTGGCGTGCACCAGCACGCTGTTGACGGCGCTGAGCGTGCGCAGCGCGCGCTGGCTGCGTTTCTGTTCGCTGATGTCGAGCGCCTGCACCAGCAGCGAAGCGGGCTGGCCCTGCTCGTCGCGCACCACGGACGTGGTCAGCTGGGCCCAGCCGATGCTGGCGTCGCGGCGCCGGTAGCGCCGTTCCATGTGATAGTAGGCGCGCGCGCCGCTGACCAGGTCGGCCAGGTGGGCCTGCACCTCGGGCAGTTCGTCGGGGAGGATGATGCCGTGGAAGGGCTGGCCGATCAGTTCTTCCACGCGACGGCCGAGCATCGCGCACAAGGTCGGATTGGTGTGCAGCCAGCGGCCGTCGAGGCCGAGCAGGCCCATGCCGACATGGCTGTCGTGAAACGCCTCGAGCAGGGTATTGGGGCGTGGTTCTGGCTGCATGCCCCTCCTGTCTTAGTCCGGGAAACGGCGGTCGATATCGACCGCCTTGTCGACGTTGGCGATCAGCAGCTCGACATAGCGCGGATCGAGATGCTTGCCTGCCACTTCGCGCAGATGGGTGATGACTTCCTCGAGCGGCCAGGCTTCCTTGTAGCAGCGCTTGTGCATGAGGGCGTCGAACACATCGGCCACGGCGACGATGCGCGCGAACGGATGGATCTGTTCGCCCTTGAGGCCCTGCGGATAGCCGCTGCCGTCGAATTTTTCGTGGTGCTGGTGGGCGATGGCGGCGGCCGCCTTGAGGATCGGACGCTGCGAGCCATCTAGGATCGACAGGCCGACCTCGGGGTGGCGCTTCATGATCTCCCATTCGGCCGCGTCGAGCTTGCCCGGCTTGAGCAGCACCGCGTCCGGCGTGGCGATCTTGCCGATGTCGTGCATCGGGGCCGCATGGCGCAGCACGGCCGTTTCCTCGTCCGGCATGCCGGCGGCCACGCCCAGCATGTGGCAGATTTCGGCCATGCGGCGCACGTGGTTGCCGGCCTCGTTCGAGCGCGATTCGACCACGTCGCCCAGACGCATGATCAGTTCGGCCTGGGTGTCCGTGATCTCCTGGTTGAGCAGGATATTGTCGAAGGCCACGGCCACGCCCGAGCAGAAGATTTCCAGCAGCTGGGAATCGAGCTCGGAAATCGCCTCCACGCCCTTGAGCACCAGCAGCGTCGATTTGCCGCTGTTATTCGGGAAGTAGCCGACAAAGGTGTCGCCGTGCAGCTGCGAGATGCGGTTGCTGCGCGCTTCGTCGAGCTGGGCCATCAGGCCGGGATCGAAATCGAAGGCTTCGCCGATCTGGGCCAGCACTTCATAGTCCTGCTCGCCCGTAATGACGGAGGCGCCGCGCAGGCGCAGCAGGATCGACTGTTCCAGGCGCAGCAGGGCCACGACCTGCTGCAGCAGGCCATTGGCGAAATCCTTCAGATTGCGCTGCTGGAAGATATGGGTCGAGGCGGCGATCACGCGCTCCAGGCCTTCGCGGTAGCTGGCCTGCACTTTGCGCGCTTCCTCGACCTTCATGATGTCGCGGTAGGCGCGCAGGGCGGCGAAGGTGGTGGTGAACAGCTTCGTGCGGTCGAGCTCGGTCTTTTCCTTGTAATCGTTGATGTCGTAATCGACGATCACGCGTTCCTCCGGCGCCTGGCCGGGCTGGCCGGTGCGCAGCACGATGCGGGTGAACTGGTTGTCCAGGTCCTGGCGCATCCAGCGCGCCACTTCCAGGCCGCTGTCTTCGCGTTCCATCACCACGTCGAGGAACACCAGGGCGATGTCCTTCTCGCGCGCGAGCACGGCCTTGGCCTCGTCGCCGCTATAGGCGTGCAGAAAGCTCAGCGGACGGCCGTCGAGACGAAAACGCGAGAGCGTGAGCTTGGTGATGTCGTGGATATCGGGTTCATCATCGACCAGTAGCACCCGCCAGGGGGGCAGCTTCGGTTGGGCTGCGGACAAAAAGGACATGGATGGCTTCCGTGTTGGATGGGTTCCCGAGGAACAAGACTACAGACTGTGCGCGAAGTTTTGGCGCAGAACGTTTTGATTGTAGACTGAGCCGTTGCCGATCACAACAGTGTTAAACATCTGCCTGTCTCATGCTAAACACTTGGTAACAATTCGATAAACATTCAACACGAATTCGCCGCCAAGGCGGGCGTATGATGATGCAATCGACAGCATCAGGAGTCCGGAATGAAAGCCCAAGCCATCTTGGCGGCCAGCCTGCTGGCCATGGCCGCCGCCGCCCAGGCCGCCGTGAGCGTGAGTTTCACGGCTCCCGATAAATATCTGGACGTGCCGCGCGCCGAGGACGAGCGTGCCGACACGCTCAAGGACCTGCAGCGCCATTTCGAAAAGCTGGGCGCGCGCCTGCCGGCCGGGGTTGACCTGGCGATCGAGGTCACCGACGTCGATCTGGCCGGGCGCCTGGAGCCGAATATGCGTGCCGGGCGCGACCTGCGCATCATGCGCGGCATGGCCGACTGGCCGCGCATCGAGCTCAAATACAAGCTGACGCGCGGCGCCACCGTGCTGGCCGAGAAAGCCAGCACGGCGGTCGACATGACCTACATGGACCACCTGAACACCTACCCGCGCGACGACGCCATGCGTTACGAGAAGCAAATGCTCGACGACTGGTTCAAGCACGAAATCCTGCCCCAGCTGAAATAAACGAAAAATGGGGTCAGACCCCATTTTTCTCGGCGGATAAATGGGGTCTGACCCCGATTTATCTGCTGGGCAAGCTGGTGGTGGCGCGGGTGAAAAAAAGACCCGGCGCCGTGTGGCGGGCCGGGTCCAACGAGCTGTTCAGCCCGCGTCGCTTAACTGGTTCGGTGCTTCAGTTCTTCTTTTCCACTTTCTCGATCTGGCGCACGCGCGCCAGCGCGTCGCTCACTTTGTAGTCGGCCGGCACGTTGAACAGCTCGGCCTTGGGCTCTTCACGCTTGAGGCTGGCCACGCGGTAGATGCGGTCGCCCGAACGCGGATCGCTGTGCTTGCTGTAGACGGTGATCTGCAGTTCCGGGCTGAACCAGGTTTCGTCGCTGACCACGATGGCGTTCTTGTTGCCGACTTCGCCGGCCGGAATCTCGTAGCTGCGCAGCTTGCCCTCGGCCTTCACGCCGTCGATCTCCTTGCTGCCCAGGTCCTTGCTGCTGGTCTTGCGCGACCATTTGGCGTCGCCGAACGCGCTGCCCATGATGGTGGCGATGTGGCTGCCCCAGTCTTCGCCGGTCGGCGCTTTGCCGTCGCGGAATTGCTGGGCCACGCGGATCTGTACGTTTTCCTGGATCTTCTGGGCATTGTCGCCGTCGGCGCGCTCGACCCGCTTGACGATCACCTGCTCGCCGCCATTGCCGCTTTCGACCGTGATGGTCTTGCCGTCCTTGCGCAGGGCCTCGACGCGCGCCTTGGCCATCTCGGCCACACCGCGCCCGAATTCGCGCACGGCCAGCTTGGTGGCGGTCTTGCTGCGCGGGTTCAGGGTCCAGATCACGCCGTCGGCATCGTGGATGGTGATGACGCTGACTTCGCCCTTGGCGTCGCGCACTTCCTGGCGCAGACGGCCCTGGCTGTCGCGGTAGCTGAGCTGGCTGTTCTTGTTGACGATCTGATTGCCGTCGGCCAGCACCTGCACGTTTTCCGTGATGATCTCGGCCGTGTAGGGCGCGTTCTTGATCGACTTGGCGCTGCGCATCAGGCCGATCTCGGCGCCGTCCAGATTGAAGCGCATCGGCGCCGCGCCGTTGACGGCGAAGGCGAATTCGCGTTTTTCGACGCGCACCGGCTCGTTGGCCTCGTCGGCCAGGGCGGGGGCGGCACAGGCAGCCGTCAGGGCGGCCAGCAGAATGCTTCGGGTGTTCATGCTTGTCCTCATATTGAAAGGGGATTACAAAAATCGCAGGGCCAGCGGCTGGCCTTCACTGCCGACCAGCAGTTCGGCGCGCACGGTGTCGCCGGCCGCTTCCGGATTGACGGGCACACCCATCGAGGCCAGATCGGCGCCGGTCAGTTCGGCCTGCACCGTATGGGTGGCGCTTTCCTGCTCGATGCGCTCGAGCGAATCGAGGGCGATGAAGACGCTGCCGCCATCGCGCACCACGCTGGCGCCGTGGCCCGGGGCGCGCGGTGCGCTCGGCACCTGCAGCGCCACCACCAGCACGGCCGCCATCGCCACCAGGCTGGAGGCGCCGCCGGCCAGCCCCCACTGCAGCGGCGACAGGCGCTGATACCAGGGGCGCGCCGGCTGCAGGCGGGCGAAGGCCTGCAGCAGCTCCTTCTCCACCCCGGGCGGGGTCTGGCGCGTGGCCAGTTCGCCGCGCAGGCGCCCCAGTGCCGGGGCGAGGGCACTGCGCAGTGCATCGTCGGTGTCGTGTTCCATGTTTCCTCCTCAGGCGGGCGCGCCGCTGCGGTGGGCCAGCAGGCGTTTGGCCAGCTGGCTGCGTGCCCGCGACAGGCGCGACCGCACGGTGCCTAGGTCTACCTGGCAGATCTGCGCAATCTCCAGGTAGGACAGTTCGTGCAATTCGTACAAGATCAGGACGTCGCGGTAGTGCGGGGCCAGTTGGCCCAGCGCCCGGCGCACGGCGTCGGCGGTCTCCTGGCCGAGCAGCTGGTCGAGCGGCTCAGCGGCGTCGCTGGCGAGGTCCGGCTCGTCGTCCTCATCCTCGCCCGGCAGTCGGGCATAGCGCTGGCGCGCCGCCTCGTGCTTGAGGATCAGGTTGCGCGCCACCCCGAACAGGAAGGGGCCGAGCGCGCCTTTGAGCGGATCGAACTGGATGCTCCCCGTGAGCAGGGCCATGAAGGTGTCCTGCACCACGTCGGCGGCCGTGGCCTCGGCCCCGCAGCGCAGCAGGGCGAAGCGGAACAGCGGCCCCTGGTGGCGCCGGTACAGGGCCTGAAAGGCGGCCGCTGTCCCGGCGCGCATCTGGCGCACCAGCTCGTGGTCGGGGGTGTCGGTCAAATCGGGCATCGTCAGCGTCGTGTTTGCAGCTATTCCCGCGCCGGGCGCGAAAAGTTCCAGCTTTTTTTACGACGCTGACGGCCGGCCCTAGCGGGTCAGGCGGTAGATCATCAGGGCGGTGCGGATGGTCGAGCGTTCGATCGAGGGGATGTCCAGGTCTTCGTTGGGCGAGTGGGCGCCATTGCCGGCCGCCCCCATGCCATCGAGGCTGTCGATCAGCGGCGCCACGAAGGCGACGTCGCCGGCGCCGCGCAGGCCGGGCGGCACGGCCACGATTTCGCCCAGGCCGGCGTCGATGCTGGCCTGCGAATACTGGGCCAGCAGCTTGCGGTTGCCTTCGGTCGGCGACATCGGCGGGTAGGAGTCGTGGAAGCGGATCGTGGCCGAGGTGCCGGCCAGGTTCTGGGCCGCGATCGCGCTCATTTTGGCACGCGCGCGGTCGCGCTGGGCGTAGTCGAGATAGCGCATGTCGCCATGTACGACCACGCTGTTGGGGATGACATTGGTCTTGCCGAAGGCGCTGCCCTTGGCCAGCTCCGGCTGTTCGGTGACCTCGGTGCCGCCCAGGATCAGGCCGGGGCTGAAGGTCAGGTCCGGCTCGGGCACTTCGCGCCGGAAGGCGTCGAGGATGCGCGCCGCTTCATAGATGGCGCCATAGCCGCCGCGGAAAATCGCCGAGGAGTGGCCCTGCTTGCCCTTCACTTCGAGCACCCAGGACGAGGACGAGCGGCGCCCGATGGTGGCCGTGTCCTTGCCGTCGGCATTGCGCGAGGTGCCTTCGAAGGCCAGCGCCAGATCGCTGCGGCGGGCCGCGTCGATCAGGTCCTTGCGGGCGATCTCCTTGGGCGAGCCGGCGTCTTCTTCGTCGCCGGTAAACACGACGCGGATGGTGGTGTTGTCCAGGGCCCCGGCCTGCTTGAGCGCCTTCAGGGCCTGGATGATGATGACGTCGCCGCCCTTCATGTCGGATACACCCTGGCCGCGCACGCGGTCGCCGTGGCGCTCCCACAGCTGCACCGGGCTGTCCTTCTCGAACACGGTGTCGAGGTGGCCGATCAGCAGCAGGCGCTTGCCCTGCTTGCCTTCGCGCTCGGCGATCAGGTGGCCGGCGCGCTGCATCGCCGCCGGCATCTCGGACCAGCGGGTCTGGAAGCCGAGGGCGTCGAACTCCTGGCGGAACAGGGCGCCCACGGCGCGTACGCCGGCGTGGTTCATGGTGCCGCTATTGATGTTCACCGATTTTTCCAGCAGCGCCAGACCCTGGGCGTTGTTGGCTTTGACAGCGGCCACGATGGCCTGCTCGGTGGGCGAAAGGTCGGCCGCGAAGGCCGGCTGGAGGCAGGTGGCCGCCAGCAGGGCGAGAAGGGTCTTTTTCATAGCCGCTTAATGTACACCGAATCGCGCCTGTGTGTATCATCCGCTGTAAAGGAGGATGTGCGATGCGGATGCTGATCGTGGCGAGTCTGTTCCTGGCCGCTCTGGCGCAAGGTGCGGAACTGCAGGTGCTGCGCGACCAGGCCTATGGGCCGGATGCGCGCCAGCGGTATGACGTCTACCTGCCGGCGGCGCCGGCCAAGGATGCGCACATCATCCTGATGGTGCACGGCGGCGCCTGGCGTATCGGCGACAAGCGCATGGGCCGCACGCTCGATAACAAGTCGGCCCACTTTACGGCGCGCGGCGACGTCTTCGTCTCCACCAATTACCGCATGCTGCCGCAGGCCGATGTGGCCACCCAGGCCGAAGACATCGCCCGCGTGCTGGCTGCGGTGCAGGCCAAGGCGGCCGGCTGGGGCGTCAATCCGGCGCGCGTGCTGCTGGTCGGGCATTCGGCTGGCGCCCATCTGGCGGCCCTGCTGGCCAGCGCACCGGGGATCGGCGCGCGCTTCGGCGTGCAGCCCTGGCAGGCCACGATTGCGCTCGATTCGGCCGCCTACGACGTCGAGGAGATCATGAAGCGCCGCCACCTGCCGCTGTACGACCCGGCCTTCGGGACCGACCCGGCCCAGTGGCAGGCGCTGTCGCCGCAGGCCCAGCTCAAGGCGCCCACCCATCCGCTGCTGCTGGTGTGTTCGAGCGAGCGCGCCGACAGCTGTCCGGCGGCGCGCGCCTTCGCGGCCCGCGCCCAGGCTCTGGGCGGGCGCGCCGAGGTGCTGCCGCAGCCGCTGAACCACGGCCAGATCAATGACAAGCTGGGCACGCCCGGCGATTACACGGCCGCCGTCGACGCCTTTATCGCCAGCCTCAAACCCTGAACCGTGCACCGCGCTGGTGCAGGCGCCGGCGCGGCTTGTCCGGGCCTGCCGATGGTGCTAGTCTGGCTGTCAAGACGCTGACCCGTGAGGCTGAAATGGCACGCCTGTTCTCCCTTCTGCTGTGTGGCCTGCTGGCCTGGCCGGGACTGGCCGCGGCCGATGAAATCATCCTCTACGCCTACCATCTCAAGCCGCCCTACATCGTCGACCGCGACAAGCAGACCGGCTTGTATTTCGATCTGGCCGCCTATCTGAATGAGCGCGTCAGCGCGCACAGCTTCAAGACCGTCTATCTGCCGCGCCGCCGTCTCGAGCACGACCTTGAAACGGGGCGCCTGAATGGCCTGGTGGTGGGCGTGCATCCGGCCTGGTTCAAGGACGAGAGCCGCACGCGCTATCTGTGGTCGCCGCCATTCGTGCACGACGAGGACGTGGTGGTGTCGAACAGCGGCAGCCCGCTGCCGTATGCGGGGCCGGAGTCCCTGGTCGGCAAGAGCGTCGGCCTGTCGATGGGCTACTACTACTTCGGCATCGATGAACTGGTACGCGCCGGGCGCATCAAGCGCGATGAGGCGATCAGCGAGGAGGTCAGTCTCGACAAGCTGCGCCTGAAGCGCATCGACGCCACCGTCGTCACGCGCCGCACCTACGACTATCTGCTGCGCCACCGGCCCGAGTGGCGCAAGGAGTTCTTCGTGTCGAAGAAGCCGCATGACGAATTCGACCGCCTGATCCTGGTGCCGAAGGAGTACGGCTTCGTCATGCAGGACCTGAATGCCGCCCTCGGCCCCATTCTGCACGATCCGCAGTGGCAGAAAATCCTGCGCAGCTACTACTGACAGCAGACTGCGCGCAGTTCGGCTAAGATGCCCGCTTTCGGTCGCGCCTCCCGCCGCGACGGAGACGGTCATGAAGATGCGTAAGAAATCCGAGCTGCCTCAGAAGATCTGCGCCAGTTGCGGCCTGCCTTTCAGCTGGCGCAAGAAGTGGGAGCGCTGCTGGCATGAAGTCCAATATTGTTCCGAGCGCTGCCGGCGCCAGGGGAAACGCGTATGAGCACCCTGGTCTACTGGTTCCGGCGCGATCTGCGCCTGCACGATAATCCGGCGCTGCAGCTGGCGGCGCAGCGCGCCAGCCGCCTGCTGCCCGTCTACTGCCATGCGCCGGGCGTCGGCCCGCACCGCGCCGCTTTCGAGCGCAGCGCCCTCGATGGCCTGCGTGCCGCCTTGCGCGCGCTCGGCAGTGATCTGATCGAACTGCAGGGGCCCGCGCCGGCGGCCCTGCTGGCGCTGGACGCCGATGCCATCGTCTGCGAGGAGATCGCCGCGCCCGAAGAACAGGACGAGGTGGCGGCCCTGCGCGCGGCCGGCTGCGCCGTCGAGACCTGCTGGCAGTCCTCGCTGCTCGATCCGGCCAGCCTGCCGTTTGCCGTGGCCGAGCTGCCCAAGGTGTTTACCGCCTTTCGCCAGCAGGTCGAAGGATGCGGGCTGCAACCGCCCGCGCCCTTGCCCGCGCCAGTGCGCCTGCCGCCGCTGCCGGCGCCGCTGCCGACCAGCGTGGCGCCGCACGTGCGCGCGCTGCACGATGGGCGCGCCGCGTTCCCGTATGCGCTACCGGCCTGGCAGGGCAGTGAACAGGCGGCGCTGGCGCACTGGGCGCACTACCTGGCGCGCGGCCTGCCGCACACCTACAAGGCCACGCGCAATGCATTGAGCGGGATCGACATGTCGAGCAAGCTCTCGCCCTGGCTGGCGCTCGGCGCCATCTCGGCGCGCCGGGTGCTGGCCGAACTGCGTCGCTTCGAAGCCGCGCACGGCGCCAGCGACAGCAGCTATTGGCTGTGGTTCGAGCTGCTGTGGCGCGACTACTTCCGCTTTCTGCATCTGCAGCACGGGCGCGCCCTGTACCGCGGGCGCGGGCTGGGCGCGGCGCCGCCACCGGCCCACGATGCAGCGGGCTTTGCGCGCTGGTGCGCCGGCGAGACCGGGCAGGACCTGGTCGACGCCGGCATGCGCGAGCTGGCCGCCACCGGCTTTCTGTCGAACCGCATGCGCCAGATCGTGGCCAGCTATCTGATCTACGAACTTGGCGGCGACTGGCGCCAGGGCGCGGCCTGGTTCGAGCGCCAGCTCGTCGATTACGACGTCTACAGCAATCAGGGCAACTGGCTGTACATCGCCGGGCGCGGCACCGACCCGCGCGGCGGCCGCCGCTTCGATCCCGACAAGCAGGCGCGCGAATACGACCGCGACGGCGCCTACCGGCGCAACTGGGGGCGGGCATGAGCGCGCGCACCCTGCGTCTGATCCTGGGCGACCAGCTGTCGCTGCGCCACAGCTGGTTCCAGCACCGCCACGCGGACGTCGTCTACCTGATGATGGAAGTGCGCCAGGAGACCGACTATGTGCTGCACCATGCCCAGAAGATCCTGGCGATCTTCGCCGCCATGCGCCAGTTCGCCGCCGAACTGGAAGCGACCGGCCACCGCGTGCACTACCTGCGCATCGGCGACGCCGACAATACCCAGAGCCTGACGGCCAATCTGGAAGCGGCCCTGGCCCGCTTTGGCGCCAGCGAATGCGAATACCAGATGCCCGATGAATGGCGCCTGGAGCAGCAACTGGCCGCTTGGCGCCCGCCCGGCGTGCGCGTGCGCATGGTGGGCAGCGAGCATTTCTACACCGCGCCGGACGAGGCGGCAGGCATCTTCGCCGGGCGTCAGCGCTGGCTGATGGAGCACTTCTACCGCACGCTGCGGGTGCGCCACCAGGTGCTGATGGAAGCCGACGGCCAGCCGGTGGGCGGCAAGTGGAACTACGACCACGACAACCGCAAGCCGTGGAAGGGCGATCCGCCCGAACCGCCCGACCGGCGCCCCTGCCATGACCGCGGCGCCCTGTGGGAGGAGATCACGGCGGCCGGCGTGCAAAGCTTCGGCAATCCGCAGGCGGGCGCGCTGCGCTGGCCGGCCAGCCGCGCCGAGGCCCTGCAGCAGCTCGCGCATTTCATCGCCCGCGCGCTGCCGCACTTCGGCGATTTTCAGGATGCGATGAGCAGCCGCGCGCGGCGTCTGTTCCATTCCCAGCTCTCGTTCGCCCTCAACGTCAAGCTGCTCGACCCACGCGAAGTGGTGCAGGCGGCGCAGGCGGCCTGGGAGGCCGGCCAGGCGCCGGTGGCGGCGGTGGAGGGCTTCATCCGCCAGATCCTCGGCTGGCGCGAGTATGTGCGCGGCGTGTACTGGGCGCGCATGCCGGCCTACGCCGAACACAATGTGCTGCGCCATGCGCTGCCGCTGCCGCGCTGGTTCTGGACCGGCCAGACCGGGATGCGCTGTCTGGCCCAGGCGATCGGCGATTCGCTCGAGGAGGCGCACGCCCACCATATCCAGCGCCTGATGGTGATCGGGAATTTCGCGCTGCTGGCCGGCCTCGATCCGCAGGCCGTGCACCGCTGGTACCTGGGCGTGTACATCGACGCCTTCGAGTGGGTCGAGCTGCCCAATACGCTGGGCATGAGCCAGTTCGCCGATGGCGGCCTGCTGGCCACCAAGCCGTATGTCTCGAGCGCCGCCTATATCGACCGCATGAGCGACTACTGCCAGGGCTGCCGCTATGACAAAAAGCGCAAGACCGGGCACGGGGCCTGTCCCTTCAATGCCCTGTACTGGGACTTCTTCGCGCGCCATCAGGACCAGCTGGGCGACAACCCGCGCATCGGCATGGTCTATCCGCAGCTGCGCAAGATGGACCCGGAGGCCCTGGCCGCGCTGCGCCAGCAGGCCGCCCTGTGGCGCGAAAAACTGGACGACTTGTAGGGCCTTCGGCAGGCTTGGGAAAACTCCGATATGATCCGGCTTTACCGAAAGAACCTGGACCTGCCCATGCCCACTGAACTCAAGCCGATCGCCCCCGTGCCGGTCTCGCAGCGCATTCGTGAGCGGCTGATGGCCGCCAAGGTGCGCTTCCACGCGAACGACAATATCGCCGCCTACATCGAGCCGGGCGAGCTCGAACAGCTGCTCGATGAAGTCACGGTCAAGATGCAGGGCGTGCTCGAAAGCCTGGTGATCGACACCCAGAACGACCATAACAGCATCGACACCGGCCGCCGCGTGGCCAAAATGTTCATCAACGAAGTCTTCAACGGCCGCTATGCGCCGGCGCCGCCGGTGACCGAGTTCCCGAATGTCTCCGGCTTGAATGAGCTGATGATCATCGGCCCGATCACCGTGCGCTCGGCCTGTTCCCACCATCTGTGCCCGGTGATCGGCAAGGTCTGGATCGGGGTCATGCCGAATGAGCACTCGAACCTGATCGGCCTGTCGAAGTATGCGCGCATCGCCAGCTGGGTGATGAGCCGCCCGCAGATCCAGGAGGAGGCGGTGGTGCAGCTGGCCGACTATCTGCAGGAGCGCATGCAGCCGGACGGCCTGGCCGTGGTGATGGAGGCCGACCACTTCTGCATGCAATGGCGCGGCGTCAAGGACATGGATTCGAAGATGATCAATAGTGTGATGCACGGCTCCTTCCTCAAGGACCCGTCGCTGCGCCGTGAATTCCTGTCCCTGATTAAACGCTAAGCCCGAAGGAAACCGCCATGCTCGTCCGCCTCCTGTATGCCAGCCGTCTGGCCGCCGAAGCCAATCCGGCCAGTGTCGTCGCCTCCATCCTGCAGCAATCGCATGCGCACAATCCCTCGCATGGCATCACGGGTATCCTGTGCCATAGCGACCATGTGTTCATGCAGGTGCTCGAGGGCGGGCGCGAGGCCGTCAACGCCCTGTACGCCAAAATCCTGCGCGACACGCGCCACACCGACGTGGTGCTGCTGCACTACGAAGAAATCAACGAACGCCGCTACTCCGGCTGGACCATGGGCCAGGCCAATCTGGCCAAGCTGAATGTGGCCACGCTGCTGCGCTACTCCGACCTGCCGGTGCTGAACCCGCACGCGATGTCGGGCAAAAATTCGCTGGCCCTGATGGACGAGCTGATGGCCACCGCAGCCATCATCGGCCGTTCCTGACGCAAGCCGAGCGCATCCAGGCGGGCCGCGTGCCCGCCTTTTTTTACCGCCATCCTTTCCAGCCAAACAAATCGGGGTCAGACCCCATTTATCCGCACGGATAAATGGGGCCTGACCCCGATTTGTTTGGCTGGCAAAAGGTGTGTTTGGCGGGAATTCTTGGGCGGGCGCGTTCAGGAACGGGCGAGCGGGTTCGGCTCGGCGGCGCCGACCCGGCTCAGGGTGTTGCGGTCGGTGTGGTGGAAGGGCTCCGCCTGGCCGCGGATGTCCATCACGGTGTCGCTCTCGTAGCTCCAGCTGCCGTCCTCGTGGATGCTGATCGTGATGCGGTATTCGGTGGTGTTGAAATTCTGCTGCAGGAAGGGGTTGGAGGCGATCGCCGGCCCGCGCGCCACCAGCGTGAACTGGCGCGCGTCGGGCGCCACCTCGCCGCTGGCCATGGCCGTCATCCCGCGCGGGATCGACAGGGTCTGGATCACCACCCCGGCCAGCGGCTCCCACAGGAAGTAGCCGTTCTGCTCGTGGTAGGTCTTGGTCTGGTTCGGCTTGGTGATGAAGATCGTGTAGCGCAGTCCGTAGAACAGTTGGGGGCCGTTGGTGACGGGGTCGATCGGCTGCATCTCGATGCGCTCGACATAGGCCTGCTTGCGCGGGCCGTCGGCCTTGGGTTTCACATCCAGGCCGCGCTGGCCTTCCCACACGCCGGCCAGCGGCGCCAATGGTCCCAGCTGGGCCAGGGTGTTGGTATCGGCCGCCGGTTCGGTGTAAATATCGTCGGGGTAGTCGTGCATGGTCGCGCCTCTTGCTTTGGAGCGAACATCATAGCGGGATTGCTGGCATTTGCCCAAACTCAGGCGTGTTTTCTCGTTTGTCCTGAACAAAATGAAAATTCGTGGCACAATGCGGCTCAATTTGCCAATTTGTCCATGACAAAACAAGCCCGCCCTCTGGCCTATGGCCTGCTCGCCCTGCCGCTGGCCTTCGCCGCGCTGCCGGTCTACGTGCATGTGCCGCCGCTGTATGCGGCCCAGGGCCTGTCGCTGGCGACGCTGGGCGCGGTGCTGTTCGCCACCCGTATCGGCGATGTGCTGCTCGACCCGCTGCTCGGCGCCCTGGCCGACCGCGTGCCGCGCGCGCGCATGGCGGCGCTGGCCCTGGTGCCGCTGGCGGCCGGCTACGTGGCGCTGTTCCATCCGCCCGCCGCGGGCGCTCTGGCCTGGCTGATCGGCGCGCTCTTGCTGTGCTATGGGGGCCTGGCGGCGGCGAATATCGCCTACCTGTCGCTGGCCGCGCCCGCGCAGGACGCGGCGCTGTTGAACCGCCTGGCCGGCGCGCGCGAGGGGCTGGGCCTGATCGGCGTGCTGCTGGCCGCGGCCTTGCCCAGTGTGCTGGCGGCCGACCTGGCGCAGGGACTGGCGCGCATGGCCTGGCTGCTGCCCGTGCTGCTGCTGCTGACTGCGCCGCTGAGCCTGCGCGCGGTGGCGCCGGCGCCGCCTTGCGCCGCGCCGCTGTGGCCGGGTCTGCGCGCCGTGTGGGGCGCGCGCGCCCTGCGCCGCCTGCTGCTGGTCGGCCTGCTCAATGGGGTGGCGGGGGCGCTGCCGGCCACGCTGTTTCTGTTTTTCGTGGCCGATGTGCTGCAGGCCGCGCGCTGGTCGGGCGCGCTGCTGCTCGCCTACTTTCTGGCCGGTGCGCTCGGTCTGCCGTTGTGGCTGCGCCTGGCCGCGCGCTGGGGCCGGGTGCGCGCCTGGCGCGCCGCCATGCTGCTGGCCTTCTGCGGCTTTGCCGGCGCCGCCGCGCTGGGGCCGGGCCAGGTGCTGGCCTTCGCCGCCCTGTGCTTGCTCAGCGGCCTGGCGCTGGGCGCCGATCTGGCCTTGCCGGCCAGCCTGGTGGCCGGGCTCGGGGTGCGTCTGGGCCAGCCGGGCGCCTGCAGCGGTCTGTGGCAATGCCTGGTCAAACTGAATCTGGCCGTGGCCGCCGGCCTCGGTCTGCCCTTGCTGGCGCTGCTCGGCTACACGCCTGGCGCTGGCGGCGGGCGTCTGCCGCTGGCGCTGGCCTATGGCCTGCTGCCGGTCTGTCTGAAAGCCGGTGCCTGGTGGCTGCTGGGCCGCTGGCGCCATGAATTGGAGGAGCAAGCATGAAACGGATTCTCGTCACGGCCGCCCTGGCCGTTCTGCTGGGCGGCTGCAGCGCCGTCAGCGTCGAGCGCTACCGCGCCGAGACCCCGCTGTTTTCGCCGGCCCGCTATCTGAACGGCACGCTCGATGCCTGGGGCATGGTGCAGGACCGTTCGGGCCTGGTCACCAAGCGCTTTCATGCGGTGATTGCGGCGCGCTGGGACGGCCCGCGCGGGGTGCTCGAGGAGAGCTTCGAATGGGCCGATGGCAGCCGCTCGCAGCGCACCTGGACCCTGCAGATGCTGCCCGATGGGCGCGTCAGCGGGCGCGCCGAGGATGTGGTCGGCGAGGCCATCGGCGAGGTGGCCGGGAATGCCTTCCACTGGCGCTATGTGCTGGCGGTGCCGGTCGACGGCAAGGTCTGGAACCTCGACGTCGACGACTGGATGTTTCAGATGGACGAGAAGGTCATGCTGAACCGCTCGACCCTGCGCAAGTGGGGCCTGGACGTCGGCGAGGTGACCCTCGCCTTCGTCAAACGAGGGCCTTGAGGAAGGCGCTGATCACCGGCGCATTGGTCAGGTCGATCAGGAAGCCGCCGGTCGGCGGCACGATGGTGCTGGCCTGCGGGGCCGGGCCGTTCTCGCGCGTCAGCGCGTCCATCGCCGCCACCGCGGTGGCGGTGGAGCCGATCGCGTAGCCGCAGAAGCCGGCGCTGGCGACTCCGGCCTCGTGGTCGCGTCCGAGCAGCGGCCAGACCAGCAGCACCACGAAGGCCAGCGTCAGCACGGTATTCGCCGCCAGGATCAGCAGCATCGGGCCGGCCACGCTGGCCAGGTCGGCCAGATTCAGCGCGGCCAGGGTCACCACCAGGAACAGCGGCAGCAGCACGGCGGCCAGGCGGCCGATCACGGCGCCGTCGAGCCAGCGCAGGCCGAGCGCGTCGTGCACGGCGCGCAGCGTGAACCCCAGCACCAGCGCGCCCATATAGGCTGGCAGGGCGGCGCCGGCGCGGTCGAGCAGGGCGCTGACTTCGGCCCCGAGCTTGATGCAGACGGCCACTAGCAGCAGATGCAGCAGGGCGCGGCGGCCGTCGCCGAGCAGGGCGCCCAGGTCGCTGAGGAAGTCGGGCACGCGCGCCGGTCCGGCGGCGGCCGCGCTGCGCCCGCGCAGCAGCCAGGCCCCGAGGGGACCGGACAGCAGGGCGCCGGCCACCAGGCCGAAGGTGGCGGCCGAGGCGCCGATGGTGGCGGCGGCAGCCAGGCCGGCCTGTTCGAAACGGCCGGCGAAACCGAGCGCCGTGCCATGCCCGCCGACCAGGGTCAGCGAACCGCAGGCCAGGCCGAGCAGGTCGGACACGCCGAGCAGGCGCGCCACGGCCACCCCGGCCGCGTTCTGCAGCACCGCCAGCAGCGTGGTGGCCAGCAGCAGGATCAGGAGCATGCGCCCGCCGCGCGCCAGCAGGCGCAAGGGCGCGCCCAGGCCGACGCAGGTGAAGAAGCCGATCAGCAGCGGCAGATTGAGGTTCTTGGCCGGGTGCTGCTGCCATTCGGCCTGGGGCGTGACCAGCCAGGTCCAGAGCGGCGCGTCGACCTTGGTGGCGAAGGCCAGCGGCAGCCCGCCCAGCTTCAGCAGCAGGCAGAGCAAAGCAAACAGCAGGCCGCCGACGACCGGCACGGGGATGCTGTAGCGGGCCAGCAGGGGCAGGCGGCGCAGCACGGCCTGGCCGAGCAGCAGCAGGGGGACGGCCAGCGCGAGCAGGAACCAGGGGGAGAGGGCAGTGGTAGGCATGGGCGCCAGTATTCCGGCCCCCGCGCCGCTTGTCAAACCGGGTCCAGCGCCACCCCGGCGCGCGCGCAGCCGCTTCTCAGGGCGGCCAGGGCGCCGGGGAAGTCGAAGTCTTCGATGGCCTGGGCCAGCGCGCGGTAGTCGGGCCCGAGGGCGCCCTGCAGCAGTCCCTGCTGCTCGGCCAGCAGCTGGCCGCTGTGGAAGTCGTCCGCGCCCAGCTGCTCGGCCAGCCGGCGGCACACGGCTTGCACCTGGGCCGGATCGGCGCTGGCGCTGGCGCTCTGGGTGGCGGCCGGCAGCGCCGCGCGCAGCGCCTCCAGCAGCGTGGCCAGCGCGCCGGCCAGTTCGGCCGCGGCCTGTGGCGTGACCGTGCCGGCGTCGAGCGCATGCTGGAGCGCGGCCGCCTGCGCGCTAAGGGCGCTGGCGCCGATCTGGGCGGCCACGCCCTTGAGCGTGTGCGCCAGCAGGCGCGCGCTGGCGCTGTCGGCGGCGGCCACGGCCTGCGGCAGCTGCGCCACCACCGGGCTTTGGCCGGCCACGAATTTGCGCAGCAGGGTCAGATACAGGGCCGGGCGGCCGAGCGCCTGGCGCAGGCCGAGGGCAGGATCGAGGCCGGGCACGGCGGCTAGGGCGCGCAGATCGGGCGCAGCCTCGGCGCTGCCGGCGCCGGCACCCTCGCTGGCGCTGCCCGCGCGCGGCGCGACCCAGCGCAGCAGGGTGTTGGCCAGCAGGTCGGGATCGATCGGCTTGGCGATATGGTCGTTCATGCCGGCCGCCAGGCAGCGCGCGCGGTCGCTGGCCATGGCATTGGCCGTCATCGCGATCACCGGCAGCGCGTTCCAGCGGCCGTCGGCGCGCAGGCGGCGGGTCGCTTCGAGGCCGTCCATCACCGGCATCTGCATGTCCATCAGCACGCAGTCGTAGCTGCCGGCGGCGAGGCGCTCGAGCGCTTCGGCGCCGTTGTTCGCCAGCGCCGTTTCGATGCCCAGGTCGTCGAGCAGGGCGCGCGCCACTTCCTGGTTCAGGTCATTGTCCTCGACCAGCAGCACGCGCGCGCCGCGCAGCACGCCGGCCGCGCCGCTCTTGGCCGGCGCCGCGCTGACGCTGGGCGCGGCATCGGCTTCGCCTTCGCCCAGGCACTGCAGCACATTGTCGAACAGGATCGAGGGCGACAGGGGCTTGAGCAGCACCCCTTCGATGCCGGCTTCGGCGGCCGGGCGGCTCAGGTCTTCGCGGCCGTGCGCGGTGATCATCAGCAGATGCGGCTTGGCCGCCAGGCCGAGCCGGCCGATCGCTTCGGCCAGGGCGACGCCGTCCATGGCCGGCATCTGCCAGTCGAGCAGGGCGAGCGCGAACGCCTGGCCGTCGGCCTCGGCCTGGCGCAGGGCCTCGAGCGCGGCCGCGCCGCTGGCCACGGCCTGCACCTGGAAGCCCATCGCGCGCAGCATGTCGCCGATGACTTCACGCGCGCTGTCGTTATCGTCGACCACCAGCACGCGCTGGCCGCGCAGGGCCGGCGCCAGCAGGCGGTGCGCGGGCGGCTGGGCGGCCGCGCGTACGCGCGCCGTGAACCAGAAGCGCGAGCCGGCGCCGGGCGTGCTCTCGACCCCGACCTCGCCGCCCATCAGCTCGGCCAGGTGCTTGGAAATGGCCAGCCCCAGGCCGGTGCCGCCGAAGCGCCGCGTGGTTGAACTGTCGGCCTGCTGGAAGCTGTGGAACAGCAGGCCGATATGTTCGGGCGCGATGCCGATGCCGCTGTCGCTGACGGCGAAGTGCAGCAGCAGCTCGCCGCCGTCGCGGCTTTGCACGCGTACCTGCAGGCTGATCTCGCCGCGCTCGGTGAACTTGAGCGCATTGTTGGCGTAGTTGATCAGCACCTGGCCGATGCGCAGCGGATCGCCGACCAGATAGCGCGGCACGTCCGGCTCGATCTGGATGATCAGCTCGAGGCCCTTGGCGGCGGCGCGCTCGGCGATCAGGCCGGTCACGTTGTCGAGCACCTTGTCGAGTTCGAATTCGATGCTCTCGACATTGAGCTTGCCGGCCTCGATCTTGGAGAAATCGAGGATGTCGTTGATCACCCCGAGCAGGTGGGCGCCGGCGCCCTGGATCTTGCCCAGGTAGTCGCGCTGGCGCGCCGTCAGCTCGGTCTTCAGCACCAGATGGGTCATGCCGAGAATCGCGTTCATCGGCGTGCGGATCTCATGGCTCATATTGGCCAGGAAGTCGGCCTTGGCCTGGGCCGCTTCTTCCGCCAGCTGCTGGGCGCGGCGCAGGGCGTCGACGGCGGCGCGCTCCTCGCTGATATCGTCGATCACCCACACCGTGCCCTTGGCGCGGTCGGCCGGATCGACCGCGCGTCCGGTCAGGCGCGCCCAGAAGCGGCTGCCGTCGCGCCGCACCAGCTCCTGCTCGCGGCAATGGGTCTCGCCGCGCCAGATCGCCGCGTAGGGCAGATTGCCCTCGGCGTCGGCGGCGTCGTCGGCATACCAGACGCGCGTGTGCTGGCCGACCAGGCTGCCCTCGGGCCAGCCGATCAGATCGTGCAGGCGGCGGTTGCAGCGCACCAGTTCGCGCTCGATGATCAGGGCCATGCCGGAACTGGCCGTATCGAAGATGGCCTGCTGCTCCTGGGTGGCGCGGCGCAGCGCCTGGGCCGCCTCGTGTTCGTCGCTGATATCTTCCAGCACCAGCACCATGCCGCGCTCGGGCGCGCCGGGATCGAGCAGGCGGCCCGACAGGCGCACCCAGAAGCGGCTGCCGTCGGCGCGCACCATGTGCTGCTCGCGCGGCTGGCTGGCCCCGTCGCCCAGCTGGGCCGCGTACTCGGCCTCGCTGGCATACCAGTGGCGCGGCGACTGGCCGAGCTGGGCCCCGGGCGCGCTGCCGAACATCTCGTCGATGCGGCGATTGCAGCGCACGATGCGCGTGTCCTGCAGCAGCACGATGCCGGCGCCGGCGGCGTCGAACACGGCCTGCTGCTCGGCCATCGCCTGGGCCAGATCGGCCGTGCGGCTGGCCACCAGCTGCTCGAGGTGGACGCGGTGCGCCTGCAGCTCGGCCGTCATGCGTTTGCGCTCGGTGATGTCCTCCTTGAGGGCGACGTAATGGCGCACCATGCCGTCGGCGTCGCGCAGCGGCACGATCAGGGCCGCCTCGATCCATTCGCGCCCGTCCTTGGTGCGGTTGGTCAGTTCGCCCGACCAGTGGCGCCCGCTGGTCAGCGCGGCCCACATGGCCTGATACACCTCGCGCGCGGTCTTGCCCGACTTCAGGCGGCGCGGATTCTGGCCCATGAACTCGGCGCGCGTGTAGCCGGTGGCGCGCTCGAAGGCTTCGTTGACGTAGACGGTGCTGCCGGCCAGGTCGGTGATGTGCACGCTGGTCGGACTCTGTTCGACCGCCATCGACAGCATGCGCACCTGGGCCTCGGCTGCCTTCTGGGCCGTGATGTCGATCCAGATCACCACCAGCAGGCGGCGCCCGGCGCGCTCGGTCGACTGGACGTAGGCGTGGGTCTCGATCAGGCTGCCGTCGCGGCGGCGGCGCCGGTTGTCGAAGCTGGCGCTGCCGGCGGCCGCCACCTGCTCGACGCGCGCGCGGGTCTGCTCGGGCGTCATGCTGCCCTGGACCTCGGTCAGGGTCAGCCCCATCAGCTCGGCGCGGTCGTAGCCGAGCAGGCGGCAGGCGGCCGCATTGACTTCGATGTAGCGCAGGCTGTCGATGTCGATCAGTTCGATCGCATACGGCGAGTTCTCCACCGTCAGGCGCAGCAGCTGCTGGCGCTCGCCGTCCTGGGCCTGGGCCTGGCGCCGCTGCAGGGTCGAGCCCAGGCGCAGCGTGACCGCCTGCACCAGGTCGTTCTCCTCGGGCAGCAGGAAGTGCTCGGCGTCGGGCGGCAGCGCGCCCAGGTAGGCGACGCTGACGCGCAGCGCCACCCCGGGCGCGTCGAAGCTGGCCTCGAGGCGGCGCGACTGGGCCAGCACGCGGGCGTCGCCGAACAGGGCTTCATCGAGCTGCAGACAGGCCGCGGCCTGGGCCGGGAACTGCATGGCCGCGCCGAGCCGCGCCGCCACGGCCTGCAGCAGGGCCGCTTCATCGCGCTCGTCCTGCTCGGTCAGCTGGAACACGTCGTACAGGCAGGACAGCTCCTTCATGCGTTCGCCCAGATCGAACTGGGCGCGCTGGCGCGCCAGCAGGCTGGCGCGGAAGGCCAGGGTGGCGCGCGCCATTTCGTGCAGCACGCTGCGCGCATCGGCGGCCAGGGTCTCGACGCGCGCCAGCAGGGCCGGCGCTGTGTTCCCGCCGGCCAGGGCGGTCAGGGTGCCGCTCAGGACATCGAGGCGGCGCGCCAGCCAGCGCGTGGTGAACACCCACAGCAGCAGCAGCAGGGCGCCGACGGCCCCGCCGATCAGGCTCATGCGGATGGCGTGGTAGTCCATCAGATTCAGCTGCTCGTCGCCGCGGCGCGCCGCCTCGGCCGCCGTCAGGCGTGAGAGCGCGTGCGCGTGCTCGCTCAGTTCGAGGTAGGCGTCGACCACGCGCACCGCGTCGCCCATGGCGCCGGACGGATCGAAGGTGGCGCGGTCGGTCAGGGCCATCAGCAGGTCGCGGTAGGCGCCGAAGTCGCGCCGCGCTTCAGCCAGCTGCTTGCGCATCTCGGGGCTGCTGTCGATACGCGGCAGCAGGGCCTCGAGCGCGGCCAGGCGCTCCACCACGCGGCTATGCTGGCGGTAGACGTCGGCCTGGGTCAGCTTGCCGGCGGCGGCCTCCTCGAGGCGGCGCATGACCTGCTGCTGGAGGTCGGCCAGGTCGGCGTTGAAGCGCGCGCTGGCCTGGACATTGGCGATGTCGGCGGCCTGCTGGGCGCGCGCCTGCTGCAGCTGCTGGTGCATGCGGTAGGACAGGCCCAGGTTCAGGGCGGCGGCCAGCACGGTGGCGCCGGCGACCGGGATCAGGACCAGTTTCAGCAGGCCGCGGCGTGGCATCGGTGCTCAGCGCAGCAGCTGCGGCCACAGGGTCGGCGGCACGCTGCCCAGATAGCGCAGGGCGGCGCCGCCATCGGGCTGGAACACGACCAGCGTGCCCTCGGTCGGGAAGTAGCCGGTCAGGTCCATCATGTTCGGACCGTGGGCGACCAGCACGCGGTTGGTCCCGGGCGCCACCGGCTGGGTCAGCAGGGCGCGCGTGGCGCGCAGGATCGGCTGCTTCTCGGCGGCCGTCAGATTGGCCGTGTACATCAGCAGCGGCTCGACCCGCACGGCGGCGCCGGGAAAGGCCAGGTTGGCGGTGTCGCGCGTGCGGCACAGCGGGCCGGCGATGATCTCGCCGACCGGCACGCGCGCGCTGCGCAGGGCGGCGCCGATCTCGGCCGCCATCTGGCGTCCGGCCGCATTCAGCACGCGCTGGGTGCCGCAGTCGTTGAGGTCGACGCGCGGGGTGCGGTCGGCGCGGCTGTTGTCGGTCAGGCCGTGGCGCAGGTACAGCACCAGGCCGCCGGCGCGCAGCTGCTGCAGCAATTCGGGGCCGGCCAGGCGTTCCTGCAGGGGCTCGGCGCGGGCCGGCAGCAGCCAGGCTGCCAGCAGCAGGGCGGACCAGATCTTCATGCGCTCAGCTCCGGGTGGGGATCGGCGAAACGGACGGCGATGTCGGCGAATTGTTCGCGGCAGGCCAGGAAGGCGTCCACCACGGCCGGGTCGAAATGGCGCCCGCGCCCCTGTTCGATGATGGCGCAGGTCTCGTCCAGGCCCATGGCCGGCTTGTAGACGCGCCGGCTCATCAGGGCGTCGAACACGTCGGCCAGGGCCATCAGGCGCGCCGCCACCGGAATCGCGTCGCCGGCCAGGCCGGCCGGATAGCCGCTGCCGTCCCACTTCTCGTGGTGGCCGAGGGCGATCTCGCGCGCCACCAGCAGGCAGGCGAAGGCCTCGTCATCGAGCTCGCCCGATTCGGCGTCGGCCGCGCGCGCCTGGGCGATGGCCTTGTCGATCGCCTCCGCCCCGATCAGCGGATGGCGGCGCATGATGCGCATCTCCTCGTCGTTCAGGCGGCCCGGCTTGAGCAGGATGGCGTCGGGGATGCCGACCTTGCCGATGTCGTGCAGCGGGGCGGCCTTGACCACCATCTCGAGACGGGCGCCGGCCAGGGCGGCGCTAAAGCGCGGGTGGGCGCGCAGCGCGTGGGCCAGCAGTTCGACATAGGTGCGGGTGCGCACGATGTGGTGGCCGGTCTCGTTGTCGCGCGCTTCGGCCAGACAGGCCAGGGCGCGCAGCGACAGGTCCTGCACCAGCAGGTTTTCGTGCATGCGGCGCTGGACCTCGGTCTCGAGCCAGGCGTTCTGGTCGTGCAGGATGTCGCGCGCGCGCTTCAGTTCGAGGTGGGTGGCCACGCGCGCCAGCACGATCGGCGCCTTGACCGGCTTGGTGATGTAGTCGACCGCGCCCAGCTGCAGGCCGTGCTCCTCGTTCTCGGTGCTGTCCATGGCGGTCACGAAGATCACCGGGATATCGCGCGTGCCGGCGTCGGCGCGCAGGCGCTGCAGCACTTCGTAGCCGTCCATCAGCGGCATCATCACGTCCAGCAGGATCAGGTCGGGGCGCGGCGCACTGCGCGCCGCGCGCAGCGCCCGTTCGCCCGAATTCACGGCGCGCACCTGGTAATGCTCCTCCAATAGCGCGCCCAGCACCGCCAGATTTTGCGGAGTATCGTCGACGATCAGGATCGTCGGCCGGGGCGCGGGCGCGCTGGCAGGGTCGGACATGGGCACTCTCCTGGCCGCCGCCGGTGGCGGCCACATATGCATATTCTAGTTCAATTACTTTCCGATTGGAACTTATTGTTGTTCGAGGGTAATTGCAGAATAACTATTCCCGTGAGCGAAATGATAAGCCTTCGGGCGCGCCCAAATCTCACCGATTTACACAGGGGCGGCCGGGCGGTAGAGCTCGACGCGGTCGCGCCCGTGCTGCTTGGCCACATACATGGCGATGTCGGCGTGGCGCATCAGATCGGCGGCCGTGGCCCCGTGCGCCGGGTGCAGGGCGATCCCGATCGAGGCCGAGACGGCGGCCGGCTGGCCGTCCAGCAGGTAGGGCTGGCGCAGGCTGTCGCCGATCTTGGCCGCGACCGCCAGCGCGCTGTCGGCCGTGTCGACGCTGCGCAACAGCAGCACGAATTCGTCGCCGCCCAGGCGCGCCACCGTGTCCGAGCCGCGCACCGTGTCGAGCAGGCGGCGCGCCACTTCCTGCAGCAGCAGGTCGCCGGCCGCATGGCCGAGCGCGTCGTTGACGGGCTTGAAGCCATCGAGGTCGAGAAACAGCAGGGCCAGGCCGCGCTGCTCGCGCACGGCCGCCGCCAGCGCCTGTTCGAGCCGGTCGGCGAACAGGGCGCGGTTCGGCAGGCCGGTCAGATTGTCGTGCTGGGCCAGGTGGCGCAGCGCGTCCTCGGCCGCCTGGCTGGCCGCCAGCGCGCGCCGCAGGCGGCGGTTGATGCGCAGCACATACAGGCTGAGCACGGCGACGCCGGCCGCCACCGCCAGCGCGCCGAGCGCGCCGCTGTAGTCGTGCACGGGATCGGGCCGGTACAGCAGGGGCTGCACGGCCACGCCGCGCGGCAGCAGGCCCAGGTCGGCATAGGTGTCGGCGATGTGCAGCCAGCGTACCGGGTTCATGTAGCCGATTTCGATCAGGTCGGTGCGCAGCAGTTCGCGCATGGTCTGGGCTTCGTGCAGGTAGAAGGCGCGCGGGTGCGGCAGCCGGTAGTGGCGCTGCATCAGCGTCACCACTTCGTCCGGATGGGCCATCGCATACTGCCAGCCGCGCAGGCTGGCGGCGCGGAAGGCGCGCACCCGGCCCGGATGGCGCGCGATCTCGTCTTCGGTGGTGAACAGGTTGTCGCCGTAGAAGTCGATGCCGCGGCTGAGCGGACTCAGGGCCACATACGAAAAGCCGGCCTGTTCCAGCAGCCAGGGCTCATTGGTGCTGTAGGCCGTGATCGCGGCCACCTTGCCGCTCATCAGCTCGTCCACCTTGAGGCTGTGCGGCACCTGGGTGAAGCTGCCCGGATGCAGACCCTCCTGGCGCAGATAGGCCAGCAGTTCCTCGGTGTGCGGCTCGACCATGATGCGTTTGCCGCTCAGGCTGCCGACGCCGCCGGCCACCGCCGCCGGCGTGGTCAGGAGCACGGCCGGCGAGTGCTGGAAGATCACGGCCAGCGCCACCACCGGCAGGCCGGCCTGGCGCGACAGCAGCAGGCTGCTGTTGCCCACGCCATATTCGGCGCGCCCCTCGACCACTTCGCGCACGCTGTCGATGCCGCTGCCGCCCGGGACGATCTCGACCGCGAGGCCGGCCTCGCGGTAATAGCCGAGCTGAGCCGCCGCGTAGTAGCCGGCGAACTGGAAGGCGTGCTGCCATTTGAGCTGCAGGCGCACGGCCTCCTGCCCCAGGGCGGGGCGCAGCAGACAGCTCAGGCACAGCAGCAGAAGCAGGCGCAGCACGGTATTCCTCCGGCAGGGCGGACAGCCCATTCTACGGGATGTGTGAAAAGAACAACAGATTTTCCCTAGAAGGAATGCTCGGTCAGGCCGGCCGCGGCCGGCTCGAGCGCCGCGCACAGGCGCGCCCCGAGCACGCGCCGGCGCGCCGCCGCCAGCTGGCGCTGCTTGTAGGCCGCGTGGCTGGCCGGCCCATGCTGGCTGCGCTCATACGCCGCCTGGTCCATCAGCTGGATCTCGTATTCGAAGTAGAAGCCCTGTTCGTAGCTGGCCGGCTGGCCCGGCTCGGGCGGCAGGTGGATCATCTTGCGCACCGTGACCTGCAGGCTGTTGAAGCCTTCGCCGCTGTGGGCATTGTCGGCCTGGGTCTGCGGGTGCGCGATCCGGGCCAGCTCGGC
This sequence comes from Massilia sp. TS11, assembly GCF_022012445.1. GTDB lineage: Bacteria > Pseudomonadota > Gammaproteobacteria > Burkholderiales > Burkholderiaceae_D > Telluria. The sequence goes on from NZ_JAKLTS010000006.1 coordinate 337,424, forward strand.
GTCCATCTGGCGCAGCAGGGCGGCCGGATAGCCGTGCGCCCGTTCGAGCTGGGCGCGGTGCTGGACGAACACCTGCTTGGCGGCGGCCAGGTCGAGCAGGGTGTTGCGCGTGCGCGCCGCATCCAGATTGGTGATCGACAGCAGGTGCGCGCGCTGCAGAGCTTCGAGCGCGAGCAGGCACTCGAAGCGCGTGTGGAAGATCAGGCGCACGCCCAGGTGGTCGTGGATATTCGCCGCCACATACGAGGCCTTGTGCAGCAGCTTGAGCAGGATGCTCTCGCGCCCCTTGTTGTGCTTGCGGTCGAAATGCAGCAGCGGCAGGCACAGATCGCCATCGCTCAGATAGCTGGCCCCGTCCTCATGCCGGATCACGCTGTCGAGGGTGGCGAACACCTGGGCGCGGATGGTGTTGAAGTGGCGCAGCTTCAGATTGTTTTCGAGATAGAAGATCGCGTGCATGACCTTCAGCACGGCGCACGACCAGTCGCGCAGGCTGGCCCCGTGCAGGCCGTGCTGGGAGGCGTACACGAGCAGCTGGGCCGGGTCGGGCGCGGCCGCCACCGCGGCCGGCATGGCCGCCGCCTGTTGCGGCGTCAGAAAATGGGCGCCGATGAAGGCCACGGCCTCGGCGTGCACGCGGGCGACGATCGCGCGTCCGGCCGGCTGCGCCAGGTCGTAGCCGTATTCGCGCACGAATTGGTGGGCGTCGTGCAGATTGCGCAGGGCCAGCGATTCGAGGTCGATGGCCGACCGGCCTTGCGTGATCGCGGACAGGTAGGTCCAGTTGATCGAGAACTTGCGCTTGCTGGCAAGCGTGGCATGCAGGTGCGTCATGGCGGGGCCTGGGTCGGGCGGTGACGCGGACCAGTATTGCACCCGGATGTATGCGGGTCAATTTATCTGAACATTTTGCTATCAGTGGCCGTAACTGAGCACGCGCGTCAGCTTCCACAGGCCGTCCTCCTTGCGCCAGACCATGGCGAAGCCGTAGATGCTGCAGTCCTCGCGCGCGCCGGCGGCCGCGGCCGAACAGAAGCGGTGCTCGCCGATCTGCATGGCCGCGTCCGGGCCGGCCGGGTAGACGCGCACCGTGTCGGGCAGGGCCTCGCGCCGCACGATCTGGGGCTGGCTGAAATTGTGGGCGAACGCGCGCAGATTGGCGGCGTAATCGCTGATGCCGCCGCGGTCGTGGTAGAACTCGAGCGTGGGGCTGAAGCGGCGCTGCAGACCGGCCAGGTCGCGCCCATTCAGGGCCGCGAACAACTCGGCATCGGCGGCCAGAATCTCGGCGCGCAGGGCGTCGGCAGGGGCGGCAGGGGCGGCCCGGGCGCCGGCGGCGGCCAGGATCAGACAGCAGGCAAGGGCAAGGCGCATGGGGCGCTCCTCGAAAGGGGAAAGCCCCGAGTATCGGCCGCGCCGGCGCGTCTGTCGCCGGCGCAGTGACGAACGGCGCGCCGGCGGGGTCGAATGGCGGCTAAGGCCGACCAGTGGTTCAGGGCTTGGCGGCCGACTGCGGCGTGCGCTCGAGGCGGGCCGGGTCGAGCCCCTGCTTGACCAGGCGCGCCATCAGGGCCTCCCATTTGTCGGGCGCGACCTGGGGCTGGCGCGCCAGCACCCACAGGTATTCGCGTTTCGGCTCGCTGACGGCCACCAACTGGTAGTCGGGATCGAGATCGATCACCCAGTAGTCGCCCCAGACCATCGGCACGAAGGACAGCCAGGCCGGGGCGAAGCGCACCTGCAGGCGCGGCGAGCCGGGGCCGCCGCGCTGGCGCGCCTGGCCATGGGCTTCGTCGACGCTGCCGTCGCTGCGGCGGCAGCGGTTGGTGACGTCGAGTGTGCCGTCGCTGCGCTGGGCATAGGTGGCGACGGTATCGCTGGCGCACTGGCGCTGGAAGCGATTCGGGTACTTGGCGATTTCATACCAGTTGCCGAGGTAGCGCGGCACCTCGAGGCTGGGAATGGTGGCCAGGGGCTCGGCAGCGTGGGCGGCCGTGCCGGCCAGGCCGAGCAGGCAGGCGAGCAGGATGGTTTTCATGGGACCTCACAGAAAAGTGCATGCTAGCCGAACTCGCGTTTGCCTGCAGGGCAGCCCAAACTTTCCGCGCGA
>NZ_JAKLTS010000007.1 GCF_022012445.1 Massilia sp. TS11
GTCCGAACCGCTGGCCAGATCGACAGCCGTGCTCGGGGCCGACGGGCCGGTGGTGTCGAGCGTGAAGCTGAAGGCGCCGCCCGCCGTGCCGACGTTGCCGGCCTTGTCGGTGACGCGGGCCGTCAGGGCCTTCGTACCATCGCTGCCGAGGTCGCCACTGGTGACGGTCAGATCGACGTAGCCATTGCTGATGTCGGTGCTGCTCAGCGTCGCGGTGACGGCATGGGCCAGCGCGGAACCACCCAGCAACAGTTCGGCCAGATCGCCGGCCACGGCATTGGTGCCGGCCAGGCTGACGCGCACGGTCGGGGCCAGTGCATTGGTCAGATTGTCGCTGTTCGAGCTGCCCGAATCCGAGGCGCTGCTCAGCGCAACCGCAGCACTCGGCGCCGAGGGTGCGCTCGTATCGAGGGTGATGGTCAGCGCACCGCCGGCCGTGCCGACGTTGCCGGCGAGGTCATTGATGCGTGCCGTGAAGACTTTATTGCCATCGCTGCCAAGGTCGCCGCTGGTGACGCTGACATCGACATAGCCATTGCTGATGTCGGTGCTGCTGAGCGTGGCCGACACCGCGTGGGCCAGGGCCGAACCGCCGAGCAGCAGCTCGGCCACATCGCCGGCCACGGCATTCGTGCCGGCCAGGCTGATGCGCACGGTCGGCGCCAGGGTCTTGGTGATGTTGTCCGCGTTCGACAGGCCACTGTCGGAGGCAGCGACCAGATCGATGGCCGTGCTCGGCGCCGGCTGGCCCGTGGTGTCGAGCGTGACCGTCAGTGCGCCACCCGCCGTACCGGGGTTGCCCGCCAGGTCGGTCACGCGTGCGGTCAGGACTTTGCTGCCGTCACTGCCCAGGTCGCCGCTGGTGACCGTCAGGTCGACGTAGCCATTGCTGATGTCGGTGCTGCTGAGCGTCGCCGTCACGGCTGTGGCCAGCGAGGCACCGCCCAGCAGCAGTTCGACGATTTCGCCCGCCACGGCGCTGGTGCCGGCCAGGCTGACGCGCACGCTCGGGGCCAGGGTGCTGGTGATGTTGTCCGTGTTCGACAGGCCGCTGTCCGAACCGCTGGCCAGATCGATGGTCGCGCTCGGGGCCGACGGGCCGGTGGTGTCGAGCGTGAAGCTGTAGGCGCCGCCGGCCGTGCCCACATTGCCGGCCGCGTCGGTGATCCGGGCGGTGACGGTCTTCGTGCCGTCGCTGCCGAGGTCGCCGCTGGTGACGGTCAGGTCGATATAGCCATTGCTGATGTCGGTGCTGCTCAGCGTCCCCGTGACGGCATGGGCCAGCGCGGAGCCGCCCAGCAGCAGCTCCGCCAAATCGCCGGCCACGGCATTGGTGCCGGCCAGGCTCACACGCAGGGTGGGCGCGGTGGCCTTGGTCAGATTGTCGCTGTTCGAGGCGCCGGTGTCCGAGGCGCTGGTCAGTGCAATGGCGGCACTCGGGGCCGAGGGCGCGCTGGTGTCGAGCGTCAGCGTGAAGCCGCCGCCCGCGGTGCCGACATTGCCGGCCACGTCCGTCAGGCGCACCGTGAAGACCTTGTTGCCGTCGCTGCCGAGGTCGCCGTTGGTGACGCTGACATCGACATAGCCATTGCTGATGTCGGTGCTGCTCAGCGTGGCCGAGACGGCGTGCGTCAGGGCCGAACCGCCGAGCAGAAGCTCGGCCACATCGCCGGCCGCCGCATTCGTGCCGGCCAGGCTGATGCGCAAGGTCGGGGCCAGCACGTTCGTGATGCCGTCCGCGTTCGACAAGCCGGAATCGGAGGCGCTGGTCAGGCCGATGGCCGTGCTCGGCGCGGAGGGCGCGGTGGTATCGAGGGTGAAGGTCAGGTTGCCGCCGACGCTGCCATTATTGCCGGCCAGGTCGATCGCGCGCGCGTTCAGGGTCTTGCTGCCGTCGCTGCCCAGGTCACCGGCGGTGACCGTCATGTCGACGTAGCCATTGCTAATGTCGGTGCTGGTCAGAACCGTCTTCGTCACATTGGTCAGCGGACTGCCGCCGAGCAGCAGCTCGATCGACTCGCCGGCCACGGCACTGGTCCCGGCCAGGCTGACGCGCACGGTCGGATTGGTGGTGCTGGTGATGCCGTCGCTGTTCGAGCTGCCCGAGTCCGAGGCACTGGCCAGGGTCAGCGCATTGGTCGGCGCGGACGGCCCTGTGGTGTCGAGCGTGAAGCTCATCGAGGCGGTGCCCGTGGTCGAATTGCCCGCCCGGTCGGTCACGCGCGTGGTCACGGTCTTGACCCCGTCGGCGCCGAGGTCGCCACTGGTGACCGTCAGATCCATATAGCCAAGCAGGATGTAGGCGCTGTTCACCGTGCCCGTCACCGCGTGGGCCAGCGAGGAGCCGCCCAGCAGCACTTCGACCAGGTCGCCCGAGGTCACGTTCGAGCCCGACAAGGGCACGCGCAGGGTCGGCGCCAGCGTCTTGGTCAGGCGGTCGCTCGAGGAGGCGCCCGAGTCGGACGCGGTCGTCAGCGTGATCGCCGCCGTCGGCGCCGTCGGCGGCGTGGTGTCCAGCGTCACGGTGACGCGCCCGCCCCAGGCGCCCACGTTGCCGGCCCGGTCAGTGATGCGCGTGCCGAGGGACTTGGTGCCATCACTGCCGAGGTCGCCACTGGTGACCGTCACGTCCACATAACCATTCGTGATGTCGGTGCTGGTCAGGATGGCCGTGGCCGGGTGGGCCAGCGAGACATTGTTCAAGACCAATTCGGCGACATCGCCGGCGACGGCGTTCGTACTGGTCAAGGACAAGCGAATGGTCGGCCCCGTCACATTGGTGAGGTTATCGGTGTTCGAACGGCCGCTGTCCGAACTGGCCAGCAGGTCGATCGCGCCCATGGGCTGGCCCGGGGCGACCGTGTCGTACGTGATCGTCAGCGCGCCGCCGGCCAGGCCCGCGTTGCCGGCCAGATCAATCGCGCGCGCCGAAAAGGTCTTGGTGCCGTTGGCGCCGAGGTCGCCTGAGGTCACGGTCAGATCGACGTAGCCGTTGCTGATGTCGGTGCTGGTCAGGGTGGCCTTGGTCACATGGCCCAGCGGGCTGCCGCTGAGCAGCAGTTCGATCGACTCGCCCGCCACCACATTGGTGCCGGCCAGGCTGATGCGGAAGGTCGGATTGCCGACATTGGTGACGCCGTCGGTATTCGAGTAGCCCGAGTCCGAGGCGGCGGCCAGGACGACCGTGTTCGAGGGCGCGTTCGGTCCGCTGGTATCGAGCGTGAAGCCGTAGGAGCCGCCGGCCGTGCCGATATTGCCGGCCACGTCGGTCACACGCGCGGTCACGGTCTTCGTGCCGTCACTGCCGAGGTCGCCGCTGGTGACAGACAGATCGATGTAGCCAGTGATGATGTCGCTGGCGCTCAGGGTCGCCGTGACCGGGTGGGCCAGGGAGGAACCGCCGAGCAGCAGTTCGACCACGTCACCGGCCGCGGCATTGGTGCCGGCCAGGCTGACACGCAGGGTCGGCGCGGCCGCATTGGTCAGGCCGTCGCTGCTCGAGCTGCCGGTATCGGAGGCCGTGGTCAGCGCGATCGCGCTGCTCGGGGTGCCGGGCGCGGTGGTGTCGAGCGTGACGGTCAGGCTGCCGCCGGCCGTGCCGACATTGCCGGCTGCGTCGGTCACGCGGCCGGTGAGGACCTTGCTGCCATCGCTGCCGAGGTCGCCAGCGGTGACGCTCAGGTCGATGTAGCCATTGGTGATGTCGGTGCTGCTGAGGGTGGCCGAGACGGCATGGGCCAGGGCGGAGCCGCCCAGCAGGAGCTCGGCAACGTCGCCGGCCGCGGCACTCGTCCCCGCCAGGCTCATGCGGATGGTCGGGTTGGTGGTCTTGGTGAGGTTGTCCGAGTTCGACGATCCCGAGTCCGAGCCGCTGGCCAGATCCAGGGCGGTGCTCGGCGCGCCGGGCGCGGTTTTATCGATGGTCACCGCCAGCGCCGAGGACAGGGAACTCGTCAGTCCGCCCGAACTGCTGGTCACGACGGCGTAGACGTTGTAGCTGCCGTCGCTCAGGCCGCTGGTCGACAGGCCGCTGACGGTCCAGCTGCCATTATTCACCGTCGCCGTCCCGGTCACATCGGTGCCGGCGTCGTACACGCCATTGGCGTTCTTGTCGAGGAAGACGCGCACCGTGCTGGACGAATCGCTGGCCGCGCTGGTGCCGCTGAAGCTCAGGCTGCTGGCATTGGTGAGGTTGTCCGTGTTGCTCGCGCCGCTATCGCTGCCCGCGCTCAGGTCCGGCGTGCCCGGCGTGGCCGGCGTGACGTTGACGCTGATCGTGCGCGTCGAGGTGCTGGTGCCGTCGCTGATCTGGATCGTGAAGGTGTCGGTGCCGGCATAGCCCGAGGCCGGCGTGTAGCTGAGCGTGCCGCCCGGCGAAATACTGCTGCCGCCGCTGCTGGCAGTGGCGCTGGTGATGGTCAGGGTGCCGTGGCTCGGCGCCGTGCTCTGGGTCCAGGTCAGGGTCTGGCCGCTGTCGCTATCGCTGACCGTCATCAGGGTCTTGAAGCTGGTCGCGCTGGCGTTCTGCACCAGGCTCAGGGTGCTGCTGGCGGCCGTGAACGAGGGCGTGGTGTTGGCGCTGATCGGGTTGGCGATGACGAAGTAGTCGAGCGTGTTCTGGTCGATGCTGGGGGTGGCGGCGCTGTGCGTGATGGTGATCGTGAAGCTGGTGATCGCCGTGAAGTTGGTGTAGGTGCCGGCGCTGTAGCTGGTGCTGCCATTGCTGGTGGTGAAACTGGTACTGACCGTGCCGCCGGCCAACTTGTTAGCGACCACGGTGAACGTGAAACTGCCGTTGGTATCGAACTTCGTGAAGTTCAGCCCAGTCAGGTCGAAGGCCGTCAGTTGCGAGGTATCGACGCTGATCGTCATCGAGCCCGTGGTGATGTTGTCGTCGGCGATGTTCAGGTAGAGGCCATTCGGATCATCGGTCCCGAGCGCATCCGAGGCCGTCAGCGTGAAGCCCGTCACGAAACTGCTGGTCGACATGCTGTTGGTCACGTCTTTGAGGCCGGCGCTGATGGCCAGCAGCACCGGCACATCGCCGAGGTGGCTGCCGACACTGCTGGCCTCGATCGTGCCCTGCGCGTACTCGAGCGTCCAGTTGCCGCCCAAGCTGGCGCTACCGGTCGCATCGGTCGAAGCAGCCACGTCGTGACCGGTGGCCTGAGCGATGCGGCTGACGAATTGCACCCCGCTGGCGCCGGCCGCAACGTCGCAGCCATACAACAGCAGGTCGCCGCCGGCGGCCAGGCTGCCGCCGATGCTGGCCAGCAGATCGGCATGGCTGTCGATGGCAGCGGCGTCGAACAGGCCGCCGCCCAGATCGAGCTGACCGGCGCTGCCGTGGGCCAGCAGGTGGATGGCCGGCACATCGTGGCGGCCATCGAGAATTGCCGCCATGCGCGCCAGACTGTCGGTCCCGGCAGGGATCAGATGGACTTCATAGTCAGACGCCAGGCGGGCCGCCATCGCATCAGCGGCACCGACATTACTCAGGATGAAAACAATGGGACGCGGCGATGTCTGACTCATGGCTACCTCGGTATTAACGCATAGAAACAAAAAATGTTCCCTAGTATGCCTAAAAAGCTTCCTCTGATACACACAAAAAGTAACACTGGTACAAATTACAATTTGCTAGATTTGGCAACCCTTAACTGGTTCACAATTCAAGTGGTTTTATTTTGAACGATGTGACAAGGAGAGCACGATGGCAGAACCGTACATCGGCGAAATCCGCTTGATGCCCATAGCGTATGCGCCCAGCCCCAACTTCCTGCCCTGCGATGGGCGCCGAATGCCGATCGCCGGTAACGAGGCATTGTTCAGCCTGATCGGCAGCACCTATGGCGGCGACGGCACCACCTACTTCTGCCTGCCCGATCTGCGCGGCCGCGTGCCGATCGGCATCAGCGCCACCCATCTGCTGGGCAAGGCGGGCGGCAGCGAAACGGTATCACTGACGGCCGCCAACTGGCCGGCCCACACCCACACGGCGGCCTGTTCGAATGGCGCGGCTACAACAGTCAGCCCAGCCGGTGCCTTCTTCGCGACCAATAGCAATGCGGTGTTCACGAACGTGGCGCCGAATACCTCGACCTCGCCGTATGTCACCCAGACCATCGGGGGCGGCCAGGCGCACACGAATCTGATGCCGTTTGGCGTGCTCAATTACGTGATCGCCACGAACGGCCTGTATCCGGACCCCGCCTGATTGCGCTGAAAGGAGCTCACCATGGCTGATAATTTTATTGGCGAAATTCGCCTGTTCACCTACTCGAACCGGATCCCGCGCGGCTGGGTCCCCTGCAACGGCCAGCTGTTGCCGATTAACCAGAATGTGGCGCTGTACTCGCTGCTGCAGACCCAGTTTGGCGGCGACGGCAAGACCACGTTTGGCGTCCCCAATCTGCAGGGCAACGTGGCCCTGTGCGCCAACCCGCGCGTGCCGGCCTTTGTTCAAGGCAAGACCGGTGGCGAGGAGACCCACATGCTGACGGCGGCCGAAGTGCCGGCCCACACCCACTACGTCAACGCGATCAACACCACGGGCACGCTGGCGACGATTGCCGGCAATCTGCCGGCGGCCACTGCGGCCCCTGCCTACAGCACCAGCAGCAACGCCAATATGGCGGCGGCGGCCGTGTCGACCGTGGGCGGACAGGCCCACAATAATATGCAACCCTTCCTGCCGCTGGTGTACTGCATCGCCACCGCCGGTGTCTTCCCCCCTCGCCCTTAAGGAGCAAACATGGACGCCTATACCGGTGAAATCCGCCTGTTCTGCGGCACCTACGCGCCCGATGGCTGGGCTTACTGTAACGGTACCCTGCTGAGCATCGCGATGTATCCCGCACTGCACGCCCTGATCGGCAACCGCTACGGCGGCGATGGCCGCACCACCTTTGCCGTACCCAATTTCCAGGGTATGGTCGCGATCGGCCTCGGCCAGGGTCCGGGCACCTCGGCCTACCAGCTGGGCCAGACCGGCGGCGAGCAGACCGTGCCGCTGTCGGGCGGCCAGATGGGGCCGCACACGCACACGCTCAACGGCGTGGCCGCCAATGGCAACAGCACCGTGCCGGCCAATAATGTGCTGGCCCAGTACTCGAGCGGCGGACGGTCGCCGACGATTGCCAACGACTATGCGAGCGGCTCGCCGACGACCACGATGGCGCCCTCGATGCTGAGCGTAGGCGGCGGCAGCATGACGCCCCAGCCTCACAATAATATGCAACCTTTCCAGGCAATTAATTACATCATCTGCCTGAACGGTGCCGAGTTCCCAGTGCCGCCGAACTGATGGAACTCACCTGGCGCCTGGCCACTGGCGACGACGCCGCCTTCCTGGCGGCGCTGTTCGCCAGCACCCGGCCGGAACTGGCCCTGCTGCCGCCCGCCCTGTCCGCCCCCCTGCTGGCCCAGCAACAATCGGCCCAGGGGCAGGACTGGGCGCGCCGCTTTCCGGATGCCGAACACCGGATTCTGCAGGCGGGCGGCGTCGCCGTCGGCCGCCTGTGGCTGGCGCGCCAGGCGGACGGCTGGCGCGTGGTCGATCTGGCCATCCTGCCCGACTGGCGCCGGCGCGGGCTGGCCCGCCAGGCCATGCTGGACGTGCTGCGGGCGGCCGGCCAGCAGCCGGTGCGCCTGGCCGTCGTGCACGAGAATCTGGCGGCGCAGCGCCTGTACGCCAGCCTTGGCTTTCGCGAAGTGGGGCGCGACCCCGTTCGTGCCGAACTCGTCTGGACCGGATTTACAACACACACGGCGCCGGGCTTGCCGCATAATCCGGGATTCCAGTCACTTTCGTCCTGAATCCCGTGTTGCTCGGTTTCCTGCGCCCCGCCCCCTTGCCGCCGCGCCTGCAGGCGCTCAAACAGACCAGCCTGTTCGGCAATCTGTCGCCGCTCGAACTGCGCATTGTCGGCGATCTGCTGCACGAGCGCCGCTATCTGGCCGAGGAGATCATTTTCGACGAAGGCGAGGAAGGCCAGGCCCTGTACCTGATCCAGAGCGGGCGCGTGTCGATTTCGCGCGCCCATGGCGGCCAGCGCGAAGTGGTGACCGAGCTCGGCCCCGGCAGCTTCTTCGGCGACCTCGCCCTGCTCGACAACGCGCCGCGCAATGCCCAGGCGCGCGCCCTCGACGGCTGCGAGCTGGCGGTGTTCTTCCGCGACGACTTTCTCGGCCTGATGCAGACCGACGCCGTGATCGGCTACAAGATTTCGCTCGCGCTTGCGCGCCACATCGGCCAGCGCCTGCGCGACTGGATGGCCGGCGTGGCCCAGTACGAGGCCCTATGAACGGCCGTGCGCAGGCCGGCCCGCTGACCTGGCTCGGCATCCTGGCCGCCACCGGCCTGCTGCTGCTGCTGGTCCAGCAGACCCTGTTTCTGGCCATCCCCTTCGTGCTGGCGATCTGCCTGTACTACATCCTGCTGGCGCCGATGCAGCGCCTGCTGCGCCTGGGCTGGGGACGCAATCTGGCCGCGCTGACGGTCGGCTCGGTGTTCTTCCTCGGCCTGACCCTGGTGTTTGGCGCCAGCGCCGCCTGGCTGTCGGCCCCGGTCGATTCCTGGCAGGCCCTGTTCGCCCGCTATGTCGACGGCGGCCTGGCCTTCCTGCGGCGCAGCGTGATCGCGCTCGAGGACGCGTTCCCGCTGCTGCAGCAGCTGCAGCTGCGCAGCCTGGTCGGCAAGGGCCTGACGCGCCAGGTCAATGCCTTCGTGCGCAACCACCTGGGCGAGATCCTGGTGTCGGTGGCCGGTTGGCTGCCCTCGCTGCTGCTGGCCCCCTTCCTGACCTTCTTCTTCCTGCGCGACGGGCGCCGCTTCAAGACCTTCCTCGCACGCGCCGTGCCGAACGCCTTCTTCGAGAAGACCCTGTACCTGCTGCACGAGGTCGACCAGACCGCGCGCCGCTACTTCGAAGGCATGGCCAAGCTGACCGTGCTCGACACGGCCACCCTGGCGTTCGGACTATGGGTGGTGGGCGCGCCCTCGCCGCTGCTGCTCGGCTTCATCGCCGCCCTGCTGGCCTGGGTGCCGTATGTCGGCTCGATTGCCGGCTGCATCCTGGTGGTGGTGGTGGCCTCGACCGACATGCCGAACGACGCCATGATGGCCTACAGTTCGGTCGGGGTCTTCATTCTGGCGCGCCTGCTCGACGATTTCGTCTACATGCCGATGACGCTCGGGCGCAGCCTGCGCATGCATCCGCTGGTGACGGTGCTGATGATTTTCGTGGGCGGCGCGCTGGCCGGCGTGGCCGGGCTGATGCTGGTGCTGCCCGTGCTCGGGGTCGCGATGGTGGTGGGCGAGACGGCGACCCGGATCGTCACCGACCCGCGCCTGCAGGCGCGCCACCGGCATGCCCAGGCCCTGCGCCGCAAGCAAGCCTCGCTCGACCTCAACCTCTAAGTTTCCCCCCAAACAAATCGGGGTCAGACCCCATTTATCTGGCGGGCACTTTTAGCGGCGGCCGCCGACGGCGGCCCGTGGCTCGGCGCGCAGCAGGGCGTCGAAAGCTTCGGCCGGCAAGGGGCGCGAGAACAGATAGCCCTGGCCGTAGTCGCAGCCGGCCGCGATCAGCAGCGCGCGCTGGGCTTCGGTTTCGACCCCTTCGGCAATCACCGACAGGCCGAGCTTGTGCGCCATCACGATGATTGCCTCGGACAGGGCCATGTCGCTCGACTGCGGCGCCAGATTGCGCGTGAAGCTGCGGTCGATCTTCAGATAGTCGATGTCGAATTTCTTCAGATACGAGAGCGAGGAATAGCCGGTGCCGAAGTCGTCCAGCGCCACCTGGATGCCGGCGTCGCGCAGCTGCAGCAGGCGCTCGGTCACGGTCTTGCTGGCGTCGAGCAGCAGGCCTTCGGTGATCTCGACCGTCAGCGCATCGCCCTCGACCCCGAGCGCCGCCAGATCCGCAATCCAGCCGGCATAGCCGCCGCCCTCGCGCGCCACCTCGAGCGGCGACTGGTTGACGGTCACCTGGAAATCGGGCCGGTGGGTGCGGCGCCAGTGCGCCACCCACTGGGCCGCCTCGTGGAACACCCAGTCGCCGATGTCGACGATCAGGCCGGTGGCCTCGGCCAGCGGAATGAATTCGAGCGGGCTGACCAGGCCGCGCTGCGGATGGCGCCAGCGCAGCAGGGCCTCAGCCTTGTGGATGCGGCCGGTACGCAGCGAGACGATCGGCTGGAAATGGATCTCGAACTGCCCGGCCTTGAGCGCCCCACGCAGATCATTGGTCATGCGCATGCGGTTCTGCGCAGCCACCTGCAGGGCCGGGGTGAAATAGGCATAGCGGTTGCGCCCGGCGCCCTTGGCCGCATACATGGCCTGGTCGGCGTGCTTGATCAGCTCGTCAGCGTCCTTGGCATCGTCCGGATACAGGGTGATGCCGATCGAGGCCGACACGAAGGCCTGCTCATGCCCGAGCGCATACGGGGCCTGCAGCACGGTCAGCACATGCTCGGCGATCGCATCGACGCGGCTGACATCGTCGAGCTCGGACAGGATCACGGTGAACTCGTCGCCGCCCAGGCGCGCCACGGTATCGGCCGCGCGCACACAGCCCTTGATGCGGCGCGCCGCTTCGATCAGCAGCACATCGCCCTGATGGTGGCCGAGCGTGTCATTGACTTCCTTGAAGTGGTCGAGGTCGATGAACAGCACGGCGATGCGCAGATTGTCGCGCCGGCACTTGAGGATGTCATGCTCGAGCCGGTCATGGAACATGCGCCGGTTGGGCAGCTGGGTCAGGGTATCGAAATTGGCCTGCTGCCAGATCACGGCCTCGGACTGCTTCTTGTCCGTGATGTCCTCGATCATGCACAGGCGCTGGGCCGCCACGCCGTCGTGCTCGAAGCCGCCGATCGACAGGGCGATCCAGACCACGCTGCCGTCCGGCCGCACCAGGCGGCGCGCGCTCTTGTGGTTGGCCAGTTCGGCCTGGTCGAGGCGGGCCATGACGGCTTCCTCGGCGGCGGCGTCGTCCGGATGCAGCAGGTCGATGAACGGGGTCTGGCGCAGCTCGGCGGCGGGACGGCCGGCGATGTCGGCAAAGCGCGGATTGACGTCGCGGCAGGCGCCCGAGGCCGCGTCGATCAGGGCGATCCCCATCGGGGCCTGCTCGAACATCGTGCGAAAGCGCTGCTCGCCCTGGCGGATGGTGGCGCGCGCGCGGCGCCGCTCGCGCACCAGCAGGGCCACATAGACCAGCACCAGCGCCAGCACGCCGGCGCCGATCCACAGGGCGACGCGGGTGCCGCCGCCGCCCAGGCTGCCGTGTTCGTCCGGGTTGTAGAGGAAGCCGTCGAAATTGACGTTCTTCGGCAGCATGCCGACATCGGCATACACATCGGCGATATGGCGCCAGCGCTGCGGATTCATGTAGCCGATCTCGACCAGCACAGGCTGGACCAGCGGCACCATCTGGCGCGCTTCATACAGCAGGTGCTGGCGGTCGTGGCGGCGCGTGTACTTGGCGAGGATCAGGTCGACGATCTCGTCCGGGTGGGTCATCGCATACTGCCAGCCCTTCATCGAGGCTTCGCGGAAGGCGCGCACGCGGGCCGGATGCTCGCGCAATTCCTTCTCGCTCGTGAACAGATTGTCGCCGTAGAAATCGATGCCGGCCGCGCGCGGGCTGTACAGGTCGTACATGAAGCCGATGCGGTCGAGGTAGTCGGGCTCATTGGTCGAGAAGGCCGAGACCGCCTCGACGCGGCCATTGATGAAATCGTCCGGGTTGTAGGTGTGTTCCACGCGCACCAGGCTGGCGATGTCGATGCCCTCCTTGCGCAGGAAGGCGACCAGTTCGTCGGCCTGGGTCAGTTCATCGGTGAGCGAGCCGATCATCACCTTCTGGCCGATGATCGACTTCAGATTCGGCTCGCTGCCATGCTGGCGCACCAGCAGCACATAGGGCGAATGCTGGAAGATCACGCCGAGCACGACCAGCGGCTTGCCGGCCATGCGCGCCAACAGCAGGCTGGACGAGCCGACCCCGTATTCGGCGCGCCCGGCCAGCACTGCGCGTTCGGGTTCATTGCCGTTCAGGGCCTCGACCAGTTTCACATCGAGCCCGGCCTCCTTGTAATAGCCCTTGGCCACGGCCGCGTAATAGCCGGCGAACTGGAACTGGTGGGTGTGTTTGAGCTGCAGCGTGACTGTCTCGAGCGCGCGAGCCGGACTGGCGGCCAGCAGCAGCACCGCGCACACAAAGGTCAGCAGGCGGGGCAGCAGCAGAGTCAGGCGGTGTGGGCGCACGGGCATGGTCCAAGCTCGGTCATCGTTCAAACCGATTGTACCGGCTTCGAGCGGGCGCGGATATTGGCCGGCTGGCCAATCAGAAAAAATGGGGTCAGACCCCATTTTTCCTTGCGGATAAATGGGGTCTGACCCCGATTTGTTTGCGGGGCAAGACCGGCGGCTTACAGGGCGGTCGGTGTATTGACGCTTGTCGTGGTGCCGTTGCCGAGCTGGCCTTCGACATTGCGGCCCCAGCCCCACAGGCTGCCATCGGCCTTGACGGCCAAGGTGTGCGCCTTGCCCAGCGAGAGCGTGACCCAGGTCGCGTCCTTGCCGATCTGCTTGGGCGAGGAGTTGTCGAAAGTGGTGCCGTCGCCCAGCTGGCCGTCGGCATTCGCGCCCCAGGCCCACAGCGTGCCCGAGGCCTTGATCGCGAACGTGTGCTGGTAGCCGGCCGCGACCACAGCCCAGTTCGTGTCCGTGCCGACCTGGACCGGCGCCGTGCTGTCGTCCGGAATGTCATTGCCGGCCTGACCCTTGTCGTTCGCACCCCAGGAGAACAGGGCGCCGTCCGAGCGCACGGCCAGCGAGTGGCGGCCGCCGGCGGCCACGGTCAGCCAGGTTTTCAGCGTGCCGATCTGGGTCGGGGTCGGGGTGTCGGTGGTGCTGCCGATGCCGAGCTGGCCATTGGCATTGCCGCCCCAGGCCCAGATGGTGCCGTCGCTGCGGCGGCCCAGGGTGTGGGTGTCGCCGGCCGAGATGGCGGTCCAGGTGGTGACCAGGCCGATCTTGGTCGGAATCAGTTTGTCGGTGGTGGTGCCGTCGCCCAGCTGGCCGTTGAAGTTGCGGCCCCAGGCCCAGATCGTGCCATCGGCGCGCAGGGCGATCGAATGCGATTTGCCGGCCGCGACCGCGGTCCAGTTGGTGGCCGTACCGATCTTCACCGGGGTGGCGCGGTTGACCGTGGTGCCGTCGCCCAGCTGGCCGTTCTGGTTGAAGCCCCAGGCCCACAGGGTGCCGTCGCTGCGCAGCGCCAGGGTGTGGAATTCGCCGGCCGCGACCTGGGTCCAGGTGGTGACCTGGCCGGCCACCAGCACCGGCGCGGTCTTGTCGACCGTCGATTCATCGCCCAGCTGGCCCGAGCGGTTCCAGCCCCACGACCACAGCGTGCCATCGGCTTTGCGGCCCAACGAATGGGAGCCGCCGGCGGCAATCGCCACCCACGGCGCCTTGACCGTGACCGAGGTCTTGCCCGAAATCGAGCCGACGCTGGCGACGATGGTTTCCGTGCCCGGCGCCTTGCCGGTCACCAGGCCCGAGGTGAACACGATCGACACCGTGCTCGAGCTGCCATTGCCGGCCGACCAGGTGACACCCGAGCTCAGGGCCGAGGTCTTGCCATCCGAATAGGTGCCGGTGGCGGTGAATTGTTTGCTCGTGCCCACCGCGATCACGGCATTGGCCGGGGTGACCTCGATCGAGACCAGGGTCGGGGTGGGAGTCGTGGTGGTGCCGCCCGTGCTCGTGCTGGTGCTGGACGAGGACGCGCTACCGCCGCCGCAGGCCGCCAGGGCGGTCAGCAGGAGGGGAAACACCAGGCGCTGAAAGAATCGTTTCATAGTGGCCACTTGTAAGTCTTGCGCCGCCGGGAAGGACGGCATCCTGCGAGCAGTGTAGCCGCGCTGTTCAATTGGTAAAGCGGAAAAGAAACGCCAAAAGTCCGCCCTATTCGCGCGCCAGGCCCTAGAATAGCCCACCATGGCCCGTGAACCGTCTCCGCGCAAACTTCCTTCCTGGCTGCAGTCGCTCGGGCCGGGCCTGATCACGGGCGCCGCCGACGACGACCCGAGCGGCATCGCCACCTATTCCCAGGCCGGGGCCCAGTTCGGCCCGAACATGCTGTGGACCATGGGCTTCACCTATCCCCTGATGGCCGGGGTGCAGGTGATCAGCGCGCGCATCGGCCGCGTCACCGGGCTGGGGCTGGCGGGCAATATCCGCGCCCATTACTCGCGCCCCATGCTGTATCTGATGGTGATCCTGCTGATGATGGCCAACACCATCAATATCGCGGCCGACGTCGCCGCCATGGGCGAGGCCATGCACCTGATCGTGGACGGCAATCCGCGCTGGTACGCGGCCGGCTTCGGCCTCGTCTCGCTGCTGCTGCAGGTGTTCATTCCCTACACGCGTTACGTGCGCATCCTCAAATGGCTGACCCTGGCCCTGCTCGCCTATGTGGCCACCGTGCTGACCGTGCGCATTCCCTGGGGCGAGGTGCTGCGCGCCTTCGTCTGGCCCGACCTGCCCTGGAACAAGGCCAGCATGACGACCCTGGTGGCCGTGTTCGGCACGACCATCAGCCCCTATCTGTTCTTCTGGCAGGCCTCGCAGGAAGTCGAGGAACTCAATGCCAGCGAGCATGCGCGGCCGCTGCGCTTTTCGCCGCGCCAGGCGCGCGCCAGCTTCGCGCGCATCCAGTTTGACACCTGGACCGGCATGGCCTTCTCCAACATCGTGGCCCTGTGCATCATGCTGACCACGGCCATCACCCTGCACGCGCATGGCGTGACCGAGATCCAGACCTCGGCCCAGGCCGCCAGCGCGCTGCGCCCGGTGGCCGGCGACTTCGCCTTCTTCCTGTTTGCGATGGGGATTATCGGCACCGGCATGCTGGGCCTGCCCGTGCTGGCCGGCTCGGCCGCGTATGCAATGGCCGACACCTTCCGCTGGCGCGAGGGCCTGGAGCGCCGCCCGGCCGAGGCCAAGGGCTTCTACGCCATCATCAGCCTGGCGACCCTGGGCGGCATCGCCATCGGCTTTCTGCCGCTCGACCCGATCCAGGCCCTGTACTGGTCGGCCGTGCTCAATGGGGTGATCGCCGTGCCCGTCATGGCCATCATGATGCTGATGGCCAGTAACAAGGCGGTCATGGGGCGCTTTGCGATTCCGTCCTGGCTGCGCTGGCTCGGCTGGACGGCGACCCTGGCCATGGCCAGCGCCGTGTTCGCCATGGCGCTGCTGGCTTAGCGCTTGGGCTTGGCTGCCTTGGCCGCCTTGGCCGGCGCGGCGGCCTTGGCCTTCGGCTTGATCTTGATGGTGTCTAGAATCGACGGACGCACGCTCGCCTCGGGCGCCTTGAAATGGCTGGGCGCCTGGGCCGACTGCACGAGCACGCGCGCGCGGCCCGGCCGGCCCTGGGGCGGCGCCTTGGCCGGTTTGACTTCGGGCAGCGGCTCCTCGCCGCCGCCGCTGGACGGCACCAGATGCTGCGGGCCATTGCCGATCAGATCGCCACGGCCCATCTTGCGCAGGGTCTCGCGCAGAATCGGCCAGTTCTCCGGATCGTAATAGCGCAGGAAGGCCTTGTGCGCCTTGCGCTGCTTGCCGCTGCGCGGGGTCTCGACGACTTCGGACGCGGCATCGACCTTGTGCAGCGGATTCTTGCGCGTGTGGTACATGGTGGTGGCCATGGCCATCGGCGTCGGCATGAAGGTCTGCACCTGGTCGAGCTTGAAGTTATTGCGCTTGAGCCAGAGCGACAGATTGAGCATGTCCTCATCGCTCGTGCCCGGGTGGGCGGCGATGAAGTAGGGAATCAGATACTGCTTCTTGCCCGCTTCCGCCGAGAACTGGTCGAACAGGGTCTTGAAGGCGTCATAGGTGCCGATGCCGGGCTTCATCATCTTGCTGAGCACGCCTTCCTCGGTGTGCTCGGGCGCGATCTTCAGCAGGCCGCCGACGTGGTGGGTCACCAGTTCCTTCACGTATTCGGGCGAGCGCACGGCCAGGTCGTAGCGCAGGCCCGAGCCGATCAGGATTTTCTTCACGCCCGGGATCGCGCGCGCCTTGCGGTACAGCTGGATCAGCTTGCTGTGATCGGTATTCAGATTCACGCAGATGCTCGGATACACGCAGGACAGGCGGCGGCAGGATTCCTCGATCTTCTTGTCCTTGCAGGCCAGCCGGTACATGTTCGCGGTCGGGCCGCCGAGGTCCGAGATGGTGCCGGTGAAGCCCTTGGTCTTGTCGCGGATGTGTTCGATTTCGCGCAGGATCGAGGGTTCCGAACGGCTCTGGATGATGCGCCCTTCGTGCTCGGTGATCGAGCAGAACGTGCAGCCGCCGAAGCAGCCGCGCATGATGTTGACCGAGAAGCGGATCATCTCCCAGGCCGGGATGCGCGCCTTGCCATAGCTGGGGTGGGGCGCGCGCGCATAGGGCAGATCGTAGACGCCGTCCATCTCATCCATCGCGAGCGGGATCGGCGGCGGATTCAGCCAGACATCGCGTTCGCCATGGGCCTGCACGAGGGCGCGCGCATTGCCGGGGTTCGATTCCAGATGCAGCACGCGCGAGGCGTGCGCGTACATCACCGGATCGTCCTTGACGACATCGTAGTCGGGCAGGCGCACCACCGTTTTCGCGCTCTTGGCGCGGGCCGCGGCCAGGCGCTCCTCGCGCGACAGGATCCGGATCGGCTGGACCTCGGCCGGCGGCGTCTCCTTGGCGCAGCTCTTGTCCTCCGGGATCATCTGATACGGACTGATCAGGGCGTCCACCTTGCCCGGCACATCGACGCGGGTCGAGCCGGTTTCGGTCCACTCGGCATCGGGCTTCCAGCCGGCCGGGACCACGAAGGCGGTGCCGCGCAGATCGCGGATGTCCTTGACCGATTCACCGGCGTCGAGACGGCGCGTGAGTTCCACCAGCGCGCGCTCGGCATTACCGAACAGCAGAATATCGGCCTTCGAATCGAGCAGGACCGAGCGGCGCACCTTGTCCGACCAGTAATCGTAATGGGCGATGCGGCGCAGCGAGGCCTCGATCGAGCCGATCACGATCGGCACCTCGGGGAAGGCTTCGCGCGCGCGCTGGGCGTAGACGGTGACCGAACGGTCGGGCCGCTTGTTCGGCTCGCCATTGGGCGTATAGGCATCGTCCGAGCGGATCTTGCGGTCGGCCGTATAGCGGTTGACCATCGAATCCATATTCCCGGCCGTGACCCCGAAGTAGAGGCGCGGCTTGCCGAGCGCGCGGAAGGGCTCGGCCGAATGCCAGTCCGGCTGGCTGATGATGCCCACGCGATAGCCGATCGCCTCGAGCAGGCGGCCGACCAGGGCCATGCCGAAACTCGGGTGATCGATATAGGCGTCACCGGTGACGAGGATGATGTCGCACTGGTCCCAGCCGAGCGCGTCCATTTCCGCGCGCGACATCGGCAGGAAAGGGGCGGCAGGGGCACGGGCCGAGCGCTTGGCGACGCCGGCAAACAGATTCGCGGGAGCATTCATAGGGGCAGCATTGTACCCCAAAGAAGGCCCGCCCCGCACAGAAGCCCTTATATTTCAAAGACTTATTCCCCACCGACAAAATGGGGTCAGACCCCATTTATCCCCCCGGAAAAATGGGGTCTGACCCCGATTTCTCCTGTGGGAAAGTGCGGGCGATGTTCAGCATCTTATGCTTTGATTAAGCTTGTCGCGTGGTCTATAACGAAGCATGCACTTTTGACGGGAGCTCGCCATGCGTCGCCGACTCTATTACATGCTGCCCGATATCCCCAGCGCGCGCGCCATGCTCGACGCCCTGCTGCTGGCCCGGATCGAGGAAAGGCATATGCACTTCATCGCCCAGGACGGCAGCCTGCCGGCCGATATGCCCGATGGGACGATCTTCGACAAAACCGATATCGTGCACGGCGCCCAGCTCGGCACCCTGATCGGCGGCGGCGCGGGCCTGCTGGCCGGCGCCCTGATGGTGGCCTTCCCGCCCGAGGGCATCAGCCTGCAGACGATGGCCGTGCTGGCCACGGGCGTGGGCGGTGCCGCGTTCGGCGCCTGGGCCTCGGGCATGACGGCGGCGGCGGCGCCGAATTCGCGCCTCGAACCCTTCCGCGAACGCATCGAACAGGGCCAGGTGCTGCTGATTCTCGATGTGCCGCATGGGCGCGTGGCCCAGCTCGAAGCGATGCTGGCGGAACAGCATCCTGAAGCCGCGTTCGGCGGCCAGGATGCCCATGTCCCGGCCTTTCCTTAGATGCCGATGCGCGACAGGGCGTCGCCCAGCTCGCGCAGCGCCGGTTCCAGCTTGGGGTGGCGGGCGGCAAAACGCGCGCCGATTTCCTGCGCACGCTCGGCCAGGCCGTAGGTATTGCTCGCCGGCGCGGCTTCCTCGGTGCTCTCGAGCACACGCTGGATGTCACCATCGAGCTGGACCAACAGGGCGCGCAGTTCTTCATCCATCGGGCCGGCATGCGTCAGTTCGCCATGCAGGTTTTTCAGCGCGCTTTTCAGGGCTTGGTGCGGCATAGTTCCTCCTCGGTTGCGATAGCCCTGTTATACACCCAATCGGCGCGCCCAGCTACGGATGCGCGTCACTTCCTGTGCATCCAGTCCCAGGCCGCGCAGAAAGCTTTCGTGCTCGCCCGGCGCCTGGCGCTCGAACAGCGCGTGCCAGCGCGCCATCGCCGCATCATCGAGGCCGGCCGCGCGCAGCAGACCCACCCAGGCGGCCTTGTCCATGCGGCGGCCGGCACGGCGCCCGTCGCGCAGGCGCAGCAGCACGGCCTGCTGTTCGCGCAGGGCCGCCATCTCCTGCTGGATGCTGGCCAGGCGCGCGTCGATGGCGTCGCGCGGGGCGCTGCCGCTGAGCAGGCTGGCGATCGTCGGCAAGCCCAGCCCGGCCGCGCGCCAGGCGCGGATCTGCTGCAGGCGCGCCAGCTCGGCCGCGCCGTACTCGCGGTAGCCGGCCGCCGTGCGCCGCGCCGGTCGCAGCAGGCCCTGGGCCTCGTAGTACAGCAGGCTGGTGCGCGAGAGCCCGCTGGCGCGCGCGAGCTGGCCGATCGTATAGCGTTCTGTCATGCAGGCAAGGGTAGCAGGTCCGGCGCCAGAAAGCGCGTGCGGCCAGCCGCATCGGCCAGGCGCGCCGCGCTGTAGTGGCGCGCCAGCAGGCCGCGTGCATCCTCGAGGGCGGCCGGACCATGCGCATGCAGCAGGCGCACCAGGGCCTCGGTCACGGTCCAGTGGAATTTGTCGTGCGCGCCCAGGCCGCGCGCATAGGCCGCGATCAGCGTGCAGCAGCGTGCGACCGCGTCGTCGAGCGGGTAGCGCTGCACGAGGATCCGCGCCAGGCGGATATGGCCGGCATGGTTGAAGTGGGACGGCGCCAGGCTGCCGTCGCTGATTTGCTGGAGGAAGAGGTCATCGTTCATGGCGCCAGTCTGCAGCTGTCTACGCTAGACAGGTCAAGCGTGGACGAAAAAAAACGGCGGGACCGCCCCGCCGTTTTTCTGGCCGCGCTTACTGCGCCGTCAGGCCGCGCCGCTCGAGCAGGGGCTTGATGTTCGGCTCACGCCCGCGCACGTTCTTGAACATCTGCATCGCATCCATCGTGCCGCCACGCGACAGCAGCTTCTCGCGGAACAGGTCGCCGTTCTTGCGCTGCAGGCCGCCGTGCTCCTTGAACCATTCGACGGTGTCGGCATCGAGGCGCTCGGCCCAGACATAGCCGTAGTAGCCGGCCGAATAGCCGCCCGCGAAGGTGTGCGAGAAGTAGGCGGTGCGGTAGCGGGTCGGCACCGGAGCGAAGTCGACGCCGGCCTCTTTCAGGGCCTGGGCTTCGAAGGCCACGACGTCGGTCGGCATCTGCTCCGGCGTCAGCTGGTGCCAGCGCTGGTCGAGGATCGAGGCGGCCAGATACTCGGTGGTGCGGTAGCCTTCATTGAAGCGGGCCGAGGCCTGCACCTTGTCCAGCAGTTCGGTCGGCATCGGCGCGCCGGTCTGGTAGTGGCGCGCGTAGTTCTTCAGGATTTCGGGCCAGGTCATCCACATCTCGTTCACCTGGGACGGGAACTCGACGAAGTCGCGCGGCACCCGCGTGCCCGAGAAGCGCGGATAGGTCACGTTCGAGAACATGCCATGCAGGGCGTGGCCGAACTCGTGGAACATGGTGCGCACTTCATCATAGGTCAACAGGGTCGGCTCGCCGGCCGGCGGCTTGGGGATGTTGAGGTGGTTGGCCACGACCGGCTTGGTGCCCATCAGCTTGGACTGGCTGACATAGGCATTCATCCACGCGCCGCCGCGCTTGCTCGGGCGCGCATACATGTCGGCGATGAAGATGGCCAGTTGCTTGCCGTCGCGGTCGAATACGTCGAACACCTTGACGTCGTCGGTGTAGACCGGCAGGTCCTTGCGTTCCTTGAAGCTGATGCCGTACACCTTGTTGGCCGCGTAGAACACGCCATTGACCATCACCGAGTTCATCTCGAAATAGGGCTTGAGCTGCTTGGCGTCGAAGCTGTACTTCTGGGCGCGCAGCTTGTCGGCATAGTAGTCCCAGTCCCAGGCGGCCAGCTGGAAGCCGCCGTTTTCGGCGTCGATCAGCTTCTGCAGTTCGGCCGCTTCCTTCTTGGCATTGGCGACGGCCGGCTTGGCCAGTTCGCTCAGCAGGCTGTTGACGGCCGTGGCCGAATGGGCGGTCTGGTCTTCGAGGGCGAAATCGGCATAGGTCTTGTAGCCGAGCAGCTTGGCGCGTTCGGCGCGCAGCTTGACGATCTGCAGCACCACCTCGCGGTTGTCATACTCGCCGCCCTTGATGCCGCGCGCCATCGAAATGCCCATCAGGCGCTCGCGCACGGCGCGGTTCTTCAGCACGGCCAGCGGCGGCTGGCCGCTGGTGTTGACGATGGCGATCGCAAACTTGCCATCCTTGCCCATCTTCTTGGCCAGGTCGGCGGCGGCCTTGATGGCGGCCTCGCTCATGCCGTCCAGCTCTTCCTTGGTGTCGACGATCATGGCCGAGGCGTTCGCTTCCTTCAGCACGTTCTGAGCGAACTTGGTCTGCAGCTCGGCCAGCTTGCTGTTGTAGGCCTTGAGCTTCTCCTTGTCGGCCGCCGACAGCTGGGCGCCGGCGCGCACGAAGTCGGTGTGGTAGCGCTCGAGCAGATACTTGGCTTCGGCGTCGAGGCCGAGCTGGTTCTTGCGCTCGTACAGGTAGTTGACGCGCTGCCACAGCTTGTCGTTCAGGCGGATGAAGTCGCTATGGGCCGACAGCTTGGGCGCCAGTTCACGGTCGATCGCCTGCATCGCGTCATTGGTGACGGTGCCGTTCAGATTCGAGAAGGTGGTCGCCACGCGGCTCAGCAGCTGGCCCGATTTTTCCAGCGCCACGATGGTGTTCTGGAAAGTCGGCTTGGCCGGATTGTTGGCGATCGCTTCGACTTCCTTGACCTGCTCGGCCATGCCTTCCACATAGGCCGGCATGAAGTGCTCGTTCTTGATTTTGTCGAAGGCCGGGTAGCCGAGCGGCAGGGTGCTCGGCTTGGCAAACGGGTTGGCCGGGTCGAGGGCCGCGTGGGCCGCGCCGCCCAGGAAGGCGAAGGCCACCGCAGCGGCCATCATCAGTTTTTTCATGCTCGTTTTTCTCCTCTTGGGTTTACTTCACGCTCAGGCCACGACGCTCGAGCAGCGGTTCGATGCGCGGATCACGGCCACGGAAGGTTTTAAACAATTGCATCGCATCCTCGGTGCCGCCGCGCGAGAGCAGGCTCTGGCGGAACCAGTCGCCGTTCTTGCGCAGCAGGCCGCCGTGCTCCTTGAACCAGTCGACGGTGTCGGCGTCCAGGCGCTCGCTCCACAGATACGAGTAGTAGCCAGCCGAATAGCCGCCGGCGAAGGCGTGCGAGAAATAGGTGCTGCGGTAGCGCGGCGGCACCGGCGCGAAGTCGGCCCCAGCCTCCTTGCGCACCTGGTCTTCGAAGGCCAGCGCATCGGTCGGGATCGCGTTCGGGGCCAGCTGGTGCCAGCGCTGGTCGAGAATCGAGGCCGTCACGTTTTCGGTCGTCAGGAAGCCCTGGTTGAACTTCTTGGCGGCGGCCACCTTGTCGAGCAGGTCCTGCGGAATCGGCGCGCCGGTCTTGTAGTGCTTGGCGTAGTTCTTCAGCACCTCGGGCCAGACGGCCCACATCTCATTGACCTGGGACGGATACTCGACAAAGTCGCGCGGCACATTGGTGCCGGCCAGGCGCGGATAGGTGACATTCGAGAACATGCCGTGCAGCGCATGGCCGAACTCGTGGAAGGCCGTGCGCACCTCGTCATAGGTCAGCAGGGTCGGCTCGCCCTGGGGCGGCTTGGGAATATTCAGGTGATTGGCGACGACCGGCATCGTGTGCATCAGCTTGGACTGGGACACGTATTCGTTCATCCAGGCCCCGCCCTGCTTGTTGCCGCGCGCGTACATGTCGGCGATGAAGATGGCCAGCTGCTTACCGTTCTTGTCGAACACGTCGAACACGCGCACATCGGGATCATAGACCGGCAGGTCCTTGCGCTCCTTGAAGCTGATGCCGTACAGCTTGTTGGCGGCGAAGAACACGCCGCGCGTCAGCACATTGTCGAGCTCGAAGTAGGGCTTGAGCAGATTCTCGTCGAGCGAGAACTTCTCGGCGCGCAGCTTCTCCGTGTAGTAAGCCCAGTCGGCCGCGCCGACCGCATAGCCGGCCATCTTCGACAGCTCGGCCGCTTCCTTGCGCGCATTCGCCACGGCCGGCTT
The DNA here is from genome assembly GCF_022012445.1 of Massilia sp. TS11. Lineage (GTDB taxonomy): Bacteria > Pseudomonadota > Gammaproteobacteria > Burkholderiales > Burkholderiaceae_D > Telluria. Next base: position 22,817 of record NZ_JAKLTS010000007.1, read on the forward strand.
GGCCAGCTCGGCCAGCATGCTGTTGACGGCCGCCGTGGTCTTGGCGGTCTGGTCCTCGAGCGCATAGGCGGCGTAGTTCGGATAGCCGAGCAGGGCCGCACGTTCGGCGCGCACCTTCGCCAGCTTCAGCACGACGGCGCGGTTGTCGAACTCGCCGCCGCTGCTGCCGCGCTTGAGCGAGGCGGCCATCAGCTTCTCGCGCGCGGCGCGGTTGCTCATCACGGCCAGCGGCGGCTGGCCGCTGGTGTTGACGATGGCGATGGCGAACTTGCCGTCCTTGCCCATCTTCTTGGCCAGCTCGGCGGCGGCGCTGATGGCCGCCTCGCTCATGCCGGCCAGTTCTTCGCGCGTGTCGTACACGACGGCGGCGGCGTTCTTCTCCTTCAGCACGTTCTGGCTGAACTGGGTCTGCAGCGTGGCGTTCTCGGCGTTCAGGGCCTTGAGCTTGTCCTTGTCGGCCGCGCTCAGTTTGGCGCCCGAACGCACGAAGTCGAGGTAGTAGCGCTCGAGCAGATGGCGCGCTTCGGCATCGAGCTTGAGCTTGGCGCGCTGGGCGTACAGGGTCTGCACGCGCTGCCACAGCTTGTCGTTCAGGTAGATGGCGTCGCCGTGGGCCGACAGGCGCGGGGCCATGTCGCGCTCGATCGCGTCCATCTCGTCATTCGTGTTGGCGCTCGACAGATTGGAGAAGGCCACGGCCACGCGGTTGAGCAGCTGGCCCGACTTTTCCATCGCCACGATGGTGTTGTCGAAGGTCGGCGCCTTGGGGTTGTTGGCGATGGCGGCGATTTCCTCCAGCTGGGCGGCCATGCCTGCCTCATAGGCCGGACGGAAATGTTCGTTTTTGATCTTGTCGAAAGCCGGGTACTGGAAGGGCAGGCTGCTCGGCTTGGCAAAGGGATTGGCGGGGTCGAGCGGCGCGGCGTGCAGCAGGCCACCGAAAGCGAGGGCGGCGGCCAGAACGAGCAGGCGGGGGTGTTTCATCGTGGGCATCCTCGAGGCATTTCTGAAGCGCACGAGTGTAGCAGGATGCCCCTGGGCAGTCAGCGAAAACCCGGTATGTATCAGGGGTGAAGTTGTTTTTCGATGCGGCGGTCCGGCACCAGCCAGATCAGGGCCACGAGCGAATAAATCCCGAAGCCGATCCAGGGCGCCTGCCAGGCCACCAGCACCCCGACGACATACAGCGCCAGCGACAGCTTGCCCTTGCTGTCGCTGCCCAGGGCCGCGCGCAGCGTGGCATTGTGGGCGGCCAGGGTCCAGGTCAGGATCGTGTAGGCAATCGCGCACATCAGCAGCACGACGCCGTAAGCGGCCATCGGCAGCGCGGCAAAATGGTTCTCGCCCATCCAGCCCGAGACGAAGGGCAGCAGCGACAGCCAGAACAGCAGGTGCAGATTGGCCCACAGCACCGCGCCATTCACATGCGTGACCGCATGCAGCAGATGGTGGTGGTTGCTCCAGTAGATGCCGACGTAGATGAAGCTCAGCACATAACTGAGGAACACCGGCGCCAGCGGCAGCAGGGCCGTCAGGTCCTCGCCATGCGGCACCTTCATCTCGAGCACCATGATGGTGATGATGATGGCGATGACGCCATCGCTGAAGGCTTCCAAGCGGCCCTTGCCCATGCCTCGTCCTTGTTCAGTAATGCGGCGGCCGCTCGTTGAGCGGGACCTGGGCGCCGTTCTGGGCCAGATTGCGCACGTGCTCGGCCAGGCCGGCGACCAGGGCTTCGAGGTCCTCGATCCGGCGCGACTGCGCGTACACGGTCTGGTTCAGGGTGTCGACCAGGTCTTCCATCGCGACCAGCTTGAGTTCGATATCGACCAGGCGGCTTTCGTGTTCTGCTTGCATGCTGTGGTGTCGGGCAAAAGCGCCAGTTTAGCCGAGGTAGGGCGTGTACTCGAAGCCATTCCCGATCAGGCCGATCACATTGCTCTGGTTCTCAGGCGATTCGCTGAAGGCGGCCAGCACCTCGGCGCGCGAACCGCCATTGGCCAGCTGGGCCATCCAGAAGTTGTAGCCGCCGCTGTCGGGATCGCGGTGCAGGACGTTGTTGTACAGCTTGGTGACGAACACGCTGTCGCTCGGATTGGCGCCGCCATACACGCTGGCAAACTCCTGACTGCTGATAAAGCCACCGGCCACCTGCTTGAGCGAGGCGCCATTGTCCATGATCTTCATCCAATAGCCGAGCCCGCCCAGATCGGGCACGCGGTTGAAGGCCGCCTGATAGATGCGGAAGGCCTGGCCGCCGGTGCCGTTGATGTCGAGCGCGATCGCCTTGTCGCTGAAATTGATGCGCTCGATGTTGGCGAGCACATCGGTCAGACCGGCGCCGCTGAGTACGAAGCCGCTGCCATTGGCCTTCAGGCTGTAGGCGCTGAAGGCGCTGTTGACGAGCAGGGTATCGAGGCCGGCGCCGCCGTCGAGCACGCCGCTGGCGGCCGGCAGCGCAATGCTGTCGGCGCCGGCCGAATAGGTCTTGTTGGCGCTGCTGTTGATGCTGAACGTCAGCGCGCTCGAGACGGCCGACAGGTTCTCGGCCGCGTCGATGCCGCGCACCGTCAGGCTGTAGCTGCCATTGGCCAGGGGCAGGGTGCTGGCCGCGCTCCAGCTGTTATCGGCACCGATGGCGGCGGTGCCGACCACGACGCCGTCCTTGATCAGCTGCACGCTCGTATTGATCTCGCCCTTGCCGCTGAACACAGGCAGATTGGTGCTGACCACGCCGCTCGCATCCTTGGCCACGCTGAGCGTCGGCACCGAGGGCGGGGTCACATCGATCTTGAAGCTCAGGGGCGCGCTGAAGGCCGAGCTGTTGCCGGCCGCATCGGTGGCGCGCGCGGCCAGGGTGAAGCTGCCTTCGCCCAGGTTCAGCGTGGTCAGGCTCCAGTCGCCGCTGGCGCTGGCCGTGGTGCTGCCAACGCTGATCGCGCCCTGGTAGACCTGCACGGTCGAACCGGCCTCGGCCTTGCCGCTGACGGTCGCGCTCTGGCTGCCGCCGCGCAGGTAGCCGGCCGCGTTCAGATTGGCGCTGATGGTCGGCGCATCGGGCGGCGTGGTGTCGGCGGCCAGCAGCGACTGCACCGACAGCATCATGTCGGCGAATTTGATGTTCTCGATATTGCGCAGCACGTCATTGGTATTCGTGCCCGTCAGCAGCACGCTGCCATTGCTGCCGGCCTTGACCACATAACTGGCGCGCACGCCGCTGAGGATCAGGGTATCGGTGCCGTCGCCGCCGTCGATGGTGTCGCTGCCGGTCAGTGGTTCGAGCAGGTCGTCGCCACTGCTGCCGGTCAGCATGTCATTGCCGCTCGTGCCGGTCAGATAGTAGGCGGTGATCTGGGCGCCCACACCACGTTTGCCTGCCAGGCCATCCCCGCCGTACAGCCAGTTCAGGGCCGCCAGGTCGTAGGCGCGAAAGCTCGTGTAGGGGCCGCCCGACTCGTTGTAGGCCATCAGCGTGTAGGCCGTGCTGTCGGTGGCGGCCGGCAGCACGGCGCTATTGCCGGTCGTGCCTTCGAACGGGTGCTTCAGGCCCAGCATGTGGCCCAGTTCATGCAGCAGGGTCTCGTAGCCATAGCTGCCCTGGGCCAGGGTGCCGTTCTGGCTCGCCCACTCCTTGTTGTCAATGTAGACGTAGGCCGTGGCCGAGTAGGAGGTCAGCACATTGGTGCTGGTGTCGTAGTTGTAGTTGTAGGTCCAGCTGCACAGGCCCGAGGTCGAGGCATTGGTCGTGATGTCGACATCGCACAGGTGGACCTGGGCCTTGGCCGCGTCCGTCGTCTCGACGAACTGGATGCCCGTCACCGCCGTCAGATAGGCCATCGCCAGGCGCGCATTGGCCTGCTGGGTAGCGCTGAAGGCCGCGCGCGTGGCCGGATTGATGTCGCTGTTGTTCGCTTCGTTGTTGCTGGCGACCGAGAACGTGTAGTAGATCGTGTTGAAGTCCGGCGTCAGGAAATTCCAGTGCGGACCATTGTCGAGCAGGGCGTCGATCCAGTTGTAGCCGGACAGGGGAACCTTGCTGATGTCGGAGACGGTAGCCATGGCGGAGCTCAGCGCAAGTTGGGGTCTCAGCAAGTATTTGCCCGCCGGCCAGCCCCTGTCAATCAGATTTTCTTCAAGCCACAGGCGGCTTCGGCGTATTCAGCAGGGCCTTCATTTTGGCCAGGCGGTCGCGCGGGCTCAGCACCTCGTCCTCCTGCGGCGCGGCCGGGCCCGTTTCGAGCTGCATTTCCGCCACAAAGCGCGAGATGTCGCAGCTGACCTGTTCGCCGGCGCGCTTGCGCTTCTTGCACCAGGTCAGCTGGAGCGTGCGCTGGGCGCGCGTGATGCCCACGTACATCAGGCGCCGTTCTTCCTCGATGCGCGCGGCCACCGTCTCGATCGGCGCGTCGGGATCGCCCTTGTGGGGCAGGATGCCTTCCTCGCAGCCGACCAGAAACACATGCGGGTATTCGAGGCCCTTGGACGCATGCAGGGTCGACATGCGCACCGCGTCCGGGTCTTCGTCTTTGCCTTCCAGCATGGACATCAGGGCGACCATCTGGGTCAGCTCGAGTAGATTCTTCTCCTCGCCGCTGCCGTCCTTGCCGCCGCAGCCGCGCTCCTTCAGCCAGTTGGTGAATTCGAGCACGTTCTGCCACTTGGCCTGGGCCGCCCTTTCCTCGTAGGTGTCGTACAGGTAGCTCTCGTAATTGATGGCTTCCATCATGTCGTCGAGCACGGCGGCGGCATTCTGGCCGCTGCCCGAGGGGCCGGGACGGCTGGCGCGCGCTTCCAGCCCATGGATGAAGTCGCAGAACTTGCGCAGCGGCCCCAGCTGGCGCTCCTGCAGCTTGGCCTCGATGCCGCCCTTGTAGACGGCCTCGAACAGCGAGCACTGCCACTGGCCCGAGAAGGCGCCCAGCACTTCCAGGGTCGACTGGCCGATGCCGCGCCGCGGCGTGGTGACGGCGCGGATGAAGGCCGGGTCGTCGTCCTGATTGGCGATCAGGCGCAGGTAGGCGATGATGTCCTTGATCTCGGCCTTATCGAAGAAGCTCTGGCCGCCCGACATCGTGTAGGGAATGCGCTGCTGGCGCAGGGCCTGCTCGATGATGCGCGCCTGGTGGTTGCCGCGGTAGAGGATCGCGTAGTCCGACCACTTGTTCTTGCGCTCGAAATGGTCGGCCGAGATCATGATCGCCACCTGCTCGGCCTCGGCCTCCTCGTTCGGCATGGCCCAGACCTTGATCGGCTCACCCAGGCCGTGTTCCGACCACAGGGATTTTTCGAACAATTTCGGGTTATTCCCGATGACAGCATTGGCCGCCTGCAGGATGCGCGTGGTCGAGCGGTAGTTCTGCTCGAGCTTGATGACACGCAGATTCGGGAAGTCGACCTGCAGGTCCTTCAGATTGTCGATGGTGGCGCCGCGCCAGGCATAGATGGCCTGGTCGTCGTCGCCGACGGCGGTGAACATCGGGTATTTGCCCAGGCCCGAGACCATCAGCTTGACCAGCTCGTACTGGCAGGTATTGGTGTCCTGGTATTCGTCGACGAGCAGATAGCGCAGGCGGCGCTGCCAGCGGTCGCGCACCGACTCGTGGTTGCGGAACAGCTCGACCGGCAGGCGGATCAGGTCGTCGAAATCGACGGCCTGGTAGGCCTGCAGCGTGGCCACATAGCTGCGGTAGATGCGGCCGGCCTGGGCCTCGTCCTCGTCGCGCGCGTCGCGGATGGCCAGCTCGGGGTCGACCATGCCGTTCTTCCACAGCGAGATGCGGGTCTGGATATCGCGGATCACCTGCTTGTCGGTCGTGATCGCCAGTTCCTGGATCAGCGAATAGCAGTCGTCCGCGTCCATGATCGAAAAGCGGTCCTTGAGGCCGAGCGCATTGGCTTCCTGGCGCAGGATGCGCACGCCGAGCGAGTGGAAGGTGCAGACCGTCAGCTGCTTGGCCTGGCGCGGCTGCTTGAGCAGCTTGGCCACGCGCTCCTGCATTTCGAGCGCCGCCTTGTTGGTGAAGGTGACGGCGGCGATCGTGCGCGGGTCGTAGCCGCATTCCTCGATCAGGTGCACGATCTTCTGGGTGATCACGCGCGTCTTGCCCGAGCCGGCCCCGGCCAGCACGAGGCAGGGGCCGTCCAGATACAGGACGGCTTCGCTTTGCGGCTTGTTCAGGCCATAGGCATTGGGGGAGGACATGGACGGCGGTGGCTGCGGCAGAGCCGGCCATTGTACCGCGCTTACAGGTAGCGCTGGCGGTACTGGGCGAACAGGCGCTCGGCGACCGGGCTCAGGCGCTGGATTTCCTCGTCCGTGTTGGGCGCCTGCCAGTCGGTGCGCCAGATCACGGTCTCGTCCTCGCGCAGCGTGACCCCGCCGGCCACGCTGCCGGCCGGCTGGTAGTGGGCCGCCAGGGCCCAGGGGAAGTCGCGCCGGTAGCCGCGCCGCGCATTGCCGAGGCCAAAGTCGAGCAGCATGTGCTCATCGACCAGACAGACGGCATGGCCCTCGATCTGGCCCGGCGCGGCGAAGCCCTGGCCGCCGAGCAGGAAGCGGCGGCCGGCCGCGTTGATGTCGACATAGCAGGACAGCAGGCGGGCCGCATGGCCGTGCGCCTGGGCGGCGCGCTCGGCCAGCATGCTGATCAGGAAGCACATGCTGCCGTAGGTGTCGGCGTACAGCCAGCCGAGGTCATAAAAATGGTCGTACAGGTCGGCGGCCAGCTGGCCGAGCGCCGGGTCGTCGACGGCCACACCGAACTGCTGCTGGCGCAGCGGGGCGCGGACGATGAACAGGCTGTCGAATTTGCGCCGGTATTCGTCCAGCAGCACCTGAAAGCGCGGCGTCGGCTGGACGGCGCGCGGGTGGTGCAGGCCGGCCGGCCAGTCGAAACTGACCAGCTCCGCAGCGGCGAATTTGTCGAGCTGGCGGCGGATCGTCTTGGGCGAATAGCGCAAGGACGCGTACAGGCCGGGCAGCGCGACGGCGCGGCCGGCCAGGAAGGCTTCACCCAGCTTGAGAAACAAATCGTAGCCGACCATGCTGGATGTCATGGGCAGGCTCGCCACCACCCAGTCGCGCACGTCGGAGACGGCGCGCAGAAGGCTGGTGGTGCGCTGGGTCAACATAAGTATTTACAATTTTTGCAATAATTCTGTATTGTAATAGCTTGACGTGTGGCAAATTGCTTCATCCTTGTAAGCACTTGTATCCGTCGCGTGCTGGCAGGGGGGGCGGGCCTGCGCTACCATGCAGCTTAGCCCCCGAATGAGCAGAAATAATGAAGTTTGAACACCTGATTGAAATCAACGACCCGCTCAATCCCCTGATGGACACCATCACGCGCGAGCAGCTGTGGCGCGGCCTGGTGCTGCGCGCCGACCAGCCGACCCTGTTCATGCCGCACCTGGACCGCTGCGAGATCGGCGCGCGCGCCGAGGGCAGCTTCGGGCGCCGCCTGCATTTCGGCGAGCTGGTGATCGAAGACACCGTCTATCTGCGCCCGCTCGAGGAAGTGCGCTACGAAGTGCCGGCCCAGGGCGAGATTCCGGCCTCGCACATGACGATGGCGATCGAAATGCCGGCCGCGGGCCGCCTGTTCGTGCGCTTCCGCTATGACGATGGGCAGGCGGCGGCGGCCGACGGCGCCACCGCCATGTACGAGGATTTCAAGCGCTCGGCCTATCAGGAGGCCGACATCGACACCATCCGCATCCTGCGCGAGCTGGCCGCCGCGGGCAAGCTGGACGGCGACACCCTCAACTGATCAGACCGCGGCGACGCGGCCCCACAGCTGGTCGAGATTGAAGCCGATGGCCGCCTGGGCCGCGTGCAGCACTTCGCGGATCGCATGCAGCTCGTTCTTGGTGTCGCGCTTGATCGCATGGTCGAGCGGGGCGCCGCGCGGGCCGACCAGGGCGTCGACGATCGGCGTGGCCGTGTTCACGCCCTTGCGCGTGACGACCCCGATTTCGCCATTGATCAGACGCACATAGGTGCCGACCGGGTAGATCCCGAGTTCACGGATGAACACGGCCGCGAGCTGGGGATCGATGGTGGACTTCCCTTCGAGCAGGATGTCGCGCAGGGCCGCGTTCGGCAGCATCGACTTGCGGTAGGCGCGCGAAGACACACGGGCGCAGTAGCGGTCGGCCAGCGAGACGATCTTGGCCGACAGCGGCAGCTGGTGGCCGAGGCGGCCGAACGGATAGCCGCTGCCGTTCTCGTTCTCGTGGTGATACAGCACGCACTCGAGCCAGTCTTCGTTCTGGATACCGGCCTTGCGCAGCAGGAAGGCGCCGGCCTCGGGATGCTCCTTGATCAGGGCGCGGTCGCGCGCGTCGAGCGGCTCCTGCGTGTACTGCATGCGTTCCTGATGTTCGAGCATGCCGACATTCATGCACAGCGCGCCGACCACGATGCACAGCTGCTCGGCGTCCGACTTCTTGAGCGCGCGCGCCACCAGCAGCGAGAGAATGGCCGTGTCGATGCTGTGGCGGATCGCATACGGGCCGGCGTCCTGGTTGTGCATGATGCAGGCCAGGGCCACATCCGGATGCAGGTCGATGGCCGAGATCAGGTAGCGGCCGGTCTCGGCCAGTTTGGTTTCGGCGTCGGCGCAGCGGCCGAGGGCGATTTCAGCGAGGATCAGGGCCAGGCGCCGGTTCACCGCATTGATCATGCGCAGCACCGAAGGCGGCTCCTCCGACGCCCGGGCCTGCTCGACGGCGGGCACGCGGCCGCGCTTGAGCAGGACCTCGATCTGGGCGTCATTCGAAATATGGTAGCCCTTGCGGGCCAGAAGATTGCCGCCATCGCCATACACATCCCAGGGCAGGGCCTGGCCGACGGCCAGCTCGCCGGGCGCTATTGCACGCATATCCACTACGCTTCCCTCCACACAGCACCGCCCCGGCTTCTGGCCCGGGCGCTTTCCCTTGATTCTGCGCCCGATGTAAGGGCGAATTATTGTTGTAAATCAACTACGATTGCCGGGCATTAAGATGCCTCTGGTCCCATCCGCGCGCGGCCGGGTGAGAATCTCACCGCTACCGCCCAGTCCATACCATGCGTTTATGGGTGGATAACCGCAGATAGGTGAAAAGTGAAGGGGTATTCTACACACGCGATGCACCGTGTCACGCATTTTGCGTGAGTTTTGGAGAGTTTTTTCGCAGTTTTGTTAAACCGGTTCCGTTATCAAGATGTAAAGTTGCACCGTTAGAATTTTTGCATTAGGATGGCTGATAACAGGCTCCTCTTATTAGAGAAACTTATGGCCAACCTCGACTACAAAGCCCTGAGCGTGCTCGATGCGGTGGTGGAGACGGGCAGCTTCGACAAGGCCGCCCTGCATCTGGGGATCAGCCAGTCGGCCGTGTCCCAGCGCATCAAGGCGCTCGAAGACGCCTGCGGGCGGCTGCTGATCGTGCGCGGCCTGCCCTCGGTTCCGACCGGCCTCGGCCAGCGCCTGGTCACCCATTTCCGCCACGTCAAGCTGATGGAGCAGGCCCTGGATATCGACCTCGGGCGGCCCGCCGTGTATCCGGCCGTGGCCGTGGCGGTCGACGCCGACAGCCTGTCGACCTGGTTCGGCCAGGCCCTGCCCCCTTTGCTCAGTCCGCCACGAGCGCGACTCGATCTGCAGCTGGCCGATACCGCCCAGGCCCTGGCCCTGGTGCGCGAAGGCGCCGTGTTCGCCGCGGTGGCGGCCAGCGACACCCCGGCCCAGGGCACCAGCGTGCTGCCGCTGGGCGTACTGCGCTATCTGTGCGTGGCCACGCCCGCCTTTGCCGGCCACTGGTTCGGCGACGGCATGCAGGCCGAAGCGATCCGGCTGGCGCCCGGCGTCGACGGACCGCAGGGCCTGCTGGCCCAGTTCCTCGCGCGCGAGTACGGACTGCGGGCCGACTTGCCGCTGCACGTGCTGCCCCTGCCCGAGAGTCTCGATGGCGCGATCGCGCGCGGCAGCGCCTACGGCCTGGTGGCCGAGATGGTGGCCTTCCCCGCGATCGAAGCGGGCCAGCTGGTCGACCTGACGCCCGGCCGCTGGGTCGACGTCGCGCTGAGCTGGCACGCCTGGAACATCGACACCCCGTTCACACGCAGCCTGAGCGAGCAAGTCCTCGACACCGCCGCCCGCTACCTGCGCCCAATCACCTAGAAACCAAACGGTGTCAGGTCCGGCAATCGGACATGGGGGAACTTTTCGCCGCGCGAAAAGTTCCCCCATGTCCGATTGCCGGACCTGACACCGTTCAGAATCAGATATCGATCGGGTCGACTTCGAGCGACCATTTGACGCGGGTCTTCAGGCTGCGCAGGTAGGCGACCCAGGCCTTGAGCCAGGCCTGCAGCTGGGGCCGCGAGGCCGATTCCACCAGCAGCTGCGCCCGCTCGACGTTCGCCACCCGCGTCATCGTCATCGGGATCGGATCGTTGATCGTGATGCCCGCATGCTCCATGCCGTCACGCGCGGCCTCGAGAAACGCGATCGCATCCTCGACCGCGCGCGCTTCGGCCCGCAGCAGGGCCTGGTAGATGAAGGGCGGCAGCCCGGCCTGGCGGCGCTCGGTCAGGATGACGGCGGCAAAACGCTCGTAGTCGTGGCGCAGCACGGCCGCATACAGGGGATGCTGCACATAGCGCGTCTGGATCAGCACCTCGGCCGGCACGTCGCCGCCCGCGCGCCCGGCCCGCCCGGCCACCTGCATCAGCTGGGCGAACAGGCGCTCGCTGGCGCGGTAGTCCTGGGAGAACAGGGCGGTGTCGGGGTTCAGAATCCCGACCAGGGTGAGGTTTTTGAAGTCGTGCCCCTTGGCCACCATCTGGGTGCCGATCAGGATGTCGACCTCGCCCCGGTGCACGCTGTCGAACGCGGCCTGGGCGCTGCCCTTGCGGCGCGTGGAATCGGCGTCGATGCGCAGGATCCGCGCCTGCGGAAACAGGGCCGCCAGATGCTCCTCGACGCGCTGGGTGCCGCGCCCGAGCGGCTGCAGATCGACATTGCCGCAGGTCGGGCAGTGGCGCGGGATGCGCATCTCGAGGCTGCAGTGGTGGCAGCGCAGCCGGTGCTCGGACTTGTGCAGCACCATGTAGGCGGTGCAGCGGCTGCAGTTGGAAATCCAGCCGCAGGACTCGCAGCAGATCACGGGCGCATAGCCGCGCCGGTTCAGGAACAGCAGCGACTGCTCGCCGCGCGCCAGGCGCGCCCGGATCGCCTCGAGCAGGGGCGCGGTCAGGCCGTCGCGCGGGCGCTCGCGCTCCATGTCGATCAGCTTGACCTTGGGCAGCACGGCGTCCTTGACGGCGCGCTCGCGCAGCACCAGCTTGCGGTAGCGGCCGGCATGGGCGTGCTGCCAGCTCTCGAGCGCCGGCGTGGCCGAGCCGAGCACGATCGGTATGCCGAGCTGGCGCGCGCGCCACACGGCCAGATCGCGCGCCGAATAGCGCAGGCCTTCCTGCTGCTTGTAGGACGGGTCGTGCTCTTCGTCGATGACGATCAGGCGCAGGCGCGGCAGCGAGGCCAGCACGGCCAGGCGGGTGCCGAGCACGATGCGGGCGGCGCCGCTGTGCACGGCCAGCCAGTTGCGCAGGCGCTCGCCCTCGGCCAGGCTGCTGTGCAGGGTGGCCAGCTGCAGGCCGGGGAAACGGGTGCGGATATTGCCTTCGAGCTGGGGCGTGAGATTGATCTCCGGCACCAGGATCAGGATCTGGGCATCGGGCTCGCGCGCCAGCAGCTGGGCGCAGGCCTGCAGATAGACCTCGGTCTTGCCGCTGCCGGTCACGCCGAACAGCAGCATCGGGCTGAAACCGCTGGCCTGGCCGATGGCGTCGGCCGCCTCCTGCTGGGCCGGATTCAGCTGCGGCATGGCGGCCGGGCGCGGGTCCTGTGCGACGGCGGCGGCGGCCAGCTTCTTCAGGCCGCGATCGAGCGCGACGGTGCTGGCCAGGCGCAGATTGCGCGGCAGCCCGGGCAGGGCCACTTCGCCCAGCGGGCGCTGGTAGTAGTCGGCCGCGAAACCGACCAGGGCCAGCCATTCGTCCGAAAGCGGCGCCAGCTGGCTGCGCACGGCCAGCGCGTCCTTGAGCTTGTCGGGCGCCACCGCGCTGCTCTCGGCCACGGCAAGGATCAGGCCGACCACTTCGCGCGTGCCGAAGGGCACCAGCGCCAGCTGGCCGACCGCCGGCCGTTCGCCCTGCCAGCGGTAATCGAACACGGCGTCGAGCGGCGTGTCGAGGGCAATGCGCAGGTAGCAGACGGACATGGGGAAAAAAGACGGCTCAGTAAGCGGGGCGAGGCGTGACAGTAGCGGTTTCCCGGGCTTTCCACAAGCGCGATACGGCTGTGGATAACTTTGTTGACAAGGTCTTGCCGTATGGATCAAAAAATTTTCTTTTAAACAATACCTGCATATCCGCCATTCAAGATGTCTGATTTTTCCTCTTGACTTTCAATGACTTAGCCAAAATTTCCCGGATAAGAGCATTTTTATCATGCTCCGATGCCATTTGTGCATAAGTCCTGCCGCCGGCAGCAAAACCCGAGCGGAAATGGCATCGTGCAGCGCAGCACACACCTCATGTAAAACTTGAGAAAATCCGCTAAGCCTCCGTTCCACAAGGCCTTTTTCCGATTATTCACATTTTCTGTGGATAACTTTGTGAACAAAGCCAGGGAGAAGTGCGGGCCGCTGCACCAGTCTTGTGCGGCGTTGCAAAAATGATCTGTGGATAGAATTTTTTTTCATATTAAAAATCAAGGACTTGCGCAGGCCCTCCCAGAGGGCAAAAAAAACGGCCCCAGATGGGGCCGCCCTTGATTTTTTGTGAATAAGTCAGGCTGCGCGCTGGGCCCGGCTGAAGCTGTGCACGGCCTCGACCATGGCCGTCACCGACTCGGGCGGCGTGAACTGCGAGATGCCGTGGCCGAGGTTGAATACATGGCCGTGGCCGGCCGCGGGCTTGCCATAGGCCGTCAGCGAGCGCTCGACTTCGGCGCGGATCTGCGCCGGCTCGGCGAACAGGATGGCCGGGTCGAGATTGCCCTGCAGGGCCACCTTGTCGCCGACGGCGGCGCGCGCCTTGCCGAGGTTGATGGTCCAGTCGAGGCCGATCGCGTCGGCGCCGCTGTTGGCGATTTCCTCGATCCACAGGCCGCCGCCCTTGGTGAACACAATGGCCGGAATGCGCTGGCCATCGTGTTCCTTCTTCAGCTGGCGCACGACCTCGCTCATGTACTTGAGCGAGAAGGCCTGGTAGGCGCCGTCGGCCAGGGCCCCGCCCCAGCTGTCGAACACCATCACGGCCTGGGCGCCGGCCTCGATCTGGCGGTTCAGATAGGCCGCCACCGACTGGGCATTGATCTCCAGGATGCGGTGCATCAGGTCGGGCCGCTTGTAGAGCATGGCCTTGATCGTGTGGAATTCCTTGGAGCCGCCGCCCTCGACCATGTAGCAGGCCAGGGTCCAGGGGCTGCCGGAAAAGCCAATCAGCGGCACGCGCCCGTTGAGCGCCTTGCGGATGCTGGTCACGGCCTGGAACACGTAGTCGAGCTTGGCCATGTCGGGCACGGCCAGGGCCGCCACGTCGGCTTCGCTGCGGATCGCCTTGTCGAACACCGGGCCCTCGCCTTCGAGGAATTTCAGGCCCAGGCCCATCGCGTCGGGCACCGTCAGGATGTCCGAGAACAGGATGGCGGCGTCGAGCGCATAGCGGTCGATCGGCTGCAGCGTGACCTCGGTCGCGTAGTCCGGATTGGTGGCCAGGCCCATGAAGGAACCGGCCTTGGCGCGCGTGGCGCGGTATTCGGGCAGGTAGCGGCCGGCCTGGCGCATCAGCCAGACGGGCGTGTACTCGGTCGGCTGGCGCAGCAGGGCGCGCAGGAAGGTATCGTTCTGGAGCGGGGCAAATTGGGACATGGGAGCCGGATGCGTGGAGTCCAAAGGCGCTATTATCGCATGGGCCGATCCGCTATCATCGCGGGATGACTACCGCAAGCAAAACCGGCGCCGTGTGCGGCGCCTGGCCGGCCGCGATCTCCGCCGCCATGGTGGCCGCCGGCGCCATTCCGCTGTCGGCCGCCAGCCTCGATGGCGCCGACCTGCTCTGGCTCGAAGGGCGCGCCCAGGAAGGCGGGCGCACTACCCTGCTGCGCCGCCGCGCAGGCCACACCGAGGAACTGACACCGGCCCCGTTCAATGTGCGCTCGCGCGTGCACGAGTATGGCGGCGGCGCCTATGTGGCCCAGGGCGGGCGCGTGTGGTTCTCGCACGGCGCCGACAACCGTCTGTACCTGATCGAGCCGGGCGCCGCGCCGCGCCCCGTGAGCGCGCCGGACAGCGCGCGCCGCTTCGCCGACCTGGTGCGCGACGCGCAACGCAGCCGCCTGATCGCCATCTGCGAAGACCACGGCGCGCCCGGCCCCTGCCAGAACCGCATCGTGGCCATCGGCGACGACGGGCGCGAAACCACCCTGGTCGAGGGCCATGACTTCTTCTCCTCGGCGCGCCTGTCGCCCGACGGGCGCCAGCTGGCCTGGCTGTCCTGGGACCACCCGCGCATGCCCTGGGAAGGCAGCGAACTGTGGCTGGCCGAGGTCAAGCCGGACGGCAGCCTGGGCGCGCCGCGCCTGGTGGCCGGGGCCGGCCAGGAGTCGATCTGCCAGCCCGAATGGTCGCCGGCCGGGGTGCTGCACTTCGTCTCGGACCGCAGCGGCTGGTGGAATCTGTACCGCCTGCACGGCGGCCAGTGCGAGCCCGTCTGCCCGCGCACGGCGGAATTCGCCACGCCGCACTGGACCTTCGGCAACAGCATGTACGGCTTTCGCGCCAACGGCGAGATCGTCTGCACCTACATCGAAAAGGGCGTGAGCCGCCTGGCCGCCCTGCGCGACGGCCAGCTGCGCGCGCTCGCCAATCCGTATCAGGAGATCCGCGAGCTGCGCGTGCACGGCGACCAGGCCGTGCTGCTGGCCGGCGCGCCGACCATCGCGGCCGAACTGGCCACGCTCGATCTGGCCGCCGCCGCGCCGGCCGCCCAGGTGCTGGTGCGCTCGATCAGCGCCCTGCCCGATCTGGCCGACCTGTCGGTGCCCGAGCCGCTCAGCTACCCAAGCGTGAACGGCCGCATCGCGCATGCCTTCTACTACCCGCCGGCCAATGCGCGCTACTGCGCCGCGCCGGGCAGCAAGCCGCCACTGATCGTGATCGGCCACGGCGGCCCGACCGGCATGGCCACCAGCACCCTGAAGCTGGCCACCCAGTACTGGACCAACCGCGGCTTCGCCGTGCTCGACGTGAACTACGGCGGCAGCACCGGTTTCGGACGCGCCTACCGCGACCTGCTGCGCGGCCAGTGGGGCGTGGTCGACGTCGAGGACTGCGTGGCCGGCGCGCGCTACCTGGCCACGCGCGGTCTGGCCGACCCCGAGCGCCTGATCATCCGCGGCTCCAGCGCGGGCGGCCTGACGACCCTGTGCGCGCTCACCTTCCACGACGTGTTCAAGGCCGGCGCCAGCTACTACGGCGTGTCCGACCTGCAGGGCCTGGACGACGACTCGCACAAATTCGAATCGCACTACAACGCCTACCTGATCGCGCCGCCGCCCGAAGCGGCCGGCCTGTACCGCCTGCGCTCGCCGATCCACCACACCGAACTGCTGGCGCGCCCGATGATCTTCTTCCAGGGCCTGGACGACAAGGTGGTGCCGCCCCAGCAGTCCGAGGCCATGGCCGCGGCCCTGCGCGCGCGCGGCCTGCCGGTCGCCTATGTCGCACTGGAAGGCGAAGGCCACGGCTTCCGCAAGGCCGAGAGCATCGTGCGTACGCTCGAGGCCGAGCTGTACTTCTACCAGCGCGTGCTCGCTCTGCCGCTGCCGCCCGGCGCGCCGCCGGTGGCCATCGACAACCTCGCATGATCACTATCGACAGCCTGACCAGCGGTGCGCGCCTGGTGCTGGCCGCCCTCGCCCTGCTGGGCGAGCCGGTCGGCCGCAGCCGCATCGCCGAGCTGCTGGCCAAGGCCGGCCAGGGCCTGAAGGTGGAGGAGGTCGGCCAGGCCCTGGTCGAACTGCTCGAACACGGCCTGGTGCGCGATGTGACGGGGCGCGGCTTCGTGCATGCGCCCGAGGCGGCCTGGCCGGCGATGCGCGCCGCGCTCGAGGCGCGCCAGCTGGGGCCGCTGCGCAAGGCCTATCTGACCGTGCTGCCGCTGCGCCTGGGCTGGGAAGGCCAGGTGCTGCTGCGCTCCTACCGCCAGGGCGTGGCCCTGCTGCGCATGGCCCTGATCGACGGCGACGGGCCGGAGCAGGTGCAGCCGATCCTGCAGGCCTGCCTGGCCTGCCACGAGGCCAGCTATCTGCACCCGCTGGTGGAGACCTGCGCGCGCCCGTTCGACCCCGGCCTGATCGCGCGCATCCATCCGCTGCTGCGCGCCGAGGTGCTGGCCGTGCTGCTCGAGCAGGTGCAGCGCGAAGTGCAGGCCGCGCCCGCCGTGCGCGCCGAGGCCGAGCGCTATCCGAACCCGCCGCCGGCCCTGCGCGAGGCCCTGGCCCAGCATGCGCTGCTGCGCGGCCGCTTCGACGAGGCCCTGGCCCTGGTGCCGCCCGACACCCCGGCCGCCCAGCACCTGGCCGCCAGCGTGGCCCTGCTGCGCGACCAGCAGGAAGCCGGTCTGGCCGGCCAGGCGGCCGCCCTCAAGGCCCTGCGCAAAGCGAGCGGCAAACGCAAGGCGGCGTTTGCCGGCATCGGCGCCCACCTGCATGTGCTGGCCCTGCTGCGCGATGGCCAGCCAGCCGCGCTGACACTGGCCGAGACCCTGCTCGAGACGGCCCTCAAGGCCAGCGCCGGCCCCGACACCGCCGTCTACCAGCAGCTGCACATGCTGCAGCAGATCCGCGCCGGCCTGGCCGACATGGCGGTGTTCGGCTCGCGCAGCTGGGAGACCCTGCTCCAGCCCTTCCTGTTCCGCGCCCTGATCCACTACTGGCTCGGCCTGCCCCAGCTTGAGGCAAAGCGCGCCCAGCTGGCCGAGATGTGCGCACTGGCCACCACGGCCGGCTACGACTGGATCGCCGCCCAATTGGCGGCCATCCTCGGGCACCTGGGCAGCGCGCAGCATGGGCTGCAGGCGGCCGAACTGCGGCGCGCGCACCGCTTCGCCGATCTGTGCAGCTGGTTCACGCGCGAGGAAGCCTGGGAGCGCCAGCTCAATGCCCTGATCAATCTGCAGCCGGCCCTCAACCAGAGCGCCGTGCGCGAGACGCGCCTGGTCTGGCTGCTGCGCTACGATCCGCACTACGGCATCCAGGAGATCGAGCCGCGCGAGCAGAAGCGCGACGACAAGGGCGGCTGGAGCAAGGGCCGCGCCGTGGGCCTCAAGCGCCTGGCCGACGAGGGCGCCCAGCTCGACTACCTGAGCGCCCAGGACCTGCAGGTGCTGGCCGCCATCGGCAGCGTGCGCGGCTACTACAGCGGCGCGCGCTACGAGCTCGATCTCGACAAGGCCACCGCGGCCCTGGTCGGCCACCCACTGCTGTTCTGGGCCGACGCGCCCGGCACCCGGGTCGAGCTGCTGCCCGGCGCGCCCGAGCTGCTGGTCAAGGCCAAGGCCGGCCAGGTCACGATCAGCATGCAGCCGCCGCTGCCGCGCCTGAGCGAAGACGTGGTCGTCATCGCCGAAACCCCGAACCGCCTGCGCGTGCTCGAGGTGAAGGACGAGCACCGGCGCGTTGCCGCCATCGTCGGCGAGGGCCTGCTGGTGCCGCTGCATGCCGAACAGCGCGTGCTGAAAGCCATCGGCGCCGTGTCCGCCCTGGTCACCGTCCATTCCGACATCGGCGCCAGCGCGGCCGACCTGGTCCAGGTGGAGGCCGACCGCCGCCTGCACGTGCACCTGCTGCCCTACCAGACCGGCCTGAAAATGCAGATCCTGGTGCGCCCCTTCCGCGACGCCGGCGCCTGGTACGCGCCCGGCAGCGGGGCCGAATCGGTGATCGCCGAAATCCACGGCGTGCGCACCGAGGCGCGGCGCGACCTGAACGCCGAGCGCGACGCCGAACGGCGCCTGGTGGCGGCCTGCCATGCGCTCGACGCGGCCGAATGCGCGCACGGCGAATGGCTGCTGGCCCACCCGGCCGCCTGCCTCGAACTGGTGGCCCAGCTGCAGCGCCAGGACCCGCAGCAGGTGCTGCTGGCCTGGCCCGAGGGCGAGTCCTTCCGCCTGAGCCGGCGCACCGACAGCAACAGCCTGCGCCTGGCGATCGAGCGCGACAAGGACTGGTTCGCTGTCAGCGGCGAGCTGCAGATCAGCGAAGACAAGATCCTCGACCTGCGCACCCTGCTGGCCATGCTGCGCGGCAGCCAGAGCCGCTTCATCGCCCTCGGCGACCAGCACTTCCTCGAACTGACCGAGGAACTGCACCGGCGCCTGGAAGACCTGGCCGATTTCAGCGAAGACGACGGCAGCCGCCTGCGCGTGCATCCGCTGGCCAGCTTCGCGCTCGAGGACATCGCCAACGCGGCCGGCGGCGCCAAGAGCGACAAGGCCTGGCGCGCCCACCTGCAGCGCATCGAGGCGCAGGCGCGCTTCGTGCCGCAGCTGCCCTCGACCCTGCAGGCCGAGCTGCGCGACTACCAGCGCGAAGGCTTCGACTGGCTGGCGCGCCTGGCCCACTGGGGCGTGGGCGCCTGCCTGGCCGACGATATGGGCCTGGGCAAAACCGTGCAGGCCCTGGCCCTGATCCTGACCCGCGCGCCGCAGGGCCCGACCCTGGTGGTGGCGCCGACCTCGGTCTGCCCGAACTGGCAGGCGGAGGCGCGCCGCTTCGCCCCGACCCTGAACGTGCAGCTATTCGGCGACGGCGACCGGGCCGCGATGGTGGACGGCGCCGGCCCCTTCGACCTGATCATCACCAGCTATGGCCTGCTGCAGCAGGAGGCGGCCCTGTTCGCGCGGCGCGGCTGGCACACCATCGTGCTCGACGAGGCCCAGGCCATCAAGAACACCGCCACCAAGCGCTCGCAGGCCGTGATGGGCCTGCACGGCGAGTTCCGCATGGCCTGCACCGGCACCCCGCTGGAAAACCATCTGGGCGAATTGTGGAACCTGTTCCGCTTCATCAATCCGGGCCTGCTCGGCTCCCAGGACCAGTTCCATGTGCGCTATGCGGTGCCGATCGAAAAGGCCCAGGACCAGAAGGCCGCAGCCGGGGCGCGCGCGCGCCTGCGCAAGCTGATCCAGCCCTTCGTGCTGCGCCGGACCAAGGCCCAGGTGCTGGCCGAGCTGCCGGCGCGCACCGAGATCCTGCTGCCGGTCGAGCAGACCGCGGACGAAGCGGCCCTCTACGAAGGCCTGCGCCGCGCCGCCCTGGAAAAGCTGGCCACGCTCGAAGGGCCGGAGAGCCAGAAGTCGATCGCGATTCTGGCCGAGATGATGAAGCTGCGCCGCGCCTGCTGCAATCCGGCCCTGGTCGCGCCCGAGCTGCAGCTGGCCAGCAGCAAGATGATGGTGTTCGAGCGCCTGCTCGAGGAACTGCTCGAGAACCGCCACAAGGTGCTGGTGTTCAGCCAGTTCGTCGACCACCTGGCCCTGCTGCGCGCGCGCCTCGACGCGCGCGGCCTGCGCTACCAGTACCTCGACGGCGCCACCCCGATGAAGGAGCGCAAGGCGCGCGTCGACGCCTTCCAGGCTGGCGATGGCGATGTGTTCCTGATCAGCCTGAAGGCGGGCGGGGTCGGCATCAATCTGACGGCGGCCGACTACGTGATCCACATGGACCCGTGGTGGAATCCGGCCGTCGAGGACCAGGCCTCGGACCGCGCCCACCGCATGGGCCAGCAGCGCCCGGTGACGATCTACCGCCTGGTGGCGCGCAATACGATCGAGGAGGGCATCGTCGAGCTGCACAAGCACAAGCGCGACCTGGCCGACAGCCTGCTGGCCGAGAGCGACCGCGCCGCCCGCATGACGGCGGCCGACATGCTGCGCATGCTGCAGGAAGGCCTGGCCGGGCGCGTGCGCTGAGGCGCCTGCTTCCGTTTGTAACAGACCCGCTCGCCCGCGGGGAATGATGGTAATCTGACGCGCTCGCCGCTGCAGCGGCGCCGTGTCCACCGAAGTAAGACAGCATGAAAACACGAACCCAGCTCGCGCTGGCCCTGCTGGCCGGCGCCCTCGCCTGCCAGCCCGCGCAGGCCGCCGCACCGAAGAAGAAAGCCGCCGCCAGCGTCAAGAAGGGCGCAGCCGCCAAGGGCGGCAAGAGCGCGGCCAAAAGCGCCAAGACCGACAAGGGCGCGAAAGCCGGCGCCAAAAGCAGCGCCAAACCCGTCCTGAAACCGGCCGTGCCGCTGGCCCCGCTCAGCTGGCGCGACCGCGTGTTCGACAATCTGGCCACCCAGTTCCTGAATGAGCTGTGGCGCATCGAGCCGGAGCTGGCCATCAGCGTCGGCAAATACGACACCGCGGCCATGCTCTCGATTCCCGATAACGCCGGGCGCCAGCGCGAACTGGCCTTCATCGACGAGTGGCTGGAGAAATTCAGTGCGGTCGACACGCGTCAGCTCGGCAGCAAGCAGAAGAGCGATCTGGCCCTCTTGATCGCCAAGCTCAACGGCGACCGCTGGCGCCTGCAGACCCTGCGCGAGCACGAATGGAACCCGGCCCTGTACAACATCGCCGAGCCGATCGACCTGGTGCTGCACACCGAGTACGCGTCCAACGAGCAGCGCCTGCGCACCCTGCTCAAGCGCCTGGCGAATGTGCCGGCCTACTTCCAGGCTGCCCAGAACAGCCTGACCACGCCGACCCACGAACACACCCAGCTGGCGATCGCCCAGGCGCCCGGCAATCTGATCGTGCTGGACGCGCTCGAGAAGGCGGTCAAGGCCTCGATCCTGACGCCGGCCGAAAAGGAGCTGTACGCGACGCGCCTGACGGCCGCGCGGCGTGCCGTGGACGGCTATGTCACCTATCTGAAGGCGCTCGACACGGTCAATGCCAGCCCGCGTCCTTTCCGCCTGGGCAAGGAGCTGTACGAGGCCAAGTTCGCCCACGAGATCCAGGCGGCCAGCACGGCCGAACAGACCTTCCAGAAGGCCCAGGCCGCGCGCGAGGAACTGCTGACGCGCATGAACGGCCTGGCCGACGAACTGTGGGCGCGCACCATGGGCGATCTGCCGCGTCCCGAGGACCGGCTGCGCAAGATCGGCATGGTGATCGACAAGCTGTCCGACCAGCACGTCAGCCGCGAGGACTTCCTGCCCGAGATCCGGCGCCAGGTGGCGGCCCTGCAGGACTGGGTCGGTCAGCGCAAGCTGCTCACCCTCGACCCCAGCAAGCCGCTCGAGGTGCGCCCGACGCCGCTGTACCAGCGCGGCGTGGCCGGCGCCTCGATCGACGCGCCCGGGCCCTACCGCCCGCAGGACCGCACCTGGTACAACGTCACCCCGCTCGACGGCCTGAGCGCGCAGGAAGCCGAATCCAGCCTGCGCGAATACAACCGCTGGATCCTGCAGATTCTGAATATTCACGAGGCGGTGCCGGGCCACTATGCCCAGCTCGTGTATGCGAACCGCTCGCCCTCGCTGGTCAAGAGCCTGTTTGGCAATGCGGCGATGATCGAGGGCTGGGCCGTGTATGCCGAGCGCATGATGATGGAAGCCGGCTATGGCGACAACACGCCCGAAATGCAGCTGATGTACGCCAAATGGCATCTGCGCGTGGTGACCAACACCATCCTCGACTACAGCGTGCACGTGCTCGGCATGGACCAGGCGGCCGCGCTCGACCTGCTGATGCGCCAGTCCTTCCAGACCGAGGCCGAAGCGCGCGAGAAGTGGCACCGCGTGCAGGTCAGCTCGGTGCAGCTGTGCGCCTATTTCAGCGGCTACAGCGAGATCATGGAACTGCGCGAGGCCAAGAAGAAGCAGCTGGGCGCGGCCTTCAATCTGAAGGACTTCCACGAGAAGTTCCTCAGTTTCGGCAGCGCCCCGGTGAAGATGATCCGCGAGCTGATGCCCTGAGCGGGCCTCAGTCGCGCGCGCTGGTGGCCTTCACGAACAGGGGGGCCAGCAGGATGCCCAGCTCGTACAGCAGGCACATCGGCACGGCCAGGGCCAGCATCGACACCGCGTCCGGCGGCGTCACGATGGCCGAGATGATGAAGGAGCCGACGATCGCGTAGCGGCGGATCTCCTTGAATTTCTCGATGCTGACGATGCCCAGGCGCACCAGGATCACGACCACCACGGGCACCTCGAAGGTGGCGCCGAAGGCCAGACACATCGACATCA
This sequence comes from Massilia sp. TS11, assembly GCF_022012445.1. Classification (GTDB taxonomy): domain Bacteria; phylum Pseudomonadota; class Gammaproteobacteria; order Burkholderiales; family Burkholderiaceae_D; genus Telluria. The sequence continues at coordinate 45,110 of NZ_JAKLTS010000007.1, forward strand.
CGAAGTCGAGGTAGTTTTCGATATCGGGCGCCACAGCGATCGACTTCGGCGAAAAGTCGCCGATGAAGTGGAACACGCGCCCGAACACGAAGAAATAGCAGAAGGCCACGCCGAGCACGAACAGCAGCGAGGACGACATCACGAGCGGCAGCACGAGGCGCTTCTCGTTGTCGTACAGGCCGGGCGCGACGAAAGCCCACAGCTGGTAGAACACCCAGGGCAGGGAGACGATGATGGCCAGCATCAGGGTCAGCTTCATCGGCACCAGGAAGGGCGCGATCACGCCGGTGGCGATCATCTTGGCCCCGGCCGGCAAGGCGGCGATCATCGGTGCGGCAATAAAATCATAGATGCGCGAGGGACCGGGCCAGGCCAGCAGGACGGCGCAGGCGGCCAGGATGCCGTACACGGCCTTGATGATGCGGTCGCGCAGTTCGATCAGGTGAGAGATAAAGGTCTCTTCGCCCGCAGTGGTGTCGGTCATTGGAAGAACGGGGAACGGGTGCTGCCCGGGCGGAATTTCTTGACGCGGGCGGCGGCCGAGATGATGTGGGTGCGCCCGCCATGGCGCTGCTTGTACCAGCCGGGCACGGCGGCGTTACGCTGGACTTTCTTGCGGCGGAAATCGCGCGCCTTGCGTTCGAGCTCGCTGAGCGACGGCGGCGCACTCAGGCTGTCGAGGGCCGGATGGTCTTTCCAGGCCGCCTCGACATCATCGACATGCTGGGCAATCGTCTGCTGGACGCCGCTCTGCACCGAGCTGGCCGCATCCTGCATTTCCTTGTGCAGATTGCGCAGCTCCTCGAGCTCGATTTCGCGCGACACTTCCGACTTCACCTGGGACAGATAGCGCTGGGCGCGGCCATACAGGGTGCCGGCCATGCGCGCCACCTTGGGCAGCTTCTCCGGCCCGATCACCACCAGCGCCACCACGCCGATGACGGCGAGCTTGGTCAAACCCAGGTCGATCATGGCGCGGGCTTAGTGCTTCTCTTTGGCGTCGACGTCGATTGCCTTCTTGGTCTCGGCGGCTTTCTCGTCGTCGGTCTTCATGCCTTCCTTGAAGCCCTTGATCGACTTGGCCAGGTCGCCGCCCAGGTCCGGCAGTTTTTTACCGAACAGCAGCACGATCACGACCAGCACAATCAGCCAGTGCCAAATACTCATCGAACCCATACACAAACCCTCCTAAAAACGCCAAGTATACGCCATCGCCATGACTTCACGGTGACGACTGCATCTGCATGGAAAAATGGGGTCTGACCCCATTTTTCTGGGCTGCACTCAGTTGCGCTCGTGGCGCCACGGGTGCGGGCCGCCGATCAGATGCAGGTGCAGGTGGTAGACCTCCTGGCCGCCGTCGGGGCCGGTGTTGATCAGGGTCTTGTAGCCGCCGCCGACGGCCTTGCCGGCCGCGTCGTAGTGCGGGGCGATGCCTTGCTCGGCCGCCAGGCGCGGGGCCAGCGCCAGCATGCGGCCCAGCAGGCCGGCCTGCGCCGGCGTGGTGTCGCTCAGGGTGCCGATGTGGGCCTTGGGAATGACCAGCAGATGCACGGGCGCATGCGGCTGGATGTCCTTGAAGACCAGCATCTCCTCGTCTTCATAGACGGTGCTTGCGGGAATTTGCTTGGCAGCGATTTTGCAGAAAATGCAGTTGTCCACGTCCTCTCCTTACTCCGTGCGCGCGGCTTTTTCGACCAGGCCGGACACGCCTTCGCGGCGCCCCAGCTCGGCGATGATGTCGTCCGGCGTCAGGCCGAACTGGGCCAGCAGCACCATGCTGTGGAACCACAGGTCGGCGCATTCATAGCGCACCTTGTCGGCCTCGCCATCCTTGGCGGCCATGACCAGCTCGGTCGCTTCCTCGCCGATTTTTTTCAGGATGGCGTCATTGCCTTTGCTGAACAGCTTGGCCACGTAGGAACTGGCCGGGTCGGCGCCCTTGCGGCTCTCGATCGTGGCCGCCACGCGCTGCAGAATCTCACTCATGTTGGGCCTTGTAGATGGCAGACGGGTCCTTCAGCACGGGTTCGCTGTCGTGCCAGTCGCCATTGTCGTATTTCTGGAAGAAGCAGCTGTGCCGCCCCGTGTGGCAGGCGATGCCGCCGGCCTGCTCGACCTTGAGCAGCACCACGTCCTCGTCGCAGTCGAGGCGGATTTCGAGCACCTTCTGGGTGTGGCCGCTCTCCTCGCCCTTGTGCCACAGCTTCTTGCGCGAGCGGCTCCAGTAGACGGCTTCGCCCAGCTCGACCGTGCGGGCCAGGGCGTCGCGGTTCATCCAGGCGAACATCAGGATGTCGCCGCTGGCGGCTTCCTGGGCGATCACCGGCACCAGGCCGTGCTCGTCCCATTTCACCTTCTTCAGCCATTTCGGTACGGTCGGGCTCATGCGCTCCTCTCAGTCCAGGCGCATCGGGATGCCCTGCGCCGCCATGAAGGCCTTGGCTTCGTGCACCGTGTGCTGGCCGTAGTGAAAGATGCTGGCCGCCAGCACGGCGTCAGCGTGGCCCTGCTTGATGCCGTCGGCCAGGTCCTGCAGGCCGCCCACGCCGCCCGAGGCGATCACCGGAATGTGCACGGCGTCCGAGACGGCGCGCGTCAGACCGAGGTCGAAGCCGACCTTGGTGCCGTCGCGGTCCATGCTGGTCAGCAGGATTTCGCCGGCGCCCAGGCTTTCGACCTGCTTGGCCCAGGCCACGGCGTCCAGCCCGGTCGGGGTACGCCCGCCGTGGGTGAACACTTCCCAGCGGCCCGGGGCCACCTGCTTGGCGTCGATCGCCACCACGATGCACTGGGCGCCGTGCTTCTGCGAAGCCTCGAACACCAGCTGCGGGTTCTGCACGGCCGAGGTGTTCATCGATACCTTGTCGGCGCCGGCATTGAGCAGGCGGCGCACATCGGCCACCTGGCGCACGCCGCCGCCGACGGTCAGCGGAATGAAGACCTGGGAGGCGACGTCCTCGATGATGTGCAGGATCAGGTCGCGCCCGTCGGACGAGGCCGTGATGTCGAGGAAGGTCAGTTCGTCGGCGCCCTGCTCATAGTAGCGGCGCGCGATCTCGACCGGATCGCCGGCGTCGCGCAGGGCGACGAAATTGACGCCCTTGACCACGCGCCCATTGGTCACGTCGAGGCAGGGGATGATGCGTTTGGCTAGCATGGTGCGGCTTAGTCGCCTTCCGTCAGTGCATCGGCACGCGCCTGGGCTTCGGCCAGGTTGAGCGTGCCTTCATAGATCGAGCGGCCGCAGATGACGCCTTCAATGCCTTCGTCCTGCACGGCGCACAGTTGTTCCACGTCGCGGATGTTGTGCACGCCGCCCGACGCGATGATCGGCACGCGCACGGCCTGGGCCAGCTTGACGGTCGCCTCGATGTTCACGCCGCCCATCATGCCGTCGCGGCCGATGTCGGTGTAGATGATCGATTCGACGCCGTACTGCTCGAACTTCTGGGCCAGGTCGATCACCTCGTGGCCGGACAGCTTGGACCAGCCGTCGGTGGCGACCTTGCCGTCCTTGGCGTCGAGGCCGACGATGATGTGGCCGGGGAAGGCGCCGCAGGCATCGTGCAGGAAGCCGGGGCTCTTCACGGCGGCGGTGCCGATGATGATGTAGCTGATGCCGTCGTCGAGATAGCGCTCGATGGTGTCGAGGTCGCGGATGCCGCCGCCGAGCTGGACGGGGATCTCATCGATCCCGTTGTCCTCGGCAAAGTCCTGCACGACCTGGAGGATGGACTTGACGGCCGCTTCGTTCTTCGGCTTGCCGGCGAAGGCGCCGTTCAGGTCCACCAGGTGCAGGCGGCGCGCCCCCTGCTTGAGCCAGTGCAGGGCCATCTCGGCCGGATCTTCGGAGAACACGGTGGCGAGTTCCATATCGCCTTGCTTGAGGCGAACGCAGTGACCGTCCTTGAGGTCGATAGCAGGAATGAGCAACATGATGGCGTGTGGGAGTCAGGGGTTCCAGGTGGTGAAGTTATGGTACAGCTGCAAGCCGGCGGCGCCGCTCTTTTCCGGGTGGAATTGCGTTGCCACGACATTGCCGCGCGCAACGGCGCAACAGAAGGGGGCGCCGTAGTCGGTGGTGCCGATCGTGTCCGTCTCGTCCTCGGGCACGGCATAGAAGCTGTGCACGAAGTAGAACCAGGCCGCGTCCTCGATGCCCTGCCAGAGCGGATGCGGGCGCGTCTGGCGCACCCGGTTCCAGCCCATCTGCGGGACCTTGAAGCGCGAGCCGTCGGCCTGCAGGCGGCCCTCGAGCTGGAAGCGCACGACATTGCCGGGCAACAGGCCCAGGCCCGGCGTATCGCCTTCCTCGCTATGGGAGAACAGCATCTGCTCGCCGACGCAGACCCCGAGCACGGGGCGGCTGGCGGCCACGCTGCGCAGGGCGTCCTCGACGCCGGATTCGCGCAGGGATTTCATACAGTCGCGCATGGCGCCCTGGCCCGGCAGGACCAGGCGGTCGGCGGCCAGGATCTCGGGGACCTCGCCGGAAATGCGGACATCGGCCTCGGGCGCTACGGCACGCAGGGCCTGCGCTACCGAGCGCAGGTTCCCCATGCCGTAGTCGACCACTACTATTTTGTTCATGGTTGTACTCGCAGCGTGCGTGTCAGGTCAGAGGCTGCCTTTGGTCGAAGGGATGGTGCCGGCGGCACGCGCGTCCAGCTCGCTGGCCATGCGCAGGGCGCGGCCGAAAGCCTTGAACACGGTTTCGCACTGGTGGTGGGCGTTGACCCCGCGCAGATTGTCGACATGCAGGGTGACGCCCGCATGGTTGACGAAGCCGCGGAAGAATTCGATGGTCAGGTCGACGTCGAAGCTGCCGATGGTCGCGCGGGTAAACGGCACATGCCATTCGAGGCCGGGACGGCCGGAAAAGTCGATCACCACGCGCGACAGGGCTTCGTCGAGCGGCACATAGGCGTGGCCGTAGCGGCGGATGCCTTTCTTGTCGCCGATGGCCTTGGCCACGGCCATGCCGAGCGTGATGCCGACGTCCTCGACCGTGTGGTGGGCGTCGATGTGCAGGTCGCCGCTGGCGACGACCTCGAGGTCGACCAGGCCATGGCGGGCGATCTGGTCGAGCATGTGGTCGAGGAAGGACACGCCCGTATTGAGTTTCTGGACGCCGCTGCCATCGAGGTTGAGGGCGACGCGGACCTGGGTCTCGCTGGTGTTGCGCGTAATGTCTGCGGTGCGGTTCATGATCACTTGAGTGCGGCGGTAAGGGCCTGCAGGAAGGCCGCGTTCTCGTCTGGCGTGCTGACAGTCACGCGCAGGCAATTGGCCAGCAATGCATGCATTTTACTCATATTTTTGGCCAGGACCTTGTCCGCGACGAGTTTGGCCTGGACGGCGTCGGCATCGGGCACGCGGAACAGCAGGAAATTGGCGGCCGAGGGGAACACCGTGACCCCGGGCAAAGCGGCCAGGGCAGCGGCCAGGCGCGGGCGTTCGGCATTGAGCAGGGCGGCCTGGGCGTCGAGCACCTCGAGGTGGTCGAGCGCGAATTCGGCAGCCACCTGGGTCAGCACATTGATGTTGTAAGGAGGCCGCACTTTTTCGATTTCGGCCAACAAAGCGGGCGCCGCCGACATATAGCCGAGGCGGATGCCGGCCAGCCCGAGCTTGGACAGGGTGCGCATCACGACCATGTTCGGGTAGGCCGGCAGCTCACCCATGAAGCTGGTGCGGGCGAAGGGCTCATAGGCCTCGTCGACCACCAGAATGCCGTGCTCGCCCAGAGCAGCCGCCAGGGCGGCCACATCCGCCGCGCTGTGCAGATTGCCGGTCGGGTTGTTCGGGTAGGCGAGGAAGACCAGCGCCGGCCGGTGCGCGGCGATGGCCGCCAGCATGGCCGGCATGTCGAGCGAGAAGTCGGCGCGCAGCGGCACGCCGACGAAGTCCTGGCCGGCCATCGTGGCCGAGCGCTGGAACATCACGAAGGTCGGCACCGGGGCCAGCACGGTGGCGCGCCGGTCCTGGCGCGCCGTGGCCATGCACAGCAGCGAGATGATCTCGTCCGAGCCGTTGCCGAGCAGGACGTCATAGCCGGCCGGCACCCCGAGGCGGGCGACGATGCGCTGCTTGAGGCTGGCGTAGCTGGGCACCGGGTAGCGGTTCAGGACGGCCGCGGCCAGGCGCTGGCCGAGTTCGGCGCGCAGGGCGTCCGGCAGGGCATACGGGTTTTCCATCGCGTCGAGCTTGATGTAGCCGGACGCGTCGGGCACGTGGTAGGAGGCGATCGCACGCACATCGGCGCGGATCGTGTTTGCAATCAGAGTATCGAGAGCCATGATCGTGGGGCCGGGCTGAGCCGGCGATTAACATTGTTCGGCGGTGATCTTGCGCTGTTTTTTGGTCGGGACTTCGGGCTCGGCCAGGCGCCGGGCGATGATCTCGCAATACGCGGGATTGAGCTCGAAGCCCACGTAATGTCGGCCATGCAGGCGCGCCGCCACGGCCGTGGTGCCGCTGCCCATGAAGGGGTCGAGCACCACGCCGCCGGGCGGGCACGAGGCCTTCAGCATGCGGCTGATGATTTCCAGCGGCTTCTGGGTCGGGTGGTCGGCCCGCTCCGGATGCTCGCGATGCAGGCGCGATACGCTCCACAGATCTTTGGGGTTGTAGCCCACTTCCAGCCATTTGGCGCCGGCAAACAGGGCGCGCGACCTGGCCTTCTTGGTCTCGGCGTCGTAGGGGATACGCACGGCGTCGAGGTCGAAATAATAGTCCTTGCGCTTGGCGAAGAAGCCGATCGTGTCGTGCACCGAGCTGAAGCTGCGGGTGCTGCCGCCCATCGAGGGCACGCGCCGGTCCCAGATGATCTCGTTGATGTGCAGCATGCGCCGCTTGAGCATGACGAAGATCTCGGGCGAGAAGCGCCAGGTCAGAAAGATGTAAAGGCTGCCGTTGTCCTTGAGCTTGGGCAGGGCGGCGTCGATCCACTGCTCGGTCCAGGCCAGGTAGTCATCCACGCTCTGCTGGTCGGAGCCATTGCCGTAGTCCTTGCCCAGGTTATAGGGCGGATCGGTCAGGATGAGGTCGACCGACCCGTCCGGCACGCGGGCCAGGCCCGTCAGGGCGTCTTCGCAAAAAATCTGGTCGCGCCAGCTCATGGCTTGAGACGCAGCTCGGCGCTGCGCGCGTGGGCCGGCAGGCCCTCGCCATAGGCCAGTTCGGCCGCCACCTTGCCCAGGGTCTGGGCGCCGGCCTCGCTGACCATCAGCAGCGACGAGCGTTTCTGGAAGTCGTACACGCCCAGCGGCGAGGAGAAGCGCGCCGTGCGGCTGGTCGGCAGCACGTGGTTCGGGCCGCAGCAGTAGTCGCCCAGCGACTCGGACGAGAAGCGGCCGAGGAACAGGGCGCCCGCATGGCGGATCTGCTCGGCCCAGTGGAGCGGGTCTTCGGCGCTGATTTCCAGGTGCTCGGCCGCGATGGCATTCGCGATGGCGCAGGCTTCGGCCATGTCGCGCACCTTGATCAGGGCGCCGCGCTCGCTCAGCGAGGTGCGGATCGTGGCCGCGCGCGGCATGGTCGGCAGCAGCTTGTCGATGCTGGCGTGGACGCGCGCGATGTAGTCGGCGTCCGGGCACAGCAGGATCGACTGGGCCAGCTCGTCGTGCTCGGCCTGGGAGAACAGGTCCATCGCCACCCAGTCGGGATCGGTCGTGCCGTCGCACAGGACCAGGATTTCGGAGGGGCCGGCGATCATGTCGATGCCGACCGTGCCGAATACACGGCGCTTGGCCGCGGCCACATAGGCATTGCCGGGGCCGACGATCTTGTCGACCGCGGGGATGGTCGCGGTGCCGTAGGCGAGCGCCGCCACGGCCTGGGCGCCGCCGATGCCGATCACGCGCGTGACGCCGGCAATGGCGGCGGCGGCCAGCACCATCGGGTTCTTCACCCCGTCCGGGGTCGGCACCACCATCACGATGTCCTGCACCCCGGCCACCTGGGCCGGCACGGCGTTCATCAGCACCGAGGACGGGTAGGCCGCCTTGCCGCCGGGGACATAGATGCCGACGCGGTCGAGCGGGGTGACGCGCTGGCCGAGCAGGGTGCCATCGGCCTCGGTATAGCTGAAGCCGCGCAGTTCTTCCTTCTGGCGCGCGTGGAACACACGGATGCGCGCGGCCGCCGTTTCGAGCGCGGCGCGGCGCGCCGGCGCCAGGCTGGCCAGGGCGGCCTCGAGTTCGGCCTGGCCGATCTCGAGGGCGCCGATGCTGGCCGCCTGCATGCGGTCGAACTTGTTGGTGTATTCGAGCACGGCGGCGTCGCCGCGCGCCTTCACGTCGGCCAGGATGGCGGCCACGGCCTGCTCGATGGCGGCGTCGGTGGCCGCTTCAAAGGCCAGCAGGGCGTGCAGCTGCTGGCTGAAGTCCGGTGCGCTGGAATCGAGGTGGCGGATGGCGAGCGACATGATGCGATTACTTTCCTTGTGCGGACGCCCGTTCGAAGGCGTCGAGGATGGGCTGCAGGCGCGCCCGTTTGAGTTTCAGCGCGGCCTGGTTGACCACCAGGCGCGAGGAGATTTCCATGATCTGTTCGACTTCGACCAGATTATTCGCGCGCAGCGTCGAGCCGGTCGAGACCAGGTCGACGATGGCGTCCGACAGGCCGACCAGCGGGGCCAGCTCCATCGAGCCGTACAGCTTGATCAGGTCGACGTGCACGCCCTTGCTGGCGAAGTGCTGGCGCGCCGTGTGCACGAACTTGGTGGCCACGCGCAGGCGCGCGCCCTGGCGCACCGCGTTCTCGTAGTCGAAGCCGGCCTTTGTGGCGACCGACATGCGGCAGCGCGCGATGTTCAGGTCGATCGGCTGGTACAGGCCTTCGCCGCCATGCTCGAGCAGCACGTCCTTGCCGGCCACGCCGAAATCGGCGGCGCCATGCTGGACATAGGTCGGCACGTCGGTGGCGCGCACGATCAGCACGCGCACGGCCGGATCGCTGGTCGGCAGGATCAGTTTGCGCGAGGTCTCCGGGTTCTCGAGCACCGTGATGCCGGCCGCGGCCAGCAGCGGCAGGGTGTCTTCGAAAATGCGGCCCTTCGACAGCGCCAGGATCAGGTGGTCGTTCATCGCTTTCCTTACTTGATGCGCACGATGTCGGCGCCCACCTGCGACAGCTTGACTTCCATCTGGTCGTAGCCGCGGTCGAGGTGGTAGATGCGGTCGACCAGGGTCTCGCCGCGCGCGGCCATGCCGGCGATGACCAGCGAGGCCGAGGCGCGCAGATCGGTCGCCATCACGGGCGCGCCGACCAGCTGCTCGACCCCTTCGATGAAGGCGGTATTGCCCTCGATGGTGATGCGCGCGCCCAGGCGGTTGAGCTCCTGCACGTGCATGAAGCGGTTTTCGAAGATGGTTTCGGTGACCTTGCTGGCGCCGCTGGCGATGCAGTTGACGGCCATGAACTGGGCCTGCATATCGGTCGGGAAGCCCGGGTATTCGGTGGTGCGGAAGGACACCGCCTTGGGCCGGCTGGCCATCTGGGCGCGGATCCAGTCCGGGCCGGTGGTCAGGATCACGCCCATCTCGCGCAGCTTGTCGAGGGCGGCGTCGAGGATGTCCGAGCGGGTGTTCTTCAGCACGATGTCGCCGCCGGTCGCCGCCACCGCGCACAGGAAGGTGCCGGCCTCGATGCGGTCCGAGATGACCTCGTGGCGCGCCCCGTGCAGGGCCTCGACGCCCTGGATCACCAGGCGGTCGGTGCCGATGCCTTCGATGCGCGCGCCCATCGCCACCAGCAGATTGGCCAGGTCGGTCACTTCCGGTTCGCGCGCGGCGTTTTCCAGCACCGTTTCGCCGTCGGCCAGGGTGGCGGCCATCAGCAGGTTCTCGGTGCCGGTCACGGTGATCATGTCGGTGACCACGCGCGCGCCCTTGAGCTTCTTGGCGCGCGCATAGATGTAGCCGCCCTCGAGGCGGATCTCGGCGCCGAGCGCCTCCAGGCCCTTGATGTGCTGGTCGACCGGACGCGAACCGATCGCGCAGCCGCCCGGCAGCGAGACCTTGGCTTCGCCGAAGCGCGCCAGCAGCGGGCCGAGCACGAGGATCGAGGCGCGCATGGTCTTGACCAGCTCATACGGCGCTTCCAGCTTGTCGATGGCGGCGCCGTTGAGGGTCACCTGCTCGCCGTCCTGGCTGACCTTCAGGCCGGTCTGCTGGAGCAGCTTGAGCATGGTGCGCACATCGTGCAGGTGCGGCACATTGGCCAGGGCCAGGTCGCCGCTGGTGAGCAGGCCGGCGCACAGAATCGGCAGGGCCGCGTTCTTGGCGCCGGAGATGGTGATCTCGCCAGCGAGGCGCTTGCCGCCTACGATCTTCAGTTTATCCATGGATGCTTAGCCTTGGTATTCGGACGGGGTCAGGGTCTTCATCGACAGCGCGTGGATCTCCTCGCGCATGCGGTCGCCCAGGGCAGCGTACACCAGCTGGTGGCGCTGCACCATGCGCTTGCCCTCGAAGGCGGGCGAAACGATGATGGCCGAGAAGTGGTGGCCGTCGCCTTCCACCTCGAGGTGGGTGCAGGTCAGGCCGGCCGAGATATAGCTGTGAATCAGTTCGGGAGTGGTCGCCACGGGAAGTCCTTTGTCGTTCAGTGACGCAGCTTGTAGCCGCGCTTGAGCAGGTTGATCGTTACGCCGGACAGCACCACGAAGAAGGCCGCGACAATCGCGAGGCTGATCCAGGGCGACACGTCCGAATGACCGAAGAATCCATAGCGGAAGCCGTCGATCATGTAGAAGAAGGGATTCGCATGCGAGACCGCGAGCCAGAACGCGGGCAGCGAGTGAATCGAGTAGAACACGCCGGACAGGAAGGTGGCCGGCATGATGAAGAAGTTCTGGAAAGCGGCCAGCTGGTCGAACTTCTCGGCCCAGATGCCGCAGATGACGCCGAGCGTGCCGAGGATGGCCGCGCCCATCACGGCGAACACCAGAATCCACAGGGGCGCGGCGAAGCTCAGGTGGGCGAACCAGGCGGTGACGATGAACACGCCGCAGCCGACGGCCAGGCCGCGCACGACCGAGGCCAGCACATAGGCGCCCATGATCTCCCAGTGCGACAGCGGCGGCAGCAGGATGAACACCAGATTGCCGGTGATCTTCGACTGGATCAGCGAAGACGAGGCGTTGGCAAAGGCGTTCTGCAGCACCGACATCATCACCAGGCCGGGGATCAGGAAGGCCGTGTAGCTGACGCCCGGGTAGACCTCGACCCGGCCTTCGAGCACATGGCCGAACACCAGCAGGTACAGCAGGGCGGTCAGGATCGGCGCCGTGATGGTCTGGGTGGCGACCTTCCAGAAGCGCAGGGTCTCCTTGTAGAACAGGGTCTTGAAGCCTTGCGTGATCATACGTGGCGGCCCTCCATGATCTGGATGAAGATGTCCTCGAGGTCGGCCTGCTGCAGCTGCATTTCGTCGATCTCGCAGCCGGCCGCGCGCAGGGCGGCCAGGATGCCTTCGACTTCGGCGTACTCGTTGACGCGCAGGTTGTAGCCCTGGCCGCCATTGCTGGCGTCGTGCGAGACCAGGTGGCGCAGGCTCTCGGGCAGGCTGCCCTGGCGCAGATGGACATTCAGGGTCGAACCGGAGATGCGCCGGATCAGGGCCGACATGGTGTCGAGCGCGACCACCTTGCCCAGCTTGAGCATGGCCACGCGCTGGCACATGGCCTGGGCTTCCTCCAGATAGTGGGTGGTCAGCACCACGGTGTGGCCTTCCTTGTTCAGGCGCGCGATGAACTTCCACAGGGTCTGGCGCAGTTCGACGTCGACCCCGGCGGTCGGCTCGTCGAGCACGATCACGGGCGGCTTGTGCACCAGGGCCTGGGCCACCAGCACGCGCCGCTTCATGCCGCCCGACAGGGCGCGCATATTGGTGTCGGCCTTGTTGCTCAGGTCGAGGTTGTCCATCACCTCGTCGATCCACTTGTCGTTGTTCTTCAGGCCGAAATAGCCGGACTGCAGACGCAGGGTCTCGCGCACCGTGAAGAAGGGGTCGAACACCAGCTCCTGCGGCACCACGCCGAGCTTCATGCGCGCCTGGCGGTAGTCGCTGACGACGTCGTGGCCGTGGATGGTGATCTGGCCCGCATCCGGCCGGATCAGGCCGGCGATACAGGAAATCAGCGTGGTCTTGCCGGCCCCGTTAGGGCCGAGCAAGCCGAAGAACTCGCCCTCTTCAATCGTGAGCGAGACGCCGCCCAGGGCCTGCAGGGCCTTGTAGCGCTTTTCGACATTGGTGATCTGGATGGCTGCCATGGCAGGGAAATGGACCAAGGGAACTGGTCATTATAGGGGAATTCGGCAGGCCGGGTGGGAGTCCGGCCCGCGCGCGCAGAGCGGACTAGGCGAGGAATTCGTCCACCCCGTACAGGGTGGCGAGCGTATGGACCGGTTGCGGGATGTGGGCAAAGCGCAGCGCGCTGCCGGCCGCGCGCGCGGCGCGCAGCCAGGACAGCAGCACCGAGACGGCGGCGGAATCGACGGCCGTCAGGCCGGCCAGGTCGATATCGGTCTGGCCGGCGCGGATCGCGGCCAGCCCCTCGGCCTGGACGCGGCGCGCCGTCTCGACCGTGATGCTGACGGGGGCGAAGGCCATTACTTGGAAGCCTTGCCGCCAGCGGCGGCCTTGGCGGCAGCCTGCTTGTTCTTCTCGGCCAGGGCCTTGATCAGGCCGTCGAAGCCGCCCTTCGTGATCTCGCTCTGGAAGGTGCCCTTGTAGGCTTCCACCAGCCAGGCGCCGAGCACGTTGATGTCGTAGATCTTCCATGCGCCGGCCGTCTTGGCCACGCGGTAGTTGAGCTGAATCGGCTCGCCGCGCGGCACCACCACCTGGGAGCGCACTTCGACTTCGCTGTCGGCCGGATCGGCGCGCAGGGGCTTGAACTCGACCGTCTGGTCCTTGATCTGGCTGATCGCGCCCGAGTAGGTGCGCACCAGCAGGGTGCGGAACTCATTGGTCAGGGCCTTCTGCTGCTCGGGGCTGGCGTCCTTCCAGTTGCGCCCGGCGGCCAGCGAGGTCATGCGCTGGAAGTCGACGAAGGGCAGGACCTTGGCTTCGACCAGCTCGTTCACCTTCTTCTGGTTGCCGGCCTGGATGTCCTTGTCGGCCTTGGCGGCGCTCATCACCTCATTGCTGATGCGCTTGACGAAGGCGTCGGCCGCTTCGGTCTGGGCGAAGGCGTTGCTGCCAAGGGCCAGGGCGGCGGCGGCGATCCAGAGTTTCAGTTGTTTCATCATGGTTCTTTCCTTTCTGCGGCTGGCGGCGGGACCTCGTCTTCCTTGTCGTCCTTGCTACGACCGTCATTGCCGTCGTTGATGCGGCTTTCGCGCCGCTGCAGGAAGCTGTCGCGCACGAACTCGTAGCGATCCAGCGCCGCTTCTTCCATCAGGTTGGTGGCATCCAGGTAGGTCGCGCGCAGATCGACCAGGCGCAGGCCGGTGCCGATATTGCGGACATACACAGGGTCTTTGTATTTCCAGGGGTCGGCCTGGCGGTCGAGCGGAATGCCGGCCGCGTCGCGCACCGTGCTGGCCCCGAGGAAGGGCAGCATCAGATACGGACCGGACGGCACGCCCCAGCGGCCCAGGGTCTGGCCGAAGTCCTCGTTGTGCTTGGGAATGCCGGCTTCGGAGGCGATGTCGAGCACGCCGAGCAGGCCGAAGGTCGAGTTCAGGGCGACCCGGGTGACGTCGGAAAAGCCCTCGGCCGGTTTCCCTTGCAGGAACTGGTTGACGGCGGTCCAGACATCGGCCAGGTTGCCGAAGAAGTTGTTGACCCCGGTCTGTACGAAGCCCGGCGTCACCGTTTTGTAGGCGGTGGCGGCCGGCTTGAGCGCGACCTGGTCGACCTTGTCGTTAAAGTCGAACATGGCCCGGTTGAATTTCTCAAACGGGTCTTTCGGATTGGTGGCTTCGGTCGTGGCGCAGCCCGTCAGCAGGGGCAGGGCCAGGGCCGTCAGCGCCAGGGTTTTTCTCATTTTGCAGCGTCCTTACCGTCCGCGGCCTTGCTGTAGATGAACTGATTGATCAGGTCTTCCAGCACGGCGGCCGACTGGGTGCGGGCGATGCGGTCGCCAGCGGCCAGGTTTTGCGCATCGCCGCCGGCTTCGATCCCGATGTACTGCTCGCCCAGCAGGCCGGCCGTGAGAATCTTGGCCGAGCTGTCTTTCGGGAATTTGTAGCTGACGTCGAGGTCCAGGGTGACGAGGGCCTGATAGGTCTTGTCGTCGAACTTGATGTCGCCCACGCGGCCGATCACCACGCCGGCGGCCTTGACCGGGGCCTGCGGCTTGAGGCCGCCGATATTGTCGAATTTGCCGACCACCGGATAGGTCTTGTTGAAGGAGACGGCGCTCATATTGCCGGCCTTCAGGGCCAGGAACAGCAGGGCCAGCGCCCCCAGGACCACGAACAGGCCTACCCAGACGTCTATCGATTTGCGATGCATGCTTGATTCCTTACTTATTAAACATCATGGCGGTCAGCACGAAGTCCAGCCCCCACACGAGCAGGGACGCATAGACCACGGTGCGCGTCGTCGCGCCCGCCACATCTTCTGGCGTCGGCCGCGCCTCATAGCCCTGGAACAGGGCGACGAAGGTGACGGCCACGCCGAACACAAAACTCTTGAGCACGCCATTGAGGATGTCGGCGCGCACGCTGACATTGGCCTGCATCTGCGACCAGAAGGCGCCATTGTCCACGCCGATCAGCTCGACGCCGACCAGGTAGCCGCCGATCACGCCGACCGCGCTGAAAATGGTGGCCAGCACCGGCATCGAGATCAGGCCGGCCAGGAAGCGCGGCGCCAGCACGCGCTGGATCGGGTTGACGGCCATCATTTCCATGGCGGTCAGCTGCTCGCCCGCCTTCATCAGGCCGATTTCAGCCGTGAGCGAGGTGCCGGCGCGGCCCGCGAACAGCAGGGCAGTGACGACCGGCCCCAGTTCGCGCACCAGCGACTTGGCCACCACTTCGCCGAGCTTTTGCTCGGAGCCGTAGGGCGCCAGCGTGTAATAGCCCTGCAGGCCCAGCACCATGCCGACGAACAGGCCGGACAGGGCGATGATGACCAGCGAATAATTGCCGATGAAGTGGATCTGCTCCGAAATCAGGGCTGGCCGGCGCAGCGCGCCCGGGGTCTTGGACAGGATGGCGACGAAGCCCCGCGCGGCATAGCCGAGGTCTTCGAAGGTGCGGCGCACCGGGCTGCCAATGGCGGTGAGGAATTTCTGCATCAGGCTTGTCCTCCCAGGCCGAGGTCGTCGGCGAGCGCGCGGCCCGGGTAGTGGAAGGGCACGGGACCGTCCGGCATGGCGTTGACGAACTGGGCCACGTAAGGATCGGTCGACTGGCGCATATCGTCGGGCGTGCCGTGGGCGACGATTTTGCCGCCGGACATGAAATACACGTAATCGGCGATCTCGAAGCACTCGTGCACGTCGTGCGAGACCAGCACGCTGGTCGACCCGAGCGCGTCATTGAGGTTACGGATCAGATTGGCGGTGACACCCATCGAGATCGGATCGAGGCCGGCGAAAGGCTCATCGTACATAATCAGCGGCGGATCGAGCGCAATGGAGCGCGCCACGGCCACGCGGCGCGCCATGCCGCCCGACAGGTCGGCCGGCTTGAGCTTGGCGGCATTGCGCAGACCGACGGCGTTCAGCTTCATCAGCACGAGGTCGCGGATGATGTCTTCCGGCAGGTCCGTGTGTTCGCGCAGGGGGAAGGCGACGTTCTCGAACACCGTCAGGTCGGTGAACAGGGCGCCGAACTGGAACAGCATGCCCATCTTGCGGCGCAGGCGGTACAGGCCTTCCGTGTCGAGCTCATGCACGACATCGCCATCGACGCGCACGCTGCCGCGTTGCGGACGGATCTGGCCGCCGATCAGGCGCAGCACGGTCGTCTTGCCGCAGCCCGAGCCGCCCATGACCGCCACGACCTTCCCGCGCGGGAAGTCCATGTTCAGGTTGGACAGGATCGGCCGTTCGCCATAAGCGAAATGCAGATCGCGGATTTCGACGAGGTTGGACACAGCGGTACTCATGAATGGGGAATCCCGTATTGTAGTGCAGGAACAGCAAGTCCTGCAGGGACCGGCCCTGTTTCTGGGGAGCCGGGACGGGGATTTTACCCGATTACTGAACGCCAAGTCATCAATTTTTACAAATGTAAGTATTTGTTTTTACACGTTTATGCATATGCAGCAATTGTGTAAACGATAACTTTCAATGGGAAAGTGTTTCCCATTGGGGCTTAATTGCGGAACATGGTCCGTGTCAGCAGGCGGCGCTCATGCAGAATGCGCAGCACCGCAATTTCTGTCGGGCGCTATCGGCATCATTCTGTGGCGGGCGTCTGTACTTCCGCGTCGAGGCGATCGAAGAAGCCTTCAAGGTCTTCGATCAGTTCGCCAGACCCACTGTGCAATCCTTCGAGCAGCAGGGTGTAGAGCGCTTCCTCCTCGGCATTGGTGGGGCCGAAGACGAAGTCCTGCTCGTCGGGAAAATGAGGGGCGCGCATTGGCGTATTCTACGGCCGCGCGACCCTGCGCGGCGCCGCGCAGCAAAGAAAATCGGGGCGCGCGGCCCCGATCCCCTCACTGCAGCAGTCTGGCCGCTGAGCGGCTCTGTCTCCTCCTCCCCTGCAGCTCTTAGCGCGGCAGCACCGATTCGCCCATCAGGAAGGCATCGACCGCGCGCGCGCACTGGCGCCCTTCGCGGATGGCCCAGACCACCAGCGACTGGCCACGGCGCATGTCGCCGGCCGCGAACACTTTCGGCACCGAGGTCGCATACGACTTCTCGCCCTCGGTGGCGGCCTTGGCATTGCCGCGCGCATCCTTGGCCACGCCGAAGGCATCGAGCACGGTCTGGACCGGCGAGACGAAGCCCATGGCCAGCAGCACCAGGTCAGCCTTGAGTTCGAATTCCGAGCCCGGCACTTCGCTCATCTTGCCGTCTTTCCATTCGACGCGGCAGGCGATCAGCTTCTCGACCTTGCCATTCTTGCCTTCCAGGCGCTTGGTCGCCACCGCCCAGTCGCGCTCGCAGCCTTCCTCGTGCGAGGACGAGGTGCGCAGCTTGATCGGCCAGTAGGGCCAGACCATCGGCTTGTCTTCCTGTTCCGGCGGACGCGGCAGCAGTTCGAACTGGGTGACCGAGGCCGCGCCATGGCGGTTCGAGGTGCCCACGCAGTCGGAGCCGGTATCGCCGCCGCCGATCACGATCACATGCTTGCCGGTGGCCTTGATCTGGTCCTTGAGCTTGTCGCCGGCATTGACCTTGTTCTGCTGCGGCAGGAATTCCATGGCGAAGTGCACGCCCTTGAGCTCACGCCCCGGCACCGGCAGATCGCGCGGCATCTCGGCGCCGCCGGCCAGCACGATGGCGTCGAAGTCCTTGGCCAGGTCCTCGGGGAAGATGGTGTCCTTGGCCTGGTTGTGGATACTGGCCGGGAAGTCTTTGCCGATCAGGACAGAGGTGCGGAATTCCACGCCTTCGGCTTCCATCTGGGCGATGCGGCGGTCGATATGCGACTTCTCCATCTTGAAGTCGGGGATGCCGTAACGCAGCAGACCGCCGATGCGGTCGGCCTTTTCAAACACGGTCACGCTGTGGCCGGCGCGCGCCAGCTGCTGGGCCGCGGCCAGGCCGGCCGGGCCGGACCCGACGATGGCCACGCGCTTGCCGGTCTTGATCTCGGCCGGCTGCGGCTGCACCCAGCCCTTTTCCCAGGCCACGTCGATGATCTTGTGCTCGATCGACTTGATGCCGACCGGGTCCTCGTGGATGCCGAGCGTACAGGCGGCCTCGCACGGGGCCGGGCAGATGCGGCCGGTGAACTCGGGGAAGTTATTGGTCGAGTGCAGAACGTCGATGGCCTCGCGATAATTGCCCTTGAAGACCAGGTCGTTCCAGTCCGGAATGATGTTATTGACGGGGCAGCCGTTATTGCAGAAGGGGATGCCGCAGTCCATGCAGCGCGCGCCCTGCAGCTTGGCCTGCTCGTCGCTCAGGTGGATGACGAATTCCTTGTAGTTCTTCAGACGTTCGGCGGGCGCCAGATACGCCTCTTCCTGACGCTGGAATTCCATGAAGCCGGTGATTTTTCCCACGATGATTCCTCTTTCTATTCCGGATTAGGCCGCGATCTTTTCCTCGACTTGCGCCGCGGTGTACATTTCCTTCAGCGCGCGCTTGTAGTCGGTCGGGAAGACCTTCACGAATTTGCTGCGGCCATTGGCCCAGTCGTCCAGCAGGTTGCGGGCGCGCGTGCTGCCCGTGTGCTTGAAGTGGCGTTCGATCAGGCGCTTGAGGATGGTCTCATCGGCCTCGCGCTCGCCATTGCGCGTCACGCTGTGCATGGTGGTAACGTCGGTCTGTTCGGCCGCCGGCAGCACCCGCTCGAGGGCCACCATGGCCATATTGCATTTCTTTTCGAACTCGCCGTCCGGGTCGTAGACAAAGGCCAGACCGCCCGACATGCCGGCCGCGAAGTTGCGGCCGGTAGCGCCGAGCACCACGACGGTGCCGCCAGTCATGTATTCGCAGCCATGGTCGCCCACGCCTTCGACCACGGCCGTGGCGCCCGAGTTGCGCACGGCGAAGCGTTCGCCGGCCACCCCATTGATGAAGGCCTCGCCCGAGATCGCGCCGTACAGCACGGTGTTGCCGACGATGATGTTGTCCACGGCCCAGCCGCGGAACTCGGTGTTCGGGCGCACGATCACGCGGCCGCCCGACAGGCCCTTGCCGACGTAGTCATTGCCCTCGCCCACCAGGTCGAGCGTGATGCCGCCGGCCAGGAAGGCCGCGGCCGACTGCCCGGCCGTGCCCTGCAGCTGGATGTGGATGGTGTCGTCCGGCAGACCGGCGTGGCCGTAGCGCTTGGCCACTTCGCCCGACAGCATGGTGCCGACCGTGCGGTTGACGTTGCGCACCGGCGAAATGAAGGACACGCGCTCGCCGCGCTCCAGGGCCGGCTTGGCCTGGGCGATCAGCTTGTGGTCGAGCGCCTTGTCGAGGCCGTGGTCCTGCTCTTCCGTGTGGAAGATCGCCGCGCCCGACTTGGCCGGGGCCTGATAGAACACGGCCGAGAAATCCAGCCCCTTGGCCTTCCAGTGCGAGACGGCCTTCGACTTGTCGAGCAGGTCGGCGCGGCCGATCAGTTCGTCAAACGTGCGGATGCCGAGCTGGGCCATGATCTGGCGCGCTTCCTCGGCCACGAAGAAGAAGTAGTTGACCACGTATTCGGGCTTGCCCTGGAACTTGGCGCGCAGCACCGGGTCCTGGGTGGCGACGCCGACCGGGCAGGTGTTCAGATGGCATTTGCGCATCATGATGCAGCCCTCGACCACCAGCGGGGCGGTGGCGAAGCCGACTTCATCGGCGCCCAGCATGGCGGCGATGACGACGTCGCGGCCGGTGCGCATCTGGCCGTCGGCCTGGACGCGGATGCGCGAGCGCAGGCCATTGAGCACCAGGGTCTGCTGGGTTTCAGCCAGGCCCAGTTCCCACGGGGTACCGGCGTGCTTGATCGAGGACAGCGGCGAGGCGCCGGTGCCGCCATCATGGCCGGCGATCACGACGTGGTCGGCCTTGGCCTTGGTCACGCCCGCGGCCACGGTGCCGACGCCGACTTCCGACACCAGTTTGACCGAGATCGAGGCGCGCGGGTTCACGTTCTTCAGATCGTGGATCAGCTGGGCCAGGTCTTCGATCGAGTAGATGTCGTGGTGCGGCGGCGGCGAAATCAGGCCGACGCCCGGCACCGAGAAGCGCAGCGAGGCGATGTATTCGGACACCTTGTGGCCGGGCAGCTGGCCGCCTTCGCCGGGCTTGGCGCCCTGGGCCATCTTGATCTGAATCTGGTCGGCCGAGTTCAGGTATTCAGCCGTGACGCCGAAGCGGCCCGAGGCCACCTGCTTGATCTTCGAGCGCATCGAGTCGCCGTCTTCGAGGGCGATGTCGGTGACGATGCGTTTGGCGCCGAGCACGGTCGCCATGGTCTCGCCCTTCTTGATCTTGATGCCCTTGAACTCAGGCAGATAGCGGGCCGGATCCTCGCCGCCCTCGCCCGTGTTGGACTTGCCGCCGATGCGGTTCATGGCCACGGCCAGGGTCGCGTGCGCTTCGGTCGAGATCGAGCCGAGCGACATGGCGCCGGTGGCGAAGCGCTTGACGATCTCCTTGGCCGGCTCGACTTCCTCGAGCGGAATCGCCTTGCTCGGATCGATCTTGAATTCGAACAGGCCGCGCAGGGTCAGGTGGCGCTTGCTCTGGTCATTGATGATCTGGGCGTATTCCTTGTAGGTGTTGAAGTTGTTGGCCTTGGTCGAATGCTGGAGCTTCGCGATCGCATCGGGCGTCCACAGGTGGTCTTCGCCGCGCACGCGGAACGCATATTCGCCGCCGGCGTCGAGGGCCGCGGCCAGCACCGGGTCCTTGCCGAAGGCCAGCATGTGCAGGCGCAGGGCCTCCTCGGCCACTTCGAACAGGCCGATGCCTTCCACGCGCGTGGCCGTGCCCTTGAAGTATTTGTCGACCAGTTCCTTGTTCAGGCCGACGGCTTCGAAAATCTGCGCGCCGCAGTAGGACATATAGGTCGAGATGCCCATCTTCGACATCACCTTCATCAGGCCCTTGCCGACCGCCTTGGTGTAGTTGTAGATGGCTTTTTCCGGCGTCAGATCGGCGGCCAGGGCGGGCGCCATATCGGCCAGGGTTTCCAGCGCCAGGTAGGGGTGGACGGCCTCGGCGCCATAGCCGGCCAGCAGGGCGAAGTGGTGGACTTCGCGCGCCGAGCCGGTTTCCACCACCAGGCCGGTGGAGGCACGCAGGCCGCGCGCCACCAGGTGCAGGTGGATGGTCGAGGTGGCCAGCAGGGCCGGGATCGCGACCTGGGCGGCCGAGACATTACGGTCCGACACGATCAGGATATTGTGGCCCGACTTGACGGCGTCCACGGCTTCGGCGCACAGCGAGGCCAACTGGGCTTCGATGCCCTCCTTGCCCCAGGCGACCGGATAGCAGATGTTCAGTTCATAGGACTTGAACTTGCCGCCCGTGTGCTGCGAGATCGAACGCAGGCGCGCCATGTCGTCGAAGCCGAGCACCGGCTGGGCCACTTCGAGACGCATGGGCGGGTTGACGTTATTGGTGTCGAGCAGGTTCGGCTTGGGACCGATGAAGGACACGAGCGACATCACCATGGCTTCGCGGATCGGGTCGATCGGCGGGTTGGTCACCTGGGCGAACAG
The DNA here is from genome assembly GCF_022012445.1 of Massilia sp. TS11. Lineage (GTDB taxonomy): Bacteria > Pseudomonadota > Gammaproteobacteria > Burkholderiales > Burkholderiaceae_D > Telluria. The sequence continues at coordinate 66,401 of NZ_JAKLTS010000007.1, forward strand.
CTGCTTGAAGTAGTTGTACAGCGGCTTGAGCTTGTTCGACATGACGGCCAGCGGCGAGTCATTGCCCATCGAGCCGATCGCCTCCTCGCCGCTGACGGCCATCGGCGTCAGCAGGAACTTCAGGTCTTCCTGGGTGTAGCCGAACACCTGCTGGCGGTCGAGCAGGGCGGCCGGGGCCTTCTCGCCCTGGGCGTCCTTGGCGCGGTGCTGGGCCAGCTGCGATTCGGCCAGCTTCAGTTCATTGAGCTTGATGCGCACCGAGTTGATCCAGGCTTTGTAGGGCTTGGAATTGGCATAGGTGTTCTTCAGCTCCTGGTCGTCGACGATGCGGCCGGCTTCGAGGTCGATGAGGAACATCTTGCCCGGCTGCAGACGCCATTTCTTGATGATCTTGCTTTCGGGGATGGGCAGCACGCCCGATTCCGAGGCCATCACGACCAGGTCGTCATCGGTGACGATGTAGCGCGCCGGGCGCAGGCCGTTGCGGTCGAGGGTGCCGCCGATCTGGCGGCCGTCGGTGAAGGCCAGGGCGGCCGGGCCGTCCCAGGGTTCCATCATGGCCGCGTGGTATTCATAGAAGGCGCGGCGGTTGTCGTCCATCAGCGTGTGGTTTTCCCAGGCTTCGGGCACCATCATCATCATCGCCTGGGCGATCGGGTAGCCCGACATCACCAGCAGTTCGAGCGCGTTGTCGAAGCAGGCCGTGTCCGACTGGCCTTCATAAATCAGGGGGAACAGCTTCTGCAGGTCCTCGCCCAGCACGGCCGACTTCATCACGCCTTCGCGCGCGCGCATCCAGTTGAAGTTGCCCTTGACGGTATTGATCTCGCCATTGTGGGCGATCAGACGATAGGGGTGGGCCAGCGGCCATTCGGGGAAGGTATTGGTCGAGAAGCGCTGGTGCACCAGGGCCAGGGCCGAGATGCAGCGCGGGTCCTGCAGGTCCTGGTAGTAGACGCCGACCTGGTCGGCCAGCAGCAGGCCCTTGTAGACGATGGTGCGCGCCGACATCGAGGCGACGAAGAATTCCTTACCGTGGATCAGCTTCAGAGCCTGGATCGCGTGGCCCGAGGATTTGCGGATCACATACAGTTTGCGTTCGAGGGCGTCGGTGACCATGATGTCCGGGCCGCGGCCGATGAAGATCTGGCGGATCACCGGCTCCTTGGCGCGCACGGTGGGCGACATCGGCATCTCGACGTCGACCGGCACATTGCGCCAGCCGAGCACGACCTGGCCTTCGATGCGCACGGCGCGTTCGATTTCCTGTTCACAGGCGATGCGCGAGGCATTCTCCTTGGGCAAGAAGACCATGCCGACGCCATATTCGCCCGGGGGCGGCAGTTCGACGCCCTGTTTGGCCATTTCGTCGCGGTAGAACTGGTCGGGAATCTGGATCAGGATGCCGGCGCCGTCGCCCATGAGGGCATCCGCCCCGACCGCGCCACGGTGGTCGAGGTTTTTCAGAATCAGCAGGCCCTGTTCGATGATCGAATGGCTTTTCTGCCCCTTGATATGGGCAACAAAGCCGACGCCACAGGCGTCATGTTCGTTGGACGGATCGTACAAACCTTGGGCGTTCATCAGCGTTCTCCAGCTCGAAATAGGGATGCGAAAAACCAGAGTAGTGCAACGCAGCAAAACGCGCAAGCAAAATAAAGAGGGTCGGAGTCAAATTAAATTCGCGTTTTTGGATTTCACATTTAAATAGGGACAGATCAAAAAGCGCCAAAACTTGTCAGATAGAAAAATCGGGGTCAGACCCCATTTATCCATCGAGCAAGGCTGCGTGCAGCGATATCCGGAGGGTGCCATGGCGCACACGGCTTGATTGCTTGCTCCTCGGATAAATGGGGTCTGACCCCGATTTATCTGGGGAGCAAGGGTGTCGGGGGGCGTTGTTTCAGGCGGGCGCGGCGGTCTTGAACGGGCGGCCGCGCCGGCCCGGCAGCACGGCGCGCTTGGTCTTCTGGGCCAGCTGCTGGAGGAAGGGGGCGCTGCCCAGAGGCAGACCTTTGATCGCGCTGTCCGTGATCTGGCGGGTCTGCTCGGGCGCCACCGCGTCCTCGAACAGGGCCTGGTAGGCGGCTTCGCGCTGGAAGGGGGTGTTGCCGAGCGCCCAGTAGAGCGGGTGGTCGGTGATCAGGGGGTCGGCCCGCATGCCGGCATGGTGGGCATAGCTGGACCACACATACTCGGCCTGCGCACTGACCAGTCCGGCGCGCACGGGATTGAGCTCGATGTAGCGCATGCAGGCCAGCAGATAGTGGTCGGCATCGACGACCGAGGTGCGAAACCGCCCTTCCCACAGGGTACCGCTGCGCTCATGGCGGCGGTTGAAAAATGGCACGTAGAAGCGGCCGACGCGCTGCATCATCCGCGCCAGGCCGGTCTCGTCCTGCGGCGTGGCGAGGATGTGCACATGGTTGGGCATCAGCACATAGGCATGGACCTGGACGCGGGTGGCCTTGGCCGCCTCGCGCAGCCAGTCGAGATAGGCCGCACAGTCCTCGTCGGCCTCGAATACCGCTTGGCGATTGAGGCCGCGCTGGATGATGTGGTGCGGCAGACCGGGAACGATGAGACGGGATTGACGGGACATGCGCCTATTCTAGCAGCAATCCGTTTAATCTGTCCCTATTTAAATCCGCAAAACGCGGATCTTACATTGACTCTGTCCCGATTTATTCAGCCGAGGTTGAAACCGGCCGACAGGCTATAGCCCTCGCCATAGGCCGAACGCAGCGGCAGGTCCTGGCCGAGGCCGGTGCGGGCCTTCTTGCGCAGGCGGTAGACCAGCATGTCGACGCGGCGGCTGGCCTCCGGATCATCGCCGCCCATGCCGGCCACGATCATTTGGCGCGGCACCGGCCGGGTGTTGATGGTCAGCAGGTGCAGGAAATTGCATTCCTTTTCCGTCAGGTCGATCACGGCGCCCGACAGTTCGAGCTGGCGCTGGGCCAGGCGCAGCGTCCACTTCGATTCGGCCGCGCTCGGCTCGTGGTGCTGGGGACGCACGCGCCGGTCGAGCGCCTCGATGTGGGCGGCCAGTTCGGGGAATTTGATCGGCTTGGTCAGATAATGGTCGGCGCCCAGGCGCAGGCCCATGATGCGGTTGTCAAAGGCCACGCGGCCGGTCAGTACCAGCAGGCCGATGCCCGGGTACAACTGGCGCAGGCGCGGTATCACATTGAAGCCGTCCTCATCGGGCAGGCCAAGGTCGAGCACGACCACGGCGGCCGGATTTTTGGTCAGGGCGGCCCACATCTCGGTCGCCGAGGTGGCGATCGTGACTTCGTGTTTCAACTCGGTGAGAAACTCCGCCATGTCGCTGGCGTACTCACCATTGTCCTCAACAATCAGAATCTGCGTCATGGGTGGGGCTGTTTTCCTCGTGGTCTTGGTCTTGCTTCGCCCTTCGCCGGGCGTGGCGCCTACCCGATCTCAAATGATCTTGCGAATTATCAACGCTGTCTTCCAGCGACGCAAGCATTTCAGGGCAGCGGCAAGCAAATCCGGAAGGCCAAACCGCCGTCTTTACCGGCGCGCGCGTCAAGACGTCCGCCCTGCGCTTCGATCACCGAGCGGGCCAGATACAGGCCCAGACCATGACCAGGATGGCCAGCCGCATTGCTGCCGCGAAAACCCTTCTGAAAGATGTCGGACACTTCGGCGGCCGGCAGGCCCGGCCCGTTGTCTGCTACCAACAATTCCAAACCAGCGGGTCCGGCATCGCCAGACAGGCTCAGGCGCGCGGGTGCCGGCGCGTACAGCAAGGCGTTGTCGATCAGCACTTTCAACGCGAGGCGCAGGGCCGCCGGATCGCCGCGCAACTGGGCCGGCAAGCTGCCGATCAAGAGGTCGACCTGGCGCCCGGCCTGGCGCGCCCGGCTGGCCGCTTCTTCCAGCAGCACGGCCGCTCCGAGCGGACGCGTGCGCGCCTTGTGGCCGGTTTCGGCCAGGCGGTCGGGCGACAGATAGTCCTCGAGCATGGCGAGCAGGCGATCGACGGCCTGCGCGATTCGGCGGTAGCGCTCGCGCGTCGGCGCATCCTGCTGCTGGCCAGTGGCCTCGAGGCGCTGGATGGCGCCATCGATGGTGGCCAGCGGTGTGCGAAATTCGTGGTTGAGCATGCTGGCGAAACGCTTCTGCGCCTGCAGGCGCTCGCGCTCGGCGCTGTTGTCGCGGATCAGGCCGATGACGGCGACAACGCGCCCCGCGTCCAGTTCGAGCGCCGACAGAATGCGCAGCGGCTGGCTGCTGCCATCGGGCCGCGCCCAGTCGAGCGTGCGTTCCAGCTGCAGACGGCTGGCGTCGCCGGCCTCGTAGCGGCGCACGCGCTCGGCCAGGCCCGCGAGCAGGGGCGCGAGCGCGCCCGCCTCGGTGCTGCCGAGCAGGCTGGCCGCGTGCGGCGACAGATAGCGCCAGTCGGCCTCGGGCCAGCCGAGCACGAAGGCGACACTGCCGTCGAGTTCGGCCAAGCGGCGGAACAGCGCGGCGTCCGCCATCGCTCAGTCTTCCTCGAGCGGGGCGAAGATGGCCTGCAGGTCTTCCTGCGTGAGCACCAGCTTGTTGTTCGCCTCGCCCTCGGCCAGCACCGATTGCGCCAGCTCGGATTTTTTCTGCTGCAGCTGCTGGATTTTCTCCTCGAGCGTGCCCTTGGCGATCAGTTTGTAGACGAACACCGGCTTGTCCTGGCCGATACGCCAGGCGCGGTCGGTGGCCTGCTGCTCGGCGGCCGGATTCCACCACGGGTCATAGTGAATGACCGTGTCGGCCGCGGTCAGGTTCAGCCCAACGCCGCCGGCTTTGAGCGAGATCAGGAAGATCGGCACGGCGCCCTGCTGGAAGGCGGCAACCTGGGCCGCACGGTCCTTGGTTTCGCCGGTCAGCAGCGCATACGGAATGCGGCGCGCGTCGAGCTCTTCCTCGATCAGTTCGAGCATCGAGGTGAACTGCGAGAACACCAGAATCTTGCGGCCTTCTTCGAGCAGATCGTCGACCATCTGCATCAGGTCGGCCAGCTTGGCCGAGGCCGGGCCGCTCTTGCGCGCCGGCAGGGCTTTGACCAGACGCGGATCGCAGCAGACTTGGCGCAGCTTGAGCAGAGCTTCGAGAATCACGATCTGGCTGCGCGCCACGCCCTTCTTGTCGATTTCCTCGCGCACCTTGCGGTCCATGGCCAGGCGCACCGTTTCGTACAGGTCGCGCTGGGGGCCGCTGATCTCGACCATGCGCACCATCTCTGTCTTGGCCGGCAATTCCTTGGCCACATGGTCCTTGGTCCGGCGCAGCAGGAAGGGCTTGATGCGGCGGTTCAGCAGCGCGCGCCGCAGCGGATCGTCCTGGCGCTCGATCGGGTGGCGGAACTGGGCATTGAAGCCCTTCTCGTCGCCCAGCAGGCCGGGCAGCAGGAAGTGGAACTGCGACCACAGCTCGCCCAGGTGGTTTTCGAGCGGCGTGCCGGTCAGACACAGGCGGTGGCGGGCCGGCAGCAGGCCGGCGCTCTGGGCCGCCTTCGAGCGGTTGTTCTTGATGTAGTGGGATTCGTCGAGAATCACCAGATGGTAGCTGTGCTCGCGCAGCTTTTCCTCGTCGCGCGGCAGCAGCGCATAGGTGGTCAGCACCAGGTCGGCCGTGGGAATCTGGTCGAACTGGCCGACCCGCTCTTTGCCCTGCAGCAGCAGCACGCGCAGGCTGGGCGCGAAGCGGCGCGCTTCCTCGACCCAGTTGGTCATCAGGCTGGTCGGCGCGATCACCAGGGCCGGCGCGTCGAGACGGCCGGCTTCCTTTTCGGTCAGGATGTGGGCCAGGGTCTGCACGGTTTTGCCCAGACCCATGTCGTCGGCCAGGATGCCGGCCAGATCGTATTCGCGCAGGAACTGCATCCAGGACAGGCCGTCGAGCTGGTAGTCGCGCAAGGTGGCCTGCAGGCCGGCCGGGGCCGTCGCCTTCTGGATCGAGCCGAACTGGGCCAGCTTGCGCCCCGTTTCGCGCAGGCGCTCGCCGCCGCTCCACTGGAAGGGGCCGCCGCGCGCCAGGTCTTCGAGCCGGGCCGCGTCGAGCGTCGACAGCTTCAGGCGCGGCTTGATCTTCTCGCTGAAATACAGCTCGCCGAGCGTGGCCAGGATCGGGCGCACGCGGCTCCAGGGCAGGGCCACGCGCTTGCCGTCGGGCAGGGTGGCCAGCATCTGGTCGTGTTCGCCATGGGCGGCCAGCACGTCGGGGTCGAAGTCCGCAGGCGCCAGGCGGATCATCTGGACCAGCACCGGCAGCAGCGGCACGCGCTTGTCGTGCACGTGGATGCCGAGCTCGAGTTCGAACCAGGCGTGGCCGGCTTCCTCGGGCTCGAAAATATCGGCATACCAGTCGCCCACGGGCTCGAGCTCGTAGCGGTATTTATTCGCCTTCTGCACCTGCCAGCCGGCGGCCGTCAGCGCGGCCAGGTCGGTGCCGGCAAAGCGGATCCAGTGCGCCTGCGATTCGAGCTGGAGCGCGCCGGACAGGCCCGACAGCGGCGTCGAGGCCGGCTTGCGAAAGCCCAGCGCGCTCAGGCGGGCCAGGGCGGCCGCTTCCTGCTCGGTGTTGCGGACGATGATTTCGGTGGTGTCGCCCAGCTGGCGCACCACGCGCAGGCTGGGGTCGAAGGCGATTTTCTCGCCGTCATAGTCGAAGGACAGCACCGCATAGTCGTGCCAGCGCTGCGACAGGCCTTCCGGCAGGGCCACGGCGTCCAGCAGCAGCACCGGCCTGGGCTGCACGTCCTCGCGCAGGCGCTGCTGCAGCGGCTGCGGCAGCGGCATCAGGTTCGACAGGCCGTGCGCCAGCAACAGCTGGGAGACGCGCCGCTTTTCAGTGCCGCTCAGCACCGGGGCCTGGGCCACCAGGGCCTGCAGATCGGCCAGCGAGATGTCGACGCCGCCGCGGTTCAGATGCAGGGCGCCGCAGGACAGGTTGTCGATATACCAGGGCGGATCGGTCGGCAGCATGTAGTCGATCTGGTCGGCGCCGATGTGACGGGCGCCGGGGGCCGGCTCGACATGCCAGCCGAGCTTGGACGCGCGCCCTTCCTCGCGCCAGACCAGATTGGCCTGGCGTTCGGGGCCGGCCTGGAGCGGGTACAGCAGGCCATTCGCCATGTCCTGCCAGGAGTTGGCCCACAGCAGCTTTTCCTGCTCGAGCAGCATCTGCAGCAGGATGGCGCCGACCTTGCCCTTGGGCTCGGTGGCGGGACCGGCCGCCGTGCCGCTGCCCGAGCGCATGGCGATGAAGAAGCGCACCAGGTCCTCGTCCGGCCCTTCCAGATAGGCGGGCGGGGCCGACAGCAGGGAGAAGATTTCATTGACCGGGCTGGCCGCGGCCACGTCGCCGTTCGGGCGCAGGCGCGCCTTGCACAGGCACAGGGCCACATGGCGCCCGCCGCTGGTCGGCGCCAGCACGTACACGAACTTGAATTGCGCCGCTTTCGGATCCTTGAGCTCGGCCGTCAGGCGCGGCTGCGGATGGGCCGCCGCCTCGACGCGGGCGAGCCAGGACGCGACCGGCGCCGGCAGGCCATTGGCGGTCAGGGGGGCGGGCGTGGGCGCCGGGGTGCTCTCGTGCGGATCGAAATCCATCGTGCGCATGAACCTTTGCTTTCTTGTATCTGTTTCAACAACACCGGATATTATGACCCATCCGGGAAGGCTTGCCCACACCATCGGCCGCCATTTTGACGCGCGCCGCCGATTGCGTATCATGGCGGGCTCGATTCACATGGACCACCGTATGCTGCCCCCGATTGAACATCGCCTCGCCACCGAACTGTCGGCCAAACCGGCCCAGGTCGCCGCCGCCATCGCCCTGCTCGATGAAGGCGCCACCGTCCCCTTCATCGCCCGCTACCGCAAGGAAGCCACGGGCGGGCTCGACGACGTCCAGCTGCGCACCCTCGAGGAGCGCCTGCGCTACCTGCGTGAGCTCGAGGAGCGGCGGGCAACTATCATCGCCTCGATCAGCGAGCAAGGCAAGATGACCCCGGCCCTGCTGGCTGCGGTGCATCAAGCCGAGGATAAGACCCGGCTCGAGGACCTGTACCTGCCCTACAAGCCGAAACGGCGCACCAAGGCCCAGATCGCCATCGAGGCCGGCCTGGCCCCGCTGGCCGAAGCCCTGCTGGCCGATCCGACGCGCGATCCCGAACACGAAGCCCAGGCCTATCTGAAGGAGGCTTTCAGCAGCGAGGACGGGAATAATCCGGGCGTGCCGGACACCAAGGCCGCGCTCGACGGCGCGCGCCAGATCCTGATGGAACGGTTCGCTGAGGACGCCAGCCTGTTGCAGCAATTACGCGACTATGTCAACGAACATGGGGTCGTGACGTCCAAAGTCATCGCCGGCAAGGAAGACGAGGGCGAGAAATTCGCCGACTACTTCGACTACAGCGAGGCGCTCGCCAGCGTGCCCTCGCACCGCGCCCTGGCCCTGCTGCGCGGACGCCGCGAAGGCGTGCTCGAGGTCGCCCTGCGGCTCGACACTGAAGAGGAAAAGCCGAAGTGGGACGCGCCCCACAACCCGTGCGAGGCACGCATCGCCAAGCAGTTCGGCATCAGCGCCCAGGGGCGGGCGGCCGACAAATGGCTGCTCGACACGGTGCGCTGGACCTGGCGCGTGAAATCCTTCATGCACCTCGAAAGCGAACTGATGGGCGCGCTGCGCGAGCGCGCCGAGACCGAGGCGATCCAGGTGTTCGCGCGCAATCTGAAGGACCTGCTGCTGGCCGCCCCGGCCGGCCCGCGCGCCACCATGGGCCTGGACCCGGGCCTGCGCACCGGCGTCAAGGTGGCCGTGGTCGACGCCACCGGCAAGGTGGTCGACACCGCCACCGTCTACCCGCACCAGCCGCGCAATGACTGGCATGGCGCCCTGCACACCCTGGCCCAGCTGGCCGAGAAGCACCAGGTCAGCCTGATTTCGATCGGCAATGGCACGGCCTCGCGCGAGACCGACAAGCTGGCCCAGGACCTGATCAAACAGCGCCCCGAGCTGAAGCTGACCAAGATCGTCGTCTCGGAAGCCGGGGCCTCGGTGTATTCGGCCTCGGAATACGCGTCGCGCGAACTGCCCGCGCTCGACGTCTCGCTGCGCGGGGCGGTGTCGATCGCGCGCCGCCTGCAGGACCCGCTGGCCGAGCTGGTCAAGATCGACCCGAAATCGATCGGCGTCGGCCAGTACCAGCACGATGTCAGTCAGACCCAGCTGGCACGCACCCTCGACGCTGTCGTCGAGGACTGCGTGAATGCGGTCGGGGTCGATGTGAATACGGCCTCGGCCCCGCTGCTGACGCGCGTGTCGGGCCTGTCGGCCGCTGTCGCCCAGTCGATCGTGGCCTACCGCGACAGCCACGGCGCGTTTGCCTCGCGCCAGGCCTTGAAGGCGGTGCCGCGCCTGGGCGAGAAGACTTTCGAGCAGGCCGCCGGCTTCCTGCGCGTGATGCAGGGCGAGAACCCGCTGGATGCTTCGGCGGTCCACCCCGAGTCCTATCCGGTGGTCGAAAAGATCCTGGCCGACATCAAGAAGGGCATCGGCGAGCTGATCGGTGACAGCGCCACCCTCAAGCGCCTGCAGCCGGCCCGCTATGCCGACGAGCGCTTCGGCCTGCCGACCGTCAGCGACATCCTCAAGGAACTGGAAAAGCCGGGGCGCGATCCGCGTCCGGCCTTCACCACGGCCACCTTCAAGGACGGGGTCGAGGAGATCAGCGACCTGCGCCCCGACATGATCCTGGAAGGCGTGGTGACGAATGTGGCGGCCTTCGGCGCCTTCGTCGACATCGGCGTGCACCAGGACGGGCTGGTCCACATCTCGGCCCTGTCGCACCAGTTCGTGAAGGATCCGCATGCCATGGTCAAGGCCGGCCAGGTGGTCAAGGTCAAGGTGCTCGAGGTCGACGTCAAGCGCAAGCGCATCGCCCTGACGATGCGCCTGAACGACAGCGCGCCGGCGCCCGGCACCCGGCCCGAGCAGCGCGGCGACCGCAACGACCGCCAGCGCCTGCAACAGCACCAGCGCCAGCAGCCGGCCGCGGCCCAGGGTTCGATGGCGGCCGCCTTCGCCAAGCTGCGCGGCTAGGCCGGGCCGCGCAAAGCCGATGCCGCCGATTTCTTATAAAATGGCGGCATCTTTTGATTTTCCTTAGAGGTTGTTATGAGCGACGTGCAAACCTGGATTCGTGAAACCGTGACCAATACCCCGGTGGTGCTGTTCATGAAGGGTACGGCCCAGTTCCCCCAGTGCGGTTTTTCCGGCCGTGCGATCCAGATCCTGAAGGCCTGCGGCGTCGACAACATCGCCACCGTCAATGTGCTCGATGACGCCGAAGTGCGTCAGGGCATCAAGGACTACTCGAACTGGCCGACCATTCCCCAGCTGTATGTGAAGGGCGAGTTCATCGGCGGTTCCGACATCATGACCGAGATGTACGAGTCGGGCGAGCTGCAGAAGCTGCTGGCCGATGTCTGAACGTCCGCGCCGGCTGGTCGTCGCCATCACCGGCGCCACCGGCGCCGTGTATGGCGTGCGGCTGCTGCAGGCCCTGCGCCAGCAGGCCGGCGTCGAGACCCATGTGGTCATTTCCGAAGCGGCCAACCTGACCCTGCACCAGGAAACCGGGCTGCAGCGGCGCGAGGTCGAGGCCCTGGCCGATGTCGTGCACAGTCCGCGCGCGGTCGGCGCCAGCATCGCCAGCGGCTCGTTTCCGGTCGATGGCATGGTGATCGCGCCGTGCTCGATGAAAACCCTGGCCGCCGTGGCCCACGGCCTGGCCGATAATCTGATCGCGCGCGCGGCCGACGTCACGCTCAAGGAACGGCGCCGCCTGCTGCTGCTGGTGCGCGAAACCCCGTTCAACCTGGCCCATCTGCGCAATATGACGGCCGTGACGGAAATGGGCGGCATCATCTTCCCGCCGCTGCCGGCCTTCTACCACCAACCCAAGACCGTGGACGAGCTGATCGACCACAGCGTCGCGCGCGTGCTCGAGCTGATGGGCGCGCCACAGGCTCACGCCCCGATCTGGCAAGGCATGTAAAGCCGGCGCAGCCGCGCCCCGGGCCGCCATGGGTGCATGGCGGCCTTTTTTTGGCATGCGCGCAGCCGGACGCCCGGCGGGCGCCTGTTGCACAGAACGATGGATAAGCCTGCCCGCGCGACACCGGCTAGCGGTTGGACGCGGGGGACCGTGATGGAGTTCCAGAATCGGGAGCGCTGGCGCCCGGCTGTGGAACGCGCTCAGGGCCCGTTAGCGCTTATCGTTGTACCAGGCCGAAGCCTGTTTCCATTCCCGCGCGTCTTCGACCATGCGGCGGTGTTCGATGCGTTTGCGCATCACTTCCGCGTGCTTGGCGGCCGTCATCGGCGGCGCGGTCATCAGTTCTTTCAATTGTGCGGCATTGCTGTAGTTGCTTTTCAAAAGACGGCTCAAACCTGCTCTCCTTGATACAAGCAAACAAGGGTACAACCATTCCCGACCTCGGGAATCGGGCTATTGTGCATCAAAAATCTGGCAGCGGTATGACATATCGTAAAGATTTATCGGTCAGGCCACGGACAGAGATTGGAACAATGACATTCCATAAACAAAAAAGGCCGACACCGTCCGGTCAGCCTGTGTGCATGCACGTGGATTGTGAATCAGTTTGTTACTTTTGGTTATTGATTCGCACCAACATGCGGATGAATTCGCGTGCAATTTGACGATGGTGATCGTCCAGACGCTGCAAATCTGCAATCAGTTTGACATCGGCCGATTCGAAGCGCGACAGCGGTTCGCTGCTCGCCGCGCCCTGGGGCAGGCCCTCCTGGCTGCCGCCAAAGCGCAGCCAGTCGGCCGGGACGCCCAGCCACTGGGCGATCATGCGCAGCTTCTCCTGGGTGGGAATGGCCTCGCCCACCAGCCATTTACGGGCCGCGTGGACAGTAATCGGCCGACCCTCGAAGCGAATATTGAATTCGCGCGCCAGGCGGGTCGGGCTATCAGGAGAATAATGAGCGTTCTTCAGCGCTAGCTGGAGGCGCTCGCTAAAAGATTCACGTTCGTTCGAAGAATTCATTCTGGCACTATTTCACGCTCCGCTATGAAAGTCAGTCTATGAAATCTGTGAACCAGATATGACAAGCTGAATGGAAAAAATTTACATTCATATTGTCGTGGACCAACGATCATTGCAGTGCAAACGCGTTTTTGAAAAAAGACGGCTTCTCTTGTTAATTCACAGTTAATGTGCATCAAACAGGAAGAAAAAACGCGGTGCCAGTGTACGCCGTCCGCCACGCAGGCGGCGCACGTTACGTAAGAGATTGTCTTACGCAAAAATGAAACGGATCACGCTTATTTCTTGACGGGGCTGCGATCGGATCCGGCTTCGCAGGCCGTTTTGAGGCCCATGGCCTCCTGCTCCACATACTGTCGGATCATTTTGCCATAAATGATAGAGACAATGCCGGAAAGAAATCCGGAAAAGCGGATCGCCAGGCGCACGCGGCAGCCGTCACCGGCCGCGGCCAGCGCGTGTTCGGCCACCACGCTCAGGCCCGGCTGGCGCGCGCCCCAGGTGAAACCCTGGCCCGGCGTCCAGGCGCTGATCACCAGGGTGGCGGCGGCCAGGCGCGGCTGCTTGGTATGGACGCGGCTGCCGACGCCGGGCGCGCCCGGGCTCAGCAGCTTGACGCTGGTGAAGCTCGGGGTCCAGGCCGGCCACTGCTCCAGCTCGCTCATCACCTGCCACACGCGCGCGGGCGCGGCGGCGATCATGATCTCGGTGCGGTACTCCACGCTGACTCCTTAATTGAGGCTGAAATGCAGGACGCCGTCGGCATCCGCTGCGCGCCGCAGCATGCCTTCGTGCCAGAGTTTGTGCAAGTGGGCCAGGGCCTCGCCCAGCGCGAAGCTCAGCTGATGGGCGTCGAGCGGGCGTTTGAACATCAGTGGCACGATGCTGGCCGCCGTCTGCGGCGTGGCGCAGGCCTGGATGACTTCGGCCAGGCGTTCCGCATGGTGGGCGCGCAGCTGGGCGATGCGCGTGTGCAGGCCGCGGAACGGGCGCCCGTGCGCCGGCAGCACCAAGGTGTCATCGGGCAGGTCGGCATAGGCGCGCAGCGAATCGAGGTACTGGGCGAGCGGATTGGCTTCGGGCTCGACGGCGAACACCGAGACATTCGTCGAGATGCGCGGCAACACCATGTCGCCCGACAGCAGCCAGCCGGCCTCGGCGCAATACAGGGCCGCGTGCTCGGGCGAATGGCCGAAGCCGGCGATCACCTCCCAGCGCCGCCCGCCGATCTGCAGCGCCTGGCCGTGCTGCAGGCGGCGGTAGGCGTGCGGCACGGCCGGCACCAGCGAAGGGTAGTAAGACTTGCGCGCGCGCAGCTGGGCGAGCATGGCCGGGTCGCGCAGGCCATGGCGCTCGAAGTGGGGGACGGCGGCCGGGCCGTCGACTCCGGGCAGGGCCGCCGCCATCATGCGCGCGAACGCGTATTCGCCGGTCGTCATCCACAGGCTGGCGCCCGACTGCTGGCACAGCCAGTCGGCATTGCCGACATGGTCGGGGTGGCAGTGGGTGACGAACACCCGCCGCAGACGCCCCGCACCGCCCACCGAAGTGAGTACTTGCTCCCACGCCGTGCGCGTCGGCTCCAGGGCCACGCCGGTGTCGACCACGCTGAAGCCGTCGTCCTCATCGAGCAGCCAGAGGTTGATGTGGTCAAGGGCAAACGGCAGCGGCATGCGCAGCCAGCGCAGGCCGGGGCCGATCGGCAGCAGCGCGCCAGCGGCGGGCAGGGCCTCGCCAAACGGGTAGTCAAGTTGGGATTCAAGCCGGTTCATATACGCGCTACAATGATTGACGTTTACGGAAGATGTAGCCCATTCTAAGCCAAACCATGCCGACCTATACCATCACCGAACTGGCGCGCGAATTCGACATCACGGCGCGCGCCATCCGTTTCTATGAAGATCAGGGCCTGCTGAGCCCGAGCCGCGAGGGGGTCGGCGGCCGCAACCGTGTTTACACGCCGCGCGACCGCACGCGCCTGAAGCTGACCTTGCGCGGCAAGCGCCTCGGCCTGACCCTGTCGGAGATCAAGAGCATCATCGACATGTACGAGTCGCCCAAGGACACGGTGGCCCAGATCAACCGTTTCCTCGAAGCCCTGGCGCACCAGCGCGAGACGCTCGAACAGCAGCGCGAGGACATCGAAATGTCGCTGGCCGACATCAGCACCCACGAAGACGAGTGCAAGCGGCTGCTGGCCGAATACGCGGCCCAGACGCCGGCCTGAGGCACCCGGCTTGACGTTTACGTTAACGTCAAGCCGGCGTATCATGAGCGCCTTACCGCCTACTACCCCTGAGGAGACACCATGCTGCACCTTCCTGGCCTGACGTTTGACCACGGCGACGACATCGCTGCCCTGCGCGAAGCGGTGCAGGCCTTCGCCGCCGCCGAAATCGCGCCGCGCGCGGCCGAGATCGACCGCACCGACCAGTTCCCGATGGACCTGTGGCGCAAGATGGGCGAGCTGGGCCTGCTCGGCATCACGGTCGGCGAGGAGTATGGCGGCGCCAACATGGGCTATCTGGCCCACATCATCGCGATGGAAGAGATTTCGCGCGCCTCGGCCTCGGTCGGCCTGTCGTATGGCGCCCACTCGAACTTGTGCGTGAACCAGATCAAGCGCAACGGCAACGAAGCGCAGAAACAAAAATACCTGCCCAAGCTGATCTCGGGCGAGCACGTGGGCGCGCTCGCGATGTCGGAGCCGAACGCCGGCTCGGACGTGGTCAGCATGAAGCTGCGCGCCGACTTCAAGGGCGACCATTACCTGCTCAACGGCACCAAGATGTGGATCACCAATGGTCCCGACGCCGACACCCTGGTGGTCTACGCCAAGACCGACCTCGAGGCCGGCCCGCGCGGCATGACCGCCTTCCTGATCGAGAAGGGCTTCAAGGGCTTCTCGATCGCCCAGAAGCTCGACAAGCTCGGCATGCGCGGCTCGCACACGGGCGAACTGGTGTTTGAAAACTGCGAAGTGCCGGTCGAGAACGTGCTCGGCGGCGAAGGCAAGGGCGTGAATGTGCTGATGTCGGGCCTGGACTTCGAACGCACCGTGCTGTCCGGCGGCCCGCTCGGCATCATGAGCGCCTGCATGGACGTGGTGGTGCCCTACATCCACGACCGCAAGCAGTTCGGCCAGCCGATCGGCGAATTCCAGCTCATGCAGGGCAAGATCGCCGACATGTATGCGACCATGATGGCCTGCAAGGCCTATGTGTATGCGGTCGGCCAGGCCTGCGACCGCGCCACCACGGCCGAGCAGGTGCGGGCCCTGCGCAAGGACGCGGCCGGCGCCATCCTGTACTCGGCCGAAAAGGCGACCTGGATGGCCGGCGAGGCGATCCAGACCCTGGGCGGGAATGGCTATATCAACGAGTATCCGTGCGGCCGACTCTGGCGCGACGCCAAGCTCTACGAAATCGGGGCCGGCACCAGCGAAATCCGCCGCATGCTGATCGGCCGCGAACTGTTCGCCGAGACCAAGTAAATGCCGATGGTGCGCGCATGAGCCAGCCAGCCGCTTTCCCCAAGCTGCTGTCGTCGCAGATTGCGTTTGACATCGCGCGCACCATCCTCGACGGTTTCGACAAGCACTACCGCCTGTTCCGCGCCACCAGCCAGCAGGCCCAGACCCTGTTCGAGCGCGGCGCCTGGGCCGCCGGCCAGCAGGCCGCGCGCGAACGCATCGACTTCTACGACCGCCGCGTGCAGGAATGCGTGCAGCTGCTCGAAGACGAGTACGAGCCGGCCGAACTGACTGACGATGTCTGGCGCGAGTGCAAGCTGCACTACATCGGCCTGCTGACCGACCACAAGCAGCCCGAACTGGCCGAGACCTTCTTCAATTCGGTGTGCTGCTCGATCCTGCACCGCACCTACTACCATAACGATTTCATCTTCGTGCGCCCGGCCGTCTCGACCGACTACATCGAGACCAGCGAGCCGCGCCCGACCTACCGCGTGTACTACCCGGCGGCCGACGGCCTGCGCTTCACGCTCAAGCGCATCGTCACCAATTTCCAGCTCGACGTGGCCTTCGAGGATCTCGAGCGCGACGTCGCCCTGGTCGAGGCGCGCCTGCTGGCCGCGTTCGGCCAGGCCGAGCTCGAGCCGAACCACCAGATCCAGGTGCTGTCGAGCCTGTTCTTCCGCAACAAGGGCGCCTATATCGTCGGCAAGGCCATCAATGGCGAGCGCGAACTGCCCTTCGTGGTGCCGCTGCTGCACCGCCGCCGCGGCCGCCTGTTCCTCGACACCGTGCTGCTCGATCCGGCCCACATCGGCGTGCTGTTCTCGTTCACGCGCGCCTACTTCCTGGTCGACATGGAAGTGCCCTCGGCCTATGTGCAGTTCCTGCGCAGCCTGCTGCCGCGCACGCCGCGCAGCGAGATCTACACGATGCTCGGCCTGCAAAAGCAGGGCAAGACCCTGTTCTACCGCGATTTTCTCCAGCATCTGCGGCACAGCTCGGACCAGTTCGCGTTCGCACCCGGCATCCGCGGCATGGTGATGCTGGTGTTCACCCTGCCCTCGTTTCCGTATGTGTTCAAGGTGATCAAGGATGTGTTCCCGGCGCCGAAGGAAACGACGCGCGCCCAGATCCAGGAGAAATACCTGCTGGTCAAACACCACGACCGCGTCGGGCGCATGGCCGACACGCTCGAATACTCGAACGTGGCCTTTCCGCGCGCGCGCTTCAGCGAGGACCTGCTGGCCGAACTGCTGCGCGAAGCGCCCTCCGTGGTCGAGCTCGAGGACGAGCGCATCATCGTGCGCCACCTGTACATCGAGCGCCGTATGGTGCCCCTGAATCTCTGGCTGAGTCAGGCGGAACAAGCGGGGCGCATGGACTGGCTCGAACATGGCATCATCGAATACGGCCATGCGATCAAGGACCTGATCGCCGCGAATATTTTCCCCGGCGATATGCTCTACAAAAATTTCGGCGTCACCCGCCAGGGGCGCGTGGTGTTCTATGATTACGATGAAATCGAATACCTGAGCGACTGCCATTTCCGCACGATCCCGGCCGCGCGCACCGAGGAAGACGAGCTGGCCAGCGAACCCTGGTATCCGGTGGCGCGCAATGACGTCTTCCCCGAGCAGTTCGGCAGCTTCCTGCTCGGCAACCCGACCATCCGTCACTATTTTTTGAAACACCACGCCGACCTGCTGACGCGCGACTACTGGTACCAACAGCAGCAGCGCATTCTGGCCGGGGACTTGCACGACATCTTCCCCTACCCAGCCGCAGTCCGGTTCGGCAAGGCCTCTACGACCACCCCGGCGACCCCGTCGCCCTCTCACCTGGAGAACTGTTACCATGAATGATCCGATCGTTATCGTTGGCGCCGCCCGTACCCCGATGGGGGCCTTCCAGGGCGACTTCTCGTCCAAGGCCGCGCACGACCTGGGCGCCGTCGCCATCGCCGCCGCCGTGCAGCGCGCCGGGGTCGACCCGAGCAGCGTCGAACACGTCTACTTCGGCAACTGCCTGATGGCCGGCCAGGGCCAGGCCCCGGCCCGCCAGGCCCTGCTGAAAGCCGGTCTGCCGATCTCGACCGGCGCCGTCACCCTGTCCAAGATGTGCGGTTCGGCCATGCAGGCCGCGATCTACGCCTGGGACGCGCTGGCGGCCGGCTCGGCCGAGATCATCGTCGCCGGCGGCATGGAGTCGATGACCAACGCCCCCTACCTGATTCCGAAGGCGCGCGGCGGCTACCGCATCGGCCACGGCATGATGTTCGACCACATGATGTACGACGGCCTGGAAGACGCCTACACGCGCGAACCGAATGGCGGCGGCCGCTCGATGGGCACGTTTGCCGAAGAATGCTCGGCCAAATACCAGTTCACGCGCCAGGCCCAGGACCAGTTCGCCATCGACTCGGTCACGCGCGCCCAGACCGCCACGCAGGAAGGCTACTTCAAGTGGGAAATCGCGCCGGTGACGGTGTCCGCGCGCGCCGGCGACGTGCTGATCGACAAGGACGAAGGCCCGCTCAAGGCCAAGGTCGACAAGATCCCGTCCCTGAAGCCGGCCTTCAAGAAGGACGGCACCATCACGGCCGCCTCCTCGTCCTCGATCAATGACGGCGCCGCCGCCCTGGTGATGATGCGCGAATCCAAGGCCAAGGCCCTGGGCCTGAGCCCGATCGCCAAGATCCTGGCGCACGCCACCCACGCCCAGGAACCGAACTGGTTCACGACGGCCCCGGTCGGCGCCATGCAGAAGCTGTTCAAGAAGACCGGCTGGAGCGTGGCCGATGTCGACCTGTTCGAGATTAACGAAGCCTTCGCCGCGGTGCCGATGGCCGCCATGGCCGAACTCGACATCCCGCACAGCAAGGTCAATATCCACGGCGGCGCCTGCGCGCTCGGCCACCCGATCGGCGCCTCGGGCGCGCGCATCATCGTCACCCTGCTGGGCGCCCTCAAGCGCACCGGCGGCAAGCGCGGCGTCGCCTCGCTGTGCATCGGCGGCGGTGAAGGCACGGCCGTCGCCATCGAGATGCTGTGAGCGCCGGCGGGGCGGCCGCGCGCCGCCCCTCGTCTATGTCGACCGCACTGATCATCGGCGCCTCGCGTGGCATCGGCCGCGCGCTGGCGCGCCAATACCTGGACGCGGGCTGGCGCGTGATCGCCAGCGCGCGCCAGCCCGCCGACGTGGCCGCGCTGGCCCGTCTGGGCGCCGAGGCGCACCGCCTCGACGTCACCAATGTCGAGGCCATCGCCGGCTTCGGCTGGAAACTCGACGGCGAAAAACTGGACGTGGCCGTGCTCAATGCCGGCGTGTTCGGCCCGCGCGCCGACGGCTTTCCGACGCAACAGGATTTTGACCAGGTCATGCACACCAATGTGCTGGCCGCGATGCGCCTGCTGCCGCTGCTGGCGCCGCTGGTGGGCGCAGCCAACGGGCGCCTGGCCGTCATGTCCTCGCGCATGGGCTCGCTGGCCCTGCGTACCAGCGGCAATGCCAGCCTGTACCGGGCCAGCAAGGCCGCCCTGAACTCGGTGCTGGTCGATATCAGCCTGCAGTTCGCCAGCCAGGGCGCCACCTGCGTCGCCCTGCATCCGGGCTGGGTGCGCACCGATATGGGGGGCGCCTCCGCCGAGCTGGAGGTGGAGGACAGCGCGCGCGATCTGCGCGCCACGCTGGCCCGCCTCAGCCCCGCCGACAACGGCGGTTTCTTTAACCACGATGGCCAGCCGCTGAGCTGGTAAGCCAAGCATGATCCTGACTGAAGAACACCAGATGATCCGCGACGCCCTGCGCGCCTATGCCCAGGACAAGCTCGCCCCCCAGGCCGCGCGCTGGGACAAGGAACACTATTTCCCCCAGGCCGAACTGAAGGAGCTGGCCGCGCTCGGCGCGTTCGGCGTGGCCGTGCCGGAAGCCCAGGGCGGCGCCGGTCTCGACTACGTGTCCCTGGCCCTGGTGCTGGAGGAGATCGCGGCCGGCGACGGCGGCACCTCGACCATCATCTCGGTGAACAACTGCCCGGTCTGCTCGATCTGCATGATGTACGCCAATCCGGCCCAGCAGGAGCAATGGCTGCGCCCGCTGGCCCAGGGCACGATGCTGGGCGCCTTCGCCCTGACCGAGCCGCACACGGGTTCGGACGCGGCCGCGCTGCGCACCACGGCCACGCGCGACGGCGACTTCTATGTGCTCAACGGCAGCAAGCAATTCATCACCAGCGGCAAGTACGCGGACGTGGCCATCGTCATGGCCGTGACCGACAAGGCGGCCGGCAAGAAGGGCATCAGCGCCTTCTTCGTGCCGACCACGACGCCCGGCTACATCGTCGCCGGCCTCGAACAGAAAATGGGCCAGCACTCGTCCGACACGGCCCAGATCGTGTTCGACAACTGCCGCATTCCGGCCGCCAACCTGATCGGGGCGGAAGGCATGGGCTACAAGATCGCCCTGTCCGGCCTTGAAGGCGGGCGCATCGGCATCGCCTCGCAGGCGGTCGGCATGGCGCGCGCCGCCTATGAAGCCGCGCTCAGCTATGCGCGCCAACGCGAAAGCTTCGGCCAGCCGATCATCCAGCACCAGTCGGTGCAGTTCAAACTGGCCGAGATGGCCACCCAGATCGAAGCGGCGCGCCAGCTGATCCACCACGCGGCCAGCCTGAAGGACGCCGGCCAGCCCTGCCTGAAAGAGGCGGCCATGGCCAAGCTGTTCGCCTCCGAAATGGCGGAGCGCGTGTGCTCGGATGCGATCCAGGTGCATGGCGGCTACGGCTATGTGAGCGACTTCCCGGTCGAGCGCATCTACCGCGACGTGCGCGTGTGCCAGATCTACGAAGGCACCAGCGACATCCAGAAGCTGCTGATCGCGCGCGCCCTGTGAGCCGCATCGTCGCGGCCGGCGCCGACAGCCTGGTGCCCTTCTTCGCCTACCTCAATGCCCAGCTGCGCGAGAACGGCGCCGGCGCCAGCCCCCTGTTTCAGCCGCTGGCGCGCGCGGCCTCGGTGTTCGGCCCCGAGCGCCAGCAGGCCTTCCGCCAGGCGCTGGCCCAGGAACTGAGCGAACCCGGCTGGCGCCGCCTGTGGCTGGCCCTCGACGGGGCCGATGAAATCTGCGGCCACGTCGACCTGCGCGCGCGCCCGGAAGGCATGACGCACCGGGTGCTGCTCGGCATGGGGGTGGCGCAGACGGCGCGCCGCCAGGGGCTCGGCCGCGCCCTGCTCGGCCACGCGGCCGCCTGGGCGCGCAGCCAGGGCAAGGACTGGCTCGATCTGGAGGTGCTGGCCTGTAACACGCCGGCGCGGCGGCTCTACCAGGGCTTCGGTTTCGTCCAGACCGGCTGGACGATGGACATGTTCCGCATCGACGGCGAAAGCCACGACTACGTGGCCATGAGCCTCGACCTGCGCGGGCGCTGAGCGCTCAGGGAATGCCGTTGGCGCAATGGGCCTGGCAGGCCGGGCGCGTGGCCAGGCGCGCGAACCAGGCCTCGACGGCGGCCAGCGGCGGGTGCGCAAGCGGGGTCTCCAGCCAGCGGTTGGTGGACAGGCCAAGCACGATGTCGGCCAAAGTGAACTCGGCGCCGCAGACATAGGGGCGGCCGTCGGCCAGGGCGGCATCGAGCATGCGCATATGGCGGTTCCAGGCCGCCACGCCGGCCTCGATCGCCAGCCGGTCCTGATGGGCCGGGCTGTGGCGCACCAGGCCCATGAAGGCATAGCGCCAGCTGTTGTTCAGCTCGGTCGCCTGCCAGTCCATCCACTGCTCGACACGCGCGCGCGCGGCCGGCGCCAGCGGCAGCAGGGCGCCATTGCCGGCGCGGTTGGCCAGATAGCGCACGATACTGTTCGATTCCCACAGCACGAAGCCATCATCGTCGAGGACGGGCGCCAGCGCATTCGGATTGAGGGCGCGGAAGGCCGCGCTGGCCAGGTCGGGCGCCGGCTCATGCGCGATTGTCAGGCCCAGCTCGGCGCAGGTCCAGAGCACCTTGCGCACATTGATCGAGGTCGGCTTGCCGTAGAGTTTGAGCATGCTTCAGGGGGCGCTGACGCGCGAAGAGTGGGAGGACAGCAGCAGCCACTGGCCGCCGCGCAGCTGCCAGACGCGGGTGAACACGAAGCGCCCGCTCCAGGGCTGGCCCTGGCTGGTGCCGGACTGCACGCTGACGCCATTGACGATGGCCGTGTCGCCGTACACGCGGGTGCGCACGTCCTGGTTGAGGATGGCATTGTTGACCCGGCTTTTGCTGCTCAGATCGGCCAGATAATCGGCCTTATGCTGCACCCGCCCATCGGAGTGGACGAGCACGAAATCGGGATCGATCAGCGGCGCCAGCGCGGCCGCTTCGGCGCGTTCGCGCAGGCGGTTCCAGGCGGCGTCGGCCTCGGCCAGGCCGGCCGGCAGGGTCTCGGCGGCGTTGGCCAGCAAGGGCAGCAGCAGGCCGGCGGCAAACAGGATACGCATGAGGAACTCCGGACAAAAGAAGGCAGTCTACACGGGCCGTGCATGTGCAACTGCACCAAATTGTCACAGCCCCGGAATGGCTGGCACGCGCCGTAAAGACTTGCTAGACTGCCCCTCTTTCTTTTCGCCTGCGAATCCATGAACCAGCTGAAAATCGCCACCCGCATGCTGATCCTGACCGGGACCCTGTGCGTGCTCTTGATTGTCATCGGCCTGCTCGGCCTGTTCGGCATGCACAAGAACAATGCCTCGCTGCAAACGGTCTACCAGGACCGCACGGTGGCCATGACCCAGCTGGCCGAGGTGGCGCGGATCGTCCAGCGCAACCGCATCCTGATGATGGACATCATCATCTACCCCGAGAACTTCGCCAAGCGCACCAAGGAAGTCGACGACAACCTCGCCAAGCTCGACAAGAACTGGCAGGCCTTCCTCGGCACCAAGCTGCTGCCCGAGGAACAGGAGCTGGCCAAGGCCTTCGAGGCCAGCCACAGCGTGTATCTGCGCGATGCGCTGACGCCGACGCGCGCGGCCGTGCAGGGCGGCAATCTCGAGCAGGCCAAGGACCTATATTCGAACAAGGTCAGCCTGTTCGGCTTCAAGGCCCAGGAGGCGCTCGACAAGGTGATGGGCTTCCAGGTGCGCGCCGCCAAGGCCGAATTCGAGGACGCCAGCGCCGCCTATGCGCGCATCCGCATGATCAGCATCGGCGCCATCATCGGCGGGCTCGGTTTCGCGGTGCTGTTCGGCGCCACCCTGGCGCGCGGCATCGGCACGGCGCTGAACGAAGCGGTCGAGGTGTCCGAGGCCGTGGCCGCCGGCGACCTGACGCGCCATGTGCCGGTGCACGGCAATGATGAAGTCAGCCACCTGATGGCGGCCCTGGCGCGCATGCAGGACGCGCTGCGGCGCGTCGTCAGCGGCGTGCGCGAAAACGCCGAGCGGGTGGCCGTGAACACCGAGGAAATCGCGCGCGGCAATCTGGACCTGTCGGGCCGCACCGAAAGCCAGGCCAGCGCCCTGCAGCAGACCGCCGCCTCGATGGAGGAATTGTCCTCGACCGTCAACCAGAACGCCGACAACGCGCTGCAGGCCAACCAGCTGGCGCGCAATGCCAGCGAGGTGGCGCAGCAGGGCGGCCAGATCGTGGGCGAGGTAGTCGAGACCATGCGCGGCATCAGCGACAGCTCGAAGAAGATCGCCGACATCATCAATGTGATCGACGGCATCGCCTTCCAGACGAATATCCTGGCCCTCAATGCCGCCGTCGAAGCGGCCCGCGCCGGCGAGCAGGGGCGCGGCTTCGCCGTCGTCGCCGGCGAGGTGCGCAGCCTGGCCAGCCGCTCGGCCGAGGCGGCCAAGCAGATCAAGGACCTGATCACCGACAGCGTGGCGCGGGTCGACCATGGCACCGGCCTGGTCGACCGCGCCGGCCATACCATGCAGGGCGTGGTCAGCAGCATCCAGCGCGTGACCGACATCATGAGCGAGATCGCGGCCGCCAGCAAAGAGCAGAGCGCCGGCGTGCACCAGGTCGGCACCGCGGTCAGCCAGATGGACGAGACCACCCAGCAGAACGCCGCCCTGGTCGAGGAAATGGCGGCCGCCGCCGCCAGCCTCCAGGACCAGGCCCAGGCCCTGGTCCAGGCGGTCAGCGTGTTCAACCTCGGTCAGCAGGCCCAGCAGGCCCAGCGGGCCGCGCTGCGGACGCCGGCGCGCCCGCGCCTGGCGGCCTGATCCGGACACGGGCGCGCACCGGCCACGGCGCGCACGATTCCCGTAGGAAACAACACGGGTTGGCGATAGCGACTACACTGCAATCGTCTCGCGAACGATTGCTCAATGAACACGTTACGCATCGCCACCCGCCTGTATCTGCAGAACGGTCTGCTGGCCGGCCTGCTGGTGCTGCTCGGCCTGATCGGTCTGTTCGGCCTGCAGCAGGCCAATGCGACACTGCAGCACGTGCATGCGGACCGGGTCGTGCCGCTGGTCCAGCTGGAGGAGGTGTCGCGCATCATGCAGCGCAACCGCATCCTCGTCATGGATGTGCTGCTCAATCCGGCGCCGGACAATCTGGCGCGCCGCGAGCAGGAGCTGCACACCAACCGCGCACGCCTCGACGAGGTCTGGAAGGCCTTCATCGCGACCGGGCTGACGGCCGACGAGGCCGCCCTGGCGCGCGCCTTCAGCGAGCAGCGCGCCCTGTATGTGCGCGACGGCCTGCTGGCCGTGCTCGACACGGTCAAGCGTGGCGATCCGGGCGCCGCCCTGCGCCTGTACCAGGAGCGCATGCAGGCGCTCGGGCGCACCGCCCTCGATCTGCAGAACCAACTGGTCAGCATGCAGGCGCAGGAAACGGCGCGCAGCTACGCAGCGTCGAACGCGGCCCTGGCGCGCCAGCGGCTGCTGATGCTGGCGACCATGGTGCTGGGCCTGGCCTGTGCCGGCGCGATGAGCGTGCTGCTGATCCGCGGTATCCGGCGCGGCCTGCATGAGGCCATCGCTGTCTCGACGGCCGTGGCTGCAGGCGACCTGAGCCGGACCTCCCAGCTGAGCCTGCATGACGAACTGGGCCAGGTGCTCCAGGCCCTGGCGCGCATGCAGGACAGCCTGCGCACGCTGGTCGCGGGCGTACGCGGACAGGCCGAGCAGCTGGCCGGCACGACCGATGAAATCGCGCGCGGCAATCTGGACCTGTCGGGCCGCACCGAGAGCCAGGCCAGCGCGCTGGAGCAGACGGCGGCCGCCATGGAGGAATTGTCCTCGACCGTCGGCCGGAATGCCGACCACGCCCAGCAGGCGCGCCAGCTGGCCAGCCAGGCCAGCACCGTGGCGGCCGAGGGTGGCCAGGTCGTCGGCGCGGTGGTCGATACCATGCAGGGCATCGACGCCAGTTCACGCAAGATCGCCGACATCATCAATGTGATCGACGGCATCGCCTTCCAGACCAATCTCCTGGCCCTCAATGCCGCCGTCGAGGCAGCCCGCGCCGGCGAGCAGGGGCGCGGTTTCGCCGTCGTCGCCAGCGAAGTGCGCAGCCTGGCCAGCCGCTCGGCCGAGGCGGCCCGCGAGATCAAGACCCTGATTCAGGACAGCGTCCAGCGCGTGCAGGCAGGGAATCAGCTGGCCATGCGCGCCGGCCAGACCATGGGCGCCGTGGTGGACAGCATCCAGCGCGTCAGCGCCATCATGAACGAGATCGCGGCGGCCAGCCAGGAACAGAGCACCGGCGTGCACGAGGTCGGCAAAGCCATCGTCCAGATGGATGAGCACACCCAGCAGAATGCGGCCCTGGTCGAACAGATGGCCGCCGGCGCCGGCAGCCTGCGCGAGCAGGCCAGTGCGCTGGTCCAGGCCGTCAGCGTTTTCCGCACCGACGCCAGCGCGCCGGGCCGCGCCGCCATGCGGCTTCGCTGAGCCCGCGCGCCTGTTGCGTTTTCACGTATTTACATTGACTTCAGGATAAGGATATTGCTCTTATGTAAAACCATGATGCTAGACTGGGTAACTCTTAATTAAAAGTCTTCATCATGGAAAACATAAGAATAGCGACCCGCCTGATGCTGCAAAACGCCGTCCTGACCATGCTGCTGGTCGTGGTCGGACTGATCGGCCTGTACGGCCTGAACGCCACCAACCAGACCCTGGAATCGGTCAACGAAGACCGCGTCGTCCCCCTGGTCCAGCTCGAAGAAGCCTCGCGCCTGCTGCAGCGCAACCGCATCCTGGTGATGGACATGATGATCAACGCCGATCCGGCCAACTGGCGCAAACGCGAGACCGAGTTCCAGGCCAACCGCAGCCGTCTGGACAGCCTGTGGAAGGCGTTCATGGCCACCACGCTGACCGAGGAAGAAGCGCGTCTAGCCAAGGAATTGAGCGAGAAACGCAGCGCCTACATCAGCGAATCGCTGCTGCCGACCATCGCCGCCCTCAAGAGCGGCGACCCCGAGGGCGCGCGCAGGCTCTATGAAACCAAGGTCAGTCCGATGTCGGCCGCCACCCTCGAGGTGCTGACGCGGCTGGTCAAACTGCAGGAGAGCGAGGCCGAAAAAGGCGGCAAGGAGGCGCAGGCGCGCTTTGCCACGATCCGCGTGCTGGCGATCGGCGCCATGGTGCTCGGGCTCGGCTTCGCGCTGGTATTCGGCAGCATCCTGATCCGCGGCATCACCAGCGCGCTCCAGCAGGCCGTGGCCGTGTCCGAAGCCGTCGCCAGCGGCGACCTGAGCCAGCAGATCGTGCCAGTCGGCCAGAATGAACTCGGCCAGGTGCTCGAGGCGCTGGCGCGCATGCAGCAGGCCCTGCGCGAGCTGGTCGGCGGGGTGCGCCGCAATGCCGAGCAGGTGGCCGCCACCACCGGCGAAATCGCGCGCGGCAATATGGACCTGTCAGGCCGCACCGAAAGCCAGGCCAGCGCACTGGAGGAAACCGCGGCCTCGATGGAGGAACTGTCCTCGACCGTCAATCAGAATGCCGACAATGCGCGCCAGGCGAATCAGCTGGCCCAGTCGGCCAGCACGGTGGCCGTCGATGGCGGCCAGATCGTCGGCCAGGTGGTCGACACCATGCGCGGCATCAGCGACAGCTCGAAGAAGATCGCCGACATCATCAATGTGATCGATGGCATCGCCTTCCAGACCAATATCCTGGCCCTCAATGCGGCCGTCGAAGCGGCGCGCGCCGGCGAGCAGGGGCGCGGCTTCGCGGTGGTGGCGAGCGAGGTGCGCAGCCTGGCCAGCCGTTCGGCCGAAGCGGCCAAGCAGATCAAGGAACTGATCACGGACAGTGTGCAGCGCGTCGAAGCGGGCACGGCGCTGGTGGACCGCGCCGGCCACACGATGGGCGACGTGGTCAGCAGCATCCAGCGCGTGACCGACATCATGGCCGAGATTGCCGAGGCCAGCAAAGAGCAGAGCGCCGGCGTGCACCAGGTCAGCGAGGCCGTCACCCAGATGGACGAGACCACCCAGCAGAATGCGGCCCTGGTCGAGGAAATGGCGGCCGCCGCCACCGCCCTGCAGGACCAGGCCCAGGCGATGGTGCAGGCCGTCAGCGTGTTCCGCACGGGCAGCGAGGCGCGCGCCGGCGCCCTGGCCGTGCGCGCCTGAGTCAGGCCAGGCGGGCGGCGACCCAGTCGCGCGCCGACTGGTAGCGTGCTGGCAGCTCGACCTGGCTGAGGCTGTGCGCCAGCGTGGCGCGCTGCTGCGAGAAGAAGTTCAGGTGGCCCATCTTGCGGCCGTCGAAACAGGTCTTGCCATACCAGTGCAGCTGGCTCGACCCCTGGGCCAGCCAGCGTACGTCGTAGGGCAGACCGATCAGGTTCAGCATCAGGGTATTGCCGTACTGCTCGGGCTGAGGCAGCGGCAGATCGCAGACGGCGCGCAGGTGCAGCTCGAACTGACTGATGGCGGCGCCGGCCTGGGTCCAGTGACCCGAATTGTGCACGCGCGGGGCGATCTCATTGACCAGCAGACGCCCGTCCTCGACGAAGAATTCGATCGCCATCACGCCCACGTAATCGAGGTGCTCCATCACCTTGCGCATATGCGCCTCGGCCTCGGCCTGCAGCTGCGCATAGTGCCCTTCCAGGCTCAGCGTCGCCAGCAGGATGCCCTGATGGTGGTGGTTTTCGACCAGACGGTAGCAGACGATCTCGCCGGCGCGGTTGCGCGCCGCCACCAGCGAGACTTCGGCCTCGAAGCGCACGGCGCGTTCGGCGATGGCCATATGCGCCCAGTCTTCGAGCGCGACCGCGACTTCATGGCGCAGGCGCTGCTGGCCACGGCCGTCGTAGCCTCCCGAGGCGCGCTTGAGGAAGACATCCGGACCGAGCGCCGCATGGATGTCGGCCTGGCTCGTGTGCGGCTGCGGCGCCAGCCAGGGCGAGGTCGGCACGCCAATCAGGTCCAGCATCTGCTTCTGATGGCGGCGGTCGACCAGGGCCGCGTAGGCGCGTGCATTGAGCCAGTGCGGATGCTGCTGCAGCGCGCTGGTGAAGGGATTGACGGGCCAGTGTTCGCGTTCGGTGGTGACGATGGCCTGCGGCGCCGGCATGCTGCCGTGCTCGATGTCCATCGGCGTGACCTCAATGCCGATGCGGCGGCCGGCGGCCTGCAGCATCGCACCCAGCTGACCATTGCCGAGGACGGCGACCTGCATGCTCATGCGCCCCCCAGCTCAGCCTGATCAAGCACATCCTGGGTCTGGCGCGCGCGGAAGGCATCCAGGCGGGCCGCCAGGGCCGGGTCATGCAGGGCCAGAATCTGGGCCGCCAGCAGGCCGGCATTACCGGCCCCGGCAGCGCCGATGGCCAGGGTGCCGACCGCGATCCCTTTCGGCATCTGCACGATCGACAGCAGGGAATCGAGGCCGGACAGGGCCTTGCTCTGGACCGGCACGCCGAGCACCGGCAGCGGCGTCATCGAGGCCACCATGCCGGGCAGGTGGGCGGCGCCCCCGGCGCCGGCGATGATCACCTGATAGCCGGCCGCCTTCGCACCCTCGGCGAAGGCCACCAGACGCTGCGGAGTGCGGTGGGCCGAAACGACTTCGGCCTTCCAGCTGACGCCCAGCTGGGTCAGCATGTCAGCGGCGACCTGCATGGTTTCCCAGTCGCTGCGCGAGCCCATGATGATGGCTACGGGGGTGCTCATGTCCGTCCTTTCAGTCTGCGAAGCCCCCGATTATACCCTGCCAAGGGCGGCCGAAAATAAATGCCGCGCCGCGCCCAGCCCGCCAGCACAGGCTTGCCTTACAAACAAATCGGGGTCAGACCCCATTTATCCGGACGGAAAAATGGGGTCTGACCCCGATTTGTTTTTGGGGCAAGAAGAAGGGGCCGCGGCCCCTTCCTGTGGGTCGCGCCCTTACTGCGTGATCACGCTGACTTTGTCGACCACAAACGAGGTCTGCAGCGAGGAGTCTTCGGTCATCACGAAGGACAGGGTCACGCTCTGGCCTTTGTAGGGCAGCAGGCTGAAACTGCGGGTCTGGTAGCCGCTCGCCTTGTTCAGATTGCTGTAGGTGGCCAGGGTGCCGAGCGTGCTGCCGGCGCTGTTCTTCACGCTGACGACCAGCTTGTCATAGGCGCTGCTGGTGGTGGTCTCAGCCGTGTCGATGTGCAGGGCGAAGCTCAGCGTGGCGCTGGTGGCGGTCGACGGAATGGTGACGGCCTGGGTCAGGGTCTCGGTGGCGGTGCTGCCATTGCCGCCGAGCCAGGCGTTCTTGCTGCCGTCATAGGCCGGCTGGCCGCTCCAGGTGCCGATCACGCCGGTCGTGCCGCTCCAGCCGGTCGCGCCCGATTCGAAGCTGCCATTGGTGACGCGCTCGGTGGCGCTGCTGGTGGCCACCGTCAGGGTGGCGCTGTTCGA
Organism: Massilia sp. TS11; assembly: GCF_022012445.1. Taxonomy (GTDB): domain Bacteria; phylum Pseudomonadota; class Gammaproteobacteria; order Burkholderiales; family Burkholderiaceae_D; genus Telluria. The sequence goes on from NZ_JAKLTS010000007.1 coordinate 95,812, forward strand.
GGTCACCATGGCATTCGTGGCGTCCTTGATCTGCACGCTGAAGCTGGCGCCGTTGTCGCTGCTCTGGGCCGTGAAGCTGTAGCTGGCGCTGGTGGCGCCGCTGATCGCCGTGCCATTGCGCAGCCACTGGTAGCTGTAGGGCGCGCTGCCGCCGGTGGCCGTCACGGCGAAGCTGGCGCTGGCGCCCGGGGCCACGGTCAGGCTGGCCGGCTGCGAGCTGATGGCCAGCACGGCCGAGCCCGGTTCATCGACGTCGGCCCCGACATTGATGGCGGCATAGGCGCGCTGCACGGCGATGTCTTCCTTCGAGCCGACCCCGTACAGCTCCTGGGCGGCGGCGATCATCTTCAGGCGCGCGTCGGCGTAGTTGGTCGAGGACGTGAACTTGGTGGTATTGGCCTTGAACCAGATGCGGTAGGCCTTGTCGTTGCCGATGCCGGTCATGGCCTTGGGGCTCTTGACCAGGTAGGACGAGTACATTTCGCTGCTGCTGCTCGAATTCGAGCCTTGCGACAGGAAGTAGAACATGCGGTTGTTCGGGCCGCTCGAATAGTGGACGTCGAGATTCTTGATGGTCGAGCTCCAGGCGTCCGGCGAGGAGCCATCCTTGGACGGCTTCCACATCCAGCGCAGCGGGGTGCCCGACTTCGAGATTTCCTTGCCCATCATCCAGTCGTTACCGGCCGGGATCACGCTGCCGGTGCCGCCATTGCGCGCATAGGCTTCGACCATCTCGCCATTGATGTCCGAGGACGATTCATTCAGGCCGCCCGACTCGCCCGAGTAGGTGAGATTGGAGGTGGCGGCCGTCACGCCGTGGCCCATTTCGTGGCCGATCACGTCGATCGAACCGAGCGAGTAGAACGAAGAGCCGTCGCCCACATACATGCACTTGCAGGTGTCGGTGTAGAAGGCATTGTCGTAGTTGTTGTCGACGTGAACGGCGATATACGTGGCCGTGTTGTTACCGTCGAGCGACTTCCAGCCCAGCGCATTGTTCATCGCGTCGTAGGTGTTCATCAGGCCCCACAGCGCATTCACGGCAGCGGTCTGGCCGTTGGCATTGGTGGTCGAGCCGCCCGCAATGTACTGCTGGCCGTCGCCCCAGGTGTTGGTGCTGTTGGTGTAGATCGATCCGGCGCTCGGGCTGTTGGCCGAGCTGTGGTTGGCATTGGTGATGGCCATGCCGCCGAAGGTGCCGCCGGTGCCGCGCGTGGCGTCGAGCATCTTGTAGGTGCTGCCCGACAGCGTGGTCTGGATCGGCACGGTGCCGTTGTACTGGCTGTAGCCGGTGCCGACCACGGTCTGCAGGGCATTCCACTGGGCCAGCTGGCGGCCGTCATTGGCGCTGACGATGGTGTCGCGGTAGACCAGCTTGTTGCCGCTGGCCGTGCGCGTCTTGACCAGGTAGGCCAGCTCATAGCCGGTGACCTTGTCTTCGACGTCGACCGCGTTCAGCGCCGCTTCCGGCTTGTTGAGGGCGTAGTCCTTGCGCACGGTCTCGACGATCGGATAGACGATCAGCTCGGCGCTGGGCGGCTCGACCTGGGTGGCGCTCGCCAGCAGGGTCTGCTTGTTGACGCTGTCGATGGCGGCCTGGGCGCTGATGGCCGGGGTCACGCTGAAGCCGGCCGTGGCGCCGCGCAGGGTCTTGTTGGCGGCGCCGCTGCCGAGGCCGGCGCGGCGGTCCGAGTGCGACTGGCTGAGGATGTCGCCATTGCGGTTGGTGACGATCACCGAGTTCGAACCGAACACGCGCACGCCCTTGTAGGTGTGGTCGGCGCGCAGAATCTGGGTATTGTCGGTGCCCGGGTGCTGGGCAAAGACCTTGTAGTCATGGTCGCCATCGAGGCCCTCGTCGGCGCGCTGGGCCTGCAGTCTGGCGAGGATGGCGTTGGCGGCGGCCGGGGTGGCGACCACCGGGGCCGAGAACAGCGGGTTGCCGGCCTCGGCAGTGGCGGCCAGGCAGAGCGGGAGTGCGGCGATCGAGGCTGCGATGAGGGTTTTCCGTAAATTCACTTTTTTTCTCCAAGATGTTCTTCGTTGAGGTTTTTTTGTGTGCTGCTGGCCGCCCTACGCATGGCCACCCGAAGGCGCAACTGGGGAAAAAAACCGCTCGGCGTCGTCGAGGGAGCAGAACTTAGTCCTGTCGAAAGCGCGATGTCAAAAAACTTGGCAAATGAGACAGGAAAGGCCCGGATGTTCAGGAAATAACATTCCATCCAAACAACAACGCTGTCAAAGCAGCACTTGTCTAAACAATCTTCTGTTGGTGCATATCAAAATGGACGGGCGAAAAGCTTGAACCTTGAAGGAATAGTGTCTGAAATGCTACAGAGCGTGGGTCTGCACTAGATGACAGACTCTAAATGCGGCAAAAACGAAACAATCGGTGGTTTTTTGTGAGAATCTGCCTGCCACAGCGATTGCATTTTCCGCGAAAGCCGGACTACACTAGATTTTCGATATACATCCGACAAGACAAAAGATCGGAGAGACCAACAAAAGACGTGCCCTAAGGCGCGCGACTTGTACACGGGAAAAATCATGACGCCACGCCAACCCATGCCTGACCGTACCGCCTTTCCGCGCCCCGCCCCCCGACCTGGCTGATCCGCCGCGCCCGCGACAGCAGCCGGCCCCGCGCCGGCACCCGGAGACAACCATCACAACAAGGACACCTGCCCACACGCCGCAGGTGGAGGGGGGAATATGCTATCTATCGCAAACAAAGTGGAGCAGATCGTCAGTGAGTCGCCATTCCTGATGGAGGGAATGCAGCTCGGCCTGATCAATCTGTCCGAACTGGCGCGCCAGCTGCGCCCGCAGCTCGAGTCCGACCTGTGGAAGCCGGTCGGCCAGGCCGCCGTTGTCATGGCCCTGCGCCGTTTCTCGGAGCGGCTGCCAGCCAAGACCCAGCCGATCCGCCCGGTGCTGGCCCCGCGCATGGGCGAAATCACCACGCGCACCGACCTGACCATCTTTACCTACCGCCTCGGCGAGCGCAGCAACGAGTGCCAGAAGACTCTGCTGGCCCTGGCCGAGGAACGCCATCCGAGCATGTTCGTCTCGGTCACGCGCGGCGTGCACGAGGTGCTGGTCGTGTGCAGCCGGCCCCTGACCCATGTGGTCGAGGACGCGTTCTACGGCGAGCGCCTGCTGGCGCGCGTCGAGAACCTGACCGGCCTGACCTTGCGCCTGCACGCCGACACCCACCACACGCCGGGCGTCTACCACGCCGTGCTGAAAAAGCTGGCCTGGGAGAAGATCAGCGTGGTCAATATGCAGTGCACCTATACCGAGCTGACCCTGCTGCTCGAACAGAGCCAGACGGCGCCGGCCTTCTCGGTGCTGTCGCAGATGGTCACGCACTGAGGTGCAGCTCAGCTACCGCAAGCCCCAGCCGGGGCGCGACTACTGGGTGCAGGACGATTTCCTGCCGGACGCGCAGGCCGTGTCGGCGCGCTGCTATGCGCGCAGCGAATGGGAATACGGCTTTCCGCACAGCGATCTGCCCTGGCCCGGCATGCGCGCGCCGCAGGCGCTCACGCCCGCCGAGCTCGAGCATGTGGAAGCCTGGGTGCGGCGCCAGACCGGGGCGCGCCGGCTATGGCAGGTGCAGCCGCCCGACGGCCGCGCGCTCAACCACAACCATGTGCAGCTGGTCGGCATGGCCGAGTCGGGCCCGCGCCCGCACACCGATTCCCTCAAGCTGTGCAAGTATGCGGCTGTGCTGTATCTGTCGCCCGATCCCGACCCCGACACCGGCACCTCGTTCTACCGGCTGCGCTATCCGGACGGGCGGCTGGGCGGCAATATCGTGCTGCCACCGCATGCCAATCTGCGCGAGGCGCTGAAGGTGAAGGGCCTGCCGTTGGAGGCCTGGCACGAGGAAGTGCGGATCGCCAACCGCTTCAACCGCATCCTGCTGTACAAGGCCAACCTGGTGCACTCGGCCACCAATTACTTCGGCTTCGCCCAGCACGAACGGCGCATGACGGCCGTATTCTTCTGGATGGCCTGAGCCTTAAGCGACGGCCGGTTCGAGCAGGGTCAGGGTCTGGGCCTCGGTGTCGAGGCGTGCCTGGATGCCCATCGGCAGGGTGATCTGGTCGCGGATGTGGCCGAAGGAATAGCCGATCACGGTCGGAATCTTGCGCGGCTGCAGATGCAGGTCCATCGTCTGTTCGAACGACAGGGCCGGGTCGGCGTCTTTCGGGCCGCACTCCTCGCACACGCCGACGATCAGCGCGCGCGCCCGGTCAAAGCCATAGGCCAGATCGAGCTGGGTCATCATGCGGTCGATCTTGTAGGGCGGCTCGTTGACGTCTTCGAGGAACAGCAGGTGGTCCTTGAAGTCGATCCCATACGGCGTGCCGGCCAGGGCCGCCACCAGCGACAGATTCCCGCCCAGCAGCGGGCCGGTGGCCACGCCGCTGTGGATGGTGCGCGCCGCGTACAGGGGATTGTCGCGCGCGCGCTCGATGTTCTCGGGCGCCAGCGGCAGGGTCATGCTCGGCTGCGGATCGCACAGCAGGGCCATCAGCTGGGCCATGCTGAACTCGGACGGATGGCTGCTGCCGAGCACCGGACCGTGGAAGGACACCACCCCGGCCTGGCGCAGAAACGCATAGTGGTAGGTGGTGATGTCGGAATAGCCGATCAGCGCCTTCGGATGGGCGCGCACCAGCTTGTAATCGATGTAGGGCAGGGCCGAGATGCCGCCCGAACCGCCGCGCACCGCCCAGATCGCCTTGATCGCGGGGTCGAGCAGGGCCGCATGCAGGTCGGCCACACGCTCGGCGACAGAGCCGGCGTAATTGCCATGCTGGGCGAGGATATTGGCGCCCACGCGCGCGCGGAACCCGAGGGTCTCGAGATTCCGCACGCAGCGTTCGACGGCCGCTTCGTTGGTGCGGCCGCTGGGGGCAAGGATGGCGACGGTGTCGCCCGGCGCCAGACGCGGCGGCTTGATCAGTTTCATCGTGCTGCGCGCCTGGGCCGGCAAGGCAGGCGAGAAGGCGGCCGCCGCGGCCAGTGAAGCGAAGGCGCGGCGGCTGACCCCCATCAGAGGAACTTCCAGGTGCCCTGGAGGGTGAAGGAACGGCCACGCGGGTCGGCCACACGCGGCTCCCACGAGGAACCGGCGCCGGTGTTGCTGTCATAGGTGACGGCGAACGGCGGGTCGGTGTTGAAGATGTTCTTCACGCCGCCGGTCAGGGTCAGACCCTTGATGCCGGTGTAGCTGACGCTGGTGTTGAAGATGCTGTAGGACTTGACCTTAGCATTCCATTCCGGCGGAGACACCTTGCCGTTGGCCACACCCGGCAGCACCTGGTCTTTATAGCCATCGCGGTAGATGTTCTGGAACAGGAAGGACCACGGACCGTCGGCATAGGTGACGAAGGCGGTGTGCTTCCACTTCAGGCCGAGGTCGCCGGTGAAAGTGAACAGGCCGACTTCGCTCGGGCCCCAGTTGGCCGAGGCCAGCGGCTTGCTCTTCTTCTCGAGCAGGCGGGTGCCGTCGATGCCGACCGTCCAGCGGGCGCTACCGATCCGGCCATTGGTGCGGGCGCCGACTTCCACGCCGCGCGTGATCTGCGAACCGGCGTTCAGCCAGCGCTGGTCGATCATGGTCAGGTTGCCCGCGGCGTCGCGGATGAAGGAGTCCTTGAACAGGTTGTAGTTGGCGATCATCGTGGCCAGGTCGAGCGACTTGATCACGTCTTCCTTCTTGACCATCCACCAGTCCATATTGAAGGAGAAGCTGCCCGGCTCAAACACGAAGCCCAGGCTGCCCTGCTTGGCCGTTTCCGGACCCAGGTTGTTCTTGCCGCCGGTACGGATGATCGGGGTGATCGAGCCGCAACCCGGCTTGGTGGTGTCGACCTTGCCGGTCGGGCAGCTGCCCGGATCGGCCAGATCCTTGCCGGCGTAGGTCGAATCGGTCACGCCGTTGAACAGCTGGTTGAAGGCCGGGGCGCGGAAGCCGGTGTTGTAGGAGCTGCGCACCATGAAGCTGTTGGCCGGCTGCCAGCGCAGCGAGACTTTCGGATTGAAGGTGCTGCCGAAGCCGTCGTACTGGTCGCGTCGGCCAGCCACGTTGACTTCCAGGCTCTTCAGCACCGGAATCAGGAATTCGAAGTACACGGCCTTGATGTTGCGGCTCACCGTGTTGAGGGCGTTGGCATCGTCGAACGGCGCGTTCAGGATGGCCGGACGGCTGGCGGCTTCACGCACGTCGCCGTTGAAGCGGTATTCCTCTTTGCGCAGGTCGGTACCGAAGGCGGCCATCAGGGCGCCGGCCGGCATCTTGTACAGCTCGCCCGACACGGCGAAGTCGAACTGGGTCAGCACGGTCTTGCCGCCGTACAGGACGACGCCCTCGGCCGAGGCGCCCTTGATCAGGTCGAGCGCGGCCTGGGACTGGGTTTCACCCGGCTTCAGGAAGGGATTGATGATGCCGGTGCCGAGCGCGGCGGCCAGCTTGGCCGTGTAGACATAGCCGGTGCCCAGGCGCGAGGTCGACGAGGACTCGGCCTTCGAAATGCCGGTGCGGTAGTCCCAGCTGCCGATCTGGCCGTCCAGGCCGATCTGCAGGCGGTTGGCATTGGTGCGCGTCTTGATCTGACGGTTGCCGCACTCCATGCAGCGCCAGCGGTAGGCGATCGGCAGACCGTAGTTGCCCTGGATGCTGGGGAACACGGCGGCGATGGCATTGAACACGTAGTTATAGGCCGAACCCGTGCTCGGGTAGAAGGAGCTGGCGTTGAACGTGGTCGAGCCCGGCGAGATCTGGTTCGGCGAGAAGCTCTTGGCCACTTCGACCACGGAACCCACGGCCTCGGCCGACAGACGGTGGCCGTTCGGCAGGTTGAAGGTACCGCGCAGCACATAGTTGGAGTTGGTCACCGGCTGCTGCAGCACGGCGGCGCGGCCCGTATCCCAGGCGCAGCCATACTTGGCCGAGGGCGTATCCCACAGCACTTCGTCGTAGGCGGCCATGCCGTCGATCGTGTTACAGCCCGGCTGGCCCGGCAGGTCGAGCACGTTGATGCCGGTATAGGTCTGGGTGCCGCCCGGCAGGGTCGGGCCGGTGTTCGAGGACTTCGACAGGATCGTGTTGCCGAGCGAGGTCGCGAACACGGTGGCGAACGGGGTGCCGCGCGTGTCGACCGACAGGCCGCGGTTCGGCTGGAAGGTGTTGACGAAGGAGCGCTGGTCGCCGCGCAGGGCCTTGTTGTCGCTCTGGGCCAGGGACAGCAGGATGTTGTAGCCATCCTTGTCGAGGTCGCCCTTACCGGCCAGGAAGGTGACGCGGTCGATGTCGCCGCCGCCCATCTGGGTCTTGTCGTGGAAGCCCGAAATCTGGGCGCCCTCGTAATTGGTCTTCAGGATGAAGTTGATCACGCCGCCGATGGCGTCGGTACCGTAGATGGCCGAGGCGCCGTCTTTCAGCACTTCGACGCGTTCGATGGCGGCCATCGGGATCGAGTTCAGGTCGACCGCCTGGCCCTTCATGCCGTGGGTGGCGACGCGCCGGCCGTTGAGCAGCACCAGGGTCGAGTCGGCGCCCTGGCCGCGCAGGTTGGCCGAAGACGCGCCGTTATTGCCGCGCTGGGCGCCCGAAGTCACGTCCGAGTTCGAGGCCAGATTGTCCGAGCCGTTGCCGTTGATGTTCAGGGTGGCGATCAGCTGTTCGGCCGTCACGATGCCCTGGGCTTCGATCTGCTTGGCCGAAATCACTTCGACCGGCAGCGCGCCTTCCTTGGCGATACGTTTGATGCTGGAGCCCGTGATTTCCACGCGCTGGACCTTCTCGGGCGGGGCCTCCTGGGCCAGGGCCGGGCCGGCCACGCCGATCAGGGCAATCAGGTGCGCAAGTTTCTTAAGCTTCACGGGGTCTCTCCTTCCAGATAAATTTTTGTAATCGTTACTACAGCTCTATGAATCGAGGGTACGCAAGTGGTGTTAACCAGACCAATGAAAATACCAGTTAAGCCTATAACTTTTGCTCATAAACCAGAAATTTTTTAGCGAAAAGCCTTGTCCCGTGCAGGGACATCGAGGTCCAGGTAGCGCCAGGCCGTGAATTCGACCGGATGGCGCTTGTAGTTTTTTAACCACGGCTGGCGCAGGTCGGCCGAAATCGGGTGGGTCAGCAGCACCCAGGGGTTGTAGGCGTGGATCAGATTATTCATGCCCTGGTAGAGCTGCTGACGCGCCGGCGAATCCTGCAGCGCGCGCGCCTGCTCGTACAGGCGGTTGTAGTCGGGCTGGTTGAAGCGCGCATAGTTGGCGCGTCCCGCGTTCGGCCCGTACAGCAGCTGGTAGAAGTTGTCGCCGTCGGGGAAGTCGGCCAGCCAGTTGGTCTCGAACATCATCACCTTGCCCAGGCGCGAAGCCTTGATGATCTCGCCCTTCTTGTCGCTCTTGAACACCACGCGCAGGCCGACCGCGTTCAGGCTCTTGCGCCACATCTCGTCGCGCAGGCGGCCGACCACCGAGGCTTCGCTGTGCATGACCAGGGTCAGCGGGCGTCCGGCCGGGTCGGTGCGGAAACCGTCCGGCCCCCGGCGGTAGCCGAAGCGCTCGAGCAGGGCGCGCGCCAGCGCCGGGTCATACGCGATCGGGCTGCGGTAGGCGGCGTCGTAGCCGAGCATGCCGGGCGGCAGCGGCGACTGGGCCGGCAGGGCCAGGCCCTTCTTCAGCAGGGCGATGTCCTCGACACTGTTGTAGGACAGGGCGATCGCGCGGCGCAGGGCCACGTGGGCCTGGTCCATGCCCCCGATGACGGGGTCGTCCATGTTCATCCACATGTAGTAGGTCTGCAGCGTCGGGAAGCGCGACAGCACGATGCCGCGCCGCGCCAGCTCCGGCTTCAGGCGGCCGTCGGCCAGCACCATGTCGGTCATCGACTCGGGCACCTGCTCGAGGTAGTCGTACTCGCCGCCGAGAAAGCCCAGCATGCGGCCCTGGAATTCCTCGGCCACCTTGACCTCGACCCGGTCCACGCGCGGCAGACGCTGGCCGGCCAGGGCGCTGGCCAGGGCCGCGTCCTCGGGCGTGGCCGGCGCCGCCGTGCTCTGGAACACATGGCGCGACAGGGGATTGGCCAGCAGCTCGATCTTGCTGCTGCGCTTCCATTCGCCGAGGATGAACGGACCGGTGCCGACCGGATGGTTGCCGACCTGGCCCGGATAGGCCTCGACCACCTCGCGCGCGACGGCCGAGGCGGCCGGGGTGGCCAGATAGAACAGGAAATTGCTGTCCGGCGCGGCCAGGCGGATGCGCAAGGTGTAGCGGTCGAGGGCCTGCAGGCCGGGAATGGCGGTATCGATGCGGAAGTCGCGCTTGAGGGCGGCGTCGCCGGCCAGCTTGCCGTCGAACAGGAACAGCCAGGGCGACTTCAGGGCCGGGTCATACAGGCGCTTGAGCGCGTAGACATAGTCGGCCGCCGTCAGTTCGCGCGCCTTGCCGCCCAGGGCCGGGTCGGGCGTGAACAGAATGCCGGGGCGCAGGCGGAAGGTATAGCTGAGGCCATCGGGGCTGACCTCGGGCAGGGCCGCGGCCGTGTTCGGCGCCAGTTTGACCGGGCGCGCCAGATAGTCGTAGCGCAGCAGGGGATCGAACAGGTTTTCCACCAGCGACAGCGTGCCCAGGTCCGAGGCCACGGCCGGATCGAGGGCCGACTCGCTGCTGGTGATGAACATGTGCAGGGTCTTCTCGGCCAGGGCCGGCAGCGGCAGGGCCAGGGCGGCGGCCAGCAGAACGGGGAGGATGCGCTTCATGGTGGCCGTATGATACGGCGCGCGCCGCCGATTCCCAAGCATAAGCCAGACTCATACCCGCTCTGTCTTTTTTCATCACTGCCGGCCTATACTCTCGCTGCACAATGCAAAGAATTTTTCTTTTGGCAAGCTCATGGCACTGAACTACATCTGGTCCGGATTCTTCCTCGTTGGCTTCGTGGCCGCGCTCGCCCAGTGGATCTTCCTCGGCGACACCGAGATCTTCAAGAAGATCATCGACGGCACCTTCGAGTCGGCCAAGATCGGCGTGATGGACATCGCCCTGCCGCTGGCCGGCGTGATGACCCTGTGGCTGGGCCTGATGAATGTGGGCGAAAAGGCCGGCGCCGTGGCCTGGATGGCGCGCCTGATCGCGCCCTTCTTCTCGCGCCTGTTCCCGAGCGTGCCGAAAGACCACCCGGCCACCGGCCACATGGTGATGAATTTCTCGGCCAATCTGCTCGGCCTCGACAATGCCGCCACCCCCTTCGGCCTGAAGGCGATGGAGTCGCTGCAGACCCTGAACCCGAACAAGGACGAGGCCAGCGACGCCCAGATCACCTTCCTGGTCATGCACACCTCGGGCCTGACCCTGATTCCGCTGGCCATCATGGCGCAGCGCGCGATTCTCGGCGCCAAGGACCCGTCCGACATCTTCATCCCGTGCATGATCGCGACCTATATCGCGACCCTGGCCGGGATCCTGGTGATCTCCGTGCGCCAGCGCCTGAACCTGCTGCACGGCGTGGTGCTGGCCTGGCTGGGCGGGATCACGGCGGTGCTGGTCGGCCTGGTCTACGCGATGACCCAGTTCATGAGCAAGACCGAAGTCGAAGTGGCGTCCAAGCTGTTCTCCAACCTGATCCTGTTGAGCATCATCGTGGCCTTCATCGTCGGCGCCCTGCGCAAGCGCGTGAATGTCTACGACGCCTTCATCGAAGGGGCCAAGGGCGGCATCCAGACCTCGCTGACCGTGATTCCCTACCTGGTCGGGATGCTGGTGGCGATCAGCGTGATCCGCAATTCCGGCGTGCTCGGCTTCATCGTCCAGGGCATGGGCTGGTGCTTTGCCCAGCTCGGCATGAACACGGATTTCACGGCCGCCCTGCCGACCGCGCTGATGAAGCCCCTGTCCGGTTCCGGCTCGCGCGCAATGATGATCGACGCCATGAAGACCTACGGCGTCGACTCCTTCGTCGGGCGCCTGGCCTGCATCTTCCAGGGCTCGGCCGACACCACCTTCTACATCGTGGCCCTGTATTTCGGCTCGGTCGGCATCAAGAAGACCCGCTATGCGATCTCGGCCGGCCTGACCGCCGACCTGATCGGCATCATCGCCGCCATCGGGGTGGCCTACCTGTTCTTCCACTAAGGATACGCATGCGCCCGACCCTGCTCGCCGCCGCCCTGATCGCCCTCGCCCCGCTGGCCGAGGCCGCCCTGCCCGAGAGCGTGGCGGCCCGCATCGCCGCCGCCGGGATTCCAGACAGCGCCGTCGGCGCCATCGTGCTCAAGGGCGGGCAGGTGGTGCTCGAACACAATGCGCGCCAGCCGCTGCAGCCCGCCTCGACCATGAAGCTGGTGACCACGATGGTCGCGCTCGACACCTTCGGGCCGGTGTTCCGCTTCCGCACCGAGTTGCGCAGCAACGCGGAGATCGTCGGCAGCACGCTCAAGGGCGACCTCTACATCAAGGGCGGGGCCGACTGGGACCTCGATCTGGCCGCGCTCGAAAGCATGCTGCAGAGCCTGCGCAACCAGGGCATCCGCCGCATCGACGGCCAGCTCGTGTACGACCGCCAGCTGTGGCAGCCGACCCGCTACGACCTCGGTCCCGCCTTCGACGAAGCGCCCGAGGCCTACTACAACCTGATCCCCGACGCCCTGCTGGTCAACCACAACATGCTCGAGATCGACATGCGCTCGACGGCCAGCCGCCTGAATCTGGCGCTGGCGCCCGCGCTCGAAGGCGTGTCGATCGGACACGACATGGAGCTGGTCACGGCCGACTGCGCCAAGTGGGAGAACGGCTGGAAGATCCCGACGGTGAAGGAAGCCTGGACCGGCAAGCAGAAGATCACCCTGCACGGCAGCTTCCCGAAGAACTGCGCGCGCAGCTACGGCATCAATGTGCTCGATCACCAGGCCTATGCCGATCATGCCGTGCGCGGCCTGTGGCGGCGCCTGGGCGGCAGCATCAAGGGCGAGAGCATCGAAGGCCGCACCCCTGAGGACGCCAAGCTGCTGGCCGCGCACCGCTCGCGCGTGCTGCCCGAGCTGCTGCGCGACACCAACAAGGATTCCGACAATGCGCTGGCGCGGCTGCTGTATCTGAGTCTGGGCAGCCTGGCGCCCGACCCCGTACTCGGCAGCAAACCCCTGCCGGCGAGCGAGCAGAGTACGCCCGAGCGGGCCGAGCGCGCGATCCGCGCCTGGTTCCAGGCGCACGGCATCGACGACAGCGGCATGGTGCTGGAGAACGGTTCCGGCCTGTCGCGCAACGAGAGGCTGAGCGTGGCGCAGCTGGCCGCGATCCTGCAGGAAGGCCAGCGTTCGCTGTGGGCGCCCGAGTTCCTGACCAGTTTGCCGATTGCCGGCGTTGACGGCACGCTCAAGCGCCGGCTGGGCGAGAGTGCTGCGGCGCAGCGCGCGCGCATGAAGACCGGCACCTTGCGCAACACAGTCGGCCTGGCCGGTTACGTCCCGGACACCAAGGGCGAGCCGCAGATCGTGGTCATGATCGTCAACGACGACAAGGTCGGCAACGGCGTCGGCCGCGCCATCCTCGACAGCCTGGCCGACTGGGCCGCCCGCCAATAAACGGGGTCCGCCAATAAACGGGGTCAGGTCCGGCAATCGGACATTGGAGAACTAAGGGGAGCGCAAATGGTCGCTCACCCAGCGAGACAATCAGTAGGCCATTTGGTTCTCAAATGTCCGATTGCCGGACCTGACCCCGTTTGGGATCTTAGAGGACGCGCGGGTAGCTGGCGCGCACTTGCACGCGGTCGCCGCAGTCGTAGTGCCACCACTCGGTGCTGATGCCGACGAAGCCGGCCGCTTGCATGGCGGCGCGCAGCAAGTCGCGGTTGGCCACGTGCTCGGCGCGCAAGGCGCCGTTGGCCAGATGCTCGGCTTCCTTGGCCGGATGCGACAGCAGCGTCAGATCGTCGAATCCAGTGCCCATGTCGAGCTCGCGCCCGGCCGCATCGGTGATCGTCAGGTCGAGCGCCATGCCGAAGCTGTGGATCGAGCCGCGCTCGGGCGGCGCCAGATACATCAGCAGATCGGTCCCCTGCAGCGAAGCCCATAGCTGCTCCTGCACGCGCTGCGGGCGCAGGGCGTCGAGCACCAGCAGGCGGTAATCGGGGCGGGCTGCGCTCAGCCAGGCGACGGCGCGCTCGAGCGCGGCGGCGGCGTCGCGGTGCAGCCAGGCGCAGTCGAGCGGGCTATACAGATCGCGGCCGACGAAATTGTCGGCGCTCGCGTAGCGCAGGTCGACGCCGATCCCGGCCACCGTGCTCAGATGGCGGAACAGCGCACTGCCGGGGATGGCTTCGCAGGGGATCGTCGCCGTACTCATGCACTGGCCAAGCGCGCGCGCGCGACGCGGCTGATCGCATCGACCAGCTCGCGCCCGCCATGCGACAGCGGCGAATGGCTGGACGTCAGCAGGAACAGCTGGACCGCAATCGCCGGGGCGAACACGCGCTTTTGCACTTTGTCGGGATGGGCGCTGGCGGCCGTGAACGGATCGACCACGGCCATGCCCATGCCGGCCTCGACCAGCGAGCGGGCAATCTGGTAGGTCTGCACCACAGTCCGGTACAGCGGATGCTGGCCCTGGGCGTCGCAGGCGGCATTGACCATCTCGCCGAGCGGGTCCTGGTCGGCCAGGCCGATCAGCTCGCCCGTGAGGCCCTCGGCCGTCAGCGGCGTGCTGCATTCGGCTGCGCTCCAGGTGCCGGCCGGCGCGATCACGGTCATCTGCCCGTGCGCTATGGCCTCGGCCACGATGCCCGGATGGCGCGGGTCCTGCAGCGACAGGCCGATGTCGGCCTCGGCCAGGCGCAGCGCATTCACGATTTCGCTCGTGTGCTGGGTCGACAGCTCGCAGCGCGTCTCGGGAAAGCCGGCGCGCCAGCTGTGCAGCGCATCCGGCAGCACCGACATGGCCAGGGTCGGGGTCGCGCACACGCGCACGGTCTCGACCGCGCTGCCCTTCAGATTGGCGGCCAGGCGGCGGATGCCCTGCAGGTCGCGGTTCAGCTTCTCGGTCTCGGCGAACAGGCGGTGCGCCTCGGGCTTCGGATACAGCTTGCCGCGCACGCGCTCGAACAGCGGCATGCCCAGCTGCAGCTCGCAGTGCTGCAGCACCTTGGTCACGGCCGGCTGCGAAATATGCAGCACCTGGGCGGCACCGCTGATGGTGCCGACTTGCATGATCGCGTGGAAGACTTCGATATGACGCAGCCGCATGGCAATTTCCTGTGGGTTCGATACGCCTAGTTTACTTCTTTGCCTGCTGGCCTGTCAGCGCTTCGAGCAGGGCCGCCGTTTCGGCGTCCGGATTGCCGTCGATATTCGTGTTCCGATACTTCATCTGGAAGGCCGAGATCACGGTCTGGGTCGGCTTGTCGAGCGTGCCGGTCTGGGGCACGCTGTAGCCGTGCTGGGCCAGCTTTTTCTGGAACCAGGCGACGTCCGGCAGCTGGGCCTGGAAGCCGGGCAGGGCCGCGGCCACGCGCGCCGGCTCGGGCCAGATCACCAGGCCGGCATCGGCCAGGCGCTTCCACGGAAACTGCGGGCCCGGGTCCTGCTTGCGCTGGGGCGCGATATCGCTGTGGCCGAGCACGTTCTCAGGCGGCACATTGTGGCGCTGGGCGATGTCTTTCACCAGGCCGATCAGGGTGTCGATCTGCTTCTCGGGGAAGGACGCGTAGATGCGGCCCTCGGGCGTGTCCTTGTAGCCGGGATTGACGATCTCGATCCCGATCGAGCTGGTGTTCAGGCGCGTGTAGTCCTTCCAGAAGCTGATCCCGGCATGGTTGGCCTGGCGCGACTCGTCGACCAGGCGGTAGATGATGGGGTCGGCCTCGTCGGTCAGCAGATAGTGGGAACTGACTTCCTGCTCGGTCAGGATCTTGATCGACTGCGGGCGGTCGCTGACCGTGTAGTGGATGATGATGAACTTCACGCGGCTGCTCTGGCTCTTGGCGCTGTAGCTGCTGCTGTCGATGCGCGGACCGGCACAGCCGGCCAGCAGGGCCAGCAGCAGGGAAGTGAGAAGCAATCGGATCATGGTGGTCTCTCAGGCGATGCGCGCCGCCAGGCGGGCGGCGGCGTGGTGGGCGTGGCCGATCACTTGACGCAGATCGGTTCCGGGCAGGGCGGACCGCATGGCCGCCACAATGCATGGGTGCAGACTGGCGGCGCGGCCGGCCACCACCAGCGGACGTGGGCCGAAGCGCTGGCTCAGCGCGCGGCCGAGGCGGGCCAGTTCGAGGCCGGCCTCGTGCAGGATGCGGGCGGCGTCCGGGTCGCGGTCGGCGCAGGCCGCCACGACCAGGGCCAGCTTGCCGATGGCGCCGCGCTCCTGACCGTAGATGAACTGGCGCGAGGCCGCCCAGTCGCTGTCGCCGAGCTGCTCGAACACGGCGCGCGCCAGGGCCGAGGTGCGCCAGGCGCCCGGGTCTTCGTCCTCGCGCCGCCAGATGCAGCGCAGCGCTTCGCGCGCGATCCAGAAGCCGCCGCCGCCATCGTCGAGCAGCACGCCGCGCCCGCCGGCGCGGTGGAACTGGCCGGCGCCGTCGATATAGGCGGCAATCGAGCCGGTGCCGGCATACACGAGATAGCCTTGGCCGGGGCGGAAATTGTCGAGGTAGGCGAATTCGATGTCATTGCGCAGGCCGACCGCCGCGCCATCGAGGCCAAAGCGTGCCGCCAGCCAGGCGCTGAGCTGGCCGCCGTCGCCGCCGAAGCCGGTCAGCCCGGCTTCGATGCGTTGCGGCTGGCCATGCGCGCGCACGGCCGCGGCCAGCGCGTCAAACGTGGCCTGGACCTGGGCGCGGCCGTCGCTGCTGCTCATCTGCAGGGCCGACAGGCCGGCCACCTCGCCCTCGGCCAGCAGCTGGCCGTGCGCATCCGCCAGCGCCCAGCGCGTCTGGGTGCCGCCCGCATCGATGCCAAGGCCGAGTGCAGCGCTCATCGTGGTCCGCTCGCAGTATTCAAGCCAGCTAGTGTAAGCCGCCCCCCGTGCCGACCGTGCATGAATGTCTGCAGGGGAAATATGAAAAAAAGTTATAGAACCGGCAGGCTTACGCTCGGACTGGCCTGACCGTGGCGGTCGATCGCCGTCACCACCGCCAGACTCGGCTGGCCGGGCAGGGTCCAGACCTTGCCATTGGCCGGCATCACGGCGAAGCGCCAGCTGTCGCCGTAGCGGCCCCAGACCGCATAGCGCGCCACGCCCTCGGCCGGGCTGGCCTGCAGGCGCACGGCGCCGTTCTTGTTACTCAGGCTCACCACGGGCGCGGCCGGCAGGCTGCGCGCATGCCAGGGCGTGGCCGGCACCAGGGCCGGCACCGGGTAGCGGCTCTGGCGCAGCTGATCGGCGACGCCGCCGCGGTTCTGCATCAGGGCGGCCATGCTGAAATGCAGGTGGCCCTGGGCGCCCGGGCGCAGGCGCGTCACGCGCACCTGTTCCAGAATCTCCTCGCTGGTGTAGGCCTTGGCCGGCGCCTCGATGCGGCTGGTGAACAGGCCGGGCCAGACGTGGCGGCCCTGGCGGTTCTGGGCCAGCCAGTAGTCGAGCAGCACCTCGTAGGCCTGGGCGCTCTGGGCGATCGGCCAGTACAGCTGCGGGGCCAGGTAGTCGAGCCAGCCCTGTTCGAGCCAGAGTTCGACGTCGGCATACAGCTTGTCGTACTGGGAGAAGCCGCTGATGCCGGCCGGGCGCCGCTCGGGCTTGCCGATGCCGAAGGGGCTGATGCCGAACTTGACCCAGGGCTTTTCGCGGTGCACGCCCGTGTACAGGGCTTCGATCAGCTGGTTGACGTTTTGGCGGCGCCAGTCGGCCTTCTCGAGCTTGCCGCCGGCGGCGCGGTAGCGCGCATACGCGGGCGCATCGGGGAAGTCGAGCTCGTTCTTCGGGTCGGTGGTCGGAGCGTCGCCGATGGTTTCCGGATACGGGTAGAAATAGTCGTCGATATGGACGCCGTCGATATCGTAGCGGCGCACCACGTCGAGCACGACCTCGAGCGTGTGGCGGCTGGCCGCCTCCTCGCCCGGGTCCATCCACAGATATTTGCCATAGGCCTTGACGGCGCCCGGCTGGCGGTTCGAGATGTGCTCGCGCGCGGCCGGCGACTTGGCCCCCATGTGGCGCGCGCGGTAGGGATTGAACCAGGCATGCAGTTCGAGCCCGCGCTCATGCGCCTCCTTGACCCAGAAGGCGAGCGGGTCGTAAAACGGCTTGGGCGCCTGGCCCTGCGCCCCGCTCAGGTATTCGCTCCAGGGTTCGAGCGCCGACGGGTAGATGGCGTCGGCGCTGGGGCGCACCTGGAGCACGATGGCGTTCAGGTTCAGGGCCACGGCCTTGTCGAGGATGGCCAGGGCTTCGGCCTGCTGCTGGGCGCTGGACAGGCCCGGCTTGCTCGGCCAGTCGATATTCGCGACCGTCGAGACCCAGGCGGCGCGGAACTCGCGCGGCACCGGCGGCGGGGTATCGGGCGTGCCCTGGGGCGGCACGGACGGGGACGCGCCGGACGGGGCGGTCGGGCTGGTGCTGCACCCGACCACCAGACCGCCCAGGGCGAGCGCGCCAGCCAGCGCCAGCGCACGGCGTTTCTGATTTGCCTGCAAAACGGACCTCTAGACTTTGATGAACCACTGACGCCGCCACATCATCCAGGCAATGCTGAACATGACCGCGTTAAAACACAGCGCGTACAACAGGGAGGTATTGACCGGCCCGATCGGCAACGCGCGAATGGGAGCATACAGCATACTCGTCAGCCCCAGCTTGGACAGGGTTTTCACCAGGAAGCCGGAGAAGGCGAAGATGAACAGCGCATTCATGCCATAGATGACGAAGGGCTGGCACCAGCGCACAGCGATCGGATCGCGCACGCCGTCGAGCAGCCAGTAGAAGGCGGCGAACAGCACCGCCGCCCAGCCGGCCGTGAACACCGCATACGAGGGCGTCCACAGGCTCTTATTGATCGGCATGAGCACGACGTCGAGCACATTCCCGAGCCAGACGCCAAGCAGGCCGACGAGCAGCATCCAGACCGCGTGTTCGGCGCGCGGACGCGGGCTCAGCAGCCACTGCCCGCACAGCACGCCGAACAGCTGGGAGCCGACCGCCGGCAGGGTCGAGACCAGGCCTTCCGGGTCCCAGGTCTTGGCCTTGGCCCACAGGTGGCCGCCGAGCAGCTGGCGGTCGAGCCAGGCGCCGAAGTCCTGGCCCGGCAGCAGCACGGCGCGCCCCGAACCGGGCACGTCAACGCCCAGCATCAGCACACTGTAGAGCGTGAACAGGGCGAGGATGACGCCAAGCTGCTGGCGCCAGTTGCAATACACGACGACCGGCGCCGCCAGCAGCGTGCACAGGGCGATGCGCTGCAGCACACCGGGAATGCGCACATGGGCGAGGTCGAAGTTCGGGTAGAAGTTCAGCAGAAAGCCGATCGCGAAAATCAGGGCCGCGCGCAGGCTGAGCTTGCGCAGCAGGGCCGGTTTGTCGGCCCCGGCCGCGGCCAGGCGCCCGAGCGAGAGCGCCATCGCGACCCCGCCGATGAACAGAAAGAAGGGGAAGATCCAGTCGGTGAAGGTCCAGCCATTCCACTCGGCATGGGCGAGCTGGCTGTACAGATTGCCCCAGTCGCCCGGGTTATTCACCAGCACCATGGCGGCGATCGTGAAACCGCGGAAGGCGTCAAGCGAAGTCAGGCGTGCCACCTCAGGCCTCCTTTTTCTTGCCGAATTCGGGATCGATGCGCAGCAGGGCCGCCAGCACGAAGGAGGGCAGGGTCGCCAGGCAGACCCAGACGAAGAAGTGCTGGTAGCCGAGGAACTCCTGGATCTTGCCGCTGACCATGCCGGGCAACATCATGCCCATCGCCATGAAGCCGGTGCACAGGGCGAAGTGGGCGGTCTTGTGCTCGCCCTCGGCCACCAGGATCATGTACAGCATATAGGCGGTGAAGCCGAAGCCATAGCCGAACTGCTCGAGCGAGATCGCGGCCGTGACCAGGGCGAAGGACTGCGGCTGGGCATAGGCGAGGTAGACGAAGACCAGGTCGGGCAGGTGGATCGCGCACACCATCAGCCACAGGCTGCGCTTGAGGCCGAGGCGCGAAATCACCCAGCCGCCGAGCAGGCCGCCGAGCGTCAGGGCCAGCACGCCGAAGCTGCCATAGGCGATGCCGAAGTCCTTGGTCGACAGGCCGAGCCCGCCTTTTTCCAGGGTGTCGAGGGCGAACGGGCCGACCATCTTGATCAGCTGCGCCTCACCGAGCCGGAAGGTCAGCAGGAAGGCCAGGATCAGGCCGATGCCAGGCTTGCGGAAGAAGCTGGCGAAGGTGGCGGCGAAGGCGGCAAACGGGCGCGCGCCATGGGCGGCCGGGCCGTCGCTGGCGGGCCGCGGCAGACGCAGCAGGTGGTAGCCGCCCAGCAGGCCGAACAGCAGCGCCAGCACGACGAACACGGCTGACCAGGCCAGGTGCGGATCGCCGCTGGCTTCCGTGATGCGTCCGGCCAGATACACGAGCGCGCCCTGGCCCGTGATCATGGCGGCGCGGTAGAAGGTCGAGCGCACGCCGACATAGGCGGCCTGCTCATGCTTTTCCAGGCCCAGCATGTAAAAGCCGTCGGCCGCGATATCGTGGGTGGCCGAGCTGAAGGCCATCAGCCAGAACACGGCCAGGCTGGCCTGGAAATAGCCGGGCAGCTGGATCGTGAAGGCCACGGCCGCGAAGCTGGCGCCGACCACCAGCTGCAGCACGGTGATCCACCAGCGCTTGGTGCGCAGCAGGTCGACCACGGGCGCCCACAGCGGCTTGATCACCCACGGCCAGTAGAGCCAGCTCGTGTAGAGGGCGATGTCGGCATTGTCGATGCCGAAGTTCTTGTACATGACCGTGGCCAGGGTCATCACGGCCACATACGGCAGGCCCTGGGCAAAATACAGAGAGGGCACCCAGGCCCAGGGAGAAATCGCGCGGCTTGCCTGCATGAAGTCCTTTCGGGTTGGCGCGCCGGAGACGGACGGACGCTAGGCCGCCAGGGCCTGGCGCACGCTGCCGCGCGCTTGGTCGAGCAGGCGCGCCGCCTGTTCCACCGTGGTCTGGCGCATCAGGGCGACGATCGCCGTCTTGACCTGGAACGCGCACTGTTCGAGCGTGGCGCGCGCGGCGGCCTCGTCGGCGCCGGAGGCGAGCATGGTCAGGGCCACGGCGCGCCGCACGAGCTTCGCATTGGTTGCTTTTAAGTCTACCATCAGGTTGCCGTAGACCTTGTTCAGACGCACCATCAGCGCGCTCGAGAAGGTGTTCAGCGCGATCTTCTGGGCCGTGCCGGCCTTCAGCCGGGTGCTGCCCGAGATCACTTCGCTGCCCGTGTCGAGCACGACGCCGTGCTCGGCCTCGGCGGCCACCGGCGTGCCCGGGTTGTTGGCAAAGCCGACCGTCAGCGCCCCGGCCGCACGCGCCGCGCGCAGCGCCCCCAGCACATACGGGGTGGCGCCCGAGGCGGCCACGCACAGCACCACATCGTGCGGGCCCGGCTGCACGCCCGCCAGATCGCGGCCGCCCTGCTCCAGATTGTCTTCGGCCCCTTCGACGGCCACGAACAGGGCGCGCTCGCCGCCGGCCAGCAGGGCCAGGGCGCGGCCCTGGGGCCAGGAGAAGGTCGGGTAGAGCTCGACCGAGTCGAGCAGACCGAGGCGGCCCGAAGTGCCGGCCCCGACGTAGATCAGGCGGCCGCCGGCATCGATGCGCGGCACGGCGGCCTCGACGGCGGCGGCGAGGGCGTCGGCGGCGGCGCGCACGGCGTGCACGGCCGCATACTGGTCGTCGACCAGGGCGTGCACGAGTTCGCGCGTCGGGTAGCGGTCAAGCTCGGCGTGGGCGCTATGCGGCGTTTCGGTGTTCAGCATGCCTTCACTCAGCAGAGGGGATAGTACCAGTGTAATACCAAAATTCCGGGCCCAGGCATGAAAGGAACGGGCGCGGGTATAGCTTCAGCTTATGCCGCACGCCGCATTTCGGCGACAAAATCGTAGTGGTCGCTGCGGCAATAGGAATGCGTGAGTTCGACGGCCTGGCCCGATTCCAGATAGCCGACGCGCGTGATGAACAGCACGGCCTGGCCTTCCGGCACGCCGAGCTGGGCCGCGAGCTGGGCGCCCGCGTTCATCGCCCGGATGTGCTGCAGCGCGCGCACCGGCATGTGGCCGCTCTGGTTCAGGTATTCATACAGGGAGCTGCCGACCTGCTCGGGCGCGGGCAGCACGGTGGCCGGAATCACCGAGACCTCGAAGGCCATCACCACCTCGTCGGCCAGGCGCAGGCGTTCGAGCCGGGCCACGCGCGCCTGCGGCGACAGACCGAGGGCCAGCTGCTCGTCGGGGGCGGCGCTGACGATGGCGCGCCGCAGCCATTGCGAGCTGGGCTTGTAGCCGCGCTGGGCCAGTTGTTCCGAAAAACTCGACAGATTCGACAGCGGCTGCTCGATGCGCGGCGCCACGTAATTACCGGAGCCACGGCGGCGCACGACCAGACCCTGTTCGACCAGCTGGTCGATGGCCTTGCGCGCCGTCACGCGGGAAATCTCGAGCTGTTCGGACAGGCTGCGTTCCGAGGGCAGGGCCTGGTCGACCTGGTAGCGGCCGTCGCGCACGTCCTGGATGAGCTTGCGCGCCACCTGCATATACAGCGGTGAATTGTCGTTGAACGCCATCTTGCCTGCAGTGCTGCTGTCGCCCATACCAGCCCGTCTCTCTGTGCTCTTTTGCGCATTAGTGTAATGCGCAAGTGTGCCATAGCCTGCATGAAATTGTCCGAGCCGGGCATAACGTTTGGCTATGGCTGGCCCGCGCTTCGCTATTGGCAAGCGGCCCCGCTTGACCCTAAGCTGGGGCCGACGCCAAACACCGAGGACGCCATGAAAACCACCCTGCTCGCGCTCGCGGCCGCCTGCTGTTTCGGCCAGGCCAGCGCCTCCGATCTGGACCGCCAGCTGGCCGAGATCGTCCGCACGCCCCAGATGGAACTGGCCAGCCTGTCGGTGGTGGCGATCCGCGACGGCGAGGTGCGCTACCAGGCCGCGTTCGGCGCCCAGCAGATCGGCGGCGCCGCCGCCACGCCCGAGACCATGTACCGGATCGCCTCGATCTCCAAGATGGTGACCACGCTGGGCGCGCTGAAGCTGGTCGAACAGGGCAAGCTCGACCTCAATACCGACGTCAGCCGCTACCTCGGCTTCAGCTTGCGCAATCCGCACTTCCCCGAGCGCGCCATCACCCTGCGCCAGCTGCTGTCGCACACGTCCTCGCTGCGCGACGCCGGCGGCTACTTCTGGCCGCACAGCACGCCGCTGGCGAGCGTCATCGGTCCGGCCTCGTGGGCGCGCGAGCAGGCGCCCGGCGCCTATTTCACGTATTCGAATCTGAACTGGGCGATGATCGGCGCCGTCATGGAGGCCGCCGGCGGCGCCCGCTTCGACCAGCTGATGGACCAGCTGATCTTTGCGCCGATGGGCATCCGCGCCAGCTACCACCCGTCGAACTTCACGCCGGCCGAGCTGTCCAAACTGGCGACCCTGTACCGCAAGCGCACGGTCGACACCGAAATCTGGGACAGCCGCGGCCCCTGGATTGCCCAGGTCGACGACTACCGCCAGGGGCCGCCGGCGCCGCCGCCGGCCATCACGCCGTATCGGCTGGGCAGCAACCCGACCCCGTTCAGCCCCACGGGCGGCCTGCGCATTTCCGCGCCCGACCTCGCGCGCATCATGCTGATGATGATGAACAACGGCCAATACCAGGGCAAGCAGATCCTGCAGCCGGCCACGCTGGCGCGCATGTTTCAGCGCGAATGGACCTTCGACGGCAAGAACGGCGACGACGAGCACGGCTTCTACGGCGCCTGGGGCCTGGGCAACCAGCAGTTCGACGGCGCGCGCGTGGTCGAGGGCGGGCGTTTCCAGGCCGTCGGCCACCTCGGCGAAGCCTATGGCCTGATCTCGGCCTTCATTCTCGACCGCGAACACAAGGACGGGATGGTGATGTTCGTCGGCGGCACGTCGGCCGATCCGGCCCAGTACAAGGGCCGCTATTCGGCGCTCGAGCGCTTCACCGAACAGATCCTCACGGCCCTGTACCGCGGCGCCATCGCGCGCTGAGCGCTTTATGACACAGGGTTATGGCCCGCCGACGTTCATTCATTGGAAGGAAGCCGGGCCAGCCCCTAAGCTGCCCATCCATACGCTTTAATTTGTGGACGCAATGCAAGATGTGATCGTCATCGGTGGGGGAGTGGTGGGGCTGACGACCGCCTGGTGGTTGGCCGAGGCCGGCTGCCGCGTGTCGATTCTCGAGCGCCGTCCCCAGGTCGCGGCCGGCGCCAGCGCGCGCAATGGCGGTCAGCTCAGCTACCGCTACGTGGCCCCGCTGGCCGATGCCGGCGTCCCGCTCAAGGCCCTCGGCTGGCTGTTCCAGGTCGACGGCCCGCTGCGCTTCAAGCCCGAGGCCGATCTGCGCCAGTACAAATGGCTGAGCCAGTTCCTGGCCAACTGCCGCGCCGACCGCAATGCGCGCACCACCGGCCAGCTGCTGCCGCTGGGCGAACTGTCGCGCCAGATGATGGCCACGCTGGAAAACATCGTCAGCCTCGACGACTTCGCCTGGCGCGATGCCGGCAAGCTGGTCGTCTACCGCACCCCCAAGACCTTTGCCCACGCGAGCGCGCGCCCGGCCTCGGACAGCGCCCAGGAACTGCTCGACCCGGCCCAGTGCGTGGCGCGCGAGCCGGCCCTGGCCAAAGCCGAGCATGTGCTGGCCGGCGGCATCTTCACCCATGGCGAAGCGGTGGCGGACTGCCAGGCCTTTTGCCAGGCCCTGCTGCAGCGCCTGCAGGCCCATCCGCGCTTCGGCGGCGTCATCCACGAGGAAGCGCGCCGTATCGTCGTCGAAAACGGGCGCGCCACCGCCATCACCACCGACGAGGCGGTGATCGGCGCCGACGCCTTCGTGCTGGCGGCCGGCATCCAGAGCCGCAACCTGGCCGCCACGGCCGGGGTCTGCCTGCCCCTGTATCCGCTCAAGGGCTATAGCCTGACGGCGCCGATCCGCCCGGGCGACCAGGCCCCCGAGATCAGCGTCACCGACTTCGAACGCAAGGTCCTGTACGCACGCATCGGCGACCAGCTGCGCGTGGCCGCCATGGTCGACATGGTCGGCGAGGACGAGCGCATCGACCAGCGCCGCATCGACAGCCTGACCCGGCTGGCGCGCGAAACCATGCCCGACGCGGCCGACTACAGCCGCCTGGAAAGCTGGACCGGCCTGCGCCCGGCCACACCCGACAGCGCCCCGATCCTCGGCCCGAGCGGGGTCGGCAATCTGTGGCTGAACCTGGGCCAGGGTCCGCTCGGCTTCACCTTTGCCTGCGGCTCGGCGCGCGTGGTCACCGACCTGATGCTGGGGCGCACCCCGCCGATCGCCCTCGACGGCCTGCTGCTGCGCTGAGCCGGACGCGGGTGCACAGCCCGCCCCGAATATGGCGGATAATGTCGGCTTCCGACATTCACCCCCATGCCCATGCCCATGGCCACTTCCACACCGCCCTGTCCCTGCGGCGGGCCCAGCTTCGACAGCTGCTGCGGCCCCTATCTTGCCGGCAGCGCCATCGCGCCCAGCGCCGAGGCCCTGATGCGTTCGCGCTACACGGCCTACACGCGCGGCGACGAGGCTTACCTGAAGGAAACTTGGCATCCGAGCACGCGCCCGGCCGAGGCCATCCTCGACCCGCAGGAGAAGCTCCAGTGGCTGCGGCTGGAGATAAAATCCGCTTTACGTTTACGTAAACGTAATGTAGAGTCTGCCCCCGTCGAGGACGCGGACACGGTCGAATTCGTCGCCACTTTCAGGGTCAACGGCCGCGCCCACCGCCTGCACGAAGTCAGCCGCTTCGTGCGCGAAGGCACGCCGCCGCGCTGGTACTACCTCGATGGACACTTCCCCGGATAAGAAGGACAGCCATGCCCCAGATTGACAGCAAACTCAATCCCCGCAGCGCGGATTTCCAGGCCAATGCGGCCGCCATGCAAGCCCTGGTCGACGATCTGCACGCCAAGGTGGCCGCACTGGCCCAGGGCGGCGGCGAGGCGGCCGCGGCCAAGCATCTGGCGCGCGGCAAACTGCTGCCGCGCGACCGCGTGCAGATGCTGCTCGATCCGGGCACGCCCTTCCTCGAGCTGTCCCAGTTGGCCGCCTACGGCATGTACGAGGGCGCCGCGCCCTGCGCCGGCATCATCACCGGCATCGGCCGCGTGGCCGGGCAGGAGTGCGTGATCGTCTGTAACGACGCCACCGTCAAGGGCGGCACCTATTACCCGATGACGGTGAAGAAGCACCTGCGCGCCCAGGAGATCGCCGACCAGAACAACCTGCCCTGCATCTACCTGGTCGACTCGGGCGGCGCCAACCTGCCCAACCAGGATGAGGTCTTCCCCGACCGCGACCACTTCGGCCGCATCTTCTACAACCAGGCGACTATGTCGGCCAAGGGCATCCCCCAGATCGCCGTGGTGATGGGCTCGTGCACAGCCGGCGGCGCCTACGTGCCGGCCATGAGCGACGAGTCGATCATCGTCAAGGAGCAGGGCACGATCTTCCTCGGCGGCCCGCCGCTGGTGAAGGCGGCCACCGGCGAGGTGGTCTCGGCCGAGGACCTCGGCGGCGGCGACGTCCACACCCGCCTGTCGGGCGTGGCCGACCATCTGGCCCAGAACGATCTGCACGCGCTCTCGCTGGCGCGCAGCATCGTCGCCAACCTGAACCGCCAGAAGCCGCAGCCGCCGGCCCTGCGCGCCAGCGTCGAACCGAAGTACGCGCCGGAAGAACTGTATGGCGTGATCCCGCTCGACACGCGCAAGCCCTTCGACGTGCGCGAAGTGATCGCGCGCATCGTCGACGGCTCCGAATTCGATGAATTCAAGGCCCGCTACGGCAGCACCCTGGTGTGCGGCTTCGCCCGCATCTACGGCATGCAGGTCGGGATCATCGCCAACAACGGCATCCTGTTCTCGGAGTCGGCGCTCAAGGGCAGCCACTTCATCGAGCTGTGCTGCCAGCGCAAGATTCCGCTGGTCTTCCTGCAGAACATCACCGGCTTCATGGTCGGCCGCAAGTACGAAAACGAAGGCATCGCCCGCAATGGCGCCAAGATGGTGACGGCGGTCGCCACCGCGGCCGTACCCAAGTTCACCGTCATCATCGGCGGCTCCTTCGGGGCCGGCAACTACGGCATGTGCGGGCGCGCCTACTCGCCACGCTTCCTCTGGATGTGGCCGAACGCGCGCATCTCCGTCATGGGCGGCGACCAGGCCGCCTCGGTGCTGGCCACGGTCAAGCGCGACGGCATCGAAGCCAAGGGCGGCAGCTGGAGCGCCGAGGAGGAAGCCGCCTTCAAGGCCCCGATCAAGCAGCAGTACGAGGACCAGGGCCACCCCTACTACGCCAGCGCGCGCCTGTGGGACGACGGCATCATCGATCCGGCCGACACCCGCATGGTGCTCGGTCTGGGCCTGTCGGCCGCGCTCAACGCGCCGATCGCGGAGACCCGCTTCGGCGTCTTCCGCATGTAAGGAGGACGCATGGACTTCACGACCCTGATCCTGTCGATCGACGGCCCGGTGGCCAGCATCACGCTCAACCGCCCGGACGTGCGCAATGCCTTCAACGAGACCAGCATCGCCGAACTGAATGCGGCCTTCACCGCCGTCGGCGCGCTCGACGCGGTGCGCGCCGTGCTGCTGGCCGCGAACGGCCCGGCCTTCTGCGCCGGCGCCGACCTGAACTGGATGAAGAAGATGGCCAGCTACTCGCATGCCGAGAACCAGGCCGACGCCATGGCCCTGGCCAGCATGCTGCGCACGATCTACCTGTGCCCCAAGCCGGTGGTGGCCAAGGTGCAGGGCGACTGCTATGCCGGCGGCATGGGCCTGGTGGCCGCGGCCGACATCGTGGTGGCGGCCGAAGGCGTCAACTTCTGCCTGTCCGAGGTGAAGCTGGGCCTGATCCCGGCCACCATTTCGCCGTATGTGATCAAGGCCATGGGCGAGCAGGCCGCGCGCCGCTACTTCCTGACGGCCGAACGCTTCGACGCCGCCACCGCCCAGCGCCTCGGCCTGGCGCACGAAGTGAGCGTGCCCGAGCAGCTCGACGACTGCGTGGCCGGCCTGCTCAAGGCCCTGTGCGCCAACAGCCCGCACGCCGTCGCCCAGGCCAAGGCCCTGGTGCGCGAGGTGGCCGGGCAGAGCGTGACGGACGCCCTGCTGGCCGACACGGCCGAACGCATCGCCCAGATCCGCGCGTCCGAACAGGGGCGCGAGGGCGTCGCATCCTTCCTGGAGAAACGCAAACCCGCATGGCTGTCCTGAACGCACCCGCCGACGCCTGGGTCGCCCGCAGCCTGGCTGCGGTGTGGCACCCGTGCACCCAGATGCAGCACCACGAAACGGTGCCGCTGATCGCCGTCAGCCACGGGCGCGGGCCGTGGCTGGTCGACCACGCGGGCAAACGCTATCTGGATGCGATCAGCTCCTGGTGGGTCAACCTGTTCGGCCACGCCAACCCGCGCATCAACGCCGAACTGAAGGACCAGCTCGACAAGCTCGAACACGCGATGCTGGCCGGCTTCACGCATGAACCGGTGGTGCAGCTGTCGGAACAGCTGTCGGCCCTGACCGGCGGGGTGCTCGGGCACGCCTTCTACGCCTCGGACGGCGCCTCGGCCGTCGAGATCGCGCTGAAGATGAGCTTTCACTACTGGCGCAACTGCGGCGCCAGCGCCAAGCAGGAATTCGTCTGCCTGCAGGGCAGCTACCACGGCGAGACCATCGGCGCGCTGGCGGTCACCGATGTGGCCCTGTTCAAGGACGCCTACGGCCCGCTGGTGAAGAACGCCCACGTGGTGGCCACGCCCGACGCGCGCCAGGCCGGCGCGGGCGAAACGGCGGCCGATGTGGCGCTGCGCGCCGCTGCCGACCTCGAACGCCTGCTGCAGGAACGCGCCGGCCGCGTGGCCGCCGTCATCGTCGAGCCGCTGGTGCAGTGCGCCGCCGGCATGGCGATGCACGACCCGCTCTATCTGCAGCGCGTGCGCGCCCTGTGCGACGCCCACGGCGTGCACCTGATCGCCGATGAAATCGCGGTCGGCTGCGGCCGCACCGGCAGCTTCTTCGCCTGCGAGCAGGCCGCCATCTGGCCCGACTTCCTGTGCCTGTCCAAGGGCATCAGCGGCGGCTATCTGCCGCTCTCGCTGGTGCTCACGCGTGAAGAGATCTACCAGGCCTTCTACGACGCCGACGTGCGCCGCGGCTTCCTCCATTCGCACTCCTACACCGGCAATCCGCTGGCCTGCCGCGCGGCCCTGGCCACCCTGGCCATCTTCCGCGAGGACGATGTCCTGGCGCGCAATGCCGCCAAGGCGGCGCGCCTGCGCACCCTGCTGGCGCCGCTGGCCGGACATGCGCGCGTGCGCCACTTCCGCCAGTGCGGCACCATCTTCGCGTTCGACGCGGTGGAGCCGGATGCCGGGCGCGCGGCCAGCTTCGCGCGCCGCTTCTTCGCCGCCGCCACCGAGCATGAGCTGCTGATGCGGCCGATCGGGCGCAGCGTGTATCTGATGCCGCCGTATGTGCTCAGCGACGAAGAACTGGTCCACCTGGCCGAGCGCACCCTGCGCAGCTTCGAACAGGTGCTGTGAGCATGGAACTGATCGCCGCCCTTGACCGCCAGCTGCGCGCGCTCGACGAACACAGCCTGACCCGCCAGCGGCGCGTGGTGGAGACGCCGTGCGCGCCGCGCATGGTGGTCAACGGCCGCCCGCTGCTGGGCTTTTGCAGCAATGACTATCTGGGTCTGGCCAGCCATCCGCAGCTGGCCGCCGCCCTGGCCGAAGGCGCCCAGCGCTATGGCGTGGGCAGCGGCGCCTCGCATCTGATCAGCGGCCACTCGCGCGCCCACGAACAGCTCGAGGAGCGCTTCGCCGCCTTCATGGCCGATTACGTAGCGCAGGCGCGCGCCCTGTATTTCTGCACCGGCTACATGGCCAATCTGGCCGTGCTGACGGCGCTCGGCGCCGATGGCGAGGCCGAGATCTTTTCCGAGGAACTGAACCACGCCTCGCTGATCGACGGGGCACGCCTGGCGCGCGCCCGCGTGCAGGTCTATCCGCATGCCGACGTCGCCACCCTGCGCCGCCAGCTGGCCGCCAGCACGGCCGCCACCAAACTGGTGGTGACCGACAGCGTGTTCAGCATGGACGGCGACCTGGCCCCGCTGGCCGCCCTGCTGGCCGCCTGCGAGGAATACGGCGCCTGGCTGGTGGTCGACGACGCCCACGGCTTCGGCGTGCTGGGCGCCGGCGGGCGCGGCGTGCTCGAAGCGCTCGGCCTGCGCTCGCCCCACATCGTCTACATCGGCACGCTTGGCAAGGCGGCCGGCGTGGGCGGGGCCTTCGTGGCCGCGCATGGCACGATGATCGAATTCCTGATCCAGCGCGCGCGCCCCTACATCTACACGACCGCGCCCGCGCCGGCGCTGGCGCATGCGCTGCAGGCCAGTCTGGACATCATCGGCGGGCCCGAAGGCCAGGCGCGGCGCGCCCACCTGCATGCCCTGATCGCCCAGCTCGACGAGCAGCTGCGCCTGCGCAGCTGGCGCCGTCCGCCGTCGGCCACGGCGATCCAGCCGATCATCATCGGCAGCAACGAAGACGCGCTGCAGGCGGCGGCCGGCCTGTATGGCCTGGGCCTGTGGGTGCCGGCGATCCGCCCGCCGACGGTGCCGCCCGGGACGGCGCGCCTGCGCGCCACCCTGACCGCCGCCCATACCCATGGCGACGTGGCCCAGCTGGTGGCGGCCCTGCACGAACTTGAGGGAGCCTGAGCATGAGCCTGAACGAACCCGCCACCCAAGCCGCGCCGCAGACGGCCGTACGCGATCCCCTGCCGCGCTTTGCCTGCTTTGTGACCGGCACCGACACCGAAATCGGCAAGACCCTGGTCAGCACCGCCATCCTGCACCAGCTGGCCCAGCTTGGCGTGCGCGCCTGCGGCATGAAGCCGGTGGCGGCCGGCGCCGAGCTGATCGACGGCGTCTGGCATAACGAGGACGTCGACGCCATCATCGCCGCCAGCAGCCTGCATCTGCCGCGCCACCTGATCACCCCGTATCTGCTGCAGCGGCCGATGGCGCCGCACATCGCGGCCGAACTGGAAGGGGTGGTGATCGATCCGGTCACCATCCTGGCCGCCGCCGCCGAAGTGCAGGCCGCCGCCGATGCGCTGGTGGTCGAAGGCGTGGGCGGCTTCCGCGTGCCGCTGACCGGTGCCTTCGATACGGCCGATCTGGCCAAGGAACTGAATCTGCCCGTGGTGCTGGTGGTCGGCCTGCGCCTGGGCTGCCTGTCGCATGCCCTGCTCACCTACGAGGCGATCACGGCGCGCGGCCTGACAGTGGCAGGCTGGGTGGCCAACCAGGTCGATCCCGCCATGCCCTGCACCGACGAGAATATCGAGGCCCTGCTCGAGCGCCTGCCGGCGCCGCTGCTCGGCCATATCCCGCGCCTGAGCGAGCCCAGTGCCGCCGCGGCCGCGCGCCATCTGCAGCTGGGCGCCTTGCCCGGCTGGCCGGCGCGCTGAACACCAGAGGAATTCGCATGACCCAGACCACCACCCTGTCTTTCACCAAACCGGCCAAGCCGATCGGCACGCCCGACGACGCCACCTGGCCGCTGGCCGAAGTGCTGGCCCTGTTCGCGCTGCCCTTCCCGGAGCTGCTGCGGCGCGCCCAGGAAGTCCACCACGCGCACTGGCCCGACGGCGACGTCGAACTGGCCACGCTGTTGTCGATCAAGACCGGCGGCTGCGAGGAAGACTGCGGCTACTGCCCGCAGGCGGCGCGCTACGACACCGGCGTCAAGGCCCAGAAGATCATGGAACTGGACGCCGTGCTGGACGCCGCGCGCCAGGCCAAGCAGAACGGCGCCACCCGCTTCTGCATGGGCGCCGCCTGGCGCAGCCCCAAGGAGCGCGACATGGAGAAGGTCGAGGCCATGGTGCGCGAGGTGAAGGCCCTGGGCCTGGAAACCTGCGCCACGCTCGGCATGCTCGAAGAGGACCAGGCCCAGCGCCTGAAGGACGCGGGCCTCGACTACTACAACCACAATCTCGACACCGCGCCCGACTTCTACGGCAATGTGATCTCCACCCGCCAGTACCAGGACCGCCTGGACACCCTGGGGCGCGTGCGCGAAGCAGGCCTGAAGCTGTGCTGCGGCGGCATCGTCGGCATGGGCGAGACGCGCGAGCAGCGCGCCGGCCTGATCGCCCAGCTGGCGAACATGAATCCGTATCCGGAATCGGTGCCGATCAACCATCTGGTGCAGGTCGAAGGCACGCCCCTGCATGGTCTGGACAAGCTCGATCCGATCGAATTCGTGCGCACCATCGCGATCGCCCGCATCACCATGCCGAAAGCGCGCGTGCGCCTGTCGGCCGGCCGGCGCGAGCTGGGCGAGGCGGTGCAGGCGATGTGCTTTGCGGCCGGCGCCAACTCGATCTTCTACGGCGACAAGCTGCTCACCACCGACAACCCGGAAGCCGAAGACGACCGCCAGCTGCTGGCCAAACTGGGCCTGCCGACGCGCGCCGCCATGCTCGATTCGGTCCCCAAAACCCACTGCGGCGCCTAACACCAAAAACAGACAAGGAAGACAGCGCATGTTCACCAAGATCCTGATAGCCAACCGCGGCGAAATCGCCTGCCGTGTGGCCGCCACCGCGCGCCGCATGGGCATCCAGACCGTGGCCGTGTATTCGGAAGCCGACGCGGGCGCCCGCCACGTCGCCGAATGCGACGAAGCGGTGCTGCTCGGCCCCGCGCCGGCCAAGGAAAGCTATCTGTGCGCTGACAAGATCATCGCCGTCGCGCTGGCCACCGGCGCCCAGGCCATCCACCCCGGCTACGGCTTCCTGTCCGAGAACGAGGACTTCGCCGAGGCCTGCGCCCAGGCCGGTCTGGTGTTCATCGGCCCGCCCGCGTCGAGCATCCGCGCGATGGGTTCCAAGTCGGCCGCCAAGCAGCTGATGGAAGAAGCCGGCGTGCCGCTGGTGCCCGGCTACCACGGCGACAACCAAGACCCCGCCTTCCTGCAGCAGCAGGCCGACGCGATCGGCTATCCGGTGCTGCTCAAGGCCAGCGCGGGCGGCGGCGGCAAGGGCATGCGCGTGGTCGAGAAATCGGAGGACTTCGGCGCCGCCCTGGCCTCGTGCAAGCGCGAGGCGATCAACTCCTTCGGCGACGACAAGGTGCTGGTCGAGAAATACCTGACCCGCCCGCGCCACATCGAAATCCAGGTGTTCGCCGACACCCATGGCGAATGCGTGTATCTGTTCGAGCGCGACTGCTCGGTGCAGCGGCGCCACCAGAAGGTGCTCGAAGAAGCGCCGGCCCCGGGCATGACGGCCGAACGCCGCCAGGCCATGGGCGCGGCGGCGGTCGCCGCCGCTAAGGCGGTCGGCTACGTGGGTGCCGGCACGGTCGAATTCATCGCCAACCAGGACGGCAGCTTCTACTTCATGGAGATGAATACGCGCCTGCAGGTCGAGCACCCGGTCACCGAAATGATCACCGGGACCGACCTGGTCGAGTGGCAGCTGCGCGTGGCCGCCGGCCAGCCGCTGCCGCTCAAGCAGGCGCAGCTCGCCATCCACGGCCACGCGATCGAGGCGCGCGTGTATGCGGAAAATCCGGAGAAGGGCTTCCTGCCGGCGATCGGCACGCTGCGCCACATGCGCACCCCGGCCGCGGTGGCGTTCGAACTGGGCGGCACACCGGGCGTGGCCCCGGCCGCCGTGCGGGTGGACGCCGGCGTGCGCGAAGGCGACGCCATTTCGCCCTTCTACGACCCGATGATCGCCAAGCTGATCGTCTGGGGCGCCGACCGCAGCCAGGCCCTGGCGCGCATGGCCCAGGCCCTGGCCGAATTCCACATCGTCGGCCTGGCCACGAATATCGCCTTCCTCAAGCGCCTGGTCGAAGGCGAGGCCTTTGCCACGGCCGATCTGGACACCGGCCTGATCGAACGCCATCAGGCGACGCTGTTCCCGCCCGCGCGCGCAGTGCCGGCCGGCGCCCTGGCCCTGGCCGCGATGGCCCTGGTGGCCGAGGAGCAGGCCGCGGCCCAAGGCGCGGCGCCGCATCCGGCCGACCCCTTCGGCATGGCGCACGGCTGGCGCATGAACAGCCACTACCGGCGCGCGCTGCGCTTCAGCGACGAGCACAAGGACTATCAGGCCACCCTGGTCTATCGCCCGCACGGCTGGGACTTCGTGCTCGGCGGCCTGGAACTGCCGCTGCGCCTGAGCGCGCGCCAGGACCATGATTTCTCGATCCAGCTGGGCGAAGCCGCCATGCACGGCACCGTGCTGCGCGACGGCGAGCAGTTCCACGTGTTCAGCGGCGGGCGCCATTTCACGCTGGCGTACAATGACCCGATGGCCCACGCCGGCGAGACCGAAGCCGAAGGCGGCCGCCTGACGGCGCCGATGCCGGGCAAGGTGGTGGCCGTGCTGGCCGCCAAAGGCCAGGCCGTGAAGAAGGGCGATGCGCTGGTGATCATGGAAGCCATGAAGATGGAGCACACGATCGCCGCCCCGGCCGACGGCGTGGTCGAGGAACTGCTGTACCAGGTGGGCGACCAGGTGGCCGACGGCGCGCCGCTGATCGCCTTCAAAACGGAATAAACAATATAAACGATTAGGGAGACGCCATGCGCATTCTGCTGCACCGCCGCGACGGCGTGTACGAAGACTGGCTGGCCGCCTTTGCCCACTACCTGCCGGAAGCGCAGGTCGTCGTGTGGGAGGAGGGCAAGGCCATCGACCCCTGCGACTACGCGGTGCTGTTCGTGCCGCCGCCCGGCATCCTGGCCGATCTGGCCAAGGTCAAGGCGATCTTCTGCACCGGGGCCGGGGTCGACGCCCTGCTGAAACTGGGCGAGCAGCTGCCGCCGGTGCCGATCGTGCGCCTGGCCGATGCCGGCATGGGCGTGCAGATGGCCGAATACGTGACCCACGCCGTGCTGCGCTACTACCGCCGCTTCGACGACTACCAGGTGGTGGCGCGCCAGGGCCTGTGGGAACAGCTGCCCGCCTACGACAAGCAGGACTTCACGGTGGGCGTGCTCGGCGCCGGCGCGCTCGGTAGCCATGTGATCGGCGCGCTGCGCCACTTCGGTTTTCCGCTGCGCGCCTGGAGCCGCACGCCCAAGGACCTGAGCGGGGTGGCCTGCTACCACGGCCCGGCCCAGCTCGACAGCTTCCTGCAGGGCCTGCGCGTGGTGGTCTGCATGCTGCCGCTGACGCCGGACACGGCCAATCTGCTCGACCGCGCGCGCCTGTCGCTGCTGGCCCCGGGCGGCTATGTGATCAATGTGGCGCGCGGCGGCCTGCTGGCCGAACCCGACCTGCTGGCGCTGATCACGGCCGGCCAGCTGGCCGGCGCCACGCTCGACGTCTTCCGCAACGAGCCGCTACCGCCCCAGCACCCGTTCTGGCAGGAGCCGCGCATCACCATCACGCCCCATATTTCGGCCCTGACCCTGTGCCGCGAAGCGGTCGAACAGATCAGCGGCAAGATCCGCGCGATGGCGCGCGGCGAACTCGTGGCCGACATCGTCAACCGCACTCTCGGATACTGAAATGAGCATGCTGCCCCAACAGGTCAAACTGGTCGAAGTCGGCCCGCGCGACGGCCTGCAGAACGAAAAGCAGGAGGTCCCGGCCGACGTCAAGATCGAACTCGTGAACCGGCTCGCCGACGCCGGCTTCGTCAATGTCGAGGCGGCGTCCTTCGTCTCGCCCAAGTGGGTGCCGCAGATGGCCACCAGCGCCGCGGTCATGGCCGGCATCAGGCGCCGCCCCGGCACCCTGTACTCGGCGCTGACCCCGAATATGCAGGGCTTCGAGGCCGCCATGGCGGCCGGCGCCGATGAAGTGGTGATCTTCGGCTCCGCCTCCGAGGCCTTCTCGCAGAAGAATATCAACTGCTCGATCGCCGAATCGATCGCCCGCTTCGAGCCGGTGGCGGCCGCCGCCAAGGCGCGCGGCGTGCGCCTGCGCGGCTCGATCAGCTGCTCGTTCGGCTGCCCCTACCAGGGCGCGGTGCCGCTGAGCGCCGTGGCCGACGTGGTGGCACGCATGGCGGCGCTCGGCTGCGACGAGATCGACATCGCCGACACCATCGGCGTGGCGACCGCGCGCCAGACCCAGGCCGTGATGGAGACGGCGGCGCACGCCTTCCATCTCGAGCGCATCGCCGGCCACTTCCATGACACCTATGGCCAGGCGCTGGCGAATATCTATGCCAGCCTCGAAGTCGGGGTGCGCATCTTCCACTCGTCCGTGGCCGGCCTCGGCGGCTGCCCGTATGCCAAGGGCGCGACCGGG
The DNA here is from genome assembly GCF_022012445.1 of Massilia sp. TS11. GTDB lineage: Bacteria > Pseudomonadota > Gammaproteobacteria > Burkholderiales > Burkholderiaceae_D > Telluria. The sequence continues at coordinate 131,343 of NZ_JAKLTS010000007.1, forward strand.
AATGTCGCCAGCGAGGACGTGCTGTATCTGCTGCACGGGCTCGGCATTGCCACCGGGGTCGATCTGGACGCCGTGGTCGACGCCGGCCAGTTCATCGCGGCCCACCTGGGCCGCAAGGCCGCCAGCCGGGCCGGCAACGCCATCGCCGCCAAGCGCGCCTGAGCGGAAAAGAAAAACGCCGAACGGCTTGCACCGTTCGGCGTTCTTGTATGCTGGTCGGAGTACAAGGATTCGAACCTTGGACCCTCTGGTCCCAAACCAGATGCGCTACCGGGCTGCGCCACACTCCGATGCACGCATTATACCACGTGCCCTAGGCATCCTTGAGGGCAAGCGCGCGCGCGTACAGATCGTTCTTCTTGGCGCCTGTAATCTGGGCCGCCAGGGCCGCCGCCTGTTTCACCGGCAATTCCGCCAGCAGAATCCGCAGCACCCGCTCGGCCTCGGCCGCGCCCGCTTCGTCCTGGGCCGGGGCGCCTGCGAGCAGCACCACGTATTCGCCCTTCTCGCGGTGGGCGTCGGCGGCCAGCCAGGCGGCCGCCTCGCCCAGCGGGCAGCGGTGGATTTCTTCGAACAGTTTGGTCAGCTCGCGCGCGAACACGATCTGCCGCTCGGGCGGGAACACGGCCGCCAGCGCCGCCACGCAGTCGTGGATGCGGTGCGGCGCCTCGTAGAACACCAGGGTCGCGGCCATCGTGCGCAGCGGCTGCAGGGCCGTCTCGCGCTGCTTGGCCTTGGCCGGCAGAAAGCCGACGAAATGGAAGGCGGGGTCCAGCAGGCCGCTGGCCGACAGGGCCGTGATGGCGGCCGAGGGGCCCGGCACCGGCACCACGCGCAGGCCGGCCGCGCGCACGGCGTCGACGATGCGCGCGCCCGGGTCGGACACGGCCGGAGTGCCGGCATCCGACACCAGGGCGATGCGCTCGCCCGCCTGCAGCCGCGCGATCAGGCGCGCGGCCACTTCGCGTTCGTTGTGCATGTGGGCGGCGATCAAGGGCTTGTTCAGCCCGAGGCGGCCGAGCAGCTGGCCGGTGTTGCGCGTGTCCTCGCAGGCGACGGCATCGGCCAGGCCCAGTACATACAGGGCGCGCACGCTGATGTCGCACACGTTACCGATCGGTGTGGCCACGATATACAGGGATGCGCTAGGATACTGCTGGTGCGCCGCCTCAGCCCACACGGGGCTGCGGGCGACCGGGCTTGTTGATGCGTCTGTCGTCGGAGGTGTCATGCCTGCTCTTGGAGGAAAGCGCTGGATCGCCGGCCTGCTCGGCGCCATCCTGCTGGCGCACGCCGCACCCGGCGGCGCAACGGGGCGATTGTGCGCGTCCACGCCGCCAAACACAAGTGCGCCCTGCCGCATCGCGCTGCTGCTGCCGCTGCAGTCGGACAGCCTCGGGCAAGCCGCCCAGGCCCTGCGCGACGGCTTTCTGGCCGCCGCCTCGGTCGATGCCCAGGCCCCCGCCATCAGCCTGATCGACAGTGGCGACACGCCCGCCAGCGCCCAGGACGCCTATGCGCGCGCGGCCGCCGGCCATGTGCTGATCGTCGGGCCGCTCGGCAAATCCTTGGTGGCGGCCCTGGTCGCCAGCCCCGTGCTCACCCCCACCCTGGCCCTGAGCCTGCCGAATGACAGCGTGCTGCCCAGCCATATGGCCGCGATCGGCCTTTCGCTCGATGCAGAAGGGCGCCAGCTGGCGCAATGGGCGGCGGCGCGCCAGCGCGGCCCGGCCCTGATCGTCACGGCCGGGGCCAGCTGGCAGCAGCGCCTGGCCAGCGTGCTGGCCGCCCAGTGGCAGCAGGGCGGACGCACGGCCAGCGTGCTCGAGGCGGCGGCCGCCAGCGGCTATCTGAGCGATGCCGCGCTGGCCGCGATTCTGGCGCGCGTGGCCAGCAGCCGGCCAGCCCTGGTATTCGCCGCGCTCGAGCCCGACCAGGCGCGCCAGCTGAAGGCGGCGCTGCCGCCCGAGCTGCCCGTGTACGGCGCCTCGAGCGTCAATCCGGGTCCGGACGCCCAGCTGGCCCCGCATGAGCTCGACGGCCTGCACCTGCTCGACCTGCCCTGGCTGCTGACGCCCGACACGGCCGGCGTGGCCGCCTGGCCTCAGCCGCTGAGCCCGCTGCCGCCCGACCTCGCGCGTCTGTACGCGCTCGGCATCGACGCCTACCGGGTGGCGCGCGCGCTGGCCCTGAACGACGGCGACGGCGTCGAGCTGGACGGGGTCACGGGCAAGCTCAGCCTGCATTTCGGCGACGGGCCGGCCCGCTTTGCCCGGCGCGCCGCTGCCGCCGTCTACCAGGCTGGCCTGGCCCAGCCGGCCACGGAGCCCTGAGATGGACCGCATCGGCCCCAGCCCCACCCAGCGCCAGGGCCAGCACTGGGAGGAGGCGGCCGCGCGCTTCCTGCGCCAGCACGGGCTGGAGCTGGTGGCCACCAATGTGCGCAATCCGCTCGGCGAAATCGACCTGATCATGCGCGACGGCCCCTGTCTGGTGTTTGTCGAGGTGCGCCAGCGCGAAAGCGCGCGCTTCGGCGGCGCGGCCGCTTCGATCACCCCGGCTAAGCAGGCGCGTCTGCTGCGCGCGGCCGAGGCCTATCTGTGCCGCCTGGCCGAGGAACCGCCGTGCCGCTTCGACGCCATCCTGATCGAGGGCGGGCGCATCGAATGGCTGAAAAACATGCTTGAAATGTAAGGATTCTTTTCAGGCCTTGCCGGAAACAAAGCCGCGCCTGCACTATAATCGCGGCTATGACTACCCAACGCATCCTGTCGCACTTCCACGAAAGTGCTGAACTCAAAATCCAGTGCGCGACGGCACTTGCCGGTCCCGTGTCCGCGGCGATCGAGCTGATGTTCTCGGCTCTGTCGAATGGCAACAAGATTCTCGCCTGCGGCAATGGCGGCTCGGCGGCCGACTGCCAGCATTTCGCGGCCGAACTGGTCGGACGTTTCGAGCGCGAGCGCTTCCCGCTGCCGGCCATGGCCCTGACCACGGACAGCTCGATTCTGACCGCCGTCGGCAATGACTACAGCTACCGCGAAGTGTTCTCCAAGCAGGTGCTGGCCTTCGGTCAGGCCGGCGACGTGCTGCTGGCGATTTCCACCTCGGGCAATTCCGCGAATGTGGTGGCGGCGATCGAGGCGGCCTACGAGCGCGACATGCGCGTGGTGGCCCTGACCGGCAAGGATGGCGGCGCGATCGGCAAGATGCTGAGCGAGGCGGATGTGAACATCTGCGTGCCGCATGCACGCACGGCCCGGATCCAGGAAGTGCACCTGGTCTGTATCCACAGTATCTGCGACGGCATCGACGTCGCCTTGTTCGGAGGAGATGGGAATGAATAAACTGGCGAAAGCCTTGCTGGTGGCGGGCTTGCTCACGACCCTGTCCGGCTGTGTCGAGATGGTGGTGGGCAGCGCCGTCGTCAGCGGCTTTGCCGCGGCCGACCGCCGCACGATTGGCGCCCAGACGGAAGACAAGGCCATCACCTTCAAGGCCGAGGCGCGCGTGCCCAAGGTCGTCGGCGATGCCGGCCATGTCAACATCACGTCCTACAACCGGCGCGCCCTGATCACCGGCGAAGTGCGCGACGAGGCGATGAAGCGCGCCGTCGAACGCGAAGTGGCCGCCATCGAAGGCGTGACCGCCGTCTCGAATGAACTCGAGATCGCCGGCGCCTCGAGCCTGACCTCGCGCTCGAACGACGCCCTGATCACCACCAAGGTGATGGCCACCCTGGTCGACACCAAGACGATTTCCTCGACCACCTTCAAGGTCGTGACCGAACGCGGCGTCGTCTATCTGATGGGCCGCGTGTCCCCGCGCGAAGGCACAGTGGCGGCCGAAGCCGTGCGCAGCGTCTCGGGCGTGAACAAGGTGGTCAAGATTTTTGACTACATCGCCGAAGAAGAAGTGCAGGCCCTGAACGCGCGCTCCGGCGACAAGCAGGGCGGCAAATAAGCCAGGCCATCATGAGCACGCAACGCCAATGGATCAAGCCGATTGCGATCGGCCTCGCGGCACTGGCCATCGCCGGTGCCGGCTATCTGCTGACGGCCAATAAGCCGGCCGCGCCGAACGTCACCTTCGTCTCGATCACGGGCGAAAAAATCGCTGCGCAGAGCCTGCGCGGTAAGGTGGTGATGGTCAACTTCTGGGCCACGTCCTGCGCCACCTGTGTGAAGGAAATGCCGCAGATGGTCGAGACCTACGAAAAGTTCAAGGGCCGCGGCATGGAATTCGTGGCCGTCGCCATGAGCTATGACCGGCCCGACTACGTGCTCGCTTACACCGACGACAAGAAGCTGCCGTTCAAGGTAGCGCTCGATGTCGACGGCAGCCTGGCCAAGCAGTTCGGCAATGTGGCGATGACGCCGACCACCTTTGTCATCGACAAGGACGGCAAGATCCTCAAGCGCTACGTGGGCGAGCCGGAATTCCCGGCCCTGCACGCCCTGCTCGACAAGGCCATTTCCGGCTGATCAGAAACCGGCCTGCAGCGACAGATACCAGCCCTTCTGGGTCTTGGGATTGAAGACGGTGATCGTGCCCAGATTGACATAGGCGGCCGTCAGCGACAGCTGCTTGGACGGGAACCAGGCCACAAAGCCGTCCCAGGCGTTCTTCTCCGGGTCGACCCCGAGATTGGCCGGCTTGGCGCGCCATTCCACCCCCGCAACCCATTGTCGGTCGAGCAGATAGGCGGCCGAGACTTCGGCGCGCAGCCGCCGGCCGCGCTGCTGGTCGCCGCCGAAACCCAGCAGACCGAACTGATTGGCGCTGGTCGCGCGCAGGGTGCCGTTGAGCAGCAGCGACTGCTCGAGCAGAATCTTGGTGGCCGCCACATACAGATCGATGCCGCTGTCGTCTTTAGCGCCGAGCTGCTTCACATTCGTCACCCCGAGCGCGCCCAGGCCGCCGATGGCGGCCGTGCGCTTGAACTGGGCGCCGACGGCGATCTGCGGCAGCAGCCGGTCCTGATCGACCACGGCATCGCCGGCCACGCGCCACTTGAGGCCGAGGATGTCCTGCTGCAGCTTGAGTTTGTCGAGCGGGGCCAGGCTGCCGCGGAACTGCTGGCGCGCCAGCGAGACTTCGACCCGGTCGGCGATGCCGACCGTCACCCCGGCCGTGTCGAGCGTGTAGTCCTGGGTGGCGACCGTGGTCCAGTGGACATTCGCGCCCCAGCTGTCGCGCGTGCCGTAGCCGCTGATCAGGGCCCAGGGTACGAGGCCGCCGCCGCCCGCACCTTCGACCTGGGAAACGCCACCCGTGGCCAATAGTTTGCCCATGTCCTGGGCCGCGGCCGTGCCGGCGCACAGCAGGGCGGCCACGGCGATCAAGGTCTTGCGCATGCGGCCCTCCTTACTTGGTGACGATGTCGCGCTGCATGGGCGCGAGCTTGGCGATCAGCTTGTTCTGCAGGGCGTTCGGCACGCCGCGCGCGCTCAGGGCCAGCTGCAGGTCTTCGGCCAGAGCATTGAACTGGGCCACGGTGATGTTCAGGCCATCATGGATGGTCTTCATGTCCTTGCCCTTGTAGACGCAGGGACCGCCGCCGAGTTCACAGAACTGCTCCTCCAGCCGCTGTTTGAGGTTGGGGATGTCGATGTCCTTGAAGGACTCGCTGATGCGCGCATCGGCCGCCACCCGGGCCACGAAATCGGCCACCAGGGCCTTGATGCCGCTGCGCTCGCCGAGCGCGCGGTACAGGCTGTCATCGGCCGCCCAGGCCGGGGCCGCCAAGGCGGCCGCCAGGATCAGACAGGCAAGACGCTTCATGCGGCCTCCTTGGCCTTGGGATAGAGCAGCATCTGGGTGCAGCGGAACAGGGCGATGGTCTTGCCCTTGTGGCTGACCACGGCATCCCAGACCTGGGTCGTGCGGCCCAGATGCACGGGGCTGGCGACGACCTCAACCACGCCGTCGCGCGCCGTGCCCAGGTGGTTCGATTTCAGCTCGACCGTGGTAAAACTGGTCGCGCCTTCGGGCAGGGTGGCCATGCAGCCATAGCCGCAGGCCGTGTCGGCCAGGGTGATCACGCTGCCCGCATGCAGATAGCCGTTCGGGGCCAGCAGGTGGACGCTGACGGGCATCTGGGCGCGCACGGTCTGGTCGACCAGGCCGGTGATGTGGATGCCCAGGTGGCCCGGCAGAAAGGGCGCGCCCATGGCGTTCAGGCTGTCGGGATCGGTGTGCATGGGAAGCTTCTCGCGAACAAAACCCCATTCTACGTCCAGCCGGACAAGCCCGTCAGTCGCGCCGCAGTTTGGCCAGCTCGGCCGCCTCGAGGCGACGGTAGTCGGGCGTCTTGCGCGCATTCCCGATGGCGTTCCAGATCGCGTCGATGCGGCGCGGATCGGCCTCATAGGTCTTTTTGCCGACCATCAGGTAGAACGCATACACGACATACGGCTGGCGCGCCTGCACGATGCGCGCGGCAAAGCGCGGATCGTGGCGCACCAGCTGCTCCGCATCGAGGCCCTGCAGCACCGCCACATCGGCCACCCCGGCCAGCATGGCGCGGAAGGCCTCCTCGGCCAGGCGCACATTGTCGAGCACCTTGCTGCCGCGCGCACGCAGTTCCTCGGCCACACGGTAGCCGCGCTGGGTGATCACGAACTCGCGCGGATTGCTCAGAGTCAGGCCGTTCCAGGCGGCCTTGCTGTCGGCCAGGATGAAGACATTGACGCTGTCCTGAAACAGCGCCTGATCGCTGCGCAGGCTGCCGTCGGCGCGCATCGGGAACACCCCGATCGAACGCCGCTCGGGGCCGTCGGCCGTGCCGATCACGCCATCGACCTGGGCCGTGCGCAACTCCTCGAGACAGCGCTTCCACGGGCGGGCCGTGAACACAAATTGCTCGCCTGTGAGTTTTTCGACCTGGTGCAGCAGGGCGATGTTCAGACCGCTGCCGTCGGGCAGGGTCCAGGGCGCGAGCGGCGCGTCCTCAAAGCAGAATTTGAGCGGCGCGGCGGCCAGGGGCCACGCCATCAGGCAGCCGAGCACGCCAAGTGCCGGCGCCAGCCATCGTCGAATCATGTTCCACGCTCCTGGCAGGCAGATCTTTTGTATGCATTGTAATCAAAAGTCCGCCGCGTATGGACCGCGTTTTCAGGCCCACTGCACGGGCGTCTGGCCGTGGCTGCTCAGGTAGGCATTGGCGCGCGAGAAGGGCTTGCTGCCGAAGAAGCCGCGATAGGCCGACAGCGGCGAGGGGTGGGGCGAGGTCAGCACCAGATGGCGCTGGCTGTCGATCAGCTTGCGCTTGGCGATCGCATAGCTGCCCCAGAGCACAAACACCAGATGCTCGCGTCCGGCCGAGAGGGCCGCAATGGCGCTGTCGGTGAACTGTTCCCAGCCACGCCCCGCATGCGAGCCCGCCTCGCCGGCACGCACGGTCAGCACGCTGTTGAGCAGGAACACGCCCTGTTCGGCCCAGTCCGTCAGGTCGGTGCGCGTGCGCGCCAGGCCCAGGTCGTCCTGCAATTCCTTGAAGATGTTCTGCAGACTCGGCTGCGGACGGTTGCCGTCCGGGACAGAGAAGCACAGCCCCATGGCCGCGCCCGGCGTGTGGTAGGGGTCCTGGCCGAGGATCACCACCTTGACCGCATCAAAGGGCGTGAGGTCGAAGGCGCGGAAGATGTGCTTGCCCGGCGGGCAGCACAGGCCGGCCGCATACTCGGCCTTGACGAACTGGGTCAGGGGCTCCCAGTAGGGCTGGGTGAACTGGGTGTCGAGCTGGGCCTTCCAGCCGGGTTCTATGCGGACATTCATGAGCGCATCATAGCCTCATTGCTGGGCCTGAAGGAAGGCCGTGATGTCCTTGCGCATATCGGCCGTGATTGTGTGGCCGACGCCCGGATACAGCACGAAGCGCGCCTGCAGCCCGGCCTCGCGGTAGAGCTTTTCGGCCAGCGGCCAGCGCGCCAGCGGCGTGCTGCCCAGCAGGCGGAAGGCCAGCACCCGGTCTTCCTCCTCGTAGCTGTCCTTGAAGGGCAGCGAGTCATTGTCGTCCTGGTCGCCCATGTAGATGAACATCGGCACGCGCCGCACGGCCTCGAGATCGAAGGCCTGGCCGCTGAGGGCCGCCAGGTCGGCCGTGCCGAGCGGATAGCGCAAGGGCTCGCCGGCCAGGCTGGCCTGGGGCGCCAGCGGCCAGCCGCCGGGCGAGCCGATCACGGCCGCCTTCACGCGTTCCGGATGGAGGAAGGTGAAGCGGTTGGCAAACATGCCCGAGGCCGAAAAGCCCTGGATGAACACCTTGCTGTCGGTGCGCACGCCGTCCTGCAGCAGGCGCGCGCGGGCGTGGTCGATCATGGCCAGCAGCTGACGGTCGAGCCGGGCCAGGGCCGGCTGCTCGGTGCTGAGCACATCGCGGTCGAGCGCATGGGTGTAGATCGTCCACTGCGCCTTCGGGCGCGGGAACACCGGCATCAGCACCGGCGTCGGCAGCGGCATCGGGCCGGTGGCCAGGCGCGCCATGCGGCGCGCGGCATCGGCCTCATGAAAGGCCAGCTCATCGTGCAGGCTGCCGGTGTTATTCGGCAGCACCAGCAGCGTGGTCGGCGCCGCCTTGGCCGCCGCCGGCACGAACAGATAGTAGGGATAGCGAAAGCCCGCGTCCGGGTTCGCCTCGACCCGCACCAGGCCGGCCGGCAGGGCGGCCGTGGCCGCACTCAGGGGCGAAGGCGGCACCTGGGCCAGGGCCGGTACGCACAACACACTCAGACAAAGCGCCAGGGACCGCAGCATCTCGACTCCATTCCATTTCACAAAGCCGACACACTAAAGCCCAAGCGGCCCCTGCCGCAAGCGGGCTGCGACAGGACGCCGGTTTGGCGGGATGGACGGGTGGTCTATACGGACACTGTGAACAATTTGTGAGTGACTCTCATATGAGCTATGCTGAAGGCTCAAAGGAGACATCTCATGGCGACTCGAACTCAAACTGCCAAGCGTGCCGAGCCGCCGTCGGCAGCTAAGAAGACAAAGCTCCGCATCACGCGAAACACCGACGCCAAGCACTTCATTCACTGGTACCGGATGGACTTCGCCGACAAAATCCACGTCATCCGAACGGGCGTGCCGGCACAGCTCGTGGGCGAACTGGCCTCTCTCATGAACATGCCCAAAGAGGCGCTCATGGCTTCACTCGGGCTCTCGCGCGCCACCATCAACCGCAAGGTGCAGCGCGCGCAGGCACTATCGCCTGAGGAATCCGAACGGGTCATGGGCATGCAGGCACTCATCGGCCAAGTCCAGTCCATGGTCGGCACGGAAAGCGCACGCGACTTCGATGCGGCGAAGTGGCTGGCAAATTGGCTGGCCGCTCCGCTACCTGCGCTGGGCGGCGCGACGCCGGCGAGCTTCATGGACACGGTTGAGGGCCAAAAGTATGTTGGCAATCTCCTCGAGATGACCCAGAGCGGAGCGTACGCGTGACAGTGGCGCTGTGGCGTATCGGCGCCACCACCCTGAAGTACGCGGCGGACGACATGTCCGGTGCGGGGGCAAAAAATACAGGCGGACGCTGGAACCCTGCAGGCATCGCCGTCGTCTACAGCTCCGAGAATATTGCGCTGGCCGTGCTCGAGACGCTTGTGACGCTGCGTAGCGGCGGTTTGCCACTGAACCGCTACCTGATTCGCATCGATGTGCCCGACGATGTGTGGGCTGCGCGCCAAGTACTCACGCCGCCTGTCGGCTGGGACGCGCGGCCGGTGGGAATGTCTAGCGTCCAGGCGGGCCAAGCTTGGCTGATCTCCCAGGCTTCTGCATTGCTGGTGGTGCCTTCGGTGATCGTTCCGGAGGAATCGAACGTGCTGATTAACCCTCTGCACCCTGATGCACGACACGTGGTGGCCACAGCTTTGCGCAAGTGGCACTATGATCCACGCTACTTCTAGGCCGCGACGTGCTAACTCGCAGGTGTCGGTCGGGGAATTGGACCTCCCCGCACCCATTCACGATCGACTTTTCGCCTTCACTTCGCGTTCTTGTCATCCGCGGCCACGCCGGCGTTGTGGGCCTGCTGGTCGGCATGGTAGCTGGACCGCACCATGGCGCCGACGGCGGCGTGCACGAAGCCCATCTCGTAGGCTTTTTCTTCGAACATCTTGAAGGTCTCGGGCGTCACGTAGCGGCGCACCGGCAGGTGGTGGTTGGACGGCGCCAGGTACTGGCCGATGGTCAGCATGTCGACATCGTGGGCGCGCAGGTCGCGCATCACGTCGAGGATTTCCTCGTCGGTCTCGCCCAGGCCGACCATCAGGCCGCTCTTGGTCACGCTGCCCGGATAGCGCTTCTTGAAGTCGCGCAGCAGCACCAGCGAGTGCGTGTAGTCGGCGCCCGGTCGGGCTTCCTTGTACAGGCGCGGCACGGTTTCGAGGTTGTGGTTCATCACGTCCGGCAGGGCGGCCTCGAAGATGTCGATGGCTTTTTCGAGGCGGCCGCGGAAGTCGGGCACCAGCACTTCGATCTTGGTCTGCGGCGACAGCTGGCGCGTCTCGTGGATGCAGCGCACGAAGTGGCCGGCGCCGCCGTCGCGCAGGTCGTCGCGGTCGACCGAGGTGATCACCACGTAGGACAGGCGCAGATCGGCGATGGTCTTGGCCAGATTGCGCGGTTCGTCCTCGTCGAGCGGATCGGGACGGCCGTGGCCGACGTCGCAGAAGGGGCAGCGGCGCGTGCACTTGTCGCCCATGATCATGAAGGTGGCCGTGCCCTTGCCGAAGCATTCGCCGATGTTCGGGCAGCTGGCTTCCTCGCACACGGTGACGAGCTTGTTGGCGCGCAGGATGTCCTTGATCTCGTAGAAGCGCGAGGAGTGCGAGGCCGCCTTCACGCGGATCCACTCGGGCTTTTTCAGACGCTCTTCGACCGGGACGATCTTGATCGGGATGCGCGCGGTCTTGCTTTCGCCTTTTTGCTTGGCGGTCGGGTCGTAGGCCGGGGTGGTGGGGGTCTCGTTACTCATGATGCAGGTCTTCCTCGCACAAATGGCGGCGCAGGGTTTCAGCCAGCTGTTGCTGGACGGTTTCCAGTGCAACCTCGACGCCGAGGCTGCGCATGTCGATCGTCTCCAGGCCGCGGTAGCCGCATGGATTGATCCAGGTGAAGGGGGCCAGGTCCATCGCCACGTTCAGCGATACACCGTGGTAGGTGCAGCCATTGCCACGCACCTTGAGGCCGAGGGCGGCGATCTTGGCGCCGCGCTTGGGACCGTCGGCCAGGTAGATGCCGGGGGCGCCCGCGACGCGCTCGCCGGCGATGCCGTGCGCGGCCAGCACGTCGATGACGGCCTGCTCGATCTTGTGCACGAACTGGCGCGCATACAGCTTGCCGCCGCGCTTGTTGCGGCGCAGGTCCATCAGCAGGTAGACGACCGCCTGGCCGGGACCGTGGAAAGTCACTTCGCCGCCGCGGTCGGTCTGGACCACGGGGATGTCATGCGCGGCCAGCACGTGGCCGCGGTCGGCGCCGAGGCCGAGCGTGTAGACGGGCGGATGTTCGACGATCCACAACTCATCGGGCGTGTTCGCATCGCGCGCATCGGTGAAGGCACGCATGGCGGCGAAGGTCGGCTCGTAGTCGGCCCGGCCGAGCTGGCGGATCTGGGCGGCGGGGATCAAGATCGGGGTGGCGATATTTGCAGAGCCGACATTATAGCCCGGCGCCGCCCGCGCTGCCCGTCATGGCACGTGTTTCAGCCACTCCTGCACGGACGGACGGCGCCACTGGGCGGCCGCGTAGTCGGCCAGTTTCTCGGGCACCGGGTCGCCGTTCTTGATCAGGCGGTTCAGGGCCACGGCCAGGTCGAGGTCGGCCAGGCACCACTGGCTGAACAGCTGCGGGCCCTGGACCAGGCGCTCGGCGGCCGCAATCAGCTTGGCGGCGGCCTGCTGGCCGGCCTCGCTCAGGGGCTTGCTGGTCGGACGCAGAAACACCACGTCGGTCGGGCGCTCCTGGCGCAGGGCCAGCAGGTCGGAGCGGATCCAGGCCATCACCTGGCGCGCCTGGGCGCGTTCGGCCAGATCGCGCGGCAGCAGGGCGCTGCCGGTGGGGAAGGATTCATCGAGGTATTCGCCGATGGCGCTCGATTCGTTCAGCACCAGCGCCCCGTGCACGAGCGTGGGCACGCGCCCGGTCAGGCTCAGGGCCTGGTAGGGCGCGGCCTTGTGCTCGCCGACCTCCAGGTTGACCGGGTGCAGTTCAAAGGTCAGGCCCTTCTCGATCAGGGCGACGAAGGCCGACATCGCATACGGGCTCAGAAAGCGCGAATCGACGTAGAGGGCGAACTTGCTCATGATTTCTCCTTGCGGTGGGACGTCTATCTTAGGCCTTGCGCGGGCCGGCGCAAAACGAGATTTTTTGCCGTTTATTGTGAATGTGGTTCACAATAAACGGATGGCCAAACTGCCCAATTTCGCTGCCCTGCGCGCCTTCGAGGCGGCCGCCCGGCATGGTAATTTCACGCGCGCCGCCGAAGAGCTGCATCTGACCCACGGCGCCATCAGCCACGCGATCCGCGCGCTCGAGGACGAGCTCGGGCTGCCCCTGTTCACCCGCAACGGGCGCCATGTGCGCGTGACCGAGGAGGGCCTGCGCTATGCCCAGGCGCTCGGCCTGGCCTTCGCCGACATCGGCCGCGCCACCGAGGACGTGCGCGCGGCCGGGCGGCGCCAGCGCCTGACGGTCTCGACCATCACCTCGTTTGCGGCGCGCTGGCTGGCCCCGCGCCTGGGCGGCTTCATCGAGCGCCATCCGGAGATCGAAGTGGTGCTGCAGGCCTCCAACCAGCTGCAGGACCTGGTGCGCGAAGGCATCGACGTGGCCATCCGCTACGGCGGCGGGCACTACCCGGGCCTGTACGCCGAGCATCTGCTGGACGATGTCTGGTATCCGGTAGTAAGTCCCCACTATCGCGGCGGCGCACTGCCGCAGGGGCCGCAGGATCTGGCCACGGCCACGCTGCTGCGTTCGCGCGCGCCCTGGGAACCGTGGTTCCGCGCGGCCGGGCTGGCCCTGCCGGAGCCGCAGGGCGGGCTGATGTTCGAGGACCTGTCGATGCTGATCCGCTCGGCCGTGGACGGCGATGGGGTGGCCCTGGTACGCCATGTACCGGCCTCGCAGGAAATTGCTTCAGGGGAATTGGTGCGTCTGTTCACGCTGGCGGTGCCGAGCGACAGCGCCTACTACTGGGTGTGCCCGCCTGCGGCCATGGCGCGGCCGCAGGTGAAGGCATTTCACACCTGGCTGGGTGGCCAGGTGGCGCAATTCACAGCACGATCTTGACCATCGGGTGGGCCGACAGGGCGCGATACAGATTGTCGAGCTGTTCGCGGCTGGTGGCGCGCACGGTCACGGTCAGGCCGGTGTAATTGCCCTTCGAGGAGGGACGCGACTCCAGGCGCCCGGCGTGAAACGTCGGGTCGTGGGCCGTGACCACCTCCACGATGGTCGCCGCGAAATCCACATGGGCGGCACCCATCACCTTGATGGGAAAGTCGCTCGGGAATTCGATCAGGTCGTCAACGGGGCGGTTCATGCGGCTTCCTTTCTAAAACCCCTACATTGTAGCAGCCGCCCCGTTTTGCAAGCCCCCTCAGGCGGGCGCGCCGGCCAGGCGCTGCAGGCGCGCCAGGGCCGATTCGGCACCCTGTTCGGGCTGGCTGACGGACTTGCGGATCGCGTCCAGCTCGGCCTTCTGGTCGAGCGGCTTCTGACCGATATCGGCCACGATGCGCAGGCCTTCGGCTTCGTTGGCGATCTTCTGGGCGCGCTTGCTCAGGGCATCGAGCGCGCTCGAGCGGCCGGACAGCCCCTTCAGCCCGTCGAGCTGACGCTGGCGCTCGCCGCGCAATTCCTGCAGATCCTTCTGGGCGCGCGCCGTGGCCAGGGCCTGCATGGCCTTGCGGGCGGCGGCATCGAAGGCGGCCAGCTGGGCCGACAGGGCGTCGACGATCTTCTGCAGCTCGTCCATGTACTCGCGCGCATCGGCTTCTTCCTGGATCTCCTGCGGCAGGCGCGCCTTGTTGGCTTCCAGCTCGTCGCAGAACAGGGTGATGGTCGCCTCCGAAATCTTGCCGGCGGCCAGGCGCTCGGCAAGGGTGCCGGCCGCCTGCTCGTCATTCGCGATCAGGGTGCGCAGCTCGCGCACGTCGCGCTGTTCCTTCTCGTAGGCGGCGCGGGCGGCGGCCAGCTTCTGCGCGGTGCCGCGCAGGGTGTCGGCCAGACGGTCGCGGTCGGCTTCGGTCGCCGTCTCCGGGTCGAAGCTGGCAATCGCCTCGGCGATGCGTTCGCCCAGGGCACCGAAATGCTTGGAAACCAGACGGGCCGTCAGGCCCCAGCCTTGCGTGTTGCTCATGATGCGTCCTTTCAAAGAGAAGTGGGTGCCGCCCTTACTGGATTTGCAGGCGTGCTTGCTCAACCGGTATGCCGATCACGAAGTCAACATGGATACCGCGTTGTCGGGAATCGCCATTCACACTGGCGAGAATTTCTGTGCTGATCAGCAGGCTTTCGCGCAGGCCGTCGGCCAGCGGGCGCGTGTAGGGCATCAGATAGACCTCCTGCTTCAGACCGCTGTGGCCGCCGGCATCGTCGATCCGCGTTTCGCTGCCGCGGAAGGGCGCGATCCAGGGCGTGTCCGGATGGCCGGCCTCGCGCTGATAGACGATTTCGTCGGCGCTGCCGAAGATCGCATCGAGGTCGAGGCCGAATTCCTCGAGCTGCCAGCGCCACAGCGTGTAGCTGGCGTCGCCCAGGCCGCTGCCGGCGGCGCCGGTGAACATCTCCTGCTCCTCGACCGTTTCCGGCACCAGGCGCGTCAGCTGCGAGCAGAACAGCAGCTCGGCCAGCTCGCCGCGGGCATTCACATACAGCTGCAGAAAAGTCTCGTCGCCATCGGCGTCGCCGGTGTCGAGGTAGTAGCGGTACAGCTTGCCGTCCATGTTCAGCTTGAGCTGGGAGATCGCCAGGATGCGCGTGGCGTGCTCGTCGGGCAGGGCCAGCAGCGACCCGCCGGCGCTGGCGCGCAGCAGCGGCGACTGCTGCAGATGCACGAGGCTGCCGATGCGCGCGCCGAGCGGCAGGCCGCGGTCCTGGGGCGCGTCCTCGGGCTTGCCGAAGGCCTTGCCGGCGGTGCCGCGCAGATAGTCGAATGCGTCTTTCCAGGCCATCTCAATTTCCTTCCAGGCTGTAATGCGAAACACGGGCCGCCTTCATGCGGCGGTACTTCAGAACGACGGCCGCCACCGCGGCCAGCAGCAGGCCCCAGAGCAGCAGCGGCAGCAGCACGCTGCCAGGCGCGGGGGCGGGGGCGGGAACGGGGGCCGGCACGGCGGCGGCCGAAGCCGGCACCGCTGCGGGCGTGATCATGCCGCTGGTGTTTTCATGCACCACTTGCGGCGCGGCGGTCGCATGGCTGGACAAGGCGCTGCCGAGCATGAAGCCAAACAGGGCGCCGCCCCAGCCGCTGCCGCCGCGCGTCTCATGCACGATGACGGGCGGGCGCTGCGGCGCCGGAGCCGGCGTGCTCGGCGCGGCCGGCGGCAGCGGGTTGGCGGCGGCGCGGCGCGCATCGAGCGTGCCGAGCGCGCGCTGCTGCGCCGCTTTCTGGTCGAGGTCGCGCGTCATGGCCGATTGGCGCGGGCTGTCGGCGGGCGCTTTGGCCGCGCCGAAGCCTCCCATCCGGCTGCCCTGCGGTTTAATGCTTGTGGGGCTGGCCTTTTGCGAGGAAAATCCGCCCTTGAAGCTGCCTGTGCTGCCCGGTCGCGCTTGCGCGAAGGCCAGCGGCAGCACCAGGGCCAGGGTCACAACGGAGCGCAGTATCGTGTTCATGTTTGTGGTCACAGGGTCGTTGACGAACAGCAGATTAGCCGTGCGCTTTGTGCACTGCATCGGTAAAAAACAGACACCATCACCGTGACACGCCGCTACCTCGACATGAACCAGCACGACGCGCTCTACAAAGTGGCGCGCGGCTATCCGGGCGGGCTCGAAGCCCTAGCCCAGGCAATGCAGATTTCCGTGAACGTGCTGCGCAATAAGCTGGCGCCGACGATCGCGTCGCACTATCCCTCGTTCGAAGAAGTCAGCACGATCATCGAGCTGTGCCATCGGGCCGGTGTGCCGGATGCCCATCTGCCGCTGCACGCGCTGCTGGTGCGGCATGGCATGGCGGCCTTCGTCGTGCCCTCACCGGACGAGGTCAGCGAGGACGATCTGTCGCAGACCGTGTGCCGGGTGATGAGCCAGGTGGGCGCCGTGGCCCAGGCCGTATCGAACGCCCTGCTCGACGGCGTGGTCACGCAGCAGGAAGCCGATCTGATCGAAAAGGAATTCCACGGCGCCTTGTCCGCGCTGGGCGAATGGCGCGAGCGGATCCGCCAGAAAACCGACCGCTGAAAAAAAGACAGCCAACCCCGAAGGGCTGGCTGAAGACGGTGGAGAGCCCTCACTGTAAGGGCGGCAGGCGCGGCGCGCAGGGTGTTTACGACAGACTGCGCGAAAGCGCGACCAGACGACCGAATTCCGCTACTGGAATGCAATCGTCTGTATGTCTTCACTTCTCCTGTGTGGGCACCTTGCCTTCGTTGCGCGCGCCGGCGCTGCGGCCGCGATTTTCCTCCTGACGCGCTTCATTGCGCGGGGCTTCGTTGCGCGGCGCTTCGCTGCGCGGCGGCGGCGCCGTCGGCCGTTCTTCCCGCGGCGGAGCAGGCGGCTGCGGGCGCACGCGCGGCGCTTCCGGTGCGCCATTCGGCGGCGCCGTCACGCTCGGCGCGGGCGGCTGCGGATGGCCGCGCCGCACATCGTTCTGCAGATTGCGCTCCTCACGCGGCACCACCCAGGCCGGCGGATTGTTGATGCCTGGCGCCGGACGACGGTCATCGCGCTCGCCGCGGCTCTCGCTCTCGCGATGGGTGCGGATATCGGTCACCGGACGCGGATCAGGCTGCGGCTGGGTTTGCGGCTGCGGCTGCGGCTGCGGCTGCGGCTGCGGCTGCGGTTGCGGTTGCGGTTGCGGTTGCGGTTGCGTTTGCGTTTGCGGCTGCGGTTGCGGACGGTCGTTCCGGTCGTTCCGGTCTTTGCGATCGTTGCGATCATTGCGATCGTTGCGGTCCCTGCGCTCATCGCGGTCGCGGCGCTCGTTGCGGTCGTAACGCTCGTCGCGCTCATCGCGGCGGTCCGCATCGCGGCGCTTGCGCGGATCGTCGCGCCAGTCGGGACGGCGCTGCCAGTTGTCGCGGCCATCATTGCGTACCACGGGCAGGCTCGGCACGGAGGGCGGCGGCGCCGGACGCCAGGCCGGCAGGCTGCGCGGCTCGGCATGCGGCAGCTGCCACACCGGCACCACGCCGCGGCGGTCGAAATGCTCGCGCGGGATCACCGTCACACCGCCGCGGCTGCCATGCGGCACATAGCCGGGACGGGCCCAGACATTGATCACATCGATATGGGTGCGCGACACCCGGTAGCCCGGCTGATAGGGCTCGAACGGATGCAGCGGATACCAGCCCAGCGCCGGCGCGGTGCCGACCGAGAAACCGACCGACCAGCCGCGCTCGCCAATCCAGCCGACCAGGGCCGGCGCCCACACCGGACGGGGCACGCGCGGGCCCGGCGCCCAGCACCAGCGCGGGCCGATCTGCACCCAGCGCCCGTAGTGGAAGGGCGCATAGCCCCAGGGCGCGTTGTCGACCCAGGTCCAGCCCCAGGGCGAGACCCAGGCCCAGCGGCCGTCGCGGTAGGGCGCCCAGTCGACGGCCACCTGGCGCGGCACCCACACGCGGCCGTAGTCGGCGCTGTCGGTCCAGCTGCCGTACTGGTCGAGATCCTCGTAGCCCGTCATTTCGTTCGAGACATAGCGCACGCTGGTGCTGCTGTAGCGCGCGTCCTGCTGGTCGCGCAGGGCGGCCCAGTCGTCGAAGCCGGTGCGCGCCGCGCGGCCACTGCGCAGTTCGTCCTCGCGCAGATCGGCGCGCTGGCCGGGGCGCAGCTGCAGGCTGCTGCCGGCCGCTTCGACCTGGGCGCTGCCTTCGAACACGGACACCAGGGTGGTATCGGGCTGCATTTCGGCGTCGATGCGCAGCAGGCCCGGTTCATTCAGCAGGATGCGGCCCTGCGGCGTGTTGAGCTCGAAGCCGCGCACGAGGTCGCGGTTGCGCACCCGTACGCTGAGGCTGCCGTAATGCAGGCGCAGCAGCAGGGTATCGTCGCCGATCTCGCGCAGGTCGAGGGCGGAGTCGGCATCGAGGCGCAGCACGGTCGAGCCGATGCGGATTTCTGCGCGCCCGTCGCGGCCCGTGACCAGCTGGTTCTGGCTGGTCAGCGGCCAGTTCAGGGCGACCGGGGCCGGGGCCACGCCGACCTCGGCGCTCAGGCTGACATCGCCCTGCACGAAGGACAGGCGCCCGGCCCGTGCCGGCGCCTCCTGGGCCAGGGCCCATTGCGTCAGGGCCAGCAGGGCCAGCCCGGCAAGCGCGCGCAAGATTCGCATGATCATGTCTCCGTCTTATGTGATTGACACCATTATCAACGCGCGAGCGCCCGGCCGGACAACGGCCGTTACAAAGACTTGCACATGGCGGCGCGGCGCGCCAAAGACAAACGGCGCCCCGGACCCGGCTGGGTCCGTGAGCGCCGCGAAGGAGGAGGGCGGCCTGCTGGCCGCCCGGGGAGAGACTTACTCGGCTGCCAGTTCGGCCACGCCGGCCGGGCTCAGCTTGCCGCGCAGGGCCGCGTTGATCAGGGTCTGGTAGCCCTGGCCGCACTGGGCCGCCAGGCCGCGGAAGCGCTCGATCACTTCGTCGTCCAGGTAGATGGTGATGCGGGTCTTGCGCTTACGCTGGCGCAGGGTGCTGCTGCGGGTGGCGGCTTGGCTCAGGATTTCGGTTTGGGCGGGTTGCAGATTCATGGCTATTCACCTCTCTAAGCGGCCGCAGCCGCTGACTGTCGACAAGATTCGGAAAGACACTTCGGCTGCCTGTGCGCGGAAATGTCATGTCAGGCAATATACGGAAACCCCGCCAGGCCCCCACCCGAAAAGCGACGAGATGCATATTTTGGGGGCCAGAATGCAAAAAACGGCCATTTTCCGGTGAGCAGGGCTTTGGTAAGATGTCCGCCACATTGCAAAGGAGGCAAACATGGCAGGGACGAGTCTGCTAGCCCTGATCGACGACATCGCGACCCTGCTCGACGACGTGGCCCTGCTGTCGAAAGCGGCGGCGCAGAAGACGGCCGGGGTGCTCGGCGACGACCTGGCCCTGAACGCCGAACAGGTGGCCGGGGTGGCGGCCGAACGCGAGCTGCCGGTGGTCTGGGCCGTGGCCAAGGGCTCGCTGCGCAACAAGGCGATCCTGGTGCCGGGCGCGCTGGCGATCAGCGCGTTTGCGCCCTGGGCCATCACGCCGATGCTGATGGTCGGCGGCGTCTACCTGTGCTTTGAGGGTGTCGAAAAGCTGGTGCACGGCAAGGAGCCCGCCGAGGACCAGGCCCTGCGCGAGGCGGTCGACCTGGTCGCCTATGAAAAAGACAAGATTGCCGGCGCCATCCGCACCGACTTCGTGCTGTCGGCCGAGATCATCGTGATTGCGCTGGGCATCGTGGCCGGCGCCCCGTTCGAGCGCCAGGTGCTGGCCCTGGTGGCCGTGGCCCTGGCGATGACGGTCGGCGTGTACGGCGTGGTGGCGGCCATCGTCAAAATGGACGACGCCGGCCGCGTGCTGATCCGGCGCGGCGGCGCCCTGGCCGGCCCCGGCCGCCTGCTGCTGGCGGCCGCGCCCAAGCTGATGAAAATCCTGGCCGTGGCCGGCACGGCGGCGATGTTCACCGTCGGCGGCGGCATCCTCAGCCACGGCTGGCATGCGCTGCACGACTGGCTCAGCGGCTGGACCGCCCAGGCCGGCGCACTGGCGGGCCTGGCCGGCGTGCTGGCCGATGCGGCCGTCGGCATCGCGGCCGGGGCGATCGCGCTCGGCGCGGTCAGTCTGCTCACGCGCTTGCGCGGAGCGGGCCGCTAACATATTGATGTACGGAAATTTTGATTTTGGTCAAATTCGTGGCACATTTCCCCAAATAAACTTCAACGTCCAGTTTCCAAAGGTCCGTCATGCGCAAAAACCTCCCCGTCCAACCGGTCGAAGTCCAGGTGGCGCCCGGCCATGCGATCGTCTCCAAGACCGACCTCAAGGGCAATATCCAGTACGTCAACCCGCAATTCGTCGAAGTCAGCGGCTTCAGCGAGGAAGAACTGCTGGGTCAGCCGCAGAACATCATCCGCCACCCGGACATGCCGCCCGAGGCCTTCGCCGACCTGTGGGCCACGATTCAGGCCGGCAAAAGCTGGACCGGGATGGTCAAGAACCGCTGCAAGGACGGCAAATACTATTGGGTCAAGGCGAACGTCACCCCGGTGCGCGAGCACGGCAGCGTGACCGGCTACCTGTCGGTGCGCCTGCGCCCGACGCGCGATGAGATCGAACGGGCCGAGCGCGGCTACCGCATGATCAATAACCGCGAGAAGGGCGCGCCGCGCATCGTCCATGGCAAGCTCGTGTACCCGGGCTGGGGCGCCCTGATCGACAAGGCCCTGAATGCCTCGCTGGCCATGCGCATCTGGTTCGTCACCAGCGCCGTCAACACCATCCTGATCACGGTCTGCGTGGCCAGCCTGTTCGCCGCCACCCCGGCCGTGCGCTATGCGATGTTCGGTGTGGCCCTGCTCGGCTTCCTGATGAATGTGGCGCTCTGGTACGGCTTGCATACGGGCGTGCTCAAGCCGCTCGGCCAGGCCCTCGATGGCGCGCGCACGATCGCCGGGGGCGACCTCGACGTCAATTTCCAGGCGCGCGGCCAGGACGAGATGGGCCAGCTGATGCGCGCCCTCGAGCAGATGAAGAACAACCTGATCGCCACCATCGGCGACGTGCGCACGAACGTGCAGAGCATGGGCTCGGCCACCCACCAGATCGCCGTCGGCAACCTCGACCTATCCAAGCGCACCGAGGCCCAGGCCGCCAGCCTGGAGGAAAGCGCCTCCTCGATGGAGGAGTTTTCGTCGACCGTCGAGCAAAACGCCGAAAGTTCGGAGAAAGCCTCGGAAGTGGCCGAATCGGCTGCGAATGTCGCGCGCGAAGGCGGCCAGCTGATGCGTGAAGTCGTGCACACGATGGACGAAATCTCGACTTCGGCGCGCAAGATCGCCGAATTTACCGGGATCATCGAAGGTATCTCCTTCCAGACCAATATCCTGGCCCTGAATGCCGCCGTCGAGGCCGCCCGCGCGGGCGAGCAGGGGCGCGGTTTCGCCGTGGTCGCCGGCGAGGTGCGCAATCTGGCTCAGCGCGCCGCCGCCGCCGCCAAGGAGATCAAGTCCCTGATCGACTCCTCGGTCGTGCTGGTCGACGCCGGCCAGGCCCAGGTGCACAAGGCCGGCGACACCATGGAAGGCGTGGTCCAGCAGGTGCAGCAGGTGGCCGCCTTCATGGGCGACATCTCGCGCGCCTCGCGCGAACAGAGCATCGGCATCGCCCAGGTCAACGAAGCCATCGTCCACATGGACCAGGTGACCCAGCAGAACGCGGCCCTGGTGGAGGAGGCCGCCGCCGCAGCAGCCAGCCTCGACAAGGAAGCCCAGGCCCTGATGCGCTCGGTCGAACTGTTCCGCCTGGCCGGGGTCGCCAACACGGCACGCCCCGCCGCGGTGCGCCGTCTCAAGTAAGTACTTCCTCTCTCAACGCACCAAACGAGTGCGCGCCATGGTGCAATCCTTGCACCATGGCGGTGCAGATTGCCCTGCGATGTGGCGGCGCAGCATTTGTCTATACAAACCTGTTGTTTCCCTGCGCCACTTTTCCTTCTAAAAATTGACATGGCGCTCTTGTCAGTCGAGTATGAAAGATGCTCAAAGCATTATTCACACTCTCGACAACACGAAGGGAAACCATGAAGCAAGCCCCCAAACCCCAGTTGTTGGCCCTGACCATTGCCACCCTGTTCGCGAGCGGTCTGGCCAATGCCCAGACCGCCCCGGCCGATGACGACAGCAAAGCGACCGTCGTGGTGACCGGCACCCGCGTGGCCAACCGCACCGCCCTCGACACCGCCTCCCCGGTCGACATCATTTCCCAGGAAAGCCTGAAGAACGTCGGCACCACCGAGATCAACCAGGCCCTGGCCGTGGCTCTGCCCTCGCTCAACTTCCCGCGTCCCGGCCTGACCGACGGCACCGACACCGTGCGCCCGGCCACCCTGGCCGGCCTGGCCCCGGACCAGACCCTGGTGCTGGTCAACTCCAAGCGCCGTCATGCCGCCTCGCTGGTCAACGTCAACGGCTCGATCGGCCGTGGCTCGGCCGCCGTCGACATGAACAGCATCCCCTCGGGCATCGTGAAATCGATCGAAGTGCTGCGCAGCGGCGCCTCGGCCCAATACGGCTCGGACGCGATCGCCGGCGTGGTCAATGTGCGCCTGCGCCAGGACAAGAGCGGCGGCGAAGCCACCCTCACCTATGGCCTGCGCCCGACCGAATACAACATCATTTCGGACACCGGCCCGGCCGACAAGACCTGGAATCCGGGTCCGAACTCGCGCCGCGTGACCGACGGCCAGACCGGCACCTTCAGCCTGTGGAAGGGCTTTGAACTGGGCGCCGACGGCTATCTGACCGTGGCCGCCGAGTACAAGGACCAGTCCCACACCGAGCGCAGCGGCTACGACATGCGTCAGCAGTATCCGAAGGTCGGCACCGCGTATGACCCGCGCGAACTGACGATCAACCGCTGGAACGCCTGGTACGGCGAGCCGGAAATGAAGCAGAGCACGGTGTTCGCCAATGCCGGCATGAATCTGGCCGGCGGCGCCAAGTTCTACGGCTGGGCCAGCTACCAGCGCCGCGACGCCACCAGCGCCGGATTCTTCCGCCGCGCCCTGCAGGATCAGAACATCATCTCGATCTACCCGGACGGCTACCTGCCCCTGATCAACCCGACCGTGGACGACTACTCGGCCCACGCCGGCTACAGCTGGACCGCGGGCGCCTGGGACATGGACGCGTCTGTCGGCTACGGCAAGAACAAGATGTCCTACACGATCCTGAACACGCTCAACCGTTCGATCGGCCCGAGCTCCAAGACCCAGTTCGACGCCGGCGGCTTCGCCTACGACCAGCTGACCTTCAACCTGTCCGGTGTGCGCCAGTTCGACGCCGGCCTGGCCTCGCCGCTGAACGTGGCCGTGGGCGCCGAAGCCCGTCGCGAAGGCTATGAGATCTTCGCCGGCGAGCCCGATTCCTACCGCAACGGCGGCGTGCTGCTGTCCAACGGCACCCCGGCCCCCTCGGGCGCCCAGGTGTTCCCGGGCTTCCGTCCGGAAAACGTGACCGACATCTCGCGCTCGGCCATCGGCGCCTATGTCGACCTCGAAGCCAACCTGAGCAAGAACTTCCTGGGTTCGGCCGCGATCCGCGCCGAGCACTACTCGGACTTCGGCAATTCGGTCGCCGGCAAGCTCGGCGGCCGCTACGACTTCAGCAAGGAATTCGCGCTGCGCGGCTCGGTGCAGAACGGCTTCCGCGCGCCCTCGCTGCAACAACAGGGCTTCACCACGACCTCGACCAACTTCATCAACGGCGTGCCGTTTGAGATCACCACCTTCCGTCCGTCGGACAAGGCGGCGATCGCCCTCGGCGCCAAGCCGCTCGAAGCCGAGAAGTCGACCAACCTGTCGTTCGGCGCCGTGGCCCGCATCGGCGACGTCTCGCTGACGGCCGACGCCTACCGCATCAAGATCAAGAACCGCATCGTGCTGTCGGAGAACCTGACCGCGGCCAACGTGCGCGCCTTCCTGACCGCCCAGGGCTTCATCGGCGTCGGTGGCGGCCGCTTCTTCATCAATGGCGTCGACACCAGCACCCGCGGTCTGGACGTGGTGGCCTCGCTGCCGCTGCAGACCAGCGCCGGCCGCTTCGACTTCACCGCCGCCGCCAACTATGTGAAGACCTCGGTGGACAAAGTGCCGTCGACCTCGCAGCTGTCGGCCCTGAGCCCGGCCCCGATCCTGTTCGACCGTAACAATGTGCTGACCTTCGAGCGCGGTTCGCCGAAGAGCAAGTATGTGTTCACGACGACCTGGAAAGAAGGCAACTGGGGCGCCACCGGCCGTGCCACCCGCTACGGCGAAGTGCTGTCGCCGGGCACCACGGCTGCCGCCGACTTCATCCTGACGCCGAAGTGGGTGTTCGACGTCGAAGGCCGCTACAGCTTCAGCAAGGCCCTGAGCCTGGCCGTCGGCGCCGACAACGTGTTCGACAACTACCCGGATCCGCTGCCGCCCAACCTGAATACGACCGGCAACACCTCGTATTCGAACTACTCGCCGTTCGGCCGTTCGGGCCGCTTCGTGTACGGCCGTCTGAACTACAAGTTCTAAGTTCTCACGAGCTGCAACAACGGGCGCTGCGGCGCCCGTTTTTTTTTCGGCCGGCGCGCGTGCTAGAGTGTGGTTTTCGCGTTCCAGCAGAAGGACACAGCATGTTTGCGGCGGTCGACCTCGGGTCCAATAGTTTTCGTCTCCACATTGGCCAGCCCGAGGGCAATGGCATGCGCATCGTGCGCACGGCGCGCGAGCCGGTGCGCCTGGCGGCCGGGCTGACGCGCGAACTGCTGCTGACCGAACAGGCGATGAGCACGGCCCTGGCCTGCCTGGCCAATTTCCGCAGCCTGCTGGCCGAGTATCCGCTGTCGGCCGTGCGCGTGGTGGCCACCAGCGCGCTGCGGTCGGCGCGCAATGCGGGCGCCTTCCTGCCGCTGGCCGAGCAGGCCATCGGCCAGCCGATCGAAATCATTTCGGGTGAGGAAGAAGGCCGCCTGATCTACATGGGCGTGGCCACCACCTTCGAGCACGACAACGAGCGCTGCCTGGTGGTCGACATCGGCGGCGGTTCGACCGAAGTGGTGCTCGGCCACGGCAGCCGCATCCACCAGGTCGAATCCTTCAGCATCGGCACCCAGCCCCAGGCCAGCCGCTTCTTCGCCGACGGGCGCATCACGGCCGACGCCTTCGACGGCGCCGTGCTGGCGGCGCGTTCCTTCTTCGAGGATGCGGCCCCGCTCTACCGCCCGCAGCACTGGGACCGCGCCTACGGCACCTCGGGCACGATGCGCGCCATGGCCAATACGATCGCCAAGAGCGGCATCGGCGACGGCACTTTGTCGTACAAAAATCTGCTGGCCCTGAAGACCCGCCTGATCGCCTGCGGCCATGTCGAGCGCGTCAACCTGCCGGGCCTCAAGCCGGAGCGCGTGGTGGCCCTGGTCGGCGGTCTGGCGGTGCTGCTCGGGGTGATGGAGGAACTGCAGGTGCCGGGCCTGGAGGCCATCAATGCCGGCCTGCGCATGGGCGTGCTGCACGACCTGCAGCTGCGCGCCACGCGCCACGACCGGCGCGAGGAATCGGTGCAGGAATTCATGCGCCGCTTCGGCGTCGACGGCGCGCGCGCACGGCGGGTGGCGCGCATGGCCGGCCTGCTGTACGGCCAGCTGGCCGATGCCGACAGCCAGTACGGCAACTACCTGCACTGGAGCGCCCTGCTGCACGAGATCGGCCAGACCATCTCGCACACCCAGTTCCACAAGCACGGCGCCTACATCGTCGAACACGCCGACCTGCCCGGTTTCACGCGCACCGAGCAGAAACTGATCGCCAGCATGGTGCTCGGCCACAAGGGCAATCTGCGCAAGCTCGGGGAAGACCTCGGCGACGCCGAACTGGTGCGCGCCCTGCTGGCCCTGCGCCTGGCCACCCTGTTCATGCACGGCAGCGCCGATGCCGACATCGGCACAGCCAGCCTGCGCATCAAAAAGCAGATCGAACTCGAGCTCGACGCCGAATGGCGCCAGCGCCACCCGACCCTCAGCTACATGCTCGAGAAGGAACGCGAATGGTGGCGCGAGGTCGGCCTCAGCATGCAGCTGAAGTTCAAGTAGCGGCCGGCAGGCCGAGGGTGCGCGCCAGGAACTGCTGGGCGCAGAAATGCGCCTGCTTGCCGCGCGGCTTGCGCTTGCGGTAGACGCCGTCGGCGCCCAGCTCCCAGGCGTTGACATTGTCCTTCAGGTAGGGGTTCAGGCCCTCCTGGATCACGCGCTTCTTCAGAGTCTTGTCGAGCACGGGGAAGGCCACCTCGATGCGGCGGAACAGATTGCGGTTCATCCAGTCGGCACTGGCCAGGTAGACGTCGTGCTCGAGGTCGTTGCGGAAATAGTAGATGCGGCTGTGCTCGAGGAAGCGCCCGATCACCGAGCGCACCGTGATGTTCTCCGACTGGCCCTTGACGCCCGGATGCAGGGCGCAGGCGCCGCGTACGATCAGATCGATCTTCACCCCGGCCTGGGAAGCCGCGTACAGGGCGCGGATGATGGTTTCGTCGGTCAGCGAATTCATCTTGGCGATGATGCGCCCCGGCCGCCCCTGGCGCGCAATCGCCGCCTCGTTGCGGATCGCGCGCAGCATGGCCTTGTGCATCGTGAACGGCGCCAGCCACAGCTGCTGCAGCTCGCGCGGCTTGGCCAGACTGGTCAGGTGCAGGAAGACTTCGTTGACGTCCGAGGTCAGGGCCGGATTGGCCGTCAGCAAGCCGAAGTCCGTGTACAGCTTGGACGTGCTCGGATGGTAGTTGCCGGTGCCGAGGTGGGCGTAGTAGCGCAGCTCGCCATGCTCGCGGCGCAGCACCAGGGCCAGCTTGGCATGGGTCTTCAGGCCGACCACGCCGTACACGACCTGGGCGCCGGCGCGTTCCAGCCGCTCGGCCCAGTTGATATTGGTTTCCTCGTCAAAGCGCGCCATCAGTTCGAGCACGACCGTCACTTCCTTGCCGCGCTGGGCCGCCAGGATCAGCGACTCCATCAGGGTCGAGTTGATGCCGGTGCGGTAGATGGTCTGCTTGATGGCCACCACGTCCGGGTCCTCGGCCGCTTCGCGCAGGAAGTCGATGACCGGCTCGAAGCTCTGGTAGGGGTGGTAGAGCAGCACGTCCTGGTGCTGCAAGGTGGCGAAGATGTCGCTGTTGACCATGGCGGCCGGCATGCCGGGCATGAAGCCGGGGAAAAACAGCTCGGGCCGCTTCACATCGGAGACCAGCTGGTTCAGGCGCACCATGTTGACCGGGCCGTCGACCTCGTACAGGTGGTCGGGGTCGATCGAGAACTGTTCGAGCAGGAAGCGCGACAGGTGCTTGGGGCAGGAGCGCGCGACTTCGAGCCGCACGGCAAAGCCGAACTGGCGCGAATGCAGCTCGCCCTGCAGGGCCTGGCGCAGGTTCTTGACCTCTTCCTCGTCGACCCACAGATCGCTGTTGCGGGTGACGCGGAACTGCGAATACGAGATCACCTCGCGCCCGGGGAATAGGTCCTCGATATGCGAATGGATGATCGACGACAGCAGGCAATAGGCGACGCCTTTCTGGGTCACTTCCTCGGGCAGGCGGATCACGCGCGGCAGCACGCGCGGCGCGCGCAGGATGGCGATGCCGCTGTCGCGCCCGAACGCGTCCTTGCCCGACAGCTCGATGATGAAGTTCAGGCTCTTGTTGACCACCTGGGGAAACGGGTGGGCCGGATCGAGACCGATCGGCGTCAGCAGCGGGCGCACCTTGGTTTCGAAGTAGGCCTTGACCCAGGCGCGCTGTTCGGGCGTGCGCTCCGAATGGCGCAGCAGGTGGATGCCGTGGCGCGACAGCTGGGGCAGGATTTCGGTGTTGAGCAGCTCGTACTGGCGCGCCACGATCGCATGCGCATGCTGGGCCGCCAGATTCATGGTTGCCGCCAGCGCCGCCGGCAGCGCCGTCTCGCTGCCCCCGATGCGGTGCTGGGCCAGCAGACTGGCCAGACGCACCTCGAAGAATTCGTCGAGGTTGCTGGACACGATGCACAAGTAGCGCAGGCGCTCGAGCAGCGGAATGCTGTGGTCTTCCGCCATGGCCAGCACACGGCGGTTAAAATCGAGCAAGGACAGCTCGCGGTTCAGGTAAGAGCCGCCGCGGGAGGCGCCAGTCATCAGAATGCGGCCGTCGCTGGACTTGGAATTCATGTGTTTGCTATAGGACAGGCTGCGGGACATGCGAGTCTACCGGTCCATTATGACAGGAGCATGAAAATTAACAACACTTGGTCACAAGTAAGGTTTTAACCCGGAGGAGAGATGAGCAAGCGAGCGATGCTGCCCCTGCTGGCCCTGCTGTGCGCGGCCCTGCCTGCGCTGGCGGCCGATTATGCCAAACGCGAACAGGACTGGCGCAACGGCGCCGTCGTCTACCAGGTGCTGCCCGACCGCTTCGCGCCGGCCGCGAATCTGGCTGCCAAAAAGGCCCTGTATCCGGCCCCCAAGATCCTGCGCAGCTGGGAGGACAGCCCCAAGCGCGGCAGCTACGACCCGGTGCTGAAGGTCGACAGCCATGAACTCGAATTCTGGGGCGGCGACCTGCCCAGCATCCGCAGCCGGCTCGACTATGTGCAGGACCTGGGCGCCGACGTGCTGTATCTGAATCCGGTCCACCTGGCCTGGACCAACCACAAATACGACGCCCTCGATTACCAGCAGATATCGCCCGAGTTCGGCACCCGCGCCGACCTCAAGGCCCTGGCCGAGGACCTGCACCGGCGCGGCATGCGGCTCGTGCTCGACGGGGTGTTCAACCACATGGGCCGCAATGCGCCGCGCTTCCAGCAGGCCCTGAAGGACCCGAACAGTCCCTACCGCCACTGGTTCGTGTTTGGCGAGCAGTATCCGGGCGGGGCGCGCAGCTGGTGGCAGTTTGAAAATCTGCCCGAGCTCAATCTCGAATTCCCGACCGTGCGCCAGTACCTGTATGGCGCCCCCGATTCGGTCGTGCGCAGTTACCTGAAGGACGGCGCCGACGGCTGGCGCCTGGACGTGGCGGTGGACATCGGCTACCAGTTCCTGAGCGAACTGAGCAAGGCAGCCCATGACACCAAGCCCGGCAGCCTGATCGTCGGCGAAATCGCCAACTACCCGCGCGACTGGTTCCCGGCCGTCGACGGCGTGATGAACTTCACGCTGCGCGAGATCATTCTGCGCACGGCCGAGCGGCGCATGGAGGCCGCCCTGGCCGCGCGCATGATCGAACGGATGGTCAACGAGGCCGGCGTCGAGAACCTGCTGAAGTCCTGGATCTTCCTCGACAACCACGACACCGCGCGCCTGCACACGGCCCTGACCGACGAGCGCCAGCGCCGCCTGGCCCAGGTGCTGCAGTTCACGCTGCCCGGTTCGCCGAATCTCTACTACGGCAGCGAGCTCGGCATGCAAGGCCTGGTCGACCCCGAGCAGCGCGGACCGATGCGCTGGGACTGGGTCGGCGAGAACAATATCCACCTGCAATGGACGCGCCAGCTGATCCAGATGCACAAGCGCCTGCGCGCGCTGCGCGTCGGCGACTTCCGCCTCGCCACCAGCGACAAGCTGCTGGCCTTCGAACGCTATACCGACCATACGCGCGACACCGTGCTGGTGCTGGCCAATCCCGGCTACAGTACCGTGACCGAAGCGGTGATGGTGGCCAATTCGAATCTGATGAACACCTTCGCCCTGGTCGACCAGCTGAGCGGGCAGAAAGTGCCGATGCGCTCGGGTCTGGTCGAAGTCAGCCTTGCGCCGGGCGCGGCCATGGTGCTGGTGCCCGAGCTGAGCCCGGGCGGCGGCTACAGCGCCTACAAGCGCGTGCCCTGAGTCACAGCGTCAGGCTACCGCGAATGCAGGAGACGGTGTCGCCACCGACCCAGATGTCGGCGCCGTCGCACTCCACATGGACGCGCCCCGCGCGCCCGAGCGCGCTGCCCTGCGCCGCCACATAGCGCGACGGCGCCAGGCCCGCGCCGATCAGCCACTGGGCCAGACCGGCGTTGAGGCTGCCCGTGACCGGGTCTTCCGGCACGCCGAGCGGCACCACGAAGGCGCGCACTTCGAAGTCCGTCCCGGCGCCCGGCGCTTGCGGCCCGACCACGCCCAGACGCAGCTGGGCCAGGCGGGCGAAGTCCGGCTGCAGGGCGCGCACTTCCTCCGCCGAGGCCAGCATCACCGCGCACCAGCCGGGACCGTTGTCGACCCACTGATGGCCGCGGATGGCGTCCGGCGCGATGCCGAGGCCGTCGGCGATGTCGACCAGCAGCGGCGCGCTCAGCGGCCCCGAGCGGCGCAGCGGCGGCGCGCCAAAGGCCAGACGGCCCGCATCGCGCCGGATCGGCACCAGACCGACCTCGCACTCCTGCACGATGCGTTGCGGATCGGCGGGCTGGCCACCCGCTTCCAGCCAGGCGTGGCAACTGCCGAGCGTCGGATGCCCGGCAAACGGCAGCTCGCCGCCGGGCGTGAAGATGCGCAGACGGTAATCGGCCCCGGCCTGCGTGGGCGGCAGCAGAAAAGTCGTTTCGGACAGATTGGTCCAGCGCGCGAAGGTCTGCATCTGTTCGGTGCTGAGACCGGCGGCCCCATGCACGACAGCCACCGGATTGCCGAGCAGCGCTTGCGATGTGAAGACATCGACTTGGGTAAAGGTGAAGGTAGGCATACCGCTACTCTGCCACAGATGGGTCAGGGCGTGAGCGCTAGCGCGTTTTGCAGGGCAAGTGTCCATCTACAATCACGCCAACTCGACGATGGATACGCCCCCCACTCGACCAAGGCGGGCTCGACCACGCGGTCGGCCTCGCCAGCCTGATCGGCAAGGGCATCAGCTATTTGCCTTACACAGCGTAGTCAGCGTCGGCGATACTAGGCAAAAGGACGCACCCGCTTTTGCGCGGCAGCACGGGTGCCTGCGTCCATTTATCGGGAGAACACGCTGGTGCGGACAATCATTCATATCGGTCAACACAAAACAGGCACGACCTCGATTCAGCATTTCTTACAGCACAACAAAGCGAAGCTCGCCAGCGCTGGCTTATATGTGCCGGAATCAATTGCTGGGCATTACGACCCTTCTCATTACATTCTCAATGTCTATGCCTTGAATGAAAACCGCTACTCCCCGATGAAAGAGCATTTGTCAAAAACGATGCCCAAGGAGTTTTTTCAAGGCCTGCGTGCGCAAATCTTGGCGGATATTCACAGACACTACATGCAGGCGGAGAGCCTGGGATGCAAAGATGTGATTTGGTCGAATGAAGGACTGTATTTGCTGAATTCGACCGAAGAATACAAGCGCCTCCGGGATTTGTTCAGCCCGTATTCGTCCGAGATTGAATGCGTATGCTGCTTTCGCGAGCTTGCGTCATACAAAAGATCTTACGCCCAGCACTTAACCAAACTTGGCCTCACGCCGAGCGAAGATACGGATTCCTACCGGTATCTGGCATCTGATTCCTGGCTTTTCGATTACGCCGGAAAAGAACAGCTGTTAGAGAAAGTGTTCGATCGCGTGATCAGCTTTCCCTACAACCCCGAAGACAATGTCAAAAGCTTTATGGACCAGATCGGCTACCCAGTCGATGACACAGCGTCCATCAGGCTCAACGTCAGTGAGCCCGCCAACTGAGTCAACACTGGCTCGAAAACGGTGTCGGTCACTTTGCACTTGCCGGCAATAAGCGGCAAGTGCATTCGTAAATTACTCCACCGTCACCGACTTGGCCAGATTGCGCGGCTTGTCGACGTCGGTGCCGCGCGCGAGGGCGGCGTGATAGGCCAGCAATTGCAGGGCGGCCACGTGCAGGATGGGGGAGAGCATGCCGTAGTGCTCGGGCAGCACGATCACGTGCAGGCCTTCTTCCGACTGGATGCGGCTGTCCATGTCGGCGATCACATACAGCTGGCCGCCGCGCGCACGCACTTCCTGCATATTCGATTTGAGCTTCTCGAGCAGGGCGTCATTCGGCGCGATGGTGACGACTGGCATTTCGGAAGTGACCAGGGCCAGGGGGCCATGCTTGAGTTCGCCGGCGGGATAGGCCTCGGCGTGGATGTAGGAGATTTCCTTCAGCTTCAGCGCGCCTTCGAGCGCGATCGGGTAGTGCATGCCGCGGCCGAGGAAGAGGGCGTTCTCCTTGCGTGAGAATTCTTCGGCCCAGGCCATGATCTGCGGCTCGAGCGCCAGCACCGAGGACAGGGCCACGGGCAGATGGCGCATCTGCTTGAGATAGGCGGCCTCATCGGCCTCGCTCAGGCGGCCGTTCACCTGGGCCAGCGCCAGGGTCAGCAGGAAGAGGGCGGCCAGCTGGGTCGTGAAGGCCTTGGTCGAGGCCACGCCGACTTCGACGCCGGCGCGCGTGATGTAGGCGAGCTTGCACTCGCGCACCATGGCCGAGGTGGCCACATTGCAGATGGTCAGGGTATGCGGCATGCCGAGGCTGCGCGCGTGCTTGAGCGCGGCCAGGGTGTCGGCCGTTTCGCCCGACTGCGAGATCGTCACGACCAGGGTCTTGGGATGGGGCACCGAGTCGCGGTAGCGGTATTCGCTGGCGATCTCGACATTGACGGGCAGCTTGGCCAGGGCTTCGATCCAGTACTTGGCGGTCAGGCCGGCATAGTAGCTGGTGCCGCAGGCCAGGATCAGCACGCGGTCGATGTCCTTGAACACCTGGTAGGCGCCGTCGCCAAACAGCTCGGGCATGATGCCTTCCACGCCTTCGAGCGTGTCGCCGACGACGCGCGGCTGCTCGAAGATTTCCTTCTGCATGTAGTGGCGGTAGGGGCCAAGCTCGGCCGCGCCAGTGAAGGCCGGCACGGTCTTCACCTCGCGCGTGACCGGCTTGCCATGCACGTCGACCACCCACACGCGCTGCAGCTGGACATCGACCACATCGCCTTCTTCGAGGTAGATGATCTGATCGGTCGTGCCGGCCAGGGCCATGGCGTCGGAGGCGACGAAATTCTCGCCCTTGCCGATGCCCACCACCAGCGGCGAGCCCTGGCGCGCGGCCACCACGCGGTGCGGCTCGTCGCGGCAGAACACGGCGATCGCATAGGCGCCCTGCAGGCGCTTGACGGCCTGCTGCACGGTATCGAACAGGTCGCCGTTGTACATGTGGTTGACGAGGTGGGCGATGACTTCGGTGTCGGTCTGGCTGGCGAACTCGTAGCCGGCCGCACGCAGTTCGGCGCGCAATTCCTCGTGGTTCTCGATGATGCCGTTGTGCACCAGGCCGATGCGGGCATTTTCATTATTCGGCGAGAAGTGCGGGTGGGCATTGTGGTTGGCCGGGGCGCCGTGCGTGGCCCAGCGCGTGTGGGCGATGCCGGTGAAGCCGGCCAGCTCGGCCTGCTGAATCTGGCTTTCGAGGTCGGCCACCCGTGAGGTCGAGCGCGAACGTTGCAGCTTGCCATCGATGTGCAGGGCGACGCCGCAGGAATCGTAGCCGCGGTACTCGAGGCGCTTCAGGCCTTCGACCAGGATCGGGGTGATATTTCTTTGCGCAACTGCGCCGACAATGCCGCACATAGTGAGCTCTCCATACAAGGGATGCGAGATGCTATTGCGATTACGGTGAAATTGGCTTTCAAAAATCTGCCGAAGCTTTACAATTATTTCACCGTGACGGTTTGATGAAACAATATTTCAAATATTGGCCGTCGATGAAAGAAAATATCATGGACGATATCGACCGCCGTATCCTGAACGCCCTGCAGACCGACGCCAGCCTCAGCAATCACGACCTGGCGGCCCTGGTCCATGTGTCGGCCCCGACCTGTCTGCGCCGCGTGCGCGCCCTGCGCGCCGCCGGCGTGATCGAGCGCGAGGTGGCCCTGGTCGACCCGGCCAAGGTCGGCGCCGGCCTGAGCGCCATCATCGAAATCAGCCTCGACGTGCAGACCGTCGAGGCCCAGGCGGCGTTCGAGCGCCTGGTGCTCGCCGATGCGGCCGTCCAGCAGGTCTACCGGGTGGCGCCGGGGCCGGATTTCGTGCTGATCGTGCAGGTGCCGGACATGGCAGCCTACCACGCACTGGCGCACCGCCTGTTTGCCGCCCACACGAATGTGCGCAACGTCAAAACCTATTTTTCCACGCTGCGCAGCAAGTTCGAGCCGCGCATCGCGCTCTGATCACTTCTTCTGCTTGACCGGGCGGGTCCAGCCTTCGATCGTCATCTGCTTCGGGCGCGAGATCGTGAGCTTGCCGGCCGGCGCATCCTTGGTCAGCGTGGTGCCGGCGCCCAGGGTTGCGCCCTTGCCCACGGTCACCGGCGCCACCAGTTGGGAATCGCTGCCGATGAAGGCCTCGTCTTCGATCACCGTGCGGAATTTATTGGCGCCATCGTAATTGCAGGTGATCGTGCCAGCGCCGATATTGACCTTGCTGCCGACCGTCGCATCGCCCACATAGGCCAGGTGGTTGGCCTTGGAGTGGGCGGCCACCTGGGCGTTCTTCAGCTCGACAAAGTTGCCGATGTGGACGTCCTCGGCGAGCACCGTGCCCGGACGCAGGCGCGCATACGGGCCGATCTGCCCGGCCGGACCGACCACCGCGTCTTCGATATGGCACAGCGCCTTGATCTGGGCGCCGGCACCGATGCGCGCATTGACGATCACGCAGTGCGGGCCGATGTGGGCGCCGTCTTCGATCACGACCTTGCCCTCGAACACGCAGCCGACGTCGATCGTCACATCGCACCCACACACGAGTTCGCCGCGCACGTCGATCCGGGCTGGGTCGAGCAGGGTCACGCCCTGTTCGAGCAGCTTGCGGGCGACATTGGCCTGATGCTGACGCTCGAGCTCGGCCAGCTGCACCTTGCTGTTCACGCCCGCCACTTCCCAGGCCGCGCCCGGATGGGCCGAGACCACGGGCACGCCCGCCGCCACGGCCTGGGCGACGATATCGGTCAGGTAGTACTCCTGCTGCTGGTTATTGTTTTTGAGCGCGCCCAGCCAGGCCTGCAGATGGCGCGTGGGAATGACCATGATGCCGCTATTGATCTCGGTGATCGCGCGTTCGGCATCGGTCGCGTCTTTTTCTTCGACGATGCGCACAATACGGCCATGTTCGCGCACGATGCGGCCCAGGCCGAACGGGTTGTCGAAATTCACCGTCAGAATCCCGAGCTTGTCATCGCCGGCGGCGGCGATCAGGGCGCGCAGCGAGGCGGCGCTGGTCAGCGGCACATCGCCATACAGCACCAGGGTGGGCACGGCCGGATCGAGGTAGGGCAGGGCCTGCATCACGGCATGGCCCGTGCCCAGCTGCGGCTCCTGCAGGGCCAGGTCGATCGGCACCCCGCCCTCGGCGTTCCAGCCCGCCACGGCTTGTTTGACCAGTTCGCCGCCATGGCCATAGATCACGCACAGCTTGTGCGCAGCGAGCGCGCGCGCGGTGTTGACGACATGCTGCAGCAGGGCTTGGCCGGCCAGCGGATGCAGGACTTTGGGCAGGGCCGATTGCATGCGTTTGCCCATGCCGGCGGCGAGAATCACGACATTCATAGGTGGGGTAAGACGGAGAAAAAGAATGGCGCAGTGTAGCACGCACACCTGGGCTCGCTTTGCGCGTGTCGGCCCGGCGCGCGCCCGCGTGCGATAATCGCGCCATGCAGAATAAACACCCCCGCAAGCCCGTCCACCGAGGGCCGCCGCAACAAGTGCGCATCATCGGTGGCCTGTGGAAACGTACGCCCCTGCCCGTCCTCGACGCCGCCGGCCTGCGCCCCACGCCCGACCGCGTGCGCGAAACCGTGTTCAACTGGGTCCAGCACCAGATCGATGGCCTGTGGCAGCACTGCGATGTGCTCGACCTGTTCGCCGGCAGCGGCGCCCTCGGTTTCGAGGCGGCCAGCCGCGGCGCCCGCTCGGTGCTGATGATCGACAATGTCGGTCCTGTCGTCCAGCAATTGCAGATGATCCAGGAAAAGCTGCGCGCCACCCAGGTCAAGATCGTGCGCGGCGACGCCCTCGCCCAGGCCCAGCAGCTGGCCGCGCGCGGCCAGACCTTCGGCCTGATCTTCCTCGACCCGCCTTACCAGCAGGACTTCCTCAGCAAGTCGCTGCCGCTGTGCCGCGCGCTGCTGGCGCCGGGCGGCCTCGTGTATGCGGAATCGGGCCTGGCCTTGCCGGAAGGCGAGCAGATGCCAGACTGGCTGCGCGGCTGGGAAATCGTGCGCGCCGACAAAGCCGGGATGGTCCATTACTATCTGTTGCGGGCCGCCTGAGCAAAGGGCGCTGCTGCCGAATTTTCAGGCATAATGCGCGTTCTACTTTGGTGCAAAGAGGAAAGACGATGGTAACAGCCGTATATCCAGGAACGTTCGACCCGCTCACGCGCGGTCACGAGGACTTGGTACGACGGGCCTCGACCCTGTTCGACACGCTGATCGTCGGCGTGGCCGATAGCCGCAACAAGCGGCCCTTCTTCTCGCTTGAGGAAAGGCTCGATATTGCGAATGAAGTGCTGGGCCATTATCCGAACGTGCGGGTCGAAAGTTTTTCCGGCCTGCTCAAGGACTTTGTGCGCCAGCATGATGCGCGCGTGATCGTGCGCGGCCTGCGCGCCGTGTCCGACTTCGAATACGAGTTTCAGATGGCGGGCATGAACCGTTACCTGCTGCCCGATGTCGAAACCATGTTCCTGACGCCGTCCGACCAGTACCAGTTTATTTCGGGCACGATCGTGCGCGAAATCGCTCAGCTCGGCGGCGATGTGTCCAAATTCGTGTTCCCTTCGGTGGAACGCTGGTTGCAAAAAAAGATTCAAGCGATGGCCAAGCCGGCAGCCTGAGTCCCGGAGTGTTGTATGGCCCTGATGATCACGGACGACTGCATCAATTGCGATGTGTGCGAGCCCGAATGCCCGAACGATGCCATTTCGATGGGCGAACTGATTTACCTGATTGACCCGAATAAATGCACCGAATGCGTCGGCCATTTCGATGAGCCGCAATGCCAGCAGGTGTGTCCCGTCAATTGCATTCCCTTCAACCCGGCCTGGCGCGAGTCCAAGGACGAGCTGCAGCAGAAGTTTGAACGCCTGCAGGCCGCCAAAACCCAGCCCTGAGCCTCAGTCGCGCGGCACCCAGCTGCCGCGCGCCACATCTTTCCGATAGCGCTTCTTCACGGCCGCCCAGGCGACGCGGTGGGCCCTCTCCTCACGTCCGTGATATTCATAAAACGCATGATTAAACGCCTCCAGATAGATTTTCTGGGCGTGGACGGGCAGCACATGCTGCACGCTGGCCGGGAGATCCGAGATGTTGGCGTAAGGCATGGCTACCAAATGGTGCACTGCACACATTAACTCCTGGCAAAATTCCCGAAAACGGTGCGAAATTACAAGAAAATTTTTAGAGGAGGCCTTCGTAACTTTAATTCATGCCGATGGTATATTCATTTGGCTTCGCTTCGTCTTTCCGGGTGGAATAAATACGATGAATATCAGGAACCTGCGCATCGGCCAGCGCCTGGCCATTGGATTTGGTGTCGTGATTGCCCTGCTGGTCGTGCTGGCCAGCTTGTCTTATGTCAGGATCAGCAGCCTGAATAAAGAGGTGTCGACCCTGGTCAACAGCCGCTATCCGAATACCGTGATGGCCAACCAGGTGAAGTCGGACGTCAACGATGCGACGCGCTCGATTCTGTCCGCCCTGATCATCAGCGACCCCAAACAGCTTAACAAAGAGCTCGATAACATCGGCGCACGCATGAGCAGCGCCAACAAGGCCATCGACACCCTGCAGAAGTCGACCCAGGAGGGCCAGGGCCAGGAGATTCTTAAGCAGCTGAGCGCCGTGCGCGACAAGTTCGGCCCGGCCGCAACCTCCCTGGTCGAGATGATCAAGGGCGACCAGAAAGACGAGGCCCTGATCAAATTCATGTTCTCGGTGCGCCCGCTACAGAACAAGTATTTCGAACAGCTCGATAAATTCGTTGCCTATCAAAACGCCGAGATGGAGAAGGCCGGCGACGACGCCGCCGCCATCTCCAGCACGACGGGCGTGACGATCCTGATCGTCACCCTGGTGGCGGGCGCCATTTCCCTGCTCGTGGCCTTCCTGTCGACACGCTCGATTACCGGCCCGCTGACCGAGGCGGTCGACGTGGCCCAACGCGTGGCCCAGGGCGATCTGACCAGCGTCATCACGGCCGACAGCCAGGACGAGACCGGCCAGATGATGGAAGCCCTGCGCCATATGAACGACAGCCTGATTAAAATTGTGGCAGAAGTGCGACAAGGCACCGATTCGATCGCGTCTGCCTCGAGTGAAATTGCGACCGGCAACCAGGACCTGTCGACCCGGACCGAGCAGCAGGCCATGTCGCTCGGCCAGACTTCACGCTCGATGCGCCAGTTGACTGACACAGTGCAACAAAACGCCGACAACGCGCGCCAGGCCAATCAGCTGGCCACCAAGGCCTCGGAAGTGGCCGTGCGCGGCGGCTCGGTGGTGTCGCATGTGGTCGACACGATGGGCTCGATCACCGAGTCCTCGAAGAAAATTGTGGATATCATCGGGGTGATCGACGGCATTGCCTTCCAAACCAATATTCTGGCCCTGAATGCGGCCGTCGAAGCCGCGCGCGCCGGTGAGCAGGGCCGCGGTTTTGCCGTCGTGGCCGGCGAGGTGCGCAACCTGGCCCAGCGCTCGGCCGCCGCCGCCAAGGAGATCAAGGCCCTGATCGGCGATTCGGTCAGCAAGGTGCGCGAGGGCTCGACCCTGGTCGAGCAGGCCGGCGTGACGATGGAAGAAGTGGTGTCGAGCGTGCGCTATGTGACCGACATCATGGGCGAAATCACCTCGGCCAGCCAGGAACAGAGCGCCGGCATTGCCGAAGTCAGCGGCGCGATTGCCGATATGGATGACACCACCCAGCAGAACGCTGCGCTGGTGGAACAAGCGGCCGCCGCGGCGGCCTCGATGCAGGAACAGGCGGCCAAGCTGGCGCGTGTGGTGTCCGTGTTCAAACTCAATGAACACGATCTGCCGCGCGCCCCGCTGACGCCGCCGCCGGCCGCCGCCCCGCGGGCAGTGGCCGCGGCGCCCAAGCCCGCTCCCCAGGCCGCGCCGAAACAGGAAGAAGATTGGGAAGAGTTTTAAGTCTGATAACATCAACACGGAGACACACATGATGAGTTTTGCATCCCCCCGCCTGCGCCACTGGTTTGCCGCCCTTGCCCTGAGCGCCGCCAGTGGCCTGGCCAGCGCGGCCGTCAGCGTCGGCGACGCCAAGTTTGAAGACACCGCCAAGGTGGCCGGCAAGGAACTGAAGCTGAACGGCGCCGGCATGCGTACGCGCCTGATTATCAAGGTCTATGCGGCCGGTCTGTATCTGCCCGAGAAGAAATCGAACCCGGCCGATATCCAGAAACTCGAAGGGCCGCGCCGCGTCACCCTGATCATGCAGCGTGATATTTCCTCGGAAGACTTCGGCGCCGCCTTCATGAAGGGCCTGAAGGAAAACACGGACCGTGCGGAAACGACCAAGATCCTGAGCCAGACCATGGCCTTCGGTGAAATGTTCCAGTCGATTCCGGGCGTGAAGAAGGGCGATGTCCTGCATCTGGACTGGATTCCGGGCCAGGGCACGATTTGCGAACTGAACGGCAAGAAGATCGGCGAAACCCTGCCCGACGTCGCCTTCTACAATGCCGTGCTGCGCATCTGGATCGGCGAGAAGCCGGTCGACAGCAGCCTGAAGCCCGCCCTGCTGGGCGAGAAGTAAGCCCTCAGCGCAGGCATAAAAAAACGCGGCCTCGGCCGCGTTTTTTGTGGGGAGCAGGGCAGCTCAGTCGCGCGCGGCGATGGCCTGCAGTTCGTTCGAGAGGCTGGGGCCGCTCGAGCTATTCATCATGCGCTGCATCAGACGGCGGTCGCGCAGGTGGCGACGGGCTTCCTGCTCTTCCTTGCTGACGGGCTTGCTCACCACCATCATCGTGGCGCGCGCGATACCCTTGAGCAGGGGCTTGAACACATTGGCTGCCACCAGCAGGGTCGGGACAGCAATCAGGGCGGTACTCATTTCATTCAATCGTTTCGTATGTTGACGTAAGGCATGTTAATGCAGCGCAGCATATAAATCTAATTGAAAGATGCGATACCAAGCATACGATTTGTGAATATAATAGGGCCTTCACTCGGCTTTTTGACGACTATGAGCTTCCTCACCCTCGATCTGAACTTATTACGGGTATTCGACGCCGTGATGACTGAGCAAAATCTGACGCGCGCCGCCGGGCATCTGGCCATGACCCAGCCCGCCGTCTCGAATGCCATCAAGCGCCTGCGCGAAAGTCTCGGGGATGAGCTGCTGATCCGCACCGCCTACGGGGTCAAGCCGACTGCGCGCGCCGAGGCCCTGTGGCCGGCCGTGCGCAGCGCCCTGGCCACGCTGGAATCGGCGGTGGCGCCCGATTCCTTCGATGTCTCGACGGCCCACGCCACCTTCCGTCTGGCAATGGCGGACGCGACGGCGGCCATGTGGCTGCCCTCGCTCGTGCGTTCGATCGAGAGTGAAGCGCCGCAGGTGAATATCCGCATGGTGCCGCTGACCACGCGCGAACCGCGCCCGATGCTGCTGCGCGGCGATATCGATCTGGCCGTGGGTTTCTTCCCCGGCGTGGCGGCCCAGCTGTCGAGCGACACCAGCTCGCCGATCCGCCATGAGCGCCTGTATTCGGGCGATTATGTGTGTGTGATGCGCAAGCACCACCCGCTGGCCCAGGTCGACCTGACCCTGGACAATTATTGTTCGGCCAACCATCTGCTGGTCAGCTTCTCGGGCCGCGCGCACGGCCTGGTCGACGAAGCCCTGGCCCAGCTGCACCGCGAGCGTCGCATTCTGCTGACGGTCAATCAGTTCTTCACCGCCGGCAAGGTGGTAGCCAACTCCGACCTGATCACCGTGCTGCCGCGCCACCTGATCGCCTCGACCGGCATGACCGATGCGCTGGTCTCGCGCGAACTGCCGTTCCCGATGCCGGCCGTCCATCTGGACATGCTCTGGCACGAGCGCGACGCGCGCAGCCCCGCCCACAAATGGCTGCGCCGCCATCTGGAAGCCGTCAGCGCGCCGAATCTGCGCCCGACCACGGACAGCTGAACGCCGGGCTGCTTATTTGATCGGCAGCTTGGTGGTGTTTTTCACCTCTTCCATCACCGCATAGGTGTGGGTTTCGCGCACGCCTTTCTGCAGCAGGGTCTTGCCGAGGAATTCGCGGTAGGCGGCCATGTCTTTCACACGCGCCTTGACGAGGTAGTCGAAGCCGCCGGCCACCATATGGCATTCGAGGACTTCGGGAATCAGCTGGACACTCTGTTTGAAGGACTCAAACACTTCCGGCGTGGTGCGGTCGAGCACGACCTCGATAAACACCAGCAGGGACACATCGAGCAATTGCGGGTTCAACTGGGCCGTGTAGCCCATGATATAGCCCGATTCATGCAGCTTGCGCACCCGTTCCAGACAAGCTGCAGGCGATAAATTCACCCGCGCGGCCAATTCAACATTCGAAATGCGGCCGTCATTTTGCAGCTCGGTCAAGATACGCTTGCTGATCTTATCCAGCATGGGTCTGTCTCCATTTAATTTTATTTGGTCAAATTGTCGCACTAAAAACTATGTATTGCTAGTCCTTCGCAATACCAGAATTAATCCAGACGAATACCTTCTACAATCGAATCATTGTTCCGCGTTCTGAAACGCCCCGCCCCGCACAGCGCCGGCGGGGCGTTTTGCCACGCACCTAAGTGATTGATTTTAGAGAGAAAATTAGATGAGCACTTCCACGCCGTTCGCCGCCCTGGTGGCCGATGTAGACCGTCAGCAAAGCCCCCTGCGTGCCGCCATTACCGCCGCTTACCGCCGCGATGAACAGAGCGCCGTGCAATGGCTGTTCGCCCAGGGTGCACGGCCGCTGCCGGCCGCGCGTCAGCTGGCCGAAAAACTGGTGAGCGCGGTGCGCGAAAAGCGCACGCGCGCCTCGGGTGTCGATGCCCTGATGCACGAGTTCTCGCTGTCCTCGGACGAGGGCGTGGCGCTGATGTGCCTGGCGGAAGCCCTGCTGCGCATTCCTGACGCCGACACGGCCGACCGTCTGATTGCCGACAAAATCAGCAAGGGCGACTGGTCCAAGCACCTGGGCGAATCGCCGTCGATGTTCGTCAACGCCGCCACCTGGGGCCTGCTGATTACCGGCAAACTGGTCAGCACGAGCAGCGAAGCCGGCCTCGGCGCGGCGCTGAACAAACTGATCGCCAAGGGTGGCGAACCCTTGATCCGCAAGGGCGTCGATCTGGCCATGCGCATGCTCGGCAATCAGTTCGTGACCGGCCAGACGATTGCCGAAGCGCTCAAGAACAGCCGCGAGAATGAGGCACGCGGCTACCGCTATTCGTATGACATGCTGGGCGAAGCGGCTCTGACCGAAGAAGATGCGGTCAAATACTATGCGGCCTACGAGCAGGCCATTCACGCCATCGGCACCGCCGCCAATGGCCGCGGCATCAAGGACGGGCCCGGCATTTCGGTCAAGCTGTCGGCCCTGCACCCGCGCTACAGCCGCGCTCAGCACGAACGCGTGATGGGCGAGCTGCTGCCGCGCCTGAAATCCCTGGTGCTGCTGGCCAAACGCTACAACATCGGCCTGAACATCGACGCCGAGGAAGCCGACCGCCTCGAGATTTCGCTCGACATGATGGAGGCCATGGCCTTCGATCCGGATCTGGCTGGCTTCGAGGGCATTGGCTTCGTGGTCCAGGCCTATCAGAAGCGCTGCCCGTTTGTGATCGACTATCTGGTCGACCTGGCGCGCCGCAGCGGCCGCAAATTCATGGTGCGCCTGGTGAAAGGCGCCTACTGGGATTCGGAGATCAAGCGCGCTCAGGTGGACGGCATGCCCGGCTATCCGGTCTACACGCGCAAGGTGCACACCGATGTGTCCTACCTGACCTGTGCCAAGAAGCTGCTGGGCGTGACCGATGTCATCTATCCGCAGTTCGCCACGCACAATGCCCATTCGCTGTCAGTGATCTACACCTGGGCCAAGGAAAACGGCGTCGACGATTACGAATTCCAGTGCCTGCATGGCATGGGCGAAACCCTGTACGACCAGGTGGTGCCCAAAGACGCGCTGGGCAAGGCCTGCCGCATCTACGCGCCGGTCGGTTCGCATGAAACCCTGCTCGCCTATCTGGTGCGCCGTCTGCTTGAAAATGGCGCCAACTCCTCGTTTGTGAACCAGATCGTCGACGAAAACATCGGTATCGAACATCTGGTCGCCGATCCCTTCGAGGTCGCGCGCAGCCATGACGGCCAGCCCCATCCGGCCATCGCCCTGCCGGTCGACCTGTTTGGCAAAGAACGCGCGAACTCGCGCGGGATCGACCTGTCGAACGAAGACACGCTGGCCAGCACCAGCCTGGCCTTGGCCACCGCGCGCGAATGGGCGGCCGCGCCGCTGATCGACGGCGCCATCACGGCCGGCACGCACATGCAGCCGGTGCGCAACCCGGCCCAGTTGTCGGACGTGGTTGGTCACGCTGCGGAAGCCACGCTCGAAGATGTGGAAACCGCGCTGGCCGCTGCCACCACCTATGCCATGGACTGGCAGACCACGGCGCCGAGCGAGCGCGCGGCCATCCTGGCGCGCGTGGCCGACCTGTTCGAGGAACACCAGACCGAGCTGATGGCCCTGGCCATCCGCGAGGCCGGCAAGACCCTGTCGAATGCCATCGCCGAAGTGCGCGAGGCCGTCGATTTCCTGCGCTACTACGGCGCCCAGGTGCGTGGTGCGCAAAACCAGTTGGCGCTTGGCCCGGTCACCTGCATCAGCCCGTGGAACTTCCCGCTGGCCATTTTCACCGGGCAGGTGGCCGCTGCTCTGGCGGCCGGCAATGTGGTGCTGGCCAAGCCGGCCGAGCAGACGCCGCTGATCGCCTACCGTGCGGTCGAGCTGTTCCACGCGGCCGGCGTGCCGCGCGGCGCCCTGCAATATCTGCCGGGCCGCGGCGAAGTGGTCGGCGCCGCCCTGACTCAGGATCCGCGCATCAAGGGCGTGATCTTCACGGGCTCGACCGAAGTGGCCCAGCTGATCAACCAGACCCTGGCGCAGCGCGCCGTGAAGGAAGCCTGCGACATTCCCTTGATCGCCGAAACCGGTGGTCAGAACGCGATGATCGTCGACTCCTCGGCCCTGCCGGAACAGGTCGTCAATGATGTGCTGTCCTCGGCCTTTGACAGCGCCGGCCAGCGCTGCTCGGCCCTGCGCATCCTGTGCCTGCAGGAAGACATCGCCGACAAGACCATCAAGATGCTCAAGGGCGCGATGCAGGAACTGCGCATTGGCAATCCGGACCGCCTGAGCACCGATATCGGTCCCGTCATCGACAGCGAAGCCCAGCAGAACCTGCTGTCGCATATCGAGCGCATGAAGCCCAAGGCCAAGGACTTCTTCCAGCTGGCCGTACCCGGCAGCGCCAGCACCTTTGTGGCCCCGACCCTGATCGAGATCGGCAGCATCGCCGAGCTGCAGCGCGAGGTCTTCGGCCCGGTGCTGCACGTGCTGCGCTACCGCCGCAACGAGCTGCCG
The DNA here is from genome assembly GCF_022012445.1 of Massilia sp. TS11. Taxonomy (GTDB): domain Bacteria; phylum Pseudomonadota; class Gammaproteobacteria; order Burkholderiales; family Burkholderiaceae_D; genus Telluria. The sequence continues at coordinate 175,870 of NZ_JAKLTS010000007.1, forward strand.
GCCCTGATCGAGTCGATCAATAACACCGGCTATGGCCTGACTCTGGGCGTGCACTCGCGCATCGATGAAACCATTGCCTTCGTCACCAGCCGCGCGCATGTGGGCAATATCTATGTGAACCGCAATATCGTCGGCGCCGTCGTCGGCGTGCAGCCCTTCGGCGGCGAAGGCAAGTCCGGTACCGGTCCCAAGGCGGGCGGCCCGCTCTACCTGAAGCGCCTGCAGCGCGGCGCGCCGCCCTTGATGCAGCATGATGGTCTGGCCAGCAAGGGCCTGGAAGCCCTGCTGAAATGGGCGCGCACCCATGGCCATCAGCGCGTGGTCAATGCGGCTGAACACTACGCGAGCACGACGCTCGCCGGCCATACGCTGAACCTGCCGGGCCCGACCGGCGAGCGCAATACCCTGTCCTTTGTGGCACGCGGCAAGGTCCTGTGCGCGGCCAGCCATGTGGGCGTGCTGCTCAATCAATTGGCGGCCGTGCTGGCCACCGGCAATGAGGCCATCATTCCGGAAGCCTATGCGCACGCCATTCCGCCCGGCCTGCCCGATGAAGTCAAAGCGCACATCCAGCGCACGGCTAGCATCGAAGGCTGTGATCAGGAATTCCAGATTGCCCTGGTCGAGGCATCCCTCGTCCTGGGCTTGAAGCCGGCATTTGCGTCCCGACCCGGGGCCATCGTCGGTGTGATCGACACCTCGGAAGAAGGTGCTATTCCGCTGTGGCGTTTAGTCGCTGAACGCGCGGTATGTGTGAACACGACAGCGGCGGGGGGAAATGCGAGCCTGATGACCTTGGGCGCATAGCAAACCAATCGGAGGAAACATGTTAGTAGGCGTACCCAAAGAGATTAAGAACCACGAGTACCGCGTCGGGCTGACCCCGCCCAGCGTGCGCGAACTGACCACACGCGGTCATCGCGTCATCGTGCAACAAGGTGCCGGCGCCGAGATCGGGCTGTCGGACGAGCAGTATGTGGCGGCCGGCGCAAGCCTGGCCGCCAGCGCCGAGGAAGTGTTCGCCAAGGCGGACATGATCGTCAAGGTGAAGGAACCGCAGGCGGTCGAATGCGCGATGCTGCGTCCCGGCCAGATTCTGTACACCTACCTGCACCTGGCGCCGGACCCGGAACAGACGGCCGCCCTCGTCAAGTCGGGCGCAATCTGCATCGCCTACGAAACCATCACCGGCCCCGGCGGCGGGCTGCCGCTGCTGGCCCCGATGAGCGAGGTGGCGGGGCGCATGGCCATCCAGGCCGGCGCTGCCCATCTGGAAAAATCCAAAGGCGGCATGGGCCTGCTGCTGGGCGGCGTGCCGGGTGTGGCTGCCGGCCACATCGTCATCATCGGCGCCGGCGTGGTCGGCACCAATGCCTTGCAGATGGCCGTCGGTACGGGCGCCCGTGTGACCGTGCTCGACAAGAGCATCGACCGTCTGCGCCAGCTCGATCTGGTTTTCGGGAACCGCATCAGCACCCTGATGTCGAACGCCCATACGATCGAGGAATCGGTGTTGACGGCGGATCTGGTCGTCGGTGGCGTACTGGTGCCGGGTGCCGCTGCGCCCAAGCTTGTGACGCGCGACATGATTTCACGCATGAAAAAGGGCGCGGTCGTGGTGGACGTGGCCATCGACCAGGGCGGCTGCTTCGAAACCTCGCATGCAACCACCCATGCCGACCCGACCTTTGTGGTCGACGGCGTCGTGCATTACTGCGTAGCCAATATGCCGGGCGCCGTGGCCCGTACCTCGACCTTTGCACTGAATAACGCCACCATCGGCCATGCGATCGCCCTGGCCAACAAGGGCTGGCAGCAGGCCCTGAAGGATGACGTGCACCTGCGCAATGGTCTGAATGTCTGCCAGGGCAAGGTGACCTACGCCGCCGTGGCTAAGGACCTGGGTTACGACTACGTGCCAGCCGAGTCAATGTTGTCTTGAGTATCTCGTAAGCCACTTTGGCGGCGACGGTGCGCACAAACAGCATGAAATCCGTCGCCGCTTCCTCATTCGCGTTGTCCGAAATCGTCCGGATGACGGCAAACGGCACGTCCAGTTCGTGACAGACCTGGGCGACCGCCGCACCTTCCATCTCCACCGCCAGCACATCGGGCAAGGCATCGCGCAGGGCCGCAATCCTTTCCCCATCGTTAATGAACTGATCGCCTGAGGCAATCAGACCGTGATGGACGCGCCAGGAGGCCGCTGCAGCCGCCAAATGCTGATTCAGGTCCCGATCCGTGTGGAAATGCGCGCGACCCGTCAGAGGTACCTCAAAACGCGGGAAAAGGGGACTCGCATCGATGTCGTGCTGGACCAGCTGGCTGGCCAGGACCACGTCACCGACTTTCACGTCGGCATGACCCGCACCGGCGACCCCGGTGAAAATCACATGCGTGACGCCAAATTTCTCGATCAGGATGGTCGCCGTCATGGCCGCAGCGACTTTGCCGATGCGTGAAAGCACGCAAACCACCTCGCATCCCCATAGTTGGCCACACGTGTATTCGCGTTTGCCATGCACGACGACGCTTTTGTTGACGATGTCGTCAACGATGCCTTCTTGCTCTTCAAACAGAGCGCTGATGATCCCGATGCGCATTTAAATATAAAGAGTATGTATACAAAGCTGGTAGTAGTAGGTAAACGCGCTGTTTTCTGTGGATAAGTCGAAATTTATCAACAAGCTCAAACGTTTACGCGATGAAAAAGCTGCTGCATAAGCCTTGCTTTTAGCTTGAATGAATCTGGGACAAAGTTTTGGACCTGAAGATTTCCCCGATTTAGCAACAACTCATCCTGTGGATATCCAAGGTTTTATTCACAGGGACGATTTTTTGCCGATTTTGGCCTGCACTTCTTCCTTTTATAAACATGATACTTGTATACCCTTGATAGTAGTTGTTAACAGGCCCTGTTTTCTGTGAACAAATCGATTTTTCTTAAAAAAATCATTGGTTTAGGAAAAGTATAAAAGCCCGAACAGCTCTGTATGGGCGAGTGCTCAATTCTGGAGAACAATTGGCTTGTGGGTAAACGGCGTCTTATGCACATTCGGTCCCTGTGGATATCCAGAGACTTATCCACATTGGTTTTCATTTCTGACTCTGTTACCCTTTCCGGCACGCAAAAGGAGCCGGTATGGAGTCAGCAGGGACCTACGATTACATCATTGTTGGCGGCGGTACGGCCGGTTGCCTGCTGGCTAAGCGCCTGACCGAGGACCGGCAGACCGAGGTGTTGCTGATCGAAGCAGGCGGCAAGGACGATTATCTCTGGATTCATATTCCGGTGGGCTATCTGTATTGCATCGATAACCCGCGTACCGATTGGCGCTACCGCACGGAAGCGGATGCGGGCCTGCATGGCCGCAGCCTGATCTATCCGCGTGGCAAGGTTCTGGGCGGCTGCTCCTCGATCAACGGCATGATCTACATGCGCGGCCAGGCGGCCGACTACGCCCACTGGGCCGAAGTCAGTGGCGATGCGAATTGGAACTGGGACCAGGTGCTGCCCCTGTTCAAGAAGACCGAAGACCACTACGCCGGTGCCAGCGCTGTGCATGGTGCCGGGGGTGAATGGCGTGTGGAGCAGCAGCGCCTGTCCTGGGAGATTCTCGACGCCTTCCGGCAGGCGGCCGAGCAGACCGGTATTCCGCCGACTGCGGATTTCAATGGCGGCGACAATTTTGGCTGCGCCTACTTCGAAGTGAACCAGAAGAAGGGCGTGCGCTGGAACACGGCCAAGGCCTTTTTGCGTGAAGCCTCGCGCCGGCCGAACCTGACGATCATGACCGGTTCCCAGGTCGAGCGCCTGGAGATAAGCGCCGATGGGCAGTGCCGCGGCGTGCATTTTGTCGGCGGAGGCAGCCGCTGGTCGGCCCAGGCCCGGCGCGAAACCATCCTGTGCGCGGGGGCGATCGGCACGCCGCAAATTCTGCAATTGTCGGGTATCGGCCCGGCGCCGCTGTTGCAGGAAAACGGCATCACACCCGTGCTCGATGCGCCTGGCGTCGGTGAAAATCTGCAGGACCATCTGCAATTGCGCATGATTTTCAAGGTCAGCCAGGCGCCTACCCTGAACACCCTGGCCAATCACTGGCTCGGCAAGGCCCGCATCGGTCTCGAATATGCACTGCGCCGCAGCGGCCCGATGTCGATGGCGCCGTCCCAGCTGGGCGCGTTTGCGCGTTCCTCGCCTGCCGTGGCCACGCCCGACCTTGAATACCATGTGCAGCCGCTCTCCCTCGACCGCTTTGGCGAGCCGCTGCACAATTTTCCGGCCTTTACGGCCAGTGTTTGCCATCTGCGCCCCAGCTCGCGCGGGCATGTGCGCATCCGCTCGGGGAACTTTGAGGACGCGCCGGCGATCGTACCCAATTATCTGAGCACGGAAGCGGACCGGCGGACGGCGGCGGCCGCGCTGGCGCTGACGCGCCGCATCGTGGCCGCGCCGGCCCTGCACAAGTACGCGCCCGTCGAATACCGTCCCGGTCCGGACTTCCAGACCGAGGCCGATCTGGCGCGTGCGGCGGGCATGATCGGCACCACGATTTTCCATCCGGTCGGCACCTGCCGTATGGGGCGCGCCGATGATCCGATGGCCGTGGTCGACAGCGAATTGCGGGTGAAGGGCGTGGCCGGCCTGCACATTGCCGATGCCTCCATCATGCCGCGCATTACTTCTGGCAATACCAATGCGCCGGTGCTGATGATTGCCGAACGTCTGGCCGCGCTCCTGTGCAAAAACGCGCAATGAGGCGGTCGTTCTGCTGTATTGTGAGCGCAGGGGGCCGTGTGTATGATCCCCTGCAAACTATAAGACAGCGGAGACAGCATGTCGGACGTCATCTTGGAGACCCGGCACCTGAGCAAGGTGTTCAAGGGCTTCACGGCAGTCAATGATGTGAACTTGCGGGTGCGGCGCGGGCAGATCCATGCGCTGATCGGCCCGAACGGGGCAGGCAAGACCACCTGCTTCAACCTGCTGACCAAATTCCTCGAGCCCAGCGCGGGCGAGATTCTGTTCAACGGCGCCGACATCACGCGCGCCAAGCCAGCCCAGATCGCGCGCAAGGGCATCATCCGCTCGTTTCAGATATCCGCCGTCTTTCCCCACCTGAGCGTGCTCGAAAATGTGCGCATCGGTCTGCAACGCACACTCGGCACCAGTTTCCATTTCTGGAAGAGTGAGCGCAGCCTGCAGACCCTGAACGCGCGCGCCATGGCCCTGCTGGCCGAAGTCGACCTCGACAAATTCGCCGATGCCCTCACGGCCGATCTGCCCTATGGCCGCAAGCGCGCGCTCGAGATCGCCACCACCCTGGCCATGGAGCCTGAACTGATGCTGCTCGACGAGCCGACCCAGGGCATGGGCCACGAAGACGTGCACCGCGTCACCGAGCTGATCAGGAAGGTGGCCGCGGGCCGCACGATTCTGATGGTGGAACACAATATGAACGTGGTCTCGGGCATCTGCGACACGATTTCGGTCCTGCAGCGCGGGGCCATCCTGGCCGAGGGCAGTTATGCCGAAGTGTCGAAAAATCCGCAGGTGATGGAAGCCTATATGGGCTCGGCCGACGGCGAACTGGCGGGGGCACACGGATGAGCGCGGCCCTCGAGATCCGCCAGCTGCATGCCTGGTATGGAGAGTCGCATATCCTGCATGACGTGAATCTGAGCGTGCAGGAAGGCGAGGTCGTCACCCTGCTCGGCCGCAATGGTGCGGGCCGCAGCACGACGCTGCGCGCCATCATGGGCCTGACCGGCGCGCGCCAAGGCTCGGTCAAGATTCACGGCACCGAGGCCATCGGCCTGCCCACGCACCGCATCGCCCACCTCGGTGTCGGCTATTGCCCCGAGGAGCGCGGCATCTTCGCCTCGCTGTCGACCGAAGAAAACCTGCTGCTGCCGCCGGTGCTGGCCGGTCAGGGCGGCATGTCGGTGGACGAGATCTACGCGATGTTCCCCAACCTGCAGGAACGCAAGCACAGCCAGGGTACGCGCCTGTCCGGTGGCGAACAGCAGATGCTGGCCGTGGCGCGCATTCTGCGCACGGGCGCGCGCCTGCTGCTGCTTGACGAGATTTCCGAAGGCCTGGCCCCGGTCATCGTGCAGGCCCTGGCGCGCATGATCACCACGCTCAAGGCCAAGGGCTACACCATCGTCATGGTGGAACAGAATTTCCGCTTCGCCGCACCGCTGGCGGACCGCTTTTACGTGATGGAGCACGGTCAGATTGTCGAGACTTTCACTTCATCGGAGTTGAATGCCAAGATGCCGGTCCTGACCGAGCTCTTGGGAGTGTGAACCTAGCCATAACGGAGACAAAAAGATGAAACGCAAAGCCCTTGCTATTGCAGCACTCAGCCTGTGCACGATGCCCGCCTTCGCCCAGGTGTCGGGCGACACCATCAAGATCGGCATGCTGACCGATATGGCCGGCGTGTATTCCGACCTCGACGGCAAGGGCGGGATCGAAGCCGTCAAGCTGGCCATCGCCGATATGGGCGGGGCCATCAATGGCAAGAAGATCGAGTTCATCTTCGCCGACCACCAGAACAAGGCCGATATCGCCGGCGCCAAGGCGCGCGAATGGTTCGACCAGCAGGGCGTCGACATGCTGATCGGCGGTACCAATTCGACCGCCAACCTGACGATGGCCAAGGTCGCCGCGGAGAAGAAGAAAGTCTTCTTCTCGGTCGGCGCCGGTTCGGCCCAGCTGACCAATGAGGACTGCACGGCCTATACCGTGCACTACGCCTATGACACCGTGGCCCTGGCCAAGGGCACGGGCGGGGCCATCGTCCAGCGCGGCGGCAAGTCCTGGTATTTTCTGACGGCCGACTACGCCTTCGGCACCTCGCTCGAAAAGGAAGCGGCGAATGTGGTCAAGGCCGCGGGCGGGCAGGTGATGGGCAGCTCGCGCCACCCGCTGTCGGCCTCCGACTTCTCGTCCTTCCTGCTGCAGGCCCAGGGCTCCAAGGCTCAGGTCCTGGGTCTGGCCAATGCCGGTGGCGACCTGATCAATTCGATCAAGGCCGCCAATGAATTCGGCATCACCAAGCAGATGAAGATGGCCGGCCTGCTGGTGTCGATCACGGACATCCACTCGCTCGGCCTGAACGCCACCAAGGGCATGTATCTGACCGATGGTTGGTACTGGGATCTGAACGATGAGACGCGCGCCTGGTCCAAGCGCTACTTCGACAAGATGAAGAAGGAACCGTCGATGGTGCAGGCCGGCGACTACTCGGCCGCGCTGACCTACCTGAAGGCCGTCAAGGCCACGGGCACGGACGACAGCGACAAGATCATGGCCTATCTGAAGAAGACCAAGATCACCGACATGTTCACCAAGAACGGCGTTGTGCGGCCCGACGGGCGCATGGTGCACGACATGTATCTGATGGAAGTGAAGCAGCCGTCCGAGTCGAAGTATCCGTGGGACTACTTCAAGGTCGTGCAGGTGATCCCGGGGGACAAGGCCTTTACCACCAAGGCCGAATCCAAGTGCTCGCTCTGGAAGTAAGTCCGGCCCATGGAGATTTTCGGTAAGCCGCTGCCGGTGCTGATGAGCCAGCTGATGCTGGGCCTCGTCAACGGCTCCTTCTATGCGATGCTGTCGCTGGGTCTGGCCGTGATTTTCGGCCTGCTCAATGTCATCAATTTCGCCCACGGCGCCCTCTACATGATGGGGGCCTTCGTGGCCTGGATGGGGCTCACCTATTTCGGCGCCAGCTATTGGGTGATGCTGGCGGCGGCGCCGCTGATCGTCGGGGCCTTTGGCATCGTGATCGAGAAGACCATGCTGCGCTGGCTCTACAAGCTCGACCACCTGTACGGCTTGCTGCTGACCTTTGGCATCACCCTGATGCTCGAGGGCGTGTTCCGCTCCTTCTACGGGGTGTCGGGCCAGCCGTATGAAACGCCCGAGCTGCTGACCGGCGCGGCCAATCTCGGTTTCATGATCCTGCCGTATTACCGGCTGTGGGTGGTGCTGGTGTCGCTCGTGGTCTGCTTCGGCACCTGGTTCGTGATCGAAAAGACCAAGCTCGGCGCCTACCTGCGCGCCGGGACCGAGAACCCGAAACTGGTCGAGGCTTTCGGCATCAATGTGCCGCTGATGGTCACGCTCACCTACGGCTTCGGGGTGGCCCTGGCCGGCCTGGCCGGGGTGCTGGCGGCGCCGATGATCCAGGTGTCGCCGCTGATGGGCTCGCACCTGATCATCGTCGTCTTCGCCGTGGTGGTGATCGGCGGCATGGGGTCGATTCTGGGCGCCATTGTGTCCGGCCTGGGCCTGGGCGTGGTCGAGGGCTTCACCCGCGTCTACTACCCGGAAGGCTCGGAAGTGGTGGTGTTTGTGGTGATGGTCATCGTGCTGCTGCTGCGTCCGGCTGGCCTGTTTGGCAAGGAGAAGTGATGAACAAGCGCATCGCTTACGCGCTGGCCCTGCTGATCGCCCTGGCGGCACCGTCATTCGGCTACCCGGTGTTTCTGATGAAGCTGCTGTGCTTTGCCCTGTTCGCCTGCGCCTTCAATTTGCTGATTGGCTTTACCGGCCTGCTGTCGTTCGGGCATGCGGCCTTTTTCGGCAGTGCCGGCTATGTGGCCGGCTATCTGCTGCGCGATGCCGGCTGGCCGCTGGAACTGGCGGTGCTGGCGGCGGTGGCTGCCAGTGCGGGTCTCGGCGCGCTGATCGGCGGATTGGCGATCCGGCGCCAGGGCATCTATTTTTCGATGATTACGCTGGCCCTGGCCCAGATGGTCTACTTTGCCGCCCTGCGCGCGCCGTTCACGGGCGGGGAGGACGGCTTGCAGAGTGTGCCGCGCGGCCAGCTGCTGGGCAGTCTTGCGCTGACCAATGACTATCACCTCTACTACGTGGTGCTGGCCATTGCGGTGGGCGGGTTTGCACTCGTGCAGCGCATTGTGCATTCGCCGTTTGGCCAGGTGCTCAAGGCCATCAAGGAAAACGAGGCGCGCGCCACCTCACTCGGCTATGACACCGAGCGCTACAAGCTGATGGCCTTTGTGCTGTCGGCCGCGCTGGCGGGCCTGGCCGGCGCCACCAAAACCATTGTGCTGGGACTGGAGACGCTGACCGATGTGCATTGGAGCACCTCCGGCCTCGTTATCCTGATGACCCTGGTGGGTGGCATGGGGACGCTGGTGGGGCCGGTGATCGGCGCCTTCATCATCGTCATGCTCGAAAACAAACTAGGCGACGTCGGCAACTGGCTGGCCAGTCAGACCGGGGTGGAGTGGTTCAACAGCATTGGTGAATCGGTCAGCATGGTCACTGGTCTGATCTTCGTCATCTGCGTGTTGCTGTTCCGGCGCGGTGTGGTCGGCGAGATCGCGGCCTACGCTGAACGCTTGCGCCGCAAAGCCCCGGCCCAGGCTGCCAAGGGCTAGGCTGTTTCTGAATGCCTTAGGAAGGCGCTGAGCGGCCGCCTAAGCGCTTTTTGGCCCTTGGATACACCCAAGGGCCATCTTCCAGTCTAATCAGCGCTGAGGCCGTTCTGGTGCGTTTTTGCACACCCGCCCGCCGAGGCACATGTTCACGCGCCGATGAACACCTGAAATAGCATAATTGACAACATCGGCTGCGCTCGGATCAGAGCGCAGCCGCATAGATGGCGCGGGCGTCCTGCCAGCCAAGTTCACGCGGATTATTGCCGAGCAGACGGGTTTGCTTCATCGCCTCGTCCGCCAGCTGGTCGAGGTCGCTATCCTCGACACCGACCTGCTGCAGGCGTGTCGGAATCCCGCAGGCGACCGGCAGTTGCGCCATTGCCTGGATCAAGGCGTCGGCACGCGCCTCCTCGGACCCGGCCAGGCCCGGGATCAGCAGACTGGCCAGTTCGGCATACTGCGTCACCGCGGCCGGCAGATTGAAGCGCAACACATGCGGCAGCACGAGCGAGTTCGACAGGCCATGCGGCACATGGAAGATGCCGCCGATCGGATAGGCGAGCGCGTGCACGGCGGCGCACGGTGCATTCGCAAAGGCCTGGCCCGCCAGCATGGCGCCGAGCAGCATGGCCTGGCGTGCGCCGGCGTCGTCGCCATGTTCACAGGCGAGCAGCAGATTCGGGTACAGCAGGCTCAGCGCTTTGCAGGCCAGCATGTCGGACAGCAGGTTCTTCTTGTGGCGCGTGGTGTAGGCCTCGATGGCGTGCACCATTGCATCGATCCCCGTCGCGGCCGTGACCGCAGGCGGCAGGCCGTAGGTCAGGCCGGCGTCCAGGATGGCCAGGTCGGCATACAGCTGGGTGGCGACCACGCCCATCTTGCTGGTCGCGCCCGTCGTCACGATGGCGATGTTGGTCACCTCCGATCCGGTGCCGGCCGTGGTCGGCACCAGGACCAGGGGCATGCGCGTCCCGCTCACTTTACCGATGCCGTACATTTCTTGCAGCGGCTGGTGGCTGCGCGCGAGCACGGCGACCAGCTTGGCCACGTCCATCGGACTGCCGCCGCCGATGCCGACCACCACGTCGACTTCATGTTCGCGCGCAAACGCTACGGCATCGTGGACCACCTGTTCGGGCGGGTCGGCCACGACGTCGGCAAACAGACTGGCGCGCAGGCCGGCGTCGGCCAGACCTTGCTTGGGGCCATCGATCAGGCCGGTCGCAAGGAAGCCGGGGTCGGTCACCAGCATCACATGCTGGGCGTGGGGAAAGTGTGCGCGGATGTGGTCGCCAAGACGGCTGGCCGCGCCGACGGCGCAGACCAGATGCGGGACCGTGCTGAAGAAAAAGGAGTCCATGTTGTTCACTCGTCGCTGGGAATGTCTAGCTTACACCATGCGCAGCTTTCTTCCGTACAATGGTCAGCTTAGCTGACTTGAGGAAAGTATTGATGCTGGACTTTGCAGTGCTCGGCAGCGCGGCCTTTTGCGCCGGACTGGTCGATGCGGTGGTGGGTGGGGGCGGGCTGATCCAGATCCCCGTGATGTTCTCGATGCTGCCGACGACCGCGCCGGCAACCCTGTTCGGCACCAGCAAGCTGGCGGGTATCTTCGGTACCTCGGCCGCGGCCTACAACTATGCGCAGCGCGTCAAGGTCGCCTGGTCGGCGGCGGCGCCGGCCGCGGTAGCCGCCTTCGTCATGGCCTTCTGCGGCGCCTTCACCGTGACCCGGATTCCGGCCGACTTTGTGCGCGGCCTGTTGCCACTGGTGCTGATCGCCGTCGCCATCTACACCTTCCGCAAGAAAGACCTCGGCAGCATCCATGCGCCTTTGCATTCCGGCAGCAGGGAACGCTGGCTGGCCGTGGGCATGGGCGCGGCCATCGGTTTTTACGATGGCTTCTTCGGACCGGGTACGGGCAGCTTCCTGGTTTTCCTGTTCGTGCGTTTCTTTGGCTTTGATTTCCTTGGCGCATCGGCCGCGGCCAAGATCGTGAACGTTGCCTGCAATCTGTCGGCCCTGATGTGGTTTGGCGTGTCCGGTCATCTGATCTGGCAGCTCGGTTTGCTGATGGCGGCTTGTCAGGTGGCCGGTTCGCTGGTCGGCACCCGCCTGGCTTTGCGCCATGGCAGCGGCTTTGTGCGCAAAGTTTTCCTGCTCGTGGTCAGCCTGCTGGTGCTCAAAACCAGTTACGACGCCTTCCTCAAGCCTCATCTCTGAGGCCATTGTTTCACGTGGAACAGTCCCCGTCCGGGTCTCCACGCTGTTCCACGTGAAACAATTTCGCGACCCCAGCGCGAAAAAAATCTATAATCTGGACTTACCCCCTCGCTTCAAGCCATCCAATCATGCTTTTTCCAACTGAATTCGACGTCATCGTCGTCGGCGGCGGCCATGCCGGCACCGAGGCCGCACTGGTCTCGGCCCGCATGGGACAGAAGACGCTGCTGCTTACCCACAACATCGAAACCCTCGGGGCGATGTCCTGCAACCCCTCGATCGGCGGCATCGGCAAGGGCCACCTGGTCAAGGAAGTGGACGCCCTGGGCGGCGCCATGGCCATCGCAACCGACGAGGCCGGCATCCAGTTCCGTATCCTGAACTCGTCCAAAGGCCCGGCCGTCCGTGCCACCCGCGCCCAGGCCGACCGCGTGCTCTACAAGGCTGCGATCCGTTCGCGCCTGGAAAACCAGGCGAACCTGTGGCTGTTCCAGCAGGCTGTCGACGATCTGATGGTCGAGGGCGATCGCGTCGTCGGCGCCGTCACCCAGCTCGGTATCCAGTTCCGTGCCCGCGCCGTCGTGCTGACGGCAGGCACCTTCCTCGACGGTAAGATCCATGTCGGCCTGCAAAACTATGCGGCCGGGCGGGCAGGGGATCCGCCCGCGGTGTCGCTCTCGGCCCGCCTGAAAGAACTCAAGCTGCCGCAAGGGCGCCTGAAGACGGGAACGCCGCCGCGCATCGACGGCCGCTCGATCGACTTCACGGTGATGAGTGAGCAGCCGGGCGACCTTGATCCGGTGCCTGTATTCTCCGTCATGGGCAATGCGGGCATGCACCCGCGCCAGGTGCCGTGCTGGGTCACGCACACCAATCAGCAAACCCACGACATCATCCGCGCCGGCCTTGACCGCAGCCCGATGTACACGGGCGTGATCGAAGGTGTGGGTCCGCGCTATTGCCCTTCGATCGAAGACAAAATCCACCGCTTCGCCAGCAAGGATTCGCACCAGATTTTCCTCGAGCCCGAGGGGCTGACGACCAATGAGTTCTACCCGAACGGCATCTCCACCAGCCTGCCTTTCGACGTGCAGATCGCCCTGGTCCGCTCGATGCGCGGCTTGGAAAACGCCCACATCCTGCGCCCTGGCTACGCCATCGAATACGATTATTTCGACCCGCGCGGCCTCAAGGCTTCGCTCGAAACGCGCGCTATCCAGGGCCTGTTCTTCGCTGGTCAGATCAATGGCACGACGGGTTACGAAGAGGCCGCTGCCCAGGGTCTGCTGGCTGGCCTGAATGCCGCGCTGCAAACCCAGGGCAAGGATGCCTGGGTGCCGGGTCGTGCCGACGCCTATCTCGGCGTGCTTGTGGATGACCTCGTGACTCAGGGCGTGATGGAGCCTTACCGCATGTTCACCAGCCGTGCTGAGTACCGCCTGAGCCTGCGCGAAGACAATGCCGACATGCGCCTGACCGAGATCGGCCGTCAACTCGGCTGCATCGGCGACGCCCAGTGGGACGCGTTCTCGCGCAAGCGCGACGCCATCGCCGCCGAACTCGAACGGCTGAAAGCCACCTGGGTCAACCCGCGCATCCTTGAGGCAGCCGAGTCCGAGCGTATCCTCGGCCAGGCCATCGAACGCGAGTACAACCTGGCCGACCTGCTGCGCCGCCCGGGCGTGCAGTACGACACCCTGATGAGCATGCAGGGCAAGGAGGGCCAGGCGCTCGCGGGGCCAGGCGTCGATGATCCGGCCGTGAAAGAGCAGGTCGAAATCACGCTCAAGTATGCCGGTTACATCGAGCGTCAGGCGCGCGAAGTCGAGCGCCACGACTACTACGAGAACATGAAATTACCGCCCAATCTCAACTATCAGGAGATCACGGCCTTGTCGATCGAGGTGCGCCAGAAGCTCGACAAACAGCGTCCCGAAACCCTGGGCCAGGCCTCGCGCATCTCGGGTGTGACGCCGGCGGCGATCTCGCTGCTGCTCGTGCATCTGAAAAAGAAAGGCTATGGCGGCTTCGCCAATCTGCCGATGGAAGCGGCGGCCGGATGAAAGGATTCGACCGTGTGATTCTCGGCCAGATTCTGGTCGACGGCCTGGCTGAGCTGAACATCACGCTCAGCCCGTCCCAGCGCGAGCAATTGCTCGACTACCTGGCGCTCCTGCACAAATGGAACGCGGTCTACAACCTGACCGCCGTGCGCGCGCCGCTCGACATGATCCGCCTGCATATCCTCGATTCGCTGGCCGCCGTGCCGGCCTTTCAGGATGCCCACAATGTGCTCGACGTGGGCGCCGGCGGCGGCCTGCCGGGCATCGTGCTGGCGATCTGCCGGCCCGACATGAAAGTGACCCTGATCGACACCGTACACAAAAAAACGGCCTTTTTGACCCAGGTGAAAGCCCAGCTCAAATTGGCCAATGTGAGCGTGGTGACGGGCAGGGTGGAGCAGTACCAGCCGAGCGACAAATTTGACGTGATTACTTCGCGGGCCTTCGCGGACCTCAGCGATTTCGTCAATTGGTCGCAGCACCTGTTGGCCAGCGGGGGGCGCTACATCGCCTTGAAAGGAACGGCCCCCAAAGACGAGCAGGAGAGGGTGCCGAGCGACTGGAAAATCAAGGGTTTACAGCCTTTAAGGGTGCCAGGGCTGGATGTAGAGCGTCATTTGGTGTTCATCGAGCGATCCGTATAAACAATATAAACGGTTTATATCGGATAAACGATTTAAATCAGATAAACGGTATAAACGGTTTAAATGATGTAAACGGTATAAACGATATAAACAGTTTAAACAAATAACGAGAATATGGCTAAAATCTTTTGTGTCGCGAACCAGAAGGGCGGGGTCGGCAAGACCACCACCAGCGTGAATCTGTCGGCCGGCCTGGCCAAGATCGGCCAGCGTGTGCTGCTGGTGGATCTGGACCCGCAGGGCAATGCCACCATGGGCGCGGGCGTCAACAAGGCGGGGCTGCAAGCCTCGACCTATGAAGTGCTGCTGGGGACGGCAGGCGTGGCGGAAGCGCGCCAGAAAAGCGAGACCGGCGGCTTCGACATCCTGCCCGCCAATCGCGAACTGGCCGGCGCCGAAGTCGAGATGGTGGAGCTGGACAATCGCGAGCGCCGTCTCAAGCAGGCGCTCGAAAAAGTCGACGCCGACTACGACTTCGTGCTGATCGACTGTCCGCCCGCGCTGTCGATGCTGACCCTGAACGGTCTGTGCGCCGCGCACGGCGTGATCATTCCGATGCAGTGCGAGTACTACGCGCTCGAAGGCCTGTCCGATCTGGTCAACACGATCAAGAAGGTGCACGCCAATCTCAACCACGACCTGAAGATCATCGGTCTGCTGCGCGTGATGTTCGATCCGCGCATGACGCTGAGCCAGCAGGTGTCGGCCCAGCTCGAGCAGCACTTCGGCGACAAAGTTTTCAAGACCATCATCCCGCGCAATGTGCGCCTGGCCGAAGCGCCGTCTTACGGCATGCCGGGCGTGGCCTTCGATCCCTCGTCGAAAGGGGCCCAGGCCTACATCGCCTTCGGTGCGGAAATGGTTGAACGTATCAAATCCATGTAATCAGAGAGAAAAATGGCAAAAGCGAAAATGAAAGGCCTCGGCCGTGGTCTGGAAGCCCTGCTGGGCGCCGGCGGTACCGATGTGACCAGCGACAGCAACACCCAGCAGCCCTCGACCCTGCCGGTCGAGAAAATGCAGGCCGGTAAATATCAGCCGCGTACGCGCATGGACGAAGGCGCGCTGCAGGAACTGGCCGCCTCGATCAAGACCCAGGGCATCATGCAGCCGGTGCTGGTGCGCCCGATCGGCGAGGCCAAATACGAAATCATCGCCGGCGAGCGCCGTTTCCGCGCCGCCCAGCTGGCCGGCCTGAGCGAGATCCCGGTGCTGGTGCGCGAAGTCGACGATCAGCAGGCCGCCGCCATGGCCCTGATCGAAAACATGCAGCGCGAGGACCTCAACCCGCTCGAAGAGGCCCAGGGTATCCAGCGCCTGATCCACGAATTCCATTTCACCCACGAGCAGGCCGCCAACGCGGTCGGCCGTTCGCGCTCGGCCGTGTCGAACCTGTTGCGTCTTATTAACTTGGCGGCCCCGGTGCAGACCATGCTGATGGCCGGCGATATTGATATGGGCCACGCGCGCGCGCTGCTGGCCGTCGATGCTGCGACGCAGATTCAATTGGCCAATGAAGTGATCGCCAAGCGCCTGTCGGTACGCGAGACGGAAAAGCTGGTGGCCCGCTCGCAGGAAGCGGCGGCCGACAAGCCGGCCGCGCGCGCCAAGGACAAGCCGGGCGACATCGTGCGCCTGGAAGAAGAACTGTCCGACACCCTGGCCACCCCGGTCAGTTTCAAGATGGGCGCCAAGGGCCGCGGTCAGCTGATCATCGATTTCGCCGACCTCGACATCCTCGACGGCGTGCTGGCCCGCCTGCGCGCAGCGTAAATACAAGGCGGCGCGGACCGCGGGGTCCGTGCCGCCCTGCCAAATCCGCCACAAAACCCTGCACTTTTGAAGGGCAACAGATCAAAAACCGTGAAAACACGGGCCCTGTTGCAGTGCACAAGGTTTGACCTCTCTCAGGTTAACCGCATATAATCTCAAGGCTCTACGTGCATAGATTACGTGTAGGACCCGGCAAATGAGTCAACAAAAACAAGAATTTGCCTGGCCGGTGTTCCGGGTAGTCGCGCTGCAGTTTCTCATCGCATCCGTTTTTGCCAGTCTCGTTGTCGCCTTTGTTGACCGCCCGAGCGGCTGGTCTGCGGCCTACGGCGGGATGGTGTCTGTGGCAGGCAGTCTGCTGTATGCGCTGATGATCGTGCGGATGCCGCCCGATGCGGGAACTGCCCTGCGCGGGCATGTACGCGCGGAGATGCTGAAGATTTTTGTAACGGTACTGCTGTTTATTTTGGCACTGGTGCTGTTTTCATCGGCCAGCTGGTTGTGGCTGATTGCAGGTTTTGCGGTGACAGCCTTTGTCGCTAATTGGCTGTCATTACTAACGGTTTAATCACAAATCTGAGCAATTGTTAATATGAGCCCCGAACACGCCGCGAGTGCAGTCGCCGCCGCCGCCGAGCATCACGCTTCGGCACCGGCTAATGCGACCGAGTACATCAAACACCACCTCACCCACCTGAGCCCGAACGGCTTCAACCTCGATACCTTCTGGATCGGCCTGATTCTCGGTTTCGTCTTCCTGGCCATTTTCGCCAGCGCCGCCCGCAAGGCGACGCCGGGCGTGCCGGGCAAGATGCAGAACTTCGTGGAAATGATCCTCGAGATGATCAACGACATCATCAAGTCGGCCTTCCACGCTGAATCGAAAGTCATCGGCCCCCTGGCCCTGACCATTTTCGTCTGGACCTGGCTGCTCAACGCCATGGACTTCCTGCCGGTCGACCTGCTGCCGAAACTGGCCGGCATGGTGGGCATCCACTACCTGCGCGTCGTTCCGACCGCCGACGTCAACCACACCTTCGGCATGTCGCTGACCGTGCTGCTGATGATCATCGGCTTCTCGATCTCGGCCAAGGGCCTGGGCGGCTGGATCAAAGAACTGTTCACTGCACCTTTCCACGCGCATGGCGCCATGGCCATCGTGCTGGCACCGATCAACTTCATCTTCCAGATGATTGAGCTGGTGGCCAAGCCGATTTCCCTGGCCCTGCGACTGTTCGGCAACATGTACGCCGGCGAACTGATTTTCATCCTGATCGCGCTGCTGCCCTGGTGGGCACAGTGGCCGCTGGGTGGTCCCTGGGCAATCTTCCACATTCTGGTGGTGACGTTGCAAGCTTTTGTGTTCATGGTGCTGACGATTGTGTATCTGAGCCTCGCGGTTGAGAAACACTGATAACCACCAGTTGCTGTAAAACCTGTTTTTTTAAATCTTAGTCTTTTTAATTAGGAGAAACTAAATGCAAGCTATCATCGCTAACGTGCAAGCTATGACCGTTCTGGCCGCCGCAATCATCATCGGTCTGGGCGCCATCGGTACCGCTATCGGCTTCGGTCTGCTGGGCGGCAAATTCCTGGAAGCTTCGGCACGTCAGCCGGAACTGATGCCCCAGCTGCAAACCAAACTGTTCGTGATCGCTGGTCTGCTGGACGCCATCTCGATGATCGGCGTCGGTGTCGCTCTGCTGTACACCTTCAACAACCCGTTCCTGGCTGCCGTGATGGCCGCCGCTGGCAAGTAATTTCATCGCCCGAACAAACCCTTAATTCTTAGGAGCAAGGTATGGACATCAATACGTCCCTCGTGGGGCAGATGATCACCTTCGGCGTCCTGATCTGGTTCTCGATGAAGTTTGTGTTCCCTGCGCTGAACACCGCGCTGGAAGAACGCGCCAAGCGGATCGCCGACGGCCTGGCCGCGGCGGAGCAGGGCAAAGCTTCCATGGCTGCCGCTGAAAAGCGTATCGAGGCAGAACTGGCAGGCGCCCGCGACGAAGGTCAGAAGCGCATTGCGGACGCTGAAAAGCGCGCCCAACTGGTCGCTGAAGAGATCAAAGCCAACGCCCAAGCTGAAGCCGCCCGCATCGTGGCCCAGGCCAAAGCCGACGCCGAACAGCAAGTCACCAAAGCGCGCGAAGAACTGCGTGCCCAGGTCGCTGGTCTGGCGGTCAAAGGCGCCGAGCAGATTCTCAAGCGCGAAGTCAACGCTGCTGCCCACGCTGATCTGCTGAATCAACTCGCCACCGAGCTCTGATCATGGCAGAACTCGCAACCGTCGCCCGTCCCTACGCGGAAGCTCTGTTCCGCGTAGCCCAAGCCGGTAAGGAAAACCTCGCGGTGTGGTCCGATCTCGTGTCCGAACTGGCACAGATCGGTGCGCACCCCGAGGTGCAAGCTTTTGCACGCAACCCGAACGTGTCCGGTGCCGATGTGGCAGCGGCCATCCTCGCGCTGGTCAAATCCCCCGTCAACGCTGAAGTGAAGAACTTCCTGGCCATGCTGATCGAGAATGATCGCGTGACCCTGTTGCCGGAGATTGGCGCCCAGTTCCAGGTGCTGAAAAACAACCACGAAGGCGCCGCCGATGTCAGCATCGTCAGCGCATTCGAGATGACGGCCGAACAACAAGCCGCCCTCGTCGCTACCCTCGAAAAGAAATTCGCGCGCAAGCTGCATCCGCAGGTGTCGGTTGATCCGTCCCTGATCGGCGGTGTGCGCGTGGTGGTGGGCGACCAGATCCTCGACACTTCGGTACGTGCCAAACTGCAGCAAATGCGTGTTGCGCTGACCGCGTAAGCGTCGCGCAGGCGAACCCTTATCCCCTCGCGCAAGCTGAGTGAAATAACAAAGGATTAATTATGCAACTCAATCCCTCGGAAATTAGCGAACTGATCAAGAGCCGCATCCAGGGCCTTGAAGGTGGCGCTGAAGTCAAGAACCAGGGCACGGTGATTTCCGTTGCCGATGGTATCTGCCGTATCCACGGTCTGTCCGACGTGATGCAAGGTGAAATGCTGGAATTCCCGGGCAACACTTTCGGCCTCGCCATGAACCTCGAGCGCGACTCCGTCGGCGCCGTGATTCTGGGTAACTACGAGCACATCTCGGAAGGCGACACCGTGAAATGCACGGGCCGCATCCTGGAAGTGCCGATCGGTCCGGAACTGCGTGGCCGCGTGGTCAACGCCCTCGGCCAGCCGATCGATGGCAAAGGCCCGGTCGACTGCAAGCTGACCGCCCCGATCGAAAAGATCGCCCCGGGCGTGATCGCGCGTCAGTCGGTGTCGCAGCCGATGCAGACCGGCCTCAAGGCCATTGACTCGATGGTGCCGATCGGCCGTGGCCAGCGCGAGCTGATCATTGGCGACCGCCAGACCGGTAAATCGGCCGTGGCTGTCGACGCCATCATCAATCAAAAAGGTCAGAACATGACCTGCGTGTACGTGGCTATCGGTCAGAAGGCCTCGACCATCAAGAACATCGTGCGCTCGCTCGAGCAGCACGGCGCGATGGAATACACGATCGTGGTCGCGGCTTCCGCTTCCGAATCGGCCGCCATGCAGTACATCTCGGCCTACTCGGGCTGCGCGATGGGCGAATACTTCCGCGACCGCGGCGAAGACGCCCTGATCGTGTATGACGACCTGTCCAAGCAAGCCGTGGCCTACCGTCAGATCTCGCTGCTGCTGCGCCGTCCGCCGGGCCGCGAAGCTTACCCGGGCGACGTGTTCTATCTGCACTCGCGTCTGCTGGAGCGTGCCGCCCGCGTGAACCCCGACTACGTCGAGAAGTTCACCAACGGCGAAGTGAAGGGCAAGACTGGTTCGCTGACCGCCCTGCCGATCATTGAAACCCAGGCCGGTGACGTGTCCGCCTTCGTGCCGACCAACGTGATCTCGATTACCGACGGCCAGATCTTCCTCGAGACCTCGCTGTTCAACTCGGGTATCCGTCCCGCGATTAACGCCGGTATCTCGGTGTCGCGCGTCGGTGGCGCCGCTCAGACCAAGGTCATCAAGGGCCTGTCGGGCGGTATCCGTACCGACCTCGCCCAGTACCGTGAACTGGCTGCGTTCGCGCAGTTCGCCTCGGACCTGGACGAATCGACCCGTAAGCAGCTCGACCGCGGCGCCCGCGTGACCGAACTGCTGAAGCAGCCGCAATACTCGCCGCTGCCGATCTCGCTGATGGCCGTGTCCCTGTTCGCCGTCAACAAAGGCTATTTCGACGACATCGACGTCAAGAAAGTCCTGTCCTTTGAAGCCGGTCTGCACAGCTTCATGAAGACCAAGCACGCGGACTTCCTCGCCAAAGTCGAAGAGACCAAGCAGATGGACAAGGACGGCGAAGCAACGCTGGCCGCCGCCATCGCTGAGTTCAAGAAATCCGGCGCATTCTAATCAATGCGTGATGGCGCTCCCTGCGGGGGGCGCCGGATCTCAGAACAAGGAGTAAGGACTCATGGCAGCAGGCAAAGAGATACGTGGCAAGATCAAGAGCGTAGAGAATACGAAGAAGATCACCAAGGCGATGGAAATGGTCGCCGCATCGAAAATGCGCAAGGCGCAGGATCGCATGCGCGCCGCCCGTCCCTACAGTGACAAGATTCGGAATATCGCTGCGAACCTGGCGAACGCCAACCCTGAGTACACGCACCCGTTCATGGCGAAAGCCAAGGACGCCAAGCAGGCCAAGGCAGTGGGTTTCATCGTCGTCACGACCGACAAGGGTCTGTGCGGCGGCATGAACACCAATGTGCTGCGCCAGGTGACGTCGAAAATGCGCGAGCTGGAAACGGCTGGCAACAAGGTTGAAGCGGTCGCAATTGGCAACAAGGGTTACAGTTTCCTGAATCGCGTGGGCGCCAAACTGGTGGCCCATGCAACGCAGCTCGGCGACACGCCCCACCTGGATAAGCTGATTGGCCCGGTCAAGGTCATGCTGGACGCCTACCAGGAAGGCAAGCTGGACGCCGTGTACCTGTGCTACACCAAGTTCATCAACACCATGAAGCAGGAACCGGTCGCTGAACAGCTGCTGCCCCTGCCGAAAGAGAAGATGACGGCCGATAAGGGCGCGCATTCGTGGGATTACATCTACGAACCCGAAGCCCAGGTCGTGATCGATGAACTGCTGGTGCGCTATGTCGAGGCCCTGATTTATCAGGCCGTGGCGGAAAACCTGGCGTCCGAGCAATCGGCACGCATGGTGGCCATGAAGGCCGCGTCCGACAACGCAGGGAATGTGATCGGCGAACTGAAACTGGTCTACAACAAGACCCGCCAGGCCGCGATCACCAAGGAACTGTCCGAGATTGTTGCCGGTGCGGCAGCGGTCTAATCGCAAACGAATTTAACAATATTGAAGGAACGAACATGGCTGAAGGCAAAATCGTTCAGTGTATCGGCGCCGTGGTGGACGTGGAGTTTCCGCGCGACGCGATGCCCAAGGTTTTCGACGCCCTGAAAATGGCTGGCTCGGAACTGACCCTCGAAGTGCAGCAGCAGCTGGGCGACGGCATTGTCCGTACCATTGCGCTGGGCTCGTCCGACGGTCTGCGCCGCGGCATGGCTATCCAGAACACCGGCAAGCCGATCATGGTGCCCGTGGGTAAAGCTACCCTCGGCCGTATCATGGACGTGCTCGGTAACCCGATCGACGAATGCGGCCCGATCTCGCTCGAGCACACCGCATCGATCCACCGTCAGGCCCCGGCCTACGACGAGCTGTCGCCGTCGCAGGACCTGCTGGAAACCGGCATCAAGGTGATTGACCTGGTGTGCCCGTTCGCCAAGGGCGGTAAGGTCGGTCTGTTCGGCGGCGCCGGTGTGGGCAAGACCGTGAACATGATGGAACTGATCAACAACATCGCCAAGGCGCACTCGGGTCTGTCCGTGTTCGCCGGCGTCGGTGAGCGTACCCGTGAAGGTAACGACTTCTACCACGAAATGGCCGATGCCAAGGTGGTCGATCTGGAAAACCCGGCCAACTCGAAAGTGGCCATGGTGTACGGCCAGATGAACGAACCGCCGGGTAACCGTCTGCGCGTGGCCCTGACCGGTCTGACCATCGCGGAATCCTTCCGTGACGAAGGCCGTGACGTGCTGTTCTTCGTGGACAACATCTACCGCTTCACCCTGGCCGGTACCGAAGTGTCGGCACTGCTGGGCCGTATGCCCTCGGCCGTGGGTTACCAGCCGACGCTGGCCGAAGAAATGGGCCGTCTGCAAGAGCGTATCACCTCGACCAAGACCGGCTCGATCACCTCGATCCAGGCCGTGTACGTCCCTGCGGACGACCTGACCGACCCGTCGCCGGCGACCACCTTCGGTCACCTGGACTCGACCGTCGTGCTGTCGCGTGACATCGCCGCCCTGGGTATCTACCCGGCCGTGGACCCGCTCGACTCGACCTCGCGTCAGCTGGACCCGCTGGTCGTGGGCCAGGAGCACTACGACACCGCGCGCGCCGTGCAGGGCACCCTGCAGCGCTACAAGGAACTGCGTGACATCATCGCGATTCTGGGCATGGACGAACTGGCACCGGAAGACAAACTGGTGGTGGCCCGCGCCCGTAAGATGCAGCGTTTCCTGTCGCAGCCCTTCCACGTCGCCGAAGTGTTCACCGGCTCGCCCGGCAAATACGTCTCGCTGAAAGACACGATCAAAGGCTTCAAGATGATCGCGTCGGGCGAACTGGATCACCTGCCGGAACAGGCCTTCTACATGGTCGGTACCATCGAAGAGGCGATCGAGAAGGCCAAGAAACTGGCCGCTTAATGCCGTGCGGCGCTCCTGCGCAAGCGGGGGCGCCTGAGCAGATAGGACAACTATGGCAAACACTATTCACGTGGACGTGGTCTCGGCCGAAGAGCAGATCTTCGCCGGGGAAGCCGAATTCGTCGCGTTGCCGGGTGAAGGTGGCGAGCTCGGGATCTATCCCAAGCACACGCCGCTGATCACGCGCATCAAGCCGGGCGCCGTGCGCATCAAGGTGCCGGGCAAGGCCGAAGAGGAATTCGTCTTCGTCGCCGGTGGCATCCTCGAGGTGCAGCCGAACGTCGTGACCGTGCTGGCGGATACCGCCATCCGCGGCCATGACCTCGACGAAGCCAAGGCCCAGGAAGCGAAGAAGGCCGCCGAAGAAGCCCTGCATAACCGCGAAGCTTCGATCGACTACGCCCAGGCCCAGGCTGAACTGGCCGCCGCCGTGGCCCAGCTGGCCGCGATCCGTCGCCTGCGCTCCAAGCGCTGAGCGAAGCAGTATCCAAGACAAAGGCAGCTGCGGCTGCCTTTTCTTTTTGATGATACGGATAACACTAAACTCCTTGAAACCTCAAACTGAGCGGCTATAGTGGTTGTAGTCAGTTTCGGGGGGAGGCCAGCGCACCGACACAAGATCAACAAGGTGTTGTTCCAGTGCGCCGCATTACGATGCGGATTTGAGGAATTCATTTCCTCACTGAGTTCCTGTGGGAACGGGACGATGGCGGCTGCGGCCGCCATTTCCTTTTCTGGCTTAACATGGCCTTAATCGCCGCGGCCGAGCATGGCGCCATTGCCCTTCCCGAGGACCGCCATGCCCATGCTCTCCCTGTTGTTCCTGCTTGCCGCCGCGCCCGACGCGGCCAGCGAAGAAGCCATCCGTAGCGTGGTCGCGCGCTATGCCCAGGCCTGGGCCGAAGGCAATGCCGCGCAGATGCAGACCACGCTCACGCCCCAGTTCCAGCAGCAGGTGGCCGTGCGCCAGGCCCAGAAACCCGACAGCGTGCGCAGCGTCAGCGGCCTGCTGTTGCTCGACCAGACGGGGCGCGGCTATGGCCGCTCGCTGGCGCCGGCCCTGCGCCAGCCCAGCATCCGCGTGCTCGATGTCACGGACGGCATGGCCAGCGTCGTGTTCGAGCAGGGCGGGCGCCACGAAGCCCTGCAGCTGCTGCTGATCGACGGCCAGTGGCGCATCCAGAACGCCCTCACCACGGCCAAGGAGTGAGCATGCGCCTGCACATCAACGGCCACTGGCGCGAGCTCGACGCCGACCCCGCCATGCCCCTGCTGTGGGCGCTGCGCGACCACCTGCAACTGAGCGGCACCAAATTCGGCTGCGGCGCCGGCCTGTGCGGCGCCTGCACCGTGCACCTCGACGGCCAGCCGGTGCGCGCCTGCCAGACACCGGTCGCGCGCGTGGGCCAGGCGCGCATCACCACCATCGAGGGCCTGTCGGCCGATGGCAAGCATCCGGTGCAGCGTGCCTGGCGCGCGCTGAATGTGCCGCAATGCGGCTACTGCCAGGCCGGCCAGATGATGACGGCCGCGGCCCATCTGGCCCAAGGCGGCGCCACCGACAGCGCGAGCGTGCGCGCAGCCATGGCCGGCCACATCTGCCGCTGCGGGACCTATGCGCGCGTCGAGCAGGCCGTGGCGCTGGCCGCGCGCCTGCACAAGGAGGGCGCATGAAGCCCGCGCCGCACAATCCGCGCCGGCGCGCGCTGCTGCAGGGCGGGGCCGCGCTGGCGGCCGCCCTGTGCGTGCCGAGCGCCTTGTTCGCCGCGTCCGCGCCGGCGCTGGCGCCGAATGTCTTTGTGCGCATTACCCCGCAAGGCGTGACGCTGGTGGTGCCGCGCAGCGAGATGGGGCAGGGCATCCGCACCGCGCTGGCGATGGTGATGTGCGAGGAACTCGATCTGCGCCTCGCGCAGGTGCAGGTGCTGCGCGCCGACGGCGATGCGCGCTACGGCGATCAGGACACGGTCGGCGACGACAGCTTCCGCCAGACCTGGCTGCCGCTGCGCAAAGCCGCGGCGGCGGCGCGCGCCATGCTGGTGCTGGCGGCCAGCCGCCGCTGGGGCCTGGCGCCGGACAGTCTGCGCACCGAGGCGGGCCAGGTGCTGGCCCCCGATGGCCGCAGCCTGGCCTATGGCGCCCTGGTGGCCGACGCCGCGCGCGAAGCCGTGCCGGCCGAGCCGGTGCTGAAAGCGGCGCAGGACTTTCGCCTGATTGGCCGGCCGACCGCCGGCATCGATCTGGACGCCATCACGCGCGGGCAGGGACGGTACGGCATCGATCAGCGTCTGCCCGGCATGCGCTACGCGATGCTGGTGCGCGCGCCCCTGCCGGGCATGCGCCTGGCCCGCTTCGACGCGGCGGCGGCGCGCCGCCAGCCGGGCGTGCTCGATGTGTTTGCGCTGCCCGGCCAGTTTGCGGCCGAAGCCGCGACCCTCGACGCGGTGGCCGTGATCGGGCGCGACACCTGGTCCTGTCTGCAGGGGCGCAAGGCGGTGCGCGCCGAGTGGGCGGCCGGCGACAGCCTGGCGATGGACAGCGCCCAATTGCGCGCGGCGATGGAAGCGGCGGCCGACCGCGGCGGCACCGTCTACACCAGCCGCGGCGATGTCGATGCGGCGCGCGCGCAGGCCACGCGCACGCTCAAGCGGCGCTACTTCACGCCCTACATCACGCACGCGACGATGGAGCCGCCGGTGTGCACGGCCACCGTCACGCACGACCACTGCACGGTGTGGGCGCCGACCCAGAATCCGGGCGAAGCGCGCGAACGCATCGCCGCCGAACTGGGCTGGCCGCTGAGCCGCGTGAGCGTGCATGTGACGATGATCGGCGGCGGCTTTGGCCGCAAGTCCCTGCACGACTTCGTGCTCGAAAGCGTGCGCCTGAGCCGGCGCATCGGCGCGCCGGTCAAGCTGCTGTGGACGCGCGAGGACGATCTGCGCCACGGCTTCTACAAATCGCCGGCGCTGACCGAGATCGAACTCGGTCTGGATGCCGATGGCGGCCTGCTGTTCTGGCGCCAGCACAGCGTGCAGTCGGGCGGTTCGGCGATCTCGAACGGCAAGCCGGTGGCGGCGCTCGAAGTGTATGAGGTCGGCGGCGGACCGACGCGGGTGCCGTATGCGGTGCCGCACCAGCGCGCCGAGGGCAGCCATGTGGAGACGCCGCTGCGCCGCTCCTGGGTGCGCGGCGTGCAGGACGTGTTCCATGCGATCGCGCCCAATTGCGCGCTCGACGAGCTGGCCGTGGCCAGCGGGCGCGATCCGCTGGCCTGGCGCCTGGCTCTGCTGGAGCCGGCGCGCAAGATCCAGTTCTTCCGCACCAGCCTGCCCTACGAGCAGTGGTACGACACCGGGCGCCTGGCGGCCGTGCTGCGCAAGGCCGGCGAACTGGCCGGCTGGGGCAGGCCGCTGGCGGCCGGGCAGGGGCGCGGGGTGGCCGCGCATTTTCAGAGCCTCAGCTATGTCGGCATGGTGGCCCAGGTGCACGTCGATGGCGCGCGCCGCCTGCGCGTCGAGCGCGTGTGCGTGGCCGTCGACTGCGGCCTCGTCGTCAATCCGGACAGCGCGCGCGCCCAGGTCGAAGGGGCGATCGCGTTCGCGCTCGGGGCGGTGCTGTATGGGCAGGTCGGGGTCGACGCCGCGGGCGTGACGGTCTCGAATTTTCACGACTACCAGGTGGCGCGCATCACCGACATGCCGGCGGTGGACGTGGTGTTCATGCCCAGTACCCTGGCCCCGAGCGGGCTTGGGGAGATCTGCGTGCCGCCGCTGGCCCCGGCCGTGATGAATGCCGTGGCCGCCGCCTGCGGCCAGCGCTGCACGGAGCTGCCGCTGCGCCTGGCCTGAGCCTCAGACGGCCGGCTGGCTGCCCCAGTCGCGCGGGGCCAGGGCCTGGGGCGCGGGGACGGCGTCGATGATGGGGGCGACTTCGGCCTGGTCGTCGTCGAGCAGATTGATCAGCGGCGCAAACAGGGTGCGGTCGTGCGGCGAGCTCGCATGCAGGGCCAGGTCGCGCGCGATGTCGCGCAGGCGCCAGCAGATTTCGCGCGTGGCCACCACCTTTTCGAACATCAGCCCGCCGTCGAGGCCGAGCGAGAGATTGACGTTCTTGCGCAGGTAGATGTCGAGGCCGGTGCTGATGAAGGCGCGCTGGATTTTTTCGATGCGGCCCAGCGCATTGCCCAGCAGCTCGGCACTGCGCGGCGAGCGCGCCACCGAGGCGTCGAGCAGGTTTTCGCCGAGGTCGAGCGCGCCGCGGATGCGCCAGTACAGGCGCTCGACGTCGCCCGCTTCGTCGGCGGCCACGCGCGGGGCCGTGGCGCCCTGGGCGCGCAGCGCGCCCGAAATGGCCGAGACCAGATCGGCCGGGTGCTCGCCCGGCACGATTTTCAGCGCCAGTTCGGCGCGTTCGAGCGGGTAGTCCTTGTTGAGTACGCCGGCGATCATCTCGGCCACGCCCACGGCCTGGCCGATCGGCGACAAGGCATGCCCGGCCGCCTGGCGCGGATAGCCGGTGCCGTCGAAGCGCTCGTGGTGTTCGCTGATGGCGCGCCCGACCGCCAGCGGATAGGACTCGAGCTCGTTGACGAGCAGCTGGCCGATGCGCGGATGGCTGATCAGCTGGGCCCATTCCTGCGGCGTCAGACGCTGGTCCTTGGCATGCAGCATGGGGTCCAGATACAGTTCGCCGACGTCGTGCAGCAGGCCGGCCACGGCCGCCTGCTGCTGCTCGTCCTCGGTCAGGCGCAGCTTCTTGGCCAGGCCGAGCGACATCAGGCTGACCAGCACGCTGTGTTCGAGCTGGCGCGCGTCCATGCAGGACAGCAGCAGACCGGTGGCGGGCGAGAATTCGATGGCGGCCAGCAGGCCGAGCGGGGCCGGGCCGGCGCCGCCGACACTGCGCAGGATGCGCGCCAGCGGCACGCAGCGTTCGATCAGGCCGCGCCCCAGGTCGACGATGCGGGCCGCGTCGACGCCACCGCGCGCGGCCAGGCAGGTTTCGAGCGGCGCCTGCAGCGGCCCCTCGAGCAGGATGGCGGCCAGGCTGTGGCCGAGGCGCCCGCCCGTGCGCAGCAGGCGCTCGCCATCGGCCGCAAGCACGTCCTGCGTGGCCACGACCTCGCAGGCGGCGCTCAGCGCGAGCGCCTTGCTCAGGAAGTGGCGGTTGACGCTGGTCGGTAGCTGGGCCATGGGCTATTGCCTTTTGACAAGGTTGGCAGATTCTAGCGAATTTCCACGCCCGGGGGCGCACCGCCGTGCAGATATTTGTTTGCGCGCAACTAATCCTCAGGGCGACTGTGCCAGACGCGCCAGCATGGCGCGCACGGCCAGCAGTTGCGGCCCGTCGCGCGCGAAAAAGCGCGGGGCGAAGGGGTTCGGGCTGGCGTAACCCCAGAAGTCCCAGCAGCCCTGCGGGTTGTAGGGATAGCGCGCGCTTGGCGTGGCCTGCGGGTAGAGCACGATCAGGCGGTTGCGGTCGGCCACGCGGTTGTAGCCGGCGCCCTGGACATAGCGCTCGCCGATCTGGTCCGCGCTTTGCAGGCAGGCATGAAAGGCCACATGCACGCGGCAGCCGCCGCTCTGGCAGGCCGTGGGCACGTAGACATAGCCGCTGTCGGCCAGGG
Organism: Massilia sp. TS11; assembly: GCF_022012445.1. GTDB lineage: Bacteria > Pseudomonadota > Gammaproteobacteria > Burkholderiales > Burkholderiaceae_D > Telluria. The sequence continues at coordinate 204,422 of NZ_JAKLTS010000007.1, forward strand.
CGATGTCGGGCGCCGCGTACAGGCGCTGGCTGAAGCGCAGCAGCCGTCCCTCGGGCTGGGTGGACGGCGCTTCCAGCGTACCGAGCAGCTGGGCCAGCAGCAGGCGCGCCAGCGGCAGCGCGCAGTTGTTGAGATAGGGCGGGGCCGTGGCGGCGCAGGGCTGGTCGTGCGGATCGTCGGTGACCATGCCATGGCCGGCCCCGACCTCGTTGTTGAACACCACGTTGGCAGCCCCGGCCAGCAGATAGAAATCGCGCGCGCTGGCGCCGACGGCGCTGGTGATGGTCTGGTCCTGGGTGCCGGAAAACACATACACGCGCTGGCGCGCCAGATTGGCCGGATCGTCGATCCAGCCCTGCTGGAAGAAGCCCATGGTCTTTTCCAGCAGCAGCTGGGGATCGGGCGGATCGAGCCCGGCCTGCTCGGGATTCATGCACAGGGTCAGGGCGTTGACCAGATAGGGCACATAGGGCGGCTGGCCGGCGGCCCCGGCGCAATAGTAGGGCCCGCCAGCGACCAGGCCGACCCCGCGCACCAGACCCGAGTAGGCGACCGCGAACTGCCCAGCCATGTAGGCGCCCGAGGACACGCCCGAGACCGTGGTCTGGGACAGGTCAGCGCGCAGGCGCGGCAGGGGATGCGGCGGGCTGGCGGCGGCGGCCAGCGCCCACAGCAGGCAGAAAATAGTGGTGACGAAGCGCATAATTTTTTATTGACATAGAATGGCTGTCCTCAATGTTTAGACCACAGGAAGTCGATCATGTTCAAAGCTTGTGTGAGTGTCTTGACCCTGATGTCCGCCGCCATGTTGCTGAGCGCCCCGGCCGCCGCCGGCCAGGCCGCCACGATGGGCGCCGCCGCCGCGCCGGCCGCCTGTCCGGCCATCCTGAAACAGAATTTCAAGCGTCTGCAGGACGAGGCGCCGCAGGACCTGTGCCAGTACGCGGGCAAGGTGATCCTGGTGGTCAACACGGCCAGCTATTGCGGCTACACCAACCAGTACGAAGGCCTGGAAAAACTCTACGCCAATTACAAGGACAAGGGTTTGGTCGTGCTCGGCTTCCCCTCGAATGACTTCGGCAAGCAGGAGCCCGGTTCGAGCAAGGAAATCGCCGACTTCTGCTACAACACCTATGGCGTGAAGTTCCCGATGTTCGCCAAGTCCTCGGTGATCGGGCCGGAAGCCAATCCCCTGCACGCCCAGCTGACCAAGATCACCGGCAAGGCCCCGGGCTGGAACTTCGCCAAGTATGTGATCGACCGCGAAGGCAAGGTCATCAGCTTCTACCCGAGCAAGGTCACGCCCGAAGACAAGACCCTGGTCGCCGAAATCGAGAAAGACCTGGCCGCCAAGTAAGTCCAACGGCATGGCGTCATCTTTACATGCGTTAAGATGACGCCATGCCGGCTCCGCTCGTCCTCGCCCTCGCTTACGACCGCCTGTGCACCTTTGAGTTCGGCTGCACGGTGGAATTGTTCGCCCTCGACCGTCCCGAGCTCGGGGTCGACTGGTACCGCTTCGCCGTCTGCGCGATCGAACCCGGGCCGATCCGCGCGCTGGGCGGGGTGCAGGTGGACGCGCCTTACCAGCCGCAGCTGCTGGAGCAGGCCGATCTGATCGTCATCCCCGGCTGGCGCGATCCCGATGAACTGCCGCCGGCGCCGCTGCTGGCGGCCCTGCAGCGCGCGGCCGCGCGCGGCGCGCGCCTGTGCAGCATCTGTTCGGGCGTGTTCGTGCTGGCCGCGGCCGGCCTGCTCGACGGGCTGGCCGCCACCACCCACTGGCGCTATGCCGACCGGCTGGCGGCGCGCTATCCGCGCATCCGGGTCCAGCGCGACGATTTGTATGTCGACGCCGGGCAGATCATCACCTCGGCCGGTTCCGCCGCCGGCCTCGACATGCTGCTGCATCTGGTGCGGCGCGATTACGGCGCGCGTGTCGGAAATCTGGTCGCGCAGCGTCTGGTGGTGCCGCCGCACCGCGCCGGCGGCCAGGCCCAGTTTCTGCCGCGCCCGATGGCGCGCGACGAGCACGGCCGCCTGGCGCGTCTGCTCGACCATGTGCGCGCCCATCCGGCCGAGCCGCATACCCTGGCCAGCATGGCGCGCCGCGCGGCCATGAGCGAGCGCACGCTGCAGCGGCATTTTCAGGAGGCCACGGGGATGGGACCGGTCGAATGGCTGATCCACGAGCGCGTGGCCGTGGCCAAGGACCTGCTCGAAACGGGCACGCTCAGCCTGGCGCAGATCGCCGCCCGCTGCGGCTTTGGCAGCGAAGCCAGCCTGCGTCACCATTTCCGCCGCCTGACGGCTACCACCCCGGCCGCCTACCGGCGCGAGTTTTCAGAGCGCGTCTGAGCCCAGGCCATAGCGCGCGCGCAGGCCGTCGATCCAGGTGGCGCGTGAACTGCGCGAGCGCTCATGCGGCGCAAAGGCCGGGCTGACGGCATCGAGGCGCGCGATCCAGTGGCGGATTTCCTGCATGTCGTCGGCAGTGAGTGCTTGCTCACTTGCGCTCAGCGCGCGCAGGCGCTGGATCGCCCATTCTTTTTCCGCGATTTCCTCGGGCAGGCCGCTGCGCGTGCACAGGCCATAGGTGCCGTCCAAAAAATGGGTCCATTCGCTGGCCAGCTGGGCCGGTGTGGCCAGGGCCAGGCCGCCGATCTCGGCCAGGCGCTGGCGGTAGCGCGCCGTGAACAGGGCCAAGCCGTTCGCCCCGTCCAGCAGCGCGCGGCCCCAGCCGACATAGCCGCGGCCGTAGATGGCCAGGCGGTCGGCCGCGGCATGGGTGCCGAAGAAGGACATACAGCTGAGCGAGATGCGCAGCCGGTAGCTGGGCTGGGGCATGCCGGCCAGGGCCAGCAGCTGTGGGCGGGTGAGCCCCAGCGCGGCCAGCAGGGCCGGCTCGCTGAGGCCGTGGGCATACAGGTAGTCGAGAAGTTCCATGCGCCCATTCTAGGGCGGGGTGGCCGGCCGATGTGTCGGCCCGGGCCGAAGCATGCGGCCGGACTACTCGGTGGCGGACGCGATCTCGGCCTGCACGGCGCCGCGCACGGCATTGCAGACCAGCAGGTCTTCGGCGCGGCGCAGCTCGTGGCGGCGGATGATGGCTTCGCGCGCGCCCAGGCGCGGGTCCGCGAGCAGCACGCTGCGCATCACGCCGGGCAGCACGCCGCAGCTCAGCGGCGGGGTCAGCCAGCGGCCGTCGAGCTTGACGAAGACATTGCTGCGCCCGCCCTCGGTCAGTTCGCCGCGTTCGTTGAAGAACAGGGTGTCGAAGGCGCCTGCGGCCTCGGCCGCGCGCCAGGCGGCGTCGTAGCGCGCGCGCTGGCTGCTCTTGTGGCGTAGCCACAGATCGTCGGCCATGGTCGGGGTGTCGGCCAGCAGCACGCGCACCCGCGGCGCCAGCGGGGTCAGGGGCGCGCTGCTGAGCTGATGGCTGCCATCCGGCTGCAAACTCAGGCGCACACGCCAGGCGCCCTCGCCCAGGCCGGCCGCGTGGCTGCGGACAGCGGCGCGCAGCGCTTCGACGTCGCAGGCAATGCCGAAGTAGGCGGCGCTGGCCTGCAGACGCGCCAGGTGGCGCTCCAGATGGCGCACCCCGTCGGTGCTGCTCGCGTACAGGGTCTCGAACAGTTCGAACTCGTGGCGCAGGCCGCTGAGGAACTGGGCTTTGAGCAGGCTCTCCTGCCATTCGTCGGCGGCCACGCTGTCATACACGATGCCGGCGCCCACGCCCAGTTCGGCCTGGCGCAGGCCATGCCGGGGCGCCTGCAGCAGCACGGTGCGGATCGGCACCGACAGGCAGAAGTCGCCCACCAGGTGCGCATCGAAGGGCGGATCGATCCAGCCGATCGCGCCCGTGTACAGGCCGCGCGCGTCGGGCTCGAGTTCGTCGATGATTTCCATCGTGCGGCGCTTGGGCGCGCCGGTGATCGAGCCGCACGGGTAGAGCGCGTCGAGAATGTCGCCGAGGCTGGCGCCGCTGCGCAGGCGCGCCTGCACGGTCGAGGTCATCTGCAGCACGCCGCCGAAGCGGTTCACCTCGAACAGGGCCGGCGCGTGCACGCTGCCGGTGGCCGCCACCCGCCCCAGATCATTGCGCAGCAGGTCGACGATCATCAGGTTTTCGGCGCGGTTCTTGGGATCGGCGGCCAGGGCGCGCGCGCGTTCGGCGTCGATGGCCGGGTCGCCGCTGGCCGCGGCCGTGCCCTTCATCGGGCGCGCCGTCAGCAGGCCGTCGTCGTGGCGCACGAACAGCTCGGGCGAGAGCGAGACCACGGCGCTGCCGTCGCTGTGCTGGACCAGGGCGCCATACGGCACCGGCTGGCGCGCGCGCAGGCGGCGGAACAGGTCGAGCGGGCTGCCATAGGCTTCGCCGCGCAGGCGCAGCGTGTAATTGACCTGGTAGGTGTCGCCCGCCGCGATGTAGGCGCGGATGCGGTCGATCGCGGCCGCGAACTGGTCGGCGTCGAGATTCGCGTGCAGCGCGCTGAGGCCGGCGCTGCCGCTGCTGTGCGCCGCCAGCCAGGCATCGACCTCGGCATGCTGGAGCTTGTCGCGCCGGGTGAACACCAGCACTTCGGCCAGCGGGCCGGGCAGGGGCTTGGCCGGCAGGCCGTGCAGATGCTGGCCCAGTTCGTAGCTGAACAGCGGCACCAGATACAGCCCGTCCTGCGAGGCCTGGTGCAGCTGCTCGAGCAGGGCTGGCCACTCGCCCAGGTCGCGCGCGCGCAGCGTGCGCACGTGGCCCGTGAACAGGCGCGAGACGGCGTCTTCGCGCGCGTCGTCGAGCAGGACGAAGCAGGACGGCAGGGACATCGTTCAGCTCAGCAGCAAGGCGATCTGGTGCGGCGCGCCGTCCAGCGGATGGTGGGTGAAGCCGCTCTTGGCAAAGCGGTGCCAGCGCCCGGTCACGTAGTTGACCAGCAGGCTCGCGCGCGAGGCCACTTCGGCCTCCGAGCCATGGCCCTGGCTGGCGGCCAGGCGCAGCGCCTGCTTGCAGGCCAGCTCGAGGCGGTCGTAGAACTGGTTCATGCGCGCCTGCAGGCGCTCGTCCTCATTGACCAGGGCGTCGCCGATCAGCACGCGCGTCATGCCGGGATTATTCGCGGCAAAGCCTAACAGGCTGTGCAGCATGGCCTGAAGCTGGGCCAGGCCCTGCTCCTCGCGTTCGCTGATCTGGTTGAACAGGCCGAACACGCTGGTGTCGATAAAATCGATCAGGCCTTCGAACATCTGGGCCTTGCTGGCGAAATGGCGGTACAGGGCGGCCTCGGACACCGCGAGCCGGCGGGCCAGGGCGGCGGTGGTGATCTTCTCGCCGCGCGGATGCTCGAGCATGGCCGCCAGGGCCTGGAGGATCTGCAGCTTGCGTTGTCCCGGCTTGGTCGATGCCATGTGTGTAGGTGGTTGGAGGCTTGAGGAAATTGTAACGCGTGCCAGCTTCCTCGGGTTACACTGGCCTGCGCTTTTACGAGGAGAGTTCCGTGCGTCGTCAGATTATAGTCGGCTTCTTCAGCCTGTTCCTGATTGCCCTCGTTCCGGCCCGCGCCGAGCCGGTGCCGCGCGGCGCCCTGTTCAAGGCGAGCAAGGGCACGCAGAGCCTGGTCGTGTTCGGCACCATGCATGTCGGCCGCCCCGATTTCTTCCCGCTCGAAAACCGTCTGCTCGAGGCGATTGCCCAGGCGCGCGTGCTGGCGCTGGAGATCGACCAGGCCGCCGATCCGGCCAAAAATGCCAGCGTGATGCAGCAGGCCATGCTGCTGCCGCCTGGCGCGCCGAACCCGTATGCCAGCCTGAACGCGCAGCAGCGCACGCGCCTCAACCAGCTGCTCGGCAGCGCCGGCATGCAGTTTGCGGCCGTGCAGGGCATGCGCCCGTGGGCGCTGGCGGTGGTGCTGTCGGTGCAGCAGTTCGCCGCGGCCGGCTACCGCGCCGATCTGGCCAGCGACAGCTATCTGGCTTCGTATGCGCGCGCCAAGGGCGTCAAAGTGGCCGAGCTGGAATCGGTGGCCGAGCAGCTTGGCCATTTCCTGCGCCTGTCCGATGCCGATCAGCTGCGCTTTCTGACCGACGCGCTGGAACAGGCCGAGTCCGGCAAGCAGCTGCAGGACCTGCACGATCTGGTCGACGCCTGGGGCCATGCCGACCGCGCCGCCATTGACCAGCTGGCCGCGCGCGCCGCCGCCGACAGCAGTTTTTCCGGCGTGTTCACGCAGAAGGTGCTGCTCGAAGGGCGCAACGGGCCGCTGGCCGAGCGCATTGGCGCGCTGCTCGACAAGGAAGGGCAGGTGGTGGTCGCGATCGGCCTGCTGCACCTGGTCGGGCCGCAAAGTGTGATTGCGAAGCTGGAAGCGAAAGGCTGGAAGTTTGAGCGCGTCTACTGACGGCGGGAAGTGGTGCCCTTGACGTGGATTGAACACGTGGCCTCTCCCTTACCAAGGGAGTGCTCTACCACTGAGCTACAAGGGCTTTTCCGGCAAAAATTTAGCGGCCGCGTGGGCCGCTGCATTTTTAGTGAGACCGAATCATAGTGCCAAAAGCCTGTTCGGTCAAGACTTCCAGCAAGAGCGAGTGTTCGATGCGGCCATCGATGATGTGCACGGTGTTCACACCCGACTTGGCGGCGTCGAGGGCGGACGAAATCTTGGGCAGCATGCCGCCCGAGATCGTGCCGTCGGCGAACATCTCATCGATCTCGCGCGCCGACAGGTCGGTGACCAGCTTGCCGTCCTTGTCCTGCACGCCGGCGATATTGGTCATCATGATCAGCTTTTCGGCCTTGAGGATCTCGGCGATCTTGCCGGCCACCACGTCCGCATTGATGTTGTAGGCCTGGCCGTCCTGGCCGAAGCCGATCGGCGAAATGATCGGGATGAAGGCGTCGTCCTGCAGGGCCTTGACGACGGCCGGATTGATCGCCTCGATCTCGCCGACGAAGCCGATGTCGAGGAACTCGCCCGGCTTGTCCTTGTCCGGCATGGCCATCTTGCGTGCACGGATCAGGCCGCCGTCCTTGCCGGTCAGACCCACGGCCTGGCCGCCGTAGTGATTAATCAGCATCACGATGTCCTGCTGGACTTCGCCGCCCAGCACCCACTCGACCACTTCCATGGTTTCTTCGTCGGTGATGCGCATGCCCTGCACGAAATTGCCCTGCTTGCCGATCTTCTTCAGCGCATTGTCGATCTGCGGACCGCCGCCGTGCACGACCACGGGATTCATGCCGACCAACTTGAGCAAAATGACATCGCGCGCGAAGCCGTGCTTGAGCTTCTCTTCGGTCATGGCATTGCCGCCGTATTTGATGACGATGGTTTTGCCGTGGTAGTTGCGGATGTAGGGAAGCGCCTCTGCCAGGATTTGGGCCTTGATCTGGGGCGGCACACCGGACAGGTCGCTGTCGGCGGCGTCCGGCGAGAGGGGGGAGAAATGCTTCATGGCAGAGTCCAGGAAAAAACTTGGCGTGAATTGTACAGCCTGCTTACGCTCAGGGGGCGGCCGGCAGCGCGATTATACGGGCTTCGTGTTGTATTTTCAGACCTGATCGGCTACGCTCCGCGCATGATGCCGCCGCCCGAGGACCTGCACCGCCAGCTGGAAGCCCTGCGCCCCCAGTTGCTGCGCTTCGCCCAGCTGCAGCTGCGCGATGGCGCGCTGGCCGAGGACGCCGTGCAGGACACCCTGATCGCCGTGCTGGAGAAGCCCGAGCGCTTCGCCGGCCAGTCGAGCCTGCGTACGTATGTGACGGGCATCCTGAAGTTCAAGATCATCGACAATCTGCGCGCGGCCACGCGCGAACGCCCGCTCGAGCCGCTCGACGAGCAGAGCGAGGCCGAGGCCGTCGACGCCCTGTTCGCCGCCGACGGCCACACGCGCGAGCTGCCGCGCCAGTGGGGCGAGCCCGAGCGCGTGCTCGAACAGAAGGACTTCTTCCGCGTGCTCGAATTGTGCCTGGAAAAGCTGCCGGCGCGGATGGCGCGCATTTTCATGATGCGCGAGTGGCTCGAACTCGATACCGAAGAGATTTGTAAGGAATGCGCGATCAGCGCGGCTAATCTCTGGGTTCTCCTGTACCGCGCCCGCCTGCGCCTGCGCGAATGTCTGGATCTGAACTGGTTCGGCGCGCGCGCAGCCGATTGAAAGGACGAGCATGGAAGGCGTGAAGATCACGTGTAAGGACGCGCACCGCCTGGTGTCCGAAGGCCTCGACCGCGAGCTCTCGCTGCTCGAGCGCACGCGCCTGCGCCTGCATCTGCTGGCCTGCGGCGCCTGCAGCCGCTTCAACGGCCAGATGGATCTGCTGCGCCAGGCCATGCGCCGGCTGCCGCCCGAATGAGCACCTGCAGCCGCTGCGGCGCCAGCTTCGTCTGCGCGATGGAAGAAGGCAGCGCCGCGCCCTGCTGGTGCGCGCAGCTGCCGCCGCTGCTGCCGCTGCCGCAGGAGGCGGCGGCGCGCTGCTGGTGTCCGGACTGTCTGCGCGCGGCCCTCGCGGCCCAGCAGGCGCAGACGCCGCCGGCCCAGGGCTGAATCCGCGCGCCGGCCGCCTGCCGGCTCACTGGAGAAGTGTGATGCGATTTTCCGATATCCGTATCAGCGCGCGCATCGGCGCCGGCTACGTGATCCTGATGCTGCTGATGGCCGGCGTGATCCTGACCGGGGTGCTGCGCATGGTGGCGATCCGCGCCGAGACCGACCGCATCCTGCACGAGGACTGGGCCGCGCTGGAGGCGATGAACACGATTCAGGCCGAATCGCGCGAGGCCTCGATCCGGATCGTGACCTTGTTGATCCAGCGCGAGCGCAAGGCGCGCGAGGCCAGCTATGCGCGCATCGACGAGGCGCGCGCGCGCATCGACAGCGCGCTCGAACGCCTGGCCAAGGCGCAGACGGCGGCCGGCGCGCCGCAGCTGGTGCGCCGCATCGCCGCCGCGCGCGACGAGTACTTCAATTCCTTCATCGAGGTGGCCGACCTGGTCGAGGCCGACGAGCGCGCCGCTGCCGAAGCGAAGATGAATACGATGACGGCGCGCGCGCTCGAGCGCATGCTGACCGAGATCCGCGCGCTCGACAAGCTGGAAAACGAGTTCGTGCTGTCGAACGCGGGCCGCGCCAGCGCCGATATGACGCGCACGATCTGGGTCATGAGCGCCCTCGGCGGCCTGGCCCTGCTGGTGGGGGTCGGTTTCGCCTGGTCGGCGCGCACCATTACGCGGCCGCTCGGCGAAGCGATCGCGATCGCCGAACGGGTGGCCCAGGGCCAGCTCGATGGCCAGATCGAAGTGCGCTCGCGCGATGAAACCGGGCAGCTGCTGGCCGCGCTGCGCGACATGATGGCGGCGCTGGCGCGCCAGCAGGAGCTGCAGCGCGCCGTGGTGGCGGCCGAGGATGCGACCAAGGCCAAGAGCGATTTTCTGGCGAATATGAGCCACGAGATCCGCACGCCGATGAACGGCATCATCGGCATGACCCATCTGGCCCTGCAGACCGAGCTCACGCCCAAGCAGCGCGGCTATCTGGAGAAGGTGGAAGGGGCGGCGCGCAATCTGCTCGGGATCATCAATGACATCCTCGATTTTTCCAAAATCGAAGCGGGCAAGCTGCATTTTGAGCGCACCGATTTTCATCTCGACGACGTGATCCAGCAGGTGGTCGATCTGCAGGTGCTCAAGGCCCAGGACAAGGGGCTGGAGCTGCTGGTCGACATCGGCCCCGATGTGCCGGGTGAGCTGGTCGGCGATCCGCTGCGCCTGGGGCAGGTGCTGATGAACCTGACCTCGAACGCCGTCAAGTTCACGCATGCGGGCGAGATCGTGCTGAGCATCCGCACCGAAAAGCGCGGGCTCGATGCGGTCTGGCTGCGCGTGGCCGTGCGCGACAGCGGGGTCGGGCTCACGCCCGAGCAGCAGGCGCGCCTGTTCCAGGCCTTCAGCCAGGCCGATACCTCGACCACGCGCCACTACGGCGGCACCGGCCTTGGTCTGACCATCAGCAAGCGCCTGGTCGAGATGATGGAGGGCGAGATCGGCGTGCAGTCGACGCCCGGGGTGGGCAGCACTTTCTACTTCACGGCGCGGCTTGGCCTGCCGCAGACGCCACTGGCTGCGCCGGCGCCGCCGGACGGCGCCCTCGATGGCCTGCGTGTGCTGGTGGTGGACGATAACGCCACCTCGCGCGAGATCTTCGCCAGCATGCTGACGGCCCTGCATTTCCAGCCGCAGGCCGTGGACGGCGCGGCCGCGGCCCTGGCCCTGGTGCAGGGCGGCGCCGCCGTCGACCTGGTGCTGATGGACTGGCAGATGCCGGGCATGAACGGGCTGCAGGCGCTGGCGGCCCTGCGCGCGGCCGGCCTGGCGGCGCCCTGCATCCTGGTGACCGCCTACAACCGCGACGATCTGCTGGCCGAGCGCGATGGCGACGCCGTCGCCGCCGTGCTGAGCAAGCCGGTCAGCGCCTCGACCCTGCTCGACACCATCGGCCGCGTGCTGGGCAAGGAAGTCGCGCGCTGCCGGCGCGAGCGGCGCAAGGCCGACAACCGCGCCGCCGAACAGGCCGTGCGCGGCGCCTGGCTGCTGCTGGTCGACGACAACGAGGTCAATCAGGAAGTGGCGCAGGAGCTGCTGGAAGCGGCCGGTGTGCGCCTGGATATCGCGAGCAATGGCGCGATGGCGGTGGCCAAGGTGGAGGCGGGCAGCTACGACGGCGTGCTGATGGACTGCCAGATGCCGGTGATGGACGGCTACGAGGCCACGCGCCGCCTGCGCGCCAATCCGCGCTTTGCCGATCTGCCGGTGATCGCGATGACGGCCAATGCCATGGTCGGCGACAAGGAGAAGTGCCTGGCCGCCGGCATGAACGACTTTATCGCCAAGCCGATCGACGTGGCCCAGCTGTTCGCCACGCTGGCGCGCTGGGTCAAGCCGGCCAATCCGGGCAGCGCGGCGGCGCCGGCCGCCGCCGACGAGGACGCGGCGCCGCTGATTCCGGGTCTGAAGACGACGCAGGCGCTGGCCCGCCTGGGCGGCAGCGCGCGCCTGCTGCGCAAGCTGCTGCGCCGCTTTGCCGAGACCCAGCACGACGCATTGGCGCGCCTGCGCGCGGCGGTGGACGCCAACGATCTGGCTGCCGCCCAGCGCGAGGCGCACACGCTCAAGGGCCTGGCCGGGAATATCGGCGCCAGCGAAGTGGCGGCTTTGGCCGAGCGCATCGAACAGGATCTGGCGCAGGGCGGCAGCGCCAGTCTGGCGCCGGCGCTGGATGCGCTGGCGCCGGTGCTGGCCGAACTGCTGGGGCATATCAGCCTGGCGCTGGGGGCGGCCAGCGCCCCGGCCGTGGCGCAGCCGGTGCTGGCGCCGGACCAGCTGCCGCAGCTGCTGGCCGAGATGGCGGCCCTGCTGGCGCAGGACGACGCCAGCGCCAACAAGCGCCTGGAGCCGCTGCTGGCGGCGCTGCAGGCGGCCGGGCAGGGCGAGCATGCGCGCGCGATCCGGCGCCAGGTCAGCCAATACGATTTTGAAGGCGCGCTGGAACAGCTGCAGGCGGCGGCCGCCGCGCTCGGACTGGCGATAAGGGCCAAGGAGGCTTGAAATGCAAGACAAACCGACGATTCTGGTGGTCGACGACACCCCCGACAATATCGACCTGCTGTGCGCGGTGCTGGAGAACGACTACCGCACCAAGGTCGCCGTGAACGGCGAGCGCGCGCTGAAGATCGCCGCCGGCGAGGTCAAGCCCGACCTGATCCTGCTCGACGTGATGATGCCGGGGATGAGCGGCTATGAGGTGTGCCAGCGCCTGAAGGCCGATGCCGCCACGCGCGACATCCCGGTCATCTTCGTCACCGCCATGAGCGAAGTCGAGGACGAGAAGAAGGGCCTCGATCTGGGCGCGGTCGACTACATCACCAAGCCGATTTCGGCGCCGATCGTGCTGGCGCGCGTGAAGACCCACCTGTCGATCAAGCGCGTGCAGGACTTCCTGCGTGATCAGAACCAGTTTCTGGAGGCTGAAATCGGCCGCCGCGTCCAGCAGATCGCGGCACTGCAGGACGTCACCATCCACACCATGGCCTCGCTGGCCGAGACGCGCGACAACGAGACCGGCAACCATATCCGCCGCACCTCGCATTACGTGAAGGCCCTGGCCGAGCAGCTGCGCAGCCACCCGCGCTTCGGCTACTTCCTCGACGAGCAGACCATCGGCCTGCTGTTCAAATCGGCGCCGCTGCACGATATCGGCAAGGTCGGCATCCCCGACCGCATCCTGCTCAAGCCGGGCCGTTTCGAGCCGCATGAATTCGAGATCATGAAGACCCACACCACGCTCGGGCGCGACGCCATCGAGGCGGCCGAGCGCGAGCTGGGCATCACCGTGGACTTTCTCACCTTCGCCAAGGAGATCGCCTACGGCCACCAGGAGAAGTGGGACGGCTCCGGCTATCCGCAGGGCCTGGCCGGCGATGCGATTCCGATCTCGGCGCGCCTGATGGCGGTGGCCGATGTCTACGACGCCCTGATCTCGCGCCGCGTGTACAAGGACGGCATGTCGCACGAGCAGGCCGTGGCGATCATGCGCGCGGGGCGCGGCAGCCACTTCGATCCGGATATACTCGACGCTTTCCTCGCGATCCAGGACCAGTTCGTGGCGATCGCGCAGCGCTACGCCGACAGCGACCATGACATGGCGCGCGCGCGCAGCAAACACGAGACTTTTACCGGCACCGCCTGATGAACATCGAATTGCTTGGCTTTCTGGCCGCCTGCTGCACCACCTTCAGTTTTCTGCCCCAGGTCTGGCTGGTCTGGAAGCGCCGCTCGGCCGAAGGCGTCTCGCTCGGCATGTACCTGATCTTCACGATCGGCGTGGCCCTGTGGTTCCTGTATGGCCTGCTGATCGGCGCCTGGCCGGTCATTCTGGCCAATGGCGTGACCCTGATCCTGGCCGGCACCGTGCTGGTGATGAAATGGCTGTTTGACCGCCAGCGCTAGGCGGCGCCGACCAGCACCGCGTTCTCGGCCCAGCTTGGCGCATCGTCGCTGAACACCTGGCTGAAGGCGGCCAGCGGCGCCACCGCGTGCGGCGCCACCTCCCCGAACTTCGAATGATCGGCCAGCAGCACGCTGCGCGCCGCACCCGCCAGCATGGCCGCCTTGATGGCGGCATTGTCGGCGCCCTGCGCGCTCACGCCCAACGTGGGGTGAATCGCGCAGGCGCCGAGAAAAGCCAGGTCGGCGCGCGCCGCCTGCACGCTGGCCAGGGCCTGCGGCCCGGCCAGATAGCCATCCTGCGCATGCCAGCGGCCGCCGCACACGCTGAGCGCGATACCGGGCCGGCGCCCCAGCAGCTGCGCCACGTCGAGCGAATTGGTCAGCACCGTCAGCGGCACGGCGGGCAGGGCCTCGGCCAGCGCCAGACAGCTGCTGCCGGCGTCGATGAACAGACTCATATGCGCTTCCACGAGGCCGGCCGCGGCGCGCGCGATGGCCTGTTTGGCCGCGCCATGCAGCTGCTGGCGCGCCTGCTGCGGCAGGCTGGCCTGGGCCAGGCGCACGGCGCCGCCATGGGTCTTCTGCAAAAAGCCCTGCTGCGCGAGCGCGGCCAGATCGCGCCGCACGGTGTCTTCCGACACCTGCAGCTGGCTGGCCAGGCGGCAGACTTCGACACGCCCGGCCTGTTCGAGGGCTGCGAGGATCTGTTGGCGGCGTTCGGGAGCAAACATGCGGCTTCTTGCGTGATTGTGCGGTTGTATGCAAGTATACCGCGACATTGTGCTGTTTTGTGAGGTTTTATGCGTATCGAGCATGTGGCCCTGTGGGCCCGCGATCTGGAAGCGATGAAGGCTTTTTATGTGCAGGCCTTCGGCGCCGCGGCCGGTGAGCGCTACACCAATCCGGCCCACGGCTTCGCCTCGTATTTTCTGCGCTTCGACAGCGGGGCGCGGCTGGAGCTGATGCAGATGCCGGGTATCGCGCCGAACCCGAATACGGCCCAGGCTCAGGCGCTGGGCTTCGTCCACATCGCCGTGGCGACCGGCTCGCAGCAGGCGGTGGACGCCACCACCGCGCGCCTGGTGGCCGGCGGCGCGGTGCTGCAGTCGCCGGCCCACTGGACCGGGGACGGCTACTACGAATCGGTGCTGCTCGACCCCGAAGGCAACCGGGTCGAAATCACGATCTGAGGCGGCTAGGCGCCCGCGTGACGGCGGAAGGCGCGCGTGCCTACCGCCACGCCGATGCACAGCAGGGCGATACCGGCGCTGACCGCCAGCGAGGGCAGGGTCCCGCGCAGGCAGAAGGCATAGGCCATCGCGAACAGGGTCTCGAACACGATCAGCTGGCCGACCAGGGAGGTCGGCAGGCGCTGGCTGGCCTGGTTCCATAGCAGGATGCCGAGCCAGGAGGCGGTCAGGCCGATGAACAGCATCAGACCGACGAAGCGCAGCGGGGCCGGGCCGAACGGCCAGGCGAAGCCGCTGCCGCTCAGGTGCGCGTACAGGCCATAGCCGAGGAAGCCGGCCAGGGCCAGCGGCAGCGTGGCCAGGCCCTGCACGGTGGCCCAGGTGGCCGGGCCGACCTCGGGATGGGCGCGCAGAAAGCGCGCATTGCGGATCGGGTACCAGGTCCAGGTGGCGACGCCGGCGCTGGCCAGCACGGCGCCGAGCGCATAGTCGTGCAGGCTGCGCGCGCCGATGTGCTGCAGCTCGCTCCAGTTCACCAGCAGCAGGCCGGCGCTGATGATCAGCAGCGACGGCGCCAGCTTGCCCCAGGCGATAGACTCGGACGGATGGCCGGGCGACCAGTTGGAGGCGATCGCGATCACCACCGGCAGGGTGCCGATGATCATGGTCGGCAGCGGCGCATCGGCCAGCTGGATGGCGCTGGCCAGCAGCGCGTAGTAGAGCAGATTGCCGACCACGCACAGCTTGAGCGCCTCGATCCAGGCACTGCGCGGCAGGCGCAGGATGCGGCGCCGGTCGCCCACGGCCAGCAGCAGCGCGATCAGGCCATACGCCAGATAGCGGCCGAAGGACAGCAGCAGGCCCGGATACTCGGGCAGCATCAGCGGGGCGACGAAGACCAGGCCCCAGAACATGCCGGCGCCCATGGCGTACAGGACGCCGGCGATCAAAGCGGAACTTTTCATGGGGCCCAGCTTAGCCGCGCTCAGGCCAGCGGTCTTGTACCAATTTGCTGTTGATACTGGGCCGGCGTGATGCCATAGGCGCGCTTGAACCAGCGCGTCAGGTGGCTTTGATCGCTCATGCCGGCGGCCGCCGCGGCAGCGCTGGGCGGCATGCGCTGGCCGAGCAGCTGCTTGGCGCGCTCGGTGCGGCGCGCCTGCACATACTGCTGCGGCGTGCAGCCGAAGGCGGCGCTGAACACGCGCACGAAGTGGAACAGCGACAGGCCGGCCTCGCGCGCCAGCGTGTCGATGCGCAGGGTGCCGTCGAGATGGGCCTCGATGCAGTCGCGCACGCGCGCCATGGCGGCCGAGCGCTGCGCCAGGCGGCCCGCGGTCTGCGGCGCGCTATCGCTGGCGTAGCGGCTGCAGATGGCATCGACCAGGGGCGTAAAGCCGGACACGAAGGCCAGATCGTCGGGCGCCTGCCACATCTGGCTGAACCAGTGGCGGAAGGCGCGCGCCAGCGCCGGGTCATGCACGGCGGCCTCGCGGAACCAGACCGTGCGCCCGGCCAGTTCCTGCATCAGCTCGGGCGGGATGTAGAGCATCTGGTAGGTCCAGCCGGCGGCCACTTCGGCCTGGCCCGTGTGGATTTCGTCGGCGTTCAGCGTGACCAGGGTATCGGCCGGGGCGATATGTTCGCTGCCGCGGTAGCGAAAGCGCTCGACCCCATGTTCGATCGCGCCCAGCGAGTAGGACTCATGCACGTGCGGGGCAAAGGCCACGTCCACCAGGCGCGCCGTGTACAGCTCCACACCGGGCAGGTGGGGGCTGGTCTTGAAGCGGATGAATTCGGTGGCGGGATCGAACATCGGTCCATTATGCCCGCTTTGGCCAAACGCGGCATAATCACGCCATGAGTCCCGATCTGAAGCCTGGCCACCGTTTTCAGTGGTCCTACACGGTGCCGGCGCGCGCCACCGTGCCCGAGCTGTACCACGACACCGCCTTCTGCCGCGACATGCCGGCCGTGCTGGCGACCGGCTATATGGTCGGCATGATGGAGCTGGCCTGCGTGCACGGCATGATGCCATTCATGGACTGGCCGCGCGAGCAGTCGGTCGGAGTGATGGTCGCCTTTGAGCACCTGGCGCCGACCCCGCCCGGCATGGACCTGCGCATCGAAGGCGAAGTGCTGGCCGTCGAAGGACGGCGCGTGCGCTTTCGCGTCGAGGCCTGGGACGCGTGCGACCGCATCTGCGTCGGCACCCACGAACGTATGGTCATCGATCCGCTCAAATTCAATGCGCGCGTGGCGGCCAAGGGGAGCGCGGCATGAGGCCGGAAGACATGCGGCCGGTGCCTTCGCCGTGCGTCGACATCTGCCAGATGGACCCGGTCAGCGGCTTGTGCCGCGGCTGCTACCGCACGATCGATGAGATCGTCGCCTGGGGCAGTGCCAGCGAGGACTACAAGCGCGCCGTGTGGGCCGAGATCCGCCGGCGCGAACAGCAGGCCTTCGAATGAGGCAGGTGTTCGAACGCGGCTGGCTGTCTTCGAACAATGTGCTGTTCGTCGGGCGCGAGTCGGCCGTGCTGGTCGACAGCGGCTACGTCGGCCATGCGGACCAGACCCTGGCCCTGGTGCGCGCCACGCTCGGCGCGCGTGCGCTTGATCAGATCATCAACACCCATCTGCACTCCGACCACTGCGGCGGCAATGCGCTGCTGCGCGAGACCTATGGCTGCCGCACCCTGATTCCGGCGGCTGAAGCGGACAAGGTCGCGGCCTGGGACGAGGCGCGCCTGTCGTATGTGGCCACCGGCCAGCGCATCGCGCGCTTCGGCTTCGATGACACGCTGGCGCCGGGCGACACGCTGCGCCTGGGCGACGAGGACTGGCAGGTGCTGGGCGCGCCCGGGCACGATCCGCATTCGCTGATGCTGTTCCAGCCGGACGATGGCACCCTGATTGCGGCCGATGCGTTGTGGGAGAACGGCTTTGGCGTGGTCTTCCCGGAGCTGGACGGCGAGCCGGGCTTCGAGGAGGTGCGCGCCACGCTTGACCTGATCAAGGAGCTCGACGTGCGCCATGTGATTCCCGGCCATGGTGCGCCGTTCGACGATGTGCGCGGTGCGCTTGCGCGTGCCTATGCGCGGCTGGATTTTCTGGCGGCCGACCCGGTGCGCAATGCGCAGAACGCGGCCAAGGTGCTGATTAAATTTTTGCTGCTCGACCGGCGCCGCATTCCGCCCGAGGATTTGCTGGCGCTGTGTGCCTCGGTGCCGGTGCTGGTGCGCGCCAATGCGCGCTTCTTCGGCTGGGATGCGGCGGCGTTGGCGGACTGGGTCGGCAAGGCCTTGGTCAAAGCCGGCGTGGCGCGCTGGGATGGGGCGGTGCTGGTGGATGCGGGGTGAGGGCGCGCGCGGGTCTGAAGACCCGCCCTACCCGGGTTGGGATGGGGCGATACTGGTGGATGTGGGTGAGGGCGCACGCGGGTCTGAAGACCCGCCCTACCTGGGCTGGGATGGGGCGATGCTGGTGGATGTGGGGTGAGGGCGCGCGCGGGTCTGAAGACCCGCCCCACCCGGGTTGGGATGCGGCGGTGCTGGTGGATGTGGGGTGACGACGCACGCGGGTCTGAAGACCCGCCCTACCTGGGCTGGGATGGGGCGATGCTGGTGGATGTGGGGTGAGGACGCACGCGGGTCTAAAGACCCGCCCTACCCGGGCCGGGATGGGGCGATGCTGGTGGATGTGGGGTGAGGACGCACGCGGGTCTGAAGACCCGCCCTACCTGGGCTGGGATGGGGCGATGCTGGTGGATGTGGGGTGACGACGCACGCGGGTCTAAAGACCCGCCCTACCCGGGCATCCCAAGTCGTAGGGCGGGTCTTTAGACCCGCGTCGCACATCAAAGGCGTAGGGTGGGTTTTCAGACCCATGTCGCACATCAAAGTCGTAGGGCGGGTCTTCAGACCCGCGCCGCACATCACAGTCGTAGGGCAGGTTTTCAGACCCACGTCGCACATCACGGGCGTAGGGCAGGTCTTCAGACCCGCGTCGCACATCACAGTCGTAGGGCGGGTCTTCAGACCCGCGTCGCGCATCAAAGTCGTAGGGCGGGTCTTCAGACCCGCGTTGCACATCACAGTCGTAGGGCGCGTTTACAGACCCATGTCGCACACCACGGTCGTAGGGCGGGTCTTCAGACCCGCGCCGCGCGTCACAGCTTGAACTCGACCCTGACCATCGGCGTCGAGGCCCGATAGCCCTTGCCGCCCGTAGTGACCGCGGTATTCCCGAATTTATTGCGCCAATACTGGTAGCCGACGCCGGCGCGCCACTGGCGTCCCATGTCCCACATCAGCGCCATGTCGATATTCTGCTCGGCCCCGGTCGGCGCGCCCGTTTCATCGCGCCCTTTGCTGCCGATGAAATTGGCATAGCCCTCCCAGCTGGCGCCGCCCACCGGGATGCCCCAGACCACGTTGAACATCGCATGGCCCTTGTAGGTGTAGCGTCCACGCACCTGCGAAATCGGCGCGAATGGGCCGCTCGGCGCATTCGATTCGTGCAGATACAGCAGGCTGGTGTTCAGAAAGCCCGGCACCTCCCACATCAGCGTCGGACCGAGCACCAGCATGCGCTTGCGCGAGTTGTAGCCGACATCGCTCTTGCTGTTCCAGTCGAAGCCGGCCGTCAGACCGAGCCCGCGCGCGCCGGCCAGATCGAGCTTGTGCCCGGCCAGCTTGCCCAGGTCGAGCGTGTGGCGATACACGAGATAGGCCTCGCGCGCGCCGCTGTCGCTGCCCAGGCTGCGCGCGTCGTTTTTATCCGAGAACAGCAGATCGAGATTCAGGTAGTTGCTGCCGTACTGGTAGCCATCGGCATGGGTCAGGGCGAGGATGTGCTTGTGGATGTCCTGGCCGTTGAAGGGCTCGGCGAATTGCGTGCCATAGCGCCAGCTGACGGCGGTGCTGCTCCAGTCGAGCGCCTGGGCGCTGCTGGCGCCCAGCACCGCGCACAGGGCGAGGCAGAGGCGGGTGGTCGGCATGGTGGATTCCCTGCAGTGAAGGTGTTAGCCACGATCCTACACCAGCCGGCAGCCGCACAAAAGTAGCACGACCGTTCGTTTTTGTGCATAATGATTGCCCGTATTCTGATTCTGCGAGCAAAACATGGCCCTGCCTCCCGTGCTGCAGCGACTGTCGCTGCCTGTGATCGCTTCCCCGATGTTCATCGCCAGCGGCCCGGCCCTGGTGGCGGCCCAGTGCAAGGCTGGCATTGTCGGTTCTTTCCCGGCGCTGAATGCGCGCCCGCAGGAGCAGCTCGATGTCTGGCTCACGGATTTGCAGGCCGAACTGGCCGACTACCAGGCCGCGCATCCGGATGCCATCGTCGGCCCGATCGCGGTCAACCAGATCGTGCACCAGTCGAACGACCGGCTGGCGCGCGATGTCGAGGTGTGCGTCAAGCATCGGGTGCCGATCATCATTTCATCGCTGCGCGCGCCGCCCAAGGAGATGCTCGACGCCGTGCACAGCTATGGCGGCATCGTCCTGCATGATGTGATCTCGATCCGCCACGCGCACAAGGCGCTGGAGGCGGGCGTCGATGGCCTGATTCTGGTGGCGGCCGGTGCCGGCGGCCACGCGGGCACGCTGTCGCCGTTCGCGCTGGTGGGCGAGGTGCGCAAATTCTTCGATGGTCCGATTGCCCTGAGCGGCTCGATCGCCAGCGGCGACGCCATTCTGGCCGCCCAGGCCATGGGCGCGGACCTGGCCTACATCGGCTCGCGCTGGCTGGCCACGCAGGAATCGAATGTCAGCCAGGGCTACCGCGACGCCATCGTGCAGGCCAGCGCGGCCGACATCGTCTACACCAATCTGTTCACGGGCGTGCATGGCAACTACCTGCGCCAGTCGATCGAGGCGGCTGGTCTGGACCCGGACAATCTGCCCGAAGCCGACAAGAGCAAGATGAATTTCGGCTCGGGCGGCAACACTGGCGCCAAGGCCTGGCGCGATATCTGGGGCGCGGGCCAGGGCGTCGGCCTAATGAACGATGTGCCGACCGTGGCTGAGATGGTGGCGCGTCTGCAGGCTGAATACGTGGCGGCAAAACGGCGCCTGTGCGCGGGCAGTGACTGAGGCGCGGCGCGCCTTGTATCAAACCTGCTCGTTTGCCGTGGTCCTGCAAGCCGGAAACTGCGCAGCCGCGCAAAACGAGCATGTTTGATCTAAGGCGCCGCAGCGCGATGCCGGCCCGCTGACGCTGTTCAGGATCGCGGACTCAGGCGCGCGCCGCTTCGCTGGCGCTGGCGCCATCGCCCTGGGCGCGCAGCAGGGCCTCGAAACGCTCGGCCGGCACCGGCGGGCTGGTGTAGTAGCCCTGGAACATATCGCAGCCCTGATCGCGCAGGAAGCGCAGCTGCTCCTCCGTCTCGACCCCTTCGGCCAACACCTTGAAGCCGAGCGTGTGGCCCATGCTGACGATGGTGGCGGCAATCGCCGCGTCGTCGCGCTGGCCGGGCAGGTCGATCACGAAGCTGCGGTCGATCTTCAGCACATCGACCGGGAAGCGCTTCAGGTAGGCGAGCGACGAATAGCCGGTGCCGAAGTCGTCGATGGCGAGGCGGATGCCGAGCTGGCGCAGGTCGGCCAGCACGGCGGCCGCGGTGTCGCCGCGCTCCATCAGCGCGCTCTCGGTCAGTTCCAGCTCCAGCATGGCGGCCGGGAAGCCGGTATCGGCCAGGGTCTGTTCGACCAGCGCGTGAATATCCTGCTGCAGGAACTGGCGCGGCGAGACATTCACGGCCAGGGTCAGCGGCGGCAGGCCGGCGTCGAGCCAGCGCCGGCCCTGCACGCAGGTGGCATTGAGCACCCAGCGGCCGATGTCGCTGATCAGGCCCGAGGCCTCGGCCACCGGGATGAAGCGGTCGGGCGTGATCAGACCCTGCTCGGGGTCGTGCCAGCGCACCAGGGCTTCGGCGCCGATGATGCGGCCGCTGGCGAAATCGACCTGGGGCTGGAAGTAGACGCGCAGGGCCTCGTTGAGGATGGCCTGGTGCAGGCGCGCTTCGATCTCGATGCGGTCGCGCGCGGCCTGGGTCAGGTGGGCCGAGAAGTAGCGGAAGCAGGCGCGCCCTTCCTGCTTGGCCTGGTACATGGCGGCGTCGGCCTGCTGCAGCAGCAGTTCGGCCGTGCTGCCATGTTCGGGGCACATGCTGATCCCGATCGAGGCATTGATGCGCACTTCGACCCCGTTCGGCAGGCGCCAGCCCTGGTCCATGCGCAGCATGATGTCGTTGGCGATGCGGCCGGCGTCTTCCGGATGGGCCAGGCGCTCGAGCACGATCACGAATTCGTCGCCGCCCAGGCGCACCACGGTGTCCATCTCGCGCAGCGAGGCGCGCAGGCGCTCGGACACCTGCATCAGCAGCTGGTCGCCGACGGCGTGGCCGTAGCTGTCGTTGACGTCCTTGAAGCGGTCGAGGTCGAGCATCAGCAGGGCCACGCGCGTGTGTTCGCGCAGGGCCGCCTTGATGCTGTGTTCGAGCGTGGACAGCAGCATCAGCCGGTTCGGCAGGCCGGTCAGGGGATCGTGGTGGGCCAGGTAGTCGAGCCGGCTCTCGGAATCCTTGATGCGGGTGATGTCGGCGAACACGCCCACGTAGTTGAGCACATCGCCGTTCTCGTCGCGCACGGCCGATACCGACAGCATCTCGGGATAGACCTCGCCCGATTTGCGCCGGTTCCAGATCTCGCCGCACCAGTAGCCATTCTCGGCCAGGGCGCGCCACATATCGCGGTAGAAGTCGGCGTCATGGCGGCCGGAGCTGAGCACGGCCGGGGTCTTGCCGAGCACTTCGGCCTCGCTGTAGCCGCTGATCTCGGTGAAGGCATTGTTGACCATGGTGATGCGCCCGTTCGGGTCGGTCACCATCACGCCTTCGCGCGTGGTCTCGAACACGGTCGCGGCCTGGTGCAGGCGGCGCGCGGCCTGCTTCTGGGCCGACAGGTCGGTGACGGTGCCGGCCACGTTCACGGCCTGGCCGGACGCGTCGCGCGAAATCAGATAGCGCACCAGGATCGGCAGATAGTGGCCGTCCTTGTGGCGCGCGCGCGCCTCGAACGAGACCGTGCTCTCGCTGCCGCGCAGGGATTCCTGCAGCAGGGCGTCGATGCCGGGCAGGTCGGCCGGATGGGTGATGCCGCGCCAGCCGCGCGAATCGGGCGCGAGATCGCCGGCCTGCAGGCCGAACATGGCCATCCAGCGCGGCGAGTAGTAGAGGCGGTCGCTGGCCAGGTCCCAGTCGAACCAGCCGTCGCTGGAGCCGCGCAGCACGCGCTCGAGGCGGGCCTGCTGGCGCAGCATGCGCGTGGTCGCCTGGTCGACCTTGGCCTGCCAGGCGCGCAGCAGCCCGTACAGCAGGCCGCTGGTGACGACCACGAACAGGAAGCCTTTCAGGTTTTCGACGAAGCCGATGGTGGCGATGTCGGTCAGCCGGGTCAGCACCAGATGGCCGGTCAGAAAGATCCAGAGCAGCGAGAAGACGGCGTACACCAGCACGATCCCGGCGGGAGATCGGAGAAAATGACGCAAAGGCAGGGGGCGGCTGGGATCCATGGGCAAAAAACTGCAAGAACAACAAGGGCTTCCCGTCGAGGGTAGCGCATTTTTTGCCGCAAATAAACTTTCTATTCGGTATTTATAGAAACTTAACAGCTAGTTTCTTGTTATTAATCAAAAGATTTTGAATCCCGCCGTCGCCTCAGGCCTCGCTGCGCGCGCTCAGATCGTCGGGGTGGATGGCCCACAGACCGGGCAGATTGCGCCAGTAGCCGTACACGTCCATGCCGAAACCGACCACGAACTGGTCGGGGATCGACAGGCCGATGATGTCGGCCTGGATCGGCTTGGCGCGCGCGATCGCCTTGTCGGCGAAGACGGCGATGATGACTTCGGCCGCGCCCATGTCGAGCAGGCGCTGCTTGACGTGGGCCAGGGTCTCGCCTTCGTCGAGGATGTCGTCGACCACGATGATCGTGCGCCCGGCCACATTCGAGCGCGGGATCACCTTCCAGATCACGCGGCCGCCCTGGTCCTCGTCGCCGTAGCGGCTGACGTGGATGTAGTCGAATTCGAGCGGGAAGGCCAGCTGGGGCAGCAGCTGGCCGGTGAACACCACGGCCCCGCCCATGACCGACAACACCAGCGGAAAGTCGTCGCCGGCCGCAGTAAAGCGCGCGTTCAGGGTGGCGGCCACGCGCTGGACGGCGGCCTGCACCTCGGCGGGGCTGACGATTTCTTGGGCATGCGCGATCAGGGCGCGCGCGCGTTCGGTCTGGTACTCATGCATGATGGCGAATCCGGGTTGACTGCAAGGCCTCCATTATCCCAAGTCCGGGCGCGCTTCTCAACGCTGCAGCGCGTCACGTGTAGTCGCGCGCGTCCTCGATCACCTTGCCGTCGGACGGCAGGCTGCCGCGCGCGGCCAGCACCACCTCGGCGCGCAGCTTGGTAATCTCGCGCACGGTCTCGACCACGGCCGGCACCAGCGCCGCTTCGGCGGCCGGATCGGCCACTTCGCAATGCAGGGTCATCACGTCATTGGCCATCTGGCCGCTGACCACCAGGCGCGCCTTCAGGATCTGCGGATGGCGCCGCACCACATTCGCCACCTGGGCCGGGTGCACGAACATGGCGCGCACCTTGGTGGTCTGGTCGGCGCGCCCGAGCCAGCCGCGGATGCGCTGGTTGCTGCGCCCGCAGGGCGAGGGCGCGGCCGGCAGCAGGGCCGACATGTCGCCGGTGGCAAAGCGCAGCAGCGGATAGTCGGGATTGAAGACGCTGACCACGACTTCGCCGATGTCGCCCGGCGCCACCGGCTCGCCCGAGCCGGGCCGCACGATCTCGAGCAGCACGTCCTCGTCGAGCACCATGCCGGGCAGGATCTGGCCCTCGTGCGCCGTCTCGTAGGCGATCGAGCCGCAATCGGCCGAGGCATAGGTCTGGAACACATGCGGCACGCCGTGCGCGCGCAGCCAGGCGCGCAGCGATTCGGGCAGGGCTTCGGCGCCGACCACGGCGCGCTCCAGGCTGGAGATGTCCTGGCCCTGTTCGAGCGCCTTCTCGACGATGATGCGCAGGAAGGAAGGCGTGCCCACATAGGCGGCCGGGCGCAGCGCCGTCAGCGCCTGCAGCTGCAGCTCGGTCTGGCCGGCGCCAGCCGGTATCACGGCCGCGCCGATGCGCGCGGCCCCGCCTTCGACCATCGCCGCGGCCGGCGTGAAGTGGTAGGCAAAGCAGTTCTGCACCAGCATGCCGGCGCGGATCCCGGCCGCGTACATGGGGCGCGCAAAACGCCAGTAGTCGGGGCCCGCGCCTTCCGGGTCGAAGATCGGCCCGGGCGACATGAATACGCGCCGCAGCTGGCCGGGCGCCGCCACGGCCAGGCCGCCAAACGGCGGCGCCGCCTGCTGCAGCGCATGCAGCTCGCTTTTGCGTGTGACCGGCAGCTGGGCCAGGGCGGCGCGGTGGTCGATCGCGCCCGGCTCCACGCC
The DNA here is from genome assembly GCF_022012445.1 of Massilia sp. TS11. Classification (GTDB taxonomy): domain Bacteria; phylum Pseudomonadota; class Gammaproteobacteria; order Burkholderiales; family Burkholderiaceae_D; genus Telluria. Next base: position 229,114 of record NZ_JAKLTS010000007.1, read on the forward strand.
GGCCAGAATGCGCGCCCAGCCGGGCGCGCGCTGGGCCCGCGCCACCAGCCCGGGCAGGGCCGCCATCAGGGCCGCCTCGCGCTCGTGCGGGTCGCGGCTTTCGAGGGTGTCGAGCGTGGTCTGCTGCATCGGAACTCCTTGCGTGTGCGGTTCAGACGCCGGCCAGAATCGCGGCCTGCGCCTTGAGGGTCAGTTTGGCGAACACCAGCTCCCAGGCCCGGCGCAGCAGGGCCTCGCCTTCGGCCGCGGGCAGGCGGCGCAGATCCTGCACCTGCACCCAGTGGGCGCGCGCCAGATACGGGGCCGGCACGATGCCGGGCCGGTCGCTCAGTTCGAGAAAGCGTGCCTGCTCGACCTTGAACGACATGCTCTGGGCCTGCGCCTGCAGGCTGGCCAGGGCGAACATCTTGCCGCCGACGCTGAACACCAGCTGGTCCTGCCACTTGATGTCCTCGGTCGCGCCGGGCAGGGCGCGGCACACGGCCAGGGCCTGTTCGCGCTTCATGCCAGCCAGCGTTTGCGGCGCCGGTAGAACTTCATGTCGCGGAAGCTCTTGCGCTCGGCGCCGGCCACGCCCAGGTAGAACTCCTTGACGTCGGCGTTATCGGCCAGGTCGGCCGCCGCGCCTTCCATCACCACGCGCCCGTTCTCCAGGATGTAGCCGAAATCGGCGTAGCGCAGGGCGATCGCGGTGTTCTGCTCGGCCAGCAGGAAGGACACGCCCTCCTTGCGGTTGAGGTCGCGCACGATCTCGAAAATCTCCTCCACGATCTGGGGCGCGATCCCCATCGAGGGTTCGTCCAGCAGGATCATGCTGGGCCGCGCCATCAGGGCGCGCCCGATCGCGCACATCTGCTGTTCGCCGCCCGAGGTGTAGCCGGCCAGGCTGTGGCGGCGCTCGCGCAGGCGCGGGAAGTAGTGGTAGACCCGTTCGAGCGACTGGCGTACGGCGGCGCGCCCGTCCTTGCGGGTGAAGGCCCCGGTCAGCAGGTTCTCCTCGATGCTCAGGTGGGCGAAGCAGTGGCGCCCCTCCATCACCTGGGCCAGGCCGCGCGTGACCAGGGCGTTCGGGGTCAGCTGGTCGACCCGTTCGCCCTTGAACAGCACCTCGCCCTTGGTGACCTCGCCGCGCTCGCCGCGCAGCAGGGTCGAGATGGTCTTCAGGGTGGTCGACTTGCCGGCCCCGTTGGCGCCCAGCAGGGCCACGATGGCGCCCTGCGGCACCTGCAGCGAGACGCCTTTGAGCACGAGGATCACATGGTCGTAGATGACCTCGACGTTATTGACTGCCAGGACCGGGGCGCTCATGGCATCACTTCTGGCAGGCCGGCGTGATCTTCTTCTCGGCTGCGTACTTGGCCGAGGATTCGTCGATCAGCTTCTTGGTCAGGGCCTTGTCGCCGATCACCCAGTTGGGCGTGATGGCCACCCACTTGTTGCCGTCCCACTGCTGGACCTTGACCGCGCCCGAGCCTTCGTGGTCGTCGCAGCTGGTCTTCACGGGCGGGAACATGCCGAGCGCGCCCAGCTCCTTCTGGCGCGCCTCGCTGATGTCGAGGTTCTCCAGGCCCCAGCGCATCTGCTCGCCGTTGACCGGTTTGCCCTTGCCGAATTTTTCCTGGGCCTTGCGCATCGCCTCGACCCACAGGATGCCGGCCGTGACGCCGCGCAGGTGGTAGATGTGGCCGATGCGGTTGCGGTCGACCAGATTGCCCTTGCCGGCGTCGTAGACCTTCTTGCGGATCTCGTCGAGCAGCGGGTAATTGCCGGGGGTGTTGTAGGTCATCGCCGTATAGCCCTTGGCGGCGTCGCCGGCCGGCACCGTGTCTTCTTCCGAACCGGCCCACCAGACGCCCAGCATCTTCTCACGCGGGAAGCCATTGCGCTGGGCCGTCTTGATCGCGACCGAATTCATCACGCCCCAGCCCCACAGAATCACGTGGTCGGGATTGGCCTGGCGGATCTGCAGCCACTGCGACTGCTGCTCGCTGCCCGGCGGCGCCACCGGAATCTTGATCAGCTCAAAGCCCCATTTCGCCGCTTCCGCTTCCAGCACCGGCAGCGGCTCCTTGCCGAAGGCCGAGTCGTGGTAGAGGTGGACGATCTTCTTGCCCTTGAGTTTCTCCATGCCGCCGGCCTTCTCGCCCAGGTAGCGCACCATGCCGGCCGCCTGGTTCCAGTAGCTGGTAATCAGCGGGAACACGTAGGGGAAGACCTTGCCGTTGGCGGCGTCCGAGCGGCCGTAGCCGAGCGTCGTCATCGGCACCTTGTCGGCCGCCAGCCGGTCCAGCACCCCGTAGGCGATCCCGGTCGACAGCGGTTCGACGGCGGTGGCGCCGCCGCTCTTGGTCTTCAGGCGCTCGTAGCACTCGATCCCGCGCGAGGGGTTGTATTCGGTCTCGCACTCTTCCCAGCTGATCTTCACGCCATTCACGCCGCCGGCCGCGTTGACCAGGTTGAAGTAGTCGATCATGCCGCCATAAAAGCCGCTGCCGCCGGCCGCATACGGACCGACGCGGTAGGAGGGCAGGGCGACGAACTGGTCGGCCGCCAGGGCCGTGCCGAAGGCGCCGCACAGGGCGGCGGTGAGCAGGGCGATCTTCACGTGTTTCATGCTGTCTCCTTGTTATGCGTGGTGATTAATGGGGGAAGGGCCACAGGCGCAGCTTGTCTTTGGCGATCTGCCACAGGCGCGCCAGTCCGTGCGGCTCGACGATCAGGAAGAAGATGATCAGCGCGCCGAACACCATCAGCTCGAGGTTCGAGGCGACGCTGGTGGGCAGGCCGGCGCCGTGGGCGACGATATTCAGACCGACCGGCAGCAGCACGATGAAGGCGGCGCCGAGGAAGGAGCCGAGCACCGAGCCGACCCCGCCGATGATGATCATGAACAGGATGCGGAAGGACAGGTCGAGGTTGTAGGCCTCGGGTTCGACCGTGCCCAGGTAGGCGAACGCATACAGGGCGCCCGCCACCCCGCAGTAGAAGGAGCTGACGGCAAACGCCAGCAGCTTGGTGCGCATCAGGCGAAAGCCGATCACTTCGGCCGCCACGTCCATGTCGCGCACCGCCATCCAGGCCCGCCCCACATTCGAGCGGATCAGGTTCTTGGCGAGCAGGGCCAGCACCGCCACCAGCAGCAGCACCAGCACGTATTTGCGCGCCGGGGTGTCGAAGGCATAGCCGAGGATCTCGATCTTCTGCGCCGTGATCACGCCCGAGGACGAGTAGTTGGTCAGCCAGCCGATCTTGGTCAGGCACCAGACCACGAAGAACTGGGTGGCCAGCGTGGCCGCGGCCAGATAGAAGCCGCGGATGCGCAGCGAAGGCAGGCCGAAGGCGATGCCGACCAGGGCCGCGCACACCCCGCCCAGCACAAAGGCCAGCAGCACCGGCATGCCGGGCACGCGCGCCATGAAGTTATAGGCCCCGAAGGCGCCGACCGCCATGAAGGCGGCGGTGCCGAGCGAGAGCTGGCCCGCATAGCCGGTCAGGATATTCAGGCCGAGCGCGGCCAGGGCGAAAATCAGGAAGGGAATCAGTATCGCCGACAGCAGATAGGGGCTGGCCAGCGCCGGCACCACGAGCAGGGCCACGGCCAGCAGGACGGCAAAGGCGATGCGGTCCTGGCGGATCGGGAAAATCTGGCCATCGGCCTCATAGCTGGTCTTGAACTGGCCGGCTTCACGATAGAACATGGCTCAGATCCTCCGGATGATTTTTTCGCCGAACAGGCCTTCCGGCCGCACCAGCAGGAAGCCCAGGGCCAGCACATACGGGAACCAGCCCTCGATGCCGCCGCCCACCAGCGGGCCGATATACACCTCGGCCATTTTCTCCGAGGCGCCGATGATCAGGCCGCCCACGATGGCGCCCGGCACCGAGGTGAAGCCGCCCAGGATCAGCACCGGCAGCGCCTTCAGGGCGACGAAGGTGAGCGCGAACTGGACCCCGTTGCGCGCCCCCCACAGCAGGCCCGCCACCAGGGCCACCAGCCCGGCCGCCGACCACACGACGGCCCAGATATGCTGGAGCGGAATGCCGACCGCCAGCGCGGCCTGGTGGTCGTCGGCCACGGCGCGCAGGGCGCGCCCGATGCGGGTGCGCGAGAAGAACAGGGCGAGCGACACCACCAGCAGCGCGCAGATGGCAGCGGCCGTCATGTCGAACTGCGAGACGATGATGTTGTAGCGCGTGAGCAGGAAGTCGATCGGCACGTCCTCGATCGGCAGTTCGAGCTTGCGCACCTGCGAGCCCCAGATCAGCTGGGCCAGGCCTTCGAGGAAGAAGGACAGGCCGATGGTGGCCATGAACAGGGCGATGTCGGGCTGGTTGACCAGCGGCCGCAGCACCACCCGCTCGATCAGCACCGAGCACACGACCATCACCGCGATGGTGGCCGGCAGCGCCACCCACAGCGAGACGCCGAATTTGTCGATGATGCCGGTGCAGGTGAGGGCGGCGAAGAACACCAGCGCCCCCTGGGCGAAGTTGAAAACGCCGGAGGCCTTGTAGATCAGGACGAAGCCGATCGCCACCAGCGCATACATCACGCCCGACAGCAGGCCGCCGATCAGCACTTCGAAGAAGAAGTTGATGTTCATGGCTTAATGCGTCTTTCCCAGATAGGCGTTGATCACATCCGGATTGCTGCGCACCTGGTCGGGCGTGCCGTCACCGATCTTCTTGCCGTAGTCGAGCACCACCACGCGGTCGCTGATGTCCATCACCACGCCCATGTCGTGCTCGATCAGCACGATGGTGGTCCCGAACTGGTCGTTCACGTCGAGGATGAAGCGGCACATGTCCTGCTTTTCCTCGACATTCATGCCGGCCATCGGCTCGTCCAGCAGCAGGATCTGCGGCTCGGCCGCCAGCGCGCGCCCCAGTTCGACGCGCTTTTGCAGGCCATACGGCAGGCGCCCCACGGGCGTCTTGCGGATCGCCTGAATCTCGAGGAAGTCGATGATCTCCTCGACGCGCGCGCGGTGGGCGATCTCCTCGCGCCGCGCCGGGCCCCAGTACAGGGCCTGCAGCAGGAAGTGCGACTTCATCATCAGGTTCCGGCCCGTCATGATGTTGTCGAGCACGCTCATGCCCTTGAACAGGGCGATATTCTGGAAGGTGCGCGCGATGCCGGCCTTGGCGGCCGCGTGGCAGTCCATATTCCGGCGCACCTGGCCACGCAGCGCGATCTCGCCCTGCTGCGGGCGGTACACGCCATTGATCACATTCAGCATCGAGCTCTTGCCGGCGCCGTTCGGCCCGATGATGGCGCGGATTTCGTGCTCGCGCACGTCGAAGGAAATGTCGGTCAGGGCGCGCACGCCGCCGAACGAGAGCGAGATATGGCGCAGGTCGAGGATCACCTCGCCGATCGTGCGCTGGGGCGCGTGCAGGGCGTGCGGATTGTGCATGTCCATCTCAGGCCGCCTTTCCGACCGCAGCGAAGCTGCGCGCGTCGACGATGCGCAGGTCGGCGCTGATGCTGCCGCGCCGCCCGTCCTCGAACTTGACTTCGGTGCTGATGAACTGCGAGCTCTTGCCGCTGTACAGAGCCTCGATCAGCAGCGCGTATTTGTCGGCGATGAACTTGCGGCGCACCTTGCGCGTGCGCGTCAGCTCGTCGTCGTCCGGGTCGAGCTCCTTGTGCAGCACCAGGAAGCGCTGCACCTGGGTGGCCGCCATCAGGTCCTCGCCGGCCAGGTCGGCATTGACCTTCTCGACGCATTCGCGGATCAGCTCATAGGTGGCGCTGTTGCCGGCCAGGTCGGTATAGCCCGCATACGCGATGCCGCGCCGCTCGGCCCAGTTGCCAACCGCCTCCATGTCGATATTGATGAAGGCGCAGACCATGTCGCGCCCATGCCCGAAGGCGACCGCCTCTTTGATGAAGGGGAAGAACTTGAGCTTATTCTCGATGTAGTTGGGGGCGAACATGGCGCCCTGGTTGAGGCGCCCGACGTCGGCCGCGCGGTCGATGATTCGCAAGTGGCCCTCGTGGTCGAACATGCCGGCGTCGCCCGTGTGGAAGTAGCCCTGGGCGTCGATCACTTCGGCGGTGGCGTCGGGGCGCTTGTAGTAGCCGTCCATGGTGGCCGGCGATTTGACCAGGACCTCGCCGTTGTCGGCCAGGCGCACTTCGACGCCGGGCGCGGGCAGGCCCACGCTGTCGAACTTGATCTGACCGTCCGGCTGCAGGCAGACGTAGGCGCAGGTTTCGGTGGAGCCGTACAGCTGCTTGAGATTGACGCCGATCGAGCGGTAGAAGCGAAACAGGTCGGGCCCGATGGCCGCGCCGGCCGTGTAGGCGACGCGGATGCGGCTCATGCCGAGCACATTTTTCAGCGGCCCGTAGACCAGCAGATTACCGAGCGCATAGCGCAGGCGCTCGCCGGCCGGCACCGCTTTGCCGTCGAGGATATCGGCGCCGACGCGGCGCGCCACCGCCATGAAATAGTCGAACATCGCGCGCTTGATGCGGCTGGCGTCCTCCATCCGGATCATCACCTGGGTCAGCAGGTTTTCAAACACGCGCGGCGGGGCGAAATAATAGGTCGGGCCGATCTCGCGCATATCGGTCATCACCGTCTCGCCCGACTCCGGGCAGTTGACGGTGAAGCCGGCCGTCATCGCCTGCGCCAGCGAGAACAGGCAGTCGCCGACCCAGGCCATCGGCAGGTAGGACAGCACGTCCTCGCGCTCGCTCAGCTGGTCGAAGCCGACCCCGCCGGCGCCGGCCGCGAGCAGCGCCGCATGCGACTGCACCACGCCTTTCGGCTTGCCCGTGGTGCCCGAGGTGTAGAGGATGATGGCCGGGTCGCTGGCCTGGCCGGCCGCCACTTCGGCCAGGTAGAAATCCGGGTGGGCGGCGTCGTGCGCGCGCCCCAGGGCCTGCAGCTGCGCATACGACTGCAGCCCCGGCTGGGCGTAGTGGCGCATGCCGCGTTCGTCCTCGTAGATGATGTGGGCCAGGGCCGGATTGGCGGCGCGCAGTTCGAGCAGCTTGTCGACCTGCTCCTGGTCCTCGACGATGGCGTAATGGATCTCGGCGTTGTCGAGCACGAAGGCCATGTCGGCCGCCGGCGCGTCCTGGTACAGGGGCACGGGCACGCCGCCCAGGGCCTGGGCCGCCAGCATCGCCCAGTACAGACGCGGGCGGTTGTCGCCGATGATCGCCAGGTGCATGCCGCGCCGGAAGCCGATCGCGGCCAGGCCGCAGGCCAGGGCGCGCACTTCGGCGTTCACCTGGCCCCAGGTCCAGGCCTGCCAGATGCCGAGATACTTCTCGCGAAAGGCCGGCCGCTCGCCACGCACCGTGCCGTGGGCGAGCAGACACCGGGGGAAGGTCTGCTGTTTTGTCTCCACCACTGTCCCCTCTTGTTTTCCTGCGCCCTGCAGACAGTACAATGGCGCGGATTTGTTGGATCAATATTAGCCTGCGTTTTTTTCCGCAGTTGTCATCCAGACGACAATTGCCCGACTTTCGATTGTGCGACGCACCAATGGACCAGCCCACACCGACCCTGATCGAGCACCTGCGCGCCACCATCTGGGGCCAGGTGCTGACGCCCGCCGAAATGGCGCGCGTGGAGGCCACCTGCTTCGAGCAGTTCGTGCCCAAGGGCGGCTTCGTCTGCCGCAAGGGCGAGGCCATCGAGAACTGGGTCGGCATCATCGAGGGCCTGGTCAAGATGAACAACTTCTCCCCGTCCGGGAAGAGCGTCACCTTCACCGGGGTGCCGACCGGCGGCTGGTTCGGCGAAGGCTCGCTGCTCAAGGACGACACCCGCAAATACGACGTGATCGCACTGCGCGACTCGCGCATTGCGCGCATGCCGCGCGCCACCTTCGAATGGCTGCTCGAGCACAGCTTGCCGTTCACGCGCTTTCTGCTGGTGCAGCTGAACGAGCGGCTCGGCCAGTTCATCGGCCAGGTCGAGCATGACCGCCTGCTCGACGTCGACACGCGCGTGGCGCGCTGCCTGGCCGCGATGTTCAACTCCCACCTGTATCCGGGCATCGGCACCCTCGTGCAGATTTCGCAGGAGGAGGTCGGCTATCTGTCGGGCGCCTCGCGCCAGCGCGCCAATCAGGCCCTGCAGCTGCTGGAAAAAGAAGGCCTGGTGCGGCTCGACTACGGCGGCATCCGCGTGCTCGATCTGGAAGGCCTGCGCCACTTCCAGGCCTGAGCGCGCGCCCTCGCATCTCGCGCCCCAAGCGCGTATGATCGCTTCCATCCGCATCCCATTCCTTAGCCAAGAAGTATGACGACCCCCGACAAGCTGGCTGCGCTGCGCGCCGCCATGCGCGCCCAGTCCATCGACGCCTGCCTCGTGCTGGCCTCCGACCCGCACCTGTCCGAATACCTGCCGCCGCGCTGGCAGGGGCGCGAGTGGCTGAGCGGCTTCACCGGCTCGGTCGGCACCCTGATCGTGTGCGCCGAGCATGCCGGCCTGTGGACCGATGGCCGCTACTGGACCCAGGCCGAAACCGAGCTGGCCGGCAGCGGCATCGAGCTGATGAAGCTCAGCTCCGGCGCCAGCCTGCAATACATCGACTGGCTGGCCGCCCATCTGCAGCCGGGTCAGGTGGCCGCCGTCGACGCCAATGTGCTCGGCCTGGCCGTGGCGCGCCAGCTGCGCCAGACCCTGGCCGCGCGCGGCATCAGTCTGCGCACCGATCTGGACCTGCTCGACGCCATCTGGCCCGCGCGCCCCGGCCTGCCGGCCGCCCCCGTATTCGAGCACGCGGCCCCTTACGCGACCCTGACGCGCGCCGCCAAGCTGGCCCAGGTGCGCGCGGCAATGGCGGCGGCCGGCGCCACGCGCCATCTGGTGTCGACCCTCGACGACATCGCCTGGCTGCTGAATCTGCGCGGCAGCGACATCGCTTACAACCCGGTGTTCTGCGCCCATCTGCTGCTGGGCGCCGACAGCGCCACCCTGTTCGTCGAGGCGGCCAAGCTGGCGCCCGAGCTGCAGGCGCGTCTGGCCGCCGACGGCGTGCGTCTGGCGCCGTATGGCGCGGCCGCTGCCGCCGTCGGCGCGCTCGATCCGGACGAGACCCTGCTGATCGACCCGCGCCGCATCACGGCCGGCCTGCGCGACTGCGTGCCGGCCGCCATGCGCGTGATCGAGGCGCTCAATCCGAGCACCCTGGCCAAGAGCCGCAAGAGCGCGGCCGACATCGCCAACGTGCGCGCCACCATGGAGCAGGACGGCGCCGCGCTGTGCGCCTTCTTCGCCTGGCTCGAGCCGCAGCTGGCCAGGCCGGCGGCCTGCACCCTGCGCGAAACGGATATCGCCGACCAGCTGCTGGCGCTGCGCGTGGCGCGGCCCGGCTTCATCAGCCCGAGTTTTTCCACCATCGCCGGCTTTAACAGCAATGGCGCGGTGATCCACTACCGCGCCCATCCGGCCACGGCCGCTACCATCAATGCCGACGGCCTGCTGCTGATCGACTCCGGCGGCCAGTACCTGGGCGGCACCACCGACATCACGCGCGTGGTCGCGGTCGGCCAGGCCAGCGCCGCGCAGCGGCGCGACTTCACCCTGGTCCTGAAGGGCATGATCGCGCTGTCGGTGGCGCGCTTCCCGCGCGCGACCCGCTCGCCCATGCTCGACGCGATCGCACGCGCGCCGCTGTGGGCGGCCGGCGCCGACTACGGCCACGGCACCGGCCACGGGGTCGGCTACTTCCTGAATGTGCACGAAGGGCCGCAGTCGATTTCGCCGGCCGCCCTGGCGACGCCCGAAACGGCGCTGGAAGAGGGCATGATCACCTCCAACGAGCCGGGCCTGTACCGCCCCGGGCGCTGGGGCATCCGGATCGAGAACCTGGTGCTGACGGTGGCCGCCGGCCAGACCGAATTCGGCGACTTCCTCGCCTTCGAGACCCTGACCCTGTGCCCGATCGACACCCGCCTGATCGAGCGCAGCCTGCTGCGCCAGGACGAAATCGACTGGCTCAACGCCTACCACGCCAGCGTGCGCGCACGCCTGCTGCCGCATGTGGACGGGGCCGCGCGCGCCTGGCTCGAACAACGTACGGAGGCCCTGTGAGCGCCCGTTCCACCCGCGCCAGCAGCGCCGTCGAGCGCCTCAAGCGGCGCACCGGCCAGAGTGACTGGAGCATGACGATCACCGGCGCCGGCCTGTTCCAGCTGAGCGAACATCCGGACGCCGCGCCGCTGCACGCGCCGCTCGAGCTGGACGAGTTTGTCGCCTACGTCGACAAGCTCGGACCGCAGGCGGAAAAGCGCGTCAGCAAGCATGACCGCGCATTCGAGCGCCAGCTGCGCAAAACCCAAGACTGAGAGGCCGCCGATGCCCACGATCGAGACACTCACCACCTACTGGTCCGAGCGCGAGCTGTTCGCCAACACCATCATCGTGATGAACCTGCTCGGGGCCCTGTCCCTGGGCCTGCTGGTCGGCTACGAGCGCAGCTACCACGGGCGCGCGGCCGGCATGCGCACCTATGGCCTGGTGTGCATGGCCTCGTGCGCGCTGACCATCATCGCCGGCTTCCCCGGCATGTGGTTCGGCGGCGGTCTGCCCGCGTCGGCCGCGGCCGACCCGACCCGCATCATCCAGGGCATCGTTACCGGCATCGGCTTTCTCGGCACCGGCGTGATCATGCGCGAGGGCTTCAACATCAGCGGCCTGTCGACCGCGGCTTCGCTGTGGGCGGCCTCCGTGATCGGCGTGCTGGTCGGCCTGAACTTCTACCTGGCCGCCATTTCGCTGGCCTGCGCCAGCGCGATCGCCATGATCGGCCTGCCCTCGCTCGAAGTGATGCTGCCGCGCCGGCATGCGGTCGCCATCATGATCCGCTTCGGCCACGGGGTCATTCCCGATGAGGCGCAGATGCGCGCTTTCGCGCTCGACCACGGCTACGAGATCGCCCTCGGCTCGCTCAATATCAGCGCCGACGGCAAGCAGCAGGAATGGCGCTTCGTCTGCCAGGCCCTGTCGCGCCACCACTGCGCCACCCTGAGCGAACTCGGTAACGCCCTGCGCCTGCTCGAGGGCGTGGACGGCTACCAGGTCGCGCACGCGAGGAACTGAGCATGCAGCCGCAGGACGTCCTCGATTTCTGGTTCCTGCCGGCGGCCGATCCGCGCCACGGCCAGCAGCGCGCCGAATGGTTCCGCAAGGACCCCGCCTTCGACGCCAGCATCCGCAACCAATTCGGGCCGACCATCAGCCAGGCCGTCAACGGCGGCCTGCGCGACTGGGATGCGCAAGGCCCGGGCGGCGCGCTGGCGCGCATCATCGTGCTCGACCAGTTCACGCGCAACGCCGGGCGCGACACGGCGGCCGCCTTCGCCGGCGACACGCTGGCGCTGGCCGCGGCCCAGGCCCTGGTCGCCAGCGGGGCCGACCGCGCGCTCACGCCGCTGCAGCGCTGGTTCGCCTACCTGCCGTTCGAGCATGCGGAAAGCGCCGCCATGCAGGCGCAGTCGGTGGCCCTGTTCAGCGCCCTGGCCGAGGCCGATCCGAGCCTGGCGGGCGCGCTCGATTACGCGCACCGCCACCGCGGCGTGATCGCCCGCTTCGGCCGCTTCCCGCACCGCAACGCCATCCTCGGGCGCGCCTCGAGCGCGGACGAACTGGCCTACCTGGCCCAGCCCGGGTCCGGTTTCTGATGCGCGCGCGCCTGAACCTGATCGGGGCCGGCCACGTCGGCCGTGTGCTCGGCAAGCTGTTCCATGAGCACGGCGTGTTCACGGTGCAGGACGTGCTGACCCGCAGCGCCGCCAGCGCCGACGCCGCCGTCGCCTTCATCGGCGCCGGGCGTGGTGTCGCCAGCCTGGATGCGCTGCGTCCAGCCGAGGTGATCCTGGTGGCGGTCGGCGATGACCAGATCGCCGGCGTGGCGGCCGCCCTCGGCGCGCGCGCCGCCGGCGCCACCGTGTTCCATTGCAGCGGCGCCAAGACCGCGGCCGAGCTGGCTGCGCTCAATGGCGCCCACTGTGCCAGCGCGCACCCGATCCGCAGCTTCGCCGATCCGGCGCGCGTGGCGGCCGAGTTCGCCGGCACCTACGTCGGCATCGAAGGCGCGCCCGCCGCGCTGGCCGTGCTGACGCCGGCGCTGGAAGCAATCGGCGCCCGCCCGGTGCCGATCGACACCGCGGCCAAGACCGTCTACCACGCGGCGGCCGTGTTCGCCTCCAACTACCTTGTCGCCGTGATGGACGCGGCCCTGCGCGCCTACGCGGCGGCCGGGATCGCGCCCGAGGTCGCACGGGCGCTGGCCGCCCCGCTGGCGAGCGAGACCCTGGCCAACGTACTGCGTCTCGGTCCCGAGGCTGCGCTCAGCGGCCCGATCGCGCGCGGCGACCTGGCCACGGTAGCGCGCCAGCAGGCCGCCGTCAGCGCCTGGGACGCCCCCAGCGGCGCGCTCTACGCCGCGCTCGCCGCCGCCACCCAAGATCTTGCCGCACGGCGAAATCGGGGTCAGACCCCAATTTCCCCGGACGGCAACAAAGGCGCCTGAGGCCCAGCCAAACTTGCGCCCCAGATAAATGGGGTCTGACCCCGATTTATCTGTCCGGCAAAGAAAATTGCGCGTTGGATAAATGGGGTCTGACCCCGATTTTTCTGGCGTGACAATTTGATGACAATTCCCGACAAATATTCGGTACAAAATTTCCGTATGGAAAGTTAGACTGGGTTCAGCCGGTGCTGGATCGACGTCGCAGTACCGGTCAGTCCAATAACGAAACGGGAATTGACCACTATGAGAATTTCGCTCAGGCGCCTTGCCGCCCTGGTGCTGGCCGCCGGTGTGACGGCCGCACCCCTCTGTGTCGAAGCCGCCCCCACTGGTAAGTGGGTGACGGCTTACTACGGCTCCTATTTCTGGGATAACCCGGAATACCAGCAACCCCAGTATGTCGACTTCACCGCCATGACGCACTTCGTGTTCGCCCGCGTCGGCCCGGGCGGCGGCCAGATGGGCGGCCAGCCGGGCCAGGTGATGCCGGGCGGCGGCACCGCCCAGTCGATGAAATCGGTCGGTCCGGGTGCGCCTAACCAGACCGTCGAAGACTGGATGATCGCGCGCGCTCACGCCAATAACGTCAAAGCCCTGCTGATGCTGGGCGGCGAAGGCGATGGCCCGGGCTTTACCAAATCCACCCAGCCGGACGTGCGCCCGCTGTTCGTCAAGAACCTAATCGATTACCTGGCCGCCCATGATTACGACGGTATCGACGTCGACTGGGAAAACGTCACCACCACCTCGGACCAGGACCTGCTCGAAGCCCTGGTGGCCGACCTGCGCGCGGCCGCCAACGCCCACCCGCGCTGGGCCCAGTCGGGTTTCCTGATCACCTATCCGGCCGGCATGTTGAACACCAATATCGACCGCGTCTCGGCCCACTCGGTGCGCCTGGCCGCCATGGTCGATCAGTTCAACCTGATGAGCTACGGCATGGGCTGGTTCGGCATGGGCTGGCAGAGCACGGTGTTCGCGCCGCTGACCGGCCAGAACCCGCAGCGCCCGATGGACATCGCCTCCTCGGTCCAGGCCTATGTCGACGCGGGCATCCCGCGTAGCAAGATTGGCATGGGCATCGGCTTCTATGGCATGAACTACAAGCCGCCGTTCAGCGCGCCCGGCAAGTCGACCGACGGCTATCCGATGGACACCTGGAGCGTCAACGACTACACCTGGAGCTACAACAAGCTGGCCAAGTATGGCTACCTGAGCAATGGTGAGTACCACTGGGACGCCGCCACCCAGAACGCCTACCGCACCTATCCGGGCGGCTATGCGGTCGAGGGCCGTCCGACCTCGGGCTACCTCAGCTATGAAGACCCGACCAGTATCGCCGCCAAGGGCGCCTGGGCGCTGTCGACCGCGCCGAACGCGGGCGTGGGCGGCACCATCGTCTGGGTGCTCAACTATGGCACCACCGATGGCGTCAACAATCCGCTGATGGCGGCCGTGAAGAAGGCCTTCCTCGATCCGAGCGCTCCGGGCGAAGGCCCGCCGCCGCCGCCGCCGCCGACCCCGGCCATCATCACCTCGACCATGAACATCAGCAGCGACTGGGGCAGCGGCTACTGCGCCAGCGTGGTGGTCAATAACGAGGGCCAGATGGCGGGCGAGTGGAATGTCAGCTTCCCGTTCAGCGATACGGTGGCCAATAGCTGGAACGCGGTGTTCACGGTGGCGGACGGCAAGCTCAGCGTCGCGGGCCAGGAATGGAACCGCGTCGTCTATCCGGGCGAACCGCGCACGGCCGGCTTCTGCGCCAACCGTCCGCCCAAGGCCCCGCCGCCGCCGGCGCCGGTGCCGGAAGGTGCACTCAGCGGCTCGGTGACGATCACCAGCGACTGGACCAGCGGCTACTGCGCCTCGATCAAGGTGGCCAATAGCAGCAGCGTGGCGATCAATAACTGGTCGATCAGCCTGCCGGTGCAGGGCACGGTTCAGAACCTGTGGAACGGCAAGTTCACCCAGAGCGGGGCCAGCATCACCCTGGCCGGCCCGGACTGGAACCCGAACCTGGCCGCCGGCGCCAGCAACAGCAGCATCGGTTTCTGCGCCAGCCGCTAATTGCCGCGTTAGAATGGGGCGTATGCAGATACGCCCCGCCTCTCCCGCCGACGCCGACGCCATCCTCGCCCTGTATCGCGAGGTGGCGGCGGTGCCCGGCGGCATCGCTCGATCTCCCGATGAAGTGTCGCCCGACTATGTGGCCGGGTTCATGGCGCGCGCCGCTGCCGGCGGCCTGGAGCTGGTGGCCGTGTCCGCTGGCCGGGTGGTCGGCGAGATCCATTGCGCCCCGGCCGGTCTGGCCTGCTTCTCCAGCGTACTCGGCGATCTGACGATCGCCATTGCGCCCGCGGCCCAGGGCTGCGGCCTCGGGCGTCAGCTGTTTCAGACCCTGCTCGCCACCATCGTCCGCGACTACCCCCATATCGGCCGGGTCGAACTGATGGTGCGCGCCTCGAATACGCGCGCCCAGGCCCTGTACCGCGCGCTCGGCTTCGTCGAGGAGGGGCGCTTGCGTCAACGGATCCGCAATCCGCTCGGTCAGCTCGAGGATGATGTGGCCATGGGCTGGTTGCGCCCGGAAGCGGTGTGAAACCGCGGGTTTATTCCGCCGCGATACAAATTGTTCTCAGGATAGAGTGACAAATGCCGTAAAAGGCAATAATCTTGCTGCTCCAGTGTTTTCTCAAGAAAATCATCTAAAGCACACTGGTGGTAGCGTGGAGCAAGGAGAGCAATCATGTTGTTTCTGAAGAGTACGTCTACTTTCAAGGCCCCCGGTATTTACGAGGTGGACGTGGCCGCCAAGCCGCCCGGCAAAACCTTCGGGATTTACATGGCTACCGATCCGGACAATCCGCCCACGGCCGTGCTCGAAGCGCTGGCCAAGCTGGGCTTCGAGAATACCCACCGCCAGGCCTACACCCACAAGGACAAGGGCAAGGTGCTCGATCTGCATTTCCAGAAACCCGGCACCGACCTGTTCCAGGGCTGGAAGAATGAAGAGCGCGAGGCCTGGATGGCCGCCATCGAGCAGCTGTTCGCCGGCGTCGGCGTGCAGATCGCCCCGCGCGTGATGACCCTGGCCGAAGCCTACGCCTGATCAGGCCGCACTGACCTCGATGTGGTACAGCCCCCACGGGCACTGGCCGAAGCGGTCGGCGACCGGCTGCGCGGCCATCTCGGGCACGCGGTCGGCATCATAGACGGCCCACAGCGGCCCCAGGCCGCCGAGCGCGAGCGGCTGCTCGTCCAGATGGGTGGCCACCATAAAGCGCTGGGCGCGCGCCTGCGCCAGGCTGATCTGGGCGGCAAAGCCGTCGATCGCGCGCAACACCAGTTTGCCATTGCTGGTGGCCGGCACCCCGGCCTCCTTCAGCACGTCCACCAGCAGCGGGCCGCGTACCGTGTGCACCTTGTTGTCGTACTCGAGGGTCGGCCGGATCTGGAAGTAGGGCAGGCTGAGGATGGCGTCGGCGTCGAAGGTAAAAGCCTTCTGGAAATTCTGGTGCTGCTTGAGCAGCAGCTGGTCGAAATGGGGATTGAGCGCGCCGCGGTTGCTTTTGCCGATCGCGCCGCTGATGGTCAGCAGGATCGGGCCGCGCGCGCGCGGGGCGGCGCTGGCGAGTGCCGGCGTCAGGCTGGCCAGCGCGCTGGCGGTGAGAAACTGGCGTTTGTCCATCGGGCGTCTCCTTGCTTGGCAATTCTGTCATCATAACAAGAATGGACCTGTTTGCATCCGGCCCCGAACGCCTGCCTGTGCAGGACGGGGAACTGATTTTGTGGCGCGCGTTTGCGCTGCCGCTGCCCAGCGCCGAACTGTTCGCGCGCCTGCAGGCCGAGACGCCCTGGCGCGCCGAGTCGATCCTGGTGTTCGGCCGCCGCCATCTGCAGCCGCGTCTGACGGCCTGGTATGGCGACGCCGGCTACACCTATTCGGGCCTGGCCCTGGCGCCGCAGCCGTGGACGCCCCTGCTGCAGGCCGTGCGCGCCAGCGTGGAGGCGGCCACCGGCCTGGCCTTCAACAGCGTGCTGCTCAACTACTACCGCGACCAGCGCGACAGCATGGGCATGCACAGCGACGACGAGCCCGAGCTCGGACCGATGCCGCAGATCGCCTCGCTCAGCCTGGGCGCCACGCGCAGCTTCGTGCTGCGCCACAAGCGCAGCGGCCAGACTCTGCGCCTGCCGCTGGCCGACGGCGACCTGCTGCTGATGGCCGGCCCGCTGCAGCAGCACTGGCAGCACGGCATCCACAAGGCCACGCGCGCCCTCGGCCCGCGCCTGAACCTGACTTTCCGTCTGATTCGCTGAGCTTACATTTTCTTACCGTTCTTACGGTTTCCGCACGGACGTGCGAAAACTTGTTTGATATCGTGTCACCAATCGCGATTCATTGGGAATTGCGATCCAGGACGTAACAATACGAACAAGGATTCGCTATGAAAAAGACTGTCTTTGCACTGATCGCCGCCGCTTTCGCTTTCTCCGCTCACGCTGCTGAACCGGGCACCGCCTATGTGGGCGTGGGTGTCGCCACCGTGGACCACAATGCCGACATCGCCGGCGCCTCGAATATGGGCTCGACCGGCTACAAGGCCTCGGGCAAGATCTTCGGCGGCTACAACTTCGACAAGAACGTGGCCCTGGAAGCCGGCTACACCGATTTCGCCAAGTCGACCTACAACTACACGGCCGGCACGGCCAGCAAGTTTGCCGAGTCCGATGGCCATGCCTTCTACGTGGCCGGCAAGTACTCGGTGCCGGTGAATGACACCGTCAATGTCTACGGCAAGCTGGGCCTGACCCGCGTGAAGAACAGCGTCTCGGGCGCACTCAACACCAGCGACAGCAACACCCGCGCCTACGGTGGCCTGGGCGCCGAGTTCGCGCTGAACAAGCAAGTCGCGCTGAACCTCGAATACGAGCGCTATGGCACCAAGACCGCCGTCGGCGCCAAGCCGGACGTGTGGAGCGCCGGCGTGAAGTTCGCTTTCTAACTCCCGCGTTACCGATGTAAAAAAGGCCGGTCCCTGGACCGGCCTTTTCCTTTGGGGCGCCGCTTAGTGGCTGAGCGGCTTGTAGCGGATGCGCTTGGGCTTGGCCCCTTCCTCGCCCAGACGTTTCTTCTTGTCGGCTTCGTATTCCTGCTAACCGTCATTTGTCTCCAAAGGCCTTTGCTACGCGGTGTCGCAGTCTGCGGCAACGACATTTTGGCAACTTTCTTGGTAAGGCTAACTCAGGTTAGATAGAAGACCTAGCTGCAATTGTTTTTGAGTATCGCCGAACAATGGTTGAGGCAATATTCACCTGCATCGGTGGGTGAATTTTTTCTGGGGACTTCCTAAGTAAGGGGTACATTGGGTGTTTTGGACGATTATTCATAGTCTTCCGTTAAACCGATTGTAGGTTTAATCTCTATGCAATCGGCATATTGTGATGCCAATTTCAAGAGCAGAGAAGGGCGACATCAGAATGATCGAGACCATTTCCCTTTCTAAGACGGCGACCTACGGTGATCAGCCCGAGGTTCTGGGACCGCTCAGACGCATAAATTTCATCTTCGGAACCAACGGCACAGGCAAGACGACGATCAGCCGGGTGATTGCCGATGGGGCGGGGTATGCCTCGTGCGGTGTTGCTTGGAAGGACGGGCGTCCGATCCAAGCGTTGGTCTATAACCGGGATTTTGTGGAGCGCAATTTCAGCCGGTCAGCCGAACTCAAAGGTGTCTTCACTCTCGGCGAAAAGCAGGTCAAGGTTCAAGAAGAGATCAAAGCAAAGAAGGAAGAAGCCGACAGCTACAAAGAGAAGGTGGCTGAGCTCAAAAAGGTTCTTGACGGGGATGGCGGCGCTACGCGAGGAAAGCGCGGCGATTTGGCGGAGTTGGAAGCCGCCTTTCAGGAACGTTGCTGGGAGGCCTTTGGGAAACATAAAGAGAAGCTTTCCCATGCGTTTGAGGGGTTCAGAAACAGCAAGAAAGACTTCAAGGCTAAGGTGCTTCAGGAAGCAGACTCCAACAAGTCAGCGGCCGTACCCTTGGACCAGCTGCACAAGAGGGCCGAGACGATTTTCGGGAAGGCTCTCAGCGAGGCGCCGGTAGTGCCCGAGGTCCGCTTTGCCGCCTTGCTGGGATACGAGGCCGACCCGATCATCAAAACCAGAGTCATCGGTAAGGAAGACGTGAATATCGCCGAGATGATCAAGAAGCTCGGGAACAGCGATTGGGTGAGGGAAGGTCGACGCTACTACGAGGCAAACCAAAGTTTTTGCCCCTTCTGCCAGCAAAAGACAGACGAGGCGTTTGAAAAGAGCCTCAGCGAGTATTTCAACGAGTCGTTCGAGCGGGACAGCAAAGCCATCGCGGCGTTGCTCGACAACTACACAACCGACACTGACCGCGTTCTGCAAGAGCTTGGGCAAATATTGGCGGCCCCCTCCAAGTTTCTGGATGCCGCGAAGTTCAAGAGCGAAAGGGACTTGCTGGAAGCTAAGCTGCGGCTGAATGTGCAGCAACTGATCAAGAAGAGCAAGGAGCCTAGCCAGATTTTTGAGCTGGAATCGGTCGGGAACCTTGCTTCCGCCATTGAAGGATTGATTTCGGAAGCCAACAAAAAGGTCGCCGAGCACAACGATCTGGTAAAAAATATCGCGAAGGAAAAAGCCAAACTGATTTCGGAGGTCTGGAAGCACCTGGTGGAAGTGGACCTTGGCGCAGCCTATGGCGATTACAAGACCAAGAAGGCTGGGCTGGAAGGAACTATCAAGTCGATTGAGGACAAGATAGACACGTTCGGCCAAGAGGCTCGGACTAGGGACGCAGCCATTCGGGAGCTAGAAAAGCAGACCACGAGCGTTAGGCCGACGATTGATGCGATCAATGCCTTGCTTGCCTCTTTTGGTTTCCACGGCTTTGCTCTGGCGATGGCAGACGACGGCAAGTCATATAAGCTGATCCGGGAGGACAAGACGGACGCCAAGGAGACGCTGAGCGAAGGGGAGAAAACCTTCGTGACCTTCCTGTATTTCTACCACTTGCTCAAAGGCAGCGACACGGAAAGCGGGATCAACACGGATCGGGTGGTGGTGTTTGATGACCCGGTGTCGAGCTTGGATAGTGAGATTTTGTTCATCGTCGGGAGCCTCATCAAAAAGGTGTTCGATGAAGCGCGCAGCGGGTCGAGCCTGATCAAGCAAGTTTTCGTTTTGACTCACAACGTCTATTTCCATAAGGAAGTATCTTTCAACAACTCCCGGACGGACAAGGCTCTCAAAGATGAGACGTTTTGGGTCGTGCGCAAGCCGGCCAAGCAGTCGAAGCTGGAGAAGCATGAAGGCAACCCGATCAGGACTTCGTATGAGCTGCTTTGGTCGGAGGTGAAGAATCCGAGTCCGTCTCTCCTAAACATTCAAAACGTCATGCGCAGAATCCTCGAGAACTACTTCAAGTTCTTCGGGGGCATAGAGCCGAGGAACATTTGCGCGAGTCTGCCGGGCAAAGACCAAATGATCTGCAACAGCCTTCTGTCGTGGGTGAATGACGGTTCGCACTATGCCCAGGACGACATTTTTGTGAGCCTTAATCAAGGCGCGGTCGGCAGCTACATGAAGGTCTTCCATTTGATCTTCAAGCTGTCGGACCATGAAGCCCATTACAAGATGATGATGGGCGATGCCTACGTCGAGCTTGAAGAACCAATGGCAGCTGCGGCGGAGGTGCCAGGAATCGAGGACCAAGATGGTGGGGCAAAAGGGGCAGCCGATTTGACGGCATAGGAAGCGGCAGCGGCGGCATGAACGCTATGGCGGTCTTCTTGCCTGCTAGGTTTCCCCCGCTGCTTTTGTTGACTGAAAAATGACTGTGAGGGCTTTAGATGAGAATTGATGACGTGCTTCAGGTCGATATTCCTGATGATCTTTCAAATCCGCTGCGGCAAGAGTTTCATAATCATTTGGGGACCCTGCAATCAATGGCATGCGGGTTGGCTCAGATATATGACAGCGTTAAGGCTGAAGAGCTTAAAGAACAAGAAGAGCTTAAAAGTTACGGTAAGGGCGTTTCAGTTTTTAAAGCGTTTAATGATAAGTTGTTTTTGATTGAGCCTCGATTTCATTGGTATGCTGTCGCATTGATGAATTTCATAAGATTAAATGGGGTTTTGTGCGGGCTTGTGAAGAGAGATTTGAGCCTGTCTAATTTAAGCGGAGATCCTGCTGCTTTTAAAGATTACTCGTTGAAATATTCAGATTCTGTGTTAAACGGTTCTGCTATCAAGGAATGGCGAAATAAGATTTCTGCCCATCACGCCCTTATTGATCCTAAGCCAAGTGATGTGGCCTTAATTGAAGCTCTCCTTATTCCGTGTAAGCTCGTCTTGGGTGAAAATAGATATAGGTTGGGCGGTTTTGAAACAAACGGAAAAAACCTGCCTGAATGGTCGCTGACCGAGGTTCATGAGGACCTGCGATCAAGAAGGTTTGGAGGCTACTTCTAATAAAGGTAGGAAGACTTTTGCCTTTGCCGCTAAACCAACAATACCCAAGAGCCCGCTTTATGCGGGTTTTTTGTTTCTCAAGGGAGGAGGCAAACGTGGGTCAAGGGGGCGGGGCAGAAGGGGCTGCGTATATTTGGCTCGATTTCGGCAACGGCGGGGTGACCCG
>NZ_JAKLTS010000008.1 GCF_022012445.1 Massilia sp. TS11
AGAAAAATGGGGTCTGACCCCGATTTGTTTGCGCGGCAATTCCGGGCGGTGTTGGGGCTGGATGGGCCTTGGTAGTACAATCCGGAACACTGTGGCCGCAGATTCGGCTGCCTCCCTCCACGCCAATTGGATACCGTTCCCTTGTGGGCTTTGTTGCTCGCACTCGCTTTTCTGATTCTCTGTTCGGCCTTTTTCGCCATGGCGGAAACGGCCTTGATGGCCGCCAACCGCTACCGCCTGCGCCACCAGGCCAAACGCGGCAGCCGCGCCGCCGCCACCGCGCTGTGGCTGCTTGAACGCACGGACAAACTGCTGTCGCTGGTGCTGATCGCCAATACCCTGATCAATGCCATGGTCACGGCCCTGGTCACGGCCATCGCCATCGGCCTGTTCGGGCGCGAGGAAAGTGTGATCACGATCGCCACCGCCGTGGTGGCCTTCCTGCTGATCGTGTTCGCCGAAATTTCGCCCAAGGTCATCGGCGCCACCTACCCGGAAAAAATCTCGCTCGCCTCCTCGTTTGTGCTCAAGGCCATGATGGCCCTGGCCAAGCCGGTGATCTGGTTCGTCAATCTGTTCGTCAGCCTCGTGCTCAAACTGTTCCGCGTGCAGACGGTCGGGGCCGGCCACGACCACCGCCTCTCGCCCGAGGAATTGCGCTCGATCGTTCTCGAAGGCGGCAATTTCATTCCGCAAAAGCACAAGAGCATCCTGCTCAATCTGTTCGACTTCGAGGCCATCTCGGTCGAGGACATCATGACCCCGCGCGCCCAGATCGAGGCGCTCAACCTGGCCGTGCCGGTCGAGGAGATCAAGCACCAGCTGGTGACCTGCTACCACAACAAGCTGCTCGTCTACGAAGGCGAGATCAACCGCGTGCTCGGCATCCTGCACGTGCGCAAGGCGATGGCCCTGCTGAGCGAGGAAGAGCTGACGCCCGAGCATTTCAAGGCCCTGCTGAGCCCGCCCTACTTCATTCCGCAGGAGACCCCGGTATTCGCCCAGCTCCAGTATTTTCAGGAGAAGAAGGAGCGCCTGGCCGTCATCGTCGATGAATACGGTGAGCTGCAGGGCCTGGTCACGCTCGATGACATCATCGAGGAAATGATCGGCGAGTTCACCACCACCCTGCCGGGCACGGGCCGCAATGACCGCTTCCAGTGGGACGAGAAAGGCGAATGCCTGCTCGAGGGCAGCACGCCTCTGCGCGACATTAACAAATTCCTGCAGCTGCAGCTGCCGCTCGACGGCCCCAAGACCCTGAACGGCCTGATCCTCGAACAGCTGCAGGACATCCCCGATGCCGCGATTGCAATCAGGATTGCCAATTGCATCATTGAAGTGGTTCAGGTGCAAAATCAGTCGATCAAAGTCGTGAAATTGATCCGCTCCTGAAGTGCAACACGATTCGGCGCAAGGCTTTACACTTGCTCCCCTATGATGCATGATCCGTGGCAACAGCTCTGGTGGCTCTGCCATCCGAGCCTTTTCGTCCATCCAAAACGTCAAGACCATGGCCGCTGTTCTACCCAATGCGACGTCCGGGCCGCCCCTGTCGGGCTTGGCACGTGCATTGGTGCAAGCGGGCAAACTCTCGCTGCCGCAGGCTGAGGCCGCAAGCAAGAAGGCCGCCGCCGACAAGACCGCCTTCATCGACGCCCTGATCGCCAGCGGCGCCATCGACGCGCGCAGCCTGGCCATCTTCTGTTCCGAGACCTTCGGCTATCCGCTGCTCGACATTGGCGCGCTCCAGCTCGAGGCCCTGCCCCAGCAGGCCATCGACAACAAGCTGATGCAGGGGCAGCGCGTGATCGCCCTGTCCAAGCGCGGCAACAAGATGAGCGTGGCCCTGTCGGACCCGACCAATACCCAGGCGCTCGACCAGATCAAGTTCCAGTCGGAGTCGATGGTCGAGCCCGTGATCGTGGCCCATGACGCGCTGCTGAACCTGCTTGCGCGCCTGGCCAAGTCGGCCGAGCAGAGCATGTCGGAACTGGTCGGCGACGAAGCCGATCTGCAGTTCCAGGACGACGAGCCGCCGCCGCCCGAGCCCGAAGTCCAGGCCGATGTCGAAGACGCGCCGATCGTCAAATTCCTCAACAAGATTCTGATGGACGCCATCCATCTGGGCGCCTCGGACATCCACTTCGAACCCTACGAAAAGTTCTACCGCATCCGCCTGCGCATCGACGGCGTGCTGCGTGAACATGCGATGCCGCCGGTGACGATCCGCGAAAAGCTGGTCTCGCGCATCAAGGTCCTGTCCAAGCTCGACATCTCGGAAAAGCGCGTGCCCCAGGACGGGCGCATGCGCCTGATCGTCTCGCCGACCAAGGTCATCGACTTCCGCGTCTCGACCCTGCCGACCCTGTTCGGCGAAAAGACCGTGATGCGGATTCTCGATCCGTCCTCGGCCACGCTGGGTATCGACGCGCTCGGCTACGATCCGGACCAGAAGGCCAAGCTGCTCGACGCCATCGAGCGCCCGTACGGCATGGTGCTGGTGACGGGGCCGACCGGCTCGGGCAAGACCGTGTCCCTGTACACCTGCCTGAATCTGGTCAACAAACCGGGCATCAATATCTCGACGGCGGAAGACCCGGCCGAGATCAACCTGCCCGGCATCAACCAGGTGAACGTCAACGACAAGGCCGGCCTGACCTTCGCGGCCGCGCTCAAGTCCTTCCTGCGCCAGGATCCGGACATCATCATGGTCGGTGAGATCCGCGATCTGGAAACGGCCGACATTGCCATCAAGGCGGCCCAGACCGGCCACATGGTGTTCTCGACCCTGCACACGAATGACGCGCCGACCACGCTGACGCGTCTGATGAATATGGGGGTGGCGCCGTTCAACATCGCCTCCTCGATCATCCTGATCACGGCCCAGCGCCTGGCGCGCCGCCTGTGCACCTGCAAGCAGCCGATCCATATCGAACAGGAAGTGCTGCTGGCGGCCGGCTACCGCGAGAGCGATCTGGATGGCAGCTGGCAGCCGTACGGCCCGGTCGGCTGTGAACGCTGCACCAACACCGGCTACAAGGGCCGCGTCGGGATCTATCAGGTGATGCCGATTTCCGAGGAAATCAGCCGCATCATCCTGAACCAGGGCAACTCGATGGAGATCGCCGCCCAGGCCGAGAAGGAAGGGGTCAACTCCCTGCGCCGTTCGGGCCTGATGAAAGTGAAACAAGGCCTCACGAGCCTCGAAGAAGTGCTCGGCTGTACCAACGAATAGGAGCACCATGGCCACCTCTGCGAAAGCCGACAAAGGCATCCAAGTCAAGGAAGAGATTTACGCCTGGGAAGGCAAGGACAAGAGCGGCAAGACGGTGCGCGGCGAAATGCGCGCGGCCGGCGAGGCCATCGTCAATGTCGCCCTGCGCCGCCAGGGCGTGATGGTCACCAAGGTCAAAAAGAAGGTGATGCGCAGCGGGAAGAAGATCACCGATGCCGACATCACCATGTTCACGCGCCAGCTGGCCACGATGATGAAGGCCGGCGTGCCCCTGCTGCAGTCCTTCGACATCGTCGGCAAGGGCCACTCGAATCCCTCGGTCGCCAAGCTGATCCTGGATCTGCGCGCCGACATCGAGACCGGCACCAGCCTGAACAACGCGTTCCGCAAATACCCGCTCTACTTCGACCCGCTGTTCTGCAACCTGGTGGGCGCCGGCGAGCAGGCCGGTATTCTCGAAGACCTGCTGACCCGGCTTGCCATCTACAAGGAAAAGACGCTTGCCATCAAAAAGAAGATCAAGTCGGCGCTGACCTATCCGGTCTCGATTCTCGGCGTGGCCTTCATCGTGACGGCGGTGATCATGATCTGGGTGGTGCCGGCCTTCAAGTCCGTGTTCACGAGCTTCGGCGCCGAACTGCCCGGCCCGACCCTCTTGGTGATGGCGATCTCGGAGTTCTTCGTCAAGTGGTGGTACATGATCTTCGGCTCGATCTTCGCCAGCATCTACTTCTTCTTCCAGGCCTGGCAGCGCTCGGCCAAGATGCAGCGCTTCATGGACCTGGCCCTGCTGAAGGCGCCGATCTTCGGCGACGTCATCATGAAGGCGGCCGTGGCGCGCTGGACGCGTACCCTGTCGACCATGTTCGCCGCCGGCGTGCCCCTGGTCGAAGCGCTCGACTCGGTCGGTGGCGCCTCCGGCAATGCCCTGTATTCGGAGGCGACCAAGAAGATCCAGTCGGAAGTCTCGACCGGTACCGGCCTGACCGTGGCCATGCAGAACACCAATGTCTTCCCGGCCATGGTGACCCAGATGGTCGCCATCGGCGAGGAGTCGGGCGCGCTCGACGCCATGCTCGGCAAGGTGGCCGACTTCTATGAGGAAGAAGTGGACGAGGCCGTCGCTTCGCTGTCCTCGCTGATGGAGCCCTTGATCATGGTGATCCTGGGTGGCATCATCGGCGGCCTCGTGGTGGCCTTGTATCTGCCAATTTTCAAACTGGGATCGGTGGTCTGATGTTCGACATGATTTTCTTCGCGGCCCCGAGCGCCGTGCTCCCGGCCGCGGTGGCGGCTGTGTTCGGCCTGCTGGTCGGCAGCTTCCTCAACGTGGTCATCCACCGCCTGCCGGTGATGATGCAGCGCGAGTGGGACAATGACCTGGCCGAGGCCAATGGCCAGCCGCCCCAGCATACCGAGCGCTACAACCTGGTGCTGCCGCGCAGCGCCTGCCCGCACTGCGGCCACCAGATCACGGCGCTGGAAAACATCCCCGTGCTCAGCTACCTGATCCTGGGCGGCAAATGCAGCGCCTGCAAGGCGCCGATCGCGGCGCGCTATCCGGTCATCGAGGCGCTGACGGCGGCGCTGTCGGGCTTTCTGGTGTGGCACTTCGGCAGCGGCTGGATGGGTCTGGCCACGCTGCTGTTCACCTACTACCTGATCGCGATGACCTTCATCGACGCCGACACCCAGTTCCTGCCGGACGTGCTGACCCTGCCGCTGCTGTGGATCGGTCTGCTGCTCAATACCGAGGCCCTGTTCGTGCCCCTGAAGGACGCCGTGCTCGGTGCCGCGGCCGGCTACCTGGCCCTGTGGAGCGTCAACTACCTGTTCAAGCTGCTGCGCGGGATCGACGGCATGGGCGGCGGCGACTTCAAGCTGCTGGCCGCCCTCGGCGCCTGGATGGGCTGGATGATGCTGCCGACGATCATCCTGCTGTCGGCCGCAACCGGCGCCGTGGTCGGCATCGCGCGCATCCTGTTCTTCCGCCACGGGCGCGAGGTGCCGATCCCGTTTGGTCCCTACCTGGCCGCCGCCGGCCTGCTGGCCCTCGTGCATGGCAAGGACCTGGCACGCCTGACTTTCGGCATCGGCGGCTGAGATGCTGCGGATCGGCCTGACCGGCGGCATCGGCAGTGGCAAAAGCACGGTGGCCGCGCTGTTCGCCGAGCATGGGGCCAGCATCGTCGACGCCGACCTGATCGCCCACCAGCTGACCGGCCCGGACGGGGCTGCCATGGCCGCGATCACGGCCGCCTTCGGGCCCGGCTATGAAACGCCCGAGGGCGCACTTGACCGCGCCGCCATGCGCCGCCTGGTGTTTGCCGACCCCAGCGCGCGCCACCGGCTGGAAGCGATTCTGCATCCGCTGATCCGCGCCCGCGCCGAGGCCGAGGCGGCCGCGGCCACGGGCCCGTATGTGATGTTCGTCGTGCCCCTGCTGGTCGAGTCGGGCGGCTGGCGCGAGCGCGTCGCGCGCATCCTCGTGGTCGACTGTCCCGAGGCGGTGCAGGTGGCGCGCGTGATGGCGCGCTCGGGCCTGGCGCGCGACCAGGTCGAGGCCATCATGGCCAGCCAGGCCAGCCGCGAACAACGGCGCGCAGCCGCCGACGACGTGGTCGACAATGGCGGCGATCCGGCCGCGCTGGCGCCGCAGATCGCGCAGCTGCACGCAGCCTATTTGAGTATTTCCGCACGGATCGACGCAAATTCACCATTGCGTTTGTAATTTTGCTTCGCTTGGTTCAGAATCACAGGATGTCTTCACTGCCCACCCAAAGGGAACCACTTTGATCGTCTACGAATACCCTTTCAACGAGCGCATACGCACGTTGTTGCGGCTGGAAGACCTTTACGAGAAGTTCAATTTCTTCGTCCATCAGGAACACCCCTACCAGCATCATGTCGCCCTGGCCACGATCTTCGACATGCTCGAAGTGGCCGGCCGCGCCGACCTGAAATCCGACCTGCTGCAGGAACTCGAGCGGCAAAAACAAAGCCTGCTGTCCTTCCGCGCCAACCCGAGCGTGGACCCGGGCATCGTCGACGCCATCCTGGCCGAAGTGGAACAGGCGGCCAGCAACCTGGTCGGCGCCCAGGGCAAGACCGGGCAGAACGTGCGCGACAATGAATGGCTGATGAGTATCCGCGGGCGTACCATCATCCCGGGCGGCGCCTGCGAATTCGATCTGCCCAGCTACTATGCCTGGCAGCAGCGCGACGCCCAGTTGCGCTTTAACGATATTGCGAATTGGTTTGCGCCGCTGGCGCCGCTGTTCGATGCCCTGTCCCTGGTGCTGCGCCTGCTGCGCGACTCGGGCGGCCCGATCAAGATGATTGCCGGGGCCGGCAGCTATCAGCAAATGCTGCAGGGGAAGGTGTACCAGATGCTGCGCCTGTCCGTTGACGAGCGCCTCGGCGCCATCCCCGAAATTTCGGCCAACAAATACATGCTGTGGGTCCGCTTCACCTCGCAAGGCGGGGACATGAAGCCGCGCCCGCTGGAAGAAGACATCCCCTTCGAGCTCACGCTCTGCAATTTCTGAAATGCCAACTGTCAGCTGTCCCACCTGCGGCGCCAAGGTCGAATGGACCGAAGCCGCCACCTACCGCCCCTTCTGCTCCGAACGCTGCAAACAGATCGACCTGGGTGCCTGGGCCGAGGAAAAGTACAAGATCCCCGGCAGTGCCCCGACCGAAGCCGATCCCGAAGGCGAGGACGAGCGCCTGAACTAAGGCCTAATTGAGTTTCAGCCGCAGCTGGACCGAGATCCCGCCGTGCAGGCGCTCGCCCCAGCCGGGCACGATGGTCGTCATCAGGCCCAGGCGGCCCCATTCGGCGCTGGCGACCGGCAGCACGCTGGGGAACCAGCCGCCGTTGCGGAAATGCGGATAGCCATTGAAGGCGCCGCCGACCACGCCGAGCCGGACCGGTCCGATCTGCCAGGGCTGGTAGTAGACCCCGACATAGTTCGAATGTTCCCAGTCGCTGTTCTTGAAGCGCCCGGCCGTCGCGGCCAGCTGGGTGCTCCAGCGGTATTCGAGGCCCAGGCCCGGGTTCTTCCCGTTCAGGTTGCGGTCACGCTGAAAGTGATAGGTGGCAAAGCCCGGATTGACCCACAGTTCGGACAAGGGCTGGTCCTCGACCGAGCTGATGAGCGGATCGGCCAAGGCCAGCGGCGAAGCGGCCAGCAGGGCCGCGCACAGGGCAAGGGTTTTCATAGCCCCGCATTCTACGCCCCCGCCAAAAAATTGCCACGCCAACAAATCGGGGTCAGACCCCATTTTTCCAGCGAGATAAATGGGGTCTGACCCCGATTTTTCTTCGTGGTATGGTTGGGTATGGAAAAGCTTTTGATTCGGCGCGCTCATCCGTCCGAGGCGGCGGCCATCAGCGCCCTGATCCTCGACCTGGCGCCCTTCATGACGATCGCGCCCGATGGCGCGGGGGCGGAGGAATTTTTGGCCAGCCTGGGACCGACGCCTGTCGGCCTGCTGCTCGCCGATCCGGAGTTCCGCTATTTTTCGGCCTGGATCGGGACCCAGCTGGCCGGCGTCGTCGCCCTGCGCGGGCCGGCCCACTTGTACCACCTGTTCGTGGCGCGCCCCTGGCATGGCCAGGGCCTGGGCCGGCGGCTGTGGGACTTTGCCCGCGCCGAACTGGGCGCGCAGCAGTCCATCACGGTGAATGCCAGCGCCCATGCGCATGGCTTCTATCGGCGCCTGGGCTTTGCCGACAGCGGACCGCGCACCGAAGTGCGCGGCATCGCCTTCATTCCCATGCTGCTCAGGCAGTGATCCCCTGGGGCATGATGACCGGCTTGTTGGCGCGGCCGTAGCGGTCCATGAACAGGCCTTCGAGGCTGATCTCGGGCTGCTTGCCGCTGATGATGTCGGCCAGCACGCGGCCGGAGCCGCAGGACATGGTCCAGCCCAGCGTGCCGTGGCCGGTGTTGAGGAACAGATTGCGGTAAGGCGTCGGGCCGATGATCGGGGTGCCGTCCGGCGTCATTGGACGCAGGCCGCACCAGAAGCTGGCCTGGGCCACGTCGCCGCCACGCGGGAACAGGTCGCTCACCGAGTGCACCAGGGTCGCGCGGCGCGCCTCGCGCAGCGTCAGGTCGAAGCCGGACAGCTCGGCCGTGCCGCCCACGCGGATGCGGTCGCCCAGGCGCGTAATCGCCACCTTGAAGGTCTCGTCCATCACGGTCGACTCGGGCGCGCCGCTGGCATCGGTGATCGGCAGCGTGATCGAATAGCCTTTGACCGGATACACGGGCAGCCGCATGCCGAGTTCCTTGACCATCAGCGGCGAATAGCTGCCCAGCGCCAGCACATAGCTGTCGGCCGTCAGCATGCCCTCGGCCGTTTTGACGCCGGTGATGCGGTCGCCCTCGAAGGCCAGGCGCTCGATGTTCACGCCGTAGCGGAAGCGCACGCCCAGGCCCTCGGCCAGGGTGGCCAGGGCATTGGTGAACTTGAAGCAGTCGCCGGTCTCGTCGTTCGGCAGGCGCAGGCCGCCGACGAATTTGCCGCGCACATGGGCCAGGGCCGGCTCGGGCACTTCGCAACCCTTGGGATCGAGCACCTCGAACGGCACACCGTACTGCTTGAGCACAGCGATGTCGGTGGCGGCGCCATCGAGCTGCTTCTGGGTGCGGAACAATTGCAGCGTGCCCTGGCTGCGCTCATCGTAGGCGATGCCGGTGTCGGCGCGCAGCTGGATCAGCACGTCGCGCGCATACTCGGCCAGACGCACCATGCGGCCCTTGTTGATCGCATAGCTGTCGTGGTTGCAGTTCATCAGCATCTGGAACATCCAGCGCCATTGGGCCGGATCGAGCTGGGGCCGCACCACCAGCGGGCTGTGCTGCATGAGCAGCCATTTCACCGCCTTCTGCGGCACGCCGGGACCGGCCCAGGGCGAGGCATAGCCGGGCGAGATCTCGCCGGCATTGGCAAAACTGGTTTCCAGCGCGGGTCCGCTCTGGCGCTCGATGACGGTCACTTCATGGCCTTGCTGGGCCAGGTAATAGGCCGAGGCAGTCCCGATCACACCGCTGCCTAAGATGATGATTTTCACGGCTTGTCCTTCTCTTGGTTGGAGGCGTAGCGCACACGATCGAGCCAGGTCAGCAAAGGGATCGTGGCGGGCAGAAGGGGCTCGACGCCGACGGCGCCTTGCCAGGCAAAGGCCTGTCCTTCCAGACTTTGGGGTTCGCCACTCCAGTGGCGGCTGATGTAAAAGTGCAGGCGTACGTGGGCATGCGGATAAACATGCTCGACACCGCACCAGGGCTCGGCGTCGTGGATAACCACGCCGAGCTCTTCGACGAACTCGCGCTTGAGCGCGTCGAGAATACTTTCATTGGCTTCGACTTTACCGCCGGGGAATTCCCAGTAGCCGGCATAGGGCTTGCCTTCCGGTCGCTGGCCGAGCAGCACATCGCCGTTCGGCTTCATCAGGATGCCGACCGCGACATCGATGGGACGGCTGGCCGCTTCACTCATGGGCCAGCTTCCCCGCATAGTCTTTGGCGAACTGCCAGGCCACCCGGCCCGAACGCGAGCCGCGCCCCAGCGCCCAGCGCAGGGCCTCGGGCCGGGCCGCCGCGATCTGATCCGCGCTGCAGCCGAAATGCCGGAGCCAGTGGGCGCAGATGTCCAGGTATTCGTCCTGGCTGAACGGGTAGAAGGACAGCCACAGGCCGAAGCGCTCGGACAGGGAAATCCTTTCCTCCACCGTCTCGCCCGGATGCAGGTCGCCATCCTCGGTATGCCGGTAGCTGGCGTTGTCGCTCATCTTTTCGGGCAGCAGGTGGCGCCGGTTCGAGGTCGCGTAGATCAGCACATTGTCGCTGGCCCCGGCGATCGAGCCGTCGAGCGCCACCTTGAGGGCCTTGTAGCCGCTCTCCCCTTCTTCGAACGACAGGTCGTCGCAGAAGATCACGAAACGCTCGGGCCGCCCGGCCACGAGGTCGACGATATCGGGCAGGTCGGCCAGGTCGTCCTTGTCGACTTCGATCAGGCGCAGGCCGGCGTCCGCGAACTGGCCGAGGCAGGCCTTGATCAGCGAGGACTTGCCGGTCCCGCGCGCGCCCGTCAGCAGCACATTATTGGCCGGACGCCCGGCCACGAACTGGCGCGTGTTCTGCTCGATCGCCGCCTGTTGCGGGCCGATGTGCTGCAGATCGGCGAAGTCGATGCGGGCCGGATGCAGCACTGGCTGCAGACTGGGCAGCCCGCCCGCGCGCTTGCGCCAGCGGAAGGCAAAGCTCAGCTGCCAGTCCGGCGCGCGCAGGGGCTGCGGCAGGGTCTGCTCGAAGCGGGCCAGGACGGCCTCGGCCCGGGCCAGCAGCTGTTCCAGCGCCGTCATCACGAGCGGTAGTCGGCGTTGATCGACACGTAGTCGTGCGACAGGTCGCAGGTCCAGATGGTGGCGCTGGCGCCGCCGCGCGCCAGCTTCACGCGCACCGTGATCTCGGCCTGCTGCATCACGCGCTGGCCGTCGGCTTCCTGGTAGGCCGGGTTGCGGCCGCCGTCGCGCGCGACCCAGACATCGTCCAGATAAAGATTGATCTTGCTGACGTCCAGATCCTCGACGCCGGCATAGCCGATCGCCGCCAGAATCCGGCCCAGGTTCGGGTCGGACGCGAAGAAGGCCGTCTTCACCAGCGGCGAGTGGCCGATCGCGTAGGCGATCTGGCGGCATTCCTCGACGCTGCGGCCGTCTTCCACGGTGATCGTGATGAATTTGGTGGCGCCTTCGCCGTCGCGCACGATGGCCTGGGCCAGGAAGCGCGCCAGATCGGTCACGGCGGCGCGCAGCTGCTGGTATTCGGGCGAACTGGTGCTGTTCACTTCAAGGGTGCCGGCGCCGGTGGCGATCAGCATGAAGGAGTCATTGGTCGAGGTGTCGCCGTCGATCGTGATGCAGTTGAACGAGTGGTCGGCCGCATGGCGCACCAGTTCCTCCAGCACCGGCTGGCTGACGCGGGCGTCGAAGGCCAGATAGCCGAGCATGGTGGCCATATTCGGCTTGATCATGCCGGCGCCCTTGGAGATGCCGCTCAGCGTCACCGTGTGGCCGCCGATCACGGCCTGGCGCGAGGCGGCCTTCGGCTGGGTATCGGTGGTCATGATGGCCTCGGCCGCGGCAAACCAGTTGTCGGCCTTGGCATTGGCGATGGCGGCCGGCAGGGCCGCGACGATCTTCTGGACCGGCAGCGGCTCGAGGATCACCCCGGTCGAAAACGGCAGAATCTGTTCCGGCTGGCAGCCCAGCAGGCCGGCCAGGGCGGCGCAGGTGGCCTGGGCATTGGCCAGACCCGGTTCGCCCGTGCCCGCATTCGCATTGCCGGTATTGACCACCAGCGCGCGCACGCCGCGGCCGCTGGCCAGGTGGGCTTTGGCCACCTGCACGGGCGCCGCGCAGAAGCGGTTCTTGGTGAACACGCCGGCCACGGTGGCCGTCGGGGCCAGCTTCATCACCAGCACATCCTTGCGGCCCGGCTTCTTGATGCCGGCTTCGGCATAGCCGAGTTCGATACCAGGGACGGGCGCCAGCTCGGCGGCGACAGGCAGGGGGGAATTGACGGCCATGGGCTTCTCTCAGATCAGAAAAAACGAAAACCCCTATTGTAACGCGCCCGCGCCGGCCCTTTGCCCATGCAAATTTGCTGACTGTCCATACCCGGCAGTGATACCCTTGCCGTGTTTCCAAGGAGCCCTGCGGTGAGCCTGTCCCTGCGTGCCAAATTTCTGCTCTCCAGCGGCCTGGTCCTGGCGCTGGTGGTCAGCCTGCTGATCTGGAACAGCCTGCGCCTGCTCGACAATGCGGTCAGCAAGAATGCCGACCGCGTCGCCCACGAATACGCGGTCACGCTCAATCTCTCGCTCAGCCCCTACGCCAGCAGCGGCCGCCTGAACGACATCCGCAGCTATCTGCAGGAAATGCTGTCCGACCCGCGCGACAGCTTCGTGCGCTACATCGCCGTGCTCGACCCGGCCGGACGGCCGCTGCTGCAGGTGGGCCAGCCGCCGAACCAGCTGCCGGCCCTGTTCCGCACGCCGGCCCTGCGCCAGGCCGAAGGGCTGAGCACGGTCCAGACGGGGCGCGTGCTGCATGCGCGCAGCCCGCTGCTGCTGAAGGACAATGCCATCGGTGCTCTGCATTTCGGCATCTCGACCGAAGACCTCGACAAGGCGCGCGACGAAGTCCTGCTGCAGGGCGGCGCCATCGCCGCGGTCGGCTTTGTCAGCGGCCTGCTGCTGGTGGTGGCCTTCACAGCCGGGATCGGCCGGCGCCTGCGCGCCCTGTCCGAGCAGGCGCGCGGCCTGGTGCTCAGCCATTTCGACCTGGCCCTGCCGGCGCGCGGCGGCGACGAGCTCGACGTCTTCAGCCATTCGCTGCAGACCCTGACGCGCGCGCTACAGCGGCGCATGGGCGAACTGGACGCGGCCGAGCAGCGCCTGCGCGAATCGGAGGCGCGCTTTCGCATCCTGTTCGACACCGCCCCGGTCCCGCTGACGGTGACCAATGAGAGCGGCACCATCGTGGCCATGAACCAGGCCCTGACGCGCACCTTCGGCCTGACCGTGGACGAGGTGCTGGGGCGCCGCAGCGACCAGTTCGCGTTCTGGGACAGCGCGGCCGAGCGCGAACGCATCTGGGGCCTGTATCAGCGCGAAGGCGTGATCCGCGGCGAGATCGCCAAGACCCGCCTGGCCGACGGCAAGACCGGCGACATTGCGATCTGGACCTCCTCGCTGCGCCTCGACGGCGGCCCAGCCGTGGTCTGGGCCCTGATGGACCTGACCGCCGAACTCGAAGCCAAGCGCGCCCTCAAGGAACTCAATGCCTCGCTCGAGCAGCGCGTGCGCGAACGCTCGGCCGCGCTCGAACGCGCCAATGCCGACCTGTCGGCCGCGCTCGAGAACCTGCAGCGCGCCCAGGGCGAACTGCTGGCCTCGGAAAAGATGGCCTCGCTCGGCGCCCTGGTGGCCGGCATCGCCCACGAACTCAATACGCCGATCGGCAACAGCCTGCTGGCGGCCACCACCCTGTCCGACCACGTGGCCCAGTTCCGCGCCCAGGTGGCCCAGGGCACGCTCAAGCGCTCGGTGCTCGACGCCAGCCTGGCCGACATCGACATGGCCAGCCAGCTGATCGCCGGCTCCCTCAACAAGGCGGCCCAGCTGATCGCCTCGTTCAAGCAGGTGGCGGCCGACCAGACCAATGACCAGCGCCGCCGCTTCGACCTGCGCAATGTGATCGACGACACCATCGCCACCTTTGCGCCGCGCCTGCGCCGCGCCCAGTGCGAAGTTCAGCTCGACGTGGCGGCCGGGATCGAACTCGATTCCTACCCGGGCAGCCTGTGCCAGGTGATCAATAATCTGACGACCAATGCCCTGGCCCATGCGTTCGAAGACCGGCGCCACGGCCGCATCACGATCAGCGCCGACAACCTGCCCGATGGCAGCGTGGCCCTGCACTACGCCGACGACGGCATCGGCATGACGCCCGAGGTGCTGCACCGCGTGTTCGACCCCTTTTTCACGACCAAGATGGGGCGCGGCGGCACGGGCCTGGGCATGCACATCGTCTACAACATCGTCACGGCCATGCTGGGCGGACGCGTCGAGGTCGACACCACGCTGGGCCGCGGCACCTGCATCACCTTGACCCTGCCGCGCCAGGCGCCGCAGCGGCGCGGCAGCCCGGAGACCCTGGTCGGCGCCTGAGCCTAGGGGCTGCCCGGCTTGAGCGCGTCGCAGGCGGCCGCGCATTTTTCGCAGGCCTTAGCGCAGGCCTGGCAGTGGTCCATCTCGAACTGCTGGCATTCGGCCGCGCACACGCGGCACAGCATGGCGCACAGCACGGCGGCCGAGCCGAGGAATTCGCTGTCGCGCGCGACCATGCCGGCCAGCAGATGGCACAGGGCCGCGCAATCCATATCGATGGCGATGCAGCGCGCCATCGGCGCCGGGTCGTCTTCACGCAGACAGCTGGCGGCGCAGCGGTCGCAGGCCTCGGCACAGGCCGCGAGCGCGGCCAGGGCCGCCTGCACAGGGTTCTTGGACATGGGAGCCTCCGCAAAGACTCCAGCCTAAGGGCCAGTCCGCGCGCCTTCTGTGCAGGCACGCACACAAGCGCGCTCAGGGCGCCGGCGTACCGATCTGGGCAGCGAGGAATTGCTCGACGCGGCCCCAGAAGTCATAGCGGTTCTTCGGCAGCGACCAGCCGTGGCCCTCCTCCGGATACACGACCCAGCTCACCTGCGGATTGACGGCCTTGACCGCTTCATAGAACTGCTTGCCGTGGTAGATCGGCACGCGCAGATCGGAACCGCCATAGGCCAGCAGCAGCGGCGCCTTGATGCGCGCGGCCTGCTGCACGGGCGAGGTGGCGGCCAGCTGGGCCGCATCCTTGACCGGGTCGCCGACCAGCTGCGGCATGCCGTACTGGCGGTAGGCGGCCGACAGATCGGACTGGCGGCTCCAGTGGCCCGTGTACATCAGCTGGATATCGGTCACGCCGGCCCAGGACACGCCGCATTTGTACAGGTCCGGGTCATTGACCAGGCCCATCAAGCTGGCATAGCCGCCATAGCTGGCGCCGGCGATACAGATGCGGGCGGCGTCGGCATAGCCCTTCTCGATGGCCCAGCGCGCACCGTCGGCAATATCGTCCTGCATCTTCAGGCCCCACTGCTTCCAGCCGGCGCGGAAATGCTCATAGCCATAGCCGGTGCTGCCGCGGAACTCCGGCTGCAGCACCGCATACCCGCGCGAGGCCAGGAACTGCACTTCGGGATCGAATTCCCAGGCGGCGCCGCGCAGCCACGGCCCGCCATGCACGAGCACCACCAGCGGCAGGCGGGTCCCGGCCGCCTTGCTGCGCGGCAGAGTCAGCCAGCCCGGAATCTCGCGCCCGTCGCGCGCCGTGTAGCGCACCATCTGGGTACGGCCGAGGCTGGCCGGATCGATGCCGGGCAGACTGTCGCCGAGCTTGCTCAAGGCCTTGGTCTCGCGGTTGTACACATAGAAGCGGTGCGGCAGCGCATCGGCAAAACTGTCGATCAGCACCCAGGGCGCGCTGCCCTCGCTGGGCACCGCGATCTGGTTGATGGTGCCCGGCAGCAGGCCATCGACGGTCTTCTGCAGGGCCTGCAGTCCGGCATCGAACCATTCGGTGCTGGGCGCGTCGGCCACGAAGCGCACCCCGAGCACGCGTCCCTGCCCGTACACGAGCTCGCCGCGGAAATCGAAGTCCTTGAGGCGCACCACGGCCTGCTCGGACAGCTTGCCGCTGGCAATGTCATACGCAAACAGCGCGCCCTTGTCGCTGCCGCGCGCCATCGTCACATACACGGTGCGCGCATCGGCCCCGATCGGGCGGAAGCCTTTGCCGCCGACAAAGGCGTCAAACGCGCTGATCTGGCGCCAGCTGCCGTCCTCATTGCGCAGATGGACTTTGCGCTCGCCGTTTTCGAGCGAGATCGCCAGGCGCGGCTCGCCCGTGGCGTCGAGCACCCAGTCCTGGATGAAGTAAGGCCGGTTGACCGTCGTGCTGCGGCCGCTGCGCGTGTCGAGCTTGACCAGGTCGACGAATTTGACCGCATCCAGGCCATCGAATTCCGGCTTTTGCAGATACACCTCGCCGCCCTTGGCGATGCCGGGCAGGTCGAGCAGATAGTGGTTCCAGGTCAGCTTGTTGCGCGCCTTCAGCTTGAAGCCCTGCACGGCTTCGCTTTCGTTGTTGGTATCGTGCGCGACCAAGTGACGGAAATCGCTGCCATCGGCATTCACCCCGTACAGGCCGGGCGCCCCCATGGCCTCGCCGATGCCGACGCGCTTGTCGGTGATATCGAACACCAGCCGGTCGGGCGCCACCCACTGGTAGTCGCCGACATCCATATTGCCGAAGCGCGCCACGATGCGCAGGGCCATGGCCTGCAGGTCGAGCACGGCAAGCCCGTCGCGCCCGTCGCCCTGGGCCATGCGCACGGCCACATAGCGGCCGTCGGGCGACAGGCTGGGCGTACCGAACTTGGGATTGGCGAAGATGGCCTCGATGGCCGGCGCGGCCGCCTGCGCCGGACGGATGGCGGGAGCGGACAGCAGCACGGCAGCGCAGACGGCCAGGAGCAGGCGGGACAGGGACATGGTGTGATGAATATGCAATTTTAGGAAAATCGCATTATTCATCAGACATGCCAAAACAACAAGGGGCGCCGCAGCGCCCCTTGGGAGGATCAGGCCAGCTTACCGTGGCACTGCTTGAACTTCTTGCCGCTGCCGCAGGGGCAGGGATCATTGCGGCCGACCTTCATCTCCATCTGCACCGAGGCATTGACCAGGTCTTCCTCGGGCGCCGGGGCCAGCAGCTCTTCGGGCGCGGCGTTCGGATTGAAGTCCGCGTGCTGGTAGTGGACGTTTTCCAGATGCGACTGGGCCAGCGCGGCCTCGGCGGCCTCGACTTCCTCGCGCGTCTGGATGCGTACCGTCATCACCATGCGGATGACTTCGTTCTTGATCATGTCCAGCATGGCGCCGAACAGTTCGAAGGCCTCGCGCTTGTATTCCTGCTTCGGATTCTTCTGCGCATAGCCGCGCAGGTGGATGCCCTGACGCAGGTGGTCGAGCGCGGCCAGGTGTTCGCGCCAGTGCGTGTCTATGCTCTGCAGCATGACATTGCGTTCGAAGCCGCCGAAGGCTTCCTTGCCGACGATATCGACCTTGGCCTGGTAGGCCGCCTTGGCCGCCGCCAGCACGCGTTCGAGGATGTCCTCGTCGGTGAGGTTGGCGTCGCCCTCGAGCATCTGCACGAGCGGCACGTCGAGCATCCACTCGCTGGCCAGCACGTTCTGCAGGGCGGCCAGGTCCCACTGTTCCTCGACCGACTCGGCCGGCACATAGGTGCGCACCACATCGGTGAACACGCCCTTGCGCAGCGAGGCGATCAGTTCGGCGATCTCGGTCTGCTCGAGCAGCTCGTTACGCTGGGTGTAGATGACCTTGCGCTGGTCATTGGCGACGTCGTCGTATTCGAGCAGCTGCTTACGGATGTCGAAGTTGCGCGCCTCCACCTTGCGCTGGGCCGATTCGATCGAGCGCGTGACGATGCCGGCTTCGATCGGCTCGCCTTCCGGCATCTTCAGGCGTTCCATCACGGCGCGCACGCGGTCGCCGGCGAAGATGCGCAGCAGCGGATCGTCGAGCGACAGATAGAAGCGCGAGGAGCCCGGGTCGCCCTGACGGCCGGAACGGCCGCGCAGCTGGTTGTCGACGCGGCGCGACTCGTGGCGCTCGGTGCCGACGATGTGCAGGCCGCCGGCATTGACCACGTGGTCGTGCAGGGCCTGCCATTCGTCGCGCAGGGTCTGGGCCTGGGCGGCCTTCTGCTCGGGCGACAGCTCGGGATTGGCTTCGATGAACTGGATCTGCTTGTCGACATTGCCGCCAAGGACGATGTCGGTACCGCGGCCGGCCATATTGGTGGCGATGGTGATCATCTTCGGACGGCCGGCCTGGGCCACGATCTCGGCTTCCCGCGCGTGCTGCTTGGCGTTCAGCACATTGTGCGGCAGACCGGCCTTGGTCAGGATGCTCGACAGCAGCTCCGAGTTCTCGATCGAGGTGGTACCGACCAGCACCGGCTGGCCGCGCTCGTAGCAGTCCTGGATGTCCTTCAGCATGGCCTGGTATTTCTCGTCGGCCGATTTGTAGACCTGGTCCTGACGGTCCTTGCGCTGGGACGGACGGTTGGGCGGAATCACCACCGTTTCCAGGCCATAGATTTCCTGGAACTCATAGGCTTCCGTGTCGGCCGTCCCGGTCATGCCGGACAGCTTGCTGTACATGCGGAAGTAGTTCTGGAACGTGATCGAGGCCAGGGTCTGGTTCTCGTTCTGGATCTTGACGCCTTCCTTGGCTTCGACCGCCTGGTGCAGGCCATCCGACCAGCGCCGGCCCGTCATCAGACGGCCGGTGAATTCGTCGACGATCACGATCTCGTCGTTCTGCACCACGTAGTGCTGGTCCTTGTGGTAGAGCGCGTGGGCGCGCAGGGCCGCATACAGGTGGTGGATCAGCAGGATATTGGCCGCGTCGTAGAGCGAGGCGCCCTCCGGCAGCAGACCCATCTTGGTGAGGATGTCTTCGGCGTGCTCATGGCCGGCTTCGGTCAGCAGCACCGTGTGGGCCTTCTCGTCGATCGTGTAGTCGCCCGGGACCTCGATCTTGCCCTTGCCGTCCGGCGTCTCTTCGCCGATCTGGCGCTTGAGCAGGGGCGGCACCGAGTTCAGCTTGTAGTACAGGTCCGTATGGTTTTCGGCCTGGCCCGAGATGATCAGCGGCGTGCGCGCCTCGTCGATCAGGATCGAGTCGACCTCGTCGACGACGGCGAAGTTCAGGCCGCGCTGAACGCGGTCGGCCACGTCGTAGACCATGTTGTCGCGCAGGTAGTCGAAACCGAATTCGTTATTGGTGCCGTAGGTGATGTCCGAGGCATAGGCCTGCTGCTTGACGCTGTGCTCCATCTGCGACAGGTTGATGCCGGTCGACAGGCCGAGCCAGCCGTACAGGCGGCCCATCCATTCGGCGTCGCGCTGGGCCAGGTAATCGTTGACCGTCACCACATGCACGCCCTTGCCGGACAGCGCATTCAGATAGGTCGGCAGGGTCGCCATCAGGGTCTTGCCCTCGCCCGTGCCCATCTCGGCGATCTTGCCGTAGTGGAGCACCATAC
The DNA here is from genome assembly GCF_022012445.1 of Massilia sp. TS11. Classification (GTDB taxonomy): domain Bacteria; phylum Pseudomonadota; class Gammaproteobacteria; order Burkholderiales; family Burkholderiaceae_D; genus Telluria. Next base: position 18,996 of record NZ_JAKLTS010000008.1, read on the forward strand.
CGCCGATCAGCTGGACGTCGAAGTGGCGCATCTTGAGCACGCGCTTGGCCGCTTCGCGGCAGACGGCGAAGGCTTCCGGCAGGATCGCGTCGAGCGATTCGCCATTGGCCACGCGCTGTTTGAACTCCGGCGTCTTGGCTTGCAGCTCCGCGTCCGACAGCTTCTCCATCGCAGGCTCGAGAGCATTAATCGCACGCACCGTCTTTTGGTATTGTTTGAGCAGGCGCTGGTTGCGGCTACCGAAAATTCGGGTCAGTAGGGACATAGTGTTGAGCAAGTCAAAGGCCAAAAAGATATCAAAATGATATCCAACTGCGGCCGATCATGGCAAAAAAGACCGACATTTTATCATGCGAACCGGCCGCACATGGGGATGGCCGGGAGCGATTACAAGCCTTGCCACCCATAAAAATCGGGGTCAGACCCCAATTTGTCGGGTTGGCAAAATTTCCAGTAGGGGAAATCGGGGTCTGACCCCGATTTTATTCTGTGGTAATGTTCGGGCCATGAGCCAACGTCCCTATACGATCTTCGGCACGCGCGACAAGCCGACGGCCTTTGGGGCCAGCCATTTTTTGCGCGGCGATGCGCGCCTGGCGCGCCTGCTGCCGGCCGCCGAACGCATGGCCCGCCTGCAGCGCGATGTGGCCGCCGTGCTGCCGCAACTGGCCCAGCTGGCGGCCGTGCTGTCCTTCGAGAGCGGCTGCCTGGTGCTGGCCGTGCCGAACGCGGCGGTTGCCGCCAAACTCAAACAGCAGACCCTGAAACTGCAGCAGGCCCTCGGCCAGCGCGGCTGGGCCGTCGAGCAGGTGCGCCTGAAAGTGCAGGTGATGCCGCCGCCGGCGCCGGAAACCCGCGCCGGCTCGCTCGAACTGTCGCCGGCCGCCGTGCGCGCCTTCGATGAGCTGGCCCACACGCTCGAACCTTCGGCCCAGAACGCCACGCTGATCGGCGCGCTGCAGCGCCTGACCGCGCGCCGCCAGGGCCGTGGCTGAGGAACGCCTCGCCCACATCGACGCCCTGCGCGGGCTGGCCCTGGCCGGCATCGCCCTCGTCCATTTCGCCGATGGCTTCGCCGCCGGGCCGCTGCCGCCTGCGCCGTCCGATGCGCTCAGCAGCGCCCTGATGCAAGTCGTTGAGAGCTTCATCAGCAACAAGGCCTATGCCCTGTTCGCGTTTCTGTTCGGCTTTTCTTTCTACCTGCAGATGAGCGCCTACGGGCGGCGCGAACGCCATCCGGACCTGCGCTACGCCTGGCGCCTGGTCCTGCTGTTGCTGCTCGGCGTGCTGCACGGCCTGTTCTGGCTGGGCGACATCCTGCTGATCTTCGCGCTGCTGGGCTTTGGCCTGATGGCGCTGCGCCGCGCCGACGATGAGGTGCTGCTGCCACTGGCCTTTGCCCTGGTGCTCAACCTGCCTGGCATCTGCTGGGACATCGTCGCCGCCGTGGCCGATCTGCCGCCCCTGCCCGAGCTGTTCGATCCGCACGCCTATCTGCGCGTGCTGCAGCATGGGAGCCTGGCCGAACTGCTGCGCTTTCATCTCGAGGCGCAGCCGGCCAAGCTCGCTTTCCAGGTCGGCAGCGGCCGTCTGGCGATGACGTTTGGGATGTTTGCGCTCGGCCTGTGGGTCGCCCGCAATGGCTGGCTGCAGGCGCCCCAGCAATACCGCCACGGCCTGCGCACGGCGGCGCTGGCCGGCCTGCTGGGCCAGCTGGCCATGCTGGCCGTGGCCATCGTCTTCCATATGCTGGCGGCGGCCTTCCAGTGGCATTCGCCGCTGAGCGCGCTGGTGTTCGGCCTGTTCGGCAGCGTGCACACGCTCGGCATGGTGACCATCTACGTGGCCGGGCTCACGCTGCTGATGGCGCAGCCGCACTGGCATGCGCGCCTGGCCTGGCTGCTGCCGGCCGGGCGCATGAGCCTGAGCGTGTATCTGGCCCAGACCGTGTGCGGCCTGCTGCTGTTCTATGGGATCGGTCTGGGGCTCGTGCAGAAAACGCCGCAGGCGCTCAATCTGCTGCTGGGCGCCCTGTGCTTCGGCGCCCTGGCCTGGGCCAGCCGCTGGTGGCTGGCGCGCTATCGCTACGGGCCGCTCGAATGGGCCTGGCGCAGCGCCACCGCCCTGCGCCCGCTGCCGCTGAAACTCAGTTAAACGCCCATTCGCGCGCCAGCTGGCGCACCACGGCGGCCGGCGCATTCGCCACTTCGTCGAAGGAGACGATCTCGTAGGCGTCCGGCTGGCGCAGCAGCTCACGCAGCAGTTCGTTGTTCAGGGCGTGGCCCGATTTATGGGCCGTGTAATGAGCCAGCAGCGGTTTGCCGACCAGGTAAAGGTCGCCGATCGCATCGAGGATTTTGTGGCGTACGAATTCGTCGTCGTAGCGCAGGCCGTCGCTGTTGAGGATGCGGTATTCATCCATGACGATGGCGTTTTCGAGCGAGCCGCCGCGCGCCAGGCCCATGCCGCGCAGGCTTTCCACGTCCTGCATGAAGCCGAAGGTGCGCGCGCGCGCCACGTCGTGCACGTAGGAGACCTCGGCGAAATCGACGCTCGCGCGCTGCGCGGTGCCGTCCACGGCCGGGTGATTGAATTCGATGAAGAAGTCGAGCTTGAAGCCGTCGAGCGGGCTCAGACGCGCCCATTTCTCGTGCGCGCCGCTACCCTGGCGCACTTCGATCGGGCGCAGCACGCGGATGAATTCACGCGCCGCGTCCTGCTCCTCGAGGCCGGCCTGCTGCAGCAAAAACACGAAGCTGGCGGCCGAACCATCCATGATGGGGATTTCTTCGGCGCTCACATCGACCACCAGATTGTCGATCCCGAGGCCGGCGCAGGCGCTCATCAGATGCTCCACCGTCGACACGCGCGCGGCGTCCTTGATCAGCACCGAGGCCATGCGGGTGTCGCCGACCACGTCGGCGCTGGCCGGAATGCTGACCACGGGGTCGACGTCGACCCGGCGGAACACAATGCCGCTGCCCGCCGGCGCCGGGCGCAGCGTCAGTTCGACCTTGGTGCCGCTGTGCAGACCGACGCCGGTCGTGCGGATCACTTGTTTGATGGTGCGTTGCTTGAGCATCCGGGCATTATAGTCGGGAATAATCAGGGGTGCTCGGACTCGACGTGGTTGCGCTCATTGCGCACCAAATACAGCCCGCTTCCGATGATGATGGCGGCGCCGAGCAGGGTGGTGCCGTCGGGCAGGGCCTGCCACATCAGCCAGTCGATGGCCACGCCAAAGGCCAGGGCCGTGTACTCGAAGGGCGCCACCACCGAGGCCTCGCCGCTGGAAAACGCGCGCGTGATGGCGATCTGGCCGAAGAAGCCGGAAATGGCCAGCACCAGCAGCACGCCGGCATCGGCCGCGCGCACGCTGACCCAGCCCGGCGCCGCCAGCGCGCCGGCGCCGATGGCCATCAGCAGCATCAGCCAGAACATCATGTGCTCGAGGCGGTCGGTGCGCGCCAGGATCCGGCCGCTGATGGCGGAGACGGCATAGGCGACGGCGGCGCCGACGATGGCCAGCCCGCCCAGGGTCAGCATCCCCGCCCCGCTCGGGCGCAGCACCACGATCACGCCGAGCAGGCCGATCACGATGGCGATCCAGCGGCCGGCGTTGACGCGCTCCTTCAGCACCCAGACCGAGAGCGCCGTCACCATGCCGGGGGCGACGAAGAAGATCGTGTAGGCCTCGGCCAGCGACAGGCGCTTGAGGCCAAAGGCAAACAGCGACAGCATGCCGATCCCGAGCGCGCCGCGCAGCAGCTGCAGGTCCCAGCGCACCTGCAGCAGCGTGGGACCGGCGCCGCGCAGCAGCGCATACGCGGCCACCAGCGGCAGCGCGACAATCGCGCGCAGCGCCGCCACCTGGACCGAGGGATAGTGGGCGGCCAGCAGCTTCATCGTGGTGTCCATCACCGAGAAACAGGCGACGGCACACAACATGGCGTAGATACTGCGCAGATTGGCCTGGTGGCGGGTCATGCGGGGGCTCCGGTGGCTGCGTGCGCGCGGGCCTGAATACCCGCGCACACTGGTAAACGACAAGCGGCGCCGCAGCGCCGCTCGATCCTGCTGTGGGCCGACGCTTAGCCCAGCTGCTTGAGCATGGTTTCGGCGTTCGAGACTTCGAAGGCGCCGCCCTGCTCCACGTTCAGATGCTTGACCACGCCGTCTTCCACCACCATCGAGTAGCGCTGCGAGCGGGTGCCCATGCCGAACTTGGAGAAGTCGGCGTCCAGGCCCAGGGCCTTGCTGAAGGCGGCATTACCGTCGGCCATCATGCGCACGGTGCCGGTGGCTTTCTGGTCGCGGCCCCAGGCGCCCATCACGAAGGCGTCGTTGACCGAGATGCACCAGATTTCGTCGATGCCCTTGGCCTTGAGTTCGGCCGCATGCTGCACATAGCCGGGCACGTGCTTGGCCGAGCAGGTCGGGGTGTAGGCGCCCGGCAGGCCGAAGATGGCGATCTTCTTGCCCTTGACGAGGTCGGACACGTTGAAGGTATTCGGGCCGAGGCTGCAGCCTTCGGTTTCGACGTCGATGAATTCGGCCAGCTGGCCTTCCGGCAGACGGTCGCCGATCTGGATGGTCATGGGTGACTCCTTGCATTGGTTGGGAAAGGGCGCACAGTGCGCCGTCGCGAACCGCGAGTATGCCCGAAGTCGCGCACCCTTGCAGGAAAGACCATGAAAACAATGGGGCGGCGGGTCCCGTCCCGCTGCCCGGCGTGGTCGAAGCGCCGGGCAGCGGGTTGCGGGACCCGCCGTTCTTGGGTGGGGTGGCGCGCCGGCTGGTCGAGGGCCGGCGCGCCCGTCATCATGGCTTAGTCGGCTTGCTTGCGCAGGAAGGCCGGAATGTCATAGGTCTCCATGCCATTGCGGGCCAGCGCGGCCACCTGCTCGGAGGCCGTTTCGCGGCGCCACACGGCCGGCTGCTTGAGCGGCGAATCCATGCCGCCGACGCTGGCCGAACCCATGCCGATGGTGGTGCCGCCGATGGCATTGGTGCCCATCACCGGAGCGTTGTGGGTACCGGTGCGCAGCATCGGGGTCTGCACCAGCTGGACGGTCTTTTTGGCTTTGCCCAGGCCGGTGGCGACCACGGTCACGCGCAGTTCGTCGCCCATATTGTCGTCGTAGGCGATACCCTGGGCGATCGAGGCGTCATCGGCGGCGAAGGCGCGCACGGCAGCCATGACTTCCTTGATTTCCTTACCTTTCAGGCTGCGCGAGGCGGTCACGTTGACCAGCACGCCGCGCGCGCCCGACAGGTCGACACCGTCCAGCAGCGGCGAGGCGATCGCCTGTTCGGCGGCCACGCGCGCGCGGTCGACGCCGGAAGCGGTGGCGGTGCCCATCATGGCCTTGCCCTGCTCGCCCATGATGGTCTTGACGTCGTTGAAGTCGACGTTGATGTGGCCCGGGACGTTGATGATCTCGGCGATACCGGCCACGGCGTTGTTCAGCACGTCGTCGGCGTGGGCCATCCACTCCATCATCGATTCGTCTTCGTAGATCTCTTCCAGCTTCTCGTTCAGGATGACGATCAGCGAGTCGACGTGCTTGGACAGTTCATCCAGGCCGTCTTCGGCGATATTCATGCACTTGTTGCCCTCGTAGGAGAAGGGCTTGGACACCACGGCCACGGTCAGGGCGCCGAGCGACTTGGCCACTTCGGCCACCACCGGGGCAGCGCCGGTGCCGGTGCCGCCGCCCATGCCGGCCGCGATGAACACCATGTGCGCGCCACGCAGGGCGTCTTCGATGCGCTGGCGCGATTCCTCGGCCAGGGCGCGGCCCACGTCCGGCTTCATGCCGGCGCCCAGGCCGGTCTCGCCGATCTGGATCACATTGTGGGCGGTCGACATGCGCAGTGCCTGCGCGTCGGTGTTGGCAGCGATGAATTCGACGCTGCTCATGCCCTTGTTGATCATGTGCTGGACCGCGTTGCCACCGGCGCCACCGACGCCGACGACCTTGATGATAGTGCCCAGTGCTGCGTTATCGACCATATCAAACTCCATGATGAACTCCTGAATCAAATTGCGGCTTCCAAGCCCCAGGCCTCGTTGGACAACCAGAACTGAGGCTTGAAAACTGCGTTACGTTTTAATAGATTTTGTGTACCACCCAAGAACTGCCACTACCACTACCCACCGCCTTAAAAATTCCCCAAGAACCACTCCTTCATGCGCTCCCAGACGGCTTTCATCGACCCATCCTGGCGCGTCACGATATGCCCGCGCAGGTACTGCTTCTTCGCTTCCAGCAGCAGGCCGAGCACGGTGGCATAGCGCGGGCTACGCACCACGTCGGCCAGCTGGCCGCGATACTCCGGCGTGCCAAGGCGCGCCGGCTTGAGGAAAATGTCTTCGGCCAGTTCCACCATGCCCGGCATGATGGCGGTGCCGCCGGTGAGCACGATGCCGCTTGAGATCACGCCTTCGTAGCCGCTCTCGCGCACCACCTGGTGCACCATCGCGAACAGCTCTTCGACGCGCGGCTCGATCACGGCGGCCAGGGCCTGGCGGCTCAGGGTGCGCGGACCGCGGTCGCCCAGGCCCGGCACTTCCAGGTACTCGCCCGGATCGGCCAGCACCTGCTTGGCCACGCCGTAGCGGATCTTGATTTCTTCGGCTTCCGCGGTCGGCGTGCGCAGCGCCATCGCGATGTCATTCGTGATCTGGTCGCCGGCGATCGGGATCACGGCCGTGTGGCGGATGGCGCCGTCGGCGAACACCGCGATGTCGGTGGTGCCGCCGCCGATGTCGATCAGGACCACGCCGAGTTCTTTTTCATCGGCCGTCAGCACGGCTTCGGCCGAGGCCATCGGCTGCAGCAGCAGGTCCGACACTTCGAGGCCGCAGCGGCGCACGCACTTGACGATGTTCTGCACGGCCGAGACGGCGCCGGTGACGATGTGCACGCGCACCTCGAGGCGGATGCCGCTCATGCCGATCGGCTCGCGCACGTCTTCCTGGTTGTCGACGATGAACTCCTGCGGCACCGTGTGCAGCAGCTGCTGGTCGGTCGAGATGTTGACCGCCTTGGCCGTCTCGATCACGCGCGCCACGTCGGTGGCCGTGACCTCCTTGTCCTTGATGGCCACCATGCCGCTTGAATTGAAGGAGCGGATATGGCTGCCCGCGATGCCGGCGTAGATATTGCGGATCTTGCAGTCGGCCATCAGCTCGGCTTCTTCGAGCGCCTTCTGGATCGATTCGACGGTCGCTTCGATGTTCACCACCACGCCCTTTTTCAGGCCGCGCGACTCGTGCTGGCCAAGCCCGATGACTTCGTGGCGCCCGTCAGGCATCACCTCGGCCACCACGGCCACCACCTTGGAGGTACCGATATCGAGACCGACGATCAGGTTTTTCGCGTCTTTTGTCATGTGCTTCGCCCTACTTATGTGTGCTTGGTTTTGGTGTTGCTCGTTTTCTTAACCGGACGGACCGGCTGCTTGCCATCGGCCGGCACGTGCAGATCGGCCGCGGCCAGCGCCAGCCCGTTCGGATAGCGCATGTCGACCGAGGTGATGTTCTGCACGCGCTCGGTCAGCTGCGGCCAGATCGTGACCAGACGCGCCACGCGGTCCTTCAGCATGCGGTGGTCCTGCTCCCGGCCCAGGGCCACGTTCATGCCGTTATCCAGCTTCACCGTCCACGCATAGCGCGAGGACAGATTGACTTCTTCCGGCGTCAGCTTCAGCGGCGCGAACCAGCTGCGCAATTCGCCGTAGCGGGCCAGCACTTCCTTCTCGCTGCCAGCCGGGCCGCTGAAGGCGGGCAGCGGATGGTCCTCGTCCGCCTCAGCCAGGTTGGCGGTGAACACATCGCCCTTCACCGACAGCAGCGCGCCGTCTTCGCCCCAGGTGCCGAGCGCCTCATGCTCCTCGATCGCCACGATCAGCTGGTTCGGCCACTCGCGCCGCACCGAGGCGCGGCGCACCCAGGGCACCGACTCGAAAGCCGTGCGCACCTGCTCCAGATTGGTGGTGAAGAAGTTGCCCTTGAATTTGCCGATCGCGTTCTGGCGCAGGGTCAGCTCGTTCACGTGTTTCAGTTCGGCGCCGGCCAGGCCTTCCACGCGGATCGTACGCAGCGTGAACATCGGGCGCTGCGACAGCCACCACACGCACGACGCCACACAGGCGAGCAGGGTCAGGGCAAACAGGCCCGTCGCCGTCGCGTTGAGGGTGCGTGCGTCCTGCCACATGGCGCTTTAGCCTTTCACCGTTTTCAGGCGTGCCGTCGCCAGAATCTCGAGGCACAGTTGTTCATAGCTGATGCCAAGCGCGCGCGCGGCCATCGGCACCAGCGAGTGTCCGGTCATGCCGGGCGAGGTATTCACTTCGAGCAGGAAGGGCTGCTGGTCGCTTTCGCGCAGCAGCACGTCGACCCGGCCCCAGCCCTCGCAGCCGACCGCGCGGTAGGCCTCGACCGCATAGCGCTGCATGCGCTCGGTCAGGGCCGCGTCCAGCGGGGCCGGGCACAGATACTGGGTGTCGTCGGTGAAGTACTTGTTGTTGTAGTCGTAGTTGCCCTGCGGGGCGCGGATCTCGACGATCGGCAGCGCGCGCGCATCCTTGCCGGCGCCCAGCACGGCCACCGTGAATTCGCGCCCGCTGACGAACTGCTCGCACAGCACTTCGTCGTCGAAGCGGGCGGCGGCCTCGTAGGCGGCCTGCAGCGCGTCGAGCTGTTCGACCTTGGTGATGCCGATGGTCGAGCCTTCGTGCGGCGGCTTCATGATCGCCGGCAGGCCCAGTGTCGCGGCCACCGCCTGCAGATCGCTGTCCGGGGTCAGCACGGCGTAGTCGGGCGTGGGCAGGCCCTGCTGCTGCCACAGCTTCTTGGTGGTGATCTTGTCCATGCCGACGGCGCAGGCCATCACGCCGCTGCCGGTGTAGGGAATGCCGAGCAGTTCGAGCGCGCCCTGGATCGTGCCGTCTTCGCCGAAGCGGCCATGCAGGGCGATGAACACACGGTCAAAGCCGGCCGCGGCCAGCTCGGCCAGCGACTGCTGGCCCGGATCGAAGGCATGCGCATCCACACCCTGGCTTTGCAGGGCGGCCAGCACGCCGCTACCGGACATCAGCGAGACTTCGCGCTCGGCGCTTTTGCCGCCGAACAGGACGCCGACTTTACCGAGCGCTTTGGGATCGATGGTCGTCATGCTTATGCCTTTGCTTGTTGCGTCAGTTTGGCGGGAACGCCGCCAATCGAGCCCGCACCCATGGTGATCACGACGTCGCCGTCGCGCGCCACATTCAGGATGGTGGCGGGCATGTCATTGATCGATTCGACAAAGATCGGTTCGACCTTGCCGCGCGCGCGCAGCGCATGCGCCAGCGCGCGCCCGTCGGCCGCCTTGATCGGCTGCTCGCCGGCGGCGTACACCTCGGCCAGCAGCAGCACATCGGGAATGCCGAGCACTTTGACGAAATCTTCGAACAGGTCACGCGTGCGCGTGTAGCGGTGCGGCTGGAAGGCCAGCACCAGGCGCCGGCCCGGATAGGCGGCGCGCGCGGCCTTCAGCGTCACCTCGGTTTCGACCGGGTGGTGGCCGTAGTCGTCCACCAGGGTGAAGCTGCCGCCGCTGGGCAGGGCCACTTCGCCATAGCGCGTGAAGCGGCGGCCGACGCCGGTGAATTCGGCCAGGCCGCGCTGGGTGGCGCTGTCGTCGACGCCGATTTCGCGCGCGATCGCCACCGCCGAACAGGCATTGAGCACATTGTGCATGCCGGGCTGATTGAGCACCACGTCCAGATCCGGATAGCCCTTCTGGTGCACGGTGAAGTGCATCTGGGTGCCGACCGCGCGCGCGTTCGAGGCGCGCACCTGGGCGTCCTCGCTGAAGCCATAGGTGGTGACCGGCTTGCTCACCTGCGGCAGAATGGCGCGCACGTGCGGATCGTCGATGCACAGCATGGCGCGGCCATAGAACGGCAGGCGCTGGGTGAACTGCACGAACGCCGCCTTCAGCTTGTCGAAGTCGTGTTCATAGGTGTCCATGTGGTCGGCGTCGATATTGGTGATCACCTCGATCATCGGCGCCAGGTTCAGGAAGGAGGCATCCGATTCGTCGGCTTCGGCCACGATGTATTCGCCGGTGCCCAGCTTGGCGTTGGCGCCGGCGCTGTTCAGACGGCCGCCGATGACGAAGGTTGGATCGAGGCCGCCGGCGGCCAGCACCGAGGCCACCAGGCTGGTGGTGGTGGTCTTGCCGTGGGTGCCGGCGATGGCGATGCCGCGCTTCAGGCGCATCAGCTCACCGAGCATGATCGCGCGCGGCACCAGCGGAATGCCCTGCTCGCGCGCCAGCGCCACTTCCGGGTTATCGGCCGGCACCGCACCCGAGATCACCACGCAGTCGGCGTCCTGCACATTGGCGGCCGCATGGCCCTGCGCGACGCGCATGCCAAGGCTGGCCAGGCGCTGGGTGACGGCGGTGTCGCCCAGGTCGGAGCCGGACACCGTGTAGCCCAGGTTGTGCAGCACCTCGGCGATGCCGCTCATGCCGCTGCCGCCGATGCCGACGAAGTGAATATGTTTGACCTTGTGCTTCATGCCTGTCCTGCCAGTTGTTCGAGCACCTCGGCGATCGCCGCGTTGGCGTCGCGCTTGCCGAGGGCGTGCGCGGCAGCGGCCATGGCGGCGCACTGCGCCCGGTCCAGGCCCTGCAGCAGCGCAGCCAGCTGCTCGGGGTGCAATTGCGCTTGCGGCACGTGGAGCGCCGCCTTGTTCTTGTCCATCCACTCGGCGTTGTCGCGCTGGTGGCTGGTGGTCGAGGCCACGAACGGCACCAGCACGCTGGCCACGCCGGCGGCGGTCAGCTCGGACACGGTGATGGCGCCGGCGCGGCAGATCACCAGGTCGGCGTCGCGGTAGGCGCTGGCCATGTCGTCGATGAAGTCGACCACGTTCGCCGTCACCCCGGCCTGCTCGTAGGCGGCGCGCAGGGCGGCGATGTTCTTCTTGCCCGACTGATGGGTCACGAGCGGACGCTGCTCGGCCGGGATGCGCGCCAGCGCGGCCGGCACCGCATCGTTCAGGGCCTTGGCGCCGAGGCTGCCGCCGACCACGAGGATGCGCAGCACGCCGCTGCGGCCGGCGAAGCGCGCGGCCGGCGCCGGCACGGCCAGGATCTCGGCGCGCACCGGATTGCCGGTGACGATGGTCTTGGCGGCGGCGCCGCCGACATCGGCCGGGAAGCCCATCAGCAGGCGGTCGGCCAGCGGGGCCAGGGTTTTATTCGACAGCAGCAGGGCCGCGTCGGCGTTGACCAGGGCCAGGCGCTTGCCGCGCAGGCGCGCCATCAGGCCGCCCGGCACGCACACATAGCCGCCCATGCCGAGCACCACGTCGGGCTGGCGCGCGCCGATCAGGCCGAAGCAGCGGAAGAACGAAGCCACCAGCTTGACGGCGCCGCGCAGCGTGTGGCCGAGGCCCTTGCCGCGCATGCCCGAAAAATCGATGCTGTCCATCGGGATGCCGTGGCGCGGCACCAGTTCCTGTTCCATGCCGGCGGCCGTGCCGAGCCAGGTCACGGTCCAGCCGCGCGCGCGCATGGTGTCGGCGATGGCGATGCCGGGGAAGATGTGGCCGCCAGTACCGGCCGCCATGATCATCAGGCGCTTCATAGGCGTCCTCCGCGCATCTTGATGCGGTTCTCGTAGTCGACGCGCAGCAGAATCGCGAGCCCCAGGCAGTTGATGACGATGCCGGTGCCGCCATAGCTCATCAGCGGCAGGGTCAGGCCCTTGGTCGGCAGCAGGCCCAGGTTCACGCCCATGTTGATGAAGGTCTGGGTGGCGATCCAGATGCCGATGCCCTTGGCGACCAGGCCGGCGAAGTGCTGGTCGAGCACGATGGCCTGGCGGCCGATGTCGAAGGCGCGCTTGACGATCCAGTAGAACAGCGAAATCGTCACCAGCACGCCGACCAGGCCCAGTTCTTCGCCGATCACGGCGAGCAGGAAGTCGGTGTGCGCTTCCGGCAGGTAGTGCAGCTTCTCCACCGAGCCGCCGAGGCCGACGCCGAAAATCTCGCCGCGTCCGAAGGCGATCAGCGAGTGGGTCAGCTGGTAGGCCTTGCCCAGCGCATTGTCTTCCTGCCAGGGGTCGAGGTAGGCGAACATGCGGTCGCGCCGGAATTTCGACAGCGCGATGATGGCCCCGAAGATCGACACCAGCACGGCCGTGATCCCGCCGAACCAGATCGCATTGATCCCGCCCAGGAACAGCACGCCCATGGCGATGCAGACGATTACCCCGAAGGCGCCGAGGTCGGGCTCGAGCAGCAGCAGCAGGCCGACAAAGCCGATCGCCGCGGCCATCGGCATGAAGCCCTTGGTCAGGCGGTTCATGAACTGCTGCTTGCGCACCGTGTAGTCGGCCGCGTACAGCACCGCCACCAGTTTCATCAGCTCGGACGGCTGGAAGCCGAAGAAGCGCAGGTTCAGCCAGCGCTTGCCGCCATTGACCTTGGTGCCCAGGCCCGGAATCAGCACCAGCACCAGCAGCACCAGCGCGGCCACGAACAGCAGCGGCGCCAGGCGCTGCCACTCCTCGACCTTGACGCGGAAGGCGAACAGGCCAAGCAGCAGCCCGGCCGACACGAACACGGCCTGGCGCATGGCCCAGCCATAGCTCTTGTAATTGGCGTACTTGGGCGAATCCGGCAGCGCGATCGAGGCCGAATACACCATCACCAGGCCGAACATCATCAGCAGGAACACGACCCAGAACAGGGGCTGGTCGTATTCCATCATCTTCGACTGGGCGCCGCGGATATTCATGCGCGGCGGCGCGTCGGCCGGTTTCAGCAAAGGCAGGGTGAAGGCCATCAGATCTCCATCCCTTTGTCGAGCGCCAGTTCGCGCACGGCGTCCACGAAGACCTGGGCGCGGTGGGCGTAATTGGTGAACATATCGAGGCTGGCGCAGGCCGGCGACAGCAGCACGGCGTCGCCCGCCTGGGCGCGCGCGGCGGCGGCCTGCACGGCCTCGGGCAGGCTGGCGCAGTCGACCAGTTCCACTCCGCTGGCGCCCAGGGCGGCGCGGATGGCCGGGGCGTCGCGCCCGATCAGCAGCACCGCGCGCACGTAGCGGCTGGCCGGATCGGCCAGCGGCGCGAAGTCCTGGCCCTTGCCGTCGCCGCCGGCGATCAGCACGATCTTCTGCTGCTCGCCGCCGAAGGCTTTGCCCAGGCCATTCAGGGCAGCCACGGTGGCGCCCACATTGGTGCCCTTGGAATCGTCGTAGTAGGCCACCTCGTCCAGCGTGGCGACCAGCTCGACGCGATGCGGCTCGCCCTTGTACTCGCGCAGGCCATGCAGCAGGGCCGCCATCGGCAGGCCGATGGCGCGGCACAGGGCCAGCGCGGCCAGGGCATTGGCGGCATTGTGCAGACCGCGGATGCGCAGGGCGTCGGCCGGCATCAGGCGCGACAGCGTGACGGCGACCGGCTCCACCGGCTCGCCCTTGCGGCGCTTCTTCTCGCCGCCCTCCTCGCTGGCCACGGCCAGGGTCAGCCACTGGACGTCGCGCTCGGCCACCAGGCCGAGGCAGTTCGGCGCGCTCGGCGCGTTCAGACCGAAGCTGATGCAGGTGGCATTGGCGTCGGCCATGGCCATCACGGCGCTGTCGTCGCGGTTCAGTACGCGCACGGTGTCCGGGCCGAAGATGCGCTGTTTGGCGCGCGCATAGGCGGCCATGTCGCCATGCCAGTCCAGATGGTCCTGGGTCAGGTTCAGCACGGTGGCAGCGTCCGGGTTCAGGCTCGAGGTCGCGTGCAGCTGGAAGCTCGACAGCTCGAGCACCCAGCACTGCGGCAGGTCGTCGGCGGCCAGGGCCTCGCGCAGCACGTCGAGCGCGGCCGGGCTGATATTGCCGGCGATGCGCGTGCTCAGGCCGGCGCGCTGGCACAGCAGGCCGGTCAGGCTGGTGACGGTGGTTTTGCCGTTCGTGCCGGTCACGGCCAGCACTTTCGGCGCGTAGCCGCGTTCGGCCTTGAGCGCGGCCAGGGCCTGGGCGAACAGTTCGATCTCGCCCCACACCGGCAGCGCCGCCGCGGCGGCGGCCGGCAGCAGGGCCTTGAGTTCGCGCTCGGGCATCAGGCCCGGGCTGAGGGCGATGAAGTCGACCCCTTCGAGCAGGGCCGGCAGCAGCGGTCCGCCGACAAACTCGGCCTGCGGCAGGCTGGCACGCAGCGCGTCCAGGCGCTGCGGCGCCGCGCGCGTGTCGGCCACGCGCAAGCGGGCACCGCACTGGGCCAGCCAGTGCGCCATCGCCAGGCCGGATTCTCCGAGCCCGAGGACGAGTGCCAGTTTGCCGTCGTAGTTCATCAGCGCAGTTTCAGCGTCGAGAGGCCCACCAGGACCAGAATCATCGTCACAATCCAGAAGCGGACCACGACCTGGGTCTCCTTCCAGCCTTTTTGCTCAAAATGGTGGTGCAGCGGCGCCATCAAAAACACGCGCCGCCCGGCGCCGTAGCGCTTCTTGGTGTACTTGAACCAGCTGACCTGGATGATCACGGACAGGGTCTCGGCGACGAACACGCCGCCCATGATGAACAGGACGATCTCCTGGCGCACGATGACGGCGATAGTGCCGAGGCCGCCGCCGAGGGCCAGCGCGCCAACGTCGCCCATGAAGACCTGGGCCGGGTGGGTGTTAAACCACAGGAAGGCCAGACCGGCGCCGGCCAGCGCGCCGCAGAAAATCAGCAGCTCGCCCGCACCCGGGATGTGTGGGATGAACAGGTATTTCGAGTAGATGGCCGAACCGGTCAGGTAGGCGAACAGGCCGAGCGCCGAACCCACCATCACGGTCGGCATGATGGCCAGGCCGTCGAGGCCATCGGTGAAATTGACGGCATTGCTGGTGCCGACGATCACGCAGTAGGTCAGCACGATGAAACCCCACACGCCGAGCGGATAGCTGATCGTCTTGAAGAAGGGGACGATCAGGTCGGCCTTGGGCGGCAGGTCCATCGAGAAGCCCGACTGCACCCACTGGAAGAACAGTTCAACCACGGCGGCCGGGGTCGCGGCCGACACCGAGAAGGCCAGGTAGAAGGCGGTCAGCAGGCCAATCAGCGACTGCCAGAAGTATTTTTCGCGCGAGCTCATGCCGTTCGGGTCCTGGTAGACCACCTTGCGGTAGTCGTCCACCCAGCCGATCGCGCCGAAGCCCAGGGTCACCACCAGCACCGGCCAGATCAGGCGGTTCGAGAAGTCCGACCACAGGAAGGTCGAGACGGCGATGGCGATCAGGATCAGCACCCCGCCCATGGTCGGCGTGCCGTGTTTTTTCAGGTGGGTCTGGGGACCATTGGTGCGCACCGCCTGGCCGACCTTCATGCGGGTCAGCGTGCGGATCACGGCCGGGCCGGCGCCCAGGCCGATCACCAGGGCCGTGATGGTGGCCATCACGGCGCGGAAGGTGATGTAGTTGAAGATCCGGAGCGGGCCCAGATCCTGTTGAAAGTATTGCGCGAGCCAGAGCAGCATATCAGTGGGCGTCCTTGCCAAGTGTGGGTGAATCCAGCAGGTGTTGGACCACGCGTTCCATCTTCATGAAACGCGAGCCCTTGACCAGCACAGTTGCGTCAGATTTGCTGCCCAGTTGTGAATCCAGTGCTGCCAGTAAGTCGTCGAACTGCGGGTAGTGCCGCGCGCCGTGGCCGGCCATATGGCGGGCCAGCTCACCGGTGCACAGCACTGTCTCGATGCCTTTGCCTTGGGCATAGGCGGCGATCTCTTCGTGAAATTGCGGGCCCTGCTCGCCGACTTCGCCCATGTCGCCCAGCACCAGGATGCGTGGCGCATTCGCCTGCGCCAGCACGTCGATGGCGGCGCGCACCGAATCCGGATTGGCGTTGTAGGTGTCGTCGATGATGGTGGCGCCGCAGGCGGCCTGCTTGCGCTGCAGGCGGCCGGAGACGGGGGCGAAGGCTTCCAGCCCGCGCACGATGGCCTCGTCGCTGATGCCGGCGGCCAGCGCGCAGGCGGTGGCGGCCATCGCATTGCGCGCATTGTGCAGACCGGCGGCGGCCAGCTGCACGCGCAGCTGGCGCGGCGCGCCCACGCCCTTGATCTCGATATGCAGGGTGGAGCCGAAATCCTGCGGCACCCAGGCGCCCGACACATTCGAGTGCATGTCGAAGCCGAAGGTGATCACGCGCCGCTGGCCACGGCTGGTGGCCAGGTTGCGCCACAGCGGGGTGAAGTCCTCGTCGCCGGGGAACACGGCCACGCCATCGGCCGGCAGGGCGGCGATGACGGCGCCGTTTTCGATGGCCACGGCTTCCACCGTGTGCATGAATTCCTGGTGCTCGCGCTGGGCATTGTTGACCAGGCCGATGGTCGGCTCGGCGATGGCGCTCAGGCGCGCGATCTCGCCCGGGTGGTTCATGCCCAGTTCGACCACGGCGGCGCGGTGGTGCGGCGCCAGGCGCAGCACGGTCAGCGGCACGCCGATTTCATTATTCAGGTTGCCGCTGGTGGCCAGGCGCCCCTCGGCGCCGAAGGCCGCAGCCAGGATGGCGGCGATCATTTCCTTGACCGTGGTCTTGCCGTTCGAGCCGCACACCCCGATCAGCGGAATCGGATGCTGGCGGCGCCAGGCCTTGCCGATCTGGCCCAGGGCCTGCAGGGTATCGGGCACCACGATGGCCGGCAGCGTGCAGCCGGCCGGCAGCTGCTCCACCACCACCGCGGCCACGCCTTTCTGGCCGACCTGCTCGATGAAGTGGTGGCCGTCGAAATGCTCGCCGCGCAGGGCGACGAACAGCATGCCGGGACCGGCCGTGCGGCTGTCCGTGGTAACGCCGGCAAACGCGGCCTGGCCGTGCACGCGGGCGCCGGCCAGCTGGGGAGCGAGTTGGGCCAGGGTCGACTGCATCATGCTGGCCTCATCATGGTCATGCGCGCCGACAGCGCCAGCTGGGCGTGGTCGGCGTCGGAGAACGGCATCTTGCGGCCCTTGATCTCCTGGTAGGGCTCGTGGCCTTTACCGGCCAGCAGAATCACGTCCTGCTTGCCGGCCTGGCGCACGGCGGCCAGGATGGCGGCGGCGCGGTCCTCGATGCACTGGGTGCTCGAGGCCGGGTGGGCGGCGTCCATGCCGGCCACGATCTGTCCGATGATCGCGTGCGGGTCTTCGCTGCGCGGATTGTCGCTGGTGACCAGCACGTGGTCGGCCGCCTGGGCGATCGCCCCCATTTGCGGGCGCTTGCCCGGATCGCGGTCGCCGCCGCAGCCGAATACGCACCACAGCTTGCCGCCGCGCTCCTCGGCCACGGCGCGCAGGGTGCTCAGGGTTTTTTCCAGCGCGTCGGGCGTGTGCGCGTAGTCGATCACCACCATCGGCGCCTCCTGGCCGCCGATCTGCTGCATGCGGCCGGGGGCCGGCAGCAGGGCTTCGATGGCGTCCAGCGCGCTGCGCAGCAGCAGGCCCCGGGCCAGCAGCGCGCCCAGCACGGCCAGCGCGTTCG
The DNA here is from genome assembly GCF_022012445.1 of Massilia sp. TS11. Taxonomy (GTDB): domain Bacteria; phylum Pseudomonadota; class Gammaproteobacteria; order Burkholderiales; family Burkholderiaceae_D; genus Telluria. Next base: position 36,503 of record NZ_JAKLTS010000008.1, read on the forward strand.
ACACATTGAACTGGCCGACCAGCTGGGTTTTCACATTGGCGCCGCCGAACGGCGAATCGAGATGGAACTCGGTGCCCAGGTGGCGGCTGCGCAGCTGGCTGGCGCGCAGCAGGCTCACGCCGGCGGGCGCGCTCGCGTCCTGCACGGTATAGCCGATCACCATCACCTCGGGACGGGTGGCGCGCACATGGGCGCAGTAGCGCTGGCCGGCGGCGTCGTCGAGGTTGATCACGGCCGTCTTCAGGCCGGGCCAGTCGAACAGCATGCGCTTGGCGTCCTCATAGGCCGCCATGGTCTTGTGGTAGTCGAGGTGGTCGCGCGTCAGATTGGTGAACACGGCGACGTCGAAGTGCATGCCTGCAGCGCGCTCCTGCACCAGGCCGATCGACGAGACTTCGATCGCCAGCGCGCGCGCACCGGCGTCGCGCATGGCGCCCAGGCGCGTGGCCAGCAGCAGCGCATCGGGCGTGGTGTTGCCGGTTTCCTCGAACTGGGCTTCCTGGCGGCCCTGGAACAGGCCGACGCCGAGCGTGCCGATCACGGCGCACGGGTCGCCCGCCCGCGCCAGCGCCTGGCCGAGCCAGACGGCGCACGAGGTCTTGCCATTGGTGCCGGTCACGCCGACGGTGAACATGCCCTGGTCCGGCATGCCGAGCACCGCATGGGCGATCGGGCCGGCCAGCGGCTTGAGGCCGGCCACGGCCAGATGCGGGACCTGCCAGGCCGGATTCCATTCAAAGCCGGCCGCCTCGTGCAGCACGGCGCTGGCGCCGGCTTCGATAGCCTGCTCGATGAAGCGGCGGCCGTCGCCGGCCTCGCCCGGATAGGCGAAGAACACGTCGCCGCGCTGCACCCGGCGCGAGTCCGAAGTCATGCCGGCCTGCGGGGCCTGGCGCTGGATCCATTGGCAGATATCGGCCACGCGCATCACATGCTCTCCTCGATGGCGTTGGCCGGGATGATGATATTGGTGACCGAAGAATCGGGCGGCACATTGGCCGCGCGCAGGGCGTTCGCGGCCAGCAGCGAGAAGGTCGGCGCGGCCACGCCGCCGCCGGTGTGCACGGCGCCGACCGGATCGTCGACCATCACCGCGATCACGAAGCGCGGCTTGGACATCGGCGCGATGCCGACGAAGGAAGCAATGTAGTGCGACTGCGAATAGCGGCCGTTGATGATCTTCTGGGCGGTGCCGGTCTTGCCGCCGACGCGGTAGCCGGGCACCTGGGCCTGCGGCGCCGTGCCTTCCGGGCTGACCACCATTTCCAGCATTTCGCGCATCTGGGCCGCCGTCTTGGGCGAGATCACCGGGGTGCCTTGGGGCGGCTCGCTGAGCTTCTGGAAGGACAGCGGAATGATGTCGCCGTCGCGCCCGTAGATCATGTAGGAGCGCGCCAGCTGCAGCAGCGACACCGAGATGCCCTGACCGAAGGCCATATTCGCCTGCTCGATCGGACGCCAGGATTTGTAGGGGCGCACGCGGCCCGCCACGGCGCCGGGGAAGCCGAATTTGGGCGCCTGGCCGAAGCCCGACTTGGTGAAGATCTCCCACATGTCCTGGGCCGGCATCGGCAGCGCGATCTTCGACATGCCGACGTTGGAGGACTTCTGGATGATCTGCTTGACCGTCAGCAGGCCGTGCGCGTGCGAGTCGCGCACCGTGTGGTCGCCGATGGTGATGCGGCCGGGCGAGGTGTCGAACACCGTCTCCGGCGTGATGCGCTTGTTCTCCAGGGCCAGGGCCACGGTCAGCGGCTTGAGCGTGGAACCCGGCTCGAAGGTGTCGGTCAGCACGCGGTTGCGCAGCTGCTCGCCGGTCAGGGTCGAGCGCTCGTTCGGGTTGTACGAGGGCCAGTTGGCCAGGGCCAGCACTTCGCCCGTGTGGATGTCGAGCACCACCGCGGCGGCGGCCTTGGCGTTGTACTTCTGGACCGCTTCCTTGATCTGGGTGAAGGCGATGTACTGCAGCTTGGAGTCGACCGACAAGGTCAGGTCCTTGCCGTCGCGCGGCTCCTTCATGGCGCCGATGTCTTCGATGATGCGGCCGAGGCGGTCGCGGATCACGCGCCGGCTGCCGGGCTGGCCGACCAGGGTCTTCTGCTGGCCGAGTTCGATGCCTTCCTGGCCGACGTCTTCCACGTTGGTGAAGCCGACCAGGTGGGTCATCACTTCGCCCTGCGGGTAGAAGCGCTTGTAGTCCTTGCGCAGGTCGATGCCGGGCAGATCGAGCTTGGCGATCTGCTCGGCCGCGTCGAGCTCCACCTGGCGCTTGATCAGCACCGAGTCGCGCTGCACGCTGAGCTTCTTGCGCAGCTCGGCTTCGGGCATCTCGAGCAGCTTGGCCAGCTCGCTCAGTTTGGCGGCCGGGGCTTCGCGCAGCACTTCGGGCTCCACGTACAGGGCCTTGGCCGGCAGCGAGGAGGCCAGCACCTGGCCATTGCGGTCGGTGATCTTGCCACGCGTGGCCGGCAGTTCGAAGGTGCGCGCGTAGCGGATTTCGCCCTGGCGCTGCAGGAACTGGGTCGACATGCCCTGCAGCCAGAGCGCACGCACGGCCAGCGCGGCGAAGGCGAGGAACAGCACGAACACCACGAAGCGCGAGCGCCAGCTCGGCATGCGCACGGCCAGCACCGGGCTGGTCGTGAATTTCACGCCCTGGCCGGCCGCCACACGCTGCTGGTGGGTGCGCTCGCTGCGCTTCATTTCTTCTCCGTCAGATACTGGGTGCGGGCCGCCGTCAGCGGCACCATGTTCAGATCGGTGCGCGCGATCTGCTCGATGCGCGCGCTCTTGCCCAGGGTCGACTGGTCGAGCTGGAGCTGGGTCCATTCGATGTCGAGCTGGCGCGTTTCGCTGTTCGCGCGCTCGACTTCGATGAACAGGTGGCGCGCCTGGTACTGGGCATTGACCAGCGAGGCGGCGCTGGCCACCAGGCCGGCCGTCAGCAGCAGATTGAGCTTGCCGTTCATGCGGCCTCCCGCAGGGCGAGGCGCTCGGCCACGCGCAGCACGGCCGAACGGGCGCGCGGGTTGTCGGCCACTTCGTCCGCGCCCGGCTTGAGCTTGGCCACCAGCTTCATCTCGGGCTGGGGCAGGTCTTCGGCGCGGATCGGCAGGCGGCGGTCGGGCTGGGGAGCCTTGGCTTTGCTGGCCAGGAACTGCTTGACCATGCGGTCTTCCAGCGAGTGGAAGGCGATCACGGCCAGGCGCGCGCCCGGGGCCAGCAAGGCGTAGGCGGCGTTCAGCCCAGCTTCGAGGTCCTCAAGCTCTTGATTGACGAAAATCCGGATAGCTTGAAAGGTGCGAGTGGCCGGATCTTTGCCCTTTTCCCGGGTTTTAACTGCGTCCGCCACGATACCGGCAAGCTGCCGTGTGCCTGAAATTGGCTCGACTGCCCGGCGAGCAACAATCGCCTTTGCAATCTGAAAAGCAAACCGTTCTTCCCCATAATCTCGAATCACCTTCTCAAGTTGTTGTTCAGTCACGACGGCGAGCCAGTCGGCCGCCGACATGCCGCGCGTGGTGTCCATGCGCATGTCGAGCGGACCGTCGTTGCGGAAGGAAAAGCCACGTGCCGCATCGTCCACCTGGGGCGATGAGATACCGAGGTCGAGCAAAATGCCGTCGACCTGGTGGATGCCGCGCGCTTCCAGCGCCGCCCGCATCGTGGCAAACGAATCGTGCACGATGGAGAAGCGCGGATCGTCGATGCGCGCGGCCGTGGCAATGGCTTGCGGATCTTTGTCGAAGGCGATCAGGCGCGCCCCGGGAGCGAGTTGCGAAAGGATCAGGCGGCTGTGGCCCCCGCGGCCGAACGTGCCGTCGACATAGGTGCCGGCGGCGCGCGGGCCTGCCAGATTCAGGGCAGCCACAGCTTCGTGGAGCAGCACCGTGCGGTGCTCAAATTGCGGCAGGGCCGGGTGCGTCATCGACCTGCCTTAGAAAGTGAAGTTAGCCAAAGCGTCGGGCATGCCGCCGGCGATGGCGGCCTGCTCGTCCTGCGCCAGCTTGGCGGCGTCCCAGATCTCGAACTTGGCGCCCATGCCAAGCATCATCACGTCCTTTTGCAGACCGGCAGCGGCGCGCAGCTCGCCCGGAATCAGAATGCGGCCGGCGCTGTCCATATCGACATCGCTGGCCGAGCCCAGGTAGATACGCTGCCAGGCGCGCGCCTGGATCGGCCAGGCGGCGATTTTCTCGCGGTGCTGCTCCCACACGGGGCGCGGGAACAGCAGCAGGCAGCCACTCGGGTCCTTGGTGAGCGTGAGCCGTCCTTCGCACTGGATAGCCAGTACGTCGCGATGCTTGGCAGGGATACTCATCCTGCCCTTGGCATCGAGATTTATCGCGGACGTGCCTTGAAACACGGTGGTCCTTCGCTCAGGAGTTTGTCTTTATTTTTGGTGAAACTTGGCGCGGCTTGCCAAAAAATCCCACAAAACGACACTTTTTCACACTGGCGCCCACTTTAAAGGACGGGTCCTGCGGGGTCAAGCGTTTTCAGGCGTCCAAAATCGTGTTTTTTTCCAACAATTCAAAGACTTAGCGCACATCGCTGAAGTCTGATGCAAGGAAAAAATCGAGATAAATTAGGTACTTAGAAAACGAACTGAATGTGGCGTGTGAGCAATACACATGGGTTTTTCATTGCCGAAAATTTTCGACGGCAAGGAGTTGTGTATTTGCTACTGGATGCGAGCGGGATAGGCGCGGCCGCGGTGGGCCGCCGGATTCGATAGGTAAATGCCGGGATGCAGCGACAGCGCGATTGTCAGGGCGCGCGGGAAATAATTCAAGCAAGCTCGTCCGGACGAGCCCAGTCGCGCGCCCGCGCCACCGCGCGCGCCCACTCGGCCATGCGGGCCGCGCGCTGCTCGGCCGCCATGCGCGGTTCGAACACGCGTTCGCTGCGCCACAGGGCGGCGATTTCTTCGCGCGTCTCCCAGAAGCCGACCGCCAGCCCGGCCAGATAGGCCGCCCCCAGGGCCGTGGTCTCGGTCACGCGCGGGCGCACCAGCGGCACCCCGAGCAGATCGGCCTGGAACTGCATCAGCAGGTCGTTGCGGGCGGCGCCGCCGTCGGCGCGCACCTCGCTGACGGCGGTGGCGGCGTCGCTCTGCATGGCCGCCAGCAGCTCGGCGCTCTGGTAGGCGATGGCTTCGAGCGCGGCGCGCGCGATATGGGCGCGCGTGCTGCCACGGCTCATGCCGAGCAGGGTGCCGCGCGCATACGGGTCCCAGTGCGGCGCGCCGAGGCCGACGAAGGCCGGCACCAGGAACACGCCGTCGCTGTCGGGCACGCTGGCGGCCAGGGCTTCGACCTCGCCGCTGTGGGCGATGATGCCCAGCCCGTCGCGCAGCCACTGGACGGTGGCCCCGCCCATGAACACGCTGCCCTCGAGCAGATAGTCGGTGGCGCCGTCGATGCGCCAGCCGACCGTGGCCAGCAGGCGGTTGACCGAGTGCGGCACGTGGCGCCCGGCTTGCATCAGCATGAAGCAGCCGGTGCCGTAGGTATTCTTCACCATGCCAGGGCGCAGGCAGGCCTGGCCGAAGGTGGCGGCCTGCTGGTCGCCGGCGATGCCGGCCAGCGGCACCGGCGCGCCGAACAGGTGGGCGTGGGTCGGGCCGATTTCCTCGGCCGAGGAGACGATCTGGGGCAGCAGGCTGTCGGGGATATTCAACAGGTCGAGCAGCTCCTGGTCCCAGCGCAGCAGGTGGATATTAAACAGCATCGTGCGCGAGGCATTGCTGACGTCGGTGACATGGCGCCCGGTCAGCTGCCAGGCCAGCCAGCTGTCGATAGTGCCGAAGGCCAGTTCGCCGCGTTCGGCGCGCTGGCGCGCTCCGGGCACATGGTCGAGCAGCCAGGCCAGCTTGGAAGCGGAAAAATACGGGTCCAGCTCCAGGCCCGTATTGGCGCGGATGCGGGCCGCCTTGCCGGCGCTGCGCAGCGCGTCGCAGTCGGCCGCCGTGCGCCGGTCCTGCCAGACGATGGCCGGGGCCAGCGGTGCGCCGCTCGCGCGGTCCCACAGCACCGTGGTTTCACGCTGGTTGGCGATGCCGATCGCGGCCAGCTGGCGCGCCGTCACGCCCTGCTCGGCCAGCACCTGGCGCGCGCAGGCCAGCTGGCTGCGCCAGATCGCCATCGGATCGTGCTCGACCCAGCCGGGCATGGGAAAGGATTGGGGAAATTCCTGCTGGGCGCTGCCGCAGGGGACGCCCTCGTGGTTGAACAGGATGGCACGCGAACTGGTCGTGCCTTGGTCGAGCGCCAGAATATAGCTCTGCATAAGACCCCGCATGCAAAATGTGAAGCGAGCCGATAGGCCGGATTCTGTTACGGCGCTTGCGCGCTATGACAGCCATTCCTCTAGGCGCCCCATTGCTGGTGCGCTCAAGCTCCCTACCCGCACGCTCCGCGAGCCGCCTCAACGCGTGCCTATTTGGGATTGCTCCAGGTGGAGGTTACCGCGTTTCACCGTAACTGAATACGCTCGTCTCTGTGGCCCTATTCCTCGCCTTATACCCGTCAAGACGGGCTTTCAGCGGACGGCCGTTAGCCGTCACCCTGCTCTGTGGAGTCCGGACCTTCCTCCCGCCCGGCCCTTGCGGACCCGGCCAGCGGCTGTCTGGCTCACTTCACGCCGCCATTATAGCCTGCGGCGGATTCTGAAAGTTAGTGTCGTTTTTTGAAAAGCCCGCGCCGCGAGGGCCCTCGTACAATGGCGCAGAGCCTGTTTTGCGAGACACCATCATGACCCACCCCTCCCGCAGCGGCGGCCAGATCCTGGTCGACGCGCTCGCCGTGCACGGCGTCGATACCGCTTTCGGCGTGCCGGGCGAATCCTATCTGGACGTGCTGGACGCCCTGCACGACTCGAACATCCGCTTCATCATCAACCGCCAGGAAGGCGGCGCCGCCTTCATGGCCGAAGCCTATGGCAAGCTGACCGGCCGCCCCGGCATCTGCTTCGTCACGCGCGGCCCGGGCGCCACCAATGCCTCGATCGGCGTGCATACGGCCTACCAGGACTCGACCCCGATGATCCTGTTCATCGGCCAGGTCGGCTCCGACTTCATGGACCGCGAAGCCTTCCAGGAAGTCGACTACCGCCGCATGTACGGCCAGATGGCCAAGTGGGTGGCCCAGATCGACCGCGCCGACCGCATCCCCGAATACATCGCGCGCGCCTTCCAGGTCGCCACCAGCGGCCGGCCCGGCCCGGTGGTGCTGGCCCTGCCCGAAGACATGCTGACGGCCCGCGCCGCCGTGGCCGACACGCGCCGCTACACGCCGGTGCAGGGCGCGCCCAGCGCCGCCCAGATGGCTGAACTGCGCCAGATGCTGGCCGCGGCCCAGCGCCCGCTGGTGCTGGTCGGCGGCGGCACCTGGACGCGCCAGGCCTGCGCCGATCTGCTGCGCTTCGTCGAAGCCAATGCCCTGCCGGTGGCCTGCGCCTTCCGCTTCCAGGACCTGGTCGACAACCAGCATCCGCACTACGTGGGCGACGTTGGCATCGGCATCAATCCGAAGCTGGCCGCGCGCGTCAAAAACGCCGACCTGTTGATCGCCATCGGCCCGCGCCTGGGCGAGATGACCACCAGCGGCTACAGCATCATCCAGGCGCCGGTGCCGAGCCAGCGCCTGGTGCACGTGCACATGGACCCGGAAGAACTGGGCTCCGTGTATCAGGCCGAGCTGATGATCGCCAGCGGCATGCCGCAGTTCGCCGCCGCGCTGGCCGCCATGGCCCCGGTCGACACGCGCGCCTGGCAGGGCAGCGTGGCCGAGGCGCGCGCCGAACTGGTGGCCTGGCAGAGCGAACCGGCCATCTTCCGCGACACCGGCGCCCCGCTCAATCTGTGGCAGATGGTGCAGGAGCTGCAGCGCCAGGCCCCGGCCGACACCATCATCACGAATGGCGCCGGCAACTACGCCACCTGGGCGCACCGCTTCTTCCGCTATGGCGCGCTGCGCACCCAACTGGCCCCGACCTCGGGCGCAATGGGCTACAGCGTGCCGGCCGCGGTGGCGGCCAAGATTCACGACCCGGCGCGCACCGTGGTCGCCTTTGCCGGCGACGGCGAGTATCTGATGAACGGCCAGGAGCTGGCCACGGCCGTGCAGTACAAGGCGGGCGTGATCATCCTGGTGTTTAACAACCAGATGTTCGGCACCATCCGCATGCACCAGGAGCGCGAATACCCGGGCCGGGTGTCGGGCACCACCCTGCACAATCCGGATTTCGCCGCGCTGGCGCGCGCTTTTGGCGGCCAGGGCGAAGTGGTCGAGACCACCGAGGCCTTCGGTCCGGCTTTCGCGCGCGCGCTGGCCTACACGCGCGAACAGTCGCTGCCGGCCCTGATCGAGCTGCGCTACGACGGCAACCTGATCACGCCGGGGGCCACGCTGGCCACGATCCGCGCCAACGCCGAGAAGGCGAAGGCGGCTTAAAGCGGGGTGCGCAGGCGCCGTTTCAGCCAGCGCATCAAGCTGCCGAGGACGGGGAGCTTTTCATACAGCTCCTCGGCCGCGTCCCAGTAATCGCGGTGCAGGATCACGCGCCCGTCCGGGCCGAAGCGCACATGGGTGGCGCCGCGGATGCACATGCGGGCGCGCCCGACGAAGTGAAATTCCCAGGTCAGAAAACCATCGTCGCCATGGCGCGCCTGGTCGAGCACGCGAAAGCGCGGCGCCTCCACCTGGGTGTACATGTGATGGAAGATGGCGGCGATCGCGGCCAGGCCCTGCACTTCGTTGAACGGGTCCTTGAAGCGCGCCTCGGGCGCGTACACGCGATCGAGGCCGGTGTCGATGCTGGCCGGGCTCAGGGTTTCGTAGAAATGCACCAATTCGTCCATCATCGGGCGACTCTCCCCACCAAGGCAAAATACAAACGGTACGGCAGCAGCCGCAGCAGGCGCAGCACATTGCTGAAGCGGCGCGGAAAATGGATGTGAAACTGGCCGCGCGCCAGCCCTGCCAGCAGGGCCTCGGCCGCCTCGGCCGGCTGCATCAGGGCCGGCATATGGAAGTCGTTGGCGCTGGTCAGGCGGGTGGCGACGAAGCCCGGATTGACCAGATACACGCCGATCCCGCGCGGGTGCAGATCGAGGTAGAGGCTTTCGCACAGATTGATCAGCGCCGCCTTGCTCGGCCCGTAGGCGAGCGCGCGCGGCAGGCCGCTGTAGCCGGCCACCGAGGCGATCACGGCGATGCCGCCCGCGCCCTGGCGCAGCAGCAGCGGCAGGCTGGCGTCGAGCACGCGGTAGACGCCGCCCACATTCACATCGAGGATGCGTTCGGCCGTGCCAAGGTCGAAACTGTCGGCGCGCATCGGCGTGTAGATCCCGGCCGCGAACAGCACCAGGTCGACGCCGCCCCAGACGGCGGCCAGCTGGTCGGCGCCGGCACGCACGCTGTCGGCATCGGCCACGTCGAGCGGCAGCACCAGACTGCCCGCCAGGGCCGCGCCCAGTTCCGCCAGCACGTCGGCGCTGCGGGCCGACAGGGCCAGGCGCGCGCCGCGCGCATGCAGGGCGCGCGCGCAGGCCTCGCCGATGCCGGCCGAGGCGCCGACGATCCAGACGCGCTTGCCCATCCAGTCGCGCAGGGGTGGATTCATCATTGCGGGGCTGCCTCCTTGAGCAGACGGGCGCGCAGCTCGGGCGCGCTGGTGGCCGGATCGAGCCAGATGGCGAAGAAGGCGCGCGCCAGCAGCGGGTCGGCCACTTCGCCGATCAGATCGGCGCCGCGGTAGAAACGCGCGCCGCGCTGCGGCAGATACAGGCCGGTCAGGCGGGTGCCGTTCTCGACGTCGGGGAAGATGGTGCGCAGCGCCGCCAGCCAGGTCTGGCGCTGGGCCGCCGTGCCGACCCCGAGCTTGGCGATTTCGTCGATGCTGCGTTCGGCGATGCGCTGGCCCGACAGGCTGCGCAGGTAGTGCAGCTCGAGCGCGAAGGCCGCCGCTTCAGGCGCCTGCGGGCGGTAGCCCTGGGCGCCCACGTACAGGCGGGCCTCATAGATGGCCAGGCCAAACCAGCTGAAGCGCCCTTCCCCGGCCAGGCGCGGGCGCGCCAGTTCGCCCGCCACCGGCGGCGGCAGGGCCTGGGCGCTGGCGGCGGCCAGCGCCAGCAGGGCAGCGGCCAGGAGGCGCTTCATGGTTTCTGCAGCGTGAACTGGTAGACGTCGCAGTTATGCGAACGGAAGGCCGCCTCGCAGTAGCACAGGTAGAACTCCCAGGTACGCAGGAAGCGCTCGTCGAAGCCCTGGGCGCGCACCTCGGACAGGTGGGCGCGGAAGCTGCGCCGCCAGGCCGCCAGCGTGCGTGCATAGTGCAGGCCGAAGCCGAAGTCGTTCACCACGCGCAGGCCATGCGCCTCGGCCAGCTCGCGGAAGCGGGTCGGGGTCGGCAGCATCCCGCCCGGGAAGATGTACTGCTGGATGAAGTCGGTGCCGGCGCGGTAGCGCTCAAACAGGGACTCGTCGATCGTGATGGTCTGGATGCAGGCGCGCGCCCCGCTTTTCAGGCGCTTGGCCACGGTGGCGAAATAGCTGTCCCAGTAGCTCTCGCCGACCGCCTCGAACATTTCGATCGAGGCGATGCCGTCGTATTCGCCTTCGCTGTCGCGGTAGTCGCGCAGTTCGAGCGTGGCCTGCTCGGCCAGACCGGCCTGGGCGAGGCGCGTACGCGCATAGGCCAGCTGCTCGGTCGACAGGGTCAGGCCGTTGACGTGCATGCCGGCGCGCGCGGCCGTCTCGGCAAAACCGCCCCAGCCGCAGCCGATTTCCAGCACGCGTGCGCCCGGTTCGAGCGCCAGTTCGCTCAGGATGCGGCCGTACTTGGCCGCCTGGGCGGCTGCCAGATCGTGCTCGTCCTCGCTCGCATACAGGGCGCTCGAATAGGTCATCGAGGGATCGAGCCAGAGCTGGTAGAAGGCATTGCCGATGTCGTAGTGGGCGTGGATATTGCGGCGGCTGCCCGCACGCGTATTCCGGTGCAGCAGGTGGCGCAGGCGGTACAGGATGCGGCCCCACCAGCTGCCATACACGAGGTCTTCCATCGCCTGGCGGTTACGCGCCAGCAGTTCGAGCAGGCCGGGCAGGTCATTCGTGTCCCAGTGGCCGGCGATATAGCTCTCGGCGAAACCGATGTCGCCCGAGCGCATGGCGGCGCGCAGGGCTTCCCAGTCGTGCAGGGTGAGCTGGACCGGCTGGGCGCCCTGGCCGAAGCGGTGCTGGCGCCCGTCCGGAGTATCGAGCACGAGGGCGCCATGCTGCAGGCGGGCCAGCAGCTTGAAGACGATTTGGATGGCGGCCGGCGGATCTTGGGCGGGCACGCGCGACAGGGATTCAGTGGTCATCGACTTACCTTTTCGATCGGTGGGGCGGGTTTGTGGAACCAGGGCACACGCCGCATCCACAGGCGCAGGGCCTGCCAGTGGATACGCGCGAGCACGGACATGCTCTGCAGCGGGAAACGCAGGAAGGCCGCCAGCACATGGCGTCCGCGCAGGGGCAGCGCGCAGCCCGTCAGACTGGTGTGCAGGATGGCGCCGGCCGCATCTTCGTAATCGATGCAGGCCAGGTGCACGGGATGGCCGCCGCGTTCGGTGCGCACGAAGCGGAAGCGGTAAAAGCCGCTGACTTCATTGAAGGGCGAGACGTGGAAGACCTTGCGCGCAAACAGCTGCTGGCCGTTTTCGATCGGCGCGCCGGTCTCCAGCAGATAGCAATGGCGCTCGCCGAAGGTGTTGTGGACGTCGCAGACGATCGCGCGCAGGCTGCCGTCGGCCCGCTCGCAGAAATAGAAGGAGACCGGATTGAAGGCATAGCCGAGCACACGCGGCATGCAGTGCAGCCAGATCTCGCCGTCGGCATCGTGCACGCCTTCGCTGCGCAGCAGCTGCTCGATCCATGGCAGCAGCGCGCCGTCCTGGCCACCGTGGTCGCGGTCATGGAAGGACAGCAGATGGAAGCCATTGCGCGCAAAGCCGGGCACGCGCAGGGCCTGGCCGTCCAGGCTGCGCAGCGGCAGGCGCAGATACAGGGCCGGATAGTGGAAGCTGTGGCGCGCCGGACGCAGGCGCGTGTGGCGCACCTGGCCGACCAGCAGCTGGGCTTCAGGCGGCCGCATGCTGGGCCACCTCATGCAGATCGGTCAGGCGGGCCGCCACCTCCAGGCCGGACTTGAGGCCGTCCTCGTGGAAGCCATAGCCGGTCCAGGCGCCGGCGAACCAGGTGTGGTCGCGCCCCTGCAGGCTGCCCAGGCGCAGCTGGGCGGCCAGGGCGCCGTCGTCGAACACTGGGTGGGCATACTCGAATTCGGCCAGCACCTGACGCGGGTCGGGCGCGTGGACCGGATTGAGCGAGACCACCACCGGGGTCTCGACCGGCAGCGGCTGCAGCATGTTCAGCAGGTAGTGCACGCAGACCCGCTGGTCCTGGCCGCCGCGCTCGTAGTTCCAGGCCGACCAGGCCTTGCGCGCGCGTGGCAGGCAGCTGGCATCGGTGTGCAGCACGGCGTGGTTCGGCTGGTAGCGGATGGCGCCGAGCACGCTACGCTCATCGTGGCGCGCGTCTTCCAGCAGGGCCAGGGCCTGGTCGCTGTGGCAGGCCAGCACCACGTGGTCGAACATCTCGCTGCCGCCGGTGTGGCGCACGCGCACAAAGCCGCCATTGAGGCCGGCCACGCGCGCCACCCCCAGCACCGGCGTGGCCAGGCGCTTGTCGGGCAGCTGGGCCAGCAGGCGCTCGACGTAGACGCGCGAACCGCCGCGCACGGTGCGCCACTGCGGCCGGTCGGTCAGCTGCAGCAGGCCGTGGTTGTCGCAAAAGCGCGCAAAACTCAGCAGCGGGAAGGCCAGCATCTGCTCGACCGGGCAGGACCAGATGCAGGCCGCCATCGGCAGCAGATACCAGTCGCGGAAGGCGGCGCCGTAGCCGTGCCGGTCGAGATAGGCGCCGAGCGTGGTGCCGCCGCTGTCGAGGCCGCGCGCAATCGCGGTGGCGGCGCGGTTGAAGCGCAGGATGTCGCGCAGCATGCCCCAGAACTGCGGGCGCAGCAGATTGCGGCGCTGGGCGAACACCGTGTCCAGATCGGCGCCGGCCCATTCGAGCCCGTTCTCCAGCTTGACGCTGAAGGACATGTCGCTGGTCACGCTGGGCACGCCCAGTTCCTCGAACAGGGCGATCAGGTTCGGGTAGGTGCGCTCATTAAATACCAGGAAGCCGGTGTCGACGCCGAAGCGCTGGCCCTCGACCGTGACATCCACCGTATTGCTGTGGCCGCCGAAATAGCTGCCCGCCTCAAACAGGCTGACCTGCATGCCGGCCAGGTGGAGCTGGCGGGCTGCTGCCATGCCGGCGATGCCGGCGCCAATCACCGCGATTTTCATCATATTGTCCTGGACAAATTAGCGTAGAAATTCAATTGTGCACTATTTTTCGGTTTTTTGTCATGGACAAATATTTCTACCCAGCGCGCCCCGTGTGCATTACAATCGGATTTTGTCCAGGACACACCAGCCCCATGAGCGACGCCGACCAGTCTTCCGCCGTTTTCACGATCAGCGACGTGGCGCGCGAGACCGGCATCGCCAAGGAGACCCTGCGCGTCTGGGAACGGCGCTACGGCTTCCCGCGCCCCGAGCGCGACGCCCATGGCGAGCGGGTCTACCCGGCCGATCAGCTGCAGCGCCTGCGCCAGCTGCGCCGCCTGCTCGACCTCGGCCACCGCCCGGGCAAGCTGCTGGGCATGAGCCCGGCCGAACTCGAGGCCCTGGCCGAACCGGCCGCCGCCGCCGTCTGCCCGCAGGACCCGCCTGAAATCCAGCACTGCCTGCGCCTGGTGCGCGAGCACCAGACCGACGAACTGCGCCACTACCTGACCCAGGCCGCCCTGCAGCGCGGCCTGCGCGACTTCGTCACCAGCCTGGCCGGCCCGCTGACCCAGCTGATGGGCGAGGCCTGGGCCAGCGGCCAGCTGGCCGTGTTCGAGGAACATCTGTTTTCCGAAGTGCTGCAGGTGGTGCTGCGCAATGCCATCTATGCAATGGGCCACCGCGGCCAGCGCCCGCGCATCCTGCTGACCACGGTGCCGCAGGAGCGCCATGCGCTCGGCCTGCTGATGGCCGAAGCCCTGTTCGCGCTCGAAGGCGCGCAGTGCATTTCCCTGGGCGTGGCCACCCCGCTCAGCGAAATCGCCAGCGCCGCCCAGGCCCAGCAGGCCGACGTGGTGGCCCTGTCGTTTTCGGCCTCGGTGCCGCAGCGCGCCACGCTCGAGGCCCTGGGCCAGCTGCGCGAGCGCCTGCCCGCCCACATCGGCCTGTGGGCCGGCGGGGCCGGCACCCGGCTGGCGCGGCGCCAGCTGCCGGCCGGCGTGCGGATTCTGGATCTGGGCGAAGTCGCCGGCACGCTGCAGGAATGGCGCGCCAATGCCGATTGGCAGGGGCAAGGGCTCTGATAAAATAAGGGCATCCCTATCGCGTGCCGCGCCGAGCCAATGTTCAGCTTCTTCAAGAAAAAGCCCCCCGTTCCCGAGACCCCGCCCCCCGCACCCACCGCCGCGCCGACTGAGGCGCCCGCGCCGGTCGCCGCCGCACCGCTGGCGCCTCCCCCTGTTGTGCCCACGCTGGCGCCGACCGCGGCCCCGACGGCGGCTCCCGTGCCGACTGAGGCGCCCGCGCCGACGCCTGCGCCGACACCTGCGCCAACGCCGGCACCGGAGCCGGAGCCGGCCGCCGAGGACGCGCCCAAGCGCTCCTGGATGCAGCGCCTGAAGGCCGGTCTGGCCAAGACCTCGTCCAATCTGTCGCTGCTGTTCGTCGGCGCCAAGATCGACGAGGCGCTGTACGAGGAACTGGAAACGGCCCTGCTGATGGCCGACGCCGGTGTCGAAGCCACCCAGACCCTGCTCGACGCCCTGAAGAAAAAGGTCAAGGACGACAAGCTGCTCGACGCCGCCCAGGTCAAGGCCGCGCTCAAGACCCTGATCGCCGACATGCTGCGTCCGCTCGAGCGCCCGCTCGAACTGGGCCGCCACGCCCCGCTGGTGATGATGATCGCCGGCGTCAACGGGGCCGGCAAAACCACCACCATCGGCAAGCTGGCCAAGCATATGCAGGTGCACCAGCAGTCGGTGCTGCTGGCCGCCGGCGACACCTTCCGCGCCGCCGCGCGCGAACAGCTGATCGCCTGGGGCGCGCGCAACAATGTGCACGTGGTGTCGCAGGAATCCGGTGATCCCGCCGCGGTCGCCTTCGACGCCGTGCAGTCGGGCAAGGCGCGCGGCATGGACGTGGTCATGATCGACACGGCCGGCCGCCTGCCGACCCAGCTGCACCTGATGGAAGAGCTGAAAAAGATCAAGCGCGTGCTCGGCAAGGGCATGGACGGGGCCCCGCACGAAACCCTGCTGGTCATCGACGGCAATACCGGCCAGAATGCCCTGGCCCAGGTCAAGGCCTTCGACGACGCCCTCCAGCTGAGCGGCCTGATCATCACCAAGCTCGATGGCACGGCCAAGGGCGGGGTGCTGGCCGCGATCGCGCGCGCCCGTCCGGTGCCCGTGTATTTCATCGGCGTCGGCGAACAGCTGGAAGACCTGCAACCCTTCCGCGCCGACGAGTTCGCGGAAGCCCTGCTCGGATAACGCCCATGCCCATGATCGAATTCGACGCGGTCTCGAAGCAGTATTCGGCCGACGCCTACGCGCTGCGCAATGTCAGCTTCGCCATCGAGAAGGGCGAGCTCGTGTATCTGGCCGGTCCCTCGGGGGCCGGCAAATCGACGCTGATGAAAATGGTGGCCGCGATCGAGCGCCCGAGCAGCGGCGCCGTGCGCGTCAATGGCCAGGACATCGGCAAGCTGCCGCGCGCCGGCCTGCCCTTCCTGCGCCGCAATCTCGGCCTGATTCTGCAGGAGCAGCGCCTGCTCGAGGACCGCACGGTGCTGGCCAATACCATGCTGCCGCTGATCGTGACCGGCGCCGCGCGCGACGAGGCCGAGCAGCGCGCCCGCGCCGCCCTCGAAAAAGTCGGCATGCTGGGCAAGGCCGAAAGCCTGCCGCTGGCCCTGTCGGGCGGCGAGCAGCAGCGCGTGGCGATTGCGCGCGCGATCGTCAACCGGCCGCAGATCATCCTGGCTGACGAGCCCACCGCCAACCTCGACCGTGCCAGCGCCGACAAGGTGCTCGACGCCCTGCGCGCCTTCAACGCGGCCGGCGTGACCTGTCTGATTTCCACCCATGACGAGCGCGAGCTGGGCAAGGCCGGGCGCGTGATTCAGCTCGTGCATGGACAGCAACTGGGAGCCAACGCATGAGAAGCTGGTTGCGTCAACACGGCTTTGCCCTGAGCGCCGCCCTGGCCAGCCTGCGCCGCGCGCCCGGCAGTTTTGTGCTCAATGTGGTGGTGGTCGCCACCGCCCTGGCCCTGCCCTTCATGGGCCTGACCCTGCTCGACAATGTGCGCCCGATGTCGGAGCAGCTGTCGGTCGACCCCGAAATTTCCGTCTTCGTCCAGCAGAGCGCCACGCGCGAGCAGGCCCAGGCGCTGGCCGCGCCGCTGCGCCAGATCGTCGGCGCGCACAAGGCGAAGATCGTGTTCAACCCGCGCGAGCAGGCGCTCGAGAGCCTGAAAACGCGCTCCGGCCTGTCCGATGTGCTGGCCACGCTGGGCGAGAACCCGCTGCCGGACAGCTATGTGATCAAGCTCGAAGCCTTTGGCAATGCGGCCGAGGCGGCCAGCATCGACCGCTATGCCGAGCAGATGCGCGCGCTGCCGGCGGTCGAGACGGTCCAGGTCGACTCGTCCTGGGTCAAGCGCCTGGCCGCCCTGCTCCACCTGCTGCGCCTCGGCCTGCTGCTGCTGGCGGCCACGCTCGGCGTGGTGGTGGTGGCGGTGGTGTTCAATACCATCCGCCTGCAGGTGCTGACCCAGCGCGAGGAAATCGCGGTGGCGCGCCTGCTCGGCGCCACCGACGGCTTCATCCACCGCCCCTTCTATTACACCGGGGCCCTGCTCGGTCTGGCGGCCGGGGCAGTGGCCCTGGGCGCGGTCAGCCTGGCGCTCAAGCCGCTGAATGCGGCCATTGCCGACTTCGCCCGCCTGTATGCCTCGGAATTCCAGCTGGCGCCGCTCGGCGCGGCCGGTCTGGCTGGCCTGCTGGCCGTGGCCGCCGTACTCGGCCTGCTCGGCGCGATGCTTTCCGTACGGCATCACCTGTCGCGCTTGCATTAATGGAAAGTTCGGCGCCGCACAGACGGCGCCGATGCGCGCTGCCATGCTGGCATCAGGCCTTGAAATCGCCCGCCGGCGCCCCATATTGAGCGGACGCAGGAGATCGTCTCTGCCTATCGCCGCGATCAAGGACTTCAACTAGCACTCACCTGCCGAGAGTGCTAATATATGAATGCAGGGTCAGTAAGACCCAAGCTGTACCAAGATTCAACCGTTGTCTTTGACGAGGAAACCACACATGCTGATGTCTGCACAAACCGCTCTGGTCCCTACCGGTAGCCGTGCGCTGGGCCTTGGCTTTTCGGGCAATCTGGGCAACCTGGACGCCTATATTTCGGCGGTCAACCGTCTGCCCATGCTGTCGCAGGAAGAAGAAGTCGACCTGGCCACCCGTCTGCGCGACAAGAACGATCTCGCCGCTGCCCAGCAGCTGGTGATGTCGCACCTGCGCCTGGTGGTGTCGATCGCCCGCGGCTACCTCGGCTATGGCCTGCCCCATGCCGACCTGATCCAGGAAGGCAATATCGGCCTGATGAAGGCCGTCAAACGCTTCGACCCGGGTCAGGGCGTGCGCCTGGTGTCGTATGCCATGCACTGGATCAAGGCCGAAATCCACGAATACATCCTGAAGAACTGGCGTCTGGTCAAAGTGGCTACCACCAAGGCCCAGCGCAAGCTGTTCTTCAACCTGCGCAGCAATAAGCAGGGTCTGGACGCGATGAGCCCGGCCCAGATCGACGAGCTGGCCAAGTCGCTCGACGTCAAGCGCGAAGAAGTGATCGAGATGGAAACCCGCCTGAGCGGGCGCGATATCGCCCTCGAAGCGCCGAGCGACAACGAGGACGACAACAAGTTCGCCCCGATCGCCTATCTGTCGACCGACGCCACCGAGCCGACCCAGGTGCTGGAAGCCAAGGCCGCCACGCGCCTGCAGTCCGAGGGGCTGGAACAGGCTCTGGCCAAGCTCGACCCGCGCTCGCGCCGCATCGTCGAAGCGCGCTGGCTGGCCAATGACGATGGTTCGGGCGCCACCCTGCACACGCTGGCCGAAGAATTCGGCGTGTCGGCCGAGCGCATCCGTCAGATCGAAGCCGCCGCACTCAAGAAAATGAAAGGCAGCCTGGCCGCCTACCTGTAAGCCAGGCGCGCCCAGCACGGGGCCCGGTCCCGGCCGCAGCACGCGGCTGGCGCCGGGCCCCGTTTTTCTTGTGCTAACATGCTGCGATGGCCCTGCTCCCCTTGTTCAGCATGCTTTGCCTGCCGCTCGCTCTGGGCCTGAGCGCGGCCGGTCCCGCCGCCCCGGCGCCCCTGACGCTGGCCCTGCACGCCCAGGCCACGCTGGCGCCCGCGCAGCTGCTGACGCTCGACAGCGTGCAGGACAGCCGCTGCCCGCAGGGGGCCCAGTGCATCCAGCAAGGTCAACTCATTTATCAGCTGCGCCTGCGTGTCGGCGACAGCGAGATTCCATTCAGCCTCAGCCGTGCCAACCCGAGCGTCAGCGCGGCCGGCTGGCAATTCACGCTCGATCCCGAGCGCGAGCCCGAGCGCATCCGCCTGCATGCGCCCGCGCCCGCGTATTTCATCGTCCTCCACCTCCGACCCGCACCATGACCTCTACGCCTTCGCGTCTGCTCGTTTCCGGTTTCGTTCTCTCCATCATCCTGAGCCTGCCCGCCGCCGCCCGCCAGCCGGTCGCCAGCGGCAGCGGCGGCGCGGTCGCCACGATCAGCGAGCAGGCCTCGCAATCGGCGCTGCGCATCCTCAACCAGGGCGGCAATGCGGTCGATGCGGCCGTGGCCGCGGCCGCCACGCTGGGCGTGACCGATCCCTTCAGCTGCGGCATCGGCGGCGGCGGCTTCATGGTCGTGTATCTGGCCAAGGACAAGCGCGTGATCACGATCGACCACCGCGAGATGGCGCCGGCCGCCACGCGCGCCGACCGCTTCCTCGAGCAGGGCAAGCCGATCGACTTCGAGGAGGCCGTCGCCAGCGGCCTGTCAGTTGGGGTGCCAGGTACGGTGCGCGGCTGGGACGAAGCCCTGCAGCGCTACGGCAGCATGTCCTTCAAGCAGGTGCTGGCCCCGGCCATCGAGGTGGCCAGCAAGGGCTTCCCGGTCGGCCCCCATTTCGCCGCGCTGTCGGGCGACAAGCTGGAGAAATTCGCGCGCTTCAGCAGCACGCGCGCGCTGTATCTGCCGAACGGCAAACCGATTCCGGCCGGGACGCTGTTCCGCAATCCCGACATGGCCAAGGCCTACCGCGCGATCGCGGCCGGCGGCGTCAAGGCCTTCTACAGCGGCCCGCTGGCCAAGGCCATCGTCGACGCGGTCCAGCATCCGCCCGTGGTCGCGGGCAAGCTGGCGCGCGCCGGCGACATGCAGCTGGCCGACCTGGCCAATTACGAGGCGCGCATCCGCCAACCGGTCCACACCAGCTACCGCGGCTATGACATCTATGGCATGCCGCTGCCGGGCAGCGGCGCCATCACCCTGGGCCTGGCCCTGAACCTGCTGGAAGGCTATGATCTGAAGGCCCTGCCGCGCGCCCAGGCCGAGCACCTGTACATCGAGGCCGCGCGCCTGGCCTTTGCCGACCGCAATGCCTACCTGGCCGACCCCGAATACGTCGACGCCCCGGTCGAGGGCCTGCTGTCGAAGGCCTATGCGGCCCAGCGGCGCCAGGCGATTTCGCTGCAGCAGGCGGCCGGCGCCCTGAGCGCGGGCGACCCCTTCGCCTTCCAGAAAGACCCGAGCTATCCGCTGCGCCCGGCCAGCGCCAAGCGCCTGCAGGCCGAGGGCATGCACACGACCCATCTGGTGGTCAGCGACAAGGACGGCAATGTGGTCTCCTACACCTACACGATCGAAGACTGGGGCGGCAGCGGCATCGTGGTGCCGGGCTGGGGCTTCATCCTCAACAATGAGATGACCGACTTCGACTTCAGCGCGCCCCACCCGAACGTGCCGGAAGCGGGCAAGCGTCCGCGCTCGAGCATGACGCCGACCATCGCCTTCAAGGACGGCAAACCGGCGTTTGCGATCGGCAGCCCGGGCGGTGCCACCATCATCACCACCGTGCTGCAGACTATGGTCAATTACATCGACCTGGGCATGGACATGCCGGCCGCCGTGGCCGCCCCGCGCATCAGCGCACGCAACAGCGCCACGCCCGAAGTCGAGCCCGGCTTCAGCAGCAGCCCCGCAGGGCGCGCGCTCGAAGCCTTCGGCCACCGCTGGGCCGAACGGCCGAGCGAAATCGGCATCGTCAACGCCATCGTGTTCAATCCGGACGGCACGGTCACGGCCGTGGCCGAACCCAAGCGCGCCGGCGGCGGCACGGCCCTCGTGCAGAAGGCCGGCCACTGAGCTTACTGGCTGCGCCGGCGGTGGCGCAGCGAGGACCAGATCGAGGCGCCGATCAGCAGGGCGCCGGCGAGGCCGGTGACGACCTCGGGAATTTCGTACTTCATGCTGACGAGCATGATCGCGGCCAGCACGCCAATCGCGTAATGGGCGCCATGCTCGAGGAAGACGAATTGCTCAAGCGTGCCCTTCTCGACCAGGTAGACGGTCATCGAGCGCACGAACATCGCGCCGATGGCCAGACCGAGCATGATGATGACGATGTCGGTGGTGATCGCAAACGCGCCGATCACGCCGTCGAAGGAGAACGAGGCGTCCAGCAGTTCCAGGTACAGGAAGGCGCCGATGCCGCCCTTCTGCACGAGCGCGCCGGCCGAGGCGCCGGCCTCGCCGCCGCCCAGCAGCTGGGTCAGGGCGCCGACACCGACATAGGCGAGGATGCCGTACAGACCGGCCGTCAGCGCCGCCAGCTGCTGGCCCGGGGCGACCAGCTGAACGCTGGCCAGCAGCACGGCCAGGGCCACCATCACCGACACCGAGGACACGCGCCCGAGCTTGCCGAGTTCACGCTCGATCGGGCCGAGCCAGTGCGCTTCCTTGTCCGCGTCCAGCAGGAAATTCAGGAACACCAGCAGCAGGAACATGCCGCCGAAGGCCGCCACCTCGGCATGGTGGGCGTGCAGGTGGTGGGCATAGGCCTGCGGATCATTCAGGGCCAGCTGCCACACGGCCGGCCAGGACAGGTCGGCCGCCACGGCCACGATCATGATCGGGAACACCAGCCGCATGCCAAACACGGCGATGATCATCCCGAGCCCGAGGAAGAGCTTGCGCCAGAACGCATCCCAGCCGCGCAGCACCGAGGCGTTCAGCACCGCATTGTCGAACGAGAGCGAGACTTCGAGCACGGCCAGGATGCTCGCCAGCATCAGGGCAGTCAGGGCGCCGCTGGCGCCGCCGCGTTCAAAGCCCCACCAGCCGGCCAGCGCCAGGCAGACCGCGGTCACGACGAAGGAAACGGTGAAGTGTTTCATGATGGATTCCTGATTTTGGTCAATGCCCGAGTGTAGGCCATGTTACCCTTCCAATAAATCAGATAAATCCACGCATTAACTTCGTAAAAATCTGATGAATTACCGCCACCTCTACTATTTCTGGCTGGTCGCCCGCGAGGGTTCGGTCACGCGCGCGGCCGAACGCCTGGGCCTGGCCGTGCAGACCGTCAGCGCCCAGCTGGCCGCGCTCGAACAAGAGCTCGGCAAGAGCCTGCTGGCGCCACAGGGCCGGCGCCTGGTGCTGACCGAGGCCGGCCGCCTGGCGCTCGGCTATGCCGACCAGATCTTCCTGCTCGGCAGCCAGCTGCGCGAGGCGCTCGAGGCCGCCGACAATGGCGCCGGCCGCCTCGCCGTCGGCCTGTCCGACGCGCTGCCGAAAGCCACCGCCTTCCAGCTGCTGGAGCCGCTGCGCCAGGCCGGCGCGCCGCTGCGCCTGGTCTGCCACGAGGCCAGCTTCACCGAGCTGCTGGCCGATCTGGCCCTGCACCAGTACGACCTCGTGCTGACCGACCGCCCGGTGCCGCCCGGCGGCCACCTGCGCGTGCGCAGCCGCCTGCTGCAGGACGTGCCGATGCTGATCGTGGCCAGCCCGGCGCTGGCGGCGGCCTGGCCCGATCCGGCCCGGCTGACGGGCGCGCCCTTCCTGCTGCCCACGCGCAGCAGCGCCCTGCGCCTGCAGCTCGACCAGTGGTTCGAGCGCCACAAGCTGCACCCGCAGGTGGCCGGCGAGTTCGAAGACACGGCCCTGCTGACCACCTTCGGACGCGCCGGAGCCGGCCTGTTTTTCGTGCCCGACATGGACGCGACCGCGCTGCGCGAGCAGTTCGGCGCCGTCGCCATTGGCCCGGCCGCCGAGGTACGCAGCCAGTGCTACGGCATCTCGAGCGAACGCAAGATCGACCACCCGCTGGTGGCGCGCCTGCTCGGCCTGTCCGGCTGAACTGCTAAGATGGGGGCTTTCTCACTCGCTCCGCCTGCATGGAAAATCTGCTGCTGGTCATCCTGGCCCTGGTCCTGGTGGCCCTGAACGGCTTCTTCGTTGCCGCCGAATTCGGTATCGTCACCCTGCGCCCGACGCGCGTGCGCGCCATCGCCCGCCGCGGCGGCTGGCGCGGACGCATCCTGGCCAATGTGCACGGCCAGCTCGACGCCTATCTATCGGCCTGCCAGCTCGGCATCACGCTCGCTTCGCTTGGCCTCGGCTGGGTCGGCGAACCGGCCTTTGCCGGCCTGCTCGAACCCCTGTTCGCCGCGCTCGGCCTGCGCGACCCCGAATGGATCCACGGCCTGTCGTTCGCGATCGCCTTCGGCGTGATCTCCTTCCTGCATATCGTGGTCGGCGAGCTGGCCCCGAAGTCGCTGGCGATCCGCCTGCCCGAGCGCGTCGCGATCGGCGCCGCCGTGCCGCTGTACGGTTTCTACTGGCTCATGTATCCGGCCATCTGGCTGCTCAATGCGAGCGCCAACGCCACCCTGCGCCTGGCCGGTCTGGGCGCGCCCGAGGGCCACGACGGCGGCCACGGCAGCCCGCATTACTCGAACGAGGAACTGAAGCTGATTCTGCGTTCGAGCCAGCCGGGCCAGACCGGGCCGGAGCGCCAGGTGCTGCTGCAGGCCCTCGATTTTTCCCAGCGCACGGCGGCCGATCTGATGCGCCCGATGAACGAGGTGATCGGTCTGTCGGCCGCCTGCACGCGCGAGGAGAATCTCGCCACCATGGTGCGCAACCGCTTCTCGCGCTATCCCTACCTGGACGCCAGCGGCGAACAGGTGCTCGGCCTGATCCATGTGAAAGACCTGTTCCTGGCCCAGCGCCCGCCCGAGGACCTGGCCGCCTTCCTGCGCCCGGTCGAGACCTTCCCGGCGCGCACGCCGGCGCAGGAAGTGTTCCGCCATTTCCGCGCCGGCGCGCCCCACTTCGCCCTGGTCGGCGAAAAGGGCAAGCGCCCGATCGGCTTTCTCACGCTCGACAATCTGCTCGGCGCCTTGGTCGGGGAAATCCACGACGAGTTCCGTCTCAACGAAAACGACTGGCTGCCCCAGGCCGACGGCAGCCTGGTCGGTAAAGCCAGCCTGCCCCTGGTCTCGCTCGAACGCGCGCTCGGCATCGAGCTGGGGCCCGAGGAAAGCGGGGGCGGCGAAGTCGAATCGGTGGGCGGCCTGCTCATGCTGCGCCTGGGCGACGTGCCAAGCCAGGGCCAGCGCGTGCGCTTCGCCCATTTCGACGTGGTGGTGCGCAAGATGAAGGGCCCGCGCATCATGCTCGTGAAGGTGATCCCGCATCGGCCCGACGAGCAATAGTTGGTGACAAACGCCAGGCCTTCGACCACAATGGCTGGGTTGTCATCGGAGGAATATGCGTTTCTCTTTTGCCATTTTGGCAGCCTTGCTCTGCCTCCCGGCCGCGCGCGCGGCCGACCCGCCCTGCGGCGATATGTCGGTCGGCCTGTACGAATCGGGCCTGCTCTACTACCAGCATGACGGCCGCTGGAAAGGCATCAACAAGGACCTGCTCGACGAGCTGAGCAAGCGGACCGGCTGCAATTTCAAGACGGCCCTCGACTCGCGCGTGCGCATCTGGGCCGCGCTCGAGGCCGGCAATCTGGACATGACCGTCACCGCCCTGCGCACGCCCGAGCGGGAAAAATTCGTACGCATCATTCCCTACGTCAGCTCGCACAACTATGTCATGGTGCTCAAGGGCATGCCGCCCGAGACCCAGACGCCCGAGGGCTTTCTCAACAGCGAACTGCGGGTCGGCGTGGTCAAGGCCTTCCGCCACGGGCCCTTCTACGACGCCTGGCTCGAGCAGATGCGCGCACGCGGGCGCGTGTACGAGGCGGCCGACCTGCCCGGCCTGGTCAAGCTGATGCGCAACCAGCGCGTGCACGCGATCATCGGCCCGGCCGGCAACTGGACCTATATGCGCGACATGCATCTCGAGGGTCAGGTCAACCTGCTCAACTGGGCCGGCGAAGAGCGCCTGCTGGCCGGCCTGGCCGTGTCGCGCAAGCGCGTGCCCGAGGCCGACTACCAGCGCATGGCCCAGGCGATCGCCCAAATGCATGCGGACGGTACGCTCGAACGCATCTACCGCCGCTATGTGAACGCCGAGATGGCGCGCGACATGATCACTTTCTGAGTCCTGCTGTTATTTTTGTCTCGCCAAAATCGCGGACCTGCCCTAGAATTTTGCGATCATAAAAAAAGGGGACGCGATGGCTCGGTTCGGCTTGGCAGCGGCACTGTGCTCCCTGGCCTTAGGCCAGGCGCATGCGGCCGCGCCCGCCTGCGGCGAGTTCGGTGTCGGCTACTACGAACACGGCGCCCTCTACTACCAGACCCGCAACGGCTGGGCCGGAATCGACAAGGACATCATCGAGGAACTGTCCCGGCGCACCGGCTGCCAGTTTCGCGGCCAGCTCGAATCGACGGTGCGCATCCAGACCGGGATGGAAGCGGGCCGTCTGGCCATGACCGTGTCCTCGATCCCCACGCCCGAACGCAACCAGTACGCACGCTCGGTTGTCTACATGAGCTCGCGCCACTACGCCGTGCTGAGCAAGATGGTGCCGCCGGCCGCGCGCACGATGGATGGTTTCCTCGCCAGCGATTACAAGGTCGGGGTCGTGCGCAATTTCCACCACAGCCCCACCTACGAAGCCTGGCTGGCCAATCTGCGCATCAAGGGGCGCGTGTACGAGGCGGCCGATATGCCGGCCCTGGTGCGCCTGCTCAAAGCCGGGCGCGTGCAGGCGCTGGTGCTGCTGCCGACCAACTGGCCGCTGCTGAAGGAGGCCGGTCTGCTCGAGCAGGTCCACCTGCTCGACTGGGCCGAACCGCAGGAGCGCATCCGCGCCGGTTTGCTGCTGTCGCGTAAGCTGGTGCCCGAGGAGCGCGCCGAGCAGTTCCAGCAAGCCATCCTGGCCATGCGCAATGATGGCACGCTGGAAGCGATTTTCCGCCGCCACCTCGGCCCCGAGCTCGCGCACGCGATGATCGGCTTCTGAAGTATGCACACAATTGCCGCGATTTAGCGGCAGAATCGCGACAATTTAATACAGCCAAGCGCGTCGGAACGACCTACACTCGGTGCTTTGCCCTCATCAACAGAGCCCCCTTATGGATCGACGTGAACTCCTGCGCGCCCTGGCCGCGCTTAGCCTGCCCGGCGCCCTGGTCGCCTGCGGCGGTGGCGGCGGCGCCCCCGTCCCGGCCCCGAGCCCGACCCCGCCCGCGCCCGGCGCGCCCAGCATCAGCGGCCTGAGCAGCGACAAGAGCAGCTACCAGGTCGGCGACAAGCCCAAGCTGACGGCCACCTTCAGCGGCGGCACTGGCCGCCTCGAGCCCGGTGCGATCGCCGTCACCAGCGGCGCCGCCGTCACCCTGCCGGCCCTGGCCACCAGCACGCGCTACCGCCTGATCGTCAGCAATGGCAGCCAGGAGGCCACGCGCGACATCGACCTGAGCGCCAGCTACCGCAACAGCTTCAGCACGATCGCCCTGCCGCTGGCCCGCTCGCAGCACGTGGCCGTCGCGACGCCGAGCGGCACGGTGTACGTGGTCGGTGGCGAAGGCAAGCCCGGCATCAGTTTTGAAGTGCTGAGTTTCGACATGGCCAGCGAGAGCTTCCGCGTGGCCGGCAATCTGATGAGCGGCCGCACCCTGCACACGGCCAATCTGCTGCCCGATGGCAGCGTGCTGATCATCGGCGGCAGCCGCACCGTGTCGGGCACGCCGGTTGCCGAGCGCTTCGACCCGGTCAGCGGCACCGCGCGCGCGACCAGCGGCCAGCCCCAGACCAGCCGTACCTACCACACGGCCACCATGCTGGCCGACGGCCGCGTGCTGATCGCCGGCGGCATCACCCAGGCCGGCCCCAGCCTGGCCACCAGCCTCGAGGTGTACGATCCGGCGACCGAGCGCTTCACCACCCTGCCCTTCGGCCTGCAGCAAAGCCGCTACGGCCACGTCTGCGTGGAGATCGGGCAAGGTCTGGTGATGCTCTACGGTGGTGCCATGATAGACGGCAAGCCGGCACGCCCCGAAGTGATCGACTTCATCGGCAATGGCACGACCCTGCTCAATCCCTCGTTCGACAGTGGCGTGCGCCTGTACGCGAATGCCGTCAAACGCGCTGGCGCCGACTGGGCCGTGCTGGGCGGCGAGACCCTGATCGACAGCGCGCCGCTGCCGACCACGCTGAACATCGGCATCGGCGGCCTGATGCTGCAGCCCGGCCCCAGCCTGCTGAGCGCGCGCAGCCAGCACGCCAGCGCCACCCTCGGCGACGGCCGCGTGCTGATCACGGGCGGCACGGCCGACATCCTGTCGAAGGCCGTGGCCAGCACCGAGATCTACCACCCGACCCAGAGCACCGGCGTGGCGGGCCCGAACATGGCAACGGCGCGCATGATGCACAGCGCCACCGCCCTACCGAACGGCAAAGTGCTGATCATCGGCGGCGTCGGCACTGACCGGCTGGCCCTGCCCACCGCCGAGCTCTACAGCTAAAAAACCGCCCCCCAAAAAATGGGGTCTGACCCTGATTTATCCCAACGGAAAAATCAGGGTCAGACCCCATTTGTTTGGGCGGAAATTTTTTGAGTGTTGGGCGTGGCGCTGCCGGGTGCCGGCCAGCGTGGCATTGGCCTCAAACAAAATGGGGTCTGACCCCATTTTGTTTGGGCGGAAAGTGTTGCGTGGGTCAGGACTGCTTGAGCAGGATTTTGAGGTCGTGCACGATCGGCGCGGCGCCCTGGCCGTGGCGCAGGAACAGGCGCGGCTTGCCCTTGGTGTCGAATACGAAGGAACCCGCCGTGTGGTCCATCGTATAGGTCTTCTCGTCCTTGCCCGGCACTTTGCTGTAGAAAACCTTGAACTGTTTGGCCGTCTGCGCGGTCTGATTATTGTCGCCCACCAGACCGAGGAAGCGCTTGTCGAACTGCGGCACATACGAGGCCAGCAGGGCCGGCGTGTCGCGCTCGGGGTCGACACTGATGAACAGCACCTGCACCTTGTCGGCGTCCGAACCGAGCTCTTTCATCACGTTCGCCATTTCGGCCATCGTGGTCGGGCACACATCCGGGCATTGGGTGTAGCCGAAGAAAATCACCACCACCTTGCCGGCGAAATCGGCCAGCTTGCGCGGCTTGCCGTTCATGTCGGTCAGGCTGAAATCCTGCGCATAGTCGATGCCGGTGATGTCGGTATTCTGGAAGCTCTGGGCTTCGGGCTTCTTGCAGCCGGCCAGCAAGGCGGCCGTGGCGATCAGGGCGAGCAGTAGTTTTTTCATGGTCAGAAACGGATGTAGTGATCGAGCAGCAGCGCGCCGAACAGCAGGGCCAGGTAGATGATCGACCAGGCGAAAGCCTTGCGCGCGACCAGGTCGCTGTAGTGGCGGTAAATGCGCCAGCCATACCAGATGAACACGGCGTTCAGCACGAGGGCGCTGGCCAGGTAGAGCCAGCTGGCCATCTTGACGGCGAAGGGCAGCAAGGTCGTCGCGGCCAGCATGATGGCGTACAGGAAGACGTGGAAGGCCGTGAAATGCATGCCGTGCGTGACCGGCAGCATCGGCAGGCCGGAGCGCGCATAGTCGTCGCGCCGGTACATGGCCAGGGCCCAGAAATGCGGCGGGGTCCAGACGAAGATGATCAGTACCAGCAGCCAGGCCTGCATCGGCACGTCATTCGCGACCGCGGCCCAGCCGAGCGCCGGCGGCATCGCGCCCGACAGGCCGCCGATCACGATGTTCTGTGGTGTGGCCGGTTTCAGCACCAGGGTGTAGATCAGCGCATAGCCGACAAAGGTGGACAGGGTCAGCCACATGGTCAGCGGATTGACGAGCGCGTACAGCACCCAGATGCCGGCAGCGCCGATCGCGCTGGCAAAGCCGATCGTCTGCGCCGTCGTCAGTTCGCCGGCGGCGGTGGCGCGGCGCGCCGTACGCGCCATCTTGGCGTCGATGCGCGCTTCGAGCAGACAGTTGACGGAGAAGGCGGCGCCCGCCAACAGCCAGATGCCGAGCGCGCCGAACAGCACGGTGCGCCAGGGCGGCAGGCCGTCGTCGGTGGCGAGGAACATGCCGATCACCGCGCAGAACACGGCCAGCTGCGTGACCCGCGGCTTGGTCAAAACCCAGTACTGGGCCAGGCGGTTGCCCGGCTGGGGGGCGGCGGAGGTGCGGCTGCTCATGGTTGGCGATGGGATTGGGCCAGGTCGCATTGGTACTTAGCCTTGTAGTTTAACACGCTGGCCAGCAGCACCAGACCGGCGGCGCCGGCATTGTGGAGGGCGGCAATGGCCAGCGGACTCTTGAAATAAATGGTGGCGATGCCGGTCACGAACTGCGCGAGCACCAGGGCGAGCATGGCGCGCACGGTCGGGCGCAGCGCGGCCTGGGGCCAGGCGCGCCAGGCCGTCAGGCCGACCAGCAGGGCCACGATCCAGGCCATATTGCGGTGCACCCAGTGGATGGCGGTCAGCGCGGCGAACGGAATATAGTGGCCGGCCGCCGTCTTGCCGAGCTCGCGCCACAGCGTGTAGCCGTGCTCGAAATCCATCTCCGGCACCAGGCGCCCGGCGCACAGCGGATACTCGGTGCAGGCCAGGGTCGCGTAATTGGTCGCCACCCAGCCGCCGAGGAAGACCTGGAGCGCGACCACGGCCGCCGTGGCCAGGGCCAGCAGGCGCGCGCTGCGCAGCTGGGCGAGGCTGTGCCCGGCATTGCTGTTGCCGAGATTGGCCTCCTGGCGCGCGCCCAGCCAGACCAGGCTCGCGAGGAAAGTCATGCCCAGCATCAAGTGGGTGGTGACGATGATCGGCTGCAGCTTGAAGGTGACGGTCCAGGCCCCGAAGGCGCCCTGCAGGCAGACCAGCAGAAAAATCCCGAGCGGCAGCCAGGGCGAGTGCTCGGCAAAGCGGGTCTTGCGGTACTTGAGGATCGACCAGACCAGGATCACGATGGTGAGCACGCCGACGCCCGAGGCCAGGGCGCGGTGGATCATCTCGATCCAGGCCTTGAAGGTGGTCACCGGACCGCTCGGCAGCATGGCCTCGGCCGCGTCGATATGCTCCTGGGCGAGGAAGGGATTGGCATGGCTGAAGCAGCCCGGCCAGTCCGGACAGCCGAGCCCGGAATCGGTCAGGCGTGTGTAGGCGCCGAACACGATCAGGTCAAAGGTCAGGAAGATGGTGACGCGTACCAGCTTGCGGAACTTGTTGCTGTCGGGCGAACGCAGCACATGCAGCAGCGGCAGGCTGGCAATCAGCAGCGCCGTCAGCGACAGCAGAAACAGGGTCGTGGCCGACATCAGCCGATCCCCGAGGCCTTGAGCACCTTGCCGATGTCCTTGCTGACCTTCTTCGGATCCGGGTCTTTCGGCCAGCGCATCATCAGATTGCCGAGCGGGTCAATCATGAACACGTGCTCGGGCAAGTGCATGCCGGTTTCCAGCGGCAGCCAGGCGGCCAGGCGGGCCGGATCGACGCGCAGCACGCGCATGCCCTCGAGCTGCTTGAGCAGCAGCGGCTCGATCGGCGCGTCGTCGGTGACCAGCCAGACGCGCTCGACGCGGTCCATCTCCTTGCCCTGCATCAGGCGTTCCTGACGCATGAAGTACAGCTGCTCCTGGCAGCGCTGCGGACAGGCGCCGCCGTCGGCCTTGACCAGCAGCCACTTGCCGGCGAAGTCCTTGAGGCCGGCCGGCTTGCCGTCGAGCGTGCGGCTGCCCAGGTCTGGAATCGGATACTGGCGCGGATCGATCAGCGTGCCATAGTTATTGCGCGCGCTCGGCTTCAGCACATAGTAGGTGAAATAGGACGCGATGACGGGGGCGGCGCAGACGGCCAGCACGGCCCACAGCATGCGGCTACTTTTGGGGTTCGCTTTCTTTTCTTCCACTGCGAAATCCTGTGATGATGAAATAGAGAATGGCGGCCACGGCCAGCGCATACCACTGGAAGGCATAGCCGCGGTGCTTGTTGATATCGACGTTGGGCGCCGGCCAGTCGCGCACGAGGCCGTCGCCGGTATCGCTGCGCTGTTCCAGCACCAGCGGTTCGAAGGCCAGGCGGCTGGCCGTGGCCACCTCCTGCCAGCCGGCATTGAGGACGATGGCGCCGGCCGTCGGCGCCACATCCTGGCCGAGCGCCAGCGCGTGCCCGAGGGCGCCATGGGCGACGCCCGTCAGCGTGATCTCGCCGGCCGGGGTCGGATAGGGGGCGATGCGTTCGCGCGCGGCCGGGTCGCGCGGCAGCCAGCCGCGCGCGACCAGCACATGGCGTTCGCTGTCGGCCAGGCGCAGCGGCATCAGCACGTAGAAGCCGGGGCGGCCCTGGTATTGGCGGTTTTCCAGATACACGGGATAGCCGGCGACGAACGTGCCGCGCACGCGCACCGGCTGAAAATCGGGCTGGCGGTCGCCGGCCGGCGTACGGTTCAGGTCGACCGGAGCCTGCTCGGCGCGCGCCTGCAGCTCGGCCTGCAGGGCGAGCTTGGCGGCCGCACGCCGGTCCTGCCATTGGCCGGCGGACACGCCAATCGCCACCAGCACACAGGTGGCGAGGAAGGGCACGAGTCGGAAGCGAAAGCGCATTACAATGTCACCTCAAACCGCAAGTTTCGCACATCATGAAATATTACGTTGCCATTGCCTTTGTCCTCATCATCGCCAGTCTCGGCTCCGCGCTGGTGTTCATCATGCGCGATAAGGGCAAAAGCAATCGGACGGTCGGGGCCCTGGCCATGCGCGTGGGCCTGTCCATCCTGCTGTTCGTGAGCATCCTCGTGCTCAACCATTTCGGCTACATCCAGCCGACCGGCATCCGCTGAGCGGCGCCGGCATCAGCAAAAAAGCCGCAGCGGACCGAGTCCTCCTGCGGCTTTTTCGCCTGGCGGCCACGCGGGCCGCGCCGGATTACATCCAGTAGACGACGACGTACAGGCCGAGCCAGACCACGTCGACGAAGTGCCAGTACCAGGCCGCGCCTTCGAAGCCGAAGTGACGCTCGGCGGTGAAGTCGCCGCGGATCACACGGTAGAGCACGACGGACAGCATGATCGCGCCCATGGTCACGTGGAAGCCGTGGAAGCCGGTCAGCATGAAGAAGGTCGAGCCGTAGATGCCCGAGGTCAGCTTCAGGTTCAGTTCGTGGTAGGCGTGGATGTACTCGTAGGCCTGGAAGCCCATGAAGGTCGCGCCCAGCAGCACGGTCAGGAACAGCCACAGCGCGGTCTTGCTGCGCTGGCCCGCGCGCAGTGCGTGGTGGGCGATGGTCAGGGTCACGCCCGAGGTCAGCAGCAGCGCCGTGTTCAGGGTCGGGATCGGGAACGGGCCCATCTTGGTGAAGGACTCGACCGTGCCGGCCGGCGAGGCGCCCGCCCAGATGCCTTGGTAGTCGGGCCAGATCACCTTGTGATCGAGGTCGGCCAGCCAGGGCATGGTGATCGAACGTGCATAGTAGAGGGCGCCGAAGAAGGCGCCGAAGAACATCACTTCGGAGAAGATGAACCAGCTCATCGACCAGCGGTAGGACAGGTCGATCTTGTCGCTGTACTGGCCCGCTTCGGATTCCGCGATGGCGGTGCCGAACCAGAAATACAGCACGCACAGGGTGGCCAGGATGCCGGCGATGTTCGCCGCCGGCCCCCAGGAGATGCCATTGACCCAGGCGGAGGCGCCTGCCATGGTCAGCAGCAGGGACATACCGGCCAGCACCGGATACTTGGAGGGACCGGGTACGAAATAGTACGGCGCGGTCGCTTGCGGTGACTTCATTCTGATCTCCCTAAACAAAAACTCTCTGTAATTCTTACTTGGCTACCACCATACGCACAATACTCAGCAGCACCAGGATGAACACGACGGCGCCGATGACGCCGGCGATGATCACATACACCGGGTTAAGCTGCTGCGCATCCTTCTCGTAATCGCTTTTCTTCCGGATCCCGAAGAAGGACCAGAGCACGGCCTTCATCGTGGCTAGGAAGGAAGCGGAACGCTTCGGTGCATTCATTCAAGTCCCTGCGACTTCAAAAAACGTGTACGACAGCGTGATGGTCTTGATATCGCGCGGCAGGGCCGGATCGATATAGAACATCACCGGCATCTGCTTGGCTTCATGCGGTTTCAGCGTCTGCTGTTTGAAGCAGAAGCATTCGACCTTCTTGAAGTGCTGCATCGCCTGCTTCGGGGCATAGCTGGGGATCGCCTGGGCGCTCACCTGCCGCCCCTGGGTGTTGACCACTTCGTAGACGATGGTGGTCAGTTCACCCGGGTGGACCTCGACACTGCTCTTGACCGGGCGGAAGCGCCACGGCCCCTGGGCATTGCCGTCGAATTCGACCGTGATCGTGCGCGAGGTATCCACTTGCGTGTTGGTCGGCATGGCCACGGTGCCATCTTTCTGGGTCAGGGTGTTGATCCCGAGTGCTTCGCACACGGCCTTGTAGGCGGGGATCAAGGCATACCCAAACCCGAACATCACAACCGCGATCACGATCAGCTTGCCCATCGTGGCGCGGTTCAGGCGGCGCAGGAAGGAGTTCTCAGCCATTATTTCAGCAGGTGGCGCACAATCACCGCCACGAAGAACACCAGGGCCACGCCGCCCAGAATCAAGCCGAGCCTTGCATTGCTCGGCTTTTTCCCATCACTCATTACTTCACCGTCGGCGGGGTCTCGAAGGTGTGGAACGGTGCCGGCGACGGCACGGTCCACTCGAGGCCTTCGGCGCCTTCCCAGGGCTTGGCGTCGGCTTGCTTGCCGCCTTTGATCGAGGGCAGCACGACGAACAGCAGGAAGTAAGCCTGCGACAGGCCGAACCAGAAGGCGCCCACGGTGGCGATCTGGTTGAAGTCGGTGAACTGGGCAGCGTAGTCGGCATAGCGACGCGGCATGCCGGCCAGACCCAGGAAGTGCATCGGGAAGAAGGTCACGTTGAACGAAATGATCGACGACCAGAAGTGAATCTTGCCGCGCGTTTCGTTGTACATGAAACCAGTCCACTTCGGACCCCAGTAGTAGAAGCCGGCGAACAGCGAGAACAGCGAGCCGGCCACCAGCACATAGTGGAAGTGGGCCACGACGTAGTAGGTGTCCTGGATCTGGATGTCGATCGGGGTCATCGCGCAGATCAGGCCGGTGAAGCCGCCCATCGTGAACACGAAGATGAAGCCGACCGCAAACAGCATCGGGGTTTCAAAGGTCATCGCCCCTTTCCACATGGTGGCGACCCAGTTGAACACTTTCACGCCGGTCGGCACGGCGATCAGCATGGTCGCGTACATGAAGAACAGCTGCGAGGTCACCGGCATGCCGGTCACGAACATGTGGTGGGCCCAGACGATGAAGGACAGAATCGCGATCGAGGCGGTGGCGTACACCATCGAGGCGTAGCCGAACAACGGTTTGCGGGCGAAGGCCGGGATGATCTGCGAGACGATGCCGAAGGCCGGCAGAATCATGATGTAGACCTCGGGGTGGCCGAAGAACCAGAAGATGTGCTGGTACATGACGGGGTCGCCGCCGCCGGCCGCGTTAAAGAACGAGGTGCCGAAGTGACGGTCGGTCAGGGTCATGGTGATGGCGCCGGCGAGCACCGGCATCACGGCGATCAGCAGGTAGGCGGTGATCAGCCAGGTCCAGCAGAACATCGGCATCTTCATCAGGGTCATGCCCGGGGCGCGCATGTTCAGGATCGTCACGATGATGTTGATCGAACCCATGATCGACGAGGCGCCCATGATGTGCATGGCGAAGATACCCATGTCCATGCCGATGCCCATCTGGGTCGACAGCGGCGCATACAGGGTCCAGCCGGCGGCGGTGGCGCCGCCCGGCACGAAGAAGGAACCGACGAGCAGGATCGCGGCCGGCGGCAGCAGCCAGAACGAGAAGTTGTTCATGCGCGCGAAGGCCATGTCGGAGGCGCCGATCTGCAGCGGGATCATCCAGTTGGCGAAGCCGACGAAGGCCGGCATGATGGCGCCGAACACCATGATCAGGCCGTGCATCGTGGTCAGCTGGTTGAAGAACTCCGGCTGGAAGAACTGCAGGCCCGGCTTGAACAGCTCGGTACGGATCATCAGGGCCAGCACGCCGCCCGAGAGCAGCATGATGAACGAGAACCACAGGTAGAGGCTACCGATGTCCTTGTGGTTGGTCGCGAACAGCCAGCGACGGAAGCCCGTCGGGTGATCGTGATGGTGATCGTGCGCGTGATCGTGTGCGTGATCCAAAGTGGTCGTGCTCATATTAACTCCCGATTACTTACGTGCAGCCAGCACTTCAGCCGGTTGGACAATGTTTTCTTCCGCCTTGTTCGACCAGCTGTTGCGGGTGAAGGTGATGACGGCGGCGATGTCGGTATCCGACAGGGCCTTCCACTCCGGCATGGCCGACGGGAACTTGCCGCTCTTCTTACCGTTCAACAGCACATTGATCTGCTCAGCTTTCGGACCGGTCACGACCGGCGAACCATCGAGCGCAGCGAAGGCGGCCGGCACACCCTTGCCATTCGGCTGGTGGCAGACGGCGCAGTTGGTGTTGTACACCTTCTCGCCGCGCGACTTCAGCTCGTCCAGGGTCCAGACCTTGGACGGGTCGTCCGCCTTGGCGGCCATTTCCTTCTTCTTGCCTTCGACCCACTTCGTGTAGTCTTCGGCCGAGACCACCTTCACGACGATCGGCATGAAGGCGTGTTCTTTACCGCACAGCTCGACGCAGTTGCCGCGGTAGGTACCGATTTTCTCGGCCTTGAACCAGGTGTCGCGCACGAAGCCCGGGATCGCGTCCTGCTTGACGGCGAAGGCCGGGATGGTCCACGAGTGGATCACATCGTTGGCGGTGGTAATCAGGCGGATCTTCTTGTTGACCGGGACCACCATCTCATTGTCGACTTCGAGCAGGTAGTTTTCGCTGCGCTGGCCGACCGGGGCCACGCCGGGCTGGCCGACCTGTTCGCGCGGGGTGGACAGGGTCGACAGGAAGCCGATGCCCTCGCCTTCGCCCTTGAGGTAGTCGTAACCCCATTTCCACTGCATGCCGGTGACCTTGATGGTGATGTCGGCGTTCGAGGTGTCTTTCATCGCGACCACGGTCTTGGTGGCCGGCAGGGCCATGCCGATCACGATCAGGAAGGGCACGATGGTCCAGGCGATCTCGACGGCGGTCGATTCGTGGAAGGTGGCCGGTTTGTGACCCAGCGATTTGCGGTGCTTGAACACCGAGTAGAACATCACGCCGAACACGGCGATGAAGATCACCAGACAGATGATCATCATCATGGTGTGCAGGTTATAGACGTCGGCAGCGATCTGTGTGACCGGTTGCTGCAGGTTGAGCTGAAGCTCAACCGGACGGCCCTGCACGCCCGCTTCCTGTGCCAGAGCCGGCAGACCGGCAGTCATGGCCAGACCGAGCATCGAGGCTTGAAGTCGCTTTACATTAATCATGTTCTCCCCAACCACCCAAAAAATTAGAATCTTTTCACTTTGCAGAACTGCAAAGTCCTGCAGGCTGACAGACTTCCACACAAAAAGGCCCCGCGCCGGGCCTCCGGCGGGAACCTTCCATTGTGAATACAGACTTTTGTTACAGCGCACTAGTCCACATTCGACAAAATTAGTCGTTGATTATAATCAAGGACTTCTGACTCTATCAAGGGAAAAACTGACCGGCAGGGCTTGACAAGCAGAATTTTGCCCCCATGTGGGGCGCGTTTTTTATTATTGCAAAGAAATTATGCTTGCTTGCGCGGCATGAAACGGATGATGGCTTCGCCGTCCTGGGTGACGCGCGGGGCCGGCCGGAAGGCGTGGCCGTAGATCACCTCCAGGCTCAGGGCCAGGCTGCCGTCGGGCCGGCGCTGGGCCTCGAGCGCGGCGCGCACCCGCTGCCAGGCAGCGCGCCCGATCAGGCCGCGCCGGCGCGTGGCCAGCGGATTGCCGCCAAATGCGCGCACGTCGGCCAGCAGAGCATCGACCGTGTCATAGGTCAGCGTGATCACCTCCATGTCCATGACCGGCGTGGTGAAGCCGGCCGCCACCAGTTGATCCCCAAAATCGTGCATGTCGACGAAGGGCAAGGTGTGGGCATGCTGGTCGAGCGTGGCGAAGGCCGCGCGCAGCTGCTTGAAGGTGTCCGGCCCGAAGGTGGAGAACATCAGCAAGCCATCGACGCGCAGCACCCGCCGCCATTCAGCGAACACCTGGTCCGGCTGGGGATGCCAGTGCAATGCGAGGTTGGACCAGACCAGATCGAAAGAGTTCACGCCGAACGGCAGCTGGGCGAAATCGGCACAGACCAGGTCGGTGCCGGTCTTGCGTGGCATCAGCTTGCCGAGCAGTCCGCTGAGCCCGCCAGCGGCCGGGCGCTGGGCCGCGGCCGCCGCCAGCATGGCCGGGGCGGCGTCGACCCCAACCACCTGGGCCGCGCCATAGCGCTGCTGAAACACGGCCAGATCGGCGCCGGTGCCGCAGCCGGCATCGAGCACGCGCTGCGGTTGAACTTTCACCAGCTCCAGACGCTCATGCATACGGGAGGCGATTTCACGCCGCAGGAAGTCGGCCAGCGCCAGCCGCTCCGGACGGGCGAACAGACGGCGCACGCGGGCCAGATCGATCGGGGCACTGAGTTCGGACGGAGCAGCCATGGACAGCGACAAACAAGAACAGGAAAGGCGCCAGTGTAACCGTTTGGGCCGCTGGGCGGCGGCGCTGGGCGCGTTTTGCCTGCCCGGCGCCTGCCTGCTGTGCGCCGGCCCGGCGCGCGCGGCCGTCTGCGCCGCCTGCGACGCCTGGGCCTGCCCGCCGATGGCGCGCTGCCCGTGCTGCGCCAACCCGCTCGCGCCCGCCAGCGGCGGCCTGTGCGGCGCCTGCCTGGCCCAGCCGCGCCATTTCGACGCCACGCTGGCGGCCGGTCCGTATGCCGAGCCGCTCGACCGCCTGGTGCTGCAGCTGAAATTCGGCCAGCGCCTGGTGCTGGCGCCATGGGGCGCGGCGCGCCTGCAGGCGGCCCTGGCCGGCGCCGCCCTGCCTGATCTGCTGTGCCCGGTACCACTGGGTGCGGCGCGCCTGCGCCAGCGCGGCTACAACCAGGCGCTCGAGCTGGCGCGGCCGCTGGCGCGCGCGCTCGGCCTGCCGCTGCGGGCCGATCTGCTGCGGCGCGTGCGCGAGACGGCCGCCCAATCAAGCCTGGCGCCGGCGGCGCGCGCGGCCAATGTGCGCGGCGCATTCGGCCTGACAGCCGCTACAATGGCAGAGCTTGACGGGCGCCACATCGGCGTCGTCGATGACGTGATGAGCAGCGGCCACACGCTCGACAGCATTGCGGCCCTGCTCAAGCGCCATGGCGCACGCCGCGTGAGCAACATCGTGCTGGCGCGCACCCCGCCCCATCGAGAGGAGAAGCCCCCTTGTTTCATGTCGTACTCGTGAACCCCGAGATTCCGCCGAACACCGGCAATGTGATCCGCCTGTGCGCCAACACCGGCGCCCAGCTGCATCTGATCGAGCCGCTCGGCTTTCCTCTCGATGACAGCAAGATGAAGCGCGCCGGCCTCGACTACCACGACTATGCCAGCATGAAGGTCCACCCGAGCTGGGAAGCGTT
Source organism: Massilia sp. TS11 (assembly GCF_022012445.1). Classification (GTDB taxonomy): domain Bacteria; phylum Pseudomonadota; class Gammaproteobacteria; order Burkholderiales; family Burkholderiaceae_D; genus Telluria. The sequence continues at coordinate 74,778 of NZ_JAKLTS010000008.1, forward strand.
TCTGGCCAGTGAGAACCCGGCGCGCACGCGCATGTTCGCCATGACCACCCACGGCGCGCGCCCGTTTGCCGCGCTGGACTTTGCCCCGGGCGACTATTTCATCTTCGGCTGCGAGACGCGCGGGCTCGATCCGGCCCTGCGCAACAGCTTTCCCGAAGCGCAGCGCATCCGCCTGCCGATGCTGCCGCACAGCCGCAGCCTGAACCTGTCGAACACGGTCGCCGTGGTCGTCTACGAAGCCTGGCGCCAGCAGGGCTACGCCGGCGGCGCCTGAAGCCGCCGCTGCAAACCGGAAAAATGGGGTCTGACCCCATTTTTCTTAAACGACAACTTTGCGCGCCAAATCTCTGCCAGAATAGGCTGGTGTACGTCGTTGAGGTCGCTGTCATGCGTCATTTTCTTGCTCTGCTTCTTTGCTGTGTGTGCGGCCTGGCCCAGGCCGGGGAAGGCTTTACCCTGTTCGGCCCGCCGGCCACGGGCAGCAATCTGCGCCGTATGATCGTCAGCAATCATCCGGTCCCCTTCGACAAGGCCTATGCCGAACTGACGCCCGAGCAGCAGCAGTGGGTGCGCAATCAGTACAAGGAACTCGGGCCGAACGATGTGCCGCCCTTCCCGCGCGCCGGCCTGGCCGAGCTCTACCGCGCGGCCGCCCTGGTGGCCGACCGCATCGACAGCGGCGGCTATCTGTATCTGGTGGCGCGCGTCAATGCCGAGGGCAAGGCCGAGGAGATCGAGGTTTACAACACGCCCGACACGCTCGTGTCGCGCTATGTGGGCATGGCCATGCTGCTGGAAAAATACACGCCGGCGCGCTGCAACGGCGTGCCCTGCGCGATGGAATTCCCGTTCCGTCTGAACGTCTCGCGCAGCGGCCTGTATCCGAACGTGCTGTGATCAGCGGCTGAAGGCACGCACCTTAGCCAGCAGCTTGCTGGTCGAGCGGTCGTGGGCGAAGTCGATCGCCACCGCCTGGCCGCCATAGGCCATCACCGCCTGGCCCTCGGGAATCGCGTGCATGTCGTAGTCGCCGCCCTTGGCGTAGATCTCGGGGCGCGCGCTGAGTACGGCTTCGAGCGCCGTGTCTTCCTCAAAGTCCACCACCAGACTGACCGATTCGAGCGCGGCCAGCACGGCCATGCGGTCGGCGCAGGTATTGACGGGCCGGTCATCGCCCTTGCCCAGGCGCTTGACCGAGGCATCGGTATTGCAGGCCACCACCAGCGAAGCGCCGAGCGCGCGCGCCTGGGCCAGATAAGTGACATGGCCGCGGTGCAGAATGTCGAACACGCCATTGGTCATGACGACGGGCTTGGGCAGCTGGGCCACGCGCGCGGCCAGCTCGGCGCGCGTACAGAGTTTGGTTTCGAAATCGATCATTGCTGTGTCAGGGCGGCCTCGATCAGGCCGCGTGGGTAGGAATCAAGCGCGGCCGTATCAAGGCACGCGCGCCGTTCGTAAATCATCCGTCCGTACAGAGTGGCCAGGGCACTGAGCTCGGGCGCCAGCACGCCTTCCGGTCCGCGCGCCGGCAGGCGGGCGCGCCAGAAGTTGATGGCGCTTTCCAGTTGCGCTAGCGAACACTCCATTTATTTTTTCTCCGGCTCGCCGCCTTCCTCGTCTTCCTCGGGTTCTTCCTGGATCGACAGGCTGACGCCGCCCTTGCTGTCCTCCGCGCCCGGCTCCTTGCGTTCGCCCTTGAGCTTGATCTGCAGGCGCAGGCCATTGGCCGAGTCGGCATTGCGGATCGCCTCGTCGTAGCTGATATAGCCTTTGTTGTACAGCTCGTAGAGGGCCTGGTCGAACGTGCACATGCCCAGTTCACGCGACTTATGCATGATCTCTTTGATCGACTGGAAGTTCCCCTTCAGGATCAATTCGCTGATGGTCGCCGTGTTGAGCAGAATTTCGATGGCGGCCTTGCGCCCCTTGCCGTCCTCGGTGCGCACGAGGCGCTGGGAAATGATGGCGCGCAGATTCGAGGACAGGTCCATCAGCAGCTGCTGGCGCCGCTCTTCGGGGAAGAAGTTGATGATCCGGTCCATGGTCTGGTTGGCATTGTTCGCGTGCAGCGTGCCCAGGCACAGGTGGCCGGTTTCGGCAAAAGCGATCGCATGCTCCATGGTTTCGGTGTCGCGGATCTCACCGATCAGGATCACATCGGGCGCCTGGCGCAGCGTGTTCTTCAGCGCGTTATGCCAGGACAGGGTGTCGACCCCGACCTCGCGGTGCGTGATCAGGCAGCCCTTGTTCTTGTGCACATACTCGACCGGGTCCTCGACCGTGATGATATGGCCGAGCGAATTGGTATTGCGGTAGTCGATCATCGCCGCCAGCGTGGTCGACTTGCCCGAGCCGGTGCCGCCCACCACCAGCACCAGGCCGCGCTTGGTCATGATGACATCCTTGAGCACCTCGGGCAGGTCGAGCTTCTCGAAGTTCGGAATCTCGGAGGCAATCGTGCGGATCACCATGCCGACATTTTGCTGCTGCACGAAGACATTCACGCGGAAGCGGCAGACATTCGGCAGCGAGATCGCGAAATTGCATTCGAGGTCGGCCTCGAACTCGGCGCGCTGCTTGTCGTTCATCAGGCTATAGGCCAGGGCGCGCGTGACGTCGCCGGTCAGCTTGGTCTGGCTCATCGGCTTCATCTGGCCCTGGTGCTTCATCGAGGGCGGGAAATCGGCCGAGATAAACATGTCGGAGCCACCCAGCTGGTGCATCCCCGTCAAGAGTTTGTGAATATAGGCCTGGGCTTCGGCCGGACCAAGAGTGGACATAGGCAGCTTCCGTCGTGAAAGGTTGGCGGGGAACGCTGTATGATTATATCGACAGCAATAAGCTAAAATAAACTGGTTTCTGGCCACTTTCGCAGTCCTCGTGTTCCTCCCCTGCCATGACACTGACTGAACTGAAGTACATCGTTGCCGTAGCACGCGCCCGCCACTTCGGTCATGCCGCCGAGGCCTGCTTCGTGGCCCAGCCCACTTTATCGGTCGCCATCAAGAAGCTCGAAGACGAGCTCGGCGTCGTGTTGTTCGAACGCGGCGGCTCCGAGGTTTCGGTCACGCCCCTGGGCGCGCAGATCGTGGCCCAGGCCGAGCGCGTGCTCGAACAGACGGCCGCCATCAAGGAGCTGGCCAAGCAGAACAAGGACCCGCTGTCGGGCCCGCTGCGCCTGGGCGTGATCTACACGATCGGCCCCTATCTGCTGCCGCCGCTGGTCAAGACCATGATCGACACCCTGCCCCAGATGCCGCTGGTGCTGCAGGAAAATTTCACGGCGCGCCTGCTCGACATGCTGCGCCAGGGCGAACTGGACGCGGCCATCATGGCCCTGCCCCTGCCCGAGCACGGCATGGCCGTGGCCCCGCTGTACGACGAGCCCTTTGTCGTGGCCGTGCCGCGCAACCACCCGTGGACCAAGCGCAAGGCCATTCCCGCCGAAGACCTGAAGAACGAGACCATGCTCCTGCTCGGCAACGGCCATTGCTTCCGCGACCAGGTGCTCGAAGTCTGTCCCGAGATGGCGCGTTTCGCCGCGCCCGGCAATGGCATGCAGCGCAGCTTCGAAGGCTCCTCGCTCGAAACCATCCGCCACATGGTGGCCAGCGGCATCGGCCTGACCGTGCTGCCGCGCGCCTCCGTGCCCGACATGCATCCGGCCGACGGCATGCTGCGCTTCCTGCCGTTCGAAGAGCCGGCGCCCTCGCGCCGCGTGGTCATCGTCTGGCGCAAGAGCTTTACGCGCAAGGCCGCGATCGACGCCGTCTGCCAGGCCGTGGCCGCCTGCAAACTGCCGGGCGTGAGCATGCTCAGCCAATAGGCCCTCGTATAATGCGGGCATGAACAAACTCGCCCTGTACTTTCGCCTGGTGCGTCTTGACAAGCCGATCGGCATCCTGCTGCTGCTGTGGCCGACGCTGAACGCCATCTGGATCGCCAGCCACGGCCACCCCGATCCGCTGATCCTGACGATCTTCGTGCTCGGCACCGCGCTCATGCGTTCGGCCGGCTGTGCGATCAATGATTTCGCCGACCGCGACTTCGACAAGCACGTCAAGCGCACGGCCGAGCGGCCCCTGACGGCCGGCAAGATCGCCGCCTGGGAGGCCGTCGCCGTGGCCGGTGCGCTGGCCCTCGTGTCCTTCCTGCTGATTCTGCCGCTCAATGGCCTGACCAAGCAGCTGAGCGTGGCGGCCCTGCTGATTGCCACCAGCTATCCCTACTTCAAGCGTTTCTTCGCGATTCCCCAGGCCTATCTGGGGATCGCCTTCGGCTTCGGCATTCCGATGGCCTGGGCCGCGCTCACCGGCAGCGTGCCCCTGCTGGCCTGGTGGCTGCTGGTAGCGAATGTGTTCTGGGCCGTGGCCTACGACACCGAATACGCGATGGTCGACCGCGACGACGACCTGAAAATCGGCATCAAGACCTCGGCCATCACCTTCGGCCAGTTCGACGTGGCCGCCGTCATGCTGTGCTATGGCGTGTCGCTGGCGATGATCCTGGTGGGCGGCTGGGCGGCCGGCCTGCGCTGGGCCTTCGTGGCCGGCGTGCTGGTGGCGGCCGCCATGGCCCTCTACCACTACACCCTGATCCGCGGGCGCGAGCGCATGGCCTGCTTTGCCGCCTTCCGCCATAACAACTGGCTGGGCGCGGCCATTTTCGCTGGCGTCGCCATCGACTACTTGTTACGATAGAGACAATTGACCTCGCTCAAATACAGAACTTGAGCGTATCGCTAGACTGCATCCTTCAACTCAGGAGTAAAGGCCCATGATGGAACCGATCCCCACCACTTCCGGCGCGCGCGCCGCACGCGATCAACTGATGGACGACCTGCGCACCGTGATCGCCGATGCCGAGGTCTGGCTGCGCCAGAGCGGCAATGCCGCCGGTGAAGAATTCCAGGCTGCCAAGGCCCGTTTCGAGCGCACGCTGCAAAACGCCAAGGCCGATCTGGCCGTGCTCGAAGAGCGCGCGCTGGAAAAAGCCAAAGAAGCGGCCAAGGCCACCGACACCTATGTGCGCGAAAACCCCTGGAAGGCCGTCGGCCTGGGCGCGGCGATCGGCGTCGTGGTCGGCATGCTGATCGCCCGCAAGTAAGGGCAGCGCATGGCCATGCTCGAATCGGCGGGACGCATCGTCGCCACCCTGGTGGCGATGGTGCAGACACGGCTGGAACTGGCCGCGGTCGAGGTCGAAGAGGAGTCGCTCCGTTTCCTCAACACCTTGCTGCTGTCCCTGCTCGCCCTGTTCCTGGTCGGCCTGGCCGTGCTGCTCGGCAGTTTCTTCATCATCCTGCTGTTCTGGGACACTTACCGCTTCGCGGCCGTGCTCGGTCTGGCGGCCGTGTATCTGGTGGCCGGCGTCGCCCTGTTCCTGCGGGTGCGCGCCAACATGGTCAACAAGCCGCGCCTGCTGCAGCAAACCATGGCCGAGCTGGCCAAAGACATCGAAGCGATCAAAAACGCCACGGCGGACCCGCATGCATCCGAATCCCACTAGCCACGCGCAAATCCTGGCGGCCCGGCGCGAGGTGCTGGTCACGCAGTGCGCGCTCCAGCGCATCATGATCGTGACCGAGACCCAGGCCCTGCTCGAGCCCTTGCAGCCGAGCGGCTGGCGGCGCTATCTGGGTCCGCGCATGCAAGTGCCGCTGACCATCGCCGGCGTACTGCTCGGCCTGGCGGTCAGCCGTCCGAAGGGCGTACTGCCGCTGATGCGCAGCGCGCTCGGCATCTTCGGCCTGCTGCGTTCGGTCCTGCCGATGCTGCGCAAATAAGCGCCGCCGCACTCCCCCACAAAAAACCAGGCCCTTTTTTCCCCGCAGATAAATCGGGGTCTGACCCCTTTTTTCTGCCTGGATAAATGGGGTCTGACCCCATTTTTCCAGACCCCTTTTTTCCACGAAGATAAATCGGGGTCAGACCCTTTTTTTCCGCCGAGATAAATGGGGTCTGACCCCATTTTTCTTACTGGCCAAGTTCGCGGCCGAGTTCTTCGCCGCGCGCGGCGGCGGCTTTCACGGCGCGGATGATCGCTTGCTTGATGCCGTCCGCTTCCATGCTGCTCAGCGCGGCGTAGGTGGTGCCGCCCTTGCTCGTCACGCGCTCGCGCAGCACGCTCACGGGCTCGTCGGCGTTCACGGCCAGCTGGGCCGCGCCCTCGAAGGTGGCCAGGGCCAGCGCGCGGCCCTGCTCGGGTGTCAGGCCGAGCTCCTCGGCCGCCTGCTGCAGCGCTTCGATGAAATAGAAGACGTAGGCGGGGCCGCTGCCGGACACCGCCGTCACCGGGTCGATCTGGGCCTCGCTGTCGAGCCAGACAGTGCGCCCGACCGCGCGCAGAATCGCATCGGCCTGCGCGCGCTGCGCCGCGCTGACGCCGTCCAGCGCGAACATGCCGGTGATGCCTTTGCCGATCAGGGCCGGCGTGTTCGGCATCGTGCGCACGATCGCGTCCCAGCCGCCGAGCCAGCGCGACAGATCGGCCGCGCGGATGCCGGCCGCAATCGACAGCACCAGCGCACCGGCGCCAAGCGCGGGCTGCAGGGCGGCGGCCACGGCCTTCATCTGCTGCGGCTTGACGGCCAGCACCACCACCGATGCGGCGCTGACCTGCGCGTCGATGGCGCTGGCCGTGCTCACCCCATAGCGCGCGGCCAGGCGCGCCAGGGCCTCGGCGTTCGGGTCGACCACGTGGATGGCCTGGCCGGTCGCTGCCAGGCCGGCGATAAGGGCGGTGGCCATATTGCCGCCGCCGATGAAGGCGATGCTCATGCGGGTGCTTTCTGTGAATAGTCGCGGGCGCCGAACAGGGCGGTGCCGATCCGGATCAGGGTCGCCCCTTCCGCAATCGCCGCCTCCATATCGGCCGACATGCCCATCGACAGGGTATCGAGCGCGAGGCCGTCGCGCTGCAGTTGTTCATAGAGCGCGCGCAGACGCGCAAAATCGGCGTGCTGCTGGGCCACATCGGTGGTCGGCGCCGGTATCGCCATCAGCCCGCGCAGGCGCAGCTGGGGCAGCCTGGCCACGGCCTGGGCCAGGGCTGGCAGCTCGGCCGGCGTCACGCCGCTCTTGGTCTCCTCGCCACTGATGTTGACCTGCAGGCAGACGTTGAGCGGCCCTTTCTCGGGCGGGCGCTGGGCCGACAGGCGCTCGGCGATCTTCAGCCGGTCGACCGATTGCACCCAGTCGAAATGCTCGGCCACGGGGCGCGTCTTGTTCGACTGGATCGGACCGATGAAATGCCAGCAGATGCCGGGGCCGAGCGCTGCGATTTTGTCGAGCGCCTCCTGCAGGTAATTCTCACCAAATGTGTGCACGCCGGCGGCCACGGCCTCGCGCAGGGTCTCGACCGGATGGGTCTTGCTGACCGCGATAAATTGCACGGCATCACGGGGGCGGCCAGCAGCTTCCACTGCGGCAACTATCCGCGCGTCGAGCGCTTGCAGTTTCTCAAGCATTGGGGACATAATCGACTTCGTCTTTTCACCTGTATCAATCCTCAGGGATTATAAATGGACATCTCCGAACTGCTTGCTTTCTCCGTCAAGAACAAGGCTTCCGACCTGCACCTGTCGGCCGGTCTGCCGCCGATGATCCGGGTGCATGGCGACGTGCGCCGTATCAACGTGCCGGCCCTGGAGCACAAGGAAGTGCACAGCATGATCTATGACATCATGAACGACGGCCAGCGCAAGTCCTACGAGGAAATCCTCGAGTGCGACTTCTCGTTCGAGATTCCGGGCCTGGCCCGTTTCCGGGTCAATGCCTACAACCAGCAGCGCGGCGCTTCGGCCGTGTTCCGCACGATTCCGTCCAAGATCCTCTCGCTCGAAGATCTGAACGCGCCCAAGATCTTCGCCGAATTCGCCCTGCGTCCGCGCGGCCTGGTGCTGGTCACCGGCCCGACCGGCTCGGGCAAATCGACGACGCTGGCGGCGATGATCAACCACCTCAACGAAAACGAATACGGCCACATCCTCACCATCGAGGACCCGATCGAATTCGTGCACGAATCCAAGCGCTGCCTGATCAACCAGCGCGAAGTCGGCCCGCACACGCTGTCATTCAACAACGCGCTGCGCTCGGCCCTGCGCGAAGACCCGGACGCGATTCTGGTGGGCGAACTGCGCGACCTCGAAACCATCCGCCTGGCCCTGTCGGCCGCGGAAACCGGCCACCTCGTGTTCGGCACCTTGCACACCTCGTCCGCCGCCAAAACCATCGACCGTATCGTCGACGTGTTCCCGGCCGATGAAAAGGAAATGGTGCGTGCGATGCTGTCCGAATCGCTGCAGGCGGTGATCTCGCAGACCCTGCTCAAGACCAAGGACGGCAACGGGCGCGTGGCCGCGCACGAAATCATGGTCGGCACGCCGGCCATCCGCAACCTGATCCGCGAGGCCAAGATCGCCCAGATGTATTCGGCCATCCAGACTGGCTCGAACGTGGGCATGCAGACCCTCGACCAGAACCTGACCGACCTCGTGCGGCGCAATGTCATCTCGTCCGCAGCAGCGCGCGCTGCGGCCAAGATTCCGGAAAATTTCCCCGGCTAACCGGGCGCGCTGGAGACTCACACGATGGAACGCGACCAGGCTTCCCGCTTCATGTTCGACCTGCTGCGCCTGATGCTCAACAAAGGCGGTTCGGACCTGTTTATCAATGCGGGCTTCCCGCCTGCCATCAAGATCGACGGCAAGATGACGCCGGTGTCGAACCAGGCGCTGACGGCCCAGCACACGGCCGATCTGGCCCGCGCGATCATGAACGACAAGCAGACCGCGCAGTTCGAATTGCACAAGGAGGCCAACTTCGCCATCAGCCCGGGCGACCTGGGCCGCTTCCGGGTGTCGGCCTACGTGCAGATGGGTTCGGTGGCGATGGTGCTGCGTGTCATCACCTCGACCATTCCCAAGCTCGAAGACCTGGACATGCCGCCGGTGCTGAAGGACATCATCATGACCAAGCGCGGCCTGGTCATCATGGTCGGCGCCACCGGCTCCGGCAAATCGACGACCATGGCGGCCATGGTCGGCTACCGCAACGAGAACAGCTACGGCCACATCATCACGATCGAGGACCCGGTCGAATTCGTCCACCCGCACAAGAACTGCGTGATTTCGCAGCGCGAAGTCGGCGTCGATTGCGAGTCCTTCGAGATCGCGCTGAAGAACACCCTGCGCCAGGCGCCCGACGTGATCCAGATCGGCGAAATCCGCGACCGCGAGACCATGGAGCATGCGATCGCCTTTGCCGAGACGGGCCACCTGGCGATTGCTACGCTGCACGCCAACAGCGCCAACCAGGCGCTCGACCGCATCATCAACTTCTTCCCCGAAGAGCGGCGCGCCCAGCTGCTGATGGACCTGTCGCTGAACCTGAAGGCCATGCTGTCGCAGCGCCTGATCCCGCGCAAGGAAGCCAAGGGCCGCGTGTGCGCGATTGAAATTCTGTTGAACTCTCCGCTGATTTCGGACCTCATATTCAAAGGCGAGGTCCACGAGATCAAGGAGATCATGAAGAAGTCGCGCGAGCTGGGCATGCAAACCTTCGACCAGGCCCTGTTCGACCTGTACGAGGCCGACAAGATCAGCTACGAAGACGCGCTGCGCAATGCCGACTCCGTCAACGACCTGCGCCTGACCATCAAACTCAACAGCAAAAAAGGCACGAGCGCGTCGGAACTCACGGCTGCCACCGCCAAGCTCGGCCTGCTCTGACCATGAATACTTTCGACTTCAGCGCCAACAGCCTGCAGGGCAACAAGGTCGACCTAGCCCAGTACAAGGGCAAGGTCCTGCTCATCGTGAACACGGCCAGCGCCTGCGGCTTCACGCCCCAGTACAAGGGCCTGGAACAGGTCTACCAGCAATTCCAGGCCAAGGGCGTGGTCGTGCTCGGTTTTCCGTGCAACCAGTTCGGCGGCCAGGAACCGGGCTCGGCCGAAGAAATCGGCGCCTTCTGCGAAAAGAATTACGGCGTCAGTTTCCCGCTATTCGACAAGATCGACGTCAACGGCAGCCAGGCCCATCCGCTGTTCGCCTTCCTGAAAAAAGAGGCGCCCGGTCTGATGGGTACGGAAGCAATCAAATGGAATTTCACCAAATTCCTGGTGCGCAAGGACGGCAGCGTCTACAAGCGCTACGCCCCGCAGACTTCGCCCGAGGAAATGATCGGCGACATCGAGGCCCTGCTGGCCGAGTAAGCCCGCTCAGGCCAGCAGTTCGTCGAGCAGTTCGATCCAGTGGCGCACCGGCTGCGCCCCGCCCTGCAGCTGGCTGATGCAGCCGATATTGGCCGTGACCACCTCGGCCGCACCGGTGGCGGCCAAATTCTCCAGCTTGCGCGCGCGTAGCTGCTGCGACAGCTGCGGCTGCAGCAGCGCATAGGTGCCGGCCGAGCCGCAGCACAGATGGCTGTCGGCGCACAGCGCCACCTCCACCCCGACCGCCCGCAACAGGCCCTCGACGGCCCCGCGGATCTGCTGCCCATGCTGGAGCGTGCAGGGCGGATGGTAGGCCACGCGCTGACCGCGCGCCGCCACGCGCTGGGCGAACAGGGGCGTAAATTCCGCAAGCACTTCGACCACATCGCGCGCCAGCGCCGACACCCGCGCGGCCCGTTCGGCATAGGCCGGATCGTGCGCAAGCAGGTGGCCGTATTCCTTGACGCTGAGGCCGCAGCCCGAGGCCGTGATGACGATCGCCTCGACCGTGTCCAGATACGGCGTCCAGGCGTCGATATTGCGGCGCATATCGTCCAGGCCACCGGCCTGGTCGTTCAGGTGGTAGCGCAGCGCGCCGCAGCAGCCGGCCTGGGCAGGGCTGATCAGCTGCACGCCGCAGGCATCGAGCACGCGCGCGGTGGCGGCATTGATATTCGGGGCCAGGCCTGGCTGCACGCAGCCTTCCAGCAGCAGCATCTGGCGCGCCTGCGCGCGCTGCGGGCGCGGGCCGGCAGCGGCCGCCGGCATCAGCTTGGCGCGCAGGGCGCGCGGCAGCAGGGGGCGCAGCAGACGGCCGGCCTGCACGGCCGGGGTGAACACCCAGGGCCGCGTCAGGCTTTCCTTGAGCAGGGTGCGCAGGGCCTGCTGCGCGGCCGGGCGGCCCACCTTGTCCTCCACGACCTTACGCCCGATGTCGAGCAGGCGGCCATAGCGCACGCCCGAGGGACAGGTCGATTCGCAGTTGCGGCAGCTCAGGCAGCGGTCCAGATGCAGCTGGGTGGCGCGCGTCACCTCGCCCCCTTCGAGCACCTGCTTGATCAGATAGATGCGCCCGCGCGGGCCATCGCGCTCGTCGCCCAGCAGCTGGTAGGTGGGACAGGTGGCCGTGCAAAAGCCGCAGTGCACGCAGGCGCGCAGAATGCTTTCGGCCTCCTCGCCTTCGGGCGTGGCGCGGATGAAATCGGCCAGCTTAGTCTGCATACAGGCGCTCCCGGTCAAACACATGCTGCGGGTCGAACTCGTCCCACAGGCGGGCATGGATGCGCGCCACGGCCGGCGCCAGCGGATGGAAGGCGCCAACGGCCTTGTGCGGCGCGCGCCACAGCGTGGCATGGCCACCGGCGCGCGCGATCGCGTGGCGCAGACCAGCGGCGTCGAAGTCCGGGTCGATGCGCACCCAGCGCTGCGCCCCGCCCCATTCGATCAGCGTGTCGCCCAGGGCCAGCGGCAGGCCGTGCGCGGGCAGCGACAGGCGCCACAGGTCGCCCGGGCCCTGGAACCAGCCATGCTCCTGTTCGCGCAGGCTGCGCCAGAAGCCCTCGGCATCGGCCACCGGCTCGCCGCCGAGCAGGCGCTGGGCTTCCTCCACCGCAGCGCGGGCGCCGGCCAGGCGCACCCAGAGCGCGCCGCCGGTCCAGCAACTGGCCGACAGCGGCAGTGGCTGGCCACCCCAGGTATTGAGCAGGCGCAGCGCCTCGACCTGATCGCAGGCGATGCGCAGCGTGGCTTCGCACACGGGCTTGGGCAGCACCTTGACCGACACTTCCAGCAGCAGGCCGAGGGTGCCGAGCGATCCGGTGAGCAGGCGCGCGACATCGTAGCCGGCCACATTCTTCATCACCTGGCCGCCGAAATGCAGCACCTGGCCGCGCCCGTCCATCAGCACGGCACCGAGCACAAAGTCGCGCACCGCGCCGACACTGGCGCGGCGCGGACCGGACAGGCCGGCCGCAATCGCCCCGCCGAGGGTCGCATCGGGTCCGAAATGGGGCGGCTCGAAGGCCAGCATCTGGCCGCGTTCGGCCAGCGCCGCCTCGATCTCGGCCAGCGGCGTGCCGGCGCGCGCGGTGATCACCAGTTCGGCCGGTTCGTAGCTGACGATGCCGCGCCAGGCGCGCGTATCGAGCACCTCGCCGCGCGCCGCATTGCCATACCAGTCCTTGCTGCCGCCGCCGCGGATGCGCAGGCGGGCGCCGCGCGCGGCGGCGTCGAGGATACGGTCACGGAAGGAATCAACAGCCTGCATTCAGAACCTCGGCAAATCGGCAAACGGCAGGCGCCCGGCGCGCACATGCATCTTGCCGAATTCGGCGCAGCGGTGCAGCGTGGGGATGGCCTTGTCCGGGTTGAGCAGACCGGCCGGATCGAAGCCGCGCTTCACGCTGAAGAAGGCGCTCAGTTCAGCGTCGGTGAACTGCACGCACATCGAATCGATCTTCTCGATGCCGACCCCGTGTTCGCCCGTGATGGTGCCGCCCACTTCCACGCACAGCGCGAGGATGGCGGCGCCAAAGGCTTCGGCGCGGTGCAGCTGGTCGGGGTCATTGGCGTCGAACAGAATCAGCGGATGCAGGTTGCCGTCGCCGGCGTGGAAGACATTCGCGCAGCGCAGGCCGAAGCGCCCTTCCATCTCGGCGATCCCGCCCAGCACGCGGCCCAGGGCCTTGCGCGGAATGGTGCCATCCATGCAGTAGTAGTCGGGCGAGATGCGGCCGGCGGCCGGGAAGGCGTTCTTGCGGCCCGACCAGAAGCGCAGGCGTTCGGCTTCATCGCGCGAGACGGCGATGGCGGTGGCGCCCGCGCCCTCCAGCACGGCCGACATGCGCGCGATCTCCTCCTCCACTTCGGCCGGCGTGCCGTCGGCTTCGCACAGCAAAATGGCGGCGGCGTCCAGATCGTAGCCGGCCCGCACAAAGGGTTCGACCATGCGCGCCGAGGTCGCATCCATCATTTCGAGTCCGGCCGGGATGATGCCGGCGGCGATGATGCTGGCCACCGCCTGGGCGCCGGTCAGCACGTCGGCAAACGAAGCCATGATCACGCGCGCCACCTGGGGCTTGGGCACCAGCCTGACCGTCACTTCGGTGACGATGCCGAGCATGCCCTCGGAGCCGATGAACACGGCCAGCAGATCGAGGCCCGGCGCATCCAGGCCCTCGCCACCGAGTTCGATGATCTCGCCCTCGATGGTGGCCACGCGCACGCGCAGCACGTTATGGACGGTCAGTCCGTACTTCAGGCAGTGCACCCCGCCCGAGTTCTCGGCCACATTGCCGCCGATGGTGCAGGCGATCTGGGACGAAGGGTCGGGCGCGTAGTACAGCCCGTGCGGCGCGGCCGCCTCCGACACGGCCAGATTGCGCACCCCGGGCTGAACCACGGCCAGGCGCGCGTAGGGGTCGACGCGCAGGATGCGGTTCAGGCGCGCGGTGGACAGCACCACGCCCTCGCGCATCGGCTGGGCGCCGCCGGACAGGCCGGTGCCGGCGCCGCGCGGCACGACCGGCACGCCCAGCTCACGGCAGATATTCAGCACCGCCAGCACCTGGGCCTCATCCTGCGGCAGCACCACGGCCAGCGGCAGGCAGCGGTAGGCCGACAGGGCGTCGCATTCGTAGGGGCGGGTGTCCTCGGCGTCGACCAGCACGCACTGGGCCGGCAGGGCCGCGCGCAGGCGGCGCGCCACCAGCTGCTGGCGTTCGGGCGAGAAGGGGGGCGGATTGACCATGCCACGATTGTAGTCAAACGTGGTCGCGCTGTGCGTTTTATCGTATGCTCGCGCCTATTCGGTATAGACAACAAGGTATCACCATGGGTAATCGGCTTTCCAAGATCGCTACACGCACCGGCGATGATGGCAGCACCGGTCTCGGCGACGGCAGCCGCACCGGCAAGGACAGTGTGCGCATCGACGCCATCGGCGAGGTCGATGAACTCAATTCCCACCTCGGCCTGCTGCTGTGCGAGGCCCTGCCCGAGGACATCCACGCGGCCCTGATCGGCATTCAGCACGACCTGTTCGACCTTGGCGGCGAACTGTGCATCCCCGGCTACAGCCTGGTGAAGGAGGCCCACATCGCCCGCCTCGACGCCCTGCTGGCGACCCACAACGCCAGCCTGCCGCCGCTGACCGAATTCATTCTGCCGGGCGGTTCGCGCGCGGCCAGCCAGGCCCACGTCTGCCGCACCGTGTGCCGCCGCGCCGAACGCGCCGTGGTCGCCCTCGGCCATGCGGAGAGCATCAACGACGCGCCGCGCCAGTATCTGAACCGCCTGTCCGATCTGCTGTTCGTGCTGGCGCGCGTGTTGAACCGCCATGCCGGCGGCAGCGACGTGCTGTGGCAGCACGAACGCAAAGCGCAGTAAGTCTCGCCCCACCCACAACCAGGAGACCGCCATGCCCGAAGTGAACTACCTCGCCGTGATCGCCGCCGCCCTCGCCAGCTTCGCGCTCGGCGGCCTGTGGTACTCGCCGCTGTTGTTTGCCAAGGCCTGGCAGCGCGAGGCCGGCGTCAGCGACGCCCAGCTGGCCAATGCGAATATGGGTAAGATCTTCGGCCTGACCCTGGTGCTGTGCCTGATTTCGTCCTGGGTGTTCGCGCTCTTCCTCGGCCCCAAGGCCAGCCTCGGCCTGGGCGTGGGAGCCGGCTTTGCGGCCGGCCTGTGCTGGGTGACGGCCAGCTTCGGCATCAACTACCTGTTCGAGCGCCGCAGCCTGCGGCTGTTTCTGATTAACGGCGGCTACCACACGCTGCAATTCACCATCGTCGGCGCCATTCTCGGCGCCTGGCACTGAGGCCTCAGGCGGCGCAAGGCAGGTACAGCGCCGCCTCCAGACCGCCGCCAGCGCGCGCCTGCAGCTGCAGGCGGCCGCCAAAGCGCGCCGCGATGGCCTCCACGATCGACAGCCCCAGGCCGCTGCCATGGCCACCGCCGCGCCGCCAGAAGCGCTCCGTCGCCTGGGCCAGTTCGGCCGCCTCCATGCCGGGGCCGCGGTCGCGCACCACAAAGCCGATCTGCGCGCCCTCGCCCACCAGCGCCAGCTCGACCTCGCTGTCGGGCGGCGCCAGGCGCAGCGCGTTATCGAGCAGATTGCGCAGCGCCGTCACGGCCAGCGCCTGCGGCACCAGCGGACGCAGTGCGGCGCCGTCGCCGCTGATGCGCACACGTTCGCCGCCGCAGCCGGTGCAATCGCGCACGGCCAGCGTGGCCACCTCGGCCGCGCTGCAGGCCGGCGCGCCATCGGCGGCGGCGGCGCCCTCCACCTGGGCCAGAATCAGGAGCTGGGCCAACGTGTGCTGCAAGCGCGCCACGCCCTCTTCCGCATGATCAAGCGCCTGACGCGCGTCCTCGCCCTGCGACAGGCGCAGCACCTGCAGGTGCAGCTTGATGGCGGTGAGCGGCGTGCGCAGTTCGTGCGCCGCATCGGCCGTGAAGCGGCGCTCGCGCGCGAAGCTGTCGCGGATCCGTTCGAACAGCTCGTCCAGCGTGCGCACCAGCGGCACCAGATCGGGCGGCATCGCCATCGGCGGCAGCGGCGTGACCGCGTCGGGCGCGCGCGCGGCCAGCGCCTCGCGCAGCTTTTCGAGCGGACGCAGACCGCGCCCGACCCCGAGCCAGAGCAGCAGCAGGCCGACCGCCAGCGCCACGCCGAACGGCACAAAGGCCACCAGCAGCAGCTTGCGCTGCAGGCGCTCGCGCTCGAAGGCACGGTCGCCGGCGGTGACGATCATATTCCCCGCGCGCAGAGAGTAGGCGCGCCACGGATGGCCGTCCTCGTCGCGCAGGGTCAGAAAACCAAGCTGCGGCTTGCCCTGGCGGCGCAGGCTCCATTCGGTACTCGCCACGATTTCACCATGCACCGACTCCACCGTGCAGGCCATCGGCGATTCGGTCGCGGACAGCACGCGCGGCGTCTGTCCCGGGCGCAGGGCAAAGGCATCGGGATTGGAGCGCACCAGATCGGCCACCATCCCGGCCGCCATTTCAAGCCGCTGATCGAGGGCCGTATCCAGCTGGCGCGCCAGATCGGCGCGCAGCCACAGGGCCACGCCCAGCCACAGTAGCAGCAGCGCGCTGCCGATCATCAGCACCAGCCGCAGACGCAGACTCATGGCGCCTCCGTCCCGATGCGGTAGCCGAGCCCGCGCACGGTTTCGATCAGGCGCGGATCGAGCTTGCGGCGCAGGTGGTGGATGTGGACATTGAGCGCATTGCTTTCGATGTCCTCGTTGAAGTCGTACAGACTGTCCTTCAGCTGATCGACCGAGAGGATGCGCCCGCGCGCATTGAGCAGGGCCACCAGCAGCGCCAGCTCGCGCCGCGCCAGCGCCACCGGCTGGCCATGCAGCAGCACTTCGCCGCTGGCCGGGTTCACCTGCAGCGCGCCATGGGTGATCAGGTCGACGCTGCGGCCAGCGGCGCGGCGCGCCAGCGCATCCAGGCGCGCCACCAGTTCGGCCAGGTCAAAGGGCTTGGGCAGATAATCGTCGGCGCCGCTGCGCAGGCCGGCCACCCGGTCCGGCACGGCGTCGCGCGCCGTCAGCACCAGCATCGGCACGGCGCAGTCGCGCGCACGCAGGCGCCGCAGCAGGGCCAGGCCATCTTCATCGGGCAGGCCCAGATCGAGCACCACCGCATCCAGATGCGAGGACGCCAGCGCCGCTTCGGCCGCGCGCGCCGAGGCCACATGGTCGGCCGCATGCCCGTGGGCGCGCAGCCCGGCCAGCACGCCGCGCGCAATCAGTTCATCGTCCTCCACTACCAGTACCCGCATCGCCTGCCTCCCGTGGCGCGAATGTCACACATACAGATTAAATTGGCGTTAACACCGGCTTAATCCATGGCCTAGACTATGCGCCGACATCGACCATCCACGCCGACTCCATGAAACGACTGCTGCTGGCCGCCCTGCTTGCCGCCACCTTCGCCGCACCGGCCCGCGCCGACCTCCAAGCCTACCACGTGACGCAGCGCGTGCAGATGGACGGCCGCCTGTCCGATCCCGTCTGGGCCAAGGCCACCGTGCACGACCAGTTCTACCAGAACCTCCCGCAGGACAAGGTCCCCGCCATCTACAAGACCGAGATCCGCCTGCTGTACGACGCCCACAACCTGTACATCGGCATGCGCGCCTTCGATCCCGATCCCACGCGCATCCGCGCCCCCTACGCACGGCGCGACAAGACCTTCGCCGACCAGGACCTGTTCATCGTTTTTCTCGACCCGACCGGCAGCCGCAAGTCGGCCCAGTTCATCCGCGTGAATCCACAGGGCTCCGTCAGCGACGGCGTATTCTCCGACCTGTCCGGCGAAGACTTCTCGCCCGACTTCGACTTCGAGGTGATGACCGGGCGCTTCGACGGCGGCTGGAGCGCCGAGATCCGCATACCGTTTTCCGCGCTCGCCTACGACGATCCGGCGCGCACGCCCTGGAATCTGCTGGCCTTTCGCAGCATGCCGCGCGAAGAGCGCTACCGCATGACGAATACCGCGCTGCCCAAGGACAGCAACTGCTTCCTCTGCTACGCCGAACCGATCCGCGGCATGCGCGACCTGCCCACGGGCCTGAACTGGAGCGCCACTCCGCAAATCCGCACCCAGAGCGCGCGCGACGAAGAGAACGGCGTGCGCGGCCCGCGCCGCCACAAGACCGACCTCAGTCTCGACCTCAAGCTGCGCCTCGATCCGGCCACCACGATCGACACCACCATCAATCCCGATTTCTCGCAGGTGGAACTGGACGCGCCCCAGCTCTCCGGGAACACCACCTACGGCCTGTTCTTCCAGGAGAAGCGCCCCTTCTTCCTCGAAGGCGCCGACATGATCAGCACCCTGCAGAAGGCCATCTACACCCGCGCCATCACCGACCCCGCCTGGGGCGTGCGCTACACGCGCCGCAGCAACGGGGCCGACGCCACCATCCTCAGTGTGCGCGACAACGGCGGCGGCCTGGTGCAGCTGCCAGGTCCGTATGCCACCAACTACGCGCTGCAGGACTTCCGCTCCCAGGCCACGGTGGCGCGTGCCGACCTGCGCTTCGGCCAGGCCAGCGCCGGCGCCGTCTTCAGCGACCGGACCCTCGCGGACGGGCGCGGCTACAACCGCGTGCTCGGCCCCGACTTCAGCTGGAACGAAGGCGACAGCCTGCGCCTGCGCGGCCAGCTGCTGGCCTCCGACACCACCGCCCTGCCCGACCGCGACGGCCGCCTGGTCGAACAGCGCGCCGTGCGCGGCCACGCCTGGATGCTCGAAGGCGAAACCAATAGCGATGACTGGTCCAGCTTCGCCTCGCTGCAGAATGTCTCGCGCGGCTTCCGCGACGATAACGGCTTCTTCTTCCAGGCCGGCTATCGCGATCTGCAGGGCGAGCTGCGGCGCAAATTCGGCCAGGTCGGCCCCTTCCACACCTTCAACCTGTATGCGTTCGGCGGCGAGCAGATCGACCCACGCGGCGACACCATCCTCGCCTCGCGCGGGCTGGGCGTGTGGATGCAGGGCCCCTACGATTTGATCTTCAACGTGCAGCTGCATCCGGCCGAAAAGCAGCGCGTGCGCGAAGGCGGCCAGCTGCTTGGGCGCGACAAGCTGCGCCTCGAATGGGAGATCAGCCCGAGCGCGTGGCTGCCGAAAGTGGTGGGCAATCTCGAGCTGGGCGACGTGGTCGATGTGGACGCCGAGCGCGTCGGCCGCGGCGGCACCCTGAGTCTGACGCCGCGCTTCCGCCCCACCCCACGGCTCGAGCTCGAGCCCTCGATCAACCTGTCGCAATTCAGCGGACCACAGCGGCGCGCCTACCGCGAGCAGGCGCTGGCCCTGAACGGCATCTACCACTTGAGCGGGCGCGACACCCTGCGCCTGATCTGGCAGCACCGCCACACCGAGCGCGACCAGGCCCAGTACAGACAGCCCATCACGCCCGACAGCCGGTCCAGCATCACCTCGCTCGTGTACGCGCACACGCGCGGCCTCGGCACCGCGCTGTACGTGGGCGCCACGATTTCCGACAGCCGCGAGCAAGCCGCCCGTTACGGCCTGCGCCAGAACGAGCTGTTCATCAAAGCCTCCTGGCAAATCTGACCCCAAGAAAAATCGGGGTCAGACCCCATTTATCTGCGCGGAAAAATCGGGGTCAGACCCCATTTATCCGGAGGGCAAAAACGTTTCCGCCCAAACAAATGGGGTCTGACCCCGATTTGTTTGGGCGGAAAGGGATGGGAGACGGGCTTAGCCGTTGTTGACGACCAGGCGCGGTTCGGTTCGCTGGAAGTGGGTACGGATGGCGCTGGCAATGCCCTTGGCGTCGAGGCCGACACTGGCCAGCAGCACGGCCGGGTCGCCGTGGTCGATGAATTTGTCGGGCAGGCCGAGCAGCTGCAGCGGCTTGACGATACCGGCTTCGGCCAGGGCCTCGGCCACGGCGGCACCGGCGCCGCCCATCACGCAGCCTTCTTCCACCGTCACCAGGGCGTCGTGCTCGCGCGCCAGCTGTTTCACCAGCTCGACGTCGAGCGGCTTCACCCAGCGCATATTCGCCACCGTGGCGTCGAGCGCTTCGCCGGCGGCCAGGGCCGGCGCCACCATCGAGCCAAACGCGAGGATGGCGATGCCTTTGCCCTGGCGGCGGATCTCGCCGCGCCCGAGCGGCAGCGTGTCCAGCGTGGCGGCCGGCGTGACGCCGATCCCGGCGCCGCGCGGATAGCGCACGGCGGCCGGCCCATTGTGGTGGAAGCAGGTGCTCAGCAGCTGGCGGCACTCGTTTTCGTCCGAGGGCGCGGCCACGATCATGTTCGGGATGCAGCGCAGGTAGGCCAGGTCGTAGTTGCCGGCATGGGTGGCGCCGTCGGCGCCGACGATACCGGCGCGGTCGAGCGCGAAGGTGACGTCGAGGTTCTGCAGGGCGACGTCGTGAATCAGCTGATCGTAGGCGCGCTGCAGGAAGGTCGAGTAGATCGCCACCACCGGCTTCAGGCCCTCGGTCGCGAGGCCGGCGCCGAAGGTCACCGAGTGCTGCTCGGCGATGCCGACGTCGAAATAGCGCGCCGGGTACTGCTGCTCGAAGCGCACCATGCCCGAGCCTTCGCGCATGGCGGGCGTGATGCCGACCAGGCGCTTGTCGGCCGCGGCCATGTCGCACAGCCACTGGCCGAACACTTCGGTGTAGGTCAGCTTGCTCGGCGTGGCGGCCGGCTTGATGCCTTCGACCGGATTGAACTTGCCGGTGCCGTGGTACAGGATCGGCTCGGCCTCGGCCAGCTTGTAGCCCTGGCCTTTTTTGGTCACCACGTGCAGGAACTGCGGCCCTTTCAGGTGTTTGATGTTCTGCAGCGTGGGGATCAGCGAGTCGAGGTCGTGGCCGTCGATCGGGCCGATGTAGTTGAAGCCGAATTCTTCGAACATCGTGGCCGGCACCACCATGCCCTTGGCGTGCTCTTCGAGGCGGCGCGCGAGTTCGGCCACGGGGCCGGGCAGCACGCTCTTGCCGACATTGCGCGCGGCCGCGTAGAACTTGCCCGACATCAGACGGGCCAGATAACGGTTCAGCGCGCCCACGGGCGGCGAGATCGACATGTCGTTGTCGTTCAGGACCACCAGCAGCGGCAGGTCTTCCTGCACGCCGGCGTTGTTCAGGGCCTCGAAGGCCATCCCGGCCGTCATCGAGCCGTCGCCGATCACGGCGATGCAGTGGCGCTGCTCGCCCTTGATCTTGGCCGCATTGGCCATGCCGAGGGCGGCCGAGATCGAGGTCGACGAGTGGGCCGTGCCGAAGGTGTCGTATTCGCTTTCGCAGCGGCGCGGGAAGCCGGAGATGCCATTGAGCTGGCGCAGCGTCGGCATCTGGGCGCGGCGCCCGGTCAGGATCTTGTGCGAATAGGTCTGGTGGCCGACATCCCACACGATGCGGTCGTGCGGGGTGTTGAACACGTAGTGGAGCGCAATCGTCAGTTCGACCGTGCCCAGATTCGACGACAGGTGGCCGCCGGTCTTGGAGACGGATTCGAGCAGGAACTGGCGCAATTCGTGCGCGAGCGGCGTGAGCTGGTGACGGCCCAGCTGACGCAGGTCGGAAGGATCGTTGATGGTTTCGAGCAGTTTCATTTACGCTTTCCGCTGCACGACCAGATCTGCCAGTTCCCGCAGACGGCGTGCCTTATCACCAAACGGGGCCAGCGCCGCGTGCGCCTGCCCCCGCAATTGTTCGGCCAGGGCGATCGACGCCTCCAGCCCCAGAATCGACACATAGGTCGGCTTGTTGTCGGCGGCGTCCTTGCCGGCCGTTTTGCCCAGCGTGGCCGAATCGGCGGTCGCATCGAGCACGTCGTCCACCACCTGGAAGGCCAGGCCGATGGCGCAGCCGTAGTCGTCGAGCGCGGCCTGCTCGGCCGCGTCGAGCGCGCGCCCGGCCATGGCGCCGAGCACGATGGCGGCCTTCAGCAGGGCGCCGGTTTTCAGCTGGTGCATCTGTTCGAGTTCGGCCCGCGTCAGGGCCTGGCCGACGCTGGCCAGATCGATCGCCTGGCCGCCGCACATGCCGGCCGGACCGGCCGCGCGCGCCAGCAGGGCGACCATCTGCACCAGGCGCGCCGCCGGGGCGTCGCTGGCGGCCAACACCGCGAAGGCCTGGGACTGCAGGGCGTCGCCGACCAGCAGCGCCGTCGCTTCGTCATAGGCCACATGCACGGTCGGTTTGCCGCGCCGCAGGGCGTCGTCGTCCATGCAGGGCATATCGTCGTGCACCAGCGAGTACACGTGGATCATTTCGACGGCGCAGGCGGCGCGTTCCAGCACGGCCGGGGCGGCATCGGTCAGTTCGCCGGCCGCGTACACGAGCAGCGGGCGCACGCGCTTGCCGCCGCCCAG
This sequence comes from Massilia sp. TS11, assembly GCF_022012445.1. GTDB lineage: Bacteria > Pseudomonadota > Gammaproteobacteria > Burkholderiales > Burkholderiaceae_D > Telluria. Next base: position 96,876 of record NZ_JAKLTS010000008.1, read on the forward strand.
GGTGGTGTAGCGCATCGCCTCGTGCAGGCGCTGCGGCGCCAGGCTGGCCTGCGGCAGGTGCTCGGCCAGGGCCGTTTCCACGGCCGCCTGCACCCGCTTCATCCAGGTGGGGAAATCCATCGTCGCGTCCATTCAGGCGTCGCCCTCTTCGTCGGCGAAGGGCTTGAGCATCTCGCCCTCGAGCACCTTGACCTGGGACTCGACCTTCTCGAGCTGGGCGGCGCAGTATTTGACCAGGGCCGAACCGCGCGCATAGGCCGCCACCGAGGCTTCGAGCGGCAGCTGGCCGCCCTCCATCTGGGCCACGAGCTGGGCCAGTTCGGCCATGGCCGCCTCGAACGAGGCCGGCGTGTCTGGGGTTGCGGTCTTGGGCATAGGTGTTTCGGTATCAGCGGGCGGCGCCAGTCTAAGCGCCTATTTTAGAACAAGCCATCACAAACGGCGCAGCACTGGCGGGCGCGCGCAAAGGGTGGATTTTATCGTACTTGCACGAAGACGCTGGCAAAACATGCCGATTTAGCACGGTTTTAGCCGACTCTTGCGCGAAAAACGCGGGATTTATCAGGCCGACCACGGTATAATTGCCGGTTCTGTCTGTTTCACGATCACGCATTGAAAGGGGGGATTGGGGATGTCCGACCTGGGTACCCACGCCAAGCTGGCCCGCTCGCGCGCCCAGCTGCCGGTAAATGTCTACTTCGACGATGCGCTGCTGCAGCGCGAAATGCAGCTCCTGTTTAAGAACGGTCCCCGCTACGTCGGCCATGAGCTGATGGTGCCCGAGGTCGGCGATTACGCCACCCTGGCCGCGGAAAACGAGGGCCGCATGCTGGTGCGCTCGGCGCACGGCATCGAGCTGCTGTCGAACGTCTGCCGCCACCGCCAGGCCATCATGAAAAATGGCCGTGGCAACGCCACCAATATCGTCTGCCCGCTGCACCGCTGGACTTATGACCTCAAGGGTGAGCTGATCGGCGCGCCGCATTTCCCGGACACGCCCTGCCTCAACCTCAACCAGACCCGCCTGCAAAGCTGGAACGGCCTGCTGTTCGAACAGAACGGCTACAACGTCATGGAGCAGCTGAAGAATCTGTCGGTCACCAAGGACCTGGACTTCAGCGGCTATATGCTCGACAAGGTCGAAGTCCACCAGTGCGACTACAACTGGAAGACCTTCATCGAGGTCTACCTCGAGGACTACCACGTCGAACCCTTCCACCCGGGCCTGGGCAGCTTTGTCAGCTGCGACGACCTGCGCTGGGAGTTCGGGCGCGACTACTCGGTCCAGACCGTGGGCGTGAACCGCGGCCTGCGCAAATCCGGCTCGCCCGTCTATCAGCGCTGGCAGGAGCAGGTGCTCAAATACCGCAATGGCGAAGCGCCCCCCTTCGGCGCCATCTGGCTGACGCTCTACCCGAACATCATGGTCGAGTGGTATCCGCATGTGCTGGTGGTGTCGACCCTGTGGCCGGACGGCCCGCAGCGCACCCGCAACGTGGTCGAGTTCTACTACCCCGAGGAGATCGTGCTGTTCGAGCGCGATTTCGTCGACGCCGAACACGCGGCCTACATGGAAACCGTGATCGAGGACGATGAAATCGCCCTGCGCATGGATGCCGGCCGGCGCGCCCTGCTGGCGCGCGGCGAAAACCAGGTCGGCCCCTACCAGTCGCCCATGGAAGACGGCATGCAGCACTTCCATGAGTGGTACCGCAAGCACATCGAGGTCTGATGGCCGCTGCCTTATGGATGCTGCTGGCCAGCTTCTTGTTCGCCGCCATGGGCGTGTGCGTGAAGCTGGCCTCGGCCCTGTACTCGACGTCGGAAATCGTCTTCTACCGCGGCCTGATCGGGGTGATCCTGATTCCGCTGCTGGTGCGCTGGCGCGGCGGCAGCCTGCGCACCGCCCACCCGTTTGAACACACCTACCGCGGCACCGTCGGCGTGATCTCGCTGTGGCTGTGGTTCTTCGCCATCGCCAGCCTGCACCTGGCCACCGCCGTCACCCTCAACTACATGGCGCCGATCTGGATGGCCGTGTATCTGCTCGCCCTCGGCTGGTTCAAGGCCCACAAGAAGGTAGATCCGGCCCTGGTGGTGGCGATTCTGGCCTCGTTCGCCGGCGTCGTGCTGATCCTGCAGCCGGCCTTCTCCAGCCACCAGTGGCTGGGCGGGGTGGCCGGCGTGGCCTCGTCGATGATCTCGGCCCTGGCCTATCTGCAGATCCGCCGCCTGTCCCAGCTGGGCGAACCCGAATACCGGATCGTCTTCTACTTCGCCCTGGTGACTGTGGTCGTGGGCGGTGTCAGCACCCTGTTCGAGGGCGGCTTCCACCGGCCCGACCTGTACCACGCGGCCCTGCTGTTCGGCACCGGCCTGCTGGCCACCGTGGCCCAGCTGGCGATGACGCGCGCCTACCGCCTCGGCAAGGTGCTGGTGGTGGCCAACCTGGCCTACACCGGCATCATTTTCTCCAGCCTGTGGGGCCTGATCCTGTGGGGCGACGCGTTCGACTGGCACGTCTGGCTCGGCATGGCCATCATCCTGCTGTCGGGCGTGGCCGCGACGTTCTACAATAGTCGTGGCACGGCGCCCAGCAGCGCCCCGCTCGACAACGAATAAGGAGCCCGCATGTTCACCACTCTGATCAGCGCCAGCGAGCTGGCCGCCCGCCTGGGCGCGCCGCAGCTCGTCATCCTCGACTGCCGCCACGACCTCGTCGACCACAGCGCCGGGCGCACCGGCTACAACGTCGGCCATATCCCGGGCGCCGTCTTCATCGAGATGGAACACCAGGCCTCGGGCCCGCGCCGCGCGGCCGACGGCAGCTTCCGCGGACGCCATCCGCTGCCCGAGAAGACCGATTTCCTCGCCGTGCTGCGCAATGCCGGCGTCAATGACGACAGCCAGGTCGTGGTCTACGACGCCCAGGGCGGCATGTTCGCCGCGCGCGTCTGGTGGATGCTGCGCTGGCTCGGCCACAGCGCCGTGGCCGTGCTCGACGGCGGCCTGGCGGCCTGGCAGGCGGCCGGCCAGCCGATGACGGCGGCCGAACCGCATCCGGCCCAGGGCCACCTGAACCTGCGCGCGCCGCTGGTCGAATCGGTCGATGCGGCCATGGTGCTGGCCAATGTGCAGAGCCAGGCGCGCCTGGTGGTCGATGCGCGCGCGCCCGACCGCTTCCGCGGCGAGAACGAAACCCTGGACCCGGTCGGCGGCCATATTCCGGGGGCGCGCAACCGCTTCTTCCGCGAGAACCTGGAGGCCGACGGCCGCTTCAAGTCGCCCGCCCAGCTGCGCGCCGAATGGAGCGCCATCGTCGGTGACGAAGCGGCCCACCTGATCATGCAGTGCGGCTCGGGCGTGACGGCCTGCCACAATCTGCTGGCCCTGGAAGTGGCCGGCCTGCGCGGCGCCGCCCTCTATCCGGGCTCGTGGAGCGAATGGTGCGCCGACCCGGCGCGGCCGGTGGCGCGCTAATCCTGCCTTAATCCGCGCGCTCCAGACTGGGGCTCCTTTTTTCAGGAGTCCCCATGCTGCGTCTGATTCTTCCCCTGTTGCTGCTGACCGGTCCGGCCCTGGCCGAACCGGTGCGTATCCCCGCGCCCGGCGGCGCCGTGCTTGGCCTCAATGCCCAGCAATTCAATGTCCAGTACAACGAGTGGCACTATGCCCCGGCCCGGATCGAGGGCAAGCTGGTGTATCTGTCGGGCGTGGTGGCCGGCGCGGCCGATGGCAAACCGCTCGACGTGGCCGGCTTCGAGGCCTCGCTGCGGCGCGCCTTTGGCCAGATCGACCGCCTGCTGACGGCGGCCGGCAGCGACAGCAGCCATATTGTCGAGATCAGCAGCTTCCACGTGTTTGGCGCGCCGCTGGCGACCTTCGATAAGGCTGCCCATCTGGACGCGGTGCGCCGCGTGCATGCCGAATTCGTCAAGCCGCCCTACCCGGCCTGGACCGCGATCGGCGTGTCCGATCTGCTGCCGCCCGGCGGCATGGTCGAAATCCGCGTGCTGGCGCGCCTGAAGGACTGAGGCCCTAGAGGTCCATGCGCCCGCATGGAATGCTGAGCGTGAAGCTGTCGGCGAAGACGCTGTCGTTGGCCGCGTCCGGCAGATTCAGGCGGATCGTGCGCAGCCACTCCAGCAGCGGGCGGCGCGCCGCCTCGCTGCTCTCGACCTCGCGCACGATGTTGGGCGCATACGGCTGCAGGTAGAACACGCGCACGTCGAACGGGCAGCGCATCTGGGTGAAATCGAAATGGGCCGGCGCCGGATCGCGCGCGCCGGCGGCCAGCACGCGCAGCGGCATATCCTTGAGCACCTTCTTCTCGCTGCCGCTCAGGGTGAATTTGTAGATCATGTCCAGATCGATCGGCTGCCCGCCATAGCAGGGCAGGCGCACATCGCGCAGATAGTTTTCGAGCGACTGGCGAAAGCCGTGGTAGCCGGTCACCGCCAGGAACTGCACGGCCGGGGCGCTGTCGGCGCTGGTGAAATGCAGGCGCACCATGACCGAGCCGGTCACGCCATCCTGCAGGGCCTTGCGCGGCCACTGCGGGCGCGCGGCCGGGTCGCTGTGCACCATGCACTGCATGCGCGCCTGCTGCTTGCGCTCGTCCGCATCGGCCGTCTGCGGCGGCATCACGCGGCGGCCGTCCTCGGGCTTGAACACATAGCGCTGGTGCAGGGTCACGGGCGGGCCGCCGGCCACCATGCAGGGCACGCGCAGCTGCTGCGCGTAGGCGCGCACGGCATCGGCGAATTCGCCCTCGCGCCGCAGCTGTGGAAAATCGATCTCGGGCGCCTGGTCCGGCCCGGCAAAGCGCAATTCGACATCCACGCTCATACCCTCCTTGCGCTCAAACGCCTGCGGCGGATACACGGGCTGCTCGGGCGCGCCGGGCGTGCGCGTCAGGCAGGCCAGCATCGGCGAGGGTGCCAGAAACAGGGACTGGGCCTGGGCCAGGACGGGCGCCGCCAGCAGGGCGGCAAGCAGGAATCGGATCAGCATGCCTTATTGTAAAGGCAATCTTGAAAACTTAGCCAGCGCCGTGTGTCAGCAGCAGCACCAGCGACACGCCAAGCGCCACCAGGATCACCTGGGGCACGGTTTCGCGTACGGTGGCGCGGCGCTGCATCTGCGGCATCAGGTCGCTGACGGCGATGTACAGGAAGCCCGAGGACGCGAACACCAGCACATAGGGAATCAGGTGGCTGGCCTTGTCCAGCGTGTAGTAGCCGAGCACCCCGCCGGCCACGCCCATCAGGCTGCACAGCAGGTTGAACACATAGGCGCGCATGCGCGAGAAGCCGGCATTGAGCAGCACGATGAAGTCGCCGATCTCCTGCGGGATTTCGTGGGCGATCATGGCCAGGCCGGTGACCAGGCCCAGACGCGGCTCGGCCAGGAAGGCGGCGGCGATCAGGATACCGTCGGTGAAGTTGTGCAGGCCGTCGCCGACCAGGATCATCCAGCCCGATTTGCCGGCCTCGCGCGCGTCGTGCCCGTGCGCGTGGTGGTGGCCGTCGTGCTCGTGGTGATGCGAGTGGCGCAGCAGCGCCAGCTTCTCCAGCAGGAAGAAGGCCAGCAGGCCGGCCAGCAGCGTGGCGAACAGGGTGCGCGGATCGGCCTTGGATTCAAACGCCTCGGGCAAGGCATTGAGCAGGGCCGTCGACAGCATGATCCCCACCGACAGGCTGACCATGCGCTCGACCATCTTCGACAGCAGGGCGAACGAGAACAGGGCCGCCGCCGTGATCGAGACGGCGCCGCCCAGACTGGTCGCAAGCAGGATGGAGACGAGGATCGGGTCCAGAATCAAACCTTGGTGGACAAAACAGCCATTGTAACGGCTCGGACGGGGGCGCGCGTGGCCGGCTTCACTGGCACAGATCCGCGAGCGCGGCGTCGAGCGTGGCGAAGCGGAAGTGGAAGCCGCCCTCCTGCAGGCGGCGCGGCGCCACGCGCTGGCCCTCGAGCACCAGATCGCTCTGCTCCCCCAGCAGCAGGCGCATCGGCCAGCCGGGCGTGGGGAACCAGCAGGGCCGGTGCAGCACGGCGGCGGCCGTGCGCGCGAATTCGTGCTGGGTGCAGGCCGCGGGCGCGCACAGATTGTAGGCGCCATCGACCTGCGGCGCCTGCATCAGGTGGGCGATGGCGCGCACCAGATCGTCGATATGCACCCAGGACAGCACCTGGCGGCCGCCGGCCAGCGGCCCGCCCAGACCCAGCCGGATCGGCAGCAGCAGGCCAGGCAGCGCGCCGCCACGCCCCATCACAAAGCCGAAGCGCAGCGCCCCGACCTGGGTGCCGTGGCGCGTGATGCCCTGAGCCGCGGCCTCGATCTCCTGGCACAGCGTGGACATGAAGATCGGCTGCGGCGGCGCGCTTTCGTCGAGCGCGCGCGCATCGTCCTGCGCCTGCACGCCGTAGTAGCCGATGGCGGAAGCGGCCAGCAGCAGGCGCGGCTTGCGTTCGGTGCGGGCGATCCAGGCGTCGATCTGGGCGGTGATGCCGGCGCGGCTGGCGCGCAGCACCGCCTTGCGCGCGGCCGTCCAGCGGCGCCCGAAGATGCGCGCGCCGGCCAGATGCACGACCACGTCGACCGCGTCGGACGGGGCCAGCGCCTCCAGGCTGGGAATGGCGCGCACGCCCAGCCGGGCCGCGGCGCGCGCCGCATCGCGCGACAAGGCGATCACCGTATGGCCGTCGGCCACCAGAGCGCGCACCAGATGCTGGCCGACGAAACCGGTGGCCCCGGTGACCAGCACGGTCTGCGCTGGTCCGAAATGGATAGGACTCGTACTCATGCTTCCTCCACAAGAGCGGGCAAGGCGTCGATCCGGTCGATGACGCGCCAGGCCGCGCTGAAATCATGGTCGGCCGTCAGCCGGTGGCGCAGCACCACGCAGCGCAGGCCGGCCGCCTGGGCCGCCTGCAGGCCGCGCGGCGAATCTTCCACCACCAGCACCTCGTGCGGGGCCAGGCCAAGCGCGGCCAGGCCGCGCAGATAGGGTTCCGGATGCGGCTTGGGGCGCGCATAGTCTTCCGCCGTCAGCACGAAATCGAAATGCTGGCGCAGCCCCAGGTCCGCATGCATCTGGTCGAAGTGCTCGCGGTTGGCGCTGGTGACCACGCCCTTGGGCAGATGGGCCAGCGCCGCCAGCGTGGCGCCGATACCGCCGATCGGGACGATGCGCTCGGCCGCGAGGCGCGCGCTGTAGCGCCGGTTACGCTCGGCGCGCCAGACCGCAATCCGTTCGGGCGAGACGCCGTCGACCAAGTGCCAGGCGCCGCAGTTGTCGCGCAGGTACCAGTCGAGGAACATGCGCTCGCTAAGCGCCACCCCGAGTTCGGCCAGCAGCTCCCGGTTGACCTCGAAGAACAGGCCTTCGGTGTCGACCAGGACACCGTCGTTATCGAATAGCAGCGCGCGGATCAATGGGCCTCGTCCCAGTTGCTGCCGACGCCGACTTCGGCCAGCAGCGGCACCTTCAGGTCGGCCACGCCCGCCATCAGCTGCGGCAGTTTGACTTTGACCAGATCGAGTTCGGCCTGCGGCACCTCGAGCACCAGTTCATCGTGCACCTGCATGATCATGCGCGTACCCAGGGCGGCGCTCTCGATCCAGTCCTGCACGGCGATCATGGCCAGCTTGATCAGGTCCGCCGCCGTGCCCTGCATCGGCGCGTTGATGGCCGCGCGTTCGGCCGCCTGGCGGCGCGGGCCGTTCGGCGAATTAATCTCGGGCAGCCACAGGCGGCGGCCGAACACGGTTTCGACATAGCCGCGCGCCTTGGCGGCGGCGCGCGTATCGTCCATGTACTGGCGCACGCCGGCGAAGCGCTGGAAGTATTTGTCGATGTAGTTCTGGGCCGCGCCGCGCTCGATGCCGAGGTTGGACGCCAGACCAAAGGCGCTCATCCCGTAGATCAGGCCAAAGTTGATCACCTTGGCGTAGCGGCGCTGCTCGCTCTCGACCTGCTGCGGCGCGATGCCGAAGATCTCGGCCGCCGTGGCGCGGTGAATGTCCTCGCCCTCGGCAAAGGCGCGCAGCATGGCCGGGTCGCCCGAAATGTGGGCCATGATGCGCAGCTCGATCTGCGAGTAGTCGGCCGAGACGATCACCTTGCCCGGACCGGCGATGAAGGCCTCGCGGATGCGCCGCCCTTCGGCCGTGCGGATCGGGATGTTCTGCAAGTTCGGATCGTTCGAGGCCAGGCGCCCCGTCACGGCCACCGCCTGCGCGTAGTTGGTGTGCACGCGCCCGGTGTTCGGATTGACCATGCGCGGCAGCTTGTCGGTGTAGGTCGACTTCAGCTTGCTCATGGCGCGGTAGTCGAGGATCACCTTCGGCAGCGGGAAGTCCTCGGCCAGCTTCTGCAGCACTTCCTCGTCGGTCGAGGGCGCGCCGGTCGGCGTTTTCTTCACCACCGGCAGACCGAGCTTGCCGAAGAAGATCTCGCCGATCTGCTTGGGCGAGCCGAGGTTGAACGGGCCGCCGGCCAGTTCATAGGCCTGCTGCTCGAGCTGCACGATGCGCTCGCCCAGCTGCTGCGACTGCGCTTCCAGGCGCGCCGCGTCGATCAGCACCCCATTGCGCTCGATCTTCTGCAGCACCACGGCGGTCGGCAGTTCGATGCGGCGGTAGATGAAATCGAGCTTGGCGTCCTTCTCGACCTGGCCGATCATGGCCTGGTGCAGGCGCAGCGTGATGTCCGAATCCTCGGCCGCATACGCGGTCGCCTTGCCGATATCGGCCAGGTCGAAGGTGATCTGGCTGGCGCCCTTGCCGCACACGTCCTCGAACTTGATGGTCGTGTAGTTCAGGTGGCGCTGGGCCAGGCTGTCCATGTCGTGGCTGCGGTGCGACTCGAACACATAGGATTCGAGCAGGGTGTCGTGCACGATGCCGCGCAGGGTGATGCCATGGTTGGCGAAGATATGGCTGTCGTACTTGAGGTTCTGGCCCAGCTTCGGCTTGGCCGGGTCTTCCAGCCAGGCGCGCATGCGGCCCAGCACGAACTCGCGCCCGAGCTGCTGCGGCGCGCCGGCGTAGCGGTGCGCCAGCGGGATGTAGCAGGCCTTGCCCGCCTCCACCGCCAGCGAGATGCCGACCATCTGGGCCAGCATCGGTTCGAGCGAGGTGGTTTCGGTGTCGATCGAGGTGACGGCGGCCGTCTCGATGCGCGCCAGCCAGGCCTCGAGCTGGGCCTCGGTCAGCACGGTCTCGTATTCGCCCTGGCTGGCCGCCGGCGGCAGCGGCGCCGCCTCGCCGAACAGGTCGCCGCTGGCGGCGGCCGGCGCCGGGCGCGCGGCCGCGGCCTCGCCACCGAGCTCGCGCAGCATCGACTTGAAGCCGTACTGGGCGAAGAAGTCGCGCAGCTTGTCCTTGTCTTCGGGCTGGCCGACCAGGGACTCGGTGATCGACTTCATGTGCGCCGACAGGTCGCAGTCGCACTTCACGGTGATCAGCTCGCGCCCGCGCGGCAGCCAGCCGAGCGCCTGGCGCAGATTCTCGCCGACCGCGCCCGTGACGCTGGCGGCATTGGCCATCACGCCATCGAGGTCGCCGTACTGGCTGAGCCACTTGACGGCCGTCTTGGGGCCGCATTTGTGCACGCCGGGGACGTTGTCGACGGCGTCGCCGATCAGGGTCAGGTAGTCGATGATGCGGTTTGGCGCCACGCCGAACTTGGCCAGCACGCCCGCTTCGTCCATCTTCTCGTTGGTCATGGTGTTGACCAGGCTGACCTGGGGATTGACCAGCTGGGCCAGGTCCTTGTCGCCGGTCGAGACCACGGTGCGCAGGCCGAGGGCCGTGGCCTGGCAGGCCAGGGTGCCGATCACGTCGTCCGCCTCGACCCCATCGACCATCAGGATCGGCCAGCCCATGAACTTGACCACCGCGTGAATCGGCTCGATCTGCACGCGCAGGTCATCCGGCATGGACGGACGGTGCGCCTTGTACTCGGGGTAGAGGTCGTCGCGGAAGGTTTTGCCCTTGGCGTCGAACACGCAGGCGATGTAGGCGGCCGGGTAGTCCTGGCGCAGACGGCGCAGCATATTGACCATGCCGTGCATGGCGCCGGTCGGCGTGCCGTCCGGGCTGCGCAGGTCGGGCATGGCGTGGAAGGCGCGGTACAGGTAGCTGGAACCATCGACCAGCAGCAGGGTGTTGTCCATGAAGGCAGACGCGACAGAGTGGCACAGGGTGCCAATTATCGCAGGTTTGCTACAATGGCTAATACCCTCTTCTACGGTGTCACATCATGCAACGCTCTGCCCCGATCTGGACGCTCCTGGCCCTTGCTGGCGCACTTGCCGCAGGCCCCGCCCTGGCCCAACAGGCCCAAGCCGAAAAATCCTCGTCCGCGCCGCCCAAGCTCGAGCGCATCGACGACAACGCGGATCAGCCCATCACCGTGATCCCGCAAAAGCCGCAAACCCAGATCACCGAGAAAAAAGAGGGTGGCCGCACGACCGAAGCCCACGTCAAGGCCGGCAAGAGCGAATACACCGTCAAGGCCCACACCCCGGCCGGCAATGCCCAGGTAGGCGATGCCCAGACCGGCGGCGTGCGCGCGCCCCAGTGGCAGGTCATGGAATTCGACCTGAACAAGCGCAAGCCGAAAGACGTCGACAACCCCGAAAAAGCCGCCGCGGCGCCCGAGACCAAACAGGAAGCCCAGCCGGCCAAGAAATAAGGCCCCACCACGCCCATGGCAGTTTTCACCGCGGTCACCCTGGACGACCTGAAGTCCTGGATCCAGCAGTTCCCCCTTGGCGACGCACTGGCACTGAAAGGCATCGCCTCCGGTATCGAGAACAGTAACTTCTTCCTCACCACCGGCCGCGGCGAATACGTGCTGACGATATTCGAGAACCTCGGCTTCGAGCAGCTGCCCTTCTACCTTGAACTGATGCGCCATCTGGCCGAGCGCGGCATCCCCGTGCCGGCCCCGGTGCCGAACGCCGAGGGCAAGCTGTGCGTGCCCCTGCACGGCAAGCCGGCCGCCATCGTCAGCAAGCTGGCCGGCGCCTCGCAGATGGACCCGCAGCCGGTGCACTGCGCCGCCGTCGGCCGCATGCTGGCGCGGATGCACGTGGCCGGCCAGGACTTCGCGCTGCACCAGCCCAATCTGCGCAGCCTCGATTGGTGGAATATGGCCGCACCGGCCGTGGCGCCCTTCCTCGACGCCGCCACCGGCGCCCTGCTGCAGGACGAGATGGCCTTCCAAAACGCCTTCCACACGAGCGCCGCGTATGCCGCCCTGACACGCGGCCCGGTGCACGCCGACCTGTTTCGCAATAACGTGATGTTCGTCGGCGAGCAGCTGGGCGGCTTCTTCGACTTCTACTTCGCCGGAGTCGACACCTGGCTGTTCGACGTCGCCGTCACCCTGAACGACTGGTGCATCGACCTGGCCAGCGGCGCCATCGATCCGGCCCGTGCGCGCGCCCTGCTCGACGCCTACCACGCCGAGCGCCCGTTCAGCGCCAACGAGCAGGCCTGCTGGCAGCCGATCCTGCGCGCGGCGGCGCTGCGCTTCTGGCTCAGCCGCCTGTACGATCTGCATCTGCCGCGCGCGGCCGAGCTGCTCACGCCGCACGATCCGCGCCATTTCGAGCGCGTGCTGCGCCAGCGGCGCGACGCGGCCGTGCCGGCGCTGGTCGCATGAAGATGCTGCCCGCCAGCGCCGGTCTGCACTGGCTGCGCCAGGGGTTCGCCCTGTTCGCGCGCCAGCCCGGCGCCCTGTCCTTGCTGTTCGTGCTGTGGATGTTCGGCACCGCCCTGGTCACCCTGCTGCCGCGCGAACTGGCGCTGGCCTGCGCGCTGTTTCTGATGGCGCTCTACCCGCCCAGCATGATGCTGGCCTATCAGCGCGCCGCCAACGGCGAACGGGTCAGCCCGATGGTGTTCCGCGATGCCTTCAAGGGCAAGCGCCTGCTGGCCCAGGGCGTGCTGGCGGTCGGCTATCTGCTGCTGGGTGCGCTGGCCTTCAAGCTGATGCTGCATATCGCCGGCGACGTGCTGGTGCAGCTCCTGGCCGGCAAGGCCGACATGGAATCCGAGGCCGTGCGCAATTCCGCGATTCCCGAGGCGGTGCTGGCGATGATGGCCGTCTCGGCCCCGTCGACGTTGGTGTACTGGTTTGCCACCACCCTGGTGAACTGGAACGGCGCCGGGGTGATCAAGGCCCTGTTCTTCACCGTGGTCAGCGTATGGCGCGGGCTGAAGGCCTTCATCGTCTTCGCGGCCGGCCTGTTCATGCTGAATTTCGCATTCAGCGCGCTGGTAATGGTGCTCAGCGCCCTGACCGGCGCCCAGCAGATCGTGCTGTCGCTGCTGCTGCCGATGGTCGCCACGATCGTCCAGTGCGCGCTGTACGCCGCCTACATGCAGCTGATCGGCCCCGCCCCCACGCCCAGCATCGACACCACCGCCTGACCACCCGAAAAAAATGGGGTCAGACCCCATTTTTCCTGCGGGATAAATGGGGTCTGACCCCGATTTGTTTGGGGGGAAAGAGCGGGGCTTAGAGGCGCTCGAGCTTGGCGATCGAGAGGTCGAGCACCTTCATGCCGACCTTGCCGAAATTGATCTGGGCGCGCGCATTGCTGCCGCTGCCTTCGATGTTGACGATCACGCCTTCGCCGAACTTGGCATGCGCCACGTTCTCGCCGATGCGCCAGCCCGTGTCGTTGCTGCGCGTTTTCATGCGCGCGGCAATCGCATTGTCGGCCTGGCCGGGGGCCTCGTCCCAGGCCGACTTGGGCTTGGCGAACCAGTGCTGCTGCACCTTCGGCGACAGCCACTTGAGCGACTCGTCGGGCAGCTCGTCGAAGAAGCGCGAACGCAGGTTGTAGCGGGTCTGGCCGTGCAGCATGCGGGTCTGGGCGAAACTCATGTACAGGCGCTTGCGCGCGCGTGTGATCGCCACATACATCAAGCGGCGCTCTTCGTCGACACCATCGTATTCTTTGCTGGAACTCTCGTGCGGGAACAGGCCTTCCTCGAGGCCGGTGATGAACACGGCGTCGAATTCGAGCCCTTTGGCCGAGTGCACGGTCATCAGCTGCAGCGCGTCCTGCCCGGCCTGGGCCTGGGCGTCGCCGGCTTCCAGCGAGGCATGCGAGAGGAAGGCCGACAGCGGCGACATCACGGTCGCCAGCGGCACGTCGGCGTCGATCACCTCGATGCCGCCGGGCAGCGCGGGCGCGGCTGGTGCGGCCACGGCCGGGCCGAGCTGAGCCGGGGCATTGTGGGCGAAGCCTTCCTCCTGCACGAACTGGGTGGCGGCGTTGACCATCTGCTCGAGGTTCTCGATGCGGTCTTCGCCTTCCTTTTCGGTCGCGTAGTGGGCCAGCAGGCCGCTCATCTCGAGCACGATGCGCACCATCTCGGGCAGGGGCGCGTTCTGGGTCTCGAAACGGGCCGCTTCGATCAGGCGGACGAAGCCGGCCAGGCTATTGCCGGCCTTGCCGCTCACATGCGGCACGGCTGCGTACAGGGAAGCGCCATGCTGGTCGGCGGCGGCCTGCAGCTGCTCGATCGAACGCAGGCCGATGCCGCGCGCGGGGAAGTTCACCACGCGCAGGAAGGCCGAGTCGTTGTGCGGATTGTCCATCAGCTGCAGGTAGGCGATCGCATGCTTGACCTCGGCGCGCTGGAAATAGCGCAGGCCGCCATACACGTGGTAGGGAATGCCGGCCGAGAACAGCGCATGCTCGATCACGCGCGACTGCGCATTCGAGCGGTACAGCACGGCGATGTCGTGGCGCGCATAGCCCTCGGCCATCAGGCTGCGGGCTTCTTCGACCACCCATTGCGCTTCCTCGAGATCGCTGCTGGCCTCGAACACGCGCACCGGCTCGCCCGCGCCCTGGTCGGTGCGCAGGTTCTTGCCCAGGCGCTTGCTGTTATGCGAGATCAGCAGATTGGCGGCGTCGAGAATATGGCCGTGCGAACGGTAGTTCTGCTCGAGCTTGATCAGGTTCTGCACCTGGAACTCGCGCTCGAAGGCGCTCATATTGCCGACATTGGCGCCGCGGAAGGCGTAGATCGACTGGTCGTCGTCGCCGACGGCAAACAGGGCGCCGCCCTGGCCGCTGCCAAAGCCGGACATCAGCTTCAGCCATTTGTACTGCAGGTCGTTGGTATCCTGGAACTCGTCGACGAGGATGTGGCGGAAACGCGCCTGGTAGTGCTCGCGCAGCGGCTGATTGCGCAGCAGCAGTTCGTAGCAGCGCAGCAGCAGCTCGGCGAAATCGACCACGCCTTCGCGCTGGCATTGCTGCTCGTACAGCGCGTACAGCTCGAGCAGCTTGCGCTCGTTCGGATACACGGCCTCGACCTCGTGCGCGCGCAGACCCTGCTCCTTGTTGTTGTTGATGAAGTACATCAAGTCCTTGGGCGGGTAGCGCTCGTCGTCGACATTGTTCGCCTTCAGCAGGCGCTTGATCATCGACAGCTGGTCCTGGCTGTCCATGATCTGGAAGCTCTGGGGCAGACCGGCGTCGCGGTGGTGGGTGCGCAGCAGGCGGTTGCACAGGCCGTGGAAGGTGCCGATCCACATGCCGCGCGTATTAATCGGCAGCATGGCCGACAGACGCGTGAGCATTTCCTTGGCGGCCTTGTTGGTGAAGGTCACGGCCATGACGCCGCTCGGCCCGACCTGGCCGGTCTGGATCAGCCAGGCGATGCGGGTGGTCAGCACGCGGGTCTTGCCGGAGCCGGCGCCCGCCAGGATCAGGGCATGTTGGGGAGGAAGCGTGACCGCAGCCAGCTGTTCCGGATTGAGCGTGTCGAGGAGATTCTGCATCCCGGCATTATACCGGTGCAGGGCGGATCGCCAGGCGCACGCGCCCGTGAGCGAGGGCAGCTTTTGGGGGAAAGACTGTCTCGACGCGTGCGCCTGGCGATCCGCCCTGCGGGGTCTGCCCTTACAGGCTGACCGGCTGCACCAGGCCGGCCTTGCGGGCCTCCTGGATCAGGCCGCGCACCTCGGCTTCAGCGCGCCGGGATTCGGCTTCCATCTGCTTGCCCAGCTCGCCCATCTGCTTGCCCAGTTCGGACATCGGCTTGCTGGCCTCGCGCATCTGGCGGCCGATGGCCTCGGCCTGACCGGCGTGGCGCGCGGCGGCCTGCACATGCAGCTGCTCGGCCTGGGCTTCGGTCTGGGCGCGCGCCACTTCCATGGCCGCTTCGGCCGCTGCGCGCTTGGCCCGGGCCTGCTCGCTGTCGCCGTTCTGTTCGGCCTCGCGGGCGGCGCGCGCCAGCGCCCGGGCGGCCTTGCGCTGCTCGTTGGCGGCGCGCCGCATCTCCTGCTGCAGACGGCGCATCTCGGCGCGTTCGGGTTCGCGCGCCGCGGCTTCCTCGCGCATCTGATCGCCGAGGACGCGCATGCTGTCGCCGTGCACGCGCATCTGGGCGCCCAGGCCTTCCATCTGGCTGCTCAGGGCGTCGAGCGGGGCCAGGGCGGCGCGCGCCTTGGCGACGGTGGCGGCATCCTTCACGACATACGCCTTGCCGTCTTCGCGGAACCAGATGAAGTCGCTGCCGATCGTGGGCTTGAGCTTGTCGATCTCGGCGCGGTCGCCGGGGCCGGTGTTGTACATGCCGCCCTTGTCGTCGGCGCGCACGATGGCCAGGCCGTCGCCGTGCGTCTGGCGCACAGCGCGCAGCGGCTTGCTTGGGCGGGCCGGGGCCGCTTCCGGCGTGCTGGCCGGGACCGACGCGGCGGCGGCCACGGCCGGCGCAGCGGGGGCCGCCGGGGCGGGATTGCCGGCCCAGGCATACAGGCCGGTACAGGCGAGCGACAGGCCGAGGATCGGCAGCGCCAGCTTCCAGTTCAGCGGTTCTTGGGTGGGGCGAACCAGGCGTGTGATACGAGACATCAGTTTTCCTCCATGTGCCGCGGGGGCAAGTTGGGAAGTGGAGAACTGGAACAAGTCCAGTTCGGACAAAGCAAGCGCGAGACGCCTAGGTTCGCCCAGCATGCTTGCAGCAAGGTCATCCGCAATCTGCTCGCGTTCGACGCGAATCCGGTGCGACAGCCACCACACGGTCGGGTGGTAGAACAGCAGCACTTCGATCGCGCTTTGCAGCAGATTGACGAGGTAATCGTGGCGGCGCACATGCGCCAGTTCGTGCGCCAGCAGGGCTTCGAGCAGGGGCGCCGGCATGCCGCTGAGCAGCGCGACCGGCACCAGCACCAGCGGTTTGAGGCAGCCGGCCGTGACCGGGCCGCTGAGCGCATCGCTGAGCACCAGGCGCACCGGACGGCGCAGGCCCATGCGCGCGGCCAGCGCGTCGAGCCGGGCCTGCCACAGCGGCGGCGTGGGCGCGGCCGGGGTGTGGCGTTGGCGGCGTACCCAGGCCAGACCGCTGAGCAGGCGCAGACCGAGCAGCCCTGCCCCGGCCGACCAGAGCAGCACCACCAGCGGCAGGCGCGGCTGCAGTGCCGCGCGCCAGCCGGCCAGCTGGCCGAGCGTGGCCGCGGCCACCCCGCTGTCGGCGCCGCTGCCGGCGGCGTCCTCGGCGGCCAGCAGCGGCAAGGGCAGCAGGCTGGCCGGCGCGGCGGCGCTGTCGGCCAGGCGCGTCAGCAGCCCGGCCAGCGGCAGGGCCACACAGGCGCCCAGGGCCAGACAGGCCAACAGATAGCGCGTCTGCGGCCGCGCGCCGCGCAGGGCGCCGAGCAGCAGGGCCGTGATCCAGCCGATCAGCAGGCCCTGCCAGACAAAGTCGAGCAAGGCCCAGGCGAGGCTGGGCACGAGGTGGTTGAGCAGGCTGGCAGTCATGGTGTCTCCGTCGATGAAACTAGCGTAAATGATCTAGAGGCTTTTGTCTAGATCATTTTGTCTACTTTCGGATATGCATTAGCCTGGCCAGCTTAGGCCGGGCCGCTGGCCCAAGCCAGCGCGATGCGACGGAATGCACAAACAGCGCCCTGGAAAGCGGGCAGGCGCCCGCCCGGCGCTTAGAACGCCTCGGTTTCGGTTTCGGTCTCGGCCTCGATCTCGATGCCGAGCATGCGCGCGACGGTCTGCCAGATCTGGCGCTGGCTGCTCCACGGCTTGATCAGGAAGCCGTCGGCGCAGCTGTGCCAGGCGGCGTGCTGGCGCGCGTGCACGAGCAGCGCGGTGCTGCCCAGTTCGGGCAGCAGCTCGGCGCCGTCGCCGTCGGACAGTTCGGGGTCGAGCACGAGCAGCTCGAAATGCTGGTGGCGCAGCAGGGTGCGCGCTTCGGCCAGCGTGCCCACGTGGGTCACGCGGGCGTCGGTCGACAGCAGCGCGGCCAGGGTGGCGGCGCCGTCTTCGTCGCTGTCCACGTGCAGCACGCGCGGCACCGCCAGTTCGGCCGCGCGCTGGGCCACGCGGGCGCGCTCGGCAGCGGCCTGGCTGGCCGCGGCCGGCGCCAGTGCCGGCAGCACGCTGTCGCGCACCTGGTCGCGCAGGCGGGTCAGGTCGGCCAGAGCCGTTTCCAGATTGGCCAGGGCCTTGCGCACCGTCGCGGCCGGCATGCCGGTGGCCAGCTCGCCATCGAGGGCGCGGCGGGCCTGCTCGCCGATGCCGCCTTCGATATGGGCGAAGGCGTCGAGGGCTTGCGGCACCATCAGCAGCGGTGCGGCGGCGCGGCGCGGACGGCGGCGCGGCGCATGCGGGCCGGGCGGACGCTGGACCGGGGTGGCGCAGGTGGCGCTGGCGGCGCTGATCAGGCAGCGCAGGGCGGGGTAAGCGATCTTCATGCGGCCCTCCTCAATACGCGCTGAGCGCCGGTTTGCCACGGCCGGCCGGGCGCCGCGGCGCGGACGCGCCCAGCTGGTTGGCGTCGAGCTTGAACTGGCTGACCGTCTGCTTCAGGCCGGCCGCCTGGTTGCGCATCGCGTCGGCCGCGGCGGCGGCCTGTTCGACCAGGGCGGCATTCTGCTGGGTGCTGTGGTCCATCTGGGTGATCGCCTCGTTGACCTGGGCCACGCCCGAGGCCTGCTCGGCGCTGGCCAGGCTGATCTCGGAGATGACCTGGCCCACGCTCTGGATGCTGGTGACGATCTTTTCCATCGTCTCGCCGGTCTGGCGCACCAGCTCGGCGCCCTTGCCGACCTTGTCGACCGAGTCGTCGATCAGGGTCTTGATCTCCTTGGCGGCGCTGGCCGAACGCTGGGCCAGATTGCGCACCTCCTGGGCCACCACGGCGAAACCGCGCCCGGCCTCGCCGGCGCGCGCCGCTTCGACGGCGGCGTTCAGGGCCAGAATATTGGTCTGGAAGGCGATGCCGTCGATGGTGGTGATGATGTCTTCGATGCGGCGCGCCGATTCTTCGATCGAGCTCATGGTGCCGACCACTTCGCTGACCAGCATCCCGCCCTGCTGGGCCACGCCGGTGGCCTCGCGCGCCATCTTGTCGGCGTGCTGGGCATGGTCGGCGTTCTGGCGCACGGTCGAGGTCAGTTCCTCGACCGAAGCGGCGGTTTCTTCGAGCGAACCGGCCTGCTGTTCGGTGCGGGCCGACAGGTCCTGGTTGCCGGCGGCGATCTCGTCCGAGGCGGTGGCGATCATGTCGGTGCCGCTGCGCACTTCGCTGACCAGTTTCTGCAAGCTGCCATTCATGGTCTCGAGCGCTTCCAGCAGCTGCCCGGTTTCATCCTGCGATTCGGCGCGGATATGCGCGGTCAGGTCGCCCTCGGCCACGCGCTGGGCGACGCCGACGGCGGCGCGGATCGGCTGCGCGATCATGCGCGCCACCACGCTCGAGGTGACCAGGCCCAGGGCCACGGCCACGACGATGGCGGCGGCAATCGCCATGCGCGCGCTCTGGTAGGTGCTCTCCGCATGCTTGCCGGCGCGCGCGGCGCCCTCCACATTGACCTGCACCAGCTTGTCGAGATCGGTCATCACGGCCAGGAAGCTGGCCGCCAGCGGGCCGGCCATCAGGCGGCGCGCATCGTCAAAACGCGCTTCCTTCATCATCGCCAGGGCCTGCTGGTGGCCGGCCAGGAAGCTGTCGAGCTCACGCGAAATCTTCGGATACAGGCGCTTTTCTTCTTCCTCGCTGATCATCGGCTCGTACAGGGCGCGCGCTTTCTGCAGCGCGGCCAGGCTGTCGGCCAGACCCTTGTCGGCGCGCGCTTCGGCGGCCTCGTCGGCGGCGATCAGGCGCGCCAGCTGGAAGCGGCGAAACGCGTTCAGGCCCGACTTGTAATCATTGATGGTGGCCACCGAGGGGCCCCAGTTGGTCGTCAGTTCTTCGACCTCGTCATTGAGCACCGCCATGCGCCAGATCGCAAACACGCCGACGAAGACGGTCAACAGCAGAATGCCAACATTCACCACGAACAGTTTGTTGGCGATTCTCAGATTTTGAAACGCAGACATGAGTTCTCCCAAATCGCACTCCTGCACGCAATGGGGCAGGAACCACAATCGGCGGAGCTGGGCCGAGACGAAAATTCGGCCGCGGGGGACATGGCGGCTGGCGCCGTCAGGCAGCGGGGTGGGGCTGCGGGGGACGGGAAAGCGTACAGCGACGCTTCGTTAGCAAGTGTACTCTATTTTCCTGACGGGAACTTTACGCTTTACGAAATTAATTCTTCCGCAATGCTCATTTACCCTTGAGGCGGGAATTGAAGGCCGCGTGCAGGCTGTTCAAGACCTCCTCGGCGGCCAGCAGCTGCTCGGCCACTTCATTGATCTTGCGCCGGTTCGAGCGCGCATGGTCGCGCAGCACCTCGAAGGCGGTGTTGCGGTCGGACTGGAACTTGGCCATCAGCAGGCCGACGGCCAGGCTGGTCTCGCGCCCGGCGGCCAGGGCCGTGTTCAGATTGATTTCGGTGCGGCGCAGATGGCGGATCTCATCGGCGCGGGCCAGCGCCGCCTCGAAGGCCGGCATCAGGCGGGCCGCGTCGACCGGCTTGACCACATAGCCGACGGCGCCGTAGGCGGCGGCCTGCTTGGCCGAGTCGGAATCGCCGCTGGCGGACAGGAACATGAAGGGCACGGCCGTCTCGGCATGCAGCTGGCGCGCCAGCTCCAGGCCGGACATGCCGGGCATATTGATGTCGAGCAGGGCCATGTCCGGCTCGACCTTCTCGATGATGGCCAGGGCCTGCTCGGCCGAGGTCGCCTCCTGGGTTTCATAGCCGGCGCTGCTCAGTACGGCACTGAGAAACTGCAGCAACAGCTGGTCGTCGTCCACGATCAGAATGCGGCGTTTGGCGCGGGGCTGGCTCGTCATCATCTTTCCTCACGTCAATTCATTTGCCTCGATTATACGGCCCGTCCGAGGAAAAAAACCAGTTCATGCGAACAAGTTTGTGAAGGCGCGCGCGGCCGCTTCGGGATCGGGCGCGGCGCACACGCTGGTGATCGCGGCCACCATGTCGGCCCCGCGCGTGACCAGGGGCGCGGCCCGGTCCGGCGTCATGCCGCCGATCACCACCAGCGGCAGCGCATAGCGTGCGCGCGCCGTGTCGAGCAGGGCCGGCGGCGTGACGAAGTCGTAGCGCTTGACCGGCGACGGATAGAAGCCGCCGAAAGCCAGATAGCTGGCGCCCGCGGCCGCGGCAGCATCGGCGCGCGCCAGCTCGCCGTAGCAGGAGGCGCCGACGATCTTGTCCGGCCCGAGGGCGGCACGCGCCTCGGCCACGCTGATGTCGGTGCCGCCCACATGCAGGCCATCGGCGCCGAGCGCCTGGCACAGGGCCAGATGGTCATTGATCACTAGCGGCACCTGGTAGCGCCGGCACACGGCCAGCAGGGCCGCGCCCTGCTCCACCCGCAGCGCCGGCGCGGCCTCCTTGTGGCGGTACTGGACCAGCACGGCGCCGCCGCGCAGGGCGGCCTCGGTCACGGCCAGCAGACGGGCCGTGTCATCCCAGTTGGGGCTGACGAAATACAGTCCACGCATCAGATCTCCTTCTCACACCATCGTTCGGGAATGCGCTGGCCGGGGCCGATGGCATAGGCCCCGGCCAGCGTCGCATGGGTATAGGCCTGGGCCGCCTGCAGCGCCGCGTCGAGCGGCTCGCCCAGGGCCAGGCACGCGGCCAGGCTGGCCGCCAGGGTGCAGCCGCTGCCATGGAACTCGCCGTCCAGACGCGGCCAGCGCCAGCTGCGCTCGCCGTGGGGGCCGCGCCAGCGGTTGCAGACCTCGGGGCCGTCCCCATGGCCGCCGGTCTGCAGCACCTCGGGGCCGCCCTGCCACGGGCCGTCCAGACCCAGGGCGGCCGCCTCGGGGCCGTTCGGCAGCACCACGCTGGCCAGCGGCAGCAGGGTCTGCACGGCCAGACGCGCATCGTCGCGCGCCAGCGGATCGCCGCGCCCGCTGGCCAGCACCGGATCGAGCACAATCGGCAGGGCCGGCTGACGCGCGCGCAGGGCCGCCAGCTGCGTCGCCAGCGCGGCCGCATTGGCAAGGCTGCCGCAGATGCCGATCTTGACGGCGGCCAGCGGCAGCGCCGCCGTCAGCGCCTGCAGCTGCTGGTCCAGCAGGGCCGGATCGACCGGCTGCACGGCGTACACGCGGTTCTGGTCCTGGACGGTCAGTGCGGTGACCACGGGCAGCGCATGCGCGCCCTGGGCGGCGATGGCCTGCACATCGGCCGTGATGCCGGCCCCGCCCGACGGATCGAGCCCGGCCAGCACCAGCACGCACGGGCGCCTCATGCGTTGACGCGCCCGGCCATCGGCGACGAGGGCGCGGCCGCGAACTTGCGCGGCATGCGCCCGGCCAGGTAGGCTTGGCGACCGGCCTCGACGGCCAGCTTCATCGCACGCGCCATGCGCACCGGCTCGCGCGCGGCGGCGATGGCGGTGTTCATCAGCACGCCGTCGCAGCCGAGTTCCATCGCAATCGCCGCATCCGAGGCGGTGCCGACGCCGGCATCGACCAGCACCGGCACGCGCGCCTGTTCGATGATCAAGGACAGATTCCAGGGATTGAGGATGCCCATACCCGAGCCGATCAGCGAGGCCAGCGGCATGATCGCGCAGCAGCCGATGTCCTCCAGCATGCGCGCCTGGATCGGGTCGTCGCTGCAGTAGACCATCACGTCAAAGCCGTCCTGCACCAGCATGCGCGCGGCCTTCAGAGTCTCCGGCATATTCGGGAACAGGGTCTTCTCGTCGCCCAGCACTTCGAGCTTGACCAGCTTGTGCCCGTTGAGCAGCTCGCGCGCCATCTGCAGCGTGTAGACGGCGTCCTCGGCATTGAAGCAGCCGGCCGTGTTGGGCAGGATCGTGAATTCCTGCGGCGGCACATAGTCGAGCAGGCTGGGCGCGTGCGGGTCCTGGCCGATGTTCACGCGGCGGATCGCCACCGTGATGATCTCGGCCCCGGCGGCCAGCGTGGCCGCGCGCGTCTGCTCCAGGCTCTGGTATTTGCCGCTGCCGACCAGCAGGCGCGATTGGTAGGTTTTTCCTGCGATGCTCAGCAGGTCGGTATCGGTGTGCATGATGACTCCTGAAAAAAGTTCAGCCCCCGCCGATGGCGCGGACAATATCAATCTGCTGGCCCGGCTGCAGGCGGAAGCCGGCCCACTGGGGCCGCGGCACCACGCGCCGGTCGACCGCCACGGCCACGGCCTGCTGGCCGAGCGCCAGGCTGGCGACCAGCTCGGCCAGGGTCTGTTCCGGCGCCAGCGGCTGCGCCGTTCCGTTGACGAGAATGCTGGCCATGCTCACACCTTGCTGTACAGCTCGGCCCCGCGGCGCACGAACTCGACCGCCTTTTCCTGCATGCCCTGCTCGGCCGCCGCGCGCACGTCCTGGGTGATCTTCATCGAGCAGAAATGCGGGCCGCACATCGAGCAGAAATGGGCGACCTTGGACGACTCCTTGGGCAGGGTCTCGTCGTGGAACTGGCGCGCCTTGTCGGGGTCGAGGCCGAGGTTGAACTGGTCCTGCCAGCGAAATTCGAAGCGCGCCTTGGACAGGGCGTTGTCGCGCAGCTGGGCGCCCGGATGGCCCTTGGCCAGATCGGCCGCGTGGGCCGCGATCTTGTAGGTGATGATGCCGTCCTTGACGTCGTCCTTGTCGGGCAGGCCCAGGTGTTCCTTGGGCGTCACGTAGCACAGCATGGCGGTGCCGTACC
Organism: Massilia sp. TS11; assembly: GCF_022012445.1. Lineage (GTDB taxonomy): Bacteria > Pseudomonadota > Gammaproteobacteria > Burkholderiales > Burkholderiaceae_D > Telluria. The sequence continues at coordinate 119,971 of NZ_JAKLTS010000008.1, forward strand.
AGCCGATCTGGGCCGCACCGATGCCCGAGGTGATGTGGTCGTAGCCAGGCGCGATATCGGTCGTCAGCGGGCCCAGCGTGTAGAACGGGGCCTCGCCGCACTGGGCCAGCTGCAGGTCCATGTTCTCCTTGATCAGCTGCATCGGCACATGGCCCGGGCCTTCGATCATCACCTGCACATCGTGGCGCCAGGCGATCTGGGTCAGCTCGCCCAGGGTGCGCAGTTCGCCCAGCTGGGCGGCGTCGTTGGCGTCGTAGATCGAGCCCGGACGCAGGCCGTCGCCGAGACTGAAGGCGACGTCATAGGCCTTCATGATCGCGCAGATGTCCTCGAAGTGGGTGTACAGGAAGTTCTCCCGATGGTGGGCCAGGCACCACTTGGCCATGATGGCGCCACCGCGCGAGACGATGCCGGTCAGGCGCTCGGCCGTCAGCGGCACATAGCGCAGCAGCACGCCGGCGTGGATGGTGAAGTAGTCGACGCCCTGCTCGGCCTGTTCGATCAGGGTGTCGCGGAAGATCTCCCACGTCAGGTCCTCGGCCTTGCCCTTGACCTTCTCGAGCGCCTGGTAGATCGGCACGGTGCCGATCGGGACCGGGCTGTTACGGATGATCCATTCGCGCGTCTCGTGGATGTGCTTGCCGGTGGACAGGTCCATCACCGTGTCCGCGCCCCAGCGGATCGCCCAGGTCATCTTCTCGACTTCCTCGCCGATCGAGGACGTGAGGGCCGAATTGCCGATATTGGCATTGACCTTGACGAGGAAATTGCGGCCGATGATCATCGGCTCGCTCTCCGGGTGGTTGATGTTGTTCGGCATGATGGCGCGGCCGCGCGCGATTTCGCTGCGCACGAATTCGGGCGTGATCTCGGCCGGGATGCTGGCCCCGAAGGCCTGGCCCGGATGCTGGCGCCCCATCACCTCGGCCAGGCGCGCGCCCTGCGGCCCGCTGGCGCGCAGCGCGGCCAGATAATCCTGGCGGCGCAGGTTCTCGCGCAGGGCGACGAATTCCATCTCGGGCGTGATGATGCCGCGCCGCGCATAGTGCATCTGGGTGACATTGGCGCCGGCGCGTGCGCGCCGCGGCGTGCGCTGCAGGTCGAAGCGCAGCGCCGCCAGTTCCGGGTCGTGCAGGCGGGCCGCACCAAAGGCCGAGCTGGGGCCGGCCAGCAGTTCGGTATCGGCGCGCTCATCGATCCAGGCCGCGCGCAGCGGCGCCAGGCCGCGCCGGATATCGATCTGCACGGCCGGGTCGGTGTAGGGGCCCGAGGTGTCGTACACGGGCAGCGGCGGATTGGCCTCGCCGCCAAAGCCGCTCGGCGTGGCGTCCTGGGCGATTTCGCGCATCGGCACGCGCAGGTCGGGCCGGCTGCCGGTCACATAGATTTTGCGGGATTGGGGCAGCGCGGACAGCGCGGCCGGGTCCGCCGAGGCGGTGGCGGACTGGAACTTCGGTGTAGCGTTCATGTGGCTCCTTTGCTTGCAGGAGCCAGCAAAGGAATGGACGGACGCCCGGCCGGATCGCGGCCACGCTCAATCTTGCTTCCCTTCGCTGGCATTATCCAGATCAGGTTCGGAGGGTATTTCTCACCCGCGCAGCTGGTGCAGCGCAGGACCCCTAGCGATTGCCGCCCCGTTGGCGGCGCGCCCATTATACGGGAAGCGTGCGCCTCATGGCTGATGGCCGAGGCGCACCCGCATGGCCGGATGGCGCGCCGCCAGCGCCAGCAGGCGTTCGAGCTGCCGCTGGTTGCCGTCCAGATCGGCCGTGAAGTCGCCCGGGCCGACCGCATGCTCCCAGCCCCAGCGCGTGTGGCAGGTGTCGCCGGCCAGCAGCACCGGGCCGTCGGGCGTGCGCACCACATAGGCCACGCTGCCCGGCGTGTGGCCCGGCACGCTGATGGCGAACAGGCTGGCGTCGCCGAACACATCGAGCACCCCGTCGAAGCGCCCGTCCGGATCGGGGCGGAAGGCGAATTCGCGCAGCGCCGCCTTGCCGTTGAGCAGAGCATCGCTGCTGCCGCGCACGAACAGGTTCTGCCAGCTGCGCGCGCGCGCCTCGCCCGGGCCGACGAACAGCGCGCTATTGGCCGGAATCGCCGGCAGGCCGCTGATGTGGTCCAGATGCAGGTGGGTAAACAGCACGCCCTGCAGCGGGCCGGACAGCTGGGCGAGCACGTCCTCGGTCGGCGTGCGCAGGCGCAGGGTGTCGAGCGCCATGGCACGCGCGACCAGCCAGCCGAGGCCGGCGCCGCCGGGGTCCGCGGCCAGCCGGCGCGCGACGCCCGTATCGACCAGGAAATTGCCATACACGGGATGGCGCAGCACATGCGTGTACACCTGGATGGCTTCGCTGTGATCGCGCAGGCCGGCGCGGCGTGCGGCCGCGTGATCGAGGTTCAGCAGGCCCGCCAGCGGCACCTGCCAGTCGGCCGTGTTGACCGATTCGAGCTGGATCGGGCCGGGCGTGTCGAGCAGACGCTCCATGGCCGAACTGGCCACAGGCACGCCGGGCGCGGCCACCGGACTCAGGGGATGGGTGCTGAGCGAGCAGGCCGCGAGACTGAGGGCGGCCACGGCCGCGCCAAGAGAACGCCACATGAGACTTTCCTTCCAAGACGAGATGCGCTATTGTCTCCATCCATAAATGCATTAGCAATTGACTAAATATTGATACAGTCATCCGATTATGAATAGCCAACTCGCCTGGGACGATCTGCGCCTGTTTCTGGCCGTGGCCGAGAATGGCAGCCTGAGCGCGGCGGCGCGCCAGCTGCGCCTGGGCCAGCCGACGCTGAGCCGGCGCATCGGCGAGCTCGAGGCGGCGGTCGGCGAGACCCTGTTCGTGCGCGAGAACCACGGCACCCGCCTGACCCCGCTCGGCGAGAAGCTGCTGCCGGCCGTGCAGCAGATGGCCGAGTGGGCGCGCGCGGCCGAGGCCGTGCTCGAGCAGGACGGGCGCCGGCCCGAGGGGCGCGTGCGCGTGACCGCCCCGCCCGGCATCGCGTTCGAGTTTCTGGCCCCGCTGGCGGCCGAGATCCGCCAGACCCATCCGCGCCTGCAGCTCGATGTGCTGTCCAGCATCGACATGCTCAACCTCAGCCGCGGCGAGGCCGACATCGCGCTGCGCAGCCTGCGCCCGCAGGATCCCGACCTGGTCGTGGTCGACCTGCTGCGCGTGCCGATGCGCGTGTACGCCAGCGCCGCCTATGCGGCGCGCCTGCCGGCCCAGCCGCGCGTCGAGCAGCTCGACTGGATCGCCTTCGCCGCCCCCTATGCCGATCTGAGCGTGAACCGCGAGCTGGCGCGCCGGATCCCCGATTTCCGGCCGGTATTCGCCTCGGACGACTTCAATGTGCAGGTGGCGGCCTGCAAGGCCGGGGTGGGCGCGATGGTGCTGGCGCACGCGCCGCATCCGCACTCCGTGCTGCAAGGCCTGGTGGCCTTGCCGATCGACCTCGGCGGGGCCGAGGGCGAGCTGGTGCTGGTCTGCCACAAGCGCCACCGCCACCTGCCCAAGGTCGAAGCCGTGCTGACCCATCTGCAGCGCGGCTTCGCCGCCGTGCGCGCCGCCCTCTGAGCCACCCGCGTTTCCGCGCAAACAAATCGGGGTCAGACCCCATTTTCCCGCACGGGAAAATGGGGTCTGACCCCGATTTGTTTGCGCGGAAACGGCTTTGTTTAGACTGCAAGGCGACGCCTCCCTTATAATCGAAGCTTTCGCCAAAAAAACACGTCGAATCATGGAATTAGCAAAATCTTTCGAGCCGGCCGAGATTGAGAAGCACTGGCGCGCCGAGTGGGAAGCGCGCGGCTATTTCGCCGCCAGCATGGACGCCCAGCAGCCCGCCTTCAGCATTCAGTTGCCGCCGCCCAATGTCACCGGGACCCTGCACATGGGCCACGCCTTCAACCAGACGGTGATGGACGGCCTGACGCGCTACTACCGCATGCGTGGCTTTAATACGGCCTGGGTGCCGGGCACCGACCACGCCGGCATCGCCACCCAGATCGTGGTGGAACGCCAGCTCGACGCGCAGAAGATTTCGCGCCATGACCTCGGCCGCGAGGCCTTCGTCGAGAAGGTCTGGGAGTGGAAGGAAAAATCGGGCTCGACCATCACCGGCCAGATGCGCCGCCTCGGTACCTCGCCCGACTGGCAGCGCGAATACTTCACGATGGACGAGCCGCGCTCGAAAGTCGTGGCCGAAGTCTTCGTGCGCCTGTATGAGCAGGGCCTGATCTACCGCGGCAAACGCCTGGTCAACTGGGACCCGGTGCTGGGCACGGCCGTGTCCGACCTGGAAGTGGCGCAGGAAGAAGAAGACGGTTCGATGTGGTTCATCCGCTACCCGCTGGCCGATGGCAGCGGGCATCTGACGGTGGCCACCACGCGTCCGGAAACCATGCTGGCCGACGTGGCCGTGGCGGTGGACCCGACCGACGAACGCTACCAGCACCTGGTCGGCAAGATGCTGACCCTGCCCCTGGTCGGCCGCGCCATCCCGATCATCGCCGACAGCTATGTCGACAAGGCCTTCGGCACCGGCTGCGTGAAGATCACCCCGGCCCACGATTTCAATGACTATCAGGTCGGCCAGCGCCACCAGCTCGACATGCCCTGCATGCTGACCCTGGACGCCAAGATCGCCGACTGGGCGCCGGAAGCCTATCGCGGCCTCGACCGCTTCGTGGCGCGCAAGGCCATCGTCGCCGACCTCGACGCCCTCGGCCTGCTCGAACAGGTCAAGCCGCACAAGCTGCAGGTGCCGCGCGGCGACCGCACCGGCGTCGTGATCGAACCGATGCTGACCGACCAGTGGTTCGTGGCGATGAGCAAACCGGCCCCGGCCGGCACGTTCAATCCGGGCAAATCGATTGCCGAAGTGGCGCTGGAAAAAGTCGCCAGCGGCGAAATCCAGTTCGTGCCGGAAAACTGGACGACCACCTACAACCAGTGGCTCAACAACATCCAGGACTGGTGCATCTCGCGCCAGCTGTGGTGGGGCCACCGCATTCCCGCCTGGTATGACGAGCAGGGCAAGGTGTACGTGGCGCGCAGCGAAGCCGAAGCCCAGGCCCAGGCCGGCGCCGGCGTCGCCCTCAAGCGCGACGACGATGTGCTCGATACCTGGTTCAGCTCGGCCCTCGTGCCCTTCTCGACCATGGGCTGGCCCGAGCAGACGCCCGATCTGGCGGCCTTCCTGCCGTCCTCGGTGCTGGTCACCGGCTTTGACATCATCTTCTTCTGGGTCGCGCGGATGGTCATGATGACGGCCCACTTCACCGGCAAGGTGCCGTTCAAGACTGTCTATGTGCACGGCCTGGTGCGCGATTCGAGCGGCCAGAAGATGTCCAAGTCCAAGGGCAATACGCTCGACCCGATCGACCTGATCGACGGCATCGACGTCGACACCCTGGTCAGCAAGCGCACCACCGGCCTGATGAACCCGCGCGACGCCGAGAAGATCGCCAAGGCCACGCGCAAGGAATTCCCGAACGGCATCCCGGCCTTCGGCGCCGACGCCGTGCGCTTCACGATGGCCTCGTATGCCTCGCTGGGCCGCAACATCAACTTCGACCTCGGCCGCTGCGAAGGCTACCGCAACTTCTGCAACAAGCTGTGGAATGCGACCCGCTTCGTGATGATGAATACCGAAGGCAAGGACTGCTCGGCCAGCGAGGCCGACCTGTCGCTGGCCGACAAGTGGATCATCTCCCTGCTCAACCGCACCGAACTCGAGGTGGCCCAGGGCTTTGCCGACTACCGCTTCGACAATATCGCCTCGGCCATCTACAAATTCGTGTGGGACGAATACTGCGACTGGTATCTGGAACTGGCCAAGGTCCAGGTCCAGAACGGCAGCGAAGGCCAGCAGCGCGCCACCCGCCACACCCTGCTGCGCGTGCTCGAAGTGGTGCTGCGCCTGGCCCACCCGGTGATTCCCTTCGTGACCGAAGAACTGTGGCAGGCCGTGGCCCCGCTGGCCGGCAAGGCGCCGGACGCGCAGCGCGCCACCATCATGCTGCAGCCCTACCCGATCGCCAATGAAGCGGCGCTCGATCCGGCGGCCGAAGCCTGGATGGCCGAGTTCAAGGCCCTGACCGACGCCACCCGCGGCCTGCGCGGCGAAATGAAGATCGCACCGACCGTGCGTCTGCCGCTGATCGTCGAGGCGGCCGACAGCGCCGAGCAGGCGCGCCTGGCCGTGTATGCCCCGTATCTGCAGACCCTGGCCAAGCTGTCCGAAGTGCAGATCGTGGCGGCCCTGCCGGAGTCCCCGGCCGCGGTCGCCGTGGTCGGCACCACCAAGCTGATGCTCAAGGTCGAGATCGACGTGGCCGCCGAACGTGAGCGCCTGCAGAAGGAAATGGCGCGCATGGAAGGCGAGATCGCCAAGGCCGCCGGCAAGCTGGCCAGCGAGAGCTTCGTGGCGCGCGCGCCGGCGGCCGTGGTGGCCCAGGAACGCGAACGGGTCGCGAATTTTTCGGCGACGCTTGAGAAATTGCGCGAACAGTTTGCTAAACTAGCCACCGCCTAATTCTCGACGGGGAGACCGACGATGCGCCGAACGATGTATGCATGTGTAATGCTGGCCGCCAGCCTGAGCGCCTTCAGCGCCTGGGCCCAGGAGGCCTCGCCCGTCGGTCTCTGGAAGAATATCGATGATGTGACGGGCAAGCCCAAGGCCCTGATCCGCATCAGCGAGGTCAACGGGGCCCTGCAGGGGCGCATCGAGAAGCTGTTCCGTGCGCCCGACCAGGACCAGAACCCCAAGTGCGACAAATGCACGGGCGAGCGCAAGGACCAGCCGGTGATCGGCATGGTCTTCATGTCCGGCCTGAAAAAGGACGGCGATGAATACAATGGCGGCGAGATCCTCGACCCCGACAACGGCAAGACCTACAAGTCCAAGCTGACCCTGATCGACGGCGGCCGCAAGCTCCAGGTGCGCGGCTATATCGGGATTCCGATGCTGGGCCGCTCGCAGGTCTGGGTGCGCGAACAGTAAGCCCCGCCCATGCTGCTGACCGCCCAACTGTTCCACTTCGCCCGCGCGCGCCGCGGCCGCGTGGTGGCGGCACGTTGGCTGCTCAGCCTGTTCATGGTTTTCAGTTTCGTGTCGCTGGCGACGGCGGCCGAGACCCATACCCATCATCCGGCCCAGGTCGTTCACGACTGTATGCTGTGCTCGGCTGCGGCCGACCAGCTGGGCGATACGCCGGCCCCGCCGGCCCTGGTGCTGCGCAGCACCGCCACCCTCAGCTACGCGGTCCGGACCGAACCGGTCCTGCCCGTGCTGGCGCGCGCGACGGCCCTGCTGCCGCCGGCCTGCGGCCCGCCCGTCTTTCCTGCTTGATCTCCGATAGCGCACTGCTGCGGCGGCCCTGCTCCGCCGCCCGGTGCTATTTCCGTATTCAAGACCAGGAAGCTTCATGACTTTATTTCGCCTCACCCCGATTGCGCTCGCCCTGTGCGCGCTGAGCGCCCACGCCGATGACACGGCCGCCGCGCCCGAAGCGGCCGCGCCCGACCAGACTGCCGAGATCCCCAAGGTCGAAGTGATCGGCTCCCACTTCAAGGCCGCGCGCGTCGAACTCGCGCCCAAGGTCGGCACCACCATCTACAGCCTCGACACCCATATGTTCGACAAGCTGGCCCAGGGCGACGCCGCCCAGTTCAATGATGTGCTGCAGCGCCTGCCGGGCGTGTCGGCCGACTCCAAGGGCTCGGGCTCGCTGCACATCCGCGGCGACCACTCGAACATGCAGTACCGCATCAACGGCGTCCAGCTGCCCGAGGGCATCAGCGGCTTCGGCCAGTCCTTCGACACCCGCCTCGTCGACCAGCTCGACTTCATGACCGGTGCCCTGCCCGCCCAGTACGGCATCCGCACGGCCGGCGTGATCGAGATCCAGACCAAGGAAGGCGGCCTGACCCCGGGCGGACGCGTCGGCGTACTGCTCGGCAGCCGCGACCATGTCGAGCCGAGCGGTGAAGTGTTCGGCAGCGTCGGCAAGTTCAATTACTACCTGTCGGCCAGCTATCTGAAGAACGCGATCGGCATCGAGAACCCGCAGCCGACCCGCAATGCCCTGCACGACGACACGCGCCAGGGCAAGGGCTTCGGCAGCCTCTCGTATTTCGTCGATGACGAGACGCGCGTCGGCGTGCTGTTCAGCAGCTACCGCGGGCGCTTCGAGATTCCGAATAATCCCGGACAGACGCCGGCCTACAGCTATGTGGGCGGCAGCAAGGCCTCGGACGCGCTCGACGACCGCCAGCGCGAGCAGAACCAGTTCATCATCCTGTCGCTGCAGAAGACCCTGGGCGACCGCGGCTACCAGCTGTCGGTGTTCAACCAGAGTTCCGAGCTGCACTACACGCCCGACCTCATGGGCGACCTGATCTACACGGGCGTGGCCTCGGACGCGCTGCGCCAGAGCCATGCGAGCGGCGTCCAGTTCGACGGCAATCTCAAGCTCAGCGCCGCCCACATCCTGCGCGCCGGCTTCGCCTGGACGCGCCAGACGACCGAGAGCCGCAACCTGGTCAGCGTGTTCCCGACCGATGCCGACGGCGTCCAGACCAGCACGACGCCGCGCCAGATCGTCGACAACAACGGCATGATGGGCAAGCAGTACTCGCTGTATGTGCAGGACGAGTGGCATCCGCTGCCGGACCTGACCGTCAACTACGGCCTGCGCCTCGACAAGGTGGCGGCCTATGTGCACGAGCAGCAGCTGAGCCCGCGCGTGAACCTGTCCTACCAGCTCGATCCCGAGACGGCCCTGCACGCCGGCTACTCGCGCTATTTCACGCCGCCCAAGCAGGAGATCGCGGCCCAGGCCAAGGCCAGCCTGTACGCGGGCACCAGCAATGCGGCCGAGATCACGGCGGCCGATCCGGTGCGCGCCGAGCGCACCCACTACTATGATGTCGGCCTGAGCCGCCAGATCAGCAAGGCGCTGAATGTCAGCATCGACGCCTACTACAAGGACATCCGCAATCTGCTCGACGCCGGCCAGTTCGGCCAGGCCCTGATCCTGACCCCGTTCAATTACGCCAAGGCGCATGCCCAGGGCATCGAACTGGCGCTGCTGTACACGGAGAAGAACTGGGGCGGCTTCCTGAATCTGGCCACGCAGAAGGCGGTGGCGACCCAGATCAACAGCGGCCAGAACCTGTTCGGCCAGGACGAGCTCGACCAGATCGCACGCCAGTACATCCACGTCGACCACGACCAGACCTACACCGCCTCGGCGGGCGGCCACTACCACATCGGCGCGCACCAGTTCAGTGGCGACGTGGTGTACGGCAGCGGCCTGCGCATGACGCCCGACGGCGCCGTGCCGAACAGCGGCCACCTGCCCGGCTACACGGTGTTCAACGTCAACTACACGCACACCTGGAAGACGGCGCTCGGCAAGCTCGAAGCGCGCCTGGCCCTGCTGAATGCCTTCGACCGCGTCTACCTGCTGCGCGACGGCAGCGGCGTCGGCGTCGGCGCGCCCCAGCACGGCCAGCGGCGCACCCTGTACGCCGGCCTCAACCTCTCCTTCTAATCCTCCAAAGAAAAATCGGGGTCAGACCCCGATTTTTCTTAGAGGTAAGCGCTGGCGGCCAGGAAGGCGCGCGCGTCGCGCACGTGCAGGATGTCGCGGATCGCCTGCCGCTTGTCCTTGGCCTGGGCGTAGTAGGCCTGGCAGATGCGAAAGCCGATGAAATAGCCGAGGTCGGACGGACGCTCGCCCTGCATGCTGCTGGAACCGAACCAGGCCTTGTCATCATTGGCCGCCATCGCCTGCGCGAACTCGCGCTTGAGCGCGTCCTCGTGCGCGTAACCGTAGCGGTAGGTGCCTTCGTTGAAATTGCCTTCGCTGACCAGCGAGGCGAGGAAGTCGGCCCCGCCCTCGTGGATCGCATGGCTGAGCAGGTCATCGACCTTGTTGCGCTGCTGGAAGTGCATGAGCTCGTGCAGCACGATGTTCTGCAGCAGGGCCGGCGATTTGGTCACGCCCAGCAGCCAGGGGCTCAGTTCCTCGGTCGGCGTGCTGTCGCTGCGGCTGAACATCTCAACACCCATGATCAGCCCGGCCGAGGTCGAGGTGCCGCCCGAATTGGCGGCGCCGACGACAAAATACATGTCGGGGAATTCGGCGTCCTCGTACAGCGCGCGGAACTTGTGCAGGGCGGCGCGCACGGCCGGTTCCATCCGCCCCATCTGCTCGGTGGTCGGGCGGATCGCGCTGTAGTAGCGCGGCATGCTGTTCAGTACGCGCAGCAGGTTCTTGCCGCTGGCGATGCGGTTGAGCACGAAGTCCTGCAGGCCGGGGCTGCCCGTCAGCAGATACTCGCGCTCGATCAGCTCGGCGCCGTCCTCGGCCTGGGCCAGGCGGTCGTAGACGCGCCAGAACTGGCTGATGTCGCTGGTGACGAAGCGGGCCGCGTCGGGATGGTTGTGCTCGCGCCGGTAGCGCGCCGCATTCGCTTCGACCTGGGCCGCCATCGGCGCCCAGCCCGGCAGGGCGCGGGCGGCGCTGAATTCTTCGCGCTCCAGCCACTGCGTGATGCGCAGGCCGGCGCTGGCGCCGCGCTGCAGACTGTCGAGCGCGGCCGCGGCCTGGTCCTGGCTGGCCTGGGCGCGCGCCAGCACGGCCCACAATTCGGGGTCCGGCGCGCCGGCCTCGATGGCCGCACGCAGCGCGGCGCTGGCGGCCGGCCAGTCTTTCTTGGTGACGGCTTTCAGGCCGGTCTGGGTCAGCTGGACATAGGTGGGCGCGGCATGCACGGGCGCCGCCAGCAGCAGCGCGGCGGCGATCAGGGTGGCGAACAGGGTCTTCATGGCCGTTTATGCAATATGGACACGGCAGTATCGCAGCTGTGTTCGCTTATTGCAAAGGCATTCCGGAGGCAGATTTTCCGCGCTGCACAGCCCAGCCGACCAGGCCGCCGATCAGCCAGCCGGCCGCCACGTCGACCGGGAAATGCGCGCCCACATTCACGCGCGCAAAGCCGATGAACAAGGCCCAGCCCAGCAGCAGCGCGCGCTGGCCGCGCGTGGCCAGCGGCCACAGCCAGGTGAGCAGCATGGCCGCGAACATCGCATGGCCGCTCGGGAAACTGAAGCTGTCGGGAATCGGACCGACCGGGTGCACCTGGGCGCCCAGGGCCTGCGGCGGGCGCGGCATGGCGAACGCGCGCTTCATGCCGAGCGAGAGCGCGCCCATCAGCGCGTAGGCCGGCACATAGCTGCGCAGCAGCACGCGCCAGCGCGGCACCAGCAGCAGCACGGCCAGCAGGATCAGGCCATTCCAGGCCTCGCCGACGACCGAGCCGAACACCACCAGGCGGTCGAGCCATTCGCCGCGCCACTGGTGGATCCAGAAAAACAGGGCGGTGTTCAAGCGCCTACAGGTCCTGCCAGGCCGGCAGCGCGTGCTTGCGCGCGGCGCGCTGGTAGATCAGGGCCATGACGAGTCCGAAGCAGGCGCCGCCGATGGCGGTGGCGAGCACGAAGGTCTGCGGATGGGTATGCGTGCTTTCCGGCCCCATCAGCCACATGATGGCGCCCCAGGCCACGGCGAAATAGGTGCCGGCCATCAGCACATTGGCGCCGAAGCCGGCGAAGTAAGGCGGCGGACAATCGATGCCGGCCGCCCACAGCAGGCGGTACAGGGGCGGAATCACGCCGCCGCGTTCGAGTCCCTTCTGGCCGATCAGGGCCAGGGCCCGGTCGTGCCGGGCGATTTGTGCGCTGCTCAGTCCCATAGCTCGCCGTTCGGATTGGTGCGCGGGGCCTTCACGCCGAAATGGGCATAGGCCGAGGGCGTGGCGATGCGCCCGCGCGGGGTGCGTTGCAGATAGCCTTGCTGGATCAGATAGGGCTCCAGCACGTCTTCGATGGTGTCGGCCTCCTCGCCGATGGCGGCGGCCAGATTGCCGACCCCGACCGGCCCGCCGCCGAATTTGAACAGCACGGCCTCCAGCAGCTTGCGGTCCATCAGGTCGAAGCCGGCGCCGTCGACGTCGAGCATCTTCAGGGCGGCGTCGGCCATCGGCTTGTTGATCGCGCCGCTGCCCTTGACCTCGGCATAGTCGCGCACGCGCCGCAGCAGGCGGTTGGCGATGCGCGGGGTGCCGCGCGCGCGCAGCGCCACTTCGCGCGCGCCCTCGTCGTCGATCGGCGCATTGAGCAGGGCCGCGCTACGCGCGACGATGCGGGTCAGCTCCTCGGGCCGGTAGAACTCGAGGCGGGCGACGATGCCGAAGCGGTCGCGCAGCGGATTGGTCAGCATGCCGGCGCGGGTGGTGGCGCCGACCAGGGTGAAGGGCTGCAGATCGAGCTTGACCGAGCGCGCGGCCGGGCCTTCGCCGATCATGATGTCGATCTGGTAGTCCTCCAGGGCCGGGTAGAGAATCTCCTCGACCACGGGCGAGAGGCGGTGGATCTCGTCGATGAACAGCACATCGTTCGGCTCCAGATTGGTCAGGATGGCGGCCAGGTCGCCCGGGCGCTCGAGCACGGGGCCCGAGGTCTGGCGCAGGTTGACGCCCATCTCGCGCGCGATGATGTGGGCCAGCGTGGTCTTGCCCAGGCCCGGCGGGCCGAACAGCAGCGTATGGTCGAGCGCCTCGCTGCGCTTGCGCGCGGCCGAGATGAAGATTTCGAGCTGGTCGCGGATCTTTTCCTGGCCCACGTATTCGTCGAGCAGCTTGGGCCGCAGCGCGCGTTCGATCGCCTCCTCATTGCTCGAGGCGGGGGCGGCGGAAACGATCCGCTGTTCGCTGAACTGATCGGTCTGAATGCTCATCGTTTAACCCTTGGACAAGGCCTTCAGCGCGTGCTTGATGCCATCCGAGACGCTCGCGCCCGCGGGCAGGCTCTTCAGCGCCAGCGTGGCTTCCTTGTCCGAATAGCCGAGCGCCAGCAGCGCATTCAGGATGTCGGCCTGGGCATCATTATGCACCGCGCCGCCGGCCGCGCCGAGATCGGCTCCGAGCTTGCCTTTCAGTTCGAGCAGCAGGCGCTCGGCCGTCTTCTTGCCGATGCCCGGAATCTTGACCAGGCGCCCGGCCTCCTGCAGCGTGATGGCCTGGGCCAGGTCGGCCACGGTCATGCCGGACAGAATCGCCAAGGCCGTGCGCGCGCCGATGCCGGAGATTTTAATCAGCTGGCGGAACACGGCGCGCTCGCTCTCGCTGCCGAAGCCGAACAGCAAGTGGGCGTCTTCGCGCACGGTCAGGTGGGTAAACAGGGTCACCTTCTCGCCCGTGTGCGGCAGATTGTAGAACGTGCTCATCGGCACATCGACCTCGTAGCCGACGCCGTGGCAATCCACCAGCAGGGTGGGCGGTGTTTTTTCGAGCAGCATGCCCGAGAGACGACCGATCATTGTCTTCCTTCGTGAGAGAGTGGCGGCGCAGCTTTATACCAGACGGCCGCGGCGCATGCGCAGGCCCGCCAGCGGGGAGGCGCTGCGCATCGCCAGCAAGCCATCATGGCTGTTTGCGTGGCAGATCGCAACCCCCAGCGCGTCGGCCGCGTCGGTGCCCGGCAGACCGGGCAGCTTGAGCAGGCGCGCCACCATGTCCTGCACCTGGGCCTTGGCGGCGCGGCCGGTCCCAACGATGGCCTGCTTGACCTGGGTCGGCGAGTATTCGGCCACCCCCAGGTCGGCCGACACCAGGGCCGTGATGGCGGCCCCGCGCGCCTGGCCCAGCAGCAGGGTCGACTGCGGATTGACGTTGACGAACACCTTCTCGATGGCGGCGCAATCGGGCCGGTACTGGGCGCTGATGGCGCGGATGCCATCGAGGATGGTGCGCAGACGCGCCGGCAGGTCCTGCGCGGCGTCGGTCTTGATCGTGCCCGAGGCGATGTAGCGCAGGGCCTGGCCCTGCTGGTCGACCAGGCCGAAGCCGGTCGTACGCAGGCCGGGGTCGATCCCCAGGATGATCATCAGTGGCGGAAGTGGCGGGTGCCGGTAAACAGCATCACCACGCCGCGCTCATTGGCGGCATCGATCACTTCCTGGTCGCGCATCGAACCACCGGGCTGGATCACGCAGGTGGCGCCCGCATCGACCACCACGTCGAGCCCGTCGCGGAAGGGGAAGAAGGCGTCCGAGGCCACGGCCGAACCGGCCAGCGACAGACCGGCGTTCTGGGCCTTGATCGACGCGATCCGGGCCGAGTCCACGCGGCTCATCTGGCCGGCGCCGACGCCGAGCGTCATGCCATTACCGCAGAACACGATGGCATTCGACTTGACGAATTTGGCCACGCGCCAGGCGAACATCAGGTCGGCCATCTGCTGCGGGCTCGGCTGCTTGACGCTGACCACTTTGAGCTCGTCCTGGCTGACCAGCTTGGCATCGGCCGACTGCACCAGCAGGCCGCCGCCGACGCGCTTGAAGTCATGCGGATTGACACCGGTACCGAGCGGAATTTCGAGCAGGCGCACGTTCTGCTTGGCGCTCATGATCTGGCGCGCCTCGGCCGTGAAGGACGGGGCGATCAGCACTTCGACGAACAGCTTGGCGATGGCCTCGGCCGCCTGGCCGTCGACTTCGACATTGAAGGCGATGATGCCGCCGAAGGCCGAGGTCGGATCGGTCTGCAGCGCGCGGCTGTAGGCCTCGAGGGCGCTGGCGCCGATCGCCACGCCGCAGGGATTGGCGTGCTTGATGATCACGCAGCCGGCCGGCTGGCCCATGCCGCCCAGGGTCTTCACGCATTCCCAGGCCGCATCGGCATCGGCGATGTTGTTGTAGGACAGCTCCTTGCCCTGCAGCTGGGTGTAATTGGCCAGCGCACCGGCCACCGGGGCCAGATCGCGGTAGAAGGCGGCGCTCTGGTGCGGGTTCTCGCCGTAGCGCATGTCCTGCACTTTTTCGAAATGCAGGTTCAGGGTCTGCGGATAGGCGCTGCGCGTGGCGTGCTGCTTGTCAGCGCCCAGGCTGCTCAGGTAATTGGTGATGGCGCCGTCGTACTGGGCCGTGTGGGCGAACACCTTCTTGGCCAGCATGAAGCGCGTGTCATAGCTGATACTGCCGGCCTTCACGCCATCGAGCACGAGCGCGTAGTCGGCCGGATCGCAGACCACCACCACGTCCTTGTGGTTCTTGGCTGCCGAGCGCAGCATGGTCGGGCCGCCGATGTCGATGTTCTCGATCGCGTCCTCGAGCGTGCAGCTGTCCTTGGCGACCGTGGCCTGGAACGGGTACAGGTTGACGACCACGAAGTCGATGGTCGGCATCTGGTGCTCGGACAGCTTGGCCATGTGCTCGGGGAAGTCGCGGCGCGCGAGGATGCCGCCGTGGACTTTCGGGTGCAGGGTCTTGACGCGCCCGTCCAGCATTTCGGGGAAGCCCGTGTAGTCCGCCACCTCGGTCACCGGCACGCCATTGTCCATCAGCAGCTTGGCGGTGCCGCCGGTCGACAGGATGTTGACGCCGAGCGCGGACAGTGCGCGCGCGAAGTCGAGCACGCCGGTTTTATCGGAAACGGAAATCAGGGCTTGTTTCATGGCTGGGCCTAATCAGAAGTAAAAGGAATTCGGGCGCTGCCAGCCGCGCCATGCGCGCGGCCCAGGCACGCGCAGGGGCTTACAGGAGGCCGTGCTCCTGCAGCTTCTTTCGCAAGGTATTGCGGTTGATGCCGAGCATTTGCGCGGCCTGCGACTGGTTGCCATCGGCGCGGCCCATGACCACTTCGAGGATCGGGCGTTCGACGGTCATCACGACCATGTCGTAGATGTTGCTGGCAGGCTGTTCACCGAGGTCGTTGAAGTACTCTTCCAGGCTCTTCTGGACTACTTCCTGAATGCTCTCTTTGCTCATCTCTACTTGCTCTATACGGCTTGTTAATATTGCGCCGCGCGCTCCTGGCGCACGGTCGTCCCCGTGGTGGTTCAGGCGGCCAGGGCTGCGTCGGCCGCGTCGGCGGGCTGGTATTGTAAGCGCTCGCCGTATTGCTTTTGTAATTCGAAAAACGCGGCCACAGCGTCGAGCTGGGCCTGCGTGTCTTCCAGCAGATTCATGCGCTGGCGGAAGGCTTCGCCGCCGGGCAGATCGCGCACATACCAGCCGATGTGCTTGCGCGCCGTGCGCACGCCCAGGTAGTCGCCATAGAAGGCGTAGTGGGCGCGCAGGTGCTGGTCCATCAGCGTGGCGACCTCGTCCACCTTGGGCGGGGCCAGCAGTTCGCCGGTGCGCAGATAATGGTCGACTTCGCGGCAGATCCAGGGGCGGCCCTGGGCCGCGCGGCCGATCATCACCGCATCCGCGCCCGTGTAGTCGAGCACATAGCGCGCCTTCTGCGGGCTGGTGATGTCGCCATTGGCCACCACCGGAATCGATACTGCCTGCTTGACGGCGGCAATCGTGTCGTATTCGGCCTCCCCCTTGTAGCCGTCGGCGCGCGTGCGCCCGTGCAGGGTCAGCATCGCGATGCCGGCGTCCTCGGCCATGCGGGCGATGGTCAGGGCATTCCGGTTCTGGCGGTCCCAGCCGGTGCGAAATTTCAGCGTGACGGGCACATCGACGGCCGCAACGACGGCCTGCAGAATCTGCTGGACCAGGTCTTCCTGCTGCAGCAGGGCCGAGCCGCACCAGTTGTTGCACACCTTCTTGACCGGGCAGCCCATATTGATGTCGATGATCTGGGCGCCGCGCGCGACATTGAACTGCGCGCATTCGGCCAGTTCCTGCGGCACCGCGCCGGCGATCTGCACGGCCTTGGGTTCCATCTCACCGTTGTGGTCGGTGCGGCGCGCCGATTTCTCGCTGGCCCAGAGGCGCGGATTGGAGGCCGCCATCTCCGAGACCGCGTAGCCGGCCCCGAGTTCCTTGCACAACTGGCGGAACGGACGGTCGGTCACCCCGGCCATGGGGGCGACGAACACATTGTTACGCAGTTGATAGGGACCGATGTTCACGGACAGGACAGGCGAGTTGCGGAAACCTGCCATTTTACCCGATCCCCTGCTCAATTTATAAGCACTATTTTTTCTGTTGCCCCCACTTGCTCATTTCCGCGAGCGATATTCGAACCGCTCCCGGTGCCCGCCAGAAAAATGGGGTCAGACCCCATTTGTTTGGCAGGCAATTCCGAAAAAATGGGGTCTGACCCCGATTTATCCGCCGAGAAAAATGGGGTCTGACCCCGATTTGTTTGTCAGGAAATTTCGTCGAGGGCGCTGCTGCGCAGGTGGCTGGCGTCGCCCCAGACGTCGAGCTGCAGGCGTCCGCCGTCGACCTGGAAGCGGTTCAGCGCGGCATTCGGGATCGTGAAGCTGCGCGGGCTGTCGAGCGGCAGGCCGGTCGCGGCCCGGTAGGCGCACTCGAGCACGCCGCCGTGGGCGACGATCACCAGGGTCTGGCCGGGATGCGCGGCGCTGGCCGCGAAAATCGCCGCAATGCAGCGCGCATGGAAATCGCCGTAGCGCTCGCCCTCGGGCGGGGCGGCGTCGATCACGCGCGCCTTCCAGTCGGCGTAGTGCTGCGGATAGCGCGCTTCGGCTTCGCTGTAGAGCAGGCCTTCGAACACGCCGTAGTGGCGCTCGCGCAGCTGGCGCGCGCGCCTCACACGCAGGCCGTGGTGGACGGCAATCGCGTCGGCCGTGGCGGCGGCGCGCTGCAAATCGCTCGAGATGATGGCGTCGATGCGCTCGCCCGCCAGGGCGGCGCCGAGCGCGGCCGCCTGGCGCTGGCCGCTGGCATTGAGCGGGATGTCGAGATGGCCTTGCAGGCGGCGCTCGGCGTTCCAGGCGGTCTCGCCGTGGCGCAGCAGAATCAGGCGGGTCATCAGAGCTGGGCCGCCACCTGCGGATGGAGCGAATACACGCCGACCAGCTGGGCTTCGTCGAGGATGTGGCCGCGGATCGCCGCCATCGCCTCGGCCCCGCTGAAACGCCCGTCGAGCGGCAGGCGCGGGATATCGAGCGCGTAGATGCGGAAAATATAGCGGTGCGGACGCTGGTCGTTCCACGGCGGACAGGGGCCGTCGTAGCCGTAGTAGTCGCCGGCCATGGCGGGGTCGCCGGCGAACCAGCCGGTGTAGTCGTTCAGGCCGTGGCGCAGGGTCAGCGCGGCGCCCTGCCGCGCGGCCACCGTGACGGCCGGGCCGGGCTTGCCGCGCGCGCTGACGCGGTCCGAGAACTGGCCCTCGGCGATCGCCTTCATCGTCGGCGGGATATCGCACAGGCTCCAGTGGTAAAAATCGACGCGCGCCAGATTGTGCGGCACCTCGCGCCCTTCCTGGTTGACGTCGGTGCCGACCGAGGGCACGTCGATGTCGATACAGAACAGAATCAGGCTCTCGGTGCCGGCCGGCACATCATCCCAGGCGAAATGGGGATTGCGGTTACTCGACAGACGCACATGGGTGTGCGCGTCTTGCACCCCGAAGGCACAGGCCTCGGGGATGATGTCGCCATCCTTGAAGGTGTCGCTCCACAAATGCATCGCTGCCTCCTGTTCCCTTTCTGGTATAGACCACGCCGGCGCGCGTGAGTTTTGGTCCGGATCAGAACTATTGTGCCTGAACCTGGAGCCAGAAGGTAACGGGGCCGTCGTTGGTCAGCGACACCTGCATGTCGGCGCCGAAGCGGCCGGTGGCGACATGCGGGTGGCGCTGGCGCGCCTGGGCCACCACATGCTCGAACAGGCGCAGGCCGTCGGCCGGGGCCGCGGCCGGGGTGAACGAGGGCCGGGTGCCGGAACGGGTATCGGCCGCCAGCGTGAACTGGGGCACCAACAGCAGGCCGCCGCCGATGTCGCTGAGGCTGCGGTTCATCTTGCCGGCCTCGTCGGGGAAGACGCGGTAGCCGAGCAGCTTGGCGAGCAGCTTGTCGCCCTCGGCCTCGGTGTCGCCCTTCTCGGCGCACAGCAGCACCAGCAGGCCGCGCCCGATGGCGCCGATCGTGGCCCCGTCGACGTCGACCTGGGCCGCGCTGACGCGTTGCAGCAGGGCGATCATGCGCTCAGGTGCACGCGCATGAATTTGCGCTTGCCGACCTGCAGCACGACGCTGCCGGCCGCCACCTGCAGGCCCTTGTCGCTGACCACCTGGCCGTCGATGCGCACGCCGCCCTGGTCGATCATGCGCAGGGCTTCCGAGGTCGACGCGCACAGGCCGGTGGTCTTGAGCAGCGGGCCGATCGCCAGCGGCGCCCCGCTCAGTTGCATCTCGGGCAGCTCGTCGGGGATGCCGCCCTTGGCGCGGTTGACGAAGTCGGCCAGCGCATCCTCGGCCGCCTGGGCCGAGTGGAAACGCGTCGTGATTTCCTTGGCCAGGGCCACCTTGGCGTCGCGCGGATTGGCGCCGCCCGCGACCGCAGCCTTGAGCGCGGCCACCTCGGCGATCGAGCGGAAGGACAGCAGATCGAAATATTTCCACATCATCGTGTCGGAAATACTCATCACCTTGGCGAACATGGTGTTGGCCGGCTCGGTGATGCCGATGTAGTTGTTCTTCGACTTGGACATCTTCTCGACGCCGTCGAGGCCTTCGAGCAGGGGCATGGTCAGGATGCACTGCGGCTCCTGGCCGTAGTCCTTCTGCAGCTCGCGCCCGACCAACAGATTGAATTTCTGGTCGGTACCCCCGAGCTCGAGATCGGACTTCAGGGCCACCGAATCGTAGCCTTGCATGAGCGGATACAGGAACTCATGGACCGAAATTGGTGTCCCAGCCTTGAAACGCTTGGTAAAGTCATCACGTTCCATCATGCGGGCCACCGTGTAGCGGCTGGCCAGCTGGATCAGGCCGCGCGCGCCGAGCGGGTCGCACCACTCGGAGTTGTAGCGGATTTCGGTGCGCGTCGGGTCCAGCACCAGCGAGGCCTGCTTGAAGTAGGTGGTGGCATTGGCTTCGATCTGCTCGCGCGTCAACGGCGGGCGGGTCGTGTTGCGGCCCGAGGGGTCGCCAATCATGGAGGTGAAGTCGCCAATCAGGAAGATCACCTGGTGGCCCAGATCTTGCAATTGACGCAACTTATTCAAGACCACGGTGTGGCCCAGGTGCAGGTCGGGGGCGGTCGGGTCGAGCCCGAGCTTGATCCGCAGCGGCACGCCCGTCTGCTCCGAACGGGCCAGCTTCTGGGCGAATTCGGCTTCGATCAGCAGTTCATCGACGCCGCGTTTGGTGATGGCCAGGGCTTCCTGGACACGGTCCGATAGCGGCAGGCGGGGTGCTTGAATAGCTTCCATAGAATAATTTGATGCGCTTGAAAAATGTTCGAGGGCGACCCGAGTTTGCTATAATCGCCGATCCTGTCAATCTTGCCGAATGAAAAGTAGTTCGTCCGACAAACAAAAAAGAAAAAACAAAGTTTGGACGGTCAAGCGGTAAATTTTAACTGATTGCATGAGCCGAACCAATAACGAAACAGGCAAAAGCTGGTTGAGCCTGCTAGGGAAGACGCGGAAGGCGCGCATCATCAGCGCCTCCGCCCTGTTCCTGGCCGCCTGTGCCTTTGGCGCGGCAGGGGTGGTGCCCCTGGCACCCGATCCCGCCGACTTGCCCGTCAAGTCGATCACCCAGGAACTTCCCCTCCCCACCCTGGCCGAACAGGTGGCCGCCCTCGAACAGCGCAACGCCCGCTTCATCCACGAAGAACGCGTGCGCCCGGGCGACACCCTGGCCTCGCTGCTGAACCGCCTCGGCGTCGACGACGAGGCGGCGGCCACCTTCATCAAGAGCGACAAGGTGGCGCGCGCCGTGATGCAGCTCAAGCCGGGCCGCACGGTCCAGGCCCAGACCGATGAGAACGGCAATCTGCTGTGGCTGCGTGCGGCCGTGGCCGACGCGAAGAACGACGCGATCAAGAATCTGTCGGTCCAGCGCAAGGGGAATAGTTTCGAGGCGGCCGAGGTCCCTGCCAAGCTCGAGCGGCGCATCGAAATGCGCACGCGCGAAATCACCAGCTCGCTGTACGCGGCCACCGACGCCTCCACCGACGGCAGCAAACTGCCGGATTCGGTGGTGGCCCAGATCATCGAGATGTTCTCCACCAGCATAGACTTCCGCGCCGACCTGAAACGCGGCGACCGCTTCAATGTGGTCTACGAAAGTTTCTGGCAGGACGGCGAACTCGTGCGCGTGGGGCGCGTGCTCGCGGGCGAATTCATCAACAAGGGCGTGGCCTACCAGTCGGTCTGGTTCGAGGACCCGGCCACCCACACGGGCGGCGGCTACTACACCTTCGACGGCAAGTCCCTGAAAAAGGCCTTCCTCAAGTCGCCGCTCGAATTTTCGCGCGTGACCTCGGGCTTCGCCATGCGCGTGCATCCGATCTCGGGCAACTGGAAACAGCACAAGGGCATCGACTTCGGCGCCGCCGTCGGCACGCCGATCCGCGCGGCCGGCGACGGCGTGGTCGACTTTGCCGGCGTCCAGGGCGGCTATGGCAATCTGGTGGTCATCAAGCACTGGGCCAATTACTCGACCGCCTATGCGCACATGAGCCGCTTCGCCTCCGGCCTGAAGAAAGGCCAGAAAGTGACCCAGGGCGATGTGATCGGCTATGTCGGCAGCACCGGCTGGTCGACCGGGCCCCACCTCCACTACGAATTCCGCGTCGGCAATGAGGCTCGCGATCCGAGCAAGCTGGCGGTGCAGCCGCAGGCGCCGCTGACGGCCGCAGAAATGTCGCGCTTCAAGGCCGTGGCGGGCGAAATGACCCACCGCTTCACCCTGCTGCGTCCGCAGGATGGGGCGGCCGGCCGCAGCCTGGCCGCGCGTTGATGGCATGAGCACGCTGTACATCGGCCTGATGTCGGGCACCAGCCTGGACGGGGTCGATGGCGTGCTGGCCGACATCTCGGCGGCCGGTATCCAGACCCTGGCCGCCGCCTTCACCCCCTTCCCCGAGGCCCTGCGCGCCGAACTGCTGGCCCTGCAGGCGCCGACCCCGAACGAAATTGAACGCGAAGCCCTGGCCGCGAACGGCCTGGCGCGCGTGTATGCCGACTGCGTACGCAGCCTGGTGGCACAGGCGCCCGGCCCGATCCGCGCGGTGGCCGTGCATGGCCAGACCATCCGCCACCGGCCCGAACTCGGCTTCACGCGCCAGACCAATAACCCGGCCCTGCTGGCCGAGCTGTGCCGCATCGACGTGGTGGCCGACTTCCGAGCGCGCGATGTGGCCGCCGGCGGCCAGGGTGCGCCGCTGGTGCCGGCCTTCCACCAGGCCCTGTTCTGGCATGCGGGCGAGGAGCGCGTGCTGCTGAATGTGGGCGGCATCGCCAATATCAGCATCCTGCGCGCCGATGGCCAGGTGCTCGGCTTTGATACCGGCCCCGGCAATGTGCTGATGGATGGCTGGATCGCGCGCCACCAGGGCGCGCCGTTCGACCGCGACGGCGCCTGGGCGGCCACGGGCCAGGTCCAGCCGGCCCTGCTGCAGCGTCTGCTGAGCGAGCCCTACTTCGCCCAGCCGGCACCCAAGAGCACCGGGCGCGACCTGTTCCATATGGACTGGCTCGACGCCATGCTGGCCCATGCGCCGGGCGCCGACCCGGCCGATGTGATGGCCACGCTGACCGCCCTGACCGCGCACAGCGTGGCGCGCGACATCCGGCAGCAGGCGCCGCACTGCGAGGCCGTGTATGTGTGCGGCGGCGGGGCCTACAACCCCACCCTGCTGGGCATGCTCGAACAGGCGCTGGGCGGGCAGATACGCGTGGCTTCGACAGCCGCGCTCGGCGTGGCGCCGAACCGGGTCGAGGCCCTGGCCTTCGCCTGGCTCGGCCAGCGCTTTCTCGCGCGCCTGCCGGGCAATGCGCCGGCCGTCACGGGCGCGGCCGGGCCGCGCCTGCTGGGCGCGCTATATCCGGCCTGAGCATGAAAAAAGGCGGGCCAGGCCCGCCTTTGCTTGTATGCCGAACGCGCTCAGGCCGAGAACGAGGAGCCGCAGCCGCAGGTCGAGGTGGCGTTGGGGTTCTTGATCACGAACTGGGCGCCTTCGAGATCGTCCTTGTAGTCGATTTCGGCGCCGACCAGATACTGGTAGCTCATCGCGTCGATCAACAGCTGGACGCCGTTCTTTTCCATCGTGGTGTCGTCATCGTTGACGATTTCATCGAAGGTGAAACCGTACTGGAAGCCGGAACAGCCACCACCCTGCACGAACACGCGCAGTTTCAGGTCGGGATTGCCTTCCTCCTCGATCAGCTGAGCCACTTTGCTGGCGGCAGCCTCGGTGAAGACGATCGGTTCCGGCATCACTTCCGGCATGTCAGCAACTGCAGTCATGGTTGACTCCTCAGGTAAGACTTTCATTCATTATAGACGTTCGCCGATTGCGCTGCGCGCAGCTGCCCTTTTTCGAGCAGGCGCGCCTCGAGCGCACTGACGCTGGCGCCGTCCGGCAGGTCCAGCTTGCCCTCACAGCGGGCGACTGCCGCCGATTTTAGGTCGCAGCCAGGGAATTTCAACACTCCTGACGGTGTGGTTAATGCCAGTTCCACGCTCGGCACGGCTTTCTTGTTACCCTGGGTAACAAAAAACCGGTAACGCAACTGCTTGCCGTCCATCACCGCGCGCAGCCGGTGAATCGCGGGTTTGCCCTTCTCCAGCGGCAGATGCACGGCCAGGGCATCGAGGTCCTCGTTCAGGCGGGCCAGCTCGGCTTCGAGCGGCTTGAGGCGCGCGCCCGCCGCTTCGGCCGCCTTCAGTTTGGCGCTTGCGGCCTGCTGCGCCTGTTCGTATTCGGCCTGCAGGCGCGTCAGTTCGGCGCGCGCGGCGGCCAGCTGCTGCTCGCTGCTGGCGGCGGCCGGCTTCGGCGCCGCGCTCGTGGCCGCGCTGATGCGCTTGCCGAGGTCGATGCCCCACATCACCAGGTAGACCAGCAGGCCGAGCGCGGCCAGCACGATCACGGCGCGGGCGGCGAGCAGCGGCAGCTTGCCGCCTGTCCAGCGGATGCGCATTCAGGGCAGCAGGGCGATGTGCTGCAGGCCCAGGGTTTCCTCGAGGCCGAACATCAGGTTCATGCACTGCACGGCCTGGCCGGACGCGCCCTTGACCAGATTGTCCTGCACCACGAGGATGATCAGCATCTGGCCGTGGCGATGCAGGGCCAGGCGCAGCATATTCGAGCCACGCGTCGAGCGCGTTTCCGGATGGGCGCCCCAGGGCATCACATCGACGAAGGCGGCATCGCGGTACTGATGCTCGAACAGGGCCTGGATCTCGGCATTGCTGATGTCGCGCGTCAGGCGCGCATACAGGGTCGAATGCATGCCGCGGATCATCGGCGTCAGATGAGGCGTGAAGATCAGGTTGACCGGCTGCTGGGTGTAGCGCTGCAGCTGGGCCACGGTCTCCGGCGTGTGGCGGTGGCCGGGCACGCCATAGGCCTTGAAGTTGTCGCTGGCCTCGGAGAACAGGGTGCCGATTTCGGCCTTGCGGCCGGCGCCCGAGACGCCCGATTTGCAGTCAGCAATCAGGCTGCCCGCATCGATCAGATCGGCCGCCAGCAGCGGCTGGAAGCCCAGCTGCATGGTGGTCGGGTAGCAGCCCGGATTGGCGATCAGGCGCGCGCCCTTGATCGCTTCACGGTTCAGCTCGGGCAGGCCGTACACGGCCTCGGCCAGCAGCTCCGGGCAGGTGTGGGGAATCTTGTACCACTGTTCGAACGTGGCCTGGTCCTGGATGCGGAAGTCGGCAGCCAGGTCGATCACCTTGACGCCGGCGGCCAGCAGTTCGGGCGCCTGGGCCATCGCCACGCCATGCGGGGTGGCGAAGAAGACCACGTCGCATTGTTTCAGATCGGCCTTTTCGGGGGCCGAGAAAGCCAGGGGCACGCGGCCGCGCAGCGACGGGTACATGTCGGCCACGGGCAGGCCGTCTTCCTTGCGCGAGGTAATGGCCGTCAGCTCTGCCTGCGGGTGCGCCGCGAGCAGGCGCAACAGTTCCACGCCCGTGTAACCGGTGCCGCCAACAATACCAACCTTGATCATGAAGTGCTCCTGAACGCGTAAAAATGAAGGGGACGCCTATTTTAAGGCAAATTGCTGCGCCGCTCCCAAAGACAAAAAAGCCGCCCGCAGGCGGCTTTTCCTGGCAGAACCAGAAACGATTAACGCTTCGAGAACTGCTTGGCGCGGCGTGCTTTGCGCAGACCGACCTTTTTACGCTCGACTTCACGGGCGTCGCGGGTAACGAAGCCAGCGCGGGCCAGATCGCCCTTCAGGCCCGAATCATAGTCGATCAGGGCGCGGGTGATGCCGTGGCGCACAGCACCGGCCTGGCCCGACTCACCACCACCGTGGACGTTGACTTTGATGTCGAACTTTTCGGTGTTGCCGGTCAGTTCCAGCGGCTGACGGATGACCATCAGGCCGGTTTCGCGCGAGAAGTACTCGTTGGCGGGTTTGCCGTTCACGATGATCAGGCCGGTGCCGGCCTTGATGAACACGCGAGCAACGGCGCTTTTGCGACGGCCAGTGCCGTAGTTGTAATTACCAATCATGACGGCTCCTTAGATCTCGAGGGCTTTCGGCTGCTGGGCGGTGTGCGGGTGCGAACCTTCAGCGTACACTTTCAGCTTCTTGATCATGGCGTAGCCCAGCGGGCCTTTCGGCAGCATGCCTTTGACGGCTTTTTCCAGGGCGCGGCCCGGGAAACGCTGTTGCATTTTCAGGAAGTTGGTTTCGTAGATACCGCCCGGGTAGCCCGAGTGACGGTAGTACTTCTTGTCGTTGGCTTTGGTGCCGGTCACGCGCAGTTTGCCAGCGTTGACGACGACGATGTAGTCACCCGTATCGACGTGCGGGGTGAATTCGGGCTTATGCTTGCCGCGCAGACGGCGTGCCACTTCGCTGGCGACACGGCCGAGGACTTTGTCCGTCGCGTCAATCACAAACCATTCGCGCTGGACTTCATGGCCCTTAGCGGAAAAAGTTTTCATGATTGCATCCTAATCAAAATAAGCGCTCAATGCGTGGAGGTTCCGCTGGAACAACAGCGGACGCTGCCTTGTTATCTCTTTCCTGAGCGTACGGAAAGCCCACAAGTATAGCGCGCTTCGGCTGGCATGGTCAAGCCTGCCTGTGGGCTGTGGTGATTGACCTTTACACATTGTCAATCTACTATGGCCGGGCTTTTGATTCAGGAGACTATTCGTGACACCTGCGCGCTTCCTGCTATTGGCCGCCTTCTGGCTGGCCGCCCCCCTGGCCCAGGCCGGCCCGGCCGCCCAACTGGGCAAGGCCTGCCACCTGCCCGGGACCGAAGACACGCTGCGCTGCCTGCAAGTGGCCGTGCCGCGCGACTATACCGGCGCGGCCGCCGGCCAGCTTCAGCTGCACATCACCATCGCCCCGGCCTACCGCGAGGCCAGCCGTCCCGATCCGCTGTTCGTGCTGGCCGGCGGCCCCGGCCAGGCCGGCAGCGACATCGTCAGCGTGATCAACAGCGCCTTTCGCGCCGTGCGCGCCACGCGCGACATCATCCTGATCGACCAGCGCGGCACCGGCCTGTCCGGCAAGCTCGACTGTCCGAACCTGCCCGACGAGGACCGCCTGAGCGAAGGCGCGGCCGAAGCCCAGCTCATGCAGTGCGTGAAAAGCACGACCCAGTCGCTGGCGCCCTACACGACAGCGAATGCGGCGCGCGACATCGAGCAGGTGCGCAAGGCCCTCGGCTACGGCCCCATCAATCTGTGGGGCGGCTCGTACGGCACCCGCCTGGCCCAGGCCTATGCGCGCGCCTTCCCCAGCGCCGTGCGCAGCCTGGTGCTGGACGGCGTGGCCCCGCCCGAGCAGGTGATTCCGGCCGGCGGCCACGACGCCCAGGCCGCGCTCGACAAACTGTTCGCCCAATGCGCGGCCGACAAGGAATGCGCGCGCGCCTTCCCCAATCTGAAGAGTGAATTCAGCGCCCTGCTCGAGCGCGCGGCCAGCGGCAAGCTGCAGGTCAGCCTGAACGATCCGCGCACGGCCGCGCCGCTGAGCCTGAACATCAGCACGCGCCGCCTGATCGGCACCGTGCAGAACGTGCTGTACGCGCCGCTCGACGCGCGCCGCCTGCCCTTCCTGATCCACAGCGCCTACCAGGGCAACTGGGCGCCCTTCGTGGCGCGCTCGAATGCCGCCTACGACTTCTCGACCGAGGGCGGGATGGCCGGCCTGCTGCACTTCGCCATCGTCTGCAGCGAAGACCTGCCGCGCCTGAGCCCGGCCCTGCTGGCCGAGGACAGCGCCGGCTCCTTCTACACGGCCGAGGCGATCACGCGCCTGCGCCCCTACTGCGCCGAGCTCAAGCTGCCGCCGCCGGCCACCCTGGCCAGCGACCCGATCGCGGCGCCGGTGCTGATGTTCTCGGGCGGGCTCGACCCGGTGACGCCGCCGCGCCGCGCCGAAGCGGCCGGCCGCCACATGCAGAAGGTCCAGCACCTGATCGTCGAGAACGCCGGGCATGGCGTGTCCAACCTCGGCTGCGCGCCGCGCCTGATCCGCGAATTTCTCGACAGCCCCGGCCTGATCAAGGACCCGAGCTGCCTGAACAAGATCGCCGCCCAGCCCTTCCAGACCGGCAGCGCCGGCCCCAAACCCTGAGCGAGGCCCGCATGATTGAAGTCAAGGACGTCCGCAAACAATTCGGCTCCGTGCAGGCCCTGGCCGGCGTGAGCTTCCGCGCTGAGGACGGGCGCATCACCGCCCTGCTCGGCCCGAACGGCGCCGGCAAGACCACCCTGCTGCGCATCCTCACCGGCGTGCTGCAGCGCGACCACGGCACGGTCTCGATCAATGGCATCGACCCGCGCCAGGATCCGCTGGCCGTGCGCCGCGACATCGGCTTTCTGACCGACCAGTTCGGCCTCTACGAGCGCCTGTCGACGCGCGAATACCTCGTCTATTTCGGCGAGCTGCACGGCATGAGCCGGGCCGCCATCGCCCGCCGCATCGACGAAGTGGTGCCGCTGCTGGCCATGGAAGACATCATCGAGCGCCGCTCGAAAGGCTTTTCCCAGGGCCAGCGCATCAAGGTCGCGCTGGCGCGCACCCTGCTGCACCGCCCGCGCCACCTGCTGCTCGACGAACCGAGTCGCGGCCTGGACGTGATGAGCACGCGCGCCCTGCGCCGCGCCCTGCAGACGCTGCGCGAGGACGGCTGCTGCGTGATCATGGCCACCCACGTGATGCAGGAAGTGACCGCCCTGTGTGAGGACGTGATCGTCATTGCCCAGGGGCGCAGCGTGGCCCAGGGCTCGCCCGCCCAGCTGTGCGAACAGACCGGCATCGCCAATCTGGAAGACGCCTTCGTCAGCCTGGTCGGCACCGAAGAAGGGATCGCCGCATGAAACCGAAATTCCTGATCGTCTACCTCAAGGAAATCAAAGAGGCCCTGCGCGACCGCCGCACCCTGACCATGCTGGCCATGTTCGTGCTCATGTATCCGATGCTGGTCGGCTTCCTGCTGCAAAAGCAGATCAGTGAAACGCTCAAGCCGAAGAACGAGGGCATCAGCCTGACGGTGATCCACGGCCAGCAGGCGCCCACGCTGATGGGCCTGCTGGCCCAAAGGAATATGAACGTCAAGGACAGCGGCCCGCTCGACGACGCCGCGATCAGCGAGCTGCTGAGCCGGCGCGAGACCGTGGCCGTGCTCAAGCTGCATGAGAAATATGGCGAGCAGTACGCCAGCATGCGTCCGGCCCAGCTCGAGCTCTGGTACGACTCGGCCTCGGACAACAACGGCAAGCGCCAGAAAGTCGAGGACGTGCTGCGCGAATACAGCAACACCGTGGCCGGGGCGCGCCTGCTGGCCCATGGCGTCTCGCCCGTGATCCTGCAGCCGGTGCGCGTGCAGCGCTACGACACGGCGACCAATGCCTCGCGCTCGGCGACGATGTTCAAGAGCCTGCTGGCGATGTTCCTGCTGCCGGCCTTCATCTTCTGCATCAGCACGGCGATCGACGCCACCGCCGGCGAGCGCGAGCGCCGTTCGCTCGAAGTGCTGATCGCCCAGCCGACCGGGCCGGGCGCCATCATCGGCGGCAAATGGCTGGCCGCGGCCTCGCTGTCGGTGATCGGCCTGGCGCTCGAACTGGGTCTGGCCCACGTGGTGCTGAAGACCCTGGCGCTGGAGGAGCTCGGCATGTCCTGGCGCGTGTCCGAGCTGACCATGGCCGGCGCGATCCTGGTCTGCATCCCGCTGTGCCTGATGGCCGCCTCCCTGCAGATCGTGATGGCGATGAATGCCAAGACCTTCAAGGAGGCCCAGACCACGGTCAGCCTGGTGACCCTGGTGCCCTTCCTGCCCCTGTTCGTGGTGCCGATGCTGAACCTGCCGCCGGGCCTGTGGCAATACGCGGTGCCGGTGATGGCCAACCAGTCGCTGCTGACCGAGCTGGCCAAGGGCAGCGAGGTCGGCCTGCTGCCGGTCGTGCTGACGGCCGGCGTGCCGCTGCTGCTGAGCCTGCTCTGCTATGGTCTGGCCGTGTGGCGCCTGCGCAGCGAGAAATACGTTTTGTCGGTATGATTTTGCTTCCCACGCAATAAGGAAACACCATGGAAGTCAAAGTCAGCTGGAACGGCCCGAGCGGCATGAGTTTCCGGGCCCAGACCGGGTCCGGCCATATGGTCAGCATGGATGGGGCGCCCGAGGGCGGCGGCCACAATCTGGCGCCGCGCCCGATGGAGATGGTGCTGCTCGGCACCGGCGGCTGTACGGCCTACGACGTGGTGCTGATTCTCAAGCGCGGGCGCGAGGATGTGCGCGGCTGCGAGGTCACGCTCAAGGCCGAGCGTGCCGAGAGCGATCCCAAGGTCTTCACCCAGATCCACTTCCACTTCATCGTCACGGGCAAGGACCTGAAGCCGGCCGCAGTCGAGCGCGCGGTCGCGCTCTCGCACGACAAATACTGCAGCGCCTCGATCATGCTGGCCAAGACCGCCACGATCACCCACTCGTTCGAGATCGTCGACGCCTGAATTTCCACCCAAACAAATCGGGGTCAGACCCCATTTATCCGGCTGGATAAATGGGGTCTGACCCCGATTTTTCTGGTGGGTACTGGCTTACTCGCCGGGCTGGGGCAGCACCGTGATGCCGGCGCGCGCTTTTTCGGCCGCCACGATCTTGCGCACATCGGCACGCAGCTTGGCCGCGTCGTAGATGATGCCGTCCTTGATCGTGTAGTCGACCCCGCCCACGCGGTGCGGCTTGCCATCGGCCCCCATGCGGATGTGGCCGGTGCCGTACAGGACCTTGAAGTTGGCCAGCGGGTTCTCTTTGGTGACCAGCAGATCGGCCAGCTTGCCCGGCTGCAGGGTGCCGATGTCGGCCTCCGCCCCCAGCAGCTGGGCGCCGTTCAGGGTCGCGCTGCGCACCACTTCGAGCGGATGGAAACCGGCCTCGCGCAGCAGCTCGAGCTCCTGGATCGTGCCGAATCCATAGGTCTGGTAGATGTAGCCGGAGTCGGAACCGACCGTCACGCGCCCGCCGTGGTTCTTGTAATCGTTCACGAAGGCCATCCACAGCTTGTAGTTCTCGCGCCAGGCCACCTCGTCCTCGGTGCCCCAGTCGTAGAAGAAACTGCCGTGGTTGTTGCGGTTCGGCTCGAAGAAGCGCCACAGCGAAGGCAGGGTGTAGGCCTCGTGCCAGTCGGCGCGGCGCGCGCGCATCAGGTCGCGCCCGGCCAGATAGATCGTGAAGGTCGGGTCGATCGTGAAGTCCAGCTTGATCAGCTCGTCACGCACGGCATTCCATTTCGGCGTGCCCGGCAGCGCGGCCTGCTTCCACAGGCGGCCGGCCTGGCCGAAGCGGTCGGCTTCGTTCTGGTAGTTGTAGTCGGCCGGGTACTGCTGCACGGTCTGGCCGTCGAACAGGGCCTCGGGCAGGCCGTACCAGTGCTCCATCGAGGACAGGCCCCAGCGCGCCGTGGTCAGCACATTCACATTCACGACGTCGAGCTGGGCGTGGTGGCAGGCGCTGCGCATGCCCTGCTTCTTCACTTCGTCGAGCGCGGCCGACAGGATCTCGGGCCGGTAGCCGAAGCACTTGATGCCGACCGCGCCCTGGGCCTTCATCGCGCGCACCCACTCGCGCGCCTGCTCGGGCTGGGTGAACGGCTCTTTGCGGCCCATGCCGAAGAACACATACGGATAGATGCGCGGGGCCGTGATCGCATTCGCGGCGCTGCGCTTGCTCTCGCTGGCGCAGAAGGCGATGCCATTGCCGCAGCCGGGGTCGCGCACGGTAGTGATGCCGTGGCCGAGCCACAGCTTGTAGACGTATTCGGCCGGCGTGCCCTGCTCCTCGCCGCCGATGTGGCCGTGCACGTCGACAATGCCGGGCATCACCGTGTAGCCGCTCAGGTCGATCTCGCGGCCGCCGGCCTTGAGCGCCGGCCGGGCGCTGGCCGGTACTGGGCTGCCCGGCACGCCAACGATGACCACATCCTTGATGCGGTTGCCTTCGATGACGACGTCGGCCGGACCGAAGGCCGGGGCCCCGGTGCCGCTGATGACGTTCACGCCGCGCAGGATCAGCTGGGCATACGGGCCCTCGCCTTCGGCCCGCGCCGGGGCCGGCGTGATGCTGGCCGCGCCAGCCTGGAACACACAGAGGGAGAGGAGCGTGGCAAGCAAGCGGCGCTTCATGGGCGGGCCTTTCGTGGTTTAGAGGTAGTAGGCGGTGCTGGTCATCACTTTGGCCATGGCCTGCATCAGGGCCTTGACCGGGGCGGGGGTGGCGCTGGCGCCCATATCCTGGGCCGTGTTCGCATGCACGACCTCGTCGTCGCGCATGACTTCGACGATCGCGCGCGACTTGGCGTCCTGGGCCGGCAACAGGTCGAGGTGGCTGTTCAGGTGGGCTTCGACCTGGCGCTCGGTCTCGACCACGAAGCCGAGGCTGGGCCCGTCGCCGAGCCTGGCCGCCACGCTGCCGATCGCATACGCGCCCGCATACCAGAGCGGATTGAGCAGGCTGGGGCGCGAACCGAGCTCCTTCAGGCGCTCGGCGGTCCAGGCCAGGTGGTCTTCTTCTTCCTTGCCGGCCTGGATGAACTGCTCGCGCAGCGCCGGGCTGCGCGCGAAGCGGGCCTGGGCGTTGTACAGGGCCTGGGCGCAGACTTCGCCGACATGGTTCACCCGCATCAGGCCGGCCGCATGGCGCTGCTCCTGTTCGCTGAGGGCGGCGTCGTCGACGTGCAGGGCCGGGGTCGGGCGCGCCGCATGGGCGACGCCGGCCATCACGCGCAGCACGCCGTCGGCGCGCGTGATCAGGGCATCGAGGGGAGTCGTGTGTCGGGCAGGCAGCATGATCAAACCGCTTTCATGTCTCAAATTCGCCCATTATAGGCGGGTACTGCCGGCGGTCAATGCTGCTTCTGGCGTTCGATCCATTCGGCCACGGGGCCGTCGACCTCGAGCTTGGAAATATTCTTGGCCACGCCCAGGTTCATCGCCATCAGGAAGGGGATCAGGTCGGGGCTGACCTCGGGGCAATGGGTCTTGAAGGCGTTCAGGAAACGCTCGGACTCGATCACCGGCAGCACCTTGGCCCCGCTCATCCATTGCAGGATCGAGGTGATCGAATGGCCCTTGCCCACGGTCTGGTAGATGAAACGGTTGAAGACCTTGTCGAGCGCCTTGAAGTCGATCGCTTGATCGGTCATCAAGCCTGCCAAATAGTAAAGACCGAGGGCGACGCGGAAGAAGCCCATGGCCTCTTCGCGGTCGCGCCCGAGGCGCATCACGGCCAACACGTTCTGCTTGATCTGCACATCCATGTCGGACATTATGGCGCAAGGGATCAGACCAACAAAATAAAAATTTCACGCTCATGAATCGACTGCGCCGCCTGCTATTGGCGGCTCTGGCGGCCGCGCCGGCCGCCGCTGCGGCCGTGCGCCGTGTCCATTATCCGGCCCAGGACCTCGACAACCGCGCCAACCGCTACCCCCTGCAGCTGCTGCGGGCGGCCCTGGCGCGCGCCGGCGCGCATTATCAGCTGGCGCCCGTGCAGCGCATGCAGCAGGGCCGCGCCCTGGCCGAGATCGGCAGCGCGCGCGGCCCCGATGTGATCTGGAGCGCCACCAGCCAGGCGCGCGAGCGCAGCCTGCTGCCGATCCGCATTCCGCTCTACAAGGGCCTGATCGGCTGGCGTCTGCTGCTGGTGCGCAAGGACGATCTCGCGCGCTTCGCCAGCCTGGCGCCGGCCCAGCTGCGCGGCCTGCGCTGCGCTTCCGGCCACGACTGGCCCGACACCGACATCCTGGAACAGGGCGGCCTCCAGGTGGCGCGCGTGCGCGGCACCGACAGTATCCTGCGCCTGCTCGAGGACGGGCATATCGACTTCTTCCCGCGCTCGGCCGTCGAAATCTGGGACGAGGCGGCCGCCCATCCGCGCCTGGCCGTGGCCCCGCGCCTGGCCATCCATTACCCGCTGGCCAGCTATTTCTTCGTCCACCGCGACGGCGAGCGCCTCGCCAGCGACCTGCGCACGGGCCTCGAAGCCCTGCTCCAGGATGGTAGCTTCGACAAGCTTTTCCAGGAGAACTTTGGCGAGCTGCTCAAGCAGGCGCGCCTGCAGGAACGCCAGATCCTGGAACTGAACAATCCGGACCTGCCGCCCCAGACCCCGCTGGCGCGGCGCGCGCTGTGGCTCTAGTCCCCATACATACAGCTGCGGCCTGCCCTGGCGTGGTGCATTCCAGGGCGCCGTTCCTGCGGCCCGTCGCAGGAACTGTCCGCGTTGGAACGACTTCGCCTACAATGCGAGCGTGAGAAATCCGGAGACTGATCCATGGAACTACGCATCCGTAACTTGTCCAAGACCTACGCCAATGGCGTGGTGGCCCTGGACAAAGTCACGCTGACCATCCCGACCGGGATGTTCGGTTTGCTCGGCCCGAACGGCGCCGGCAAATCGACGCTGATGCGTACCCTGGCCACCTTGCAGGAATGCGATGCCGGCTCGGTCTTCCTCGGCGATATCGATGTGCTCGACGAAAAAGACGCGGTGCGCCGCATGCTCGGCTACCTGCCCCAGGACTTCGGCGTCTACCCGAAGGTGACGGCCTATGAAATGCTCGAGCACTTCGCCGTGCTCAAGGGCCTGTCGCACCGGGCGCGCCGGCGCGAAGTGGTGGACGGCCTGCTGCAGCAGACCAATCTGTGGGAAGTGCGCCACCAGCGCCTCGGCGGTTTTTCGGGCGGCATGCGCCAGCGCTTCGGCATCGCCCAGGCCCTGCTCGGCGACCCCAAGCTGATCATCGTCGACGAACCGACGGCCGGCCTCGACCCGCAGGAACGCGTGCGCTTTCATAATCTGCTGTCCGACATCAGCGAGGACAAGACCGTCATCCTGTCGACCCACATCGTGTCCGACGTGGCCGATCTGTGCGCCCAGATGGCGATCATCAACAAGGGCCATGTGCTGTTGTGCGGTAAGCCGCAGGAACTGATTTACGACATCGAAGAAAGCATCTGGGAGCGCTTCGTCACCAAGGCCGAGCTGCCCGACTTCCAGCGCCGCCATGCCGTGATCTCGACCCGCCTGCTGGCCGGGCGCACCCTGATCCGCGCCTACTCCGAGCAGGACCCGGGCGACGGCTTCTGCCCGGCCAAGGCCGATCTCGAGGACGTCTACTTCGCCACCATCGCCGGCCGCTACACGGCAGAAACCGACTGTCAGGAAGCGCGCTGATGCTGGCCATCGCCCTGTTCGAATGCCGGCAGCGCCTGAAGCTGCTGTCCACCTGGGTCTACTTCGCGATGTTCCTCGCGCTGGCCCTGCTGTGGATGGCCACGGCCGGCGGCGTGTTCAAGGGCGCCTATGTGTCGTTCGGCTCGAAAGTCTGGATCAATGCGCCGCGCTCGGTGGCGATCACCACCGCCTTCCTCGGCAGCCTCGGGGTGATCATCACGGCCGCCATGGTCGGCCGCTCGGTGCAGCAGGACTTCGAGTACGAGATGCACCATTTCTTCTTCACCAGTCCGGTACGCAAATACCAGTACTGGTTCGGCCGCCTGTGCGGGGCCTGGGCCGCGCTGGCCGTGGTGTTCGCCTCGATCGTGCTCGGCGCCTGGCTCGGCCAGTACCTGCCCGGCGTCGATCCCGAGCGGCTCGGGCCCGTGCACTGGCAGGCCTATGTGCAGCCGTACCTGTTCACGATCCTGCCGAACCTGTTCATCTTCGGCTCGGTGTTCTTCGTGCTGGCCGCGCTGACGCGCCGCATGCTGCCCGTGTATGTGGCCAGCGTGGTCATGCTGATCGGCTATATCGTGGCCCCGGGCCTCGCGCGCGACCTCGACTACAAGACCCTGGCCGCCCTGATCGACCCCTTCGGCACCACCACCCTGATCCGCGTGACCGAGTACTGGTCTGTGGCCGAACGCAATACCCGCTTCGTCGAGCTCGACGGCCTGTACCTGGTCAACCGCCTGCTGTGGGGCGGGGTGGCGGCCGTGGCCCTGATGCTCGGCTACTGGCGCTTCCATTTCTTCGGCAGCGCCGACAGCGCCAAGGCCCCGCACGTCGACACCGACGCCCCCGTGCACCTGTCGCAGACGGCGGTCGATACACGCGCCACGCCCGACTTCGCCCAGCGCAGCCTGGCCCTGCTGCTGCTGCAGTCGAGCTGGCTGAACCTGCGCGAGGCGGTCAAGAACATCTACTTCTTCGTGATCCTGCTGGCCGGCGTGCTGGCCCTGGTGGCCGGCTCGCTCGACATGGGCGCCCTGTACGGCACCAGCACCTATCCGCTGACCTACCAGGTGCTCGAGCTGATGAGCGAGACCTATTCGCTGTTCCTGCTGGTGGTGACCACCTTCTATGCGGGCGAACTGGTGTGGCGCGAGCGCGAGGCGCGCGTGGCCCAGATCCTCGACGCCCTGCCGGTGCCGAGCTGGCTGCCGCTGCTGTCCAAGCTGTTCGCCCTGGTCGGCCTGCAGGCCCTGATGCTGGCGGTCGGCATGCTGACCGGGATCCTGATCCAGCTCGTACGTGGCTACACCCATCTGGAGCTGGGCCTGTACGTGCAGACCCTGTTCAGCGGCGTGCTGCCCGCCTATGTGCTGCTGGCCGTGCTGGCGATCGCGGTCCAGGTGCTGCTCAATCACAAGTACCTAGCCTACTTCGTGATGATCCTGTACTACCTGGCCATCCTCAGCTTCCCGGTACTCGGCCTCGACCATCCGATGCTGCTGTACGGGGTGTCGCCGCGGGTCGTGTATTCGGATATGAACGGCTGGGGCCACTATCTGGCGACCGAGCGCTGGTTCAGCGCCTACTGGGGCGGCGTGGCCGTGATCCTGATGACGGCCGCCCTCGTATTCTGGCAGCGCGGCAATAACGACGCGCTGAAGACGCGCCTGCAGCTGGCCCGGCGCAGCCTGTCGCGCGCCGTCCTGATGAGCTTTGGGATCGGCCTGGCGATCGCCCTCGGCGCCGGCGGCGTGCTGTATTACACGCTGCACGTGGCCAACCACTACCAGACCCAGTTCCAGCAGGACGCCCTGCGCGCCAGCTACGAGCGCCTGTACAAGCAGTACGAAACCCAGCCGCAGCCGCGCATCACCGACGTGCGCCTGGACGTCGACCTGATGCCGGAGACGCGCAGCGCCAGCGTGCGCGGCCACTACACCCTGGTCAACAAGACGGCCAGCCCGGTCAGCGAAATCTTCCTGCAGGAAGACCCGCGCGCCGACATCCGCAGCCTGCGCTTCTCGCAGCGCGTCTACCCGGCCCTGGCCGACAAGACGCGCGGCTTCTACAGCTTCCGCCTGAGCACGCCGCTGGCCCCGGGCGCGCGCCTGACCCTGGACTTCGCCATCGACATGCAGGCCAAGGGCCTGTTCGGCGCCGGCGTCGAGATGCCGGTGGTGGCCAATGGCACCTTCTTCAATACGGCGCTGATGCCGCACATCGGCTACCAGTCGATGGCCGAGCTGGTCGACGACCGCGACCGCAAGCACCACGGCCTCGCGCCCAAGGAGCGCATGCTGCCGCGCGACGACCCGAAAGGCCTGGCCAACAACTACATCAGCAACGACGCCGACTGGATCAATTTCGAGGCGACCGTCAGCACCGCGCCCGACCAGATCGCCGTCGCCCCGGGCACCCTGGTCAACGAGTGGGTGGCCAAGGAGCGCCGCTATTTCCACTACAAGATGGACAAGCCGATCCTCAACTTCTATGCGTTCCAGTCGGCCCGCTACGAGGTCAAGCACGACCGCTGGCAGGACGTGTCGATCGAGATCTACTACCACAAGGGCCACGAGTACAACATCGAGCGCATGCTGCGCGGGGTGAAGGCTTCGCTCGACTACTACGCGAGCCAGTTCAGCCCCTACCAGCACAAGGTGCTGCGCATCGTCGAGTTCCCGCGTTACGCGCGCTATGCCCAGTCCTACCCGAACACGATTCCCTACTCCGAGGGCCTGGGCTTCATCGCCAAGGTCGACGACAGGAATCCGAAGGACATCGACTATCCGTTCTACGTGACGGCGCATGAAGTGGCGCACCAGTGGTGGGCCCATCAGCTGGTGGGCGGCAATACGCGCGGCTCGACCGTGCTGTCCGAAACCCTGGCCGAATACTCGGCCCTGATGGTGATGAAGCGCACCTATGGGCCGGACAAGATGCGCCGCTTCCTGCGCTACGACCTCGACCTCTACCTGCGCGGGCGCGCCCTGGAGAACAAGAAGGAACTGCCGCTGGCCCAGAACGAGAACCAGGACTACATCCACTACCGCAAGGGCAGCCTGGCCCTGTACCAGCTGCAGGACATCCTCGGCGAAGACGTGGTCAATGGCGTGCTGCACCAGATCCTGGCGCGCTACGCCTTCCAGAGCGCGCCCTACCCGAACGTGGCGGTGCTGGTCGACGGCCTGCGCGCGGCCGTCAAGCCCGAGCAGGCCTATCTGATCGACGACCTGTTCGAGAGCATCATCCTGTACGACAACCGCGCGATCTCGGCCGTGGCCCACAAGCTGGCCGACGGCAAGTACGAGGTCAAGCTGACGGCCAGCGCCAACAAGATGCGCGCCGACGAGCTGGGCGCCGAGAAGGACATGCCGCTCAAGGACATCATCGAGTTCGGCGTCGACGACAAGGACGGCAATGCGCTGGCGCGCGTCAAGCGCGTGGTCACCAGCCGCAGCCTGAGCGAGACCCTGGTCGTCAATGGGCGCCCGGCGCGCGCCGGGATCGACCCCGACAACAAGCTGATCGACCGCAAGCCGAACGACAATCTGGTGGACGTCGAAGTGCGCTAAGTTTTCCGGCCCGGCCGCGTCGCGAGGGTGCCAATGTGGTTACAATGTGTGATATTTTTCCTTTGACCGAGGCTCTCAATCGCCATGTCGCACGCCGCTTCCACCACCAGTGATGACGCCGCCCTGATCCAGGCCCTGCAGCGCACCCAGGCCATCATCGAGTTCGATCTGGCCGGCAATGTGTTAACTGCCAATGCCAACTTCCTGCGCACCATGGGCTATACGCTCGAGGAGGTGCGCGGCAAGCACCATGCGATGTTCTGCGAGGCCGATCTGGTCACCTCGACCGCCTACCGCCATTTCTGGGCCGACCTGGCCGAAGGCAAGTTCCACAGCGCCCGCTTCAAGCGCCTGGGCAAGCACGGTGCCGAGATCTGGCTGCAGGCCAGCTACAACCCGATCCTCGACGCCAACGGCAAGCCCTACAAGGTGGTCAAGTTCGCCACTGACATCAGCGCCCACGTCGCGCGCGAACGCAGGGTGGCCGAGCGCGTGCGCGCAATCAACCACGATCTCGAGGAAATGGCCACGGCCAGCGCCAGCATCGACCGCTTTGCCGAACGCGCGAGCGAACTCGGCAAGCAGACCCAGACTGAAGCGGCCGACGGCAAGCAGCTGCTGCTGGCGGCCCACGCCGCCACCGAGCAGATCCAGCGCTCGGCCAAGGACGTGCAGGCGATCATCGACACGATTTCCGACATCGCCGGCCAGACCCATCTGCTGGCCTTCAATGCCGCGATCGAGGCGGCGCGCGCCGGTGAACACGGGCTCGGCTTCTCGGTCGTGGCCGACGAGGTGCGCAAGCTGGCCGAGAAGTCGGCCCAGGCCGCGCGCGAAATCGGCAAGGTGATGGGCGAGACCGTGCAGAAGGTGAACGAAGGCGGCCTGCTGTCGCAGCAGGTCCAGCATGCGTTCGACCGCATCGGGCGCGCCGTCGACAGCACCGCCGCCGCCGTCGGCGACATCCACAGCGCCACCCAGGAGCAGGCCGCCGCCAATCAGGACGCGGCGCGCCAGCTGGCCGAACTCGACGCCAATATCGACCGCGTCTGAGCCATGGCCCTGCTCGACTACGCCCGCGTCGAACTCGGCGGCGTGCAATTCGCCCTGCCGGCCAGCCAGGTGCGGCGCGCCATGACGCGGCCGCAGGACATCAGCCCCCTGCCCCAGGCCCACCGCAGTGTGGACGGGGTGTTCCGCGGACGCGGCCAGGGCGAGCTGGTGCCCGTGGTCGACCTGCGCCGCTGGATGGACCCGCCGCTGCCGAGCACGAGCACGCCGCGCCGCGTGCTGCTGGTCAGCGACGGCGCCCACTGCGTCGGCCTGGCCGTCGATGCCATCCACGGCATCCTGCGCGTGGACGAGGCGGCCGTCACCCAGATCGTGCATGGCGGCGCGCGCGAACAGCTGTTCCACAGTGTGGCCACGCCGCCCGAGCCGGACGCCGCGCCGATCGGCCTGCTCGACACCGCCCAGCTGCTGGCCCTGGTGCCGGTGTGGGCGCCCGACAGCGGCCGGAGCGCGGCCACCACGAGCGCGCGCACGCGCGTGGACGAGGCCCCGTATGCGATCGTGCGCAGCGGCAGCCGCCTGCTGGCCATCGCCGCCACCGATGTCGGCCAGGTGCTGCCGATGCCCGAGCTGCCGGCCCTGTTCTGGTTCCAGAGCCACGTGCTCGGCATGGCGCGCTGGCGCCAGCGCGATCTGCCCGTGCTCGACCTGGCCCACCTCGACCCCGGCCTGGACGGCGTGGCCGGACGCGCCGGGCGCCTGCTGCTGGTGCTCGACCGCGCGCAGCAGGCGGCCGGCATCCCCATCGATGAAGTGATCGCCGTGCGCCGCCTGCGCGCCGACCGGCTGCAGGCGCGCGGCCCGCAGGACCCCGAACTGGCGGCCGGCGCCTTCCTGCTCGACAGCGGCGAGCATGTCCAGCTGCTCGAAAGCGCGGGCGTGCTCGGCGCCTGCCCGAGCAGCGCGCTGGCCGAAGCCAAGCCGCACACCGCGCGCGCCAGCGCCAGCGCCCACGTCGCCCACGTCGTGTTCCGCGCCGACGGCGACTGGGCCGCCCCGCTCGAGAAGCTCGAAGCGATCGCCCCGCTGCCGCCGCTGCTGCAGGAAAGCGAGGTCGCCTACGGCCAGATCGGCGCCAGCTGCGAATGGCGCGGCCAGACCCTGCCGCTGATCGATCTGCGCGGCCCCGCGCGCGGCGCCGGCCGCCTGATGGTGCTGCGCGGGACGGCCAAGCCGGTCGGCGTGGCGGTCGAAGAAGTGGTGGCCCTGCTGCCCGGCCACCTGATCGCCGCGCACAGCTTCAACTTCGCCGGCGGCGACCTCATCAAAATGCTGAGCGCGCGCCAGGATGGTGTGACGCGCAGCTACCGGCTGATGGAATTCGAGCGCCTGCTCGGCGTGGCCCAGCTGGCCTGGATGGGCGGCGGCTTCGGCGGCGGCATGTTCTGAGGCAGCGATGCGGCGCCGCCTGCTACTGCTCAGCCTGCTTAGCCTGCCCCAGCTGGTGAAGGCCCAGGCGCGCAGCGCGCCCGTGTTCCTGCTGTTCGGCGGGCCAGGCGCGCTGTACGCCTATCTGCTGCCCAGCTACCGCAACGGGCAGGCCCAGCAGCTGCTATGCCGCATCCACCTCGACGAAGCCAGCATCGACCAGGCCCTGCGTGCCCAACTGGCGGGCAGCGCCGCCGTCTGGACGCTGGAAGGGCAGGCTGTCCTGCCCGAGCGCCTGGCGCCCGGGGAACGCCTGAGCGCGCGCGTGCTGAGCGGCCATCCGGCGCGCGGCGGCAGTGTGCGCTGGCACAGCGCCACCGTGGTGATCGACGAGATTTTGCAGCAGCGCCCGTTGAGCGCGGCGGCCAGCCAGGACGCGCCGCTCAGCTACCAGCGCTACGGAAATTTTCTGATCAAAGAGATCGACAGCCGGCCCGACTTCATCCACGTGGTCCAGCTCGAGAAGCCAGCCGGCCTGAGCCGATTCAGCCTGGCGCGCCACGGCCTGCTGCAGCCAGACGTGCGCAGCCTCGAAGCCGCCAGCGGCGCCCGCATCCGCGCCACCCTCTACTTCGACAACACCGATCTCCAGTAACCAATCGGGGTCAGGTCCGGCAATCGGACATGTGCGAACTTTTCGTCGCGCGAGAGGTCGTGCGATCGCCGCGACAGCAGCTACGCGAATTAGTTCGCCGATGTCCGATTGCCGGACCTGACCCCGTTCATGATTTGGCTTTTTTGGCGGGGGCCTTCTTCGGCTTGGCGGCGGCTTTGGGGGCGCTGCCTTCGTCGGTGGCCGTGGCCGCTGCGGCGGCGGTCTTGCCTTTCGCCGGGGCCTTGGCTTTGCGCTCTTCAAACTCGAAACCGATCTTGCCGTCCTTGCCGCGCACCAGGAAGGCCTTGAACGGCCGGCGCGTGCGCTGCGAGATGAAACCCGGCAGCAGGTCGGTCTTGCCGGCGTTGAGCAGCTTGGCCATCTGCTCGGGCAGGATCTCTTGCTGCAGAATGATGCGGCTGGACCGGAAATCACAGGTCTTGGGCTTGGCCACCGTGTGCTCGCACACGTAGGCCAGACCCATCTCGTACACCTGACCGGCACACTTGGGACAGGGGCCGAGCGCAGTCTGCCCGCTGAAGTCGACGGCCTCGGCGTCCTCGTCGTCTTCCTTGCTCTGGCCGAAGTCGAACTCGAGCTTGTGGTTCTTGAGCTCTTCGTCGAACACGATGTTGAGAATCGCGGCGAAGGGACGCCCCATCTTCGAACGGAAACCCTGCAGCGGACCGATGGTCTTGTTCTTCAGCAGCTCTTCGACTTCCGCGATCTCGAACTGGCGCCCGCCAGGCACCTTGGTCATCGAGAATTCGCAGTTGCTGCAGGCGAAGCGGCGGTAGTTTTCCTTGACCACGCCGCCGCAGTGCGGACACGGGGTCTTCAGGGTCGCATAGTCGCCCGGGATGGTGTCGTTGTCGTATTCCTTGGCGCGCTTGACGATGATCTGGGTCATCTGCGCAATCTCGCGCATGAACTCTTCGCGCGAAATCTTGCCGCGCTCCATCTGCGCGAGCTTGTGCTCCCATTCGCCGGTCAGCTCGGGCGCCGTCAGTTCGTCGACGCCGAGGCCGCGCAGCAGGGTCATCAGCTGGAAGGCCTTGGCGGTCGGAATCAGCTCGCGCCCTTCGCGCAGCAGGTATTTCTCGGTCAGCAGACCTTCGATGATGGCCGCGCGCGTGGCCGGCGTGCCCAGGCCCTTGCCGGCCATGGCGTCGCGCAGCTCGTCGTCCTCGACCAGCTTGCCCGCGCCTTCCATCGCCGACAGCAGCGTCGCTTCGGTGTAGCGCGCGGGCGGCTTGGTCACCAGGCAATTGGCCGTCACCTTCTCGGTCTGCACTTTCTCGCCCTTGGCCACGGCCACCAGCGTGGCGCCGCCGCCTTCCTTGTCGTCCACGGCTTCCTTGCCGTAGATGGCCATCCAGCCGGCCTGGGTCATCACCTTGCCTTCGGACTTGAACTGGTGGCCTGACACCTCGGTGTAGCGGGTGGTCACCTGGAATTCAGCCGGCGGGAAGAACACGGCCATGAAGCGGCGCGTGACGAGGTCGTAGAGCTTCTGCTCGGGCTCGCTCAGATTCTTGGGCACCACGCCGGTCGGCACGATCGCGAAGTGGTCGCTGATCTTGGTGTTGTCGAAGATGCGTTTGTTCGGCTTGACCCAGCCCTTGTCGAGGATCTGCTTGGCGAACTGGTGGTAGTTGTGGTTCTCCTGCAGCACGCTGAGCACGTCCTTGACGGTGCCGATATAGTCTTCCGGCAGGGCGCGCGAATCGGTACGCGGATAGGTCAGCACCTTGTGCTTTTCGTACAGGGCCTGGGCCAGGCCGAGCGTGTTCTTGGCCGAGAAACCGAAGCGCGAGTTGGCCTCGCGCTGCAGGCTGGTCAGATCGAACAGGGCCGGCGACAGCGAACTGGTCGGCTTGGACTCCTCGCTCACGCTGCCCTGGCGGCCTTTGCAGGCCAGCACGATGGTCTCGGCCGCCGCCTTGCTCCACAGGCGCTCGGCGCGCTTCTCGGGATCGTTCTCGTCCTTCTTGAACTTGTCGTCGAACCAGCGCCCTTCGTAGATGCCATTCGCGCAGACGAATTCGGCCTTCACTTCCCAGAAGTCGCGCGCCACGAATTTTTTGATCTTCTCTTCGCGCTCGACCACGATCGACAGGGTCGGGGTCTGCACGCGCCCGACCGTGGTCAGGTAGAAGCCGCCCTCCTTCGAGTTGAAGGCGGTCATCGCGCGGGTGCCGTTAATGCCGATCAGCCAGTCGGCCTCGGACCGGCAGCGCGCCGCATCGGCCAGCGGCAGCATCTCGTCGTCGCTGCGCAGATGGGCGAAGCCTTCGCGGATCGCGTTCGGCGTCATCGACTGCAGCCACAGGCGCTTGACCGGCTGCTTGGCCTTGGCGTTCTGGGCGATCAGGCGGAAGATCAGCTCCCCTTCGCGGCCCGCGTCACATGCATTGATCAGCATGCCGACGTCCTTGCGCTTGATCAGCTTGTTCAGCACCTTGAGGCGCGACTCGGTCTTGGCGATCGGGTTGAGCGCGAAGTAAGGCGGAATCACCGGCAGATGGGTGAAGGTCCATTTGCCGCGCTTGACCTCGTATTCCTCGGGCACGGCGATCTCGAGCAGGTGGCCGACGGCCGAGGACAGCACGAACTCGTCCGACTCGAAATATTCGTCATGTTTGACAAAGCCGCCGAGCGCCTTGGCGATGTCATTCGCCACGGAGGGCTTTTCGGCAATGATGAGGGCTTTGGTCATAACGAATAGATAACGGTCTGAAATCGAGCGGCCAATGATAAGCGGGACTCGCAACAGTGTGCAAGTAGCGCGCCATCGGTCACGCTGGCTGGAAACGCGGCCTGGCGCAGCACGCCGGGCTTAATGCAGTTGACGCGGGGCCGCTTCTTCGTCGCCGCTGAACAGATCGTCGAACATCAGGGCGTCGGGTTCGGTGCCCTGGCTCCACAGCAGCATCAGCACGATGATCTTCAGCTTGCCGAGGCCGACCGGGGAGTCGCCCAGGGCCAGCGCGCGCTCGATGACGATCTCGCGCTGGGCGGGGCTGAGCACGCCGGCGCTCTCGAGGAACTGGATGAATCCCAGGGCCGGCTGGCCGAGGGCGTCGACTTC
Organism: Massilia sp. TS11; assembly: GCF_022012445.1. Classification (GTDB taxonomy): domain Bacteria; phylum Pseudomonadota; class Gammaproteobacteria; order Burkholderiales; family Burkholderiaceae_D; genus Telluria. The sequence goes on from NZ_JAKLTS010000008.1 coordinate 164,398, forward strand.
CTGCGCAACGTAAAAGCGGGTGCCGGTCGACTGGGCAGTGGCGCTGTTCGACTCGGCGCCGGCGGCGGCGGTCAAGTCGGTCAGCCAGATCAATGCCTGAGAAATTTCGAGCTCATCGAAGCCGACGGCGGAGAGCTTGCGCGCCAGGGCGGCCGGCTCTGGGCAGGCATCCGGGCGGAAATACGTCTCGTACAAATAAACCAGGACATCGAACATGGCCCTACTTTAACAGCCTTTCTTGAGGTGCGACAAGTGCTTACGAATCTTTCAACAATTGGAATAATCCACCGGGCTGGCGTTCGATTATTTCCGCCAGCTCCAGGGCCAGCAGGCGCGCCTGGACCTCGCCCAGGGGCCAGCCGAGCGCCTCGGCCAGCAGCTCGGCCGGGGCCGCCGCCGCGCCGAGGGCGTCCAGCAGCTGGCGGCTGCGCCCGTCCAGGCGCAGGCCGGACGGCGTGGGCGCGGGGCGGGCCGCGCGCGCGCCGCTCATGCCGAGCGCGTCCAGCACGTCCTGCGCCCCCTCGGCCAGGGCGGCGCCCTGCTTGATCAGACGGTGGCAGCCGGCCGCCAGCGGCGACTGGATGGCGCCCGGCACGGCCAGCACCTCGCGCCCCTGCTCGAGCGCGAGCTCGGCCGTGATCAGGCTGCCGGAACGGGCCGCCGCCTCGACCACCAGCACGGCGTCGGCCAGCACGCTGATCACCCGGTTGCGCTGGGGGAAGTTGAGGCCCTGGGGACCGGTTCCGAGTGGGTACTCACTAACCAGACAGCCGGCGCCCGCAATCGCGCCCATCAGGCCGTGGTGGCGCGCCGGATAGCAGCGGTCGATGCCGGTGCCGAGCACGGCGACGGTGGCGCCGCCGGCCGCCAGGGCGCCGCGGTGGGCCGCGCCGTCGATGCCCTGGGCCAGGCCGGAGACGATGCACAGCCCGGCCTCGGCCAGCTCGGCCGCGATGCGCTGGGCGGTGGCCATGCCGCCCGCGCTGGCGCGCCGGCTGCCGACGATGGCGACGGCGCGCTGCGCCAGCAGGGCCGGCGCGCCGTGCAGGTAGAGCAGCAGCGGCGGGTCGGGCAGCGCACGCAGGCGCGCCGGGTAGGCGGGGTCGCTCAGGGTCAGCAGGGTATGCCCGGGCTCGGCGCTCCAGGCGGCCAGGGCCGCCACGCGCGCCGCGAGTTCGGGCCGCGCCTGACGCTGCCAGGCGGCCAGCGCGCCGCGCAGGGTCGCGTTCGGCTCGGCCCCGCCGGCTTCGAGGATATCGATCAGGCGCGCCGGCGGCAGCTGCAGCAGGACTTCGGGATCGGGCACGGCGCGCAGCAGACGGGCGGCGCTGGTGCGGCCGATGTGCTCGGCCTCGGACAGGCGCAGCCAGGCCGCCAGGGCGGCGCGGCTGCGACAGGGACTGGGGGGAACCGTGGCGGGCACGGCGTCACCTCTTATTCAGGAGAGCGCGCTGCGTCTCCCACCTGCACCGGTGCGCGCACCTGCATCACCAGGCCATACGACACCTTCTTGAACACCCGGAAAATAAACACGCGGCCGTATTCCTCGTCGGGCAGGTGGACCTTGGGCGAACCGAGGTTGAACCAGCCTTTATCGCCGCCACCATCGGGAACCGCCTTGCCCGCATGGTAAAGCTGCAGCACGGCGCCGATGTCGAGTCCATCAAGTGCGCCGCGATTGAGGCTGACGACGGCGTTCTGGGCGCCGGCGTCCATGCCGCCGTAGATGCCGAGCACGCGCGCCTCGACCTGGCGCTCGGGCTGGTGCGGCACATAGTTGCGCATCGGCGTGGGCGGGGCCGGCACCAGCAGGTCGCCCACGCCCATTTCCTGTTTGCTCGAGGCCACGCTGAAGGTGTGCACGTCGGCCTTGCCCTTGGCTTCCTGCACCAGTTTCACGGTGCCCAGGTAGAAGGCTTCGTGCGCCACCACCTGGCGCGTGACGGGGTCGACCAGCGGCTTGCCCGGGCGATACACCTGGAACGAGGTCCCGCCCTTCAGATCGCCCTTGACGAAGGCCTTGTCGTCCTTGCCCAGGTAGAGGTGGCCCTCCTGGGTGGCAGCGATGCGCGGGGCCGCTTTCATGTCCTCGTCTTCGACAATCTGCGGCTGCGACAGGAAGGGTTCGATCACCCCGGTCGGGATCGCCGCGACGGCGTCGCGCCCGAGGCCCTCGGTGCGCAGCTGGGGCGAGAGTTTAAAGGTCTTCAGGCCGTCGGCGCCGAGCGTGCCGTCGGCGCTGCCCGGCTTGTTCAGCGACAGGCGCTTGTGCTCGCGGTCGAGATAGATGGTCTGGCCCGGATAGATCCAGTGCGGGTTCTTGATCTCGTCCTTGTTCATGCCCCACACCTCGGGCCAGCACCAGGGCGTGGCCAGGAATTTGGTCGAGATATCCCACAGCGTATCGCCCTTGACGACCTGGTACTGGTCGGGGGCGGCGGGCAGAATCGTGCAGTCGGCGGCGAGCGCGGGACGGACCGCGGCGGCGATCAGACAGGCTGCCGCGACGAAGCGGTAGCCGCATGTGCTAGAATTTTTCATTGGCTTGTCCGTTAAAACGCTTGCCGAAGTGGTTCAAATTCTGCACATAAATCCTTGAAACTGCAAGGAATTCGGCAATCTCCCCTAGCATCTATGGCAATACTGAAGATCCTCCGCTATCCCGACCCCCGCCTGCACAAGGTGGCCAAGCCCGTCACCGTGTTCGACGAGCGCCTGCCGCGCCTGGTCGCGGACATGGCCGAAACCATGTACAAGGCGCCCGGCATCGGCCTGGCCGCCACCCAGGTCGACGTGCACGAACGCGTGATCGTCATCGACACCTCGGAAACCAATGACCAGCTGCAGGTCTTCATCAATCCCGAGATCCTGTGGGCCAGCGCAGACAAGGCCGTGTACGAGGAAGGCTGCCTGTCGGTGCCCGGCATCTACGACGGCGTCGAGCGCCCGACCCAGGTGCGGGTGCGCGCCCAGGACGTGCACGGCGCGTTTTTCGAGATCGACTGCGACGGCCTGCTGGCCGTCTGCATCCAGCACGAAATGGATCACCTGATGGGCAAGGTCTTCGTCGAATACCTGTCCCCGCTGAAACGCAACCGCATCAAGCAAAAGCTGCTCAAAGAAGAACGCGGTCTGGAACGCGAGGCCTCGGCCCGCGCCGCCGCCCGCCGCTAAACCTGCTCTTGCCGGGAGGCCTATGAAAGTCGTTTTTGCCGGAACGCCGGAATTCGCGGCCTGCGCGCTGCGTGCCATTCTCGAGGCCGGGTTCGAGGTCCCGCTCGTGCTGACCCAGCCCGACCGCCCGGCCGGGCGCGGCCTGCAGCTGCATGCCTCGGCCGTCAAGCAGCTGGCCCTGGCCCATGGCCTGCGCGTGCTGCAGCCGCTCTCGCTGCGCCTGGACAGTACCGATGCCCAGCGCGCGGCCGAGGCCGCCGCAGCCCATGCGGCCCTGCAGGCGACCGACTACGATGTGATGGTGGTGGCCGCCTACGGCCTGATCCTGCCGCGCTCGACGCTCGACCTTCGCCCCTGCATCAATATCCACGGCTCGCTGCTGCCGCGCTGGCGCGGGGCGGCGCCGATCCAGCGCGCGATCGAAGCCGGCGACGCCGACACCGGGGTCACCATCATGCAAATGGAGGAAGGCCTCGATACCGGGCCGATGCTGATGATCGAGCGCCTGCCGATCACGCCCCAGGACAGCACGGCCAGCCTGCACGACAAGCTGGCCGCGCTCGGTGCGCGGATGATCGTGGCCACACTGCGCAAGCTGCAGGCCGGCCCGCTCGAGGCCATGCCCCAGCCGGCCGAGGGCGTGACCTATGCGGCCAAGATCAGCAAGGACGAGGCGGCGCTCGACTTCAGCCGCCCGGCCGAGCTGCTGAGCCGCCAGATCCGCGCCTTCAATCCCTTCCCCGGCGCCCATGCCAGCGTCGAGGGCAGCACCATCAAGATCTGGGAAGCCGAGGCGCTGGCAGCCGACAGCCCATGCGCGCCCGGCACTGTGATCGCGGCCGACCCGCAGCACGGCATCATCGTCGCCTGCGGCCAGGGCACACTGCGCCTGCACTGCCTGCAGAAGCCGGGCGGCAAGCGTCTGCCGGCCGCCGAATTTCTCAAGGGCTTCACGCTCGAAGAGCGCCGCTTCGGCGCATAAAAAAAAGGCGGCCGCGGCCGCCTTTTTTTGTGGCCCGCGCGGGCCTCAGTGCGAGATTTCGGGATTCGAACGGGCCGTGTCGAGCAGCTCGCGCGCCTTCATCGTGGTCAGCATGCGGTCACCGGCCACGCCGGGAATGCGGCTGCCGGTCATCGTGTAGCGCGAACGGTCGAGATTCTTGACCGGGGCGGCATTTGCCACCGGCACATACAGGTCGATCGGTTCCATCGCGGCGCAGCCGCTCAGCATGGCCAGGGCCAGCACTGCCGGGATCATCAGTGTCTTCATGGGACTATCCAATCACAGTCATCATCATCCACACACCGGCCGCAGCCGGGACATCCCGCTATCCTACACCCAGCGTGTCAGTTGCGCGAGAGTTCCGGGCTGGTTTTGTTGCCGTCCAGGATGTCGCGTGCCTTCATCGTGGTCAGCATGCGGTCGCCGGCGATCCCGGGGATGCGGCTGCCCGTCATCGTGTAGCGGCTGCGGTCGAGATTCTTGACGGGACCGGCGTTGGCCACCGGCACATACAGATCAATCGGTTCCATCGCCGCGCAGCCGGACAGCAGGGCCAGCACAGCGCTGATCAGCACAAGTTTCATGATGCTTCCTTCCAGGAGGGTGAGGGGGCCAGCGGGACCTCGCCCGCCGATCTCACCATCCTAGCCGGAATACAGACGTGAATTGTGCAAAAAGTGTAAGCGCTCAGGCGCTGGCGGACGGGTCCTGGACCGGGGCGGTGGCGATACGCGGATTGTTTTCCATGTATTCACGCAGCACCTGGTTGATGCGGGTCTGGTAGCCCGGACCCTCGGCCTTGAACCAGGCCAGCATATCGGTATCGAGACGGATCGTGACGATCTGCTTGACCGGCGTGGCCTGGCCATGCCGGCTGTTGCTGCGTGCGCGCACGCCGGTCGCGGGTTCGATACGGTTCGAGTCGATCTGGGTATGCATGGTGTCACCTTTACAAATTAAGAAAGCTGCCGCTCAGCGCACACCGCTCATCTGGACAAACACCAGCCAGGCCGCCGCGACGACGGTATAGGTGGCGATCAGCAGATAAACCAGTTGCGCTTTCATCTGAACTCCCGATGGGGGCAGCGACCAGGTTATTGTCGCCAAACCATGTATCAATAAGATTGCAAATACGGGGTAGTTTTGTATCGGCATGTATCAATACAGCATTGCCATGCAGCAACGCTGTTACATGGCACATTTCCAGCGCCGCCGGGGAAAGTCCAGGCTTTCCCGTATAATTTTCGATCTGCCTCAATCTTCTGAAAGCCCCCGATGACGTATTCCCCGACCGAAGCCCGCCTGCGCGACCTGATGGCCCAACGCATCCTGATTCTGGACGGCGCCATGGGGACCACGATCCAGCAGTACAAGCTGGACGAGGCCGATTATCGGGGTGAACGTTTCAAGGATTTCGCCCCGCCGGCCGGCACGGCCGTGCGCGAACTCTTCGTCAAGGGCAATAACGAACTGCTGACGCTGACGCGTCCGGACGTGATCCTGGCCATCCACGAGCGCTACCTGGCCGCCGGCGCCGACCTGATCGAGACGAATACCTTCGGCGCCACCAGCGTTGCCCAGGACGACTACCACATGGCCGACCTGGCCTATGAAATGAACGTGGCGGCGGCGCGCCTGGCCAAGCAGGCCTGCGCCAAGTACAGCACGCCGGACAAGCCGCGCTTCGTGGCCGGCGCCCTCGGCCCGACGCCGAAGACGGCCTCGATTTCGCCCGACGTCAACGATCCGGGCGCGCGCAACATCACGTTCGACCAGCTGGTGGCGGCCTATCACGAGCAGGTGCGCGGCCTGGTCGACGGCGGCGCCGACGTGCTGCTGGTCGAGACGATTTTCGACACGCTCAACTGCAAGGCGGCGCTGTTCGCGATCGACCAGTATTTCGACGAACACCCCGAACAGGTGCGCCTGCCACTGATGATCTCCGGCACCGTCACCGACGCCTCGGGCCGCATCCTGTCGGGCCAGACCGTGGCCGCCTTCTGGCACTCGGTGCGCCACGCGCGCCCCCTGACCATCGGCCTCAACTGCGCGCTCGGCGCCGCCCTGATGCGCCCGTATGCGGAGGAGCTGTCGAAAATCGCCGACACCTTCGTCTGCATCTACCCGAACGCGGGCCTGCCCAATCCGATGAGCGAGACCGGCTTTGACGAGCTGCCGGCCGACACCGCCGCCCTGCTGCAGGAATTTGCCCAGGCCGGCTTCATCAATATGGCCGGCGGCTGCTGCGGCACCACGCCCGAGCACATCGCCGCCATCAGCAAGACGCTGGCGCCGCTGGCGCCGCGCCGCCCGCCCCAGATTCCGGTGGCCCTGCGCCTGTCCGGCCTGGAGCCGTTCACGATCGACGAGGCCTCGCTGTTCGTCAACGTCGGCGAGCGCACCAATGTGACCGGCTCCAAGGCCTTCGCCCGCCTGATCCTCAACGAGCAGTACGACGAGGCCCTGGCCGTGGCGCGCCAGCAGGTCGAGAACGGCGCCCAGGTGATCGACATCAATATGGACGAGGCCATGCTCGATTCGGTGGCGGCGATGACGCGCTTCCTGAATCTGATCGCCTCCGAGCCCGACATCGCGCGCGTGCCGCTGATGATCGACTCCTCGAAATGGAGCGTGATCGAGGCCGGCCTCAAATGCGTGCAGGGCAAGGCCATCGTCAACTCGATTTCGCTGAAGGAAGGCGAGGCCGAATTCCTGCGCCAGGCGCGCCTGTGCCGCCGCTACGGCGCGGCCGTGATCGTCATGGCCTTCGACGAGCAGGGCCAGGCCGACAGCTTTGCGCGCAAGACCGAGATCTGCGCACGCGCCTACAAGGTGCTGACCGAACAGGTCGGCTTCCCGCCCGAAGACATCATCTTCGACCCGAACATCTTCGCGATCGCCACCGGCATCGAGGAGCACAATCACTACGCGGTCGACTTCATCGAGGCCACGCGCTGGATCCGCGCTAACCTGCCCCATGCCCACATCTCGGGCGGGGTGTCGAACGTGTCCTTCTCGTTCCGCGGTAACGACCCGGCGCGCGAGGCCATCCACACGGTCTTCCTCTACCACGCGATCCAGGCCGGCATGACCATGGGCATCGTCAACGCCGGCATGATCGGCGTCTACGACGAGCTCGACCCTGAGCTGCGCGAGCGCGTCGAGGACGTGGTGCTGAACCGCCGCCCCGACGCCACCGAGCGCATGATCGACTTCGCCGCCACCCTCAAGGCCGGCGGCGCCAAGCAGGAACAGAATCTGGCCTGGCGCGAGCAGCCTGTGCAGCAGCGCCTCGCGCATGCGCTGGTGCACGGCATCACCCAATGGATCGTCGAGGACACCGAGGAAGCGCGCCAGCAGGCCATGGCCAGCGGCGGGCGCCCGATCCATGTGATCGAAGGCCCGCTGATGGACGGCATGAATGTGGTCGGCGACCTGTTCGGCCAGGGCAAGATGTTCCTGCCCCAGGTGGTGAAATCGGCACGCGTGATGAAGCAGGCCGTGGCCCATCTGGTGCCGTATATCGAAGAGGAAAAGCAGGCCGAGGAGCGCCGCACCGGCATCGTCGCCAAGCCCAAGGGCAAGATCGTGATCGCCACCGTCAAGGGCGATGTGCACGACATCGGCAAGAACATCGTCTCGGTGGTCCTGCAGTGCAATAACTTCGAGGTCGTGAACATGGGCGTGATGGTGCCCTGCTCCGAAATCCTGGCCAAGGCCAAGCTCGAGAACGCCGACATGATCGGTCTGTCGGGCCTGATCACGCCTTCGCTCGAGGAGATGGCCTACGTGGCCAAGGAGATGGAGCGCGACCCGCACTTCCGCACCGCCAAGATTCCGCTGCTGATCGGCGGCGCCACCACCAGCCGCGCCCACACGGCCGTCAAGATCGCCCCCCATTACTCGGGCCCGGTCGTGTATGTGCCGGACGCCTCGCGCTCGGTCTCGGTGGCGCAGAGCCTGCTGACGCCGGGCCAGCGCGAACACTATGTGAGCGAACTCGAGGCCGACTACGCGCGCATCCGCGAGCAGCATGCCAACAAGAAGGCCACGCCCATGATCAGCCTGGCCGACGCGCGCGCCAACAAGGCGCGCCTCGACTTCGCGCCGCTCAAGCCGAAGTTCATCGGCCGGCGCGTGTTCCACAATGTCGACCTGGGCACGCTGGCGCGCTACATCGACTGGGGCCCGTTCTTCCAGACCTGGGACCTGGCCGGCCCCTACCCGGCCATCCTGCAGGACCCGGTGGTCGGCGAGGCCGCGCGCAAAGTGTTCGAAGAAGGCCAGGCCCTGCTGAAGAAAGTCATCGACGGCCGCTGGCTGACGGCCAATGGCGCCATCGCCCTGCTGCCGGCCAACAGCGTCAACGACGACGATATCGAGGTCTACACCGACGACAGCCGCAGCCAGGTCGCCTTCACCTACTACGGCCTGCGCCAGCAGGGCGTGAAGCCGGTGATCGACGGCGTCCAGCGCCCCAACCAGTGCCTGGCCGATTTCATCGCGCCCAAGGACTCGGGCGTGAAGGACTATCTGGGCATGTTCGCCGTGACCGCCGGCCTCGGCATCGAGAAACACGAGAAGGCCTTCGAGGACGCGCACGACGACTATTCGTCGATCATGCTCAAGGCCCTGGCCGACCGCCTGGCCGAAGCCTTCGCCGAATACCTGCACGAGCGCGTGCGCACCGATCTGTGGGGCTATGCGGCCGACGAGAAGCTCAGCAATGAGGACCTGATCGCCGAACGCTACCGCGGCATCCGCCCGGCGCCCGGCTATCCGGCCTGCCCCGAGCACAGCGTCAAACGCGAGGTGTTCCAGGTGCTGCAGGCCGAGGAGATCGGCATGGGCCTGACCGAGTCGCTGGCGATGTTCCCGGGCGCTTCGGTGTCAGGTTTCTACTTCGCCCATCCCGAGGCCAAGTATTTTGTGGTGGGGAAAATCGGCGCCGACCAGTTGGCCGACCATGCGGCCCGGCGCGGTCTCAGCCAACAAGAACTGGAGCGCTGGCTGGCGCCGAATCTGAACTAGGCGCGATCAGCGGGGCCAGCAGCTGCGAACCGCGCGGCAGGCGCGCCTGCAGGGCCTGGATCGCAGCGGCGGTCAGGCTCACGTAGGCGTTCATGTTCTCGTGCAGATGGCGCGTGATGAAGGTCCAGCCGGCATCCGTTTCGCGCAGCCAGGTCATGCCGGGCGGGAAGCGGTGCGGCAGATGCTCGGCGTCACAGGCCAGCACGGTCTGGCTCCAGTGGCCCCACAGATAGGTGGGCGGATCCTCGCGCAGCCAGCGCACGCCCTGGGCCTCGGCGTATTCGCGGTTATTGCGTACGGTCAGGTCGATCACTTCGCGCTCGCCGACCGTCTCGTCGACCGATTCGATCCAGCAGTGGTAGGCGCCGCCGGCCTCGTTGGCAAAGGCCTGGTTGTCGCGCAGGTGGATGTGCTGGCCGCCGCCGCAATCGATGATGGCAAAGCCCGCCACCGGCCGGTAGACGCGGTTGAACACGATGCTGATCAGATTCGCGCCGACGATCGCATGCGCATGGCACAGGGCCGAATAGCGCTGCGGATAAGTGCGCCGGATAACGCTTTGCACACTGTCGGTAATCAGGGCCTGGAGGGGTAAAGACATGCTGCTGCCGCTTTCGGGATTCATCCCCCGTAAACGGCAGCCGCGGCGCTTTCTTTACCCTGTGCAATATCTTCAGGCGCGCCGCGCGTCGGCCGAGAACTTCCACAGGGCCAGCACGCCGAACAGCAGGGCAAAGCCGAGCTGGATGGCGGCCGGCACCAGCGCCGCCTCGAGGCCGAGGCCGCGCCAGGTCATGGCGTCGAGGCCATCGACGGCCCAGCGGGTCGGCACGGCCAGGGTGGCGGTCTGCATCCACGGCGGGAAGATGAAGGACGGGGCCCAGGCGCCGCCCAGCATGACCAGGATCAGCGTGGCGAACACGGCCAGGCCGCGCGCCGCTTCCGGCGTTTTGCCGAAGGCCGCGATCAGCAGGCCGAAGCAGGCCGTGAACAGGGCGAAGCTCAGGGCCACCAGCACGAAGCCGAGCGGATTGCCGATGCTGACCTTGAACACCAGGATGGCCACGCCGAACACCACGGCCATCAGGCCGCTGGCGATCAGGGCGGCCGAGGCGGCGCGCGCCAGCAGCACGGTGTGCAGGCTGACCGGGGCCGCCAGCAGGCGGTTCCAGATGCCGCTGCGGCGCGCCAGCAGAATGCCGATGCCCATGTCGATGCCCATGAACAGGATGAACTGCACGCTCATGCCGGCGAAGGAATGCGCGTAGCCGTTGTAATTGGCCATGGCGGCGCCGGCCACGATGGCCTGGTCGCGGGTGGCGAACGGCATGCTCAGGCCGGCCGGTGCGGCCTGGCCGGCGGCGCCCGGCTGGCGCTGCTGATAATGCTTGACCTCCACCAGCAGCTGCTGCAGACGGCGCGTCTCGGCATCGTCCTTGTGGGCGAGCGCGAGCAGGCTCTCGTCGATGAACTGCTGGCCGCTCGGCCCGCTCATCATTTCGCTGCTGACGTGCTGCATCACCTGCTGGGTCAGCAGACCCTTGACCATGCCCAGCACGGCGCCCTCGCTGGGGTCGTACAGCAATTCCAGGCTGGGGCGCTCGCCGGCGCCGAACAGGGCCTTGCCGGCCGCCGCGCCGAAGCCGGGCGGAATCACGATCGCCACTTTCTGCTTGCCTTTGCGCACCTGCTCGCGCGCGGCCTCGAGGCTCAGCACGCTGACGTGCAGATTCGGATCGGCGGCCAGGCCGGCGCCGATCCGCTGGCCGAGCACGCCCGTGTCCTGCTGGACGACGGCGATGTCGATCTTGCTGGTTTCGTGTTTGCCGGAACCGCCGAACAGGAAGCCGAAGAAGGCGGCCAGCACGATCGGCATGATCACGTGCATCAGGAGCGCGCGGCGCTCGCTCAGGTAGAGCTGGAGATCCTTGCGGATCAGGGCGAGAAAGGCAGTCATGGCATCAGTCGCGCAGGGTGCGCCCGGTCAGGTTCAGGAAAATGTCTTCAAGGCTGGTGCTGGCGGTGGCGAAATGGGTGGGCGCCACGCCCTGGTTCTGCAGCCACAGCAGCACCGGCAGGGCCTGCTCCTGGCTGTGCAGGCGCAGCACCAGCTGGTCGCCGGTGCTGTCGATGCGGGTCACGCCGGGCTGGGCGCGCAGGGCCGCGAGCAGGGCCGGATCGGGGGCCGCGGCCAGGCTCAGGCTGAGCGCCGCCTGGGCCGGCAGGCGCCGGTACAGTTCGGCCGGGCTGGCGTCGGCCAGCACCTTGCCGTGGTCGATGATCACGATGTGGTCGGCCAGCCGCTCGACCTCCTCCATGTAGTGCGAGGTATAGATCAGGGCGCAGCCGCGCCGCTTGAGCGCCTCGAGCGTGTCGAAGATCGCATTGCGGCTCTGCGGATCGACGCCGACCGTGGGCTCGTCGAGGATCAGCAGCCTGGGGTCGTGCATCAGGGCGGCGGCGATGTTCAGGCGGCGCTTCATGCCGCCCGAGAAGGTGCTCGGCTTGTCGCCCGCGCGCTCGCTCAGCTGGACCAGCGCCAGCACCTCGGCGCAGCGCTGACGGCGCGCCGCCAGCGGCATGCCGTACAGGGCGCCGAACAGCAGCAGATTGTCGCGCGCCGGCAGGTCCTCATACAGGGCCAGGTCCTGCGGCACCAGGCCGATCTGGCGCTTGGCCGCGGTCACGCCGGCCCCGATCGCCTGGCCGTCCAGACGCACGCTGCCCTGGTCGGCGCGCAGCAGGCCGGCGATGATCGCCACCGTGGTCGATTTGCCGGCCCCGTTCGGTCCCAGCAGGCCAACGGTCTGGCCGGCGCGCACCTGGAAGGACACGCCGTCGAGCGCGCGCCGGCTTCCATAGGACTTGACCAGGTCCGCCACTTCCAACAACACCTCGCTCATGCTTGCTCCTTCGGTAATGACGCGAGGCAGTGTAGCCTGATTGACATCAACAACACCAGGGAGAAGTGCATTGAACTTTATGACAAACGTCAGGCTCTAAATGCATATACCCTGATACGGAGGTGTTGATATGGCAATCCATTTCTCGACCAAACGCTGGCAGGATCAGGTCATCCTGCTGCTGGGTCTGTGGCTATTCGTGTCCCCCTGGGCCATGAATATCGCCGCCGACTCGCCGCTCGCCATGAATGCCCATGTCTCGGGCCTGCTCATGGCCATCCTTGCGGCCTTCGATTTGTACAGCACCTATTTGTGGGCCGTACTGCTCAATATGGCGGTCGGGGTCTGGACGGCACTGTCGCCCTGGGCGCTGCGCACGACCGATAACCAGGCCATGGTGGCCAATGCCGTCATCGTCGGCGTGGCCGTCGTGGTACTCGGCTTGTGGGAGCTGCAGAGCGACCCCGAACTGCACCAGAAGTGGGCCGGCTCCACGTCCGGCTAAGGGCACATCACCACGCCTTCAGTGCGTGCTGCGGGTGACTCGGTCACTCCATTCAAAGGCGGCCATTTCCAGATGAACCAGTTCATCCGTGGAGATGGCCAGCCCGCGCAAGGTCGGTAGCAGGTCTTCCTCGCGTTCCTCGATGCGTTCGACGCATTCGGTCAGGTAGAGCAGATTACCGAGGAAGCCATCGCGCTCGATCAGGGCGCGCGCCACATCCTGGTTGACGGGGATCTGGGTGATGATCTCGTTCATTGGGATGCCAAACAGCGCATCCATCAGCGACATGATGCCGACCGTGAAGGCCATGTCGGCGCGCTCGCGGTCGTGCGGGCGCAGGCGGTTCGACAGCAGCTCGAGCAGGCGGCCGCGTGTCGTGGCCAGGGCCAGCAGCGGATTGCCGCCGCCATTGCCGCGGTTCGGTTCCGCGTACAGCATGATCTGCAGCCAGCGCTGCAACTGGCGCCGGCCCAGCACCATCAGGGCCTGGCTCAGCGAGGCGATCGGCTTGACGGCGCCCATGGCCGGTGAATTCACGAGGCGCAGGAGGTTCAGGCTCAGCGAGGCATCGCCTTTGACGGCGCGCTCGATGTCCGCATGTTCGGCGTCCGAGGTGATCAGATTCATCAGCTCGACGATGGCCAGCTGCGAGGGCGACAGCTTCTTCCCGCTCATCACGACGGGGCGCGCGAAATAATAGCCCTGGAAGTAATCGAAGCCGAGTTCGAGGCAGGACTTGTACTCGTCCAGGGTCTCGACCTTTTCGGCCAGCAGTTTCTTGTGGTCCTTGCGAAAGCGCGGGGCCAGCTCGCGCAGCGTGGCCGGGGCCACGTCGGCGATGTCGAGCTTGACGTAGTCGATCAGCGGCAGAAAGCGCTGGACGTCGGGCGAATCGGCCACCACATCATCGAGGGCGAAGCGAAAGCCATGGCCGGCCAGTTCCTGCATGCGCGCGATCACCTCGTCGCTGGCGCGGGTCGACTCGACCACCTCGAGCACGATGTTCTCTTTGGGCAGGAAGTTGAAGATATCGCTCTTGAGCACTTCACCGTCGACGTTCACGAAGCCGAGCGACTCGCCGATCACCTTGTCCAGGCCGAGCTGGGCCACGTGGGCGATCACGGCGGCCGTGGCCGTCAGATCATTGGGGATATTGGCCGGGCCGCTGGCCGCGCCGCGAAACAGCAGCTCGTAGCCGAACAGGCCCTGGAAGCGATCGAGAATGGGTTGCCGCCCCAGGTAAAAATCGCGTGCATTCAGCGGTTCGAGAATGGGGTCGGTCATGGCATTACACTTTCAGAACGTCAGAACCGACACTCTACACGGTTTTAGACGCCTTCTGGTCGAAAAATTACTATTGAGCAACTTTCAAACCAAGGGCGGGCGCACCGGCCCGCCCACCTGGCCACTCAGTGCAGCAGCACCGGCTGGCTCATGAGCACATCGTAACTGCCGAGGAAGTCGTCCACCTCTTCCATCGTCGGCTCGCTTTCGATGAGGCGGTTGACGTCATCGCGGAAGGTCTGGGCCAGCCTGCCGCCGATGAAGACTTCGCGCTTGCCCGATTTGTCGACGATTTCGAAACCGCCGAAACGCAGGGCCTCCCTTTGATGGTCGGCACCGAATTCCACGACGCTGTACTGCTCGCTGTTGTAGATGAGATGCATGGAGGACTCCTTTCTCTGACTGCACACGCTAGATGGGGCCGGCCCCCACGCTTTCAAGGGCAAACCAGATCGGGCGTCAGATGCAGGTGCGCCGCATACGGTGCGCTCTGCAGCCAGGCGCGCAGGCGCCCGACGTGCTCCTCACCGCTGGCCAGACCCAGAAACAGCCGGCGCGGTGCCTGACGCAGGATCCGATTCAAGCTTACCTGTAAAACCAGCTGGCCGGCGCAGCATAGACAGCCGGCCGCCACGCGTGTTGCGCTGGGCAATTCCACCTGGCCCGAGGCCAGGCCTTCGATCAGGATGGCGACGCCGTCCTCCCCGTCGGCCGCGGCGGCAATGGCCGCTTCGCGCGCGGCCGCTGTCCCGCCCCAGACCAGGGTGGTTTCGGTCATCCGTTCTTCTTGGACAGCTTGCCCGGCTCGACGCCGAGCTGCTTGAGTTTGCGGTAGAGGTGGGTGCGCTCGAGGCCGGTCTTTTCGGCCACGCGCGTCATCGAGCCGCCTTCGCGGCCCAGGTGATGTTCGAAATACATGCGCTCGAAGGCATCGCGCGCCTCGCGCAGCGGCAGGTCGAAGGACAGGTTGAGCGGATGCAGCTCGCCATTGCCGCTGCGGGCCAGCGGCAGCGGCGCCACGCCGCCCGTGCTGAAGGCGGCGGCCGGATGCTGGTCCTCGGCCGCCGGCGCCACGGCCACGGCCGGACGCGCCGCCAGCACCGGCGCGCGCGCCACTTCCTGGGCGCGGCTCAGCCCCTGTTGCACGGCCTTGAGCAGCTTGGCCATGGCGATCGGTTTTTCAAGGAAATTCAGGGCGCCGATGCGGGTCGCTTCGACCGCCGTATCGATCGTCGCATGGCCCGACATCATGATGACGGGCATGGTCAGCTGGCCGTCGCGCTGCCATTCCTTCAGCAGGGTCACGCCATCCGTATCGGGCATCCAGATATCGAGCAGGACCAGGTCTGGCGCGCCTTGGGCACGGGCCTCCCGCGCCTGCTGGGCATTTTCCGCAAGCGTGATCGCGTGGCCTTCGTCGCTCAAGATCTCCGAGAGCAGCTCTCGGATTCCCATTTCATCATCAACTACGAGAATGTTTGCCATCTGTAAGCCTTCCTGATTTCCCTACCGGGGCCAGCGCCTGGGGCAAGCCGGCGCCAACCATGATTCTATGCGCGTTCCTGCCCGTCCGCCAGAGGCGAGGCCTGTGCTAACTTTAACAGCAAAATCACAATCCTTGCTCCGCTGCCATCGGTCCGATTCTGGATCTCGATGCGCCCGCCGTGCTCATCCACGATCTTCTTCACCATCGGCAGGCCCAGGCCGGTGCCGCGCACTTTCGAGGTCACATAGGGCTCGAAGGCGCGCGCCAGGATCTTCGGCGAAAAGCCCGGGCCGTTATCGCTGATCACCAGGCGCACGGCCGTGCCGGCCCCGCCCTCGGCGCTTTCGTAATGCACGGCTTCGGTGCTCAGCGTGATGCGCGCCGGCGGCGCGGCCGGGTCGCGGTCGCTGAGCGCGTCCTGGGCGTTCTGCAAGAGATTGTGGATCACTTGGCGCAGCTGGGTCGGGTCGCCCATCACGCGCGGCAGCGCCGGGCCGAGCACGGTGTCGATCATGCCCAGCTCCAGGCCTTCCGAATACAGCTGGAGGATGTCGTCGATCAGGGCGTTCAGATCGAGCGGCTGCAGCACGGCCGGCGGCGTGCGCGCGTAGTCGCGGAAATCGTCGACCATGCGCTTCATCGCCGCCACCTGGTTGATGATGGTGGTGGTCGATTTGCGCAGCAGCTCGGCCTCGGTCGCGGCCAGGCTGGCCTCGAGCTTCATCTGCAGGCGCTCGGCCGACAGCTGGATCGGGGTCAGCGGGTTCTTGATTTCGTGCGCGAGGCGGCGCGCCACTTCGCCCCAGGCGATCGAACGCTGGGCCGCGATCACGTCCGAGATATCGTCGAACACCACGATATAGCCGCTGCCGCTCGAGACTGGCAGGCGCGAGCCGCGCGCCAGCAGGGCCAGGCCCTGGTCCTCCTGGCTGCCGCCCTGGCGCGGCAATTCGATCTCCTGCTGCCAGTGGGTGCGCTGGGCGCCCTGGCCCGACGCCTTCTGCGCGCTCTGGGCCGAGAAGGCCTGGCGGATCGCCTCGGCAAACCCGGCATCGACCTCGTCCACCGCTTTGCCCACCAGCACAGGGTCGCTGGTGCCGAGAATCCGGCCGACCGCCTCGTTGGTGCTGACCACGCGGAACTCGGCGTCGAGCACCAGCACCCCGGCCGACATATTCTCCAGCACCGATTCGAGGTGGGCCTTGGCGTCCTGCAGGGCGGCGCGGTTGCGCTCGACGGCGGCGCGCGCCTCGAACAGCTGGCGCGTCATGGTGTTGAAGGACTGGGTCAAGGTGCCCAGTTCGTCAGTCGTCTCGATGATCGGGCGCGGCGAGAAGTCGCCGGCCGCCACCGCCGCCGTGCCCTCGGCCAGCACCAGCAGCGGAGTCGCCAGCTTCTCGGCAATCACGAACGAGGCCACGACCGCGCCGAACATGGCCAGCAGCAGGGTCAGGGTCAGGGTCTCGATATACATCTTGCGCAGGCCGACGCGCGCCAGATCACGCTCCTTGTACTCGGAATAGGCGGCCGTCAGCACGGCCGCATTGGCCGCCAGATTGGTCGGCGCCGGCGTGATCAGCTGCAGGAAGCGCTTGTGGTTGGCCTCCACATGGTCGGGCACCACGATCAGCACGCGCAGGCGCAGGCCCATGGCGGCGTCGAGCGGACCGGTGTCGCGCGCGCCGCTGTCGACCCCGCCTTCGAGCACGGCATAGCCATCGGCCGCATCGGCATGCTCGATCATGTCGCCATTGGGCAGATCGGCCTGGCCCTCGGGCGCCCCATGCGGTTTCAGGCTCAGCAGTACATTGCCGTAGGCATTCACCAGCAGCGCATCGTCGAGGCCTTTTTCGCTGCGCTTCAGGCGCTCGAGTTCGGCGCGGGTACCGTCCAGATCGCGGTCGGCCAGCTGGGCCGCCACCTTGCGGGCCGTGCCGCGCAGGGCCGTCAGCTCCTCGTCGAGCGCATTGCGGCCCAGGGTCAGGCCGGAGTCGAGCGCCTGCTCGATGCGCACATTGAACCAGGAGTCGATCGAATGCGAGACGAACTGGATCGAGACGACGAAAATGACCAGACCCGGCAGCACGCCGATGCCGGCGAACAGCAGCACCAGGCGCAGCATCAGGCGCGAGCCGAACTTGCCGCTGCGGTAGCGCGCCACCAGGCGCCACAGCGACACCGCCACCAGCACCAGCAGCGCGAACGCGGCCAGCGCGTTCAGGCCCAGCAGCCAGGGATAGTAGCGGTCGAACAGGCCCGAGTTGTCGGAGGCGGAAGCGAGCAGGAACAGCAGGATGCCCATGATGGCGCCACCGACCACGAGCGCATAGCGCAACACCCGCCCGACCACGTTTATTCCGCCTTGTAGCTAAAGGTCTTGGTCTTCGATTCGAAGCGCCAGCCCGCGTTGTTCAGGGCGTTGACCTGCAGGGGTTTGGACAGGTGCTCGCGGTCGAGCAGCAGGCGCACATTGACGTTGTAGACGTCGCCCGGCTTGAGCTGGCCCTTGGCCGCCACCGTCCAGCGGCTCGGCCGCCGGATCAGGAACAGCGCGTCCTCGAGCGAGGTGAAGCGCTGCTGAAAGCCGCCATTGACCGACACATGGTACTGGCGTGTCAGGGGATTGAAGGCAATCGTCGTGGTCTGGCGCGCCAGATTGAATTTCTCGTCGAACCAGTACCAGCGCGGCTTGGTGATCTGCACTTCGGTATTGAAGCGCAGCGTCAGCCCGTGCGTGAGGGCGTCCTTGAGTTCCTCCGACAAGTCGAAGGAGAACGCCGCCGCCAGCTTGTAGCCGTCGTCGCTCAGTTCGATCTGGGCCTTTTCCACCTCCACGGTATCGGATGCCCACGCCGGCAGGCTGGCCGCAGCCAGTACCAGCGACAGGATCAGGAGGCGAAGAAACTGAAGAATCACGTGGGCGCCAGGATCGTTTTCGGTAAGGGTTTAGGCCGCGCTCTTTTCGAACAGGGCATAGAACAAGCCATCGTGGTCGGCGTCGGGCGCCTGCGACGGCAGCAATTGGCCCGGCGCCGCCAGCCGTTTTGCCTGATGGCGCACAGCGAAGGCGGCGGCCTGCGCCTCGGACTCCTGCGGCCAGAGCGAACAGGTCACGAACAGCAATTTACCACCCGGTGCCAGCATCTGCCACAGGTTGTCGAGGATTTTGGCCGAAAGTGTTGCGAGTTGTAGGGTGTCCGACTTGCGCCGCAGCCAGCGGATATCCGGGTGGCGCCGCACGATGCCCGAAGCCGTGCACGGCACGTCGGCCAGGATGCGGTCGAAGGGCTGGCCGTCCCACCACACGCGCGACTGGGCGTCGAAGGCCTTCAGGCGCGCCGTCAGGCCGAGCCGGTCCAGGTTCTCCTGCACGCGCGTCAGGCGCTTGGCGTCGGCGTCGAGCGCGGTCAGCTCGAGATCGGCCAGCTCGAGCAGATGGCCGGTCTTGCCGCCCGGCGCCGCGCAGGCGTCGAGCACGCGCATGCCGTCGCGCACGTCGAGCAGGGGCGCGGCCAGCTGGGCGGCCGCGTCCTGCACCGACACCAGACCGTCGGCGAAACCGGGGATCTGCTCGACCGGCACCGGCTTGTCCAGGCGCAGCGCAACCGGGCCGATCTGGCGCGCGCCGAGGCCGGCGGCCGCCAGCGTGGCCAGATAGGCCTCGACCGTGGTCTTGCGCACATTCACGCGCAGGGTCAGCGGCGGCGGCGCGTTGCCGGCCGCCAGAATCGCTTCCCAATCGCGCGGATAGGCCTGGCGCAGGCTGTCGATCCACCAGCGCGGGTAATTCCACTGGGCTTCGGGCTCACGCAGGGCGGCCGCCAGCAGACTGTCTTTTTCACGCAAAAAGCGGCGCAGCACGGCATTCACCATGTTCTTGCCGTGCGCCATGTCCGGATGGGCATTGGCGGCCGTCACGGCCTGGTCGACCACGGTGAAGGCCTCATACGGCGCGCTCGCGCCGGCCGGCGTGTCGAGCAGGGCCAGGGCCACGCCCAGCAGGGCCGCCAGCAGCGGCGGCTCGGGCGCCTTGCTCGTCATCAGGCCGATCAGCACCTGCGTGCGGCCCCATTGGCGCGCGCCGCGGTAGGCCAGGTCCTGGATCGCCCCGCGCAACTGGGGACCGGCGGCGGCCACGCCGAAGGCCACCTGCAGGGCCTGGGGCAAGGTGGTGCCGGCGCGCATCTGGGCCAGGGCATTGGCCGCGCCCACCAGCGCCATGGCCAGGGAATCGGCCTTCAGATCGGGGCGCACGCCGCTGCTGAGGGCGGCGCGCGGCGGCCGTTCCGGACGGGGGGAACGGGCCGGGGCCGGGCGGGCCTTGGGTTGCAGCGACAGCGTCGGGCGCTTGGTGTTCATAGTCTTGTCTTGGTAGAAAGGCGGCATTGTAATGCACACGGCGGCCGCGCACGCCAGTACGGGGTCAAGCCCAGTATAATGGACGCTGTTTGCTTTTCAGAATTCAACTATGCTCGCCCAACAAAAACAAGAGATTGCCGCCCTGTTCCAGGCCGCCCTGGCCCCGCTGCTCGCGGGGACCGACCTGACCCCGAACCTGGTGCTGGAGCGCCCGCGCGACCCGGCCCACGGCGACGTCGCCTGCAATGTGGCCATGCAGCTGGCCAAGCCCCTGAAGACCAATCCGCGCGCCCTGGCCACCCAGCTGGTCGACGCCCTGCTGGCCGATCCGAACGGCAAGGCCCTGATCGCCAGCGCCGAGATCGCCGGCCCCGGCTTCATCAATCTGCGCATCACCGACAGCGCCAAGCAGTCGGTCGTGCGCAGCGTGCTCGAAGCTGGCGCCGACTACGGCCGCGGCGCCTCCGGCAACGGCAAAAAGGTCATCATCGAATTCGTCTCGGCCAACCCGACCGGTCCGCTGCACGTCGGCCACGGCCGCCAGGCCGCGCTCGGCGACGCCCTGTCGGCCCTGTTCGAAGCCCAGGGCTGGACGGTGACGCGCGAGTTCTATTACAACGACGCCGGCGTGCAGATCGGTAACCTGGCGCTGTCGGTGCAGGCGCGCGCCAAGGGCCTGAAACCGGGCGACGCCGCCTGGCCGGAAGCGGCCTACAACGGCGACTACATCGCCGACATCGCCGCCGACTTCCTCGCCAAACAGACCGTCTCGGCCTCGGACGGCACCCCGGCCACGGGCTCGGGCGACCCCGAGGACCTGGAGTCGATCCGCCACTTCGCCGTCACCTACCTGCGCCACGAGCAGGACATCGACCTGCAGGCCTTCGGCGTCAAGTTCGACAATTACTACCTCGAGTCCTCGCTCTACACGGACGGCAAGGTCGAAGGCGCCGTCAACGCCCTGATCGCCTCCGGCAAGACCTACGAGGACGGCGGCGCCCTGTGGCTGAAAACCACCGACTACGGCGACGACAAAGACCGCGTGATGCGCAAGACCGACGGCAGCTACACCTATTTCGTGCCGGACGTGGCCTACCACATCGTCAAATGGCAGCGCGGTTTCGCCCAGGCCATCAATATCCAGGGCTCGGACCACCACGGCACCATCGCGCGCGTGCGCGCCGGCCTGCAGGCGGCCAATATCGGCATCCCCCAGGGCTACCCCGACTACGTGCTGCACAAGATGGTCACCGTGATGAAGGACGGCCAGGAGGTCAAGATCTCCAAGCGCGCCGGTTCGTATGTGACGGTGCGCGACCTGATCGAATGGTCGGGTAATGGCGACATCACGCGCGGGCGCGACGCCGTGCGCTTCTTCCTCATCTCGCGCAAGGCCGACACCGAATTCGTGTTCGACGTCGACGTCGCCCTCAAGACCAATGACGAGAACCCGGTCTACTACGTGCAGTACGCCCATGCGCGCATCTGCTCGGTGCTGGCCCAGTGGGGCGGCGACGAGGCCAGCCTGGCTACGGCCGATCTGTCGCCGCTGACTTCGCCGCGCGAAGCGACCCTGCTGGCCACCCTGGCCGCCTATCCGGACATGCTGGAACGCGCCCAGAGCGAGCTCGGCCCGCACCAGGTCGCCTTCTATCTGCGCGATCTGGCCGGCGAGCTGCATGGCTACTACAATGCCGAGCGTTTCCTGGTCGACGACGCGGCCCTGCGCCACGCCCGTCTGGCCCTGCTGCTGGCCACGCGCCAGGTGCTGCGCAACGGCCTGGCCCTGATTGGCGTCTCGGCGCCCAACAAAATGTAAGCGACCATGACTGTCCTCCATAAGCAACGCGGCAACACCCTGACTGGCATCATCATCGGCCTGGTGATCGGCCTGGCCGTGGCTGTGGTGGTGGCCCTGGTGATCACCAAGGGTTCGACGCCCTTCACCGACAAGTCCGGCAAGCTGGGCAAGCCGGCCGAGCTGCCGAACGGCCAGCTGGCCGATCCCAACAAGCCGCTGTATGGCAAGGGCGACGCCGCGCGCGAGGCCAACAAGGACTTCCAGAAGGACGAGAAGCCGGCCGCCCCGGCGGCGCCGGCCGCCGCGCCCGACCCGATCGCCCAGATCGCCGCCGGCGTCAAGCCGTCGGCCGTGGTGGCGGCCCAGACGCCGGCGCCGGCCAAGCCAGCTGCGGCTACCGCCCCCGCCCCGGCCGCCGCTCCCGCCGCCGCGCCGGCCGCGGCTGGCGCCGACGACAAATACGTCTACTACCTGCAGGCCGGCGCCTTCCGCGACATGCCCGACGCCGAAGCGGCCAAGGCCAAGCTGGCCCTGCTCGGCTACGAAGCCGCCATCAGCGACCGCAGCAGCGACTCGGGCGTGCTGCACCGGGTCCGTCTCGGCCCCTACAACCAGGTCGAGGCCATGAACAAAGTGCGCGCCAAGCTGTCCGAAGCGGGCGTCGATGTCGCCGTTGTGCGTAACCAGAAATAAGGAGTCGCCATGCAAGTGTTCCGCCGCCTGATGTGTCTGATCGCCGTGCTCGCCCCCATGCTGGCGGCCGCCGCACCGATCAATCCCCAGCCGGGCGTGGAATACGTGGTGCTGCCGACCCCGCAGAACACCGACACCGGCAAGAAGATCGAGGTGATCGAGTTCTTCGCCTACTACTGCCCGCACTGCAATGCCTTCGAGCCCGAGCTGAACGCCTGGGTCAAGAAACAGGGCGAGCGCATCGTGCTCAAGCGCGTGCCGATTGCGCTCAACGAAGACGTGCTGGTCCAGCAGAAGCTGTACTTCACGCTGCAGGCCATGGGCGAGCTCGACCGTTTGCACCAGAAAGTGTATGACGCCATCCACAAGGAGCGCCTGCGCATGAACCGCGACGAGATGGTGTTCGACTGGGTGGCCAAGCAGGGCGTCGACCGCCAGAAGTTCGCCGACACCTTCCGCTCGTTCGGCGTGGCCGCGGCCGTGCGCCGCGCCAAGGCCATGATGGACGCCTACAAGATCGACTACTGGCCGCGCATCATCATCGATGGCCGCTTCCAGACCTCGCCCAGCCAGGCCGCCGCCACCCTGCCCGACTCCGTCAGCGAAGCCGAGCAGAACAAGGCGGCGCTGCAGGTGATGGACGTGCTGGTCTCCAAGGCCATCTCCGAGAAGAAATAAGCCGATGCGGCGCGTCTTCATCACCGGCGCCTCGAGCGGCATCGGCGCCGCCCTGGCGCGCGCCTATGCGGCCCAGGGCGCCAGCCTCGGCCTGGTGGCGCGCCGCGCCGACCTGCTCGAGGCCCTGCGCGCCAGCCTGCCCCGTCCCGAACGGCACCGCTGCTATGCGCTCGACGTGACCGCGCACGCCGCGCTGGCCGCCGCGGCCCAGGATTTCATGGCCGCCCACGGCGGCTGCGACGTGGTGATCGCCAATGCCGGCGTGTCGGCCGGCACCCTGACCGAGCATGCCGAAGACCTGCCCGTGTTCCAGCGCATCATCGACATCAATGTGACGGCCACGGCCGCCACCTTCCAGCCCTTCGTGGCCGCGCTCAAGGCCCAGGGCAGCCCGGCGCGCCTGGTCGGCATTGCCAGCGTGGCCGGCATCCGCGGCCTGCCCGGGGCCGAGGCCTACAGCGCCAGCAAGGCCGCCGTGATCAGCTATTGCGAGTCGCTGCGCCTGGAGCTGCGCGCCAGCCCGGTCAAGGTGGTGACGATTGCGCCCGGCTACATCGACACGCCGATGACCCAGAAGAACGCCTACCCGATGCCCTTTCTGATGCCGGTCGAGCGCTTCGCCGCCGCGGCCGTGCGCACCATTGCGGCCGGGCACAGCTACCGCGTGATCCCCTGGCAGATGGGGGTGGTGGCGAAAATCCTGCGCCTGTTGCCGAACGCGGTGTACGATGCCTTATTCGCCAGGGCGCCGCACAAGGCGCGGGGAGGCCAGCCATGAGCAGCACACTATCCGCCGCCGCGATTGCGGCGCACAGCCGCGCCGGCGTCGCCATCGAAGTCGTCGCCAGCACCGGCTCGACCAATGCCGACCTGATGGCGCGCGTGCCGACCCTGACGGCGCCGCTACTGCTGGTCGCAATCGAACAGACGGCCGGCAAGGGCCGCGCCGGGCGCAGCTGGCTGTCCGACAGCGCCGGCTCGCTGACCTTCTCGCTGGCCTGGCGTTTCGCCCGCCCGCTGCCGCGTCTGGCCGGCCTGCCGCTGGCCGTCGGCGTCGCCCTGGCCGAGACCCTCGGCCAGCTCGGCGTGCAGGTCCAGCTCAAGTGGCCGAACGATCTGCTCAAGGACGGCAACAAGCTGGCCGGCGTGCTGATCGAAAGCCGCTCGAGCGCCGATGGGGCCCTGTGGGGCGTGATCGGCGTCGGCCTCAACCTGGCCCTGCCCGACCACCTCGAACAGCAGATCGCGCGCCCGGCCGCGAACGCCACCTGGCTGGCCCAGATGGACCGCAACGCCCTGATGGCCGCCCTGCTCGACGGCCTGGCCAATGCCGTGCGCGAATTCGAAGAGCGCGGCTTCCTCGCCTTCATCGACCGCTGGAATGCGCGCCACGCGTATGCCGGCGCCGACGTCCAGATTCTCGACCATGGCGCCGTGCTACAAAGCGGCACCGCAGCCGGCGTGGACGAACAGGGCAATCTGCTGCTCGACACCGCCAGCGGACGCGCGGCCGTGGTGGCGGGCGACGTCTCGCTGCGCCCCAAGGCCTGACATGCTGCTGCTGATCGACGCTGGCAATACCCGCATCAAATGGGCCATGGTGGCCGAAGCCGATTCGCTCGGCGCCTGGAGCGTCAGCGGCGCCGTCCTGCATGCCGAGGCCGAGCGCCTGGGCGCGATCTGGGGCGCGGCCAGCATCAGCCGCGTGCTGGCCGCAAATGTGGCCGGCCCCGCCATGCGCGCGCGCCTGAGCGGCCTGCTGGGCGCCACTCCGGCCGAGTGGTTCCGCTCGAGCGCTGCCGCGTGCGGTCTGAAGAACGGCTACCGCGATCCCGAGCAGCTCGGCTGCGACCGCTTTGCGGCCGCCATCGGCGCCTGGCAGATGCAGCCCGGCCAGCGCACGATTGTCGCCACCTGCGGCACCGCCACCACGATCGACGCCATCAGCGCCGACGGCGTATTCCTGGGTGGCATGATCGCGCCCGGCCTCGGCACCATGGCCGCCTCGCTGGCGCGCAACACCGCCCAACTGCCCCAGGTCCAGGCGCATGCACCGTTTCCCCAGGGCTTTGCGGACAATACCGACGACGCCATCCTGAGCGGCTGCATTGCCGCCCAGGCCGGCGCCATCGAGCGCGCCTGCCGCATGCACCAGGCCCAGAGCCTGTTGCTGTCGGGCGGTGCGGCCAGCTATATCAGCCCCGCCCTCTCGATTCCGCACCGGATTGTCGATAATATCGTGCTGCTCGGCCTGCATGCCGTCGCGCTCGGAGAACGCCCGTGTTGAAATTCATCGTCTGGACCCTGGTGGCCGCGAACGCCGCCGTCTTCGCCTACAGCCAAGGCTGGCTCGGCAGTTTCAGTGCGAGCAGCCGCGATCCGCTGCGCGTGCGCCAGCAGCTCAATCCCGAGAAGCTCGTGCTGATGAGCAGCGCCAGCGCCACGGCGGCCGTCGCCGCGCTCGAAGAAGCCAAGGCCCCGCCCAAGCCGGCCGAAGTGCCGCAGTGTCTCGAGGTCGGCGACTTCAGCCAGGCCGACGGCAAGAAATTCGAAGCCCAGCTGAGCGCCCTCAAGCTCGGCGAGCGCCAGTCGCGCCACAACACCCAGGTGCAGGAGGTAAGCAGCCACATCGTCCTGATCCCGCCGCAGGGCAGCAAGGACGGGGCCGAGAAGAAGGCAGCCGAGCTGCGCGCGCTCGGCGTGAAGGACTATTTCATCCTGAGCGACGCCAGTTCCGGCCCGATGCGCTGGGCCATTTCGCTGGGCGTCTTCAAGAGCGAGAGTGCGGCCCAGGCCCTGCTGGCCAATCTGCAGAAGCAAGGCGTCAAGAGCGCCCGCATGCAGGACCGCACGACCAGCGCCACACGACTGCAATACCGATTCAAAGAGATCGACAGCGCGACCAGCGCCCAGATCGAAGCGATCGCCAAAAAATACGAAGACACCAAGCTCCGCGCCTGCAAGTAACGGAACGGTGTCAGGTCCGGCAATCGGACATTTCGGGAACTTTGCAGATCCTGAACGGTGTCAGGTCCGGCAATCCGACATGCTGGAACTTCTCGGCCGAGCCTTGGTCGCGCGCCACCTGCGCGACAGGATGTGCGCTGCAAAGTTCCAGCATGTCCGATTGCCGGACCTGACACCGTTCCGTTTCTAGCGCTGGATGACGATGGGCTTGACGCCGAGGCTGGGGGGCAATGCGTCGGCGGCTTGCTGGGCTTCTTCGCGCGTGGCGAAGGGGCCGGCGTACAGGCGCTGCATGCTGCCATTGGCGACCATTTCGACATTGCTCAGCGCGCCGCCGTGGCGCTCGAATCGACGCTTGGCCGCTTGGGCATTCTCTACCTTGCCATACGCGCCCAGCTGCAGATAGAAGGCACTGGTCGTGATGCGCGGCACGGCCGCCGCGGCCATGTCGACAACTTTGTCCTCCAGCATCAGGCGCTCGACCTCGGGCGGCGGCTTGGCGCCGCCACTGCGCGCCGCCACAATGCGCCGGATCTCGTCGGGCAGGATGCGCTCGATCCGCACTTTGTGGCTGCCCTTGCCGAGAATCCCGAGCTTGAGCGCGGCCGTGTAGGACAGGTCGATGATGCGCTCCGCATGGAAGGGCCCGCGGTCGTTCACACGCACCACCACGGTCTTGCCGCTCTCCAGGCTGGTCACGCGGATGTAGGAGGGAATCGGCAGCAGCGGGTGCGCGGCCGTCATCTTGTACATGTCGTAGGGCTCGCCCGAGGACGTGCGCTGGCCATGGAACTTCTTGCCATACCAGCTGCCCACGCCTTCCTGCACATAGGGGTCGTATTCGCCCAGCGGCGTATAGGTCTTGCCGAATATGACATACGGGCGATTGGTGCGCGGGTTCAGCGGCTCGAGCTTGACGTCGGCATCGGGCATGTCGACCAGATTCGGCGGCGGATTCTCGCCCGGGCCGTCGTCCTTGTAGTAGCCCCCGCGCCCGGAATTGGCAGCCGGCAGGGTCGGCGTGGCCGGGTCCTGGCTCGGCACGTTCGCGGGGGTGACGGCCGGCGTTCGCGCGGCCGGCGTGGGCGCAGGCGCGGGACTGCGCGGCGCCGGCGTCGGCACACTGGCACAGGCTGCCAGCAGGCTGGCAAGCGCACACAGACTGGCGGCCGATCGGAACATGCGCATGGCGCCCGCCTGCTTCAGGTCTGCACCAGCTTGCGGTGGCGCTGGATACTCATCAGTATCCCGGTCCCGAGCCCGAGCGTGATCAGCGCCGTGCCGCCATAGCTGATGAAGGGCAGCGGCACGCCGACCACGGGCACCAGGCCGCTGACCATGCCCATATTGATGAAGGCATAGGTGAAGAAGATCATCGTGATGGCCCCGGCCAGCAGGCGCGTGAACGCATTCGGCGCATTCGCCGCGATGATCATGCCGCGCCCGATCAGCAGCGAGTACAGGATCACCAGAATCAGATTGCCGACCAGGCCGAACTCCTCGGAGTAGACCGAGAAGATGAAGTCGGTCGTGGTCTCGGGCACGAATTCCAGGTGGGCCTGGGTGCCTTTCAGCCAGCCCTTGCCGGACAGGCCGCCCGACCCGACCGCAATCATCGACTGGATGATGTGAAAGCCCTTGCCCAGCGGATCGTGCGAGGGATCGATAAAGGTCAGCACGCGGTTGCGCTGGAAATCGTGCAGCAGCGACCAGATGATCGGCAGACTGGCGGCGCCGGCAATGAACAGCGCAGCCAGCGCCTTCCAGGCGAGCCCGGCCAGAAAAATCACGTAGAAGCCGGCCGCCAGCACCAGGGTCGCGGTCCCCAGGTCGGGCTGCTTGGCGATCAGGCCGACGGGCACGGCCAGCAGCACGGCGGCGACGGCGAAGGTCTTCCAGTTCTGCACGCTGCCGCGGTACTGGAAATACCAGGCCAGCATCAGCGGCATGGCGATCTTCATGATCTCGGACGGCTGGATGTCGACGCCCACATACAGCCAGCGGCGCGCGCCCTTCTTCACCACGCCGAACACGGCCACGGCGATCAGCAGGGTCACGCCAAACGTGTAGATCGGCACGGCCATGCGCTGCAGGGTCTGGGGCGGAATATTGGCGGCGATCCACATGATGAAGAAGGCCAGCGCGATATTGCGCAGCTGGGCTTCGACTCGGCCGGGAAAATCGATGCCGGCCGAATACAGGGTGATCAGGCCGGTCGACAGCAGCAGGAACACGAACAGCGCGAGCGGCCCATCGAAGACGGTGAAATAGGGCTTGAGCCGGGTCAGCAGGGGTGTCTTGTGGATCGACATGGCTTACTCCTTATTGCCCGGGGTCTCGCCGCCCGATTTGTGCTCGGTCGGCACATCGCCCTTGGCCTCGTCGACGCTGCGCAGCACGGCGTCTTCGCGCGGCATCTTGGGCGCGTCTTTCTTGTCCGGACGAATGCCCAGCAGATAGTAGTCGAGCGCCTTGCGCGCGATTGGCGCCGCATAGGTGCCGCCGAAGCCGACGTTCTCGACCACCAGCGCCAGCGCGATCTTCGGCTTGTCGGCCGGGGCGAAGGCGATGAACAGGGCGTTGTCGCGCAGGTGGGCGGCAATCGTGTTGGCGTTGTACTTCTCGTTCTGCTTGATGCCGACAACCTGGGCCGTACCGGTCTTGCCGCCGGCCAGATAGGGCGCCGTGTGGAAGGCCGCGTAGCCGGTGCCGAAGGTCTCGGTCATCACCCCGACCATGGCGCGTTTGACGAAGTCGATGTTCTCCTGCTTGAGCGGAATCCGCCCGCTTTCCTTGGGCACGGTCAGGCTGCGCTTCTTGCTCAGCGGATCTTCGATGATCTTGACCAGGTGCGGCTTCATGATCACGCCATTGTTGGCGAGGATGGCCATGGCATTGGCCAGCTGCAGCGGCGTGTAGTTGTTATAGCCCTGGCCGATCGAGACCGACACGGTGTCGCCGCCCTGCCATTTCTGCGCCGCCTTGTTTTTCTTGAAGCGCTCGCGCTTCCATTCCTGCGAGGGCAGTACGCCGGCCTTCTCGTGTTCGAGGTCGATGCCGGTCAGCGAACCGAAGCCGAAGGGGCGCATGAAATTGGCGATCGCATCGATGCCGAGGTCGACCCCGAGCTGGTAGTAATAGGTGTCGCACGAGGCGACGATCGAACGGTACATGTCGACGAAGCCATGGCCTTCGGGCTTGTCGTCGCGGAAGCGGTGGCCGCCCAGCACGAAGAAGCCGGGGTCGGCGATGCCCTGGGTCGGCGTGCGCTTGCCCAGTTCGAGCGCGGCCAGGGCCATGAAGGGCTTGAAGGTCGAGCCCGGCGGATAGGTGCCGGACAGCGGCCGGTTCACCATCGGCCGGTCGAGCGAGGTATTGAGTTCGTTCCAGCTCTGGCTGTCGATGCCGTCGACGAACAGATTCGGGTCGTAGCCGGGCTTGGACACATAGGCGAGGATATCGCCCGTTTCGGGTTCGATCGCGACAAAGGCGCCGCGGAATTCGCCGAAGGCCTCTTCCACCACCTTCTGCAGTTCGATGTCGATCGACAGAATCAGATTATTGCCCGGCACCGCATCCTTGCGCGACAGCGTGCGCAGCGCGCGCCCGCGCGCCGTCTTCTCGACCGACTCGTAACCGGTAATGCCGTGCAGGTATTTCTCGTAGCTCTTTTCGAGGCCTTCCTTGCCGATGTAGTCGGTACCGCGGTAATTATTGTCGTCGTCCGATTCTTCGAGCGCATCCTTCTCGGCGGCATTGATGCGGCCGATATAGCCGATCACATGCGAGGCGATTTCGCCCAGCGGATATTGGCGGAACAGGCGCGCCTGCACCTCCACCCCGGGAAAGCGGTAGCGGTTGGCGGCGAAGCGCGCGACTTCCTCGTCGCTCAGGCGGTTGCGCAGCGGGATCGATTCGAAGGACTTCGACTCCTCCAGCAGGCGCTTGAAACGCTTGCGGTCCTTGGCTTCGACCGCCACCAGGGCCGCCAGTTCATCGATCACCTGATCGAGCGGCGCGCGCAACTTGGACGGCGTGATTTCGAGCGTATAGGCCGAGTAATTGCGCGCCAGGACCACGCCATTGCGGTCGAGGATCAGGCCGCGATTGGGCACAATCGGCACCGGCGCGATGCGGTTGCCTTCCGCATCGGCCAGAAAATCATTGTGCTTATACACCTGCAGGTAAAAAAAGCGGCCGATCAGGGCCAGGAAGCACAGCATCACAAAGCCGCCGAGCACCGTCAGGCGCACGCGGAACTGATGCAGTTCCTGTTCGGTATTCTTAAACTCGGTCATGGTCGCTTACAGGGGGCGCGTATGGTCGCGGTCGACAGCGCGCCGTTGCGGCGCCATCAGCAGCACGGTCAGCAGCGGCCACAGGGCGGCCGAGACAAAGCTGTCGATAAAGTGCAGGAAGCCGCCAAAGCGGCCCGAGACGATGAACTCGACCAGCACCTGCACCAGCTGGGTCATGGCCATCAGCGGCAGCACATGCAGGGCCTGGGTCGTCACCGGGAACCACAGCACGCGCTTGTGCAGCATGATCGCGAAATACGACAGCAGCGTGTAGGCCAGCGCATGCTCGCCCAGCAGGGCGGCCGCATGCACATCCATCAGCAGGCCCATCGAGAAAGCCACGCCGATGCCAACCTTGCGCGGCTGGCGGATACCCCAGAACACCAGCACCAGGGCGACGAAGTCGGGCACCCCGACATGCGCGCCCCAGGGCATCAGATTAAGCATGAAGGCCAGCGCCAGCGAGAACGCGATGAACAGCGGGCTGACCGGCAGCAGAATGTACTGCGGCTGGTTCATCGTCCACCTCCGGCCTCGGCCTTGCTGTCGGCCTTGGCGCCCTTGCCTTTCTTGGCCGAAGCGGCCGGCTTGCCATCGTCCTCGGCCGGGCGCGGCAGCGGTTCGGGCAGATCGGTCAGCACCAGCAGCTGACGGTTGCGTTCGACGCCGCCGAGCGGCTGGCAGATGATGCGGCCGAAACCGCCCTGCCCGCCCGCATCGACGCGCAGCACCTTGGCCACGGCCAGGCCGGCCGGATAGATGCCGTCCAGGCCCGAAGTGACGATGATGTCGCCGACCTGGACATCGGCGTTCGGCGCCACATGGCGCAGTTCGAGCTGGCTGCCGGCATAGCCATAGGCAATGCTGCGCAGGCCGCTGCGCAGCACCTGCACGGGTGTGGCCTGTTCCTTGTCGGTCAACAGCGTCACTTCCGAGGTCATGGGAAACACGCGCGTGACCTGACCGACCACGCCCAGGTGGTCGATCACCGGCAGGCCGACGTGCACGCCGGCCGTGGTGCCGCGGTCGAGCACGATGCGGCGCGCGGTCGGGTCGCGTGCGTCATACAGAATCTGGCCGACCAGGGACTTCAGGCCGACCTGCTCGCGCGCGCCCAGCAGACGGCGCAACTGGGCGTTCTCCGCGAGCAGCATCTGGTATTGCTGGAGGGTGTAGGCGCTCTCGACCTGCTGACGCTGCAAACGCGCCACCTGGCCCTGCAACTCGGACACGCTGGTGAAATAGTTGACCACCCCGTCCTTGGCCTTGACCGGCAGCAGGGCGACCATTTGCAGCGGATACAGCAATGTCCCGGCCACCTGGCGCACCGTGGTCAAGGTGTGCAGGTGGGAGTCGATCATCAGCAATGCGATCGAGATCAGCGCGAACACCGTCACTTTCACCCTCGCCGGGGCACCTTGCTTGAAAAGTGGCGGTGGACTGTATTCCATGTATTCCTATCGGGCGGCCGCGGCCGCCAAGGTCTTACTCGTAGGAGAAAATGGAACCGAGCTTGTCCATGCGTTCCAGCGCCATGCCCGAGCCGCGCACCACGCAGGTCAGCGGATCCTCGGCCACCAGCACCGGCAGGCCGGTCTCTTCCATCAGCAGACGGTCGAGGTCGCGCAGCAGGGCGCCGCCGCCGGTCAGCATCATGCCCTTCTCGGCGATGTCCGCGCCCAGTTCCGGCGGGGTCTGCTCGAGGGCGTTCTTGACGGCCGAGACGATGTTGTTGAGCGGATCGGTCAGGGCTTCGAGGATCTCGTTCGAGGAGATCGTGAACGAGCGCGGGATGCCTTCCGACAGATTGCGGCCCTTGACTTCCATCTCCTTGACTTCGGAGCCCGGGAAAGCCGAGCCGATGGCTTTCTTGATGGCTTCGGCCGTCTGTTCGCCGATCAGCATGCCGTAGTTACGGCGGATATAGTTGACGATGGCTTCATCGAATTTGTCGCCGCCGACGCGCACCGAGCCTTTGTAGACCATGCCGCCGAGCGAGATGATGCCCACTTCGGTGGTGCCGCCGCCGATGTCGACCACCATCGAGCCGGTCGCATCCGACACCGGCAGGCCGGCGCCGATCGCGGCCGCCATCGGTTCTTCGATCAGATACACCTGCGAGGCGCCGGCGCCGAGCGCCGATTCGCGGATCGCACGGCGCTCGACCTGGGTCGAGCCGCAGGGCACGCAGATGATGATGCGCGGCGAAGGGCGGAAAAATTTCGAGTCGTGCACCATGCGGATGAACTGCTTGAGCATCTGCTCGGTGACGGTGAAGTCGGCGATCACGCCATCCTTCATCGGACGGATCGCTTCGATATTGCCCGGCACTTTACCGAGCATCTGTTTTGCTTCCTTACCAACTGCCTGAATCTGCTTCTTGCCGTTCGGTCCACCTTCCTGACGGATGGCCACCACCGAGGGCTCATCGAGCACGATCCCCAGGCCACGCACGTAAATCAGGGTGTTGGCGGTACCGAGGTCGATCGCCAGATCATTCGAAAAATAACTACGCAGAAAACCAAACATGTGTGTCCTGACGCGCAAACACTTGCGCAAACAAATAATTAACGGATCCCGTTCTGGAATGCGGCGGCAGGCTGTTAAAGCGCCGACAACGCATTAACCTGCCATTCTACCTTATAATCTGTGGACTTTTGTCGGAAAAAACGGCACTTTGTCTTTGCGAGAAGCCGGAGATTCGCGGGGTTTTACGGCCCGGATCACGACATTTATCAAAACTTCACCAACCTTATCCCAGCTGCAACAGCTGCTTTGCACACCATGTCCCTGACCCTATCCGACGTGAAACGCATCGCCAATCTGGCCCGTCTTGACATGGACGACAACCATGCCGAGACCGTCCTCGGCGAGCTCAATGGCATTTTTGCCCTGGCCGAACAAATGCAGGCGATCGACACCACGGGCGTGGCGCCCCTGGCCCAGCCGCTCTCGGCCGTCCTCGAGCACCTCGATCTGCGCCTGCGCGAAGACCGCGTGACCGAGACCGACCAGCGCGCCGCCTACCAGGCCCCGGCCCCGAAGACCGAAGACGGCCTCTACCTCGTGCCCAAAGTCATCGAATAAGAGCGAACATGCATAACCACACCATCAAGGCGCTGTCCGCGCTATTGCAATCGAAGCAAGTGTCGGCCACCGAACTGGCCAAGGACTATCTGGCGCGCATCGCCGCCAGCGACATCAATGCCTTCCTGCACGTCGATCCCGAGCTGACCCTGGCCCAGGCCGCCGCGGCCGACGCCCGTCTGGCCACCGGCAAGGCCGGCCCCCTGACCGGCGTGCCGATGGCGCACAAGGACATCTTCGTCACCAAGGGCTGGCGCTCGACGGCCGGTTCGCACATGCTGGCCAATTACACCAGCCCCTTCGACGCCACCGTGGTCGAGCGCCTGAGCGCGGCCGGGATGGTCAACCTGGGCAAGCTCAACTGCGACGAATTCGCCATGGGCTCGTCCAACGAGAACTCGGCCTTCGGCGCCGTGAAAAATCCCTGGGACAAGCGCGCCGTGCCGGGCGGTTCCTCGGGCGGCTCGGCCGCAGCCGTGGCCGCACGCCTGGCGCCGGCCGCGACCGGCACCGATACCGGCGGCTCGATCCGCCAGCCGGCCGCCTTCTGCGGCATCACCGGCATCAAGCCGACCTATGGCCGCGTGTCGCGCTACGGCATGATCGCCTACGCCTCCTCGCTTGACCAGGGCGGCGTGTTCGCCCAGAGCGCCGAAGACTGCGCCCTGATGCTGAACGAGATGATCGGCTTTGACGAGCGCGATTCGACCAGCCTGACGGTCGAACAAGGCAACCACAAGGAAGACCTGACGCGCGATCTCCATCAACCGCTGGCCGGCCTGCGCATCGGCGTGCCGAAAGAATATTTCGGTGAAGGCCTGGCGGCCGACGTCGAAGCGGCCGTGCGCGCCGCTCTCGCCCAGTTCGTGCAGCTGGGCGCGACCCTGGTCGACATCTCGCTGCCGAAGACGGCGCTGTCGATTCCGACCTATTACATCATCGCCCCGGCCGAAGCCTCGTCCAATCTGTCGCGCTTCGATGGCGTGCGCTACGGCCACCGCGCGGCCGCCTACAGCGACCTCAACGACATGTACAAGAAGACCCGCGCCGAAGGCTTCGGCGCCGAGGTCCAGCGCCGCATCATGGTCGGCACCTATGTGCTGTGCCATGGCTACTACGACGCCTACTACGTCAAGGCCCAGCAGATCCGGCGCCTGATCGCCAACGACTTCCAGGCCGCCTTCCGCGAGCACTGCGACGTGATCATGGGCCCGGTGGCCCCGAGCGTCGCCTGGGATCTGGGCGACAAGGCCAACGACCCGGTCGCCAACTACCTGGCCGACATCTTCACGCTCTCGACCAGCCTGGCCGGCCTGCCCGGCATGTCGATCCCCTGCGGCTTCGGCCAGGGCGAGAAGAACAGCCAGCGCCCGGTCGGCCTCCAGATCATCGGCAATTATTTTGGCGAGGCCAAGCTGCTGAACATTGCCCACCAGTTCCAGCAAGCCACGGACTGGCACACGCGCGCGCCCGCCAACGTTTAATAGCGAGAACAGAACATGCAATGGGAAGTCGTCATCGGTCTTGAGAACCACGTGCAGCTCACGACCCAGTCCAAAATCTTTAGCGGCAGTTCGACGCAGTTCGGCGCCGCGCCCAACACCCAGGCCTCGGCCGTGGACCTCGCCCTGCCGGGCGTGCTGCCCGTGATGAACAAGGGCGCCGTCGAGCGGGCGATCCGCTTCGGCCTGGCTGTGGGCGCGACGATTGCGCCGCGCTCGATCTTCGCGCGCAAAAACTATTTCTATCCCGACCTGCCCAAGGGCTATCAGATCAGCCAGTTCGAGCTGCCCGTCGTGCAGGGCGGCGCGCTGACCTTCGGCTACGAGAAGGACGGCCAGTTCGTCACCAAGACCGTCAACCTGACCCGCGCCCACCTCGAGGAAGACGCCGGCAAGTCGCTGCACGAGGACTACCACGGCATGTCCGGCATCGACCTGAACCGCGCCGGCACGCCGCTGCTGGAGATCGTGTCCGAGCCCGAGATCCGCTCGGCCGCCGAAGCCGTGGCCTATGCCAAGGCCCTGCACGGCCTCGTGGTCTGGCTCGGCATCTGCGACGGCAATATGCAGGAAGGCTCGTTCCGCTGCGACGTCAACGTCTCGGTGCGCCCGCTCGGCCAGCAGGAATTCGGCACGCGCTGCGAGATCAAGAACCTCAACTCCTTCCGTTTCATGGAAGAAGCGATCCACTACGAAGTGCGGCGCCAGATCGAGCTGATCGAAGACGGCGGCAAGGTCGTGCAGGCGACCCGCCTGTGGGATCCGGACAAGAAGGAAACGCGCGCCATGCGCTCGAAGGAAGATGCGCAGGACTACCGCTACTTCCCCGACCCCGATCTGCCGCCGCTGGTGATCGGCGCCGACTGGATCGCGCGCGTGCAGGGCGAGATGCCCGAGCTGCCGAGCGCGATGAAAGCGCGCTTCATCGACGACTACGGCCTGCCCGAGTACGACAGCCTGGTGCTGACCGCCTCGCGCGCGATGGCCAGCTACTACGAAGCCGTGGTGGCCGCGGCCGGCAAGGAGAACGCCAAGGCCGCCTCCAACTGGATGATGGGCGACGTCGCCTCGACCCTGAACCGCGAGGGTGTCGAGCTCAGCGCCGCGCCGGTCAAGCCGGCCCAGCTCGCGTTGCTGCTCAAACGCATCGCCGACGGCACGATTTCCAACAAGGCCGGCAAGGAAGTTTTCGCCGCCATGTGGGAAGCGGGCGTGGACGCCGCCGATCTGGCCGACACCATCATCGCGCAGAAGGGCCTGAAGCAGATTTCGGACACCGGCGCGCTCGAGGCCCTGCT
Organism: Massilia sp. TS11; assembly: GCF_022012445.1. Taxonomy (GTDB): domain Bacteria; phylum Pseudomonadota; class Gammaproteobacteria; order Burkholderiales; family Burkholderiaceae_D; genus Telluria. The sequence goes on from NZ_JAKLTS010000008.1 coordinate 200,467, forward strand.
CGACGAGGTCATCGCCAACAACGCCAAGTCGGTCGAGCAATACAAGGCCGGCAAGGAAGCCGCCATCAATGCCCTGATCGGCCAAGCGATGAAAGCCTCGCGCGGCAAGGCCAACCCAGCCCAGCTGACCGAGCTACTCAAGAAAAAACTCGCCAGCTAATCCTGAACGGTGTCAGGTCCGGCAATCGGACATGGCAGAACTAAACGGCCCGCCGATTGTCACGCTAAAGCGCGACATCGTGCGGGCCGTTTAGTTCGGTGATGTCCGATTGCCGGACCTGACACCGTTTGGGATTTATTTGAGGACGTCGGTCAGCACGCGGCCTTCGGCACCGGCGGGCGGGCGCACATGCAGCAGATAGGCCAGGGTCGGCGCGAGATCGACGACTTCGGTATAGCTGCCCACACTGCCGGGCTTGATCCAGCGCTTGCCCATGATGAACAGCGGTACGTTCGTGTCGTAAGCATACGGCAGGCCGTGCGAGGTGCCGTTCTTGCCATAGCCGATCACCCAGTAGGGCTTCATCACGATCAAGAGGTCGCCCGAGTTATTGCTGTTCCAGGCGCGCTGCATGAGCGTGCCGATGCGCGTGTGCGGCACATTCCCGCTCTCGAGCTGGGTGCGCGTATAGGCCTCGGCGATGCCGGGCTGATCGGACAGCCAGCGCGCGGCGGCTTGCTCGATTTCCGCGCGCTTGAGGCCGGCCTTGTCGATCTGCGCATAGTCGAGGTGCAGACTGGGCAGCGAGGTATTGCGCACCAGCTTCTTCAGACCGGTCTTGGCTTCGAGGAATTTGTCGAGGTCGGCGCTGAGCTTCTTGCCATCCACGCGGCCGCTGTCGAAATGGCGCGCCTGGTAGAACTCGGGCGTGTTCGGGAAGCCGTGGTCGGCCGTCAGCACCACCAGCACATTCTCGAGGCCGACTTTCTTGTCGAGGTCCTGGAAGAAGCCGGCCAGCAGGCGGTCGAGCTGCTGCAGGTGGTCGTGCGAGGCGCGGCTCTCGGGGCCATACGCGTGGTTCACATAGTCGTGGCTCGACAGGCTGATGCCGAGCACGTCGGGCACGCCGGCCGGGTTCTTGCCGAGCTGCTCGCCGTCGATCGCGGCACGCGCGAAGTCCAGCGTCAGCGCGTCGAGGAAGGGCGTGGCGCGCAGGCGGTTGTAGTACTTCTCGTCGAGATCGCCACTGTCGCTGGCCATCGTGAAGGGGAAGCGGTTACGCTCGGTGCCGGCCACGCGCGGCGCGATCAGATCGTCGTCGGCGTCGTGCGCGTAGGCGTTTTCGGGCAGCAGCTTGGTCCAGCTCTTGCCGTAGTACTTGTCGGCCGGACGCGCAGCATTGAACTTCTGCACCCAGGCCGGATGCTGCTGCATGTAGTAGGTCGAGCTGGCGAAGCTGCCGCCGCGGTCCATGAACATATAGGCGCTGCCGCTCTTGCCGGCCAGCAGAATCGCGCCGCGGTCCTTGCCCGACACGGTCACCACTTTCGACTGGTTGCCGGTCGCATAGCGCAGCTCGTCGCCGACCGTGTTCACGCGCAGATTGCGCGGCGAGGTGCCGTCGTTCGGCTTGGTCTCGGCGCCGATATAGGTGTAGGCCGGATCTTCGGTGCAGTACATGTTCGCCTGCGTCTTCGGATCGATCCAGTTATTGCCGATGATGCCGTGCACATAGGGATAGGCGCCGGTCAGGATGGCCGCATGGCCGACCGCCGTCACCGTCACGCCATGGGCCTGGTGGGCATTGTTGAAGTAGGCGCCGTCGGACATCAGGCGGCGGAAGCCGCCCGCGCCGAACTGCTCGCGGTAGCGCTGCACCTGCTCGTTCGGCAGGCCGTCGACGACCATCACGACGACCAGTTTGGGCAGGGCCGGGGTGGGCGAAGGAGCCGCCGCCCAGGCCGCCTGTACCGCGAACAGGGCTGACAGAGCGAGGGCGTGTAATGACATGCGTTGTGGTTTCATGGGCGCGGTGGGATCCGTGGGAAAACTTCGGATCATACCGGAAACTTGTCACCGTTTCATGTCCGCCCGCGCAGTGTGGCCGGCGGCTGTGGCTTATACGCCGTAGCGCGCGCGGTAGGCGCTGACGGCCTCGGTGTAGCGCGCCAGTTCGGGGTCGGCGCCCTCGGCCGAAATATAGCCGAGCAGATCGTCGAGGTTGCCGATCGAAATGACCGGAATGCCGAACTCGCGGCTCACTTCCTGCACAGCCGAGCCGGCCGACAGGGCGCCATCCTTGCCCGAGCGTTCCATGCGGTCGAGGGCGATCAGCACGGCGCAGGGCTCGGCCCCGGCGGCGCGGATCAGGTCGACCGATTCGCGCACCGAGGTGCCGGCCGAAATCACGTCGTCGACGATCACCACCTTGCCCTGCAGCTTGGCGCCGACCAGGGTGCCGCCTTCGCCGTGGTCCTTGGCTTCCTTGCGGTTGTAGGCGAAGGCGGTATTGTGGCCGAGCTGGGCCAGGGCCACGGCGGTCGCGCTGGCCAGGGTGATGCCCTTGTAGGCCGGGCCGAACAGCATGTCGAAGGCGACCCCGGCATCGAGCAGGGTGCGCGCGTAGAACTGCGCCAGCTGGCCCAGAGTCGCGCCGTCATGGAACAGGCCGGCATTGAAAAAATACGGCGACTGGCGCCCCGCCTTGGTCGTGAATTCGCCGAAGCGTAGCACTCCCGTGGCCACGGAAAAGGCGATAAACTGTTGGCGCAAATTGCTCACGTGTATCCTCGCTGGTGCATGTCAAAGCCCTATTTTACCCTGCCGATCCATGCCCAAAATTATCTCCGCCAACCTGAATGGCATCCGTTCCGCCCATAAAAAAGGTTTCTTCAACTGGATGGCCGGCACCCAGGCCGACTTCGTCTGCGTGCAGGAACTGAAGGCCCAGCAGCCCGACATGACGCCCGAGTTTCTCAGCCCGCCCGGCTACCACGGCGCCTTCCATTACGCGGAGAAAAAAGGCTATTCGGGCGCCGGCGTCTACTCGCGCCAGGCGCCGGACCGGGTCGTGACCGGCTTCGGCAGCCCCGAGTTCGACGCCGAGGGCCGCTATGTGCGCGTCGATGTCGGCGACCTCAGCGTGATCTCGGTCTACTGCCCCTCGGGCTCGTCCTCGCCCGAGCGCCAGGAGGCCAAATTCCGCTTCATGGACCTGTTCCTGCCGCACCTGCAGGCGCTGCGGGCCGAGGGCCGCGAAGTCGTCATCTGCGGCGACTGGAACATCGCCCACAAGGAAATCGACCTGAAAAACTGGAAGTCGAACCAGAAGAATTCGGGCTTCCTGCCCGAGGAGCGCGCCTGGCTCAGCCGCGTGTTTGACGAGCTCGGCTTCGTCGACGTGCACCGCAGCCTCGACCCGCGCCCCGAGCAGTACACCTGGTGGAGCGCGCGCGGCGCCGCCTACGACAAGAACGTCGGCTGGCGCATCGATTACCACGTGGCCACCCCGGGCATCGCCGCCCGCGCGCGCGAGGTCGCCGTCTACAAGGACGAACGCTTCTCCGACCACGCGCCCCTGGTGATCGACTACGGGCTGTAAATACATTGTCCGCGCGGTGTTCGGGATGGACAACACCGGTGCCGCAATTCCAATGAAGATACGATAAATTTAATGTATATCAACACTGGAATTGCTACACTAACCACTGTCCACCCCTAACCCGTTGGCGCTGAGAATGTGCGCCCAGCCGCGGCCGTGCCGCACGAGCGACCATGAGTACTGCGCGTTTTGTCGACCAGCTCTACCACACCTATCTTGGCCGCGCCGCCGACCAGGGCGGCCTGACCTTCTGGAGCCAGCTGCTCGACTCGGGCGCCGCCAACGCCATCCAGGTCACCCAGGCCTTCCTGAACAGCCCTGAATTCGCCGACAAGGTCGAACCGCTGGCGCGCCTGTACGCGGCCGCCTTCCACCGCATTCCCGACGCCGGCGGCCTGGCCTACTGGCTGCAGCGCGCCCAGGCCGGTCTGGGCCTGGACGAGATCAGCCGCGCCTTCGCCGCCTCGGGCGAGTTCCAGCAGCGCTATGGCGCGCTCGACGACAGCCACTTCCTCAGCCAGCTCTACACCGATATGTTCGGCCAGGCGCCCGACGCCGCCACCCTCGCCCACTGGCAGGGCCAGCAGCTCGACCGCGCCGGTCTGCTGAGCGGCCTGGCCAATGCGCCCGCCTATGTGGCGGCCGAGAGCCAGGCGGTGAAGGTGATCGCCCAGTTCCACGCCGTGCTCGGCCAGGCGCCCACCGAGGCCCAGCTGGCGGCGGCCCTGGCCATGAAGAATCCGGGCGCCCTGCTGGCCAGCCTGTATGCCAGCCCTGACTACCAGGGCGAGCCCGTACCGGGCATGACGACCGGCGGCAGCATCGTCGACGGCTATGTGCGCAACGCCGTCGTCTTTGTCGACAGCAACCACAACGGCCAGCTCGACAGCGGCGAACTCTCGGCCCTGAGCGACCATGCGGGCCGCTTCCAGTTCTCCCAGCCGGTCTTCGGCGGCACCCTGGTCAGCCTGGGCGGGATCGACACCAGCACCGGCAAGCCGAGCGGCGAAGGCTATCGCGCGCCGGCCGGCGCCAGCGTGCTCAATCCGCTGACCAGCGTCCTGGCCCAGCTCGTCGATGAGCAGCATCTGGGCGTCGACGCGGCCCAGACCCAGCTGCTGCAGGCGCTCGGCCTGCCGTCCGGCCTCGACCTGCTGCACACCGATCTGCTGCAGCGCGCCCTGAGCGGCGACGGCAACGGCCTCGCGGCCCAGCGCCTCGTGGCCCAGCTCGACGCCTATGCGACCCTGAGCGGCGCCCTGCTCAGCGGCAGCGGCCTGGCGGCCAGCACGGCCCAGGCCGAAGCGGCCGCCTACAGCGCGCTCGCCGCCTGGGTCAGCCACGGTGGCCAGGGCGCCCAGGTCCTGAACTCGGCCGCGGCGCTCGCGACCCTGGTGGCCGAGGCCGCAGCCAGCCTGGGCGCCAGCGCGGCCCAGCTGCAGACGGTCGGCCATCTGGCCGGCCAGACCGGGCAGATCATCGCCCAGGTCAACAGCACGCTGGCCCACGCCACCGGCTTGAGCACCAGCGCGGCCGTCCTGGCCATGGCCACCATCAGCGCCAATGTCGACAGCGTGGCCGGCGCCCTGCGTCTGAGCAGCGGCAGCGGCGACCTCGGCCCGGCCGTACTGATGGCCAATGCCGATCTGTTGACCAGCGCCAGCGCCGGCGGCAGTGGCGGCGGGGCCGGCCCTTCGCTGGTCGACCTGACGGCGCCGACCCTGCTCTCGGCCAACCCCGGCAATGGCGGCACCATGCAGGCCAATGCCAACCTCGTGCTGAGCTTCACCGAGGCCGTGCAGATCAATAACAGCGGCGGCCAGATCATCCTCACCGATGGCGCCGTGCAGACCGTGTTCCAGGGCAGCACCCTGGCCACGCGCATCGTCGGCGCGACCGACACGCGCTACATCCAGATCAGCGACAGCGGCCAGGTCAGCATCAGCGGCAGCAATGTGACGATCAACCCGAGCCAGGATCTGGTGGCGGGCCTGAACTACAAAGTCATCATCAGCAACAATGCGCTGTCCGACGCGGCCGGTAACCCGCTGGTCAGCATGGCCAGCGGCAAGGCCCTGGCCTTCAGCGCCACGGCCGTACCCGACACCACGCCGCCGACCCTGACCGGCGCCAGCCCGGCCGACGACAGCACGGGCTATGTCGGCCAGTCGCTGAGCCTGAGCTTCAGCGAATCGGTGCAGGCCGGCACCGGCAATATCGTGCTGCACGCCGTCAATGGCAGCGTCGACACGGCCACCACGATCAGCGTCACCGACACCACCCAGGTCAGCTTCCAAGGCAACAGCCTGACCCTGACCCCGACCGTCCACCTGAACGGCGCCACCAATTACTACGTGAATGTCGACAGCACGGCCGTGCGCGACATGAGCAACAACGCCTTCGCCGGCATCAGCGACAGCACCACGCTGAACTTCAGCACGGGCGCGATCGACAACACGCCGCCGACGCTGACGGCCACCAGCCCGGCCGCGAATGCCACCGAGGTGACCGCCACGGCCACGCTGAACTTCACCTTCAGCGAGCCGGTCAAGGCCGGTACCGGCTACATCTCGATCAACAACTACGCGGGCGACAGTCGCAGCTTCCTGATCACCGACAGCACCCAGGTCAGCTTCTCGGGCAATGTGCTGAGCGTGCATCCGAGCACGCCGCTGGCCAACAACTCGACCTATGCCGTCACGATCGACGGCGTCTCGGTCTACGACAACAGCAATAATCCTTTCGCCGGCACCGGCGTCAGCACCGGCCTGGTCTTCAAGACCCGGGACACGATCGTGCCGACGGCCACGCTCGGCACCTCGGCCAGCCTGATCAAGACGGGCGAGACCCTGACCATGGTGCTGAGCTTCAGCGAGCCCGTCACGGGTCTGTCCAACAGTTCGCTGTCGGCCTTCACGGCCAGCGGTGGCACGCTGAGCAACCTGAGCGGCAGCGGCGCCAGCTACACGGCCACCTTCACGCCGAATGCCGACACCGAGCTGAGCAGCGCGAAACTCAGCGTCGACTTCAGCCAGCTCAATGTGCGCGATGCGGCCGGCAACCAGATCACCAGCATCCTCGACAGCAGCGGCTTCAAGATCGACACCAAGGCCCCGACCCTGCTCGCCAGCAGCCCGGCCGACAACAGCGCCAGTGTGGCCGTCAGCAATGACATCGTGCTGACCTTCAGCGAAGCGATGGCGGCCGGCGGCGGCTATATCCACATCACCAATGGCAGCGACGAGCGCCTGATCCTGGCCAATGACCACAGCCAGGTCAGCTTCAATGGCGCCACCGTCACCATCAATCCGCTGCAGGACCTGAGCGCCAACGGCCACTACCACGTGGAGATCGACGGCGCCGCCCTGCACGATCTGGCCGGCAATCCGCTGGCGGCCATCACCAGCAGCACGGCGCTCGACTTCTGGACCCCGGACACGATCGCCCCGACCGCCTCGCTCTCGCTCAGCAGCAACAACCTGAGCCAGGGCGGCACGGCCGTGCTGCACATCGATTTCAGCGAATCGGTCACCAACTTCGACAGCAGCGACCTGAGCGCCAGCGCCGGCACGCTCAGCAGCGTAAGCACCACCGACCACCAGCACTTCACCGCCACCTACACGGCCAGCAGCGCCACCAGCAATGGCGCCATCACGCTGAACCTGTCCGGCGTCGACGACCTGGCCGGCAACCATGGCGTGGGCAGCATCAGCACCAGCCCGATCACGGTCAGCGCCAGCCTGCCGGCGCCGTCGGCGGCGATCAGCCTGTCCGACGCCGCGCTCGGCATCGGCGAACATTTCGTCGCCACCATCAGCTTCAATACGGCCGTGACCGACCTGAGCACGGCTGCCATCACGGCGCCCCACCTGAGTTCGCTCTCGCTGAGCAGCAATGGCGCGCACACGGTCTGGACCCTGACCGGCGATCTGCCCGAGGCCGGCGAGTACAAGGGCAATGCTCTGTCGATCGACCTCAGCCAGGTACACAATGCCAATAACGTGGCCGGCAGCGGCAGCGTCAGCAGCAGCTACGACATCGACCTCGTGCGTCCGACGGCCACCCTGAGCCTGAGCGACACCACGCTGACGATCGGCGACGCGGCCACGCTGACGGTCAGTTTCAGCGAGGCGGTCGAGCAGCTGTCGACCAATGCCTTCTATGTCGAGCACGCCACGCTGAGCAATCCCCAGCACAGCGCCGACTACCTGACCTGGACCCTGACGCTGACGCCCGACGCCGACAGCGGCGACACCTATGCCTCGAGCGATCTGTTCCTTGACCTGAGCCAGATCCACGACCGCGCCGGCAATGCCGGCAATGGCAGCGCCGGCTTCTATCCGTATCTGGTCGACACCCACCGTCCGCATGCCGAGATCAGCATCGGGGCCGAGGGCAGCATCCACCCGAACGAAGACCGGCTCGTCTACATCACCTTCGGCGAGACCATCCCCGACCTCAGCGATGCGATGCTGCACACCGACAACGGCAGCATCGGCGGCGTCTACGAGTGGTACACGGGCACCTATATCGCCACCCTGGTCGCGGCCAACACGGGCAGCGCCACCGTCACCCTCGACCAGTCGGGCCTGCACGACAACCACGGCAATGCCGGCAGCGGCAGCGTGACCACCACCGTCACGGTCACCACCCTGCCCCCGCCCGCGCCCGAGGCCAGCCTCAGCATGGACGACAAGTCGCTCAAGATCGGCGACAGCGCCCAGCTGACGATCAGCTTCAACACGGCCGTGCCGACCCTGAGCGCGAGCGCCCTGAGCACGCCCTACCTGAGCGTGAGCAATCTCAGCACGAGCGACAATGGCCTGACCTGGACCGCCACCCTGACCCCGGACAGCCATGCCTCGGTCGCCGAACAGACCGTCGAACTCAATCTGAGCAGCGTGCAGAACAGCGGCGGCATCAGCGGCAGCGGCCTGGCCACCAGCGCCTACTATGTGGTCGACACGGTGCGTCCCTCGGTCACCGCCTTCAGCCTCAGCGACACCGACCTGCGCGCCGGCGAAGTGGCCACGGCCACGATCACCTTCAGCGAGGCGGTCAGCAACCTGGCCCAGGAAGACTTCAGCCACCCGAACGTCAGCCTGGGCAGCTTCTACACGACGGACAGCACGGTCTGGACCTTTGCCGTCACGCCCTACAACAACAGCTCGGCCACGGTCAGCTCCGCCAGCCTCAGCCTGACCAGCGTGTTCGACGAACACGGCAACGCCGGCAGCGGCAGCTACAGCCTGCCCAGCTACACGGTCGACACCACGCGCCCGCATCTGAGCAGCGTCAGCCTGGGCAGCAGCAGCCTGACCACCGGCGCCACCACCACCGTCACCTTCGTGTTCGACCGCGCCGTCAGCGGCTTCGATCTGGGCGACGTCAGCGTCCAGCACGGCACGCTGAGCAATCTGAGCACCAGCAACAACACCACCTTCACGGCCACCCTGACGAGCAGCGGCGGCAACAGCACCGGCAACGTCATGACGGTGAACATGAGCGGGCTGACGGCCGCCGGCAATGGCAATCCCGGCAGCGGCAGCACCGACTCCGGCTACTACGACGTGGTGGCCCCGCACCCGACCGCCACCGTCAATCTCAGCCCGAGCACGATCACCAGCACCAGCCCGGTGACGGTGATGGTCACTTTCTCGGAAGCGGTGACCGGCTTTACCTCGGCCGACATCAGCAGCAGCGTGCTCAGCGGCGGCACCCCGACCAGCAGCGACGGCATCCATTGGTATCTGACGATGACGCCGAGCAGCGACGTCTACAGCAGCAATGCCAGCCTCAGCATCGATCTGGGCGGCGTCGCCAGCAGCGCCTACAACCAGGCTGGCAGCGGCAGCGCCACGGCCAGCTTCAGCATCAACACCGAAGTCCTGAGCGGCAGCATCAGCCTCAGCGACACCAATCTGCTCCACGGCGAAACGGCCCTGGTCACGCTCGCGCTCAACCATGCGCTGAGCGGCACGCCGACCCTGTCGGCCACGGCCGCCGGCGGCAGCCTCGGCGCCTTCACCTCGAGCGACAACCAGACCTGGTACGCGAGCTTCACGCCTAATGCCAGCCTGGACCAGACGGGCAACACGATCAGCGTCAATCTGAGCGGCCTGAGCACGGCGCACGCGAGCGGCAGCGGCAGCATCAGTTCGCCGACCTATGCGGTCCACACAGTGATCCCGACGGCCACGCTGAACCTCGACCATACGAGCCTGAAGGCCGGCCAGACGGCAGTGCTGTCGATCACCTTCAGCGAAGCCGTGAGCGGTCTGGACAGCAGCGACTTCAGCCTCGCTGGCGGCAGCCTCAGCGGTCTGGCCTCGACCGACCAGATCCACTACATGGCCACCTACACACCGGGCAGCAATATCCAGACGGCGAGCGGCCAGATCACGCTCGACCTCAGCGGCGTGACCGACAGCGACGGCAATACCGGCAGCGCCAACCCGGGTACCAGCTTCTTCCAGATCGACACGCGCGCCCCGACCGCGACGGTGAGCATCAGCGACACCTTCGTCACCTATGGCGACACGCCGATCGTCAACATCCGCTTCTCGGAGGCCGTCAGCGGCATGAGCCTGGGCGCCCTGTCGGCCGCGCACGGCAGCTTCACCAATCTGGTCACCTATAGCAGCAGCTCCTTCACGGCCAGCTATATCCCGGATGCGATCAACAGCAGCACCGACAATGTCACGCTGAGCCTGAGCGGCATCAGCGACACCATCGGCAACAGCGCCAGCGGCACGGCCTCGCTGACCTCGGCCTTCAGCCTCGACACCATCTGCCCGACCCTGAGCGCGATCAGCATGGGCAGCACCACGCTGACCGCCGGCCAGAGCACGGAGGTGCATTTCACTTTCAGCGAATCGGTCTATCTGGACGACACCAGCATCGCCGTCCCCGGCGGCACGCTGACCAGTTTCACCGAGAACGCCAGCCATGTGTGGACGGCCACCTTCACGCCGAGCAGCAACACCGAGACCAGCGGCGCCATCAGCGTCAATCTCGCCTACCTGACCGACGACCTCGGCAACCCGGTGTCGGGCATCGATTCCGGCCCCTTCTACATCATCGACACCAAGCGCCCGACGGTCGAATCCTTCTCGCTCGACAGCACGCCGATCAATGCCAGCAGCAGCACGGTCACGGCCCATATCGTGTTCTCGGAAGACATCCAGGGCTTCACGGCGGCCGACTTCAGCAGCCACCCGCACGGCAGCATCGTCTCGGTCATGCAAGATGGCAATGCCAGCAGCTGGACGGCTGTGTATTCGCTCGACGCCAGCGTGACGGCCGCCGACAATGTGCTGACCATCGATCTGAGCGGCATCAGCGACATGCACGGCAATGCCGGCAGCGGCAGCGCCTCGACCGACGCCTTCCTGATCGACAATGAGGTGCCGAGCCTGGTGAGCACCAGCATTCCCGCCAGCGTGATTTCGAGCAGCGGCACGACATTGAGCTTCACCTTCTCCGAGGCGCTGGCGGGCGACGACCGCGATTTCATTTCGCATCTGCAGTCCGACCAGGGCAGCTTCAGCAGTGCCGTCAGTTCCGACAGCATCCACTGGACGGTCAGCTTCACGCCGACCATCAGCAGCCCGGGCGCATCGCTGAGCCTGAGCATGACCGGTCTGCAGGACCAGGCCGGCAACACCTTCTCGGCCACACCCACGGTCAGCGCCAGCATCGACACGGTCGGCCCCACGGTCAGCATGGCCAGCTTCGGCGACGGCGTGCTCACCGCAAGCGAACTGAGCGCCGGCGTGACCCTGTCGGCCGCGATCGGCATCGACGCCAGCTCAGCCAGCCTGATCATCGACGGCCACACCTACAGCCCGACCATCAGCGGCTACAGCTGGACCTATGTGCTCAGCAGCAGCGATGTCAGCAGCATCAGCGATGGCAGCTACACGGCCAGCATCGTCGCCACCGATGCCGCCGGCAACCACACGAGCGCCACGGGCAGCGTCGCCTTCGACCGCGTCGGTCCGAGCGTGGTGACCACCGAGCTCGGCTACGACCCCGGCAATGACTTCCTCGTCAACGGCGTCTACCAGTCGATCAAAGGCACGGCCTCCGAGACCTGGGTCAATGGCGCCACGGCCGAAGTCTCGGTCGACGGCGGCAGCAGCTGGACGGCGGCCAATTACTACACCGGCACCAGCTGGGAAACTTCCTCGGTCGACCTGTCGCGCGGCGGCAGCATCAGCACCGGCACCCTGCTCGTGCGCCTGACCGACGTGTATGGCAATGTGGGGCCGACCTGGTCGCACACCTATTCGCTCGACACCAGCTCACCGTCGGCGCCGACGGCCGCGCTGTCGACCGACACGGGCGAATCGTCGAGCGACAAGGTCACCAATTCGGTCGTCATCACCGGCACCACCGAGCCCTACATCAAGGTCACGGCGCTCGATACGACGTCCAGCTGGACCCAGCTCGGCTTCACGAATGCCGATGCGAGCGGCCACTACACGATCGATCTGACCAGCTTGCTCAGTTCCGGCACCTACACGCTGTCGCTGCACGCGACCGATCTGGCCAGCAACCAGAGCCTGAGCGACACCAGCATCAGCAATGTGGTGGTCGACAAGGTGGCGCCGACCGTCGTCAGCACGCCCAGCGTCGGCACCCTGTTGCAGGGCACCTCGCTGGCCGTGCAGTTCGACGAGGACATCTATGTCGACAGCGGCATCTCGATCAGCATCGTCGACACCACCACCTCCTCGGTGGCGCTGACCATGAGCGCGAGCAATGTGTCGCACAGCGGCCATCTGCTCTACCTGACCCTGCCCTCGGCCCTGAACGGCCTGCACAATTATCAGGTGACGATCGTCGGCTCGGCCCTGCACGATCTGGCCGGCAATGCGGTGTCGGGCAATGTGGTGTTCAGCATCACCGGCAACAGCGCTTAAGCGGCCGGCCAGTCGAGCCGGCGCGCGCTGGTGAAGCAACGCGGCGCGCCCGTCAAGGGATCGGTAAAGCGCACGGCGCGCGCCAGCAGCTGCAGCGGGGCCGACACATCGTCTCCCTTGCAGGGCAGCGCGACCGGGTAGAACGCATCATTGAGAATCGGCGCACCGAGCGCCGCCATGTGCACGCGCAGCTGGTGCTGGCGGCCCGTATGCGGCAGCAGACGATAGCGGCCGAGGCCGCCACGGGTCTCGATCAGGTCGATCTCCGACTCCGCATTCGGCGCGCCCGCCACCTCTTTCATCACGAAAAATTTGTCGCCGATATCGAGGCGGCTGCGGTAGGTGAAGGGAAAGCTGCGCTCGGCCATCAGCGGCGCCAGGGCCTCATATTCCTTGCCGATCACGCGCTGCTGGAACATCGACTGATAGATGCCGCGCGTGGTGCGGTTGGTCGAGAAAATCACCACGCCGGCCGTCTCGCGGTCGAGCCGGTGAATCGGCACGAGGTCCGGGTTGCCGGTCGCCTTTTTCAGGCGCACGAGCAGGGTTTCATGGAGAAAGCGCCCGGTCGGAATGGTCGGCAGAAAATGCGGCTTGTCGACCACCAGCAGATGCGCGTCCTCATGCAGCACCGTGTGGGTGAAGGGAATCGGCGTCTCGGCTTCGAGCTCGCGGTAATACCAGATGCGCATGCCGCGCTGGTAGCGCGAATCGGCGCGCAGCGCCCGCCCCTGCCCATCGACGACTTCGCCACGCGCGAGGCGCGCGCGCCACGAGGCCTCGGACACCAGCGGAAAATTCTCGACCAGGAAGGGCAGCAGGTGCGTCCACGGCCCATCCTGCAGCCACAGATAAGACGGCGACACGCCCTCGCGCATCGGCAAGGGCACGAAGGCGTTGGCCTCGGCCTGGCGTCCCATCAGCGCGTGGCGTAGGGCGGCAGCTTGTCGACCGTGGTGCCCTTGGCGCTCGCGTACAGGGGCAGCAGCAGCGGCAGATGCTCCTGGATCTTCTCGATCCGCTCGGGGCCGAGCGGGTGGGTCGACAGCAGGGCCGGCGGCGCGCTCTTGCTCAGCGCGCCCATTTTCTGCCACAGCACGATGCCGGCGCGCGGGTCGTAGCCGGCGCGCGCAGCGATGTCCAGACCGATCAGATCGGCCTCGCGCTCGTCATCGCGCGAATACTTGAGGGCCAGGCCCTTGGTGGCGATCTGCGCGCCCTGCTGGGTCAGGTTGGGGTCGATGTTGTAGCGGTAGCCGAGCAGGCTGCCGATACCCTGGGCCAGCATGCCGGTCACGGCCGTCTTACCCTGCTGGTAGCGGCTGTGTTCGCGCAGGGCGTGGGCCATTTCGTGGCCCATCACGGCGGCGATCTCGTCGTCGGTCATCTGCAGCTTGTCGAGGATGCCGCTGAAGAAGGCGATGCGCCCGCCCGGCATGCAGAACGCGTTGACCGTGCCCGAATTGAGCACATTGACCTGCCACTGCCAGCGCTGGGCCTCGGGCTTCCAGCGCGGCGCATAGCTGATCAGGCGCTGGGCCACGGCGCGCACGCGCTGCACGCGCGGGTCGCTGTCGGGCAGCAGCGCATGCTTTTCCTGCGCCGCATTCAGCAGCTGCGAATACTGCATGCGCGACTGGGACTCGACCTGCTCGGCCGGGACCAGGGCTTCGAAAGGCAGGCGCTGGCGCACGGTAATGCCATCCTGCACGACGGTGCGATCGGCCGCACCGGCCAGGCCGCTGACCAGGGCCAGGGCCACCACCACAAAGTTAATGCGCATCGGACTCCCTCCAGGGCGCGATCTTGGGCAACATCAGCATGGCCGGGATCGCCGCCGCAAAACACACGAGAAAGAACTGAAACCACCCCAGCTGGGCCACGATGTAGCCGACCGAGGCATTGATAAATGTACGCGGCACCGCCGCCAGGCTGGAGAATAGCGCGTACTGGGTGGCCGTGTAGCGCGTGTCCGTCGCGCGCGACAGGAAGGCCACCAGGGCCGTCGCACCCAGACCGAGGCTGGCAAACGACTCGAAACCCATGACCGCCGCCAGCAACAGCGTATTCGCGCCCACCAGCGCCAGCCAGGCAAAGCCGAGAATCGCCAGCGCCTGCAGCGCGCCGAACACCCACAGCGCCCGGTTCACGCCCAGCTTGATCATCCACACGCCGCCCACCAGGCCACCCGCCACGCTGGCCCACAGCCCGACCGCATTGGCCGCTGCCCCTATCTGGGAGGTGCTGAAGCCAATATCAAGGAAAAATTTGGTGGCCAGGGCCGTGGCCATGCTGTCGCCGATTTTGTAGAGCAGCATGAAGGCCAGCATCCAGCCGGCCTGAGCCCAGCCCCCGCGCGTCAGAAACTCCTTGAACGGCAGAATCACCGCCTGCTCGAGATTCTTCGGCGTGGCGCCGTACAGGGCCGGTTCACGCGCCAGCAGCGTGACCAGGAAGCATGGCAGCATGCAGGCGCCGACGATCCAGAACACCAGCGACCAGGGCAGGAATTCGACCAGGGCCAGCCCGAGCGCGCTCGGAATCAGGCCAGCCGCCTTGTAGGCATTGACGACGACGGCGGCGCCCAGGCCCTGCTCGGCGTCGCTGAGAATCTCGCGCCGGTAGGCGTCGATCACGATGTCCTGCGAGGCCGACAGGAAAGTGACGCCGGTGGCGGCCAGCACGATGGCGCCCAGCTGGGTGGCCGGGTCGAGCATGCCCATGGCGCCGATCGCGACGCACAGGCCGAGCTGGGTCAGGGCGATCCAGCCGCGCCGCCGCCCGAGCGGCAGCGCAAAGCGGTCCATGAACGGCGCCCACAGGAACTTGAAGGTGTAGGGGAACTGCACCAGGCCGAACAGACCAAGCGCCTTGACCTCCACCCCGCCCTTGGCCAGCCAGGCCTGGACGAAGTAGATCAGCGTGAACAGCGGCAGGCCCGAGCTCACGCCCAGGGCCAGCACGGTCAGCATGCGCCTGTTGAACAGGCTGCGCCAGTCAGTCTTCACCCGGCGGCCCGCTGCTTTTTGCGCAGCCTGAACACGGCCAGGCTGCCGCGCAGATTGGGCAGAAAATGCACCGGCTTGCCGTCGGCCAGGGCCACGCATTCGAGCACTTCGAGCCCGACCTCGTGCGCCAGTTCGGCGAAATCATAGATCGTCGCGCAGCGCACGTTCGGCGTGTCGTACCACTGGTAGGGCAGCGACTTCGACACCGGCATGCGCCCTTTGAGCAGGGCCAGACGGTGCGGCCAGTGGGCAAAATTGGGGAAGCTGACGATGGCCTCGGCGCCCACCCGCACGATATCGCGCAGCAGGTCCTCGACATGGGTCATCATCTGCAGCGAGGACAGGCACAGCACCGTGTCGAAGCTGTTATCGCCGAACATGGCCAGGCCGTTTTCCATGTCCTGCTGGATGACGTTGATGCCGCGCGCGGTCGAGGCCAGCACCTGGGCGTCGTCGAGTTCAATGCCATAGCCGCTGCAGCGCTTGTCCACCTGCAGATGGCGCAGCATGGCGCCGTCGCCGCAGCCCACGTCGAGCACGTGCGAACCCTCGCGCACCCAGTGCGCGATGAAGGCCAGGTCCGGACGGACGGCAGAGAGTTCGTTGAAGTTCATGCGAATTCCTTGGCGATGCGCTCGTAGTAGGCCCGGATGAAGTTGTGGTAGCGCGGGTCTTCGAGCAGGAAGGCGTCGTGTCCGTGCGGGGCGTCGATCTCGGCGTAGCTGACCTGGCGGCGGTTGGCCACCAGGGCCTGCACGATCTCGCGCGAGCGCTCGGGCGCGAAGCGCCAGTCGGTGGTGAACGAGGCCACCAGGAACTGGGCGCGGGTAGCGGCCAGCGCGGCCGCCAGATCGCCATCGAAGGGGCGCGCCGGATCGAAGTAGTCGAGCGCCTTGGTAATCAGCAGATAGGTATTGGCGTCGAAGTATTCGGAGAACTTGTCGCCCTGGTAGCGCAGGTAGGACTCGATCTCGAAGTCGACGCCGAAGTCGAAGTTGTAGGCGTCCTTGTCGGCCGCGTTGCGCAGCTTGCGGCCGAATTTTTCGGCCATGTCGTCGTTCGACAGATAGGTGATATGGCCGATCATGCGCGCCACCCGCAGACCGCGCCGCGGCACCACGCCGTGTTCATAGAAATGCCCGCCATGGAAGTCGGGGTCCGACAGGATGGCCTGGCGCGCCACGTCATTGAAGGCGATGTTCTGGGCCGACAGCTTGGGCGTGGAGGCAATCACCATGCAGTGGCGCAGGCGCTGCGGATACAGGATCGACCAGGCCAGGGCCTGCATGCCGCCGAGCGAACCGCCCATCACGCAGGCGAACTGGCCGATGCCGAGGGCGTCGGCCACGCGCGCCTGGGCGTGCACCCAGTCTTCCACCGTCACCACCGGAAAATCGGCGCCATACGGCTTGCCGGTAGCTGGATTGGTGTGCATCGGACCGGTCGAGCCGAAGCAGGAACCGAGGTTGTTCACGCCGATGACGAAGAACTTGTCGGTGTCGAGCGGCTTGCCCGGGCCGACCATATTGTTCCACCAGCCGGTGTTCTTCGGCTGGTCGGCATACACGCCGGCCACATGGTGCGAGGCATTGAGCGCATGGCAGACCAGCACCGCATTGGACTTGTCGGCGTTCAGGGTGCCATAGGTTTCGATCATCAGCGCATAGTCGCTGAGGGAGGCGCCGCTCTGGAGCCGCAGCGGCTCGCTGAAATGCAGGCTTTGCGGGACAACGATTCCGATGGAGGACATAGTGAGAATTAAAGCGTCTGCAGCTGGGCCACCGCCTCGGCGATCGCCTGGGGTTCGGTGGCGCGCAGGATCTTGCGCGTCTGCGCCGTCAGGGCCGCCAGATCGCTGTTGAGGATTTCCTGCTTCACGGCCAGCAGCTGGGCCGGATGCATCGAGAACTCGCGCAGGCCCATGCCGAGCAGCAGGCGCGTGAGCTTGGTGTCGCCGGCCATCTCGCCGCACACGGCGACATCGATCCCGGCCTTGTGGCCGGCCTGGATGGTCATCGCGATCAGCTGCAGTACGGCCGGATGCAGGGGGTTGTACAGGTGCGCCACTTCGTAGTCGACGCGGTCGATCGCCAGCGTGTACTGGATCAGGTCATTGGTGCCGATCGAGAGGAAGTCCATGCGCTTGACGAACATCGGCAGCGACAGGGCCGCAGCCGGAATCTCGATCATCGCCCCGACTTCGACCTGCGGGTCGAACTTCTGGCCGGCCTCGCGCAGCTGCTGCTTGGCCTGTTCGATCATGGCCAGCGACTGGTCGATCTCGAAGGCGTGCGCCAGCATCGGAATCAGGATGCGCACCTTACCGAAGGCGGAGGCGCGCAGCAGCGCGCGCAGCTGGGTCAGGAACAGCTGCGGCTCCGACAGGCAGTAGCGGATCGCGCGCAGGCCGAGGGCCGGATTCAGGGCCGTGTGCTCGGCGCCGTCGAGCGGCTTGTCGGCGCCGATGTCGAGCGTGCGGATGGTGACCGGCTTGCCCTTCATGGCCAGCACGGCTTTCTTGTACTGCTCGAACTGCTCGTCCTCGGTCGGCGTCTTGTGGGCGTGGTTGGCGCGCCCCATGAACAGGAATTCGGAGCGGAACAGGCCGACGCCCATGGCGCCCGATTCGAGCGCGTGCGGGCAGTCCTCGGGCAGCTCGATATTCGCCAGCAGCGTGACGGCGGTGCCGTCGCGCGTGACGGCCGGGGTCTTCTTCAGCTTCAGCAGCTTCTTGCGCGCCTTGAGCAGGGCGCCCTGGCGCGCGCGGTACTGGTCGAGCACCAGCGGGCTCGGATTGGCGATCACCACGCCGGCGTCGCCGTCGATGATCACCCAGTCATCCTGTTCGATCAGCTGGGACGCATTGCCCATCCCGACCGCGCACGGAATATCGAGCGAGCGGGCGACGATGGCCGTGTGCGAGTTCTGGCCGCCGACATCGGTGACGAAGCCGACGAAGCTCTTGTCGCGGAACTGCAGCATGTCGGCCGGCGAGATGTCGTGCGCCACCACGATCATCTGCGGCTGATAGTCGTCGCGCAGTTCGGCCGAGGGCAGCTGGGCGCTGCCCATCAGGACCTTGAGCACGCGCTCGGCCACCTGCTGGATGTCGGCCTTGCGCTCACGCAGATAGGGATCTTCGATTTCGTCGAACTGGGCCGACAGCTCCTCGATCTGGGTCACGAGCGCCCATTCGGCGTTGTAGTTGCGGGTGCGGATGATGTCCAGCGGCGCTTCCGAGATCATCGGGTCGGACAGGATCAGCACGTGGACGTCGATGAAGGCCCCGAGTTCGGTCGGCGCGTCCTTCGGCAGTTCGGTCCACAGGGTCTGCAGCTCGCGGTGCACCTGGGCGATGGCTTCCTGCAGGCGCAGGACTTCGGCTTCCAGATGTTCTTCGGCCACCAGATAATGCTGGACCTCGAGTGCGGCCGGCGCCAGCAGGTGGGCGCGCCCGATCGAGATCCCGCGCGACACGGGAATCCCGTGCAGCGTGAAGGAGGCCATATTGCGCGCGAGCGAGGGCATTTACTCGCCTTCGCCGAATTTGTCGTTGATCAGGCCGGTCAGCGCGGCGATGCAGTCCTGTTCGTCCGGGCCATCGGCTTCCAGCGTGACCTTGGCGCCTTTGCCGGCGGCCAGCATCATCACGCCCATGATCGACTTGGCGTTCACGCGCCGTCCATTACGCGACAGGAAAACATCGCTCTTGTACTTGGCGGCGAGCTGGGTGAATTTGGCCGAGGCGCGCGCGTGCAGGCCCAGTTTATTAATGATTTCGAGTTCTTGTTGAATCATCTTCCCTTGAATCGCTTTCAGTTGGGACCCAGGCGGATCCGGTTATCGACGCGCACGGCGCCATTCTGGCCCCCGGCCAGGGCCATCTCGACCACCACGTCCAGCGTATCGCGGCGGTAGGTGATGGCGCGCAGCAGCATCGGCAGGCTGATGCCGGCGATGACTTCCACGCGCCCGCTCTCGGTGAGCGCATTGCAGCAGTTGGCGGGCGTGCCGCCCTTCACATCGGTCATGACCAGCACCCCGTCGCCCTCGTCCAGGCGGGCGATGGCCGCCTGCGCCAGGGCGTTGACCTGACCCGGGTCCTGGTCGGCCACGACGTCGATCGCTTCCAGCTGCTCGACCGGCCCGCGGAACACATGCTGGACGGCGGCCACGAAGGCCGCGCCCAGCGGGGCATGGGTCATCAGCAAAATGCCGACCATCTCAGGCCACCGCCCGTTCGAGGGCGTCGATGAAAATGGCGGCGACGTCGCATCCGGTTTGCTGCATGATCTCCTGGAAGCAGGTGGGACTGGTCACGTTCACCTCGGTGAGGTAATCGCCAATCACATCGCATCCTACCAGCAGCAGGCCGCGTGCGGCCAGTTCCGGCGCCAGGCTTTCGCCGATTTCGCGCTCGCGCGCCGTCAGCGGCTGGGCCACGCCGGTGCCGCCGGCGGCCAGATTGCCGCGCACCTCGCCGGCCTGGGGAATGCGCGCCAGCGCATACGGCACCACCTGGCCGCCGATCAGCAGCACGCGCTTGTCGCCCTTGCTGATCTCGGGGATGTAGCGCTGGGCCATGATGGTGCGGCGCCCGTGATCGGTCAGGGTTTCGATGATGGCGCCGAGGTTGATGCCATCGTCCTTGACGCGGAAGATGCCCATGCCGCCCATGCCGTCGAGCGGCTTGAGGATCACATCGCCATGCTCGGCGTGGAAGGCGCGCAGGCGGCGCGGATCGGACGTGACCAGGGTCGGCGCCGTGAATTCGGCGAACTGGGCGATGCTGAGCTTTTCATTGTGGTTGCGGATCGCGGCCGGTTTGTTGAACACGCGCGCGCCCTGGCGCTCGGCCAGTTCCAGCAGATAGGTGCCGTAGATGTACTCCATGTCGAACGGCGGGTCCTTGCGCTGCAGGACGGCGTCGAAGGACTCCAGAGCGCGCGCCTGCACGGGGCCGGCGTGGTACCAGTTGTCGGGGTCGCCCGTAAGCGTGATCTCGGCCACATTGGCCACCACGCGGCCGCCCTCGAGCGCCATATCGCCCTGCTCGAAAGCATACAGCGTATGGCCGCGGCGGGCCGCTTCGCGCATCATGGCGAAGGTGGAATCCTTGTAGATCTTGAAGCTCGCCAGCGGATCGGCGAGAAATGCGATATTCATGGGATCTCCTCGACGGGGAACCCCGATTTTAGCCCGAAATGGCAGGGACCGCCTTGCGCGGCCCCGGCGCCATCCTCAATACACCTCGGGGTGGGGGTCGGTGCGTTCGAGTTCGAGCGAGGCGGCCAGCAGGGCCAGGCGCGCCACCACGCCATACACGTAGAAGCGGTTCGGCGCGGCCGTACCCGGCTTGGCCTGCAGATCGGGCACCGCATGCTGCTGGGCGAAGGCGAGCGGCACGAACTGGGAGCCGGGCGCATTCAGGTTCTGGTCGACCCCGCGCTCGGCGTGCACGCGGTAGAAACCGCCGATCACGTAGCGGTCGATCATCGACACCACCGGTTCGGCCACGGCCTCGCCGATCGATTCGAAGGTCGGCACGCCTTCCTGGATGATCAGGTCGCTCACCTCGACGCCGGCCTTTATCACCGACATCTTGTGGCGCTGCTGGCGCGTCAGGTCCTTGACCTCGTTCGGGTCCTTGACCGTCATGACGCCCATGCCATAGGTGCCGGCATCGGGCTTGACGATGACGAAGGGCTTCTGCTTGATCCCGTACTCCTTGTACTTCTTGCGGATCTTGGCCAGCAGGGTCGAGACCTGGTCGGCCAGGCAGTCGGCCGGGTCGGCCACATTCACGTCCTGGCACTGCAGGTGGAGCGGATTGACCATCCACGGATCGACGTCGATCAGCTTGCCGAACTTCTTGGCCACCTCGTCGTAGGCGTTCAGGTGATTGCTCTTGCGGCGCAGGGCCCAGCCCGCATGCAGGGGCGGCAGCAGGGCCTGCTCGTGCAGGTCTTCGAGGATCGGCGGGATGCCGGCCGACAGGTCGTTATTCAGCAGGATCGTGCAGGGATCGAAGTCCTTCAGGCCCAGCCGGCGGCCATTGGGCGAGCGCACGAGCGGTTCGATGACCAGCATATTCCCGTCCGGCAGCGGCAGCGGGGTCGGCTCGGTGATGTCGGGCGACACCGAGCCGAGACGCACATGCAGGCCGGTCTGGCGAAACACCTGCATCAGGCGCGCCACGTTCTGCAGATAGGTCGGGTTGCGCGTATGCGATTCGGGAATCAGCAGCAGATTGCGCGCGTCCGGGCAGTATTTGTCGATCGCCGCCATGGCGGCCTGTACGGCCAGGGGCAGCATCTCGGGATTCAGATGATTGAAACCGCCGGGGAACAGATTGGTGTCCACCGGGGCCAGCTTATAGCCGGCATTGCGCAGGTCCACCGAACAGTAGAACGGCGGCGTGTGCTCCTGCCATTCGAGGCGGAACCAGCGCTCGATGGCCGGGGTCGCCTCGAGAATTTTCTTTTCGAGGTCGAGCAGGGGGCCGTTCAAAGCCGTTACGAGGTTGGGAACCATGCCAATCTTCCAAAAAACAGCATCTTACCTTGGGCTGTCCCACATCGGGGCAATTTCGGAGAATTCAAGCGGGTTTCCAAATTACCAAGCAAAAAAAAGCGCCCCCGAGGGGGCGCGAAGCATGGTCCCTTACCCCGGACCAGGAGAACACCGCTTTTCAATCAGCTGTGGTAGGCCGATTCACCATGGCTGGTGATGTCGAGGCCTTCGCGCTCTTCTTCTTCCGGCACACGCAGGCCGATCACGATATCCACAAGCTTGTAGGCGATCAGCGAGACCACCGCCGACCAGATGATGGTGGTGCCGACCGCGATGGCCTGGGTCTGCACCTGGCCGAGAATCGAGTAGTCGGCCGAGGCCTTGTTGGCCACGTAGTCGAACACGCCCTGGCCGCCGAGCGAGGGGGCGGCGAACACGCCGGTCAGGATGGCGCCGAGAATACCGCCGACACCGTGCACACCGAACACGTCGAGCGAGTCGTCGGCGCCGATCAGACGCTTCAGACCGTTCACGCCCCACAGGCAGACCAGGCCAGCGGCCAGGCCGATCAGCAGCGCACCCATCGGGCCGACGAAGCCGCAGGCCGGGGTGATCGCCACCAGGCCGGCCACGGCGCCGGACGCGCCGCCGAGCATCGAGGGCTTGCCCTTGGTGATCCATTCACCGACCACCCAGGAAACGGTGGCAGCGGCGGTGGCCAGCAGGGTGTTGATGAAGGCCAGGGCGGCGATGTCGCCCGCTTCCAGGGCCGAACCGGCATTGAAACCGAACCAGCCCACCCACAGCAGCGAAGCGCCGATCATGGTCATCGTCAGCGAGTGCGGGGCCATGGCTTCGCGCCCGAAACCGACGCGCTTGCCAATCAGGATGGCGCCGACCAGGCCGGCGATGGCGGCGTTGATGTGCACCACGGTGCCGCCGGCGAAGTCGAGCGCGCCCTTCTGGAACAGGAAGCCGGCTTTCTCGGTTTCCGACGCCAGGGTGGCGGCGTCCTTGATCGCATCCGGACCAGTCCAGAACCAGACCATGTGGGCGATCGGCAGGTAGCTGAAGGTGAACCACAGGATGATGAAGGCCATCACGGCCGAGAACTTGGCGCGCTCGGCGAAGGCGCCGATGATCAGGCCGCAGGTGATCGCCGCGAACGTGCCCTGGAACGCGACGTAGACGAACTCCGGAATCACCACGCCCTTACTGAAGGTGGCCGCGTAGCTGAAGCTGCCTTTGGCGGCGTCGAAGATGCCGCCCAGGGCCAGACGGTCAAACTTGCCGATGAAGGCATTGCCCTCGGTGAAGGCGAGCGAGTAGCCGTACAGGCACCACAGGGTGATGATGGTGGCGAAGATCATGAAGACCTGCATCAGCACGGACAGCATATTCTTCGAACGCACCAGGCCGCCGTAGAACAGGGCCAGGCCGGGGATGGTCATCAGGATCACGAGCAGGGTGGCGACCATCATCCAGGCGGTATCGCCCTTCTGCGGGGTCGGCGCGGCCGGGGCCGCTGCGGCGGGGGCCGGCGCCGGCGCGGCAGCCGCGGCCGGTGCTGCAGCCGAGGCCGCTTCCGAGGCGGCAGCCGCTGCCGAAGCCGGCGCGGCGCTGGCCGCAACCGCGGCCGAGGCGGCCGGCGCGCTGGCCGGCGCCTTGGCCTCGTCGGCGCTGGCCACGCCCACGCTGCCCAGGGCCAGCGTGAACAGGACTCCCATCACCCAGTTCTTCATGGTGTTCTTCATATTCAAATCCCCTTGATTAGAGCGCATCGTTGCCGGTTTCACCGGTACGGATCCGCACGACTTGTTCCAGGTTGTAGACGAAGATCTTGCCGTCGCCGATCTTGCCGGTGCGCGCAGCGTTTTCGATGGCCTCGATGGCCTGCTCGACGACGGCGTCATCGACCGCCGCTTCGATCTTGGTCTTGGGCAGGAAATCGACGACGTATTCGGCGCCGCGATACAGCTCGGTGTGGCCCTTCTGGCGGCCGAAGCCTTTCACTTCGGTCACCGTGATGCCCTGCACATTGATGGCCGAGAGGGCCTCACGCACTTCGTCCAGCTTGAAGGGCTTGATGATGGCGGTAATCATTTTCATCATTCACCTCGCTTAGAAAGTCTTGGTCAGGATCACGACCAGGGTCGTTTTGCCCAGGTTCTTGCCGCCCGGGCCCGTGTAGGCGTCGGTATCGGTACCGATGATGGCGCCCGACAGCGAAGCGAAGCCGAGGTCCTTGGTCAGGCCGACCTTGTAGTCGTTGTAGGAGAACGCGCCGTTGTTCTTCACCGTCTGGCGGCCGGCGTGCAGGTTCAGCTGCAGACCTTCGGCCACATCCAGATTGGCGCCGACGTCGAGGTAGCCCGAGTTCTTGGAATTGGCGAAACCGAACAGGTTGGTGGTCGAGTTCGAGTACTTGAGATAGGCCGGACCGAAGCCGACCTGGCCGTAGATCTCGGTGGTGTTGGCGCTCGGCTTGAGGCCGTTGCTGGCGTAGATATAGCTGAGGAAGCCGACGTCATAGGTGATGTCCTTGGCCAGCTCGCCGCGCTTGCCGCCGTACACGTCCCATTCCACATTGCTGTCGCCGCCGGCGTCCTTGATCCACTTGATGGTCGACAGCCAGGTGCCGAGATAGAAGCCGGTCGGGTTGTTCACGTAGTCGGCGCCGCCCTGCAGGGCCGGTTTTTCGCGCGTCTGGCCGATGCCACGGTAGCGGTAGGTCGAAGCCAGGGAGGCGTTGAACGTCACTTCATCGTCGGGTTTCTTCTCTTCAGCCTGGGCCAGCGGGGCCAGAGTCGACAGGGCCAGGGCGACGGCAGCGGCCAATTTCAGGGGTTGGGTCAGGTGCGTCATACGATTCCTTTGTTTTCGATGAGATGAATGGGGGCTTGGTTTACAATCTGACTGCAATCCGAGAGCATTCACGGCAAGTACAGCAGGAACCGTGCCAGCGTCCGGACCCGATTCCTGTCACAGAATGCATACAGGCTGCACCAGGACGAAGCAAAACGCACCAGCTTGGTGCACCGACATCACGCAAGGGCGCCACCGACCATGGACATGAACAGTTTTTTCAATGATTTGCAGGGCAAGATCCAGCAGGCGATCGAACAGTCGCCGGCCAAGGACCTCGAAAAGAACGTCAAGGCAATGATGACCCAGGGCTTTTCCAAGCTCGATCTGGTCACGCGCGAGGAGTTCGACATCCAGAACCAGGTGCTGGCCAAGACCCGCGCCAAGCTCGAGGCGCTGGAGCAGCGCGTGGCCGCCCTCGAAGCCGCCCTCGACGCCAAGCAGTCCTGAGCCCGGCGCGCTGGCGCCGCCGCATGTCGCCATCGCCCGGATGACGCCGGGCGTGCGTTTTCTGCTTTACATCAAGCACTTACCATTCACGAAGCGTGAACGGCAGGCCGCGAAATAAGCGCGCCGGCTCACGCATTGGCGCTGGCGCGGCCGGCCCGGCCGTCCCTAGCATGGTGCTCCTATTCACCTGAAGGAGCTGCCATGCCCATCGCGTTTGAAGTCAACGGCCGCCGTGCCATCCTCGACACCGACCCCACGCTGCCCTTGCTGTGGGCGCTGCGCGAGCACCTCGGCCTCAAGGGGTGTAAATACGGCTGCGGCATCGGTTCCTGCGGCGCCTGCAGTGTCGAGGTCGATGGCCAGCTGGCGCGCAGCTGTGTCCTGCCGCTGCAGGCCGTCGCCGGCAAGCGCGTCCTGACGATCGAGGGCCTGGCCCGGGAAGGCAAGCTCGACCCCGTGCAGCAGGCCTGGCTGGACGAAGATGTGGCCCAATGCGGCTATTGCCAGGCTGGCCAGATCATGGCGGCGCGCGCGCTGCTCAAGCGCCACCCGCGCCCGAGCGAGGCGCAGATCGCGGCGACCATGCTCAATCTGTGCCGCTGCGGCACCTATACGCGCGTGCGGGCGGCGATCCAGCGCGCTGCCGCCGCCCTGGGCGGAGGCGCGGCATGAAGCGGCGCGCTTTCCTGCAATCGGGCGCGCTGCTGATCCTGGCCCGCCCGGGCCGTGCGGCCAATCCCCAGACTCTGAGCGAATTCATCCGCATCGAGGCCGACAACAGCGTCGTGATCGGCGCCCACGTGCCAGACATGGGGCAAGGCGTCGCCACTGCCCTGCCCATGCTGATCGCGGAGGAACTCGACGTGCGATTCGAACAGGTACGTATCGAAGCGCTGCCACTCAGAGTGCGCCGCAATGGCGCCAGCGTGCGCTCCTACCTGGGCGCCGGCCAGAGTACGGCCGGCGGTTCGAACAGCGTGCGCGCCGGCTTCAAACCGCTGCGCGAGGCGGGGGCGCGCGCGCGCCTGCAGCTGATGGCGGCGGCGGCCGCGGCCTGGCAGGTCGCCCCGGAGACGATCAGCACCGCCCAGGGCCAGTTGTTCCACGGCGCCAGCGGCCGCCGCGCCACCTATGGCGAGATGGCGGCGCGGGCGGCCAGCCAGGCGCCCCACACGGGGCCGGTCAGCCTGAAACCGCCGAGCTCCTGGCGTGTGATCGGCAAACCGCAGCACCAGCGCGCGGGACGCGACATCGTGTGCGGCGCGCCCGTGTTTGGTATCGACGCTGAGCTGCCCGGCATGCTGCACGCCGTAATCGCGCGCTGCCCCTACCTCGATGGCGAGCTGGCCAGCCTGGACGATCGCGCCGCCCGTGCCGTGCCCGGTGTGCGCGACGTGATCCGGCTGCCGCGGCCGCCGGCCAACTTTACCTATTTTGCCGTCATGCCCCCGTTCGGCCATCTGGCCGCCGGCGTCGCTGTGCTCGCCGATAACCTCTGGGCCGCCCTGCGTGGGCGCGCCGCCCTGCGCCTGGAATGGCAGCGCGGGCCGGGTGCGGCCGCCCACGAGGACAGCGCCGCCGAGTACAGCGCCACCTGGGAGCGGCTGGCCGACCCCGACCAGGGCACGCCGCTGGTCGCCAGCGGCGACGTGGCCGCAGCGCGCGCCGCTGCCGCCCGGGTGATCGAAGCGCGCTACCAGGCGCCGCTGGTGGCGCATGCCTGCATGGAGCCGCAGAACGCGCTGGTCGCGGTGGCGCCGGACGGCAGCCAGGTCAACGCGATTCTGGCCACCCAGGCACCGGACCAGGCCCTGCAGGCGATCGCTGAGATCACCGGCATCGATCCGATGGCCATCCATATCAAGCTGGCGCGCATGGGTGGCGGCTTTGGCCGCAAATTCCAGCAGGATGTGGTGGTCGAGGCCACCCTGCTGTCGCAGGCTGTCCGGCGGCCGGTGAAGCTGGTGTGGACGCGTGAAGACGATTTCATGCACGACCTCTACCGGCCGGGCGCCTGCCACTGGCTGCGCGCCAGCCTCGACGCCCAGGGCAAGGTGAGCGGCTGGCACCACCGGCTGGCCTCGCATCCGATGGTCTTCCGCTACCAGTCGGTGCCGGCGCCACTGCAGAGCGCGCTCAGCGCCCTGCATGGCCCCGCCTATCTGGCCAAGGGATTGCCGCCCGCGCTGATGGAATATTTCTGGGACGGCTTCCCCGCCCATCATTTGCCCAACTTCCAGGTCGACTACCTGCCCATGCAGTCGGCCGCGCCGCGCGGACCGTGGCGCGCGCCGGCCCACGTGGTCAATGCCTTCGCGATCGAACAGTTCATCGACGAGCTGGCCCATGCGAGCGGCCACGACCCGGTCGCCCTGCGCCTGGACTGGATCGGCGCCGGACGCGTGCTCAATTACCGCGAAGCTTTCGGGATGCAGAAATGCGATACCGCGCGCCTGGCCGCGACCCTGCGACTGGCCGCCGAGGCCGCCGGCTGGGGCCAGCCGCTGCCACCCGGACGCGGGCGCGGGGTCGCCATGCACTACACATTCGGCACCGCGGTGGCGCTGGTGGCCGAGGTCAGCGTGCAGGGTGCGCAGCTGCGCGTGGAGCGGGTGGTGGCGGCAGTCGATGCCGGCATCATCGTCAACCCGGCCGGCGTGCGCGCACAGATCGAAGGCGGCATTCAGGACGGGCTGTCGGCGGCGCTGGAACAACAGATCACGATTCGCGACGGCCAGGTGGAGCAGCACAACTTCGACAGCTATCCGATGATGCGCATGGCCGCGGCGGCGCGCCGCATCGACGTGCACATCGTCGCCAGCGCGGCACCGCCCAGCGGCGTGGGCGAGGCCGGCATCGCCGCCATCGCGCCGGCGGTCGCGAACGCCATCTTTGCAGCCTGCGGCCAGCGGCTGCGGCGCATGCCGCTGCTGCCCGAACTGGAGCGCCTGAACGGCGCGGCGGGCTAGGACTGGCGCCGGGGGCTGGGCTGGACGGCGCCTGACGCACCTTTGGGCCAGCGCAAGCGCGGGCCCGGGGCACATCCGCAGAATCGACCGGTGATTCTGTGAGGAGGGCCCATGAACGAGCTGGCCGTGCTGCATAGCCGCGCCCTGTGCGGCATGCAGGCGCCTGAAGTGCAGGTCGAAGTGCATCTGGCCAACGGCTTGCCCAGCCTCACCATCGTCGGCCTGCCCGACGCCGCCGTCCGCGAAGCGCGCGACCGCGTGCGCGCTGCCATCCAGCACGCCGGCATGGAAATGCCGCGCCGGCGCATGACGGTCAATCTGAGTCCCGCCGATCTGCCCAAGGCCAGCAGCCGCTTCGACCTGCCGATTGCGCTCGGCATTCTGGCCGCCTCCGGCCAGATCGATGCGCGCACGCTCGGCCAGTATGCGTTTGCCGGCGAGCTATCGCTGTCCGGCCAGCTGCGCCCGATCCAGGGCGCGCTGGCCACGGCCCTGGCGCTGGCACGCAGCACGCCCGCGCGCGCATTCATCCTGCCGCGCGACAATGCGCCCGAAGCCAGTCTGGCGCGTGGCCTGTCCGTCCTGCCGGCGGCCAGCCTGCTCGAGGTCTGCGCCCATTTCAGCCGCCACCCGCAGGCCCCGCGCCTGCAAGCCTGGCAAGGCGCGCTGCCGCTGGCCGCGCCCGTGTACCCGGATCTGGCCGAAGTCTGCGGCCAACAAGCGGCCAAGCGCGCGCTCGAAATCGCGGCCGCCGGCAGCCACAGTCTGCTGATGATCGGCCCGCCCGGCGCCGGCAAGACCATGCTGGCCATGCGCTTCCCCGGCCTGCTGCCGCCGCTCGACGACGACGCCGCGCTCGAGGTGGCGGCCCTGCAGTCGCTCGACCAGCCCTTCCGTCCCGAGCACTGGGGACGGCGTCCGTTCCGCGCCCCGCACCACTCAGCCTCGGCGCCGGCCCTAGTCGGCGGCAGCAGCCAGCCGCGTCCGGGCGAAATCTCACTGGCCCACGGCGGCGTGCTGTTTCTCGATGAGTTGCCCGAGTTTCCGCGCCACGTGCTCGAGGTGCTGCGCCAGCCGCTCGAAGCGGGCACGATCACGGTCTCGCGCGCGGCCCGCCAGAGCGAGTTCCCGGCCCGCTTTCAGCTATTGGCCGCGATGAATCCCTGTCCCTGCGGGTATCTGGGCCAGACCGGCGCCAGCTGCCGTTGTACACGTGAGCAGATCGCGCGCTATCAGCAACGCATCTCCGGTCCCCTGCTCGACCGCATTGATCTGCGCATCGATATCGCGCCGGTCAGCTCGGCCGAACTGACGCGCGCGCGGCCGGGCGAATCCACGGCCCAGGTGGCTGCAAGGGTGGCGCAGGCCCATGCCCGCCAACAGGCGCGCCAGGGCTGCACCAATGCGCATCTGGAGGCGGCGGCGGTCGCGCGCCATTGCCACCTCAATCAGGCGGCGCTGCGCGTGATGCGCGACACCATGCGCAAGTTCCAGTGGTCGGCGCGCAGCTTTCACCGCGTGCTGCGGGTGGCGCGCACGATTGCCGATCTGGCTGGCCACGAGGCCGTCGAGGCCGTGCATGTGGGCGAGGCCGCCCAGCTGCGGCGCGGCTTGCCCGAAGCCGATCAGTAGCGCCAGTCCTTCACCAGGCGCTGGTAGTCGGGCGAGGCGCGCACCGTGCGGATGTTGTCCCACAGGCTTTGCACAGTCGCCTTGTGAGCATGGTAGTAGCGCTGCTCGACCATCAGGTACAGCGGCGTCACATGAAATGGCACAGGCAGCATCTCGATGCGGTTCTTGAACGCCGCCTGCAGCATCGGCGAGACATCGTTCTCGGAGCCAACCATGGCGGCCAGGCGCCCGGCCGCCAGTTTGGCCAGATTCTGCTCACCGGTATGGGCGCCATCATCGACGGCGACGCCTATCGCACGCAGCAGATCGGCATGAATGAAACCGCTCTGCACGCCAACAGCCAGCCCGCCGAGGCCACCCAATCGCTGGCCGTCCCAACGCACGGCCGAGTCGCGCTGGCGATAGATCATAAACCGCGTCACGGCCAGCGCACGCGTCGGGTCGGCATGCTCGCCATCCATAGGATACACCGCATAACGTTCGCGCTCACGCACGTAGCCGCCAATCAGGGCATCGACCTTGCCTTGTTCGGCCAGGGCCAGGCAGCGCCGCCGCGGCGCATAGGTCGCCTCGATGCGCAGCCCGAGCGGACGGCTGGCGCGGCGGATCAATTCCTGCACCTGGCCGCTGCCGTCAGGCATGGTGTACGGGGGAAAGGGATTATCGAAGGTGCACAGGCGCAGACTCAGGGCCTGGACCGGCAGGCTGCACAGACAGACGAGGGCGGCCAGCAAAAGACGCATCCTACCCTCCTTTGAAATATTGGTTAAACGACTATAACAACCAACAGGCGCAGCTGTCGAGCCTTGCGCGAGCGCATGCTAGGATGCGGATATGCACAATATTATCCGCATCTTTCTCGTCTGCGCGGTTTTGGCCGGCTGCAGCCCGAAATACAACTGGCGCGATTACCAGGACGCGCCGACCGGCTATCGCGCCACCTTCCCCGACAAACCCGCCAGCTACACGCGCGAGGTCGATCTCGACGGTATCAAAGTCGCGATGAGCATGACGGCGGCCCAGGTCGACCACGTGGTGTTCGCGATCGCCTGGGCCGATGTGCCCGATATGGCCCAGGCGCAGCGTGCGCTGACGGCCATGCAGCTGGCCATGGTGCGCAATATCGGCGGGACCATCACCAGCAGCAAGGCGGTCGGCAGCGGTGCTGACATCGTGGCCGACGGCCAGATCAAAGGCGAAGCGACGCGCCTGCAGGGCCGCTTCCGCGCCCAGGGGCGGCGCCTGTACCAGGTCATCGTGATGGGCCCGGCGCGCGAGATCGATGCCGAACAGGCCGACACCTTCCTGGCGGGCTTCGTCCCGCGTGAAAGGACTCCATGAGCAGCACGCTGCGCGGCGCCACGGCGCTCAAGGTCTTCCTCTGCTTCGCGGCGGGCTACCTGATCTCCTATGGCCTGCGTTCGGTGAACGCGGTGATCGCGCCCGTGCTGGTGGCCGACCTGCATCTGAGCAGCGCCGATCTCGGCCTGCTGTCCTCGGCCTATTTCGTCAGCTTCGCCACGCTGCAGCTGCCGCTCGGCGTCTGGCTCGACCGCTATGGCCCGCGCCGGATCGAAGCCGGGCTGCTGCTGATCGCCGCGCTCGGCGCCGCTGTGTTCGCCACGGCGACGACCCTGACCGGCCTGTGGATCGGGCGCGCCCTGATCGGAGTCGGCGTCTCGGCCTGTCTGATGGCGGCCTTCAAGGCCTATCGCCAGTGGTTCGCGCCGGAGCAGCAGAGCCGGCTGGCCAGCTTCATGCTGGTGGCCGGCACCTCGGGCGCCCTCAGCGCCACCCTGCCCGTCACGATGGCGGTCCCGGCCATCGGCTGGCGCGGCGTGTTCTGGGTGGTAGCGGGCGCGATCGTGCTGGTGGCCGCCGCCATCTTCTTCCTGCTGCGCGATGTCGAGCGCGCCCATCCGCTGCCGGCGGCGGCGGCGAGCGCCGACGGCGCCTACGCTAAGATCTTCGGCAGCGCCTACTTCTGGCGCTTTGCCTTGCTGGGCCTGATCAATCACGGCAGTTTCTTCGCACTGCAAACCCTGTGGGCCGGGCCGTGGATGAGCCAGGTGCTGGGCAAGACGACGGCCGAGACCAGCTCCATCCTGTTTGTACTGAATCTGGTGCTGATGCTCGCCTACCTCGCGCTCGGCTGGGCCGCGCCGCGCCTGGCAGCCCGCGGCTGGCATGCGCACAGCCTGATCGGCTGGGGTATCGGCGCCATGCTGCTGGCGCAACTCGGCATGCTGTTTGGCGGCTGGGGATGGTGGCTGGTGCTGGCCCTGTTCGTGCCGGTGACCACGATCGTGCAGTCGCATCTGGCCCTGGCCTTTCCCGCCAGCCAGGCGGGCCGCATCAATTCCGCCTATAACCTGCAATTGTTCGTCGGCGCCTTCGTCGTGCAATGGGGGATTGGTGTGCTGATCGATGTGTTCCGTTCGCATGGCGCCGATGCCGCCACGGCGCTGCGCGCCGCCCTCGCCTGCTGCGTCGGACTGCAGGTGCTGAGCTGGCTGCACTTCCTCCTGCGCCGCGTTGCCGCGCCCGCTGAAAACTGAAGGGCTTCGTGCTATTGTTCGAGCCTACCCAGCCGCATTGGA
This sequence comes from Massilia sp. TS11, assembly GCF_022012445.1. Lineage (GTDB taxonomy): Bacteria > Pseudomonadota > Gammaproteobacteria > Burkholderiales > Burkholderiaceae_D > Telluria. The sequence goes on from NZ_JAKLTS010000008.1 coordinate 232,973, forward strand.
GGAACCCATGCTGATCACTTTTCGTTCGAAAGCGGCCTCCGACGTCATGATGTTCGGCGAACACGCCAAGCGCATCCTCACGCTGCTGCATAAGGATACGCAACGTGGCGTCATCACCGCCGAGCAAGCGCCGCAAGCCCTGGCCATTCTGGAAAAAGAAGTCGCGGAAAGCCGCGCCCATCCGGTGTCGGATGAAGTCCAGCACGATATCGACGCCCACCACCATGGCGCGGACGACGATGCGGAACACGAAGGCGCGCAGAGCGTCAGTTTCGCCACCCGCGTGTTTCCGCTGATGGAAATGCTGCGCGCGGCGCAAGCCAAAGGCCACGACGTGGTCTGGGGCGTGTGACGGACGTTCAGATCCATCGCCACACGATGGTGGCACCCGACGGCACCGAGCTGGCCGTCGTCGACTATCTTTTGCCACGCGCCCAGGCCAAGGGCGGTGTCGTGCTCATGCATGGTCTGGGCGAACACAGCGGGCGCTACACGCCTATCGCCCGGTTCTTCAATGAACAAGGCTTGTCCGTGCGCAGCTATGATCTGCGCGGGCATGGCCGTTCGGGCGGCGCGCGGGGCGATGTTCCGAATGGGACGCCGCTGCTCGTGGACGCCGAGCTGCTGATCGACGATTTTGCGCGCCAGCTCGACCAGCCGCCCTTCTTGTTCGGCCACAGCATGGGCGGCCTGTTCGCCACCCAGTTTGCCCTGAGCCGGCGCTCGCCGCTGCGCGGTCTGATGTTGAGTTCGCCGGCATTGGCGGTCGATCTGTCTGCGCTGCAGCGCCGCCTGCTCGGCCTGATGTTGCGGCTGGCGCCCTGGTTCGGTGTGCCGAATGGGCTGCGGCCCGAATTTCTGTCCCACGATGCGAACGTCGTGCGCGCCTATCGGCAGGACCCGCTCGTGCACAACAAGATCAGTGCGCGCCTGCTGCAATCGATGCTCCAGGCCATCGAGGTTTGCCAGGCCCAGGCGGGCACGCTCAGTCTGCCCTGCTGTCTGATCGTGGCGGGCGACGATCACCTCGTCAATCCGGCTGGCGCCCAGCGCTTCTTCGCCGGCCTGCAGCAAGGCATGGCCGAAATGCACGTCTACGAAAGCTGCTACCACGAAGTCTTCAATGAGCCCGAGGCGCCGAGCGCCTTCGACGATCTGGCCCGCTGGCTCCAGCAGCGCCTCTAAAGCAAAAAACCCCGATAACGCGA
>NZ_JAKLTS010000009.1 GCF_022012445.1 Massilia sp. TS11
TTTCTTTTCCAGGATAGCAAATGAACGTCGGAACTCTCGAAATTGAGCTGATGGCGAATATCGCCAGGCTGCAAGCCGATATGGACCGAGCTCAGCGCACCGTCGGTGGTGCAATGGCCGACATTAGCAAGACCGTAGAACTCGCGAAGAAGGCCATGCTCGGGTTTGCTGGGGTGGCGTCAGCCTCGGCTTTTGCAGACATGATCAAGGGTTCCATCGAAGCCAGCGCCGGAATGCATGACCTGTCGATTCAGACAGGGGCGTCCGTGGCTGCGCTACAAGCCCTGAAATCAGTGGCGGCAACCTCAGACACCACCATCGAAGGAATCGCTGAAGCGATGGGGAAACTTGCAAAAGGCATGGCTGGCGCAGATGAAGAAAGTAAAGGTGTCGGCGCCGCCATCAAAGCCCTCGGCCTGGATTTCAACCGCCTGCAAGCGCTGTCCCCGGATCAACAAATGCTCTCGATCGCGAAAGCAATGGATGAATTCGCCGACGGAGCCGGAAAGTCTGCCGCGGCAATGACGCTGTTTGGAAAGTCCGGGGCACAAATGCTCCCGTTCTTGAAGGATCTTGCGGATGAATCTGAAAACGTCACCGCCAAACTAACAGATCAGCAAGTGGCCGCAAAAGCCGCCCAGGCCGCAATGGCGGACGACTTCACCGACAACCTCACCAAAATCAAGAAGGCTGGCGAGAAGTGGAAAGGAGATATTGCAACTGGCATGCTTCCGGCGCTCTTTGAGCTGTCCCAGGCATTCCTCGACGTAAATAACAGTGCCGGCGGTATCAAGGCACAGATTTCCGGTCTGTCCAAAGACGGATCGATTACCGAATGGTCCCGGATGGCTGTTACTGGCGTGACCTATGCCATGGACGCATTCGAGGGATTCTGGCGCGTTCTCAAAGCACTCGGGAAAGGCATAGGGGCGTTCTTTGCTGCCGACATTGCCCTACTCCAGGGCGTCTTCACTGCAATGAAGCAAGGGATTCAGGGGAATTTCTCCGACGCCCTCAATACTTTGCAAAGCATGGGTTCAACGGTTGCAAGCGTTGTATCGGAATATGGCTCCGACCTTTCCGGCATTTTCAGCGAACAAACGCTAGGCCAAAAACTGCGGGACCGCATGAGCGAATTGCGTGGTGTTGCAGCTGTCGCAAAGGATGCTAAGCAGGCACTTGATTTCGACGCAAATGGCGATGCCAAGTTGGATAAGGAAGCTCAGGCATACGCAGCACTAATTTCTCAAATTAAGTCAAAAATCCAAGAAAGCAAACTGGCACTTGTGATCAACGATCAGTTGACCGAGGGTCAGAAGATCGCAATCAAGGTCGAGCAAGAACTTGCCTCGGGCAAACTCGTTCTCTCCGATGCACATCAGAAGGTCATTCAGTCTAAGTTGGCTGAACTGGCTGCAACCGAGAACCTCATTAAAGCTCAGGCCATTGAAAAGGACGTTCTCAATTGGATTATCGAGAGCACACGCGCGCGTCTTGCATCTCGCGACGCTCTTGAGATTGAGTATGCAATGTATGGGAAGTCGAATGCTTCCCGCGAAGTTGCAATGATCGCCATTCGTGAAGAAGCTGAAATGGAGAAGTTTCTTTCAGCCGAACGCAAGGCTGGGAAGTCAATTACCGAAGAGCAATTGGATCAACTTCGCCGGGAAACGGACCTCCGAATCGCAACAATGCAAGCCACGCTTGCCCAAACCAAGGCATTGCAAGGCGCCGCCACCCTGGCCGAGAAGAACAAGACCTTCAACGCTGAGTGGATCATTGATGACGAAGCGCGCGCTCAGGTCCAGCTCCAGCTTGAGGCTGAGAAATGGCAGGAGATGATCCAACTGGCCGGCGACGGAACCGACGCACAGAAGAAGCTGCAGAAGGAGTACGACCAGTGGTATGCAAATGAGTCGATGCGACCTGCTCTTCAGAAGCAAAAAGATCTCTGGAAGTCGATTGAAGGAGTGGCGCACGACACGTTCATCAGCATCCTCCAGAGCGGTAAGTCGGCATTCGATCGCCTGCGAGATGCACTGAAAAATGGCCTGTATGAGCTGCTGTACCAGATGACATTGAAGCAGTGGATTCTGAACATTCAAGGGAACGTCAGCAGCGTCCCTGGCGCACTACAAGCAGTCGGAAGTGCTGGATCGGCACTTGCCGCGGCGGGCTCTCTGTCTGGACTGCTTAACCTTGGTGGAGCGGCCGGAACCGCCCTCAATTCCAGCGTCGTCGGGCAGTTCTATTCCGGGCTTACGGGTTCCGCTGGTGCTGCAGCGCAGGCCATGGGAGCGGAGATGACCACGGCAGCCAGTATCGGTAATACCGTGGCGACCGTGTTCCAATCGCTAGGTGGTTGGACGACGGTCGCCGGTGTAGTGGGCGCTTGGCTGATTTCGAATTGGCTGGATAAGGGCCCGGAGGCCAATACCCGCCTCACGTTTGCCAACAACAACAAGCCGGGGAACATCAGTATCAACGAGCGCGGCAACGAGGGGCAGACCTCGAACCCGTATATCGGCGGCTATGGCACATCGGCCCTGGGCACGTTCGGCGTGTCGTCCAGCTTCTGGATGGATACCACCAGCAAGGCCATGCAGGACTTCATCAAGACCGTGAGCCAGACGGACGATGTTCTAGCTCGGCTGATGACGACGACTGAGCAGGCTTCGGTGAAGGACTACCTGACCGGCAAGAGCTACTACGCCTCCACCGGAGCCGAGGGGTCGAACCCGAATGCCAACGGGCAGCTAGACAAGGTATTCGCGCAGCGCCTGGCCAATATCCTCGACGGCGTAGAAAGCGGATTGTCCGATGCGATCAAGTCGTTTGTCGGAACGTCGCAGGAAGCGGCCACGGAGGCTGCGAAGATCCTCGCAGCCCGCCATAACCTCGATCTGAACAGCAAGAGTGTCTTCGGCGAGCAGGTATCCCTTCAGCAGATCATGGCACTGCGCGGCTCCTCGGAAGCGACGAGTGCGGCTCTCGATCGAGTCGTTCAGGAGTTCCAGCTGACGGACGCCGCCGCCAAAATGCTGGGCAAGACAACCGTCGAGGCCTACGGAAAGGCTGGCTTCGCTTCGGTCCAGGCGCGTGAGGAGTTCATTGCTGCTGCGGGTGGCATGGATGCCCTGACGGCCAAGGTTGGTGCCTACAACACGGCCATGGCCACGTTGACGTCGGCCCAGAGCGCATATAACTCCGCTGTGCAGGCCGCGCGCTCCGCGATGTCTACGGCCGCTGGCCAGTATATGAACTTTGTGAATGCCGTGACGGCCGCTCAGAGCGGCGTGGCCGACGCGCGCGCCGCAATCAGCGAGCAATACCTCGCCGCTGTTCAGGCCGAGCGCGACGCACGCAAGACCGTCATCGACGAACAGACGCGCATCACCGACGGTTACCTACAGGCCGCTGACAAGGTGGCCCAGGCGCGTCAGAAGATCGGCGACAGCTTTTCCAAGTTGGCGAACGATCTCGGCGAATTCCTGTCGAGCCTGGAAACCACGGACCTGGCAGGCGCGTCGAGCGCGAGTCAATACGCCGCCCTGCAGTCGCAATTTGCCGTCATGGGCGCTGCCGCCAAGGCCGGTGATGCCTATGCAGCGAGCCGCTTGCCGACAATCGCCACCAACCTCCTGAAAGCGAGCAAGGATCAGGCGAGTACTTCGCTCGAGTTCCAGCGTGATGTCGCGCTGGTGCGCAATACAGTTGGGGCGGCCCTCAATTACGCCAATGGCCGCGCAACGGCGGCCAATCCGAACGGAACACCAGACGAATTGGGTGCAGCTCTGGCCGAGCAAGCCAAATGGGCCGAGGCCGTCACCAAGTCTGGCGCCAGCTTCGAGCGATCGACCACCTCGATCCTGGCCGGCTATGACGCTGCGGTGGCGGCCCAGAAGGATGCCGCCGGCGCTGTAGCCTACTGGGCAACGGTCGCGCGCGACACTGGCGCCAGCACCGATCTGACCAAGTCGGCCCTGCAGACCCAGGGCGAAGCATTGATCGCACAGTACCTGGCCGCCCAGAACGCACTCGCCAAGGCTCAGATCGAGCTGGAGGCGGCGAACAAGATCAAGGGCGACCTGGAGCTCAAGCAAACCACGGCGCTCGAGGAATTTGCCACCAGCATCAAGAACGTCAATTCGACGGCGGCCGATGCCTACGCAAAGGCAAGCGAGCTCTTTACAGCCGCCAGCAACGAGCTTCTGGCCGGATCCGCAGCTGCGGCCGCAGCCCAAGTCGAAGCCAAGTCCGGCATGACCTACTGGGGCTCTGTCGTCACGAGCACGGCGGCCGGCATTGCGGCGTCCGTTGCCGCCCTGGCTGGCGTGCAGGCCCAGGTTCAGGCTGCCGCTGCAGCCAATGCCGCCGCCATCAAGGCGACGGGCACCGAGGCTCTGGTGCGCAGCTGGTACGCCGGGAATTGGCAGTACGGCGATGGATCCAAGCCTGACGCTGGCGGGGTTGCCTATTGGATGGACAAGCTGAAGCAGTACGGCATGGATACCGTCAAGTCCGGGTTCGCCGAGGCCGCGGCGCGCGATGCCGGCTACACCACCCCTCTCAGCATCAAGACTTTCGCAACTGGCGGGGACTTTGGCGGCGGCCTGCGCATCGTGGGCGAGAACGGCCCGGAACTGGAAGCAACCGGCCCATCGCGCATCTTCAATGCGGGCCAGACCCGTCAAATCCTGTCCGGCGGCACACAGGAACTGGAAAAGCGCATCGATCAAGTGGTGGCCGAGAACAAGCGTCTCAATACGCAGATGACCTCGCTCCTGGCATTCGTGGCCAAGCAGACCAAAATGATTGAGCGCGTCACCAACAACGGTCAGGCCATGACCGTCACCACCGACTCCGACAACCCGCTTCTCACGGAGACGGCATGACGACCGAGAATCCTTTCGCCCTCATCAAGCCGGTAGCCTTTGCCGCGGCCATGTTGGTGGGATCCAGCGTTTCCGAATCTGACCCGGCCGCGTGGAACTCCGGGACAGCGTATGCCGTTGGGGACGTGCGCTATGTCAGCCAGACCCAGCGTTGCTATACCTGCCTGGTCGCGAACACGGGGCACCGGCCCGATTTCTACGACGAGATCGCCATCCCTGAATGGCAGGTGTCCGACACCGAGGCCACGACCTGGGCCGCCGGCGAATATCTGATGGTCGGCGCCCGCCGTCGCTTGGCCAGCACGCACCTGGTCTACGAGTGCCAAGAGGCGCACTACAGCCGCAACGCCAGCACGGCGACCGTCACCATCTCCAACGCGACGCCAGGGGTCGTCGCCTGGACCAGCCACGGCCAGGCCGCCGGCACGCCGGTCGTGCTTTCGACCACCGGAACGCTGCCGGCCCCGCTCGTCCCGGGCGTCACGTATTACGTGTTGAGCCCGAACACCAACGACTTTCAGCTGGCGGCAACCGTTGGTGGCACGGCCATCAACACCACCAGCGCCGGCAGCGGTACGCACACCGCCACCGTGGCCAGCACGAGCCCTGAGCTGAACGTCGGCGATGGCCAACTGTGGGTCGAGGTGGGCGCGACCAACAAATATGCGGCCTTCGACAACACCTGGGGCACGCAAACCACCTCCCGCGCGGCCCTGGTGGACTGGAACAGTGGCACGAGCTACGCGGTCGGCGACCTCTGCAAGTCGGGGGGCATCATCTACAAGTGCCTGATCGCGCACAGCAACGCGGCCCCGGCCTCCAATACAGGAGGCGGTTCGCCCAAGTGGCTCGATGTGGGCGCGGCCAGCACCTACGCCCTGACCCTTGCCTACCAGCCTGGCCAGGTCGTCGACAGCGTGGCGTGCCTGAATCTGCTGGGCTCGAGCATCAATATCACCTGCACGAACGGCGGGGTGCCCATCTCGTCGAGGACCATCACGCTCGAGACGGATATTGGTGTCTACGACTGGTACAGCTACTTCATGGCGCCCATCGTTGCGGAAGACGATGTCGTCGAGACGGATCTGCTGCCCTACTACAACCAGATCGTGCACGTCACGATAACCGGGCCCAGCACGGTCGCGATCGGCAACATCGCTGCCGGGCAGTACGTTGAATTCGGCGCTCTGCAGCTGGACGCCAGCGCGAGCATCACCGACTACAGCAAGAAGACGACCGACGACTTCGGCCACATCACAGTGGTGGAGCGCCCCTACAGCAAGCGCTTCGAGGGCGTGGTGCAGATCGATTCGACCTTCACCGACCAGGCTGCCGCGATCCTCGCCCAGGTGCGCGCCACGCCGTGCGTCTACATCGGCGCCGGAAATCTCTTCTCCAGCCTGATCGTCTGGGGGTTCTTCAAGGACTTCCAGATCCTCTTCAAGCACCAGGAACAGCACTTCGTCTCAATCTCCATTGAAGGCCTCGTATGACCATCGACACCCTGCCAACTTTCAGCGTCGCGGCGCCAACGCGAACCGATCCAAGTACGTTCAGCGAGCGTGGCGACACGATCATGACCGAAATGGTGGCCCTGATCCCGGCCATGAACACGTCCATCGGCCAGATTAACACCGCCACGGCTCAGGTGACGACGGACGCAGCCACCGCAAGTTCGGCGGCGACAACGGCGACTACCCAAGCCACGGCAGCCGCAGCCTCGGCCGCGAGCGCGGTCAATGCCCCCGGCACCACCGCGACATCGACCACCAGCGCGGCAATACCGACCGCGATTCCGACTAGCGTGTCCCTCACCATCCAGACCGGCAAGAGCATCGTGGCCGGCCAGTGGATGATCGTGACCGCCACCAGCTCGACCAATAACTGGTTCATCGGCCAGGTCACCAGCTACAACAGCGGCACGGGCGCGCTGGTGCTGAACGCGCTCTACGCACAGGGCACCGGTACCTTCACCGCTTGGTCCGTCGCGCTGGCCGCGCCCGCGATGACCACCGTGAACAACGCCATCCAGACCAAGAGCGGCGCGTACACGGCTGTCGCTCAGGACAAGGGAAGCGTCTTCAAGGTCATCGGCACCTGGACCTTCGGATTCACGGCCGCCGCTACGCTGGGCTCCGGCTGGTACTGCTACCTTGAGAAGGACGACAGCGGAACGATCACGCTCGACCCGAACAGCACAGAGACAGTCAACGGGAAGAACACCATTGCGATCGGCAGAGCCCAGCGCTGGATGGTCTACTGTGATGGCTCTGCCCTGTACGCGTGGCGTGTTGCTGGGCTGGTTCCTTACCTGAAAGTTTCGGATCAGAAATCGAGTGGTACAGCAGGCGGCTCAAGTTTGAGCAACGACATTACGCAGACCCGTACGTTCAACACCACAGAGATAAACACGATCCCCGGCGCTTCAGTGAGTGGAAACCAGATCACCTTCACTGAGCCGGGTGATTACGAGTGCTACATCAGATGCCCAGCGTACGGTGTCAATGTTCACAAGGCGTTTCTTTACAACGTCACCGACTCGACCTACGCGCTTGTCGGATCGAGCGCCCATGCGTTCAACTACTCCGCTGGTGGTGTGTACGGCCAGACTGATTCCGTCGTGATGGGAATTATCACGATCACTGCAAGCAAGACGTTTTCGATTCGTCATTTAACGTCAGTAGCAGTGGGTACATATGGTCTCGGCATGCCAACCTCAAGTGGCCAGGTCGAGGTCTACACCGAAGCAATTTTCAAGAAGGTGGCATAAGAAATGATCGATTACGTGACCCACGACGGAGCCGGCAACCTGACCGGCGCGTTCTGCCAAGATCCCCACCATGACCACGTCGGCCTGCTTATCGAATGCACGCCGGACGAGCGCTCGAATTGGCTGGCCTACCGAGCCGTGCAGGTTGAGCGCCAAATCGGCGAGAAAGTTATCCCGCCCGCTGAAGGCGCCCCGGAAGGCACGGAGCCAACCATCGAGCCCATCATGGGTATGGTCTGGGAACTGGAGCTGAAACCGGCACCGGAATTCGACCTCGCTGCCGCCAAGGCAAAGTGCAACGATGCGATCAATGCCTGGCGCCTGCACGCGAATTTCTCGCACTTCACCCACGGTGGTAAGCAGATAGCTTGCGATCAGCTCTCGCGCTCGGACCTAGATGCTGTGGCCAATTCGATCGGCTTGACCGGCGAGTTCCCGGAAGGCTGGCCCGGCGGCTGGAAGGCCATGGATAACACTATCCTGCCACTGGCTACCATCGAAGCCTTCAAGAGCCTGTACGCATCGATGACGGCTCAGGGGACGGCAAACTTCGGCCAAGCTCAAGCATGGAAGGCCCAGCTGGCCGCCGCCGAAGACGAGGCAGACATTGCGGCAATCTATGAGGCCATGGAGGCAGCATGATCGGCATCGGAGCGAACCTTGCCCTGAAGGCGGTGACGGCCGCCATAATCGGATGCTGGCAGAGCGGCGCGGCGCTCGAATTTGACTTCAGTACCGGCTCGGCGAATCCGGTTGTCGGCAACGCGACGGTGTACTGCACTCGCTCGGGTGCGACGGCCACGCGCTGGAATTCAGCCGGCCAGCTTGAGACTTGCGCCGCCAATGATCTCCGGTTTGATCACGATCCGACGACGCTACTGTACGAGAATGTTTTTCTCTACTCGGAGCAACTTGATAACTCCTATTGGGGTAAGACCGGTGGCACAGTAATTCTTCCTGATGTGGCTGTTGCACCTGATGGCTCATCAACCATGGAAAAATGGGTTCCACCTGCTGGCATCTCAGGCGCAAATATTGCTGGCGCCTACATGAGCTTTAATGCCGGCACTACCTATCACCTGTCAATCTTTGGTAGGCAAGGCGGGGGATATGACACGTTCACCATGGTCGGCTGCGTTTCAGCGGCATTCGGCGGAGCTGGTGGCAATGCAGCCGCGACCTTCAATCTAGCTACCGGTGCGATTACCAACATTGAACGGGGAGACATAACCGCAACGTGCTCGCTCAACTCTGACGGTTCATTCCGATGCTCTATCAAATTTACGCCTACCGTCACTACTTTGTTCAGCGCTCAGATTGTGAGGCAGCCTGCGACGGCAGACGGAACCAGCGGGACATTTATTTGGGGCGCGCAGTTAAACACGGGTCCGACTCTGCTCCCGTATAAGAGAACCGGAGCCACTGCCTTCCCTAAGTACTACGCCTGCAAGGGCCTGCTGATCGAGGAGGCACGCACCAACAGCATCCGCAATAGCACGATGGTTGGTGCTGCGGCTGGGTCTCCTGGGACTCTGCCAAACTATTGGACCCTGTCCATCGCTTCCGGCCTTTCGTCGCAAGTTGTCGGAACCGGGGTTTCATCGGAGGGGATCAACTATATCGACCTGCGCGTCTTCGGGACCGCATCAGCTTCGGGCCAAATAAACATCGGCTTCGAAGGTGCCACTTCGATCGCAGCAACTTCCGGGCAGACATGGACGCATAGCTTTTTCGTCGCCTTGGTTGGCGGCTCGCTCACCGGACTAGCGTTCAAAAATACGATCGATCAGATCGCGATAGGCGGGGGATTTGTCACAGGAGGTCCTGAAGTCGCGATCACTCCAACCTCGGCCGCAATGTACGGTCAGCGAACTTCGACGACGGCAACTATCTCAAGCGGATCAACCGCATATATGCGACCTGTCCTCTACTCAAACGTCGCAAATGGTGCCGCTATTGACGTGACCCTTCGCATCGGCCTTCCACAGCTCGAGCAAGGCGCGTTTGCCACCAGCGTGATTCCTACGAGCGGGGCGGCCGTCACGCGCAATGCCGATGCAATTTACGCTTGGCTTGGGCCCTGGTTCAACTCGCTTGAGGGAACCATGCTGTGCGTCTTCGATGCGGCTGTGCCAGCCTCTGGGAGCTGGCCACGCGCATGGTGTCTGTCCGATGGAACGATAAACAACTTCATTCATGTTGTGATAAGCAGTTCGGCCCAGGTGTTTGGTGAGGTCTACGCCAGCGGCCACACGTTCAACTCGAACGCCGCTTTCAGCGGTTATGCCGGAGCCGTGACCAAGGTTGCGCTCAACTTCAAGGCGAACGACACCTCGATTGCCAAGGATGGCGTTTGCAATGCAACCGACACCAGTGTCACGCTCCCGACCGTCACCAAGCTCACAATTGGCAGCGATCACGCCAGCAATGCCGGCACCTTCCTGAATGGCCACGTGAAGCGCCTTGCATTCTTCCGCACGCGCGCGGCAAACGCCGACTCTGCCCAAATGGTTGCCTGACCATGGACACCATCACCGTCCGCTTCACTACCCGCTGGCCATGGAACCCTATCAGCCTGGCCGTAGCGCGTCTAACCGGTTCCCGCCAGTGGTCGCACTGCATGCTGATCATCGGTACCGAGGCATTCGAGGCATCGATGACGCACGGTTGCCGGGTGGTGCACATCGACGAGGCTATGCGCGGCGTCGTGGCGTGGCGTGACATGCTGGTGCCTGTTCCGAACTTGGCCGCCGCACTGGCCTTTGGCTATGCGCAGAACGGCCGCCCGTATGACTGGGCCGGCGCGCTGGCGCTGCCGCTTCTGGCTAGTGAGGACTGGGCTGACGATCGCAGCTGGTGGTGCAGCGAGCTGGTGTTCTCCATGCTCGGCGCAGGCGGCACCTGGGTGCTCGACCCGACCGAGGCCCGCCGCGTCACACCGAATGACCTCCACCAGGTCAACTATCCGAAGGGCGCGATCATCCGCGCCCGCCACATTTCCAACCGCCCAAACCCTGCGTAAAGGACCGCCATGCCAGAAGAAACCCGCAATTTGACCGACGCCGACGTGAAGGCAATCGCCGACGAGATGGAGACGCGCATGGTCAACCGCTTTTACAACGACCTCGGGCGCGGAGTCTGGGGCATGGTGTGGAAGGCCATCATCGTGGCTTTGATCGGCCTGGCCGCGCTCGGCTCGGTGAAGGGCATCAAATGAAGCTCTCACTGAACTTCACGCTCGAGGAGCTGACCTTCTCCCAGACCGCTACTCGCCTCGGTATCGACAATACTCCTGGCCCCGATGTGATCGAGAACCTGCGGCGTATCGCCCAGCTTCTCGAGCGCGTCCGGGTGCTGGTGGGCGGCCCGATCGTCGTCTCCAGCGGGTACCGCTCGCCGGCGCTGAACGCTGCTGTCGGCGGCGCTCAGGATCCGCCCAGCGCGCATACGCTGGGACTGGCCGCTGACATCACGACGCCACGCATGACGCCCAAGGCGCTCGCAATCCTGATCCGCGACAGCGGCATCGAGTTTGATCAGGTCATCCATGAGGGAACGTGGGTGCATATCGGCTTGCGCGCCGGCCAACTGCGGCGCCAGGTTCTGACCGCGCAATTCAATGGCGGCCGGGCCACATACACCGAGGGCGTCGCATGAACTGGCTTCGTGAATCGATTTCCGATGGCCGCACCGGGCGCGCATCGAGCAAGCGGGTGGCGATGCTGCTGGCCACACTGGCCCTGGCGCTGGCCGTGGTCATCCTTGCAGCTGCCGCCGTCTTCGGGCGCGACGTAGCGGCAGCCATAGCGGCAGTGGCAGTGCCGCTGGCAGGCATTGGTGGTGGTGCCTATGTTGGCGGCAAGAGTGCCGAGCGGCGGCGCGATGAAGATGGGGGCGCCAATGGGTAGCCTCGAGACTCTGCAGGCCAAGATCATTGCCGGCGGGCTGGCCCTGCTGGTGACACTGGCGGCCGGAGCAGCTGCCGGGGCAGTCGTCAACGGTTGGCGCCTCGAGGCTGGCCATGCCCGCGAGCTGGCCACGAAGGATCAGGAGATCTCCGGTTTGAAGGCGGCCATCGAGAAGCAGAACGGTGCCGTCGAAGGCCTGCGCGCGGCAACCGAGGCAGCTCATGGCGCACGGAAGCTGGCCGAGTCATACGCGCAGCGCGCGATCGGGACGCTCGACCAGCGCGCGGCCGCCGTCGCCGGCACCAAGGCTACCGACTGCCCGGGCGTCCTGCGCGAAGCATGGGGGGCTGGGAAATGATGCGCGTGATCGTGATGCTGGCCGTGGCCAGTCTGCTGCAGGCCTGCGCGACGGTGCAAAAGCCAGTCGAAGTGAAAGTGCCGGTAGCGGTCGGCTGCCTCGGGCCGAAGCCCGCACGCCCGGTCAGCAAATTCGGGCAGGGCCCATACCCTGGCGACAAGCCGGCCGCCCAGCTGGCGCTCGCCGATGCAATCGCGTGGGAAAAGTATGCAACCGGCCTCGAGGCTGCGATGGCTGGGTGCTCAGATTCTGACTAATTCAGTGTGAGGCGATATGCATCAAGAGCTGGGCCCTTGACTCGCCTCCCACCGATCGATGCATGGGTCCGCTTTACGCTTCGCTAACTCAATTAGCCCTTCGATTGTCCATGAAAGTTGAAGGTCAATCAGGCTGGTTTCGCAGTCGCCATATCGATTCGTTAGGCGTAGGGTGAAGGATGCCCCTAGCCCTTGTGATGTCTGCTTCGCTGGCGTGAACCGAAGAAAGCAATTTCGGTATTCGACGTCATCGATCGGGGTCATCACCGAGCCCTTGCCCGGGCTTTGATCCATCATGCGGCCCCGCACCGGGTTAGGATCACATGACGAACAAGCGGACGGGCATTCGCAGCAACGTTTACCAGCTTAACCCGGTTCTTGAAATCGATCAGGCCAATCTGGGCTGCCAGGCGACCAATGCACTCGTCCGCAAAGGACGGCGTGAGGCTTTGATCGTGGAAGTCTATTTCGATGTGATCGTGCTCGTGGAGCAGGTCAAGCAGTTGCTGACGCGCTTGTGCACCCACCGGCCGAGTTGTGAGTTCGGTGGCAAGCGACATTATGTCTACGCTAAAAGAAGTCATCATCGTCGATCCCCTCAGGAAGTGGAAGTTGGCGATAAACATCACCAATATCCATACGCCCACACAAGTCCCATTCGATAACAATGAGAGTACCACTCCATGGGACTTTTGTCTCAAACGTCTGGATTAAGCCGTTCCTTGTAACAAAAACTTCATCGCCAGAGTGAACGTAAAGCATCCCTCCGTTCTGCTCAAGAAGCATTCTCGCGACGGCAAGACCGTAGCCGCTGTGCCCATTTCCTGGCTTGCTCGTGATCCCGTACTCGGTTGCCATTGCGCAGGAATTCTCCGTTTGAAGGCGGGTCCAAAGTGACAAGTTTTGCTTTAAAGACGTTCGAATGCCGATTCCCGAATCGACCAAAGCAATTTGCCCCTTCATCCCTCCGCCCCAAATCTGAGCGCATATGGCACCATAAACACCGTCAGGCACTGCGGCATGTGCATAGCAATTGCCAATCAACTCGCGTAGCATCGTTTGAAGTGCGTCGACAGTTTCTGGAGTATCGCAAACGGATGCCAAAAGACGGCCTATCTTCCCTGCAATCGCCTCAATTCCGCGCTCATCGTTCAAGAGCTCAATTGGATGATACCTCCCGCCAAGACGAACTTTTGGCCCATAGGGTGACGGTATGCCAAGTGCATCCCATAGCTGCATGGTGTCGGCGTAGCTATCAAACTTTGAGCCCAGTGAAATATCCGCAAGCTGACGGTGTCGCAGCACATGTGCAAGCGTCGCAAGGTGATATGGCTTAAGGAACTTTGGGCTTTTGCAAGTTCCAGTCCTTTGTAATTTATCAAGGTCACCAAGCCAATTGCTGATGTCACTGACTAAAGTAAATTCCATTGCCCCGTGAGAGATTCAAAATTTCCATTCTATACAGTTGAGTTGGGAAAAGTTCCGCGAATTGTCACTGGCATTTATACTGTTTGGATGTACAGTACAGTCAAACGCCTCCGCGTCGTCGGCCGCCGCCGTTCTGACCGGGATATCAGTGCAGATCCGGGCATCGCCGGAGACCTGAGCATGGCCATGGTCGGCCGCAACTACGTGCTGGCTATCTGTGGGCCGAATCACAGCGCGATGGGCCCATGCCTATACGATGCGCGCCTGGTTACGATCAGTGGCGATCGGATGCTCTTTGAGGGAGTCGAGCGCGTAGGTGATGAGGCAAACCGCGAGGCCGAGTCCCATATGCAGGAATGGGCGGTTCACGTCACCCTCAAGCTGCCGGCGAGCTTCGGCGCCGTGCATGGTCACAGCAACGTCTAGAACCGGCGCCAACGCCTTTGCCATGGCCGCGTGAGAACACGCAGGGCCACATCAATCGGAATACCGCCGGCGGCCAGCTGGCGCGCAGCAGCAGGTATCCCCTCCACTTCAGCCACGACCTGGGCGAACAGCACCAGCCGCGTCATCTCGCGGCGCTCACTCGCCCTGCCGTCCCGGCCTCTCTTCATGCCCGCAGAGTACTCGCGGCGCGCCAAGCACAGTTGACCCTCCTCACACCGCACCCATCAAAAGAATTGCCGCCTATTTCAAGCCATACTCAGGCTTTGCGCCTTGAGTTGTCCTATGACAATCTGCGCAGGCTGTTAAGAAACAAACAATTAAAATTGAAGCGCACCAAAAATCAGTGCGCATGGGTAGACCGGAGAAAGAACGGCCAGTCGGCGTGGCCGCCATTTAATCCACTTTGAGGAACACGATGAAATACCGAAATACCGCCGACAAATCGAACGGCCAACACCCTGCCGTCGATGAAGTCGCAGCAGTCTGCATGCACGTCCTGTGCTTCGCTTCTTGGTACCGCGCACACGAGCGCCAAATCGTCTTGATGGACCGAGGTGCTGCCGCAACGATTGCCGATGTCATATCGGACGCAACCGGGACAGCGAGGCGATTACTGAGAGCGCGCCGAGTTACCCATCCTGAGCTCTCAGACTTCGACTGGACGCCGGCTGTCAGAACCGACACTTGCAACGAAGACGACATGTAATCCCGCCTACAAAGCGCCGACCTGATGGTATTTCTGATGGTATCTTGGCGCTACCGTTTCTCTAACCTATTGATTTCCCTGAATTTGGTCCCTCCGGTAGATTCCAGCCGGGGACCATCACTGGGCCAGCCGTGCCAAGGCAGTCAGCAGCGCGACAAGCGTCGCAAACTGGCCAATGGCCAGGCCAATATCCACTGCAGCTGGCGCGCGAGGCGCTTATTCACGCGCAGCCCGACTTGATGCAGCTTCTTGGCGATGGCGAGCTCGATCCGGCTGGCTTCCGGCGAAGTAGCTTCAATAGACGTCCCCGTATCGACTTTATGCGAAGCGGGTCCTGCAGGCCCACACGATACCCTTCAGCACTCAGGGCAACACGGCCGTGACTTCGATCTCGACGCGCGCAGCCTCCTCCATCAGGCCGCTGACCTGCACGGCCGTCATGGCCGGATAGTGGCGGCCGATCAGCTCGCGGTAGATGGCGCCAACCTCCTTGCCGGCCGCCAGGTACTCACCCTTGTCGAGCACATACCAGGTCATGCGCACAATGTGCTCGGGCCGCGCGCCGGCTTCGGCCAGCACGGCCACGACATTGGCGAGCGCCTGGCGCACCTGGCCGGCAAAATCCGTGGTCTGGAACTGCTTGTTGGCGTCCCAGCCGACCATCCCGCTGATAAACACCATGCGCCCGCTGGCGGCCACGCCATTGGCGTAACCGCTTGGACGCGCCCAGCCCGGAGGCTGCAGAATCTCCATGATTTCCTTTCAGTTGTGCTCGCGCAGCAGCTCGCGCGCGATGATCAGTTGCTGGACTTCGGTCGCGCCTTCGTAGATGCGCAGCGCGCGGATCTCGCGGTACAGGCGCTCGACCGGGTGCTCGCTGACGACACCGAGGCCGCCGAACAGCTGCACCGCATGGTCGATCACCTGCTGCGCCGTTTCAGTGGCCGTCATCTTGGCCATGGCCGCCTCGCGCGTGACCTTGCGGCCCTGGTCGCGCTGCCAGGCGGCGCGGTAGGTCAGCAAGGCGCTGCTGTCGATATCAGTGGCCATCTGGGCCAGCTTGGCCTGGGTCAGCTGGAAGTCGGCCAGCACCTGCCCGAACATGCTGCGCGTGCGCGCATGGGCGAGCGCCTCGTCGAGCGCGCGCCGGGCAAAGCCCAGCGCGGCCGCCGCCACCGAGGTGCGAAACACGTCGAGCGTGGCCATCGCCACCTTGAAGCCCTGCCCCGCCTCGCCCAGCCGGGCGCCGGCCGGCAGGCGGCAGTCACGCAGGCGCAGGCGCGCCAGCGGATGCGGCGCGATCACCTGGATGCGCTCGGCGATCTCGAAACCGGGCGTGGCCGCATCGATGATAAAGGCGCTGATGCCGCGCGCGCCCGGCTGCTCGCCGGTGCGGGCGAACAGCACATAGAAATCGGCGATGCCGCCATTTGAAATCCAGGTCTTTTCGCCATTGAGCACGTAGTCGTCGCCATCGCGCACGGCGGCGCACTGCATGGCGGCGACATCCGAACCGGCGCCCGGCTCGGACAGCGCAAACGCGGCGATGGCCTCGCCGCGCGCGACCCGTTCGAGATAGCGTTCGCGCTGGGCCGCGCTGCCGAACAGGCTGATGGCGCCGGAGCCCAGGCCCTGCATGGCGAAGGCAAAATCGGCCAGGCCGTTGTGGCGCGCCAGCGTCTCGCGGATCAGGCAGATGGCGCGCGTGTCGATGCCGCTGCCATCCTGATCGACTGCATGGCGCAGCCAGCCGGCGGCGCCGAGGCGGCGCACCAGTTCGCGGCAGTCGGCATCGGCATCGCCGCTGTGGACGTCGGCCGCGTGGCGGGCCGCCCAGACATCGAGTTCGTCGGCCAGATCGGCGTGGCGCGGGTCGAAGAAGGGCCAGTCGAGGTAGGTGCGGTCGGCCATGTCAGTCCCCTTCGAACTGCGGTTTTTCGCGCGCCACGAAGGCGTGATAGGCGCGGTGAAAATCGTTGGTGGCCATGCAGATCGCCTGGGCCTGGGCCTCGGCCTCGATGGCTTCGTCGACGCCCATATTCCACTCCTGCTGCAGCATCTTCTTGGTCATGCCGTGCGCGAAAGTGGGGCCCTCGGCCAGCATGCGCGCGAATTCCTGGGCGCGCGCCAGCAGCTGCTCGGATTCAGCCAGGCCGTTGAAGAAGCCCCAGCGCTCACCCTCCTCCCCGCTCATGCTGCGGCCCGTGTACAGCAGTTCGGCCGCGCGGCCCTGGCCGATCACGCGTGGCAGCAGGCTGCAGGCGCCCATGTCGCAGCCGGCCAGGCCGACGCGCATGAACAAAAAGGCGGTCTTGCTGCGCGCGGTGGCGAAGCGGATGTCCGATGCCAGCGCCAGGATGGCGCCGGCGCCGGCGCAGACGCCGTCCACGGCCGCCACCAGCGGCTGCGGGCAGGCGCGCATGGCCTTGACCAGATCGCCGGTCATGCGCGTGAAGGCCAGCAAGCCAGGCATGTCGAGCCGCGTGAGCGGGCCGATAATGTCGTGCACATCGCCGCCCGAGCAGAAATTCCCGCCCGCGCCGGTCAGCACCACGGCGTGGATATCCTCGGCATAGGCGAGCGCGCGGAACAGGTCGCGCAGTTCGGCATAGCTGTCGAAGGTCAGCGGATTCTTGCGCTCGGGGCGGTTGAGGGTGATCGTGGCCACGCCCTCGGCGGCCTGGTAGTCGAAATGCTGGGGCACATAGCCACTCAGGCTAAGGCGGTTGCCAGGCAGGCTGTGGGCCTGGCCAGGAAGGTGGCGCATGGCGGTCCTTATTTTTCGTCGGTGTCGTTCAGGTGGTTCTTCAGGCGTGACAGCAGCGCAATCAGCTGGGCCTTCTCGTCGCTGCTCAATTCGCCCAGCAGCTCGCTGATCCAGGCTTCGTGTTCGGCCGCCATCTCGGCGAACACGCGCCGGCCAGCCCCGGTCAGCTTGACGCTGTAGGCGCGCCGGTCCTTGGGGTCTAGCACGCGCATGACCAGTTTTTCCTGCTCGAGCTGGTCGGTGATGCCGGTGACATTCCCGCCCGTGACCATCATGCGCTTGGACAGTTCGCCCATGCGCAGGCCATCGGGGAAGCGCTCGAGCTGGGCCATGAGGTCAAAGCGCGGCAGCGTGATGTCGAAGCGCGCCCGCAGGCGCGAGCGGATCTCGTTTTCGATGCGGGTCGTACACGACAGCATGCGCAGCCAGAGTTTGATCGACTGGCTGGCGTCCTGCGGCAGGCGGCTTTCCAGGTCCAGCACCTGGGCATCGGCGTCGTTCGGCTTGTGGTCGTCGTCTTTCATTCTCGTTCTCACATGACTTCACCGCCGGCGACGGCGATGGACTGGCCGTTGATGGCGGCCGCGGCGTCCTGGCACAGCCACAGGACGGTGTGGGCGACTTCGTCCGGGGTGACGAGGCGCTGTTGCGGGTTGGCGGCGGCCAGACTGGCGCGCGCCTGTTCGGTCGTGCGGCCGGTCGTCTGCACGATATTCGCGACCGCCTCGGCCACGATGGCGGTGTCGGTAAAGCCGGGACAGACCGCGTTCACGGTCACGCCCTGGGCCGCCACTTCGAGCGCCAGCGCGCGCGTCAGGCCGACCACGCCGTGCTTGGCGGCGCAGTAGGCGGCCACGTAGCGGTAGCCGGTCAGTCCGGCCGTCGAGGCGATATTCACGATCCGACCCCAGCCCGCCGCCAGCATGCCGGGCAAGGCCGCCTGGCTGCAGTGGAACACGCCGCCGAGGTTCACATCGAGCATGCGCTGCCACAGCGCGCCATCGGTCTTCAGAAACGGGGCCGATGCGGCTTGGCCGGCGTTATTCACCAGGATGTCGATGCGGCCGCTGCGCTCTGCGGCGGCGGCCAGCGCGGCCTGCACGGCAGGGGGGTCGCTGACGTCGCAGCACACCCAGCCCATGCTGGCCCCGGCCGCCGCCTGCAGGGCCGTCGCGTTTCGTCCGGCCAGGGTCACCTGTGCGCCGGCCGCGTGCAGGGCCTGCGCGCAGGCCAGACCGATGCCGGTGGCGCCACCGGTCACGAACGCGTGTTTGCCCGCGAGACTGGCCATGCGCTAGCCCTCCAGCAGGCGCGCGGCCCGCTGTTGCGGCGATTCGCCCGTGGCGCCAAGCGCGCGCTCGCGCGCCAGGTTGCGCTCGAGCTGCTGCTTGCCGGCGCGGTAGGGTTTGGGCCAGGGCACCGCCGTGACGCCGATGCGGGCGGCCTCCATCAGGGTCCAGGCCGGGTTGGCCAGATGCGGGCGGCCCACGGCGCACAGGTCGGCGCGGCCGGCGGCGATGATGCTGTTGGCGTGGTCGGCCTCGTAGATGGCGCCGACAGCGATGGTCGGAATGCCCGCCTCATTGCGCACGCGGTCGGCGAACGGGGTCTGGAACATGCGCCCGTACACGGGCTGCTCACGCTTGCTGACCTGGCCCGAGGAGCAGTCGATCAGGTCCGCCCCGGCGGCCTTGAACAGGCGCGCGATCTGCACCGCGTCGGCCGGCGTGATGCCGCCCTCGACCCAGTCGTGCGCCGAAATGCGCACGCTGATCGGCTTCTCGTGCGGCCAGACGGCGCGGATCGCACGGAACACGCGCAGCGGATAGCGGCAGCGGTTTTCCAGGCTGCCGCCATAGTCGTCGTCGCGCTGATTGGTCAGCGGCGAGATGAAGGACGACAGCAGATAGCCGTGCGCGCAGTGCAGCTCCAGCCAGTCGAAACCGGCGGCATCGGCCGCGCGCGCGGCGCGCACGAAGTCGGCCTCGATGCGCTCCAGATCGTCCAACGTGGCGGCACGCGCCTGCTGCGACACGCCTTCCAGATAGCGTTGCGGGCTGGCCGAGACCAGCGGCCAGCCGCCCTGCGCGAGCGGCTGGTCGATCCCTTCCCACATGACGCGGGTCGCGCCCTTGGCGCCCGCATGGCCAAGCTGCACGCCGATGGCGGCGTCGCTGTGCGCGTGCACATAGTCGGTGATGCGGCGCCAGGCCGTCACGTGCTCGGGAAGGTACAGGCCCGGGCAGGCCGGCGTGATGCGGGCGTCGGCCGAGACGCAGGTCATCTCCGCCATCACCAGCGCGGCGCCGCCCAGCGCACGCGCGCCCAGGTGCACGAGATGATAGTCGCCGACGCAGCCGTCCACGGCCGAATACTGGGCCATCGGCGAGACCACGATGCGGTTCTTCAGGGTCAGGCCGCGCACTTTGTAGGGCGTGAACATCGGCGGCAGCGCCGGCCCGGGCGGCAGTGCCACTCCGGCCTGGGCGCAGGCGCGCGCGGCGAACCAGTGCTCGAAGCGGGCCACGTAGCCAGCATCGCGCAGGCGCAGATTCTCGTGCGAGATGCGCTGGCTGCGCGTCAGCATCGCATACGCGAACTGTTCGGCTTCCAGGGCCGTGTAGCGCGCCACGTTCTCGAACCACTCCATCGAATTGCGCGCGGCGCTCTGAATTTTCAACACCTCGACGGCGCGCGTCTCCTCGTAGGCGGCCAGCGCGGCGGCCAGATCGGGATGGGCGGCGCAGCAGCGCGCCAGTTCTATCGCATCTTCCAGCGCCAGCTTGGTGCCCGAGCCGATCGAGAAATGCGCTGTGTGGGCGGCGTCGCCCATCAGCACCACGGGCCTGCCGTCCTGCCAGTGCACCCAGCGCTGGCAGACGATGCGCGGGAAGGCGATCCAGATGGCCGAGCCGCGCAGATGGCTGGCATTCGACAGCAGCGCATGGCCGTCGAGGTGTTCGGCGAACAGCTGCTCGCAGAAGGCGATGCCCTCCTCCTGGCTCATGGCCTCGAGGCCGGCGGCGCGCCAGACTTCCTCCGGCGTCTCGACGATGAAGGTCGACGTCTCGCCGTCGTACTGGTAGATGTGAGCCTGGAACCAGCCGAACGGGGTCTCCTTGAAGACGAAGGTGAAGGCCTCGAATTTCTTCTTCGTGCCGAGCCAGACGAAGCGGCAGCGCCGCGTTTCGACCTCGGGCCGGTAGCTGTCCGCGTAGCGCTTGCGGATACGGCTGTTCAGGCCATCGGAGGCGATCACCAGATCGGCATCGTAGGCCAGTTCGTCGTCGACCTCGGTCTCGAATTGCAGACGCACGCCGAGCTCCTCGCAGCGCGCCTGCAGGATGTTCAGCAGGCGCTTGCGGCCGATGCCGCAGAAGCCATGCCCGCCCGAGCGCACTTGCGCGCCGCGGTAGAAAACGTCGATATCGTCCCAGTGGTTGAAGGCCTGCAGAATCTGGCGCGCGGTTGGCGCATCGGCCTGCACCAGATTGCCCAGGGTCTGGTCGGAGAACACCACGCCCCAGCCGAAGGTATCGTAGGGGCGGTTGCGCTCGATGACTGTGATCTCGTGGGCCGGGTCCTGCTGCTTCATCAGCAGGGCGAAATACAGGCCGGCCGGGCCGCCGCCGATGCAGACGATCTTCATGCCTGCCCCGTGCGCAGCTTGAAGCGCTGCAGCTTGCCGGTCTCGGTGCGCGGCAGGCTCGCATGGAAGGCGATCGCGCGCGGGTATTTGTAGGGCGCGATCGCCTGCTTCACGAAGTCCTGCAGGGTCTGGACCATGGCGGCGTCGCCGGTGAAGCCGGGTTTGAGCACGATATGCGCCTGCACGATCTGGCCGCGCTCCTCGTCCGGCTGGCCGACCACGCCGCATTCGGCCACGGCCGGATGGCGCAGCAGCACGTCCTCGACCTCGGCCCCGGCGATGTTGTAGCCGGCCGAGATGATCATGTCGTCGGTGCGGGCGCGGTAGTAGAAGTAGCCGTCGGCGTCCATTTCGTAGGCGTCGCCGGTGAGGTTCCAGCCATCGACCACGTAGTCGCGCTGGCGTTCGTCGGCCAGGTAGCGGCAGCCGGTCGGGCCTTTCACGGCCAGCCGTCCGACCACGCCCGGGCCGACCGGGCGGCCCGCCATATCGAGCACGCAGGCCTGGTAGCCGGGCACCGGCTTGCCGGTGGCGCCCGGACGGATGTCGGCGCCGGCGGCCGAGATGAAGATGTGCAGCAGTTCGGTCGCGCCGATCCCGTCGATCATCTGGAGGCCGGTGGCGGCCTGCCAGGCTTCGCGCACGGCCAGCGGCAGCGCTTCGCCGGCCGATACGGTCTGCTGCAGGCTGCGCAGATCGTGGCCGGCGGCCAGCGCCGCCATCTGGCGGTAGAAGGTGGGCGCGGTGAAGCAGATGGTGGCGCGGTGGCGCGCAATGGCGGCCAGCAGGCCCTCGGGCGTGAGCTTTTCGAGCAGCACGCCGGCGCCGCCCACGCGCAGCGGGAACAGCAGCAGGCCGCCAAGGCCGAAGGTAAAGGCCAGCGGCGGCGTACCGATGAAGATGTCGTCGCCGCTGCTGCGCAGCGTGTAACGCGGGAAGCAGTCGCAGATGGCCAGCACGTCGCGGTGAAAATGCATGGTCCCTTTCGGGATGCCGGTGGTGCCCGAGGTGAAGCTGATCAGGCAAACGTCGTCGGCCGCCGTGTCGCAGGCCGTGAACGCCGCCTCCTGCGCGCCCATGCGCGCTTCCAGCCCGTCCGGCGCGCTGCCGCCGAAGCACAGCACGGGTGGGCAGTCGGGGATGCCCTCGAGCTCCGCGCTCAGGCTGGCCGCGCACAGCACCGCATTCACGCGCGCCTTGCCGATGATGACCCCGAGTTCGCGCGCGCGCAGCAGCGGCATGGTCGGCACGGCGATCAGGCCGGCCTTGAGCACGGCCAGAATACAGGCCGCCATCATCGGCGTGTTCGCGCCGCGCAGCAGCACGCGCTGGCCCGGCACCAGGCCAAGGTCGCGCACCAGCACCTGGCAGATGCGGTCGACGCGCGCCTGCAGCTCGGCATAGCTGAGGGTCTCGTGTTCGCCGATCAGGGCCGTGCGCGCGCCCTGCCCGCGCGCCACGGCGGCGTCGAGCAGCTCGCGCACGCAGTTCAGGCGGGCCGGATAGGCCAGTTCGGGCAGATCGAAGCGCAATTCCGGCCACTGCGCGGGCGGCGGCAGGTGGTCACGGGCAAAGCTGTCCTGATGGGCCGATATGCCCAGGACCGGGGTCTGTCGTGTCATGGTCGCCTTTGTGAAGTTCGCGCGGGACAGTGGCAGGAACTTTAAATCTAAACAATCACGGCATCAAGTGATTTATCGAGGCGAATTGCGCTGACGCAAGCCAGCTGTGCGGGGATCAGGAGGCCTGGCGCAGGCGGCGCGTCAGTTCGGCCTGGTGGAGGACGGCGCCGATGGCGTCGGCCAGGGCCGCGTGCAGGCTGTCGGTGGTCAGCGCCGCCCCCTGCAGGGCCTCGAGGCGCGCGGCCATGCCGGCCAGACCGAGGGTGCGGCAGCCGTCGCGCAGGCGCAGCAGCTGCTGCTCTGCCGCGCCCCGTTCGCCGCGCGCCAGCAGGCTGTCGATGGCGCCGCCGGCGGCGGTCAGCTGGGCCTGAAAGCCGCCCAGATAGGCCAGCAGCTGCTCGCTGCTGATGCCCAGCCGCGCGACCGTGTCGAGCGGCGCCTCGGCCGCGGCGTCGGGCGCGCCACCGGACAGCGCGGCCAGATGCACGCGCACCTGCTCGGCCTCGAAGGGTTTGACGATGTAGCCGTTGGCGCCGCAGTCGCTGGCCTGGTGCACGGTATCGGCATCGGTGGCCGAGGACACCAGCACAAACGGGGTGGCGCGCAGGTCGGCGTCGGCCTTGACACGCTGCAGCAGGTCCATGCCCGACAGGCGCGGCATGCGCAGGTCGCAGAACAGGATGGCCGGGCGCAGACCGCCTTCGAGCTGCTCCCAGGCCGCCTGGCCGTCTTCCGCTTCGTGGATTTCGAAGTCGCCGCAACTGTCGATCAGGTGCATCAGCACCATGCGCGAGACTACGTCATCGTCGACCACCAGAACTTTCATGCGCCAACACGCCTTGGAATCATATGGAAATGACTGAATATTAACAAAAAGCCTGCCATTTCGACATTAAATTCCGTAGTTTTTTTACATCGTGCACACAGTCAGTCGGTTTCATCGACCACCGGCATATAGGCCTGCAGCAGCCGCTTCAGGCGCGGCAAGGCGCCCTGGATCACGCCCCAGCGCTCGTCGTCGGCGGCCTTTTCCAGCTCGCTGCACAGGTGGTGCAGGTCGGGCTCGTCGAGATAGGCGGCGCTGCCCTTCATCCCGTGCAGCACGCGCCCGGCGCTGTCGTTGTCGAGCCGGCCGATGGCCGCTTCCAGCTCGGCCAGACGGGCCGGCAGGTCGGCCGAAAAGGCCGTGCGCATGCGCGCGCGCAGGGCCGCGCTGCGTTCCTGCTCGGCCGCGCTGTCCTCGGCCAACGGCGCCGTGTCGACCCCGAACATGGCGTCCAGCTCGCGCATGCTGGGCGTGCGCCCGGCCACAAACCCCATCGGGCTCAGGCCCAGGCCGCGCGCCAGCTGGCGCGCGATCGCGCGGCTCAGAATCAGGTGCAGGGCCGCCTCGTCGATCGGCTTGGTCAGGAAGTCGTCCATGCCGGCCGCCAGGTAGCGCTGGCGGTCCTCCTCGCTGGCATTGGCGGTCAGGGCCACGATCATCAGCTCGGCATCGAGCACCGGCTGGCCGGACGGGCCGCCGCTGCGGATCAGGCGCGTGGCCGTCACCCCGTCCATCTCGGGCATGCGTCCGTCCATCAGAATCAGGTCGTAGCGCGTGCGCGCGCAGGCCTGCACGGCCAGCAGGCCGTTATCGGCGATGTCGACCTGGTGGCCGAGCTCCTCCAGCAGCATGCGGATGATGATCTGGTTGGTCGGGAAGTCCTCGGCGCACAGCACGCGCAGGCGGTGGCTGTGCGGCTCGCGCGGCTGCTGTCCGGCCAGCGGCGGCGCCACCCCGGTCGGCAGCGGCAGCGTGAAGCTGAACATCGAGCCCTGCCCTTCGGCGCTGCGCACCTGGATCTCGCCGCCCATCAGCTCGACCAGCTGGCGGCAGATGGCCAGCCCGAGGCCGGTGCCGCCGTAACGGCGGGTGGTGGTGGCGTCGGCCTGCTCGAATTTCTGGAACAGGCGGGACAGCGCCTCCGGCCGGATGCCGATGCCGCTGTCCTGCACCGCAAAGCAGATCTGGTTCAGGCCGGCCGGCGTCGGCACGGGCGCGCGCGTGACGCTGATCTTGACGAAGCCCTGGTTGGTGAATTTGAAGGCATTGCCGACCAGGTTGACCAGCACCTGGCGCAGGCGGGTCGGGTCGCCGACCACAAACTGCGGCAGATCGGGCGCCAGATCGACGATGAACTCCAGGCTCTGCGACAGGGCCTGCTCCTCGAACAGGCTGATCACGTTTTCCAGGGTCTGGATCAGGGAGAAGTCGATGTTCTCGATACTCAGCTTGCCGGCCTCGATCTTGGAGAAGTCGAGCAGGTCATTGATGATCGCCAGCAGCGACTGGGCATTGATCTGGCCGCGCTCGATCTGCTGGCGCGTGGTCGGCGCCAGGCTGGCGTCGCGCAGCGCGAAGCCGAGCATGCCGATCACGCCGGCCAGCGGGGTGCGCATCTCGTGGCTCATATTCGCCAGGAACTCGGACTTCTGGCGCGTCGCATCCTCGGCGCGCTGCTTGGCCAGGCGCAGGCGCTCCTCGTTCTCCTGCAGCGCGGTATTGGCCAGGGCCAGTTCCTCGGTGCGCTGGCGGATCTGCTTTTCCTGCTCGAGCAGGCGCTCCTCGTTGTCGGCCAGCTGCTGGTAGGCGCGCGCGTTGTCGAGGGCGATGGCGGCGTGCGCGGCCAGGGTCAGCAGCATGTCCATGTGCACGCGCCGGTAGGCCTGCTTCTCCACGCTCTGCACGCACAGCACGCCCATCACGCGCTCCTTGACGATCAGCGGCGCATACAGCATCGAGGCCGGCAGCTGCGGGCGGCTGCCGTCGACCAGCTCGGTCATGGTCAGGGTCTCGATCCCTTCCGGCCCGATGTAGTTGTGGTACTCGGCGTCGATGTCGTTGATGAAGATCTCGCGCCGCTGGTTCAGGCACCAGACGGCGAACTGGTTGGGGTCGTCGAGCGAGCGCGAATACGGCCGGCTGCGCACGCCCTGCTCCATCGAGAACGGGAAATCGATGCAGTTGGCCTCGGGCTGGTAGATGCCGATGCCGAAAATGCGCGCATCCATCAGGTGGTGCACATGGCGGTAGACCGTCATCATGATGGTCTCCATGTCGAGCGTGGCGGTCATCTCGCGCCCGATCTCGGACAGGGTCGCGATATTGCGCTGCGCCTGTTCGACGCGGTCCTTCTGGCGCTCCACCTCCTCTTTCTGGCGTTCGGCCTCGAGGCGCCCTTCGACCGCCTCGGCGCGCTGCTTTTCCAGCTCGCTGGTCTGCAGCTCGAGGCGGCGGTTCTGCTGTTCGATCTCGGTCACGCGCTCGCGCACCTGCTGTTCGAGCATGGCCTTCTGGCGGCGCAGGCCGAGCACGCGCATGCGGTAGCCGCCGTACACGCCGCCCAGCACCAGGCTGGCCGCCAGCAGGCGGAACCACCAGGTCTTCCAGAACGGCGGCCGGATCACGATCTCCAGCGTGGCCGCGCGCGCGCTCCACACGCCGTCCTTGTTGGCCGCCTTGACCATGAAGGTGTAGCTGCCCGGGTCGAGATTGGTGTAGGTGGCGAAGCGCTTGCTGGCGTCGGTGGTGACCCAGGTCTCGTCGAAGCCCTTGAGCTGGTAGGCGAAGCGGTTGCGCTGCGGGGCCGCGTAGTGCAGGGCCGAGAATTCGAGCGAGAACACGGAGTCGGTCGCCTCCAGCGTCAGGCTGCTGGCGTTCTCGATGGCCGTCTTCAGCAGGCCGGGACGGGCCAGGCCGACCGACTTGTTAAACACCTGGAAGTCGGTGATCACGGCGCGCGGCGCGATCTGGTTATCGGTAATCGACTCCGGAATGAAGGCCGTCATGCCATTGAAGCCGCCGAAGTACAGACTGCCGTCGCTGGCGCGGGCGGCGGCGCCGTCGAAATAGGCGCCTTCGATGGTGCCGTCGCCGGCCGAGAAATTGCGCCAGCGGCCAAGCGCCTGGTCGAAGCGTGAGATGCCGGTATTGGTGCTGATCCACAGGCGCCCCAGGCTGTCCTCCTGCAGGGCGGCGATGGCGTCGTCGGCCAGGCCGTCCTTGATGCTGAAGCGGCGAAAACGCAGCTTGCCGTCGGCGCCCTGGTCCATCCGGTTCAGGCCGGCCGCCGTGCCGACCCAGATCTTGCCGTTGCGGTCCTCGTACAGGTAGTGCACCTCGTCGTGCGAGAGCGAGGACGGGTCCTTGGGATCGTGGTGGTAATGGCTGAAGCGCCCGCTGGCGCGGTCGAGCAGATCGAGGCCATTGAAGGTGCCGACCCAGAGCCGGCCCTTGCTGTCCTCGAGGATCGGGCGCACCACATTGTCGGCCAGGCTGGAAGGACTGTTGGCGTCGTGCCGGAAGCTGGTCAGCTGGGCGCTGGCCGGGTCATAGCGGTGCAGGCCGCCGCGCGAAGCCACCCACAGGATGCCGGCGCGGTCGATATACAGGTAGCGGATGTTCTGGGCATCGGGATCGCTGGGCAGCCCGGCCACCAGGCTGAAACGCTGGCTGGCCGGATCGAACAGGCGCAGGCCTTCCTTGGAGCCGACGTACAGGCGGCCGCGCGCGTCGCGCGCGATCGCGGCCACGGTCTGGTCGGCGCTGGCCGGGCCCGGATAGCGGTAGACGGTCGAGACATTGCTGGCCGGGTCGTAGTGATCGAGGCCGCTATTGGTGCCGAGCCAGAGCATGCCCTTGCTGTCGGCGGCGATCGCGCGCACCTTGTTATCCGAGATCGAGCGCGGGTTGTCGGTGGTGCGCACCACGCGCGCGAAGCCGCCGCTGGCCAGGTCGACCCGCGACACCCCCGCATACCAGGTGCCGACCCAGAAGGTGCCGACGCGGTCGCGGTAGAGGGCCGAGATCTGGTTGTCGGCCACGCTGTTCTTGTCGTTGGCCATGTGCTTGTACTGGGCGAAGCGGCCGGCCTGCGGCAGCCAACGGTACAGGCCCTCGGTCAGGCTGCCGACCCACAGGTTCTGGTCCTGGTCTTCGTACAGGGTGATGATCTGGCCAGGCTGCAGGCCCTCGGCGCGGCTGAGGCGCTGGCGGCTCAGACGCCCGGCGCGGTCCCAACGCCAGGCTTCCAGCCCGCCCAGACTGCCGATCCAGAGCGCGCCGTCGCTGGCCACCTGCAGCGCCTGCACCGAACGCAGGCGCGATTCGGTGCCTTCCAGATTGTGGTGCTCGAAGCGCGCGGCGCCAGGGGCCAGGCTATCGAGGCCGCTGGCGGTGCCGATCCACAGGCGGCCCTGCTTGTCGAGCGCCAGCGCATTGATCTGGTCGTCGCCGAGGCTGTGCGGATCGTCGGGGTCGTGGTGGTAGACGGTGAATTTGCCGCTGGCCGGATCGAAGCGCTGCAGGCCGTCGCCGCTGGCGATCCACAGGCCGCCGGCGCCATCGTCGATGATGGCGCGGATGTGACGGTAGCCGCTGCCGCGCTTGGCCAGCTCGCGCGGGGCGAAGTGGCTGAAGCTCTGGGTGGCCGGCTCGTAGCGATTCAGCCCGCCGTCGGTGCCGATCCACAGGCGGCCGTCGCGGTCGACGTGCAGCACGCGCACCCAGTTGTCGGCCAGGGCTTTCGGGTCCTGCGCGCTGCTCTTGTAGACGGTGACCTTGTAGCCGTCAAAGCGCGACAGGCCGGCCTGGCTGCCGAACCACATGAAACCGTCGGCGTCCTGGGCGATGGCCAGCACCGACTCCTGGGCCAGGCCCTGCTCGACCGACAGCTGCTCGAAGCGCAGCGTGCGCGCCGGCGCCGCGTCCGCCAGGGGCGCGGTCAGCGCCAGCACCAGCGCCAGCAGGCAGGCGGTCAGGACGCGCATCGGACCCCGTCAGCCGCCCGCCCCGCTGGCGGCCATGCTGTTCTTCACGCGCTGATGCTGGCGCTCGGCGGCGGCCGCCACTTCCGCGATGACGGCGCCGATGCGCTCGGCATCGAGCTCGCTGCCCTTGCGCTGGCTGTCGAGCAGCGTGGCCACATGCCACAGGCCGAGCGTCATGCAGCCCGTGTGCAGCGCGTCCAGGCGGGCGCGCGCCCCCTCGTCGTCGTAGGCCGAAATCAGGTCGGCGATGTCCTCGGCGCCGCTGGCCAGCTGGCCCTGGAATGCCTTCAGGTAGGAGGCCAGGCGCGCCGGGCTGATATTCAGGCGCTTGAGCGTGGCCGAGGGTGCCTCGGTCAGCTTGTCGAGCGTGATCTTGAAGATTTTTTCGAGATGGGCGCGGGCGTCGATCGCCTTCAGCGGCTTGAGGATGTAGCCGACCGCGCCCAGCTTCACGGCCTGCAGCACGGTGTCGCGGTCGCTGGCCGAGGACACCAGCACGAACGGCACCTCGGCCAGGGTCGGATGGCTTTTCAGCCTTTGCAGCAGCTCGATGCCCGACATGCGCGGCATGCGCACATCGCAGAAGCAGATGACCGGGCGCAGGCCCTCCTCCATCATCTGCCAGGCCGCCTCGCCGTCCTCGGCCTCGAGCAGCTCGAAGCTGTCGAAGCTCTGCAGCAAATCCATGAGGGCCATGCGCGAGACCACATCATCATCGACAACAAGGGCTTTCATCCAATTCTCCGATCAGTTATGACTATTATGTAACTCACGATCCAAAAAAAGCCAGCACATCCGCCTGGCGCGCATAGGTGTCGCGCTGGCCCAACTGGATCAGCTCACGGGTGTAGCTCAATTCAAACAGCAGATACGAGGCCAGCGCCGCGCCGCGCGTTTCGGTGGCGCCGATCCCGCCCAGCATGGTACGGATCGGCGCCGGCAGATTGTGCACATGGCGCGCGGCCAGGTCGTCGAGCCGCTCGGACGGCGCGATCACCAGCAGCTGCACGGGGCGCAGCGGGGTGTCCTGCAGGCGCTCGGACGGCAGCATCGACAGGGTCTTGTTGATGCGGTTCAGGCGTTCGATGTCGACCGCCAGCGAATCGAGGAATATCGAACTCATCGCATGGCCGGCGATCTGCGCCAGGCTCGGATAGCGCGCGCTCTCCTGGGCCTGCGGCTGCGGC
The DNA here is from genome assembly GCF_022012445.1 of Massilia sp. TS11. Taxonomy (GTDB): domain Bacteria; phylum Pseudomonadota; class Gammaproteobacteria; order Burkholderiales; family Burkholderiaceae_D; genus Telluria. Next base: position 29,806 of record NZ_JAKLTS010000009.1, read on the forward strand.
TCGTGCAGGCGGCCGGCGCCGACCACCAGCACCTTGTCGGCGCCCAGGTGGATGGCCGGCGAGATCGGCGCCAGCTGGCGCATGGTGCCATCGCCGCAGTACTCGCGGTGGCCGCCGATGAACAGGGGCACGGCCGGAAAAATGAAGGGGATCGCGCTCGAGGCCAGCAGATGCTCGACCCCGATCTGGTCCTGCAGCGCGATGCGCTGGCTGCGCACCCAGGGCGCGATGTCGGCCAGGGTCTGGTAGAAGGTCAGGTGGTGGCCGCTGCTGTAGGACGAAGCCGTTACGGCGAGCGCATGCAGCAGGCCCTCGGACAGCACATGGTCCAGGCGCGGCAGGTCGAGCATGCGGTGCAGCAGGCCGACCAGGGGGGTGTTGTCGAGCAGCGAAGCGGGCGGCGCCGCGCGCCATTTGCGCAGCAGCCAGCCGAACGACAGCAGCGACAGCCAGCGCGCGCCCGAGCGGATCACGCCGAGCGAGTCGGCGCGGTAGACCTGGTCAACGACGATGTGTTCCCAGACCTCGCTCAGGGTCTGCACGCCCTCGCCGAAGTTGTCGGCGCGGCAGGCCAGCGCGGTGGCATTGATGGCGCCGGCCGAGGTGCCGCAGATGATGGCAAACGGATTGCGCGCCGGCGGCCAGCCGGCTTCCCACAGGATGCGCGCCAGGGCTTGCAGGACCCCGACCTGGTAGGCGGCGCGCGCGCCCCCTCCCGTCAGAATCAAGCCGGTTTTCTGCGTAAATGCCATGCCGCAAGAGTATCAGCGTTTCGCGCTTTGTTGTGGAGCGACCAAGCGCCTGACACAATCTTGCAACAGTTTTAATCCCCGCGTGCCACGCCCTCGCGCCGCGGATCGGCACCGCCGAGCCAGACCTTCTGGCCATTGACGGTGGCGCGCATGATGCCCTGCAGGCCCGAGGTCTGCTCGATCACGCGCACCTGGTGGCCCTTGGCCTGCAGCGCATCGATCAGGCTTTGCGGGGCGCGCTTGGCTTCGAGCTCGGTCGGCCCGTTGCGGCTGCCGAAGTTCGGCAGGCTGATCGCCTGCTGCACATCGAGGCCCCAGTCGAGCGTGCCGACCAGCACCTTGGCCACATAGTTGACGATCGCGGTGCCGCCCGGCGAGCCGGTGGCCAGCACCAGTTCGCCCGTGCGCTTGTCGAACACCAGGGTCGGACTCATCGCGCTGCGCGGGCGTTTGCCGGCCTGGACGCGGTTGGCCACCGGGCCGTACTCATCCTGCGAGGCGAAGGAGAAGTCGGTCAGCTGGTTATTCAGGATGAAGCCGTCGACCATCATGCGCGCGCCGAACGCGTCTTCGATGGTGGTCGTCATCGACAGCGCGCCGCCATAGGCATCGACCGCCACCACGTGCGAAGTGGACGGGTTTTCGATCGCATTGTCGGTGCCCCAGGCCACGTTCAGGTCGTCCGGCTTGCCGGGCGCGGCGCGCCCCATCGAGCGCTCGCCGATCAGGGCGGCGCGCTTGGCCAGGTAGGCCGGATGCAGCAGGCTGGCCACGCCCTTGCCGGGCAACGGCACGAAGTCGGGGTCGGCCAGGTAGCGGTCGCGGTCGGCATAGGCCAGGCGGCCGACTTCGCTAAACAGGTGGACCGCCTCGGGCTGCAACTCGCCTTTCTGGGGCGGATAGGGACGCAGGTCCTTGATGGCGAACATGCCGAGCATCTCACCGATGATCAGGCCGCCCGAGGACGGCGGCGGCATGCCGCACACCTGCCAGACGCGGTAGTCGGTGCAGATCGGCTCGCGCACCTTGGGCTGGTAGCCCTCGATGTCGGCCACCGTCAGGCCGCCCGGATTGCTCGGGTGGCCCTGCACGCGCGCCGCGATGTCCTTGGCGATATGGCCCTTGTAGAAGGCGTCGGCGCCGCCCTCGGCGATTTCGCGCAGGGTCTTGGCCAGGGCCGGATTCTTCAGCAGATAGCCGACCGGGCGGGCATTGCCCTGCTCGTCATAGAAATACGGGCCGGCGACCGGGTCCTTGCGGATGTGCTTGTCCCAATTGAGCAGCGCGTTCAGGCGCGGGCTGACGGCAAAGCCGTTCTCAGCCAGGCGGATGGCCGGTTCGAACAGGGTCTTCCAGGGCAGCTTGCCATGCGCCTTGTGGGCCAGTTCGAGCACGCGCACGGCGCCCGGCGCACCGACCGAGCGGCCGCCGACGATGCCCTGCTCGCGCGACATCGGACGGCCGTCGGGCAGCTGGAACAGTTTTTCGGTGGCGCTGGCCGGGGCCGTTTCGCGGCCGTCGTAGGAACGCACCTTCTTGCCGTCGTAGAACATGATGAAGGCGCCGCCGCCGATGCCCGAGGATTGCGGCTCGACCAGGGTCAGCACCATCTGGATGGCGACGGCGGCGTCGACCGCGGTGCCGCCCTGCTTGAGCATCTCGTAGCCGGCCGCGGCCGCCAGCGGATTGGCCGCGGCCGCCATGTACTTGTGCGCCACGGCCGCCTGTTTTTCCTGAAAGCCGGTGGCGATTTCGGGCGCGCGCTGCGGCGCTTCCTGGGCCAGCAGCGGCGCGGCGGACAACAGGCCCAGCAGGAACAGGGCGCGGGACAAGGACGTCAGGCGGATCATGCGTTCTCCAAAGTGAGGCGCGGCCCAAACCGGGCCGCGCATGGCGATGACGCATCCTACCTCAAAACCGGTTTTGACTCACGTCAATACCGGCGCCGTTTTTATTTCGGCTGCATGCGGATGGCGCCGTCCAGACGGATGGTTTCGCCATTGAGCATGCTGTTTTCGATGATGGACTTGGCCAGCTGGGCGTACTCGTCCGGCTTGCCCAGGCGCGAGGGGAAAGGCACCATTTTGCCGAGCGCGTCCTGCACTTCCTGCGGCATGCCGAGCAGCATCGGCGTTTCGAAGATGCCCGGCGCGATCGTCATCACGCGGATGCCGTTACGCGACAGGTCGCGCGCCATCGGCAGGGTCAGGCCGACCACACCGGCTTTCGAGCAGCCATACGCGGCCTGGCCGATCTGGCCGTCGAAGGCCGCGACCGAGGCGGTGTTGATGATCACGCCGCGCTCACCCCATTCGAGGGCCTCGGTCTTGGCCATGGCATCGGCCGCCAGGCGTGCCATATTGAAGGTGCCGACCAGGTTGATGTTGACCACTTTCTGGAACAGTTCCAGCGCATGCGGGCCATCCTTGCCCACGGTCTTCATGGCCGGGGCGACGCCGGCGCAGTTGATCAGGCCGCGCAGGGTGCCGAGCGCGGTCGCGGCCTCGACCACGGCCTTGCCGTCGGCTTCCGAGGTCACATCGCACTTGACGAACACGCCGCCGAGGGCCTGGGCCAGGGCCTGGCCCGGCTCCACCTGGACGTCGGCGATGACGACCTTGGCGCCGTGGGCGTGCAGCATGCGCGCGCTGGCGGCGCCGAGGCCGGACGCGCCGCCGGTGATGATGAAGACATTGTTCTGGATTTGCATGGAGGTCTCCTGGTGTCGAATCAGATATGACGTTTACGTTAACGTCAAGCACGCGGATTGTAGCACCGAAGCCCGCGCGCCGGTCCACTTTTTCCGCCAGGAGAAATTGGGGTCAGACCCCGATTTTACTGGCAGTAAATGAAACCGCCCTGCAGGGTGCACGGCCGGCCAGCCGGGTCCTGCAGCACGCCGCCGACGGGGCCGGTGTAGCGCGTGCCATTGCTGCCGGTGCAGCCGAGGCTGTCGCACTGGCCGCTGACGGGGGCGGGACTGGTGGGGATGGCGCCGGGCGCAGGCGCTAGCAGCGCAGGCGGCGCGGGGACGCCGATCCGGCGCACCGGGCTGATCTCTTGCAACACAGCGCGGCGCGGCGGAATCGGTCGGGGGGGCAGGTCGCGCGCGCCCAGCAGGGCGGGCAAGACCAGAATCATCAGGGACATGGCTACCTCGCAGGCCCTATCATCGGCCTGCGCGGCAGCCCTGGCAAGCAGGCCCTACTTGGCCGGCGCCGCTTCCACCACCGGTGCGGCAGCCGGCGTGACGGCCGGGGCCGGCGCGTGCACAGCGGCGAGCGGCTTGGGCGCGGCCGAAATCGACAGCCAGCCAGTGGCCGGCAGCAGCGGCACCAGCAGCAGCGCGACGATGTTGATAATCTTGATCAAGGGGTTCACGGCCGGGCCGGCCGTGTCCTTGTAGGGGTCGCCCACGGTGTCGCCGGTCACGGCCGCCTTGTGCGCCTCCGAGCCCTTGCCGCCGTGGTTGCCGTCCTCGATGTATTTCTTGGCATTGTCCCAGGCGCCGCCGCCGGTCGTCATCGAGATCGCAACGAACAGGCCGGTGATGATCGTGCCCATCAGCAGGCCGCCGAGCGCGGCCGGGCCGAGCACCATGCCGACCAGGATCGGCACCGCCACCGGCAGCAGCGAGGGCAGGATCATTTCCTTGATCGCCGAGGCGGTCAGCATGTCGACCGCCTTGTCGTATTCGGGCTTGCCGCTGCCATCCATGATGCCCTGGATGGTCTGGAACTGGCGACGCACTTCGACCACCACGGCGCCGGCCGCGCGCCCGACCGCCTCCATCGCCATCGCCCCGAACAGATAGGGAATCAGGCCGCCGATGAACAGGCCGACGATCACCATCGGATCGGACAGGTCAAAGCTGACCTGCTTGCCGACCGATTCGAGCGCATGCGTGTAGTCGGCGAACAGGACCAGGGCGGCCAGGCCGGCCGAGCCGATCGCATAGCCCTTGGTCACGGCCTTGGTGGTATTGCCGACAGCGTCGAGCGGGTCGGTGATGGCGCGCACCGAATCGGGCAGACCGCTCATCTCGGCGATGCCGCCGGCGTTGTCCGTGATCGGGCCGTAGGCGTCGAGCGCGACGATGATGCCGGCCATCGACAGCATCGAGGTGGCGGCAATCGCCACGCCGTACAGGCCGTTGAGTTCAAACGCCACCAGGATGGCGATGCAGACCACGATCACCGGATAGGCGGTGGCCTTCATCGACACCCCGAGGCCGGCGATGATATTGGTGCCGTGGCCGGTGGTCGAGGCGGCCGCGATATGGCGCACCGGCGTGAAGTCGGTGCCCGTGTAGTATTCGGTGATGTAGACCATCAGGCCGGTCAGGACGATGCCGACCACAGCGCAGCCGAGCATCTTCATGCGCATCGCCTCGTCGGGCCAGATCATCCAGGTGACGACGGCAAAGCCGATCAGCGACAGAATCGCGGCCCACCACAGGCCCGTGTACAGGGCCGACATCACGTTCTTGCCGGGCTTGGCCTTGACCATCGCGCAGCCGACGATCGAGCCGAGAATCGACACGCCGCCCAGCACCAGCGGATACAGGGCCGCCTTGGCGGCGTCGCCGGCCACCATCAGGGCGCCCAGCAGCATGGTCGCGATCAGGGTCACGACATAGGTTTCGAACAGGTCGGCCGCCATGCCGGCGCAGTCGCCGACATTGTCGCCGACGTTGTCGGCGATCACGGCCGGATTGCGCGGGTCATCCTCGGGAATCCCGGCCTCGACCTTGCCGACCAGGTCGGCGCCGACGTCGGCGCCCTTGGTGAAGATGCCGCCGCCGAGGCGCGCGAAGATCGAGATCAGGGAGGCGCCGAAGGCCAGGCCGATCAGCGGCTTGATGGCCTCGTGCGAGCCGCTCCCGCCCTGCACCAGCATGGCATAGAACAAGCCCACACCAAGGAGGCCGAGGCCCACCACCAGCATGCCGGTGATGGCGCCGCCGCGGAAGGCCACGTCGAGCGCCTCGTTCATCCCCTTGGTGGCGGCCTGGGCGGTGCGCACATTGGCGCGCACCGAGACATTCATGCCGATAAACCCGCACAGCCCGGACAGCACGGCGCCGATCAGAAAGCCGAGCGCCGTCTTCATATCGAGCAGCAAGCCGATCGCGATCAGCAGCACCACCCCGACCAGGCCGATGGTCTTGTACTGGCGCGCCAGATAGGCGGCCGCGCCTTCCTGAATCGCCTGGGCGATCTGCTGCATGCGCGCGTTGCCCGCTTCCTGCTTGAGAATCCACGCGCGCGAGACCAGGCCGTAGATCACGGCCACGATACCGCAGGCAATGGCAAACATCAGTCCATTACTCATTGTCGTCCCCTATTCTTGATATCAAGCAAAACACCAACAGCTACGGAATCCCCGCTTGTGGCGGGCCATCTACTGCTACTGCAAAACTGATACGGAACTTCAGGAGCGCGCGGCGCGCGGCCAAGAAAAAAGCGGACCCGCAGGTCCGCTTCAGGCTTAGCTGGCGAGGGCCGCGAAGGCGGCGTCGCGAATTTGTTCTACCGGACCCAGGCCGCTGATCTTGCGGTATTTGGGTGCGCCCGGCTGACCGGACGCGGCCCACTGGCCGTAGTAGCCGAGCAGCACCTTGGTCTGGTTGTGATAGACCTCGAGGCGCTTTTTCACGGTCTCGGGCAGGTCGTCGTCGCGCTGCACCAAGGGTTCGCCGGTGATGTCGTCCAGGCCCTCGACCTTGGGCGGATTGAATTTGACGTGGTACACGCGGCCCGAGCCCGGGTGGCTGCGGCGCCCGCTCATGCGCTCGACGATGGCTTCGTCGGGCACGTCGATTTCGAGCACATAGTCGATCGGCACGCCGGCGTCCTTCATGGCGTCGGCCTGGGCGATGGTGCGCGGGAAACCGTCAAACAGATAGCCGTTGGCGCAGTCGGGCGCCTGCAGGCGGTCCTTGACCAGGCCGATGATGATGTCGTCCGACACCAGGCCGCCGGCATCCATCACTTTTTTGGCGGCCAGACCGAGTTCGGTGCCAGCCTTGATCGCTGCGCGCAGCATATCGCCAGTGGAGATTTGCGGGATGTTGAATTTTTCTTTGATGAAATTGGCTTGGGTACCCTTGCCGGCCCCCGGCGCTCCTAGCAATATCAGACGCATTGAATAATTCCTAAACGGCAATTTGAAAAGTGGTATTGATTTTTATAAGTGCGAGGCTTGATATATACCTGACGATCTTTGCACGAAACTTACCACAAAATCCTACATACGCGGCAAATTCCCAAGCAAAGGCTTGATTGCTTTGCGCTGAGTCAGGAAAAGTGCGCGCGCACGCGCAGCAAGTCCTCGGGCGTGTCGACCCCGGCTGGCGGCGCACGGTCGGTCACGTGCACGGCGATCGGGTAGCCGTGCCAGAGCACGCGCAGTTGTTCGAGCGCTTCGAGGGTTTCGAGCGGGGCGACCGGCAAGGCCGGGTAGGCCTGCAGGAAATCATTGCGGTAGGCATACAGGCCGATATGGCGCAGCGGCGCAAAGCCGGGCGGCAGCGCGCTGCGGCTGTGCATGAAGCCGTCGCGGTGCCAGGGAATCGTGGCGCGCGAGAAATACAGGGCGCGCCCGGCGCGGTCGAGCACCACCTTCACCACATTCGGATTGAAGGCCTCCTCGGCCGAGTGCAGCGGATGGGCGCAGGTGGCCATCGGCACATCCAGACTGATGCGGGCGGCGCAGGCGTCCAGCAGGGCCGGATCGATCAGCGGTTCGTCGCCCTGCAGATTGACGACCACGTCGCTGTCGGCGAGGCCGAGGGCGCGCGCCACTTCGGCGATGCGGTCGGTGCCGCTCGGGTGGTCGGCGCGGGTCAGGTAGGCCGGCACATCATGGGCGGCGCAGGCGGCCAGGATGTCGGCATGATCGGTCGCCACCACGATGCGGGCAGCGCCGCTGGCGGCGGCGCGCTCGGCCACGCGCACCACCATCGGCTTGCCGCCGAGGTCGGCCAGCGGCTTGTTCGGCAGCCGGGTCGAGGCCAGGCGCGCCGGGATAATGACGGTGTAGCTCATGCGGCGTCGAGCTTGCGCGCTTCCTGTTCCCACATGATGGGGATGCCGTCGCGGATCGGGAAGGCGAGGCGGTCGGCGCGGCAGATCAGTTCCTGCGCGGCCTTGTCGTGTTCGAGCGGGCCCTTGCACAGGGGGCAGACGAGAATATCAAGCAGACGGGCGTCCACGGCAGGTCTCCAGTATGTGGGCAGCGAGGGCCGGATCGAGGCGGGCCGTGACGGGCACGACCCACAGGCGCGGATCGCTGCGGAAGGCTTCAAGTTGCGCACATTTTACTGCATCCTTCTCGGTGATCAGAATGATCTCGGCCGCGCTGGCGGCAAACGGATTGTGCGCGTAGTCGAAATGGTCAGGCAGGGCCAGGGTCTCGGCGCGCAGTCCGGCCGCGCCCAGCATGGCGAAGAAGCGGGCCGGGTCGCCGATGCCGGCTGCGGCCAGGATGCGGCGCCCGGCGAAGGCCGCCAGCGGCTGGCGTTCGGCCGGCGCGCCGAGGCGCCAGGCGCCCTCGCCCACCAGGTCCATGCGGTAGCTGCGCACCGGGTCGGCGCCGAGGGCGGCCAGCGCGGCCGCATCCAGGCTGGCGCCGTTGATGACGGTGAAGTCGCGCCGCCGCTGCAGCGGCTCGCGCAGCGGGCCGGCCGGCAGCAGCCAGCCATTGCCGCCGCCGCGCGCGTCGAACAGCACGATCTCGGCGTCGCGCGCCAGCGCGTAGTGCTGCAGGCCGTCGTCGGCCACGATCAGGTCGAGCTCGGGATGGGCCGCCAGCAGGGCCTGGGCGGCGGCCGCGCGCTGCTGGCCGACCATCACCGGGCAGGCGCCGTGGCGCGCGATCAGCAGCGGTTCATCGCCGACCGCGGCGGCGCTGGCGTCCGGCCCGACCAGGCAGGGTGCGCCGGCGCGCCGGCCGAAGCCGCGCGAGACCACCCCGGGCCGGGCGCCGAGGGCGCGCAGCTGCTGCACCAGCCAGATCGTGAACGGGGTCTTGCCGGTGCCGCCGACAAACACATTGCCGACGACGATGACCGGCACCGGCAGGCGCGTCACGGCCAGCCGGCCGTCGGCATAGCGGGCGCGGCGCGCGGCCGCGAGCGCGCCGAACAGCTGGGCCAGCGGCCACAGGGCGCGCGCCAGCGGGCCGCGCCGCTGCCAGTTGCGCATCAGGAAGTCGTGGGCGGCCATTGACGCCCTAGCGCGCCGTGGCCGTCTGGGCCGCGAACGTCAGCTTCTCGAAACCGGCCAGGCGCGCCGCCTCCATCACATTCACCACCATCTGGTGCATGGCCAGCTGGTCGGCGTGGATGATCAGCACCGGGCTGTCGCGCCGCCCGGCCGGGGCCGCGCGCCTGAGGTCCTCGGCCAGGCCGGCCGGGCTCTGAAACGACACCGGCTGGCCATTGATCGTGTAATTGCCCTTGGCGTCGACCGTCACCGTGATCTCATTGGGCCGCTCGGCCGCCTTGTTGGCCTCGGCCGTCGGCAGGGTGATGTGCAGCTCGGCGTAGCGGCTGTAGGTGGTGGTCACCATCAGGAAGATCAGGATCACCAGCAGCACGTCGATGAAGGGGATCAGGTTGATCTCCGGCTCCTCGCGCTGGCGGCCGCGGCGAAAATCCATCATGCGCGGCTGCCGTGCACGAGGTCGACGAATTTCACCGCCTGCAGTTCCATGTCGACGATGAAGCTGTCGACCAGGGCGCGGAAGTGGCGGTAGAACACCAGGGTCGGCATGGCGATCACCAGACCGAACATGGTGTTGTACAGGGCCTCGGAAATGCCGTGCGCGAGCAGGGCCGGATTGGTGCCGGTCGGGCTCTGGGCGGCGAAGATGTCGATCATGCCGACCACGGTGCCGAACAGGCCGAGCAGCGGCGCCAGCGAGGCGATCGTGCCGAGCGTGGTCAGGAAGCGTTCGAGCTGGTGGGCCACGCCGCGCCCGGCCTCCTCGATCGCCGCCTTCATCTGCTCGCGCGGGCTGTGCACATTGCGCAGCGCGGCCGCGAGCACGACGCCGAGCGGGGAATTCTGTTCCAGCCGCAGCAGGGTTTCCTCATTGATCTTGCCGCCCTGGTAGACCTGGATCACTTCGGCCAGCAGGGTCTTGGGCAGCAGGCGGGCGCGGCGCAGATACAGGGCGCGCTCGATGATCAGGGCGGTGGCGACCACCGAGGTGCTCAGCAGCAGCCAGATCGGCCAGCCGGCGGCTTGGAAAATAGCGAGCAAGGGACTTCCTCACGGGCAGGGACTGAATCCGGCAATATAGTCGCTTGGCGGGCGCGCGGCAAGGCCGGTCCGGCGCGCGGCTATGCACAGTCTGTGTGGACATCTTTGTGAGCAAGCCCTTTGACAGTTGGTAAAGTCCTTGATTCCTAAAGAGTTTTTCGTGCTGGTCAAAAAACGGGCAGGGCCGCACCCGGCCCTGTTTAACTTTGCACATGTTTTGTGGACATCTTTGTGAGCAAGCCGGGCAACACCCGATTAAGTCTTTGATTTAGCTTGGAATTTTTCCATCGATCAATTTTTAGGCAGAGGTGCGCCGGGCCGGTTCTGCACACCTTCTGTGGACAAAAGTGTGAGCAATTCGACCGATGTCGGAACAATGTCTTGATTTGTAAGGAAATTTTTCCAAAGCTCAATTTTTAGGCAGCGCGCTTACCCCCATTTTGTGTGGATAACTTTGTGAGCAAGTCTTAAGACTTGCGCCAAAGTGCTTGATCCGTAAGGACTTTTTTGATTTGCATCAAAACCAGGCAGGCGAATAATCCTTTTATAATCAAGCACTTACAAAAAGTCCTTGCGACGTGAAAGAATCTATGCCATAAGCGTGGCCTGTTTTGCTTTCTGTGGACAGATGCAGCCCTACGACGCCCCTCCCCCGGCCCAGCCGGTCCTCACCGTCACCGCCCTCAACCAGCAGGTGGCGCGTCTGCTCGAACGCAGTTTCCCCCTGTGCTGGATCGGCGGCGAGGTCTCGAACTTCACGCGCGCCGCCTCCGGCCACTGGTATTTCACGCTCAAAGATGCCCAGGCCCAGGTGCGCGCCGTGATGTTCCGCGGGCGCGCCCAGTTCGCCGACTTCCAGCCGCGCGAGGGCGACAAGGTCGAGGTGCGCGCCCTGGTCACCCTGTACGGGCCGCGCGGCGACTACCAGCTCAATGTCGAGGCGATCCGGCGCGCCGGGGTCGGCAGCCTGTTCGAAGCCTTTCTGCGCCTGAAGGAGAAGCTCGGGGCCGAGGGCCTGTTCGATCCGGAGCGCAAGCGCGCGCTGCCGATTTTTCCGCGCCGCATAGGCATCGTCACCAGTCCCCAGGCGGCCGCCCTGCGCGATGTGCTGACGGCGCTGCGCCGGCGCGCCCCGCATGTCGACGTGATTCTGTATCCGGCCCCGGTCCAGGGCCAGGGTGCGGGCGAGCGCATCGCGGCCGCGATTGCCAGCGCCGGCCGGCGCGCCGAAGTCGACCTGCTGCTGCTGGTGCGCGGCGGCGGCGCCATCGAAGACCTGTGGAGCTTCAACGAGGAAGTGGTGGCGCGCGCCATCGTGGCGGCGCCGATGCCGGTCATCGCCGGGGTCGGCCACGAGACCGACTTCACGATCGCCGACTTCGCCGCCGACCTGCGCGCGGCCACGCCGACGGCGGCGGCCGAACTGGCCGTCAGCCCGCGCGCCGACTGGCTGGCCGGCCTGCGCGGCGACGCCCTCGACCTGACGCGCGCGCTGCGCCGCCAGCTGGCCGACGCCAATCTGAGCCTCGATCATGCGGCGCGCCGCCTGCTCTCGCCCGCGGCCCAGATCGCCCAGCAGCGCCTGCGCCTGCAGGGCCTGGCCGGCGCGCTCGGCCATGCGCTGCGCCAGCCGCTGCACGCCGGCCACCTGGCGCTGGCCCACTGGCTCGGGCGCCTGCAGGCGCGCCGTCCCGACCCGCGCGGCGCACGCCAGCAGCTGGCCGACTGGCAGCGGCGCGCCGCCGGCGCCCTGCCCGCCCGCCTGCAGCAGGAGCGCGCGCGTCTGGCGGCGCTGGCGGCCCAGCTCGAGATGCTCAACCCGCAGCGCACGCTCGAACGCGGCTATGCGATCGTGCGCGACGCCAACGGCCAGGTGCTGCGCGCCCCGGCCCAGATCACGGCGCCCGGGCGCCTGCAGCTGCGTCTGGCCGAGGGCAGCGCGACGGTCGCCGTCAGCGCCGTCCAGACCAGTCTGCTCGAGTAACCCCCTTCGCCGCCGGGTCAATGTGCACGTTCGGCGACGACGAATTACAATACGCGGGTTTCAAACATACCAACTGGAAGGAAACCGCACATGGAACATACGCTCGCTCCGCTGCCCTACGCGCTCGACGCGCTGGCCCCGCACATCTCGAAAGAGACGCTGGAATACCACTATGGCAAGCACCACCAGACCTATGTGACCAATCTGAACAACCTGATCAAGGGCACCGAGTTCGAAAACCTGTCCCTGGTCGAGATCGTCAAGAAGTCGTCCGGCGGCATCTTCAATAACGCCGCCCAGGTGTGGAACCACACCTTCTACTGGAACGGCATGAAGCCCAACGGCGGCGGCGCCCCGAGCGGCGCCCTGGCGGCCGCGATCGACGCCAAGTGGGGCTCGTTCGACAACTTCAAGGCCGAGTTCACCAAATCGGCCCTGGGCAACTTCGGTTCGGGCTGGACCTGGCTGGTGAAGAAGGCCGACGGCGCCCTCGACATCGTCAACACCACCGGCGCCGGCTGCCCGCTGACCAGCGGCGACACCCCGCTGCTGACCTGCGACGTGTGGGAACACGCCTACTATGTCGACTACCGCAATCTGCGCGCCAAGTACGTCGAGACCTTCTGGGGTCTGGTCAACTGGGACTTCGTGGCCGGTAATTTCGCCTGAGTTCCACCCAGGCAGTACGAAGAACGGGCCAGTTGGCCCGTTTTTTGTTGAAGAAGCATGCCTTTTCGATGCAAATTCAATTGTCTTTTATTTGTAGCAAACTGTATTCTTCTGTCTAGCCTGTCGCATCGCCACATTTAGCTCTACTACAATGGCCGGTTCTGAGGAGGATGGTTCATGTTTCGAGTGATGTTGGTGGAAGACGATGCCCGTCTGGCATCGCTGGTGTCGGAATACCTGTCTGCGTACGAATTCAAGGTCGATGTGGTGGCCCGTGGCGATGAAGCCATGGCCCAGTTCCAGACCAATCCGCCCGATGTGGTGGTGCTCGACCTGATGCTGCCCGGCCTGGACGGGATGGTGGTGTGCCGCCAGATCCGCGCCCAGAGCAATGTGCCGATCCTGATCCTGACGGCGCGCGAAGATTCCTACGACGAGGTGTCGGGCCTGGAACAGGGCGCCGACGACTTCGTCAACAAGCCGATCCAGCCGCGCGTGCTGCTGGCGCGCCTGCGCGCCCTGCTGCGCCGGACTCAAACCAAGGCCGCGGCCGAAGCCAGCGTGCTCGAATTCGGCGCCCTGCAGATCGCCAAGAACGACCGCACCGTGACCTGGCGCGGGACCCCGGCCGCCCTCTCGAATACCGAATACAAGCTGCTGCTGGTGCTGGCCGAGTCGGCCGGGCATGTGCTCTCGCGCGACGACCTGCTCAAGCGCCTGCGCGGCATCGAATTCGATGGCCTCGACCGCAGCATTGACAACAACATCTCGCGTCTGCGCCGCAAATTCGACGATACGGAATCAGAGAAAATCAAGACGGTGTGGGGCGAAGGCTATCTGTTCTCGCCCTCGGCCTGGGGCTGATCACTCGATCAGGGCGGCGATCGCCAGCGGCATCGCCGGGCTCAGCACCTGGCCCTTGTCGGGCAGCTCGGCGAAGCGCAGATTGGCCACGCGGAAGTTTTCCACGAGGTCGTCCGGAAACGCCGCGCCCTCGGCCACGCCCAGCGCCGTTTCGCGCCCGCCCGCCTTCAGCCGCGGGGCCACCGTCACCGTGCGCATGTAGGACAGGCGCACACCGACGCATTTGCGTCCCTGCACGCTGGCCGGATCGGCATAGCGCTGATAATTGAGTACTTCCTCGCAGGCCGCGCGCAGGTCGGCCAGTTCATACACGCCGTCGGTGCGGGTCTGGATCGACACGCGCGGGCGGAAGCGGTAGGCCGCCACCTTCTGATTGAGCATCAGGGCGGCGTTTTCATCGTAGGCGGCCTTGGACAGCGGGAACACCGCGCGCCCGGCCGCATCGAGCGGCAGATTCAGACTGCCGGCCTTGCTGTTCAGGCTCAGCTTCAGACCGTCGAGGCTGGCGCCCTTGTCGCGCGGGGCCACCTGGAAATGCACCTGGATGAAGCGCTTGGCCTTGCCGTACTTTTCGAACCACAGCATGCTGCGGTAGGCATCGCGGTAGCTGACCCATTCTTCGTCGGGCACCTGCGCGCCGGCGCCGGCTGCAAGCAGCAGCAGGCTGGCGAAACACAGGGCGCGCAGGGTCGGCTTCATGGGCAAGGGTCAGAAGCGGTAGGCCAGAGCACTGCTCAGGCTGTATTGGAGCGGACGCTCGGTCAGCGGGCTGTCGGCGGCCGTGCCCTGCAGGCGCGCCACGCGCGCGCTGCTGACCAGCATCCAGGACGGCGACAGCTTCCAGTTCCAGCGCAGGCCCAGATGCACATCCTTGAGACCGGCGCTGGCTTCGTACGGTGCATTGATCGAACGCAGAGACTCCTCGGCCGTCACGCCGAACTGGCTGGCATTGGCGGCGCGGTTGCCCAGGCTCAGGCCGGCCGACACCGAAAGACTGTGGCGGCTGGCCACCTCGGCATTCAGGGCCAGCTGCAGATCGCTGTCCAGGCGCAGGCCGCGGCGCTGCTGGCCGGAGCCGTACAGCAGGCTGTTGGTCCAGCGCAGGTCGCGGTTCAGATAGACATTGAGGAAGCCGCCATAGCTGAGGCGCGTGCTCAGCTCGTTCATGCCAACCAGGCGGTTGCGCGTGTCGGGCTTCTTGATGGCGCCCGGCGGCAGCAGGCCCGGCAAGGTGGCCGAGCCGATATCGCCCGGCGCCGTGGCCACGCCATCGACGCCGCGGCCGGGCAGAACGCTCAGCAGCGGGCCGTACTCGAGGTCAGGCTGGTTCGACAGGTGCATGCCCATGCTGGCTCCGGAAAGGAACAGTCCATTACTCCACTGAACCTGGAGCACCGGCAGGTAGCGGGTGCGCTGCTGGTCGGCGCCTTCATAGCGCGGCACCGACTGCAGGCCCAGGCCCAGATACATATCACGGCTCCCATCGGGCATGAGATTGGTGGCCGGGGTTTGGGCGGTGGCGCATTGCGCCAGCGCGCCCAGAGTCAAAGCAAGCAGGCTTTTCATAGGGGCATGCGGGAAGGTAAGAACGCTCGCCATTGTAAGGCCTATGCGTATATTTCCCACAAGAACCCCGATTTCCGCCTCAGAACGGCAGGCCGTCGGCCGAGAAGATCACCGGCGCGTCGCTCTTCGGCACCGCCATGACCAGGCCCGGGGCCGTCAGGTTCAGCGAGCACATGGCGCCGCGGATCTGGCTGCGTTCGTGATAGGTCACATGCAGTTTGCCGTCCTGGGTGAAGACTTCGCCCGCGGCGATGCCGGCGCAGCCATTCGGCTTGGTGCCGAGGAAGACCGCGACCACCATCTGGCGGCTGAAGTCGACATCGCTGACCGGCAGCGGCAGCTGGGCCTGATCGCCGTAGAACTGCTTCATCAGCACGAAGAATTCCTTCTCGTCCTTGACCACGGCCGTGCGCGCCTCGGCCACGCCGGTCAGCGAGGACTCGGCCAGCACGTTGGCCTTGACCAGATTGGCCGTCACGTCGGTGAAGCTGACCGGCAGGTCGGAACGCGGCACCGTCACCATCTGCATGGCGCTGGTCATCACGGCCGGGCAGATCGCGAAGGTCTGCAGCACGCTTTCCGTGTAGGCCACGCTGAGCGCGGCGCCGTTCTGGGTCACGGCCTTGATCGCGGTGGCCTTGCAGCCGTCGTTCGACTGGCCGGTGAACACGGCGATCACCATCTGCTCGCGGAAGTTCACTTCCGGCACCGGCAGCATCGGGCTGACCGTGCTGGCGTGCTCATTCCAGATGCGCGTCAGGGTGTCGGCGTCCTTGATCACCAGCTGCTGACGCTTGACCACGCCCGACATCGCGGCGCTTTCGATCACCGTCATCGGCACCGCTTTAGCGTCGGCCGGCGGCAGGAAGTTCAGTTCTTCGACCTTGTGGTCCTTGCCCAGGCCGAGGTCGGGCTTGTCGAGGTTCTTGGTCATCGTCACGAACAGCTCACGGTAGCGTTCATCGCTGCACAGGGTGCGCGGGCCGGCGATGGTGTCCATGGCGGAGCACAGGGTCTGCTCCGGGGTGGCGCCAAACAGGGTGTAGCCATAGCTGTTGTCGGCGCAATTGCCGCTGCGCGCCCAGAACACCTGCTTGTTGTCGATGATGTACAGGCGGTTGCTGGTGCCGGCGCAGCTGGCGCCCTTTGCCATGGCGGTGAAGGTGACCGCGACCGGGGCCGGATCGACACTGACGGTGCCCGAGGACAGTTGGGTCGGGCTGCTGCCCGAGGTGGCGGCGCCGCCGCCGCAAGCGACCAGCAGGACTGCGGCAGCCACGGGGAGCAGGGAAACGAGCAAAGATTTCATAGTCAGACACTCCTGGGTGGGGACCGGTGGCGCCGCTGATTGGGGCGCCACCGCTCGCGAATAAAAAAACCCGATGTAGCTTGCACCGCAACGGGTAAAACACCTTCCCCAGTAATTCGGCCACGCCGTACAACCAGCCGACACTTCGGGAAAATGAAGGGAAATCGTGGGGTACCCATCACCCGATTCAATGCTGTGCATCTTAGAGACGGCGGCGGAAAAAATCGTCCAAGGACTTGGAGCAATTTGTCATGAATTTGTACATTGCCAAGGCGGAAAATCGCGGCGTCTCTGGTCTCCTTTACAATGCCGGGCGTGAACCGCCTCTTCTTCCGCTTCTTCGTGTTGGTGATGCTGGCCATTTCGGTGGCCACGTTTGTCGTTTACTTCGCGATCAACCGGCTGTTTGGCGATCCGCTGGAAGACATCGCGCGGCGCCAGGCGGCCGCCCAGATCTTTCTGCTTGAGCAATACATCGACCAGGCCCCGGCCGACGAATGGCTGCTGCGCCTGAACAAGGTGCGCGAAGTCTCGAACATCGCCTACGAACTGCTGCCCCTGGCCAGCGTGCGGCCCCAGATCGCGCCGGCCCAGCGCGCCGCCTTCGAGCGCGGCGAGATCGTCATGGATGTCGGCGCCAAGGCCTTCTACCGCCGCGTCGACCTCAAGGGCAATGCCTATGTCGGCGCGGACGAGGAGGCGATCCGCGCCAGCGGCCTGCCGATCGACGTCGGCCTGGCCCTGCGCATGGAGGTGGTGCGTTTCGTGGTCGTGGCCCTGGCCCTGTTGATTCCGATCGCGCTGTGGTCGCGCGCCCACTGGCAGGACCTGCAGCGCCTGTCGGCCGTGGCCGACGCCGTCGGCGAAGGCGAGCTGACCGCGCGCGCCGCGCTCGCCCCGAGCGCCAGCGTCTACCCGCTGGCCCAGCACATCAACCGCATGGCCGAGCGCATCGCCGCCCTGCTGGCGGCCCAGCAGACCCTGCTGCATTCAGTCTCGCATGAGCTGCGCACGCCGATCGCGCGCCTGCAGTTTGCGCTCGAACTGGTGCGCGACGTGCCGCCCGGGCCCGACCTGACGCGCCGCCTGGCCGGCATGGAAGCCGACCTGGCCGAACTCGACGCCCTGGTGGGCGAACTGCTGTCGATGAACCGCCTGTCGGCCCAGCCGACCCTGCTGCGCGAAGACATCGACCTGGCCGCCGCCCTGCGCGAGCTGGTCGCCTCGCTCGACCACACGGCCGGCGCCGAACACATCGTGCTCGATCTGGCGCCCGACCTGGGCCACCTGACGGCCGACCGGCGCCTGCTGCTGCGCGCCGTCGGCAATCTGCTGAAGAACGCGCTCAAGTACGCGGCGCGCAGCATCCATCTGCAAGCCGGTCGCACCGCGCAGTCGGTCTGGATCGTGGTGGAGGATGATGGCCCCGGGATTCCCGAGGCCGAATGGGACAAGGTGTTCACGCCGTTTTACCGGCTCGACCGCAGCCGCGACCGCAATACGGGCGGCTTCGGCCTCGGCCTGGCCATTGCGCGCCAGGCGGTCGACCTGCACCGGGGCAGCCTGCAGGTCGGGCGCGCCGCACTCGGCGGCGCGCGCTTCGTCATCAGTCTGCCGCTCGACGCAAACGCTTAGCTGTTGACGTGGGTGACCGCGTACCACCAGTGCTGCCACCAGTGCTCGCGCGAGTGCGTGGTGCGCAGGCAGGCGGCATCCATCTGGCCCTTGAAGACCGGATCGGCGCACTTGCCCTGCACCATGGTGTTGCGCTGATTCTCGGCATTGACCAGGGCGATCGACAGCCAGAACACCAGGCCGCAGGCAATCAGCAGCAGGGTCAGCATGGTGTGGTTGATGCGGGTCGCATAGTACAGCTCCCGCTCATCCGGCAGCGCGCCGCCGTACGCGGCGATCAGCTTCTTTTCGCGCTCCTCACTCATTTCGCGGGCTTGATGCCTTTTTCTTTTTGCACCTTGGCGACCAGGAAGTCGAGCGTCTGGCCAAGCGCCTTGACGGCGGCCTGTTCGCTCATGCCGGCGTTGGCGTTCATCACGGCGCCGGGCGAGGTCATGTAGCGGCCGTCGATCACCAGATTCGGGGCGCTGTCGACCTTGTATTTTTCCACCAGGCCGTTCAGACGCTTCATCTTGCTCTGCACGCCGAAGGAGTTCCAGTATTCCTTGAACTTGTTGAGGTCGATGCCGGCCGAGGCGGCCCAGTTGAAGGCGTCCTCATCCTTGGTCCAGTAGCGGCGCAGCTTGGCGATCGCCTGCATGGCGCTGTAGGTGTGGGTCTCGGCCAGGCCCATCGCTTCCAGGGTCAGGTAGGCATGGGCTTCGGGATCGTTGGGGCCGGTGTAGGGGAAGTGGATGCGCTTGAACTCGATGTTCGCGCCCTGCTTTTTGACCCAGGCTTCGAGGTCCGGGTTGAGCATGTAGCAGTGCGGGCAGTGCAGCATGAAGAACTCGATCACTTCGACCTTTTTATCGGCGGCCGGGGCGACCGGGCTGGCCAGCTGGATGTACTCGGCACCCAGTTTGGGCTCGGCCGGCGAAGCGAAGGCCGCACTGGCGGCAAAACCCAGGGCGAGCAGGGCGATACGCAGAGGACGCATGGTTTTCCTTTTCGGTAGTGAAGGCGAACGGCCGCAATCTTAGCCGCTTTTCGCCGCCATTGTATGCGATGGCGGCGCCGCAGGCTTAACCGAAGCTTAGCGGCGCCCTGCCCTCACTGCCGTCAGGACCGGCTAGCGCGCAGCCACGCTGGTGTCGCGGTGGTAGACGAGGGTCGCATCGTGGCCGGCTACCTGGGCCTGGATGGTCAGGGTGCTGCCATCCGGGCTCAGTTGCCAGGTCTCCTGCATCGTGCGGCGCACCGGCGCGCCGAAGAAGGTGGTATTGACGGCCGTGCCGAGGTGGGCGCGGCCCTGCTCGTCAAAGGCCATCTGGGCGTGGGCCGGGGCCCAGCGCGCCCAGCCGAGACGGTTGCGGTTCAGGGCTTCGTATTCGGTGTCGCTGCCATTGGTGGCGTATTGCACGGTCTCGCTCAGCACTTTGCCGCCGGCGTTGCTGACGCTCGATACCTTGAGCGTATTGCTGTCCTGGTAGGTGACGAGCTGCTGGCGCTCGACCGCCGCAAACTGCGCGGGCAGGCTCTGGCTGGCGGCCTTGTCGAGGGTCCAGGTACCGGTGTAGTTGAGGGGAGCTGCCGCGGCAAAGGCGGCGCACAGGCAGGCGGCAACGCCGGCCGCGATCGGAATCAGGCGCATGATAGTCTCACTTTCGATTTGTCAGGGAGACCTGCACTTCGTATTTGGCAGGTCACGCTGCATATTACGCCGCGCCCCCTGAAAAGTTCCTGAAATCCGATACAACGCGGAAATCGTGCGATGAAAGGCCGGGATTCCGGCCTGGAAGGGATTGTAGGGACCGTTTTCAAGCCCGCTCTAAAACGGTCTTGCAACGCGGATAAATCGGGGTCAGACCCCATTTATCTGGCCGGCAAAGCTGCTTGCTGGATAAATGGGGTCTGACCCCATTTTTAGTCTGTCAGCTGTTCCTATTTGCGGCGCTGGCGCGCCAGGTCGATTTTTTCGCACAGCTCGGCCATACCCTCGGCCATGCGCGGGGTGGCGCGGGTCAGGCGTTCGCCGCCGAGCGAAAACAGATTGGCGCGCTGGACGGCGAGCAGGCTCTTGTAGCCGCGCCAGATGTTGATGCCCTTGTCCTCGGGATCGTGCTGGTCGCCGCCGAAGATGACTTCCGGGTTCTGCTGCAGCACCGCCTCGGTGCTGACCTGGGGTGCCACCACGTTCAGGCCGGCGAACACGTTGACGCCGCCGCAGGCGCTGATGGCGTCGCTGATGATGTGCTGTCCGCTCAGGGTGTAGAGCGGCTTGTCCCAGATCTGATAGAAGACCTTGACCGGCGCGCGCTGCGCATAGGTGGCGCGCAGCTGGCCGATCCGGCTGCGGAAGGCCTGGGCGGCCGCATTGGCCTGCGTCTCGGTGCCGAGCAGCTGGCCCAGGCGCGTCAGGCTGGTGGCGACTTCATCGAGCTTTTTCGGCTCGCTGTAAAAGATCGGAATACCGAGGCTGGCCAGCTGTTCGAGCTGGCGCGCCGTGTTCCCGCTTTGCCAGACCACCAGCAGATCGGGCTTCAGCGCCAGCACACGCTCCATGTCGATATTCGCGTTCGAGCCGATCAGCGGAATCTTGCGCGCCGCCTCAGGATAGTCGGAGAAGTTCATGGCCCCGACCACGCGCGCGCCGCCGCCCGCGGCGAACAGCAGCTCGGTGATATGGGGCGACATCGAAATCACGCGCTGGGCCGGTCTGGCCAGCGTGATGCTGTGGCCAGCGTCGTCGCGCACGGTGACGGCCGCCTGCGCACCCGCGGCCAACAGCAAGAGCAAAGAACCCAAGAGACGCATGATTTACTCGCTTTCGGCGGCGACAAAGACCGTGCGGCCGCCATGGTGAAGCACATCGATCGGGTGGCCCAGGCAGGCCGACAGGGTTTCGGGGCGCATGACCTCATCGACCGGACCGGCCAGCCAGCGTCCCTGCCCCATCAGCAGCAGCGCGTGGCTGCAGGTGCTGAAGGCCAGGTTCAGGTCATGCCCGACCAGCACCACGCAGCGCCCCTCGTCGCGGCACAGGGCAGCCAGCAGGCGCATGGCGGCGATCTGGTGCGGCAGGTCGAGGGCGGTGGCCGGTTCGTCGAGCAGCATCAGCGGGGCCTGCTGGGCCAGCAGGGCCGCCAGGGCCACGCGCTGGCGCTCGCCGCCGGACAGGCTGCGCACGTCGCGCTGGGCCAGGTCGGCCACGTCCAGCGCCGCCAGCGCCGCCATGGCGATGCGGTGGTCGTCGCTGCCGTCCCAGTAGCGGTCGGCGTGGTAGGGATGGCGCGCGGTCAGCACGGCCTCGATCACGCGGTAGGCAAAGGCGTCGCTGCGCGACTGGGCGAGGAAGGCGCGTTCGCGCGCCAGCGCTTCGAGCGGCCAGTCGGCCAGCAGGCGCCCGCCCAGATGCACCTCGCCCTGCTCGGGCAGGCGCAGGCCGGCCAGGGTGCGCAGCAAGGTGCTCTTGCCGGCCCCGTTGCGGCCCAGGACGGCCCAGCATTCGCCGGCCTTGGCCTCCCAGTCGAGTGCATCGACCAGGCAGCGCGGCCCCGCTTCCAGGCACAGGTGGGTGGTGCGGATCATGGGCGGCCTCCGCGCACGCGGTGCAGCTGGTGCAGCTGGATCAGGAAGATCGGCACGCCGATCAGGGCGGTGAGCACGCCGACCGGCAGCTGCTGCGGCGCCAGCAGCGAGCGCGCCAGGGTATCGGCCAGCACCAGAAAGGCGCCGCCGGCCAGGGCCGATGCGGGCAGCAGCAGGCGGTGGTCAGGCCCGAAGGCGATGCGGCAGGCATGCGGCACGATCAGGCCGACGAAACCAATGGCACCGGCCGTGGTGACGGCGCCGGCCGTCAGCAGCCCGGCGCAGATGAACAGCGCGCGGCGCAGACGCGCCACGTGCACGCCGAGCGCGGCGGCGGCTTCCGCGTGCAGGGCCAGCACATTCATCGCGCGCGCCTGGCGCCGCGCAAACAGCAGCGCGCCGCCCAGCAGCAGCCAGGGCAGCAGGCGCCACTGGACGCCGCCGAGGTCACCGATCATCCAGAACACCATGCCGCGCAGGCGCGAGTCGGGGGCGATCGACAGCATCAGTGTGACCAGGGCCATGCAGGCCGAGGCCAGGATCACGCCGGTCAGGAGCAGGGTCGAGGTGTCGCCGGCCAGTTCGCGCTGCAGCTGGCCGCCCAGGTCGCGCCGCGCCAGCGCGTACAGCAGCAGGGCGATGCCGAGCGCGCCGCCGAGGGCGGCCAGGTCGACCAGCCACAGCGCCGCGCCCAGCAGCAGCGCGCACAGGGCGCCGACGGCGGCGCCGCTGGAGATGCCAAGCACGTAGGGATCGGCCAGGGGATTGCGCAACAGGGCCTGCATCATCACGCCGGCCAGGGACAGGCCGGCCCCGGTGGCGAAGGCGCTGGCCGCGCGCGACAGGCGCAGTTCCAGCAGGGTGGCATCCATGCTGACGGCCTCGCCGCGCACGATCTGCCACAGACTGGCGGGCAGTTCGGCCAGCGGCAGGCTGACCGAACCGACCAGGCAGGAGAGGACCAGCACGGCCAGCGCGCACGCGCCCAGCGCCAGCAGAATCTGGCGCTGGCGGCGGCGCGCGGTAGCGCTGAGAACGGGCGTCATCGGCCTCTCCTTGGGCACACTCAGAAGTCGTAGCGTGCCGCGATTTTCAGCTGGCGTCCATCGCTCGGATAGATGCCGCCCTTGCAGCCATAGGCATTGCTGAAGTAGCGCTTGTCGCTCAGATTGCTGCCGCTGAGCGACAGCTCCCACGGCCCGAGCTGGCGCGCATAGCGGGCGTCGAGCGTGCTGTGGGACGGGATCTGGGCGCTGCAGCTGTTGGCGAAGTCGCCGCCGTAGCGCTGGCTGTCGACCCACTGCACGCCGGCGTCGGCGGTGTGGCCGCCGCTGCGCCAGGTCAGGCGCGCCGTCAGCACATTGGCCGGCACCAGCACCATCTCGCGGCCGGCATACGGACCGGCCGTGAAGCTGGCCGCCACATGCTGGTAGTGGGCGCTGGCGCGCCATTCGCTGTCGAGCGCCGCGCTGGCGTCGATCTCGACGCCCTGGCGCTTGGTCGGGTCGAGGTTGACGTTGGCGCCAAAGCCGTTGACGGTCGGATCGTAGTAGATCTCGTTGGTCAGGCGGTGGCGGAACCAGCGCGCCGTCAGGCTGCGCGCGCCGTCGCCCAGGGTGGTGCCGAGTTCGAGGTCGTGCGCGCTCTGGCCCTTGAGCGGCACATTGGCCTTGGGCGTGTAGGCGTTTTCGTCGGCATTGGCCACGCGGTAGCTCTGACCGGCCTTGGCAAAGCCCTCCAGACCCGGCAGCAGGCGGTAGCTGGCCGCCAGTTCCCAGGCGTTGAGCGACTGCTTGGTGCTGTAGGTGGCCGTGGTGTACGGGGCCGGATCGTTCGAGGTCTTGTCAAACACCTCGTGGCGCAGGCCGAGCGCGATGCGGCCGTCGTTGGCGCGGTCGAACTTGAATTCATCGCGCAGGTACACGGCCTGGGCGTTCTGTTCGGCGTCGGCCAGCGAGAAGCTGGAGTCGGTCTTGCGGTCCCAGCGCGTGAAGTCGGCGCCGGCCACCAGTTCATTCAGGCCGCCGGCGACGCTGTCGAGCAGGCGCAGGCGCGGCGAGAACTGGGTCTGGTGTCCCTTGTAGGCCATGCGCGTGGTGCCGTAGGCGCTGACATAGGTGGCCTTGACGGTCTTCTCGCGGTGCGACAGTTCGGCCGCGAAGTCGATGCCGGCGATGCGCTGCTCGTACAAGGCGCTGACGCGGTCGATATCGTGGCTGCCGAAGTCGTTCGGGGTCTGGGCCGTGCGCGGCGCGCTCTGGAACTGGGCCAGGCTCAGGGCGCCGGGGAAGCGCTGCTCCTGGCGCGCGCTGTCCAGGCGCAGGGCCAGGCGGCCGCCGGCCAGTTGCCAGGCCACGCCGCCGCTGAAGGCGGTCTGGCGGAAGCCGGCGTTGGCGCGGTAGTTGTCGGTGGTCTGGCGCGCCACGCTGGCGTCGAAGGACCCGCCGTCGAAGGCGCGCAGCACGGTGGCGCGGGCGTCGCGCGCGCTGAACTGGCCCAGCTCGGCGCGCAGATTGCCGCTCGCCTCGCCGGCCTTGGCACGGTGCGTGACGATGCGGATCACGCCGCCGGTGGCGCCGTCGCCATACAGCACGCTGGCGCCGCCGCGGATGATTTCGATGCGTTCCACGCTGTCGATCGGGATGGCCGAGAGGATGGCGCCGGACAGCTCGTTTTCGGACAGGCGCACGCCATCGAGCACGATCACCATGTTCTGGGCGCTATTGGTGCCAAAGCCGCGCAGGTCGAGGCCAAAGTCGGGCGAGCCGTCGAGCGACTGGCGGCCATACACGCCGCCCAGCTTGCGCACGGCCTGGCCGACGTCGCTGGCGCCGGCGTCACGGATGTCGGCGGCGCGGATGATGGTGGCGCCGATCGGCTGCAGGTCGGCAGCGGCGGCAAAACGGGCGCCGGTGATGGCGACGGTGGGAATCGTCTCGGAGACGGTCTGGGCATGGACGGTGGCCGCGGCCAGCAAAGAAGCCGCCAGAGCAAATGGCGTACGCGCGCCCAAGGCACGCAGGGTGTGAGTTGTGGTCATTGCGAGATTACTTCGGGGTTCATCCGGCCCGCGTCCCCGCAAGCCAGACTCCAAGGCAGGCGCGTACGCCTGCCACCTATCCTGGCCGGTATCCGGGCTCCAAGCATGACCGTTCCACCTTCCTACGCGACGCGCAGTGGTTGCCGGAGCGGCCTGCCAGCCCTGCCGGGCTGGCGCTTGTTTACCGTTGCGGGGGCAGCACACCTTAGCCAGCGCGGCGCACCGCGGCGGCCTGGTGTTTCCCGTTTAACTGCCGGCGAGACGACGCCGGCGGGCACCAAGACGGGGCAGATTATAGCCGATCGGCGCCGCGCCTTGCGTTTTTGTCATACAAAATCGCGTATAGTGGCGCCGCATACGCAAGGGGAAAGCATGTTCACACGCCTGGTCTGTCTGGTCCTGCTGGCGCTGACGGCGCTGACGGCGGCCTCGCAAGCGGAGATCTTCAAGATTCCGGATCCCGATCTCGATCCCGGCCTGCCGCTGGCGCCGCCCACGGCCGCCGCCGTCACGACGCCGAGCGCGCCCGCCGCCTGGGGCGGCCCGCGTCCGGCCCAGGGCGAGGCGCTGTCCGAGCGCGTGGTCCAGTACGCGATCGACGTCAGCCTCGACCCCGAGCGCCATCTGCTGTCCGGACGCGAGCAGCTCACCTGGCGCAACCGCAGCAGCCAGCCGGTACGCTCGGTGTACCTGCATCTGTATCTGAATGCCTTCCGCGACGCCGGCTCGACCTTCTTTACCGAAGGCCGCCAGCAGCACGCGGGCTTCCGCTCGGGCATGCTGCCGGGGCCGGGCGAATGGGGCTCGATCGACATCACGGTGCGCCAGGGCGGCACCCGCCTGCCCTACAGCTTCGTCCATCCGGACGGCGGTCCCAGCACCGACCGCACGCTGGTGCGGGTCGACCTGGCGGCCCCGGTGGCCGGCGGCGCCAGCACCACGCTCGATATCGGCTTCGCGGCGCGCCTGCCGCGCATCGTCGCGCGCACCGGCTATTTCGGCAGCTTTCATCTGGTCGGCCAGTGGTTCCCGAAGATCGCCGTCCTCGAACTGCCGGGCGAACGCGGGGCCACGGCGGTGCGCTGGAACGCCCACGAATTCCATATGAATTCGGAGTTCTACGCCGACTTTGGCAGCTACGACGTGCGCATCCGCGTCCCGCGCGACTACCAGGTGGGCGCCACCGGGGTGCGCCAGGGCGCGCCCCAGCCCATGCCCGACGGCAGTCTGGTACACCACTACCGCCAGGACGACGTGCACGATTTCGCCTGGACCGCCGACCGCCGCTTCGCCGCGCCTCTGCGCGCGCGCTGGCAGGACGTCGACGTGACGGTGCTGTACCACCCCGAGATGGCCGATTCGGCGCGGCGCGCGCTAGCCAGCAGCCAGGCCGCGCTTGACTACTTCGGACGCAAGCTCGGGCCCTACCCCTACCGCAGCCTGACGGTGGTGATTCCGCCCCTGAACGCGGGCGAAGCGGGCGGCATGGAATACCCGACCTTCATCACCGGCGACGGCAATGCCGGCGCGGCCGACGGCAGCATCACGGCCGCCAACGAGGACGCCACCACCATCCACGAATTCGGCCACAACTACTTCTACGGCATCCTCGCCTCGAACGAATTCGAAGAGCCGATGCTCGACGAAGGCGTCAACGAATACTGGCAGAACCGCATGCTGGCCGAGCGCGGCCCGGCCCTGCCCGCCCCGGCCTGGGCGCGCCTGGTGCGCGGCCTGAATGCGCCCTGGCCCTGGGCCGACTTCGAGCGCAGCCTGGCGCCGCTGCGCACCCCGACCGACGCGCCGGGCGCGAACGCCTGGCAGCGCATCGACGGCCTGGGCCCGATCTATGCGCGCACGGCCACCGTGCTGCGCGATATCGAGGCGCAGATCGGCACGGCCGCGCTGGACGCAGGCTTTCGCCTGTTCTACACACGCTGGCGCTTTCGCCATCCGAGCGTGGCCGACCTGCGCGAGGCCCTGGCCGAGGCCAGCGGCCAGCGCGCCTATATCGAGGCGATGTTCGCGCGCCAGATCTACCGCAGCGCCGCGGTCGACGATGCGGTCGAGGCCCTGTACAGCGCGCGCCTGCCCGGCAGCGCCCTGTACGAGAGCACCCTGGTACTGCGCCGGCGCGGCGCCGCCGTGCCGCAGGAGGTCGTGATCCGTTTCGCCGACGGCAGCAGCGAGCGTCTGCGTTGGGACGATGACGACAGCTTCAAGCGCTACCACTGGCGGCGCGCGGCGCCGGCAGTCTCGGCCCGGATCGATCCGGACCGCCAGCACGCGCTCGATGTGAACAAATTCGACGACAGCCGCACGAGTGCGCCCGACGGCCGCGCCAGCCGCCACTGGAGCGTGCAGGCGGCCACCCTGTTCCAGCTGCTGCTGGCCCTGATCGCGAGTGTCTGAACCATGCTGACCACCACCCTGCACGCCTGGCGCCGCGCCGCCCAATGGCGCCTGCTGCTGCTCTGGCTGATCGCGCTCGGTCTGCCGACCCTGCTGGCGGCGCTGCCCCTGCACGCCTTTCTGGCCGCGCAGTTCGACCGCAGCGCCCATGTCGCGGAGCTGGCCGCCCAGCTTGACCTGGTGGCCCAGACCGATCTGCGTCTGCTGTTCGCCGAACAGGGCGGCGCCACGCGCGCGCTCGGCGCCGCCGGCCTCGTCCTGCTGCTGATCTGCACGCCCTTCCTGCAGGCGGCGACGGCGGCCGCGGCGCGCCTGCCGCACGCGGCCAGCTGGGCCGAACTGCTGGCCGGCGGCGCGCGCGACTATCTGCGCATGGCGCGCCTGCTGCTGGTCTGCCTGCTGCCGGCGGCCGTGCTGGCCTGGCTGCGCCTGGCCCTGGGCGCGGCCGAAGCGCGCGCGCTCGACGCCGCCATCGTGCCGGCCGAGGTCAGCCTGCACAGCGCCGCGGCCAGCGTCCTACCCGCGCTGGCCGGCGCCGTGCTGCTGCTGTGGAGCGAAAGCGCGCGCGCCCTGCTCGCGCTCGACCGCCGCCGCCGCGCCGCGCCCAGCTTGTGGCAGGCGCTGCGCCAGCCGTGGCGCCAGCAGGCCCGCCTGGCTGCCGCGTATGGGCTGTGCAGCGGCCTGGGCGTGCTGGCGGCCGCCCCGCTGCTGGGCCTGCGCCTGGCCCTGCCCGAGGCCGGCCTGGCCGGCGATCTGGCTGTGCTGGCGCTCAGCGAAGCGGCCGTGCTGCTGCTGGTGTGGGCGCGCTGCGCGCGTCTGTTTGCCCTGATGGGCGTGCATGCGCAGGCGCCGAAATCGGCGTAATATAGTACGTATGCGTACTAATTTCCCTACCTTCTTCCTGTCGCACGGCGGCGGACCCTGGCCCTGGATGCAGCAGGAATTCGGTCGTACCTATGACGTGCTGGCCCAGTCGCTGGCCGACCTGCCGCGCCAGCTCGGCGCCACGCCGGACGCGCTGCTGGTCGTCACCGCGCACTGGGAGGCGCCGCAGTTCATGGTCTCCGCGGGCGATGCGCCCGGCATGATCTACGACTACGGCGGCTTCCCGCCGCACACCTACCAGATCCGCTATCCGGCGCCGGGCGAACCGGCATTGGCGCGGCGCGTGCAGGCGCTGGCGGCGGCGGCCGGCATTCCGGTCGGCCTCGATCCGGCGCGCGGTTTCGATCATGGGACGTTTTCGATGCTGGCGCCGGCCTACCCCGAGGCTCAGCTGCCGGTGGTGCAGCTGTCGCTGCGCCAGGGCCTCGATCCCGCGGAGCATCTGGCCCTCGGGCGCGCGCTGGCGCCGCTGCGCGCGGAAGGCATCGCGATTCTCGGCAGCGGCCTCAGTTACCACAATCTGCGCGCCTTCGGCCCGGCCGGGGCGCAGGCCTCGGCCGCCTTCGACGCCTGGCTGCAGCAGACGATGGCGCTGGCGCCGGCCGCGCGCACGGCCGCCCTGCTCGACTGGGAAAAAGCGCCGGCCGCGCGCCAGGCCCACCCGCGCGAGGAGCATCTGCTGCCGCTGATGGTGGCGCTCGGCGCGGCCGAACAGGGCGCGGCCAGCACGGTCTACCACGAGCGCGACTTCTTCGGCGCCCTCACGGTCAGCAGTTTTCGCTTCGCTTAAGTCCCGCGCTTGCCGCGCATGCGCTCTTCGAGGCGGGCGGCGGCGGCGGCCGCCTCCTGCTCCTGCTTGATGCGCATCGCTTCGGCATGGGCGGCCAGGGCGGCCGTGCGGGTGTCCGGGGTTTCGAGCGAGATCCGCCCGAGCGCCCCGCTGCGGTAGTCGAGCAGCAGGGTGTGGGCCGCCTTCTCGTAGTCCATGTCGCCGCCGCGCAGCTTGAAGCCGCGCTTGGCGGCCAGGCCTTCGATCACGCCGACCGCGTCGCGCCCGGCCGTGGCAAAGCCGTAGCGCGCCGTCAGCAGCTGCGGATAGCGCTGCAGCAGCAGGCCGGCCAGGAATTCGGCCACTTCCTCCTCGATCACGGCATTCGTGCCGACCGCATGGCTGGCGGCCAGCATCAGGCCGTCCGAGGGCAGCTCGATCTTCGGCCACAGCAGGCCCGGGGTATCGATCAGCACCACCTCGTTCGACAGATAGATGCGCTGCTGGGTCTTGGTGACGGCCGGCTCGTCGCCGACCTTGGCCACGCGCCGCTTGAGCAGGGCATTCATCAGGGTCGACTTGCCGACGTTCGGAATCCCCATGATCATCATGCGCAGCGGCTTGGTGGCGTCGTTGCGGTGCGGCGCCAGCTTCTTCGCCATCGGGATGATGCGCGCCACGTCGGCCGGCTTCTTGGTCGTCATCGCATACGCCGTGGTGTCGGGCTGGGCGTCGAAATGGGCGCACCAGGCCTCGGTCACGGCCGGATCGGCCAGGTCCGACTTATTCAGGATCTTGAGGCAGGGCCGGTTGCGGAAGCGGCGCAGCTGTTCGACGATCGGGTTGCAGCTGGCCATCGGCAGGCGCGCGTCGAGCACCTCGATCACGAGGTCGACGTTCTCCATCGCTTCCTCCGCCTTCTTGCGGGCGGCGTTCATGTGGCCGGGGAACCATTGGATCGACATGGGGGGCTTTCAAATCAGGCGGACAAACCGCGTATTGTAACCCGCTACTCGAGTTCGGCCAGAATGCGCAGGTGGGCCACCACGCTGCGCGCCAGCGCCGACAGGTTGTAGCCGCCTTCCAGACAGCTGACGATGCGGTTGCCGCAGTGTTCGCGCGCGACCGCCATGATCTGGCGCGTCATCCAGGCGTAATCGGCTTCGACCAGGGCCATGCCGCCCATGTCGTCCTCGCGGTGGGCGTCGAAGCCGGCCGAGATGAAGATCATCTGCGGCCGGTGCGCGTGCAGGGCCGGCAGCCAGTGCTCGGTGACCAGCTGGCGCACCACGTCGCCGCCCGAGCGGGCCGCCACCGGCACATTGACGCTGGTGGCGGTGATCGGTTCCGGCTCCGTGTACGGGTAGTAGGGATGCTGGAAGAAAGAGCACATCAGCACGCGCGGGTCGTGCCCGACCGCCTCCGCCGTGCCATTCCCGTGGTGGACGTCGAAGTCGATGATGGCGACCCGCTCGAGGCCCTTGACGTCGAGCGCATGGCGCGCCGCGATGGCGACATTATTAAACAGGCAGAAGCCCATCGCCCCGCTCGGGCGCGCATGGTGGCCGGGCGGGCGCACGGCGCAGAAGGCATTGCGCACATCGCCGGCCAGCACGGCATCGGTGGCGGCGACGGCGGCGCCGGCCGCGCGCAGGGCCGCGTTCCAGCTCGAGCTGCACAGCAGGGTGTCGGCGTCGATCGGATAAAAGTCGCCGGCCTGCTGCGGCACATTGTCGCGCACCAGGGCGATCGCCTCGCGCGTGTGGACGCGCTCGAGGTCGGCCAGATCGGCCAGCGGGGCGTCGCGGTGCTCGAGATAATCGTCGATGCGGGCCAGGATCAGCTGGTCGCGGATGGCCTGCAGGCGGGCCGGGGATTCTGGGTGCCAGGAGCCCATATCGTGCCGGATGCAGTCGGCGTGGCTGTAAATCGCTGTACTCATTACGTGGACGGCCATTCAGTTGCACGGTGGCGCCCGATCTCGCATAGAATCGGGGCGTGGCGCAGGGCCGCGTCTCCTCATGGCTAATCTACCACGTTTTGAATCCGCCCGATAAGGTGAACATGTTCGACAAACTGCATGCGGTCGCCCGCCAGGTCGGCCAGATCGTGGTCGGCAAGGACCAGTCCATCCGCCTCGCCCTGACCTGCCTGCTGGCCGGCGGCCACCTGCTGATCGAAGACGTGCCCGGGGTCGGCAAGACCACACTGGCGCACGCACTGGCCATCTCGCTCGGCCTGCGCTTTAACCGCGTGCAGTTCACCAGCGACCTGCTGCCGGCCGACGTGGCCGGGATCTCGATTTTCGAACGCGGCCAGAACGCTTTCGTGTTCCACCCGGGCCCGATCTTCACCCAGGTGCTGCTGGCCGATGAAATCAACCGCGCCACCCCGAAGACCCAGTCCGGCCTGCTCGAAGCGATGGAGGAGCGCCAGGTCACGGCCGACGGCGTCACGCGCGCGCTGCCGGCGCCCTTCTTCGTGATCGCCACCCAGAACCCGGCCCACCAGGTCGGCACCTTTCCGCTGCCCGAGTCGCAGCTCGACCGCTTTCTGATGTGTCTCTCGCTCGGCTACCCCGATCCGGCCGCCGAGCGCGCCCTGCTGATGGGCGAGGACCGGCGCGCCATGCTGGCCGCCCTCGGCCCCCAGATGACGCCCGAGGAGCTGCTGGCGGCCCAGGCCGGGCTGCGCCAGATCCACTGCAGCGCCAGCCTGATCGACTATGTCCAGGCCCTGGCCCAGGCCTCGCGCAGCGGCGCCCTGTTTGCCGAGGGCCTGTCGCCGCGCGCCGCGATCGCCCTGCTGCAGGCCGCGCGCGCCTGGGCCGCGCTCGAGGGACGCAACCATGTGATTCCCGAAGACGTGCAGGCGCTGCTGGTGCCGGTCTGCGCGCACCGCCTGCGCCCGCTGAAATCGGCCCAGGGCCAGGCCCTGGCCAGCCGCGACCTGGTGCTGCAACTACAGAAGGCGGTGCCCGTCTAAACCGGCATGGCACACCGCATCCTGACCTGGTGGCGCACGCGCACCGCCCAGTGGCTGTTCCGCCTGCGCGACAGCGAGCCGGGCGAGGTCTACCTGCACCGGCGGCGCGTCTACATCGTGCCCACGCGCGCCGGTTTCGGCTTTGCCGTGCTGGTGCTGGCCCTGCTGATCGGCGCCACCAATTATTCGCTCGGCCTCGGCTTCGGCCTGTGCTTCCTGGTGGTCGGCCTGGCCCTGGTCGACATGGTCGCCACCTTCCAGAACCTGGCCTACCTGCACCTGCAGCCGGGCCGCGCGCGCCCCGTATTCGCCGGCGAGGAAGCCCAGTTCGAGCTGCTGCTGCTGAACCGCACCGGGCGCGCGCGCCACGCGCTGTGGGTCGACTTTCAGGCGGCCGGCGCGCCGCGCCACAGCTGCGACGTCGACGCCCACAGCCGCACCAGCGTGCTGCTCGGCTGGCCCAGCACGGCGCGCGGCTGGCTGGCAGCGCCGCGCGTGCGCCTGGCCACGCGCTTTCCGCTCGGCCTGTTCAATGCCTGGAGCTACTGGCAGCCCGAGCTCAAGGCCCTGGTCTATCCGTTTCCCGAACGCGCCGCGCCGCCGCTGCCGGTGAGCGGGACCGGCCTGCGCAGCGAGCACGGCGCCGGCGGCGATGAGGAATTCGCCGGCGTGCGCCACTACCAGCCGGGCGACCCGCTGCGCCAGCTGGCCTGGCGCCAGATCGCGCGCGTCGATCCGGCCCTGGGCGGGGCCCTGGTCAGCAAGCGCTTCGAAGGCGGGGCCGGCACCGAACTGCGGCTCGACTTTCAGCAGCTGCCGTCCGAGCTCGACCTCGAGCTGCGCCTGTCGCGCATGACGCGCTGGGTGCTCGAGGCCGAGCAGCGCGGCCTGCCGTATGGCTTCCGGCTCGGCGCCCTCGATCTGCCGGCCGGCCTTGGCGAGGCCCACCAGGCCGCCTGTCTGGCGGCGCTGGCCCTGCACACGGAGGCCCGATGCGCGCCTGGCTGACGGGCCTGCGCCAGCTCGCGCGCGACAAGGCCGACACCCTGCTGCTGCTGGCCGCCGTGGCCCTGGTGCTGGCCCCGCACAGCCTGCACCTGCCGCTGTGGATCACGGGCACGGCCGCCGCCACCTTGCTGTGGCGCGCCGTGCTGACCGTGCGCGGCCTGCGCCTGCCGCCGGTCTGGGCCCTGCTGCTGCCGGCCCTGGCGGCCATGGGCGGCGTGTATGCGCAGTACCACTCCTTCCTCGGGCGCGACACCGGGGTGGCCATGCTGGTGCTGCTGCTGGCCTTCAAGACGCTCGAGATGCATGCGCGCCGCGACCTGTTCGTGGTGCTGTATCTGAGCATGTTCGTGCTGCTGACCCACTTCTTCTATTCGCAAAGCCTGGCCAGCGGCCTGCTGATGGGCCTGACCCTGTGGCTGCTGGTGGCCGCCCAGCTGAGTTTTCAGTACGGCCCCGGCACGCCACCGCTGGCGCGCCGCCTGCTGCTGGCCGCGCGCATGCTGGGCCTGGCGCTGCCGCTGGCGCTGGCCCTGTTCGTGCTGTTCCCGCGCATCCAGGGGCCGCTGTGGGGGCGCCCGGGCGAAGCTGGCGCCAGCAGCGGCCTGTCCGACAGCATGTCGCCCGGGCGCATCGCCAGTCTGGCCCAATCCGACGACGTGGCCTTCCGCGTGCGCTTTCGCGATCCGGCCCCGGCCCCGCTGCAGCTGTACTGGCGCGGCATCGTGCTGGGCGACTATGACGGCAACACCTGGCGCCGCCTGGGCGAGAGCCAGCCCTTCGCCAACACCGTCAACATCGAGGTCGGCGGCGCGCCGGTGCGCTACCAGATCACGCTCGAACCGAGCCAGACGCGCTGGCTGTTCACGCTCGACGTGCCGGAAGCCCTGCCGCGCCTGGCCGAGCTGGCGACCCAGATCAGCCCCGAACTCGAAGTCAGCGCCGTCGCTCCGCTCCAGCAGCGCGTGCGCTATGCGGCCACCTCCTATCTGGCCTACACGCTGCAGGGCGACGAAAGCCTGCCCCATCTGGCGCACTGGCTGGTGCTGCCGCCCGGGCGCAATCCGGCCGCCTACAATCTGGGCCGCATGCTGGCGCGCCTTCCGCAGCCGGCCGCGCGCGCCGACGCGCTGCTGCGCATGTTCAACCGCGAGGGCTTCCGCTACACGCTCGAGCCGCCCCTGCTCGGGCGCGACGCCGTCGACGAATTCCTGTTCACCACCAAGGCCGGCTTCTGCGAGCACTTCGCCGGCGCCTTCGTGTATGTGATGCGCGCGGCCGGCCTGCCGGCGCGCGTGGTGCTCGGCTACCAGGGCGGTGAACTCAATCCGCTCGATGGCTACTACACGGTGCGCCAGTCGGACGCCCACGCCTGGGCCGAAGTCTGGCTCGGCGCGCGCGGCTGGGTGCGCATCGACCCGACTGCCGCCGTCGCGCCCGAGCGCGTCCAGTACGGCGCCCGCCGCGCGCTGCCGCGCCGCGCCCCGCTCGGCATCCAGGCGCTGGCCGGGGTGGTCGATTTCGCCCTGTCCGGCGACAGCTGGCTGGGCCGCCTGCGCTACCAGTGGCAGGCCCTGAACAATGGCTGGAACCAGTGGGTGCTCAACTACACGCCCGAGCGCCAGCGCGCCGTGCTCGACGGTCTGGCCCTGGCCCTGCTCAACGGGCGCAGTCTGGCCGGACTGGCGCTGGCGGCCGGCCTGCTGTGGCTGCTGCACTACCAGCGCCGGCGCCAGGCCGTCGATCCGGCCGCGCGTCTGTACGCCGAACTTTGCCAGCGCCTGGCGCGCCGTGGTATCGTGCGCGCGCCCGACGAGGCGCCGCGTACGCTGGCGGCGCGGGTGCAGGCCTGGGACGGGCCGCCGGCCATGGTGGCCGCGGCCACCGCCTTCCTGCATTTGTACAGCGACCTTCTCTATCAACCCGATGTGGCGCGCGCGCCGGCCCTGGCGCGCCTGGCCCGTCTGCTGCAGGAATGCCGATGAATACCATCCGCCGTCTCGCCCTGCTGGTGCTGCTGGCCCTGCCCCTGCTGGCCACGGCCGCGCCGCCCAAAAAGACGCACAAGGCCAAGCCGAAAGCCCACGCGGCAGCGCTGAAGAAAAGCGGCACCGATTACGTGGGCGAGGCCGTCAATTTCCCCGGCTGGCAGAGCGTGGCCGCGTTCGAGGACGAGATGGTGGCGCGCCACGGCTTCACGCGCGCCGAGCTCGATGCGCTGTTCGCCCAGGTGCGCCTGGTCGACGCCGCCGCCCAGCTGATCAAGCCGGCGCCGCCGGGCAAGCCGAAAAACTGGCAGGCCTACCGCGCGCTGATGGTCAGCCCGAGCCGCATCGCGGCCGGGGTCAGCTTCTGGAATACGCATGCGGCCACGCTGGCGCGCGCCGAGGCCGAATTCGGCGTGCCGGCCGAGATCATCGTCGGCATCCTCGGCGTCGAAACCCTGTACGGCCAGAACACCGGGCGCTTCCGCGTGATGGACGCGCTCACCACGCTCGCCTTCGCCTACCCCGAGGCGCCGAACCGCGCCGCGCGCATGGACTTCTTCCGCGCCGAACTGGAAAGCACGCTGCTGTTCGCGCGCCAGCACCAGCTCGATCCGCTCAGCCTGCTGGGCTCGTACGCGGGCGCGGTCGGCCTGCCGCAATTCATGCCCGGCAATATCCTGCGCTATGCGCTCGACTACGACCAGGACGGCCAGATCGATCTGCGCAATTCTCCCGCCGATGCGATCGGCAGCGTCGCCCGCTTTCTGGTCGCGCACGGCTGGCAGGGCGCGGAAGCGGCGCCCTATGTGTATGCGGCCCAGGTGTCGCCGGCGCGCCAGTGGGAAGGCCTGATCGGGCGCGGTCTGGTGGCCGAGTATGCGCTGGCCCAGCTGGCCGAGGCCGGTGTCACGCCGGCTGCGGGCACGCCGCCGGCGCGCCTGTATGGTCTGGTCGATCTGCAGAACGGCGCCGAACCGAGCGAATACTGGCTGGCCAGTCATAACTTCTTTGCTATCACGCAGTACAACCGTTCTTACTTCTATGCCATGGCCGTGATCGCCCTCGGGGAGGCCGTGCGCAGCGCCCGCCCCTAATTGTGCGTGTTACAATTTTTTTCTCCGAAACAAGTTTTTTTCGTGGTTTTGTGAGAGAATTGCGGAGAGGCTACGTTGCGGCTGGACAACTGTGCTATAAGGAAAACAACCGTCAGTTGTTTCTCCGAAGTACGACCACGCGCAAATGCTTGTACAATGACTTAGTCTTTTTATCACGCTTTATCTTTGGTGCTCGTAGTGCCCCACTCTAAGAGGATTGAAAGAAATGACCAATCAAGTCGGAATTGATATGAACAGCGACGGCGAGGGCGACGATCTGCTGCAGTACAACCCGAACCGTTTGCTCGATACCCTGATCGAGAATCTGCGCCTGAAGAATGACGCTGCGCTGTCGCGCGCGCTCGAAGTGGCGCCGCCGGTGATCTCGAAAATTCGCCACCACCGCCTGCCGGTGGGCGCGTCGCTGCTGATCCGCATGCACGAAGTCAGCGACCTGTCGATTCGCGACCTGCGTTATCTGATGGGCGATCGCCGCGCGAAGTTCCGCATCAGCGACAAGCAGTTCAAGCCGAAAGACAAGAAAGACGGCAAGGACGAAGCCAAGTCCTGAGTCCTTGGGACGCCCTGCCCTTCCGCTGGAAGGGCGGGCGATGCTCAGGCCGGGAAGACCCCGGTTGACAGATAGCGGTCGCCGCGGTCGCAGACGACGAACACGATGGTGGCGTTCTCCACCGTCTGGGAAATACGCAGCGCGATCTCGCAGGCCCCCGCGGCCGAAATGCCGCAGAAAATCCCTTCCTCCGCCGCCAGCCGGCGTGCCATGGCTTCGGCCGCGGCCTGGCTGACACTCTCCACCTGATCGACGCGCGCCTTGTCGAAAATTTTCGGCAGATAGGCTTCCGGCCATTTGCGGATGCCCGGAATCTGCGAGCCCTCTTCGGGCTGGGCGCCGATGATGCGCACGTCCGGATTCTGTTCCTTCAGGTATTGCGACACGCCCATGATGGTGCCCGTCGTGCCCATGGCCGACACAAAATGGGTGACGCGCCCGCCCGTATCGCGCCAGATTTCGGGGCCGGTCGCCTCGTAGTGGGCGCGCGGATTATCGTCGTTGGCGAACTGGTCGAGGATGATGCCCTTGCCGTCGCGCTGCATCTGCTCGGCCATGTCGCGCGCATATTCCATGCCGCCCGTTTTCGGCGTCAGGATGATCTGGGCGCCGTAGGCCGCCATGCTCTGGCGCCGTTCGATCGACATGTACTCGGGCATCAGCAGCAGCATCTTGTAGCCCTTGATGGCGGCCGCCATCGCCAGCGCGATGCCGGTGTTGCCGCTGGTGGCTTCGATCAGGGTGTCGCCCGGCTTGATCTGGCCGCGCTGCTCGGCGCGCGTCAGCATCGACATGGCGGCGCGGTCCTTGACGGAACCGGCCGGATTATTGCCTTCGAGCTTGCCGAGGATGACATTATTGCGGGCGGCGGCCTCGGCACCGGGGATGCGCTGCAATTGCACGAGCGGCGTGTTGCCGATGGTGTCGGCGATGGTCAGATAAGACATGCTAGATCGGCGTTTCGGATCAACAAAGCCCTATTCTATCCGAGCCGCCCGGGCCCCGCTGGCCGGCGCCGACACGCCCCGCCCTATTTGCCGGCCTTGGGCGCCTTGGCCAGCGCCGCATCGGCGCCGTCCTTGGCCTTGCCATTGATCTGCAGCCCGGCCTTGGACAGGGCCTGGGCCTTCTTCTCCTTCACGCCCTTGATGCGCGACTGGAAATCGGTCCAGTCCTTGAAGTCGCCGTGCTGGGTGCGCTCGTCGAGAATTTCCTGCGACATCTTGGGGCCGATGCCCTTGATGCTGTCGAGCGCGGCCTTGTCGGCCTTGTTCACCTCGACCTGGGCGAAGGCGACGCCGGCGCTGGCCGCCAGCAGGGCCAGGATACTGATCAAACGTGTCAACATGGGAATGCTCCTTGTGCAGTGAGAGCAGACGGGATGCCTGCCTGCCGTCTCAACGCCAAGCACGCGCCGCTGTTGACGCGGCGCGCTTGAGCCAACGCAAGGCGTGCGCGGCCTTATTCTGCGTACAGCCAGAGCAGGCTGCGCGCCAGCTCCTGGCGCCAGAAGCTCTCGTGGTGCACGCCGATCGGATTCATGTGGTAGCGCGTGACCTGGCTGCTGCGCCCCTCGGCCAGCATGAACTCATACATGGCCAGGGCATCGCTGACGGCACCGGTTTCGAAGCCGCCGATGACGATGTCGACGCGCGCATCGGCCGGCAGCGGATGGCTGTGCAGATAGGCCTTGGCGCTCGGCGCGATCCAGTAGGACGGCGAGAACACGCCGGCCTTGCCGAACACCTGCGGGTAGCGCGCGATCGCGTAGTGCGAGATCAGGCCGCCCATCGAGCTGCCCATGATGCCGGTGTACTGGCGCTCCGGGCGCGTGCGCAGGCGCTGGTCGATCAAGGGCTTGACCGTCTCGACGATGAAGCGCACATAGGCCTCGCCTTCCTTCTTGCCGGCCTCGGAATCGTCGAAGCCGTTCAGCTCCGTCATGCGCTTGTCGCCGCCGTTGTCGATGCCGACCACGATCAGTTCCAGCTTGCCTTCCCTGGCCAGGGCGTTCAGGGTTTCGTCGACGCCCCACTCGCCCGAGTAGGAGGTGGCGTCATCGAACAGGTTCTGGCCATCGTGCATGTAGAGCACCGGATAGCGCTTGGTCGATTCGGCATAGCCGGGCGGCAGATACACGCGGATCTGGCGCGTGCGGTTCAGGCCCGGCATCGGCAGGGCCTCGGGCCAGACGCTGACATTCGGCTGGGCGGTCGAAGGGCGCGCCGGGTCGGCGGCGCAGACCAGGCTGGCCCAGCCCAGACAGAGGATGGCTAATAGCGGACGGATGGATGGCATGAACACTCCCGGTAGCGATGCGCGAGCGATTCTAGCACCGGGAGTGGAAGCAAAATTACGTGCATATCAAATAATTTTGAACGCACGCCGCTCTGAGGCGGTAGGCAAACTACGCGCCGAACAGTTCCTCGCGCGTGACCGTGGCCGTGCCCAGCTTGCCCACCACGATGCCGCCGGCCTGGTTCGCCTTCCACACGGCCTCGTCCAGCTTGGCGCCGGCCCCGAGCATGGCGGCCAGGGTGGCGATCACGGTGTCGCCCGCGCCCGAGACGTCGAACACTTCGCGCGCATCGGCGTGCACGTGCAGGTCTTCGCTGCCCGTGTACAGGCTCATGCCCTCCTCCGAGCGCGTCAGCAGCAGCGCGTCGAGATCGAGCGAGGTGCGCAGCGCGTGCGCCTTGGCCGTCAGCTGGGCTTCGTCCTTCCAGCTGCCGACGATGCGCTTGAGTTCGGACTTGTTCGGCGTCAGCAGGGTCGCGCCGCGGTAGGGCGTGAAGTCGTCGCCCTTCGGATCGACCAGCACGATCTTGCCGGCCGCGCGCGCGGCCGCGATCATCTGGGCCACGTTGACCAGACCGCCCTTGTTGTAGTCGCTGAAGATGATGACGTCGAAATCGGGCAGCAGGGCATTGAACTGGGTGAGCTTGTCGCGCAGGACCACGTCGCTGGGCGCATCCTCGAAGTCGATGCGGATCAGCTGCTGCTGGCGGCCGATCACGCGCAGCTTGACGATGGTGGCGATGCCCTCGTCGCGCTTCAGATAGCTGGTGATGCCGCCTTCGCGCAGCAGGCGCTCGACCTCGTTGCCGGCTTCGTCGGCGCCGACCACGCCGAGCAGGCCGCAGTGGGTGCCCAGCGCGGCCGCATTGCGCGCCACGTTGGCGGCGCCGCCCAGGCGCGCTTCGCGCTTGACCACGCGGCAGACCGGCACCGGCGCCTCGGGCGAAATGCGCGCCACGTCGCCAAACCAGTAACGGTCGAGCATCACGTCGCCGACCACCAGGATGCGCACGCGCGCCAGATCGGGCGCGGCCATCTGGCCCTGGCTGGCGGCCGTCAGCAGGCGCGCGCTCATTGGCGTGCGGCGGCCGAACGGCCGATGCCAAAGTAGTCGAACCCGGCTTCCAGCATGACGGCCGGCTCGAACAGATTGCGGCCGTCAAACACCACCGGCTGCTTCAGGCGCGCCTTGATGGCCTCGAAGTCCGGGCTGCGGAAGGCCTTCCATTCGGTGACGATGATCAGGGCGTCGGCGCCGTCGCAGGTGTCGAGCGGGCTGCTGGCAAAGCGCAGGCGCGCGCGCAGCTCCGGGCTCAGATCGAGGGCCAGCACGCGCTCGGCCTCGCGCATCGCGACCGGGTCGTAGGCGGCCACGCTGGCGCCGCGTTCGAGCAGATCGCGGATCAGCACGCGCGACGGGGCTTCGCGCATATCGTCGGTGTTCGGTTTGAAGGCCAGGCCCCAGACGGCGAAGTGCTTGCCGCGCAGGTCGGGGCCGAACTGGCCGACCACCTTCTGGCCCAGCACCTGCTTCTGACGGTCGTTGACGGCTTCCACGGCGCGCAGGATCAGCAGCTCCTGGTCATACTGGCGCGCCGTGCGTTCGAGCGCCTGCACGTCTTTCGGGAAGCAGGAGCCGCCGTAGCCGGCGCCCGCGTACAGGAAGCTGTGGCCGATGCGCGGATCGGAGCCGATCCCGTGGCGCACGGCCTCGATGTCGGCGCCCACATGGTCGGCCAGATTGGCCAGCTCGTTCATGAAGGAGATGCGCGTGGCCAGCATGGCATTGGCCGCGTACTTGGTGAATTCGGCCGAGCGGATGTCCATCCAGTAGGTGCGCTCGTGGTTGCGGTTGAACGGCGCATACAGCTTCTTCATCAGGTCGCGCGCCTTGAGGCCGGCCGGCGACTGGTCGTGGCCGATCACGATGCGGTCCGGGCGCATGAAGTCCTCGACCGCCGCGCCCTCTTTCAGGAACTCGGGATTGGACACCACGGCAAAGTCGAGCGCCACGCCGCGCGCGGCCAGTTCGCCTGCAATGGCGGCCTGCACGCGGTCGGCCGTGCCCACCGGGACGGTCGACTTGTCGATCACGACCTTGAAGTCATTCATGTACTTGCCGATGTTGCGCGCGGCCGCCAGCACATACTGGAGGTCGGCCGAGCCGTCTTCGTCGGGCGGGGTGCCGACCGCGATGAACTGCAGCTGGCCGTGCGCCACGGCGGCTTCGACATCGGTGGAGAACTGCAGGCGCCCGGCGGCGCGGTTGCGCGCCACGATCTCTTCCAGGCCCGGTTCGTGGATCGGAATCCCGCCGTTATTCAGGATGGCGATCTTGTTGGCGTCCACGTCGAGGCAGAACACGTTGTTGCCCAGTTCGGCGAGGCAGGCGCCGGTCACCAGGCCCACATAGCCGGTGCCGATAATCGTAATTTTCATGGTGTCTTCTTAGTTCATCACATTCAGTTCTTCGGTGCGGCGCGGCGGGTAGGTCTCCCACTGGCTGCAGCCCGGGCAGTGCCAGTAGAACTGGCGCGCCTTGAAGCCGCAGTGGCTGCACTGGTAGCGCGCCAGCTTCTGGGTATAGCCGTGCACGAGGTTCTTCACCATCGACAGTTCCGACATCACGGCCGC
Organism: Massilia sp. TS11; assembly: GCF_022012445.1. Taxonomy (GTDB): domain Bacteria; phylum Pseudomonadota; class Gammaproteobacteria; order Burkholderiales; family Burkholderiaceae_D; genus Telluria. The sequence goes on from NZ_JAKLTS010000009.1 coordinate 71,105, forward strand.
CGGCGCGTCCATCAGGCGCGCCTCGAGCAGCTTGTCGAGGCCGAGCAGGGTCGGGCTGCGGCGCAGCTCCTCGAGCACGACCTGCTTGGCCGCCTCCACCCCTTCGGCTTCGCTGACGGCCTTGAACACCACCTCCAGCAGGTCGATCGAGGGCGCTTCGGCCAGATAGGATTTCAACAGGCTCAGGCCCTCGGCCGGGCGCCCGACCTTGCGGTAGCCGTCCATCAGGCGCTGGGCCACCAGGGCCACGTGCGGCACCGACTGCTGCTCCACGCGGCGCCAGCTGACCAGGGCCGCCTCGACCTCGCCCTTGGCCAGCTGGGCGTCGCCGGTGAGGATGGTGGCGCGCACGTTCGAGCGGTCCACCTGCAGCGCCTCGTCGAGCAGGGCCAGGGCGTCGTCCGGGTGCATGTGCACCAGCGCGTCCTGCGCCATCTCGCAGTAGAACTGGGCGATCTCCTTCTGGCGCGTGCCGGCGCCCGACTCCTGCAGCGCGCGCGCCGATTCGATCGCGCGCTTCCATTCCTTCTCGCGCTGGAAGATCTCGAGCAGGGCGCGGCGCGCCTGGCCGTCGTAGGCGGTGTCGCGCAGCTGGTTGAAGCATTCTTCGGCGCGGTCGAGCAGGCCGGCCTTCAGGTAGTCCATGCCCAGTTCGTAGCGGCCCTTGGCATGCTGGGCCGGCGGCAGATCGGGGCGCGCCAGCAGGTTCTGGTGCACGCGGATCGCGCGTTCGACTTCGCCGCGGCGGCGGAACAGATTGCCGAGGGCGAAATGCAGGTCGGCCGTCTCGGGGTCGAACTGGACGATTTCGATAAAGGCGTCGATCGCCTTGTCGGGCTGTTCGTTGAGCAGGAAATTCAGGCCCTTGAAGTAACCGCGCGGCAGGGTGCGCGACTCGGACACGACCTGACGGATGTCCACGCGCGCGGCCAGCCAGCCGAGCGCAAAAAACAGGGGGATGCCCAGCACCATCCAGATTTCGAATTCCATGGGGGCGCGTGTCTCGTTTTAGTGGGTGCGCACGGCGTCCGGCTGCGGCTGGGCCAGGCCCTGGCGCGCATTGGCCTGCAGTGCGGCGATGGTGTTCTTCTGGCGCGTCGCTTCGCGCCGCTGGCGGATCAGGGTCGGCGTCACGGCCAGCACGGCCAGCACGGCGCCGGCGACGAAAAAGGCCAGCAGCATCAGCACCAGCGGGCCGCGGATTTCATAATTCAGGAAAACGCGCAGGTCGACTTCCTGCTGGTTCTTCAGGGCGAAGCCGAAGAACAGCACAAACATTGCCAGACCTACCAGGGAGGTGATGAACTTCATCGGCCATTCCTCAATGAACACTAAGTGTGAAGGATACAACAGAGTGCCCGCCAGGCACCAATAAAAACGGCGTCCGAGGACGCCGTTTTGGAGAGGCTTGCGACTTCAGTCTTCGATGATCGGCTGACCCACCATGGCGTCGACGCGCTCGCGCAATTCCTTGCCAGGCTTGAAGTGCGGTACCCGTTTTTCCGGCACCATCACTTTGTCGCCCGACTTGGGATTGCGCCCGATGCGCGGCGGCCGGCTGTTCAGCGCGAAGCTGCCAAAACCGCGGATCTCGATGCGCTGACCAGTGGCCAGGGCCGTGGTCATCGCGTCGAGAATGGTTTTGACCGCATATTCCGCGTCCTTCGCCACCAGCTGCGAATAGCGCTCAGCGAGGCGATTGATCAACTCGGACTTGGTCATGAAGACAATCAGTTCTTGTTATCGAACTTGGCCTTCAGCAGCGCGCCCAGGCTGGTCGTGCCCGAGGCAGCGCTCGAATCCGAGGCCAGCGACTTCATCGCGGCTTCGGTGTCGGCGTTGTCTTTGGCTTTGATCGACAGCTGGATCGAACGGGCCTTGCGATCGATATTGATCACCATGGCTTCGACGCTGTCGCCCACTTTCAGGTGGGTGCCGGCGTCTTCCACGCGGTCGCGCGAGATTTCCGAAGCGCGCAGATAGCCTTCGACTTCTTCGGTCAGGGCGATCACGGCGCCTTTCGGCTCGACCGACTTGACGGTGCCGGTGACCAGCGAACCCTTGTCGTTCATGGCGGCGAAGTTGGTGAACGGGTCACCTTCGAGCTGCTTCACGCCCAGCGACACGCGCTCACGCTCGACGTCGATGGCCAGCACGATGGCTTCCAGCTCGTCACCTTTCTTGAACTTGCGCACGGCTTCTTCGCCCGGCTCGGTCCAGGACAGGTCCGACAGGTGCACCAGGCCATCGATGTTGCCCGGCAGACCAATGAACACGCCGAAGTCGGTGATCGACTTGATGGCGCCCTTCACTTTGTCGCCCTTCTTGTGGTTCATGGCGAACTCGTCCCACGGATTCGGCTTGCACTGCTTCATGCCGAGCGAGATACGGCGACGTTCTTCGTCGATCTCCAGGACCATGACTTCGACTTCGTCGCCCAGCTGGACAACCTTGTTCGGGGCCACGTTCTTGTTGGTCCAGTCCATTTCGGAGACGTGCACCAGACCTTCGATGCCCTGCTCCACTTCGACGAAGGCGCCGTAGTCGGTCAGGTTGGTGACCTTGCCGAACAGACGCGTACCTTGCGGGTAGCGACGCGACAGGCCGGTCCACGGATCGTCGCCCAGTTGCTTGACGCCCAGGGACACGCGGTTCTTTTCCTGATCGTACTTGAGGACCTTGGCGGTGATTTCCTGGCCAACCGTCAGCACTTCCGACGGGTGACGCACGCGGCGCCATGCCAGGTCGGTGATGTGCAGCAGGCCGTCGATGCCGCCCAGATCCACGAACGCGCCGTAGTCGGTGATGTTCTTCACCACGCCGGTCACGACCGTGCCTTCTTTCAGGGTTTCCATCAGCTTGGCGCGCTCTTCGCCCATCGAGGCTTCGATCACGGCGCGGCGCGACAGCACCACGTTGTTACGCTTGCGGTCCAGCTTGATGACTTTGAATTCGAGGGTCTTGCCTTCGAACGGGGTGGTGTCCTTGACCGGACGGGTGTCGACCAGCGAACCCGGCAGGAAGGCGCGGATGCCATTGGTCAGCACGGTCAGGCCGCCCTTGACCTTGCCGTTCACGGTACCGGTGACGATCTCGCCCGATTCCATGGCTTTTTCCAGAGCCAGCCAGGAGGCCAGGCGCTTGGCTTTGTCGCGCGACAGGATGGTATCGCCGAAACCATTTTCCAGCGATTCGATGGCCACGGAGACGAAGTCGCCAACGTTGACTTCGAGTTCGCCCTGGTCATTCTTGAATTCTTCAACGGGGATGAACGCTTCGGATTTCAGGCCGGCGTTGACGATCACGAAGTTGTGATCCAGACGCACGACTTCAGCGGAGATCACTTCGCCGGAGCGCATATCTTGACGCGCGATCGACTCTTCGAACAGGGCGGCAAAGGATTCCATACCGGAAGCGGAGGTAGTAGTAGACATGTTAAGTTTTCGGTGAGCCAGCAAGGCCCGCGGAGTGCGGCTTCAACTGGGTTGTGGTTATACAAAACGCCTGCGCCGGCCATGCGACCGGAACAGGCACCCGGGTTCGCCCGACGAATCAGGCGGAATGCTTGATGCGTGCGTACAAACGGAGCACTTCGAAGATGGCCTCATTGGCCGTCAGGTGCGAGGTGTCGATGACGTGCGCGTCCTCGGCCGGCTTGAGGGGCGCGATGGCACGTTGGGAATCACGCGCGTCGCGGGCCTGCAAATCTGCCAGAAGGTCTTCCATACTAGCAGAAAAACCTTTTTCAATCAATTGCTTATACCGGCGCTCGGCGCGCGCCTCGGCCGACGCGGTGAGGAAGATCTTGAGCGTGGCGTGGGGAAAGATGACGGTGCCCATGTCGCGCCCGTCGGCCACCAGGCCCGGCGTCTTGCGAAACGACAGTTGCAGTGCATACAAGGCCTGGCGCACGGCCGGCAGGGCGGCGATCTTCGAGGCCAGGTTGCCGACCTCTTCCTGGCGAATTGCCTGACTGACGTTTTCCTCGCCCAGCATGGCGTGGCCGTCGATGAAGCTGCAAGGCAGATGCTCGGCCACCTTGGCCAGCGCGTGCTCGTCGGCCAGATCGGTATGGCGGCGCAGGGCCGACAGGGCCGTCAGGCGGTAGAGCGCGCCCGAATCGAGGAAATGAAAGCCGAGTTCGTCCGCAACGCGGTGGGCCACGGTGCCTTTGCCGGAAGCGGTCGGGCCGTCGATGGTAATGACAGGAATAGCGTGTTGTTGCATGTTTTATACGGCCTCAGTCTTTCCAATGCCACCATTTTAATTTCTCCGGCTCAGGATGGACAGTCTCGGCGTAGTAGACGGCGCCGCGCGCCACATACAGCCAGCAGCGGTCCACGTGGCAGCCCTGCAACGCGCACTGGCGCCGGTACATGGCCTCGGGGTCGGCGCCCTGCAGGTCGGCCACGCGGCGAAAGCCCTGCTCCCACAGGTCGCGCGCGATGGACGGCCCGACGCCGGGAATGCGCTGCAGGTCTTTGAGGTCGGCGGTGGTGGGCATGGGTACATGCTACACCCATGCCCGGGTGAACGGTCAGACGCGCGGCGGGTCGGTTTCGCGCGCGTAGACCTTTCCGGTGGCGAGGACGGCGGCGAAGGACTGCAGGGCCGCATCGACATCGACCGGCGCGGCCACGATCAGGCCCGGGTCGGGCTGACCGTCGGGCAGATCCGGCGGCAGGCCGGCCGCATCGACCAGATCGCGCGCGCTGCCAAGCACCAGCAGCGGCTTGTCGTGGCGGTAGGCGTCGCGCAGGAATTCGCGCAGGCGGCCGTCCGCGCCCAGCGCCCCATCGATCCCGTCCGGCAGCAGCACGGCGTCGAACAGCACGGCCGGCATGGCCTCGTAGGTCACTTCCACATCGAGCGCGCAATCGCCGTCCGCATCCAGTTTGCCCAGGCGCTGGCCGACCAGGCGCGGCACCGCGCCCTGATCGAGCAGCACGCGATAGCAATGGCGCACCAGCGCCGCGTCCACGCCCTGCCCCACGATCACGGCCACGCGGCGCGTGCGGATGCCGGTGCGGGTCGGATAGGACAGCAGCGACAGCGCCGGCGACGGCGGGTAATCCGGAATCGGCAGATCGCTCGCGCGCGGCAGCGGCTCCGGCAGCTGCAGGCCGAGCTGCTCGGCCAGGGCCGCGGCCAGGCCCTCGTCGACATGGCGCAGGCCCGCCACGATGCGCACCCGCACCTGCGGCGTCTGCACGCGCGTCAGCTCAAAGCGGAAGGCGTCGAGGATGTGGCGCTGCTCGGCCGGGCTCTGGCTTTTCCAGAACAGGCGCGCCTGGCCAAAATGTTCGGCGAACAGTTCGGCCTTGCCGCGCACCTTGCTCGCCTCGATCTGCTCCGGATAGCTGACGAAGCCGCGCGCCCCGGCCTGGAACGGGCAGCCGCCGGCCAGGGAATTGGGCTCGTAGGCCACGCGCCCGCGGTGCACGGCCTGGCGGTGAAAGCCATCGCGCTGGTTGTTGTGCACCTGCGCGACCGAGGAATTGATCGGGATTTCGTGGAAGTTCGGCCCGCCCAGGCGCGTCAGCTGGGTGTCGATGTAGGAATGGATGCGGCCCTGCAGCAGCGGGTCATTGGTGAAGTCCAGGCCCGGCACGAGATGGGCCGCGCAAAAGGCCACTTGCTCGGTCTCGCCGAAGAAGTAGTCGACATTGCGGTCCAGGACCATGCGCCCGACCGGCTGGCGCGGCACCAGCTCCTCCGGCACCAGCTTGGTCGGGTCCAGCACATCGAAGACGCCGAAGTCGGCCGCCTGCTGCTCGCTGAAGACCTGCACGCTCAATTCCCATTCCGGGAAGTGGCCGGCCTCGATCGCCTCGTACAGGTCGCGCCGGTGGAAGTCCGGGTCGGCCCCGGCCAGCTTGACCGCCTCGTCCCAGACCAGCGAGTGCGTACCCTGCAGCGGGGTCCAGTGGAATTTGCAGAACTGGCTTTCGCCCTGCGCATTCACCAGGCGGAAGGTGTGCACGCCGAAGCCCTGCATGGTGCGGAAGCTGCGCGGGATGGCGCGGTCCGACATCACCCACATCAGCATGTGGAAGATCTCGGGCGACAGACCGGCGAAGTCCCAGAAAGTGTCGTGCGCGGTCGAGGCCTGCGGGATCTCGTTGTGCGGCTCGGGCTTGGTGGCGTGGATCAGGTCCGGGAACTTCATCGCGTCCTGGATGAAGAAGACCGGGATGTTATTGCCGACCAGGTCCCACACGCCTTCGTCGGTATAGAACTTGGTCGCGAAGCCGCGCACGTCGCGCGCGGTATCGGCCGAACCGCGCGAACCGGCCACGGTGGAAAAGCGCACGAACACCGGCGTGCGCTTGCCCGCCTGCGAGAACAGGTGGGCGCGCGTCAGATGCGACAGGTCGCGGTAGTTCTCGAAGAAGCCGTGCGCGCCGAAGCCGCGCGCATGCACGACGCGCTCGGGAATGCGCTCATGGTCGAAGTGGGTGATTTTTTCGCGGAAGACGAAGTCCTCGAGCGCGGTCGGTCCGCGCAGGCCGATCTTCAGCGAGCTCTGATTGTCGGCCACCTTCACGCCCTGGTTGGTGGTCAGGGTACGCGCGCTGTCGTCGACGCGCACGCGGTCGAGCGGGCCGTTATTCGGATTCTGGCCGATGTCCGGCTGGCCGCGCCCGAGCTTGGGCGAGGCCACATCCTCGGTGCTGGTGCTGGCCGTGGCCAGCGGCGTGCGCGGCGCATGGCGTTCGCCCTCGTGCGGGGCGCGCGCCGGCGCGCCGTATTCGAGCGGCTTGGTGGTATTGAAGGGCATCTGCGCCGCCAGCTGTTCGTCGCCGACGACTTTTTCGAGCAGGCGCGCGCTTTCCGACGTCGGCGCGCCCAGGTCGGACGGCGGCGCCGCCTCCGACGGACCACCGATGGTACTGAGCACCGAGCCAGCGCCGGCCTGGCCATTGGACTTCTGAGTCGTCATGATTCACCTCACACAAAGTCAGCAGGAAACGCTGAGTGTGCAAGGCCCCCGCTCCACCCTTATTGACGGAAACGGGGTCAGGTCTCAAAAACCGCCAAAGCTTATCAAGCTGACAAAATGGGGTCTGACCCCATTTTTCCGGTGGTCAGAACAGGCTGTCGTGGGCGATGCTGTGGAAGGCCTGGAAGAACTCGGGGAAGGTCTTGGCCACGCATTTCGGGTCGTTGATGCGCACCGGCGCGCCGCGCCGCGCTTTGCCATCGAGCGACACCAGCGAGAAGCACATCGCCATCCGGTGGTCGTCGTAGGTATCGATCTGGGCGAACTGGATCTGCTCGGGCGGGGTCACGCTCAGCCAGTCGGGGCCCTCCTCCACCTTGGCGCCGACCTTGCGCAGCTCGGTCGCCATGGCGGCGATGCGGTCGGTCTCCTTGACGCGCCAGCTGGCGATATTGCGCAGCGTGGTCGTGCCCTCGGCGTACAGGGCGGCGACGGCGATCGTCATGGCCGCATCGGGGATGTGGTTGAAGTCCATGTCGATGGCTTTCAGCGGCTGGTCGCAGCGCGCTTCGATCCAGGTGTCGCCGCGCGTGATGGTCGCGCCCATCGCTTCCAGCGCCTCGGCAAAGCGCACGTCGCCCTGGATGGAGTCGCGCCCCACGCCTTCCACCCGCACCGGGCCGCCGGCGATGGCGCCCGCGGCGAGGAAGTAGCTGGCCGACGAGGCGTCGCCTTCCACGTGGATGCTGCCCGGGCTGACGTAGTGCTGGCCGGCGCGCACGGTGAAGGACTGCCAGCCATCCTGCTCGACCTGCACGCCGAAGCGGCGCATCAGGTTCAGCGTGATCTCGATATAGGGCTTGGAAATGAGCTCGCCTTCGACGTCGATGCTGACGTCGTGCTGCTTGGCCATCAGCGGCGCGGCCATCAGCAGCGCGGTCAGGAACTGGCTCGACACATTGCCGCGCACCGACATGCGCTCGGTATTGAAGTGGCCCTTGTGGATGTGCAGCGGCGGGTAGCCGGGCTGGCCGGTGTAGGCGATGTGGGCGCCGACCGCGTTGAGCGCGTCGACCAGATCGCCGATCGGGCGCTCGTGCATGCGCTGCACGCCGTGCAGCGTGTAGTCACCGCCGATCACGGCCAGCGCCGCCGTCAGCGGGCGGATCGCGGTGCCGGCATTCCCCATGAACAGGTCGGCCTTCGGATTCGGCAGCACGCCGTTCACGCCGTGCACCGTGTGGTGCTGGCCATCTTCCTGATGCCACTTCACGCCCAGCGCGTGCAGGGCCTGCAGCATGACGAGCGTATCGTCGGAGGCCAGAAGGTCGACGATGCGGGTGCTCCCCTTGGCCAGCGCGGCCAGCAGCAAGGTGCGGTTGGAGATGGACTTGGACCCCGGCAGTTTGACCGTGCCCTGCACATGCATCACGGGTTTCAGGTCGATGTGGCTGGGGTAGTGCTTGTGCTGCATGGCGTTTCCTTATTCTGCTGCGGTGTCTTGCGGGCGCGGCGCTTCGGCCGCTTCAATGGTGTCGATCCAGCGCTGGCGCGCCTGCTGGCCGTTGGCGAACAGGGCCAGCATGGCGGGGCCGTCGGCGCCATCGAGCATGGCGCGCAGCTTGTGCAGCTGGGCCATGTAGGCATCGAGTTCGCCCAGCAGCGCGCTGCGGTTGGCCAGGCTGATGTCGCGCCACATTTCGGGCGAGGCGCCGGCGATGCGGGTGAAGTCGCGAAAGCCGCTGGCCGCATACTGGAACAGCAGCGCCGCATGCGGCTTGTTGGCGATGTCGTCGACCAGGGCGTAGGCCAGCAAATGGGGTAAATGGCTGACGGCGGCGAACACGCGGTCGTGGTCTTCCGGCGTCAGGCTGTGAATCAGAGCGCCGCAGGCGGCCCAGGCGGCGCTGACGCGCGCAATGGCGTCCGCGCTGTTCTCGGGCTGGGGTGTGACGACGAATTTTTTACCGCGGTAGAGGCCCGCGAGGGCGGCCTCGGGGCCGTTGATCTCGCGCCCGGCGATCGGGTGGCCGGGCACGAACTGGCCGCTGCGCGCGCCCAGCACGCTGCGGGCGGCGGCCACCACGTCGGTCTTGGTGCTACCAGCGTCGGTGATGATGGTGTGCGCTTCCAGATGCGGCAGCAGCTGGCGCAGAATCGGTGCGGTCTGGGCCACCGGCACGGCCAGCAGCACCAGGTCGGCGCCTGCCAGCGCCGCCGGATCGGCGCCGATGCTGTCGATGATGCCCAGTTCCAGCGCGCGCGCGGCCGCATCCGGCGCGCGGTCGAAGCCCACCACATGACGGACGGCGCCGGCCGCCTTGAGGCCGAGGGCGAAGGAGCCGCCAATCAGCCCCACGCCAAACACGACCAGCTTACCGATGGCCTCAGCCATGCGCCCTCCGTCGTCGTGTCATGCGAGCGCCTTTTTCAGTGCGGCGATGAAGGCGGCGTTCTCGTCGGGCAGGCCGATCGAGATGCGCAGCCACTGCGGCAGGCCGTAATTGCCGACCGGGCGCACGATCACGCCCTGTTTCAGCAGCGCCAGATTGACGCGCGCGCCGGCGCCCTCGTCCGCGCCCACTTTGACGAGCACGAAATTGCCCGACGAGGGCACATACTCGAGGCCGAGCTCCTCGAAGGCGGCCACCAGCTGCGCATAACCGGCGCGGTTGTTGGCCGCGCCCTTGGCGAGGAAGGCCTGGTCATTGAGGGCGGCGATGGCCGCGGCCTGGGCCAGCGAGTTGACGTTGAACGGCTGGCGGATGCGGTTCATCAGATCGGTCGCCTCGGGCTGGGCGATGGCGAAGCCCACGCGCAGCCCGGCCAGACCATAGGCCTTGGAGAAGGTGCGCGAGACGATCAGGTTCGGGTATTGCTTGACCCAGGCGGTCGACTCGTACTGCTGCTCGGGGCTGAGGAATTCGTTATAGGCCTCGTCCAGCACCACGATGACGGAGGCCGGCACCTTGCGCAGGAAGGCTTCGATCTCGGGCGCGCTGACGAAGGTGCCGGTCGGGTTGTTCGGGTTGGCGATGAAGACCAGGCGGGTGTCGGCGTCGATGGCGGCGGCCATGGCGTCGAGGTCGTGGCCGTAATGCTTGGCCGGCACCACGATCGCGCGCGCGCCCACGCCCTGAGTGGCGAGCGCGTACACGGCGAACGAGTACTGGGCGTAGACGATGGCCTGGCCCTTTTCCACAAACGCGTGGGCGGCGATTTCAAGGATGTCGTTGGAGCCGTTGCCGAGCGTGATCCAGCTCATCGGCACGTCGTAGCGCGCGGCCAGGGCCGACTTCAGATCGAAGGCGTTCGCGTCCGGATAGCGGCCCAGATCGGCGGCTGCGGCGGCCATCGCCGTGGCGGCCGATGCGGGCAGGCCGAAGGGATTTTCGTTCGAGGCCAGTTTGACGATCTTGGCTTCGTCCAGCCCGAACTCGCGCGCGACTTCGGAAATCGGTTTGCCGGCCTGGTAGGGGGCGATCGCGCGGACGTAGGAAGGACCGTAGTGTTGGGACATCGTGCTCACTCGTTTAAAAGGTGGTTAGACAGACCGGGTAGGAGCCCAGAACCTTGAAGAAGGCGGCGTTGTCCTTGAGTTCGGCCAGCGCCTTCGCCACCGCAGGATCCTGCCGGTGGCCCTCGATATCGACGTAAAAATAGTATTCCCAGGTGCCGATGCGGGCCGGGCGCGACTCGAAGCGCGTCATCGACACGCCATGGCGCGCCAGCGGCTGCAGCAGGTCGTACAGGGCGCCGGCCTTGTTCGGCACGGCCAGCACCAGCGAGGTGTGGTCCTTGCCCGAGGGGCCGGTCTGCAGGCTGCCGATGATGGCAAAGCGCGTGCGGTTGTGCGGGTCGTCCTGGATATGGGCCTGGACCACGCCCAGGCGGTACTGTTCGCCCGCCATTTCGCTGGCGATGGCGGCGATGGCCGGGTCTTCGCTGGCCATGCGCGCCGCCTCGGCGTTGGAGGCGACGGCGCGCCGTTCGATGTGCGGGTGGTGCAGATTGAGCCAGACCTGGCACTGCGCCAGCGCCTGCGAATGGGCGCAGATCGCGCGCACGCCGTCCATGCTGCCGGTTTTGCTCATCAAACTGTGGTGGACCGGGATCGCCACCTCGCCGCTGATGATGCAGGTGGTCTGCAGCAGCAGGTCGAGGGTGCGGTTGATCGCCCCTTCGGACGAATTTTCGACCGGGACCACGCCGAAATCGGCGGTGCCGGCTTCGGCCGCGCGGAACACTTCATCGATCGACACGCAGGGCAGCGCCTCGATGGCGGAGCCGAACTGCTGGTACACGGCCTGCTCGCTGAAGGTGCCGGCCGGGCCGAGGTAGGCCACGGTCACGCGCTTTTCGAGCGAGCGGCAGGCCGACATGATCTCGCGGAAGATGGTCTGCACCTCGGGCGCCTTGAGCGGACCGGGATTGCGCTCGGCCACGCCGCGCAGCACCTGGGCTTCGCGCTCGGGGCGGAACACGGGCGCATTGGTTTCGGCCTTCACATGGCCGACCTCCTGGGCCAGGCGGGCGCGCTGGCTCAGCAGCTCGAGGATCTGGGCGTCGATCGCATCGATCTTTTCGCGCAGGGGTTTCAGTTTGTCGTTCATCGTCTGGGCACTTAAAAACCGCCCGCTGCTCGATGTCGGATCAGCGGCCGGCAAACTCGTTCAGGTAATCGACCAGGGCTTGCACCCCTTCGATCGGCATCGCGTTGTAGATCGATGCCCGCATACCGCCGACGGACTTGTGGCCCTTCAGTTGCAGCAGCCCGCGCGCCTTGGCGCCGGCCAGGAATGATTCATTCAGGGATTCGTCGCGCAGATAGAACGGGATCGTCATGCGCGAGCGGCACTCGGGCGCGACGCGGTTCTGGTAGAAGTCGTCGGCATCCAGTGCAGCATACAGTAGTTTAGCTTTTTCGATGTTTCTCTGCTCGATGGCGTCGACGCCGCCCTGGGCCTTCAGCCATTTGAAGACCAGGCCGGCGATGTAGATGCCATAGGTCGGCGGCGTGTTGTACATCGATTCGTTGTCGGCCACGTTCTTCCAGTCGAAGGCCGAGGGGCAGATCGGCAGCGCCTGGCCAAGCAGGTCCTCGCGCACGATCACCACGGTGACGCCGGCCGGGCCGATGTTCTTCTGAGCGCCGCCGAAGATCACACCGTACTGGCTGACGTCGATGCGGCGGCTCAGGATATGGCTCGACATATCGGCCACCAGCACGGTGTCGCCCTGCACCGTCGGGGCGAACTGGAATTCGACGCCGTCGATGGTCTCGTTGGTGCACACATGCAGATAGGCCGCGCCCGGCGTCAGGCGCCAGCTGTCCTGCGGCGGAATGTGGTCGAAGCGGCTTGCCTCGCTGGAGGCGGCCACGTTCACGCGCGCATAGCGGCGCGCCTCCTTGATCGACTTGCCCGACCAGGAGCCGGTGTGGACAAAATCGATCACCGGGTCAGGGCCGGCGCGTCCCAGTAGATTCATGGGGATGATGGCGTTCTGGCCCAGGCCCCCGCCCTGCTGGAACAGGATCTTGTAATTGGCCGGCACGCGCAGCAGTTCGCGCAGGTCGGCCTCGGCCTCACGGTAGATCGAGATGAATTCCGGCCCGCGGTGGCTCATCTCCATGACCGACATCCCGCTGCCATGCCAGTCGAGCATTTCGGCGGCAGCTTGTTCGAGGACGGGTTGCGGCAGCACGGCCGGGCCGGCGGAGAAGTTATAAATGCGGGTCACTGCGGGGTTCCTGTTGGTGGCGGAGCGGCTTTGCCATTATCGCCGATTTATTTCATCGCTTCCCTGGCGGCGGCTTCGGCCATCTTGGTCAGGCGCGGCAGCATGAGCGTCTGAATCGCGCCCATCATCTCCGGCATCATCTTCGGCCCTTCGCTGAGCAGCTTGGCGCCGGCCGGCGAGGCATAGAAGGCGCCGATCTGATTCAGCTCGTCCACACTGAAGTGGCGCGCATACACCGCCACGCTGGCCGCCAGCATCTCGTCGAAGACAGCCGGATCCTCAAACAGGCCCTGCATGCTGCGGCCCTGGACTGGCGCCGACTTGGCGGCGCGCTCGAGCAGTTCCTTCTTCTTCTCCGGGCTCAGTTCCTTGTTCTGCTCGATCATGCGGGCGGTGACCTGCTGCGTCAACAAAGGCAGCTGCGCGCTGAGCTGCTGGCTGATGGCGAGCATGGTATTGCGCATGCGCGCGACCTCGAACATCTTGCGCGCCGCCTCCAGCGCGGCCGGATCGGGGGCCGCCGTCTGCGACCAGGCGGGCAGCGCCAGCAGCAAGGCGCCAGCGGTGCTGAGCGCGAGAGCAAATCGTTTCATGAGGGGACTCCGGGATGGTCAGACGCGGCTGCAACGCCCGCCGCTGGCGTGGCGCGCTGGCGTGCCGCGGCACGCCAGCGACGCCGTTTTATTCCGCGGCGGTCTCGCCCGGCGCCTCTTCGTCGGCGTCGGCTTCCACGATGCGCTGCAGGCCGGACAGCGTGGTGCCATCCTCGACCGCGATCAGGGTCACGCCCTGGGTGGCGCGGCCCATTTCGCGGATCTCGGAGACGCGCGTGCGGATCAGGACCCCGCCGGTGGTGATCAGCATGATCTCGTCGGTGGTCTGGACCAGGGTCGCCGCCACCACCTTGCCGTTACGCTCGGAGGTCTGGATGGCGATCATGCCCTTGGTGCCGCGGCCGTGGCGCGTGTACTCGGTGATCGGGGTGCGCTTGCCGAAGCCGTTTTCGGTCGCCGTCAGCACCGACTGCTGCTCGTTCTCGGCCACCAGCAGCGCGATCACGCGCTGGCCTTCCTCGAGCATCATGCCGCGCACGCCGCGCGCCGTGCGGCCCATCGGGCGCACATCGTTTTCGTCGAAACGCACGGCCTTGCCGGCGTCGGAGAACAGCATCACATCGTGCTGGCCGTCGGTCAGGGCGGCGCCGATCAGGAAGTCGCCCTCGTCCAGGTCGACCGCGATGATGCCGGCCTTGCGCGGATTGGAGAAGTCCTTCAGCGGGGTCTTCTTGACCGTGCCCAGGCTGGTGGCCATGAACACGAAATGGTCCTCGGGGAAGCTGCGGTTATCGCCCGACAGCGGCAGCACCACCGTGATCTTCTCGTCGTCCTGCAGCGGGAACATATTCACGATCGGCTTGCCGCGCGAGTTGCGCGAGCCCTGCGGCACTTCCCACACCTTCAGCCAGTACATGCGGCCGCGGTTGGAGAAGCACAGGATGTAGTCGTGCGTGTTGGCGATGAACAGCTGGTCGATCCAGTCGTCTTCCTTGGTGGCGGTGGCCTGCTTGCCACGCCCGCCGCGCTTCTGGGCGCGGTACTCGGACAGCGGCTGCGACTTCATATAGCCCGAGTGCGACAGGGTCACCACCATGTCCTGCGGGGTGATCAGGTCTTCGGTCTCGAGGTCGGTGGCGTTCATCTCGATGGTCGAGCGGCGCACGTCCTTGTTGCCTTCGCCGTATTCGAGCTTGGCGGCGCTCAGTTCGTCGCTGATGATCTGGGTCACGCGCGCCGGCTTGGACAGGATGTCGAGCAGGTCGGCGATCAGGGCCATCACGTCCTTGTACTCGTTGACGATCTTGTCCTGCTCGAGACCGGTCAGGCGCTGCAGACGCATCTGCAGGATTTCCTGGGCCTGGTCTTCGGACAGCTTGTACAGGCCGTCGGCCTGCATGCCGTAGTGCTTGGGCAGGTGCTCGGGGCGGAAGGCCTCGATGCCGCCGATGGTCTCGCCCTCGCCGGTACGCTTGAGCATTTCGCGCACCAGGGACGAATCCCAGGCGCGCGCCATCAGTTCGGCTTTCGCGATCGGCGGCGTGGGCGCGGCCTTGATGATCGCGATGAAGTCATCGATATTGGCCAGGGCCACGGCCAGGCCTTCGAGCAGGTGGCCGCGTTCGCGCGCCTTGCGCAGATCGAACACGGTGCGGCGCGTGACCACTTCGCGCCGGTGCGACAGGAAGCACTCGAGCAGCTGCTTGAGGTTCAGCAGCTTGGGCTGGCCGTCGACCAGGGCCACCATGTTCATGCCGAAGGTGTCCTGCAGCTGGGTCTGTTTGTAGAGGTTGTTCAGCACCACCTCGGGCACTTCGCCGCGCTTGAGTTCGATCACCACGCGCATGCCCGACTTGTCGGACTCGTCGCGGATGTCGCTGATGCCTTCGAGCTTCTTGTCGCGCACGTTTTCGGCGATGCGCTCGAGCAGGCTCTTCTTGTTGACCTGGTAGGGCAGCTCGTCGACGATGATGGCCATGCGGCCGCCATCCTTGCCGTATTCCTCGAAGTGGGTCTTGGCGCGCATGACCACGCGGCCCCGGCCGGTGCGGTAGCCGTCGCGCACGCCCGACAGGCCGTAGATGATGGCGCCGGTCGGGAAGTCCGGGGCCGGGATCATCTCGATCAGCTCGTCGATGCCGCAGTCCGGATTGCGCAGCACGTGCAGGGCGCCGTTGATCACCTCGGTGATATTGTGGGGCGGGATATTGGTGGCCATGCCGACCGCGATACCGGCCGAACCATTGATCAGCAAGTTGGGAATGCGGGTCGGCAGCACCGACGGCTCTTTTTCCTTGCCGTCGTAGTTGGGCACGAAGTCGACCGTCTCTTTGTCGATATCGGCCAGCAGCTCATTCGAAATCTTGTCGAGGCGGCACTCGGTGTAACGCATGGCGGCCGCGTTGTCGCCGTCGATCGAGCCGAAGTTGCCCTGGCCGTCGATCAGCGTGTAGCGCAGCGAGAAGTCCTGGGCCATGCGCACCAGGGTGTCATAGATGGCCTGGTCGCCGTGCGGGTGGTACTTACCCATGACGTCGCCGACCACGCGCGCGCACTTCACATACGGACGGTTGTAGACCTGATTCGCTTCGCCCATGGCGAACAGCACGCGGCGGTGCACGGGCTTGAGACCGTCACGCGCATCCGGCAAGGCCCGTCCCACGATCACGCTCATCGCGTAATCGAGGTAGCTCTTGCGCATCTCTTCTTCGAGGGAAATGGGGATTGTTTCTTTTGCGAATTGATCCATGCGTCGGGCAGCTCTGCGGCTATGTTGCGTTCAAACCAAGGATTCTAACACGCGAAAAAGCCCGTTCGGCGGGGTTTGGGGGTGGAATTGGCGTGGTTCGCGGCATGTTCCGTTTCGTTGCACGAAAACAACGCAGCCCTTATCATTCCCGAGGCTTTCACAGGCCTGTCATCGTGCCATACCGACGTATGTGGCAAAATGGTGCATGAAGCATCTTGCTTGTTTCACAAGCTGAACACCAGGACCCAAACGTCCGTGGTCCGCGCTGGCGCGGCACGCTCTTTTGCGCCCTGATGCCGGCCTGGTGGACATCAACCCGAAAGGAACAAAAATATGACGAAACTCTTGAGGCTTGTACTCGCCGTGTGCGCGGCGTTTGCAGCCAGCGCACAGGCGCAGAATGCGCCGGTGACGACCGATATCAAGGCGAAGACGCCGAACAGCGCCTACGTGCAAGATGGCCGCGGCGTGATCGCGCGCGACCCCTTCGGTCTGTGCTGGCGTACGGGCTACTGGACCCCGGCCGACGCCGTGGCCGGTTGCGACCTGCCGCTGTGCAAGGACGGTGAAAAGCTGGAGAACGGCAAGTGCGTAGCCCCGCCGCCGCCGCCCCCGCCCCCGCCGCCCCCGCCGCCCCCGCCGCCGCCGCCTCCCCCGCCGCCGGCTCCGGTTGTCACCTCGGAGAAAGTCAGCTTTGCTGCTGACGCCTTCTTCGACTTCGACAAGTCGGTGCTCAAGCCGGAAGGCAAAGAGAAGCTCGACGATCTGGTCAGCAAGCTCAAAGGCATCAATCTGGAAGTCATCATCGCCGTCGGCCACACTGACTCGATCGGCACCGATGCCTACAACCAGAAGCTGTCCGAGCGCCGCGCGAATGCCGTCAAGGACTACCTGATGGGCAAAGGCGTGGAAGCCAACCGCATCTACACCGAAGGTAAAGGCGAGAAGCAGCCGGCCGTGGACAACAAGACCGCTGCCAACCGCGCCAAGAACCGTCGCGTGGAAATCGAAGTCGTCGGCACCCGCAGCGTGACCAAGCCGGCCACCAAGTAAGCTGGTCCGCAACGCTCAAAAACCCCGCTCCGGCGGGGTTTTTCTTTTGGTATGATGGCGGGCATGAATGCCGATCCCGTTGAAATCCAGAAGTTCTCCGAACTGGCCCACCGCTGGTGGGACCCGACCTCCGAATTCCGTCCCCTGCACGAGATCAATCCACTGCGCCTGGAGTGGATCGACGCGCGCGCCCCGCTGGCCGGCAAGCGCGTGCTCGACATCGGCTGCGGCGGCGGCATCCTGGCCGAGGCCATGGCGCGCAAGGGCGCCGAGGTGACCGGCATCGACCTGTCCGACAAGGCGCTCAAGGTGGCCGATCTGCACGCGCTGGAAAGCGGCGTGGCGGTGCGCTACAAATCGATCTCGGCCGAGGACATGGCCGCGGCCGAGCCGGAAAGCTTCGACGTCGTGACCTGCATGGAGATGCTCGAGCACGTGCCCGATCCGGCCGCCGTCGTGCAGGCCGCCGCGCGCCTGGTCAAACCGGGCGGCAAGCTGTTCTTCTCGACCATCAACCGCAATCCCAAGGCCTATCTGTTTGCGATTGTCGGTGCCGAGTACGTGCTGCGCCTGCTGCCGCGCGGCACCCACGACTATGCCAAGTTCATCACCCCGGCCGAGCTGTCGCAGATGGCGCGCAATGCCGGCCTGCAGGTCGACGACCTGAAGGGCATGAGCTACAACCCGCTGACCAAGATGTATTCGCTGAACCAGGACACGGCGGTGAACTACATGGTGGCCTGCACCCGCAACGCCTGAGGTTTCCTGATGCAGCAGCCCGCCCCGGCGGCCATCCTGTTCGATCTGGATGGCACGCTTGCCGACACCGCGCCCGACCTGGCCGCGGCCGTGAACCGGCTGCGCACCGCGCGCGGCCTCGATCCGACGCCCTACCCGCTGCTGCGCCCGACCGCCTCGGCCGGGGCGCGCGGCATGATTGGCGTGGCCTTCGGGCTGACGCCGCAGGACCCGGGCTACGAGGCCCTGCGCCAGGGCTTCTTCGACAACTACCAGGCCGCCATGGCGGTCGAGTCCTGCCTGTTCGAGGGCGTGCCGGCGCTGCTGGCCGGTGTCCGCGCGCTGGGCATGGACTGGGGCATCGTCACCAATAAGCCGGCGCGCTTTACCGATCCGCTGCTGCCGCTGCTGGGTCTGGACCACGCCGGCTGCGCCGTGTCGGGCGACAGCACCGCGCATGCCAAGCCGCATCCGGCGCCGGTGCTGGAAGGCGCGCGCCGGCTCGGCGTGGCGCCCGAACGCTGCTGGTATGTGGGAGACGATCTGCGCGACATCCAGGCCGGCCAGGCGGCGGGCATGCGGACGGTAGCGTGTGCGTGGGGATATTGCGGGGCCGTGGAACCGGCCAGCTGGGGGGCGGACTATCTGCTGCCCACGCCGCAGGCCCTGCTGGACCTGCTGCGCGTGGCGCATGGCCAGGCCGCGGAGCTCGCGGCCTGAGCGTTCAGAAGCTTACAGCTTCCAGGTGTACTCGACCTTGGTCCAGGTCGAGGCCGGCGAACCGTCCTTGCTGCCCGGCTTGAATTTGCAGGCGCTCAGGCCTTTGATGGCGGCGTTGTCCAGGGTCTTGAAGCCGCTGGTCTTTTCCACTTTCGATTCCTGCACCTTACCATCGGCCGAGACCAGGAACTTCACCTGGACCGTGCCCTGTTC
Organism: Massilia sp. TS11; assembly: GCF_022012445.1. GTDB lineage: Bacteria > Pseudomonadota > Gammaproteobacteria > Burkholderiales > Burkholderiaceae_D > Telluria. The sequence continues at coordinate 89,817 of NZ_JAKLTS010000009.1, forward strand.
TTCGTTGATCAGCGAGGACTTCGGATAATCGACCTTGCAGGCCGAGGTATCGAGCGAAGCCGGGACTTCGGAAGCGAAGGCAGCGTTAGCAGCAAACAGGGCGACAGCGAGGGTAACGGTCTTGAACATGTAGCTCTCCAATTGTGTTGGTTGATTTTTGCTTGCAGCTAACACGCTGCGGTGGTGACGTTGACGGACAGCACTGTAATGCCTCGTGGCAACGTCATCTATTGTCCTTTGGTGCCATGCGGAAACAATATCGTTTCCGCAAAGCCCGCTACTATGCCACGAAGAAACATTATCGTCAATTCTCACGGGGGCTTGAAAAGGGCCCGCCCTGCCCCATATGGGGTATAATCCGAAGCAATGCGGGGGCGACCTGGTTTCGACGTGGGTTGCAAAGCAGCGCAGGGCATACCGAGGGCTGGTGACCTCGTAAATCCATCCAGAAACAAACTAACTGCAAACGATTCTTCGTACGCACTGGCAGCTTAATGCAGCCAGCTCCACAACACTTCGTCCCTGGGGTGTGCCGGCAACGGTGGTGGAGTCATTTACAGGGACTCGGCTTGAATCGCGCTACTTGAAACAAGCTTAAATCTAAGGTGGCTCGCCTTTGGAAAGCGTGCACGTTCGCGTTCCAGGGGTTAAATCAAAAGACAGTGCTAAGTATGTAGAACTGTCTGTCGAGGGCTTGCGGACGAGGGTTCAATTCCCTCCGCCTCCACCAATATTGAAACCCCAACCGTTCTCGGTTGGGGTTTTTTCTTGTCTGTTTGCGCCAGCTCCCGAGTGTTGTTGGGGGTTCCTGCGGAAGCCTGCGGACTTCGTCGCCCGCCAGAACTGGCCGTTCCCGGCCACATTTCACTCTCTCCTGGCCATTCCTCGCTCCGACCTCGCTCCCTGAAACTGGCCCGAAGTCCGCAAAGGCCGCCAGTCACACCCATACAGATCAAAGAGTTACGCGCGGACGAATCAAGCGGTTGGATTGCAGCATTGGCTACCGGAGGGAACACGAGCACCTCCATGGGAGTCAATCGCACTTGCATTTTGTCAGAAACTCGCATACATTTTCGTACATGAACACGACGACCAAGACCGCCGAGCTGATTCGCCAGCGCATCGAGGCGATGCCGATCGGGGAGCCTTTCACCCCGACAGCATTCCTGGAGTGCGGCACGCGTGCGTCCGTCGATCAGACCCTCTCCCGCCTCGTCAAGGCAGGGTCGATCGAGCGTGTGACGCGCGGCGTCTTTGTGCGTCCCGAGGTAAGCCGTTTCGTTGGCAAGGTGATGCCAGAGCCTCTTAAGGTGGCCGAGACCGTTGCAAAGACCACTGGTGCCGTCGTCCAGGTTCATGGCGCTGAAGCGGCGCGTCGGCTCGAACTGACCACGCAGGTCCCGACCCAGTCTGTATTCGTGACATCCGGCCCGTCGAAGCGCATCCGCGTGGGCAAGATGGAGATCCGTCTGCAGCACGTCTGCCAACGCAAGTTGGCCCTGGCAGGACGACCCGCCGGGCTCGCGCTTGCGGCGATGTGGTATCTCGGCAAGAAGGAAGTGACGCCGGCTCTCGTCGAGAAGATTCGGCGCAAGCTGGGATCGAGCGAATTCGAGGTGCTGAAATCAGCCACCAGCTCAATGCCCGCGTGGATGAGCGACGCCATCTTCCGCAACGAGCGGACGGCCGTTCATGCCTGAGTCCTTCCTGCACCTGAAAGCTCAAGAGCAGTCCCAAATCTATCGGGCACTGGCCCCGCAACTTGCCCGCACGCCCGTCGTACTGGAAAAGGATGTCTGGGTCTGCTGGGTGCTGCAGACCCTCTTCACCATGCCCGACCGACTGCCGATGGCCTTCAAGGGCGGCACCTCACTCTCCAAGGTATTCGGCGCCATTGCCCGCTTCTCCGAGGACGTGGACATCACGCTCGACTACCGTGGCTTGGACGGTGCCTTCGACCCGTTTGCCGAAGGCGTCTCACGCAATCGGCTGAAGAAATTCAGCGAGGATCTCAAGTCCTTCGTGCGCGACCATGCCCACGGTGTCGTGGCGCCGCACTTCCAGAAAATGCTGGCGGAGGAGTTCGATGCCCAAGCGTTCCAGCTTGAAGTCAGCGATGACGGCGAGCAGATGCGGATGCACTACCCGAGCGTGCTGGAGGTACCGGGAGACTATGTGGGCAACAGCGTCCTGATCGAGTTCGGTGGCCGCAACATCACCGAACCGAACGAGGAGCATGAGGTACGGCCCGATATCGCGGAACATATCGCTGAACTCGATTTCCCTCGATCGACGGTCAGTGTGTTGTCTCCGGCACGTACCTTCTGGGAAAAAGCGACGCTGATGCACGTCGAGTGTCAGCGCGACGAGTTCCGCACAGGCGCCGAACGCCTGTCACGCCACTGGTACGACCTGGCCATGCTGGCCGATCTTGCCCATGGGCAAGCCGCTGTGGCCGATCGTGCTCTGCTCGCCGATGTCGTCAAGCACAAGAAGGCCTTCTACAACGCGAGCTACGCCAACTATGACGCATGCTTGGCCGGGCAGCTCAGACTCATTCCGGAAGATGCCGCACTGGCCGCGCTGCGCGATGACTTCCAGCGCATGATCGGTGCGGGCATGTTCATCGGCGAGCCCCCCGCTTTTGATACCATCGTCGACCGTCTGCGTGCGCTAGAAGCAGCAATCAATGGGAGCGGCAATGGTTGAAGCTGGCATCGCTGTTAAGGCTCTGCTGCAAGGCGCCACGCCGGAGCGCAAACAAGAAATTGAGGACCTATGGGATCACTATGCACCCAAGGTCCGCGTAGTCGAAGACGCTCGAGGCGTGAACATCAGCGCCGGCAAGGGGCGCATCCAGTTTGACCACAAGACACTCGAGGCAATCTGGCTGCTCGGCTTCAACGGGTGGAGATCTATCGAGACGTACTCTCCAGCGATCATTCTGGCCGGCATCACTGGTGGGGCCCTTGAAGACATACTGCGCGCGGATGACGAGCTTGCTGCTTTCGCGATGGATTACAAGTCTCGTTCAAATTCCGCTCGATCTATCATCGAAGAGCAAAGCTCTGTTTACACCACTTGGCCGCAAGATGTGTCGCGCCCCCACACCACCGGCCAGCCCCGCCAACGGCGACCGCTACATCGTGCCTGCGGCAGCTACGGGCGTGTGGGCAGGCAAAACCAACCAGATCGCCGTGCGCATCGCCGATGCCTGGGAGTACCACGTGCCCAAGATTGGCTGGCTTTGCTACATCGAGGACGAGGCCAAGCTCTCGGCCTACAAGTCCACCGGCTGGAGCGCAGGCCTCGCCATCTGAATTTCCATCTTTGTACCCACCGGAAATCAGAACCTGGCTTTCAGATGGATTCTCAACATCCAGTTTGATCAGGCCAATGTCGTGAGCCGCAAACAGCATGCGCAGCTCTTTCAATGTGTCCTGGCCCTCGATCTCGGCAGCCACCAGGTAACCGAAGTTGGACCACGAGGAATTCGAAACAGACTGGAAGAAGCACTCACGGACATTCGACCGGTTGATCAGCAGCTTCACTTCGAATGACCACAGCTTGGTGCGCTTGTCCGAATACTGATTGACGCAATCCTTGACCTCTTGGTGCCAGTCGGCCCCCAGGTCCTCCATGCCGACCAGATCCGGATAGAGTCAGCGGTTGCCGTTGGGCCCACGTTTGTTCGACGAGCGCTTCTCATCAATGCGCTTTGAGTACACGCCGAACTCGGCCCAGAGATAGCTGCTTAGCAATGGGTACAAGCCATGTTCCCCGATCTTTGCATCATCTTTGCCGACCGGAGCAGCGACGCCGACGTTTTCCGCTGCTGCGACCTCAGCGCTGTCTGATTTCTCCGAGATGTAGTATTTGCGAGGGCGGCCCTCGGTAGTCTTGAGGCTGGGATGCTTCTTCTGCAAGCGCGGGCGCTGTGAGCCAATTTCCGCCACCAACTGCTGCAGAAGGTCCGCGTCCGTCTCCAGCGCCTGGCTGCTGGCCTTCTTGGCGCTACATTCATCCGGAAAGGTCGCGACAAGCCACTCGGCAATTTGTCGAGCGGAGAATTTCTCTTCAGGATGCGCGGTCAAGAAGTCTACGACCGCCTTGCCAAGGTTAAGAGCCATAGTGTTGTTCCTTTGGGTTCACTCGGCCATGGCCTTCAGCAACGCGTCTCGGGCGTCGGAGTAGAACTGGATGTCGATCTTGGTCGCCATGTCATCGGACAAGTCGACCAACTGGCGCCGACACGCCACCGGCATGAGCAATGAGGTCGCGCCTTTCTCAACGGCGATCTCAGCGATCGTGACCGCGTTGTGGACTGGTTCGATGGAGCCGCCGAGGTTGATCTCGCCAACGATGATCAAGCCGCCGCGAACGCTTCGCTTCAAGAGCGACGTGCATAAGGCCACCAACGAGGCCACGCCCAGCTTCGCGCCTGACTTGGCAGCGTCAAACGCCCGAAGCTGCACAGTAAACTCGTGCTGTCTGGGATCTTTGTCACCAACCAACTGCGTGGATCTGGCGTACAGATTCTTCTCGGCGAAGCCAATGCTCTCGCGGAACGCTGGAGGAATGGGTTTGTTGAGCACCTTCAAGCCATTCCCCGGGCCTTCATTGACCTCAATGCGGTAAAGCCCCGAGTTTTCTTCGCCACCACCGGGGCTAATGGACCACACCTGACCTGGCTCTAGCGGATCGCCGCCGATGCTATTTTCGCTTTGCAGCTCCGGCGTAGAAACGAACTTCTCGACCCCGTCCGCGCCCATGATGTAGCTGAAGTGAGTGTTCCTAAACTCTGCGGCACCAACTCTCTTCTGTTGCTCTTTGACTCGGCGCCGAACTTCCATGGCGATGCGAACAGCCCACTCCAGGTCTTCGTCCGGCACAGCGGCATCCGAGCTGGGATAGAGCAGTTTGAGCAAACCGCTGACTGTCTTGTTAATCGCATTCGTATCGCGGCCAGACAAGGCACCGCCAAAGAACACGCGGTTTTGCAATTCGCTCACGCGGCTCTGATTGCGAAGCTGGCTCCAGCACTCGGACAGGAAGTCGCTGACTAGGCCGAAGTGGTTGGTCACCAAGTCCTTGTTGATCTTGGGCACGTCCCTTTGTTGGCGAACTCGTTGAGGTAAAGCCTGACGAGGCCGAATGGCAGGGGGCCATCGAGCGCGTACTGCACGGGTTTGCGCTCTCACTCCTGGTAGACGAGCGCCAGTATTCGGCATTGGCCAATCACATCAACACCACCCACCTTGGGCAGCGCTTGGTGTATTACCGGACTGGCCGCCCGGAGACGTGGCAGGCCAAGCCCATTGGTGCCAATTCGCTCGTCCTCAAGCTGAACGTCAAGGATGGTACGTATGCCGATTGGCTCCAGGCCGAATTACGGCAACGCTTCGATTACTCGTGCGTCGACTCTATTCAGTCCTTCAGGAGCGCAGATCGCGCCATCACCCGTGAAGGCCAGGCCAAGCACAGCAAAACCCGGCACGAAAAAGACGACCGTAGAAGTGTCGGCGACCGACGAAACTGGGTGCTCGGATTCGATAACCGGGAGAAGCTCGGGCTCTTTCAAGCTCAGGCGCAGGATCTGGCTGACACCATTTCTCGCCTCGGCGGGGAGATCGACAAACTCTCCGACCAAGACAAGAATCGTGCGACCCGAGCGATGCAGTGCCAAACCCTGGTGAACCTCCAGTGGCAAGAAATCGATCTGCTCCCATTGCTGGATCGTATTTCCACAATCGAGCGACAGATCCGCGAAGCGCGGGAAGGCAATACAGCTCTACTGCAAATCAGTCAACGGATCGACAAGCAAAAGCACCTGGTTGAGCAGGCTGACAAAGATCTCCGCGAAGCCAAGGTCGCGCATGACTCAGTTCTCAAACAGATCAAAGATAGCACTCAAAAGCTCGAGTCCCTCCTGCAAGATGCTTCCAGAGTTTCATTGACCCCCCACCAGATAAAGGGGCTCGACGAACGATTCATCAAACAGTCAGACGTGGTCAGGCTCGAAAGCCTCGACAAGGTAACAACGGCTGTTGAGAGAGGGCTCAACACGGAAATCAGTGAGATCAAAGATGAGATCACCGATTGCGAGAAAGAAATAGAAGCACGCTTTGCCGATTTCAAAAGGCAATGGCCGATGGACGCGGGCGACATGGACACGAGTCTTGCCAGCGCGCCAGACTTCTTCGCCAAACTGGTTCGGCTGGAGACGGATGGTCTGCCCGCCTATGAGCAGCGGTTCTTTGAATTGCTGCAGAATCAAAGTCACCAGAATCTGGCGGCGCTTTCCACCTACCTGAACGATGCGCGTAAAGCCATCCTTGAGCGAATGGATCTGGTCAACGATAGCCTTGGCCAGGTGCCGTTTAACCAAAGCGCCAATCAACGCACCTATCTACACATCGATGCCAGCGACCGGCAGCTTGTCGACGTCAAGGAGTTCAAGCAGGAGATCCACCAGGCGCTGAGCCATGCATGGACGGAGGATCGCGAGTTTGCCGAGGCACGGTTTCTAGCCTTGCGACGACTTGTTGATCGACTTGCCAGTCAGGACCCAGAGCAAAAGCGCTGGCGTGAGACAGTGCTCGATGTTCGACAGCATGTTGAGTTCATCGGACGAGAAATCGATGAAAGCGGTGTCGAGGTCGAGATTTACCGCAGCGGAGCAGGCAAATCTGGCGGCCAACGGCAGAAGCTAGCCACCACGTGCTTGGCTGCAGCCCTGAGATATCAACTGGGCGGGAACGACCACGGTGTGCCGATGTATGCGCCCGTCGTGCTAGATGAAGCCTTCGATAAGGCGGATAACGAGTTCACCGCTTTGGCGATGAACATCTTTACCAATTTCGGATTCCAGATGGTGGTCGCTACACCGTTGAAGTCCGTCATGACCCTTGAGCCATTCATCGGTGGCGCCTGTTTCGTGGATATCAGCGATCGGCGAGTCTCAGGCGTCTTGCTGATCGAGTACGACGGTGATCGTCAGCGGTTGAAGCTACCCGAGCACGCACGAGAGGAGGCTAGCGTTGAAGCTTCCTGAAGATGTTCGGCAACTTCTTGCCCGTCGCTTTCAAAGCAAGCACCGCGAGTGGTTGATCGGTGATCCGGGCGAGGTCCAATGGCCGCTGGAAGTTCCGCTCGGCATTCCGACGGAGCAGGCTGCACTGAGACAAGTCGACGGCGTTCGTGCTTGGGTGAGCGCATGGCAAGGCTGGCAAGGGGTCGGCACCCTATCCTGGTGTGAGCGGCGGTGGAAGGCGCTTGGTGCCCAGCGACTGCCAGAGAAACTAGCGTTGCGCGGTCCCGAAGACGTTGCCATGTGGATTGGTGAATCCGCACTGTGGGAGCGCGCCCAGTCTCGCTACCGGGCGCTCATTGCCCGCTGGCCGGTACTGGCGCAGCAGTTGCCGAGATACTTTGATGTCCTCGCAGACTACAGCGATGCCGATTTCCGTCGACTGGCAGAGATGCTGGCTTGGATCAATAGCAATCCGAAATCGAATCTCTACCCACGACAAATTCCGGTTGCCGGTGCCGACAGCAAATGGCTGGATTCTAGAAAAGGCATCATCTCTGACTTAATTGGAACGCTCCAGGGTGACCCAACAGGAGAGCGCGACTTCTTCTGGCGCTGCGGCTTGAGGGCACAGCCGCAGTTAATGCGCATGCGCGTTCTAGACCCGGATCTAAGAGCCCATTTTGGCGGTCTTGGCGATATCTCTGCGCCTTGTGAGGAGGTCGCGAGTATTGGTATACGACCAAAGAATGTCTTCGTTGTTGAGAACCTTCAAACTGGCCTGGACTTCCTGCTCCTGTTCAGCGACGCAGGCCGTGTGGTCGTCGAGGTTGACGGATCTCAGCACTTCGCCGAAGACGGGAAGCCATCCCTCGCCAGGTACGCGGACATGGTGGCGGCCGATCGTGACCTCCGGCTCGCTGGGTACGAGGTCTATCGTTTCGGGGCCAACGAGCTCACCGGCCACGGGTCGGCTGAACGGATCGAAGCATTCTTCCGGCGCTTACTACGGAAGCACGCAGTCCTTCCCGGAGCCTGTTCGGCTGAGTGAAACCATACCAACTGATCCGGATTTGCGGACGCGGGTTCAATTCTTGGAATTGGAATCGAACTGGCGGCTGGTTACCTGCACACGGTTGATGCCAATGGGCAGTCGGAACTGGTAGGATTGCGGGCATCAAGGGTTGGATTCTGCACCTTTCCGCAGCAGTTTTAAGCGGTTGTAAGGCGCTGAGTTACTGAGGTTTGGCGCAGGGTCCCACCCCACCACCACCAATTCATCCGAATGGATTCAACGCCGTCCTCGTGACGGCGTTTTTCTTTGATCTCCCTCTAGGAATGCGTCCGGATGCCGGGCGCCAAAATGGCCGGCGCCAGGAATACATTCGAAGCCGTCGCGCAAAAATGGCTGCAGATGAAGCGAAAGGAATGGAGCGACGGGCATTACAGCCGATCCGCCCGGGCTATTGAGCGCAATGTCGTCCCTGCCCTTGGCAAGCTGCCGGTCGCCAACATCACGCCCGCGATGATCGCCACGACGATGTTAGCGATTAACAAGCGGGACGTATTTGAGAGGACTTCGCGCATCCTTCAGCACGTGAATGGGGTATTTCGGAATGCCCAGGCAAGGGGCCTGTGCCGCGACAATCGAGCTGGGCCCGTGCGCAAAATCCTCCCGCGCAAAAAGGAGTCAGGGCGAATGGCCGCCCTCCTCAACTTCGATGCACATCGGGACGTACTAAGGCGCGCTCAGTTGGCGCGCCTATCGCCGGCAGCCCATTTCGCGCATCGCCTATCCGTCATGAATTGGCTCATGGCGCGAGCACGTGCCTTTCGATGGACATCGTCACGGTCGCAGAATGGCATCTGGCGATCTTGATAGAACGCTCTATTTTTGTGCTTCTCAATTTAGATCTCCCAGACGGAATTCGACCTGGGAACCTCCTTCTGCGCAACGGTGGAAAAGGATGGTACGAACAAAAGATGTGGATGCCCCTGCAGACGAAGAAAGGCAACTCCATTTAAGGTGCGAATTCACCAACCCGCTTCAAGAAAACGATACTAGGCACCCCATGGTTCTTGTCCTTACTTCGCCCTTTATTGTTCACATAATTCTGAATCTATCGACAAGAAAAAATTAAACTGAAAGGCACGACGCCATGGTCACGCCGTGCTCGCCAGCGACCTGTACATTTGCGCGCGTTCGCCACATCGAGACTGACATAGCGTTCGGTGCCAGCGTACGTGCAGTCGACTTCGTAAATGAAGGCTGGCGCATCTTCGTTCATGATCCAGGTTTGATAAATAAACCCAGACTTTTCGATTTCCTCCCATGGCGGACCGTCGTATTCATCGCGATCATTGCCCAGTGTCGTACCACGCGGATAAGAAATTACGCGTATGGTTTCCAAAGGCTTCGAGCCGATATTCCACGAACGGGGCGCAAATCTAGGACAAGCCTGCAGCTTGGCTGTCTGGGTGTGTGGCGCCGACATCAGGGCCAGAGTCAATATCGCGCCTATCATAGAACCACCGAATAGGACTCGGCCCGCAGGAAAATTTTCGGTTCCTTAACACCAAATGCCAAGGTGCTGATATGTGGCGCCTTGCCTTTCCATTGATGGAAGACGCGTGCGCCATTGCCGACCCAACGCAGAAAGATGGCTGCATGGTTTCCATGTGACTTGTTAGGGTAACGACCATCGGAAAAGGTCGCGATTGCGGTGCCAGGTGCAATGTAGACATTTGCCTCCAGCAGATCGATGAGTTTGCCGCCTTCACGCCAAAGTGAAGACGGAGGTGCGTCGGTCAGCGCGCGGACGAGCGCGACGCATTGGCCGGTGCCGAAAGCCTTTTTCTGTTTAGTAAAATCGCCATCCGCCTGATAAGACATAGAGCCTCCTTGTCGATCGGAAACCTCGATCTTAATTTCACGTCCAGCGCCAACTTTGAGATGACTCATACGTCGGCACGCGACATTGAGTTTGGGCAAAGGATGGTGAATTGGAAGCGGTATCGAGAGGGGTACTGCAAAAACTGCTTGTGTGGTGATTTGGATGTAAGCCGTTGAATCCAAGGGCCACACGGCAAGCTGTTCGATAGCCCTCCCACCAATTCATCCGTATGGATCCAACGCCGTCCTCGTGACGGCGTTTTTCTTTGATCTCCCTCTAGGAATGCGTCCGCGCAGAGCTTGTCAGGACCTACGACAGACACTGGTCATTTAGCGAGCCAACCGGGTATCGGCCGATTTTCCCCACTGTTTTCGGGTATCCAAAAGTATGGAAGCAGGTATGCGGCTGTTGGCTCCCTCAACGAATGGAAACTCACCCTTGCAGAGCGGGCAGAACACCATATGGCCACGTCCGGCAATCGGCTGTCCCATGAGGATCCGCATCCTCCACGCTCAGCCTCGGGAAAGGTGGCCGAGCGCGTACACGGTAGTGGGGTCGACGCTGGCTGGCACCTCGTCCCAAAGCCGGAAGCGCATCACCTGCCAGCCGGTCGGATCGAAGCCGGCCACTGCCGCTAGCGCCCCCTCCTGCGCCATGCTGTCGGCCGCACGCTGGCATTCCTCGGCTTGAAGTGCTGACAGATCTGCGTGCCGCGGAATTGGCACCAGGTCGATGCTGGCGTAGCGGGCCTGGTGCGCGTCTGCCCCCAGCCGCGCCCACCACGTCGACCACAACTCCACGATCGGCCGCCCGAAGGCTTGCGTCAGGCCCGCAAAGCCGGGGCCGCATAGAAACGCATTCATCGCCGCCGCCGATTCCCACACATAAAACGGCGCATAGCGGTTGTTCCCCGGTCCCGGGAGGTCGCTGTGCCGGGCGCTCAGGTAAGCCTTGAACACGAGTCCGGGAAAGCCATCCGTAAAGTGCCCCTTCTCCGCAATGCGGCGAGCAATGATCGCCATGTCGTAGTCTGCGGGGAAAGTAAAGCCATAGTGCATTGCAATCATTGGACCTCCACATCGGGCGCGGCAATGCCGTGCGCAAACGACCAGTCAATCGGCTCGGTCGTCTCGATGACGACCATCACGTCGCGCGGCGCAATGCCAGGCGCTGTGCTAAGCAATTCGGTCAGGCGACGATAGAAAGCGCGCTTCGTTTGCGCCGACCGGGAGCGTCCCGCAGTGACGTGCAGCAGAACAAAGTCATCCGTGCGCGGGCCGCCCATATAGTGGCGGTCAAATACGAGTTCATGCGGCTCGCATTGTTGGATGACCTGGAAGCGATCATCCGGTGGCACATCGAAGCTGTCGACCAGCGCCTGATGCACACTCTCTGACAGCGCCCGCAGGAAGGCGGGCGATTTGCCCTTCAACAGAGAAATTCGGACATACGGCATCGCGCCCTCCTCATGCTTCGTCGGGCGCGGACTGCGGTAGCGCGTCGAGCCGCTGGATGGCGCTCACCGCCGCGGGCCAACCCGCATAGAACGCCAGATGCGTGGCCGCCTCAGATAGCTCCTCGCGCGACAGGCCATTTTCGATAGCGCGCTGCAGGTGGAAGGGCAACTGCTCCAGCCGATACAGGGCGATCAGCGCAGCCACCGTCACCAGGCTGCGCTCGCGTGGCGACAATTGGGGCCGCTGCCAGATATCACCGAAGAGCACCTCACTGCTCAGTTCGGCTAATTTGGGGGCAATCTTTGCCAGCGTCTGCTGTGCGGCGGTCTGCGATGGGTTCATCCTGGCCTGGCTCCATAAAACAAGTAGGTCAGGGCATGGTAGAACCAGACTTTCGTTTTGAAAATCGAATAGTTTCGAATACACTTTCCCGAAAAACAGGATGATTAAGATGCGAAAAGTCATTTTCGATCTCGACGCACTGCGCACACTGCGCGTTGGCATTGAACTCGGGAGCTTTGCCCAGGCTGCAGACAGGCTCAATCGATCAACCTCGGCCGTCAGCGCGCAACTTAAGAAGCTGGAGGAGCAGGCCGGCACGCCCATTCTGCGCAAGGTGGGGCGCGGTCTGCAGCTGACGGACGCTGGCGAGATCCTGCTGCGCTATGCGCGCCGCATGCTCGACCTGAACGAAGAAGCCGCGCTGGCGCTCGGCAGCCTCGGTTTAGCTGGTACCGTGCGCTTGGGTCTGCAGGAAGATTTCGGCGAAAACCTGCTGTCCGATGTGCTTGGCGGCTTTGCGCGCAGCCATCCTGCGGTCCATATCGAAGCGCGTATCGCGCGCAACGCGGAACTGGTGTCGCGCATGCAGACCGGCGATCTGGACCTGGCGCTCGCCTGGGAGCAGCATCCCAAGCGCACGGCGCACAGCGAACTGGTCGGCACCTATGCCTTGCGCTGGATCGCCGCCGAGCACTACCAGCCCTCGGACGCTGGACCGATTCCCATCGTCGCGATGGACGCCCCCTGCCTATTGCGCAAGGCCGCCACCGATGCCTTGGACGCAGCGGGCATCCCGTGGAAAATCGTCTTCACCAGCCCCAGTCTGGCGGGTGTATGGGCGGCCGTCGCGGCCGGGCTGGGGCTGACGGTCCGGACCCATTTTGGCCTGCCGCCGCGCGTGCGCATGCTCGACCCGCAGGCATGCGCGCTGCCGGTGCTGGGCAGCCTGGACCTGGTGCTGCACAGCGCTGCGGCCGGTCTGAATCCTGCCGCGACGCGCCTGCGGACAATTCTGCTGGACCGTATTGGCGAGCCCAGCCAAATTTGGCAACGCGAAGGCGACGCCCCCGCGTGGGCGTCCGAGGGTCGCGAGTCTGCCCTGAGCAGCGCCAAGCTAGGGGTACGCTAGGCGCGGCCGGTCACGCCGATCAATTCCTTGCGGGCGGCGTCGAAAGCCTCGGCCACCAGATCGGCCACCTGGCGGATACGCGGCGACCTGCGCACCCCGGAATGCATGACGAGCCAGACGGCACGTTCGGGCGGTGCCGATGGCAGCGCGATATGTGCCAGGCCTGGCTCACGCGCCGCCAGGAAATGCGGTAGCACGGCGGCGCCCAGACCGGCCCGTGCTGCATCAAGGAGCACCAAGGGATCATTGCTGCGCACCACGTAGCGCCGTTCCGCGGAGATTTCGCTCAGCCACTGCTGGTGTGGCACCTGCAGGTGGCCATCTTCATACCCGAGGAAACGCCACTCGGCGGCAGGGCGCTGTGCATAGCCGGGGCTGGCATACAGCCCGTATCCCAGCATGCCGATGCGCCGCGCAGTCAGTCCCATGGCCGACGGCCGCGACATGCGAATCGCCATGTCGGCCTCGCCGCGCGCCAGGTTGGCCTCGCGCGACTCGCTGAAAATGACCAGGTCGATATGCGGCCAGCGGTCCTGCATGCTGGCAAGGCGGGCGACCAGAAAACTGCTCGCCAGCACCGGCGGCACCGACACCCGCACCGTCCCTTGCAAGGACGACACCCCGAGCGCCAGGCGCGACAGCACTTGCATCTCGTCGCCGATCCGCGCCGCCTGCGCCGCCAGCTTCTCCCCTTCCGCCGTCAACACCCAGCCGCGCGGCAGACGGTCGAACAAGCGCAGCCCGAGCGCTTTTTCAAACGCATCGACCCGCCGCGCCACCGTGGAATGGTCGACATCGAGCTGGCGCGCGGCCGCGGACAGGCTTTGCGTGTGCGACAAGGCGAGAAAGTAGCGCACGTCGTCCCATTGATGAGCGGAACTCATGGCCGGAGGAGGTGGGGATTTTTGCACAAATAATGGGCTGCCAAGGAGATTGCCGAGTGATTATCCGCAGCGTAAGCTTGCCTGACAAGCATTTTGCAAAATCGGATTGGGGCCTGCTTTCATCACGGCCATCCGCGGAAGGACATCCACCACTCATGAAAATACGCTATCTAACGGCGGCGGCGAGCGCCCTCGTCGCCCTGCCCGCGCTCGCGGCGGATCCCGCCTGCAGCGCCCGGCTGAAGCAGGCTCTGGCCGCCCAGGGCGGCGAAGACAAACTGCGCGCGATCCGCTCAGTGTCTTTTCAAGCGAGCGCTTATCGCAACATGCTCGAGCAGTCTGAACGCCCGGAGGGACCTTACTTCGTCAGCTTCCTGGAGACGAAGGAACAACACGACCACGCGCACCATGCGCTGTCGCGGCAGTCGGCAATCAACGCGCCCGGCGGACAGCGCTACACCACCGGCCTGCTCGTCGCGGACCGGGTCGCCATGCAGTCGTTCGGCGCGCGCCAGATGCCAGGCAGCGCACGCGATGTCCGTGCCGCGCTGGAAGACTTGGCGCTGGCCCCAGAGCGCGTGTTGCTGACGGCGCTGGACGCGGCCGACACGCATTGCGAAGCCGACACCATCCTCCAGGGCGTGCCGCATCGTGTGCTCGCCTTTAGCTTCGATGGTGCGCCGGCGCGCATCTACCTGAATGCCTATACCCAGCTCCCGACCGCGCTCGACTACAGCGGAACGGCTGCCGCCACCGGCTATGCGGCCTATCTGGGGGACGTCACCACACGCACGCTGTGGAGCTTCTGGCGCCTTGACCGCAATGGGGTGCGCTATCCGATGCAATGGGACATTCAGCTCAATCAGCTGCCCGCCCAAACGCTGATGCTGCGTGAGCTGAAGTTCGATGCGCCCGCTGACCAACAGCTGGCTGTACCATCCGAGGTTGCCGCGCGCTTCAAGCCGGACGCGCCCGCGCCAATCCCGGACAACGCGCGACTCGGACAGGAGATGGAGGAAATCGCCCCGGGCGTGCTGCAGATCCGTAGTAGCTGGCACGTCGCGATCGTGGAACAGACCGAGGGCCTGGTCATCATCGAGGCGCCGATCTCATCCAGCTATTCCGAGCAAGTGCTGGCCGAAGCGGCGCGGCGCTATCCGCACAAGCCGGTCATCGCCGTGGTCACGAGCTCCGATTCCTGGCCCCACCTGGCGGGCATTCGCACCTATGCGGCGCGCGGGATTCCGATCTACGCGCTGGACCTGTCGGCGCCGATCGTGCAGCGCACGCTGAGCGCATCCTACGCCAGCCATCCGGACGCGCTCCAGGCCGCGCCACGCAAAGCCGATATCCGCCTCGTCAGCGCCAAAACGGTCATCGGCAGTGGTGCCAATCGCATCGAGCTTTATCCCTTGCGCGGCGAAACCAGCGAACGCCAGCTGATGGCCTACCTGCCCGAACGCGGCCTGCTGTACGCCAGCGACCCATTCCAGCGGCGTGCCGATGGCAGCTATACCGATCCGCAGGCGGTCAGTGAACTGCTGCAAGCAGTCGCGCGTGAACATCTGCAAGTCGAGCGCTTTTTCATGATGCACGTCGCGCCGCGGCCCTTCAGCGAATTGCAGGTCGTGCCGGGCAGCGCGGACTAAAACCATCCTATTTGCATGCCTTGACCACCAACAGGAGAACCATGTTCGTTATCGTCTTGCATTACATCCAGCCTCTGGATCAGGTGACTGTGCAACTGGAAGCCCATCGCGCCTACCTCGATCGGCACTACGCGGCTGGCAACTTCATCGCCTCCGGTCCGCAGAATCCTCGGACGGGCGGCATCATTCTGGCACGCGCCATGGCGCGGACCGAACTCGACCAACTGCTGACGGAGGACCCCTTTCATCAGCACGACGTCGCCCGATATGAAGTCATTGAGTTCACACCAAACAAGTTCGCCCCGGGGGTCGAATCCGTCCTGGCGTGGCCTGCGCCGCGCTAAATTCCGCCCCCCTTTGCAACACACCCCAAGACCGCGCCAGGCGCGCTTGGGGTGTTCGCCATCCCGCTAACGTGCCGGTTCAGGAACCCGGCGCGAGGATTTCCTCGTAGCCCGTGCGGACCGTCGGCAGCGTGATCGAGCCGCCAGTCAGCAAGCCGATCCGCAGCGCCTCCATCATCTCCTTGACACTCGCCCCAGCGCTTTTTGCATTGCGCAAGTGGAAGCGCAAACAGGGCTCGCAGCGCTCCACCACGGAAATCGAGGCGCCCGTCAATTCCTTGTACTTCTTCGGAATCGCGCCCTCGCCCCAGGTCGTCACGTACATCTTGTGGAAGTCCTCGGTAAAGCTGGGGTCGACTTTCCGCATCGGATCTTCTTTCTGCGGTGGGGGATCGGCCGCCATGGCCGCAGGGCCAACAACGACGCTGGCAAGCAGTAACAACACGGGCAAGAACTTGGGCATGTCGACTCCTGAAAATGGAAAGGCGCCCAGACTAGCGTCGAAAAATTGACAAATCAACATGCATACAGGCCGGTGGCAGCGCGGCCAAACCGCGGCCCCGGCTCCCGCCGCGCCTTGGTCAGAAGCGCCTGTTTTCATAGGCAGAACGGGCTGCCGCAGGCTCTCCTGGGGCGCGCACATCCGCGCATTCTGTGTGCGTCTTTCTGGGTATTTCTGCACACAATCTGACGAGTCATGCGGAATTGCCCTGCAATTTCACGCAAGTTATGCTGCACATGCAACATCACCAACAGGAGAATCAGGTGTCCTCATCGTCCATGTCGGCTCCAGCCGATCTGTTAGCCACCCAAATCGTCATTGATCGCTACGGCGATGCCGATGCGCTCAGCTGCAGGCAGGCAGTGCTTGCGCCGCCCGCGGCAGGCGAAATCCGCATGCGTCATACGGCAGTCGGCGTCAACTACGTCGACGTCTACCATCGCACCGGGCTGTACCCCCTGCCGACGCTGCCCGGCGTCCTCGGTGTGGAAGCCGCAGGCATCGTCGAAGCCGTGGGCCCAGGTGTCGACCACCTGGTGCCCGGCCAGCGCGTCGCCTATGCCGGCGCCCCCGTCGGCGCCTATGCGAGCGCACGCAATTTTCCCGCCGAGCGCGCGCTCGCCCTACCGGACGACATTGCCGACGATACGATCGCCAGCTTGCTGCTGCGTGGCATAACTGCGCATATGCTGTTTTCTTACGTCTACCCGGTCAGATCCGGTGATACCGTTTTCGTCCATGCGGCCGCGGGCGGCCTCGGTCTGGTATTGGTGCAATGGGCCAAGTCGCGCGGGGCGCGGGTGATCGGTACGGTCGGCTCTGCTGAAAAAGCCAGGCTCGCGAAAGAACACGGGCTCGACGATGCAATCCTCTACCGTGAGCAGGACTTTGTCGCGGCCGTGCGCCAGCTGACCAAAGGACGTGGCGTGGATTACGCGATTGACGGGATCGGCGGCGCCACCTTGCGGCAGACACTGAATATCGTACGGCCGTATGGCATGGTCGCCAGCATCGGCCAAGTCGCGGGGGACCCGGGGCCGCTCGATCCAGCCTGGCTGGGTCCGGCTCACGCCGTCGCCCTGATCCGTCCCGGTGTGCTGAGTTTCATGTCGGACCCAGCGCGCTACCGAGAAGGCGTGCTCGCCACCTTCGCCGAGCTGCAGCGCGGATTAAAAGCAAACATCGGCCTGATCCTGCCACTGGCCCAGGCGGCAGAAGCGCATCGTCGGCTCGAGGCCGGCGAGACCAGCGGCTCGATCTTGCTGCGCCCCGCTGCTGACGCGTAAAATGCAATCTTTACACTTTTTCAATACTCGACTTACCATGATCAAAGTTAGCATCTTGTATCCGAACAGCCCCGACGCCCGTTTCGACGTGGACTACTACGCGACTCGCCATATGCCCATGGTCAAGAACCTGCTCGGTGCCTGCTGCACCGGCTTCCAGGTCGACATCGCCATGCCGGACCACGCAGCGGACGCGCCCGCCCCCTATATCGCGATGGGACACCTGCTGTGCGATTCACTGACCGCCTTCCAGACTGCCTTTGCACCGCATGCAGAAACGATCATGGCCGACATCGCCAACTACACCAATCTCACCCCGCAGCTCCAGTTCAGCACCGTGCTCGTCTGACGACGCCAGTGCTCGTCGGCTTGAAACAAAAGTTTTAGCGGCGAGCAAAACATGCTAGGATGTCATCGAAATAGACGGGCCGTCGCCGGCCCGTTTCGTTCCGCTGACTGACCACAACGTCCGCCAGACTGCAACCACGCCGTGCGATGGCTGTCGCATCGGCGTTTTTTATTTGTGTCTGAATGCTCAAGAGATTTCTGCCGCTCCTGCTTGCCTGTGTTTCGGTCTCGGCCAGTGCCGAAGCGCCGCTGCGCCTGCTGCTGACGGAGACGGTCAGCCTGATCCGCCCGGGCGCGGATGGGGTGACGCCGGAGGGCCCGGCCGTCGATCTGCTGCGCCAGGCGCTGCAGCGTGCGCAGATTCAGGCCACGCTGGAACTGGTGCCGACGGCGCGCCGCGTCGATGGCGCGCGCACCACGCCGCTCAGCTGCGCAGTGGGCCTGCAACGGGTGCCGGCCAACGAGGACCAGTTCAAGTGGGTCGGCCCGGTCAGCCAGGACAATATCTATCTGTTCGGCGCGCCGGACTTTCGCACCCGGGTGCGCAGCATCACCGATGTGCAGAAGCTGCCGGTCGGCGCCGTGCGTGGCTCGGTGCTCACCCAGCTGCTGCGCGACTATGGGATTGCGGTCGATGAAGCCGTCGACCTGAAAATGAACATCCGCAAGCTGATGGCCCACCGCGTGGCCCTGATTCCGATCAGCAGCATCGAGATGGCCGCCATGCGCGAGTCGCCGGACGCGGTCAAACTCAAACAGGTGTTCAAGCTGCTCGAACTGCGCACCTGGATCGGCTGCCATCCGAGCGTCAACAGCGAAGCCCTGGGCCGCCTGCAGCGCGTTGTCGATGCTCAGCGGCAGGCGGGCGAGCTGCGCCTTCTCGGCCTCTGAGCCCGCCCGGCCCTGCGCCGCACTTACTGCCCGCGGTACTGCAGGCTGATGCTGGCCACCACCGCGTTCGGCGACTGGTCGAAGGCCACTTTCAGCTTGCTGTCACGGCTGACGAAGGTGCTCGGATCGACCGCCACGATCTCCATGCGCGGTGCGCCTTCCACCTGCACGTAATAGCGGCCGTCGGCCATGTAGACGCTGGCCGTCTTGCCATTTTCCAGCTCGTAGGTGCCTTTGAAGGCGGCAAAGTCATGCGCCTTCATCACGTAGCGGCTGGCGCTCACATTGACCGAGGGCGCCGTGCTGGCCGATGCCAGACCAGCGGTTGCAAGCAGCAGAGTAGCGATGACGAATTGCATATTGACCTCCTTAAGGTGAGTAAAACAAGCGCTGTGCTTTTGGCACAACTTCCCTAACGCACGATCTGTGCCAGCTTGTTTTTGCCGAATTAAGCACAGTAGAACGCCTGCCAATGGTGCGCCGCAACAATTGCATGTGCTGCCTTGGTGCAACTTTCCTTGGACTGGTGCGAGGCCGATTGGGTCCAGGCCGAACCGGCTCAGGCCAGTGTGCCGGCGCGGCGGGCGCGCCGCCAGCGCCAGCTGACGAAACCGGGATTGGCGGGGTCGAATGGGTGAAAATCGCGGATAAGCTGAAAACTATCGAATCGATACAATCAATTCATTTGAGCTATTTCGCGCCGCAGCGGATACTAGGCTTCATCGACTGAGTGGTGAACTGCGGCGTCTGGCACCGGTCCAAACCTGCGGCAGACCTGCAAGTCCGTACCGACACGAGGAGGAAACATGAGCAGCCACATCAACACCGGCATCGATGCCGCCGACCGCGCCGAGATCGCCCAGGGCCTGGGCCGCCTGCTGGCCGACACCTTCACGCTCTACCTGAGCACGCACAATTTCCACTGGAATGTGACGGGGCCGATGTTCAACAGCCTGCACAATATGTTCATGACCCAGTACACGGAACTGTGGAATGCGGTCGACCCGATTGCCGAGCGCATCCGTTCACTCGGCATGCCGGCGCCGGGTTCCTATGCCCAGTTCCGCAGCCTGAGTTCGCTGCCGGACGTGCCCGACATGCCGGCCAAGGCGCTCGAGATGGTCGCCATCCTGGCCAGCGGGCACGAGGCGGTGGCGCGTACGGCGCGCAGCCTGTATCCGGCGGTGGAACGCGCGCACGATGAGCCGACTGCCGACCTGCTGACCCAGCGCATCGCCGTGCACGAGCAGGCGGCCTGGATGCTGCGCGCCCTGCTCGAGACTTAATCGAGCGCGCTGCCGCAGAACTGGCAGAAGCGCGCCTTGGGGCTGTGGTCGGTGGCGCCGCAGCCCGGACAGGGCGCGTGCTGATTCTGGCGCTGCATGGCCAGCTCGGTCGTCACAATGCCGGTCGGCACAGCCAGGGTGCCCCAGCCGAGCAGCATCATCACCGAAGTGATCAGGCGGCCCAGCTCGGTCTTGGGCGTGATGTCGCCGAAGCCGACCGTGGTCATGGTCGTCACCGCCCAGTACACGGCGGTGGGGATGCTGGTGAAACCATTGGCCGGCCCTTCCACCACGTACATGACGGTGCCCATCACGATCACCACTGCCACCACCACCGACAGGAAGACCATGATCTTGCGCGCGCTCGCCACCAGGGCCGCGCCCAGGGCCTGGTACTCGTGCACATAGGCGCTGAGCTTAAAGATCCGGAAGATGCGCAGCAGGCGCAGCACGCGCACGTCGATCAGCGCATGCACTTCGGGGAATAGCAGGGCCAGATAGGTGGGCAGCACGGCCAGCAAATCGACCAGGCCGAAAAAACTCAGCGCATAGCGCAGCGGCTGGCGCACGCACAGCAGGCGCAGCACATACTCGGCTGTGAACAGCAGCGTGAAGCTCCATTCGAGCGCGTTGAAGGCGGCGTCGAAGCGCTGCCCGAGCGACTCCACGCTGTCGGCCACCACCACGCCCAGGCTGGCGAGGATCAGCAGAATCAGGATTTTGTCGAACAGGACGCCAGCCCGCGTATCGGACTGGAACACGATGCGATAGAGGGCGCCACGCCAGCCCTCGGGCGGTCCGCCATACGGCAATGCAGTAGCCATGCTGGTACGGTCTATGACAGGAAGGCTCCGAGATTACCGCGCCCGCCCACGCCACGCAAGAAATTCGGTACACTCGGACGATCGTCAACCGAGACCCCTGCCCATGCGCTCTGTTCTGCTGCCCCTGCTGTTCGCCGCCTGCTCCGCCCACGCCGCCGATGATGCCGCCCTGCGCCACGCGCGCGCCCTGCTCAAGGCCACGCCCCTGGTCGATGGCCACAATGATCTGCCCGAGCTGATCCAGAATTACAAGCCGGCCCCGAGCGACCTCGACGCCTACGACCTGCGCAAGCCGACCGTCAACGAAACCGACATCGCGCGCCTGCGCGCCGGCCAGCTCGGGGCGCAGTTCTGGTCGGTGTACGTACCGGGCGAACTGAAGTCGGGCTGGGCCCGCATGCAGCTCGAGCAGATCGAACTGACGCGCCGCCTGATCGCGCGCTATCCCGATGTGTTTGTGCCGGCCACGCGCGCCGACGACATCGGGCGCGCCTTCAAGGCCGGCAAAATCGCCTCCTTCATGGGCATCGAAGGCGGCCACGTGATCGAAAACAGCCTAGGCGCCCTGCGCGCCTACTACGACCTGGGCGTGCGCTACATGACGCTGACCCACAACGTCACGCTCGACTGGGCCGACGCCGCGCTCGACACGCCGCGCCACCATGGCCTGACGCCGTTCGGCAAAGAGGTCGTGCGCGAGATGAACCGGCTTGGCATGCTGGTCGACCTGTCCCACGTCAGCCCGGAGGTGATGCGCGACGCGCTCGACACCAGCGAGGCGCCGGTGATTTTCTCGCATTCGTCGGCGCGCGCGCTGACCGAGCATCCGCGCAATGTGCCGGACGAGATCCTCAAGCGCATGCAGGCCAATGGCGGCGTGGTGATGGTGACCTTCGTGCCCAACTTCGTGAACCAGGCCGGGGCGCGCTGGGGCATGGGCCTGATGGCGCGCCAGAAGGGCGTGAGCGACGAGGCCGAACTCGAACGCATCGCCAAGGCCTACGAGCAGGAAGTGGGGCCGCGTCCGCCGGCCACGCTGCAGCAGGTGGCCGACCATATCGATTACGTGGCGCGCGTGGCCGGCTACGACCATGTCGGCATCGGCGCCGACTACTGCGGCCTGCCGGTGTCGCAGGGGCTGGAAGATGTGTCGACCTATCCGGCCCTGTTCGCGGAGCTGATCCGGCGCGGCTGGAGCGACGCCAACCTGAAGAAGCTGGCCTCGCAGAACCTGGTGCGCGCCATGCGTCAGGCCGAGCAGGTGGCCGCGCGCCTGCAGAAGACGCGCGCGCCGTCCACCGCCACCATCGAAAAGCTCGACCGCAAGGCCTGAGTCAGAAGCTGCGGTAGCCGCCCGGGCGCAGCTGCAGTTCGGGGATATCGTCGATCGACGGCGTCTTCAGCGGCGCCGCTTCGGCGTCTGCCGCGGCCTGCTCCGGCGCGGCCTCGGCATCCGCTGCATCCGCGGCCGGCGTCTCGGCCGCGGCCTCCTCTTCCGGCTCCTCGGGCGCGATCTTCGCGGTCAGGTCCAGCACCTGGCTGTTGGTGTGCTTCAGGCGCGCCACCAGCACCTTGGCGATATTCCGGTACAGGTAGGAGGTGATTTCGGTATCGGCCTTCAGCCGCGCGATCGGAAAATACATGGCCGTGCAGTCGGTCAGCGCGCGCACGCGCGCCGTGCGGATCTTGTCATCGACCAGCGACATCTCGCCGAAGCTTTCGCCCGGATTGAGCTGGGCCAGCTGCACCCATTTGCCGCCCTTGACCTGCTCCACCGCCACATGGCCGATCACCAGGATGTAGAAGCTTTCGCCGGTGTCGCCTTCGTTGAAGAACAACTCGCCGGCCTTGAGGGTGACCTTGTCGGCCGCGCCCAGCATCCGGCCCAGCAGCATCATCGGCATACCGGCGAACAGGCGCACATTCGCGGCCAGGCGTAACAACGGGCTCGGAGCATCCATCGCGACTTCTCCCTCGATCAGGTCAGTGTTGTCGATATTGTAGCGGCAGGCGCGCTTACTGGAACCGCTTCGGTCCGGTAAAATCGGGGGATCATGGAATCCCTCCTCGTCTCCACGGGCGTCGTCGCCCTCGCCGAAATCGGCGACAAAACCCAACTGCTGGCCTTCCTGCTGGCAGCCCGCTTCAAGAAGCCCGTGCCCATCATCCTGGGGATTCTGGCCGCCACCCTGGCCAACCACGGCCTGGCCGGCGCGCTCGGCGCCTGGATCACGGCCACGCTGAGTCCCGGCGTGCTGCGCTGGATTCTCGGCCTGTCCTTCCTCGGCATGGCCGCCTGGACCCTGATCCCCGACGAAATCGACGAAGACGAAACCCAGATCAGCCAGCGCTTCGGCGTGTTCGGCGCGACCCTGGTCACCTTCTTCCTGGCCGAGATGGGTGACAAGACCCAGATCGCCACCGTGGCCATGGCGGCCCACTATCCGAATCCGCTGCTGGTGGTGGCCGGCACCACGCTCGGCATGCTGATCGCCGACGTGCCGGCCGTCTTCATCGGCGACAAGCTGGCCAAGCGCATCCCGATGCGCCTCGTGCACGGCATCGCCGCCCTGATGTTCGCCGCGCTTGGCTTGGCCACCCTGCTCGGCGCCGGCGCCGCTCTCGGCTTCTGAGATGGACCGCCCACGCATGCCACGCAGCGTGTGGATGCTGGGCTTCGTCAGCCTGCTGATGGACGTCTCGTCCGAGATGATCCATAGCCTGCTGCCGCTGTTCATGGTCGGCGCGCTCGGCGCCAGCGCCCTCGATGTCGGCATCATCGAAGGCATGGCCCAGGCCACCGCCCTGATCACCAAGACCTTCGCCGGCGTGCTGTCTGACTACCTCGGCAAGCGCAAGGCCCTGGCGGTGCTGGGTTACGGCCTCGGCGCCCTGTGCAAACCCTTGTTCGCCCTGGCCGGATCGACCGGCATGGTGCTCGGCGTGCGCCTGCTCGACCGCGCCGCCAAGGGCATCCGCGGCGCCCCGCGCGACGCGCTGCTGGCCGATATCACCCCGCCCGGCCTGCGCGGCGCCGCCTTTGGGCTGCGCCAGTCGCTCGATACGGCCGGCGCCTTTCTCGGTCCGCTGACCGGCGCCGCCCTGCTGTATTGGTGGACCAGCGATTTGCGCGCCGTGTTCTGGGTGGCCGTGCTGCCGGCCCTGCTCGCGGCCCTGCTGCTGGCCTTCACCGTACCGGAAGCACCGCCCGCAGCGCCGGCCGCCGGCGCCGCCCTGTTCACGCGTGAACGCCTGGCCGAACTGCCGCGCGCCTTCTGGTGGGTGGTGGGCGCGGGCGCCATCTTCACGCTGGCGCGCTTCTCCGACGCCTTCCTCGTGCTGCGCGCCCAGAACGCCGGCGTGCCCACGGCGATCGTGCCGCTGGTGATGGTGCTGATGAATGTGGTCTACGCCGGCACCGCCTATCCGTTCGGCCGTCTGTCCGACCAGACCGACCCGCGCCGCCTGCTGGCCATCAGCCTGGTGGTGCTGCTGGCGGCCGATGTGCTGCTGGCCTGGGCCACCAGCTGGCCGCTGCTGCTGGCCGGTGTGGCCCTGTGGGGTGTGCACATGGGGATGAGCCAGGGCCTGCTGTCGGCGCTGGTGGCCGCGCATGCGCCGCCGGCCCTGCGCGGCACCGCCTTCGGCATCTTCAACCTGGCTTGCGGCCTGGCCCTGCTGGCGGCGTCCAGCCTGGCCGGCCTGCTGTGGGAAAAAGCCGGACCGGCCGCGACTTTCGTCGGCGGCGCGGTCCTGTGCGTGCTGGCCCTGGCCAGCATGTTCAGCGTGCGCCAGCGCTGAAGCTCACTTCAACACGAAGTTCTGGGTGGCGCCGGCGGTGCTCACGTCGACCTGCACCTGCTGGGTCGCAAAGCCGCTGGCGGAGGCGTCGATGCCATACTTGCCGGCCGCCGTCGCCTGCGTCGTGAAGGCCAGCGGCAGACTACCGTAAGCAGCCAGGGACGGGGCGCCAATGGGCAGGCTCAGTGCATACGCACCCGTGGCCAGGTCCGCATTCACCGATTTGATCGCCACCGTGACCCCGGCTGCTACGGTCTGATTCGCCTTGACGCTGCCCTCGGCGGCGATCGGCAGCAGGGTACCGGCCACGCTGTTCATGGCCGATGCCGCCAGCTTGATCGGCGCGCCGCTGCTGGACAAGGCGGTGTCCTGTTTGGCCGTCACCGGCACGCCGGTGATGACGGCGGTGGCGCTGTTGTCAGCCGTGACCACCACCGTGTACTGGCCGGCCGCGCTGCTTTGCACCAGCGGCGACAGCGAGAACGCGCCGCTGCTCGCATCCGGCACCGTGGCCTTGACCACCGCGCCATTGATCTGGGCCGTGATCACCGGATGGCTGGCCGCCAGCTGCGGATCGATGTAGCCGGTAATGGCGCCGCTGACGATGGTCGGAATCACCGAGACGGTCGGCTTCAGCTGGTAGTTGCCGTTACCGCGCGTGAGCACCGATTTGCAGGCGTCAAAGTCGAGCGTGAGGTCGACCAGGCTGTTCGCCGCCACGTCGAATTCGTGAATCAGCTTGATCCCGGACTGCACGGCGCTCGGCGTGTCGAGCGCCACTTCGCTGCCACCCGTGGGCACCACCGAATTGGCCAGCGGCGTGGCGCTGCTATTGGCCGCCACCACCAGCCGCAGTTGCGAATAATGGCCGACCGCGAGCGGCGTCGAGCCCAGGTCTTCGAGCGCGCCATTGGTCAGCTTCAGCAGATTGATCTTGCGCGCGGGGTTGAGCGTGATGTCGGTCCAGCCGGCGTCGGTGTCGCTCGCGTTGGCGCTCTGGTGCACGCGCACCTTGGCCACGGTGACATTGACGGCATCAAAGCCGCAGGCCGGAGCGTCGGTCAGGCCGACACGCAGCTGGCCCATATTCGTCATCGGCGTGGTGCTGGTGCCGGGGGCGCCGCCGCCGCCACCGCAGGCCGACAGGGCCAGGGCGGACAGCAGGGCCAGAAGAAAAACGTGGGCGCGGTTTTTCATGATGAGACCTCCTTGTTGTTGAACCGTGCTGGGGAGTTTATGGAGCACGATTGAACGCACAAGTGACGCTCACCACATCTTACAAACGCTTACAAATCAATACCTTATAGATTTTTGGCAAGAGAATTTGCAGGCTTTTATCGAGGCTTTCCGGCCCGCAGCGGGCTGATCTGCAGGCGCGTGCCCGACGGGCCTTCGAGCGCCACTTCGGTGTAGGGCTGGCGCGGGAAGAACAGGGCCGTCATCGCCGTCAGGCCGCCATCGGCGAACAGTTCGACCGAGGTCGTATCGAACACCAGGTCCAGGTCGAGCGCACCGCCGACGGCCAGGCGCGGCGCACTGGCCAGGCCGCTGAACTTGTCGCTGAAGTCGCGCACGCCGGCCGCGCTGCGGTCGATCAGGTAGCGCTGCAGGGCCGCCTCGTAGGCGATCACCAGCCGCTCGCCGCCCGCATTCGACAGCACCAGACGGAAGCTGTCGGCGCGCGGCGCCTGCAGCTTCAGGCGGAACTGGCCCGCGAGGCCGGCCAGACTGCCGCCGCTGCCCAGCGCGCGCGGTTTGCCCTCGGCGCGCGCCAGCTCGCGCGCGGGCGTGCTGACCAGGCGCAGGCCCTGCCCCACCGGCTGCAGGCGCAGCTCGCGCGGCAGGGTCATGGCGCTGCGCCAGGGATCGGTCGGCAGCTGCTGGCCGTAGTCCCAGTTGCTCATCCAGCCGAGCACCAGCGCGCGTCCCGGCACATTCGACCAGCTGACGCTCGCGTAGTTGTCGGGGCCATAGTCGAGCCAGCGCGTGCCGCCGTCGTCCGGCGTGAAGCGCTGGCCGTCAAAGTCGCCAATGAAGTACTGGGTGGCCGAGCCGCCATTCAGTCCGCCCGGATTGATCGACACCAGCAGCACCCAGCGCGTGCGCCCGCCCACGGTCAGCGGGATCAGGTCCGGACACTCCCACACGCCGCCATGGGCGCCGGCGTCGGCGCCGAATTCGCTGGCCAGGGTCCAGTCCTTCAAGTTGGCCGAATGGTAGAACTGGATGCGGTCTTTCGCGGCCAGGGCCATCACCCAGCGCTTGCTGGGCGCGTGCCAGAACACCTTGGGATCGCGGAAGTCGAAGATGCCGGGGTTCTTCAGCACCGGATTGCCCGCGTATTTGGTCCAGCTGGCACCGCCATCGAGGCTGTAGGCGAGCGACTGGTTCTCGTGCAGACCCGGATTCGATTCAGCCAGGGCGCCGTCGTGCTGGGTGTACAGGGCCACCAGCGGCGTCTGGCCTGGCTTGCCCAGGCCCGCGCTGTTGTGGGTATCGACCACGGCGCTGCCGGAGAAGATCATGCCCTTGGCGTCGGGCGCCAGCGCCACCGGCAGTTCCTCCCAGCGCAGCAGGTCGGTGCTGACCGCATGGCCCCAATGCATCGGCCCCCACACCTTCGCATACGGGTAGTACTGGTAGAACAGGTGGTAGCGGCCCTGATGGTAGACGAGGCCATTCGGATCGTTCATCCAGTTGGCGCGCGGCGTGAAGTGCAGGCCGGGACGCCATTGCGGCGTGGCGGCGCCGGCCTGGCTGCACAGGGCGGCCAGCATCAGACCAAGCAGGGGCTTACGCATCGGGGTTCTCCTTGGGTTGCAATTGCAGCTGCCAGTAGCCGACGTCGCGCCAGTCGCCGGCCTTGAAGCCGACCTCCTTGAACAGGGCCACCTGCACGAAGCCCAGGCTTTCATGCAGGGCCACGCTGGCCGGATTGGGCTGGGCGATGCCGCCGATCGCGCAGTGCATGCCGAGCGCGCGCAGGCGCTCGAGCAAAGCCGTGTACAGCTGGCGGCCGAGGCCACGGCCGTGCGCCGCCGGGGCCAGGTAGACCGAGGTCTCGACCGAATGGCGGTAGGCGGCGCGTTCGCGCCATTTACTCGCATAGGCGTAGCCCAGCAGCTCGCCATCGGCTTCGATCACCAGCCAGGGCAGGCCGGCGCCCACGGTGCGCGCCAGGCGCGCCGCGATCTCCTCGGCGCCCACGGGCTGCTCCTCGAAACTGATGCAGGTCTCGAGCACATAGGGGTTGTAGATGGCCGCAATGGCGGCGGCATCCCCGGGCTGGGCGGGGCGGATCGTATTGTGCATGGCAGGATTGTAGCCGCAGCCCGGCAGGTTTAGCATAGGGCCCATGGCCGCCTTCCATTACCTGAAATTCCTCTACTTTCATCTGGTCGCCCTCAGTGCCGTGCACGGGCTGCTGGCGGGCGGCGCGCACACCACGCTGGGCCTGGCCGTGTTCCTGGCCGGCTTCGTCGTACTCGACATCGTCGGCGGCGACGACCTGTCCACGCCCGAGTACCGCCACCCGGGCATCCTCACTTTTCAGCTCTGGCTGGCGCTGCCGATTCTGTCCCTGATCGTGTTCACCGCCGTGTGGCGCTGCAGCAGCGGCGACCCGCTTGGCTATGGCGCTTTCATGCAGCGTTTTCTCAGCTTCGACGTGTTTGCCGCGCGCGCGGCCAACCAGTTCGGGCACCAGCTCAGCGCCATCTTCCTGACCGGCTTCATGATCGGCATGGTCGGCACCATCACCGGGCACGAGCTGACCCACCGCACGCGCGACCGCGTGTCGATGCTGATCGGGCGCTGGCTGCTGGCCTTCAGCTTCGATACCAGCTTCGCCGTCGAACACGTGTATGGCCACCACCGCTATGTATCGACCGCGCTCGACCCGGCCACGGCCCCGCGCGGGCGCAACGTGTACGCGCATATTCTGCGCTCCACCATCGCCGGCAACCTTAGCGCCTGGAAGATCGAAGCGGCGCGCCTGCAGCGCCACCAGCTGCCCGTCTTCAGCTGGCATAACAGCCTGCTGCGCGGGGCCGCCATGAGCGCCACCCTGGTCGCCATCGCAGCCCTGATGGGCGGCTGGGCCGGCGCCGCCTTCTTCATCGCATCGGCCCTGTGGGGCAAGGCCCTGCTCGAAATCGTCAACTACATCGAACACTATGGCCTGGTGCGCCTGCCCGGCACGCCGGTGGCGCCGCGCCACTCCTGGAACACCAACCGCCGCTTCAGCTCCTGGGGCATGTTCAACCTGACGCGCCACTCGCACCACCACGCCCAGGGCGCCCTGCCCTACCACCGGCTGCGCCCGATCCCGGAGGCGCCGCAGATGATCAGCGGTTATCTGAGCACGATGTTCCTGGCCATGCTGCCGCCGCTGTGGTTCCGCCTGATGGCGCCGCGCCTGGCCGCCTGGGACCGCGACTACGCCACGCCCGAGGAACGCGCACTGGCGCGCTTGGCCGAAGCCGATGCGCGATAATGGCGGTTCCGTCCAAGGAGAACGCCATGTCCCTGCCCCGTACCAGTGTGTTTGTCGGCCTCAGTCTCGACGGCTTCATCGCCGGCGAACAGGATGACCTGTCCTGGCTCGACCCGTATGGCGTCGAATCGCCCGAGGCGACCGGCTATGCGGCCCTGATGGCCTCGGTCGACACCCTGGTCATCGGCCGCCACACCTACGACGTGGTGTGCGGCTTTCCCGAGTGGCCCTACGGCGGCAAGCGCGTGGTCGTGCTGACCCACCAGACCCTGGCCGCGCGCCCCGGCTGCGAATTCTGGTCGGGCCAACTGCGCCCGCTGTTCGAACGCCTGCATCAGGAAGGCACGCGCCACATCTACCTCGATGGCGGCGCCGCCATCCGCGCCGGCCTGGCCGAAGACCTGGTCGACGAACTGACCCTGACCTGGGTGCCGGTGATTCTCGGCCGCGGCGTCCCCCTGTTTGGCGAGCCCCTGCCCCAGGCCACCTGGGAACTGCACGACAGCCGCAGCTTCGCCAGCGGCCCGGTGCAGGCGCGCTACCGCAAACGTGGCATAATCGCGCCCTGATTCCTCTCACCGGAGATCACGCCCATGCGCCTGTAATGCGTGCTGCCACTGGCAGCCAGCCCCGTTCCCGCCGCCGTTTCGCACGGCCGGGCCGTTCGCACGCATTCACAGGAGTCTCCCATGGCGTCTGCCATTCTCACCCTGCACCGGGTCCACCTTGCCCTGCCCGATGGGCGCATTCTGCTTGACGACTGCAGCACCACGCTGGGCCCCGGCCTGTGCGCGCTGATCGGTCCCAATGGCAGCGGCAAAACGCTGCTGGCCAAGATCCTGGCAGGCCTGGCCGCACCCACGCGCGGCAGCATCCAGCGCGCCTGTGCCATCGCCTATCTGGACCAGCATGGCGGCAGCGGCGACAGCCTGGCCGAGGTGGCCGGCCTGGCCCCGGCCCTTTACGCGCTGGCGCGCCTGCGCGACGGCAGCGGCGACAGTGCCGACCTTGAACTGCTGGACGAGCGCTGGGACCTGGACACGCGCTGGCACGCGCAGCTGGCCGCGGCCGGACTCGACCCCGCCTTGCCGGCGGCGGCCCTGAGCGGGGGCCAGCGCATGCGCCTGGCCCTGATCGGCGCCTTCTGCAGCACGGCCGGCTACCTGATCCTGGATGAACCGTCCAACCACCTCGACGCCAACCAGCGCCAGTGGCTGCTGGCGCAGATGCAGGCCTGGTGCGCGGGCGGGCGCGGGCTGCTGCTGATCAGCCACGACCGCGCCTTGCTGGCCGCGGCCGACAGCACCCTGGCCATCGCCCAGCGCGGCCTGCGCCGCTACGGCGGCGGCTGGGACCTGGTGGCCGCCAGCCGCACCGCCGAACTGGCCCAGGCCGAAACGGCGCTGGCCCAGGCGCGCGCGGCCCAGCGCCAGGGCGAACGGGCGCGCCAGGAACAGAGCGAGCGCGCGGCCCGCAAAGCCGGGCGCGGCGCGCGCGAACGCGCCAGCGGCAGCCAGTCCAAGCTGCTGTACGACTTCAAACGCGAACGCGCCGAACAATCGGCCGGCGCCCTGCACACGCGCCATGCGGCCGAACGCGCGGCCAATCTGGCCGATCTGCGCGCCGCCGCCGACAGCGCCCACGCGCTGCAGCAGCGCGCCGCCTTTCCGCGCACGGCGCCGCCGCTGGCATCGGGCCAAACCGTGCTGCATCTCGATCAGGTGCGCCTGCCCTGGGGCTGGCAGCGCCCGTTCAGCGCGCAGCTCTGCGGCCCCCAGCGCGTGCACGTGCGCGGGCCGAATGGCTGCGGCAAGAGCAGCCTGCTGCATCTGATCGCCGGCCGCCTCGCGCCCGCTGGCGGGCAGCTGCGCACGCCCTGCGGCGCCGCCTTGCTCGACCAGCGGCTCGATCTGCTCGCGCGCTCCGCCAGCGCCCTCGAGCAGCTGTGCGCGGGCGGCCTCGACGCGGCCACGGCGCGCCACTGGCTGCACCAGGCCGGGATCGGCGCCGCTGCTGCGATGCGCCCGGCCGCCACCTTGTCCGGCGGCGAGGCCCTGCGCGTGGCCCTGCTGCTGGTGCTGCTGCAGCGCCCGCAGCCGCGCCTGCTGCTGCTGGACGAACCGAGCAACCACCTCGATCTGGATGCGCTGGACGCGCTCGAAGCCATGCTGCGCAGCTGGGGCGGCGCGCTGCTGCTGGTGTCGCACGATGCGCGCCTGGCCGAGGCGATCGCGCCGGATCAGGTCTGGCAGTACGACGGCGCCGGCTGGGAGGTGATTGCGGCACCCGGCTGATGGCGCTACAGTGGTGGCCCGCACACTGCTCGCCCGCTTCTGTGAACCACGCCGCCGCCCACGCCCTGCTCAATGAAGCCCATCGCCGCATGGTCGATGATGCCGCGCGCGCCCATACGGAATTCGACCAGGCCGTGCGCTCGCTCGGCGGCGCGGCCGGCATGCTCGGCGCGCGCCTGCAGATCTGCCGCGCCCTGTGCAGCCTGCATCTGAACCAGATCGCGCGGCTGCAGGCCGAGGCCGCGGCCCTGCTCGACACGGCGCGCACCCTGCCCTGGCCGGCCGAAGCGCCGCCGCGTCCGACCCATTTCGAGCCGGGCCAGGCGCGCGAATTTCTGGATGCGACCCTGGTGCACCTGGCGCGCCGCGGCCTGATCGCCTTTGCCACCGCCGGCACCCTGCTTGGCCTGGTGCGCGACGGCGCGCTGCTCCCGAACGACAAGGACCTCGATCTGGTCGTGCCCTTCCGCGCCCTCGACGAGGCTTGCCGCGCCGTGCGCGAACTCGGTTGGGAGGACAGCTGGGTCGCGCTCAACGCCAGCAATTACCGCTGCTTCGTGCATGCCGACAGCGGCATCACGCTCGACCTGATCGGCTACGACAGCGACCCGGCCGGCGCCGGCGTGCTCGGTGGCTGGTGGCCGCAAGGCCTGGCGCGCGAAGACGGCCGCCTGCTGCGCTTTTCGGAATTCCAGATCACGCGCCAGCAGAGCGAGCGCGGCCCCTACTGGGCTCTGAGCGAACCGCGTCAGATGCTGGAGGAATTGTATGGCCCGGGCTGGGTCACGCCCGACCCGCATTTCGACGCCATCCTCGGCACCCCGGCCCTGGTGGCCCACAATGCCTTCACCCACGCCTGGGGCCATCTGCGCCTGGGCGAAGCCTGGATCAATGGGCGCCGCGCGCCCTTCAGCCGCCTGCTTGCGCTGCTGGCGCGGCTCGACCCGGCCGATCCGCTGCTGCCGCTGGCGCGCGCCATCGAGGCCCAGGCATGACGCGCGTGGCCGGCACCATCGGCGCCTTCGACCTGCTGCACGTCGGGCATGTGCGCTTTCTGCAGGCCTGCCGCGCGCAATGCGATTATCTGAAAGTGGGACTCGGCGCGGATGCGACCTGCGAACGCTCGAAGCAGCGCCGCCCCGTGATCGACGAGGAGCAGCGCATGGAGATGCTGCGCGCGCTGCGCTGTGTGGATGAAGTGCGGCTGTTCACGCCGGGCCTGGACAACACCGAGGCCACGGCCGACTGGATCGCCGCCTGGCAGGTGGACCTGATTTTCGTCAGCGAGGAATGGCGCGCCGGGCCGCGCTGGAGCCGGCTCGAACCGGCCCTGGCCCAGCGCGGCATCGCGGTGGCCTACCTGCCCTACACCGAGGGCGTGTCGACCTCCGCGATCAAGGCGCGCATCCGCGCCGGCGCCTAGTCGTGCTCCAGGTCCCAGACCAGGTGGGCGTCGACCAGCAATAGCCCGTAGGCGCGCACGGCTGCGGCCTGGGCCTGCAGTGCCGCCTGCTGGGCCGCGCTGCTCTGGCGGCGCGCCGCCAGCAGGGTTTGCAGATCGCCTTCGCCCAGCGCATACGCACGCTGGACCAGGGCCGCACTGGCCTGGGCCGCCTGGGCGCTGTCGGCCGCCACCTGGGCCGCCGCCATGCTGCCTTCCGCCTGCGCCACCTGGGCCGCCACGCGCGCATCGATCTCGCGCTCGGCCAGCGCCACCTCGAAGGTTCCGACGCGCGCCTCGGCCGCGGTACGCGCGCCACGCGCGGCACGCGCGGCCCCCGGCAGCGGCACGCTCAGGCTGATGCCGGTCAGGCGTTCGCGCCCACCGAGCTCGGAGCCGTGGAACACGCCCACGGTCGGATCGGGGGTCTGCTCGGCATGCGCGCGCTCGGCCAGCGCGGCGCTGCGCGCGGCCGCCGCCTGCACCATCTTCAGCTCATCGCTTTCGGACAGGATGCGTTCGCGCCACCAGCGCTCGGGCGTGCTCAGGGCAGTCAGCGGCGGCAAGGCCGTGACCTCGCGCCCGAGACCCGGATAGCGCACCGACAGCTGCGCCCAGGCGCTGTTGGCGGCGGTGCGCGCCTCCAGTTCGGCGCGCTGCTGGTCGGCCGCGTCGGCCCGCGCCAGCTGCAGGTCGAGACGGGCGGCGTCGCCGGCGCGCTGGCGTTTTTCCACGGCCGCCAGATTGTCCCGCGCGGCCTGCAGGCTGGCGCCCGCCAGGCGCGCCTGGTGTTCGGCCGTCAGCCAGTCGAGCCACAGGCCGAAGAAGCTGCGCGCCGCTTCGTGCAAGGTTTCGCCGAAGCGGGCCTTGGCGGCGGCGCGCGCCGCGCTGGCCAGCTTGTCGTCGGCGCTGCGCTTGGCCGGCAGACGCAGGCCGCGTTCGACGGCCACGTTCCATTCGCCGTAGCTGAGGCCCGCTTCGGCGCGCCGGGTCTGGCGCGTGACGCGCGGCGTCCATTCATAGGGCGAAGCCTCGGACTGGCGCGCTTCCTGCTCGCCCACTTCGAGGTGGGCGCGCGCCGCTTCCACGGCCGGATCGCGTTCGAGCAGCGGGCGCACCGTCGTCACCGGCGGCAGACCGGCCGGCAGCACCGGCTGCTGGGCCAGGGCCGGCAGGGCCGCCAGCCAGAGCGTCATCAGGATCGGCTTCATGCGAAACCTCCGCTCGCCAGAATCGGCGTGATCCAGTAGCGCACGCCGCTGCCGCGCAGTTCCGCCGCCAGCCGCGCCAGCAGGCTGGCCTGGGCGTCGGCGCCGAACACGGCCAGCACCAGGGTCGCGCGTGCGCGCCCCAGCACCTGCTCGCTCTCGTCCAGATTATCGGGCGCGATGCCGTGCGCCGAAGTCGGATTACTCGTATAGCTCGTCACTTCCGGCGTCAGCAGCAGCAGGTCGAGCACTTTCTCCTCCACGGCCGGCGGGCACAGGAGGGTCAGACACAATTCATTCATGGGACACCTCGTGTTTCGGGAAGGCGAACTGACGGTACAGGATCGGCAGCAGCATCAGGGTCAGGGCGGTGGCGGTGATCAGACCGCCGATCACGACGATGGCCAGCGGGCGCTGGATCTCGGAACCGGGGCCGCTGGCAAACAGCAGCGGCACCAGACCGAAGGCCGTGATCGCGGCCGTCATCATCACCGGACGCAGGCGGCGCAAGGCCCCCTGCAGCACCACCTCGCCGATCGGCAGGCCTTCGCTATGCAGCTGGTTGAAGTAGGACACCAGCATCACCCCGTTCAGCACCGCGATGCCGAGCAGCGCGATGAAGCCGACCGAAGCCGGCACCGACAGGTACTCGCCGCTGACCCACAGCGCCACCACGCCGCCGACCAGGGCGAACGGGATGTTCGACAGGATCAGCAGGGCCTGGCGCACCGAGCCGAAGGTGGAGAACAGCAGCACGAAGATCAGGCCGAGGGCCACCGGCACCACCACCGCCAGACGGGCGGCGGCACGCTGCTGGTTCTCGAACTGGCCGCCCCAGGTGATGCTGTAGCCGGTCGCCAGCGGCAGCTGCTTGGCGATCAGGGCCTTGGCATCCTCGACGAAGCCAACCAGGTCGCGCCCGGCCACGTTCGCGATCACCACGCTGTAACGGCTGCCCATTTCGCGGTCGATCTTGACCGGACCGTCAGCCCGTTCCAGCGTGGCCACGCTGGTCACCGGCACGCTCTGGCCGTCGCGCGTGGTCAGGCGCAGGGCCGCGAATTCGGCCGGCGACAGGCGCACCACTTCCTGGCCGCGGATGATGATCGGCACGCGCCGGTTACCCTCGATGACGGCGCCCGCGCGCTGGCCTTCGATCTGCACGCGCAACGCGTCCTGCACCTCCTCCACCGACAGGCCAAAGCGGCCGGCGGCCAGGCGGTCGACGGCCACGCGCAGGTACTGCATGCCGTCGTTTTCGATCGTGTACACGTCCTGGTGGCCGGGCACGGTCTTGAGCAGGGCCGCCACCTTGGCCGCGTAGTCGTTCAGCTGCGCCAGGTCGGGGCCGTAGATCTTCACGGCCAGGTCGCCGCGCACGCCGATGATCATCTCGGACACGCGCATCTCGATCGGCTGGGTGAAGCTGTAGTGGATGCCGGGGATCGGATCGAGCACCTTGCGCAGCGCGTCGAGCAGCTCCTCCTTCGACTTCTGGCGCCACTGGCCGCGCGGCTTGAGCTGCAGGAAGGTGTCGGTCTGGTTCAAGCCCATCGGATCGAGACCGATTTCATCCGAGCCGACCCGCGCCACGATGCCCGTCACTTCGGGCACGCCCTGCAGGATGGCCTGCTGGATCTTCATGTCCAGCGCCACGCTCTCCTCGAGCGAAATCGAAGGCAGCTTTTCGATGCCGACGATGACGTCGCCTTCATCCATGGTGGGCATGAAGGCCTTGCCGACCTGGGTGTAGAGCAGCACCGCCAGCAGCAGCAGCACGCCGGCGCCGGCCGCAACCAGCTTCGGACGCGCCAGGCCCCAGCGCAGGGCCGGGGTGTACAGGGCCGCCAGCTTGCGCGGCAGCCAGGGATCGTCGTGGCTGGCGTGGCCAAGCAGGTAGGACGACAGCACCGGGATCACGGTCAGCGACAGCAGCAGCGAACCAAACAGCGCGAACACGATGGTCAGCGCCACCGGGGCGAAGAATTTGCCCTCCAGGCCCTGCAGGGTCAGCAACGGCAGGAAGACCGTGATGATGATCAGGATGCCGGAGGTGACCGGGGCCGCCACTTCACGCACGGCGCGGTAGATCGTGTGCAGGCGCGGCAGCCGGCCCGCACTGGGGTCGGTGGCCAGGCGCTGCACGATGTTCTCGACCACCACCACGGCCGCATCGACCAGCATGCCGATGGCGATCGCCAGACCGCCCAGGCTCATCAGATTGGCCGACATATGAAACAGGCGCATCATGATGAAGGTGACCAGGGCCGCCAGCGGCAGCACCAGCGCCACCGTCAGGGCCGCGCGCAGATTACCGAGGAAAAGCACGAGCAGCACCAGCACCAGGGCGGTCGCTTCGAGCAGGGCCGAGGACACCGTGCCGACAGCCTTTTCCACCAGCGAGGCGCGGTTGTAGAAGGCTTTGATCTGCACGCCCTTGGGCAGGGTCTTGGCCAGCGCGGCCAGCTTCTGTTCGACGCCGTCGACCACCTGCTGGGCATTGGCGCCGGCCAGACCGAGCACCAGGCCTTCGACCGCCTCGGCGCGTCCGCTCTGGGTCACGGCGCCGTAGCGCGTGACGGCGCCACTGCGCACCTCGGCCAGGTCGGCCACGCGCACCGTCAGGCCATTGCGGTTGGCGACCACGATGGCGCGCAGGTCGTCCAGATTGCGCACCGCGCCTTCGGTCCGCACCAGCAGCACTTCGCCGCCTTCGGCCAGGCGGCCGGCGCCATCGTTACGGTTGTTGGCGTCGATCGCTTCGCGCAGCTGCGCCAGGCTGATGCCGTGCGCGGCCAGCTTGAGCGGGTCGGGCACGACTTCGAGCGCGCGCACCACGCCGCCGAGGGCATTCACATCGGCCACGCCGGGCACCGTGCGCAGCACCGGACGGATGGTCCAGTCGAGCAGCGCGCGCCGCTGTTCCAGGCTCATGTCGGGCGCCTCGACGGTGAACATATACATCTCGCCGAGCGGGGTGGTGATCGGCGCCATGCCGCCGCTGATCCCGGATGGCAGCGCGTCGCCCAGGCCGGCCAGACGTTCGGCCACCTGCTGGCGCGCCCAGTAGATGTCGGTGCCGTCTTCAAAATCGATGGTCACGTCGACCAGGCCGTACTTGGTCACGGAGCGCAGCAGCCGCGTATGCGGAATGCCGAGCATCTCGACCTCGATCGGCACGGCGATGCGCGCTTCCACTTCCTCCGGCGTCATGCCGGGGGCTTTCATGATGACCTTCACCTGGGTGCTCGAGACATCCGGGAAGGCGTCGATCGGCAGGCCGTTCCAGGCCATCCAGCCAGCACCGGCCAGCAGCACGGTGGCGAGCAGCATGAACAGGCGCTGGGCCAGCGCAAATTGCACTATCCTGGCGAGCATCTCACTCTCCCTTGGCGGACAGCCAGGCGCCCTTCAGGGCCACCACGCCGCTGATCGCGACCTGCTCGCCCTCCTTCAGCGGTCCCTGCACCTGCACGCGCTGGCCGCCGCTGGCCTTCACGCCGACGGCGCGCGCCTCGAAGCCATCGCGCGTGCGCACGAACACATAGGCCTGGCCGCCATCATGGGCCACGGCCGCCAGCGGCAGGTCCCAGCCATCCTTGCTGGCGCCGACCGGCAGTTCCACCTGCACCATCTCGCCGGCGCGCAGGCCGCTGCCTTCGACCACGGCGCGCAGCATCAGGCTCTGGCTGCCCGGCGTGACGCTCGGCGCCATGCCCTGCACGCGTGCCGTCGCCGTGCGGCCGCTGACCAGCACGCGCGTGCCCGCGGTCCAGGCGGCGGCCACGCTGGCCGGCAGCTGAATATCGAGCACCTGGGCACTGCCGCTGCTGATGCTCAGCAGCGCGGTGCCCGCTTCCACCCGCTGGCCGGGGCGCAGCGCCAGGGCGCCGACGGTGCCGGCGCGCGGCGCGGCCAGCAGCACGCTGCCCTCGGCCTGGCCGCTTTTCAGCAGCGCGCTGATGGCGCCCTGCCCCATGCCAGCCAGACGCAGCGCGGCCGTGGCCTGCTGCTGTGTGGCCTGGGCCTCGGCCAAAGCGGCCTGGGCTTCCTGCAGGCGGCGCTGGGCGATGATGCCTTCTTCGAACAGCTGCTGTTCGCGCTGGGCCTGGGTGCGCGCCAGCTGCAGGCGGCTCTGAGCCTGCACGGCCTGCAGCTGCCACTGGCCGAGTTCTGGGCTGGCCAGGCGCAGCAGCGGCGCACCGGCCTTCACGGTCTGGAAGGGCTGCACCAGCACCTGGGCCACCATGGCCGGCAGGGGGGCGCTGACGATCTGTTCGGCTTCGGGCGCGGCCATCACCTGGGCCGGATAGCTGGCGCGCACGCCCTGGGCCTGGGCCGACAGCGGGGCGAGCTGGATGCCGAGCGCCTTGATCTGGGCGTCGGCGACTTTAAAGGCGGGGCTGGGACCGGCGGCGAAGGCCGGCATGGCAAATACACAGGCCAGCGCGCACAGACGCGCGCGGGCACTCACGATGGGGAAGTTCATGGTCAATCCTGAAAGCAGGCCCGCCACGGCGGGCACACAGCGGAAGCAGCCCGGTACGGGCTACACGGCGTTAGCAGCTTTCAGGCCAGACGCGGGGGACGGAACAGGCCGCGCGGCTCGGTTTGCGAGCTGGCCAGGGCGGGCGGCAGCGCCGGCACGATGGCCATCACCACCCCGGCCAGGGCCAGAGTCTGCTGGCTGGGCAGCGCGGTCGGCAGCTGGCCGGCCGCGTGCAGCAGATGGTGTTCGAGTGCGCCCAGGGATTCGTGTTTGACGCCGCCGGCCAGCAATTGCAGCGGCGGGTGGCCATGGTCGGCCAGCAGCGGGGCCGGGGCCTCGCTGTGTGCAATCTCATGCGCGAGCCAGCGGCCGCCCATCACGCTGCCCAGGCTGCTGGCAAACACCAGCGCCAGCATCAGGCAGGCGACAATACGGCGAAAATGGGCGTTCATGCTGTCATTACACGCGATCGGCAGGATTCATACCGATATGGTAACGGATTTCGCACAAACAAGTTAGTCTCAGTTCACCCGCCGCAGGGAGGAAATCTGGCCGCTGAGGGAACCGAGCGAGGCATAGCGACCCGGTCCGTAGACGACGCACTGGCCGCCGAAATCGCCGTGCACGCAGAACTCCCAGGTACCGTAGTGGACGATGATCGAGAAGGCGCGGTCGTTGAAGTCGTATTCGGTCAGCGTGCGCACGTCACGCTTGAGCGGCACCCGGGCGCCGCGGAAATCAGGCTGGGAGAACAGCTCGACATCGCCTTCGTAGCGGCCGGGCCCGCCCGAGCTGGCCACCTGGCGCACCGAGCTGATCGCGCGGTACAGGCTGCCGTCGAGGCTGCGGTACTGGCCCGGACCGAGAATGCGGCACATGCCGCGGTAGTAAGCATCGACGCAGAATTCCCAGGTGCCCTGCTGGATCAGGATCGACTGGGCCGTGTCATTGAAGCCGAGCGGCACCAGATCGGGCGTGTCGCCGCGCACGGCCACCGAGCGCCCGCGCATATTCTCGTCCTGGAACATCAGCAGCGGCACCGAGGGGTCGAAGCGCGGCGGCGGATTGCGGTCCTCGTCCGGGGCCACCATGCGCGCCGAGGAGATTACGCCATTGAGCGCGCCCAGATCGGCATAGCGGCCCGGGCCCAGCGTGCGGCAGGCGCCGCGGAAATCGGCGTCGACACAGAACTGCCAGGTGCCGTCCTCGATGACGAGGCTGCGCGCGCGGTCGTTAAAGCCGATCTGCACGAAGTCCGGGGTGTCGCGCACGATGCGCGTGGAGTTGCCGTTCAGCCCAGGCTGGGCGAAGAACTCGACCAGGCCGCGCCGGCCCTCGTAGCGGCGCCAGCTGCCCGGATGGCGGCCGGTGCCGACTTCGCGCGCCGAGGAAATCTGGTTATTGAAGCGCTCCAGGTTCGGATACTCGCCGCGCTCGAACACCACGCACTCGCCGCGGAATTCGGCATCGACGCAGATTTCCCAGCGCCCCGAGCGCACCACCAGGCTGCTGGCGCGGTCATTGAAGCCCAGATCGGACAGATTCGGCGTCACTTCGCGCAGGGTCACCTCGCGGCCGCGGAAATGGTCGCGTGAATACAGCGTGATCTCGCCGGCCTGGGCCGCGAGCTGGCCCAGCCACAACATCCCGAGAACGATCGCAAGGCGCTGCAACATGATGAGTTCCTAGTATTCAGTTGGCGCTATTGTGAAGTTTCCGCGATCGGAATACCAGCCTCGCAACGGTGATAGATGTAACAATTTCCTTCCACCGCTAGAATGGACGCTTTTCCGCTTGCCGCCGTCCATGCCCACCCCTGCCGCCCGCCTGCTGCGCGAAGTCCGATCGATCTGGCAACTGGCCTGGCCGATGCTGGTTGGCCAGCTGGCCACGGTCGGCATGGGCGTGGCCGATGTGGCCATGACCGGCCACGCCAGCGCCACCGAACTGGCTGCGGCCGCGCTCGGCGCCTCGGTCTGGTCGATCATCCAGGTCACCGTCAGCGGCACCATGATGTCGATGAACACCCTGGTCGCGCACGAGGTCGGGGCCGCGCGCTTCGGCCGTATTCCGCATCTGGTGCGCCAGGGCCTGTGGAAGGCGCTGGCCATCGGCCTGGCCTGCGCCCTGCTGGTGAATCTGGCCGCGCTCGTGTTTGACTATCTGTCGCTGGAGGCGGAGGTCAATGCGCGCGCCAGCCAGTTCCTGCACATCATCAGCCTCGGCATGCCGCCGTATGCGCTGTACCGCGCCCTGTACGGCTATGCCACCAGCATCAACCAGACCAAGCCGCTGATGCTGATCGCGCTCGGCGGCCTGGCCTACAACGTGCTGATCAACTGGGTCTTCATCTTCGGCCACTGGGGTGCGCCGGCGCTCGGTGCGCTCGGCTGCGCGATCGGCACCGCCAGCGGCCTGTGGCTGATGCTACTGGTGCTGCTGTGGTGGATCCGGCGCGCCGAGGCCTTCAAGCCCAGCTATCCGTTCAGCCACTGGGAAGGCCCGCGCTGGGCCGAGATCCGCCCGATGCTGCGCCTGGGCCTGCCGATCGGGATCACCTATTTTGCCGAGGTGTCGGCGTTTGGCGCCGTGTCCCTGCTGGTGGCGCGCTTCGGCGTGGTCGAGGTCGGCGCCCACCAGATCGCCCTGAATTTCATCTCGCTCGTGTTCATGGTGCCGCTGTCCTTCGGCATCGCCCTGATCACCCGGGTCGGCCAGGCCCTGGGCGAAGGCGACCCGCGCCGCGCCCGCTTTGTCAGCTGGACCGGGGTCGCCATGTGCCTCGGTTTCGCCGCCCTGTCGGCCCTGGCCATGGCTGCGCTGCGCTGGCAGATCGCGGCCGCCTACACCAGTGATCTGGCGGTGCAGGCCCTGTGCGTCGAGCTGCTGCTGCTCGGCGCCCTGTTCCAGCTGTCCGACGCCACCCAGTGCGCGACCTCGTGCGCGATCCGCGGCTACCAGGTCACGCGCCAGCCGATGCTGATCCAGGTGCTGGCCTTCTGGGTCGTGGCGCTGCCGGTCGGCATCTGGCTCGGCTGGGCGCCGGCCTGGCTGCCCTTCGCCCCGCCCGCCCCGCTGGGCGCGCGCGGCTTCTGGATCGGCCTCGTGCTCGGCCTCAGCGTGGCCGCCATCTTGTTGAGTTTTGCGCTATTCCGCCTCGCCCGGAAGCGGGCACATCTGATACATTGACTCTTTTCCCACCCCACCACCACACCATGCGACGCTTATTCTGCTTGCTCACCGCATTGACTGGCTTATCGGCCAGCGCGGAACAACTGACCCTCGACCGCCTCTACGCCGACCCGGCCCTGTCCGGCCCCGGCGTGCGCAGCATGAAAGTCTCGCCGGACGGCAACCGCGTGAGCTTCCTGCGCGGCCGCCCCGACAACCAGTTCCAGCAGGATCTGTGGGAATTCAATATGCAGACCAAGCGCCTGCAGCGCCTGGTCGACTCCAAGCAGCTGGTGCCGCAGGAAAACCTGTCGCCCGAAGAAAAGGCGCGCCGCGAACGTGAGCGCACGGCCGCGCTGTCCGGCATTCTCAGCTACACCTGGTCGCCCGACGGCAAGCAGCTGCTGGTGCCGATCGCCGGCGACCTGTACCTGGTCGAGATCGTCAAGCCCGAGGCCGCGCGCAAGATCGCCAGCGGCGCCGTGGGCGACGCCAAGATTTCGCCCAAGGGCAAATACGTCTCCTACATCAAGGACCAGAACCTGTTCGTGATCGACCTGGCCAGCGGCGTCACGCGTCAGCTGACCAGCGACGGCAAGGGCACCGTCCACAATGGCGAGGCCGAGTTCATCGCCCAGGAGGAAATGGGCCAGCGCACCGGCTACTGGTGGGCGCCCGACGATTCGGCCATCGCCTTCAAGCGCTATGACGAAGCCAAGGTGCCGGTGGCGCGCCGCTTCGAAATCTACGCCAACCGCACCGACGTGATCGAGCAGCGCTATCCGGCCGCCGGCGACCCGAATGTGCAGATCAGCCTGAAGATCGTCTCGCCCGCGACCGGCGAGCAGAAGACCATCGACCTCGGTCCCGAGCAGGACATCTACCTGGTGCGCGCCGACTGGATGCCGGGCGCCAAACGCCTGGTCTACCAGCGCCAGAGCCGCGACCAGAAGCGGCTCGACCTGGTGGCCGTCGACGTCGACAGCCTGGCCCAGCAGACCCTGCTGAGCGAAACCTCGCCGACCTGGGTCAGCATCCACGAAGACCTGCGCTTCCTCAAGCAGCGCCAGGCCTTCCTGTGGGCGTCCGAGCGCAGCGGGCGCAATCACCTGTATCTGTACGACCTCAACGGCAAGCTGCTGCATGCCGTTTCCAAGGGCGACTGGGGGATCGACAATATCCTCGCCGTGGACGAAAAAGGCGGGCGTGTGATCGTCGCCTCCAACCGCGACAATGTGGTCGACAAGCAGGTGTATGCGCTGGCCCTCGACGGCAGCCAGGCCGATCAGCCGCAGCGCATCACGCGCGAGGACGGCTGGCACGAAGCCACGTTTGCCCCGAATGGCGCCCTGTTCGTCGACACCTATTCAAACCCCAGCCTGCCGCCCCAGGTCAGCATCCGCAAGCCCGATGGCAGCCTGATCGAATGGCTCGAGCACAATGAGGTCGGCCCCAATCATCCGTATGGCAAATACCTGAGCGACCACCTGCCGACCGAGTTCGGCAGCATGAAGGCCAAGGATGGCCAGACCCTGTACTACTCGCTGATCAAGCCCGCGCATTTCGATCCGGCGCGGCGCTACCCGGTGTTCCTGTCGACCTATGGCGGGCCGCACTCGCAGCACGTCAAGCGCGCATGGGGCAATCTGTTCGACCAATACATGGCCCAGCAAGGCTTCGTCGTGTTCCGCCTCGACAACCGCGGTTCACATCGGCGCGAGCGCGCCTTCACCGACGTGATCTACCAGAACCTCGGCAAGGCCGAAGTGGAAGACCAGGTGAGCGGCATCGAGTGGCTGGCGCAGCAGCCCTGGGTCGACGCCAAGCGCGTCGGCGTGTTCGGCTGGAGCTATGGCGGCTTCATGACGCTGCGCCTGCTGGCCGGCGCCTCCGACAAGATCGCGATTGGCGCCTCGGTGGCACCGGTGACCGACTGGAGCCTGTACGACACCCACTACACCGAGCAATTCGTCGGCGGCACCCCGAAGAGCGTGCCCGAGGCCTACCAGCGCAGCGGCGTATTCGGCCATCTGGACGGATTGAAGTCGAAGCTGCTGCTGGTGCACGGCATGGCTGACGACAACGTCCTGTTCACGAACACGACCAAGCTGATCGACGCCCTGGTCGCGCGCAACATCCACTTCGATCTGATGACCTACCCCGGCGCCAAGCACGGCATCTCCGGCCGCGCCAACCAGCGCCATGTGTACGGCCTGATCGCCGAGTTCTTCAAGAAAAACCTCCAGTAACTACACGGGGTCAGGTCCGGCAATCGGACATCCGAGAACTAAAAAGCCCACGAATTGTCGTTCTGAGAGGACGACATTCTGTGGGCTTTTTAGTTCTCGGATGTCCGATTGCCGGACCTGACCCCGTTCAGTTATAGGGCGGTGCGGATTTGGGGGAGGAGCTTGGCTTTGAGCTGGGCGCGCACGCGGATCGCGGCGGCCACGCGCTTGGACTCGGTCTGGGCCTCGGGCGGCAGCTGGGACTGGGTCCAGGCGTCGAGCTGGTCGGCTCGGGCGCTGTCGCTGGCGCCAGCCAGCACGCTCGGGAACAGGCGCGGCGCATTGACGGCGTCGACAAACTTCATCAGCTCGTCTTTGTGCGCGGTGGCGTAGGCCCAGGCCTGGTCGAGGTGCTGGGCACGCGCGATCGCCGGTAACAGGCGTAGCTTGACGGTCGCCGAGACGTCCTCGCGCAGCAGCAGCGCCAGGCTGCGCTCGGCCAGCGCGGGGTCGCGCGCGGCAGCCATCGCGCCGAAATAGCGGTTGCGCTCTTCGGTGCTGGTG
This sequence comes from Massilia sp. TS11, assembly GCF_022012445.1. Taxonomy (GTDB): domain Bacteria; phylum Pseudomonadota; class Gammaproteobacteria; order Burkholderiales; family Burkholderiaceae_D; genus Telluria. The sequence goes on from NZ_JAKLTS010000009.1 coordinate 134,314, forward strand.
CTGGCGAAAGCGAGCTGGTGCAGGGCCTCGTAGGTGGCGGCGTCGGCATGGCGGCCGGCCACCTGCACGACGAAATCGAGCAGCGAGGTGGGCACACTGCTGGGCTTGGCCCGGAAGGCGCTGAAGCGGCGCTGGGCTTCGGCAATCGTGGCGGCATCGCCGGCATCGGCCAGGGCCATCGCCAGCAGGGCGCGCAGTTCGCGCTCTTCCACCGTCTCGCCGGGCTTTTCATCCCAGCCGAGCTGGTCGAAGCGGGGCTTGATCAGCTTGATCATGGCGGCGCGCACCTTGGCGTTCTCGGGCGTGCCCTGGCTCAGGCTGTTGAGGGTGCTGAAATTGGCGCTCAGCACGTCCCAGATCGCGAGGCGCGGCTCCTGGCCGTAGCGCGCAGCCAGATCGAGGTAACTGCCGAGCTGGCTGCGGTCGGCCATGACCAGGGCCCAGCTGTCGGTCAGCAGTTTCAGGCGCGCCGGGTCGGGCAGCTTGGGCAGCTCCTGGATCAGGGCGGCGAAGCTGGCTGCGTCGTACTGCACGCGGTAGTAGCCGACGGCCCAGGGATCGAGCACGAGGCTGCCTTCGCAGCTGGGCAGCACGAGGCTGCCCTTGGCGTCGTTCAGCAGATAGGGCTGGCTGCGCCCGTTGATGGTGCCGACCGCCACCGGCACCGGCCAGACCAGGGGCGCGGGCGCACTGCCGTCGACGCGGAACATCTCCTGGCTGAAACTGAGCACGCGCTTGCCCTGCTCGCAGCGCTGGCTGACCGTCAGCAGCGGGAAGCCGGGCTGGGTGGTCCAGGCCGACGCGAGCTTTTCGACCGGCTTGCCGGAGGCCTGCTCGAGCGCGGCCCACAGGTCGGCCGTGGTGGTGTTCGAATACTGGTGGCGGGCCATATAGGTGCGCATGCCGCGCCGGAAGGCTTCCTCGCCCAGATAGTTCTCCAGCATGCGCAGGAAGGCCTGGCCTTTGCCGTAGGTGATGCTGTCGAACGCATCGGCCGCCTCGGCCTCGTTGTTCACCGGCGACTGGATCGGGTGGGTGGTCTTGCGCGCATCTTGGTTCATCACGCTTTCGCGCTCGGCCGTGGCATCCAGCCAGGGACGCCATTCGGGATGGAAGTGCTCGCTGGCCTTGGTGCCCATCCAGGATGCAAAACCTTCGTTCAGCCACAGATTGTCCCACCAGGCCATGGTCACCAGATTGCCGAACCACTGGTGAGCGGTCTCGTGCGCCACCACCTGGAAGGAGGTGCGCTTGACGCGCTCGGGGCTGCGCGCCGGATCGTACAGGATGGACGCTTCGTTATAGATGATGCCGCCCCAGTTCTCCATGGCGCCGGGGAAACCGCCCGGGATCGCGATATGGTCGAGCTTGGGCAGCGGGTAGTTCTGGCCGAAGTAGTTGTTGTAGTAGCGCAGCAGATCGCGCGAGCTGTTCAGGGCGAAAGCCGCCTGGGCCTGCTTGCCCGGGGTGGTGACGACGCCGATCTCGACCCCGTCCTGCTGGGTGGTACTGCGCTCGAGCTCGCCCACGGCCAGCACGAACAGGTAGGACGGCATCTTGGGCGTGGTGGCGAAGCGGATGCGCTGGGTGTTGGCATCGAGCTTTTCCTGCTTTTCGATCGGCATATTCGCCACGGCGCGCAGATTGGCCGGCACGTCGACGGTCAGCTTGAAGCGCGCGCGGAAGGCCGGTTCGTCCCAGCTGGGCAGGATGCGGCGCGCGTCGCTCGGCTCGAGATTGGTGGCGATCATCGGCTTGCCGCCCGGGTAGCTCAGGCGGAACAGGCCGCGCCCGTCCTCGGTGATCTGGCCGCGCCATTTGATCGACAGGCTGTAGCGGCCCGGCGCCAGCTCCTTGTCGAGGGCGAAGCGCAGCAGCTGCTTGTCCTTGTCGAGCTCGGGCTTGAGCACCAGCGACAGGCCCTTGCCCGCCAGGCTGGCGCTGTCGATCTCGAGCTGGTCGGCATTGAGAACGATCTCGCGCACCGGGCTCAGCACGTCGATCTCGACCGTTTCGGCGCCGAGGAAGCGGCGGTTGGCCACATCCGGCGTCAGGTGGACGGCGTATTGCTGCGGCACCAGCTGCTTGGGCAGCTTGCCGGGGGTGTTGGCGAAAGAGAATGGGCTTTCGGCATGGGCGGCACAGGCCAGCGCGATGCTGGCGGCCAGGACAGTCGTGGTCAGGCGCATGGTGGTCTTGTCAATAAAACGCAGGTTTTCTCCCAGCCTGCACTGTAAGCCCAAGCCGGGCCAGCGCGGCCGATTTTGCGACAGACTGCACAAATCGCGCCCCAGCCGGTGGGAAAGCTGAAATTCTTGGCCCAGGCCCGGGGTTTGGATTTATAGTGCCACCCATCTGCCGAACGATGGAGACGTGCATGAAACTCGAAGCCCTGTTCCAGAACCCGCATGCCCTGCCGACCGCGCCCAAGGTGGTCGAGGAGCTGATCGCCAGCTTCGACAATGCCGGCGTGACGACCCAGGAAATCGCCAAGAAGCTCGCGACCGACCCCGTGCTCAGCGCCAAGCTGCTGCGCCTGGCCAATTCGGCCTACTACCATGTGTCGCGCTCGATTGGCACGGTCGATGATGCGGTGATGATGCTGGGCTTTGTCACGGTGCGCACCCTGGTCATCAGTTCGGGCCTGGTCACCGGCTTCAAGACGGTGCCGGGCATGGACCTGAAAACTTTCTGGCGCTACAGCCTGCACTCGGCCGTCGGCGCCAAATGGCTGGCCAAGACCTGCAAAGAAAACATGGACCTGGCCTTCACCATCGGCATGATGCATGCGATCGGCCAGCTGGTCATGCACGCGGCCATGCCCGAGCAGGCCATGCAGCTCGACAAAACCGCCCTGCCCCTCAGCCATGGCCGTTTCGACGCCGAACAGGCGGCCTTCGGCTACACCTTTGCCGATGTCGGCGCCGAACTGGCCAACCGCTGGAAGTTCCCGCCTGTGTTCGCCAGCACGATCCGCGCCTTCCCCGCGCCTCAGGGCGAGAGCGGGATCGACCGCATGGCCGCCCTCATCCACCTGGCCGCCTGGCGCGCCCGCTGCGACGAGGCGCATGCCAGCCGCGAGGACATGCTGGCCCAGTTCCCGAGCGCCGTGGCCGGCGCCCTCGGCCTGAGCGAAGCGGCCCTGCTGGACGAGATGCCGCCACCGGCCGAGCTGGCGGCGGGCCTCGAAGAGTTGGTGAAATGACCACAATCTCGGGGCGGCGAAAAATTTTTAAATTTTTTTTCAAAAAACCCTAAAGTTCCGGAATCGGCTGCCGTAAAGAGGGGATAAGCAGTAATCCACCCAGAGACAAAGGCGGCCGATATGACCTCGAACGAAGTCCTCGCGATGTACGAAAATATTGCTGGCATCACTGCCAAGATGGCCGTGGCTGCACGTGCCGGCGATATGGACAGCCTGGGCCGCCTGGAAGCCGACGTGGCCAGCGAAACCCGCGCCATCGCCAGCGGCGTCCCTGCCCTGAGCGGCGACGCCCGTCAGCGCAAGATCGAACTGCTCAAGCAAATCATGGCCAACGACCGCGCCGTGCGCGACGTGACCGAACCGTGGCAAGGCCAGCTCGCTGGCATCATGACCCACTAAGCCCCGGAAAAAACACAAGCAGAAAAGGAAAAAGCGCCCCGAGAGGCGCTTTTTGTTTAGAGAGCGAACGCCGGGCATCTCCCGGCTGTCGCCTCTTGCCGGTTGCATCCGGCGTCCTCGCACGCTGTTGTGCGTCAGACCGCTTCCGGGACAGGCGTTTCATCAACGACTACCTGCTTGCGCGTCACACTATCTCTGGTGACTGCGCGAGGTCCTGCCCCGTCTTTGTGCGAGATTTTAAAAATCTCACAACTTCAGTATAGCCGATTTTGGCAGCTTGTGTATACATCAGCTTTCCAGGCTCGGCTCTTCATGTTGCTCGGGTGCCGGTGCGGCGCCCTTGCTTTCTTTACGACGCAGGCGGCCGAAAACTTTAGCCATCAGACCCGGCTTGCCCTCTTTCGGTGCAGCGTCTTTCTTGCCCTTCTTGGCTTTTTTGCGGCTCAGCATGAACCAGCCCCCGCCAGCGAGGGCCAGCACCGCGCCGCCTATGCTGCCCAGCATGACCCAGTCGGTCTGCGGACCTTTCTTCTCGGCCTTGCCGTTCTTGCTGGCCTTGGCCGAGGCGGCGGCAGGGTGCGCGGCGCTGGCGCTGGCCTCCTCATGGACTGGCGGCGGTGCGGCCTCGGCATGGGCGGACGCGGACGCGGACGCGTCGCCGTGGGCCGAGGCCGAATCGGCTGCCTCGTGCTCGGCGGCGGCCGCGCTGGCACTGGCCTTGGCGCTGGCGCTCGCGCTGGCGCTCGCGCTGGCGCCCAGACCGGCCTGCAGGGTCTTGACCTTGCTCTCCAGCGCCGCCAGCTGGGCATTCAATTCGGCGTTGCGGGTAGCGAGGATGGCGCAGGTGCGTGCACTGCGCCCGCAGGCGCCACTCGGCTCGGGCGCCGGTTTCGGATAGCTGACCTGGCGGCGCGCGCGCTCGATGGCGGCCTGCAGGGCCGGCGACGGCGGCGGTTCCTCGGTCAGCGCGGCGGCCGGCTCGGGCGGTGTGACCGGCGCCGGCGGCCGCGGGTCCTGGTCGAACCACAGGGTCGCCAGGCGCACGATCTGCTGGCGGCTATTGCTCAGCTCCAGATACAGATGCAGGTAATTCGACTGGACCGGGCGCACCGAGGTCACATGCAGGAACATTTTGCCGTCGCGCCGCATCACAGACATATGCACATAGGAGAGCACCGGGTCCATGGCGACGTTGGCGCCGCGGTACACGTCCTGGCGCGCCAGGCGCACGTTCAGGCTGTTCAGGTCCTCTTCGGTCGGCTGCAGCAGTTCGATGTCAGCAATGATTGGCTGGCCGATGTAGGATTTCACCACGGGCTCGCCGAGCTCGGCCGCATGCGCCGCGGCGGCGGCCAGCGCCAGCACGAGCGCCGCGCCAGCAGTGCGCAGCGTGTGGATGTAAGATAAAGCTTTCAAGAAATACCAATCATTGTGTTATCGGGCCTTGGCGTTATTAACGATCATAAACCCTGAAGTCTTTAATCGGAGCGGCAAATCATGTCTTCGGATAGCAGAATGGAACGCGACAGCTTCGGCCCGATCGCCGTGCCCGGCGAGCGCCTGTGGGGCGCCCAGACCCAGCGTTCGCTCGAATTCTTCAAGATTTCCAGCGAACGCATGGCGCCGGAACTGATTGCCGCCCTGGCCCGCGTCAAGCGCGCGGCGGCCGTGGTCAACCGCGACCTGGGCGAACTGGCGCCGGCCAAGGCCCAGGCCATCATCATCGCCGCCGACGAAGTCCTGGCCGGCCTGCATGCGTACGAATTTCCGCTCTCGGTCTGGCAGACCGGCTCGGGCACCCAGACCAATATGAACATGAACGAGGTGCTGGCCAACCGCGCCTCCCAGCTGCTCGGCGGGGACATCGGCCCGGGCCGCCTGCTGCATCCGAATGACGAGGTCAACCACGGCCAATCCTCGAACGACATCTTCCCCACTGCCATGCACGTGGCCGCCGCGCTGGCGCTCGACCGCAGCGTGCTGCCCGCGCTCGACCGCCTGCACGCGACCCTGGGCGCGCTGGCCGAGGCCTTTGCCGAAGTCGTCAAAATCGGCCGTACCCACCTGCAGGATGCCACCCCGCTGACCCTGGGTCAGGCCTTTTCGGGGCTGGCGGCCCAGCTGCATCTGGCGCGCACGGCCATCGCCGGCGCCACCGCCCCGCTGCTGGCCCTGGCGGCGGGCGGCACCGCCGTCGGTACCGGGCTCAACGCGCATCCCGAATTCGGCCCGCGCATCGCGGCCGAACTGGCGCGCGACACCGGCCTGCCCTTCGTCACGGCCGACAATAAATTCGCCGCCCTGGCCGGGCACGAGCCGCTGGTGGCGGCCCACGGCGCCCTCAAGACCCTGGCTACGGCCCTCAACAAGCTGGCCAATGATGTGCGCTGGATGGCCTCGGGTCCGCGCTCGGGCCTGGGCGAAATCAGCATTCCCGAAAACGAGCCGGGCAGCTCCATCATGCCGGGCAAAGTCAATCCCACCCAGTGCGAGGCGCTCAGCATGGTGTGCTACCAGGTGCTGGCCAATGATGTGGCCATCGGCCTGGGTGCGGCGGCCGGCAACTTCGAGCTGAACGTGTACAAGCCCCTGATTGCCCACAATTTTCTGCAAAGCGCGCGCCTGCTGGCCGATGCCATGGACTCGTTCGACCTGCATTGCGCGCGCGGCATCACGCCGAATTTGCCGCGCATCCAGCAGCTGCTCGACGCCTCGCTGATGCTGGTCACGGCCCTGACCCCGCATATCGGCTACGACAAGGCGGCCGAGATCGCCAAGAAAGCGCAGCGCGACGGCAGCAGCCTGCGCGAAGCCGCGCTCGCCCTCGGCTATGTCAGCGCCGAGCAGTATGCGCAGTGGATCGATCCGCTCGCCATGACCCACCCGTGATAGACTACGCGCCCTCTTGTGATCGGACCGACTATGCAGCAACTCCAATTCGACCTCGACGGTGAATTCGTCGAACTCAACCAGTTGCTGAAACTGGCCGGCCTGTGCGACAGCGGCGGCGCCGGCAAGCAGATCGTGGCCAGCGGCATGGTCAAGGTCGACGGCGTGCAGGAGCTGCGCAAGACGGCCAAGATCCGCGCCGGCCAGCGCGTGACGCTCGGCGACGTGAGCATTTCAGTGAAAAGCGCATAAAAGTACTTGCGCTGAGGCAATGTTGGGCTACACTCTTGAAAGAGGACCCGCATGGACCAGCCACCGAACACCCCACCGGACCAGGCGCGCCTGATCGGCGACCTGCGTCAAGTCATTGAAAACGCTGAGGAATTGCTCAAGAACACGGGGCAATTCACGAGCGAGGACTATGCGCGGGCGCGCAGCAAGCTGGCCGAGGCCCTGACCCACGCCACCGATGAACTGGTGCGCATCGAGGATGCCCACCTGCTGCGCATGATCGCCGCCACCGAGGACGCCTGCCGGCGCCACGCCGAACCAAGCGGCGAAGCGCGCATCATGCGCGCATTTTCCGACGAATAAGCGCGTCCAGGGCCAGCCGCCCGGGGCCGATCGCGCACAGGGCCAGCAGCAGCCAGCCCCAGTAGAAATGCTGGTTGATGGCGGCCGGGCAATCGAATTCAAACAGGCGCGGATAGGACAGCACGGCCACCGCATTGACCGCGAACAGCGCGAGCGCGGCCGGGCGCGTCAGCAAGCCACTCCACAGCAGCAGCGGCAGCAGCAATTCGCCGCCCGCCCCCAGCACGGCCGCCAGCGCGGGCGGCAGCAGCGGCACATGGTATTCCTCGCGAAACAGGGCCAGGGTCGCGTCCCAGTCGTGCAGTTTGACCAGGCCGGAGGCGAAGAACTGCCAGCCCACATAGGCGCGCAGCAGCAGGCTCATCAGGGTAGCGCCCCAGTCGGCGATCAGAGCGTCAAAGCGCGCGGACGCGCGCAGCGCGGGCAGAAGGATGTGCATAGGTTGTCGGATAGCGGGTTGAACGGGCAGGCCTGCCGTTCAGTCCGGCTTATGCACACCGACGAACAGGCCCAGCGTGATCCACTGCGCCAGCGCGGCGCCGGGATCGAAGTCTTGGTCGGCGGCGCAAGCCAAATCTAACGCCGCGCCAAAAGTTTTTCCTTCGGCAAGCGCCTGCAGGGCGAGGAAAGCCGCCGGCGTCAGCGCGGCCAGCTCGGCCTTCCAGTGCGGGCGCGCGACCACGGCCTGGCTGGGCCGGCCCCAGTCCTCGGGGAAGGCCTGGCCGCTGTCGGGCTGGTGGGCCAGCCACAGCGGCACCACCGCATACTCGGAGCGCAGCAGGCTGCAGGCCGGATGTAGACGCAGACCGCTCGCCTCCAGCTCGACCGGGTCGAGCGCGGCGAAGTCCTGCACGCTCAGGGCGCTGGCGTCGGGCGCATAGTAGGCCTGCTGCAGCGCCCATTCGAGCCGCGCCATGTCGGGCAGATAGGGCAAGCTGCGGACATGCTCGAATTCCGCCAGAAAGCTGGCGAAGCGGCCGCCGAACTGGTTGAGATCGGGGTCCTCGGACGGACAGGCGCGGCCGAAGGCGCGCGTCAGGGCGCTGAAAAATTCCTCGCCGACCAGAGCGCGCACAACGGGGAAAGCCGCGCTCAGCACCTTGTCCCAGGTCGCGCTGAGGTTGCCGCGGTAGAGGGCCAGCCGCTCGGCCGCCTGCTCGCCCTTGAGTTGCACCAGCACGGCCGGCGTGGCGTCGACGTCGAACAGCGCCGCCGAAAAATCCTGCTGCAGGGCGGCCAGCGGCCCGCTCGCGGCGATCTGGCTGAAACCGGAACCACTGCCCGACACATGGGGGTCGCGCGCGGTCGGAAAGCGCGCCAGGATGGCGCGCGCCTGGGCCGCTTCATCGAGCAGCACGGACAAGTCGGGAATATCGGTATCCCATTCGATCAGGGTCGGCACCTGGCCCAGACGGTCGAGCGCCGCCTCATACAGGCGCCACACAGCCGGGGCCACGCGGTCGCCATGGTGGTCGACCACGGCCAGATCGGTGACCAAATGGCCGGCCAGATGGATCTCGCCGACGCTGCCGCGCGCCAGGCTGGCGATGGCGCGCATCGGGTCCTCGCCGTGGTTGCGGTAATTCACGTACAGGTTGTTGACGTCGAGCAGAATCCGGCAGCCCGTGCGGCGCGCCAGCGCAGACAGAAACTCGGCCTCGCTCATGGCATCGGCGGCAAAGCGCAGATAGGTCGAGACGTTCTCCACCAGAATCGGGCGGCCCAGGGTCTCCTGCACGAGGTCGACACGTTCGGCCAGCAGATCGAGGGCGGCCTGATCGAGCTGCAGCGGCAGCAGGTCATTGAGCTGGCGGTCGGCCACCGCGCCCCAGCTCAGGTGCTCGGACACCAGGGCCGGCTCGATCGCCTCGACCAGGGCCCGCACGCGCTCCAGATGGCGGCGCGAAAAGCCGCGTGCCGAGCCGAGGCCGAGGCCGACGCCGTGCAGCGACAGCGCATAGTCGGCGCGCAGGCGGCGCAGCACTTCCCAGTCCCAGCCGGCGCGGCCGATAAAATTTTCGGTATGAACTTCGAGCCAGTCAGCCGCCTGTTTCTCCGCCAGGAAGGCGCGGTAATGGGGTGCGCGCAGCCCGACGCCGACACCCAGGGCGGGCAGCACGGGAAAGACAGGAACGGCAGGCGGCAGAGCCATCGGCGTGTATTGACATGAACGGGCGTCTGAGCATTGTAGCCTTTGACGCCCGCCAATTGCATGTTTTTTACATCCTAATCATTTCTTTTCGCCAACGTTCATTTTCTCGGCCATCATTTTGCCGCCCATTTTCTCGCAGCTGCCCTTGGCCACGAACTTCCATTCGTTCGGGGCATTGTCCTTCTTGGACTGGCCGGCGCAGGAATGGGTGCCGTCGCCGGTGGCGCAGTCGTTCTGGCCGGCCTTGGCGATGCCGTAGCACTTTTCCTTGTCGGCCATTTTGTCGGCGGCGGAAGCGCTGACACAGGCGGTGGCGAGGGCGGCGGCGATGAGGGCGTGACGTTTGTTCATGGCAGATCTCCTTTTCGATTATCAATGGGGTATCGAGCACAGTGCCGATACGCCATCAGTCGGACGGGAGCGCACTTCCTTACACGCCAAAAAGAAAAAACCCGGCTGAGGCCGGGTTTTCTTGCGGGGCTAAGCGGCCAGATCAGGCAGCGCTATCGGCCTTGGCGTGCTTCTTGGCAGCCTTCTTGTGGTGCTTGGCCTTTTTGTGGGCCTTTTTAGCGGCCGGGGCAGCGGCGGCATCCGCGGACGGAGCAGCGGCCGGCGCCGGAGTCTGCGCGAACGCGGTGCCCATGGCGAACGAAGCGGCGATGAGGGCGGCGATCAGTTTTTTCATGCTGTTTCCTTTGAAGTTAGACGTCCGTAATTACGGACGCCTGCCTGTAACGCAGGGAGCCGCGTTTATGTTGACGCGCTCCGGCAAAATTTTTCGCTTTTATGCGGTGGTATTGATCTTGCTGCCCAAATGCGGCGGCAGATTCGGCGTCGGCACCGCTTTCAGGGCGTCGATCAACTGGGTCGCGGTCGAGGTTTCCACCTCCTGCGCCTTGCGCAGAACGGCGAAATCGACTTCGCGTTTGGTGCCGGTATCGGCGACCGTGCTAGCAAATTTGGCAATGCCCGAAACGTCCATGGCCTGACTCCGGATTAACGGTGAACACCCCGTTTACGGCAGGTCTGAAGGGAACTTTAGGGCTGCCAGCAGCCAGTCGCGCACTTTATCGGGGGCATTCAGGTCCAGCCAGACGAGGCCGGGCCGCAGGCCGGCCGGGGCCGGACTGTCGCTGGCCACGGCCACGATATGCAGGTCGTCCGGGTAGAGCGGGCGCTGGCCGACGGCCGGGCGGTAGACCTCGAGCTTGGGCATGGCCTCCCATTTATAGCCCTCGACCAGGTTCAGGTCGGCCGGGCGCAGGCGGGCCAGCAAGGCGCGCAGCGGCGGTTCCGGTTCGCCGCGCAATTCCTCGACCAGCGCGATGCGGTAAGGCGATACCGTCATCACCTCGGCCGCACCGGCCGTGCGCAGGCGCGCGCTGTCCTTGTGCGGCGGTTCGAGCACGATGTCGTGGTGGCTGTGTTTGACGACATTGACACGCAGGCCGCGCGCGGCAAGATCGCGCACGAGCACTTCGAGCAGGGTGGTTTTGCCGCTGCCGGACCAGCCGACCACGCCAAGCAGTTTTTCTTCGAGCATGTCAGTAAGGCGCGCGGTAGCGCGTGCCACGGTAATTCATGATGGCCGCCTTGGGCAGCAGCTTTTCCAGCACCAGGCCGGGGGCGACCTCCTCCCCTTCGTGGCGCAGGGTCTTATCGATCAGCAGCAGGCGCTCGGCCGGGTCGGGCGAATAGATGTAGCCGCCGAAACTGACCGTCGGCACCGTGCGCTGCACTGCATCCGGCAGCTGGCGCAGCAGAGGCAGGCTCTCGTCGTCAGCCGCGCGGGCAACGGCCGGCGGCGCCACCGGCTGGGCGGCGCGCGCGACCGGAATAGACGCCACCGGCGCCACCGGCGCGGCCGGCAAGGGCGCGGGCTGGGCGGCCAGCGTTGGCGCGGTGGACGGCGCCGGGGCCCCGGCCAGCGCCGGCGCGGCAGGAGCGGCGGCCGGACGCCACAGCCACCAGGCCGCGCCAGCAATCAGCACGGCCGCGCCGCCCAGCGCCAGCCACAGGCGCGTGCGCGCGCCAGCGGCTGCGGCCGGCACAACGGCAGCCGGGGCACTGTGCAGACCGGGCGTGTGGCCCAGTTCGCGTTCAGCCTGGGCTTTTTTCAGCGCATCAAGAATATAGGACATGGCTCAGGGTCGGGGTAAGGCCTGCAGGCGCGGCTCATCGATGCCAGCCAGCTGGTTCAGGCGGATCCAGGTGCGCGGGCCCACGCGGCCGTCGGCCTTCAGACCGGCGTCCTGCTGGAGCTGGCGCACGGCCGCCTGCATCGCCGCATCATACTTGAGACCGGGCGCGGGCGCCGCCCTGCCCTCGGCCTTGGCCAGGACCGCCGCCACCCAGTCGACATCGGCGCCGCTGTCGCCCGCACGCAGGGCATCGCGGAAGGCCGGGGCCGAGCGCCACAGGCTCAGCACTTCACCGTCGAGCCGGGCGGCAAAGCGCGCCAGCGGCACCAGCACCCGCTGACCGTCCTTCTGCAGCCAGGCACGCTCGCCGTCGAGCCCGGTCAGCACGGCGTAGCGCAGGATCTCGCCCTCGCGGATGCCGAGCAGCACCGGCCGGTCGAGCGCGCGGATTTCAAACAGGCTCAGCCGCGCCTGCATGCAATGCAGCACGGCCTGATCGGTGCAGGGCTGGCCGGCATCGGTGCCCCACAGGCGCGCCAGCTCGCGCTGGGCCGCCTCGGCCGAATCGAACAGGGGCAGCGGCGCCGGCGCCGGCTTGTGCAGCGGCGCGGCCGGCGCGCGCGGGGCCGGGGCCGGCGGCTGCCAGACGATGGCGGCGGCCAGCGCCGCCAGACCGAGCAGGGCCGGCGCCAGCCACCAGGCGCGCCGCGACGGCCGCCCTTCGTTGCCGAACACTTCGGCCGCAGCCTTGCGCACAATGGCGCGCGTGGCGGCCGCCCGGTTTTCGGCATAGGTGCCGAGCAGGGCCCGGTCGCACAGCAGATTGATGCGGCGCGGCACCCCGCCGCTGAGCCGGTGCACGAGCGGCATCAGGGCCGGCGGCAAGGGCGTGGCGCCGCTGATCCCGGCCACGGCCAGACGGTGCTGGACATAGGCCGCCGTCTCGGCCGCCGACAGCGGCCCCAGGTGGTAGCGCGCGATCACGCGCTGAGCCAGCTGCTCGAGCTCGGGCCGGGCCAGCATGCCGCGCAGCTCGGGCTGGCCGATCAGGATGATCTGCAGCAGCTTGCGCTCGCTGGTTTCCAGATTCGTCAGCAGGCGCAGCTGTTCCAGCACCTCGGGCGCCAGATTCTGGGCCTCATCGATGATCAGCACATTGTTCAGCCCGCGCGCATGGCAGTCGAGCAGGAAGGCATTGATCGCATCGACATAGGCCTTGACGCCCGCGCCTTCGGGCGGCTGGGCGATGCCGTATTCCTCGCACACCGACTGCAGCAGCTCGGGCACCGACAGGCGCGGGTTGAAGATATAGGCCAGCTTGCAGTTGTCCGGCACCTGCTCGATGAAGCAGCGGCACACCGTGGTCTTGCCGGCGCCGATCTCGCCCGTCAGCAGCACAAAGCCGCCGCCGCTGCCGACCCCGTACAGCAGATGGGCCAGGGCCTCGCGGTGGCGCTCGCTCATGTACAGGTAGTGCGGATCGGGCGCGATCGAAAACGGCAGCTGCCGCAGATGGAAATAGGCCTGGTACATGGGCTTAGGCGCGGCGTGGCTTGAATTTGGCGCAGTAGAGCTTGGCCTTGTTCAGCGCGTAGGCCAGGCGCGTGCCCGCCTGGGTTTCGCGCAGCGGGAAGGCGCCCGATTCGATCTTGCGGAAGGCCACGCCGACGCCGGCGCGGATGCCCTCCTCCCAGGCTTCGGGCGTGGTTTCGGCCACGGCCGCCACGAACACCATGGCGCTGCTGTCGTCGCTGACCATCACCTCGGTGATCGTCGCCCCCCACAGATTGCCGTCCGCCTTGAACCACCAGGCCCCGCCCTCGTGACGCACGGGCGGACCGAAAGCCTGGCTCAGGTACTGCATGAAATACACGCTGTCGATCTCGCCGCGGCACAGCAGGGCGCTGCCGAGGATGGGGCTGAGCGTGGTGGGTGCGGCCCGCACCGGCGTGCCGGGGCCTGACAGCAGCAAGGCCGTCAGACCGGCGAACAGGTAGAGCTTACAGGCCGCAATCTTCATGCATTACAGTTTGGACAACCAGGCGCGATTGGCTGCGATCTGCGCCTTGGCCGAGGCCGGCAAGGCGTCATAACAACCCGGATACTGCTTTAACGCACTTTCCCGGATTTCCTTTTGCTGTCCGTTGATAATAAAGACGTACAAGACCCCGCCGTCGGGCGTTTTCCGCGTCCCCATGTAACGAATCATTGCCATGTCTCCAAGCTTGACGACGGCCCCATTATGGCATTTCAGAGGGCCGACAACCAAGGATCGGCTTCCGGCTCCGGGAAGGACTGGGCCATGAATTCGACAAAGCTGCGCACCTTGGCCGACAGCAGGCGCCGGCTCGGATAGACGAGCATCACCTCGAGCCGTCCCAGGTGGTGGCCTTCGAGCAGGCGCACCAGGCGCCCGCTGCTGAGGTCATCCTCGATCGAAAACGAGGGCCGCACCATGATGCCCATGCCGGCCAGGGCCGCCTGGCGCAGCACCTGCCCATTGTTCGACACCATCTTGCTGACGATCGGCACCTCGATGCGCTTGTCGCCCAGTTCCATCTTCCAGGCGTGGCGCAGCTGCTCGAAGGCGAAATTCAGGCAGTCGTGCTCGGCCACATCCTGAGGCGAGCGCGGGGCGCCGCGTCGCGCCACATAATCGGGCGAAGCCAGCAGCACGATGCTCGAGGAGGCGAGCTTGCGCACGATCATGGTGGCGTCGAACTTTTGCAGGCCGATGAAGACGCCGATGTCGAAGCCCTCGCGCACCAGGTCGACCGCATGGTCGGCCAGGGTGACGTCGAGCAGCACCTCGGGATAGCGCTTGGCATAGCGCGGCAGCATGGCCGCCAGCTGGCTCTGGCCAAAGCCCGGCTGGCAATAGATGCGCAGGGTGCCGCTCGGGCGCGCGGCCGACTGGCCGGCGATGGCCTCGGCGTCCTCGATGTCGATCAGGATCTGCTGGACGCGCTCCAGATAATGCTCGCCGGTCTCGGTCAGCGAGAGCTTGCGCGTGGTGCGGTTCAGCAGGCGCGTGCCCAGATGGGCTTCGAGGTCGGCCACCAGCCGGGTGACGACGGCGTTCGACAGGTCGAGCGCTTGGGCGGCGCGGGCGAAACTGCCCTGCTCGACCACCTTGGCAAACACCCGCATCGACTGCAAACGGTCCATATACCCTCCATTATTCCCAATTTCGCAATTATATATTGCTACCAGCACTGTTTTTTGCCAAGGCCGCAAAGCCTACACTGGAGTCATCGCCAATCCGCTGAAGGAGAAATGTGATGAATGCCAAACTGATCGCCGCCGCCCTGAGCCTTGCCGCCAGCACCGCGTTTGCCGCCGACACCCCGGCCGCCGCCCCCGCCGCCGCCGTGAAAACCGTGGCCGCCAGCCAGGCCGTGAGCATGGCCGCCGCCACGACTCTCCCGGCCATCGAAATCAAACAGGACAGCGGCCGCACGCGCGCCGAAGTCCACGCCGAAGCCGTCGCCTACCTGGCCACGCGCAAATCGACGCTGGCCGAACAGCTCGAGCAATACAAGTAATCCCCTGCCTGAACGGCTAACCGTTCCGCAAGGCCCGCTTCGGCGGGCCTTGTTGTTTTCATCCCCCACGGCTGCAATTCATTCCGCAAATTCGGCGCTCCGTCGTATTCTTTCGGCAAGAGCCAGGCTGCGCACGTAAGCTCCAGGCTCGTCGCTAACTTTGCCCCCTGCCCCTATGAGCCAAGCTATCCTGCGCGCCGCCGGCGGCGCCCTCCTCGTCCTCTCCCTCCAAGCGGCCTGGGCCGCAGAGCCGGCCACCACCCGCGTCAACGAGAATCGCCCGGTCGGCGCCTTCCGCCAGATCGACGTGTCCGGGCCCTACCATGTGGTGGTGCAGGCCCAGGCTGCGGGCAAGACCGCGCTCGAGCTCAGCGGCGAGCGCAAGCAGCTCGACGAGGTCGAAACCCTGGTCCAGGGCGACACCCTGGTGATCCGTCCCCTGAAACGCATCGGCTTCCACTTCAGCTTCGGCAAAACGCGCGAGGCCGTCACCATCCGCGTCAGCGCGCCCGGCCTGAAGAGTCTGCGCAACGGCGGCAGCGGCGACGTCGAACTCGAACAAGTGAGCGCCGACCAGTTCAGCCTGAATAACGATGGCTCGGGCGAAGTGCGCGCCAACGGCGCCGTCAAGGACCTGACCGTGAACAACCGCGGCAGCGGCGACCTCGACCTGCACAATCTGCGCGCCGCCAATCTGGGCCTGCGCATGGACGGCTCGGGCGACGTGTATGTGGCCAATCTGACCGGCGAGCTGAGCGCTGAGATCAAGGGTTCGGGCGATCTGCGCGCCGACAATCTGCGCACCAACAGCCTGCGCCTGCAGCAGCGCGGCTCGGGCAATGCGCGCCTGAGCGGCGCCACGCGCGAACTCAAGGCCGAGCTCAACGGTTCCGGCGATCTGGAAGCCTGCGCCCTGGCGGCCGAGGTGGTCAGCACCCAGCTGCGCGGCCCGGGCAATGCCTGCGTGGCCGGCACCATCAAGAAATTCGACGGCGAAGTGCACGGCTCGGGCGACCTGAGCGTGCGCGGCCTGCAGGCGGGCAGCCTGCGTCTGCTGATGGACGGGCCGGGTGAGGCCTCGCTCAGCGGCAGCGCAGTCCAGGCCAGCATCGAGCTGAGCGGCTCGGGCGCCCTCGACGCCCACGCTCTGCAGACGCGCAATATGAGCGTGCGCGGCCGCGGCGCCGGCGACCTCGCCCTGGGCAGCATCAGCGAATCGCTCGACGCCGAAGTGCGCGGCTCGGGCGAACTGAAGGCAGCCATCAGCGGCAAGCGCGCCCTGCTCAAACTGGGCGGCGCCGGCGACACCCGCCTCGAGGGCAGCGTCGACCAGCTCAACGCCCAGCTGAGCGGCTCCGGCAACCTCGACGGGCGCAATCTGGTCGCCGCCCACAGCGACGTCAGCGTGCGCGGCCCCGGCAGCGCCAGCTACAGCCAGAAGGCCCAGGGCCAGCTGCGCCCCGTCACGGTCGAGCGCGGCGGCAGCCATCAGCAGTAAGCGCCACGGCCGCTACGCCGGCTGTTAATACCACTTAGATGCCTGTTGACTTACTGGTCTGCACGCTATACAGTGCAGAACGCACACCCGTGGGCTGGTGACGCCAGCCACACTGGAACCAATTGCAGACCACATCAACATGATCCATTACCTCATCGGCGTCGACGGCGGCGGCACCGGCACCCGCGTCCGTCTGGCCCGCGCTGACGGCAGCCTGCTGGCCCAGGGCCAGGCCGGCCCGTCCGGCTTGGCGCATGGCATCGACGCCGCCTGGCAGGCCATCGAGCAGGCGATCGGCCAGGCCTTTGGCGCGGCCGGTCTGGCGCCCGCCCCCATGGCCGAGCGCGCCATCGGCCTCGGCCTGGCCGGGGTGCACAACCGCGCCTGGGCCGATCAGTTCCGCGCCGCCGATCCCGGCTACGCACGCCTGGTCCTGAGCACCGATGCCTACACCACCCTGCTCGGCGCCCACGGTGGCCAGCCCGGCGCCATCATCGCGCTCGGCACGGGCAGCGTGGGCGAGGTGCTGCAGCCCGATGGCGTCCAGCGCGAAGTCGGCGGCTGGGGCTTCCCGGCCGGGGACGAAGCCAGTGGCGCCTGGATCGGTCTGCAGGCCATCAATTATCTGCAGCAGGTGCTCGACGGCCGGCGCCCCGCGAGCGCCCTGGCCCAGGCCCTCGATGCCGCCTGCGGTGGCGGGCGCGACGCCGTGCAGGCCTGGCTGGCGCGCGCCAACCAGACCGCCTACGCCAGCCTGGCCCCGCTGGTGCTGGCCCACGCCGCCGACAACGCGGCCGCGCGCGCCATCCTGGAACGCGCCGGCGCCGAAGTGCAGCGCATGGCCAACGCGCTCGACCCCGACGCGCGCCTGCCGCTGGCCCTGTGCGGCGGCCTGGCCGCGCCGCTGCGCCCGTATCTGCCGCCGGCCCTGGCCGCGCGTGCGCGCGACCCGCTCGGCGACGCCGCCGCCGGCGCCCTGCAGATGATCCGGGCGGCCGTGTGAGCGCCGGTCCGCTGGCCGGCTTCCGGCCCGATCCCGCCAGTCTGACGCCGCTCTATGTGCAGCTGGCGAACCAGCTCGCGCGCGGCATCGCCGACGGCGACTGGCATCCGAATACGGCCCTGCCCTCGGAGCGCATGCTGGCCGAGATGCTGTCGATCTCGCGCGTCACCGCGCGCAAGGCGATCGCCATCCTGTGCGAGCGCGGCCTGCTGACGCGCCGGCACGGCTCCGGCACCTATATCACGCCCAAGCTCGAGCAGCCGCTCTCGCGCCTGACCAGCTTTTCCGAAGAACTGAGCCAGCGCGGCTTCGCGGCCGGCAGCCGCTGGCTGGCGCGCGAGCTGGGCGCGGCCGCCCCGTTCGAGGTGCTGGCGCTCGGCCTGTCGCCGAATGCGCCGGTGGCGCGCCTGAAGCGCCTGCGCACCGCCGACGAGGTGGTGATGGCGATCGAAACCTCGACCATCCCGGCCCTCTACATGCCGGACCCGCAGGGCGTGCAGGACTCGCTGTACGGCTACCTGGAGGCGCACGGCCATGTGCCGGTGCGCGCGCTCCAGCACATCAAGGCAATCAACGCCAGCGCCAGCCAGGCGGGCCTGGCTGGCATCGCGCCCGGTGCGGCCATGCTGCACATCACGCGCGTGTCCTATCTCGAAAACGGCGCTGCGGTGGAACTGACCCATTCCTACTGCCGCAGCGATTACTACACCTTTGTCGCGGAGTCGCGCCGATGAGCGAAACTTTGAAGGGCAATATCCTCACGCCGGATGGCTGGGTGCACGGTACGATCGCGTTCGGCGAACGCATCGCCAGCATCAGCGGCGCGATCAGCAACCCGGCCATCAACCAGGACGACTACATCCTGCCGGGCTTTATCGACCTGCACGTGCACGGCGGCGGCGGCAAGGACATCATGGAGGCCGGCGAGGCCCCGCACGTGATCGCCGCCATGCACGTCAAGCACGGCACCACCTCGCTGCTGGCCACCACCATGACGGCGCCGCCGCAGGACATCACGGCCGCACTCAAGGCCATCGGCGCGGCCTGTCAGGCGCGCCGCCCGCAATCGGCGCGCATCCTCGGCGTGCACCTGGAAGGCCCCTACATCAACAGCGGCAAGCTGGGCGCCCAGCCGAACTACGCGCGCGCCGCCACCATCCACGAAGTGCGCGACCTGGAAAAATACGCGCCGCTACGCCTGGTGACGGTGGCGCCCGAAGTGCCCGGCCATCTGAGCCTGGTGAAGGAGCTGGCCCAGGCCGGCATCCGCGTGCAGATCGGGCATACGCTCGGCTCCTACGAGGACGGCGTGGCCGCGCTGCAGTGCGGCGCGCACGGCTTCACCCACCTGTTCAATGCCATGACCGGCCTGCACCACCGCGAGCCAGGCATGGCCGGCGCCGCCCTCGCCCACGCCCAGTACGCCGAGCTGATTCCCGATCTGCTGCACGTGCATCCGGGCGCGATCCGGGTGGCGCTGCGCGCGATTCCGCACCTGTACTGCGTGACCGATTCGACCGCCGCCACCGGCATGCCCGACGGCGACTACATGCTCGGCCGGCACAAGGTCCAGAAATGCATGGGCGGCGTGCGTCTGCCCGACGGCACCCTGGCCGGCTCCACCCTGACGATGGACCAGGCGCTGCGCAATCTGGTCGGCCTCGGGCTGGAGCTCGACGACGCCTCGCGCCGCGTGTCGACCTATGCCGCCGACTATCTCGGCGAAACCGAACGTGGCCGCCTGAAGGCCGGCTGTTATGGCGATGTGGTCGTCCTCGACCGCGATCTGAAACTCAAGGCAGTGTATGTGGAAGGAGAAGCGTGTGAGCTCAATGATGCTTAAGGAGGCCGAAGCGGCCGCGCAATGTGTCGCCCTGCAGCTGGCCTGCGATGGCGAGCGCTTTGCGGACCTGGGCCGCACCCTGAGGAGCACCAGCTTTCACACGGCGCTGACGGTGGCGCGCGGCAGCTCGGACCACGCCGCCAACTACTTCGGCTACCTGACCATGGCGCGCACCGGGCGCATCGTCGCCTCGCTGCCGATGTCCCTGATCACCCTGTACAAATCGCCGCTGGTCACGCGCGACACCCTGACGGTGGCCATTTCGCAGTCGGGCCAGAGCCCCGACGTGGTCGAACCGATCCGCTACTTCCGCGATGGCGGCGCCACCACCGTCGCCCTGGTCAACGACGCCAGCTCGCCGCTGGCCGCCGCGGCCGAATGGGCCATGCCCCTGCACGCCGGGAAGGAGCAGAGCGTGGCCGCCACCAAGAGCTTCATCACCAGCCTGACGGCCGGCGCGCGCCTGGTGGCGCACTGGCAGAACGATCCCGAGCTGCTCGAAGGCCTGGCCGCCCTGCCCGCGGCCCTGCAGGCCGCCACGCGCGTCGACTGGTCGGCCGCGATCGAGGTGCTGGCGCCGGCCCGCAACATCATGGTGGTCGGCCGCGGCATCAGCTTCCCGGTGGCGCTGGAGGCGGCCCTCAAGCTGAAGGAGACCTCGGCCCTGCAGGCGGAAGCCTTCAGCGGCGCCGAAATCAAGCACGGCCCGATGGCCCTGATCGAAGACGGCTACCCGCTGCTGATCTTCGCCACGCGCGGCCCGGCCCAGGCCGGCCTGATCGCCCTGGCCGAGGAAATGCGCGGGCGCGGCGCACGCGTGCTGCTGGCCGCGCCGGACGATGTGGCCACGCGCGACCTGACCCTGCCCGTGGCCGCCACGCCGGACCTCGATCCGATCGTCGCGATCCAGGCCTTCTACATGATGGCCGCCCAGCTGTCGCAGGCGCGCGGCCTGGACCCGGACAAGCCGCGCCACCTGTCCAAGGTCACCCGCACCAGCTAAACCCCGAAGGCAGACCCCATGAGCACGCATAAAACCACGGCCGGACAACTGATCATGATCCGCTTTCCGGGTCACGAGCTGGATCCGGCCACCGCCGATTTCATCCGCGCCAACGGCATCCGCGCGGTCTGCCTGTTCCGCCAGAATATGCGCGACGCCGCCCAGCTGACGCGCCTGACCGGCGCGCTGCGCGCGCTGATGGGCGAGGACGCGCTGATCGCCATCGATCAGGAAGGCGGCGCCGTGGTGCGCGCCACCTGGGTGCCGGCCCCGCCCTCGGCGATGGCCCTGGGCGCGGCCGACGACACCGCGCTGGCGCAGCGCACCGGCGCCGCCGTCGCGCGCGCCATCAAGGCGCTGGGCTTCAACTGGAACTTCGCGCCCGTGCTGGACCTGAACAACAACCCACACAACCCGGTCATCGCCGAGCGTTCGTTCGGCGCCGATCCGGTGCGCGCAGCCGCCCTCGGCATGGCCTGGATGGCCGGTTCGGAAAGCGAAGGCGTGGCCTGCTGCATCAAGCACTTCCCCGGCCACGGCGACACCCACGTCGACTCGCACCGCGCCCTGCCGACCGTGCACAAGCCGCTGGCCGAACTCGAAGCCTTCGAATTCCAGCCATTCCGCCTGGCCGCGCCGGCCGCCCCGGCGATCATGAGCGCGCATATCGTCTACCCCGCGCTCGACCCCGACTACCCGGCCACGATGAGCCCGCGCATCCTGCATGGCCTGCTGCGCCAGGACTGGCGCTACGAGGGCGTGATCATCACCGACGGCATGGACATGCACGCCATCGCCGGCCGCTATGGTGTCGGCCAGGCCGCCGTGCGCGCGCTGCAGGCCGGGGCCGACATGGTCATGGCCCTGGGCACCCCCGAGACCCAGCGCGCGACGCTGGACGCAATCCAGGCCGCGCTCGACAGCGGCGAGCTCGATCCGGACGCGATCCGCCAGAGCCTGTCCCGCCTGGCCCGCCTGGCCCGCCGCTACCCGTGCGCCCACCCGCCCTACACCAGCGAGGCGGCCGACCGCGCGCTGATGGCCGAAGCCTGGCAGCGCGCCCTGACCACGCTGGGCGATCCGCCGCGCCCGCAGCCGGGCGCCGCGCTGCGCCTGGTGGCGCGCGCCGACGTCGTCAGCGACGGCGTGTCCGAGTCGGGCGTCCCGGCCAGCCAGATCGCCGCCGCACTGGGGCGCCGCTTCGCGGTCGACCTCGTAACCTTCAGCGACGCCGAGCAGTTCGACTGGGCCAGCCTGCCGCAGGACGGCCGCTTCACCGTGCTGGCCTCGACCTCGCGCATCCGCTACGGCGCCCAGGCGCGCGCCAGCTGGCGGCCCGACCTGCACATCGCGCTGTGGAACCCCTACCAGGCGCTCGACATCAGCGCGCCGGCCCTGCTCACCTACGGCTTCGCCGCGCCGGCGCTGGACGCCGTCACCGCCTGGCTGGCCGGCGAGCTGACGGCCGCCGGGCGCTGCCCGGTCCCCGGTTTCGAGCGCGCGCCCGAGTAAAGACGGGCGTCGCAAATTCCACAGCAGGGCCGGCAATTTGTGGGAGAATATGGCCCTCATTTGTTCGACTCTTAAGAAGGATTCTTCATGTCCCACACCCGCTTCGCCCGCATCAGCGTGCTGCTCGCCGCCCTGCTGGGCGCCGCTGCCTTCACCGCCCCGGCCTATGCCGCCGAAGAGAAGAAGGAAGCCGCACCGGCCGCCAACACGGTCCGCCCCGAAGTCTTCAAACTGATCGACGCGGCGGTGTTCAAGGACCTGATGGCCCAGAAGAAGTACGACGATGTGAAAGCCCGCCTGGCCCAGGCGATGGCCATCCCCAATCTGACCCCGTTCGAAGAGTACGCGATCAACAACCAGCGCATGGTGCTGGCCTCGACCACGGGCGACAACAAGACCACGCTCGAGATCCTGGAAAAGGTCGTGCACTCGCCCTTCCTGCCCAAGACCGAAGTGCCGCGTCTGCTGGAAGTGATGGTCTCGCTCTACTTCAACGAGAAGAACTATCCGAAGACCATCGCCGCCGCCAAGGAATTCCAGACCGTCAGCGACAGCCCGAACAAAGTCAATCCGACCCTGTACCGCGCCTACGCCTACAGCAATGACTACGTGAACGCCAAGGCCACGCTCGACCTGCTGATGGCCGAGAGCGCCAAGGGCGGCAAGCCGGCCTCGAAGGAAGACCTGAACAACCTCGCCTTCCTCGCCAACAAGATGAAGGACGACGCCCTGTACGTGAAGACGCTCGAGCAGATCGTCACGCTCTACCCGTCCGAAGAATACTGGCTCGACCTGCTGAACCGCGTGCGCCGCGTGCCCGGCTATGCCCAGCCGCTCGACCTGTTCGTGCTGCGTCTGCAGATGCTGGTGACCAAGCAGCTGCCGGACGAGTTCTACTACACCGACCTGGCCGAGCTCGACATGCTCGAAGGCTTCTTCACTGAAGCCAAGCAAGTGGTGGACGCCGGCTACCAGGCCAACCTGCTGGGCACCGGCAACAACGCCGCCAAGCACAAGGCCCTGCGCGACAAGGCCAACAAAGCCTCGGCCGACGACATCAAGAACATCGCCGCCGGCGAAGCCTCGGCCGCCAAGGCCAAGGACGGCATCGGCCTGGTCAAGACCGGTTACGCCTACGTGACCATGGGCCAGATCGACAAGGGCCTCGGCTTCATGCAGCAAGGCATCGCCAAGGGTGTGGCCAAGCGTCCGGACGACGCCAAGCTGCTGCTGGGCATCGCCTACTACAAGGCCAAGAAATACGACGAGGCCATCAAGACCTTCGCCGAAGTGAAGGCGAATGACGGTTCGCTCGAAGTGGCGCGTTTCTGGACCATCAAGGTCAAGCAGGAACAAGCGGGCAAATAAACCCAGTGCGGCCCGCGGGCCGCAGTGACAACGGGGCCGGACCGCGCGCAAGCGCCGTCCGGCCCCGTTTTTTTCCCCACCCCAAAATCGGGGTCAGACCCCATTTATCCACCCGGCATGCCAACTTTCCGGGCGGGGAAATGCGGGTCTGACCCCGATTTTTCTTAGGGGTACAGGCGCAGGGTGTGGATGCTGGGGCCGGGCAGCAGCGGCATCGCTTTGCCGGCCGCCCAGCTCGCATGGCCGGCGAGGAAGAACGGCGACAGCGGGTGGCCGCTCTGGCCGCCCGGCATCGCGAACAGGCCCTGCTCTTCCTTGCCCGGGGTGACGCTCATGCGCTCGGATTGGCCGAAGCTGCGCCCGGCCACGCGCGGCATGTGGTTGTCGCCAGCGAGCTGATCAGGCGGCGTGCTGAGCCAGCCTTTGAGGAAGGGTACGGCGCCGGCGATTGGATGGGCAATGCCGGAGGTGTTGCGCGCCCCCCAGGTGGCCTGGGCCAGCGGCTTGCCGTCCTGGGTCAGGTCGGCAATCACGCGGTCGAGCGCGGCCAGCTGCAGCGCATCCCAGTCTTTGTAGCCGCGCGGCAGCCAGGCGGCCGGCTGCGCGTCGATCAGGCGCGCCAGCAGCGCCGGCCAGCGTGCGCTGGCACCGGCGAAACTGGCCCGCTCGTCGAGACGCGCCAGCTCGCCGTTGACGCCTTCGAACAGCAGATCGTAGAGCGCGTGCAGGTAGCCGCGCGTGATGCGGTAGCCGACCGAGTCGGTGCTGGCGTGGCCGCTCCAGCTGGTCTGCAGCAGGCGCAGGGCCTCGGCGCGCGCGCCGCTGGCGGCGCCTGGCTTTTGCAGCACGCGCAGCGCGCGCTCGCGCCATGGGCTGAGGAAGACGGCGCGGTCGTCGAGCATCACCTGATAGACCTTGGCCACGTCGGTGCGCGGGCCGAGCGCCTGCAGGCTGTCGCGCAGCTGCTTGCTGCGCGCGCCCAGATCGAAGCCGCCGTCGCCGATGCGCGCTGCATCGGGGCCGGCCAGCTGGCGGCTGTTGGCGGTCCAGATCTGGCCACCGGCCGGATCGCGCACCATCGGGTGCTCGGCGGCCGGAATCAGGCCCTGCCAGCGTGCGCCCGGGTCCTCGGCCTTGAGCGGATAGCTGCTGTCGGCGCCCACGCCGCTGCGCTGCGGCAGCGGTCCGGCGACGGTCCAGCCGATATGGCCCGCGGCGTCGCCCGCCGTGAAGTTCTGCGCCGGGATGCCGAGCGAGGCCGCCAGCGGCAGCGCTTCGTCGATGCTGGCCACGCCTTCGAGCAGGCGCGCACGCAGGTTGACGGCGCCGGCCTGGTGCGCCGTCCAGTGCACCACGTACTGCTTGCCGTCGACGCTGCGCACGGGACCGAGCGCGGTCTCCTGCACCACCAGGGTCTCGGGCGCGGCCCCTTTCACCAGGATCTGCTCCTGATGCACGCTTGGCTTGACCCAGCCTTCGGGCAGGCGCAGCTGGCCGTCGCGCGCCGCGACTTCGATCAGGTCGAGGTAGTCGCCATAGCTGTTGGTGAAGCCCCAGGCGAGCTTGCCGTTCGAGCCGGCCACCACCAGCGGCGCGCCCGGCAGGGTCACGCCGACGATGCGGCGCGGCGCGCCCTGGGCATCGGGGTACTGGAGCACGGCGCGGTACCAGGTATTCGGCAGCATGATCCCGAGGTGCATATCGTCCGAGACGATGGCGCCGCCGTCGGCGCTGCGGCTGCCGGCCACCACGGAATTATTGGAGCCGACCGCCAGCGTGGGATCGGGCTGGAACAGGCTGGCCACGCGGCGCAGGTCGCGCGTACCCGCCTTGCCCCACCAGGCCGGCGCCGTGGCCGGCAGCGGCGCGGCGGCGCCCAGCTGCAGGTCCTGGTCGATGGTGGCGTCCCACTCGGTGGCGTCGGGCAGCAGGAAGGCCAGCTGTTCGGGGCTGCTGTGCGCGCGCAGCCAGCCGCGCGCCAGTTCGCGCCCTTCCAGATTGCCCTGCAGGTCGAAGTACATGGCCCACACCACCAGCAGCGAATCTTCCAGCGCCCACGGGCGCGGCACCTGGCCGAGCAAGGCGTATTCGAAGGGGCGTGCGCCGAGCGCATTCAGGCCGTCGTTGATGCCGGCGACATAGCGTTCGAGCAGCTGGCGTTCGTCGGCCGGCATGGCCGCCACGAACTGGCTGGCGCGCGCGCGGAAGCGGTGCAGGCGGTGGGCCTTGTCGGCATTGAGCGCACGGGCCCCGAACAGCTCGGACAACTCGCCGGCCGCATTGCGGCGCAGGAGGTCCATCTGGAAGTAGCGCTCCTGGGCGTGCACAAAGCCGGTCGCATAGGCGACGTCATTGCGGTCTTTGCCGGCGATGGTCGGCACCCCATTGGCGTCGCGCGTGATGCTGACCTCGGCCTGCAGGCCAGCCACGCGCCGCTCGCCATCGAGCTGGGCGAGGCTGGCGCGCAGGAACAGCCAAAGGGACAGTGCAATCAGCAGCAGCAGCGCGATCAGCGTGAGCGCGATGCGCTTGGACCAGGTCTTAAAGCGATTCATGGCTACCCCGAAGTTGGACTGCGGGGCAGTGTGCCAGAAAAATGGCGGCGCGGATACGGATCAGGCGCCGCGCGGCTCACACGCCGGGCGGGGCGTTCAGGGCGCAGGCGTCGATGACCTGGAGGTCGTTGTCTTTGGCGAAATTGACGACGAAGTGGTAGGCCATCGGCTCGATCTGCTTGATGGCGCCATTGACGACGACCGCCTTCACGCCATTGAGCATGGTCGGCCAGACGTAGGGGGAGAACTGGGTCGAGCTGCCGCGCTTGGAACTGCCTTCCGGCTGGAAGCAGGCCATCACCCCGCACAGACGCTCCGCCCAGTCGCTGGGACGAAAGGTCTTGCCATTACTGGTCAGTCCAAGAATGAAAAATTCTTCGGCGACAGGTTTGTGGGACGAATGGGCCATGGCGCGGCAGGATCAGGGGACAGCAGTATTATATCTTATAGAAGACTTGATGACGATAGGCGCGACAGCAATCCACAGCCTAACACAGGGTCCGCCGCGCCGGCTTTTCCGCCTGAACATGCACCAGGCTGGGGCGTGCGGCCATGAAAAAAGGCGGGTTGCCCCGCCTTGCGCTTAGCCGAGCCAGACGGCACCGGACAGGAGCAGCAGCAGCATCATCCACAGCAGCAGAGCGCGCCAGACCAGGCCCACGGTGCTCTGCAGGGCGCGCACGTTCGGCTTCTCGCCGGGCAGCATGTCGGGCTCGGCATCGGAACTGTCGACCGTGGCGGCATCGGCCAGCACGACCTTGGCCGCGTGCTCGTTCGGGGTGCCCAGGCGCACGCCCATGGCGCCGCCGCCGGCCGCCAGAATGATGCCGATCGACTCATTCGCCCAGCGGTGGGCAAAATTGCGCCAGGCATAGACGGCGTCCTCGAAATTGCCGACCACGGCGAAGGCCACGGCCGTCAGGCGCACAGGAATCCAGTCGATCCAGTAGAAGGCGCGCGCGGCGAAGTCGCCGAAGGCCTCGTTCTTCATGTGATCGGGCTCGTTCCAGGCGCGCGCCAGGTATTCGGCCACGCGGTACATGACGGCGCAGGCCGGACCGAGCGGCATCAGGAACCAGAAGAACACGCCGAACACATTGCGGTGCGTGGTGACCAGGGATTTTTCCACGGCCACGCGGGCGATCTCGGAGGCGTCCATGCCGACCGTGTCGAGCTTGGTCCATTCGGCCAGCAGGGCGCGCGCGGCCGCGTCGTCGCCGCTGTTGAGGGCGATCTGGATCGAGGTGAAATAGTGGCTGTAATGGCGGAAGCCGAGCGTCAGGTAGACGATCAGCACGTTCCAGCCGAAGGCCAGGAAGATGTGGTCATAGCGCTTGAGCAGCCAGTAGACCATGCCGGTCGGGATCATCAGCAACAGCATCATCACGATCCAGCCCATGCGGCCATGGCTGGCGTGGCCGGCATTGAACCAGCCCTCGATGCGGTTGGCCAGGGCCTTGATCTGGGCGTAGATGGCATTGTCCGCGCGCAGGGGCTTGAGCTGTTCAATCAAGAGAGCGCACAGGATCGACAGGAAGGTCATGCGTATTCCTTTTTGTAATGAGCCGCTAGGGTAGCGCAGAGCCGCGCGGGAATCAAACCGCCTCCGCCCGCAGGAAGTGGAACAGATTGCGCAGCATGCCGGCAGTCGCCCCCCAGATGAAGTAGTTCTCGTAAGGCATGGCGTAGAAGCTGCGGCTGCCCTGCCCGTCCGGCAGCTGCACGGTGCGCACCTGGTGGCGCGCGCCATCCATCAGAAAGGCCAGTGGCACCTCGAAGATCTCGGCCACCTCGAAGGGGTCGGCGCGCAGCGCGAACGGCGGCGCGACCAGGGCGGCGACCGGGGTCACGCGATAGCCGGTGCCAGTGAAATAGTCGGGCAGCTGGCCGATCACTTCGATATGGCGCGGCGCCAGGCCGATCTCCTCCTCCGTTTCGCGCAGGGCGGTGGCGACGGCGTCGGCGTCGTGCGCTTCGCTGCGCCCGCCGGGAAAGCTGATCTGGCCGGCATGGTCGTGCAGATGGGCCGTGCGCTGGGTCAGCAGCACCGCCAGGCCGTCCGGGCGCTGCACAAGCGGCACCAGCACGGCGGCCGGGGTCGGCGTGCCGGGGCGCGCGAACCAGGCCTGGTCCTGGGTCTCGGGCGTCCACACGGGCGGCGGCGCGGCGAAGCGTTGACGCAGCCAGTCGGGCGCCAGGCGCTCGGGCGGCAGCGCCGCCTCGCCCGCCAAGGCGGACACCGGCACCAGCTGAGAATCAAAAAGCGGACGAGCCATACGACATGATAACAATTTCCGTGCGGGGAAATCGGGGTCAGCCCCCTTTTTTCCGGGATGAAAAAAAGGGGTGCCGAGGCACCCCTTTTCCAACGCAAGTCCGGTCGCTTATTCGGCGGCAGCGGCTTTGCGGTTCGGCAGTTTTTCCTTGATACGTGCCGACTTGCCCGAGCGCTCGCGCAGGTAGTACAGCTTGGCACGACGGACGTCACCGCGGCGCTTGACTTCGATCGAAGCGATCAGCGGCGAGTACAGCTGGAAGGTACGCTCCACGCCTTCGCCCGAGGAGATCTTGCGAACGATGAAGTTCGAGTTCAGACCACGGTTGCGGCGAGCGATCACCACGCCTTCGTAGGCCTGGGCGCGCTTACGCGTGCCTTCGACCACGTTCACGTTCACCACGACGGTGTCGCCGGGGGCGAAGTCGGGGATGTTTTTGCCCAGGCGGGCGATTTCTTCCTGCTCAAGTTGCTGGATCAGATCCATTGCATTTCTCCTAGAACCATCTTGCCGGCGCCATCTGCCCGGTAGAGGATGGGGTTAAGCACAAGCAGCCTTACGACAGGCTGCCCAGGTATTGCTCGTCGGCCTTGGACAACTGGCCGGCGGCGCGGGCCTTCTCAATCAGATCGGGCCGCTTCTTCAGCGTCGCCTCCAGCATGCGCTGGCGGCGCCACTTCTGAATCTCTGCATGGTGCCCGCCGAGCAGTACCGGCGGCACCGGCACGCCTTCGTACACCTCGGGCCGCGTGTAATGCGGCGCGTCGAGCAGACCATGCACAAAACTGTCTTCCACTGCCGAGGCCTCGTCGCCGAGCACGCCCGGCAACTGGCGCACGACGGCATCCATCAGGGCCATGGCCGGCAATTCTCCGCCGGACAGGACGAAATCGCCGAGGCTGATTTCTTCGTCCACGCAACGGTCGAGCAAACGCTGGTCGACCGCTTCGTAGCGTCCGCACAGCAGCACCAGACCGGGCTCCGCGCGCAATTGCATCACACGCGCATGATTGAGCGGCTGCCCCTGGGGCGACAGATAAATCACACGCGGCTTGGGCAGCCCCAGCGCCTGCTGGCGCGCCTGGGCGGCGCCGATCGCCTGCTCGAGCGGCCGGGCCAGCATCACCATCCCGGGCCCGCCGCCATACGGGCGGTCATCCACGGTGCGGTAATTATCG
The DNA here is from genome assembly GCF_022012445.1 of Massilia sp. TS11. Taxonomy (GTDB): domain Bacteria; phylum Pseudomonadota; class Gammaproteobacteria; order Burkholderiales; family Burkholderiaceae_D; genus Telluria. Next base: position 163,475 of record NZ_JAKLTS010000009.1, read on the forward strand.
CTGGTGAAATCGCGTGGATTCCAGGTCTGCAAATGCCAGCGCTGCTGCTCAAACGCCCGGCGCGTCACCCCGGATGCGGTGAGCGCGGTGAACATCTCGGGAAACAGGCTCACAACATCGAACTGCATGGCCGCCCCGTTTCAGTAATCCAGACCCCAGTCGACCGTGATGCGCTTGCCGGCCAGGTCCACCGTTTTGACGAACTGGTCCACGAAGGGGATCAGGGTCTCGCTGGCGTCGGCGCGTTCCACACGCAGAATCGACTGGGCGCCGTTGTGCATCATGTCGTGCACAGTGCCGATCGTTTCACCCTGCTCGTTGATCACTTGCAGGCCGATCAGGTCGGTCCAGTAGTACTCGTCTTCCGGCAATGCCGGAAACTCGGCACGCGAGATCTTGACCACGTGGCCTTTCAGGGCCTCGGCCGCATCGCGGTCGGCGGGACCGTCGAAGCGGGCGACCACGTCACCGCTGTGGTAACGGGCCTGGCGCACTTGCACCGGGTACAGATGACCGGATTTCTCCAGCCACCAGGTTTTCACGGACAACAAGGCGTCGGCTTCGGTCGAATGCGGGCGCACCCGCACCATCCCGACCACACCGTATGCCCCCGCCAAATACCCGACCTCGATCAGGTCGGCGGGAACGGACGCCTGGGTGTCAGTCAATTAGGCAGCAGCCTTGTTGCTAGCGACCAGCTTGGCCACGGCGGGGCTCAGTTGAGCGCCCACGCCTTGCCAGTGAGCCAGACGGTCAGCGGCGATGCGGAAACCTTCGGCAGCGCCCGAGGCCATCGGGTTGTAGAAGCCGATGCGCTCGATGAAACGGCCGTCGCGACGGTTACGCGAATCGGTTGCAACGATGTTGTAGAAGGGACGCTTTTTAGCGCCGCTACGAGCCAGACGGATAACGACCATAATAATTCCAATAAAAGAAGCTGGACGGAGAAAGCCGACGATTATAAAGGGTAAAGCCGGCTTGCGGCAAGCACATTCGTGGCCGCGCAGGGAAAGAGAAGCATTATACTGCGTATTTTTCCCGAGAATTCATGCAAAAGAATAAGTCCCTGGCCACCCTGCTCGCTTTCCTGCTGGGCGGCGCCGGCCTGCATCGGTTTTATCTTTATGGCAAGAAGGATGTCTGGGCCTGGCTGCACCTGGCGAGCCTGCCCCTGAGCGGCCTCGGCCTGCTGCTGCTGCCCGGCCTCGATCCCTACTTCCCCTGCCTGCCGCTGAGCCTGTCGGTGCTGGCCGCCTGGGTCGAAACCCTGGTCATTGGCCTGACCCCGGACGCCGCCTGGGACGCCAAGATGGGCAATGCCCAGCCGTCCGACACGCGCTGGCCGATCGCCGTGCTGCTGGTGCTGACCCTGGGCGTCGGCGCGACCGGCCTGATCTGGACGATCGCCCGCCTGTTCGACCTGCTCTACACGGGCGGCGCCTACGGCTAAGCGGCGCGCCTAGTGGGCCCCGCGGCGCAGGTCGGCCCGCAGGGCTTCGCTGCCCGTGGCCAGGCCCTGGACGCGCGCACTGATCCTGGCCTGGGCCAGGGCCACCGGGCTGATGGCCAGATTGGCCGTCCAGCTCAGGCCGGGGGTCATCTGGATCGGGGCCGGCAGCTTGTCGACCTCGGCCGGATCGATCCAGGGCGCCATGCGCTGCAATACCAGCTTGATGCGCGGCTTGACCTTGGGATCGGCAATGCGCCCGCGCTGGCCCCAGCCGACGATGGCGGTGTCGGCCGTGTCGCTGCTGCTGAGCTTTTGCGAATACGCGGTGTCGTACTGCACGCCGTGCCGGTAGCTCATCATGAATTCCTCGAACAGCATGGCCAGGTCTTCGCGCGAATTGTCGCTGCCATTGATCGAATAGGCGTAGTCGTCGCTGGCGCCATCGCTGGCGAAGAAGGCGCCGACCTGGGCGGCCGTGTAGGCCTTCTGCACGGCCGTCGGGGTGGCGCCGCGGTACAGCACCTGGCCCAGGCCCAGCCATTCCTGCGAGGTCAGCGGATAGGTGCGCGCCAGCACGTCCGAGGGCAGGCTCTGGTTCACGCGCCCCACGACATTGTCCCAGAAGGGTTTGTTCATATTCAGGCTGGCGCGCACGGACGGCGCCAGATAGTCGCTCGCGTGGCCGAGCTCGTGATACAGCAGGCGCCCGAGCGCATTGATCAGCTCATCGAGGCTGCGCGTCACCCGCGCCGTGCTCGAGTAGGTGCGGCGCGCATAGGCATTGTTCTTCACCTGGCGCCCGAGCGGGGTGAAATTCAGGGCCGCGCCGAAATCGCTGCGGTAATCGGGCACTTCGGTCACCAGATCGCGCTGCTCGGCGCTCAGCCAGAAATTGTCGGCGTCGAGGTAGATGGCGCCGCTCGCCGGCGTGTAGTAGCTGGGCCGCACATGGGCGCCGATGACCACCGCCGTCACGCCCGCCAGCAGGCGGCGGAAGTCGCCATTGACATCCTGGGTGCGCAGAAAGGCCTCGAAATTGGCGGCCAGTGCGTCGTGCGAGGTCAGCACCCGGCTCATCACCTGCTCCACGCTCGGCACCGCGGCCAGGCCCGCTTCGGTGGCCAGCGGCGGCAGCGTCGCCAGCGTGCAGAAGTTGTTGTTGCTGCTGCTGACGTAGTTGAGCTTGCGGTCGTAGACGCAGGGCTGCAGCACTTTGGCGTACTGGCCGGCGCTGATATACGGATGGACGCGGTCGACGGCGTCGAAGATATTGCCATTGAGCGCGGGCAGCGTGTGCTCGACGGCGATCGTCACCTCGTCGCTGTCGCTGGCGCCGCTGCTGGTTTTCATCGTGGCCTTGAACTTCAGCACCGTGTCCTGCTCGACCTTGGGCGCGGTGAACATCATCACCCGGCCATCGCTGACATTCATCGTCACGGCCGGGCCTTCGGTCTGGGTCCAGCTAATGCTGCCAAGGGTCTCGCCGTTTTTCAGCACGGGCCAGGCGCGCACCGAGGTGTCCATTTCCATGCGCACCGACTGGTCGGCGCGCACCGTCACGTAGGAACCGGCCGGGGCCGCCGTCACGGGGACGCTGGCCGTCACCGTCTGCACGCTGCCGTCGGCCATCGTCACCACGGCCTGCAGGGCCACGGTGCCGGTGCTGGCCGCCTCAAACGCCAGCGTCGGGCTGCGATTGGCCAGCAGGCTCACGCTCGGGCCGCTCAGCTGGGTCCAGCTGACGTCGGCAATGCTGTCGCCCGTGCCGAGGCAGGGCAGCACCGAGGCGCTGGCCGTCTTGCCCAGTTCGACACTGGCATCGGCCACCACCCGCACCTTCTCGCACAGGGGCGCGGGCGGCGGGGTCGGCGTCGGCGACGGCTGGGGGGCCGGGACCGGCGTCGGCGTGGCCGGCGTGCCACCGCCGCCGCCGCCGCCACAGGCGCTCAGCACAGCGGCGCCAGCCAGGGCCAGCACCGAACGGGACAGACGAGAATCGAAGCGCATCTTCCAGCTCACAGGCAGAGTTTTTTGGCGAGTCTACAAGATTTGCTGTAAGCACGCCTCCCGCTTCGCAAAAAAACAAAGCGCCTGCCCACCAGCTGGTGGACAGGCGCTCGCTGGGTCCTAGGCTCAGAACTGGGCTTCGTCCAGAGCCAGCACGCCGGCGGCACCGGTCGTGATGGCCGTGGCCATGCCCGCAGCCTGGCTGAGGAAGTGATCGGCGAAGAAGCGCGCGGTGCCGATCTTGGCGCGGTAGAAGGCGCTGTCGGCCTCGCCGGCGTCGAGCTTCTGCTGGGCCACGAGGGCGGCGCGGCCCATCTGCCAGCCACCGAGCACGATGCCGGCCAGCTTCAGATAGGGCACGCTGCCAGCGAACACGGCTTTGACATCCGATTTGGCATGCGCGACCACGAAGTCGACCACGGCCTCGAGCGCATCGGCGCCGCCGGCCAGGCCGCGCGCGATGGCGGCAAAGTCGGCGTGGTCGCGCGCGGCCAGAGCGGCCTGGGTGGCGCGCACATCGGCCAGCAGGGCCTTGGCCACGGCGCCGCCGTCGCGCACGGTCTTGCGGCCGACCAGGTCATTCGCCTGGATCGCCGTCGTGCCTTCGTAGATGGTGAGAATCTTGGCATCGCGGTAGTGCTGGGCCGCACCGGTTTCCTCGATGAAGCCCATCCCGCCGTGCACCTGCACGCCGTCGCGCGCCACGTGCTCGCTCATCTCGGTCGACCAGCCTTTGATGATCGGCACCAGATACTCGTAGATCGCCAGATTGCGCTTACGCACCTCGGCGTCCGCGTGGTAGTGGGCGATATCGGAAATGGCCGCGCCCACATAGGCGAGCGCACGCGCCGCCTCGGTCTGCGATTTCATGCTCATCAGCATGCGCCGCACATCGGGGTGGTGGATGATCGTGACCGGACCGGCCGAGCCGGCCAGATCGCGCGACTGCACGCGGTCCTTGGCATAGGCCAGGGCCTGCTGATAGGCGCGCTCGGCCAGGCCGATACCCTGCATGCCGACCCCGAAGCGGGCCGAATTCATCATGATGAACATGTACTCGAGGCCGCGGTTCTCCTCGCCCACCAGATAGCCGGTGGCGCCGCCGTGGTCGCCGAACTGCAGCACCGCGGTCGGGCTGGCCTTGATGCCGAGCTTGTGCTCGATCGACACGCAGTGCACATCATTGCGCGCGCCGAGCGAACCGTCGGCGTTGATCATGAACTTCGGCACGATGAACAGCGAGATGCCCTTCACCCCCGGCGGCGCGTCCGGCGTGCGCGCCAGCACCAGGTGGATGATGTTCTCGGCCATGTCGTGCTCGCCGTAGGTGATGAAGATCTTGGTGCCGAACAGCTTGTAGCTGCCATCGGCCTGGGGTTCGGCGCGCGAACGCACGGCCGCCAGATCGGAACCGGCCTGCGGCTCGGTCAGATTCATGGTGCCGGTCCACTTGCCGGTGATCAGGTTCTCGAGGTAGACCGCCTTCTGCGCGTCCGAGGCGGCCGTCTGCAGGGCTTCGATCGCGCCATCGGTCAGCAGGCCAACCAGGGCGAACGACAGATTCGAGGCGTTCAGCATTTCGAGACAGGGCGTGGCCACCAGCTTGGGCAGGCCCTGGCCGCCGTAAGCCTGCGGGTGGGCGACGCCCTGCCAGCCGGCCTCGACGAAGGCGCGGAAGGCTTCCTTGAAGCCCTTGGACGTGGTCACCTGGCCATCGTGCCAGAACGAGGGTTCCTTGTCGGCCGCATGATTCAGCGGGGCCACGACTTCACTGCAGAATTTGGCGTTTTCTTCCAGAACAGCCTCGACCGTATCAGCGGTCGCGTCTTCGCAGCCGGGCAGCTGGGCGATCTGGTCCAGACCGGCCAGTTCCTTGACGACGAAGGCCATGTCCTTGAGGGGGGCGGTGTAGCTCATGCTTGTCTCCTGACGGGGAATCAATGGACAGAGGGCGGGTCTCCAGCGCCGCGCGGACATGCGGCGCGGGTCTGAAGACCCGCCCTACCGGGTCTGATGCGGGATTAACCGAGCTCGGCGACGAGCTGCGGCACGACCTCGAACAGGTCGCCGACGATGCCGTAGTCGGCCACGGCGAAGATCGGGGCTTCCGGATCCTTGTTGATGGCGACGATGGTCTTCGAGTCCTTCATGCCGGCCAGGTGCTGGATGGCGCCCGAGATGCCGACCGCGATGTACAGGGCGGGGGCAACGATCTTGCCGGTCTGGCCGACCTGCCAGTCGTTCGGCACGAAGCCAGCGTCGACGGCAGCGCGCGAGGCGCCCATGGCGGCGCCCAGCTTGTCGGCCAGGGGCTCGAGCAGCTTGAAGTTCTCGGCCGAGCCGATGCCGCGCCCACCAGAGACGATGATCTTGGCGGCCGTCAGTTCCGGACGGTCCGACTTGGCCACTTCGCGCCCGACGAAGGCCGACTTGCCGGCGTCGGCGACGGCGGCCACGGTTTCGGTGGCGGCGCTGCCACCGCTGGCGGCGGCGGCGTCAAAGCCGGTGCTGCGCACGGTGATGACCTTGACCTTGTCGCCCGACTGGACGGTGGCGATGGCGTTGCCGGCGTAGATAGGACGCTCGAAGGTGTCGGGGCTGTCGACCTTGGTGATTTCCGAGATCTGGGCCACGTCCAGCTTGGCGGCCACGCGCGGCAGGATGTTCTTGCCGTAGGCGGTGGCCGGGGCCAGGATGTGCGAGTAGGCGCCAGCCACGGCCAGCACCTGCTCGGCCAGGTTTTCAGCCAGGCCATCGGCCAGGTGGGCGGCGTCGGCGACCAGCACCTTGCTCACGCCGGCGATCTGGGCGGCAGCGGCGGCGGCGGCGCCGGCATTGTGGCCGGCCACCAGCACGTGCACTTCGCCGCCGCACTGGGCGGCAGCGGTGACGGTATTCAGGGTGCTGCCCTTGAGGGAAGCGTTGTCGTGTTCAGCAATAACGAGTGCGACCATGATTGTGTTCCTAAATTAGATGACTTTGGCTTCCGTGCGCAGCTTGTTGACCAGGGTGGCCACATCCGGCACCTTGATGCCGGCCGAACGCTTGGGCGGCTCGGCCACTTTCAGGGTCTTCAGGCGCGGGCTGACGTCCACACCGAGCTCTTCCGGCTTGGTGGTGTCGAGCGGCTTCTTCTTGGCCTTCATGATGTTCGGCAGCGTCACATAGCGCGGCTCGTTCAGGCGCAGGTCGGTGGTGACGATGGCCGGCAGGCTCAGGGCCAGGGTTTCCAGACCGCCGTCGACTTCACGCGTGACCGTCACCTTGCCCTCGTCGAGCACGACTTTCGAGGCGAAGGTCGCCTGCGGCCAGCCGAGCAGCGCGGCCAGCATCTGGCCGACCTGGTTGGCATCGTCGTCGATCGCCTGCTTACCCAGGATGATCAGGTTCGGCTGTTCCTTGTCGGCCACGGCCTTGAGCAGCTTGGCCACGGCCAGCGGTTCCAGCTCGGCCGTCGTTTCGACCAGAATGCCGCGGTCGGCGCCGATGGCCATGGCCGTGCGCAGGGTTTCCTGGCACTGGCTCACGCCGCAGGACACGGCCACCACTTCGGTCGCCTTGCCGCCTTCCTTCAGACGCATCGCCTCTTCCATGGCGATTTCGTCGAAGGGATTCATCGACATTTTGACGTTGGCGATATCGACGCCGCTGCCATCCGATTTCACGCGCACCTTGACGTTGTAATCAACCACGCGCTTGACGGGAACCAGGACTTTCATAGGTCTGCCTTTTGTGTAGGGTAAGAAGTGAACAAATGGGTGAAATTATAAATGCTTTACGTATGCGTCATCTAATTTAAGCACGACCGTGCGATTTTTGGCTAGAAGAAAACCTCTATCGCCGGATGGCCGATAGAGGCGTTCTGTGGGCCGGCGCCTTATTTGCGGCGCAGCAGAAACACGAATTCGTAGCCGTTTTGCGTATGGCCGAGCAAGGCATTGCCGGTCTGCTTGGCAAAGGCCTGGAAATCGCGTACCGAGCCGGTATCGGTGGCGGTAATGCGCAGCACCTCGCCCGACTGCATCTCGGCCAGTGTTTTCTTGGCTTTCAGGATGGGCAAGGGACAATTCAAGCCACGCGCATCGAGGTCACGATCGAATTCCATGGTCACGGCTTCAACAACAAGTTCGCTCATCGTAAAAATACGCGGTGGGGTTCAGAGAGTTTGTGAATACTACCTGAATTTGGCTTTTTTGACGCACCGCATCAATGAATTTTTTGTGGCGCCACCACCACAGCCCCACGCTTAACATATTAACAAAATGGGGTCTGACCCCGATTTCTCCGTGCGGCAAAAATTGCCGTGTGGGGAAATCGGGGTCAGACCCCGAATTTCTGTACTGAATTAGAGGCGCTCGCCGATCCAGCCAGCCACGCCGTCCAGGGCCGGCGTCAGGCCGCTCGGGTCGGTACCGCCGGCCTGGGCCATGTCGGGACGGCCGCCGCCCTTGCCGCCCACCTGCTGGGCGACAAAGTTGACCAGTTCGCCAGCCTTGATCTTGCCCGTGGTGTCGGCCGTGACGCCGGCGATCAGGCTGACCTTGCCGTCGTTGACAGCGGCCAGCACGATCGCGGCCGTCTTCAGCTTGTCCTTCAGCTTGTCCATGGTCTCGCGCAGGGTCGGCACGTCGGCGCCGTCGAGCTGGGCGGCCAGCACTTTCACGCCCTTGATGTCGAGCGCCTTGCCGGCCAGCTCGTCACCCTGGCCGGCGGCCAGCTTGGACTTGAGCGCGGCGACTTCTTTTTCGAGCGCCTTGACGTGGTCCTGGACCTGGGCGATGCGGCTGCTCAGCTCGTCCGGATGGGTCTTCAGCGCGGCCGCGGCCTGGTTCAGCCGCTGGTCGAGCGCCTGCACCAGGGCCAGCGCGCCTTCGCCGGTGACGGCTTCGACGCGGCGGATGCCGGCGGCCACGCCGCCTTCGCTGATGATCTTGAACAGGCCGATGTCGCCGGTGCGGCTGACGTGGGTGCCGCCGCACAGCTCGCGCGAGCTGCCGATGTCGAGCACGCGCACGGTGTCGCCGTATTTTTCGCCGAACAGGGCCATCGCGCCGTGCTTGACGGCGTCGTCAAAGCTCATCACCTGGGCCTGGGTGGCGGCGTTCGCCAGAATCTCGGCATTGACCTTGGCCTCGACGGCGGCGATCTCGGCGGCCGTCAGCGGGGCATTGTGGCTGAAGTCGAAACGGGTCTTGTCGGCATCGACCAGCGAGCCCTTCTGGGCCACATGGCTGCCGAGCACTTCGCGCAAGGCCTTGTGCATCAGGTGGGTGGCCGAGTGGTTGCGGATGGTGCGTGCGCGCAGGGCCGTATCGACCTGGGCGCTGACGCTGGCGCCGACCTGCAGGCTGCCCTGCTCGACGGTGCCGTGGTGGCCGAACACGTCGGCCTGGATCTTCAGCGTGTCCTGCACGGCGAAGCGGGCCTGGGCGTCGCCGATCTGGCCGCGGTCGCCGACCTGGCCGCCCGATTCGGCGTAGAACGGGGTGACGTCGAGCACGACGATGCCGTGCTCGCCCGCATTCAGGGTCTGGACCGGGGCGCCATCCTTGTACAGGGCGATGATCTTGGCGTCCTGGGCCAGCGACTCGTAGCCGACGAAGCTGGTCTTGGCGCCCGCGTACCCGACATTGGCAGCCATCTTGAACTTGCCGGCCGCGCGCGCGGTCTGCTTCTGCTGTTCCATGGCGCTCGCAAAACCGGCCTCGTCCAGCACGACATTGCGTTCGCGGCAGATATCGGCCGTCAGGTCGAGCGGGAAGCCATAGGTGTCGTACAGGGTGAAGGCGGTGGCGCCGGCCAGGCGCGTGGGATCCTTGGCCAGTTCGGCCTCGAGGATCTTCATGCCGTGCTCGAGGGTCTCGCCGAAGCGCTCTTCCTCGGCCTTGAGCACCTGCTTGACGCGCTCGGCCGCTTCCGGCAGTTCCGGATAGGCCTGGCCCATTTCCTGGATCAGGTCGTCCACCAGCTTGTGGAAGAAGGGCTTGGTCTGACCCAGCTTGTAGCCGTGGCGCAGCGCGCGGCGGATGATCCGGCGCAGCACATAGCCGTGGCCTTCCGAACCCGGAATGATGCCGTCGACGATCAGGAAGGCCGAGGCGCGGATATGGTCGGCGATGACCTTCAGGGAGTTGTTGTTCAGGTCGCTGGCGCCCGTTTCGCGGGCGGCGGCGCGGATCATGTTCTGGAACAGATCGATTTCGTAGTTGCTGTGCACGTGCTGGAGCACGGCGGCCAGGCGCTCCAGGCCCATGCCGGTGTCGACGCAGGGCTTGGGCAGGCGCGTCATATTGCCGGCCTCATCGCGGTTGAACTGCATGAACACGAGGTTCCAGATCTCGATGAAGCGGTCGCCGTCCTGCTCGGGCGAGCCCGGGGGGCCGCCCCAGATCTCGGGACCGTGGTCGTAGAAGATTTCCGAGCACGGGCCGCAGGGGCCGGTGTCGGCCATCTGCCAGAAGTTGTCCGAAGCGTAGCGCGCGCCCTTGTTGTCGCCGATGCGGATGATGCGCTCTTTCGGCACCTTGATGTCATTGGCCCAGATGTCGTAGGCCTCGTCGTCCTCGAAATACACGGTGACGGTCAGCTTGTCGGCCGGCAGCTGGTAGACCGTGGTCAGCAGCTCCCAGGCGTAGTGGATCGCATCGCGCTTGAAATAGTCGCCGAAGCTGAAATTGCCCAGCATTTCAAAGAAGGTGTGGTGACGCGCCGTGTAACCGACGTTCTCCAGGTCATTGTGCTTGCCGCCCGCGCGCACGCAGCGCTGTACGGTGGTCGCGCGCGAATAGGGGCGCGTGTCCAGGCCCAGGAACACATCTTTGAACTGCACCATGCCCGAGTTAGTCAGCAGCATGGTCGGGTCATTGCCCGGTACGAGCGGGCTCGAACGGACGATCGTATGACCCTTGGATTCGAAGAATTTCAGGAATTTGTCGCGAATTTCAGCAGATTTCATGTCGTCAGGGCGAAAAAGGGCAGCATGCAAAACGCCGATTATAGCAGCCAATGCGGCCCAAAATCGCGGGCTTAGAGGGGAAACTCGGGGCCGATGCGGTCGATGGCGTCCGTGCACAGGCCGTCCACCCCGGCCGCCAGCAGGCTGCGCGCAATGGCCGGATCATTGACCGTGTAGCAGAACAGACCGAGACCGGCCGCTTTGACGGCGCGGATCTGGCCCGGCTGCAGGTGGCGGTAATCGGTGTCGATGGCGATGGCCCCGACCCGCCGCACCGCGTCCAGCCAGTCGCCGTCGAGGGTCTCGAACAGGCAGGCGCGCGGCAGATCGGGCGCGGCCGCCGCCGCCGCGGCCAGGGCCGTCATGCTGAATGAGGAGAACAGGGGCAGGCGGCGCGGCTCGCCGCTGGCCAGGGCGTCGGTGAACAGGGCGCGCGTGACATTCGCGATCAGGCGGCCGGTCTCGGCCTCGAAGCCGGGCACGGGCTTGAGCTCGATATTCATCCAGATCCCGTGCTCCTGGCAGAACTGGACGAACTGGGTGAACAGCGGCACGGGTTCGCCCGCAAAGGCAGGGCTGAACCAGCGGCCGGCGTCCATGCGCGTCAGTTCGGCCGCGCTCAGGGCCGCCACGCTGCCGCTGCCGGCCACGGTGCGCCCGAGTTCGGGGTCGTGCAGCACCACGCCGACACCGTCGCGGGTCAGCATGACGTCGAATTCGACGGCGCGGAAACCGTGCGCCAGGCCGGTGCGCAGGGCCGCCAGGGTGTTTTCCGGGGCCAGGCTGCCGCCGCCGCGGTGGGCAAGAATGCGCGGATAGGGCCACATGCTGTTCTCCTTCGGTCGGGGCGCGGGATTCCATGTTACCGCGCGCCTGAGCCGATTTACAAAACTTTACCGGCGGAATATCGACGCTTAACCAAGCTGGCCCAGAATGGCTTCCAGAGGATGCGCACTGTGCGGCATCCCACACTTCGGGAGTCCACCATGAACCACCTTCGTTTCGCCAAAACCTGCGCCGCCCTGCTGATCGGCGGCGCCGCCCTGCTCACCACCCTGCCCGCTTCGGCCATGGGCTGGTTCGGCCACCACCATCACCGCGCCGGCATGGACCAGCTGGACCCGGCCAAGGCCGACCAGCGCCTCGAGCACATGATCGCGCGCCTGGCGGCCGACGCCACCGCTGAACAGAAGGCCAAGATCAAGGATATCGCCAAGGCCGCCATGAGCGATCTGAAAGGCATCCGCCAGCAGCTGCGCGCCGGCCACCAGAAAGGCATGGCCCTGCTGACGGCGCCCCAGATCGACCGCACCGCCATCGAGTCGCTGCGTATCGAGCAGATGCGCCTGGCCGAGCGCGCCTCGCAGCGCATGTCGCAGGCCCTGGCCGATGCGGCCGAGGTGCTGACGCCCGAACAGCGCGCCAAGCTGGCCGCGCGCATGGCCGCCCATCACAAGCAATAAGCCAGTCCAGGCGGGCCGCGCGCCCGCCTTTTCCTTTATGATGGGCCCATGTCGCACACCATCCTGATGATTGAAGACGACCGCCGCCTGGCGGACATGGTCGGCACCTACCTCACCCAGAACGGCTATACGGTCGAACACTGCGGCAGCGGGGCCGAGGGCCTGGCACGCCTGCGCCAGCCGCCCTTGCCCGACCTGGTGCTGCTCGATCTGATGCTGCCCGATACCGACGGCCTCGAGCTGTGCAAGCGCATCCGCACCCAGCCGCTGCCCCTGGCCAGCCTGCCGATCGTGATGCTGACGGCCAAAGGCGATCCGCTCGACCGCGTGATCGGCCTGGAACTGGGCGCCGACGACTACGTGGCCAAGCCCTTCGAGCCGCGCGAGCTGCTGGCGCGCCTGCGCGCCGTGCTGCGCCGCCCGCCGCTGGCCAGCACCGACAGCAGCGAGCCGCAGATGCAGTTCGGCCAGCTGGCGATCTTCCCGGCCGCGCGCATGGTGCGCCTGCGCGGCCAGGAGGTCAGCCTGACCTCCTACCAGTTCGACCTGCTGCTGGCCCTGGCCGAGCGCGCCGGGCGCGTGCTCACGCGCGAACAGCTGCTCGACGCCGTCAAGGGCGCCAGCCTTGATCCCTTCGACCGCTCGATCGACGTCCACATCGGCCGCCTGCGCGCCGCCATCGAGGACGATCCGCGCCAGCCGCGCCGCATCCTGACGGTGCGCGGCGCCGGCTACGTCTTCGCCAAGGCCCAGGATGTCTAAGCTGCTGTCCTGGTTCCGGCGCGGGGCGCTGGCGCGCCATCTGTACCTGCGCATCTATCTGGCGCTGCTGGCGGCGATCGCCATCGCCGCCATCGCCTCGGCCGTCGCCACCCACCTGCGCTATGCCGACCGGCCGCAGTTCTCGGAGGCGCGCGCCAACACCTATGCCGACATGGTGGCCGAATTCCTGCCGCCGCCCGAGGCGCCCGCCAACGAGCAGCAGGAAAGCCTCAAGCGCTGGCGCGTCGTCACGCGCACCGACATGTCCCTGTATGCGGCCAATGGCGAGCTGCTGGCCCAGGTCGGGCGCGACATGCCGGTCTGGCAGCCGGACGGGAACAGCGGCTATGTGCCGGGCCACCCGGCCGTGTTTGCGCTGCATCTGCGCGACGGCCGCTGGCTGCTGGTGCGCCACCGCCTGCCGCGCGGGCCGGTGCTGAATATCGGCGTGATCCTGGCCATCATCGCGCTGGTGGTGGGCCTGGGCGCCTACCCGGTGGTGCGCCGCCTGACGCGCCGCCTGGAAGCCCTGCAGACAAATGTCGAGACCTTCGGCAGCGGCCAGCTGTCGACGCGCGTGCCGGTCGACGGCAATGACGAAGTGGCGCGCCTGGCGCACAGCTTCAATGAAGCGGCCGGGCGCATCGAGGACCTGGTCGGCTCGCACAAGCGCCTGCTGGCCAATGCCTCGCACGAACTGCGCTCGCCGCTGGCGCGCATCCGCATGGCGGTGGCCCTGATGGAAGGCGCGGCGCCGCCGGCCATCGCCACGGAACTGAACCGCAATATCGCCGAGCTCGATCAGCTGATCGACGAAATCCTGCTGGCCAGCCGCCTCGACGCCAACGGCCACGAGGCCCAGGCCGAGGACGACGTCGACCTGGCCGGCCTGGCCGCCGAGGAGTGCGCGCGCGTGGACGCGGCCCTGCACGCCGAACCGGCCGCACCGGTGCGCGGCGACGCCCGCCTGCTGCGCCGCATGGTGCGCAATCTGCTGGAAAACGCCCAGCGCTACGGCGATGCTTCGCCGGTGCGCGTCAGTGTGCGGATGGTGCGCGACCAGGTGCGGCTCGACGTGTGCGACCGCGGCCCCGGCGTGCCGGAGGACGAACGCGAACGCATCTTCCAGCCCTTCTACCGGGCGGCCGGCGCCAGCGAGGCGGCCGGCGGCGTCGGTCTCGGTCTGGCCCTGGTGCGCCAGATCGCGCGCCGCCACGGCGGCGACGTGGTCTGCTTGGCCAATCCCGATGGCGGCAGCTGCTTCCGGGTCAGCCTGCCAGCCAGCGCCAGCCCAGACCCAGCGCCATCAGGTGCAGGCCCACGCTGATCCAGAAGCGCCACAGGAAGGTCGGCTTGGCCGATTTATGGCGTAGCAGCTGCTGCGCCAGCCAGCCCCCCGGCCAGCCGCCCAGCAGGCCAAGCACCAGCAGCTGGCGCTCGGGCACGCGGCGGCGTCCGGCGCGCGCGGCCGCCTTGTCGTAGGCGTAGACCAGAAAAGTCAGCAGGCTGAGAGCAGTGTAGCCAGCGCCCAGCGCCAGCAGCAGATCGGGATGCGAGAACATGGCGCCGATTGTACAGCGCATGCATATTTCGCTACACTAGTGGTCATCTTTGCCAGCCTGCTCCCCCTGTCCCATGTCTGACCCGCGCGCCCCCTCCCCTGCGCCCTTGGCGGAAGTCGCCAGTCTGCGCAGCGTGCTCGATTCGGTCGGCGCGTATATCTTCACCAAGGACCTGCAGGGCCGCTACACCTTCGTCAATGCCCTGGTCTGCGAGCTGCTTGGCCAGCCAGCCGAGGCGGTGCTGGGCCGGGACGACAGCCTGTTCTTCGACCTCGAACGCTCGCAGACCCTGCGCGAGAACGACCGCCGCGTGCTGGAGCTGGGCGAGACCATCGCCAACGAGGAGGTCAATGTCGTGAAGGGCAGCGGCGAGGTGCGCATCTACTGGTCGGTCAAGCAGCCGATCCGCGACGCGGACGGACGCATCATCGGCATGAGCGGCATCGCCACCGACATCACCGAGCGCAAACGCCTCGAGCGCGAGCTGCAGGCCCAGCGCGAGATGCTGACCACAGTGCTCGACCACACCGAGGCCGCGGTCTACATGAAGGACCGCGAGGGCCACTACCTCTACGTGAACGACAAGACGGCCGCCGTCTTCGGCCTGCCCAAGGACGACATCCTGGGCCGGCGCGACAGCGAACTGCTGGAGCCGAGCCAGGCCGCGGCCGTGCGCGCGATGGACCTGCAGCTGTTCACCACGCGCGAAAAGCAGTGCGGCGAGGAGACCATGCCCGGCCCACAGGGCAGCCGGCGCCACTTCTGGACGATCAAGGTGCCGCTGTCGCGCGAGAGCAGCGGCGACACCCTGGTCGGCATCTCCACCGACATCACCGAAATGCAGGTGCTGAAGGAAGAACTGCAGCGCCAGGCCTACACCGACATGCTGACCGGCGTCTCGAACCGGCGCCACTTCTTCCAGGAGGCGGCCAAGGAATTCTCGAAGGCGCGCCGCTACCGCCTGGCGCTATCGGCCATCGTGCTCGATCTCGACCACTTCAAGCAGATCAACGACCGCTATGGCCACCAGGCCGGCGACGCGGTGCTGGTCGAACTGGCCCAGCATTGCGTGCGCACGGTGCGCGACTGCGACCTGTTCGGCCGCCTGGGCGGCGAGGAATTCGCCTTCGTGCTGCCATCCACCCAGCTCGACGCCGCCTACATCCTGGCCGAACGCCTGCGCACCTCGCTGACGGGCATGCTGATCAAAGGCGACTGGCCGGGCGCCATCGCGCCCACGGCCAGCTTCGGCGTGGCCATGCTGAATCCGCAGGACCGCGACATCGCCGCCCTGCTGGCGCGCGCCGACAAGGCCCTGTACCAGGCCAAGGAAGGCGGGCGCAATCGCGTCTGTATTGCCTCGGACGCCTACTCCTAGCGATAATGCGGAACCCAAGCCGAAGAGGTTCCGCATGAAGATGATTCCCCTGTTGCTGCTGCTGGCCGCCAGCGCCCCCGCCCTGGCCCAGGACGCCGCCCTGCAGCGTTGCCGCGCGATTGGCGATGCCAGCGCGCGTCTGGCCTGTTATGACGCGATTGCTGTCGCCACACCGGCCCCGGCCGCGCGCCCCGCCGCTCCGGCGGCAGCGGCCGCATCGATGGCACCGGCGGCCGCGCCGGCCGCCAAGACCGACGACCCGCGCGTCGCCAATTTCGGCATCGAGCAGGTGAAGAAGCCGGGCGAGCAGCTGGACGTGATCGAGACCTCGATCAAAGGCTATTTCGAAGGCTGGCGCCCGAACCTGGCGATCACGCTCGCCAACGGCCAGGTGTGGCGCGTGGTGGACGACAGCGATGGCCTGGTCGGCGTGGAGAACCCGCGCGTGGTGCTCCGGCGCGGCATGCTGGGCGCCGTCTACATGGAATTCGACCAGACCAACAAGTCGCCGCGCGTGCGCCGCATCCGCTAAGCGAGCGCCCGTTCGGCCGCGGCGATGCCCCACCACGCGGCTTCCTCAAATACGGAAAAACCGGACAGGTCGGCGTGGGCGAACAGGATCGGCCCGCTGGCCGCGCGCAGCGCACGCAGGCCGGCATTGCTGCGAAAGCCGGGGCGCGGAATCGCCATCGCATGGCCACGCACCGTCGCTTCGGCGCGCTCGACGCAGGGCGCGAACTTCCAGCCATAGGCCGCTTCAAGGTCGCGCGCGGCCAGCTCCATGATGGCCTGCGGCGTGCTGTTGACGAGCCACTCGCGCGCCGCCTTCGGGCTCTGGTGCGACAGCGCCACGTAGGACGTGAACACCGTCTTCTCGGGCGGCGTAACGCGGATGTCCTGGTGGGTGGCCACCACATAGCCAAGGCCCGGTTCATCGTAGACGACGTTATCCCAGCACAGCGGCACGCCCGGGCCTTCGCCGGGAAAATCACGCATCAGAAAACTGGTGACCAGCCAGGGCGCATAGGCCGGCGTGTGCTGGCGCGCGTCGAAGCCGAGCGCGCCGATGTCCTCCACCACGCGCGCCGCCACATACAGGGGCATGGCGCAGATGGCCTTGCGGGCGCGCACCGAGTAGCTGCGCGGTTTGCCGTCGACCAGCGCAAAGCAGTCCACCTCCACGCCCTGCCCGGCGCGGCGCACGCGCACGGCCGTCCCGGCGCGGTGCTCGGCCTGGGCCAGGCGCTGCAGGCCGTCGGCCAGCACGGACAGGCCGCCCGGCCAGGTGAGCCAGGCGCCGTTGCCCGCATTGGCCGCCTGCCCCCAGCGCGAGCAGTAGTAATGCAGGCCGGCCCAGGCCGACACCTGATCGTAGCGCGCGCCGTAGTCGTCGCGGCAGCAGTAATTCAGATACCAGTGCAGGGTGGGCGCACGGTAGCCGTGCTGGTCGAGCCAGTCCTTGAGGGTGATGCGGTCGAGCGCCTGCCAGGCCGGGTCCTCGCTCGAGAGCACGGTCGGAAACACGAACAGGCGGCGGCCGTCGCTGCCGCGCAGCTGGCGCAGGCGCTCAACCTCGGCGAAGAAGCGGCGCTGCTCGGCCAGCTCCCAGGCCGGCACGCCCTCGGTCGGGATGAAGCCGTCCTGCCAGTGGCCCTGATGCAGCAGGCGCTCCTCGGGCGCATGCAGGATCGCGCGCTCGTCGTAGTAAGGCTTCTCGGCAAACGGGTCGCGCTGGATGATGCCCAGTTCGGCCAGCATCTCGCGCACATGGGTCGATTCCGGCGACGGCAGCGGCAGGTAGTGGGCGCCGGTCGGATAGGCATAGTCGCCGAAGCGCCCGCCAGCCGCATTCCCCTGCGGTTGCGGGCCGTCGATGATGAGGGCGCCGCGGTGGCCGAGCTTGCGCAGCTTCCAGGCCGCGCTCAGACCCGCCACCCCGGAACCGAGGATGACGATATCGGTCTCCACCCGCTCGGACGGCGGCGGCAGCTGCGTGTGGTCGCGCAGCGCATGCCCCTCGGCGCGGCCCGGGAAGTGCACGCCGGCCGGATAATCGACCCAGCGCCGCCCGCCCCAGGCCAGGCCAGCGCCGGCCGCCACCGCGGCGCCGGCCAGCACGAAGCTGCGCCGGTCCATCAGCGGATCACCCGGCGCCAGTCCTGCTCGAATTCGTGCACGAGCGACTGGGTGTTCAGGCGGTTCGGCGCCATCGGCAGGGCCGGCATATCGGGCGGGAAGACAAACATCGCGCGCGTCGTCTCCGCATTCAGGAAGCGCATCGGCAGGCGGTAACGCGTGGGCGGCGTGTAATCGAGTTCGGGCGAGGCGAGGATGAAGCCCCACTCGCCGAACGACGGCACATAGGCGTGATACGGCCAGGTGCGCAGACCGGCTTCGCGCAGGGTGGCGTCCACCGTCCAGTAGGCGTGGGGCGCGAAGAACGGCGAGGTGGACTGCACCACCACCAGGCCCTTGGCCGCCAGGTGGCGTTTGACGTTGGCGTAGAACGGCACCGAGTACAGCTTACCGAGCGCGAAGCTGGACGGATCGGGGAAGTCGATGATGACGGCATCGAACATCTCGCTGCTGCGTTCAAGCCAGAGGGCGGCATCGGTATTCACCACGCGCACGCGCTTGTCGCTGAATGAGCCGTGGTTCAGGGCCACCAGCTCCGGACGCTGGGCGAAGGCGGTGGTCATGGCGGCGTCCAGATCGACCAGGGTCACCTGCTCGATCTGCGGATAGCGCAGCACCTCGCGCAGGGCCAGCCCGTCGCCGCCGCCCAGCACCAGCACGCGCCGCGCCCACGGCAGGGCCTCGAGCATCGGATGCACGAGCGCCTCGTGGTAGCGGTATTCGTCGCGCGAGGAGAACTGCAGATTGCCGTTGATGTAAAGGCGCAGATCGTCCTTCCAGCGCGTGATCACCAGGCGCTGGTAGGGGGTGCTGGTGGCATACACGATGTCGTCGCCAAACAGCCCGCGTTCGCCGAAGTGCACCATGCGGTCGGCGCCGAGAAAGCCGAGCACCAGCACCAGCATCACCACGGCCGCGCGCAGCACGCGCCCGCTGATGTCCGCCAGCTCGTGGCGGAAGGCGCGCAGGGTCCAGAAGGCCACGGCCACGTTCGCCATGCCGAACACGAAGCCGGTGCGCACCAGCCCCAGTTGCGGCGCCAGCACCAGCGGGAACAGCAGCGACACCGCCAGCGCGCCCAGATAATCGAAACTGAGCACGCGGCTGACCAGTTCCTTGAAAGCCGTCTTGCGCGCCTCGAGCGCGCGCATCACCAGCGGAATCTCCATCCCCACCAGCGCGCCGATCAGAAACACCAGCACGTACAGCATGGTGCGGAAAGGCGCGGCCAGCCACGCATAGCTGAGAAACAGCAGCGCCGCCGAGGTGCCGCCGATCAGGCCGACGGCCAGCTCGATATCGATGAAGCGCGCCAGCACATGCTCATCGTCGACGAACTTGGAAAAGTGCGCACCGACGCCCATAGCGAACAGGTAGCAGCCGATGATGGTGGAGAACTGCAGGACCGAATCGCCGAGCAGATAACTCGACAGGGCGCCGGCGATCAATTCGTAGGCCAGACCGCAGGACGCGACCACGAACACCGATAACATCAAAATCCGTTTTGTCATGCGTGGTCTTTTGCTCTAAGATTTCATGTGTGCTGTCAATTTTGCAATCACCCGAGAGTATACATGGACGCCATCCTCAATTACCTGTTGCATCTTCTTCTCTCGGCGGGACTCGTGGCCGCCTTTTTCTGGATCTACACCGGCATCACGCCCTTCAAGGAAGTGGCGCTGATCCGCGGCGGCAATATGGCGGCCGCCCTGTCCCTCAGCGGCGCTGTGCTCGGCTTTGCGGTCACCTTGGCCTCGGCCCTCATGCATACGCCCGACTACCGCCAGTTTCTGCTGTGGGCGGCGCTGGCCCTGATCGTGCAGCTCGCGTGTTACTTTGTCGCCACACGTCTGCTGCACATGGCGCAGGACCAGATCGAAGCCAATAACAAGGCCTTCGGCACCCTGCTCGGCGGCATTTCCCTCTCCATCGGCCTGATCAACGCAGGCTGCATTTCCTGAACACTCACTAAGGAGTGAAGCATGTCCTTCGGTTCTTTCATCAAGAAGCAGTTTATCGACATCCTGCAATGGAACGAAGACCAGGACGGTGTGCTGGCCTGGCGCTATCCGATGCAGGACTTTGAAATCCAGAACGGCGCCCAGCTGGTCGTGCGCGAATCGCAGATGGCGGTTTTCGTCGACGAAGGCAAGATCGCCGACGTGTTCGGTCCCGGCACCCACCGCCTGAGCACGGCCACCCTGCCCGTGCTGACCTATCTGCGCAACTGGGACAAGCTGTTCGAGTCGCCGTTCAAGTCCGACGTCTACTTCTTCAGCACGCGCGTGCAGACCGGGCGCAAATGGGGCACGACCCAGCCGATCACCGTGCGCGACAAGGATTTCGACATGATCCGCGTGCGCGCCTTCGGCATGTACTCCTACCGCATCGCCGACCCGCGCGCCTTCTTCACCGAAGTCAGCGGCACGCGCGAGAGCTATACGCGCGACCAGGTCGAAGAGCAGCTGCGCGGTCTGATGCTGGCCACGATGGCCAATTCGATCGGCGCCTCCCAGGTGCCCTTCCTCGACATGGCCGCCAACCAGACCCTGATGGCCCAGCAGGTCAAGGGCGATCTGGCCACGGCCTTCGCCAAATACGGCATCGGCCTGGACGAGTTCAACGTCACCAGCGTCAGCCTGCCGGAAGAGCTGCAGGCCGCCCTCGACGAGCGCATCGCGGCCGGCATGAAAGGCTCGCTGGCGCCGAACAAGATGAGCGGCTTCACCCAGTTCCAGGTCGCCTCCAGCATTCCGCTGGCGGCCCAGAACGAGGGCGGCCTGGCCGGACTGGGCGCTTCGCTCGGCGCCGGCATGGCGGTCGGCCAGGCCATGGGCCAGGGCCTGAACCAGGCGATGACGCCGCCGGCTCCGGGCCAGGAACCGATCGAGGAGCGCCTGGCCAAGCTCAAGGGTCTGCTCGACAAGGGCCTGATTTCCCAGGCCGACTACGACAGCACCAAGGCCGAACTGCTGAAAAAACTGATCGGATAAGACACCCGGATGCAAACCGTTTCTTGCCCCAGCTGCGGCGCGCCCGTTCAGTTCCGCTCGCACGCCTCCGTGATGGCGGTGTGCGAGTACTGCCAGACCAGCGTGCTGAAGGACGCCGACAGCGTCAAGGATCTGGGCAAGATGTCCTCCGTGCTGGAGGACTACTCGCCGATTCAGATCGGCACCAGCGGCGTGTTTGGCGGGCGCGGCTTCAGCGTGGTCGGGCGCATCCAGCTGCGCTACAGCGCCGGCATGTGGAACGAGTGGTATCTGCTGTTCGAGGATGGCGGCACGGCCTGGCTGGGCGATTCGTCCGGCCTGTACACGCTGACGCGCGCCATCACGCCCGGCGGCGCCCTGCCGCGTTTTGCCGACATCGTCCCCGGCGACATGTACCGGATCGGCCCCGAGGCCTGGACCGCGGCCGAGAAGCGCAGCGCCCAGTGCGTGGGCGGCCAGGGCGAACTGCCGTTCCGTGTCGGCGCAGGCTGGCAGGCCGAGGTGGCGGACTTCCGCAGCGGCAGCCAGTTCCTGACCCTCGACTATTCGGATGGGCCGACACCGGTCGTCTATCAGGGCCAGGCCGTCAGCCTCGACGGCCTGCAATGCCAGCTGCTGCGCGACGACGATGCCATCGCCGCCAGCGCCGGCAAGTACAAGGGCCGCGTGGCCGCGCTCGACTGCCCGTCCTGCGGCTCGCCCGTGCAGTACCTGCCCGGCCTGACCGGACATCTGGTCTGCCAGGCCTGCCACAGCCAGATCGACGCCGCCAGTCCCAAGGCCCAGGTGCTGGCCAAGGGCGAGGAAGTCGAGCGCGTCAGCACCACCTTGCGCCTGGGCGCCCAGGCCACGATCAATGGCCAGCTGCACACCGTCATCGGCGCCATGCAGCGCCAGGACGAGGAAGGCAATGCCTGGACCGAATACCTGGTCTACAACACGCGCAACAGCTTCTTCTGGCTGGTGGAAACCCCGGACGGCTGGTGGCGCGCCAACGTCATGCCCGACTGGCCGCTGTGGCTATCCACGGCGTCGGAATCGGTGGTGGCCGACAAGACCAATTTCCACAAGCTGTATGACTACGTGGCCAGCGTGACCTGGGCGGCCGGCGCCTTCAACTGGCGCGTGCAGGTCGGCGACCAGGTGCGCGTGTACGAATTTGAACAAGGCAGCACGCGCCTCGCGGCCGAGCTGACGACCGAGGAAATGACCTGGTCGCGCTCGGTGCGGCTGGCCAATGACCAGGTGCTGGCCTGGTTCGGCAAGGACGTGAAGGCCGAGCGCATGCCGAGCCCGCGCCAGCGCAAGTCGACCCTGGCCACGCTGCTGTGGTGGCTGCTGGCCCTGAACGCCATCCCGCTGCTGCTGGAGCCGGGCGCGACCTGGGTCTATCCGGTACTGGGCGCGCTGGCCATCTATCTGCCGGCGAAATTTCTGGAATCGAGCGAGTCCTGAGCATGGGTGGCAAATTCTTTGTGTATGCGGTGTTTGTCATCGCCATCACCACGGCCTCGAGCTGGGTGAAACTGTTCAGCGTCGCCAGCCGCGGCGGCGGCAATAGCTGGGTCTCGCACACCGGTGGTGGCGGCGGCAGCTATGGCGGCGGCTACAGCGGCGGCGGCTATGGCGGAGGCGGCCACAAATGAACGCGCCCCTGCCTGCCCCCGCACTGGGCGGCGTGCACGCGAGCAGCGGCCAGCACCTGCTGGCCGACCTCGGCGGCATCGCGCCGGAGCGTCTGCGCGACGCCGCCGCCATCGACACTCTGCTGCGCGCAGCCGCCGAGGCGGCCGGCGCCCGTGTGCTGCACAGCCACTTTCACAGCTTCGGCCCCGGCCTGGGCGTGACCGGCGTGGTGCTGCTGGCCGAGTCGCACATTTCCATCCACACCTGGCCGGAGACCGGCTTTGCGGCGGTGGACATCTTCATGTGCGGCCAGGCCGAGCCGCAGCGCGCGCTGGCCCTGATCTGCGCCAGCCTGGCCCCGCAGCGGCAGCGCGCGCAGCTGGTGGGGCGCAGCAGCGCCGGCTTATAATCCGGGCCAAGCCCATTTCACCTCGACCATGACTGCAACGACCTCCCTGCCCAAGGCGCTTGGGCATATCCGCGTGCTCGACCTGAGCCGCGTGCTGGCCGGCCCCTGGTGCTCGCAAAACCTGGCCGACCTCGGCGCCGACATCATCAAGATCGAACGCCCGACCCTTGGCGACGACACGCGCGCCTGGGGCCCGCCCTATGCCAAGGATGGCGCCGGGCGCGACACGAGCGAGGCCGCCTACTACCTGGCAGCCAACCGCGGCAAGCGCTCCGTCACCGTCGACATCGCCAGCGCCGAGGGCCAGGCCCTGTTGCGCGACCTGGTCAAGCATTGCGATGTGGTGCTCGAAAATTTTAAAGTGGGCCACCTCAAGCGTTATGGGCTCGACTACGACAGCCTGAAGGCCATCAAGCCCGACCTCGTCTATTGCTCCGTCACCGGCTTTGGCCAGGACGGCCCGTATGCCCATCGCGCCGGCTACGACTTCCTGATCCAGGGCATGGGCGGCCTGATGTCGATCACCGGCGAGCGCGACGATCTGCCCGGCGGCGGCCCGCAAAAGGCCGGCGTCGCCATCACCGACCTGATGACCGGCATGTATGCGACCGTGGCCGTGCTGGCCGCCCTCACCCACCGCGACCGCACGGGCCAGGGCCAGCATATCGACATGGCCCTGCTCGACACCCAGGTGGCCATGCTGGCCAATATGGGCAGCAACTACCTGAATAGCGGCAAGCCACCCAAGCGCTGGGGCAATGCGCACGCCAATATCGTGCCCTACCAGACCTTCGCCTGCGCCGACGGCCACATCATTGTCGCCACCGGCAACGACGGCCAGTACCAGAAGTTCGTCGAAGCCGGCGGCCGGCCCGAACTCGGCCAGGACCCGCGCTTTGCCACCAACCCGCTGCGCGTGCAGAACCGCGACGTGCTCGTGCCCATCCTGGCCGAGATGGTCAAGACGCGCACGCGCGACGACTGGATCAGCGCGCTGGAAGCCGTGGGCGTGCCCTGCGGCCCGATCAATGACCTGCACGACGTGTTCGAGAACCCGCAGGTCAAGGCGCGCGGCATCGCCATCGACGTGCCCCACCCGACGGCGGGCCAGGTCAGGCTGGTGCGCAGTCCCATGCGCCTGTCGGCCACGCCCACCACCCAGGACGTCCCGCCGCCGCTGCTGGGCCAGCATACGGAGGAAGTCCTGCGCGAGGTGCTCGGCTACGACGCGGCACGCATTGCGGCCCTGCGGACGCAGGGCGTGGTTTAGGCTCAGTGCAACTGGTGCTTCAGGCGCGATAGCTCGTCATGCGCGCGTAGCACGGCGTCTTTGACCGTGCTGGGCGCGCTGCCGTCCATCGTGCAGGCGCGCTTGGCCTCGTCACCGAGCGACTCCAGCTCGTCCACACACTGGCGGATGCGGTTTTCGTCCTGCGACTGAATGACGCTTTCCGCCACATGGCATTGCCTGTCGAGCTCCTCGATGCAATGTTTGAGCTTGGGCGACAGATTCTGCTCGGTCTGGCAGGACTGGGCCGCCTGACCCACGGCTTGTTCGATACGCGTGATGCGTTGCTGAATTTCTGAATTTTGCAGCATGATGCGACCTCCCAAATCAGGCGGCACCGAAGTGTGCCGCTCCTGGTTCGATCCTTGAGGGCGCTAAAAAGTTCGGCGCCGCGTGCACACCGTTTCGCGCCACGCGGGCGGCGTTTCGTCGCAACGCCCCTGTCCAGGCCGCCGGGCATCCTGCTACCATGCGCGCATGAGCCCCGCCCGTCCGCCCTTCCCCCTTGGCCGCTTCCTGCGCGATGGCGTCTTCGCCATGCTGCTCAATGTGCTGTGCGCCCTGACCCTCACCTATGTCCTCGGCAATGGCGGCGGCTTCGGCCCCAACCTGCTGGCCTCGATGTGCATCGGCACTCTGGCCTGGGCCATGATCGATGGCGGTCGCCTGCTGATCTGGGGCGAATGCGCGCGCCCCAACTGGCTGGTGTTCGCCGGTCTGGTGGCGGTGGCTGTGCCGGTCGCCCAGGTGGCCGGCATGACCCTGACCGGCCTGCTGCTGGGCGCACGCATCAATGGCTTCAGCAGCCTCTCGCGCACCAGCATGACCGGCGTGGCCTTCACCCTGATCGCCACCGGCGCGGCCACCCTGTTCTTCACCAGCCGCGACCGGATTCTGCGGGCCGAGGCGCGCGCCGCCCAGCAGGAGGCGCACGCGCTGCAGGCCCGCCTGCAGGCGCTGCAGGCCCAGATCGAACCGCATATGCTGTTTAACACCCTGGCCAATGTGCAGGGCCTGATCGCGCTCGATCCGGCGCGCGCCCAGCACATGCTCGACCAGCTGATCCAGTACCTGCGCGCCACGCTCTCGTCCTCGCGCGCCGAAGTCACGACTCTGGGCCAGGAATTCGCCCTGCTCGACGCCTACCTTGGGCTGATGCAGGTGCGCATGGGCGAGCGCCTGCGCTACCAACTGGCGCTGGCGCCCGAACTGGCCGCCTGCCAGCTGCCGCCGCTGCTGCTGCAGCCGCTCGTCGAAAACGCCATCATCCATGGCCTGGAGCCGAAAATCGATGGCGGCACCCTGAGCGTGCGCGCCAGCCGCGATGCCGGTCGCCTGCTGCTGGAAGTGGCCGACAGCGGCCTCGGTCTGGCCGCGGCGCCGGCCAGCAAAGGCACGCGCCTTGGGCTGGCCAATACGCGCGAGCGCCTGCAGGCCTTGTACGGCAGCGCCGCCCGCCTGGAGCTGCTGCCCAATTCACCCGAAGGCGCGCTGGCGCGCCTGACCCTGCCCTTGACGCCATGAGTATCCGCATTCTGATCGCCGAAGACGAAGCCATTCTCGCCGCCACCCTCAGCGCCGCCCTGCAGCGCCTGTGGCCCGAGGCCGAATTCGTCGCCACCTGCGCAAATGGAGTGCAGGCGGTCGAACAGGCCCTGGCCCTGCGCCCGGACGTGCTTTTCCTCGATATCAAAATGCCGGGGAAGACCGGCCTGGAAGCGGCCGAGGAGATCACCGAGGCCTGGGACGGCAAGCCGCCGCTCGTGGTCTTCGTCACCGCTTACGACCAGTATGCGGTGGACGCCTTCGACCAGCAGGCCGCCGACTACGTGCTCAAGCCGATCAGCGATGCGCGTCTGGCGCGCACGGTCGAACGCCTGCAGGCGCGCCTGGCCACGCCCGCGCCGGAGACCGAGATGGCGCAACTGCTGCAGCAGCTGCGCGCGCTGGCGCCGGCCGCACCGCCCGCGCCGCGTCTGCAGATGATCCGCGCCGCCGTCGGCAACCAGGTGCGTATGATTCCGGTGGCCGACGTGATCTACTTCGAGGCGATGGACAAGTATGTGAATGTGGTCACGGCCGACAGCGAATCCCTGATCCGCACCAGCCTGCGCGAGCTGCTGCCGCAGCTGGACGCCGACCTGTTCTGGCAGGTGCACCGCGGCACCGTGGTCAATAGCAGCTGCATCCTGGCCGCCATGCGCGAGGAGAACGGCAAGCTCAGTCTCCAACTGCGCGGCCGCAGCGAGCGGCCGCGCGTCAGTCCCCTCTACGCCCACCTGTTCCGGCAGATGTAAATCAGAAGGCGCGTTCGACGGCGACCACGGCCTGCCAGCGCACCGGCAGGCTGGCCAGCGGCGCGCCGCCGCTGAAATGGCGCAGGCTGGCCGACACGGACCACGGCGCCGGCTTCCAGCTCCACATGGCACTGGTGATGCGGCCGCCGTCCTCGGGCGTCCACAGCACGTCGGCCGAGAGGTCCGCATCCCCGAAATTTTGCGCCACCCGTGCAAACACGTTCTGGCGGCGCAGGGTGCTGGTCTGCAGCAGGCTGGCCTGCCAGCCCAGATTGGCGCGCTGCAGGGCGGGCGGCAGCGGGCTCGGGGCCTGCAGCGCGCGGTTGCGGGCACGCCAGGCGTCCCACTCCGCGCCGCTATAGGCCGTGGTGTCGCGCCAGGCTTCGCCGATGATCGACAGCTTGCCCTCGGTGGTCCAGGTAAGGCCGGCCAGCGCGCGCAGGCCGCCGCCTTGCGCCTCCCAATGCCCGGGGTCCTGGGTCACCATGGCGCCGCCGCCGGCCCCGGCCCAGCGCGTGTGGCGCTGCTGCAGCAGCAGCGAGCCATGCAGCTCCAGCCCCGGATTGACCACGTCCGAGAACGACACGCCGCCTTCAAGCCCGTCGCGCGCCGATACGCGCAGCACGGCGTATTCGTCGCGCGTGCCGCTGCGCCGGTAGTAGCGCAGCGCCAGTGCACCGTCGTCGCGCGGCTGGGCGCGCCGGCCGGCGCCGGGGTTGGACCACACCACGCTCACGGCCTGCTCGCTGTCGAACCATTCCCAGGCCAGCATCGGCACGCCTTCCAGCGTCGGCGCATACAGCGCGCGCCGGTCCTCCTGCTGCACCACGTCGAGCGGGCGGAAGGCATAGCCCACGTCCCAGCTCATGACTTTTTTGCCGGCGCTCAGAAAGCCCGCGCCAAGCGGCCGCTCGAGCGACAGCTCGTTGAGCGTGGCGCGCGTGCCGCCATCGCTGACGCGGCGCGCACTGAGCACGCCGCGCACCGCGCTGGCTTCCAGCGCATCCCACTGAAAACGCAGCTCGCCGGTCTGCACATTGCGCAGGCTGTCGGCCCGCGGCAGCAGGCTGTCCGGGTTGGCGTGCGCCTGCTCCCACTGGGTGCGCAGGCGCAGGTCGAGCTGATCGTCGGCCAGGGCCGGCGCCGCCAGCATGGCCGCCGCCAGCGCAATCGCGGTCCTCATTTGATGTCGCTCCGGCTCAGGTACATCGGATTGAACAGCTCATCGCCAAACTTCTTCGGCGTCGAGGACAGCACGTGGATCACAGTTTCGCGCTGGGTCTGAATCGCGTCGCTCAGATAGGTGCGCGTGACCTGCAGGCGCCCATCGCGCTGCTCAAGCTCGTAGCGCGCGCTTTTCAGCTTGCGGTTGGAGCTTGCATACAGGTCGGCGCGCAAAGGGCGGCCATCACGCTTGGCCAGAAACAGGGTGATCTTCTGGTAGCTCAGGGCCGGGCGGCGCGCGCTCAGATCCAGCTCCCAGCAGGGCTGGCCGTCGATCTCGGTCTCCTGGCGCAGCACGCCGTCATAGTCGCCGGCCCAGGTCATGGTGGCGATGTCGCCGGTGGCGGCGTCGCCCAGCAGCTTTTGCAGCGGCGTGATGCGGATCGGCCGCGCACTGCCCGGCATCAGCATCCAGAAGTCGTCGCCCTTCATCAGCACCTTCTGGCCCGACTCGCCCGGTGAGCGGAACAGCACCAGACTCTGGCCGCCGGGCCGCACCAGCACCTCGTAGCGCTTGCTCTTGTCGACCTGGCCGTTCTTGATGGTCTGGACTTCGGTCTGCAGCTGGGCCGAGGCATCGGGCATGCGGAAGCTATCGGCTTTTTTCAGCATGGCCTCGATATCGGCCGCCAGGGCGCCGCCACTGAGACACAGGGCGGCAATCATCATTGCGAGTTTAGACATGGGACAGGGCCTCCACGACAGCTTGTTTAGCGGCTTTGCGGCTGACGAACCAGGCCGCCAGTGCGGACAGCAGCGTCACCGTGACGGCCGCGCCCAGATACATCAGCGGCGACACCGTCACCACCAGCGGATAGCCTTGCGAGCGTCCGGGCGGCGGCGGCATCTGCACCTTGAACAGCACCAGGCACAGTGCGACGACGGCGGCCACCAGCATGCCCAGCACGGCGCCGCCGCCGGCCAGGCTCACGCCTTCGAGCGTGAACACCTTCATCACTTCGCCCGGGGTCGCGCCCATCGCACGCAAGGTGCCGATTTCACGCGTGCGCTCAAGCACCGCCATCGCCAGGGTATTGGTCACGGCGAACAGCACGATCACCAGCACGATCACGCCGATGAAACCGAAGATGCGGTCGTAGATGTTTTTCACGCTCTGGTAGAACTGCGCCTGTTCGAGCCAGGTGCGCACTTCCAGCTGGCCGCCCTGCTCCGCTTTCAGCTTGGCGGCAAAGGCGTCGGTCTGGTCCATCGCCTCCAGATAGACGGACAGGCTGCTCACTTTTTTGGTCGCCAGCAGGGCCTGGGCCGTGCTCAGGTCCACCATCGCGAGGCGGCGGTCGACCTCCGTTACACCGGTGCTGACGACGCCCGTCACCACCACGTCCAGCGCATTCAGACTGCCCGTGGTCGTGGTCGAAATCAGGGTCAGGCTGCTGCCCGGTTCCGCGTGCAGGTTCTGCGCCAGGCCTTTGCCGATCACGATGCCGGGACCGCGCGCCGGGTCGTGCGCATCGAGCAGCACGCCGCGTTCGGTGCGCATGGTCGGGCCTTTGACCAGATATTCCTGGCTGGCGTCGACCCCGCTGCCGATCACGATCTCGCTCTTGTCGCCATTCGAGATCAAACCCGAGAACTGCAGGCGCGGCAGCACGCGCATCACGCCCGGCATGGCCAGCAGCTTGCGGCGCAGGTCCTCGCTGCCGGCCAGGCCGTGCTCCAGCGGGCTCGCTTCGTTGTTGTCGAAATGGTGGGGCGCGGCCACCACCACATGGCCGGTGTCGCGCGCGCTGAACTCGGCCAGCGACTCATAGGTTTGCAGGGCGAAGCCGCCGCCGAGCAAAGCAGCGGCCGTGCCGATGGCCGTGATGGCCAGCGTGGCGAACGAGCGGCGGCGGTTGCGCATGGCGTTTTTCAGGGCCATGGCGAGCCAGGGGAATTTAGCGAGCATATGCGCCTCCTGCCAGCACGCCGTCGTCCAGCACCAGGGCGCGGTCGCAATGCCCGATCAGGCGGTCGTCGTGGGTGGCGATCAAAAAGGTGGTGTCCTGTTCGTGGGCCAGGGTCTTCATCAGTGCGACGATCTGGGCCGCTGTAATGGCGTCGAGATTGGCCGTCGGTTCATCGGCGATGACCAGGGCCGGCTGCTTGACGATGGCGCGTGCAATCGCCACGCGCTGACGCTGGCCGCCCGAGAGCTGGTCGGGCCGGTGGCCGCCAAAGCCGCCCAGGCCGACGCGCTCGAGCGCCTCGCCCACGCGGCGGCGGCGCTCGGCCAGCGGCACCCCCAGCAGGTGCAGCGGAAAATCGACGTTATCGTGCGCGCTCATCACCGGCACCAGGTTAAAGCTCTGGAACACAAAGCCGATGGTCTGGCGCCGCAGTGCGGTCTTGCGCGCCTCGTCGCCGGCGCGCAGCGGCTGGCCAGCGTAGGTGACGGCGCCGCCATCGCACTGATCGAGCAGGCCGCAGATGTTGAGCAGCGTGCTTTTGCCGCTGCCCGAGGGCCCGGTGACGGCGGCCAGCTCGCCGCGCCGCACGCCCAGGTCGATGCCCTTGAGGGCGTGGATGGTTTCGCCGCCCAGATGGTAGGCCTTGCTGACCCCATCGAGCTGCATCAGGATATCGCTGCTCATTGGCCCAGCTCCTTCAGGCGGGCGGCGGCGCGCAAGCCGGACGGGGTCTGCGGACCCAGGGCAGCGACCTGCTTCCAGTACTGGACTTCGTCGGCGCTGCGCTTCTCACGGGCGGCCTGCTGGGCGGCGACGGCATAGGCGCGCTGGCGCACGGCGGCCGGCGCGCTGGCCAGGGCTGGCATGGCCAGGGCCGCGTCGAGCGCGCGCTTGCCGAGAGTGGCGCGGTTCATGAAGTCCGGCAGGGCCAGCAGGGTCTGGGCCGCGACCAGGCGCGTTTCCAGGCTTTCCGGCACGCCGCCGATGGTCTGGCTGTCGTGGCCAGGCGCCAGCAGGTTGAGGGCCTTTTCGATCATATTGGCGCCCTGCTCGGCGAACTTCATCTTCGACCACGGCATCAGCGCGTCGCGCCCCTGCAGGGCAATGGCCGAGCCCTGATAGGCCAGCATCAGCGGATGCTCGGGGTGAGTGGCAGCGAGGCGGCCAAAGGCGTCGGCCGCGGCGTCGCGCGCGCTGGCGTCGCCATTGGTGGCGGCCACGTAGTTCTGTACCGCCTCTTTGTAGCCTTTGAGCTGGACTTCCTCGCCTTGAGCCAGGGCGCAGCAGCTGGCGAACAGGGCGCCGATCAGCAGATGTTTCATGGTCTTTCCTCCTTGTGTTGTGGGACTGCGCACAGACTAAGGAGGGCCACGCGGGCGGGCGAGCGGCAAGCGATGAAAACGAATCGGACGACCGCGAAACGGGGCTGGCGCGGCGCGAAAAAAAGCCGGTCCGGTGCGGGACACCGGCGCCGGCGTGGGGAAAGCTTGCGCCCTAAAGCGCCCGGCAGGCGCCGCTGACGGTCACCGTCAGCGCCAGCGCGTTATTCGCCAGGTTCGATTCGGCCAGCTGGTTTTCGGCGTCCAGCTGCAGACCCAGCACGTAGGTGCCGGGCTCCAGATAGGGCTGGGTGAGGACATGGCGCGTTTCGCCGGGCTGCAGCGGCTGGGCGCTGCTGATGGCGACGATAGCGCCTTTCGCGAGCAGGAAGTTCTTGAAGCTGGCCGTGGGGCGGTCGCCCAGATTGCGCAGATCGTAGCCGACATTGAAAGCGCAGCGCCCCTTGGTGCGCAGCATGGCATCGCGCTCAGTCAGCACGATGCTGCCGCCCCAGGGCACGGCGCGCGTACCGAAATGCATACCTTGCAGGCTGGTGACGTCGGCGTGGATACCGGATGCCGGCGCGACGTTGAAGATGGCAGCCGCGCACAGGACGCTGCCCAGCATCTTGAATAGACCCATGTACCCTGCTTTCTCGTTGATGTGGTGGGTAGCAGGGACTTTGCAAGCGGCGTGCCAGGCCTTTCCGCGTGCGGATTGACAGAATTCGTCAGCCGAGCCGACAAAAGCTGCCAGGCGGCTGACTCAGAGCGGCGGCTCGAAGCGGTAGCCGACACCGTACACCGACTGCAGGCACTCCGACTGCGGCAGCTTGCGGCGGATATTCTTGATGTGGGAGTCGATCGTGCGGTCGTTGATGTCGCGCTGGTCCTCGTGGGCGAAGTCGAGCAGCTGCTGGCGCGAATAGACGCGGCTTGGGTTGTCGATCAATTCCGCCAGCAGACGGAATTCGACGGGCGTCAGCGCTACCGCCGCCCCGCCATGCAGGATCTGCATGCGCTCGCGGTCGACCACGAAGGCCGCGCCCGTGGGCTGCGGCGTTTGCTGGCTGCGGCGCAGATGGACCTTGACCCGCGCCACCACCTCGCGCGGGCTGAAGGGCTTGCACACGTAGTCGTCGGCGCCGGTCTCCAGGCCAAGCAGGCGGTCGATTTCGTCGACCCGCGCCGTCAGCATGATCACCGGGACCTGCGAGAAGCCTCGCAGCTGCTGGCACACGGCCACGCCATCGAGCCCGGGCAGCATCAGGTCGAGCGTGACCAGATCGACCGCATGGGAGCGCAGATAGTCGAGCGCCGCCTGGCCATTGGCGAGTTGGGTGCTGCGAAAACCGGCGGCGCTGAAATAGTCCGTCAGCAGCGCGGCGATCTTGTCGTCGTCTTCCACCACCAGGATATGCGGCTGTTTGTTCATGCATATTCTCCAGACAGTGGCAGGCGCAGATGGATTTTCAGCCCGCCCAGCGGCGACGGTCCGGCGCTGATGCTGCCGCCATGCGCCTCCACCAGCACCTTGACGATGGCCAGCCCCAGGCCGCTGCCGCCCGTGGTCCGGGTGCGCGCGCTATCGGCCCGCACCAGACGCTCGAACAGGTGCGCATGGGTGCCCGCCGGGACGCCGGGCGCGCTGTCCTCCACCCACAGATCGGCGTGGCCGTCGTCGGCCATGGCCATGCTGACCACGATGTAGCCGCCCGCATCGGTGTAGCGCACGCTGTTTTCCAACAGGTTGATCAGCACCTGGGTCAGGCGTCCGTGGTCGCCGCGCACTGGCACCGGCTGGGTAGGCAGGTCCCAACCGAGATCGAGGCCGGCCTTGGCGGCGCGCGGGCGGTAGCGCTCCAGCAGCGGGCGCACCAGGGCGGCCAGATCGAGCTGCTGCCAGTCGTAGTGCAGCTCCCCGGCGTCGGCCAGGGCCAGCTGATGCAGATCGTCGACCAGCTGGTTCAGGCGCAGCACCTCGCCATGCAGGGATTCGAGGGCCTTCTGGTCGGCGCTGCGGATGCCGTCGATCAGGGCTTCAAGCTCGCCGCGGATCACCGTCAGCGGGGTGCGCAGTTCGTGCGCGACATCGGCGATCATCTGGCGCCGCTGCTGCTCGGAGGCCTCGAGCGCCTGCGCCATTTCATTCACGTGCACGGCCAGCTCGGCCAGTTCATCGCGCGACAGCAGGGGCGCGCGCGCCGCGAAATCGCCCTGGGCCAGACGCGCCGTCACATTGCGCAGGGCCGGAATCGGGCGTAGCAGATGGCGCGCGAGCGCCGTCGCCAGCAGCGCGGCGAAGGCGATCAGGGCGGCGGCCATCAGCAGCATCTCGTTGATCTGATCGCGCAGGAAGGCGCTGGCGGCGGCGCCGTCGTTACCTTCGGCGGCCTGGCGCAGCGGGCGCAGCTTGAGCAGGCCAATCAGGCGGCCATTGAGCAGAATCGGCTGCTCGATCGCGTCGACTACATGGGGCGGGCCCATCACCGGCTCGCCGTCGGCGTCGAACACGGACAGGCGCGGCGCAAAGCCGAAGGGATCGCGCGGGCGCGGCGGCTCGCCCGCGCGGCCCTCGTCTTCCGGCGGCGGTGCGGCCTCGCGCGGCGGCGGTGGCGGCCGCTGCGGGCCGTAGCCGCGCACCGGGGGCGGCTCGCCGGCGCGCGGCGGCGGGCCATCGCGGCGCGGCTGCGGCCGCGGATTCTCGGGCAGCACCAGCGGATTAGCGGGGTTCATCCGGGCCAGCACTTCGCGCATGCCGGCCGGGCGGTGGCGCAGCCAGTCCCAATTGCCCTCGCGCGCATAGCGCTGGGCGATCAGCTCGGCGACCTTGTCGAGGTCCTTGCGCTGCGCACCATTCAGGTAGGCGACGAAGCCGCGATTCAGATTGGCCGTGGTGAACCAGGCCATGGCGCCGATACTGAGGATGGCGACGGCGACCACCGCCAGCGCGATCTTGCGCGCGATCGTCAGTCGCATACGGTGTCCTGATGTCGGTAGCTCACGCGGACATCATAACCGCCAAATGTGCAGAGATTGTGGAAATTCAGGCCGGCTGCGGCTGGCGCGGGGCCAGGCCGCGCAGGCGCATCGCGATCAGCAGGCCGAGACCGAGCGCGCAGCCAAGGCCCGCCACCACGGCCGCCCAGCCGCCGCGGCTCCACAGCACGCCGGTGGCCGAACCGAGCACGCTCGAGCCCAGGTAGTAGAACAGCAGGTAGAGGGCCGAGGCCAGGGCCTGGGGCGCGCCGGCACGCCGTCCGACCCAGCTGCTGGCGATCGAATGGGCGGCGAAAAAGCCAAACGTGAAGATGCCCAGACCGATCAGCACCAGCGGCAGCTGCGGGGCGAGCGTCAGCAGCAGGCCAAACAGCATCAGGCCCAGCGCCTGCCACAGCACGTGGCGGCGGCCCAGGCGGTCGGCGCGGCGCCCGGCCCACACGGCGCTGTAGATCCCGCTCAGGTAAAGCGCGGCGAGCGCGCCGACAGCGGCCGGGCGCAGGCTGAACGGCGCCGCCAGCAGGCGGTAGCCGATGTAGTTGTAGACCGAGACCATGCAGCCCATGAGCAGAAAGCCGATGGCGAACATCCACGGCAGGCCCGCGTCGCACAGGTGACGGCGCGCGCCCTGCAGCAGCACGTCCCAGCCGGCCGGCTGCGGGCGGAAGTGGCGCGAGGCCGGCAGGCTGCGCACACATTCGAGCGCCACCAGCAGGGCCAGCACCCCCATCGTCGCCAGCGCCGCGCGCCAGCCGAAAACGTCGGCCACGGCGGCCGCCACAAAACGTCCGATCATGCCGCCAAAGGCACTGCCGCTGATGTACAGGCCCATCGACAAGCCAAGCGAGGCCGGTTCGATCTCCTCGCTCAAATAGGCCATGGCCACGGCCGGCATCCCGCCCAGGGCCACGCCGAGCAGGGTGCGCAGCAGCAGCAGCTGGCGGTAGTCCTCGGCAAAGGCGCAGGCGATGGCCAGCACGGCGCCCAGCAGCATCGAGGCCAGCATCAGCGGGCGGCGCCCGACCCGATCCGACAGCACGCCCGAGACCAGCAGCGACACGGCCAGGGCCGCCGTCGCCATCGACAGCACGCCGCTGCTCTGGGCCGGACTCAGGGCGAAGGCCTGGGCCAGCACCGGCATCAGCGGCTGCACGCAGTACAGCAGCGCGAAGGTGGAAAAGCCGGCGCACAGCATGGCGCGGTTGGTGCGGTGGAAGGCGGGAGTGGCGGCAGCGATCTTCATGCAGACCATGCTAGGCTTGTTCAGTAATTCAGTCCAATATATATTTCTGTCGTCTCTCATACATTTTATAGATTATGGAACTGCGCCACCTGCGCTACTTCATCGCCGTCGCCGAGGAACTGCACTTCACGCGCGCGGCCCAGCGCCTGAACATCGGCCAGCCGCCGCTGTCGCATGCGATCGCCCAGCTCGAGGAGGAAGTCGGCGCGCTGCTGTTCGAGCGCAGCAAGCGCTGGGTGCGGCTGACGCCGGCCGGCAGCCTGTTCCTCAGCGATGCGCGGCGTATTCTGGCCCTGGCCGAGCAGGCCCAGGAGACCGCGCGCCGGGCCGAACGCGGCGAGGCCGGCGAGCTGCGCATTGGCTTTACCTACTCCACCCCGTTCACGCCGCTGTTCGTGGCCGCCATCCGGCGCTATCGCCAGCAGTACCCGGGCGTGACGCTGACCCTGCGCGAGCTGTCGAGCCAGCGCCAGATCGAAGCGCTGGCCCAGCGCGAGCTCGATCTGGCCTTCACCCGACCCCTGAGCGTGCCCGATGCGCGCCTGGCGATGGCGCCGCTGCGCGACGATCCGCTGGTGGCCGTGCTGCCCAGCGAGCACCGGCTGGCGCACACGCGCCACCTGGCCCTGCGCGATCTGGCCAACGAACCGTTTGTGATGTACCCGGCGGCGGCCGGGACCGCCATCGTGCCGCTGATTCTGCGCCTGTGCCGCGCGGCCGGTTTCAGTCCGCACGTGGCGCAGGAAGCGGGCGAATCGGCCTCGATCATCGGCCTGGTGGCGGCCGGCTGCGGCGTGACCGTGCTGCCCGCGACCTTCCGCCGCATCCGCATGGAAGGCGTCAGCTACCGCCAGCTGCAGGACGCCGACGCCCGCACCAGCCTGATGCTCGGTTGGCGCGCGGGCGAACACGCGCCGCTGGTGGACGCCTTCGTCGCCATCGCCCGGGCCGCCGCGGCGAGCGACTAAGCCCTCCATTTTTGCTGCACATTTGCGCGCCATCCTGCGCCCATCTCAACGCAGGAGCCCATCATGCAGCCACGCGCCCACCGCCTCGCCAGCCTACTCGTCCCCAGCCTGCTGCTTGCCGCCTGCGGTGGCGGCAGCATCGACAGCAGCAGTCCCGCCGCGACGCCCGCGCCGGTCCAGGACAGCAGCATCGCCAGCGGCAGCGGCGCCGCGCGCTCGGGCGACATCGGCCACAGCACCCTGAGCGTGCCGGTGACGCAGCCGAACGAAGAAGGCGCGGCCCTGACCGTGAGCAGCAGCGGCAGCATCGACAGCGCCAATCCCTTTTTTCGCCCGCTGGGCAATGGCCGCAGCTGCGCCAGCTGCCACGAAGAGGCCAATGGCTGGACCATCGGCCCGGCGCGCCTGCAGCAGCGCTTCGAGGCCAGCGCCGGCCTCGATCCCGTGTTCCGCCTGGTGGATGGCGCCAACAGCCCGAACGCCAGAGTTGACAGCGTGGACGCGCGCCGCAGCGCCTACAGCATGCTGCTCACGCGCGGCGTGATCCGCGTCGGCCTGGCGCTGCCCGCCGATGCCGAATTCACGCTCGAACGCGTGGACGACCCCTACGGCTATGCGAGTGCGCGCGAGCTGTCGCTGTTCCGCCGCCCCCTGCCCTCGGCCAATCTGCGCTTCAGCAGCACCC
This sequence comes from Massilia sp. TS11, assembly GCF_022012445.1. GTDB lineage: Bacteria > Pseudomonadota > Gammaproteobacteria > Burkholderiales > Burkholderiaceae_D > Telluria. The sequence continues at coordinate 200,150 of NZ_JAKLTS010000009.1, forward strand.
TGATGTGGGACGGGCGCGAGACCCTGCTCGACGCCGCCTCCAGCCTGTGCATCAAGGGCGCACGCCCGGCCGCCTGCTACGCGGCCCTCGAAAAGGACCTGGCGCAGCAGGCCAGCGACGCCGTCAAGGGCCATGCCGAAGCGACGAGCGCCCTGAGCGAGAGCGAGCGCGCCGCCATCGTCGCCTTCGAGCAGAGCCTGACGATTGCGCAGCAGGTGTCGAAGGACGCGGGCGACCTCAGTAGCGCCGGCGCGCTGGGCGGCCCGGCCAATCTGGCGCGCACCGACTTCTATTTCGGGATCAATGACGTGGACGCGGGCGACTACCGCAGCGGCGCCGCCTTCAACCGCAATGTGTTCAACCTGTTCGGTGCCTGGCGCAATCTGGGCCAGCCCCAGCCCGGGCCGCGCGGCGGCCGCCCGCAGCCACCGAGCGCCCAGGACCAGGCGCGCGCCGCCATCGCGCGCGGCGAACAGCTGTTCAACACCCGCCCGTTCACGCTGACGAACGTGGCCGGCTTCACCGACACCTTGCGTCCCGGCCTCGCGCGCGCCACCTGCAGCAGCTGCCATTCAGCGCCGAATGCCGGATCCCTGTCGGTGCCGCGCCTGTTCAACACCGGCACCTCGGCGGCCGTGCTGCGCACGCCCGATCTGCCGCTGTACACGCTGAAGAACAAGACGACGGGCGAAGTGGTGGAGGTCAGCGATCCGGGCGCCGCCATGCAGAGCGGGCGCTGGCGCGACATCGGCAAGATGAAGACACCGAGTCTGCGCGGCCTGGAAGCGCGCTCGCCCTACTTCCACGACGGCTCCGCCACCAGTGTCGAAGCGGTGGTGCGCTTCTACGACCGCCGCTTCCGCATCGGCCTGACGCCGCAGGAAGTCGCCGACCTGTCCGCCTTCCTCAAAGCCCTCTGACCCCGTTGTTTAGAAGTCGGCGTCGAGCTCGGTGCCGGCGTAGTTTTCCAGCTCGGCGAACAGGGTCTTGAGCGCGGTGCGGCTGTTCAGCTTGTGCAGCACCGTGCAGTGGGCGCGCAGATTGTCGATGCGCTCGACCAGCACCGGATGGTGCTGCACCGGCACCACCTGCAGCAGCTCGGCCCAGCCCTGCTCGAAGTCGGGCTTGTGCTTGCGCACGGCGCCGACGAAACGCGCGAACTCCTGCTGGCCGGTGCGCGCCACGATGCGGCCGCCGCCTTCGACCGCGAAGATGATGGCCAGCGCCAGCACGCCTTCGGCATTCAGGTCGCTGTCCTTGATCGGACCTTCCCAGTGGTGGCGGCGCAGCCAGCTGGCGGCGCGCACCACGGCCTGCACCTGCTTGCGCTGATTGAGCTGCATCTCGTAACGCGCCGGGCCGTCCCAGTTCTCGCCGGGGTCGGCCGCGCAGATGTCGATGAACAGCTCTTTCAGGCGGCGCTGGGCGTACACGGGGTCCTGGTCGAATTCGCCGACCAGGCTGTCCTCGGGCAGCGCGGCCAGCTCCTTGAGCGCGCGGAATCCCTGCTGGAACGCGTGCTCGGCCCCTTCGCCGATCAGGTATTCGAGGGCGCTGGCGTCGTCCTGCTCGACCAGGGTGCGCTCGATGCCGAGCGAGACGCAGCCGACCGTCAGCAGGTAGGCGCGCTGGATGCCTTCGGCCGTGCGGTCGTTGGTGAAGCGCTCGGCCACCATGGCGGTGATGCCGGCCAGTTCGTCGGCCAGCACGGCGGCGTCTTCGTCCTGCGCGGGCAGGTCGAAACAGCGGATCGCGCGCACCAGCCGCGGCGGGCGCGCTTGGATGAGGGCGGGCAGCATGGCTTAACTGAAGATGCCGGTGCCGAGGCTCTTGCGGGTGCCGCGCTTGGGCGTGGTGCGCACGCTCGGCACCTGCTTGCGCAGGCGGTACAGCAGCTCGCGCGTGGTGCGCTGCAGATGCTTGGGCTCTTCGTCGGGATCGTCCGAGAATTCGGCGTCGGCCAGGTCGGCGCTGTGGCGGAATTCGGGGAACAGCTCGAACAGCGCGCGGTCCCAGCCATCCTCGCTGGCGCGCGCCAGCTCCACCGCCAGCGGCACGATGTCGCTGTCGCTGGTCGTGTGGGCCGTGATCCAGGGTCCGCGCGAGGCGATTTCGCCGGCCAGCTCGAGCACTTCGCGCGGGGCCAGCGAGAACAGGATCGCAAACGCGGTGCAGCCATGGTCGGTGGCGGCGGCGGCCTGCAGCAGCTCGTGGCGGCGCTCCTCGTCGTCGGTGGCGAACACCACGCCGTGGATGTGGGCGAACAGGGACTCGGCGATGCGCTCGGGATCGTCCTCGATCAGGTTGTCGGGCCAGGTGGCGGCGATGAAGGCGAGGCTGTCGGCCCACACCTTGGGCGGCACCAGCAGGGTCGCGAGCGAGGTCTTGCCGCCGTCGAAGCCGGCCAGATGCAGGGCCGTCACCTGGGGCGGAATCTGTTCGAGCACTTCGGCCACGGCATAGTCGCCATGCGCTTCGGCGGCCTCGGAGAAGGCCTGTTCGGCATGCTGCAGGGAGCCGGCCAGCACCAGTTCGGTGACTTGCTTGACGACGGCCGGCAGATTGCTGTTATCGCTCATCGCTTATTCCTCATCCTGGTCAAACAGTTGGGCGAAGTCCTCGGTGACCTCGCCGATCTCGTCGTCCTCGTCGCCCTCGTCCTCGTCTTCGCGCAGGGCGTCGAGCGAATTGTCCTCGTCCACCCAGCCTTTCGGATGCTTGTGCAGGAAGACGGTGATGATGGCCTGGCGCGTCAGTTCGGGCCAGTCGCCGATCATCGCCTCGAGCGCGGCGGCGCCGGCGCCATCGGCCGAGGCGGCCGCGAACACGGCCTGGGCGTCGCCCTCCTCGAACTGGGCGGCCTCGCGCAGCAGGGCCTTGGCATCGTGGATGCGCAGCGTTTCATTGAGGGCGAAGGCCATCATGTTCAGGTCTTCGATGCCCTTGCCTTTGGCGTATTCGGCCAGCAGGGCGTCCAGCATGCGCTGGTAGTTCTTCTTGTCGGGCGGGTCGCCGAGGATGCCATCGATATAGCCCTCGAGCTCACGCGCCTGATAGGCGAATTCCGGGTGTACGCGTTTCATGTCTTCTTCTGGAAAATGGGGATGGCGCGCTGTCGCTTCAAGCCGGCGGCAGGTTCACGCCCTGCAGCGCGAACAGGCTGCGCCACAGGCCATACGCCTCGGCCACCGGATCGATGACGATACGGTGGTTCAGGGTCTGGTTGTATTCCTCGCGTTTGAGCGGGTCCGACAGGACCTCGTAGGCCTTGGTGATGCTCTTGAAGCGCGCTTCCGCCCCCGGCGCCTGGTTGCGGTCCGGGTGGTAGCGCATGGCCAGCGAACGGTAGACTTTCTTGATCTCCTCGTCCGTGGCATTGGGTGCAACACCGAGAATCAAGTACAAATTTTCCATTTTGGAAACTCCCGGCTGGAAAGCGAACGCACAAAGGCGCAATTATCCTACAGAAAGCGGAGCTGCGCCGCACTTACGGTAAAATGGGCGATTGTCCCGGGCATCCGCCCCCTGCATGCGTTCACACATTATGAGTCACGATAAGAATACGGCGGCAGCGCCCGCCCCTGCGTCGAACTTTTTGCGCGGCATTATCGATGCCGACCTGGCCGCCGGCACCCACGCCCACACCGGCCTGCCGCCCGTCATCACGCGTTTTCCGCCCGAGCCGAACGGCTACCTGCACGTCGGCCACGCCAAGTCGATCTGCCTGAACTTCGGCCTGGCGCGCGACTACCAGGGCCGCTGCCATCTGCGCTTTGACGATACCAATCCGACCAAGGAAGAACAGGAATACGTCGACACCATCATCGACAGCGTCAGCTGGCTCGGCTTCTCCTGGGGCGAGCACCTGCACTACGCGTCCGATTATTTCGAGCAGCTCTACCGCATGGCCGAATACCTGATCGAGGCCGGCCACGCCTATGTCGATTCGCAGACGGCCGAACAGATCGCTGCCACGCGCGGCAACTTCAGCACGCCGGGCACGAATTCGCCCTACCGCGAACGGCCGGCGGCGGAATCGCTGCAGCTGTTCCGCGAGATGCGCGCCGGTAAATACGCCGATGGCCAGCTGGTGCTGCGCGCCAAAATCAGCGCCGACGCGATGGCCGCGCCGAACATGAATATGCGCGACCCGGTCATCTACCGGATCCGCCATGCGCACCACCACCGCACCGGCGACGGCTGGTGCATCTACCCGATGTACGACTACACGCACCCGATTTCGGATGCGCTCGAAGGCATCACCCACTCGATCTGCACGCTGGAATTCCAGGACCACCGCCCCTTCTACGACTGGCTGCTCGAGCGTCTGGTCGAAGGCGGCTTCTTCCCGCAGCCGGTGCCGCGCCAGTACGAATTCGCGCGCCTGAACCTGACCTATGTGGTGACCTCCAAGCGCAAGCTGCGCCAGCTGGTCGACGATGGCATCGTCACCGGTTGGGATGACCCGCGCATGCCGACCATCGTCGGCCTGCGCCGGCGCGGCTATACGCCGGAAGCGATCCAGCTGTTCTGCGAGCGCATCGGCGTGTCCAAGGCCGACGGCTGGATCGACTACAGCGTGCTCGAAGGCGCGCTGCGCGACGACCTCGATCCGAAGGCGGCGCGCGGCATCGCCGTGCTGCGTCCGCTTAAGCTGATCATCGAGAACTTCCCCGCGGGCGAGGCGATCGACTGCACGGCCCCGGTCCACCCGCACCAGCCCGAGCGCGGCCTCAAGCACTTCCCGATCACGCGTGAAGTCTGGATCGAACAGGAAGACTTCATGGAAGTGCCGAGCAAAGGCTACTTCCGCCTGTACCCGCCGATCGACGGCCAGCCGGGCGCGCGCGTGCGCCTGAAGTACGGCTTCGTGGTCGAGTGCACGGGCTACGAGAAGGACGCCGATGGCAAGGTGGTGGCCGTGCGCTGCCAGTACTTCGCCGATTCCAAATCGGGCACCGATGGCGCCAACAACTACAAGGTCAAGGGCGTGATCCACTGGGTCTCGGCCACGGCCGCGCTGGCTGCCGAGGTGCGGCTGTACGACCGCCTGTTCACCGATCCGCAACCCGACGCCGGCGGCAAGGACTTCACCAGCGTGCTCAATCCGAACGCGCTGGAGACGATCACCGCCTATCTGGAACCGGGCCTGGCCACGGCCCAGGGCGACGAGCGCTTCCAGTTCGAGCGGCACGGCTATTTCGTCGCCGACCGCGTCGATTCCCAGCCGGGCAAACCGGTGTTCAACCGCATCACCACGCTCAAGGACAGCTGGGGCAAATAAGCCTGCGGGCGGGCCACGCGCCCGCCCTGCTTTGGCCGGCGCGGCGTTTATGTGACGCTCGCGCTTGGTTTTTCCGCAAAGTTTCTTGACAATTAATGTCGTGCCTCCTTAGGCTGGCGCGATGTTGCACGAAATCCACTCCCCCTCGCGTTTCCGGATTCCGCAGCGTACGCTCGCAGGCGGACTCGGCATCGTGCTGTCCGCCACCGTGGGCCTGGGCTTCTACCTGGCCACGGCCCGCTGGATCGAGGGCGACGCGCGCGAACGCTTCCGCAACCTCGCGCGCAACTCGCAGTACACGATCAATGCGCGGATCAAGTCCTACACCGACCTGCTGCGCGGCGCGGCCAGCCTGTTCAACTCGGGCGACGAGATCACGCGCGGCCAGTTCCACCGCTACGTCAAGGGCATGGACGTGGCGCGCAATTTCCCGGCCATCGAGACCATCAATTTCGCGCGCTATGTGACCGACGCCGAGCGCCCGGCCTTCGAGGCCCACATGCGCGAGCGCGACCGCGACAGCCGCGACGGCTACCCGCCCTTCGCCATCAAGCCCGAGGGCCACCGCGCGGCCTATTCGGTGCTGACCTATATCGAGCCGATCGATCCGTGGTCGCAGACCTTTGGCCTGGACATCGCCGCGCGCCCGGCCGTGGCCGAAGCCCTCAATTACTCGCGCGACCAGGGCACGATCGTGACCTCGGGCCAGCCGATTGCCGCGATGAGCAACCGCCAGCGCGTCGGCCTCGGCATGCGCCTGCCGATCTACCGCTACCATGCGCCGCTGAGCACGGTGAACGAACGCCGCGCCGCCTATCTGGGTTCGGTGGGGATTGCCTTCAATGTGTCGACCCTCCTGCATGGGGTGCTCGATGAAATGTCGCTCAAGCGCGTGCGCCTGACCGTGTACGACAGCCACCTTGCCCAGGATGGCCAGCTCGACACCGACACCACGCACGACGTGCTGCTGTTTGACAGCGACCCGGGCGCCCTGGTTCCGCCCGAGGCCAGCCCCGACCACTTCTTGACGACCCACGCGATTCCCTACAACGACCGGATCTGGCGCGCCGTGTTCTCGGTGCCGCAGGCCAGCCTGTACACGGCCTTCGACAGCGCCATTCCGTGGCTGGCGGCGCTGGCCGGCTTCATCTCCACCCTGCTGCTGTATGCGCTGTTCCAGTCGATGTCGACGGCGCGCCGGCGCGCCGTGCAGATGGCCAAGGCGATGACCAAGGAATTGCGCGAGAGCCAGATCAAGCTGCAGCTGTCGCACGAGAAGCTGCGCGCGCTGGCGGCCCACTCGGAACAGATCAAGGAAGGCGAACGCAAGCGCATCGCGCGCGAGATTCATGACGACCTCGGCCAGAACCTGCTGGCCCTGCGCATCGAAGCCGATCTGCTGGCCTCGCGCACGCGCGCCAGCCATGCGCGCCTGCATGCGCGCGCCGTCGCTACCTTGCAGCAGATCGACGCGACGATCCGCAGCGTGCGCCAGATCATCAATGACCTGCGCCCGAATGTGCTCGACCTGGGCCTGCCGGCCGCGGTCGAGTGGCAGGTGTCGGAATTCCAGCGCCGCACCGGCATCACCTGCGAATTTTCCGAGCCCCATGTCGAGATTAATCTGAACGATAATTGCGCCACTGCCTTCTTCCGCGTACTGCAAGAATCGCTGTCCAATATCTCGCGGCATGCGGCTGCCAGCCATGTGAAGGTCGACCTGCAGCTGCACGACGGGCGCCTGACGATGACCGTCTCGGACAATGGCATCGGCCTGCGCGCGGGCGGGCGCAACAAGGTCGGCTCCTTCGGCCTGGTGGGCATCGAGGAGCGCATGGCCATCCTCGGCGGGGCCTTCTCGCTGATCTCCAGCCCCGGCGCCGGGACCACGGTGCGGGTCTCGGTGCCCTTGCCACAAGACGAACAGGTCTTGATTTAGCTCAACATCGCAATTCCTACGTTGGTAAGAATCTTCCTTAGGGCTTGAGCCCGGCATGTTGCAGCACGCCGGGCTTGTCGGGCCCGCGCGCCGGGTGCAGCCCATCTGGCGCGCTTTTTTCCGGACGGAGCCACGCCCCCGCCCCCCGTTCACAATGAAAGGATCCCTCATGATTGCCAACGAAGACTTCCAAGCGATTGCTGCGCTGAACCTCGACCCGATCAAGGTCAAACTGATGCATGAAGAATCCGGCGAAGGCTGGACCCGCGCCCAGGCCGACGCGGTGGAATTCGAATACCGGCGTTTTCTGTATCTGATGAAAACCTTCCCGAACGAGCCGGCGGCGCCCTCGATGCAGGTGGATACCTTCTGGCACTATCACATCCTCGACACGATGGCCTATGCCCAGGACTGCGCGGCCGTGTTCGGCTACTTCCTGCACCACTTCCCCTACATCGGTCTGCGCGGCGAGGCCGATCTGGAAGCCCACCATGAAATCGGCAACCGCATGAAGGAGCTGTACGAGGCGACTTTCGGCGAGGCCTATGGCGCGCGTGAGCATGCGGCGTTTGCGGCCGAGGCCGGCGCCGCCTTCTCGGCCGTGCCGGTGCAGGCTGCGTTCTCGGCGGTGCCGGTCAAATCGGCCTTCTCGGCGGTGCCGGTGAAGTCGGCTTTCTCGGCCGTGCCGGTGCAGGCCGCCTTCTCGGCCGTGCCGGTGAAATCGGCCTTCTCGGCGGTGCCGGTCAAGGGCGCGTTCTCGGCGGCCCAGGTGCAGACCGCCTTCTCGGCCGTGCCGACCGACCTCAGCCGCTTCTACTCGGAGCGCCCGCGCCTGCAGGCCGCCTGAGACCCTGTCTGCTTGCCGGCCGCCCAGGCCGGCAAGCGCGCGGGGCCTGCATTTTTTCCTGGTTCTATCGTGCGGCCGGGGCGCGCCGCGCGGACGATAATCCTTTCATACCCTTGTGAAAGGATTCATCATGATTCAGCAGCACGCCTTCCAAGCCATCGCCGATCTCGATCTCGAACCGATCAAGGTCAAACTCATGCACCGTGAATCCGGCGAAGGCTGGAGTCTGGACCAGGCCAACGCCGTCGAGTTCGAATACCGCCGCTTCCTCTACCTGATGAAGCAGTTCCCGCACGAGGCGACAGCCCCACGCCAGGATGTCGACATCTTCTGGCATTACCACATCCTCGACACCCTCAAATATGCGCAAGACTGCGAACGCGTGTTCGGCTATTTCCTCCACCACTTCCCCTACATCGGCCTGCGTGGCGAAGAAGACGAACTGGCCCACCACCGCGTCGGCCAGCGCATGAAGGAGCTGTACGAAAGCACCTTCGAGACGCCCTATCCGGGCGCCGGCCGCGACGCGTTTTCGGGCGCCGCCGTGCAGACGGCGTTCTCGGGCGCGGCGGTGGCCACGGCCTTCTCGGGGGCGGCAGTCGGCACGGCCTTTTCGGGCGCCGCCATCGACAGTCTCAGCCATGCCAGCACGGCGGCCCGCTTCTACAGCGAACGCCCGCACCTGCGGTAGGAATTCTGAACGGAAACATTTCCGGTCGGAAATGCGGTAAAATGGGCCTCAGTGTCGCACCACCGAGGTCCCTCAGCATGGCAATTTCTTCGATTTCGTCCAACCAGCCCGTCGCCCAGCCGATTCCCCAGCAGCAGGCCAAACCGGCCGCTGACAAGCCGGCCGAGCAGACGCCGCCGCCCGCCCCCCAGCCGGTGATCAACACCAGCGGCCAGACCACGGGCACGACGATCAATACCAGCGCCTGAGCCAGGGCGGCGGCGCCAGCCACCACCAGCCCAGCGCCCAGGCGGCCAGGGCCGGGTCGAGCCCGGCCTGCCAAGCGCCCTGCCAGGGCGCAGCTTCGGGCGGCGCCATGCCGTCGATCTGCCAGCCCAGTTCGGCCCGCACGTCGGCCGGGGCCGGCGGCGGCAGGGCCGCATGTTCACGCTGCGCCATCCAGGCGCGTACCTGTTCCTTCGTCGGATGGGTAATCCTGTGTGGCATGCCGCCTCCTTGCCCGAATTTCCGGGCTGTAGCACAGCGTCCGTGTCGCCCCGCGACCTGGATCACCACCTTACGCCCCCACTCTGCCGGAGCTTTGCGCGACCTCAAACGGGCGCCAGCACTTTCAGTGCAGCACTGACGTCCGGATACACGAGGCGCACGCCGAGCTCAGCCTTCATGCGCGTATTGCGCAGGCGCCGCGATTCCGACATGAAGGACAGCAGCATCGGCGAGACCTGGGCCGCCAGCGCGGCGCGCGCCAGGCGCGGCGGGCGCGGCTTGCCGAAGGCATCGGCCACCAGATCGAAATACTCACCCATGCGCAGCTGGCTGTCGTCGCTGGCGTGGTAGACCCGGTTCGGCCGCCCATGCCAGAGCGCGGCCACGCTGATGCGGGCCAGGTCGTCGGCATGGATGTGGTTGGTGTAGACATCGTCCTCGGCGCGCAGGGCCGGCGTGCCCTGCTCGAGCCGGGCCAGCGGCAGGCGGCCGTCCCCATAGATGCCGGGCACGCGCAGAATCGACAGGCGCGCCGCGCGCCGCCGGGCCCAGGCGCGCAGCGCCGTTTCGGCGTCGACGCGGCGCCAGGCGCGCGCATTGCGCGGCGCGGTCGGACGAGTTTCGTCGACCCAGTCGCCGCCGCAGTCGCCATACACGCCGGTGGTGCTGATGTAAACGAGCTGGGTGCCCTCAGGTAAAATGGCGGCCAGGTTGCGGCTGCGCTGATCGCGCTGGCCCTCGCCCGGCGGCGGCGCCAGATGCAGCACGCGCGGCGCCAGCCGGCTCAGGCGGCGCAGCGTGTCGGGCTGATCGAGGTCGCCCACGAGCGGCACCGCCCCGGCGGCACGCAGGGCCGCGCAGCGCGCCGGCTGGCTGGTCAGGGCGAACACGCGAAAGCGGCCGACCAGCAGCGGCAGAATGCGCAGGCCGACATCGCCGCAACCGAGGATTAGCAGGCGCGGCAAACCAAGCGCGCGCGATTTTTTATTCATCATTGTGGGGATTGTATGACGTTCCAGATCACTGTCCAACCGAGCGGCCACCAGTTCGACTGCGAGGGCGACGAAACCGTCCTGGCGGCGGCCATCCGGGCTGGCATCGGCCTGCCGTATGGCTGCAAGAACGGCGCTTGCGGCTCGTGCAAGGGCAAGGTGGTGGCCGGGGACTTCGAGCACAAATCCTATCAGGAACGGGCGCTCTCCGCTGCCGAGCGCGCCGAGGGCTATGCGCTGATGTGCTGCGCCAGCCCGCGCGGCGCCCTGACCATCGAGGCGCGCGAAGTGGCCGGCTCGTCCGACTACCCGATCCGCAAGATGCCGACCCGCGTGCAGAAAATCGAACAGGTGGCGCCGGACGTGGTGGTGCTGACCCTGCAGCTGCCGGCCAATGAGGCCCTGGCCTACCGCGCCGGCCAGTACATCGAATTCCTGCTGCGCGACGGCAAACGGCGCAGCTATTCGATGGCCAATGCACCCACGCTCGAGGGCCCGATCACCCTGCACATCCGGCACATGCCGGGCGGCCTGTTCACCGACCAGGTGTTCAGCACGATGAAGGAGCGCGACATCCTGCGCTTCGAAGGTCCGCATGGCAGCTTCTTCCTGCGCGAGGATTCCGACAAGCCGATCATTCTGCTGGCCTCGGGCACGGGCTTTGCGCCGATCAAGGCCCTGATGGAGCATCTGATCCACCTGAAGTCGACGCGCCCGGTCAGCCTGTACTGGGGCGGGCGCCGCCCGCACGACCTGTACATGCGCGCCCTGTGCGAGCAGTGGGCGGCCGAACTGCCGCACTTCCGCTTCATTCCAGTCGTCTCCGACGCCCAGCCGGAAGACCAGTGGCAGGGCCGCAGCGGCTTCGTGCACCGCGCCGTGATGGACGACCACCCGGATCTGTCGGGCTACCAGGTGTATGCCTGCGGCGCGCCGATCGTGGTCGATTCGGCCAAGCGCGATTACGTGGCCCAGTGCGGGCTGCCGGCCGACGAGTTCTATGCCGACGCCTTCACCAGCGAGGCCGATCTGGCCCAGGGCTGAGCGGCGCCGCGTATGCATCCAATCGCCGAGCAGGGCCGGAAAAAATGGAGTAAGGTGTGGCTCTTTTCGCACACTGATTGAAAGGGAGACCGATGCGCCTGAACCGTGTTGTTGCCGCTTTCCTGCTGGCCCTGGCCGCCAGCGCCAGCCTGCCTGCCCTGGCCGCCGATGACGGCTTTGCCGCAGCCATCGCCAGCCCAATCCGCACCGACGCCGACCGCAAGGACGACGCCAAGCGCAAGCCGGCCCAGTTCCTCGAGTTCGCCAAGGTCAAGCCGGGCATGAAGGTGCTCGACGTGGTCGCCGGCGGCGGCGCCACCGCCCAGCTGCTGGCCCTGGCCGTCGGCCCCAAGGGCGAGGTGTATGCCCAGAACAGCAAGCCCAACGCCAACCTCGACAAGCGCCTGGCGGCCCAGCCCCAGGCCAATCTGAAACCGGTGGTGCGCGGCTTCGACAATCCGGCCCCGGCCGGCGTGACGGGCTTCGACCTGATCACCATTAACATGAACTACCACGACATCGTCAACGCCCCGGTCGACCGCGCGGCCATGAACAAGGCCCTGTTCGAGGCCCTGAAACCGGGCGGCTATCTGGTCATCATCGACAATGCCGCCAAGGAAGGCCAGGGCCTGAGCGTGACCAATACCCTGCACCGCATCGAAGACGCGAGCGTCATCGCCGAAGTCAGCAAGGCTGGCTTCGTGCTCGACGGGCGCGGCGACTACCTGCGCGTGCCGAGCGATCCCAAGGACCAGCCCTTCTTCAAGATGGATGGTCCGGACGACAAGTTCGCGCTGCGCTTCGTGAAGAAATAAACCTGACTCCCCGGGGCCGGTCCGCCCGGCCCTGCCCCATTTTTCCGGGAGGGCGCTGCATGGCGCCCTTTGCTTTCCATGCATGCTGCTGTCTCCGTTCTGCGCCACCGCCAGCTGGCGCGCTATCTGTCGGCCCGTTTTCTCGGCACCATCGCCGTGCAGATGCAAAGCGTCGCGGTCGGCTGGCAGGTCTACCAGATGACGGGCAGCCTGTTCGATCTGGGCCTGATCGGCCTGGCCCAGTTCGCGCCCTTCCTGCTGCTGATTCTGTATGCGGGCCACGCGGCCGACCGCTATAACCGCCGCACGATCATCGGCCTGTGCCTGCTGGCCCAGTGGCTGTGCGGCCTGCTGCTGCTGGCCTTTACCTGGGCCGGGCTGGCCGTCGTCTGGCCGGTGTTCGCCGTGCTGGCCGTATTCGGCAGCGCGCGCGCCTTCATGATGCCGGCCAGCCAGGCCGTGCTGGTCAACCTGGTGCCGCCGGCCGACTTCGGCCGCGCCGTCGCCCTCAGCTCCTCGAGTTTCCATGTGGCCGTGATCGTCGGCCCCACGCTCGGCGGCCTGCTGTACCTGGCCGGGCCGGCCACCGTCTATCTGATCGCCGTTGGCCTGCTCAGCCTGTCGCTGCTGCTGATGCACCTGACGCCGCCGATTGCGCAGCAGCAGCACAGCGCGCCGGCCACCTGGCACACGCTGCTCGAAGGCCTGCGCTTTGTCTGGTCCAAGCCGGTGGTGCTGGGCGCGCTCTCGCTCGACCTGTTTGCCGTGCTGTTCGGCGGCGCCACCGCCCTGCTGCCGGCCTTCGCCCACGATGTGCTGCAGGCCGGGCCGACCGCCCTCGGCCTGCTGCGCACCATGCCGGGCGCGGGCGCAGCCCTGTGTTCGATCACGCTCGGCGTGTGGCCGATCCGGCGCCATGTGGGCGCCTGGATGTTCGGCGGTGTGGCCGTGTTTGGCGCGGCCACCGTGGTGCTCGGCCTAACGCGCGAACTGGGCGTGGCCCTGGTCTGCCTGTTTCTGCTCGGGGCCGGCGACATGGTCAGCGTCTATGTGCGCCATCTGCTGGTGCAGCTGGAAACACCGGACGCGATCCGTGGCCGCGTGTCGGCCGTGAACGCGGTGTTCATCGGCGCCTCGAATGAACTCGGCGAATTCGAGTCGGGCCTGACGGCCAGTTGGTTCGGCCTGGTGCGCGCGATCCTGATCGGCGGCATCGCCACCCTCTGCGTCACCGGCCTGTGGGCCTGGCGCTTCCCGGCCCTGTCGCACATGGACCGCTTCCCGGAATCGGCACCGCGCTAAAGCTTTGCTACCATGGGCGCATGCGACGCCTGAGCCAATTTCTGCGCCACCGCCCGCACCTGTCGATGGCCATCGGCATTGGTGCGCTGGTGGCCGTGTTCGCGCCGGCCGAACTGCAGGCCGTGCGGCGCGCCCTGGTCGCCTGGGATGCGGCGGTCTGGTTCTATCTGCTGTCGATGGTCAGCGTCGTTCTGCGCACCGACCCCGAGCGCGTGCGCGCGACCGCCGTGGCCCAGGACGAGGCGGCCGGTCTGGTGCTGGTCTCGCTGACGGCCGCCGCTGTCGCCAGCCTGACCGCCATCGTCAGCGAGCTGACCGGTGCAGCCGGGCATGGCGGTGCGGCCCACGCCCACTACCTGTTCGCCGCCCTGACCGTCAGCGGCAGCTGGTTCCTGCTCGGCGTGGTGTTCGCCTTCCATTACGCCCACCTCTACTACCGGCCGCGTCCGGGTCCGCCGCCGCTGCGCTTTCCGGATACCGAACTCGCGCCCGATTACTGGGACTTCCTGTATTTTTCCTTTACCGTCCTGGTCGCGGCCCAGACGGCCGACGTCGGCGTGGCTTCGCGCGCGCTGCGGCGTGTGGTCATGGTCCAGTCGATCCTGAGTTTCTTCTTCAACCTATCCATTCTCGGGCTGTCTGTGAATATCGCCGCCAGCCTGCTCAATGGCTGAAGCCAAGGGAGCTTGTCCATGCAAGTGATTGTCCACACCGATACGACGATTGGCCGCCACCAGGGCCTGGACGCGCATGTGCAGCAGGTGATGCGGGCGGCGCTCCAGCGTTTTGGCGAACACATCGGCCGAGTCGATGTCCATCTGAGCGATGGCAAGCGCGAAAAATCGGCCGACGGCGACAACAAATGCACGGTCGAGGCCAAGGTGCACGGCTACCAGCCGGTCGCCGTCAGCGCCCATGGCCTGAGTCTGCATCAGGCCATTGATGCGGCCGCCGACAAGCTGGTGCGCGCCCTCAGCAGCGACCTCGGGCGCGTCTACGACAGCCGGCGCCAGCCGCCCCCCGCGGCTGAATAAGGCTCAGCGCGCGGCCAGCGCCTGCAGATAGTGCAGGCCGGCCAGCGCGCGCGTGCCATACCAGGACAGCATCTCACCATCGACCAGCCAGACCGGCTTGCCCAGCTCGGCCGCCAGGGCCGTGGCGTCGGCTTCGGTAAATCGGTAGGGCTCGCTTGAGAGCAGGATCAGATCGAGCTCAGCCAGCAGCTGCGGCGTCCAGTCGAAGGCCGGATAGCGCGCCGTGCCCAGCGTCGGCACCTGCCAGCCGATGCTGGCCAGCATATTGGCGATATAGGTGTCGCGGCTGACCGTCATCCACGGGTCTTTCCAGATGCAGTAGAGCACGCGGCGGGGCGTCCCCGGCCGCAGTCCGGCCAGGGCGGCGCTGAATTGCGCGCTCCAGGCCGCCGCTTCGGCCTGGCGGCAGAACACGCCGCCGAGCAACGCGGCCAGGGCCAGATTGTCGCGCGGGGCCAGCGGATGGGTGACGACGATGCGCGCGCCCATGGCCGCGATCTGGTCGACGGTGGGCTTCTCGTTCTCGTCGATATTCACCACCACATGGCTGGGCGCGAGACGGCGCAGCTTGTCCAGATTCACATCCTTGGTGCCGCCGACTTTGGCGATCGCCCGCACCTGCTCGGCCGGATGCACGCAGAAGCCGGTGCGCCCGACCAGCTGCGGCGCCAGGCCAAAATCACACAGCATTTCGGTGACCGATGGCACCAGCGAGACGATGCGTGCCTGCGGGTCCGGCCGGTGCGCCTGGCCGATGGCGTCGATCCATTCCATGCATGAACCTTTGGACAAATTTGGACCGCTATTGTAGAGGCCGATGCGCTATCATGCACAGCGAAGGAGGACACCTGTGGACAGAATTGGCAGTTTTGGCGAGAGCACCTACCGTATCGAGGACATGCAATTGTTCCGCGGAACGCAGGACCCGCAGATTGCCAAGTTGCTGGCCCCCTGCCCCATCCTGCGCGTGGCAGCTGGCGCCCAGGTGCCCGAGAGCGGGCGCGGGCGCCTGATCGTCGTGCTCAAAGGCGCGCTGGCGGTGGCGGCCGATACGCGCACCGGCTTTACCGATGGCACGGTCAGCAAGGTGCTGCCGGGCGAGAGCGTCGGCGAGCAATCGGTGCTCGACGAATCGGCCGACCTGATCGCCATTACCGCACTCGACAATGCCGAGCTGTTGATGATTCCGTCCGACACCGTGTGGCGCCTGATCGATGAATCGAACGGGGTCGCGCGCAATCTGCTGCGCCTGCTGTCCTTCCGCATCCACGCGGCCAATGCGCAGATGCGGCGGCGCCAGAAGGTCGGCGAGTTCTACCGCCAGATGTCCCTGGTCGACGGCCTGACCAGCCTGTACAACCGCGCCTGGCTCAATGACAAGCTGCCGAGCCTGGTCGCCCAGGCCCAGGAACAGGGCACGGACCTGTCGATCATCATGGTCGACCTCGATCACTTCAAGCGCTTCAACGACACCCACGGCCACCTCGGCGGCGACCAGGCCCTGCGCGCAGCCGCCAAGGCCATCAGCGGGGCGCTGCGCCCGAGCGATTTCGCGGTCCGCTATGGTGGGGAAGAAATGCTGGTGATTCTGCCGGAGACCAATGAAAACCTGGCCCTGATGGTGGCCGCGCGTCTGTGCGAGCGCGTGCGCCAGGCCGTGGTGTTTCCCGATATGCGGGTGGCGATGCCGCAGATCACCGGCTCGTTTGGCCTGGCCTGTCTGGCGCGCGGGCAGGACGAGCAGGCCTTGATCGAAGCGGCCGACGCCGCCCTTTACCGCGCCAAGGAAGGCGGGCGCAACCGCGTGTCGCAGTGACTCAGGCAGCCAGCCTGGGCGGGCTCGCCTCGCGCGCGAAGCGGTCCAGTCCCTGGCGCACCAGATGGTAGGTCGTATCGAGCGTCGCCGCGGCCGGGGCATCGAGGGCCTGCATGCCGCTCAGCACCTGGCGCGCTTCGCCAAAGCCGCTGTCGATGCCGCGGTGGATCGCCTGCATGAAGGCCTGCAGCACGGCCTCTTCCGATTCGCCCAGATGCTGCTGGCGAAAGCTCTGGTAGAAGGCGACCGACATGGCCAGAATGCGGGCCGAGGTCAGCACCGGATTGGCGTCCTGGGCGACGACGGCCGTGCTGGTCTGGCCGCCGAGTTGCGCGCTCATGCCGTCGACTGCGGTCTTGAACACCAGCGCCAGCGGCTCGCCGCCGGTGGTCAGCGAGACGTTCGAGGGGGCGCTGTCGGCGGGCGCGCGCGGCGCAGCGGCAGCGGCCGGCGGCAGCGGCGTCGGGCCGGCGGCATCCTGCAATTGAAAGGCAGCGGCGGCGGGTGCGGAAACGGGCAGAGACATGATCGACCTCGGTCACATAACGACGTTGACAAGCAGTTAACGACGCGTCCAAATTAATCTTTAGACATTTAAAGTTAGAAAAAAGCTATGGCGAACCACACTTTCCTCTGGCATGACTATGAGACCTTCGGGGCCGTACCGCGCCGTGACCGGCCGGCCCAGTTCGCCGCCATTCGCACCGATGCCGAGCTCAACGAGATCGGCGAGCCGATCATGGTGTTCTGCCAGCCGGCCAATGACTATCTGCCCGATCCGGGCGCCTGCCTGATCACCCACATCACGCCCCAGCAGTGCCTGGCCGAAGGCGTGCCCGAGCACAGCTTTGCCGAGATCATCCAGGAGGCCTTCAGCGTGCCGGGCACGATCGGGGTCGGCTACAACACGATCCGCTTCGATGATGAGGTCACGCGTTTTCTGCTGTGGCGCAATCTGATCGACCCGTATGCGCGCGAATGGCAGAACCAGTGCGGGCGCTGGGACCTGCTCGACGTGGTGCGCATGACCTATGCGCTGCGTCCGGACGGCATCGCCTGGCCGCGGCACGAAGACGGCCGGCCCAGCTTCAAGCTCGAACACTTGTCGGCCGCGAACGGGCTCGTGCACGAGGCGGCGCACGATGCCCTGTCCGACGTGCGCGCCACGATTGCGCTGGCGCGTCTGATCCGCCAGCAGCAGCCGCGCCTGTTCGACTTCTGCTTCAGCCTGCACCGCAAGGAACGCGTGCTCGAGGAAATCCAGTGGCATCTGCCGCCGGCCCAGCGCGCGCCCTTCCTGCATGTGTCGGGCATGTTCCCGGCCGAACAAGGCTGCATCAGTCTGATGTGGCCGCTGGCCCAGCACCCGAGCAACAAGAACGAGATCCTGGCCTGGGATTGCCGATACGATCCGAGCGAACTGTTCACGCTGGACGCCGACACGATCCGCCTGCGCCTGTTCACGCGCAGCGCCGAGCTGCCCGAGGGCATGACGCGCCTGCCGCTGAAATCGGTCCATGTGAACAAATCGCCGATGCTGGTGTCGAACCTGAAAACGCTGACGCCCGAGCTGGCAGCGCGCTGGGGGCTCGACCTCGACCAGGCCCTGGCCCACGCGCGCGCAGCGGCGGCGGGACCGGCGCTCGATAGCGTCTGGGCCCAAGTGTTTGCGCGCACGCCGCAGGCGGCGCTCGATGTCGATGAAGATTTATACGGCGGCTTTGTCGGCAATAACGACCGGCGCCTGCTCAATCAGCTGCGCCTGCAGCCGCCCGAGGCCCTGGCCAGCGCGCGCCCGGGCTTCGAGGACCAGCGTCTGCATGAGCTGTTGTTCCGCTACCGTGCGCGCAATTTTCCGGCCACGCTCAGCGCGGCCGAGCAGGCCCAGTGGGAGCAGCACCGCTATGCCCGTCTGTTCGAAGGCGCCGGCGGCTGCCGCACGCTGGCCCAGTTGAGCGAGGAGATCGACACCTTGTCAGAAACAGCGGACGAAGCGGCCCAGGAGATTCTGGGCGCCCTCTACGACTATGCCGAGGCGATTGCGCCCCAGCACTGAGGCCCTCAGCGCCAGGCGTTGATCGCGTCGCGCGTTTCGCGCGCCACGCGGCGGGCGGCGGCGCGCCAGTCTTCACCGGCGGCTGGCGCGGCGTACAGGATCGCGCGCGAGGAATTGATCATCATGCCGGCGCCATCGGCCGTGCGGCCGGCCTTGACCGTCGCAGCCACATCGCCGCCCTGGGCCCCGATGCCCGGCACCAGCAGGGGCATGTCGCCGACCAGGGCGCGTACGGCCGCCAGTTCCTGCGGGAAGGTAGCACCGACCACGAGCGCGCACTGGCCCGTGGTATTCCATTTCTCAGCCACCAGACGTGCCACATGCTGGTACAGCGGCTGACCGCCGACATCGAGAAACTGCAGATCCGAGCCGCCCGCATTCGAGGTGCGGCACAGAATGATGACACCGCGCTCGGGCCAGGCCAGATAGGGCTCGACCGAATCGAAGCCCATGTAGGGATTGACGGTCACGGCGTCGGCGCCATAGCGCTCGAAGGCCTCGCGCGCGTACTGGGCGGCAGTGGCGCCGATGTCGCCGCGCTTGGCATCCAGAATCAGGGGCAGCTCCGGATAGCGCGAGCGCAGGTAATCGCACAGGGCCTGCAGCTGGTCTTCGGCGCCGAGCGCAGCAAAGTAAGCGATCTGCGGTTTGAAGGCGCAGGCCAGATCATGGGTGACATCGGCGATTTGCTTGCAGAACTGGAAGATCGCGTCGGGCTGGCCCGCCAGTTCGGCCGGCAGGCGGCTCACATCGGGGTCCAGACCCACACACAGCAGCGACTGGTTGCGCGTCCATGCCGCCCGGAGTTTGTCGATGAATGCCATGCCGCCCCCTTATCGAAAAATGCAAACCCGTCATTGTAACCCGTCCTTGCCGTACAATCGCCTCTCCTCGTTTCGGAGACCCACCATGAGACTGCAAGACCAAGTCGCCATCGTCACCGGCGCCACCCAGGGCATCGGCCTGGCCTGCGCCCAGCGCCTGCTGGCCGAGGGCGCGCGCGTGATGCTCGTTGATATCAAACCCGAGGGCCAGGCCGTGGCCGACAGCCTCGGCGAGCAGGCGCGCTTCTGCCTGGCAGATGTCAGCCAGAAAGCCGACGTCGATGCGATGGTGGCCGCGACCCTGGCCGCCTTCGGCCGCATCGATATCCTGATTAATAATGCCGGCGTGACGCACAAGGCGCGCTTCCTCGATCTGAAGGAAGAGGACTTCGACCGCGTGCTGGCGATCAATCTGAAATCCATGTTCCTGTGCGGCCAGGCAGTGGCGCGCGCGATGCTCCAGCAGGGTGGCGGCTGCATCATCAATATGTCGAGCGTCAATGCCACGCTGGCCATCCCCGACCAGGTGCCGTACGTCATTTCCAAGGGCGGCATCAACCAGCTGACCAAGGTGATGGCGCTGAACCTGGCCGAACACAATATCCGCGTCAACGGCATCGGCCCCGGCACCATCCTGACCGAACTGGCGCGCCAGGCCGTGCTGTCGAGCCCGGAAGCACGCCATACGATTCTGTCGCGCACCCCGATGGGGCGTTGCGGCGAGCCGGAAGAAGTGGCCAGCATCGCCGCCTTCCTGGCGTCCAAAGATGCATCCTACATGACAGGCCAAACTTTGTATGTCGATGGCGGCCGTTTGCCACTCAATTATACGGTTCCCGTTAAAGAGTAGGCACTAATCGCGCATGAGATATGCGATATTCGCATATCAGTCATGGAAATAAAAAATTGGACGAATATTCGGCGTCGCACCATACTGGTGCCTGTCTCCACTATTCTCCTCCAAGAAAATAGTCTTAAGCCCCCGATGAACTCGGGGGCTTTTTTTTATTCCGCGCGAAAATCCCCGCAACCAAGCCTTTCCCGCCAGATAAATCGGGGTCAGACCCCATTTTTCCGGTCGGATAAATGGGGTCTGACCCCGATTTTTCTCTTCCTCCTTTTTTGCACCAACGCAGAGCATCGATGCAATGTTTGCGCTGCGTCATCACGGGGTCACATTCTCCCCCTACACTGGCTTCATCTGCTGCACGCGCCACCGATAGGCCAGGCAGCAGCCAGGTGTGTGGTTCCTTTGGACGGCCGCACACCGCACCGATTTCAGTGCCCCTGACCCGGCTTGGGTTTTGGCCCGCTTTGACCAGCGGGCCTCTTTTTTTGTGCGCCCCTTGCGGCGCGCGCGCGGCGCGATAACATACAGACATCGAGCAAGGAGGAGCGCGATGAGCCAGCCCACTTCCAATCTGCGCCCGCGGCGCCCGGCCCCACCCCTGATCCTGCATGAGCTGGCCCCGGCCAGCGTGATCGATCTGCCGGACAGCGAGCTGGTCTGCCACCTGACGACCTTTGGCAGCAGCCGCGAAACCTGTCCGCATTGCAGCGGCCGCCATCTGCAGCTGGTGCTGCGCCAGGAAAACGTGCGCCAGGCCCACCTGCTGTGTCCCGGCTGCGGGCGCTGCTTCGACGCCAGTTATCCCGACGGCCAGCCCGCGCTCTGCTTGTGAAGCTTGTGCTAGGCTGGCGCTTTTCGCTGCCACGCCTACCGATGCTGACCCTGCTGCTTTCCCAACGCTGGCCACGCCAGCGCCTCGCCCTCGCCCTCTGCCTGTATGCGCTGGCCGTGATCATCGGCTCGGTGCCGGGCGCGCGCGCCGAGATGGCGCACTATGCCTCCGGTGTCGTGCTGCATGGGGTGTCGTATGCGGGCCTGGCCTGGCTGTGGTTCACCGGCAGCCGTGGCACGCCGCGCCAGCGCGCACTGCAGGCGGTGGCGGCGGTGGCCCTGATGGGCGCGGGCGACGAGTGGGTGCAGTCCTTCTTTCCGTATCGCCATGCCAGTGTGCTGGACTGGCTGGTCGATCTCAGCGCCGCCAGCCTGGCCGCCCTGGGCCTGCTGCTGGCCGGGGCGCGCCGCCCGCTTCAGGCCGATTTGTCCTGACGGTCGAATTCAAACTGCTGCTGGCGCAGATCGCACTGGCAGCGGCGGCCGCGGCTGGCCAGGCGGCGCCAGTCGGCCTCGCTGACGCCGGTCAGGCGGGCCGCGTGCTTGCGCACTTCGAGCATTTGTTCCGATTTTGCCTGGCGCACCAGCCCGTGCAGGGCCTGGCGCAGAACGTGTTGACGGCGTAAGTCGTGGCTGTCTGCTGTGACCAAGGCTTCGATCACGGCGCTGGTCGTGCAAGTGTGCATGGTCCCCCCAGTCGATTCCGATCAGCAATTATTGGCCAGGTGCTCGCAACCGGTTTTGACATTTCTCAAGCCCGGTCGGTGCCCCGATCTCGCCTCATTGTTTGATCTGTCTCAATCTCAGCGCCGCTTGACGGAACAACAAGGCGTTTTCTCGACTCCCATGCACGGAATCCCCAACAGCCAAGGAGTCGACCATGAAGTCTTTCCGTACGGGCGCGGCCTGCGCCCTCCTCATCGCTCTCGCCGCCTGCAGTACGACCGACATGAACCGCAGCACGGCCGACAGCAGCACCGGCTACAACAGCAGTACCGGCAGCACCGGTAGCAGCAGCACCGGTAGCAGCAGCACCGGCAGCACCAGCGCCACCGATACCAGTGGCGGCACGGGCAGCAGCATGGCCCAAAGCGGCAGCGCCACGCAATCCGATCGCAGCGGCCAGAGCACACAGTCCGGCAGCAGCATGGCGCAAACCCAGAACGCCCAGACCAGCAGCCAGGCTGGCCAGGGCAGCGGCCTGGGCACGCAGAATTCCGGCGCGGCCGGCGGTGGCCTGGCCGGCACCTGGAGCGCACCGCCGGACGCCAATGCCGTGGTCACCTCGGTCGATCTGGTGCCGCGCTCGAGCTCGGATGTCGGCAGCGGCAGCATGGCCGGCGCGGCCGTCGGTGGCAGCACCAGCGGCTCGGACCGCGTCTACCGCATCACACTGCGGCTGGACGATGGCAGCGCGCGCACCATCACCCAGGAGTCGGCGCCGGCCTTCCGCTCGGGCGACCGCGTCAAGCTCAATACCGACGGCATGATCCAGCAGCGTTAAGGCAGGCGCTCGACGCGGTAGCCATCCGCGGCCAGGCGCGCCAGCAGACCGTCGGTGCCGACCAGGTGCAGCAGGCCCACGCCAATAAACGGCGTGTGGCCGGCGCGCAGGGTCTGCTCGATCGCGCGCGCCATGGCCGGATTGCGCTGGCCCAGCAGTACCTCGCGCGTGAACGCGGCCAGCTGGCCCGGGCGGTGCTGGGCAGCGGCCAGCAGGGTCTCGATCGGCGCGGTGTCGCCGGTGCGCGCCGCCTCGAGCAGCACGCGGGCTTCGGCCAGCAGGCTGCCATCGGCCAGGGCATGCAGGGTGTCGTTCAGATAGGCTTCGGACTCGGCATCCTGCATGCGGTCGAACAGGGCCAGTTGCGAGGCTGCACTCTCCAGGCTGTCGACCTGGGTCTGCGGCCCCGACTGGCCGAGCAGCGCAAATTCGGTGCCGCGCTGGCGTTGCCAGCCCGCATTGGCGAGGGCCATGCCGGCCAGCCAATTGGCGATCAGCCAGGGTTTGCGCTGGGCCACTTCGCGCAGCGGCACGCCGTGCGCATGCAGGGCTGCGCGCAAGGCGCTGACGGTGTCGGCGCTCAGGTGGCGCGTCACATCGTCACCGGGCGCATAGCTGGCGTAGCGTTCGACGGCCGCATGGGCTTCGGCCTGGTTGCGCACGTCCAGTTCCAGGATCAGCGACGAGGACTGCTGCAGGGCCGCGCGCACGGCCGGCGCCAGGCTCTGGCCGGCGGCGCCGACGTGCACGGTCCCCAGCAAAAAGGCGCTGTCGTCGCCGCGCGAAATGCGGTACAGCGGGGCCGCACTGGCCGTCAGTCCACTCAAAATCAGGGCCAGAAAGGCCAGGATGCGCTTGCTCTGCATGTCCACCTCAATTCGGAAGGACCATGCTAGTGCAGCGAGGATCTAGCCTCAAGGGAATTGTTTCCGCACAGCGAAAAATAGATCGTGAACACCGACAGGAATGGCCAGATGGATCACGAACAAGCGGGCTCAGCGGCGCTTGCGCCCCATTTTGCGGGCCTCGGCCTTGAGCGCCAGCTCGATCGATTTATTGATGCGCGCCATCAGATCGGGGCTGACATCCTTGCTGCAGGCGATATAGCGTTCGAGTCCGGGCGGCATGTCCTTGAAATCCACGCGCACCACGCCGCGCAGGCCCAGATCATGCTCCTGGAACCAGGCCAGATCCTCGCGGTCCATCAGCATGAAGGACAGGCGGCCGGCCGCCACCATGCGCGCCATCGCCACCGGTTCGACCGTACGGCGCACGACCTGATTGCGGCTGCCGCGGATGGCAGCGTCCAGTGCCGGCCCGTAGGACACGCCATCGACCACCCCCAGGCTCAGACTGCCGTCGGCCAGCAGGGCCGCCAGGCTGTCGTGCTGTTTGACGGCGGCCAGGGCGCTCGGGCCCACCACCACGGTCTGGGGCGGATCGACATGGAAGGGGATGCTGAACTGGGCCCAGGCCGTGCGCTCGGGCAGGCGATACCAACCGGGCGAGCAATAGTTGCGCACGCCATTCTGAAAATTGGCCCAGATCCGTTTCGATGGTTCCCGCACGAACTGGGTGTCGATGCCGCTCTCGGCCATCACCGCGCGCGCACGCGCCAGCAGAAAGCCCTTCTCCACCCCGTTTTCCAGGTAGTGATAGGGCGGCTTGTCGCGCCAGGCCATGGTCAGCTGCGCGGCCGGTTCAGCCATGAGCGCGGCGGCCGCGCCCAGCAGGGTGCAGCCGATTCCGAATTGCAGCAAGGTCGACAGGCGGCGCATGCGGACCATCATAAGCGTCCGCCGCGCCCTTGTCACGCCGGCCTCGGCCGGCCTGGTTTATTGCGGCGTATAGGCCACGCGCACGCGTCCGTCCTGGGGCGCGCCCTGGTAGTCGATACGCAGGCTGCCGTCGCGCGCGGCCAGCAGGCTGCGGCTCAGGGCCTGGACTTCGATCTGGCGTTTGCCATCGATACTGGCCACCAGCTTCTGGCCCTGGCCCTGCACATTCAGCACTGCGCCGTTCGACAGGAAATAGGCGCCGCGCAGGTCGGCCAGTTCTTCGGGATACAGGGTGATGCTGCGCGGCGATACGCGCTGCACGGGAATGGCGTCGGCGGCAACCACATCGCCGCTGCCAAGCGGGGCTGCCGAGGCAGCGGAACTGGCCACCAGGGCCAGTACGGCCAGCGTCAGGCCGGCACATACAGTCAGAGTACGCATACAAGCTCCTTCTCATTGATATTGTTTGTCGAGGGGCCGGCGCAGCATCGCATCGATCTGCGGCGGTCTATCCAGCGTAGGCCAGAGAAGCGCGCACGCCAAGCAGGCTGCGACGAAGTGCCGAATCGGCCGGCTGGAATGCGGGCGCGCGCCGCTGGAATGCAGGCATGCAGACACCGGCTCTGCTACTGATCGGCCCCGGTGCGCCGGCCCTGGCCGCGCACCTGGACAGCGCCTTGGCCCGCTTCGCGCCCGAGTGCGCGCCGAGTCTGGAGGCGGCGGCCGCGCGCCTGGCCGAGGGCGGTGCCTGCGTCGGTCTGCTGGTCGAGCCCTGCCAGTTCGCACCGCTGCCGGCCTGGCAGTCGTTTCTGCAGCAACACTGGCAGGCCTGCTGGCTCGGTCTGCTGCCACGCGCCACGCTCGACCAGGCCGGCTGGCGTCGTCTGGTCAGCGAGCATCTGTGGGACTTTCACACGAGCCCGGCCGATCCGGCCCGTCTGGCCCAGGCGCTCGGCCATGCGCATGGCTGGTTGAGTCTGCATGCGCCGGCGCCCGCGCCGCCGGCCGCCGCCGGTCTGCTCGGCGACAGCGCCGCCATGCGCACGCTGCGCGCCGCGATCGGCAAGGTGGCGGCGGCCGATGCCCCGGTGCTGATCCGCGGTGAAAGCGGGGCCGGCAAGGAGCTGGCGGCGGCCGCCATTCACGCCGCCTCGCGCCGCGCCGGCGGCCCCTTCGTGGCCGTCAATTGCGGCGCGATCGCGCCCGGCCTGATCCAGTCGGAACTGTTTGGCCATGTGCGCGGCGCCTTCACCGGCGCCCAGCGCGACAAGCCGGGCCTGATCGAACTGGCCGAGGGCGGCACCCTGTTTCTCGACGAAATCGGCGAGATGCCGCGCGAACTGCAAGCCAATCTGCTGCGTTTTCTGCAGGAAGGCACGGTGCAGCGCGTCGGCGCCACGCGCAGCCAGCGCGTCGATGTGCGCGTGCTGGCCGCCACCCATGTCGATCTGGACGAGGCGGCCCGGCAGGGCAGCTTCCGCGCCGACCTGCTGTTCCGTCTGCATGTGCTGGGGCTGGCCGTGCCGCCGCTGCGCGCGCGCCAGGACGATGTGCTGCTGCTGGCCGAGGCCATCTTCGCGCGCCATGCCGACGAACGGCCGGCGCGCCTGCGCGGCTTCGGCGAAGCGGCGCGCGCCGCCCTGCTCGGCCACGACTGGCCCGGCAATGTGCGCGAGCTGATCAACCGGGTGCGGCGTGCCATGGTGATGGCCGACGGGCGCTGGATCAGCCCGCACGACCTGGGCCTGGCCGCGCCGGCGCCGGCCGCGCTGGCGCCGACGCGCGCGCGCGCCGAGGCCGAGGCCGTGCGCCAGTGCCTGGCTGAAGCGGGCGGGAATATCAGCCAGGCCGCGCGCCTGCTCGGGGTCTCGCGCATGACCCTGTACCGCCTGCTGGCACGCCACGGTATCGCGCACTGAACACTGATGCACTGGTGTGACAGGGTGCGCGTGCGCCGCTGTCTCAGACATGCGCCACATTCAGGGCCGGCGCGGCCCGCCTGCCCCGTGGCCGCTGCTGGCACGCTCCCTGCGTTGGACAGCCCTGGCAGTACGCGACCTGCAACCGTCAACCCAAGAGTGAGGACACCCCATGAAAACCACCCTGATCGCCGGCGCCCTGGCCCTGGCCTTTGGCAGCCCGGTGCTGGCAGCACCGCCGAGCAACACGGCCAATGACAACAACACCCAAAGCAATACCGCCACCACCACCCAGAGCGGTCCTGGCGCCAATGCCAGCGACAACGCGATGGCCGCCAACGACAGCAGCACCGGCAAGAACACCAGCAGCGGCGGCGCCTGGGCGGCCGGCGTCGGCGCGGCCAGCGCCAACAACGGCGGCACGGCCACGGCCAGCGCGGCCGACTCGTTCAACACCTCGACCTCCACCGCCACCAGCAGCCAGAGCGGCACGGTGCAGGGCAATAGCAATTCCGGCATCGGCAATGCCGCCCTCAATACGGGCAGCGCCAACGGCGCCAGCGGCAATGGCGGCCAGGGCGGCATGGCCGTCGGCGGCCTGGCGGCCGGGCGCGGCGGCAATGGCGCAGCCGCCAGCGGCGCCAACGCCGCCTCGGGCTCGGACGGCGGCATGGCCCATAACGGCAACGCCAGCAGCGGCAGCGTCAGCGCCGCGGCCAGCCAGGGCGGCGCCGGCGGGGCCGGCGGCGCCGCCAATGGCGGCCTGAGCGCGCAGGACGGGCGCGGCGGCCGCGGCGGTGACGGCGCAGCCGGCGGCGCCACCGGCGACGCTTCCGGTGGCGCCGGCGGCAGCAGCAGCACGCCGGGCGGCAGCGGCGGCACCAACACCGGCGGGGCCGGCGGCACGGCCGGCGCCGGCGGGGCCGGTGGCACGACGGGCGCGGCCACCAATACGGCCGGGGCCGGCGCGGCAGGCGGGGCCGGGGCCGGCGGCACGGCCACGGGCGGCACGCCGACGGTCGGCAATGCCACTGGCGGCGCCGGCGGGGCCGGCGGCAGCGGCGGCAGCAATACGGGCGGGGCCGGCGGCCTCGGCGGCACCGATACGGGCGGCACGGCCAGCGGCGGCGCCGGCGCGGCCGGCACGGGCGGCAATGGCGGCAGCCTGAGCCTGACCACGGGCAGCTTCGACATGTCCAACAGCATGACCGGTACGGCCCAGTCGGCTGCAGGCATCCTGATCATCAGCCAGAACACCGGGCTGTCGAGCCTCGTCCAGCAAAACGTGAACGTGCAAGCCACGCTCAACGTCGGCCACTGAGGCGGAGGCGAACATGGCCTGGCTTCCCCTCGTCGTTCTGCTGCCGGGCCTGGCCGCCCCAGCCCCGCCCGGTGCGCTGCCGGCGGCGGCCCTCGCGCACTGGCGCGCCGGGGCCGCCACGCTCAACAGCACGGCCACGCTGACGGCCACCGTCAGTGCCAACACGGCCGTTGCTGTCGCCAGCGGCAATAACAGCATCCAGGGCGGGGCCCTGGCCAATGCGGCCGGCCTGCCCGTGGTCATCCAGAACAGTGGTGCCAATGTGCTGATTCAAAACGCCACGGTCATCAATCTGCATCTGGAGTAGGCCATGCGCGCGCTGATTCTGGTGGCGGCGCTGGCGGGCCTCGCGGCTGCGCCGCTCCGCGCTCTCGAGCTCGATCTGGCCGGCGGGCCGCGCGCCCAGCTGCCGCTGGCCAGCGTGCTCGCGCTGCGCCAGACGCGCACGGCGCGCCAGCAGGCCGACATGAGCTGCGGCGCGGCGGCCCTGGCCACGCTGCTGCAGTTCCACTACGGCCAGGCCGTCAGCGAGGGCACGCTGCTGCAGTCGATGCTGGCGCGCGGCGAGCGCGCGCGCCTGGCGCGCGAGGGCCTGTCCCTGCTCGATCTGCAGCAGGAGCTCGCGGCGCGCGGCTGGCGCGCCAATGCCTATGCCTGGCCGCTCGCGGCCGTGCAGCAGCCGGCCATCGTGCTGCTGCAGGAAGGCGGGCAGCGCCACTTCGTCGTCCTCAAGGGCCAGGACGGGCGCCGCGTCCTGCTCGGCGACCCGGCGCGTGGCCTGCGTGCCTTGCCGCGCGCGGCTTTTCTGGCTGCCTGGCAGCCGGCCATTGTGTTTGTGATCGACGGCCCCGGGCGCGGCCGCTTCAATGCCCCCGAAGACTGGGCGGCGGCGCCGGCCGCGCCGCTGGCGGCCAGCCTGCCGCGCCCGGATCTGAGCCTGCTGCCCCTGCCCGGCTTGTGGCCGGGCCAGCATTAAGGAGAGCCTATGTGGACTGTTGTGTGTTCCCTGTGTGTGGCGCTGCCGCTGGCGGCGCCCTTGCCTGCGGCCCGTCTGGCGCAGATTCGCGGCGGCGCGCTGGCGCCGCCGGCGCTGCAGTTCAGCGTCACGCGCGCAATTGCGGCCGATGGCCAGTGGCTGGCCCAGGCCCGCTGGCAGGGCCAGGCCGGTGCGGCTGGGCTCAGCCTGAGCGGCCCGCCCGGCCTCGGCGCGCCCCTGCTGATTCAAAACGCCGCCGATGGTCGCCAGCTGCAAAGCCTGACCACCCTCGACGTCCAGGGCCAGACGCTGTCGGAGCTGGCCGGCCTGCGTCTGCAGGCCAGTCTGCAGGCGGCCGCCACGGCCGCACTCACGCGCTAGGGGGCCGCATGCGTGCCTCCCTGCCCTGGCTGCTGGCGGCCGCCTGCGCGCTGCCGGCCGCCGCCGAGCCGGCCGCCCCACCCGCGGTCGCTCCGCTGTTCGAACAACCGAGCGTGCTGACCCCGGCCGGCCACTGGACCCTGGAACCCTCGGCCCAGCTCGCCTATGCGTCGAGCAATCGCGTGGCCCTGGTCGGCTACACGATCATCCCGGCCATCCTGATCGGCCTGATCGACGTGCGTGAAGTGAAGCGCACCACCCTGACGGCGGCCCTGGCCCTGCGGCGCGGCTTTGGCAAGCGCTGGGAGGCCGAACTGCGCCTGCCCTATGTGGCGCGGCAGGACGCCACCGTCAGCCGCGAACTGTTTACCGGCACCGCCGTCGAGCGCGTGTTCGACACCTCGGGCCACCATCAGGGCGACGCCGAACTGAGCCTGCGCTACCAGCTCAGCGGTGAAGCCAGTGCGCGCCTGTTCACCGTGGCCGGCCTGCGCCTGAAGTCGCGCAGCGGGCGCGATCCCTTCGAGGTCGTCACCGATTGCGTGCGCCGCTGCGTGGGCGAAAACGCCACCGGCACCGGGCTGCCGCTCGAGGTGCCGACCGGCTCCGGCTTTGTCGGCGTGCAGCCGAGCCTGACCTGGCTGCTGGCCGCCGATCCGGCCGTCCTGTTTGGCAGCCTCAGCTACACGCGCAATCTGCCGCGCCACCAGTTGACGCGGCGCGTGCGCGACGGCCAGAGCGAATGGCTGGGGACCCTGAGTCCGGGCGATGCGTTTGGCATGAATCTGGGCGTGGGCCTGGCCCTCAACGAGCAGTTGACGGTCTCGGCCGGCTACGACCACACCCTGCTCGGGCGCGCGCGCCAGAACGGGGCCGTGCTGCCCGGGGCGGTGCGCACCCAGCTCGGCACCCTGCTGCTTGGCATGTCCTACCGGCTCGACGCCAAGCGCAGCATCAATATCAGCCTCGGTGCCGGGCTGACGCGCGACACGCCCGACGTCAGCCTGAATCTGCGCCTGCCGTTCGCGCTCTAGCGCAGGCGCACGGCGCGCGCCTGGCCGTGCTGGACCTGGGTCAGATAGATGCGGCTCAGGCCCTGGTGGCGCGCGTCGAACTGCACGGCCAGGCCGCCGAGGTCGGCCTGCAGGCTGTCGAGGGTCTGCAGCAGACAGCTACGGCTCAGCTCGCGGCCGCAGCGGCGCAGCGCCTCGACCAGCACGACGGCGTCGGCATAGCCTTCGATCGAGCCGTAGTTGCGCGCCGGGGCCGGCACGTCGGCGTGGTATTGGCGCTGGAAGGCTTCACCGGCCTCGTCCGGCGCGGGCATGACCTGACTGATCAACAAGCCTTCGGCCGCGCCGCCGGCATGCTTGATCAGTTCGCTGGTGCCGACGAAGGACAAGGTCGCAAACGGCGCCTGCAGGCCGGCCGTGCGCGCCTTCTTGAGCAGATTGGCCAGGGGCCGGTAGGTGCCGACGAACAGCACCGCATCGGCCTGGCTGTGCACAAGTTCGGCCAGGCCGGCATCGACGTCGACCGTATTGCGCCGGTAGCGCGTCTCGAGCACGGGGCGCAGCTTGCGCTTGGCCAGGGCATTCAGGGCCGCGCCCTTGCCCGATGCGCCGAACGCATCGTCCTGGATAAACAGGGCGAAGCGGCGCGCCCCACCCTTGGCCAGCTGCCCGACCAGGGCTTCCATCTCGTCGGCATACGAGGCGCGCAGATGGTAGACCATGGGAATCACCGGCGTGCGGAACATGTCGGCGCCCGTGAACGGAAACAGATAGGGCACGCCCGCCTGCTGGGCCAGGGGCACGGCCACCGCCGAGGTCGGCGTGCCGACATAACCGAACAGGGCAAACACCTTGTCCTGCTGAATCAGCTGCTGGGTCGCCTGGGCCGCCTGGCGCGGATCATAGGCGTCGTCCACGCTGATCAGTTCAATGCGGCGCCCATGCACGCCGCCGGCCGCATTGACCTTGTCCAGATAGGCCTGGGCGCCGGCGCGCAGCTGCAGGCCCAGACCGGCCGCCGGGCCGGACAAGGCATTGGCCATGCCAATCTTGATACTGCTCGCGCTCAGGCCGTCTTCAGCGGCCGCTCCCAAACTCAGCAGCAAGGCGCACACGGCGACGATGCCCCGCATCGGGCCTCCCCAAATTAGTAACTCGTAGCAACACAGTATCGGCAGTCCCCGGGCCGAAGTCAAACCCC